>CBDCNB010000003.1:0-3338853 GCA_965219315.1 Bryobacteraceae bacterium | reverse complement strand
GAAATGGTGAAGATCGATTTGTGCGGACGCTAAGTCCAAGACAGGAGCGCCATTTTGCTGAAAGTTAATGAACATGATTTCGCTGATGTCCTGCTTGGGCGAAAAACCGGCAAAGTCCGAATGCCTCTTCCCGGTGGAATCGACAACAACGTTCGTGAGAGTGATCCCGTGAACATGACCGATCCTGCCGTTCCAGTGGGAATCCCAGGTGGGAACAACGGCGCGGAATTCAAAGGGACGGTCTACGATGGCGTCGGCTCTGATATTCACGAAAGAAATATTTTCGATCTCTGCCCCATAGGTGGGATAGATGGCCGCAAGCTGAATGGCGCTGATGATATCGATATTCGAGAATGTTTCTCGCGTAATGCTGTTCTGCGGGACGGTAGTGCCGATCTTGAACACCGCGCCGGTACGGGCATTGTAGAGAACCGAGTTTTGAACGGTGATGTTGTAGATGTCCTTGACGGTGCGGCGGACGCCGGTGCCGCCGCCTTGGGAGGTATTGTCGTCCGAGCTGTAGATGAAAGCGTTGTCGACCAGGATGTCGTTGGCGGAGTCAAAGTCGATGCCGTCGGATTCGGTAGTAGGATTATTGGCGATGATCTCGATATTGCGTACCGCGCTCCGGTGAGCGTCCACCAGGCGGATGCCGGTGACGCCCTGGTCGAGCAGCAGCAGGCCGTCGATCTGCAGGTTGTACACGTTTTCGGTGTAGATCATGTGAAAGTCCTGGTTGGCGGCGGGAAGGTGGACGGCGTTGCCGTTGAGAATGCCGCGCCCGCTCAGCTTGGCGTCGGAGGCGTCTTCGACGGTGATGACCCCCTGGTCATGAAAGCAGCAGGGATAATCTGGCGCCACTTGCAGGACCGCGCCGGGGGCGAGATACAAGGTCGTGCGGGAAGGCAGCCGCACGGAGTGCTGCAGATTGTACACGCCCGCCGGTACATACAGCGTGCCGCCGCCGGAGGCGCTGAGGCGGGCCAGGGCGGCCGTCAAGCCGTTGGCCGATTCGGCTCGGTTCTGGTTATCGATGCCGGGTTGCGTCAAGGCATCGACCACGCCGGGCGCACCCCGTTGTGGCGGATTGGCTTCGGGGGCGTCGGCCAGCAGAAACAACTCCTCGGCCAGCCCGTTGACTTGGCGCAGCACCAGCCGCCGCGGGCTGTTCAGGGTGAACGACAAGGTGTTGCCCGACACGGTCGCGGCAATCTGATCGTTCTTCGGGCTGAGCGTGTAGCTGGTCACCGGCTGGCTGACCGTCACCGTCACCTGGGCCGCGCCCGCCAAGGCAAAACGCGCAAAGCTGACATTGCCGGTCGCCGTGCCGTACAGCTCCACCGGCACCCACTGCCCGTTCACCGTCACCGCGTACGTACTGCTGGCCGCTGTTCCCGGTACGGTCGGGTAGATGGCAATGGAGGCCGATTTAGAGGATAAGCAACCGGAAAATCCAACCAGAGCAAGAATGGGCAATACGGCGACCAGAGCAATGGACTTATGCGGAGACATCGACCTTGTGAACTCCTAAGTACACTTCCTGCAGTCCGCGTAGCGCAGTCTCAATGTTGAATGCGCTTTGTTGAATCATTCGGAAAGCAGTTTGCTGATGCAATGCCGATTCCTTTGTCTCCAAAGCGCGCAGCAGGCCGGCGGTCCAGGCCGTCGCGCCCTGCTCCAGTGAGATCCTCCGCACCAACGACGGAATAACATCGGCTTCTTCCGGCACGCAATGGGAGTAGATGCAAGGCAGGCCCGCCGCTTGCGCTTCGATCAGTACTAGACCAAGGCCCTCATGAAGAGAAGGAAACAAAAACGTATCCATTCCTCCCAGCATCAGCCGCGGTACGTCTCCTCGGACGCCTAGGAAAGTGAAATGCTTTGTGAGATCCCATTGCTTCACCTGTTGCTCCACTTGCGGACGCAGCGGCCCATCGCCGATGAGCAGGAAATGAATCTTGGGATGGCGAGCCACTGCTTCTGCCGCGATTTTTACCAGAAACTGGTGGTTCTTCTGTTCGACAAATCTGCCGACGTGTCCCACCACCAGTGCATCGTGCGGAAGTCCTAACTCCGTTCTCAAAGCTTTTCGATTCACCGGCAATTGAAACGGAGCTAGTTCAGCGCCATAAGGCAAGATGCGCCAGCCGTTCCGGTCAGTTTGCGGCCCGAATAATGACAAGCCTGCCTTCCGGCTGGCCGCCAGCTTACAGGTGGCGAAACGTGAAATCCAATGCTTTGTTCCTCGAAGATAAGCTTTGCGGGCTAAGCTCGCCGCTGCATCATTTGCCGACGTGTCGTTGTGGCTATGGGCAATCCTGACCGGCACTCCAGCCCGACTCGCCAGCCGCAAGGTAAATCCACTGTAGTGATGAACATGGCTGTGAATAATTCCATAGGGACGATTCGCCGCCAGCACTTTGCGCATGCCCGACGCGTAAACCCAAGGGCGAGTGGGATGAAGACAGGGCAAAATTTGCGATCCCAAGTCTCGAATCTCTTCATCGAACTGGCCGCGCTTGGTCGTTTGCGTGAGGAAATCCAATCGAAAGCGGCTGCGATCGATGTGGCGCAAAACATGCATCAGCCAAGTTTCGACGCCGCCGCGATCCATCACTCCCACGACATGTAGGATTCTGATCGGCTCTTCACTTTGTGTGTGTTCGCCGCGGGACAAGTCGTCATTGGAAGTCAAGCCTCTTGACTCCTTCTGACGTTCGGATGCTGTGTACATAAAACCCAGGCTTTCTTTCACGGGGACGTTCGCGAATCAACTCACTTTCGCAAGTACGAGGAATGTGGCAAAGAGCCGCACAAAACTAAGCACGAGGATTGCCTCCGCGGCTCCGACTAAACCTCTGGTGGGAACTAGCCAAAGACAGGCAAGCGCCACGCTTGCGGTCGATAAGAGCGAAAGCGGTAATTGCAGCCAAAAAAGACGGGCCGCTGTCATCGCGTATCCGAAGAAAGAAGCGATATACGTCGGCGCGGCCGATAACAAAAGGATCAAAAAGACATCCATGTGCTTGGCGTATTCAGGCCGATAAAGTAGCGACAATATTTGTGGTCCCACCAGCCAACCGCCCATTAGGGCTAAGCCGCCGCCAAGCGCTCCAAGGGCCGACAGTTGCCACAGCAGCCGGCGCAATCGGGGCTGCTCCTGCTGCTGGTACATCCGCGCCAGCCGTGGTGTGACCGACTGCCCCACTGCTTCGGTCACAATGTTGCCTGCCGCCAGGAAGTAAGCCAGCGCCGCAAAAACGCCCACCTCGCTGACGCCGCCAAAGTGTTCAATGAAGTAGCGCGGTATGTTCGTCTGCAGAGAAATCAAAAGCATCGCGCCGCCTAGCGGAAGAGCGGTCCAGGCCAACGTTCGGAGAGCGGGCCACCGCCAATGAGGGGAGAAGTTTACCGGAATGGCGGCAACTCCCGCGGCGCGCATCGTCCGGGCAAGGCGCATACTTACCGGCAGATCGTAGCTCGCCAACACAAGAGCTTGCACGCCGGCAAAACCAAGCGTTCCGACGAAGACGCTGTGGGTCCAGTGCAGGGCCGCGATGAGAACCACCAGCGATAGCGGCATTCGCAGCATGATCGATTGCGCGATGCGATCCATTCGCTCCTGCTTCTGTAGAAAACCGTATAACGTGTCGCTTACCCCTTCCAAAGATTTCGAAAGCGTTAAGCCGACGATGGTGAGCGCCGTCGCGGCTTGGTAAGCGCCTGCGATGACAAGCAGCAAAACGGCGCTGCCCGCCATTCCTGTTGTCAGTAATCGTAGTCCTAAGTAATCTCCGAATTCAAACTCGCTCCCCACGTCGGTGGCTTGAATGGACCGAAGCTGCAAATTTGAAAACAGGATGAGTGGCGCGACAATCGCCAGCGCCAGTGCGTACTGCCCCACCATCGCGGTGTTGCCCATCTTGGCAATAGCCACCACCATGGCCCACTGGCAAGCTGCGCTGACCAAGTTACCCGTAAAGGTCCACGTTACATTGGCATGCAAAGAAGGCGCGCTTGCCTCTTTGCCAAGCGGAGAGCGGGCGGCCACGCCAAGAGAGTCCGCGACGGCTGGGGGCAACTGTGTTTTCCTCCTTTGCAACGTTGAGCGGTAACCTCGAGGCACCGAAGAAATTACGCGTGTGCGGCGAATATTTTGACTGTGTTTCCGGCAAAGGCCGCCATAATCTCCGCGTCGAGCTCCTGGGTGTTGGCAGGACTTCCCGAACTCGAGAGATAACGCTGATTATGATAGTTAACGTGCGTATAATCGGTAACGAATCCGTTGTCGAATGCTTCCTTCATCTCGGTGATTCCGTCTTCGATCGTCATTTGGCACTCGAAGCCCAATTGATCGTGAATCTTATCGAAGCAGACGCGGTAATTCCTCCGATCAGCATTATCGACGTGAACTATTTCGGTTTCGGGAAAGATGGATCGTACCTTCGCGGCGATATCGTGAAGCGTCCAGTTCAAGCGCGAATCCCCGACATTGAAGATTTGGCATCCGACGACGTCCATAGGCGCCTCCAAAGCCGAAACTAAAGCACGAACCACGTCGCGAACGTGAATGAACGGACGCCATTGCTCGCCATTAAAAATAGTGATCACTCGCTCCTGTCTCGCCTTGGCGGTGAGAAGGTTCACCACCAAATCGAAGCGTGGACGATAGGAGTGCCCGAAAACGGTGGCGAAGCGGAGGATCGTGGGAGCGAAACTGTCACAGCCTACCGCCAGCAACGTTTTTTCGGAATCGATCTTCGTTTGGCCGTAAAGGGAGACCGGTACCGTGGCGGAGGTCTCGTCCACAAACATCTCCGTCGCTCCGTACACGCTGCAACTGGAGGCGAAAAGGAAGCGCTGAATGCCATGGCCTTTGGCTACTTCGGCCATCATACGAGTGGCGGCGTAGTTGATCTCCAGCGTTGTCTTGTGGTCGAGATCGCAGGCCGGGTCGCCCACGATGGCGGCTAGGTGAACAACCGAGTTTACATCCGTCATAGCGCGCGAAACCGCCTGAATGTTGCGGCAATCGCCCACCAGCAGTTCGAACCGGCTGGTGCCGATCAAGTCTCGAATGGCGGCATCGCCGTATACAAGATTATCCAGTAATCGGACGTGATACCCCTTCGACAGCAAAGAGCGGACAAGAAGGGAGCCAATGTAACCGGCGCCACCGACAACCAGAATCAAATTCTTCCGCGCCGGCTCTTCGTCTCTAGTTGCCAACACACGTTCGTAATCATAAGGAAACTGACTCACAATGACGGCTTTGGCAAGACGTGTTAAAGGAAGCGCCAGCATCACGAGTCCACAAAAGATCAGCACCAGAATTCTTGACGAGAATGGGTTGCGGAACATCAACCAGTCTGCGATAAAAAAAAGGAACACCGCGGTGCCGGCGCTGCAGGCAGTAATCAAAGGCCTCCATTTCCCGTTCTGCGGTCCCGATTTACTATACATGCCAAATAGTAGAAACATGGCCGGAAACATCAGCGAAAGCGGAAGAAAAAAGCCGAAGTAATAGGGCGGAAAATCATGTAGAAGGAATCTTGCCTCTACCTGCCTGTCCGCGACGACTTCCAACAATGCCGCAATCGGTAAAGCGGTGAGCATACATAGATGCACAATCAGCAGATCGCTGATGGAGCGCACATAGGTTGGCTTTTTTGCCAGAGTAGCAATTCGTTGTCTCAACATGGAATGTTCTCCTTTTCTCGAATTGGGCGCTTGGAACTACACGCGGCCTTTTGCTAGACGTTGGATTGCCGAAGCGATGATGTAAATTGTGTCGTCCGGCAGCGACTCGTAGATAGGCAAGCTCAATACGGTATCCGCGATGTGATTTGTGTTGTGCAGATCGGAGGGGCGCTTTTGAAAATAGGGAACGTATAGGTCCTGCCGATGCAGTGGCGGGCTGAAGTACTTCTTCGTCGTGATGTTTTCCGCTAAAAGAGCCTGCGCCAATTCATCCCGGTTCATTCCGAATGTTTCCGGATCCACGCTGACCGAATAGTCTTTGAAGGTACTCACGTCCCGTGAGTTGACCATTTGGAAGCTGAGCCCCGGCACGTCGGCCAGAAGTGAATCGTAGAGCTTAGCGATCTCGTTGTGGCGTTTCACCTTCGCTTCCACCAGATCCATTCCGGCTAAGCCGAGCGCGGCATTGAACTCGCTCATCCTGGCATTCAGACCGAGAATCTCGGGATTATAAGCTCCCAGATCGCCATAGTTCCGGGCCGCGCGAATGCGGTGGGCAAGTTGCGCGTCGGATGTCGTCACCAGACCGCCCTCTCCCGCCACCAGCAGCTTGGTAGGAGAAAGTGAAAACACCTCCGCATGCCCGAATCCTCCCACCGGAAAACCGCGACGGGAACTGCCAAAGGCGTGCGCCGAATCGAAAATCAGTTTTAAACGATGCTTAGCGGCAATTCGCTCCAAAGCCGGAACGTTGCATGGATTGCCGTATAAATGGACACCGATGATCGCCCCCGTCCGCTCCGTTATCTTCTCCTCGACCGATTGCGGGTCCACCGTCCACGTCAAAGGATCGCAATCGGCGAAAACGGGAGTGAGCCCGTTCCAAACCACGGCATGACCGGTAGCAAAAAATGTGAAGCTCGGCACGATCACTTCCGTCTTTTTGAGATCGAAGGCCCGCAGCGTTAAGGCAAGCCCGCTCGTGCAGCTCGAAACAGCAGCACAATGCTTTACTTGGCAAAACTCCTGGATTCTTTCCTCAAAACGCCCGACCAGGTCCGCATTCGTAATGACACCGCTCCGGTACACGCGGTCGTACAGTGCCAGAACATCATCGATGGGCGGAAGAGTCGGTTTGATGAACCGGAGGGGCTCTGGGAGAGCCGGCGGTCTGCCGTGAATGGCGGCATGGTCTACGGAGGCAATGGTGGTAGCTGAGGTCATATTATTCTTTCTTGAAAAATGGAGGTGTCTACAAACGAAAAGGTCGGCGACGGCGGAGACCGCCGCGGAGGAAATATCGGCGACTCCACCGGCTCGTCCATCCAGGCGGGATCGTTGAAAAGCTAGGAGCGCGACGATCCGGTTTTGCGAAGCCACTCTTCGGTGCGCAGCTTCAACTCGCTGTAAAAATCATTGCGGCGGCGGCGCAGGATTTCTGTCTGGAAGTCCTCTGCCCTTTTCAGGTTGCGCGCGGACATGGAGGCCATCCGATCCGGGGAGGCGATCACTTCTTCGATCTTGGCTGCCAACGCCACGGCATTCCCCGCCGGCACCAAATCGCTGGAAGGAAGCAGCTCGGGAATCCCGCCGACGTCCGAACCGATGCACGGTAGCGCACGTGCCATCGCCTCCGCAAGGGCGCGCGGCAATCCTTCGGTTCGCGAAGCTAACACGAATAAGTCCGCTCCGTCCAGATGCTCGCGTACCTCGGAGCCCGTTGGCACCCATCCCGTAAATTTCACCCGATCCTTCAGCTCGCGGGCGCGCGCCTCCAGTTCCGGACGATATCGGCCATCGCCGATCACCACCAGCCGGAGAGCAAGGCCGGATCGAACGTTGGCCTTGACCGCATCGATCAAGAGATCGACGCCTTTATAGGGCTGCTCGAGCGAACCCACCGTGATCACGGTCGAAGGCCCGCCCTTCCTTGGCGCTCGCGGCACTGCGGCATACGCGTCTACCGGCAACTCAACATCCGAATAAGAAACCGAGAGCGCCCGGGGTGCCGCGGGATATCGCTGCTGCAAAAACCTTTCCGTCACGTACGAGATGGCAGGAGCACGCCGGCACTGCTGCTTCATGCGCCTGCTGAATAGCATCCGGAAGATAGGACGCAGCGGGTGATCGTTACAGCCTGGCGCAAAGATCTCATGAGGATCGCACATCGCTTCTAGCGCGTAGGGGCGGCGGCTCCGATAAAGCGCCGGCTCGATACAACTGGCGATTTGCGATCCGACCCGCAGCACCACAGCGTGATTCTGCTCTTTTATCGAGGCTCGCGCCGAAAGCCTTACTTCCCGTGAGCGCAAGATAAATTCTCTCGGACCGACATAGCAAGGCAGAGCGTGGAAGCTCACTCCGTCACCATCTGCTCGCTTGGCATTGGCCGACGGACGCTGGACCGGCCGCACTCGCGCTATGATCTTCGCGCCCTCAAACACCTCCAGGTACTGCGAGTAAAACGATCTTGCGAACGCGGCTTGCGTCCAAACACAGCCGTCGGGTGTTTGTTCGAAACGGTGTTCCAACGTAACCAGGACGTTCACAATAGCCGACCCTCGCTCAGCGGCTGATTCCGGCGAGAGCTCAGCATCACTGCCAGTAGAGGCAGGCACGCCGACTTAAACACAAAAAAGATGTCGTTATCCGAATCGCCCGCCATCACGATAAAAGTCAACATGATCAGAAACGGCGCCATTAGCCAGCGGCTATCGTCTGGAGCCAACCTCCTCAGCCAGGCGCGTATGCGAAGAACAAGCAAGCCAAGCACCAGGTAAGAAATAGGCGCCGCCGCCGGACCGAAATTTAACATCGCCTCGCCCGCCAGCCCGGCCACGTGCGACGATTCCCAGAGCTCCGGCGTCCAACTGCCCGGTCCTGATTCCAGTTCGGTGATCCATCGCGTCTTCGTAGGGGGTCGATTGGGCCACACGCTCCGTGGGATGAGAAGCGATGCAGCACCAAGATACGTGCGTCCCCAGGCATACTCATAGGTCACCGGCGGCGCGGTCATCTTGTAAAGAAGCAGCGCCTGAATATCGCTCCGTCCTAAATCGCCCAGAATGGAGCCTGCAAACGTGCGACCGGTTTTGCGCGATAGGCTTTCGCGGGTGTCGGAACTATCGAAGGCATCCAAAGCCTCGGTGCCCACACTCTTGTAAAACCCATACATGTACATAAAGCACATCAAAAACAAAACGCCCACCAGAATGAATCCCCGCGTCACCTTGCGCACGAAAAAGTGAATCACTCCCACTGCCCAGAACAAGGCCCAAATCGTGTTGCTGCGGCTGCCGCGAAGTCCTCCGAACAACATCACCAGAACGAAGTAGACCGCCAGAATGGCAAAAAGCGCCACCCAGCTTGGCTGCTTTTCGCTTTTCCGCAGATAAAGAACAAAAGCAAACAACGCAATGATCGGGAAGCTTTCGGAGATGGTGAATACCCATCCCATCCCGTTGAATCCGATGTTCGGGTCCTTGTTGCCGTAGTGATGCTCGCCATCCAGATAGGCAGCCATGTATCCCGAAATTCCGCCGTAGTGAATATAAACCCAGACCTGCGCCAATCCCGTAATCAGCAGCAAAGCTCCCATCGCAAACACCGCCCGGCGATTGTCGATCCTCCATGGCTTGGCGGGGATCACCGGCCTCCGCTGCACACTTCCCGTCAAGAGAACCCAACGGTAAAGAACCAGGCCAAGCAGGTTCAGCATCGCCATCCAGCCCAGCCAGTCTCTCCATTCCGGCGGCCCGACAATGTAGGGAGTCCAGAAGTCCCAGATCACATGCAACAAAGGCGCCAGGAAGAAGAAGTGAATCCCCAGCAGCCCCACAATGGCTGCCGGATCGATCAACTCGAGGCGGCCCTGGACGAAAGCAACGGCATCGCTGCCGATCAGTGCGCCGCAAAGAACGACCGGGATTACAAACCAATGCAGCAATTGATCGTCGGTTGACACCAAGGCCATGGCAAGCAATGAACAGCCCATGAAAGCGGCCGCTGTCCGTCCGATGATTCCGCTGGCCTCCGGGCGGCGGTATTCCAACCGCATCGAAGGCGCAGGTGCGTATGCTGAGTTCATAGCTGTCTACCGGTAAGCCGGCCGTAGGTTCGGAAGCTCTCTAGGAAACGCTGGATGCATTTCTTACCCGATCGCAGTTCGGCCCCATATGCAAGGAGGTGCCATACCCCGCGAGTTCCTTCGGCACCCAGTGACTATCCACCAGCTTCATGGCCGTGTGCCATAGGATTTTTATGTCGACGAGGAAGGAGCGCCGGTCGCAGTAGAGTAGCTGTAGTTCCGTTTTAATGGGCCGTATCACTTCTTTGTAAAGCCGTTCGGGGTCGGTGCTGCCTGCCAGCACCGCTCCTTCATCGGAGTTCCAAATGGTTGCCCAATCCGTCAACCCGGGGCGGACGGTAAACACTCTGCGTTCCGCCTTGCTGTAGGCCGCCGCGTACTGCACCACGTCCGGGCGCGGCCCCACCAAACTCATCTCGCCCACCAGAACGTTCCACAACTGGGGTAGCTCATCCAGCTTCCATCGACGGATTTTTTTTCCGAAAGCGGTTAACCGGAAGTCGTCGTTCGCGGTAGCCGATCCGCCCAGCCGCTCCGCATTCTGCACCATGGTCCGGAACTTCAGTAGCTCGAATACTTTTTCATGACGGCCGACACGCCGGCCATGATAGAGAACCGGTCCCGGCGATGTCTGCTTCACGGAAATTACCAGCACGGCGATCAACGGTGAAGCCACGATTAAACCGAGCGCGGACACGGCAATGTCGAACGTTCTTTTAACGAGTAAATACATTTTGTGTTACACGGTGGCGAGAACCTGTTGAAGTTCGCGCAGATCTGTTATCTCGCAATGCGGCTTACCTTGCTCCGTCGCTTCCAAATGGGAGTAAATCCCCTGTTCGCGCCGGATGCGCACCGTCGTCCAACCCAATTGGCGCGGCGCCTGGAAATCTTTCAGCGGGTTGTCCGCGACGTACCAGAACTGCTTCCCCGCCCTGCCCAGGCCTTGTTCGACATGCAGAAAAGCATGCGGGCTTGGCTTGCCCCAATTGGGGCGCTCTCCTGTGAGAATCGTGGTCGCAAAGTAATCCTCGATCTGAAGAGCCTTCAGCTTGCGGCGTTGCGCCTCTGGGAAACCGTCGGAAATCAGGGCCATTTCGAATCTGTCTTTGCAGCAGGTGAGCAACTCGACTGCATCGGGAAGCGGGCTGATGGTGGGATGATGTAGCCGGTAAACCGAAACCATCGCCGCGATATCTTCAGCGCCCGAGCGGCAGCCACATTCATCCAGCACGATGTCGAAGATATTTCCGCGAAAGCCTTCGACGAATTTCCGGAAAGCTCTCGGTCCAAAATCGAAGATCGCGAACCGATCGCCGACCCATTCCCCTACCGCTTGAAAACCGCTGCGGACATAGTCTCGTTCAAGGAACAACGTGTCATCGAGATCCAACACTATACAAAGCTGCCGGCTCCGAACTGAATTCGCGAAGCTCTGCAGCGGGCCGGACAACAGATTGGTCATAACGAAGCAGGGCAAGATCATCGATCCAGCCGTCGAAATATCGAAGGGGAGCGCATTGGAGAAGTTCGTCTAAAATCCAGTGCGTGTAGTGCGCACCCGCGCTATGTGCTAACGGATAGCCCCCGCCCGCTCGCGCGTTGATCTCGATAATCCGAATATCTCCTTCGGCGGAAAGAAAGCACTGAATATTCAGCATGCCGCGCGCCCCGGGCAGCCTCTCCGCGACGCGACTGGCCAGGGCCATCATGTCCCCATGCTTCACTGTGACCGCTTTCGACACTTCACCGCCGCGGGTTTCCAGCCTCCGGTGAGGTACGGCACAAACGCATTCGCCGTCGCGGCTCACAAAAACGTTCACCGTATGCTCTTCTCCCGCCGCGACTTGCTGCACGATGAGATCGCTGCTGAGGCCGGCATAGGCGCTCAATTCATCGAATGTATCGATGACCCGTACCCCTTTGGAGGCGCTGCCCCATCGCGGCTTTGCGATTAGGGGAAGCGGCCAATCCTCGCGGTTCATCAGAACTTCGTCGGGAAAGGCTTGCCTCATAGTGGGGAATCCGTTGGCGCATAACCAACGATGCGTGACAACTTTATCGCTGCAAATCTCCACTGTTTCCGCGCTCGAAATGCAGACGTGGATTCCGTTCTCCGCAAAGCGCTGCTTCTGCGCGGCTAAAAGGCCCAGCTCGGAATCGATGGTAGGAACAATGACGTCGATGTGTTCGCGGATCGCCAAGTCGAGCAACTCAGGGATGAACTCCGGTTCGCTGCATCGAGGAACCTGCCAAAATCCGTCGGAAAGGGAACAGGCGGGAGAGGTCAGGGAGCAATCGCTTGCGTACACATGGCCTCGCTTGCCGGTAGAGTCCAAAGCATCGCGAAAACACTGCATCAGCTCTACCCGCCGGCCCGCCGATGAAATGAGTATGTTGAGAGTTTTATTCGTGTTCATTGGCGCTTCACTGCTGTTGTGCGAAATGATCTTCTATCATTGCGGAGCTCCAGGGCTCCCCATGAACTCAGCCTCCGAGGGCAAACCGAGCTCCTCCGTGTTTCTCGCGCCGATAACGGTCCAGACGGTCCGAATCGCAATCCGCGCATCCAGCCACAAATTCCAGTGGCTTACATAATATATATCCAGATCGAATTTGGCTTCCCAGCTCAAGGCGTCGCGGCCCGCTACTTGCGCATACCCGGTGATCCCCGGCCTCATCATATGACGTTGCCGTTGCTGTTCGTTATAGCGAGGCAGATAACAAGCAAGCAGCGGACGCGGACCGATCAGGCTCATATCTCCTCGAAGCACATTCCACAATTGCGGCAACTCGTCGATACTTAAATGCCGCAGCGCACGGCCCAACGGCGTGAGGCGCTGTGCAACCGGCAGAAGCTGTCCACTATCGTCTATCTCGCGCGTCATCGTACGAAGTTTATACAAAGTGAATACACGCCCTGCATAACCGGCGCGCTCTTGCCGAAATAGGACCGGCCGTCCCAAGCGAAACCATACCAGCACGCAGCCGAGCAGCACAATCGGAGCAGTCACGATCAGCAAAGCAAACGCCGCGACAACATCCATCCCTCGCTTGGCAAGCTTCCCCATGTTCTTACTGCAATGGCCGATTGTCGAGCAATCTGGCGTACAGATCTTGATGCAACTTGAGAATGTGGCCGCGCTCATACAGGTGCATCCGCCCTCGCCCTGTTTCACCCATACTCCTCGACTCCACTGGATGATCCAGAATCCAGTCCATTGCTTCGGCTAAACGCTGCGCGTCGCCCAGCGGCACCAATAGGCCGGCGCCATCGGCAAGCAAATCCCGAATGCCGCGAACGCTCGTGCCCACCACCGGCAAGCCCATGTTCAGTGCTTCCATAATGCTCTTCGGCAATCCTTCGCGCTCCGACGGCAAAATCGACATCGCAGCGGCTCTCAGCAACACCGGCACATCCCGGCGGAAACCGACAAAATGCACGCGATGTAATATCGCCAATTGCTCGGCTAGACGCGTCATCTCTCCGCTAAGCGGCCCCTCGCCCGCCAACACCAAATGCGCTTCTCGATGCCTCATGCGCGCAAAGGCCTGCAGGGCATCTCCATGACGCTTACCCGGGCTAAACTCCGCCAGCATCAAAGCAATCGGCGTATGAACGCCCACGCGAAGCTCTCGTCTCAGCTTTTCTACCGCTGGCTCGGGCACCGCTTCCGGCTGGTAGTCCCGCCGCTGTATTCCAATGCCAGGCATATAGACAATCTTCTCGTCCGGTACCAAGCGATGCCGTCTGGCTGATTCCTCGTCCGCCCGGTTAATCACAATCAGGCAATCCGTCCATTGGCCCGCTAATTTTTCCAAGCCGAGGAATGCTTTGTTTTTCCAGCTCGACCCAAAGTCGTGAAAGTGGAATCCATGTACTGTGTACACCATGCGCGGTCTATCGCCGGCGGGAGTGCGCGCCATGGCGCAGCGCGAAATAAACGCGGGAACCGGCGTATGCACGTGGACGATATCGTAGCCAGACGCCTTCACCGCTTGCCGAAACGCTTGCGGGGCTTGCACCAGGTTTTCCGCTCCCCATGGATTGCGTGACCAGGGTACGTTCCATAGGCGATGGAAATTGTCTCCGCATTCCGGCGACTCTCGTAAACCGCGAGCCATGGCATCCACCGTCCATCCTTGGCTTCGGAAATGGCTCCCGAACGGATTCAGGAAGTCACGAAACATCTCCGGAACATTTGCCGCAATCAGCAGCCGCCCTGCTTTTGTCTCCTGACCTGTCGCAGGCGCTGCTCCAAAAGACAAATCGGAGAATTGTAGCTTTGTCGGCATGGAGAAAAAATCGAATGCGCGAAGATCGCTATCTCAGGCGCGCTTCTTCTTGCCTGAAGCATCTTTGTATGCTTCGGCATAGCCATAGTAACCGTTACGCGACTTTCTCGGATCCCAATCGTTCAGCACCACGCCGAGCACTCTGGTTTGATCTCCAGCCAGGCGTTGTTGCACAGCCAGCGCGGCATCACGTGTCGTCTGACCCGCGCGGATGATCAACACCACCGCATCCGCGATCGGCCCCAGCATGCGTGCATCCGGAACCAGCAGCATCGGAGGTGTGTCGATGATGACCATGTCATAGCGTCTCTTATAGCTTTTGATCAGGTCGGGCATGGAAGGCGAGAAAAACAAGTTGGGAGCCGAGTGCGAAGTGCCGCTCGTGAGCACGTCCAGATTCTTCATCGCAGTATGTTGCACCAGCCGGACGGCTTCGTTTTCATCCAACTTCGGCTGCCTCAGAAGGTCGGCAAGCCCGCTTTCATTCTCCAGCCCGAAGATCTTATGAATGCGAGGCTTGCGAAGGTCGGCGTCGATCAGAAGAACCTTCGAGTTGATCTGTGCCATCGCTTGCGCTAGGTTCGAAGACGCCGTCGTTTTCCCCTCCGCCGGACCCGCGCTTGTAATCACCAGAACACGCGGCCATGCGCCATCGGTCGACGAAAAGCGAATGGATGCCACCACTCCCCGAAAACTGTCGGCTAGGAGCGAAGGCTCGCCCGTCCAATTCGTGAGCTCTGTGGTGAGCAACGCAGATTGCGGAGAGTCGGCGTCCAAAACACGATACGGATTTCGCCGGGGTAGGTTATGCCTCAGCTCGGTGCTTGGAATGACGCCCAACTCGGGGACGCCCAGCAGTGAAGCGGCGTCGCCGGGCTCCTGTAGACTCCGATCCGTGTGGCTCATCACGACGATCCCAGCCACTCCCAACATTCCGCCGATGAGAAACCCCATCACCGCGTTTAACGGCAGGTTCGGCTTGAACGGTCGGCTCGGCAGCTTGGCCGCGTCGATCACGCGTACGTTCGACGGCTTCATCGCCGACGCGATGCTTGCTTCTTTCACCCGTTGCAGCATGGCCTCATAGATCTGCCGATTCGTATTCGCTTCGTGCTCCAGGATGCTGTACTTCACGCCTTTTTCGGAATCCTGCGTTACCAGCCGCGTTTGCGCCGCATAAGTATACGCAAGCAGACTCTCGTGGTGCTGCGCTTCTTTGTATTCATTCGCGATCCGGTCCGCAATCGCCTTCCGCGCGCGGTCTAAAGCTGTCTGCACCGATGCGATCTGCGCGTCGACCCGTTTCGATTTCGAATAACCGGATTTATAGGTCGCGCTCAATTCTGCCTTTTGCCGTTGCAGATCGGTCAACTCCGCTTGCAATGCGCGGAGGCCGGTGTCGTTCATCACGTCGGGCAGCGTATCCAGGTTGGCGCTGCGGGCCATCTCATACTGGGACTGCTTGGCCACCAAATCGGCCTGCGCCCGGGAGAGTTCGGTTTGTATCTGGTACAGCTTTTGCTCGGAAACACTCTGCTTGTCTCCGTTGTAGACCAGGCCATTCTGCCGCGCATAGGCCTGTAAAGCATCTTCGGAATGTTCCAGCTTCAGGCGCATTCCGTCCAGCTCGCGTCCTAGCCACGCTCCCGTACGCTGGGCCATGCCGTGCCGAGCTTCGATACTTTGATCGATGAATTGCGATACCAGCACATTCGCAAAACCACAAGCCACTTTCGGATCGGGCGACTCCACCAGCACCTCGATAATGCGGGTCTGCCCTGCCGCGCGAACCCGGATGTTTTTCGCAGCGGACGTAAGCAGCAGATTCCTACTCTGCTTGGGTGAAGTTTTCAAGAAATTCAATGCCTGTCGCCAAAAGCTCGATTTCGCGATGGGATCCTCGACGCAAGCCGGCAGCGCGACCTTCGTTTGTGCCAGCGTACGGTCAGCCAGCGACTCGCTTTGCAGAATTTTAATCTGAGTTTGAAGATCGCTGAGCGCATTAATGGCGTTGGAATCCGCCACCGGGCTCACCTGCTTCATGTTCATGAATTCCTGATTGATGTCCTGCACCTCAAGCGATGTACGAGCCTCATAGACAGGCGTCCGCGGAATGGTAATCAGCGCAGCCAATAACACTCCCGTTATCGCCGCCAGAACCAACACCCATTTGCGCCGCCGCAGCAGATTCCACCACTCCAAAAGCTCACCAGTCTGTCCTGGACGCGCATAGCTGTGCTGGCCCGGTCGGACCGTGTAGCTCAACACCGGTGCAACCGAGATGGGGGATTTGAGCGGAGAAGGTAGGTTTTCCATTGGTGTTTTCAATCGATCTAACGGCGGTAGATCGCCAGCCCGGTACCTAACTGAATGGCAATTTCCAGGCTCCGCATCGCGACACTTTTTGCTCCGCTGGTGGGCACAAACAGGATGTCGTTGGCGCGTAGCATCCGGTCTTGATTTTGGCCGCTTAAAATACGTTTCAAATCCAAGGTCACCTCCCGGCGTTCCTGTCCCGGTTCGTCCTGTCGCAGAATGCGCGCATTGCCGGCCGCCGCCAGTGGTTCCAGCCCCTCCGCTAGCGCCAGCGCTTGCAGCGCCGACATGTGCTCCTTCTCGCTCAACACGAATCCTCCCGGATGTTTCACTGCTCCCACCACGTACACTAAATCGGCTTTCGGTACGCTGATCACGTCGTCGGAAAGCACGTCGATATTCTCGCCCGGGTCCTTCGCCGTCATCACTGAGCGCAGATCGAGCTCGCCCACATAGAATTTGCCGCTTAGATCGCGCCGCACATTGGGAAGAGGCAGGGAGCCATTCTCGGCTCGCCGGGTAATCTTAACGGTATTGCCGGCGTCCTGTGCCAGCCCGCCCGCCGACGATAATACTTCGAACAGCGTCTCCTTGCCCGTAATCTGATAAACACCCGGATTCTTCACGGCGCCGAGAATCGACACCGGATGACTCTTGGATTCCAGTAAACCCACCGTCACATCGGGTTCGTTCACAACTTTTAACAGACGCTTTGCAATCTCGGCCTCAAGCTGACCGGCCGTCACACCAGCGGCATGTATTCGGCCCACCATCGGTAGCCGTATATCGCCTCGCGCGTCGATTCGCACCGGAGCAAGGTTCGATGGAGCGAACTCCTCCAGATCGAGAACTCGAACCGATAGTAAATCCTCCGGGCCAAGAATATAGCCGTGGGTTTGCGTCGCTTTTGAATCGACGCCGGAGAGGGCCAGCGAAGCCCCTAGAAACCCAAGTAACAACGTCCATCCAAAACACACTAGGAACGTGCCTTTCTGATTATTCATTGTGTAGTGTTCTTTCCGCACATTCGTTTCGTGGGCTGCTTTGTTCAGCAACGGCGCTGTCATCGGGAATCAACAGTAAAGCCACCGCCTTTTCCCGCAACGCCACTCGCTGCAACAGCTTCCACGGGGTCGATAGAAGGAAGATTCCTTCTAATTCCTCTTGGCGGTTCCTCTCGTTTTTCTCCGTCACGATGGCGATCATGCCGTCTTCGGGAATATCGGTAAATTGCCGGGTGATGACGGCCGGCGCATTGCAGGGCGTCCACAACGAAACCTCCACATCCCGAATTGCGGCTAACGCCTCGTCTAGAGATGGGCCGTCGTCCCAAGAACAGATTTCACCTGTATCTAAGCTCACTGATTATCCATTACAAGGTTGTTTTTGGGAGGATCGAATTCTTGCGGTGGCCACTTTGCTGCAACCGACGTGGCTACCGAACCGTATGTCCGGTTCGGTTCGCTTTATTGATAGGGATAACTCGCGAGTATCAAATGAATCTATAATTACGAAACTATTTTTTATTCCAGCTGTGTCCGTTCTACCTTCACAGCTACCGACCGCTGTAGGAGGTGGACGGATAGTACTAACCAACGATCATGACTGTTATTGACCAGCATGCCCGATATACCGCGCAGTGGTCCCGACTTAAGGCAAACCTCATCGCCGACCCCGACATAAGGCCAAGGTTCAATCTTCAGTTTTGCGTGAACGGTTTGACGAATGCTGTCGATTTCGGCTGGAGAGATCGAGGCCGGCTCTCGACCATTCCCAACCACAGTGAACACGCCTGGCGTGCTGCGAACAGTCGACAGGTTCTTTTCGTTTAATTCGCAAAATACATAGCCGGGAAAAAGAGGCAGATCGAATACCTTGCCGCTGCCATGACGCTGTGCATAAAGCGGTAAGAAAGAGGGAATTCCTTTGCTGTCGAGACTGCTGGCGACACTCTTCTCATGTCGGTGCTTTACATAAAGCGCCATCCAGGGCAGCGCACCTGGCTGCGGATTGGACGCACTTGTAACTGCTTGTTCCATGTTAATGAGTGTTAATACTGTGTAAGTCGAAAGTAAGTAGAGCTTCGCCCTGTTAAGGCTATTTGTGGAGCTTTCACCACAAAGGTGTGAACCTAGTAGACCTTTAGCTAGAAATTGCTCTAGGTCGTAAAGCCGATTTTGTGGTTTTCTGGCAGAAATGTCAATTAGTGGAGACACATGTAAGTTCTGGTTTAAATGGCTTGAAGGTACTAGGTCTTGGAAAGGTAGTTTGTTGTATAAATTCAATAAATACAACGATTTGCGAACTGGCCTACTTACATAATAAGAAGTTATATTGCTATTTGTTAAATTATGGGTCGCCGCTTCCGAATCCTAGCGTGCAATGATCTATCTTCCTCCGCAAAGGTTAACTCAGGTGAGGCGTAACGGTAAAAGCTCAGTGGAAAGCGGTATTTCGGTGGGAATACGGCGGCTCAAGCAAAAGCCTCACGCCACTTATTGATTGGTCGGGGCGGTGTGATTCGAACACACGACCCCCTGCGCCCAAGGGAGACTCGTCGCTTCCAAGAGCTCCGTCGTTTTTCGCTGAATCCTAACATTTACAACAATCCGGGGAATCTGCTTTCGCTCAAACGGCAACCCCAGCGGCTCGAACAGATCGAGTTCGGACACAGTTTTGGCACAGTAGAAAAGCAGGAGCGCTAATTTATCACTATCGCCGTCTATCAGAATGCGCTTTCGATGTGGGTGGCCTCGAGACATTACATGAACAAACGATAGTCGTAAGACCCGGACCCGAAACGTTCGAGTAACGCCCCGATTCTGGCGATCTGCTTGGATGATTCGACGGTCGCCGGCACCTTGGTGTAGAGATCGAAACTATTCCAATTCATTTTGGAAAGACCAAGAATTTCATTGCCCACCGTTATCAAATCCGAGCGGCCGGCGTGGCGGCGGATAACGAGCGGTGCTGGAATGCGGCGCTTGCCCTGATAGTAGTTCAGACGGGGATTAATGGCTCGCGAAACCCCATGCACCCAAAGCAGAGCTGAGTCCCTGTCGAGTTTCAATAAGGTACCTCGCTTTACGGGATAATCGTCCACCTTGAGCGTACCGTTTTGCTGCGGAACCGAAGAGAGGTATCGCAAAGCACTATCCACGTGAATCTCAAGGAGATCGACCTCTTTTACTCCGCTTAGGCCTGCTTGCAGTCCCTTCCGTTCGTCATTGAGGAACGGCGTCAGCTTATGGATTACCACACGGCCGGGCAGCCGGAATCGAGATTCCCAGAAAAGCTGGCGGATGGTTTCTCCGACGCGGCGGGCGTCTTCGTACGACATGAACGCGTTCCGATGGCGGAACACAGGGTTTTCGATCTTGCTAAGGCGGAATTGCAGCCCCTGCCCCTGCGCGTTGTACAGATGACTGCACCCGAGAATGACTTGGTTCCCCTTCTCCGCCTTGCGATCTAAGCTGATCCCAAGCCCGACAAAAGCCGTATCGGTGTCTAGCGAGGACAAAACCCATGGCGTTCTCATGCTCTTGACATAGAGAGCCAATGACAACCACCAGCGAATCCGGCATTGCAGCTCGTTTTCAAGCGTATCCTCTTCTAGGAATTGAGTGGCGATTCCCTGCGGAACGCAGAATGCCTTCACAAAATTGTGAAGATCGAATCGTTCCTTCTCAGTTTCGAACGACCGCCAACGTGCCCACCGCATTGGAATGAAAATGATTGTGACGTTCGGCAGGGCCGCAGCTTTCAGTGCGCTGAGACAAGTCGTAATATGCTGGCTCAATTGCAATGCGCCCCGCTGTTCGTCCAGGGCGGGATCGATCTCGGGGCAGGTCATCCACAGGTTTTCGCCGGGTGCCGGCACCTGCAATGCCGTAGCGAACGCATTTTGAAAGCCCCCGAATTGAAGCAGGTAGTCCGCCTCGAACTTGCCGGGACGGATCGATTGATTCAGGCGCTGAAGGTATTCGCTTAGTTTCCGCGATTCCCGCGCCGGACAGATCACCGCGAGTTGAATGGGTGGCGCGATGTTTCTGGCGGTGAGAGCGTAATCGAAAGGCCTATTTTGGACGATTCCGCGAACGGGATGGGGATCAGAAATGATAGCGGTTCCCGCCCGATTTGAGAAAACCAGGGCTGGCTCTCTAAGTTCTACTCCGCTATGGGTAACGATGGGGTCAAACTTGCGTTTCACCTGAATCTGCCGATTGGGGTCGGCACTCATGATCTTTGCCAGGACAGGTGCGCGCTTCACATGGAATTTAAAGGGAGAACCGCAGTTCGGAGGAAACTCGAAGTTTTCATCCGTTAAAAGTTGCGTCCGCCACGATTCCAGCGCCTGATTGAACTTATTGTTATGCTGCCAACCTAAGATGCTCATCTTGAGGTTCCGCTCTGCATCCTCCGGCACCTCGTCCCCGGCCGGACTTTCAATCCTGACGGTCGGTTTGACTACGACGTAACTCTTTCCGGCGACTCTTCGCAGGTAAATGACCACCGCATCGTAAACGAGGAATTCCCTGCCACCTTCCTTCCGTCGCTCCCTCGCCGTCTTCTCCCAAAGGAACTCGCGATTATCGGTATTCACGCCGGCCCTTGTCGCCATAGCACGTACCAACGCGCGGCGGATGAGTGAAGTGATCGCCCCATCCTCGTAGCGCAGGTCTATGTCGTTGATCGGCACGCGCTCGATCTTATCGCCAATCCGGTCGGCAAAGGCGCCCAGGATGTCATCAATTGTTCCGAAGGCGTAGGCCTTCTTGAAGGGAGCAGCCACAATTGCCTTACCGGCGGTACTCGCGTCGAAATACTCCCACACTTTCTCTTCCGGCCACTGTTTCAGATCGAACTCGTAAATCTCTGAGGGCGGCGTGAGCGGGAAGGCGTTACTCTTGATCAGGCCGCAGGTTGGCATCTCTACAAGTGCGAAATCGATCCGTCCCTCGGTCGGCGTCGGCGGCTGCGCCATCATGAGCTGGCGTGCCTCCTCGACAGCTTCTCCTTCCAGGCTGTGCAAAGCGATCCGAAGCATCAGATCATCGAACCCTCCGGATTGTATGTAATACGCCGCGCGGCCGTGAGCACGGGCCGACTCCAGCAGTCTCCGGACGTTCGCTGGTATGGCACCGTCACCAAACCCGCACCAGTACAGCACACCGGCACCTGGTCGGCTATAACCTTCCTCGAGCGCAGCCATGAGCGAAGCGTCCCGGCCGCTATAGCCAACGACAATCAACGGCGTGTCCTTGGCCTGTTCAACAAGCGCGTCGCGCAGCCTTTTCTCCTGCTCCTGTAATTCAGTCGTCGTGTTCTTCAATGCATCGTACCGGTAGTCTCCGTGCAGGGACACACAGATCAGCTCGCTACGCTTCGGCTTGCGAAATAGTCTTTCCTGGCAGTCTATTCCTACCTCGATGGCCGTGATGGATTTCGATTGTGCGACCGCTTTCGCAGTTAGGCCATCGAAGTTGGGAGACCAGATCGATTGAATGATCCCGGCTTCGGCAAGCTTAACCGTCAAGCAATACCCGACATAGGGAACTGCCTGCCGCACCTTATCTTGAAAGAAGGCCCTGCGGTCATCAGCGATTGGATAGCATTCTTTGATGTACACGCTGTACTCTTCGGGGGAGTCGTTCGGCGGGTAAACACGTTGGCTATCTAGCCAGCGCTGGATCTTCGAGCGGACGGCTGGCAAGGACAATTCCGTGAACTGCGTTTCCAGCCCTGGATTTCTGGTCAGGAAAATTGCCCGTTTCCACTCCCAGATACAGCTCGCGGCAGATGGAATCCCTGAACTGATCGACGATCCCGCCCCCAGCAAGAGGAAGTGGTGGGAAGCTCTGTTGATGCCAATAGATCTAATGAACGCATCCAGTCCCAGGATCAGATCGTCGGTCATCGGTCCTCCATATCCGCTTCTGCAAACATCGAGACCGTGCTCCCTAGCTTTCCAAAACATTACGAGCCTGAAATGTGGTGCGCGTAAATCCAAACGCCACATTGCCTCCCAGGGATATGCGAGTAGGGATCGATCTCAGAGTGTTTGCGAATGAACCATCACTTTTTTGCCACCGGATACGGACAAATCGCGGAATCTGTTCGAATAGAAGATAACGGGGGCAGCGGATTAGCCCCCAAGGAGATCAGTGACGACGGACGACAACCTGTTTGAAAGCATTCCCTGGTTGGAAGTCTGCATGCGCCTTCGCGCTATGGCCGGTTGGCTTACCCACGATCAGCCGGATGTCTTTGACGCCGTGTCGGCGGACGATTTGGTCAGCGAAACAGTTCTGGAATTCCTGAGATCGCCGAATGCCCTCGGCTGGGTGCCAGCCCGCGGCAAGCTTGAAACATTTCTATGCACGGTGCTCAGAAACAAGTTCATCGATCATCTTAGGCGTTATCGACACTATGGCGGTTCTCTGGAGGATGGGGACCTGTTCGCAGTGCAACCAGCGCAGCAACTTGAGCAACAGGAGGCGGTTGACCAAGTGATGCACTACGTACGTGGCAAGAAGGAACTCGAGGAGTTGATATCTGCCATTAGCGAAAGTAATGGCGGGCCATGCCCAAACCAGGAACTTGCAGCCGATCTTGGAATCACCGTTTCAGAGGTTGTCAATCGCAAGAAGCGGATTCGACGGTCGTGTGAAACAGATTCGCCCCTATTGCCAAAGCCACGAAAGGAGCCACAAGTCCGATGAGTACCAACAACAAACGGCTTTACGGCGATGGCCCGGCCTTGACGCCTGAAAAACGGGTCGACGACGTAATGCGGTCCGTGCTCGGATTGAACCGGTCCGAGCTTGCCGATGTGTACCATTCGCAGACTCAGGATGATCCGACAAAGAAGCTCTACGAGATCGCTACCAAGGCTGCATCTGAGTATAAGGCGCGCGGGGAGTCGATTCCCGCTCATGTTCAGGCGCTGCTCACCGATACCCGGCAACAACAGCTACTACTCGAAGGGCTATCCCTGGAATGTTCTATTCCGAAGATTCTCCTGATCGATGCGGAAGTGGATCGCGTCATTAGCCGAAGAGCTGTTTTCGAAACTCATCGGTACCGCGTCGATATAGCGTTCACTCTTCCCGAGGCACTCGCCAAATTAGCAACAGAGACATTTCAGGCTGTTATTGTGGAATGCTCGCCCGTCAGTCCCGAGGATTTCAACTCCCTTCAAGAACTTCAAACATGGAATCTGCAGATCCCTGTCATCAACCTCCCTGCCTGGGCTCCGCTGATTCGTCGGGATGAGCGTCGGCTTAACTGGAACCTCATGCGGGCGCTGGCGAAAGCTTTTGGCAGGCGCATGCCACGAAAGTTGCCGGAACGTAAGCCCGTTGTGCACGATTCTAACAGTGCGAATCGTGACGACGACCTCTTCGGGCATACCGGGTCCTAAGAAAGGAGGACATGAGCCGCCTCAAACTTAAACCACGCGGGACCTCAGATACTCGTGAACCGGTAAAAAATCTCGGCCACATTCAGGAACACAGGAATAAGTGATCGATTGAAGGTTTCACAATGGAAGGCGGAGTCAATATCTTGAAACCAGATCTGCTTACGTTTATAGCCGAGATTGCCGTGAACGCGGCGATCCGATTCCCGTTACCTGCAACTGCAAGGATTTGAAGTTTGCGGTCGTTGCGAATTGGCAGACGCGCATGTTTGGGTTGCATGTACCCAAGGTGTAGAGGTTCAAATTCTCTCGACCGCACCATCATCAATAAAAGTGACGGCTTCTGGATAGAAAAGTCGGATGTTATGTATACTATCCGTAGATTCTATCCATGGCCGCCCCTGGTACACGCTTCGTAAGAGCACGCCAAGTGTTCACCGAGCACGGGGGCATGCTACGTGCCAGCAAAGCGATTCGGCTCGGTATTCATCCACGTACTCTGTACGCTCTTCGGGATGCTGGCGAGATCGAACAGGTCGGCCACGGCACATCCCGTACGCTGACCTGCGCCAGCGAGCGATTGGCCCGTGCCAACCGCGTCGCCGATTTGATGCGTCCGCCGGTATAGACCGGGAGCGTAGCGAAGACGCCTGCGTTCAAGTGGCGAGGATACAGAATTCCTGGAAGCGATGCGACGGGCCCGAATCAAAGGCGCTCTGGTCGGAGTGGAGGCCGTGACTCCGGAAGGCCTGAAGGCGGTCTTCAAGGACTTCAATTATTCGGGGGACGATTTGGTCCGGCAACTACAAACATTCCGTAAGCACGGTGTTCACGTGTTGGGTTCGTTTATCTTCGGCCTTCCGACAGATAACCAGGACACTTTTGCAGCGACCGCCACTCTGGCGCAACAAGCCGGCATTGCGTTTGCCCAATTCGTGATGTTGACTCCCTTCCCAGGGACGGTCGATTTTGAACGTTGGGAAAAGAATCAGAAGGGGAGCATTCGGGAGGCCGGGGGTGTTCCTGTGACACGGTATTGGCTCATTCCCTCGCACCACAGACCGAAGATGCTCATGCCTCACCCCTCCATGAATGCCGAGGAGATACGGGAGCGGACGCAGGAGGTCTGGAATCGGTTCTACAGCCTGCGGTTCGTCTGGAAACGATCTCAATGCGTCTCCTCTCTTCGGAGCCGGTTGGCCTTTCTGTTTATTTCAAAACTGTACCGGCAAATGTATGCCAACACCGGAATGTCCACCGATAGCGCGCGCAAAAGCCGGGCAAATTTCGTGGCTCGTTGGCTTGCCAAGCCCTGCCTCCGTTTGTTCCAAGCAAAGCCGATGCCGAATTTAGAAATTCCGCGGAAGACTGCGCACTTTGCCGAGAGCCCCTTCACGATATTTGAGGAAACTGCAAGTCGTTGAAGCTGCGCTATGAACAAAAGCGGAAGTAAAACTCAGAACATAACTAGACGAAAGGATGATCGATGCAGACTTTAGAAATTGTTCGTGCCTGGAGCAAGATCTTAAAAGGGGAACGGCCTTCCCTGTCGATCGAGATCACGCGCGAATGCCCTCTGCGCTGTCCGGGATGCTATGCCTACGAAGACACGCATCTCGCTGGTGGAGTGACCTTACGCGATCTCAACGACCGTAAAGGACAAGCACTGATCGATGGGGTTCTGGAGGTGGTGGATCGGCTGAAGCCATTGCATCTGTCCATCGTAGGAGGGGATCCGTTGGTCCGCTATCGCGAGTTGGAAACGATGGTTCCCCTTTTACTCGCGCGTGGCATTCATGTGCAAATTGTTACGAGTGCCTTCCGGCCGCTGGCCCAGGACTGGCCGGGTCTAAAGCATTTCAATGTGGTGGTCTCGATCGACGGCTTGCAACCAGAGCATGATGTACGGCGCAAGCCGGCAACATACGATCGAATCCTGAAGAATATCGCCGGCCAGAGAATTACCATTCACTGCACGATTACGGGGCAGATGATGAAGCGGGCGGGCTACTTGAAAGATTTCCTGGAGTTCTGGACACCAAGACCCGAGATTCACAAGGTCTGGTTCAGCCTGTTCACGCCCCAAGTCGGAGATCAATTGCCGGAGATGTTGACTTCACAAGAACGCAGTCAGGTGATGAGCGAACTACTTGAGCTACGGGCAGAATTCCCCAAACTGGATATGCCGGAGGGGCTCATTAGGCAACTGGCTACGCCTCCCCACAGTCCCAAGGATTGTGTGTTCGCATCGACAACACAGACCCTCTCGGCAGACCTCAAAACAAAGATCACCCCCTGCCAATTCGGTGGCAATCCAGACTGCGGCTCTTGCGGGTGCGTCGCCTCGATGGCACTGGCGGCTGTGGCGGCCATAAGTTGGCCGGGTTCGTTTCTGTCGGCTCGATCTTCAGGGCATCGATTAGAATCGGTCAAGCCCGATCCAGTAGAGAAAACGGACCGCCATCGACAGCGCAGCAATTGCGAGTACTGCGTTGATGCATCGGAAAACCGCAATAGTAGAGCCGCCTCAAGGAAAAAGAAGGATGAGATTTTTGATGTCAAGATTCGCCGCCCTAGTGTTTAGCACTGGCACAGCTTTCGCAGCAGTTGGTCAAGGAACATTTGATCGTGCGCTCCCCATTTCCGGTCCAGTGGACCTCGATATCCGCAGTGACTGACCCGCTACCGAATTTCGTACCAGCTGAAACTAGAGTTTCCAGCGGTCCACGGATCTGTACGCCCGAGTGGCGGGCCTGAAAGTCACTCCAAAGACTCACGAGAGGGTCTCTGCTCTGCGCGAGGCGTAGAAGCGCTTCGCCCTGATTATAGAACGTTGGTGGCGAGTGGGAGTTTGGGTCAAGGGCGGCGCTAGCCGGCGAAGCGGACCCTTGACGCGGGGTCCCACTTGCCCTATGCGGGTGAGACAGGGCGGAGCGCGCTGTCCGGGTGCGATGAAGATCGGCGAAGGCCGTCGGTGTCCGATCATCCAGAGCACTGTGTGGCCTTTGTTGATTGTAGTGATGGCGCCAGAGCATCAACTTCTCGCGTGCGTCGGCCAGAGAGGGAAACCACTCCACGTTGAGGCACTCATCGCGGAGCCGGCCATTGAAGCTCTCGATATATCCGTTCTCCACAGGCCGCCCCGGCCGGATAAAACACAGTTGCACACCGGACTGAATAGCCCAAAGCTCCATGGCCCGTCCGGCGAATTCACTGCCGTTATCCAGCGTCAGACTTCGTGGCCGCGCGCCCCGCTCGGCAATCGCTTGCGTAAGGGCCGCAACCACTTTGGGACCGTTCATCGAGCGATCTACTTCCAAACAAACGCACTCCCGCGTGAACTGATCTACGACGGTGAATACGCGGATGGACCGTCCATCCGCCAGCTTGTCGCTGACGAAATCGGCTGACCAGCAATCGTCCGGCTTCGCGGCTTGCCCTTGTGGCACGCGCTGCCGACGCGCGATCTTCTTTCGCTCCACGCTGCGCACTTTGAGGTTTTCTTCGTCATACAACCGGTACACGCGCTTGGCATTCACCTTCCATCCCTCGCGCCGGAGCAGCACAGTGAGCCGTCGATAGCCGTAACGCACATGCGTAGCCGCAAGTTCGCGTAAGCGCCTTCGCAGCGGCTCCTGCAGTCCCTTTCGCTTCCGGTATCGAAAGGTGCTCCACGCCACGCCGACAAGCCGCGCAGCACGCCGCTCCGCAATCTGGTATGCCTCCTTTGCCCACCTCGCCAACTGGCATCGCTGGCGAGGCTTTAGAGTTTTTTTGAGACGATCTCCTGCAGGATCTGCCGGTCCAGCGAGAGATCCGCGACCAGTCGTTTCAAGCGGCTGTTCTCTTCCCGCAGTTGCCGCATCTCGCGCAGTTCCTGTATGCCCAATCCGGCATACTGCTTCTTCCACAAGTAAAACGTCGCCTGACTGATCCCCAACTGGCGGCAAATGTCTGCCGTCTTCTCGCCGCTCTCCTGCTGCTTCAACGCAGCAATGATCTGCTCCTCGGTATGCCCCTTCTTCGGCATGTTGAACCTCCTCGTTTCCATTCGAAGATCGTCAACCGCCTACGATAACTCCAATTCATATCGGTACTGTTTTCGGGTTTTGGGTCAGACATCGGAGGCATTAGGCTGACGGCCGGCTCTTCTGAATCCGTATAGGTTCACGCCGTTCTCAGACCACAATATGGCGTGGTCGACCTAGACCGTGCGGAAGCGCACATCCAAGCGCTAGAACGAAATCCCCCGATTGAGCAGCACGGCAACCGCATACGCATCGGATACCTGAAAGATCCGAGCTTGCTGAACGGTGTATCGATGCACCTGGAGATTCAAGCACCGCGGGAGAGTCAGATCCAGGCACAGTCCAGTTCGGGAGGCATCCGTGTCGATGGCATCCGCGGCCCCGTGCAAACTGAGACTCACTCAGGGCTCATCGACGTCCGCGACGTTGCTGCGGGGCATGTACGCGCAGTCACTCACTCGGGAGCCATTACCATTCAAAAAGTCGACGGGTCCGTGTTCGCTCAGAACGATTCAGGGGGTATCCGAGTCGACGGCAGTAGTGACAAAGTGACCAGTGAGACCGGCTCGGGGCGGATTGAGATGAACGACATTGCGGGAGAGATTCGCGCAACAACTCATTCGGGAAGTATCGTTATTCACAAAGCGAATGGTCCGGTGTTTGTCCGGAACGATTCAGGAAGTATAGAAGCAACAGAGGTGGCGGGGGCGATCGATGCACAAACCGGCTCCGGCGCGATTCGCCTGTCGCAAGCAAAGCCGGCTCCCATACGCGCCCACGCCGATTCGGGCGCCATTCGGGTCAAGTTGGTTTCTGGCAGCGGATATGCGATTGTTGCCCGATCCGATCATGGCAAAGTCTCGGTCCCGAAGAAGAGGGTCGAAGGAGACTTGAAACAGCACCACGTCGATGGCAAAATCGGCGCCGGAGGGCCACTCGTAGATTTAGGCACGGATTCCAGCAGCATCTCGATCGATTAATGCTTTTCCAACTTTGCCCACAAGGGACCCTTGCACGTGATGTAAGTTGGATCGGAAAAGCAACTCCAGTCAGCGCGCCTCGTGTCTCTACCGGAATGACAGTCAATGTAGTTATTTATTTCCAAAACGCTCTCGGTAATGGCTGCCGTCTTCTCTTCAGATACTGCCGGCTCGGCATCTTCGCCTTGGGTATGTTCAGCCTGACGTTCCGGCTCGAAGGAGCAACGCCGCTCCCATCGCAAGACGTAATTTCGGGTATTGACAAAGCGCAACAAAAAAGAGAGCGGAGACTCGCCGGATACGCAGCAGTGGAACATTACACGGTTCGTAACAGCCACTTCGAGGAAACCGCTGAACTGGAGGCCAAAGTCTTATATCAAAGAGGCCTCGGCAAAAGATACCAGGTTCTGTGGCGCAAGGGTCCCGGATTTTTACAGGACCGGGTCATCAATCGCATTCTAAAGGGGGATGCAGTCCTAAGCCGCAGCCCGGAAAGATCGCGCACCCTTCTAACCTCAGCTAACTATTCGATGAAGGTGCTGGGAACACAGCTCCTGCAAGGCGAGCAGTGCTACATCGTGAACATCCGTCCCCGGGTGCATAAGTTTCCCTTGATTGAAGGAACAGCCTGGGTCGATGCAAAAGACTTTTCGCTGCTTCGGATCGAAGGAAGGCCGGCGACCAGCCCCTCTTTCTGGACAGGTCGGCCGTTTATCGAGCGCGAATATACAGTCTTGGACGGGCTCTCCTTGCCGAAGCACAGCCGCGCGACCTCGAAAGGATTCTTTGCTGGAAAATCCGAATTGGACATCGATTATAGCCCCTATGTAATTACCAGATCGCCGGTACAGAACAAGACACCAACGACCGCGATGCCAAAATATAGGTAGTGTCGCAAATAGACAGCAGCGAGCACGAGTAAGCGTGGCGTGGTGAGTATCAAGAGCCAAGTTAAGAGGACATTTAAGAGAATCGCCGCGTGACTTCAATGATGCGAGCTCCATACAATTTCCGCTTCAGTACGGAATTGGTGCTTCGAATCGGCGGGTGGTAGGACGGTGTACTTACAGGTCAAGGTTCCCGTCTAGGATGTCACTGGACACGGCCGCTATGGCGCAACGCAAATACGGCCCTAAAACTGGATCCCTTCCCAGGCACGCTCTCGGCTTCGATCTGCGCACGGTGGGAATCCCCAATCCATTTTGCTATCGACAGTCCCAGGCCCACTCCTCCCATCTCGCGAGAGCGTGCTCTATCTGCCCGGTAGAAGCGTTCAAAGATGTGCGGCAGCTCCTGTTGTGCAATGCCGATCCCCTCATCCTTTACCTCGATCACTCCTGAAACTCCGTCAGCATGCACCGAAACTAGGATGTCTGAGGCCGCCTCCGAATACTTGATTGCGTTGTCAATGAAGATGATGATCAGCCTTCGGATTGCATCGTAATCGCCGGACACCATCACGGCAGTGTCAGAAATGTTCGGATGTAGCCCAATGCCCTTCGATTCGGCTAACGATGCCGTGCTGGCGATGACCTGGCGAACCACCTCACAGAGGTTTACCTCGGAAAAGGACAGATGTATCGCTTGAGAATCGGCTCGTGCCAGCGTCAATAAGTCCTCGATTAGCGCGGTTGTGCGTTCGGCTTCGGTAAGGATCTGCGCATTGGCCTCCTCATACTCGGAGAGTGTACGTCGTTGCTCCTGCACTAACTCCGCCGTCGTACGGATAATCGCGATTGGAGTTCTGAGTTCGTGAGAGGCATCCGCAGTAAACCGAACAATTTTGTTGAAAGCGATTTCGAGCCGCGTCAACATAGCGTTGAGCGTCTCTGACAGACGGCGTAGTTCATCTCTTGCTACTGGGAGAGGAAGCCGTTTCGATAGGTTTTGACCACTGATGTCCCGAGCCGTGCGCGTAATCTCGTCGATGGGGGCCATCGCGCGACCGCTCAGCCAGTATCCGCCGAACCCAGAACACACGATCATAACGGGAACAATTAAAAACGCCAGCCATCTCGATCTTTGCAGCAGTTGGGAAAATGGCGTGATAACGGTGGCAACTTGTACCGTGTACTCGCGTTTCGCTACTTCGACAGAGACAGTGAACACGCGAAGGAGGATCCCGTTCCGCTCGACGCTTTCGTAGTATGCCGGCCCCGGGGGATTAGGCAGCGCAGAAGCTAAATTCAGCACTCGCATCGCGAGGGGCTGATAGACCCACGCCCGTCGTGCATCCAGAACCTGATAAAGGTCACCGCCGGGAGTCAGTCCAGAATGCTCCTGGAACTCCTGAAGGAGTCGGTCGCCCGATTGCCACGGAAGGTGGCGCCAAAGAAAAGTGTGGATGCCAACTGAACGGTCGGCCAGTTCCTGGTCGATTGCGCGATGGACGGCGGTTTGCATCGCGAAGTACATCCCGAGAGAGAAAAGGGTCAGAGTAAGGCCTACGACTGCCAGATACCAGGCCGTTAGGCGGAGCCGAATCGGCAGTGTAGTCACGATACTGAGTTTCCTTGCAGACGGTAGCCGAAACCCCGAACGGTCCGAATCAACTTTAACTCGTAATCGTTGTCGATCTTTGCTCGGAGCCGCTTAATGAAGGCTTCGAGCGTGTTATCTTCAATGTCGCTCTCATTCCCCCAAACGCCTTCGATGAGGGTGTTGCGGCTCAGCACCCGGCCTGGCCTGCGCATCAGAAATTCCAGAAGCGCATATTCCGTCCTTGTGAGAGCGATCACCTTATCCGAACGAGAGACTTGTCCGGAGGCCGGATCGAGCACAAGGTCGGCGGCCGTCAATCGTGGCCCGCGATCAGCCGGCCCCCGGCGAGCTACTGCCCTGAGCCGAGCCATGAACTCCGCCAAGGCGAAGGGCTTGGTCAGGTAGTCGTCCACGCCAAGATCCAAGGCATGCACGATGTCGGGCACTGCGTCGCGAGCGGTGAGCACTAGAACAGGCGTCCTGTCACCGGAACCACGAAGGGTCCTGGCTATTTCAAACCCGTCCACACCTGGCAGCATAAGGTCTAAAACAATCACATCGAAGTTACTCTGCTGCGCGGCGAATAACCCGTCAGGCCCCGTGAAAGCAGTCACCGCCGAATGATTCTTCTCCTCCAGAGCCTTCTTGAGTAATAGCGCCATCCGTTTTTCATCCTCGACGATTAGGACACGCAAATCAGGATCACCTTCTAAAGAGGGTAACGCCAGATCCTGAATTCCCGCTGACTTTTGGTCGCAGAATAAAGCCGCACTCAATCGCGGTCAAATAAGATGCGGGGTGCGAAAAGTCAGCGATTCGTCAGTATTCACGTGTAGACTTGCACGTGTAGAAGATCCCGCATGAACTTGTGGAACTGCCTTAACGTGATTCTTCCGGGACTGGCGTATCTCCAGTGTTGCGCCTTCGCTCAGCGGGCGCCATTGCCCACCAAGCCGGAAAGCAAAGCCCCGCATTATGTGGGTTCGACTGCTTGCAGAACCTGTCATCCGCAAGTCTATGACCGGTGGAAGACCACCCGGATGGCCAACGTCGTTCGCGACCCCAGAGAGCATCCCGATGCGATTCTTCCCGATCTGTCGAAGCCCAATCCCCTGGTTACCTTCACAAAGGATGACATCGCATTTGTCTATGGGAGCAAATGGAAGCAGCGTTATTTTAAGAAGGTCGGTGACGACTACTTCGTTTTGCCTGCGCAGTGGGACGTCACAAATCAAGTCTGGCGGCCCTATTTCGTGAAGAACGGAAGTGACTGGTGGGCACCGCTTTATCCACCCGACAATTTCAAACGCCCGACCGGGCCACTGTGTGACGGGTGCCATTCGGTCAATTACAACATCGAGAAAGAGACCGTGACCGAATGGAACGTCGGTTGTGAGAAGTGCCATGGGCCGGGAAGCGAACATGTCGCGCGGCCTTCTCGCTCCAACATTGTCAATCCCGCCCGTCTCGGCTTTGTTCAGGCGAACGATACCTGTATTCAGTGCCACTCGCAAGGGCAACCGCTCAAGAACCCGATTGAAGGCAAATATTATGACTGGCCCGTAGGGTTTCACATGGGCGGCAAGCTGCAAGATTTCTGGAAGCTCGAAGAACACCGGCTCGGCGAGACGACGTTCACACATTACGCGGATGGCACGGCGCACAAAAACCGCATGCAAGGCAACGATTTCGTCCAAAGCGTGATGTACACGCATGGCGTGAAATGCTCCAGTTGCCATGATGTTCACGGCACCGACAACGATGCTTTGTTGATCAAGCCGGCCAACGTACTGTGTCTCGAATGCCACGGACCCGGCTCGCCCAATGGTCCGCACACGAGCACCGTCGAGGAGCACACGCACCATAAAGTGGGCAGTCCCGGAGGTGAGTGCATTACCTGTCACATGCCGAAAATCGAACAGACCATTGCAGACGTGAATGTCCGTAGCCACACCTTCCGGTTCATCACCCCCGCAATGACGGATGCCTATAAAATCCCCAACCCGTGTACCACTTGCCATAAAGACAAATCCACCGTTTGGGCGACACAGCAATTAAGAAGCTGGTCGAATGTTTCCCCTTGGCGGGTAGAACAATGAGCAAAAGACGCTTCGGCGTGGCGTTTCTGGGAATGGCATTGAGCCTGTCCGGGCAGACGTTGAAAAAGGTTGCTACCATCGACCTGCCGGGCCCAGCGTTTCGACTACCTGACGATGGACCAGGAGGACCACTATCTGCTGTCCGCCTACCTCGGGCCGGGAATCCTGAATGTCATCGACGTGCGCACCAACCTGCTGGTGAAATCCATTCCTGGCCTGCCTGGCATCACCGGTCTCGAATATGTTCCGGGACTTCGCAAAGTTTACACATCCGATTGGGGGGAAGAGAAGATCGGTGTTGTCGACCTGCACAGCATGAGCGTGATCAAACGCCTCCCTACGGCAGCGAAACCGAATGGAAGCACCTATGCATCTCCCTTTCGAAAAGTTTATGTGTCCGACACGATCGGAAAGGCAGTTGCCGTCGTGGATGTCGATCAAGACCGAATCGTGAAGACACTCCGATTCGACAGTGAAACCGGAATGCCGCAATACGATGCAGTGGCCGGGAAAGTATACGTCAATTTACGCAGCACAAACCAAGTCGCGGAGATCGACCCTGCCACCGACACGGTCGTGGGCCAGTATCCAGTCGCCGGTTGCGTGTTCAATCACGGAATGGCGATGGACTCAGAGCATCGTCGGGCCTTCCTGCTCTGCGGAAAGAACAGGACATTCACGGTGTTCGCGCTCGACAAGCACCGCGCCATTGCTCACCTGCCGCTTCCTCCCGGTGCCGATGTCGTCAAGTTCGATCCAGGGCTGCACCGCGTTTACGCCGCCTGCACCAGCGGCCTCATCGCCGTGTACCAGGAAGAAGATGTGGATCATTTTCGAAAGCTGGAGGACTTTCCCGTGCAGAAGCGAGTGCATAGTCTCGCTGTGGATCCCGTTACTCATCGCGTTTACGCGCCCGAACAGGAAGAGGACGGGAAACCGGTGGCGCGAATCGTGGTGTACGAGGCGATCACGAAGGGCAGGAATTAAAAATGCGTTCATTACTCCTTCTGTTTAGCTCCCTCGCGCTGGCTTACGCCCAATCGAGTATTCCTCTGCGCTTGGAGAAAACGATTCCGATGCCTGAAGTGCAGGGGCGGATTGACCACATGTTTTTCGACGCGGAGAGTAGCCGTCTTTTCGTGGCGGCGCTCGGCAACAATACAGTGGAGATCATCGACACCAAGCAAGGGAAGCGGGTCCACAGCATTTCCGGTCTGCACGAACCACAGGGCATTCTCTATCTGCCACGTCCAAACCGTTTGTACGTGGCGAATGGGGACGACGGAACGCTACGAATTTTCGATGGAAGCTCGTATGGGCTGCTGAAAACCATCAAACTGGGGGACGACGCCGACAATATTCGTTACGATGCCGAAACGAATCGAGTTTACGTTGGATACGGAAGTGGCGCTCTCGCCGCGGTCAATGAGGATGGAGTCAAGGTAAGCGAAATCAATTTGAATGCGCACCCGGAATCCTTCCGGTTAGAAACACGCGGGCCGAAGATTTTCGTAAACTTGCCCCGGTCACGCAACGTGGCGGTCGCGGATCGAAACACAAAGTCAATCGTTACCCACTGGAGCACGGGCGGAGCCTTTGCCAATTTTCCCATGGCTCTGGACGAAGCCGATCACCGTTTATTCATCGTTTGCCGGTTTCCGGCAAGATTGGTCGTCCTCGACACAGATACGGGAAAGGTGGTCGGTAAGTGGCCCGTGGTCGGGGATTGCGACGATGTCTTCTATGATTCCGCGCGGAAACGGATTTATGCGAGCGGCGGCGAGGGTAAGGTTTCCGTATTCCAGCAACAGAACGCCAATCAATATCAGCAGATCGCGAGTGTACCGACCAGAAAGGGCGCGCGGACCAGTCTTTTCTCCCCAGACTCCCATACCCTCTACGTCGCCGCTAGGCAGCAAGGGTCCGAGGCTGCCGCCGTCTTCGTTTACGATGTGCAGCCCTAATCGCCACATGCTGGTAATTGGAACTTCTTTGGAGCGTTGTTCATTGAGAAGTCTTCTTTGCCTTACGATTCTTCTTTTGGCTTCGTCTGCTGCCTGGTATCAAACAGCATCGCTGCGCGGCCAAGTTTTCGATGGAAGTGGAGCCGTTGTTCTCAAAGCCTCCGTCACTCTCGGCGGATTGCCGGGGACAAAAACAACGATGGCCTCTAATGATGGATCGTATACCTTTACCGGGCGCTCCCGGGCCACTATCGGTGCAAGCAAATGCCCCGCAGATAGCACAAGAACCTGTTGCGATTACTCTGAAATCCGGCCGGCAAACGCTGCGGCTCGAACTGAAAGTAGCGGCCATCCAACAACAAACGACCGTGCAGGAAATTTCGAACCGGCGCTGAACACGGACGCGGCGAATAACGCCCCAGCCCTTGTGTTGCAAGGGAAAGATCTCAACACGCTCGCCGATGGTCCTGAGGACCTGGCCACCGATCATTAGGCTTTGGCCGGACCTGCGGCTGGCCCGGGCGGCGACTCGGTTTATATCGATGGGTTCAGCGGCGGTCAACTGCCCCCCAAAGATGCCATTCGCGAGATTCGCATCAACTAAGAAGTTTAAGAGCAGCATAAAGATATCAAAGGATGACAATCGGGTCATCCTTTCCAGTGCGTCGAATGCCACAAAGGATGACCTGGGCGTCATCGTTTGTTCCGAAAGGATGTACAGAATCCACCACAAAGGATGGCAGAAACGACGCAAAGGATGACAGAAATAACACCGCATATAAGGATGAACTCTTTCAGGAACTGATCCCGGAACTTAAGTCGACGACGAAGGCGACGAGCGTTCCAGAAGAATTCCCGCCAGGATTCGCACAGCTGATGGATGAAGAAATTGCGCTCGACGACGGAGCACTGCGGTACCTTTGGCAACAAGCTCGTGCAGTCCTATATGATGCCAGCGCCGAAGAAATTCAGCATTTCTTCCATCAACGTGCCATGATCGTCTACCGAAATCGAAAACTACACAATCCCACCGGCTTCATGCTCAGCACGATTCCCGATTGGTTTCTGCGGTGGCGCGTCCTGGAACGCCGGATGGCTCTGAAACAAGCAGATGAAGAGGCCACCGCTCTCCAGCTCCGAATAGCTCAAGAAAGGGACGAGTTGCGCTTACCAGCAGGGCTTGATTGCGTGCATAATGACGCATCTTGATGATATTTGGCCGTCGAGCAAAGAATAAGGGCGGATGATCTATCCATAGCAAGCGAACGTATCGGTAATCGGCTAGCTACCCAGAGAGATCGCTCCGAATCAACAACTATTTTGTAATTGGCAAAGAATTTACCGGATGTTGTGGTCCGCATTTGCGTATTCGGACCGAGATACGAGATCTTCGGTACGCAAAGAGTTATATCCTCCAGCTAAGCCTTCTAATCAACTTTCGTGTCGGTTAATAAGCGCTTTATACGCTACCATAAAAGGCGGTGCAGGCTCTTTTGGGCATCTTGGTGAATTTGATACTGTTGCTGGCATTCGTGCAAGCACCTTTTCTGCATGTCCACCGGCATGAGAGTACCCAGAGACACTCAGGTGCCTTCTTCCATATGCACCTCCCGCACGTTGAGGCTGCTCATCCCAGCAAACCTGAGTTGCGGGATGTTGATCCTGACGATGATGCCCGATCCCTAAACTGGTTTTCAGTCACCGCGACCGATTTGGGATTCACACCGGTCATTCTCACTGCGTCCAGTTCCATCATCCCCATCCCTGAGCGAAACGAATGGCGAAAGACGTCCTTGCGGCCGAATGCACATGATCCGCCGCTCCTAAACGTAACAATTCCCCGAGCACCTCCCGTCTAACTCTCCCCTGCTAGCTGCGCCATGGGCGCGTCCCTTATTATTTTTTGAGGTAATTATGAGTTTATCTGGGCGGATGCTCGCATCCGCACTTGTCTTTACGCCTGGGCTCTGGGCTCAGGTGAAATTAACGCTGGCCGACGCCATTTCACAGGCGCTTGTCAGCAATCCTCAAATTGCAACGGCGGAAGCTCACGTGGGTATGGCGGAAGGACTTCGGCATCAAGCTGGCCTAGCGCCGAATCCCCGCCTCACGCTGCAATCGGAGAATGGCCGTTTTTGGGGGAGTCCACCTTTTTCTTACTCGCCCGATGCGGACAGCCTCGCACTGCTCGCCCAAACGTTCGAAACCGGTGGAAAGCGACAACGTCGAGTGGATGTAGCAACCACGAATGTGCAACGCAGCAGACTCGAGCAGGAGATGCTTCGGCGGCAAATGATTGGCGGAGTCAGCAGCGCTTATTGGACAGCCGCCGGCGCTGTGTCCACAACGGATTTGCTTCGGCGAGAATTGGCGAACTTCGAACGCATCGTCGAATACAACCGGGACAGAGTAAAGGAAGGGGCTGCACCGGAGGTCGATTTGCTGCGGATCGAACTAGAAAGAGATCGGCTCACCAGTTCAGTGCGGATTGCGGAGGAAGACGCCCAACGAGCCACCATCGCACTGTTTCGGGAAATGGGAAAAACTCAATTCCCGAACGTAGAATTCGCTGATTCCGTTGAACAGATTCAGCCGGTAGCGACCATTCCGCTAGATCAAGTATTGGCACGCCACCCGGCCATGCGAGCCGCTCGTGAAGCGGTTGAGCAGGCTCGTGCCAATCTACGCTTGGAACAGGCCAACGCGAAGCCAGATCCCGACGTTCAAGTTGGGTATAAGCGTACCGCCGCACCAGGCGCTTTTTCGGTGCAAGCCACAGCTGTTGACACGCTATTTGGCTCCATAACGATTCCACTTCCGATCCGTAACAGAAACCAAGGACAAATCGCCGCGGCCGTATCAGGAATCACGGCAGCAGAGTCTTCCCTTGCCTCAACCGAAGCGCTGGTTCGCTCCGAAATAGCCACCACTCAGAAGGATTATGAATCGCGCAAGCGCCTGCTCGATGAGACGCTTCGGCCGATGCGAGACCGTGCGCAGGAAGTTTACAAAATCTCGGATGCTGCCTATCGAGAGGGCGGTACCGACATACTGCGGCTCCTCGATGCGGAGCGCGCCAGAATCGATACGCAACTGCTGTATATCCGGACTCTAACCGATTATCAGCTCAGTGCAGTTGCGTTGCAAACCGCGGAAGGTATCTTGCCATGAAGAAATTCTTATTCGTTGCCGTCATATCCCTGGTTTTTTGGTCCTGCCAATCCAAGAGCAACTCACAATCGCAAGCCGCTCCGCCCTCCACCGGATCGAAGCCCAGTGCCGCTCAAAGCGCGAAGCCGGAAGCAGGGCTGATCAGTCTGGACAAAACGGAGGAGGCGGCGGCGCATATTGTTGTGGAGCAGATCCAGCCAAAAGATGTGGCCCAGAGCATTACCGCTCCTGGCCAAATGGTAGTGAATGAGGATCGGACGTGGCGCGTGGGCGCCATTGCGGGAGGGAAAATCGATGAGCTGTTCGTTAAAGTGGGAGACTCTGTTCGAGTTGGCCAGATACTCGCTCGAATCCACAGTCACGATGTCCACGAAACCCGCGCAGCGTATCGCGAAGCTACCGTGGAACTGAACCGGGCTCGTTCCGCAACGGCCTATGCGACCCAGCACAGAGATCGGGCGAAGCGGCTACTCGAATTAAAGGCAGGTTCCCGGCAAGATTTGGAACTGGCTGATACCGAGCTGGTAAACGCACAGGCCCAGATTTCAAAAGCGCAGGCAGAGGTGCGAAAAGAACGAGTCCACTTAACAGACATTCTGCATGTCTCGTTGGATGATGACAGCCAGAGTGAAAATGGCAAGCTCGCTTCCGTCCAACACAATGACACCGAAGACGACATCCCGGTCCTGGCTCCAGCTTCCGCCATTGTGTTTGAGCGCAAGGTCACGGTAGGAAGTGTAGTCACCGCGGGTGATGTTTTGTTTTCGCTAACCGATAACAGGAGTCTGTGGATGATTGCGGCGGCAAACGAATCCGATCTCTCGCTGCTGCGCCCCGGACAAACCGTACAGATCAGAGTCCGTGCGTACCCTGACGAAGCATTCCGGGGGCGAATTCTCAAATTGGGCGAAGTATTAGACCCAACAACGCGGACGCTCGAAGTCCGTATTCTCGTTCCGAATCCGAAGGGTGTGCTGAAACCTAACATGTATGCCTCGGCCACAATGGAGCGGCCTGGACGCCGACCGGCGATCTTTTTACCGGAAGCTGCTATTCAAGACATTAACGGCGTAACGGCGGTATTCGTGCGTCGCTCCGACAAACGCTTTGAGCCTCGGACCGTTAAGACAGGCCCGCACGTAAACGGAGAGACGGAAATTGTGGAAGGCCTTCAGGCCGGTGATGCCGTGGTCGTGAAAGGCAGTTTTATGCTCAAATCCCAATTGCTGAAAAGTACGATTCAGGAGGATTAGCCAGTGTTGGCCCGCATTATCGATTTTGCCCTAAACAATCGCTGGCTCGTGCTGGCCAATCTCCTCGCTCTTCTGCTGGGAGGCGGGTATGTCCTGTTCAACCTGCCCATCGACGCTTTTCCAGACCTGACCAATAACCAAGTTGTCGTCGTTACCGAAGCTCCGGCCATGTCCGCGACCGAGGTGGACGAGCTCGTTACTTATCCCATCGAAAACGCTTTGAGCGGAATGCCCCGCATTGAAACAGTGCGCTCGATCTCCAAACTGGGCCTGTCGATGATCACTTTGATATTCGAAGACTCGCTCAGCCAGTATTTAGCCCGCCAACTCGTGGCGGAACGGCTGCAAGAAGCACGTTCACGGCTACCACAAAATCTTCAGCCCACCTTAGGCCCCATGGCAACGGCGTTCGGAGAGGTGTATCAGTACACTCTTGAGAACAAGAATGAATCGCTGATGGACGTGAAAACGTACCAGGATTGGACGCTTCGCAATGCGCTACGGAGCGTGCCGGGCGTAAGCGAAGTAAATGCCTGGGGCGGCAAATCGAAGCAATATTCCATTGATATTGACCCCGCCGCCCTCCGGCGGTACGGACTGGCGGTACACGACGTCATCCAGCGCGTTGCCGATAACAATTCCAACTTCGGCGGAGGTTACATCGAACATGCCGGTGAGCAGTACACCGTTCGTGGGCTAGGCCGCGCGACGGATATCTCGGATCTGGAACACATCGTCTTACTAGCGCGGGACAGCGTGCCCGTTCTTGTCAGGGACATAGCCACAGTGAAGGAGGCGCCGCTACTTCGTTACGGGGCAACCCTGAGAGAAACCCATGAAACTGTTTCCGCCACGGTAATTACCCTGAAAGGCGAAAACGGCAGAGACGCAATCAAGCGCATCAAAGCGCGCATTGCCCAGTTGCATATGCCGGCAGGGTACCAACTTCGGGCCTTTTACGACCAGTCGCAGATCATCAACGGCACAATTCACACAGTACGGAAGAACCTGCTTGAGGCGGGTTTATTGGTGACAGTAGTGTTGTTATTTTTCTTGGGCGATTTACGCGCCGCCCTTATTGTGGCGGCAATGATCCCCATGTCCATGCTGTTCGGCTTTATCGGCATGACGATCTTCGGAGTTTCGGCAAATCTGATGAGTTTGGGCGCGATTGATTTCGGGATGATCGTGGACGGCTCGGTCGTTATGATCGAGAACTCCGTACATCGTCTGGAGAGATCGCGGGAGGACGGCGGGATGCTGCGGTCCATTCGTATGGCATCTCATGAAGTTGCGCGGCCCATTCTCTTCGGTGTCGCCATCATCATCGCGGTCTACTTGCCCATCTTCACCCTGCAAGGTTTGGAAGGCCGCATGTTTCGGCCCATGGCCATTACGGTATGCTCGGCTCTGTTCGGCTCGCTGATTTTGGCGTTGACCGCTGTACCGACGCTATCTAGTTACTTTCTGAAGACAAGAGCGGCTCACCGCGAGAATATCAGCGAGAAGTGGTTTGGAAAGTTGCGGCGGGCGTATGGGCGCTCACTCGATTTTGCGTTGCATCACAAAGTGATCTTGTTAGCGCTGGCCGTCCTCCTGGTCAGCACGGCACTGATCTCCCTGAAATTCATCGGGACCGAATTCATGCCGAAGCTGGACGAGGGATCTATCCTGATCACCTCGCGCAAGCTGCCTGGAATTGCTTTAAGTCAGTCGATCGATGTCAGCAAAGGAATCGCCACCAAGATGCGGAGCTTTCCCGAAGTAACAGGCGTTGTGACCAAACTGGGACGGCCCGATGTGGCTACCGAAGCCATGGGTATTTATGAATCGGATTCTTACCTTCAGCTCGCCCCAAAGGATCGGTGGAAGTGCTGCCGGAGCAAACAGGAACTCATTGAGAAGCTTTCCAAAGCGCTGGAGAAGATTCCGGGAGTATCGTATACGATCAGCCAGCCCATGGAAATGCGAATGGATGAAACGGTGACCGGCATTCGCGGAGACGTGGCCATCAAAATATTCGGCGACGATCTAAAAGTTTTAGACGATTTGGGCAAGCGCACGCTTGCCATTATTTCTTCCCTGCCCGGTGCCGCCGAGCCGCAAATGGAAGTGACCTCCGGCGTGGCCGAATTGCAGGTGGATGTGAATCGGATGGCTCTGGCGCGCTATGGATTGAACGTGTCCGATGTTAAGGAAATCATTGGGAACCTGGTGGGCGGTCAACCTGTTTCTGAGATGATTCAGGGGCGGGCACGATTTCCCATCTCCGTGCGGCTCCCGGAGGACTTAAGAAACGATCCAGACGCCTTGAAGCAGCTAACACTTCGCGCGCCCGGCGGCGAACTCGTCAGATTGGACCAGGTTGCCGATGTGCGACCGGTTCGGGGTCCGGAGGTGATCTCCCGCGAAAACGCACAACGCCGCGTGGCCATTCAGACCAATGTGCGCGGCACCGATCTCGGGAGCTTCGTCCGGCTGGCTCAGGAAAAAGTAAACAGTTCCCTCAAACTCCCGGCTGGTTACGAAATCGAGTGGGGCGGTCAATTTGAAAACCAGTCGCGCGCGAATCGCCGGTTGATGTTCGTCTTGCCGGTGTCCATCGCGGTGATTTTCGCCCTGCTTTTTGCGACCTTCCATTCAGTGAAACAAGCCGCGCTCATTCTTTTAAATGTCCCGTTTGCCCTAGTCGGTGGTATCGCCGCTCTTTGGCTGCGTGGACTCAATCTCAATTTGTCCGCCTCGATCGGGTTTATCGCACTGTTCGGTGTAGCGGTCCTGAATGGCATTGTGCTCGTGAGCCACATCAATTCGTTGCGGCAACAACGAAGGGAAATATCGTCGGCTATCCGCGAGGGAGCTGCCGATCGATTGCGGCCTGTTCTCATTACGGCACTGGTGGCTAGCCTCGGCTTTATACCAATGGCCGTCTCCACGGCCACAGGAGCGGAGATACAAAGACCTCTGGCAACGGTTGTGATCGGAGGCCTTATCACGTCGACGTTGCTAACCCTCTATCTCCTGCCGATTCTTTACCCGTGGTTCAGTCCGAAGGAACTCGATAACGCCTACGCGCCGCAATCCAAAATTGATGCGAAGTTGGAGGCGGTATGAATGCACGCTCGCTGTGGCGCAATCGTTCTTTTCTGGCGCTCTTCACCGCGCAGGTTATCTCGCTGCTCGGCAGCGGCGTCACCACGATTGGGTTGACTCTGTTCGTGTATCGATTAGCCGGCAGCTCGATGGCGGCAGTCGTGATCGGGCAGGCTCTCATGCTCAGAATCCTTGCTTTCCTGCTATTTTCGCAACCAGCCGGGATTCTCGCGGATCGGGTGAATCGAAAATGTATTCTGATCGCCGCCGATGTCGGCCGGTTCGTCCTACTCTCCCTCTTTCCTTTTATTACGGCGACATGGCAGGTTTACGCCATGATCTTCGCAATTAACGCACTGACCGCCTTCTTTACCCCCACTTTTGAGGCCACAATTCCTGAAATTGCTGGCAAGCAGAACTACGTGCAAGCTCTGTCGCTGTCCCGTGTGGCTGGAGACGTTGAGGCTGCAGCGAGTCCGGCTCTCGCCGGACTCCTGGTCGCGCTATTGGGAATCCGTTGGGTCTTCTGGTTTGATGCCTTCACTTATCTGGTCTCAGCAGCGCTCGTGGCGGCGGTTGCAATTCCTACGCTGGCTGCCCCCTTACAGCCGTTTGCAATTCGCTCGCTGCTGACCGAGATTACGACGGGCTCACGAATTCTACTTCGTGAGCCCGCGCTGCGGCAGGCTCTTCTCTTCAGCTTGGCAGAGGCGGCTGCGGGTGCCGCAGCCATCGTCCTGACTGTGACTTACGTGCGCAATGTCCTTGGGCGCAGCGAAATCGTATTTGCTTTTGTGATGGTCGCAGTGGGTTTGGGTTCGTCGGCAACGGCCCTTCTATTAGGGCGCTGGAGCAGGCATTATGAAATCCGTTCGCGTGGCGAGGCCGAACTGCATGGCAGCCGCCATCGGTGGACAGGGCGCTCTCTCGCCGCCGGAGGCTTTGGTCTGGGGATGGTATTACTCCCCGGGGTCGCAGTACCGCCGCTTCTAGTGTTTTCTCTGTTGTGGGTCGGCAATGGGGCGGGCCAGGCTCTCATAGCCATACCGTCATCCACACTGCTCGCTGAACACACGACCTCTGATCAAAGAGGACGTGCTTACGCGGCCTATTTCGCCCTCACGCACGCTTGTTGGCTGCTCACCTATCCTGCGGCGGGGTGGGCCGGAACACAATGGGGAGCGCCTTTTGCGTTTACCGTATTCGGAGTTGTATGTGTTGTGATTTCAATCGTTGCGATGGCTGTGGGAAGTGGTCCTTCTATGCCACACACGCATTCACGATCTGAGTTTTTGCTGGGAGCCGCGTAAGCAAGAATACGCAATATTTTGATGACCACCAGGAGTACAGCCAGGGTATAAGGTGCCGGGAGACGGTGCGGTGTCCGAATCTCGGCGATGCTTTGCACCGCGATGGAGATCCCAGCACCCGACTAAGGCCAAGCTGACGATGATCGCCGCCAGCGGCTGAGATCTTCGACTCTCGCTGGTCCGGCCTCCTCGTAACGCTTGATCTACTTGTGGCCGGTCTTTCTAAAAATTCCATATAACTGGCAAAGGTCAGTGATGGTTCGTTCGCCCTGGAGCACATCGGCTGTTTGCAACAGAACTACCATGGCCGTTGCAAATAGCCGAGAGGCACACAATGAGGTGGACTGCGCTCCTGAGGTGAGACGGCGAACTTGGAGACAGATTACCATCTCATCTGCTGTAGTTTCACCATTCGCTTGCTGACAACTTGATTTACGGTCGATTCGACGAAAGCGGTTGAGATGGCCTCCCCATGCCGGTACCGATCGCCATAGTTCGGAACGAAGGCACGGTTGGCAGCAATGTAATGGCCGAACTCCCGAATGGCCTTGTGCAGCTTCAGGCCATTTTCGAAAGCAGCGCCACCCATTTCGAGATCCTCTTCCAAGAGGTCCGTCATCTGCAGTGCGCGGCGGACATTACCATGCCACAAGTTCCACTTCAGTCGTTCCAATCGCTGCGCAAGATCAACAGCGTCGATCTCCTCGCCGGGTTCATCGCCGTCCGGCCATGAACGCTGCCTAGCTCCCCCTTTCCCCGGTCTCGATTGTGTCCATAATAAGCACGACTCCAGTCTCGAGCCAACATCGAGCCAGGGCCATCTCTTCAGCTAAAACATTCTGGTTTGTTCTGGACCGATCTGTACTCTGTCGCGCGATGCTTGTCGCTTTGCGATCTCTTCATCGGTCAGACGCGCGTCGTAGATGGAACGAGGTTCAATCGACCGCGCAACCAACGTTGCCAGGAATACACCAATGGTCATCGGAAGGATGATCGAGCGGTCATGTCCGGTCATCTCCATCAGCAGCACCATCGTAGAAATAGGGCCTTGGGTCGTAGCAGCCAGTACGCTGCTCGCACCGACAAATGCGATCAATCCATGCGGGAGATCCGGAATAAAGTCGAACCCAGATAAGCGAGCAAAGTTCCCAGCAGGGCGCCACAGGTGAGGGAAGGCGTAAACAGCCCGCCTGGAACACCTGTCTTTACGCAGGCAAATAGCGCTAGAGGCTTCAAAATCCAGAGCGCAGTAGCAAGGGGCAATGTCGTGGCACCGACAAATAGCAGTTGTGAGATGTCTCTTCCATTACCTAGAAGTTCAGGGAAGTGCGTTGCAGCAACCCCAAGCGCCGTTAATCCAATCACTGGAGCAATAATTCTCCATCGACTTGTGGGCTTGTTCCGCTCCGCCATCGTGATGAATCGGACATACGCGACCGAAAACAACCCAGCCGCAATGCCACAGAGTGCGCACATGACTAACGCAGAACCGGAACTCGTGTATGTCGGGAACTGATACGTCGGGGCGTCTGGCAGAATGGACCACGCCGTCGCGGCAGCTAATCCCGAACAGAACAGCGCAGGGAGGATAAAGCGCAAAGCCAATGCGCCGCGCAACACCTCCAACGCAAACAAAGCTCCTCCGAGCGGAACGCCGTATGCGGCTGCCATGCCAGCACCTGCTCCGCATGCGACAAGAAGGCGCCGCTGTTCATCCGACAGCTTCGCCCAATCAGAAAACCAGTTGGCAAATACCGCCCCGGCCTGTTTCGGAGCGCCCTCTCTTCCAAGAGATGCACCCAAGCCAACCACCAGAATGGAGAGCACTGCGCTCGCAAGGGTGCGCAGGGCCGGCATTCTGCCGGCGTAGAACCAAATAGCAGCAGTCGTATCAATGCCATTGCCAGTCGTTAGGCGTCGAAGTAGAATCTGCCCTGCGCCAGTCACGAGCCCGGCAATGCAAAGGATCAGAACACAGTGAAACGCCGAGGCATTCTTGGCAGAAATGAGGATGCTCGTACCTGATCCCTGCCATGCCACCGATTGGACAAGTTCGAGCAATCTCGTCAATGCTGCCGCAGCTAGTCCAGCCGAAATGCCAATTCCAGCGAGTGCCGACCAAAATCGGCCTGCCTTCGGGTGGAGCAGGGTCGACGGGATGGTATGGTGTGCAAAACCCGCACTGATCTTTTGAACCGGCTTGCCGGTATCCTGACAAATCTCCGCAACGTAACATGCGCTCTTTCCAGTGCTGCGGAAAGCGGAGACACCGTTCAATAATTCGGCACAGTTCGAAATCGAACGACTAAAGAAACGACTGCCGCAATGTCAAAATCGACTTGCAATTTCATCGAGCACAGCACGGCTGTTGAAGATCCAGCATTACGGTTCTCGAGGACTTTGCACTGGCGTAGACGGACTCGCCGGGACAGCATACCTTGGAGCTTCAAAGTAGCAGCGGCCCTCCCTATAAGTCGCGTTCTTATTCACGTTGATCACGCGTTGCATTGGGTTGCAAAATAACTCAAGACCTTCTATAAAGAAGGGCGCGCACTCGCGGTATCACGCTATCCGGGAGCAGAAAGGTTATCGTTGGTGTGGTAAAGCCCACTGCTCAACATAGATACTTCGCTTGGCCTTCCACTTTGACATACGTTTACGTTTCATCAATACGATAGCTCTTTTTATCGCTTTCAGATGGTGCCGGCAGCGCTCACCCCATTCCGGAACATAGGCTGCATCCAGCATTAGACACAATTGCGGTACACAACGAGTTCCTGTTCGCCAAAGAGTTCCACCCACATGCTCGTACGCTAGCGGACAATTCAAGTACCAACGCACGCACGCCGGACGGACTCGGCAGGAAAGTGTCGCCTCTAAAACTTATTCGATCATATCTCATTGTGCGCCTCTCGGCTATTTGCAACGGAGCCGATGTTTTTCGCAGGACTACAAGAACGCGGAGTGAAGATTGGTGATTAAGTTTCGCCGGCAATGGACGCTGATTCGGCTCGAACAGATTGCCATCCCATGATGTTCCGTTGTTGCGCGTGCAAATTGGCGATAAAGGCAGCGGCGCTCGCCCGGTCGTCAAAGGTTCCGCAAATGCCGGCGCCTCGAACGCGAGCCACTAAGAAGAGATCCTGGTCTTGGCATTCGACGGCCTCCAGCTCCCCATTTTTAAGGAGAACCACAACGCGGAGCAAACGAAGTATTCTCGATTGTCTCACAAAATTGAGGTAAGCCCGGCAGTCGGAATTTGATTTTTGCTGTTTGCACCTCCCCCATTGCCGGGTTCCAGACCTCCGCCCTAGAGAGTTCCGGCCAAGAATTCTGGTAATCGGTAGGGCGAGGCCACTTTACTCCGTACTTAGGTACGGGGTTTAGACTGTTTTTAGACAAGGAAAAGGGATGTGATGCAGAAACTGACCATCGGGTGCCTGGCGCAGCTCGGCGGGGTGAACCTCGAAACAGTGCGCTATTACGAGCGCCGGGGCCTGCTGCCAGAGCCGCCGCGGACGCAAGCGGGTTTACCGTCAGTTTTCCCCGGAGACGGTGCAGCGCCTGCGCTTTATCAAACACGCCCAGGAGCTGGGATTTTCGCTCGAAGAGGTGCGGGAGTTGCTGGCGTTACGGGTAGAGCCGAAAAACTGCGCCGGGGTGCGCGCTCGTGCCCAAGCCAAAATTGCCGAGATTGAAGAAAAGATGAAAAGCTTGGCCGCGATGAAACACACGCTGCGGGGCTTGGTCAATCAGTGCGAGCAAAGCGCGTCCGGCGAGTGTGTGATTCTGACCAGCTTGGAGGACTCCCAATGACGAATACAACATTCAAGCAAGCTGTTGTGGCGCTCCCCGGTATCGACATTTCGCTGCTGCCGAAATTGATGTGTCCGGCCTGCTGGCCTGCCTATGCAGGAATCGTATCGGCGCTGGGCCTAGGCTTTCTGATCTCGGCCAAGTATCTGTTGCCGCTGACCGTCGCTTTTCTCGCCGTCAGGTCTTTTGCGCTGGGATTTGGCGCCTCGCGGCGGCATGGCTACGGCCCTTTATGGGTCGGCCTGCTCGCAGCGGCGCTGATTCTGACCGCCAAGTTTTATTTCGATGCGGAGCAGGCAACCTATGCCGGAGCCGGGCTGCTGGGTGCCGCTTCGGTTTGGAATAGCTGGCCACGCCGTCCGGCTGTATCCCCGTCCTGCTGCGTTCCGGCAGGGGCGGGCTTTACGTCAAGGAACCTAGAAGGAAAACAAATACATGAAACACAAAATTGAGATTTTCAGCGCCGGTTGCAAAACCTGCCATGACATCATCGCAACGGTGAAGAAACTGGCAGGCTCAGAGCATGAAGTCGTCGTGCATGATATGCATCAAGAGTCGATTGCCAGCCGCGCCGCGCAGCATGGCGTGAAAAGCGTGCCTGCGGTTGTCATTAACGGCAAGCTGGCCGGATGCTGCGCGGGCCGGGGTGTTGAAGAGAGCGTACTGCGCGAAGCGCTGCGCTAATTGGCAGTCATCTCCGCATCAAACGCCACAAGAGACTGTTACGGTTTCTTGTGGCGTTTTTCGTTTACGCTCACCAAATGAAGCCAGCAGATAGCCCCCTTCTCGAATCCGTGCTGACCTGCCCGCATTGCGGCACGGCCAAACAGGAAACCATGCCGCAGGACGCCTGTCAGTTCTTCTACGAATGCACCGGCTGCAAGATGCTGCTCCGCCCCCATCCGGGGGATTGCTGCGTGTTCTGCTCCTTCGGTTCGGTGAAATGCCCGCCGATTCAGCAGCAGCGGCCTTGCTGCTAGGTGCCACTGAATTCCAGATTCCTCCCCTTGACAGAACTTTATACTTCGGCAATCATAGAAATATGGAACAAAGCCCCGAGGCACGGCCCTCCTTCAACGAGTCCGTTCTAACGGACAGCGTTTTAGAAGAACTTAAAAAGCAATCTCCCGAAGGCTGCCTGCTCTGTTCCTTCGACGTCTGGGATGAAGAGGAATGGGACTGATGGCGAAAGCGAAGAACGAACCCGATGTAGTCCGCTATGCCGATATGTTTTCCGCGATGGGAACGGAGCCGCGCCTGCGCATCATGCGCGTTTTGCTGGCCGCTCATCCCCAAGGCATGATCGCCGGCGATATCGGCGCGGAGTTGGATATTCCGCCTTCCACCCTCTCCCATCACCTCGACAAGCTCAAGAATGAGGACCTCGTGAAGGTGCGCCGGGAAAGCACCTTCCTCTGGTATTCGGCCAACACCGACGCGCTGCAGGAACTGCTCGGCTTCCTCTATGCCGAATGCTGCACGAGGAACAAGGCGATAGAGCCGCAGGCCATCGTTCAGCTCTGCAAATAACAAGGAGAACCCCATGGAAATAAGAGAAATCGTCAAAGAGAAATATGGCGAGGCTGCCCGCCGCGTCACGGCTGGCGGAGGTAACGGCTGCTGCGGGGCCAACTCGGCGCTCGAAAGCTGCTGCGACCCCATCACCTCGAACCTGTACGACGAAACGCAGGCGGGACAGATTCCCGAAGCGGCCTTAAAAGCCTCACTCGGCTGCGGCAACCCTACGGCGCTTGCCAAGCTCAACGAAGGGGAAACGGTCCTCGACCTCGGCTCAGGCGGCGGCATTGATGTATTGCTGTCTGCTCGCTGGGTCGGTCCGACCGGCAAGGCGTACGGCCTGGATATGACCGATGACATGCTGGCGCTAGCTCGGGAAAATCAGCGTAAGGCGGGCGTGGAGAATGTTGAATTTCTCAAAGGGGAAATCGAGCATATCCCGCTCCCGGATAACAGCGTGGACGTGATTATTTCCAACTGCGTGATTAATCTTTCGGGCGACAAGGAGCAAGTGTTGCGCGAGGCGTTCCGGGTCTTAAAGCCGGGCGGCCGCTTCGCTGTATCCGATGTAGTGACGCGGGGCGCGGTGCCGGAAGAGGTCAGAAAAAGCATGCTGCTCTGGGTCGGCTGCATCGCAGGCGCGTTGCAGGATGAGGAATACACCGCGAAGCTGACGGCAGCGGGCTTTGCTGCTATCGAGATTGAACCAACGCGGGTTTACGACATCGAGGACGCGAGGGCCTTTCTCTCTGGTGAAGGAATCGACGTGGACGCCATCGCACCCCAGGTCGAGGGCAAATTCATGAGCGCCTTTATTCGCGCCGGTAAGCCGGCAGGCTGCTGCGCTCCGGGATGCTGTTCATGAATCAGGCGATCGCTCAACCGGTGAAGGCCAGCGGCGGGCTTGGCACCTTTGAGCGCTATCTGTCCGTGTGGGTGGCGCTCTGCATGGTGGCGGGGGTAGTCATAGGCAAGCTGATTCCTTCCGCGATTGCAGGCTTGCGGAGTATTGAGTTCGAGAAGGGAAGCCAGATTAACGCACCGATTGCCGTACTGATCTGGCTGATGATTACGCCCATGATGATGAAGGTTGATTTCTCCTCGGTGCGGAATGTCGGCAAGCGCCCTACGGGTCTGCTGGTCACGCTCGTTATCAATTGGGTGGTGAAGCCCTTCTCGATGGCGTTGTTTGCTTGGGCCTTCTTCCGCGTGGTGTTTGTGCATTTCATCACGCCGGCGGAAGCCGATCAATACATTGCGGGCTGCATCATTTTGGCCGCTGCACCCTGCACGGCAATGGTTTTTGTCTGGAGCCATCTGACGAAGGGGGACGCGGCCTATACGCTCGTGCAGGTGTCGGTAAACGACTTAATCATGCTGCTGCTGTTCGTGCCGATTGTGCAGTTCCTGGTGCATGGGGCCTCATCGTTAACGGTGCCTTTCAACGTGCTGCTTACTTCCGTGATTGTCTTTATCGTCGTGCCACTGCTGGCCGGGGTGCTGCTGCGCTCCCTCTTGCTGCGCCGTCATGGTCCAGCGTGGTTTGAAGAAGTGTTGCTGCCGAAATTCGCACCCGTTACCATTGCGGCGCTCCTCGCAACGCTGGTGCTGATCTTCGCCTTTCAGGCCGATAACATCACCGGACGATTCTTCAATGTCGTGCTGATCGCTGTGCCGATCACGCTGCAGGTCTATTTCAACGCGGGCCTGGCTTACGCTCTCATGAAATGGCTGAAAGTGGAACACTCAGTTGCAGCGCCGGGGGCGCTCATTGGCGCTTCCAATTTCTTTGAATTGGCAGTGGCCACGGCCATTGCTCTTTTTGGGCCGGAATCGGGCGCGGCGCTCGCAACCGTGGTGGGCGTGCTGGTCGAAGTGCCCGTCATGCTCTCCGTCTGTGCTGCCTGCAATCGAACTCGCCATTGGTTCCCTGTTCCCCTGCGAGGTGCCGCATGAAGAAAAAGGTTCTGATTCTCTGCACCGGCAATTCCGCCCGTAGTCAAATGGCCGAAGGACTGCTGCGACATGATGCCGGGGGCGTGTTCGAGGTCGAAAGCGCGGGAACCAAGCCCGGAACGGTACGCCCGGAAGCCATCAAGGTCATGCAGGAGGTTGGCATTAATATTAGCGGCCATCGCTCAAAGCATGTGGATGAATTCGACGGGCAGCGGTTCGATTATGTGATTACGGTCTGCGACAACGCGAAGGAAAGCTGCCCGGTTTTCGCGAGCGCGGTGAAACGGCTGCATCACAGCTTCGAGGACCCGCCGCCTCCTTCTGTGGGAACGGAGGAAGAACGCATGGCAATTTTCCGCCGTGTACGCGACGAGTTGCGTGAGTACCTTCGTCAATTCACGCGGGCCCACTCCTCAGTGAACTAATGGCTTACTAGGCAGATGAGCTTCACACCGGAGATTTATAAATGCCCGAGTCGCTCCCTCCAAAGGAGTGGTCCTCGCGAGTAACTGCCCATCAATGGGTCTTTGGGCGCAATTCTTTTGCCATCCAATTAGAGTCCGGTACATTTTAAATTCGAAGGGCAACGAACAGGTGGTGCCAATTTCCCGCCGAAAGGATGCCGCCGCCGTTGAGATTTCGTGAGAGTATCAAACGCAGCAGCCCGTGAAAACTGATCGTCCTGATCTTGAATATAAAAACAAGCACACAAAAAAAACGCTTGCCAAGGCTTTGTGCGAACTTCCATCCCGGCAGTTCACACGCATTCGCGACACCTTGTAGTGGGCGGTTGCTGTTGATGGACGTCGCGAGGATAGTAAGCTGGTAGCTGTTCCCTTGTCCTTTTAAGCATCGTCTTCGGCAACAATGAACTTTTGGTCCAAAATTATTCGCATCACGGCAATACTGCTATTGCTCAGTGCGGCCACGGACCTTCTTGCCGTGGATATGCTGGGTCCTTTATGGCAACCCCATCATAGCGCCCCAAGTGATCCTTGTTCAGACAATGGAGTTCAGCCGGATTGTTTCTGTTGCTGCACCCATATCGTTGTGAATCGCCAAATTACTTGGATTCCCGTAATGATTTTTCTCGATTCTGAGGAAAATCTAACGCCATTGGCCGATTCCGTGCCTCTCCACCCTCCCTATCATCCACCACGCGCCTAGCCCTTACCTAAAACTACAGTTCCCAGATTTCCATAGGAGAGTTTTATGTACCGACAGGCGATAGCCATGTCGGTAGGGCTTGGCTTGCTTGTGCGGGCCGCTCTACCGCAACAGCTTTCGTCTGCGTTGACGCCGGATCAGCTTGTCAGCGCAGCGATTGCGAAGAATCGTAATTTTTTAGCCTTGCAGCAGCGGATTGCCGAGGCCAGAGGACAGTTGCGTCAAGCCGGTGTGCGGCCCGCGCCGGAATTTCAAGTTCGGGGAGCGTCGAGTCAGGCCACCGGAGACCACGGAGAAGATGATGTCTCGGTCGGCTATGCCTATACCTTTGAGACATACGGAAAACGAGATAAACGCATTGCCGTAGCTCTCAGAGCGCTTCAGTCGACACAGGCAGAGCTCGACGACAGCAAACGGCAGCTACGGTTCGAGGTAAAGATCCGGTATGTCGATGCCGTCAGCGAGCATTTGAAGCTCCAAACGCTCGATCAAATTCTGAAGGGTAATCAAGAATATTACCGGCTCACCGAAGCAAGAGTAAAAGAGGGCGATGCGGCTCCGCTCGAAGCGAAACTTCTGAAAACGGAGCTGAGCAGAGACGCCGCCCAGCGAGCGTTAGCCGCCGGAAGAGCGAGGAGTGCGCTTCTGGAACTCAAGACCATATTGGATATTCCAGCCGGCCAGGATCTTCATTTGGCCGACTTGCTTTCCGCTCCTGCGATGCCGGACCAACTCCCCACGTTACAGTCCCTTGCTCTGCGGAGCCGTCCTGATCTTCAAGCACTCCGGCTACGGGAAGAGCAATCGGCGAGAGAGACGACTCTCACCGTAGCCGAGTCGAAACCCAATCTCACTGTCTCCGGATCGTACTCGCACATCGACAGCTCCTTTCCGCAGTACGGGCTTACTCCCGAAAGAGCGTTAGTGCCCATTCAAGATCACCACGACACGTTGGGCGTCGGACTCTCTATCCCGATCACAGGAACACGCCGCAATCGCGGCAATATCGAATCGGCTGCCGCTCGGCAGGCTGCCGCCAAACTGCAGCGGAAGTATCTGGAGTCCGTCATCCCGACTGAAGTCGAAGCCGCCTATGAACGTTGGCGGGCAGCCAAGGACGCGCTTGCGGTTTTCGATCAGGATGTCGTCCGTCAATCCGAGGAGAATCTTGCCGTGATGAAGCAGTCTTACACCCTGGGCGAATTGCGATTGATTGACGTCGTGACTGAGCAGCGCCGAGTGCTCGACACAGAACTCTCCTACATTGATTCAGAAGCCGAGTTGTACCGGGCCTATGCCGGATTGGAACAAGCCACAGGAGGTTCCCTGTAATGAGATACGTTACTTTTCTTCTTCTTGCGTTCCTTCTGGTCTCCTGTTCGCAGCCGAAATCGGCGGAGTCCGGGGAGTCGGAACAGAAAGAGACACAGACAAAACTGCTCGAGATGAGCCAGAAAGCGCAGCAGAATGTCGGCTTAGAGACCCAACCGGCGCAAATCCAGGAGCTAAAGGAATACCTTCAGGTGGTCGGTACTGTCCAGCCGATCGACACGCGGATTGCCCATGTCCGTCCACTCGCCAGAGGGCGGATTCTCGACGTGTTTGTACGTGTGGGAGATCGAGTGAAAGCGGGCCAGCCTTTGGCAACGTACGACAACATCGAAGCCGGAGAGTTGCTGGCGCAATGGGAGGGGGCGCGCACCGAATTGCAGCGATTCAAACTGCAACAAGCAGCAGCGGAAAAGATCGCGGATCGAGACAAGAGGCTTGCCGCGATTGGCGCCATTTCCCAGAAACAGTCGGAACTGGCGCAGGTCGATGCTCAATCCGCCGCGGACAGCGTCCGAGTGCAAGAGAGCGTGCTGGCTGGCTTGCAGAGCCGCTTACGACGGTACGGCGTGGAGCAAGCGAGCGTGAGTCACCCCTCGACGGTAGTTCGTGCTCCGTTTGCCGGTGTCGTCGTCACGGTGCAAACGGCTCCGGGCGATGTATTCGATGTAAGCCGCGAGTTATTCTCCGTTGCGGATCTATCTCGCGTTTGGGTGCAAGCCGAAGTTTATGAAAAAGACTTGGGGCGCGTGCAGGTCGGGCAGCCGGCATTCGTCACGGTCGATACGTATCCGGGAGAAAAGTTCAAGGGAGAAGTGACCTACTTGAGCGATATCCTCGACCCGCAGACCCGAACTGCCAAGGTGCGTTGCGAAGTGGCCAATCCCGGCATTCGGCTCAAGCTGGACATGTTTGCCACCGTGGAACTGCCGACTCATTTCAGCCGGCGAACGTTGGCGGTTCCTGCGTCCGCTCTTCAGCAACTCGATCAAGACAGCGTGGTGTTTGTGCGCAAGTCTGACACCACGTTTGAGACACGCCCGGTAAAAACGGGGAAAACGATCCACGAGCTAGTGGAGATTCTGTCCGGACTCCGCGCGGGAGAGCCGGTCGTCACCCAAGGCTCGTTTCATCTGAAATCCATCGCGATGAGCGGACAGATCGGCGAGGAGGAGTAGTTATGCGGGCACTGATCGACCTCGTTCTCCAGTACCGCTTTTTCGTCCTCATCGTCACGGCCCTCATCGCCGTCTTGGGAGTTTTTTCCTTGCAGCGTTTGCCGATCGACGCTGTACCGGACATTACCCCGAACCAAGTACTTGTGCTCACGAAAGCGCCGAGCCTGTCTCCGGTGGAGATCGAGCAGTATCTTACCTTTCCGGTGGAAACTGCCATGTCCGGTATGCCGGGAGTGACGAGTATTCAGTCTGTTTCAAAGAACGGCATTTCGTATGTGGCGGTCTATTTCCGAGACGACATGAATATTTACCGGGCGCGGCAGCTTGTAAGTGAGCGCCTCGTCCAGGCGAAGGAAAATATCGTGCCCGGCATGGGCTCTCCTGAGATGGGTCCGATTTCCACGGGCTTGGGAGAAATTTACCAATTTAAAGTCACCGGCAAGGGCAAGTCTCTGATGGAACTGCGAAGCATTCTGGATTGGGATATTGCCCCGAAGCTGCGGACTGTGCCTGGTGTCGTGGAAGTGAATTCGCAAGGTGGCGAACTCAAGACCTACGAAGTCGATGTGGATAATAACAAGCTCACGTCGTATCACATCTCGTTACGGCGGGTCATCGACGCTCTGGAATCTAATAACGCCAATGCCGGCGGAGCGTATCTGGAGCGGTACGAGCAACAATCGCTGATCCGCGGCGAGGCGCTCATCACCAACCTTTCCGACATCGAAAACATCGTAGTCGGCGAATCGGGAAATGGCGTTCCGGTTCTCATCCGGAACATTGCCGACGTGCGCTTTGCGCCCATGGTGCGGCAGGGATTTGCGACGGAGAACGGTCACGGCGAAATCGTGATAGGTGTCGCCATGATGCTGATCGGAGAAAACTCCGGGGCCGTGGCGGAAAGAGTAAAAATCAAGCTGAACGACATCCAGCGGTTCCTTCCGAAAGGCGTGAAGGTTGTTCCGCTCTATAACCGGTCGGACCTGGTGCATCGGACCATTCGGACGGTTCGGCGCAATCTCATCGAAGGCGGACTGCTGGTCATTGCAGTGTTGCTGCTTCTCCTCGGCAGTTTTCGGGGCGGCATCATCGTGGCCACGGCTATTCCGCTCTCGATGCTGGTGGCATTCACGGGCATGACGCAAGCGGGTATTTCGGGCAACCTTATGAGTCTGGGCGCCATCGACTTCGGACTGATCGTGGACGGAGCGGTCGTGATGGTGGAGAACATCATGCGCCGGCTTTCTCACCGCGAAGCGGAGCAATCGGTTCTCGAAACTGTCCGCGACGCAGCCCAGGAAGTGGCCCGGCCAGTCTTCTTCGCGGTCCTCATCATTGTGCTGGTCTACGTCCCGATTCTGACGTTGGGCGGAGTGGAAGGCAAGATGTTCCGCCCCATGGCGATCACGGTGCTCTTTGCCCTGCTTGGTTCTTTGGCGTTTGCTCTGGCGTTGATGCCTGTCCTCAGTTGGTTTGCATTTAAGAAAGGTGTTCGGGAGAAGGAGACATGGCTGATGCGCCGCTTTCACCTCCTGTATGAACCGCTGCTGCGGAAGGCACTGCGCCATCCCTTGCTCATTTCGGCGATCGCAGTGTGTGTCTTTGTGCTTTCTTTGTTCGGCGCGCGTTTTCTCGGAGCGGAGTTTCTGCCGCAACTGGACGAGGGGTCCATACTTGTCGAGATGTATCGCGTTCCGGGAATCTCCATCGACGAATCGTTGCACGGCAACGAAATCGTGGAAAAAGTGCTTCGGGAATTTCCGGAGGTCGATTACGTCTTTTCCCGGACGGGCCATCCCGAAGTAGCCACTGACCCGATGGCATTGGACCAGAGCGATGTGTATGTGATGTTGAAGCCATCGTCACAATGGCCGAACGGGATCACCAAGGATGACCTCGTCGAACAGATGAGTAAGCGGCTGCACCAGGAAGCTCCCGGCGCGTCCTACGGCTTCTCGCAACCGATACAGATGCGCATGCAAGAGTTGACGGAAGCCGGACTGCGCTCCGACATCGCGATCAAGGTATTCGGGGAGGATCTGAATACACTCAAGCAAAAAGCCGATGAGATCGCCGCCGTGGTGGCGAAGGTTCCCGGATCCGCCGACGTTCGAGCCGAGCGAGTGGCCGGTCTTCCCTATTTGCGAATTCGCGTGAAGCGGGAAGCTATCGCGCGGCACGGACTCGATGCGTCGGAAGTGCTTAACACGGTTCAATCCATTGGAGGTAAAGTAGTCGGACAAATCTTCGAGGGCAATAAGCGATTTCCTCTGCAAATTCGATTCAATCCGTCCAATCGAGCCAGCCTGACAGCGATTCGAAATTTGCGCGTGGGCGACTCGGAAGGGCACTTCATCCCTTTGAGCCAGTTGGCGGACGTCTTCGAGGAAAACGGACCTGCTCAAATCAGCCGTGAGAACGTGCAACGCCGCATCAGCGTCGAGCTGAATGTTCGTGGCCGGGATCTGGCCGGTTTCGTCGCCGACGCCCGGCGAACAATTCAGCGTAAGATAAAACTGCCGGACGGTTACTCTCTGGAGTTCGGCGGTCAATTCGAGCAGTTGCAGAGCGCCAGTAAACGTCTCGCGATCGCGGTCCCGGTAGCGTTGCTGCTCATTTATTCGTTGCTCTACCTCAACTTTCACTCGTTCCGCACCGCTGCTCTTATTTTGTTGAATGTGCCGCTGGCCGCGACGGGGGGAATTGCCGCCTTGTTGCTGCGCGGCATGCCGTTCAGCATCTCCGCAGGGGTCGGCTTTATCGCACTGTTCGGCATTGCCGTCCTGAACGGGGTCGTTCTCATTTCCTACGTTCTGGAGCTTCGGCAACGAACGGAAGATGTCGAGGAGGCTGTCTATGCCGGCGCGTTGACGCGTCTTCGTCCGGTGCTGATGACCGCGTTCGTGGCGAGTTTGGGTTTTATTCCGATGGCGATCTCCCACGGGGCCGGAGCCGAAGTACAACGCCCGCTGGCCACGGTTGTGATCGGCGGACTCGTGACATCTACCTTGTTAACGCTCCTGGTACTTCCTTCCATTTATCTCTGGATCGAGGAGCGTAGGCCGCATCCATCGAGGAAATCATAATGAGTTCGTTACTACCGTTGCTTGGGTATTCCGTGATTCCGATTGCCGGATCGGCCATTGGCGCATTGATTGCGGCGTGGCGCGAGCCGTCGCCCAAATGGCGAAGCGCTATTCAACACTTCGCAGCCGGTGTGATCTTCTCGGTCGTGGCTGTGGAAATTCTTCCCGATGTCATGAAAAAGGGAGGCCCTTTCTTTGTTGCAGTGGGGTTTTCGGCTGGCGTACTGGCGATGCTCCTCTTGCGAGCGTTGACGCGCAAGGCAAAGGGCAATAAAGAAAGCGATTCTCCCTGGAGCTTGCTTGGTGCTACCGCAGTCGATGTCGTTATTGACGGATTCCTGCTCGGAGTGGGGTTTGCGACGGGACAAAGGCAGGGGTTTCTCTTGACGCTGGCGCTCGCCGCCGAGTTTCTCTCGGTGGGACTAGCCATCTTTGTCAGTCTGTCCTGGAGCCGCATGCGGCGGATTCTTACGGTGGTTTTCGTAGCCTCACCGATCCTTTTGGGAGCGTTGGGCGGCGATTTACTACTGCGAAATCTGCCACGTTCGGCAACCGAATCCGTCTTATCGTTTGGGATCGCGGCGTTGCTGTATCTGGTAACGGAGGAGCTTCTGGTCGAAGCTCATGAGGCTCCAGAGACATCTCTGGGCGTTTCGGCGTTCTTTGCGGGATTCCTTATTTTTCTCATTCTGGGGATGAAAGGCGGATGACCTACCGATGTCCAGCGAATTCGTAGTGAGGGAATATTCTTTATGAGTTTAAAATCGCAGTCGGAAAACACTGCCGGTGCTCCCGGCACTTGTTGCCGGTCCGATGCTAAACGAACATCGCGCCGTGTCCTTCAGTTACAGACGGTGACGCTGGCGTGGATGACGGTCGAGTGCGGCCTTGCCTTGTGGGCCAGTTGGCGAGCCAGCAGCGCTGCTCTTCTCGCCTTCGGATCGGACAGCTTTGTCGAGTTGCTGTCGGCAATTGTTGTGCTTCTACAATTTGCGCCTTCCTTCTCCATTAGCGAAGACAAGGCGAGCAGCTTCGCCGGGCTCCTTCTCTATCTCCTGGCTGCTGTCGTGACTGCCACCTCGATTTGTGCGCTACTGTTCGGCATCCGACCGGAGACCAGCCCCATCGGCATTGGCGTGACCAGCGCGGCGCTCCTCATCATGCCGCTACTAGGCTGGGCTAAAAGGAAGGCGGCCCGCGAGATCGGGAACACGGCCCTAGCTGCCGATGCGGTGCAGTCCGCTACGTGCGCTTACTTGGCCGCCATCACCCTGGCCGGGCTGGCGATCAATGCAATTTTCCATGTGGGATGGGTGGACACCGTGGCTGCCTTGGCTATCGTTCCCCTGCTGTGCATCGAAGGGCACCGCGCTTGGCGAGGAGAGGCATGCGGCTGTTGTTAGCGGGGCTCAGGCTATAGCTAACGAATCAATGCCGACAAAGATCCTATCCTCTTACAGAGATAAATTGACGAACTGTAAAATCTAGTCCAAAACAATTTTCCATCTATGCCGACCCTACAGCAAAAACGTCTGTTCCGCCGCCTGCTGGTGCACCATTCCGCTCTGTTTGCCGTGAGTACAGTGAGCGTTTTTCTGCTTTATGTCACTCGCCCCTATCCGGACATCATTACGAAAGCCAGCTTTGCCACGGCCTATCCGGCGCTGGTGCTTCTAGCCATCACATTACTGATCGGACCATGGAATTTGCTTCGTGGAAAACGGATGCCCATTTCGAGCGACTGGCGCAGAGATGTGGGGATCTGGGGCGGAATACTTGGAATCGTCCATACCGTCATCGGCCAGAACGTTCACTTGCGTGGCCGCCCTTGGCTCTACTACGTTTATGAGCACAAGAGCAAGCATGTCATTCCGTTGCGACACGATCTTTTTGGGTTCGCAAATTATACGGGGTTGATCAGCACGGCCATCCTACTACTCTTGCTTGCAACATCGAACGACTACTCGTTGCGCTCTCTCGGCACGCCGCGGTGGAAATCCCTACAGCGCTGGAACTATTTCGCATTCGCCTTGGCAGGCGCACATGCGCTTTGTTACCAGATCAATGAAAAGCAGAAGGCTGCGTTCATTACTGTTGTCGTCATCAGTATTGTAGTGACCCTGACTTTACAGCTCATTGCGTTTCGGCAGCGTCGCACGCGTGCTTTAAACTTGAAGAGCAGCGCTCCCTAATTCCCTCGCATTCTCATCTCTATTACATGTGAGCAAGTGGGAAAGATGTTTCAGCAACAGGGTGCCGACCCAAGCTGCAGTTTTGACCGAAGTTCGTTCAGTTTGGGACGTTGCGTCCTTGGAATCTACTTTTCTAGCTGCCGAAGTATAGAGGGCTTGCGAGTTTACATCGCCTCTTTCAACCCTTTGCGAATGAGCCACCAATTCGCTGGATAGCTGGTGAAAAAGCCAATAATCATGCCTATCTGCATGAGAAACCAATATTCCGGAGTGTTGGGCTTCAGGTGCGGATGAAAATGATGGTCCATCCAGAACATAAAAGCAAACAGTCCGATTTCAAAGGCCGTTAAGGAAATCGTGTCTGCCTTAATAGCCGCCCAAATTCCGGGCAGGCCCGAGATGTTGCGCATGGGCGCGATCGAGAAGTATTGAAAGACAATGCCCAATAAGTAAGCCGCAGCAAAGTCAAAGATGTAATTCGTATAAAGACGTGATCCTACCAGCGTGAATGCAGCCAGAAATATCGACCACTCTGCAATCAGATCTCCGAGCGTACACCCTGCTCCGCAATGAGTGACCCCTTTCCAAACCTTCTGCCAGTAGGGCTGTTCCTTTTGCTTGTCACCTTGTTGCTTATCGTCCTGCTTACCGGAATGTTTCTGGCGGCCAAAGCTGAAATAGGTCCAAAGTGCAAACGGTCCCCAGTAGAGAGCCGTAATGGGCCAAACCCAGTTCATCACGGCCATCTTCTGCGGATGTTTCAGGACATCAATGGCCAGGATAAAGACCGAAAGGGCGGAAAGAGCTAAATATGCAACGCTGATGGGATATAGCACTAGAGATTTACCTTTCTAAGACGTAATGCATTACTAATCACAGAGACAGAGCTCAATGTCATTGCGGCACTGGCCAGCATGGGGCTGAGCAGTATGCCGAAAAAGGGATAAAGAATGCCGGCGGCAATGGGAACACCCAGCACGTTGTAAATGAACGCAAAAAACAGGTTCTGCCGAATGTTCCGCATCGTGGCCCGGCTTAATCGAAGGGCACGCGCCACTCCTCGTAAATCGCCACGCACGAGCGTGACTCCCGCGCTTTCCATGGCGACGTCGGTTCCTGTCCCCATGGCAATCCCCACATCGGCCTTGGCCAGAGCAGGCGCATCATTGACACCATCGCCGGCCATGGCGACTACTTGGCCGGAGGCTTGCAATTTCTGCACAACTTCGGCTTTGCCTTCCGGCAGCACGTCTGCTTCCACGTTGTCAATTCCAAGTCTTTTGGCCACGGCCAGTGCGGTCGTCCGGTTATCGCCGGTGAGCATTGTAATCTGGATTTTTTCCTGATGCAGGAGCGCGACGGCTTCCGGTGTAGAGGCCTTGATGGGATCGGCCACACTGACTAGCCCCTCTAGTTTGCCGTCGACTGCCACTAAGAGGACAGATTGTCCTTCCGCACGAAGCCGGTCCGCCTCGGCAGCAAGATCGGAGGAAGAGATGCCTAACTCCTGCAGAAGCGCACGATTGCCCAGTGCCACCGAGTGGCCCTCGACCGAGCCCTGCACACCCTTACCGGTAAAAGAGGAAAAACCAGTTGCTTTCTGTAGCGTCAATCCTTTCTCTTTCGCACCAGCCACAATGGCAGCGGCTAAGGGATGCTCGCTGCCCAATTCCAGACTCGCCGCCAGGCGTAAAAGTTCCGATTCGCTGATGATTCCCGCAAGACTACGAATGCTGCTGAGTTTCGGCTTGCCCTCGGTCAGCGTGCCGGTCTTGTCAACAACCAGCGTATTCATTTTTTCCAGCCGTTCGAGCGCCTCGGCGTTGCGCACCAAAACGCCAGCCGTGGCGCCGCGTCCCGTACCGACCATAATCGACATCGGCGTGGCAAGTCCCAGCGCACAAGGGCATGCAATTATGAGGACCGCGACTGCATTCACAAACGCATGTCCAAAGCGCGGTTCCGGCCCCCAGATTGCCCATGCCACAAAGGTGAGCACGGAGGCGAGAACCACAGCGGGGACAAAGTAGGAAGCAACGGAATCCGCCAAGCTCTGAATGGGCGCGCGACTCCGTTGCGCTTCACTGACCATGCGGACAATGTGGCTTAGCACGGTATTGCTGCCCACCCGTTCCGCGCGCATGAGAAAGCTTCCCGTTCCATTCACTGTTCCGCCCGTGACCCGATCGTTTGCCGTCTTCTCGACGGGAATGGGCTCGCCGGTAATCATCGATTCATCTACCGAGCTCGCTCCCTCAAGCACAGTGCCATCGACCGGGACTTTCTCGCCCGGGCGAACGCGCAGAGTGTCCCCGATCTGAATCTGCTCAATGGGCCTGTCTTGTTCTTCCCCTGAGGAATCCACCAGACGCGCATTCTTGGGCGTGAGCCCCAGTAACGACTTCAGAGCACTACTCGTTTGACTCCTTGCGCGCAGTTCGAGAACTTGTCCTAAGAGCACAAGTGTTGTAATGACCGCCGCCGGTTCAAAATACAAAGGCGTTTGCCCCGTCTGCATGCGAAAGGAGGCCGGAATCAGAGAAGGAAAAAACAACGCAACAATGCTAAATAGATACGATGTGCCGGTTCCTAGCGCAATCAGCGTAAACATGTTGAGATGCCTGTTGACGATTGACCGCCAACCACGTTGAAAGAAAGGCCAACCAGCCCACAGCACGACGGGAGTGGCGAGAACAAACTGAATCCAACCGGTCGCTGCTGTGGAAAGCCAGTGTGCTCCGGGAAAAACGTCGAGCACCATCAGCACCAGAAGGGGAGCTGTCAACACGGCGCTGATCCACAGCCGCCGTTTCATATCGAGCAGTTCGGGATTGAGTTCCTCCCCGGTCACCTCACGAGGCTCTAAGGCCATCCCGCAGATGGGGCAGGCGCCCGGCTCGCTCCGCACGATCTCTGGATGCATCGGGCAGGTGTATTCGGTGCGTGTTGGCAACGGCTGGAAGGTGACCGGTTCCAGAGCCATACCACACTTCGGGCATGTTCCTGGCCCCTTCTGGTGTACTTCCGGGTCCATCGGGCAGGTATATTCGATTTCCTGCGCATTGGCCGGTGGAGGCTCGGTCGTTGCGCTGGCTTCTACATAGTGCTGAGGGTTGGCTTTGAACTTTTCGATGCAACTGGGGCTGCAGAAATGATAGAGCGTTCCTTCGTATTCAACCGTACCAGCGGCATCCTGCTCTTCAATATTCATGCCGCATACCGGATCGTGATGCAATATCGGCTGCATTTTCGCTGTAGATTCAGATGCTGGAGAGGGCATGGTACCGAGCTGCACTATCTCCTGTTTTGTGTGATGACTGCACCCACAGCCACAATCACCGTTGCTAACGACGGGAAGGGATACATTGCGGTTTAGGTACTGAGTTGGATTTTGCTCAAATTGCTTTTGACAACGGGGGCAGCAAAAATAATAATCGGTTCCCTGATAGGAGACGTGCCCCGCCGCCGTCTCCTCATCTACGGCCATTCCGCAAACGGGATCCTGAAGAGATTGGTTTTGGGTGACGTTCATTATGTTGGCCTTTTAGGCACCTGCATCGGAACTGATGCAGGCGCCTCGTTCTTGTTCAGAGCCTACTTCTGCGCATACTGCGCGGGATTGGCATCGAATTTCTGTTTGCATCCGGCACCGCAGAAGTAATACGTTTTTCCCTGGTATTCACTCTGTCCGGCCGCTTTTTTCGGATCGACTTGCATTCCACAAACGGGATCTTTTTCCATCTCCTGTTCCCTCCTTTCTTCCCCACTGGGGACATTCTTAACGCAAATGCTTATAAATGATCTCCAGAAGCTCTTCCTGTTGAGCCGTTGCTTGCGCTTCATTGCCGCTGCGAATAGCCTCTGTCGCACAATGACGAAGATGATTCCGCATCAATGTTCGGGAAACGCCACGCAAAGCCTCTTGCACAGAGGCGATCTGGGCAATAATATCCGCGCAGTAGCGCTCTTCGTCGACCATCTTTTGGAGACCTCGCACCTGCCCTTCGATTCGCCGCAGGCGTTTTAGATTTGCCTGCTTGAGTTCGGGATCAACAGCGGCAGCCTTTCGTTCCGGGCTGTTCCCCGAGCTGGCACAGGGCACACCCTGGGAAGGGTTTTCGTTTATGGGCGGTGTACGGGCGCCGTGTTTCTTCATCGCCGCTTCCCACTCAAATCTTATACCCCTCTCCCCTATATCGTCAAGACTTGATAGAGCACGTAGATCAACCAGGACCACCTTACGGGCCTGAGTTATCGCCAGTGATCAACTCATCGGCCGTCGCATTGAGTTGCACTCCATAGTGCTGATCAAGCGGTTCGCTTGCTGCACGGTCAATGAGCGCTTAGCACCTATTGGTTGCTCTTCGGAGCAGTAAAGTTTCCTTCGGGATCGCTGAGCGGCTGATAGTCGCAGACGTGAAAACGGTTGCAAAGAATATGCCGCATCTCATCGATATCGGACAATTGGCTATTCACAATGTTCCGGCAGTAACGTTCGAGCGAGGCATGTAGATGGTTCAGATCCGCTGATGCCAGGCAAGCCGACGCCTGCTGAATGATGGTGAAGTGATGACGGCTAAGGGCGGTCATAAAGTGGACATCAAAGTCTCCGCCGGCGGCTGCATTTTCCAGAATATTGATTTGTGTTTGGTTCTCCGGGAGGACGCTGGGCTGGTAGGAGATGCCGTACCACTGCTTCAACAATTTTTGAGCCGTTAAAATCTCTTCCCGTTGTGTCCGGTTCTCCCGGCGGGACAAAGACTTCAAATCAGAAATATCGGCCTTCGCAGAAGTTGCCGCAAAGCCCGGCGTCGGCGAGGTCCCCTCAGTAGGAGAAATATCTCCAATCCGGGAGGTATCGGTCCCCGCCGCTAACTCGGTCATGCGGAGGGCGGAAAAATGATGATTGATGGTGTATTCGAGGAAGTTAATCTCGAATTGCGCCGTCAAGCCGACGCCCGGAGCGGCGGACAGCACGGGCGGCATCGTAAGCAACCAAGCGGAAGCCAGAGCGAGCACTTTTGTGCAGAGCTGTGCTTTTGGATAAAACATGAAATTCTCCTTCGTTAACGTTTTTGATTTTGAGCAAGCGTTCGAAATGGGCCAGTGATGGAACATTTCTTCATTGTTCTCGTTGCGACTAAGACGAAAGTGGAGGCTATTCTTATAACTGGGACTTATACCGTATTCTTGGGCATTCGTGAATTTGGGCAGCTCTATGTGGATACACCGCCAGGGTATACAGGGCCAAACCGTGCGGGAGTATCGAGCACATATTCACCGGTGGCAAGATCATTCCTAATAAACGGGTGTGCCAATCTGATAAACGTCATGCGCAAACGCGAAAAACCCTGCCATGAGCCGGTGGACCATAGCCGTCAACTGCCTAGACTGCGGCGGATTGAAGGCCAGGCCAGAGGGCTCCAGCAGATGATTGAGGAGCAACGGCCTTGTTTAGATGTGATTAATCAGATAGGCGCTGTGACGGCCGCCTTGAAGCGAGTGCAGACTGACATGTTGCGAGAGCACCTGGCAGCCATCAGCCGAACCAGCATTTGTGGGAAGCTTTCGGATAAGGAGCTCCGCTTCTTAGCCGACGAGGTCAGTGCTGTTTTTAAGCGGCTGGGCTAGCCAGATGGCAGTTCCTTAAAGGCTCATGACCGTTATGATGACTGCGGAGGCGAACCAGTACACCGCACGTTTCCAATCTCCGCTAGCCAAACAGGAGGCCGCCGATCCCAAGTTGCAGACAAGCAGTATTGTCGGGAAGGCTAATCGTTTCAAAATCATAATACTTGAGGAGTGCTCAGCAGGAACTCAAAATATCAGATAAACGAGGGGAAAACTAGCCGACTAACTGCTCTATGGAAGCAGCATGTTCCAAGTGCTCTTCGCCTCAGCTTAACGTGCTCGGTCCGTCCAGCAGGTTGTACAAATTCCAGGGGGGAAACAGATAATCTTGGATTTGTCTCTAACCCTCCGGTATGGCGGTACGGAGGTTAGACATGGCATGGAAATGGTTCGGTGTAGTTGGTATTTGTTCGCTCGTACTTTTGGGCCTAATGCAGATCGTCGGGCCGGGAACACACGATCGTAATGTGCCGTCGTCAAAAGCAATTCAGGCTCACCTTCAGATGCCTGAGGACGTTCAGCACATCGTAAATCGAGCTTGTCGCGATTGTCACACCGAACATACCTATTGGCGATGGTATACGCATATCGCTCCGGTATCCTGGCTCACGGCAGCCGATGTCAATACAGCGCGCGATCATATGAACTTGTCCGAATGGGGGAACTACCCGCGCGACCGCCAAGCCAAGCTGATTCATCACATGTGTGACATGGTTCGGAAGGACAAAATGCCGCTGTGGTATTACCAGCCTTTTCACCCGAATTCCTATCTCAGCAAAAGTGACGTGCAAACTCTCTGCAACTGGACCGAAGAAGCAGCGAAGCAGCTAGGCGATACTCACCAGACTGTCACAAACAGACCTGTGATGACAAAGTGAAGTTGCTGTACCGCACGTAATTTAAATTTCAGCGCTATCCCATTGTGTCCATGTTCATTCCCTTCCCAGGAGGATTCGTGCTCCCGGGCACACTAGTACCAGCGGGAATGGGTTCATCGCTGTGCATCACTTTTTCGTATAAATCCTCGGGCAGCACGCGAACCACGGTCATCAATCCTTTTACTCCCATAGGCCAGCCTTCCCGCATGCCGCGCACTTCGCGGCGATTATGAATGCGCATCATGGCCTCTTTGGACATGTACATGTTCTGCATCGTTTGCGGATAGCCGGGAACGCGGAAGTGCGGGTCATGATCCACCAACTCGACTTGTGGGCGAGTATCCGGCGACGCCATGAAGTCTTCGATGGTGGGCCCGGAGTGACGGATGCGGGGGCCTACTTGTTTCACCATGTGGTTCATCATGTGATGCACCATGTGGCAGTGAAACATCCAGTCGCCGGGGTTGTTAGCGACAAATTCCATATCGGTCCCTTGCGCCACGCCAATCAGAGAATTGTTGCGCGCAATCCAGGAACTCTCCGGCAACCTGCTTCCTTCGTGGCCCGTAATCCAGAAGGTGTGTCCGTGCAAGTGAACTGGATGATGCTGGATGGGGCTGAAATCCACAATCCGTATTCTCACTCGTTCGCCGTGTTTGCACACCAGCGGTGTCGTGAACGGGCCGGAGCGTCCGTTGATGGTGTGCCAGTTCCAATCCATGGACCAAGAATCGGGAATAGCGCCGTTGGGCGGAATGTAAAAGTTCTGAAACATAAGCGCGAAATCACGATCCACAGGCGGATCGTAGGCGATCTTCGGGTGAATGATGAAGAAGCCGACCATGCCGAACGCCTCCGGCATGGTGGTATGCGGGTGATAGAAATAAGTGCCGGTTTGGTGCAGATCGAATTCATAAACAAAGGTCTCTCCCGGTTTGATCGGCGGCTGTGTCACGCCGGGAATGCCGTCGTAACGATTGGGAAGCTCCAGGCCATGCCAGTGAACGGTGGTGATCTCCGGCAATCGGTTATGGACGTTGATGCGGACTCGGTCTCCTTGGAAGGCCTGAATAGTGGGGCCGGGCATGCTGCCGTTGTAACCCCAGAGGTTCATCGGAAAACCGGGCAAAAACTCGCGTGTCACGGGTTCCACGATCAGGTCGAACTCCTTCACGCCGTTTACCATCTTCCAAGGCAAATCGAATCCATCGACCGTGGTCACCGGTACTGGCGGCAAGCCGGAACTCCGTAGTCCGGGAACAAATTTGCCGAGGTAATCCGGGCGGCCGACAGGGCCGCCGAAACTCGGCTGAAAGCGGGAATACGACGTGAGTCCCTGCTGCTGCAATATTTTAACCTCCGCAGCCGGAGAACCCACAAGTTTCTCCTGGTGATGATCCTGGGGGGCGGCCTCCGCAGCCTTCAGTTGCGTGCCCGCTGTCATCGCGCTGGCAGCCATGGCAGCGCCTTTCAAGTAATCGCGCCGGTTCACGGCACCAGTGGTGGATTTCTTCTTCATACTTTTTCTTCTTTGTCGAAATTCGTCTTTAGTCAGCGGGGCTTGGACACTGCGTCCAACGCTCCCGCTCCCGGCGGCGTTACACCTTGAGGCGGTGTCAGTCCATATTGCACAAGCAAAAAGCCGTTAATCGCCGTTTCCGCTTCCCGCCACTCCAGAAGATTCTTCACATAGGTTTCCCGCCGCTCTTCGTATTCCCGCTGCACTGCCAGCACCGCCGGCCAGTCCGCACGGTCATTCTTGTAGCTCTTCAACTGCGTTTCATAGGCTTGCCTCGCCTCAGGAAGAATAGTGTTCCGGTAATCTTCCACATGTTCCAGGGCTGTCAAATACATCTCATACTGGTCGGCAAAACGGTGCCGGAGATCAAGTTCCACTCTCTTCACCTCTTTTTGCTGCCGTAGAAGATCAGCCTCGGCGGTTTCCATCGTTCCTTGATTGCGGTCGAAGATGGGCACCGTAACGCGCAGTCCTGCATTATAGACAGGCTGCCGGTATTGAAACGTATATCCGTATCCGCCGCTAAAATACAGATCCGGTATGGGCTGCACTTTTTCGCGGTGCACCGTAATTTCATGGGACTTGAGCATTGTCTTCGCTTCCGCGATCTCCGGACTTTGCGCCAAAATGTGGTCTAATGCGGGATCGAAGTCGATCAAGTGTACTTCGCCTTCCAAGTTGCCGGTGATCGTCGATGACGAAAGCTCCACGCCGACTACGGCACCCAGGCGTTCCACGGTGGCCCGATAGTCGTTCTGCGCCATTCGGGTGCTGAGCTGCTCGCGATCTAAATCGATCTTGGCCTGCCGGTACTCCACTTCATTCGCTTGGCCCTCATTGAACATTTCTTTGGTCGTCAGCCAGTGGTCTTCCATGGTCTTCAACATCTCGCGATGAATATCCAACAATCTGCTTTTCGCCAAGGTCTCGTAATACCGGTTACGAACGTCATTGCTGATTTGCAGTTTTTGGATCTGCAAGGCGTCCCTGGCGGCTTGCGCGCGAGCTTCGTACTTTTCCCGGCTCAAGCGCAATTTTCCAGCAGTCACCACGCGCTGCTCGACGTTCAGGCCCTGAAACTCACCGGCAGTAATCCCCACTCCGGCGCCTCTGCCTTCCGGGTGAACTCCGATGTCGCTGCCCTGATAGCTAACGTCGGGGTTGTACCAGAGGCCTGCTTGTTTAGCTTTGCCCTCCTCGCCCCGAACTTGCGCTTCAGCTTGCACGAGCGTGGGGTTATTTTCATCCGCAAGTTTTAACAGAGAATCCAGGGTCTCCGGCTTGGATTGTTTTCCGGGTTGCGGAGCGGGAGCCACCGTGGGCTTTGGTTGTCCCAGGGGCGGAGCGGGTGCCGGGACCGAAATGGCACCGTGCGGAAAACCGGCGCCGATATCCTGAGCTAAAGAATGCGCTGGCAATGCCGTGACTACGCCTACTAGAAGAAGCCCGTAAACGGATCTGAATCTGTTCTCAATCGTACTTTTCATTCTCATCGCCGAAACGCGTGTTTCCTGCATACTCCGCCCTGTAAATGCGCGTGATTTCATTGCGAAAGCATTCCTTTCGATTGCGCCTTCCATTGCTCTTGCAGTTGAGGAGAGAGCTTGTCCATGTGCGACAAAAAGGTGACCACTTGCCAGATTTGTTGGTCGGTCATCTGACGTTCCCAGGCGGGCATCCCGCTCCAACGAATACCGTGCTTAATCAAATAAAAGTTCTGATTTTCTTCCATGTCGGGCGCATCATGCACGAACTGTGGAGCACGCGGGTAAAACGCCTCCGACAACGGACTATCCGGGTGAGTGATGTCGCCATGGCAACCGGCACAGTTTGACTGAAACAATTTCATACCTGCCGTGAGGTTCGCTTCATCAGGAGGCATCGGATTCTTTGTCTCCGGCGCCCGGCGGTCAATGGAGCGGTCCAGAATCGCCATGGCCTGGTTTGCCTCGAACGACGAGACAGGAATATCCGCTCTCGGGCTAACGAATCCAAGTCGTGCGTAGAGATAAACGCCGCCGATGATGACAACCGCCGCCACAACAAATCCTATTAGGAAATTACGCATTTCATCTATTTCTCCTTTTCTCGATTCCGCATGGTATTCTCCATCTCAACCGCCTGACCCGCTTTGTGCTTTGCGTTCTGCCTCGATATGAGTTGCGGTCCATTCAGCACGCCTCACGGCCTCGTATTCTGTGTCTCGTTTGCAGAGTTCCCGTGCTGAGACCATGCGGGAAGAAGTGTGTGGCGTAGAGAGCAGATGTTCATTCCAGGATGACCACCAAACAGGCACGCCCAAGCAATGCATGGATTTGTCTGCGGCGACGCCGTAGTTGCTCAGTACCATACGCGCACCCCGAAGATAAACTGCAGTCCGCTGACTTGCTCTCCTGCCCTACGTGCATACGTCGCCGTGTTTCCATACTTGCCGTTGTAGGCCAGTCCAATGTAGGGCGCGAACTTACGGCTGAACTCATACCGGAGACGCAGACCGGCGTCAAGGCTGGAGACTCCTGAGCCGATCCCCCGTGAAGGGTCATCTTTGTTGTACAGATCCACTTCCGCCTCCGGCTCCGCAATCAGCCGTTGCGTAAATAGCACATCGTAGAAAACCGTAATCCGTCCGGCAACGTTTCCTCCATCGCGGACGTAGAAAGTCGGGGCAAGCTCGAACAGGTACGGAGCGAAACCTTCCAGGCCCACTGCAGCCCAAGTGCGACCTGGACCCGAGTCTACGTCCTGCCGAATCCCGGCCTGCCAGTCGAAGTACCGTACGCGCGGTAGCGGCCGATCATAGAATGCCTCTACATCGCCGTCATTGACTCCATTGCCGTCGGCGAATCCCTCGCTCCTCACCCAAAGCTTGTTCATGTCCGAGCCGATCCAGCCTTCTCCGTCCCACCGGAACTGGTTATTGGTACCGTTGGTACGCCCTTCTAACTGATCGAAGAAGACGTGATAGAAGACGCTATCGTCCATGACGGCGCGGCCAAGAACCGAGCTGCCGCCTAGGTTACTTGGCGGGGGCGTCGGTGTGATGACCTGGGCTCGGCCCGGCTCGGCAGATAGGAATAATGTGAATAGAACCGCAACGGGCAAAAGACGGATTTGGAGGATCTCCCGGCCTGCACAATAAGCGACATTGAGAGTTACTCTCATGACACCACTACCGTCCGGAACATTCCGGCTTCCATGTGGTAAAGCATGTGGCAGTGAAATGCCCAATTTCCAGGTGTATCGGCGCTCACCAGGTAACTCACACGCTCGGCGGGTTTCACAATAATGGTGTGCTTATACGGTATGAACTCGCCGTGGCCATTTTCCAGTTCGCTCCACAGCCCATGCAAGTGCATGGGGTGCTCCATCATGGTGTCATTGATCAACACGATGCGAATCCGCTCGCCTAATTTCATGTGAATCGGTTCGGAGCTTGAGAACTTTTGGCCGTTCAACCCCCAGATATACCGTTCCATATTTCCTGTCAGCCGCAGTTCGATTTCGCGAGTCGGCGGCCTCATGTCCACGCCTTGATAACGAGCGCGCAAATCAGCATAGGTCAGCACACGGCGTTTATTGTCGTTGACTCCATCGCCGGGCTTGTTCAGACGTTCCGTGACGGACATGGGGATCTGATCCACTTGTGGTCCAAGATGCAACTTTGGCGCTTCTGTCTTTTTTATCGGCATCGGCGCGGGGCTGCCCATTGGCATTACGTTCGGGCCAGGCTGAGGGAAAGGCGTCTTACCATCGGAACTGCCCATTTCCATGGCGCTCATTGCGCCGGAAGCAGCCATGTTCATCGGAGTTTTACGGCTGCCCGATGGAGTCTCCATCTGCATGCCCGGCATGTTGCCTCCGGATAATGGCCTTGACTCGGAACCAGATGCATCTTGTTTGCTCATCCCGCTCATGCCAGACATGTCCATGTCTTGCATGCCGTCCATCTGCATTCCACTCATGCCGGCCCTTTGTGGTGCTTTCTTGGCCCCCTCGCCTGCGTCCTTGGTTGTGGTGCCCTGTTTGCCGGACATGTCCATCCCGCTCATGCCGGACCTTCCATCCATGTCGCCCATACCCTTCATGCCTTTCATTCCGCCCATGTCACCCATGCCCATGTCCTGCATGGTTCGCCTTGGCCGGGGATCCATGGGCGGCACCGCTGCGACCATTCCCGGTTTCGGCGCAAGCGTCGCGCGTGCATACCCGCTTCGATCTTCAGACTGGGCAAAGATGGTATAAGCGGTATCGGGTTCTGGTTCGACAATCACGTCGTAGGTTTCGGCGACGCCCATTCGGAACTCATCCACCGTTACCGGCTCAATATCATTTCCGTCCGCTTGCACGACGGTCATCTTCAGCCCTGGAATGCGAACGTCAAAAATGGTCATGGAGGAGCCATTGATAAACCGGAGCCGGACGCGTTCACCAGGCCGGAAGAGAGCGGACCAGTTTGCATTGGGCGAGTTGCCGTTTACCAAATAGGTGTAAGTCGCCCCGGTGACGTCGAGGATATCCGTGGGGCTCATGTTCATCTTTGCCCAGGCAAGGCGATCGGAAACGGTTGACCGAAAGCCGTTCCTCCTTGCGGCCGAGAGGAAACCTCCCACGGTCTGCCGTCCATAGTTGTAGTAGTCGCTCTGCTGCTTCAGGTTGCTGAACACAGACTCTGGGTCACTGTCGGTCCAATCGGACAGGAACACGACGTATTCCCGATCAAACTCAATCGCCTCTTTTCGCCGTGGATCGATAATCAGTGCGCCAGCGAGCCCGGTTTGTTCCTGGAATCTCGTATGGCTGTGGTACCAGTAGGTTCCGTTCTGTTTCACCGGGAAACGATAGGTGAACGTCTCGCCCGGGTCTATGCCCCGATACGTCAGGCCCGGAACCCCGTCCATTGGGGCTGGGATGCGCATGCCATGCCAATGGATGGAGGAAGATTGTTTGAGGCAATTGGTGACGGCAATAGTAACCGTGTCGCCTTCACGGAGCCGTAGCGTGGGTCCGGGCACTGAACCGTTGATGGCGGTCGCCGTGACGCGCCTACCTGTAAAGTTGACCGGCAGGTAATCGATCTCCAGATCGATCTTGGTGCCGGAAAGGACTGTCGGCGTCCGCGGGACGGTCTCAGCAAACGCCGAGGGCGCTTTTGCGCCAAGAGCAGCGATGGCCGTTCCGGCAGCTATCCCGTGAACGAAGCGGCGACGGCTGATGCTGGTGGGGGACGCCGCTCCCGACTTACCCTTGTCCACAAATACTCCGATAGAGGTTTCTCGTTCTTCCGGCCGCTAGCTGCTGCGCACCTCCATTTGCTCCTGCTCCAAAAATACGCCTGAAAAAACTACGTCGATTACTCATATTTCTTTCCTTGAAAACTTCACAAAAAGAACGGAAACAAACGCTCGGCGCTAAGGGCGTCGAAACGCACGAAGGCCGAAACATTTAAGAGGAAATGTAGAGGGAAGAAAAATCAGACGCGAAGAACGGAAAAGGTAAGAAAGAGCGGGTTTTTGGGCGGCGCGCCCCGAGCGCTATCGAAGGTCGAGAGACATGTCGGCTGCAAGGCAGTCGAAACGGTCAGGGTGCTTGTTGCCGCTAACGTGACAATGTGGGTGACGTGAGTCGACGAGGCATTCCCAAACCCGCTGCTCAACTCGGCATTGTTCCATTCCGAGCGATTGTGTTGGCACTGCGAGTGCGATTGATTCTGCGAGGAGTGATGCTCTGGGCAGCAACGCGAATGTTGTGCTGCGGTGCCATGAGCATCCGAAACGAGGCACTCCGCATAACACTGCGTATTAAACAATAGCGCTGTGAAAAGTAGAAGTGCGAGGATGTGAAGGTAGCGAATCACCCAGTCTCGTTCCATTAATAACATGCTTGTCAAGCGTTTGGGGATCCGTTTTTTTAAGGATCATGAATTCAAGACTGGAGTAATGGGTCTTAGGCTCCGAAGAAAAAGGGCGCATCAACGCCAGAACTGATGAAATTTCAGTCGAGTGAAATTGACGCGCCGCTCACTGAGATGGGCCTTTATTCCTCACCATTTCTTTGCCGCAGCAACAACGTGGGGCTTGATCGCCGCCTTTGCCGGGCGCCGCGCCCTTGCTGACCGTGATTTCGCAGCCACACTCAGCATCAGGACACCGATAGACTTCGCCTTGCTTTAATGCCATTCCGTATCACCTTCCTTTCCCATTTAAATTTAGGGCCCGTCGGGGCCGAGACTTTCCAGAATCGGACATTCATCCGTAGGTCCTGAACAACGGCATGTGGCAGCGATCTGCCGCAAGACCAGCCTCATCGCTTCGAGCGTCCTCATCTTCTCCTCTATGTGGGCGATTTTGGCTTCCACAACGTTGCGAACGTCCGAGCAATTCTTCCGCGAATCCACTTTGATCGAGAGCAGCTCCCGGATTTCCTTCAGCGAAAATCCAAGCGTCTGCGCCCGTTTGATGAAGCGTACGCGATCCACTGCATCACGCGAAAACACGCGATACCCGGAGGATCGCCGGGGTGGTTTCGGCAATAGATCCTCCCGTTCGTAATAACGAATCGTTTGAAGATTGACTTTTCCAGCCTTGGCGACCTGTCCGATTCTGAGTCCGTCCATTCCTCTGGCCTCTACGTGCAGTGTAGACCCTGTATTTAGGTATAGGGTCAAGCGCCAGAAAGACAAGTTTTGCGTGGAACTTCTACGAAGAGAATCTAGGACTGAATTAGTCTACTATGGGAGAGAGGCATGTATTTCGAGACAACGGTACGATTTCCCCTCCCCCTAAAAACCGTTTTTTGGTTCATTCTTGCCATTTTGGGATCTGCACTGCTAGGCGTATTGGTCTGGCAGGGCATCACCTCTGCCGGCAATCCCAATCCAGTCACACAACCAAACGGTTCCCTTGCTGGGATTCTGGATATTGGCGTACTCGTTTTCCGCGAAGGACTGGAGTGCATTCTCGTTCTCTCGGCCATTACGGCCAGCATGGTCAAGTCACGGGAAAATTATCAGCGCCCTGTGGCGGCCGGTGTGGGCGTGGGATTTTTAGCGACACTCGCCACCTGGTTCATTGCTATCGGGATCGTGGACGACCTCGCGACCAACATGAATGCTCTGGACGTCCAAGCAGCGACCGGACTCTTAGCGATTTTTGTTCTCCTCGTGGTGATGAATTGGTTTTTTCATAAAGTGTATTGGACCGGTTGGATCTCCCTGCACAATAAACGCAAGCATGATTTGATCGAACGCTCCAAAGGGGACAACACGGCAGGGCGGCGAGTACTGTTGGGAATGGCAATTCTTGGATTTACGTCTTTCTACCGCGAGGGCGTGGAGGTGGTTCTGTTCCTCCAGAGCTATCGGCTGAAACTGGGCGCTAGTTCCGTTTTCTATGGAGTATTGCTGGGCATTCTCTTTACGGGAGTCGTTGCCATTCTGACCTTTGTCGCGCATCGGAAATTGCCGTATAAGAAAATGTTGGTGTTAACGGGCGTCCTATTGGGAGCCGTGCTCCTGATAATGGCGGGCGAACAGGCCCAGGAAATGCAGTTAGCGCATTGGCTCCCGACGACTGTCGTTCCTCCGCTCGCCAACGTTATTCCTGCGTGGATGGGCCTGTGGTTTTCTGTATTTCCGACGGTCCAAACGTTGGCAGCACAAGGATTGGCGGGCGCGTTGGTCGTTGGGTCCTACTTTGCGGCCCGGCGATAGTATGGCAGAGGACCGAACCCATGAGCGCTGGCAGACATCTTTGCCAAATAGAATTGGAAGAACGAGAATGACGTTGCGGTTAATGGAGTGCGCTCTACGGGGTAGCGTAGAATGGTCTTGTTGACCCGGTTAGCACAACTCGGCATCGTGGCGGCCTTGCTGCTGATGACCATTGCAAATCCTGCAATGGCCTGCCTGCAACCGGGTGCCTCGTTAACTCCCGCTGAAAGCGCATGCTGTAAAAAAATGGGACCCATGTGCTCATCGAATGGCATGGCCCGCCACAACCGTTGTTGCGATACGACGATTGATAGCGGGAAAGGTATTGCTTTACCAGTAAACACTCACGGGACTGCGGCTCCCCATTTTACGTTCACGGCACTGAGTGAACAACCGTATGTTTTTCTGCCGGCGCTGTCCGCAAGATGCACTTCAGTTAGTTCGCCTTCGCCACCGCCAAGTCTGCCTTCCCTTCAAACCTTCCGCATTTGATCCGTCTTTTCCCTCATCAGCGCTAGCATACGCGCGAGCGCCTTTGTGTGTCCGTTGATTGTAAGGAGAAAAGGAATGGAGTTGTATCCCGCTGCCTGGAGCAGCACAGTTGTTTTTCTTAGTTTGATTTTTCCGGGCTCTTACAGCCAAGTACTCGCAGCGCAGCAGATTGCCGTCGCGACAACACCGGCTCAACCGGTTGCTCTGAGTACACTGCTGACGGAAGCAGAACGGAATAACCCCGAAATTCAAGCTGCGCGATCTGGTTACCGAGCCGCCCAGAAGGTACCAAAATCCGCTGGAGCGCTTCCCGACACGCACGTCGAAGTACAGACATTCAGCGTGGGAAGTCCCAAGCCGTTTGCCGGCTACACAAACAGCAATTTCGCCTACATCGGCTTCGGCGCATCGCAGGATATTCCCTATCCGGGAAAGCGGCGTCTCCGGTCGGAAGCGGCGCAACAGGAAGCCGAAGCCCAGGGAGCCGATGTGGAGTTCACACGGCGCGATGTCGTTGAGCAGATCAAGGTCGCTTACTTCCAGCTTTCCTATTTGCAACAAACGGATGCTGTATTGCAGCGGAACCAGCAGCTACTCAATGTAGTTGAACAGGTTGCCGAAGCTCGCTACCGCACAGGGGGAGGCAGCCAACAGGATGTCCTCAAGGCACAGCTTCAGACGACGAAAATTCTGCAAGAGATCACGGCGAATCAGCAGGAGGAAGGACGTCTACAGGCTCAGTTGAACCGTTGGCTGAACCGTTCCCAGCTTACGCCCGCGATTGTGACGGAACCGCTTTCCCGCCGCAATCTTCGATTGAGCGCGGTTCAATTGCAGGAGTTGGTCCGTCATCAAAATCCGGAGATCCTTTCCCAACAAGACATGGTGCAGAGCGCCGGGACGCAGGTTCGATTGGCGCATAAAGATTTCCGGCCGGATTTCAACGTGCAGTACATGTACCAAAATACCGGGACTCAATATCGCGATTACTACATGGCGACGTTTGGAATCAATCTTCCGAACCGAGGTCGACGCAGGGCGGAACTCGCCCAAGCCACGGAAAAACAAATACAGGCGCAGCAGTTGCTGCAAGACAAATTGCAGCAACAACTCGGTCAGCTTCAACAAGATTATGTGGTGGCCCAAACCTCCGGCGAGCAATTGAACATTTATAAGCAGGGATTGCTGCCGCAGGCGCAAGCAACGTTTCGTTCGGCGCTGGCCGCTTATCAGACCAACCGGCAGGACTTTCAAACGCTCCTTTCTTCGTTTCTCGATGTCCTCAATCTCGAAATCGATTATCAACGGCAATTGGCCGAGCATGAATCTGCCTTAGCGCAAATCGAGGCGGTCGCGGGGGTGACCATTCCATGAAGAAACCGAGCCGGAAACAAATCGTATTGATCGTGTCCGCCATGGTATTTCTAGCAGCCGGGCTTGGCGTCTACTGGTGGAAATTCAAGCCGCACGCATCGCCTGCTCAAGGGAAACGTGAGACTATTGCCTCGGCTCCCCAATCGCCGCCGCCATCGACTCCTCCAGAGCCTCGCTTGGCCCCAGTGCAACTGACGCCGCAACGGATGCAATCTATCGGCGTGACGCTCGGCACAGTCGAGAGCAGGCCTGTCAACGACGAAATTCGTGTCACCGGAAATGTGGATGTGGATGAACGCCGCGTGGCTTACGTGCAAACACGCTTTCCGGGTTGGATTCGAAAGGTGTACGTCGATGCCAATTACCAATACGTACACAAAGGCCAGCCGCTATTTACCATCTACAGCCCGGATCTGGTCACGACCGAGCATGAGTACCTGCTCGCCAAGCAAAATGCCGCTGCACTGGAGGCAAGTCCGATTTCCGGCGTTGCTTCCGGCGCCGATTCGCTGCTGTCCGCGGCGCGCGCCCGGCTGGAACAATGGGAAGTTCCCGCCAAGGAAATCGACCATTTAGAGAAGACCGGGAAAGCCATCACCGATCTCACGTTCAATTCACCGGCCACGGGATACGTGACGGAGCGCAATGCCCTTCCGAACATGTACGTACAACCGGACACGAAGCTCTATACAGTGGCCGACCTGTCGACCATCTGGGTCAATGCCCAGGTATTTCAGACCGACCTGGGCAAGGTTCGGACTGGCGAACCAGCTTCCGTCACGGTCGATGCCTACCCGGGACGTAGTTTCCAGGGCCGGGTGGATCTCGTGTATCCGCAAGTCGATACCGCCACCCGAACGGCTCGCGTACGCCTCGTATTCCCGAATCCGCACCTGAAGCTTACGCCGGGCATGTATGTCAATGTCGTGCTGAAGGTGCCGTTAGGCCGCCACTTGGTAGTTCCCTCTTCGGCTGTGTTTCATAGCGGGATGCGAGCGCTGGTCTTTCTCAACCGCGGGGGCGGCCAGCTCGAACCCCGCGAAGTCGAACCAGGGCTCACCGTCGCCGATCAAACGATTCTCTTGAAAGGACTGAAGCGGGGCGATTCCATCGTTACCTCCGCCAACTTCCTGATCGACTCCGAAAGTCAACTACAGGCTGCTGCAAGTGCATTCTCGCCGTCGGTATCAGGCTCTCCCGAGACAAATACGCCTGGCGGCACGGAACAGGCCAAGATCGATCTCACCACCGAGCCTTCTCCGCCAAGGAAAGGAAGCAATGTGTTTCGCGTGAAGCTGACGGCACCCGATGGGAGGCCGATCGACGGAGCGCAAGTCACGGTCACGTTTTACATGCCGGCGATGCCGGCCATGGGTATGGCGGCCATGCGAACGATGGTCCCCTGCTCCGGGAAAGGAAACGGGCTGTACGAGGGCAACGGGACACTCGGCTCGGGCGGCACATGGCAAGTGAGCATCACGGCGCAACAAAACGGGAAAGCGATTGCCACGAAAGCACTAACGGTCAATGCCGAAGGAGGCATGTAACGCATGATCTCCCGCGTGATCGAATGCTGCGCCCATAACCGCTTTCTGGTCTTTACGGGCGTCATTCTGTTGACGCTCGCTGGTATCTGGTGCATCCCGCAAGTGCCGCTGGACGCCTTGCCCGATATCTCCGACGTGGAAGTGATTATTCACACACGCTGGGAAGGGGAACCTCCGAACATCCTGGAAGATCAGGTTACCTATCCCATCGTTACGACCTTACTAGCAGCGCCGCATGTGAAGAATGTGCGGGCGCAGACCATGTTTGGCGATTCGTATGTATTCGTCGTTTTTCAGGACGGCACCGATCTGTATTGGGCGCGTTCGCGTGTCCTTGAATATCTCCAGGAGTTGCGCGGACAACTGCCCGCCAATGTGAATCCCGAGATTGGCCCGGACGCGACCGGGGCAGGATGGGTCTACGAGTACGTGCTGGTGGACCGCACGCATCGCCACAGCCTCGCCGATCTACGAACGCTTCAGGATTGGCAACTGCGGTATCAGCTCGAAACCGTGCCCGGTGTGGCGGAGGTGGCCTCCATCGGTGGCTTCGTCAAACAATACCAAGTCAAACTCGACCCCAACAAATTGTGGGCCTACGGCATTCCGCTTTCGACAGTCATCGATCGCATCAAGGCCAGCACGAACGAAGTGGGCGGACGCGTACTCGAATTAAGCGGAGCCGAGTACATGGTGCGCGGGCTGGGCTACATCACTTCCCTCTCCGATTTGGCGAATGTTCCTGTAGGCACGAAGAATGGAACGCCTGTTCTCATCAAGGATTTAGGAACGGTCTCGTTCGGGCCCGATATTCGCGAAGGCATCGCCGAGTGGAACGGAGAGGGCGAAACCGTGGGCGGCATCGTCGTCATGCGGTATGGCTTGAACGCTCTCAATGTCATCGATGGAGTAAAACGCAAGCTGCAGCAAATCAAAAGCTCTCTTCCTCCCGGAGTCGAAGTGTTACCGGCCTATGACCGTTCCGGCCTAATCGAGGAGTCGATTGGCACCTTGCGCCGCGATCTCATCGAAGAAGCCATCATCGTCAGTCTGGTCATTCTTGTCTTTCTGTTTCACTTCCGCTCCGCTCTCATTCCCGTTTTGACCCTGCCGATCACCGTCGTGCTGTCTTTCCTTCCAATGTATTATTTCCATGTCTCGTCCAACATCATGTCTTTGGGCGGCTTGGCCCTCGCCATTGGCGTTCTTGTGGATGCCGCGATTGTGATGGTGGAAAACGGATATCGGCAGTTATCGGAAGCGCAGGAGAGCCAGGGGGAAAAGACCATCTCTGGCGCGGAACGCCGCCGCATTTTGATCGATTCCGCCAAGCAGGTCGGCCCGGCGCTCTTCTTTTCGCTCCTCATTATTGTGGTGTCCTTTCTCCCGGTGTTTCTGCTTGAAGCTCAGGAGGGCCGCCTATTCCGGCCGCTGGCTTGGACCAAAACGACGGCAGTGGCCGTCTCTTCGCTCTTGGCCATTACCTTGGTCCCCACCTTGATGGTGTTGTTGATTCGCGGCAAGATTCGTCCCGAAGCGCAGAATCCTGTTTCCCGAATCACGCAAGCCATCTATCTCCCCATCCTGCGGATCTGCCTCAAATATAGAAAAACCACGTTGCTTGTGAACTTGATTTTTCTTGCAGTGACGCTTCCTTTGGCGCTCAAGCTCGGTAGCCAGTTCATGCCGCCGCTGTATGAGGGCTCGGCACTCTATATGCCGACTGCCCTTCCCGGTATTGGCCCCACAATATCCACCCAGTTGCTCCAGGAGCAGGACCGCGTCATCCGCTCTTTTCCAGAGGTCGACAGCGTGTTCGGCGTCGTCGGCAGGTCGACCAGCGCGACCGACAATGCGCCGCTCGATATGTACGACACCACCATCATGCTCAAGCCGCGGACGCAATGGCCCACCGGCATGACCTACCAGAAACTGGTGCAGCAGATGAACGAAAAACTCCAGTTCCCCGGGCTCACGAACACCTGGACCATGCCGATCAACAATCGTCTCGATATGGAGCTGACCGGGATCAAGACTCCCGTCGGCATCAAAATCCAAGGGCCCTCTTTGGAAGGCATTCAGGGAGTAGGAGCACAAATCGAGCAGCTTTTATCCGGGCGCCTTAACGTGACCGACGTGTTTGCCGAGCGTGTCTCCCAGGGATTCTACATCAATGTTGCGGTGAACCGTCCCGAAGCAGCACGGTATGGCTTGACCGTCGAGGATGTGCAACGCGCGGTGACCTCCGGCATCGGAGGCGAAAACATTGCGGAAAACATCGAGGGACGCGAACGGTTTCCTATTAACGTCCGCTATGAGCGGGACTTCCGCAACGATATTCCCGCACTCCAGCGCGTTCTGATCGGGACACCGACCGGCGCGCAGATTCCCATCGAACAAGTGGCGAAGATTTCTTTCTCGCAAGGCCCCGCGATGATTCGTGACGAAGACGGCCAACTGACCGGGTATGTGTATATCGACCTCAACACGAACGATTACGGCGGATTTGTCAACGACGCAACTGCGCTCTTTCAAAAACAACTCAAGCTCCCTGCTGGCTACACCTATCAATGGTCCGGCGAATCCGAGTTTGAGCGCCGGGCGAAGCGACGCCTCACGCTGATCCTGCCCGTCGTGTTCTTCGTCATCTTTCTACTGCTGTACTTGGTCTTCCACTCCGTCACAGAATCGTTGATCCTTATCGTGCCGACGTTCTATGCGGTCACCGGTGGCCTCCTGCTCCAATGGCTGCTCCAGTACAACTTCAGTGTGGCCGTAGCCGTGGGCTACATCGCTCTGTTTGGAATCGCCGTCGAGACCGGAGTCGTGATGATCGTGTATCTGCACGAGGCGCTCGAACGAAAGCTCTCTTCTGGTAAAGAGCTCACCAAGAAGGACGTGCAAGACGCAGCCATCGAGGGGGCCGTCCAACGGCTCCGTCCGAAATTGATGACCGTTTGTGCTGTCTTGGCTAGTCTGGTTCCCATTCTTTGGGAATCGGGCGTTGGCTCTGACGTGATGAAGCCGATTGCCGCGCCCATTGTGGGCGGAATGATTACCTCGACCATCAACGTGCTCATTTTGTTACCAATCTTGTTCGTCATGATCAAGGAACGGGCATTGCGCCGCGGAACATTAGGCGGTTCGCCGGGCCCGAATGCAACTGAGCCGCAACCGAATTTACCAGACCCTGAAGGAGTCTGAATTTATGAAAAAGCTACTACTAACAAACATTTGTTTTGCATTGAGTTTGTCTGCCGCGTACGGAGCGGAGCAAACCTGGACGGGACGCATTACCGACAGCATGTGCGGTGCCAACCACAAAGCGATGACCGGCGGTAAGATGAGCGATCGCGATTGCACGCTGGCCTGTGTGAAGTCCGGGCAGAAGTATGCACTGGCCTCGAACGGACACCTTTACACGATTGAGAACCAGAATTTTGCTGGCTTAAGTAAATATGCTGGGGATCAAGTGGTGGTGACGGGAGAACCAGGCGGAGATGGACAGTCAATCACGGTGTCCAAGTTACAGCCAAAGACGAAGTAATGGGCGACACGTGCAGAGAGACGAATAGTCCAGAAATTCCCTTCTAAGTTACTGAAGGGCAAACGTGAGGTGACAAGTTATGCGGCCGGCGGGATATGTGGTAACCGGGTTCATACAGGCCTTGCTATTTTATGCAACGATTCCCTTTAGCTTCTCAGCTCCCAACCCGCTCTTTGAAGATACTCCTGTGAATTGCTGCTCACGAAGCAAGGAGGCTGGGGCACTTGTAGCTTCTTGTACGCGGGGAAGCAGCGTACGCTGCCCTTTGTCTTCATCTATCGTTGCGGTATCTGAATCAAAAAACACTGTTGTGCTCATCCGAAACCAAGCGGGTTGGCTGCGGAGAGGAGAAAACGGTTTATGTATTGAAGTTCTTGATAGAAGAACATCCGCCAGAGCTGCCTTAATCAATTTGCGTCTTGATGTGACCTTACGGATGGGACACATCGAAGCCGTTCGTGCCGTAGCGTTTGTCACTCCGAAGGGACCGGGTTTCTATTGTGGGAGTGTTACCCTGCCGTTTGCTGGGCGTTGGAAGCTCACTCTTTCCTATCGCAGCGCCACGACAAAGGGAAAAATCGTGTTCTTGGAAACCATCTCATGACCCGCAGATTCCGTACTTCTCTTACGACTGAAAGGCAAGATAGATGCTTCCGATCGATTCGATGGCCGAAAGGAAGCGAATTGGCCCGGGATGCGTCTCAGGAAATGGAGAAACTTATGAAGTCAAACCGAATGAAATCCCATTTGATCGCCTTGCTGATCGGGGCCGGCACAATCCTGTCTCCCCTTGCCGTGGCCCAGTCCTCCAATGGATCGATGGGCAATTCCTCCTCGATGCACATGGGTGACATGATGAAGCAGTGCAAAACTCAGTGCCGGCAAACGACAGCGTCGATCGACAAAACGATGAAGCAGATGGACGAGGCCAAACAGTCCAACGATCCGGCAAAGATGCGGGCCGCCATCAATGATGCCGAGAAGAACTTGTCCGGAATGAAAAATCATATGAATACGTGCATGAACATGATGGACATGATGCAGAAAATGCATGGCGGCAACATGATGTCGGGCCACGATCAAATGCAGCCATCCGGCAAATAGAAATGACGTTCGTTTTACTACGAGACTTGATATGAACCTTCGCGGCAACTTCAGAAAGCTCGGCATCACCTCCTGGATGCTCTTTCTGTCTATTCTTGTTGCCGCCAGCCCCGTACCCTGCTTCGGCAGCAGCCAGCAGGAAATGGCGAGGCCGTGTTGTGCGAAACACCGGTGCAATCCCGTCGAGACTCCGCAAAACCACTGCTGCCAGGCGAAGCTCTTCAGTGGACAAGCCTTCACCGTCTCTTCTAAGGTTCAGGTAACTACGCATGGCGTTTCCGTGCTGTTCCGGCAAGCAGCACTGAAATTCCCGTTATTTGTCGCGAGGCATTCTTCATCGCGGATTGCTCAAAACGTGCATGCGCCGCCTCTCGGGCGATACGTGCTACTCTGCTCTCTTCTCATCTAGTTCCGTATCTCCCCTCCAAGTGAATATCCGATCTTCCGCAAGGCTTGGGCCATTGCGGATCGGGCAATCGTTGGTTCGGTGCGCCATTTTTCTCAAGCTCCGGCCAACACTACTGAAAAAGCAAAGGAGCATTTAATAACTATGACCCAAGAATGGGTTTCCATCATTGTCATCGTGCTGCTCGTGGTTTGTTGCGGGGGCATGATGTTCGGCATGCGGCGAAACAATGGCCAGCAGAAGCGCACACTGCCGCGTGAGGACACCACGAGTAATTCTACATCCGGCGAGGCGCCGAAAAGGAGGTAACTGCAAATGGATTGGCAAGCTCTACTCACGATGGTAGGCATCGTTCTGTTCGTTATTGTCATGATGCGGGGCTGCGGCGGCATGGCGGGAGGCGGCTGTGGCATGGGTTCACGTCGACGCCGGCAGGAACTAAAGGATGGCAAAACCAAGCCGGAGCTTCCACCCGAGATAAGGCGGCGGTAGGAGGATGAATGGACCGTGCGGCAAGTGGTGGTTGGGGTTCATGGTGGCTGGTTGCCCTAATGATCGTCGTCTCTTCCTGACTGTTGTACCGCTATGCAGCTCCGAAGGCTGGCGCGAGTGGGTCGGCACCCGGTCACCTCTGGGCAGCGCTGCTCAGCTTCGGGTATGTGGGTGACGCGATCAAGACGTCCGTCGGGTTCGCGTTTGTCTTTCTGGGAGTTTCTCTGCTCATCGAAGTGTGGCGCGAGATCTACCAAGCGTGGCAGCAGAACCGTCTGTTCAGAGATCGCCTCTATGGTGTGGATGGACACTGAGTCTCTTCGTCCTCATCGATCACCTGGTTTACGGCGCGCTTGTCGGATTGATCTATCAGCCACCGCGAGAGAAGCGACGCGTTGTGATTTTAAAAATGTCGTTTATGAAAAAACTCAAATTACACATCCAGAGTTCCCCTGTGCTTTGCATCCCAGGTGCTCCGGTTAGAAGGGCGACTCAATGATCTTCGAGGTGATTAAAAAACTGAGGGATTAGCGCAGCTATCGTACTTAATCGGAGACGACAAGGCGGGTGTTTGCGCTGTCATCGATCCACGATGGGATAGCGAAATCTATTTATCGATTGCCCAGCATCACGGGGCTCGGATCGTGCGCATTTTGGAAACTCATATTCATGCCGACTTTGTGTCTGGCTCTCGATCTCTCGCTGCCAAAACCGGTGCGCAGATCTGGCTAAGCGCAAACGGCCACTATGAGTTCCCACACGAAAAACTCTCTGATGGCGGCCGTTTTAACATTGGAAACTTGACGTTTGAAGTGGTGGCTACTCCTGGACATACGACCGAGCACGTCTCATACATTGTTTCCGGCGGTCGCAAATCTCAACACCGCTGGGGTGTTTTCACTGGCGACACTTTATTTGCCGGCGAGGTGGGCCGCCCGGACCTATTCGGCGGCGAAATAAAGCTTCGATTAGCGCGCGAACTGTTCTACAGCTTGGAAACGCTTGTACAACTTGGGAACGAACTGGAAGTTTATCCTGCTCATGGACAGGGGTCTCCCTGTGGCGCGCAGATTGGCGCACGGCAGAGGACGACGATCGGATATGAAAAGAAGTACAATCCGAAGCTGCAGATCGGCAATGAATCCGAGTTCATCAAAGCAGTTTTGGCCGACCTTGAACCTGCGCCAGCCTATTACACCCGCGTGAAACAATGGAACGCTCAAGCTGAATTGTGTTTGGCTGAAGTAATGTTTCCCGCACCACTCGATGCCCAGTGCTTCGCCGCGGAAATGGAAATTCCGAACACGATCGTGATTGATACAAGAGAAATCGAAGCCTTTGGCGGTGCGCATATTCCAGATTCGTTGAACATTCCTCTGCGGCAGGAGTTTCCAATCTGGGCAGGATGGATCCTGGATCCGAACCAACGTATCTTGCTCGTTTCCTCGGAGCAGGGCGACATGGAACCGATATCGCGGCATCTTGCCCGGATTGGCATCGATAAGCTTGTGGGCTATCTAAGACAAGGATTTCGCGATTGGGCTGAAGCTGGTTTCGTATTCCACAAATTGCCGCAAATGAGTGTGCATGAGTTGAAGGCCACGCTTCAAACCGCACCCGAGACGCAGCAGCTTCTAGATGTCCGCCGGGAAGACGAGTGGCAACAAGGTCACATACCGGGAGCGCGACATATCCCAGCTTCAGAGTTGAGCACTCGTCTTGACGAGCTGGACCGCGCTGTCCCCATTGCGGTTTATTGCTCCACTGGCTATCGGGCGGGCATCGCCGCCAGTCTCCTGAAACGCAGTGGTTGTGGCGCTGTTTTTAACGTTCCAGGGAGCATGACGGCATGGTTGGCGGCCGGCTATTCAACCGAACGGAGCAGTGCATGACGGACCGGGACGTTGTCATCGTGGGCGGCGGGCCGGCCGGCCTTAGTGCTGCCCTGATTCTGGGCCGATGCCGGCGCCGCGTTTTACTCTGCGATGCTGGCCAACCGAGAAACGCTGTCTCTCAATCCCTGAATGGGTTTTTAACCAGAGATGGCATTCCGCCGGGGATGCTGCGGCGGATTGCATGCGAGCAACTAGAAAAATACGAGACAGTGGAGGTTCGCTCAGTCAAGGTCGTGGACGCGGTACGTGCTGAGGACGGATTTCAAGTGAGACTTGCTTCCGGCGAGGAGCTACGATGCCGAAAATTGCTGCTTGCGACCGGAGTTGTCGATCATATTCCAGCGCTTTCAGGCATCCAGGCGTTCTATGGATACAGTGTTTTCCACTGCCCTTATTGCGACGGCTGGGAAGTGCGCGACCAGCCGCTGGGCATTTACGGCAAAGGAGAAGCAGGTAAAGGTCTGGCACTCGAACTGACCGCGTGGAGTCGCGACCTGGTTCTACTCACCGATGGCCCCGCAGAGTTGACACCAGACCACCTCGATCGGCTGGCACGCAACGGCATCCGCATTTGTCAGCGGAACATCGCTTCTTTAGAAGGCAAAGGAGGCATTCTGGAGCGGATAAGGTTTGAGGATGGCACAACTCTGAACCGGCGTGCCCTGTTCCTCGCCACGGGTGAATCGCAGGCCTGCGATCTTACGGCCAGATTCGGCTGCTCCTTTACACCGAAGGGAGCTGTCGAGACAGGAGCCTACGAAACAACCAATGTCCCCGGATTGTATGTAGCCGGTGATGCATCAAAATACGTACAGCTCTCGATCGTAGCTGCCGCGGAAGGAGCTAAGGCAGCTTTCGCTATCAATACGGCCTTGCTCCGGGAGGAGCTGAATTGAACTTAGATCGTTTTTGGAAAGGAGATAAAAATGCCGTACATGTGTCCGATGTGAATTCTGGGATGGGCGATCGGCGTGGCCGTTCTCATTTTATTGATCATCGTGATTGTCAGGCTCCTACACAAATAACTATGAGCGGGTTGGGAGGGCGACTCTTTGGAATTGCGTTCGCACTAAATCTCGCATGGGAGATGGCGCAGATGTTCGCCTATGCGAACGGGAACGCGTTTTCGATTCATAGCCTTCTTACCTGTTCTGGAGCTGCTGTTGCGGATGCCTTCTACGTGATGTGTGTCTATTGGATCGGAAGGGCCATCAGGGGTACGCCGGTTTGGATCTTCCAATTGAATTTTCTTTCGGTTTTTCTGATTGCGTCGAGTGGCCTTGTGACGGCTTTTATCTTTGAGCGCGTCGTCTTAATCGAACATTGGTGGCGATATGGCAACGCCATGCCGAGGTTGCCCTTCGGTGTAGGACTCTTGCCGGTCTTGCAGTTGATGATTCTGCCCCTTGCTGCTTTTTGGGTGATTCGTCGCTGTCGCATCGCAAGCGCACCCCATCTCCAGTGAAGTAATTTAAGTCATTGCTCATTACATGTGGGCCGCTGATGAGGCAAAAGCGGGGAGCGCCGGGCTAAACCGGGGTAGTTTAGGGTGCCTATACAAGCCTAGCTACGATGGTACGCAAAAAAATTCCTTCTTTTGTTTTGCTGCTGGCTTATCTTTGGTAACGAACCTTCCCAGCGAAGAAACACGCGAACCGGGAATAACTTCTGTCCCTCAGCAAAAAAGACAGCATAAATTGACAAATTGAAGGGGGTAGGCGGCGATACAAACACCGTTTTAAGGCTCTCTCTACGAGGTACGGCGAGCGATCTTGTCCGCAGTGTTGCGAAGCCGAGTCCAAGCTGCTGGATCGACCGGCAATGCGCTGACACGGCCGGAGGTCATGTTGAGGAAGCCGCCGTGATGGCTGATTTGCCCATGCCGGAACAGGCGCGCGAGCATTCCGAGCACATGTTGCGCAATGGTTTGATTCACGAACGGTTCCTGACGCACCAATGCCTCGGCCGCACTGCATGCCGGCAACGTGTCTTTTTTGTCCAGCGCCTTATTCGTGATCTGCGGGAACAGTTCATCCACGCACGGCAGGCGCCGCGAACGGTCTTTGCGGTCGCGTTTCAGCGGTTCGCCAAGCACGAATTGCCCGGCGTCCGCGTTGTTCCCGGTGTCCAGCCAGTAGGGAAAGTGGCGCGTTTTCAGGCGAACGATGCGGGACAGAGTTGCGCGCGCTGCCCGTGTGTCGACGCAGCTGATCACAAAATCCGCATCGGGCACATCCCGTCCGAACCGGACATGGGTAGGGACACCCACCCAATCCAGGCCCCAGAAGAGGTTGAGCCGCTGAATCAAGACGTGGGCTTTATAAAGCCCGATCTCGCTCGATGTGAATGGTTGCCGGACGCAATTGGTTTCACTGACCCGGTCTCCATCGATGGCATAGACTTTTAGGCCCGAGGGATGACCGGCCGCCAGCAGGGCATGATGCAGATAGGGCAAACCGGAAAGCACCGCCGAGCCTGTGCCCCCGCAACCCACGACAACAATAGAGATGCAATGGGCGAGCATCCCCTGTTTCACTCGATGTACCGATGGTTTGGACATAATGTCTCGCGCAACGTTTTCTTTGAAACCAGGTATTCGATGGGGAACCGCTTGCATCCTGCCAAATCGCGCCACATGCCGAGGAAGCCTTCCGGATGCCGGCACAAAGAGCGCTGCAGATTGGTATGTGTGAAGCGGCTGCTGAAATAAGCTTCCGACCACTGTGCCAGGTGGTCTACTTCCACCTGACGTGGAGTCGCCATGCTCCCGTGGCAAACACTGCCGTTTTCATAGGTGTTCCAATAGGGCGCCTGAAACAGCCCCGTGTGGGGCTTGGGCCGGGTGTTCTCGGCGAGCGCCCACACGAATAAGTGTTGATCGTGGACAGCAAACAGGAGCGCAGGATGTGGGTAGAGCTTCCCGTCCAGGGTCTTCCCGTCCGACTCCGGGCTGAAGAACATCGGCCGGATACGAGACGGCTCCCACCAGGCGGCAAGCCGCTGCGACCAAATCAAAACGTTCTCCGGTAACCAGGCGATGGGAAGCTCGCTTTGCAAGCTACGGCTGAGTGTTTCGAGGAACGACTTTGACACTGGGTGTCCCTCTCCCAACAGCGGCGGTCCGCCGGCTGGATTGGGTTCGGGCGTATGCACCGTAGCCAGTCGAATTTTCTCTTTGCTGCCGTACAGCAGAACGGCCGAGACGAGATGCAGCGGCGCATCCGCGCCGTAATCCGCAGAAAAACGCATAAACAGAACCTTTCTAGCGGAGGGGTTCGTATCCGGGTACTAACAGGAGCAAGCGAGCCGCTGCGGCGAGTGTTTCTAAAGCGACGTTCGCACACGCAAAGGCATCGCGGATCGAGTCAGCCTGTGTTCCATCGATCTTGATCGTGGGCCAAGGCTCCAGAGAAACTTGTCCCGCCGATTCGATTTCCTCGTTGAGGAATTCCGTGATGACGTCATGCTCTCCGAACGCGAGAGCCAGCATCGGAACGTCCGGATCGGAGTCAACGTAGAGTTCCTCGCGGTCGTCCTCGGACAATGTCACAAGTGGAGGATGCGGATATCGGCTTGTTTCGGCAAGCGATTCCACGGCTCGGATGAGCGCTTTAGCATGCTTTCCACGCGCCAGCGAAAGTGCGGGTCTTGGCAGATCCGGCCTGGTGGGTTGCACACAGGTGGGCAAAGCGGGTTCTTCGGGCAAGGGCGTCGGCTCATACGTCATTCCTTCCCGTTCGCATTCCACTTTTTGGTACGCCTCTTCTTCCGCGCGCATCTCGACCCAGTCGTCCCAGCGCAGTCCCGCGTCCTGCAGATCGTAAACACGGAACCACCGTGACATCGCTTCGTGCAGTGAGTAGTAAAAGAAGGAGGGTAAAAGCTCGTGTTCCTTCGCGAGTAAATCGAATGCCGGCATGAGATTGACCCAGGCCACCGTGTCGATCACTTGGAACGAGAGAAGGACCCGCTCGGGCCGCAGCTCCTCGTTCTCGGCGCCGTATCTGTCTACCGTCGGGCTGAGCGTCAAATACAGACTGAAGACCCGGTCGATTTCCTGCGCTCGCTTGCCGACGAATTCCATGAGCGTGCGTTCGAGGAAGCTGCCGATGTTTCTGGTTTCGAACCAGTCCGACGGCTGCGCGACCCCAGCCCGCAGCAGGTTCTGAGCAAACTGCGCGGCGTGGAACGAACACGCGCGCGCGGAAAACTCGCAGTGCTCGGGCCGGAGATGGGGAACGGCAAAGCCCGGTCCCGGTGCAATTAGCCCGGGTGTACCAGGCCGGCGGGCAGAGGCAGAGAGGCGTCGCGCACTGGTAGCCGCAAGTAACCCGGTTCGCGATGGAGAGCGCCGCCGAGCACTTCGGAGAACTGACGTGATTCCTGGCATGTGAATTTGTTGACGAGGCGGTCTCGATGAGGATCGCGGGCAAATTCGCCGAGTTCGCGTAACGCCTGTTCGAGCAACCCATCCCCTTCGGTCATCCCTTCGTCCCGATGACGCGAGTAAATTTGAAGTGCAGCGTCCCACCCGTTGCATCCGGGCCTTCGACCACGGCTGTCGTGATCTCGGGATAGGTGCTGGCGTACAGATCCCGAACCTGTTCCGGTGTGAGCCGTAGGTCCGGATCCGGCAGGCGTAATCCGTTATAGCTGAAGGATCGCTCCAGCGTGCGTGTTTGGACAGGCATAATTTACGTTTTCTTCCTTCGTCTTCGCTTGCGTTCAAGCCGCCTCGTGTTCCGCAGTCGGGCTGTCCGTCGTTGCGGTTGCTTCGGGCGGATCGTCGAATAAACTGACCATGGGAGCCGCTGCTTTCGCATCGGCGGCCTTCTCTTTCGTTGGCGCCTTATCGTCGGACGTTACCGCCGATTTCGAGGTGGCCGCCGTTTTGCGCTTGGCATCGAGAGCCTTCTTGTTCTCCGCTTCCAGCTCCTTCACTGCTGCGTTGTGGGTTTCCCGAATCCGGTTCAGTGTGGAACTGGTCTCCAGAACGCTTTGTGTATAGCTGGCTAGCTGCGCGGGCAATTCGCGATCCAGGTCGGCCGCCCTGCCGGAGATCGAGAGCGGCGTGGCCAGTGCTTTCTCGGCGCTATCGTTCTCCTTCAGGCATTTGGGAATGACGTTCACGCGGACCGTGCCGCCCGGCGCGGCAGAGAGCGTCAGGACCAGCGTGCGGTTCGCAAGCAATGGTTCAAGTTCAATAAACATGAGTGTTCCTTGTTGGTGCTGCTATGGATGGATGGGAATTCGAACGGATCAATGGATCCGCATGGGCATGACGATGTACCGGAAATCCGGCGATGCTGTCTCGTTTACCGGCTGCCATTCGGTTGCAGCATCGGCATTGTTGAACAGGAAACGAATATTCGGATGCTCTGCGCGGTTGAGAAACTCCGCTAGATAGGCGGCATTGAAGCCAATACGCGCAGACTCGCCGGCATAGGTAGCGGGAAGCGATTCTTCGCTTTCGCCGACCGTCGCGTCCTGGGCGCGGACACTGAGGTGATTTGTGGACACTTCCATGACGACACAGCGCGTCTTGCTTTCCGTAAACTGAGCGACCCGTTCGAGCGCACCACGCAAGTCGTTGCGATTCAGTGTAACCGACGCCGCATGGCTCTTCGGAAGAATGTGCTCATAGTTTGGAAACGCGCCGCTGAGTTTACGACTGAACAGCAGCCGCTCTTGCCACACAAAAAACAACTGATTGTCCGTCACCACGCAACGAACGAGCTGATCATTGCGGCCTTCGGCGAAGCGCAGAAAAGCGGCCAGTGTCTTCCGCGGTATTAGGACGTCCATCGGCTTCTCCAAGACAGGGATCTCGACTGGAGCGGTTGCGAGTGCGAGACGATGTCCATCGGTCGCAACCATACTGAGCATCGACTTTTCCACTTTTAGAAGAGCGCCGGCAAGGCTCGCGTTTGCGGATTCGGGTGAAACCGCGACGAGGGTCTTTTCAATGAGCCGTGCCAGTATGCCGCCGGGAAACGAGGAACCGTCGCGTGGTGGTTTCGGCAGCTCCGGGAAACTCGCGGCGGAAATCGTTGCGATGCGAGAGCGCGACCGTTCACACACGAGCGACACCCAGCCGTTCGTTTGTTCTTTCAGAACCAGTTCGCCGTCCGGAAGCATACGAACGTAATCGGATAAACGCTGTGCCGGGATGGCAACAGCGCCGGGAGCTTTCACGCTGGCGGGACAATAAGAAATTCCGCCGAGGTCGCTGTCGGTTCCGGTGATAGATAAGCCTTTGCTATCCGTACGGACGAGCAGTGTGCCTAGCGCCGGAACGGTGTTCTTCCGGTCTGCCAAAGCACTTAGGAGCCGGAGTACTCGGGCAAAATCGGGTGTGCGGACCGCGATTTCCATGAATTGTAAATTCTCCTCAGTTGTTTGATCGGGTGTCGTGAAGGTCGGATTGCGTGGCACGCCTCAGGTGACGAACATGCTACCGGAAGCGTTCTGGAAGCTGACGAGAGGACTACGATGGCCAGGAGCCTGATTAGAAGCGATAGAGCAAGAGCCATTCCACCTCTTCCATCGCATTCTCGATTTGAGCGACTCTATGCAGTAACTCCTCGTCCGGGGACAATTGCCTTATCGGCTCTCGATGCTTGTCCAAAAGCTGTAGCCATTTGTGAAAGTTCATTGAATCGGAATTCCGCTGAAGCGGATGGAGTTGCCCGCATATTTGGCGACACATTTGGCGCTGTTTAAGGGGGAACGGGCGTCACCTCTGTGAACTACGCCTGGTACTGAGGACTAGTCACATTCAGGACGCCGTTTGCTTGAGTGCTTTCGAAGTGCTGCCGCGAATCCGCCGGACTTCCTGCCAGGGGAGCCGTTACCCGGGTGTTTGCGGTGCTGCGCCGCGCAAATAAATGGCCTGACGCTCGAAATAGGCTGCCGGGTAATGCCTCCCGCAGCTTCTGTGCTAAAGGAGACGAAAGTGGGATGCGTGCCGAGCGCGCGCTGCTGCGCTGGTCGGCCGGATATCCGTTGGTAAACGAGACGGCAGAACCAAGTCCGCACGTCGGTTCGAACCGTGAGCACCACGTTTGAGCCTGTGACCGAAAAGAACAGGTGCTCGGTCCAGTCCACAAATTCGCCGTTCGGGCCGAACACAGGGGCGATCGAATTCTCAAAGGTCCACGGGTCCTGCGGATGCATCTGGGCCCGCCGGATGGGATTCGGCTCGGCCGAGATTTTGTTGCGGGCCTGAATGAAATCCTTAAGAACAGAGCAAAACTGGGCTTGCTGCTCCTTTCCGCGCGGACCGGTGTACGACGCCTGCTGGGTTGGCAATAAGCGGGGGCCGGAATGGAAGCGCAGCTCGCGGATCAGCCAGGTCGAATATGTGAACGGCTTGCCGTTGACCTCGAATTGAAGGCTGCTGCGGTACTGGAGAGATAATGGCCCTCGATCTTCTGCCCGTCTTTCAAAATCAAGGTGTTGGCGGCCACGCTGCACGCGAACGCCAGCAGCAGGGGCAAAATGACATGCCGTTGCGTCATCGCTTTCCTCAACGTTATTGAACCAAAGCGTTATTTGCAACCCGGCGCACAATCCGTAACATTTGTGCTTATGGCGGCGACGGCATGGAACCATTTCGTAGTGGCGGCAACGCCCAGCGAGGAAGGGTGGCGCTGCGAGCTCCGCGACCGCCGAGTGATCGCCTTGGGCCCGGAATGGTGCCGGCAAGTCTCTGTCACTGACCGATTGTATGTAGCGGACACTGTGACGGTTGCCGATCGTTCGACAGCGCTGCACGTGGAACGGGACGGCCGGTGGGATTTAGCTCAGATTCCCACCCATGCGGCCATGCCGTCCAGACAAGACCGCCGGGGTCGCGGGTTTGTGATGCTGGAGACAGCAGGCGCCCAGAACGGAATCTCCAAAGTGCTGGTCACGGCCGCGCAGATCCGGGACTACTTCTTCGCGCCCGATCGCTCGGCCATTTGGGGCGAGCAGCCAAACTGGTTCGAGGTGCTCGGGGTACGGAAGAACAGTACACCGGCGGAGATCCGGCTCGCTTACCGCGTGCGTCTGTTGGAGCTGCAAACGAGGGTTGTTGAATCCACCCAAATCACACAGGCACAACTCGCGCGTGGGCTACAGATCTTGCTCGATCAGGGTCTGCGCCGGGATTATTTGCGGTTACTGGAGAACCCGGATTACAGTGCGGCGTTTCCGCCCTGGACGATTGGATACCTGCTCGCCACGGGCCAGAAGAAGGATGACCTGTTCGTGGTGCGCACTTTGTTGCGTTTTCTTCCGCGCACAGAAGAACGAACGGTCCGGCTCGCTCTACGCCGCTTCCGATTCGAAGGCCCGGAGGCCGTCTACCGGGACGCACGAAAGAGAATTCTAATTCGATTGGACTCATCGCTCCTGCCGATGCCATGGACCGAACAGTGGAATACATGGGCGCATCTTGCGCTAGGTGCAACAACCGTCAAAGCGAGCTTTTGGCAGCAGACCAGATTCCGGCACACGGAGGCAGGGTTTCAGCCTAGAACTTGGTCGCAACCGTTCCAGAGTACGTTAACCGTGCAGAATCCGTCGGCAATGGCACCCAGGTTCGAAGCGGCGCGCGCCTTCTGGGAGCACTTCCATCCTCACGCGGAGATCGTTGCCCTGCTCCGCGCGCGCCTGGAACAGGAACCGATGGAGGCCGCAGACGCTGCCCAATGGTGCGAGTCGCGCGGCGTTCGTCCTCCTGTTGAAGCGAGATGGATCAACTGGGAGCTCGACTACGAAGAATCCTACTACCGGGAATTGACCGTTCGCGCAAAGGCGATCTACCTGGTTCGGAACGAGTACTTGTTTTTGTTCGAGCAAACGGTGGTTTCCGAAATCCCCCGGGCCGGAAATGCGAGCTATATCTTTCACCCAAACACTTCGCTCGAAACGTTCCTAGGGCGGTATGCGCGGACGACGCGGCATGCCATCCGGATCGATCCAGCAAGCGCCGGAAAAACACTTGGTTACGCCGGCCGCATTGCTCATCTAAAGGACTGTTCAGTTTGGATTGCGCGGATCGAGCGTACGTTTGCGACCCGATGACGCGGCGAGCGACGGCCTGAACGCCGATCCCGTGTCATTGCCCTTTCCTGGATCTCGTAAAAGCCTTGCCATAAAGGAATTTCTTGCTTGGTGGCCAGTTCTTCCAATTCCAACATGGCCTGTGTGAGATCAGCCCGCGCTTGGTCATAACGCCCCATCAATTCTTGAGGAATCTTTGCCCGCTCGTAGATCGTCGTTACAGACGGCAGCCGCCCGCGGAACAATTGAAACCGCAGGGTGCCGACCACAAATGCGGTCACGCAGCCCAGCACCAGAACCGCAAGCAGGGCAAATACGGGTCGATTCGCGTGCAGACAGCAATCAATGCCATCAGGCCGAGCAGGTTGATTCCGATTTCGGCCAAATCCTCCCACCAGAGAAGGCCGCCAGGATCGTGGTGCTCAATCTTGAGAGTGGTTGGGCTCATAGGAACAGAATGTCGTAACCGAAGCGGCGCAGTCCAAACAGGCGCTTTTGCCAGAGGCTACATTTCTTTTCCAAAACTAAATTCTTTTCCGTCATTGTTCCCAAGGCGCCACATTCCTGGCCCTCAGGTGCGGCGTGCTACAGCCGCGCTAGGCATGCCTCCGATAATGCCGCACAAGATCCAGACTCCAAGGGAACCGGTACCGACTGAGATGCCTGGATAAAGCAACAGCCCTATCTGTTTTCCGTAACGAGCGAAATAGGAAGGTCAGCAGAACAAGGAAGGGGCCCGGATGCAATGGCGGTAGCGAGACCTGCGGCATCCACCACAATTTTCTGGCATCGAACAAGTATCGGCTTTTCTATAGTCCAGTGCTTCCGCCCTTCTCGATACAGATCACGCAGGACGTAAATAAATACGTTCCCGACAAATCACGAAGAGTCGCGTTTCCATAAGCAAGCTTGGTTCTCACTGCTGTACAAGCAACGGTTGCTGCAGACGGAACGTGAGGCGCGTTTCCGACGGAACCCGGACCCGCTGACCGGATGTAAACACTTGGCCGAGCGTGCCCAGTGTCGCGCCCGAGCCCGCACCGATTGCTGCACCTTTCCCGCTGCCGGCAATGGCGCCGATCACAGCGCCTGCCGCAGCAAGTCCGCCAATCGTCTTGCTCGAGCGCGCCGTGCGTGACGAGCTCGCCTCCACGACATCGGTCGATGTGACGTCCTGCGGCTTGCCCTGAATTGTCAGGGAGCGCAGGGCAAGAGTAAGCTCTGCTTTTCCGGCGAGATGCCCCGACTGTTGCCGGTTCGTCAGAACGACCGAGACATCCGTGCCGCGCGGCGCGATGACTTGCTCCGTCGGAGAGACGATGGGTTCGTCGAGGGAGGCACGGTATTCTTTGCCAACGGCGTCATGGGCGGAATCGGCCGAATCGATCAGCCGGACCACGACCGCTGTATTTGCTGGAATGGTGATGCCTGCCTGCTCGGGCGCTACCGCGGCCGATTGCGGCGACGTCGGCCTAAATCCAGGAGCTCCGGGCGCGACCTGGCCTGACTCGAATTTAACGGCATCGATGCTCGCCGTTTTGAGCGTGAGCGGCTGTCCAGCAACCAGCACCTTGATCTCGTCGGCACCGCCGCCGGCGAAAATGCCCTTCATCTGGCTGCCGTCATGCAGCGTTACTGTCACCGATTGGGAACCATAGGCGATTGCTGTGAGCAAAAGCGGTGCCATCCAGCGGGTTTGGAGGAGCGTTTTGAGCGTGATCATGGTAAGAGATCCTTTGAAAGGCGAATCGTCTTCAGAAATGATTGTGTTTTGCCGCCCCCGATGTCAGTAGGACAGCTTGCACTATACATACCCGATGATGAGACGTCTTGCAATCTCCGGCAACGGGCGAATGCTTCGCAAGCGGTCGTTCCAGTTCAGAAGTGAGCGCTACTTTAAACGAGTGCGGCGGAGCCGCAATTTCGAAGAGAGCGAGTTGGGGCATGGAGCGGAAGCGTACCAAGTCTGTGCGGAGAATCCGAAGAGATGCGATCGATCGAGACCATGTGTCCCAACTCGCTACGCCAGCGGCCCTTGCGGGAAAAAGAACTGTTTGGGCCGTAGGAGACCGTCGATTTGGACGGAGATAGAGGGCGGCCTCACGTGGATAACGGTGCCGAAATGGTGGCTCGCTCCCACGCTCGGATAGACCAGCGCGATATGGTCGCCATGGGCAAGAAGGTGTCGTTGGGTCATGACAAGATTTCTCAAAAGCGCCGTGAAACACGCTATCTTGCATGCGCAGAGGAAATGAAATACAACGAAGGTGGAAAGAGAACGCGAAATGCTGCCGCTGCTGCAAGAGCCGATGACGAAAGAAGAGTTTGAGCGAGAGCTGCTGACTCTTCCTCCCAAGGAGGCCGAATCGCGGCGCGAATTCTGGACGCTGTGTGAAGCTCTTCAGGCAATGGAGGACACGAAGTGCCCACCGCCCGGCTGGTTTATCGAATCGTTCAACGAAGTGCTACAACAACCGTCCGACGAACGTGCCCAGCCTTGGCGAGAACTGCGGCATCGTTTGCTCGAGCACATGGGGGAATTGCAACGGGACTCACGGGCCACGCGGCAGCGGCATAATCGGTTTCGGAAGTATTCAACCCTCACCGAAGGCCCGCCACTTCCCTTTGGATATCCTTTCGCACGCAAGCACCGAGGTCGAAGATAAGGGCCTTTCGGGAACCGGAATGATCATGTGATCGTGCAATAGCTGCATGAGGGCGAGATCGACTTCGACCTCTTCGGCAAAAAAGTTTAATCCGGCGTGTAGCAGTAGGGAGTCGCGGGTCAGGACACGGTCTTTGCATTGCCGAAGAAACAGCAGAAGCCGGTTTGTCATGTTCTCCGACCCTGGACACTCGGAGAAATCAGGAACGAGCGCGATGAACGCGGTCCATTCCTGCGATTGTGATGGCATGAGAACGGGTGAAGAAGGCTCGGCCTCTCGTTAGCTGTGTGGATTCAGACTGCGGAGAACTTCCAGCAGCCGTAAATGCAGCGGCCGGGATTCGTTGGAGATCGTTGTGAACCACTTCGCCGGTGACGGCGAACACGTATTTTGGCCAGTACGAGCAATCCAGCGACCCTGCCGGAACTGGTTGCAGAATTTCGCCGGGTTCCTCCGGCTCTGCCCCTTGACAGCAGGAAAAGGCGTCCACTGCAAGCGTGGCTGCTTCTTTGCCCAGTCGGAAACCAAGCCCGCGGAGCAACTACGGCCGCCGTGGCAAGGACGTCGTATGCTTCGTCAAACGGTATCTGGTACGCGATGGCCAGTGCTCGGACGGTGTGCAGCTGTTTCGGACGCCTCGATTGCGAGCGGCCGCTATCGTCGAAAGGGAAGTACACAGGCAAGTGTCGCAGCCACCGATGTTCGCCGTAGCTGCTGGACACTCGAGCATTGCGTTGCGAAGGTGAGGGCTCGACTGTGAAATCCGGCAACGGCCTGAGATCGACGCGTGACGACATTCAGGCCGCTCCCATATAGACGGTAGCGCCGAACGGTGCCGCTCGTCGCTCCGTGCTGGCCCAAATGACGGGCCAGGCAGGTTCGCGCTCCGGAAACGAACCGCAGAGGTCGGTGAGAAACACCACGGCATGCGGCTCGATTCTTTGCGCTTCGAGGTATTCGAAAACGGGCCGGAAATCGGTGCCTCCTCCTCCTTTGGGTTTGAGCGCGATCGTCTGTCCGAATTCAAAGGTTTCGGCGCGCTGCACCTCCGTATCGAAGTAGAGGACGTGAACGCGTTCGGGATGATTTTCTTCGACGAGCGATGCCAATTCGGCCGCAAAGAGGGAAAGGGTTCGGTTTGCAATCGATCCAGAGCAGTCCACAGCGATCGCGAGTTCGCCGGCACCCTCCTTTTTCGGTCCCGGCAAATACAATCCATTTGCGAGAAATCGGCGATTCGGGCGCGACCAGGTGTAGTCCGTGATCAGCGTTTCGGAGAAACAGCGCCGCAAAGCTTCGCGCCAATCGACAGAAGCCTCTTTCGCGGAATCGAGAGCACGATCGACCCCCGCCGGGCATTTGCCGGCCATTTTGGCCGCATTGTGTGCTTGCTGGACGGCCACTCTCCACTCGCGCTCGTGTTCCCGTAACTGGTCGGAAGTTGCTGGTGCGCTTGGATCGTCTGGATTCGGCGCATCGACGACTTGTCCGAAACCGCCCGGAGTGTCGGGACCTTGTGGATTGCCAGAGTCTAAGGACGAGTTTTCAGAGCGATTCGCCTGCGGGCTGCTGTTCCCCGATCCAGAACTTGAACCGTTGCTTCCCTCCTCTTCGTGTTCGGCTAGCAAACTGTAGATTTGTTCCGCACTCATTCCGCGGAAACGATGCTCGATCAGGATACCGGCGAGAGGAAACAGTCCTGCGTCCACCAGCAAGGGATTGATGGCATAGTCGCACGCCATGTTCCAAATCTTGGGATCACGATTTCCGCGCCGGGTGTGATGCTGGAGCGCCGGATGCATGACTTCGTGCGCCAAGACAAACACCAGCTCGGTGTGCTTGAGATTGGCAGTTGCTGTTGGGTTGTAGAAGAGCGACACGCCGTCGGTCGCCATGACCGGGATGCTAGCGGCTGCTTGTAACTTCAGCCGAAACAGCAAGGATCCGAAGAACGGATGCGCCAGCAACAGGTCCGTCCGCGCTTTCGTGAGGCGGACAGCAAGGTTCTGAGCAGGATGGATCATGAAACGCTCCTGATAAGGTCGGAATAGCTGGGAAGCGGCCGCCATGGACGCTGCCCCTTCCCAGAGGAGAATGGGACTCGGGGAGGCGTTATTGTGCGGTCATATATGCCGACATTTGCGAGAAGATTTCTTCAGCGGCCGCGTGAGACGGGACAGCCGCAAACTGTTCATTCGGCGTTGTGCTTGGTTGCCCGGAGGCTTCGCCGTACTCCATATGCGCCGCCATGCGGGAAGCAATCTCGGCCGCTTCTTGAGCCGTCGTGGCGCGTAAAAGATCGTTGCCCTTGAGCTCTTTGGCGCTGGCGGCGCAAAGGCGCGTGCGGATTTCATCTACGAATCCGTTCAAGGCAGGATCATCCGTCAGATTCAGATCCGGCAAAACGTTGATCAGGTCGACGATGTTGTCCACCACGGAAGCGTAGAGCCTGCCATCGGGCTCTTGCAGGCGGGCCACCATATGGTCGACGAGCTTGCGGAGGCGAATCCATAATTCCCGCGTTCCCTTCTCCAGGGACTGACGCACTTGGGCGTCGATGTCGCGCGAAATACGAGCACGCTGCTCGTCCGAGAGTGCAACCCGGAAGTCCTCACCGTTGGGGACCGGCAGGATTTCCAGACGGAGTTCGAACTTTTCCCGAATCTTCTGCGCATCGGGGTAATCCTCGGGACGAAACAGCCCGTTGAGCGCAGGCCGCACCTGTTCGATGTAGGCGGGATACTCGGTCAGAAACTCCTCGACGGCAGTGTAGAACTGCCGCTCAAATTCCTTCATCTGCTCGGCCAACTGGAAATACAAGCTGGCGGGCAGAATGCGGTATCCTTCATCCGACCAAGGCAGCGTGACTTTGTAGACGTGCGCGCGGATTTGTCCGGCGAGCGTTCGGAGGGCATCGAGCTTGGCCGCTTGCTGCAACAGCTTCTTATTGTAGCGGCCGACGCTCTCGTGGGCGCCGTGCTGGTCTGCAATCTGACGGCTGACATCCTTATCGTGCTTGGTCGCGGTCCACACGCTGATGTGGACCGCGGCGAGCATGGCTTTTTCACTAATCAATGAATCACCTCCGCGTGTTGTACGCCGAACGCCACGAACTCCGGCGTTTGGCAGAGTGCGGGATCGCGATGGCTGGCGTCCCGCACGGCAAGAACCTTAAATTCGACTGGAAGCCGGTTGAGATACGTGACGGCGCGACCGAACGACTGGTCGGTGACATAGCGCCCAATGGCGGTCGCCACGGCATACTGGGCCGAAGGCTCGGCGGGGACCGGTGCCCGGTCCGGATGCAGAAAGATCTGGTCGATCGCGGGAAGTTCTCGATACAGCCGCAGAAACGCACTCAGCTCGCCGGCGGCTCCCTCGCCCACAGTTCCTGCGAGCAGTTCGTATTCCAGTTCGGCGTTGACTCCCTTACTTGTGCCGCGCAGGACTTTCGACGCCATCTCCCAGGCGCGCGGCGTGGGCCAGGCGTTTGCGTCCGGTGTTCCCGGCGCGTGCAGCAGTTCCGGCTTGAAGCGTAAAAACGCGATCACTTCCGGAACGATGTTGGTCCGAATGGCCCACTGGCACCATTCCTGAACATCGGTCTCGAGTTCCAGATGCACGAAGCGGTTGCGCAACGGCCGTGGCATAGCAAAATGCACGCCACGATCGGCGGCACGGTTTCCGGCGGCCAGGACGATCCAGTCCGGCGGAAGCGAATACTCGCCCAGTTTGCGGTCGAGGACGAGCTGGTAGCAGGCCGCCTGCGTGAGCTGCGGAGCGGAGGTCAATTCATCCAGGAAGAGAATGCCGTGTCCGGTCTTCGGCAGGAAACCCGGTGTCGCCCACCGGGTTTGGCCGGCATCGATGTGCGGAATCCCACGCCAATCGACAGGGTCCAATTGGGAGGCGCGGACGTCCAAGAAGTCGTATTGCAAGTCGCGCGCCACCTCGGCAACGATCTGCGACTTGCCCACGCCGGGAGAGCCCCAGATATGCAGTGGAACCTTTTCCTGGATGAGAGAGAGAATGGCACGATACAGATGAGATGGTTTCAATTGAAAACTCCTGAAAATGGAAAGCGGGAGCGAGGAAACAAAGGAAATACCTGCTGCAGAGTCACGGAATGCCGTGCCGATGGTATCCCATGATCTCGTTTCAGAAAGTAAACGCGAGCTGCTCGGCTCGCTTTGACGGAACCGGTCCTTGCGCCACCAGCGTCTGCTCGACGAATGGAACGAAAATGTTGGGTTCTTCGATTCCTTCTGGAATCGGCCGGGCAGAAACCACTGCCTGATGCGTTTGCTGCTGTTTCAGGTTTTTCCAAACAGCAGCCGCGCACTCGCCGATGCCTTTTTCGGTCACGAGTTCGCGCGCCAGTGCGGTGAGAACATCGTCGTCCTCTTCCATGGCAGTGAGGCCGTGGTTGGCGAGCTTGCCTTCGAGAGCCAAGGAAACCAGCATCTTTTTGCCCATGAGCCGGAGGCAGCGTTCCTGGGCGGTATTGGCATAGCTCATGTAGCAGACGCGGACGGGCTTTTTCTGCCCGATGCGCCAGCTGCGGCGGCTCGCTTGCCGGAGGACGTGTGTGGAGTAGCCCGTTTCATAGAACAAGATCGTCGGCATCTCCAGAAGATCCAGGCCGGTCATCACCAATCGCGGGTGGGCGATACAGATCTGCATCCCGTGCTTGAGCTTCTCCTCGTACCACGCTTCGCGCCGTTCGGGTGGAGTATGCGTTGTCAGCACCTCGGCATGGATGCCTTCGCGTTCGAGCAGGTCACGTAGGCGCTGCGTCACGTCCCGCTTCTGTGTGTAAACCGCGAAGATTTGGCATTTACGGCCCTGCGACAGCTCGGCGCGAAGTTCATCGAGCAGCCGCCGCTCTTTTGCATATCGCACGCTGCGGTCGAGATCCTCTGGACGGGAAATCAGGATCTTCTCCCGTTGCCCGCTCTCGGGATCTTGAATATACGCGGTCAGGTCGCCCATGTCGAATGGACGGTCGGGGTAGAGCAATAGAGCGTTCATCCCAACGCTCAGCAGGGATTGACTTTTGCCGTAGTCCTGCAGCGCTTGCTTGATGTCTTCTTCGAGGGACCGGTAGGCCTTCTCGAGTTCCGGGTCCATGCGAACGGTCAGAACGTCTTCTTCGTAGGCGGGAAGCGCTTCGGAAATATCTTCGAGCGACAGGAACGCCGCCGTATCCATCAGAAAATGCCCGAACAGCAGCGGCGACGCTCCCGGGCGGCGCTTCACCTGTTTTGTGACGCGCCCTTCCGAGCAGGCATTATCCGTCGGTTCAATGGTCGTGATGTGCTCGAGAACGCCGTACGCTTCGGCGAACGAGCGAAGTCCGGACTGGCTGTATTCAAAACCGGCAGCCAGCATCTTTTTGGGATGCAGCCGGAAGAGGTTGTTGAAAGCCTCGTCCGCATATCCTCCGCTGAAGGTCCCGGTTAACGCAAGCGTTCGCTTCGCCGAAGAGGCCAGCGTACCGAGCGCCTGTCCCTGAGCGGTGTCATTTGCTAGTTCATGCATTTCATCGGCGATGGCGTAATCGAAGAAGGTCTTGAGATAACGTCCGATAAAATCGACAGGCGCGGCGCGCCGAATCCGTCTCCCGTCCGCTTGCCATAACGCACTGAAAAACATGCGCCGGCTTTTCTCCGGCGCTTCCCCGTCCGGCGCCACGACTTCGGCATGTTTCGCCTTGTGGAAGTCGGGAGTACGCAGTTGATCGTCTGAGGTGAGGATCGGCTTCCCCGTATCGGGATTGACCACGCATCCGCTGAATGCTCCGGAGCGCGGCACACGATAGGCGTGCCGCCAGAAGTAGCCGAGCTTGGCACGCTCGCGCGAAACGATGAAGACCGCCGGACCGGGGCAGAGGCTCCGCCAGCGTTCGCGCGCCGAGCGGCGTCCCTTTGCCAGGCGGAGATCGCTGAGCGTAGTCTTCAGACCCTCCCTTCGGACGTGGCCGTTACGAAAACGGACTTCGTTCACGCCGGAATAACCATTTGAGCCGACACCGTTTCGCACTCCGTCGACCAGAAATACCCGGACACCCGGTATCGTGAGAAAGCACTCGCGCGCCCACTTGAGCACGAGTTGCGGCGGGACCATGGCAATCGCGGTGAAGGGGTTGCCCTCGGCATGGGCGTAGATGCTCGCGAGGGCAATCAGCGTTTTGCCGGTTCCACACTCGGCAATGGCCAAAGCGCTCGATTGCTTTTCCCAGGCCTTCATGATGCCCATGATGGCGAGTTCCTGGCCGGGAAACGGCTGACGCGTCAATCGCTTCAGAAGTGGGGAAACCGGGTCTCCCGGCCGGTGTAAGGGCGGGAAGCGAGAAACAACCTGTTCTCCGATCTCGTGCGAGAAGGTGCGCAGGTAGTCCGAAATGCTAAGAATGTCTTGCACAAGATCTCCTTACGAGGGCCGCGCAGAAACGGCGCATAGAGGGGGCTGGGAAGTGGGACGAATGAGCAGCTTTATCGAGGATCTTCCACCGTAAAGGCCTGCGGGACGTTCCAGTCGAGCAACGGGTTTGCCGGAATAGAGAGGCCGCCGCTCTTCAGAGCAACTGCGATCAAATCGAGCAGCTCCTGTTTTGTGGCCTGCACGACCGCCGGACGGCAGCCAAGACCCGGCAACTCCTGAATTTTCTTCAGGAGTTTCAATTCTTCTGCCATCCAGCCGCTCCAGCACGGAAGCAGGGGAATCCCGAACCGTACCCCAAGACGGTACACCAAAAATTCCGGCTCTGCACTGTAAACGATTGTGCGGTCTGCCTGCGCATTCCCTCCTGCTTGTGTCTCGAACAACTCCTGAGAGATCGCGACGACATGCCGGACCGGTTGCCGCCGGCCAGGCACTTGAACGGAACCGCGAAACGTGTGTGCCCGCTCGCCCAAACTGACGACCAGTTCGGACAAGTCGGGGCCGGACACTCGAAAATTGGCCTGCTCCGAGAGGGCGGCCTGGATCGCCGCCATCTCCTGCTCACCGCCAAACGCGGAGAGCAGATGGCATCGCGGCGCCCGGCTGGATTCGCAAGCCGGTTCGACAATCAGCCGGTCCATTGCCACGGTCACGTGGGTGGACGTAGATTTGTGGGGAACGGCCGGTTTGATGTATTCAAGCCGGCCGAGGCGTAGGTGCGCGTTCTGCATCGTTGTCCTCGGAGAGCTCGGCTGTTCGGCCGTCCGCATAGAGCAAGGTGAGGGATTGCGTGAAACGCTCGCGGTCGCGCAAGGTCGTCACGCCGCGCTCGTCGGTGTCTTCAATATGGTCGACCTTTTTGCTGGTTTGCCAACAGGCGACGTGCCGGAGCTTGCCTTGTCCGAACACGCCATTGAGCAGGCCGCTGCAGCTTAAAATGCCCGCGTGGCCCTCGTGCAATGGGGTAAGCGGCCGTCCGGCAACGTGGATGGGCGGAGCGAAAACGCTCCGAACGGCTTCCCGGTAGGCTCGCGACGACGGCAGCAGGTCTTCGACTGCATCGAACGGCAAACCGCTGTAGGTCAACCGGACAGCGGCAGGACCTGTCGGCACGCGATAGAGGCGGTCCGGCCGATCGCCAAGCGGGCTGATTTTCGCATAAGCAGCTGCGGCGTAAGACAAAAAGTTCCGCTGTGCCTGGAACTCACGGTCTTTCAGGCGTTCGCGCTCGTAGCGGGTGCGCCGGATACCAAAGAGAACGATTTGCTTGTACTTAGCGGATTCTGGATCCGTGAGCCGATAAACGGCGACGTTCTGGAAATGCGAAGCGAGTACGCTGCTGCAAGCCACGACACGCTGAGCCGGAATGACGAGGATCAGTACACCTCGCGCCGCGAGCCAGCGAAAGCAGTGCTCCAGAAACACGGCTTCGCTGCGGCGCGACCGATGGTCGTGGACCTCGTCATCGTACGGCGGATTGAGGTAGAGCAGAGAGTACGACTCCACAGGCGAGTGGGCATCGAAGATGCTGCCCTGAACAACATGATCGAGAGTTGCCCGAGCCTTCTCTGCCCGGAACGCATCGAGCTCAATTCCATACAGCCGGGCACCGGTAGCGCCGGCAATGAACTCCAGGGCACGGCCCGTTCCGGCGCACGGATCGAGAACGGCGCAGGCCTGCGGAAATTGCAGAAACTGACGGATGCGTTTGGCTTCGTTCTCGACCAGCGGATAGTATCCAAGCTTCAGGCGGGAACCCAGGCGTGCCATTGCAATGCTCCTTTGAAAAAAATGATGATGATGTGATTTATAAGGGATAACTTTGCCGTTCGGCAAGGTTATGGTTTATTCGGGACTGAAAGGCCCTTGGTCCGGAGCAGCCGGCTCAGCAATCGATCAGTCGAACGTAGGACGCCAATCAAAAGCTGGATCCCGAACGGAGCGCCGATCACGTAGCCGATATTCAGAATTCGGTGAGGTACTTCGCTGAAGTGCTGGCCATAATAGTGCTCTTGCACCCGTCCCGCACCGTAAATTAGCGGCAATAATAGGCACAGAACAGCAGGATCTCGCGCCAGCGGCAATCCGTTGCTCCTGTGAAGTACCGTAAAATTGCGCGAACTAGCCCCGTAGTTTCCTCGGCTGCCTAACACTTTCTTTCAAGCATCCGTTCGACGCTCAAACCACGCCTGCGTTTACTTCTTCTTTAACCTTCCGGGTAGATGGTTTTCCTGTATTTTTGTTCCACTGAGCACCCCATCGCAGCCCTGTCCGAGACGACATCTCAAGGTCCTGCCAGTCTCGGTGTCGGTGAGTTTGTACGTGCAAACCTCGGGCAAGACTATCATGCCGGCAATAAATAGGGCGAACGCCAGGATTGCGAACAGCCTGACTAGGAATCCCTCATCATCGATGTCATCGAACATCATGCCATTCTCCCCGTTCGTGTCACGCTTTGTAATAAAGCGGTTTCTTGCCGACGCGCGAAAATGCCTCGGCTTCCGTCATTTGTCCGCCGGAGAGCTGGTCCAGGTTGGCGCCCTGCCGGATTGCCTGCGAGTTCAGATCGACTTGCTCCCTGACGAGCAGTCGAGCTTGGCGGACCTCTGGACGATTATCGGGATCATCGGCCGATAAGAGAAGCGCGGTCGTGCATAAAAGCGCAAGCATCGAGACGCTTCGTTTCATTCTTTTCCCTTTCGAATAAACCAGATTACGCCACAACAAAAGCGGGTTCTGCAGTTAGTCAACACGCGACCTGCTCTGTTCCTTGCGCAGGTGCTTCCAGATGGCAATGCAGAGTTCGTCGACTTGAGCCAGATGGCGCAGCAAAGCCGCATGATCTTCTGCGGTCCAGATCTGGCCGACGCGAGAAGCAGAGTAATCCAGAAACAAGCGCGGGGCTGCGACCGGAATATCGCGACTCAGAGGTGGAAGCCCTGTGCTCATAAAACCAATTACCCACAAAATGTTCGTTTATGCATCTTTAGAAATTAGAAATCCGTATTGACGGATATGCGGCCGCGGTGCTCGATTCACCACGGCCGCATCTTGTTACGAACAACCGCTGGTCCCGCCGCAGTTCTCGCACTTGTAGCAGGAGCCGTTGCGGGTCATTAAACCACCGCATTCCGAACACAGCGGCGCATCGCAGTTCCGTTGTATGGCCCGCCTCGTTTGGATCGGTGTGTCCGAGAAACCGCTTACCCAGCCAGCGAAACAAGTAATCCATGATCGACTTGGCGTAGGGCAGTTGTTGGTTTCCGGTCCAGCCGCTCGGCTCGAAGCGTACGTGACTGAACTTGCCGACGAAGAACGCGAGCGGAACTCCATGCTGCAGCCCGGTACTGACGGAAACCGCGATCGTATCCATCAGGCCGGAGATCGTGGACCCGGCCTTATTCATGGAGATGAAGATTTCGCCGGGCGTTCCGTCCGGATAGAGACCGACCGTGATGTACCCTTCATGACCCGCGATTGAAAATCTATGGGTAATCGAAGGGCGCTCGTCGGGCAGTCTGCGCCGTGGCGGCCCCGCGTGCGTCGCGGCCGGAGTCGCCGTTTCCGGTGTTGCCACAGTGTTTGTCATGAATACTTTCTTCGGGCTGGCTCCTATCAAGGGAGCGCCCCAGCTTTTGTATCTTCGCTGCGCGTCCAGTCGCGTGCTACGGTCCAGTGATCTTCGGCCAAATCGCAATGGTGTTCGACCCAGCGGTTCACGTAAGAGCGCAAGCCGGCAAGAAAGCTTCGCTCATCTCCCGCAACAAGACAGCGGGCTTCCCAGGGTTCCAGGTTCCTGATCTCCTCGATAGAGAACCGCGCGCGCCGCATGTACTCGGCAAGCTCGCCGGTCCAGCGCGTCATCGGCATATAGAGCCACAACGGCGTCAGAACGAAGGCCAGTTTGTCAGCCACACACAGCCGGGAATACCGCCGGCCGGTCTTCTTAGCCCAATAACGCGAATGGCAGCGCGTGAACTCTTCCCATTCCCTGCCACAAACACGGCGCATGATGGCGGCACCCAGATACACATGCTCCTCACCTTCCGGCCCATCCATATCGGCTTTGCCGAAGTAGCCGAGATCGTGTACAAAGAACGCCAGAAATAAACGCCAGTCACGCGGAAAACCGTAGAGCCGGGTCCAGGCGAGCGTAACAAAGAAGGGATGCAGGAAAAAGCAATGGGCGCCGAAAAGAACACTGCGGGTACCAATTTTCATTCGGAGCCTCGCGGAACCGTTCGGTAGGGCGGAAAGTCCAGGCGGTTGATGATTTTGTGGCGAATTTCACCCAGAATAGACGCCTCTTCGATACGGCCGCTCTGGAGACGCCGTTCTTTCGCTTCCAGCAGCGCTTCGCTAAGCCGCAGAAACTCCCGCTCGGATAAATCGAGCGTGACAGAGGTACGAAAATCCAACATAGTATTTACTCTCGATAGGAATTATGCACAGGAAATAAAGGTTGCACGACCGCGCTGTCGCGGTCACTCCGTGAGTCTTGGCGAACGGACTGTCGGCCCGGGAGCTCGTTTCTCTTCCTCCGCGCCTCGGCAAAAATGAGCTCCTGTTCCCGCTGGAGCCACTGTTCCCAGGAGATACCCGCTGTGTCCGCTGGGACATCGTGGAGGGACATGGCACAGTCCTATTCGAACGTGGCGTTCACAAAGGTTTGTAGCCGACAACTGCGGCGTGGATGACGAAGCTTTCGCAGCGCAGCTACTTCCAACTGCCGGATGCGCTCTCGGCTAACGGAGAGGCGTGCCCCAATCTCGTCGAGTGAATGCTCGTGCCCGTCTTCGAAGCCAAAGCGCATTGCAATAATGGTGCGCTCACGTTTGCTCAGGCCTTTCAGAATGCTGCGCGATACGGTCTCGAGCCGTTCGAGCGTAATGTCGTTCAATGTTTTGTGGGTGACTGCGTCCGCCACTTTGTGACAGTCCGGCAGGCCCCGCGTATCCCAGATAAACTGCGCGAGCGTAGAGTCCTCGTCTTCTCCGACCGTGGCGTGGAGCGACACGGCTTCTTGCCCGACACGGAGGAAGCGTTGCACATCGCCTGGGGTCATTCCGAGATGATCCGCAATTTCGTGGATGGTGGCCTCGCGACCGAGTTGCTGCTGTAGCCGTTTCTGCGCTCGCGAGACGCGTTGCATCGTTTCGATCACATGGGCCGGAATGCGGACCGTCCGGCTTTGCTCGGCAAGAAAGCGGCTGATTGCCTGGCGGATCCACCAGGTCGCGTAGGTCGAGAAACGATAACCGCGCCGGTGATCGAATTTGTCAACCGCGCGTAATAATCCGACGTTTCCTTCCTGAATCAGGTCCAGAAACCGGCCCGCATCGGATCGCGCATAGCGCTTGGCGATAGACACGACCAGGCGGAGGTTGGATTCGACCAGCTTCTGCCGGGCGAGATCCCGGTCGCGCTCCGCCTGAGCAACCGTGGCTACGGCTCGTTTCAAACGGTCCTCGGTAGCGCCTGCGTTCTGCTCCAGACGTTTGCGTTCGTCCAGCAGCGATTGCCGTAGTACGGGATCGGTGACGGTCGTTAGCCGTCCCGAAACAGAACGAACGGACTGCTCAGCCTCGCGCAGATGGCGTATCATCTCGTCACGGTATCGCGCGGTGAACGGAAGCGATCGAATCTCCCGGGAAATGGCAACCAGAGTGCGCGGATAGCTCGGCACTCGCGTTGCTCGCCGCTTCCGCTTCGTGACGGTCTGTGTGACGACGCTCAGGCGGCGTTCCGCTTCTTTACGGAGTTGCTCGATTTTGGAAACGGCGGCCGACAACAGAACTTCCAGCTTGTCCGACACAGCCGTATCGGCATCGAGGCCGAGATCCACCTCGGGCTGATCGGATGACGCCAGTATCTCCGTTACCGGAACACTGCCGGAAGCGATGGCTGCCCGTGTTTCGATCAGAAATTGCTCTATCAGGCGGACACGGGAGAGCGTCTTAAAAACGGTGGTATGGGCCTTCTCCATGCGGCGTGCCCATGCGATTTCCTCCTCGTGCGTGAGAAGGGGGATCCGGCGCATATCGCGTAAGTAGACGCGGACGATGTCCCCGGCGGCATCCGTGTTCGCATCCGCCGGAAGGCCATTTTCGTTCGCCGGAGATTCGATCAACAATTCGGTCATCAAAGTATTTCCCTTATCCCTGTTCCAGGGAGTATAAGGATTGGCCCAGGCGATGCAACCGCACTTCTAAGTCATTGATAACAAGTCGGTGGCGGTAAACAGCCCGGCACAGCCAAATAATGCACGGCTGTGCCGGGTATCGGGATTAGGCCAGTGCCTAGTGATGCGCTTCGGAGCGGCGTCGGGGCATAGCCGGTGATGGAGGATTATTCCCCGGCGGTAGCGGGTTGCTCGCCGGCGGCTGGTCCGTATCGTTCTGCTCGGAGAACAGGCCGTAAAACTCACCGGCCATGGCGGCAGCTTCGGATGCCTCTTCTTGCGCGTCCATTACGGCGGGATCGGTCGCCGGTTCCTCTGTGATCGAGAGGGCCTCCTCCGGGATAGCACTTATGGATTCCGGCTCCAGGGGAATCGCTGGTTCCGGTAACGCAACGAGCGGCCGGAATTCGGCGGTGTGGGCGTGCAGCAGGCGGGCCATTTCTTCGAGACTCTTGGCTCGAAACTCCAGGCTTACGCCGTATTGAATGCTGCTCTTGTCGCCCACTTGGACCTTATACGGCCGCAGAACAAATTTGAGTGGGATACCGGCCACACTACCGGCGTCCGGGTTGCCCCTGCCAGTCATGAACCGTATCTGGTCGAGCGAGCCGGCCAACTGAGCAATCGAACGGAACCCCGTCGTGTCGAACTGGCAGGAGCCACCGAGTGTCGGGGCATTCATCAGTTGAAACGTCAGTTTGCCATGAGGCTTGCATTGCCGCTTGTCCCCGATGGCGAACCGGCAACCAGCCGTATAGCAGCCATTCAGAATCGGAAAGAACCGCCGATTTTCCTTGCGGGCTTGTTCGGCTAAAGCGCGTTCATCCGGCGCCTGCGGCCACTCCACATTGCGGCGCGCATTGATGCCGTTCCCCTCACAGAGTAACTTCGAAGTCGACCATGCCTGAAACGATGCGTCGAAGTTGTGCCCGTTCAGGAAAACGATATCGATTTCCGTCGGAACCGGCCCATGTAACTCGATCATGTCGAAGTCATGCACAAATTTGCCCTGCGCATCCGTACGCAGGAAGGTGAAATACGGCAGCTTGCGCGGCGCGTTTCGCTCGGGCGCCGTTTTCCGCCGTTGTGCGTAGAACGCTTCGGCGTCAGCACGCTGCTCGAGCCGCTTGACCTGGCTCTGACGCTTCCCATTGACATAGCTTCCGACTTCGACGCACCAATGCCGGTTCTGGTCGATCCACACATGCACATCAGGCCCGGTCGGGACGCCGATCCCGACCTTCAGCACTCGAACCTGCCGCACAATGGGACGTCCGCCCGGTTCGTGCAGCACACCGTACAGTTTGCTGCGATCGATCGTTATCGTGCTCGCGCTCATCGCGTTCTCCTTCCTGTCACGCCTAGCTTTTTCTTAATCCGCACCCCGGGGATCTGGAGATCTCCGTTCGATGCCTTTGCCATCGCCGCAAGCAGTTTCAGATTCGCCTGCAAAACTTCCTTCTGTACGCCTCCGGCAACAACGGAGTTGGCAAGAAGAAGAATGTCGGTCACTTCGATTTTGTACTGATCGCGTGTCGAGTATCCTTTGGGCCTGGCAAACGATTTGGCTTCCGCCACTGGGACCAGGATCTCCATGGACCCGAGTGAAGCCAGCACTTCCTCGGAAGCTCCGGATTGGCGGGCTGCCGCGATCATTTCCTGCTGCATCGCAGCACCCGCTTCCGCGGCAGCTTGTTGTCTGGCCCGTGCGGTCTCTGCCTCAAGCTGCCGGATTTTCAGATCAAGTGCCGCGATCCCTTGCTTTAACGTTTTCTCCAGCGCGACAACCGGATCGAGATCGTCGTGCTCGGCCTTGCAGGCGGTCGCGTGCGCATCCTTCCAGGGGCGCTTGATTGGCTCGTGATAGCGCTCGATCTGGTCCTTTAACGAGAGAACGGCAGTCAGTAGATCGTTGGCTCTTTCGAGGTCTCCAACTGTTGTAAACGAGAGCAATGTAACCTGTTGCTGCAGAGCACCGGTCCGCTCCTTAAAGCCGGCTGGGGAGTTCACGGAGGTCTCATCGTTTTGAGACTTGCCAGACTCAGCCGCCCACGCCTCTTCCTCGTTGATTTCCACGGTGCCACCTTGCTCGGCAGCCTGCCGGATGATCTGGAGCGTGGAGGATTGCGACGACGAGGTGGAAAAGAGATTACGCTGCGGAAACAGCGGAACGGGTGTAGCCATGAGAATTCCTCTTTCTGTGCTTTGCTTGCCAGATGACGGTCGCAGCGGCGAAAACCTGCCAGTGATAGGGAAACGTAGGCAGCTCATGCTCGCGCGTCGAATACGAACCGTTCGCGCGAAGGTGAACGGTCATGCGCTTACGGGAGTGTGGATTGGGTAGGCACTGCGAGTAGGCCGCCAGCTGATAGCCGTGCCAGTCCTGGGGATCGCCGGTCTTAATGTCGAGAAGATACTCGGCTGCGCCGATCGTCCCGAGTCGATCCAGCATGCCGCAGTAGCCGGAAACAGGATGGAAGAGGCGGTATTCCATCAGGAGGTTGCCTTCCGCATCACGACAGATCTGGAAGTGCGACTCCCGCTTAAACCTTTCCCAAGCCTGGACGTAACCGTGATAGTTCGGGAGGACCGTGTCCCAGTCGAGATCGTCCTCGTCGAGAAACTGCGTGGCGAGATGAACGGCTTTGCCCCGTTCGCGCGCCTCGTCCGTATACCAGGTGGTATCGATCAGCCCGGCGTCTTTTAGAATCTGCGTGACGCTCGGACGCTCGACGCCGGCAACGGTGTATACGTGAGCAGTCTCGTCAAAATGCACCAAATCGGCGTAAGCCGGGGCCAAAAGCATAACTCGCACCTCGGATGGTTTGGGTTGAGGGGTGATTTGAGAGTGACCGGGTAGAACGGCCCGCAGCTTCTGTTCAAGACCGAAGCTGAGAGCGGTCAGAGAGCGCCAGATTACTCCTTTCACTCACAAGGGCAGTAAAAAGGCCACTCTGTATTGACAGGAGCGGCCCGACTGAAAGCGCCAACCGACTCGGCTCTGTGCGTTGCGCTAAGCTTCAGCGATGGGCTACTACCACTGTTGGCGAGGCCCAGGTGATCCGGACGCCTTCCGGCTTATTCGAAGGGATTTTGAAAAACTCGTTCTGCCTTTAGCCGATCTTGGATGCCCCATAGCGGGGCCGGACGGTCGCGGCTTGCCAAGAGATTACAGACGACTATATTGCTTTCAACGGTATCCGTGACTGTGGGCACGAAAAGCTCGACGGCTCGGTAGTCGTCTCTCCCACAGAAACCGCGTGCGGTATCGACCATTCCGGTAATTCCCGACTGATAGGAACGCCCCTGATGATGGCCTTCGCCACGAGTCGGCTCTGCGATGGCGAATGCTGCCATGAAGACTTTTTCTTGCGAAGGAACTCAGGCATTGATTTTTGCAAGACGGCGCTCAAGCCCTACGACTTGGCTGTAACGGCTACCCTTCTTATTGCCGAACGTCACTGGGGCGAAAGCATTGTAATCGAAAGTTGCGGGTCGGATATCCAATGGTTAGACGCCGCGTGGATGTGTCAGCTTTTGCTCAGTTACGGCGTATCATTTCGGTTCGTGAAGAAGATGGTAGTTCGGAAGTACTTGAGGATTTGGGAAACCGCGCGCCTATGAAAGAGTCGATTTCCAGCTAACTACTGGCGTGGAAACAAATCTTCAAGCGTTTTGACATCCAGCAGGCGAAGTCCAGCCGCTTGTAGCTCTTCAACCGAGGATTGCGCCAATTCATGCTCCACCCACTCCGGCAGGCCGCCAAACTTCCGCTCGATCTGCTGCCGCAGTAACTCTAGCTGACCTTCCTCAAGGCCTCGTCTGTAAGCAGGACCCAGCACTTCGTTTTCGGAAAGATCAATCGCCAACACTGTTCGTGCCTCCTCTTGAACTGCTTTTGCCAATCCTCTCAATCCCGAAAGAATCAGCAGGGCTTGATAATACTCTCTGGCGTCGTCGCGAGGCAATCTGGAAATGTTTTCCAGAATGCTCCGTATGGCGGTGCCGCTGTCCTTGAGCCGCGCAAGGATCGCTAATACATTATCGCTTGGTTCCGGGCTGGCGAGAAGTGGCTCGCCTGCGACCTCGTGCATGTCGATAAGGGCATAGCGAATATACCCCTCGGGCCACCTGAACTGACCGGCCATGTCGAGCGGCTCCCGACCGACATAAAGCAGAATCTGCCTAGGAAGTCGATGATGGATCGCCACGATCAAGCCGAGGTAACGCAGCATCCGGAAAGGCAATTTGTCGTCATTGGAACTCTGGACTTCGATTTGGGTCAGCTCGCCATCCGCCGTTTCCCCGAGCAGATCGACACTCAGGTTCTGCACTTTGGGCAGCTCCGTCGGAAGCCACTGTACAATACGCTTACCGGTAATGTGCGCCATGGAATTCCGCAGCAGAACTTTCAGAACAACATCGAAGTGATGCATGGATTGCCTTCCTTCCAGATATCGCGCAACGCTATATCGCGCAACGCTGAGAAAGGAAATGATGAGGATAACAAACACATCGTTGCCCCTTTGGTGGAACGCGTCAGAAATAGATCCTTGATCTCCTCAGGGCCACGTTTATCCGGCGTTACTCCCGCGTTTCAGTCACCATCCACGCATACGCCATAGCTATACAGGCAATGAACCTACTCCTGCGGCAGGACTTTCACCTGGCAGGATACCGAACAGCATTCTATGCGCTCAGAACGGCACGTCGTCATCAGTAACGCCCATTCCTTCGAACGCATCGTCTTCTTGAACCGCGGTTGCGGACCCGTTTCCGCGACCGTTGCCGGTCCCATTTGCTGTTCCTCTGCTGGCAGGTTGCTGTGTTCGCACCCCGGACGATTGCTCGTCGCCGCGGCCGCCGAGTAGCACAACGTCTTCCGCTATGACTTCCGTGACGTACACCTTCCTTCCGCCTTGGCCGTCATAGCTGCGCGTTTGCAGCCTGCCTCCAACGTAGACCTGTTTTCCCTTGGTGAGGTACTCCGCAAGGTTTTCCTTGCGCCAGACCACGATGTTGGTCCAGTTCGTCTCTTCTTTCCACTCATCGCTCTGCTGTTCTTTCCAACTTCGTGAAGTGGCGATGGAGAAGCGAGTACACGCATTGCCAGCGGGCGTGAATTTCGTTTCCGCATCGCGCCCTAAATGTCCGATGAGAACTACTTTGTTTACACTGCGGGACGCCATAGGTGCGGCCCTCCTTTCAAAATGAAGTCTTTAGATTTAGAACTCGACAGCATAGTGCCTCTGCAAAACCCCGCCGGTTGTACAGCCAATAGGCAACAATGTTGTGGAGCCATCGGCCGCAACGTTGTTCCCGGATGAAATAAAGATCAACGTCATGAGCCTTTTTCTTGCTCCGATACGGGGTTTTCGTGTAGCCGTAGAATCGGCACAACAGAGAGGCGGCTCCGTCATTGAGCAGGCTACAATCCTCTGCGATGTCCCGTTCGGCCCGGAACTGGGGTAGGCGAGAATGTTAGTCGGATCGCCCTTGCCTCTGACGTATTCGTCCGTCGTACGGGAAGGAATGTCGTAGAAATGATGAATTCTCCACCCACGCGACGGCCCGGAGAAGGAACCGAGATGCCGGAAAAGGGGAAAGAGCTCCCGGTCGAGTCTACGGCCGAGAGCTCTAATCTGTCGAATCATTGGTGGACCCTGAACACGGCCGAGCAGTCGCAGGACGCGAGTTTTCTGGGGACAACTCTGCGATGGCCCCATGAACCGCACGCCGGTGCCAAGCCAGAAGCGGCCGTCCCAAACGAAAGAGCTCACAGACAACCACGAACAAGACCAACCAAGCGGCCAGTTCCCCGAACCACTGTGCCTGAATCCACGCCACGACTCGGCTTGCGACAGAGGAAATCATAATCAACTGTCCGATCCCTTCGAGCATCCATACGGCTCCAATCCAGGCAAACGCAAGCATCTGGATGACAGATGTGGCCAGCACCAGTTGGGCAAGAGCACCTTGGGCGGAAGCGTCAGACGCGATTGCGTCGCGTCTTGTCTGATGCCATCTCCATGCCGTCAGGCCGATCACCACAAGGGACCACACGAAGGAGGCGCGATTCAAAGCGAAACAGAGCGCCGGAACAACCAACGATGGAAACGCCAGTGAGGGATTGGCAATTAAGATCTTTCTGAAAGCACGACTCTGCACCGGAACCTCCCTTATTGCACAACCAGATTGGAAGATCGTGTCCACATCTGGTCGAATTTGCGCTCGTAGGTATCTGTTTCGCGCGGGTCTGAAGTGAACCAGACGGAATTGTCCTGAAAGCGTTCCGCGCCCACCGACCAGTTCGCGCTACCGTCCCGGAGCAAGCCCGCCCCCTGAGAACAATCGGCGCAGTAGTCCTTCTGGTGCATCAGGTCGCGACCGGCGCCGCCCTTCACTCGAATGTGAACGTTGGCGACACCTCGGAGAAGATCGGTTGTGCTCGGACGGCTGCGGTGAGAGTGCGCCTGTTCGGTCTCAAACTGCTCCTTGTCCCGGTACAGCCGTATGACGGAACCCTTTTCGGCGAGCTCCTTCAAAACGCTGGCCAACTCCCGGTCAGTGAACGCGTACATGCTGATATCGAGACGGGAGCGGGTCTGGCGCAATCGGTCGATGTCCAGCTGCTCGAGATTCTGATCGGGAGCAAAGTACATCGTCGGTGGAGTCAATATCTGCCTTGCCTGTCCGACCATGCGGCCACCCTCTTGAAAGATCGGGTCTTTTCGAAAGGCCTGCGCAATAGCGTCGTGGAACAGCGCCACCGCTATCAACGACGCGATTCCGAGGATGGCGATCTGTTTGAGACCGCCCCGAACCATGCCGAACATCACACGCTCCCGCTAGGCTGCTGCTTCATGCGTGCCTGCAAATAATGGGAATGGCGGCATCCGATACAGCAGGACCCTTCGACCGCGGCTTTCAATGCCGGCTGGAAAGGCTCGGGCACAGCTACTTCATCGCCGCCTCGCGTGGTGAACGTCGGCAAAACAGCACCGCGGAATGCCTTCTCTTTGTTCCACAATTCGAGACCCAAAAAGCCATGCCCGCGAAACACCATGCTGCTGACAAGCTTCGGCTTACCATTCACGATCTTCGTGGCGTGCTTCGTAATTGCGACCTCATAGTTTCGTTGCAGCCGAAAGACCTCAATCCGCGCCAGTGCTGGGGCCACGACGACGGCGTGTGTTTGGTTCGGCGCGATCGCGTCTTGTGGATGCAACCATTCGAGCGGCTGGCCGTCTTCCGCGGCGAAGGTCACATAATGACCGATCGGCTCGACGGCCCCGCCCGATTCTGTTCCTCGCACGACCGGGCCCTTGCTGCTTGCCGCAACACTCAACGCGCGCCAGGCTGTGACGCGGGCTGCTTTCAGTTCCTGCCGGTACTCTTCGGGCAGCGACACGCCGCGATCGTCGAGAACATGCCGGTCACCGTTGCTCGCTCCGTTCGGAGCTGGGGAAGGCTCTTTCCGAGCAGTTATAGGCCGCCCGTTCACTGCTATTTCAGCCAGCAGCGGGTCGTTTTTAAGAGCGTGTTGCATTGTTCCTCCAGTTCTGCGAGTAGCAGGGTGTTGTATACCGAAAGTTCTGAAAAAAGGAGTTCGAGTTTGGCGGCTTCGATATCCTGTTCCACCGCCCACTGTTGGAGGATTCGACTTAAAGATTCGCCATTCGGCGGCTGAACAGACGGCACATCGTCGTCGTCCTCATCATTCTCGTTGTCGGCATCCGCAGACCGTTTTGCCGCAATCGTCAAATCGCTCGAGTAAGCGTGACCCGTACAGCGTTCGAAGTGTTGGCCAAAATCGGCGGGGATGGCGCCCAACTCAGTGATATCCCAGCACTGGCCCATGGAGTCAAGGTGCAGCAATTCGCCGGAATCGCGATAGCGATAGCATTCGTATCCCTGCAGATTCCACATCCAGGAAAAGCGGGTGCGACATAAGGCGGCCGGAAGCCACCGCTCGAGTGGCTTCCAGTTTTCCGGGTAATACTTGTGCTCGGCGGTTTCCATCACCGGACACCTCCCGAGACGGCAAGCGGTACCGGGCAGCCAAGAGCCGCGCGGATCGCATATTTGTCGCAACCCGCCCGGCATACATAGAAGCGCGGATCGGACACTTTAATGTGTAAATTGTCGCCATGCTTGTCCCCGCCCTGCTGGTGGCAGGAAGGACATTGCGCCTGATAATTGCCGCTCACAATGCGCCGCGTGTCGACCTGGACATGATCTAGAATGCTGAACTGCGGCCGGTCATCGAATCGAGAGTTCCTGCAAAAGGGAATTCGAGGCGATAGTTTGGGTTCGGGCGGCGGCAGCTGATCGACGGAGGCCCGAAGTTCTGCCTCCGTCAACTTGCGCCGTTGGTTCAGATAGGCAATCTGTGCATCGAGCGTGAAGTCATCCGCACCATAGAAGTAGTAGCGGAGGCCTGTCGCCTGATGCACGCCGAGGGGTCCCCGCAATCCATTCCCGAACTGACCGGGTTCCAAGGTGTCATGCTTCGGGAAGATTTCGATGCCGTCTACCTGGGTCGTTCCTTCTTCGTTCCGCTTGCCTTTGATGGGCACCTTCAACTGTTGAGCGATATGAGAGATGAACAAGCGGCACTCCAAGGCAAGACATGGTTCTGCCAGGAAGATCCAAAGATGGCCACCACGGCGGCTCTGCTCCACGGCGACATCGATGCCTTTATGGGTAAGCTCATACTGCAGAGCACACAGGTCGTATAAAGCCCGGTCATAATCGGCATCGATCGCCAGCCATTTGCATCGCTGTGTCTCGGGGTTCATGGCATAGAGACCGATCGTGAGACGCCCTTCCAGATGCGCGCGGATGGTCGTATCGTCAAGCGGCTTGGGAGGACCCTGCGGCGGACCGGGAGGTTGATCGGGCAGAAACTCCTTCGCGACAAAGTAGTTGTGACGGCCCGTGTCAGGGGCGGGCCGCTTGGACTGAATCGTGTGGGCACGCCGGTTCACGAACAGTGCCCAGTAGTCGCCCACGTGCTCCGGACGAGCACTAACGCCGTAACTCATCGCAACCTCTCCGAGAGGGATTTAGACAGCACAGTAGTCCTTTACCCAACTCAAGCGGCCGATGCAAACACACCAGAAATCGAAGGATTATTGCGCTCCGGCAAGTACAGTTTCCGGGGGCGCCGGGCGAAATCGGTCAATCGAAATTGCCGCAGCAGCCGGTCAAAATCTTCAGTGGTCAACTGGCCGTTGTCTTCACCGGGCAGATCGAGACAGTGAAAGAGGCCCTGCCGCCGTTCATAGAGATAACAGGCGCCACTTCTCGGATCACCGGGAACGGTGACACAAAGCAACACCCCCGCAGGCATTTGAATCCAGCGGGTCGCGACCGCTTCTGCCCAGTTCAGGAACGTGAAAACCGCTTTTTCTGTTCCGACATTTCCGTCTAGCCCGATATCACGTAAGGACACGGAGCGTTCAATTACGACTTTCTTCTGTTGCATACGTTTTCTCCTTGAAATTTCAGATACAAACCCTCGTGCTGAAGGCGCATGGGTAGACACACGACGGCTCTGCCATGCGCTTCAGCTGGAACGTTTTCGAGGGGAAAGAAGGATTCCGGACGGAACCCTAAAGGGAAAGGGCAGGCTAGGCGGCGCGACGAACCGGAATGGGAATTTCCACAAGCCGCGGCCGAGTGCCGCTGGCGTAAGCAACTGGTTTTCTCGCAGGGCGGGAAAGCACAGTGTTGGCGCGCTCGCCATGCACGGCAGACAACACAATCAGGTCGGCATTCTGCCAACGTTGGAATAACGAAGCATTCATTTTATTTCTCCTTAGAAAAGCAAATGGCCTTCTGCGGCATAACGCAAGAAGGGTGAGAGGTGGAAGTCCGAGACCGGCCGCGGTCAGAACAGGTCTTTTAGAAGATGCAAGGGAACTTGAGAGTCCGGCAATGATAACGGGAATACTGGACTGACAAGTTGGGGGGAAGCAGGTGCGAAACAGCAGGAAGCTGCTCTCTTATGCTCTTCAACTCAAAAAAGGCCAGCCCGAAGGCTGGCCGTAGTTTCTATCCAATGAAAACGTTTTGTGGATTAGCTCCGCAAAACTCATCACAGTGCACCCGAATTCTAAGCAATCGGAGCAGAGAGACTGTGGACAGGGCCCATCTGCCTCGCTCGGCACATGGACAAAGCATTTTAGGCGGCGCGTGCAGCCAATTCCGCTGCCGCCGACGCCAAGCGATCGACGTATTCCTGTTCGGGCACGCCGGAGTGGCCTCGAACCCACTGCCAGGAGACTTTGTGCCGACTCCCGGCGCGCAGCAGTTCTTGCCAGAGAGCCTGGTTCTGAACGGCAGCGCCATTGCTGGAGCGCCAATTGCGCGCTTGCCAGAGTGGAAGCAACTCGGCCATGCCCGAGATCAGATAGCGGCTGTCCGACATCACGATGATGTCGCTAGCCGAAGGAAAGGAGTTCAGACCTTCAATGGCCGCGCGGAGCTCCATTCGGTTGTTGGTCGTGCTCTGTTCGTTGCCGGAATGTTCGCGCAGAACGCGCCGGTCTTTCCAAACACGATAGGCCCACCCGCCGGGGCCGGGATTTCCCAGGCAGGAGCCATCGCAATATAAGAGGTACGGTTCCATGGACACCTTCCGTGGTGGCGAACATAACGCCGTGATCAGGTATACGGTAGGGAAATATAGGATGCAATCAACCAAGACTGGTGTTCGAACCTGATGCTCGCATTCTTTATATCTTTATATATGGAGGTCTGTCTCCGAAACCTCTGCCGAATCTATCCCGTGCTAGGCCTTGGCCATCAGAAAGATTGCCTCATCGTGTTCCTGGCCGAACAGGCACTGCAATGCGACATTCGCATCACCTTCGATGTGACCGCTTTTAATCAGGCCGCGAAACGTCAAATCGACCGTTCCGAGTGGCAGCGCAACGTGTCCGAAGAAAACAACTTTGCCGTCTTGCACGGTTCCCGAGGTGATGGGGATCTGGAAGATTCCGGCCGTGGGGTGGTGAAGCGTGACGTTTCCGGTTAATGAAGAGCCGTTCTGCGTCGGCAAGACTTCAGCGCTACCGTGCCAACCAGCCCCGTTTGCTCTTCGGGCATTCACAGCCGTTGTATAGGATCCGCTAATGTCCGGCTGAGGCGAGCAACCGGTGAAAAGACTGATTGTCAGTGCAACCAGCCCGGCAACGAGCAAGGGCGATATACGCTTCATGGTGATGTTCTTGCCTTTTAAGAAATTGGGCGGAGGGGCAGATCGCCCCACGCGCGCGGCCCGCATCGCCGGGCAAGGACTGGATTTCTGGAACCGCCGATCCAGGGTTTGCCAGATCCCCGAACTGAAGCACTCCGAAAGAATGGCCCGACACGCCGGCAGATGTCAGTGGAAGAGGATGCGAAAGCCTCCACAACAAGCACGAGCATTATGAGCAACAGAAGACGTACATCTCGACTCGGAAGTAGGAACCTGGGTACCGGCGAGCGATCCGCTTGCGCTGCGCATTGCATGGAGAAGTGGGTCAATCTCTTCATCGAGAACGTGCTGTAGCCAAACCTCTGCGGGTGATTTGGAACGGTCATGGTACTTCGCTTTTCTAATCTGGGAAAGGCCGGTCCTGTGAACAGAGCGGACCTTTCCCAAGATTCGTTTGGCTACGCAGCTTTGTCAACAGCAACCTGACACAGTGGAATCGGGAGTCCGGACGACAGCCGGCAAGATCTGACCGGTTTTCGCGCAACGCGAGAAAGCACGGCATCGGTTTGTTTTCCGTAAAGCGGCGCCAAGATGAGCATCTCGGCGTTGCGCCAGCGATAGGCAACAGAAGCATTCATGGAACGATCTCCTTATCAAAGACAGAAGTAGCCTGCATCGCCAGGCGAGAACGGATACGGAACCGTTGATCCGGGGTTTGGGACAGGTCCCCGAACTGCTTGCGGGAAAGACGAGAAAACGGTGTTTCGACTCCGTCTGTGGATCGAACGAAGCCAGACACGATCCGGTGCTGACACCGCGCAGCGCCGGAGATTCAGTCAGAAGAACAAACGCTAATCAGCCGCGTTCGCAATCGTGGAGCAACCGCTGGGCGACCGCCTCGGTTTGAACGGCGGCGCTCAGCACGGCACACACACTGGCTCCAAATTCATGACATGCGGCGTGATCCGGCAGTCCAGTTTCCGAGAGCCGAACTGCATCCCGAATCAGCTGCTGCTGGTAATGCGAGAGAAGGCGGAGAAGTTCGGAATCCGATATGGGAATTTTAGGCCTTACTCAGTACAGTGGCGTATTCCAGTGCGCTGCCCACTCGTCCCTGGTAAGTGTCGATCCAATACTCGCCATCGCTCTGGATGTTACGGATGATCAGGACAGCAGAAAGCACCTGCTCCGCCAGGAACGCAGGGCCGCCAGGATTGCCTGTTTGGCAGTAATCAAGGAGTCTAGATGGACAACCGACGTGCAATAGTTGCCCGCTTGTTCGCGGACCAGGAAAGTGAACATGTACATAAACGACTCCTCACGAATAGATTCCGGTCGAGCGAACAGCTCGAAGCGGGAACACGTGTCCATCGGGAAATACCTCGAAGCTCCAGATCGAGCCATCGAAATCAACGAGCGCAAAAGCAATGGCAGCTAGGCTGACAGCGGCCCAGCGGCGGAGCTCGCGTACAGAGTGGAAACAGAACATGGCAACGCCTCCTTTGTAGGTGTCTGTTTTGGTGAACGGAAGACTGGTACCCGATCTCATTGCGGAGACCAGGCCGAAAGGGAATAAGAAGTGCGGATCAGTCGTGGCCTACCGAGATATAGCCGTGCGGACACGAATGAAGTTGTGAATGGCTACAACATGGAGAGCGGCTTCGGGCGTGAGCCTCATGCTTTCGAGTAGCTTCGTGTAACTGGGATCAGGATCGCCCAGTTCGTATTCGGAGTTGCGCGTGCGGACGCGATTTCCCTCCACTGAGAGAATGCTGCTGGTTTCGACGTAAGCCCCGTCGGCATGGTCCGGGTGCCCGGACACGAGTCCTTCCAGCCTGCCTTGTGTCAGGCGCCACTTGGTCAGGACGGGAACGCGACCGTTGCGGCCATGCGAAAAGTCGAAGATTATAGCCCGACAGTCTCCTGTTGCACTGGTGTGTTCTCAACTGCGACCGATGAGATGTCAGCGCATTCATCCTGGAGCGTTTCGAAATCGCGAAACGCTTCCTGTCGACATAACAAGTTGCTTGTGAACTGAGAAGACACAAAAAAGTTCCTGCATTGAAATTGCACCCTCGGCAGGGTGCTGGATGAAAAAAGCAGGACACCAGAGAACAGAGAGCACGACAGACGCGCTACGAATCAATTGCGCGCGCACGGCGCAACGAGGACCTACTCGCTCGCAACATATATATGTGGCAAGCGGCGCAAGCAACAGAGCCGGAAATCGGCTACTCCCACAACCCCACAGAGAGCATTGCACGTCCACGAGTAAAGACAATCGGCCGGGGCAAAGAACCAAGTCCCGCTGCAACATGTGCTCCCCTGTGCAGTCTCGACGTACTTGCTCTATGACGAACAGCCCACGGGTTGTAAGAGAAGAACCGGTACTTTCGAAAGGAACGAGACAATGCGCGTGCAGCTTCAGGACAACACGGAGTGAGACAACGTAAGCCGAAGAGTGGCGATTGTCGCCACCGTGAATCAATTTCTACTAACGCTGATCACGAAGCGGCTGTACAAAGATCTAGCCGAACAGGAACTCCTCTTGCGGGTTGCCGGGTATCTCGAAAGCTCCGACAACAAACTTCGCAATGCTCGGGTGTTCTGGGGAGTGACGCTTACCGACGGAGGTTCCGATGCAACCGATTCCCTAAAACTAACAATTCCCAAGGAGGTGCTGGAGCGCTCCGCGACCAAGACTCGCGACTATGTCTGTGCAAGCGGAAGCTTACGCGTCTCGCAACAGTTCAAGGCATCCTCGTTCGAGGTGTACCTGTTTGTACGGACATACAGCTGCTCGATGCTCCGGGCGTTCTTCAAAGCCGCCGAGAGGAAGCGTCAACGTTACAAACACTCAAAGCGCTCGCAAGTAGTCCGCTGGGTTTCCCGCGAAAGCCCGACCAAAGATAACCGTCATTCACTCTCGGTCACAAGAAGCGCAAGTGTACACCGACTTCTGCCAACCGTTTCGACCGTTTGAAAGTGAGGCGGATCTCGAGGCGATTCGCGCAAATGTGTTGTCGGGATCCGAACTCGTGCAAGCTGTACGGCGCACCACAGGAGACATGCTGGTTCTGATCTGCGGCGGTGGCGGGGAGGAACAGTTCGGCGTGTTCGATCATCCGGACTTGCTACACGCCTGGGTGGCAAAGCCGGTGTACAGAATTGTGGGTGTCGGTCACTCGGCAAACAGCACCGCGCTCGAGCTGCTGAGCAATTTCGTGGCGACCACACCTGCAGCTGCCGGAGTGCATATCGCCGAGCTGTTGCGGAACGCGCACGAGACACACCGAATGCTCGCCGGCCTGCGCACAGAAGATGATGAGTTGAGAGTGCAGGTACCGAGAGCGAAACAACCAGTTGCAGCACGCGACGGTTTTCAACTCCATCGCAAGGCAGACAACTCCAGTCGCAACTCACGAGCGGGACATATCCACTCATTCCCGGAGAACCCTGGCACTCGCGCTCATCGTTGGCATTCTTGTCTTGACGCTGTTCGTACATTGGCGGTAAGCGAATTACTATACGCAAAGCAAGTCGAACGCCACTGACAAACGTGCAACCGGCTGTTAACATATGCACCCGGCACGCAGGCTATCAAAGGAACTTAGAGGCTCCAAAACGACGGCCTAGGGACCGATCCTCAGTAGTAACAGGGCGGTGCTTGTGAAAAAGCCCAAAGTCGCGCTACTAAATGACGCTGGAACTGATTGGAAGGAAGGTACTTAGCTGGCACCCAAATTCGGCAAAATGGGGCCAACGTAATGCCGTTGGAGGTAGCAATAGCACTTCATTGGTATCCCAATGGAATGCAGGCAGAAGGGTATTGGAAGGGAAATAGATCAGCATAGCACGCCAAAGACAGGAAAATCAGGCGACAAAGGCAGCACAAAAGAAGGGCCATAAAGAAGGCTAGGCCTATGCTGGTGCAGACCGTGTCGGCGACGCCGACTTAACACCGCATTTGAGGTCTACCAATTCGTGCAGGGTCATTCGCCATTCTTCGCCGAGTAAAAGAACGTTTGCATCAAGTAGGCGAGCGTGTAAGTCCGGCACCAAACAAATTGCAATGCTTTGATGACACTGCCGAAGCGCTACCGACAGTTTCGTGAACAAATGACTGTTAGCCGTCGCGTATAGTACGAAGTCCAAGTATGCTTCCCGATTTAGTGCGATCGCTAATGATTGGTACTCGGCGTCGGTCTTTTGCGATCGCTCGTATTCCAACGCAAAACTGATCAGAGCTTGTTTGTCGGCCGCCAGAGATATCACGGCATCGTAGTCCTTGGCGTATCCGCGGCCCGTGAGAATATTGCGTGAGCAGATTTCAGTTTCCGGGATCCACTCCCGCAACTGTCCGCTGCGCAAGAATGCAAGATGCACTTCATTCAGGTGCAACGCGTGTTGCGCAGTTGCAAGCGGACGATCCAGACCGCAGCCGCGGCCAGCATACGGCACGCCACGATACACCAATACGTCTCTTCCGGTGGGGCTAATCGAGTAAAGCGACTGGGAGATGCCTGGAGCTGCTGCAAGACGCCGGACAAGATCATGCTGGACCAGCCTGGCAAGTCGCATCTTCAGTGCACCAGACGACCGTTCCCAGCCCTGTAACCGCATGAACTCGAACAATTGAGGTTGTGTTGCGTAAGCTGAGTGAAACACCTGCTGCAACAGCGGAATGTCCTTCGCTTCGCTTAGTTGGATTGTCCCCTTTTCGTAACGCATAATTCCACCTCTCAGATTTGTGTTAACTGCAGTCGTGCCCGCCACGGGCGGCGAGGATCTGGCTCTGCGACAAGACGCCCAGTGCGTCCTTGAACCCAAGCGTCAGGTTTCATCAGAATCAGCGCTTCCTGGTCGCCGCGTTCGGCGCTGTACGACAACAGAAACGTATCCGGCGATTTCACCGTGTCGCTTTTAAAATTCATCCAGCCGATGCGCTCCGACGTGACCCGGAACAGAAAACAGTCTGGAATTTCCGCTTGGGCCAATCGGCGCTTGCAACACATTTGCAGCCAGGTGAACCTTTGCTCCGGCTCGTCACACTCGAAGACACGCCCTAGATTGTTTTCGACGCGGGCAGAATCGAACGCACTACCGCCTTGAAAACGAACCTTGCCGCCCAGCTTCCAGCGATGCTTGATTGTCCCGTCGCCTACAGGTACACCCGTTGTGTTGTAGAACGCGGCGCGCGCGGAGAACCGCAACGGATCGGAAGGGTCTTTCCCGATCCGCTGTTCCCAGATACGTCCGAAGCCTTCGACCGAAACCAACATTAGCCGGCCGCCTGCGCCAATTGCTCCAACTTGGTTTGCGCCATTGTTAACTGCTGTTCGAGGTGTTGGTTGCGCACGTTCAACATATTGACCTTCTCCATGAGCTGCGCCGTCATCTTGGTGTCCGATCCGGCCGACACGGTTTTCGCGACATCATCGACACGCGTATTCAGGTTCGCGATCACACGGTCCCGCTCGACCAGTTCTGCTTTCATCGCCATTACTTCCTGCCGAAGGGAATCACGCTCATTCTGCAGACGCGCGAGTTCGTCCGTATTGACACTCGACACCGCTGGCAAATTCAGTCCGTCCACTGCCGCCCGGCTGCACAGTTCGATGTGGGTATTGAATTTGTCGATCGCCGCGCGCGCGGTCCAGTCGGCGAATAGCGCCCAGTTCCACAGGTCGGTCATCGCGCCCGTCGCTTTCCACAGTTTGCGTTCCTCGCTCACAAGCGACGCGTAGAACAAATACAGCAACACGATATTCGCGAGAAACGAGGTGATGCAAAACCAGAAGTAACGGTTCGTCAGACTGGCCTCGACAAGGAGTTGCCGGCGATACGCGATCCAACTGCCTATGTCCCAGCCGCCCTCCTTGATCGCTTTGGTGGAATCGTCCCAGAACGATGGCTGCTCGCGCAGTCCCGCCCGCGAGGGAACGGAAGCGCCGTCTGGATGCAAAGCCGTCGCCGCTCGAGCATCGGCGGGACTTCTCGCTGCACCTCGACGCAATGGTGACTGCGCCTGTCCTGGCGCGTGTGCCAGGAACAGTGCCGTCACGAGAAAAACAGAATGAAGCCGGTGTGTCATCGCTTGAACTGGAACTCCCTTCGTTTTGCTTTGAATTCTTTCTGGGCGCTCGCATCTTTAAAACGAAGATGCGAACCGATCTCCGGCGTGCGTTCCGGCTTCAGCGCGCAAAATGGTTGCGGTGCGAATCCCGGAATGCCGGCCGGTGATGCCAATCGGCTCTGGACGGTCGTATGAATCATTCCCAACGAGTCATGTCCCATCAGCATTTCGAAACGCCCGATGGGGAGATTCTTAATGTCGAAGTCTTTGGACCGGGTTTCCGTTTGCTCGCGCTCGGTTGCGTTTCCGGTTTCGCGGTATTTGCCGAACAACGGTTTCTCAATGTGCATGGTCCGGCTCTTCACCTTCTGCTCGGCGCTCGCATCGAGAAAGAACTTCGCCGTTTCCTGGTCTTTGATCTTGTACATCATGGTCGTCACGCCGGCGCCGGTGACAGACTGCTTGAAGCCGCGGGCCACATCATCCAATTGCGGCACAGCCTGCATGGAAAACAGAAAAGCGGTGTTCGAGCCGCGCGCGGTGTTCTGGATGTGCGCGAAGTTCTTGTAACTGAACGCCGGGAACTCGTCCAGAATGACGGAGAACAGCGGCCGGTCCGGATCGTTTAGCTTGTCGAGGTCTTCGTAGAGTTTCCCGATCGTCAGCTGGATGTTCTGCAGGATCATGCGGCCGAGCGCGACCACTGCGGACGTGTTTCGGTTCGCGTTAAGGCTGACCAACAGAATGAGATCCTTCTCGACCACCTCTTCTACGCAGAAGAGGTCTTCATAGTGGTTGGTAATCGCCGATAGATCGTCATCCGTGAAGGTCATGCACTCGTTGATGAGGCCTTGGATCTTGGCGACACGTTCCCGGTCTTCGAACGATTGCAGGAGAGTGCGCACGCTCATCTCGAAGTTGAGTTTGGATTGAGCCATCAGGTGATCGTTTTGAGACAGCTCGCGCTGGGCGATGGAGATTTGCTCCCGCAGGACGAGCTCGTCGAGCATCATGACGATGCAGTCGTAGAAGTTGTAGCGGCGCCCGGTGTAGTACAGAAGTCGAACGATGTTCGAAAGATAATCGAGCTGGTGCTTGGTAAAGAAGTCCGGACGCATATTAAATGAGCCGAAGATCATGTTGACCCGTTCCATGTACTTGCCATCGGGAGCATAGAAGGGGTTGTAGCGCGCACACACCTCGGGACGAGAGGGAGTAATCATGCGGAGCTGGTGCATCCGGCCGGCCCGGTGAATATGCGGCAAAATCTTCTCGACGAATTTCGCATCGCCTTTGCCATCGAAGATCACCATTGGCAGGTGCCGGCGTTTTCCCGGCGGTCCGGCCACGCGCCGAAGATCCTGACTCACGATGTTTTCGAGCATCGTTGTCTTTCCCGAGCCGTTCATTCCGCAGGCCAAAGCCTGCATGGCGCGCGTCCGGTCGGTCCAGATCGCGGGAGCTTTATCGAGGGTGTAGCCGAGCAGGACCGCTCCCTGCTCGGCTGCTTTCTCGGCCTCCGCTTCGTCTTCGGGCAACGGTATGCGGAAGGGTTCGCGATTCCGATTGCGATCAAGGCTCCGCGCCGAAAACAGGAGCCAGACACTGGCGACCAGGAGCGCGAGGTAAATGCCCCCCTCGATCCACTGCATGATGGCGATGTGGTAGCGGAGACTCAGACAAAAGAACCCGAGAAGGATGAAAAAGCCGAAGAACAACGCTGCCAACCAGGGGTTGTCTTCAATGGGATCATGGTGCTGCGGATGATGGTGCGGCTGGGGCATACGAACTCCTGCTTATCCCTGCCCGGGGAAAATCCAGCCCGCTTGAATCCCAATCGAAGCCAGGTGAATCACGCTGGCAAAAAGAATCCACAGGAGCGGCTGGATCAAGTCGCGACCGGTATGAAAACACTCAATCAGGCGAAACATTCCCAGAACGGCTGCGATCATGGCCAAGATCCGTTCGGGATGAAATCGCAGGAGGAAGGGCGCGTTCGGGGCACGGTCGGGGAGCGCGCGGCCAAAGACGGCGATCAGGCCGTAGACCAGCACGATACAGGTCAGCGTCGCGAGAACCAGGCGAACGCGGATCTCCTCACGAGCGCAGTAGGCGCACAGTTTTTTCATCATGGGAGTGTGTCCTTTTAATGCAGGAAGGAGAACCAAACAAAAACCATGACGCCGATACCGACGATCCACAGACCGAGGAGCACGGGCAATTTGAGACCAGGGCGCTTCTTCGGCTCGAGCGGGTTAGCCGGTTCGAGAAGTGCTTTCTTCCAAGGTATGGATAAGCCGGTGTCCTGGTCACGTTGGAGGAGCTCCAAAAAACGGGTGTGTACTAGGTCGTGGGTCACAGTGTCGGGCCCATCCTTATATAGGAGGTCCGCTTTTGCACTCACGGCACCACCACCATGGCTTGCAGGGGAGCTCGTTGCGAGGGAACGGAAACGCGGACGGCCAGCGGGCTCGAACCCGGTGGAAGGTGCACACCGATCACACCCCGGCCGGTCTGGCCGGGTGCTAGGGAAGAGGCGCCCGTCTGGTCAGCAATCAGAGGAAGTGGCGCCCCAGTTATGATATTGGCTGCTTTCTCCGGACTCAGTTGAGTGGGCCTGGTTGAGGAAACGCGGGACACGGACGCGGCCGTCACTACAGGAGTTTCGTCCACTTTCAGATTGCCGGAACCGTTGTTGCGAACCTCATAGCGAAGAAACAGGCTGTCCTGGCAGCGGTAGACATCGCTGATGAGCAAACTGGATTGATGCCGTGCTTTCTTCGAGTCCATCTCGACCGGCTGAGCGCGTACCAGCAAATCCGCCGGAATGACATCAGCTGCCGCTGTCGGCGCAGAAACGGGCTTGATCGCTGGCGCGTGCGCGGGGAAGTGGGTATCGACCGACACATCCATACCCTGGATGGCGGCAACTGGGGGCAGCAGTTCGTACACCACTCTTCCGTCTTGCGTCCAAAGAAAGAGATTGGTGGATTGATCGGTTTCCTTCGGAAGAATGAAGACGGTATGGCCACGCCATTGAATGTCGAAGGCCGTATTCTCGGCGGCCAAATCCTTGATCGGACTGTCCAGATCGAGAACCGTCAAATGATTCCTGGCGGTGTGGACCGGAATGATGACACCCGGCATCACCGACACAGAGGTCATGTGCTGGGCAGAAAGCCCGCTGACACAGAGGAGGCTACTCAGAAGCCCGTGGAAAAAGCGAATTCGCATGCTTGTTTGCTCCGTTTTGCTGAAGTTGTTTTCGAAAACGACTGCAGCAACCATAACCGGCCCAGCGGCCGTATGCAAACCAGCTTTCAAAACGGGACTTTTGGATTGTTTTATGGGCGAGCGCTGGAACATCCGTGAAGGATGTTCCAGTCTCGGCTACTACTTCACTACAGGCTCCAACGGACCAGCAACCCAAGGCCGCTGTTCCGCTCCCTGCAGGAAGAGGGTGAGGTCTTCGATGGAGGCGATCACCCGGCGGCTCCGTGAATCATGCTCCACATAGACGACGAATGTCTTTCCATATTGAACGGCCGCGCGCTTCAGAAACTTGCGGCGGTCTTCTAAGGTGCGAAGAACGGTTCCGCAGCGTACCGTAGGTCTTTGCGAAATGTCGGAAAAGATCACTTCGCCGTTACGGATGACTCCCTGGCCGGCCTCGATCGGAAAGCGCTGTATTCGCTCGCCGGGCGTGCCGTCCATCCAAATCCTGCCGTTCCGGATCTGGAAGAGCCAGATTTGTTTCTCTTGGTCCGATCCATCCGCCGCGTGATACGGTTCGAGCAGGTAGACGTTGCCGTCTTCGTCGTACCGGATGTCGCCGTCGGGGAGATCGGGCAGGTGCAGACGTACCGGTTGGCCGCCTGTCCGTTCCACGATCACATCGAGTAGTTCCTGGGGAAATGCTTGAAAGAATAATGCTCCGGTGGCCTTCTCGTGCGTCGATTGCGTGACAATCGACCACAGCGATTTAGCCCAGCCTCGGCGATTCTCCATCTTGCCCTTCGCCCAGAGTTGGATCATGAGATAGAAGTTGCGGAGTTCCGTCTTCGACCGCTCCTCGTTCGCCCTGATAGCGGCCTTGGCACGGTCCAGCCGGCGTCCAGCAGCACGCTGCCTTTGCCGGTCTTCGTAGGTCAACTCCGATTTTTGTTTGTAGAATTCGCGGAGTTTGTCGAATTCAGCCTGTGCCAGCGCCAACTGCTGCTGCACTCGTTCCGAGCGTTCGCGATTCTGTTTGCACACCGCGCGAAACTCTTGGTCCTTGGTCCGGCACTCCTCGAACATGGCGCCTGTAAAGGAGATCCCGCGCATGAGTCCAGCGAACTCATGAATCGGTAGAATCGCCTGAAACAGGTTTTGGATATCCGGCCGGATCGCGTTGTAGAGGCGTCCGACGATATCGTGGGTGCCGACACACTCGACTTTGTGCGGCATGTCCTCGACGCGTTCCACGCGTTTCGCCGCCATCCAAGCGAGGCGCGGAAGGTCTCGTTGGATTTCCCGCAACCGTTTGAAATCGATGGAAACGTCGTGCTTCAGCGCGTCCAGAGCATTTTGGAGGTGATTCGACAGCTCCTCGGCATAATCGAAGCGGTTGGCCGCTAACGCTGCCGAGGTCATATCGGTGATCCACCCGATGAGGTTCCCTTTCGCCTCCATCGCCACCTCGGCCAGATTCCACCAAGGGGCTTTCGGACGGGCTTTCTTGTTCTTCGTCCGCGTGTCCACCGTCATCTTTTCCCTGCTTTCAACAAACAGCGGGAAGGTGCTGGATGGAATCACACAGATGCAGTCATAGTCGAAGTCGCCGCCGTTTTGCGCCGCTTTCTGGCTGTGCATGGCAAACGTGCCTTCGATGCATAGCTGCTGATCGACGATGTCGGCGATCATTGCTTCGTCGAGCGCAATGCCACTCTTGTCAAAATGCCCGGAGAGACATTCGATCGATTCGGAGCGAGACAGCCGTGTGAACGGGAGCAGGTCCGCTTTCTTGCGAACCGGGAACCGCACTTCTAAGCCGCCTTTCGATGCGAGATCGCAGACAGCCGAATCGTATGGGAGCCAGTCGGCTGCCCAATGGAGCACATTGTCCTTTAGAAACAGGACACCGTCATCCACCAGCGCAAATGCTGGCAGTTTGAATAAACCTGCCGTGCATGCCTTGAATGCCCAACGTGCCAGCAGCTTTTGCAGCCGGCCCTGGACATAGGGCATCTTGAGCGAATAGCCGGAACGATCGACCTTGAGGAGAGCCTCGACAAGCGAGGTCTCGAAGGACGTGAACTCGGACTGCTCGTTATCGGTAGGGCCCTGTTGTGCATTGCTCGATCCGATCGATTGCAGCAACACAGAGTAGTCTCCCTGCAGTGCACTCTGAATCACCTGTTGCACATCCTGACGCACCGCCGGAATGATCTCTTTTTCGAGAGACTCCTCCGTCGCATGCTGCAGGAGCGTATAGCTCGACTTGTACTCGATGCCAGACTTCGAATAGTCGCGAATGCCGAGCACCATGGGCCCTTGAAACACGCGCGCGTGAATCGAGGGGTGCCAAAGGCGAAAACGCGTCAGCAGAGAATCGACTCGGCTGAGCTCGACTTTTGGTTTGGTGCTGCTTTTCGGAAGGATGATGTCGGCGCCGGCACCTGCTGCCACCTCGTCGCTCATCACCTTTAAGCAACCTTTTGCCTGGATTTCCGCAATCGCCAGCCGAAACTGGTAAAGGCGTCCTTCCGGAAGCCCCAGTTTTTCGAAAAGCGTTTCCGAGATCCAGCCGCGGCAGTCGTTCGTGCCGAGCTCGAGATCGTCAACGACGAGGACTCGTGCCTGCTCTTCGACGATCAGGGTCTTGCAATCGCTGACCAGAATCCCGAAGTAGGTAATCGCCGCCTGCGGCCAATTGGCAAAGCGCTTGGCGATCTGCTGCTCGTGCTGCGCGTCGACTGCATAGAACGTACCGTCCTTGGCAGAAGACCCGGCTCCGATCAGCCGATACTCGATGCCGTCCACAGTGAAACCACTGAGCGCATCTTTCACTTTTTCTGTTTCTACCTCGTCGAGCGAGAAGGTCGGTACCGAGACGCGCGCCACCTTGATTGTGGGGTAGAGACGGTGCAGCAGCGTGTTGATCAGCTGTCCCTCTCGATCGATCTTCGGCATTCGCTTCACTACGTTCCCTTCCTCGTCGATTTCGACATTGATGACCGGTAGAATTTGATCTTTTTTCATTTAAGTTTCTCCTTTGTGTGTTTGGTGGTGTTTAAATAACCAGCGCAAGACACACGAGGAGAGGACCATCCTGGTCTTCTTCCGAGTTTGCCTTGCGCCAGACAGAAATGAACGGTGACTGCTGACGAAAGCTCCTCCAAGAGAAGCCAGTATGTGAAGTGGATCCGATCGGGGAAGATCGGTGAACCAAACACAGCGGATGCTGTGTTCAGAAAAGGAGGACCCGTTCGGAAAATCCGAGCGGGAGGGGGAAAACGCTTTTAACTAGGGCGTCAAGGATGACGATGCATCGCATCAAGGAGGAGCATCAGCCCACCGAATGCGAGTCCCGCCACAAAAGCCAGCTTTTTGAGCAGACTGAACGAAAGCACAAATCCTTGAATTTGTGCCGCTCGCGGAGACGCGTAAGCGCGGACCGCGGGCCGGGTAGCGAACTGCTGGATGAAGTCCCAAATCTCTTTCGCGTTACAGAGAAGGAGGAAGGACAGTCCTGTGAGTTCGGCAACTTCCATTTGCTGAAGACTGATAAATCTGCCTGCGAGCAGACCGATCATCACCATCAGAATTCTGGAGGTGTGTTTGTTTTCCATTGGATAGAGTTCTCCGTTTGAGGATTGAAAGAAAGTCCCAAGTGACTTGGGTTTTTGTCATACAGACAAAACTCGAGGAGAACGGATCTGCTAGCTGTCCGCTCGCGAAACTCCTTCCTTCACCAGCAGTGCGCTGGCCCCTTTGAACTGGGTCTCGACGCGATACTCGGTGACCACGAAGAAGGTGGCCTTCTCCTGGAACGCCGCGACCAGGGCTTCCTGCTCGCTTTCGAGTTCTCGGCCGATCGCAACCGGATCCCCGGATTTTCCCGTCCCCAGAAAATATCGCTCCCGGCTGTTTGCCTTCGGCTTGGCACTACCTCGCCGGAGGCTCTTGCTCTTCCCCTCCCGCAGCCCTCCCTTTCGGGCGACCTCGGTTGGCGGCGCGGCCGGCATCTCCGCTATCGCGGCACTACTGTTCATTCTCACCACTCCTTTCCTCTTGTTCCACCACTTGCGCCTCTGGCTTGCGGTGGGAACCCGGCAGCAAACCGTGCCACGGCCCGGCGATCAGCGCGATTAACACATCCAACGGGCAGAAAGCCACCACGGTCTGGATCGATCCGGCCACATGCGGCAGTACGACAATCCAGGTGGCTGCGGCCGTCACGCACACGAGAACCACGGCATACCAGAATCGGACGACGGGCGGCCGGAGGAGCGGCCCTTCCGTCAGATGCAGAAAAAACGCTAGCAGGGCCCAGCACGACAGTGCTTCGGTAAACGTGCCTGCCACCCAGGATACGCCGCTGATGACGGGACCCGCGGCGAAGCTCGCCGCGAGTGCAACCATCACGCCGATCACCCATTGCCGTTGCTCCGCTCGTGAAACAGAAGTGCTCATGCCTCTGACATACCCGATTTCGCGCGAATCCGCAAATCTTTTTGTGCCCTCAAGGAAACGTTTACTGCTGACCGCCATTGACATCGCTCGCGAGTTGGCGAGTGACTGCATCGTGCATCAAATCATCCTGTTGCGCGAAGTCCTTGTTTTCCTCGCCCATGACCGGCTCTTCGGAGAACTCCGCCACCCGGAGCCCGCTGGCATCGCGCTCAGTGCGGGCCGCCGGAGCCAGTCGCAGGTTGTAATGAGCCACAATCCGGTCGCTGCTCTCTGTGCCATCTTCTAAATGGTGAATGGCGCGAACACCTAAAACCGTATATCCCAGGTTGATACCGGTTACCGCATCGATACGAACGATGTGGAAATTGCTGACGATGCGCTGAACCTGGATCTTGTCGAACTCTCCCTCGTCCCGCATCTTCTTCATGGAAGCCTGCCGCAAATTCAGCGTCATCATGTTGAAGGCGTCCGCCAGGTTGGCATCCGCCGTGGCCGGCTGGTAGCTCATATATTTCGTCAAGAATTTCCGGATGAAATATTTCACTTCGACGTCATCCGGGGCGATCTCCGCCACCGGTAATAGCCGAACCTGCGAGGGAAGCGGCCCGTCCGCGCGCACCCCGGCCACGGTCACGGCTCCGTTCGGATAAATCTTCACGACGGGAGGATTCGCAAGCTGACGGCATGTGTAGTAGAGTCCGGCGCCCTGCACCATGCATACTAAGCCCAGCACCGCGATGATGCCAAATGCCAGATTCAGCCGTGCTTGCAGCTGCCCGTTGAAGTCCCAGTAGTGATAGCTCGGTGGTTGATTCTGCCGTTGTTTTTCTAGCGCTTTTGCACTCATGAATTCTCCTATCTCTGTTTCAATTATTAAGCGCTGCTGCTATGGGGGCCCTGGATCGTCACCGTTCTTCTTGCCCCGGCCTGGCATGAACCTGGCCGCGGCACCGGCGACCCGGCTCACCGCCCCTCCGATATCACCGTTAATCAGGGAACCCGCTAACAGCGGTATGAGGGCGACCGCTACGGCCAGAACGACACTGACAATTCCAATCAGAAAGGTGCTGCCAAGACCGGCCAGCCATCCCAGAAAATTGTTGGCATTCTCGACCGAGGCCACCGTATTCATATGGATCAGAACCATCAGACTCGCGAACAGGGCGTACAAGACGGACCACATCCCCCAAGTCACAACTCCTTTCAAGTACCCCCTGGTATAGGAGCCTAAGCTCCCGCTCGGGTAGAGGGCACAGACGAGTGGGCCGAGTGCATACAGGACAACGCCCGATATCAGATAAAGCAGCGAGAAGAGTACATAGGCAAGCGCCAGTGCGATATAGCTAATGACCAAGAACACCGTGCTCACGAGAGCTGCGGCACCCCCTTTCACAAGATTCCAGAGGTCCTGGGCCGCGGCATTCTTCGTCCACTCGATCTGCGCATCTTGCGCCCATTGCTTCACGATGTCGCCGGTGCCTCCCGTGTGGCTCATGATGGTATTCGCCACGGTGTCGAAGGCATTCATCACCAGGTGGAACACCGTGTCGTAGTTCGCCAGCAGCGTCGTCATGAGCATGCCTTTGACGAGTACTGTTCCGAGCTCGTTGTAATCGGCCCCGCGCCACCAGGTTTCATACACTTGATACAGAACCGTGGCGACAACGATTCCCTGCCCCACATGACTCATGGTGGCGGTGACGCCGCCGCTGTTAATGCCATTGAGAGCGGTCGTCAGCAGGCTTTCGAAAAAGAAAGGAGATGCCACCTCAGTGCCCCGCCGCGCTGACTTGCTGCTGCAGCGCCTGTCCGGCAGCCGCCCGCTGTTTCAGTACGCTGCCTGCGTTTGCGAGATCGGTTCCATGAACACGCATCAGATCGGAAAGTGCGGACTGCGTATACGCCTGAGACTTCACCAGCCACGCTGCCGCAGATGCTTCGATCATCGGTGCCGTACCCGGAGCCGCGCTGTTGATGGCCTGCTGCATTTGATCGGCCGCCTGCAACTCCGCGTCCGCCATCTGGTCATACACCACGGATCGCTTCATCGCGTCCTGAGCCACCGCGTCACTCAGATCGATCGTTTCCCTGTCTTGCGGCGCGGCCATGTTGACGGCCGGTGTCGGGCCGTACAAGCTCTGAAATTGGTTTCCGAGAATGGGAACGTTCGTGACATCCCGCGAGAGAAGAACCGTTTCGAGTTGCGACGGGTTTGGCAAGGTGGCCGAATGCAGCGGACCATTCAAGAAGCCTCTAAAGCCGTGCATGCTGGTCCACAGTCGACCGAGAAGAGAGCGGGTCTGAGCAATCAGCGCCGCCGGATACAGCACTTTTTGTTCAAAGTCACGCATATCTTTTTGAATCGAGTTCAGCTTCTTGAGGTCTCCTCCGATTGTGCTCAAAAGGCTTCCGTTGATCTGCACGAGTCCGAGCGCCATTTGGATGCAGCAGGGGCTCACGAACTGGCAGACAGCCTGTTGCGGCATGAGTAGCGCGAACAGAACGGTTGCCGCGAGCGCTGGATAGGTGTGGGCCCGTATCCATACGGCAACGCTTCCCAAAGCTGCTTGTGTTTGATCCCCGAGTTTCATCCGCCTTCCTCTCCCTTATTTGGCGGTCAGGATATGTCCGACCGTCTGCTGCAAGTCATTCGTCCCGTGGATTGAGCCTTTGAGTTCCTCTGTCCGGTGCGCCAGGTGCGCACCCTCCAGACGCAGGTAGGCCGCCAGCATCTTCTGCGTGGCGGCTTGCGATCGAAGCATCGTCACCAGAGCCGTCGCGGTGAGGTAAGGGGCTGTGCCAGGCGTTGCCGATGTGCTCATCGTTTCGAGCTGATCCCCAACGGCCCTCACCGTCGTATTCACTTGTTCGCCACGCTTCACCTGTTCGAGCGTGTCTACGGTGAGCGCATCGTCCAAGTCCGTGAGGTCTTTGTCAGCCGCAGACATCCGGGCGTCTGTCGGCACGGCTCCAAAGACGTGTTGAAAAGCGCTCACCAACTGCGGCTGATTCGATCCCATACGGTCTGTCATCAACTGTTCGAGAGATCGCGCTGGTGCGAGCGTGGCGCTCGCGGGAGTGTATTGCGACAGAAGTTGCATGGCGTGCTGGTAAGTATTCACCCAATTGGTCGCGTTGCCGTGTGCCTCCTGAATCATCGTCTGCGGCCAGATCATGCCCTGCTGGTCAGACTTTGCGTCGTTCTGGATGGTATTGATCCCTCTGAGGAGCGTTCCCAACGCGGTATTGATCGTCTTGAGTACGACGCTCACCTCCGACAACAATCCCTGCGCCTGCGCCTGGGGCGGCCGCAAGAGCAGAACGGCCAGCAAAACGCCCCCGCCGAGAGCCAGGCTGTTCCGATCATTGCGATTAATCCAGAACAACACTGCCGCAAACAGTACAACCATCACCGCCATCATGCAATCCTCCTTATCTGGCTGCTGTCGCCATGGCTCGTTCCGACTCTTTGTCCCGTTCCCGATCGAGCACCTCTTCTTCCGGAAGGGCCGGCAGATCGGACAAGCCGTGCGGGAATTTCCTGGCGAGCTCGCGATAGATGTCCAGCGGAGGACGCTCGCGATGACGGCCCAGGGACCAGGCCCGATACCGCTTCTCCCGTGCATACGAGGTGCAGATCCAATACAAGAGCGGCGTAGGAACTAGACGGACAATCTGGCTCGTTTCGTTGTCCTCGAGAACCAATAACACCTCGCTCGAACGGCCCACGACCGGAGGGGCGAAGTTCTTTACCGTTTCGACTGCCTGGTCCGACAGTTCCATGTGTTTCTTGAGCGCGGCGCCGTTGCCCTTCTGCTTACCAATCCACTTCACCGAAGTCGATTGCAAGATGCCAGGTCCAGCAGGGCGAGGCCGTTCCGGTGTTCCCGTGTAGTCTTCGATCGCCTGCGAGATCCCCCAGATGCTCGCATTGTTCGTGCGCGCGGTGCGGAAGCTCTGCTCGACCTGCGGGGCCATATGCGGGGAGTCGAGCATGTCCCAGTTCTCGTCCAACACCACAATCGAACGCCGTCCCTGGCTGGCTGTCGAACGGGCGGCCATCTGCTGCGCGATGATCATCGGGTACGTGCGCGCCAGGCGTTTGTCACTGTTGAGCGGCTTGACGTTGAAGTACAGCCAGTTACTGTTCGTGCTGAAACTCGTTCTCCGGTCGAACAGCGAGGCATAAGACCCGTTCCCCACCCACGGCTTGAGCCGAACCGCCGCCCTTCGGGCCTGTTCCGAAACTCCGGGCACTTTGTCGTGCCAGTGCTCCAGTTCGCTGTGCAGTTCCGAAAACGTCGGCACATCGCTCGATTCCGCGAAGCGCCGATAGATGTCCTCGATCGCCTGGTCGAGAATACTCTCGATGGTGGCCGGGTCAGACTCGCCCGCATCGGCATACAAGCTCGATCGCATCATTTCGAGCGCGACATTCTTCAATTCGTTCTTCTTCTCTTTGGCCGGCAACTTCTGGCCTGGAGGCAAATCCCAGGCGTTGATGGCATGCTGGCCATCGAGAGAAACCGTAATCGTCTTTCCGCCCATCAGATCGACCAGGGGCGTATAGGTCACGCCGGATTCGATGATGCAGAACGTGGGGTTCGAGCGGGCCGCCATGAGCAGCATGGCCTGCGATAGAAACGATTTGCCGTTACCGGACGCCGCCACGATGAGCATGTTGTAGTTACCAAGACTGGGGTTAAACATGTCGAACCCGATGAGCTGCCGCATCGGGGTCTCGAGCAACACCAAAGGCATGCGTTCCATGCCCTCCCACGGGCCTTCGAGGGGCAGGAGATTGGCCGCCACTTTGGACGAGCACTCGAGCTCGCGGCGCGTTTTTCCGCAAAGTCCGGGTAATGATTGAATGTAGAGGCGTCGTACCGCTTCCTTCTCGTCCAGAACCTTGCTGCCTTCTGTGGCGATGAGAGCCGCGCGCACACGCTCGCGGCGGCGTACCAGTTCCTGGTGTGCCGATATCCGATCGGCCGCGGTCAGAATGGGACGCGATGTCCGGACCACGACCGTCAAGCTGTACTCGACCAGCCGCTCCCGTCCTGCCAAGATCGCCTTGAGCGTTTCGGTGATACTCTCGCCGGCGACGGCAGCGGCGATATCGGTGCGAGCTCTTGCATCAGCCCCACGCTGCGCCGACTCCGTACGCGTCAAGCGTTTAGTCAGAGTGTGATGAGTTTTACTTTCGCCCGGGATCACGATTTCCGCGGAACAGCTCAGCGGGAAGTCGAGATCGATCAGCTTGCGCATGAGCCCGGGAAAGGATTTTTCGGGCGTCCATTTCATCGTGAGTACGCTGTACAGCAGCCCATTCATCTGCTGCCAGCCGGGCCCTTCCTCCTCGATTCCCACGTCGGTGATCCACTCCCGCACGCTACGCGTTCCGAGCTCCGGACGCCACGGCCGGGTGTGCATCGCGCTCGGATTCAGGGCTTGAAGCAGCTCGAGCGACAGCTCTTCGGTCGTGAGACGTTCATACTTGAGTCCCGCCAGGGTGAGCAACGACTGGTAGCCCGCAAGCAAGCTTTCAAACGTGGAGCGAATGCGCTCGTGTTCTTCATAGCACCTCTGCACCTGGTAGCTGGGAAGAAACCGGCCGAGAAAATCGAGACCGTTCGCTTGGCTCAGTCTCTCGTCCAGCAGTGTATAGAGCCGGGGATCCAGTTGAAAGCCGATCTTGTAATGACGTTGGATAAATTCCCCGCGCCGGTCGCGCTCCCGCCACCTTGTGAGCTGCTCGCCGTCGAGCGCCGCCAACACCGAATGTGAAGAACGCAGCTGGCCCTCCCAGTTGTCGAGGAGCGCACCGACTCCCTCGGTCGTGTCGTACCGGATCTGGAGCCGGAGCGCCCGGTTGTCGGGCATTGTTCGTAACAGCGCGTGAAGCGCTTCGCTGGTTTCGTTCCGCTTGTCATCGCTCTGGTAATACGTGTTCAACGGCGACACCTTGTACATGGCGCTCAGCGAGCCATTCCTCAGAACGGTGTAGTTGTCAACGAACTCGAGCAGCGGAATCTGGCTGCAAAAGGCCGGGTTCTTAGCAGCATTCTCCACTTGCTTCGTGGTCTCAGGCATGGAATCTCCTCATAGGTCTCCCCGTAGATACGGCTTGGGCTCCACCGGGTCGGGCTCGCTGCCGCACCAGATTTTCGGCAGACGCATGTAGTCCAGCAGATCGAACAGGTACGCGGGGGGCCGGTTATACTTGAACAGCCGGATACCGACATACGTCAAAATGACAACCAGCCACGGCAGGACCACCTCAGCCGGTACTCCGAATAGAGTGCGGTGAATCAGATTAGTCGCACCCTCGGAGCCTGCCCACAAGAGCCCAAGCAGGATCAGGTCCTCGACTTCGAACGCCAGCCAGCGCATTCTGGCCCGCAGGTTCCGCTGTACTCGGACGGTTTCGAGTGGCATAGCTTTTAATGGAGACCGGTGCCGCCTTGCTGAATGAAATAGAGCATGAGCTTGACGATTCCCGACAGACACAGCGACATCAGGCCCAGGAACACGTGATGAACCGGTCCCCACACGCGAATGTGCCCCGTCCGGGAAAAGATTCCGCTGCCTGCTCCAAGGGCTTTGGCCAACTGAGCCACCGCGTTCATGGGAAGAATGACATTCGCGAGCCAGTTGCCGGCCGAATACAACGCAACGTAGTACGAGTCGGGATCACTCGGCTGCGTCTTCCCAGCAAAGGCTTCGAGCAAACGCATCAAGCCGGGGATCAGAAACATGCCCCACGCGGCATACCAGTAATGGGTGTATCGGCTATGTGCCTGTCCGTAGAAATAGAGCGCGGCGCATAGAAAGAACAAGCCGAGGATGGGGCAAATCACGTTGGCCGCCCAGTTCACCGCGTGTAGAAGCCCATTGTAAAAATTCATAGGATTACGAAAGCCCCAGGTAGTTTTTCGTCAGAGCCCACAGACCAAACAGACACAGAAAAGCAAACCCGGAACCGGCCAGGTGAAACCACGGCCGCTTCTGAGAAACCGACCAGACAATCCCCATCACGCAGACACCGGCCGCTACAGGAGCCAGCTTGCTCGCCGCGAACTGCCATAAACTCAGCACCAGGTCGGAAGTTGCGTATCGATCACCCGCTTGGTGATAGCTCTGCATCAGCGCGTACAGCGAGTTCAGCGATAGCAACGCGAAGCAGCCGAGAAGCGAAGCAATCGGGGATTCTCCGTGGGCAATATTGAACACCGCTCGCATCAGGAACCACGCTCCCACCGCAATCGCCAGATTTTTAACCACGAGGTTGCTGACGAAATTGCTCAACTGCGCGGAAAAAGTGGAGAGCCAGGCATCCGAGACAGACGACTGCGTGGCCGAGAGGTCCAGACCGCTAAACCAGAGCAGCAGCTCCGGCAACGTCAGAAACACGATAGCCCATCCCATCCACCGGCCAAATTGTCCGGCGAAGATCCCGCTCGCATTCCAGCCGCTACCCATCGATAGGGCTGCCTTGTACAGGCAGAGCAGCGCGGCAGGGATTCGCAGCGCCATCAGCAGCGCCACCGCATCCACTAGCAGTTGGGGATAGCTCATAGGAGGCTCTTGAGAAAAAGCGGAGACGGATGGAGAATCCGTCTCCCGAGGTAATGAAACAGGATTGGCCTCGCACTCAGTGAATACCGGCTGCGCCTTGCTGCACGTGGTACTCGAGCAAGCGCGTCAAACCGCTGAGGATCAGACATCCGACAGCACAGACACCAGTGATAATGTAGCCCCTACCTAATTTGAGGCAGATCAAGACCCCCGCGAGAAACGCAACCGTTAACAGCGGAAAAATCGTGTTAGCCATATAGTTCAGGGCGCTTTCTGTCGTTCCTTCGACGACAGCTGCGTTTTGGCCCGGTGCCACCTTACCGACAACGGGCCCGTTATCACCGCTGGTTTGCGCATGCATCACTGCCGGTTGAGCAATGAGCAGCCCAAAACAGAAAAGAACCGCCCCGCTCAGCCCTTTGAGCCGGACTGCCGCGAGACGGGAAGCGAGAAGTTGAAACATGGATCGTTATGCTCCTTGTCCGGCGCTCATTCGTTGGGCGAGCGGACAACGAGCATGTACGCGATCTCGAAAAGAGATGCAAACGGACGGGAAATAGGGCCTTTACAAAAAGCAAAAATTCTATTTAGTTTTGGCGGAACGCCGGTTCGGGTTCGCTGTATCGCACCGGATGGACGCGATCGATGGCGCGGGCGAAATCCTCAAGCGTCAATGGCGCGATACGGTCATCGTGGTCGGAACGGCCAAAGGCGAAGCGCCGGGCGGCTTGCACCACGGCTTCGATATCCGCCGGCGCCATACAGGCGGTATCCTGAACGAGCCTGTCCAGGGAAACAGAGAGCTCGGAGTCCCCCAGCAATTTCCGAAGCAGACGCGCTCGATTCTCAGGACCTGGCACCCGGATCGCGATTTTCTCAGAGAATCGGCCGCCTCGGAGAATACGAGGATCTAACCGGTCCGGGTGGTTGGTCGCGCCCACTAACAACACGTTATGCGACGGCTCGATGCTGCTGATCTCGATGAGCGCCTGTTCTGTAAATTGCGTGTCGTGAGCGGAGGCAAAGCCATGTGTCGTCCCGAATAACCCGTCCAGTTCGTCGAAAAAGATGATCGAGGGACTCTGCTCCCTGGCGCGCGCGAATAATCCCGCTAGCCGCTTGACGGATTCTCCCTGCCCCGAGCCCAGCAGATCCGCCGCTGTGACGGGATAGAAACTCCGCGCTGTTTGCGTGGCGAGAAGCCGGGCAACCATGGTTTTTCCCGTTCCAGGCGGGCCTTCGAGCAGTACCCCGGTGGGAACCGGAAGCGGCGAGGTCGCGTGGACCTTGAGTTGACGTACGAGCAAACGCAGCTCTTCTTCTACCCCGGGCTCGACGATGATGTCCTCCCACTGAACGGGCTGAATGAGCGGGCGATCCTGACCGCCTGAAGCCGCAAGCGCAGCCTTCAGATGGTTTTCTGAGAACGCCGCGTGCTCAGCCATCGCGAGAGAGGCCGCCCGGTCCACCAAGGCATTCAGCTTGGCAGGGCTGTACCCGCTGGTGGCGCGGGCCCATGGCTCTACCCGAAAACGAACACCCCGCTTATTTAGAAGCGCGGCGAGGATTTGATTGCGTTCCGCCTCATTCGGCAGATCGAGCCGCAGCTTCAAATCGAACCGGCCCTCTCGGATCAGTGCGGGATCGAGGCTATCCATGGAATTGGTGGCGGCAATGAGCAGCAAACCGGGTGTCCGCCGATACTGGTCGATGCATTGCATCAGCTGGATTGTCGTGTTGTTGTATGCTCGATTGGCCGAGAGCGAGGTCTGGGTTAAACTGTGCCGCGTCCCGCCTAGCGCATCGATCTCATCCAGAAATAGCAGCGTGCGGCCACGGGCCGCTTGGGCAAACACACGCCGGATATTGTTTTCTGTTTCGCCAATCCACATCCCGCTTAAGGCCACTCCGGATACGTAGACATACTTGAGCCCGAGCTCTCCGGCTGTCGCTTCCGCCAACAAGGTTTTGCCGGTACCTTGTGGCCCATACAGCAAGATTCCGTTTTGAACAATCCCTTCCTTCTCGAATTGCCTCGCATGGAGACGGGTGTTCGCCAAATGAAGGATCTGCTGTTTCGCTGTTTCCAACCCTCCCACGTCGCGGAATCGTACGGTCGGTGTCTTTGCCTGTAAACCGTCGTCAATGGAACTGGTCCCGCTGAAGTTGTTTCTACTCCGAGAAACCCGACCCACCAAGCCCGGAACACGGAAGACCGTACCGAGCTGAAACAGCATCAGGAAGAATAACGCGCCGGTCCCGACGAGCGCGATCGGCGTCATTATGTTCTTTGGAATACCGAGCAACGGCAGCACGGCCCAGAACGCCAAAAAACAGAGAGCGTAGCGAATCAGTGTAACCACTTTCCGTGCCGGTGCCGGCCAAGAACGCAGGGGCCCAGCTTCGAGCAGAAATAACCCTGCTGCCAGCGCCATCAGCGTGGGCCAGCTGCTCAAGACCCAAGCCGCGAGGGATTGATGATTTCTGCCGAGAAGATGAGTACTGACAAACAGGAGAGCGCTCAGGACCAGAACGGCAATGACAGCAAGCCCCGGTAATTGGCGTGGATGACGCAGCGCACGCATACCTCTGTTTTACATCGCTTTCAATGAAAAAGCCGGGGAATCAACCCGTGTAGCGGATCGATTTCCCCGGCTCATTGTCGAATCGCGGTCTATTGCGGCGGAGGTGCGGGAGTCGCAGCCTCGGACGGATTCGCCGGATTCAACGTCTCCGTCGGCGTAGGGCCGGTGCTCAGCGTGGTTTGTTTGGCGGTCACATCCGACAGTTCCTTTCGCAATTCCACCAATTGCGCCTGCATGCTGGCGCTACTGGTATTCGCGTCCGGAGCTGGCTGACTCTGACCATCCCGCCGTTCGCGCTGCTTAGCTTCATGGTCGATCACTAGATAGAACCGCGTGTTTCCTGCGAGTGTGATCACTCGATGTTCGGAGTAGGCCAGTTGCTGCAACTCCTGATCGCTGGCGGACCCGATGTTATTCAGGAGCTGCTCGCGAATCAGCACGTTATTGTTTAAGGTGTCAGCGCTACCTGTACCGCGGCTCATGCCAACCGTAGCAGCCGTCATTTCCCCAATCCCGCTTGCGGCGCGCACGAGAAACCGCCGGGTAGCGTTGCGCCCGCTCACTACACCTTTGAGCGGCTGGTAGTTGAGACCGATGGCTCGGGCATCAAAGGGGATCGGCGCCGGGTCTGAGGGCCGCTGAATGGATTGGAAGTGCAATCCCACAAAGCCTTCCGAATCAGCCTGTTCCAGTTTGCCGAATACGCGGCTTCCGGCGGGAATCAACAGCGAGTGATCCTTATCTTCATAGTTGTATTCAACCGTTGCCACAGCCGGAAGAGTCACCGCTGTGCTCACCGGCGTCTCGAGCCGGGCAATCAGACGCGTCCCGGTCGGCAAGTCGTCGAACTCCTGCGACTTGAGCGTGATAGCGGGGCGCAAGGAAACAGCTTCAACAGACCCACTCGTCGTACCCGATGAACCCGATGAATCTTTGACTGGATGGCGCACAAACACGAGGGACGTGGTATCCAGTGGATTTTTCTGGTTCGAAACCGGCGGTGCCGGAGGCGCAGAGACGGGCGGTGGCGGAGGAGGAATCTTCCCCAGAGCATAATCCGGATCGTTGTTCGGTGCTCCGCTCTTTTTAGCGGCAGTCTGAGGCGGCATCGTTCCGCTTGCCGTTCCCCGGATATCCGCCGCGGTCACGCCCTGATCTCCCGCTGGCTGCTGCTCATTCGGGTGTGCCTGCAACCCCGGCGTGAGCGACTTGTCGCTTTTTGCTACTGGCTGTTGCGATGCTGCGGTCGCGTCCTGTGCCGGTGGCTTTCTCACGGGAGACGACACGATGTAGAGCAGCCACACGCCCGCCACAAAGACGGTCAGCACGCCGCCGACCAACAGGCCCGTTTTGTTTTGCCGGCGCGAGCCGCGATCGCACGGGGGCGCGGCAGCCGCTGCCTTCTGCTTGTTTCCGTACAAAGCAGAATGCTTAATTTTCTGCCAAAGGCTGACTGGTTCCGGCTCGGGCTGCACTTCCGTTTCTGGCGAAGGATTGGCCTTCGTAAACACGGCTTCCCGGAGTTGCTGTGGACTTGTCGCGGTTTCGGGTGCCTCGCCCGCGTTTAGGGCTCCTTTGCTATCGACCAGTTCGGAATACGCTGATCCGGAAGCGTTCGAAGATGTTCCAAGGTTAGATCCGGATTCCTGTACTTCGCGCTCCTGCTGTTCGTGTGGGAGATCGGGACTATCGTGTGGCGTTTCCATAAGCGGCTATCCCTCCTTTCTCGGTGGACACTCCGAAGCCGATCGGAGCCAGTGCGGGTTGGTCCACCGCGCCCGAATCGGCCTGCTGCAAAAACAAAGACTGTTTTGCCTGTTTAAAGCTCGGTCTGTCGAACACAATCACGCCGTTTGCGCGCCCGCCGGACTCGAGGCGCTCGTGATCGAGCCGGTAAGCCAAGACAGGCAGCTGATCCGAGGTCGTCCATTTTTTCTTCACCTGGCCGCCCAATTGCACCTGCGGAGCCAGCAGGGCGACGGCGTGAGTCGCTGTGTTGATCACCGAGAAAAGCGCGATCACGGTTCCGCCCCCGTCGATCACTTCGCTCACGCCAGCCTTCAGATGATTTTCATCTTTGATCGGTCCTGGATGCTGGCCGTAGAGCCTTGGTAACGGGGCTTGCTCTTGCTTCTTCAGCAGATCGTCAAGCCGTGTATTGGGATCCGTATCCGCAGTATGTGCGCTCGGAAGACTGACGGGCGTAAGCGAATGTCCACTCTCATGCCCCCCTGCCTCTTGATCCAGAGACACGGTTTGCGCAATCAACAAGCTTAGTGATTTGCTTTCCGGCCGCCAAAATGAACCGCCCGTGGAGGTGGCCGGCGTATCGTAATGCACCGCAAAATCGACCGGCGCCTGCGGATGCTCGTCACTGACCAGCCAAAGGATCGCCTGCTGCCCAGAGACGGTCGTAATTTCCAGATTGGTCTGCGCTGGCTCTGCCGTGCGGGCATGCACAATCACAAGCGCTGGGTCGCCTTCATCATGTTCCGCGCGAAACAGCGTCGCATCGCCCAATACAATGCTCTGAACGGCGTCTCGCATCCGGACCGTCGTGGCGAAATGCGGCAGCATGTAGACGCGTCGGGGAGCACCGGCGTCCGGCTGTTCATGCCGGATACGCGGTTCGATGACCGGCAGTCCCGTTTCTGCGTCTTCGGGCGGTTTCAGCGTTTGCCCCAGCACGAGAACTTGGAAGCCCAGGCCTCCCATCAGCAGCACTTTCGCTTTCAATGGCTCTTTCCTTTCACTTGCAAGGCTCGGTACTCGGCCAGGACGCGGGACACATACGCGAACACCCCCGGCGAGGAATACCGTAAACCGCGCCTTTCTACAACTGCGGGACCAGCATTGTACGCCGCCAGGGCCAGACGCCAGTCTCCATGGAACCGTCGATAGAGAAAAGCCAGATACGCCGTGCCGCCTTCGATATTTTGATAAATCCAGAACGGGTGATTCACCTGTAATAAGCGTGCCGTCCCGGGCATCAACTGCATCATCCCCAACGCTCCCGCGCTGGAGACGGCGCCGGGATTCCAATTGCTTTCTACGTGGATCACTGCCCGGACCATGTCTGTGGGTACGCGATACTGTTCCGCGTAGCGTTCCGCCATCTGCTCGGCGTACGACCGGTATCGGGAGAGCCCGTTCTGCGCGGCTCCCTGAGCGAACGCTACGCATAAAAGCAAGGGCACAATCTGTTTCACGCGGCGGCTTCCCGTGCCAGGTTAGCGATCGGTAGAACAAGGTCAGGCGTTTCCACCAGTTCACGTGCGTGCTTCGCCGCATCGGCGCATAGCCGGTCAAAGTTGTGCTTCAGCAACATCTTGTCCCGATCTTCTGCTGTCTTGACGAGAAAGGGAAGTAGGGTGTCTCGCATCGAGGGCTGAATCTCGCTGCAGCCGCGGCCTTCAAGTAATTCCGCCAGTTTCAGGATTTCCCGAATGCTCGGCGGCTTAGCGAGCCGGTAGGAGCGGAGCGCCTTGGCGAGCCCTGCAATTTGGGCGTAACTTGTCGAGGATTGATTCGAGAGCCGGAGTCGCAAAATGTCCAGCTCCTGCTCAATCGTCGGATACTCAAAATACAGATACGCGCAGCGGCTGCGGAGCGGATCGCTCAGTCTGCGCTGGTTGTTAGAACTCAGCACAGTGATGGGTTTACTCCGCGCTTCGATTGTCCCTAGCTTCGGAATCGTCACACACCACTCTTCGAGCAACTGAAACGTCATCGCCTCGAAAGCAGGATTGGTCTTATCGACCTCATCGATGAGAAGCACGCAGGGCTCCTCACTGAGCAGCGCTCGCACAAACGGCCCCATGGAGAAGAAACCCAGCGTGTAGATCTGATCGCGGAGACGCGGCCATTCTCTCGCATCTAGGTTCGCCGACCCGATCTTTAGATATTGATCTTGGAGAGCCCTATCGAAGCTGCCGAGTGCCTCCTCCTGCCCGATCCCCTCGTAGCATTGCAACCGCTCCATGTGAGTGCCGGCCGCGCTAGTGAGCGCACGCGCCAACTCTGTCTTGCCCGAGCCGGGTGGACCTTCCACCAGCAATCCAAGACTGCTGCGCAAAGCGTCATGGATTGCTTGAATATTGGCATCGTTCGCCACATATTTGGCGAGCCGGAGCCGTGAACGCAGATCGTCCGTTGAAAGAAACACGCAGCATTCGTACACCATCTCTGGTTTTTCGTGCGACCGGGTTCCGATGCACATTTTCTATTTGCGATTATTCCGGCACCTAGCAGGACGTGTACTAGACGATACGGGGGCCAAATGTATCAACCGGCATTCCGGGAGCCATTCGTATCAACCGACGTTCCAGAAGCCAAATGTATCAGCCGACATCCCGGAAGCCATTCGTATCAACTGACGTTCTGGGAGCCATTTGTATCAGCCGACATCCCGGAAGCCATTTGTATCAACTGACGTTCCAGGAGCCATTTGTATCAGCCGACATTCCGGGCAGTCCTTTGTGACGATGTCAGGACAAGCAGGATCGGACATCACTACCCGGTTATGGGCGGCGGAGGAGAATTCGAAACGAGGATGACTCGGGCTGTTGTGATTTCGGCTTATCGGCCGAGAGACATTGCTTAGGGTACCTGCCCCGTACGTCTTCGTATCGGGTAAACCATTCTGGATTGGAAGCGACACATTTCGACATATTGATGAGTTCGGGATATTCATCCAACATGCGATATAGGGGCTCATCCGAAAACAAGTAACCGACACTTTGCGGATCAAATTTGACGTGCAGGATACCGCGCTCAATCCAGCTGCGCAGGGTCTTTGGCGACACGCACAGAATTGCCGCCGCCTGTTGGTATCGGACACTCTCGAGGATGTCCCGCAACCAGGAGGACTTCTCAAAACACCGAGACCACTCAATGCGTCTCGGGTACGCCAGAACGAAATCCGCGATTGCATCTGAGGAGATGCGTAATTTTCCAGTGCGTTGTAACCGCTTCGCACGCAGAACGCCGGACCGGACCAAAGCGGAAAGGGTTGAACGACTCTTACAGAGCCCTTCAGCGACCTCCCGTGCTGAATAGGTCCCACCGACAAGGCTTTCAACACAATCGTTGTCTCGGTAAATCCGCAGCCGGGCGGCTGCCCTCGTAATGTGCAGCCTCGTCGCAATCACGGCCAGTGGATCTTCCTGAGGTGTGGAATTGCTGAGCAGGCGAACAATCGATAGATCATCTGATCGCGGAACTTGAAATTTATCCCATGCGCCCAATTCCTTGGCATGGTTTACCACATTACGCCGCGAATAGTTGCTATCTCTCGCGATCGTCGCTATCACTTCAAGCAGTTCCGAGCGTGATGTGGATGCGAGCAATCTTTGGTCATCGCTCGGAGCGAAGTAACAACGTTGGCGTTTTCGTGGAGACAACGTCGACGAAACTGTTTGGGGGGGAACAGATCTGTCGGGCACAAATAACCTCACCAAATGAATTGCAGTAGGACGGGATTATCGATTTGAAAGGCGAAGGCGATATTAAGGCCGGTACAAACGAGCGTTTGGATGAGTCGTTACCAATGCTCTGTACCTGGAGCGCTGACTTGGGAGTAACCATAACGGAAGTCCTTGCTTTTAATTGGTATGCTTTCGTCTATTTGGTATGCTTTCCTCTATAATGTCGGTGCTTTTGGAAGAGGCTGCGTCCTCCCCCTATTGGTATACACGCCGAATTGAGGCAAATCCTTACACCGCACTGGGCTATTTTTCGTGAACGGATGAGCGGCATTATGTCTGAGCGGCAATTCTTTCTCGTAGATGCGGCGGGCACTCCTTTGGACGAGAGGTATCAATTGATCGCCCAGGAGATTGCGAAACGTTTTGGACGGCTCTGGTACCTAGACCCGGCTGACCTTGATACCCTGTTAGGAACTACTAGCCAGAAGGTGGCTGCCCAAGAGCAGAAAAATGGACAGCTTCGGAATTTCCGCGCCTATTTTTGGAAAACGTTCCTCAATGGGCTTGCCGGCCTATTTCGTCGAACGCGCTATCGGGTGAGACGTCGTGAGGTGGACTTGGATCTGACAGAGCACTCGCGGGCTGTTGGCATCTGCGAAGACCTCGTGCAAGTTGAGAATGACATTGCGTTTTCCAAAGCATTCAGACAGCTCAGTGAACGAGACCGTGGCGTTCTGGCGGCAGCTAGACAGGGCTACTCGGCTGCCGAGATTGCGCACACGTTTGGCACTACGGAAGGGAACGTCAATGTCGTTCTTTGTAGAGCTCGAAAAATGGCTGCGAAATTCTTTGGCAGCGGAACGGGCCTGTCTAGATAAAACATCGTAACGATGCCAGGACAAGAGCAGGATCCGCTTGATCATTATTTTAGAACCAGAAATCCGAATCCGGGGCGCATTGGATGCCCGTCCCCAGCAGTTCTTCAAGCCGTTGCGCGGCGTGCCACCAGTGTTCCGGCGGAAGTGTTCACGCATCTAGCAGGCTGTTCGGAATGCTGGGCCGATGTGGAGGCACATCGAGCTCGTGTTGCGCGAAGACGGCGTTTAGAAAGGTTCGCGCTTGGAGCAGTTGCTGTTGCTGCCGCAATAGCTGGGCTGATCCTGTTTATTCCGCAGGCGAAGTACTTTCATTTTCAGTCTTCTTTGTCGACGGCAAAGGTCGGGAGCCAGAATGTTGCGATCAACTTATTTGATGAGGAGACTCTCAGGGGAGGGGGGCGGGTGCTTCGCACAATCTACATACCACCCTCCTCTGTTCGGTTGATTATTACATTACCCCGATTTAGTCGCCCGGGGTCCTATCAAGTCTCGTTGTGCCGGGATAGGACAGACGCGAGTTGTTTTGCTCGCACCGGCTCCAAAGCTATTTCGGAAGGATCGCGTGAAATGGTTACTGTGGCCTTTGACTTGGCGCTGGTCAGCAAGGGATCATATTGGCTCTCGATTAGACACGATCAGGATGATGGCAGTAATTACTTCCCGGTTAAGTTGTCCTAGATGATTAGAGCGATTTAGCGATCTCGAGTGCGCGATTCAGTTGTACGTCGACGCCCCGAGCGGCGGCCGGAAAATCCCAGTCGAAAGGAATGTCAGGTTCAATTCCTTTTCCTTCAATACGCGTACCCCGCCAACTGACATACGCGCCGATCGGAATAGTGAGCCGATATCCAAAACCGATTTTGAATGCCGAACGCGCCGTGAGCCGTCCTGAAGTCCTCATACCGACTAGGGTCGCAAATCCATTCTCTTTAGCAAACTGGGCAACCATCTCAGCGGTACCGGAGCAATGCTCATTTACGAGAAGAACGATTCGACCGTGAAATGTTCGCCCGCCTCGGCCCTCCGTTTGAATGACGACGGACTTCTTGCCCCCATACTGTAGGGCAAGTAGCGGAATTTGCCACTTGGACTTAGGAATCCGGCTGAATTTCGGTAGCTTCTCGGGATTACATTGCTGCTCGAAGCATTTGCGATCGAAGCTATAGCCGATTGGCTGATGGCCGGGCGTGAGATAACTCATTAGACGCATGCCGCCGATGCCTCCTCCCGGGTTACCGCGGAGATCAATCAGCAAGCGTTGTGAATCGCGGAATTTTCCATCGAAGATGCGATCTAGCTGATTAGCGAAATCGATGCCGATTTTGCCAGGAAACAAAGACACTTTAAGATGTCCAATAGCCTCCGGCATGACGGTCGCGATCAGGCTCTCAGGCTCAGCATAAGGGTTGTCTCGGTATTTGGGTCGCGGTGTTTGTAGATCGAGCGTCATGTCTTTTTGATCGCCGTTTCGTGACACCACAATCGGAGTTGCCTCATGCATTTCAAACGAGGGGTATTCGGGCGGCCGGATCTCCTTTCCGTAGATTGTGAGCAAAATATCCGCGGGTTTGACCCCAACTCGTGCTGCTGGACCGCCGGGCTGGACATCCTGAAAAACCCAGCGATCCCCGTCGCGCGTATCTGGGATGCGTCGAAAACTGGCAGCAATTGAGTTTCGCGGAGTGATCTTAGTGCTCGTCCCGAGCAATCCCGTGCCACTCGAATGCAACTGAGAAAGAAGTGCGCTGATTCCGTCCTCGAATGCTTCTGTGGTCGGTGCGTTTATGATCTGATCGTGGTATTTAGCCACAAGTTCTTGCCAGTCATGACCATTAAAGCCGGGATCATAGAACTTTTCGGCTACTAATTTGTCGATTTTCGAAAGCAAGTGGCGCTTGTTGCTGTGTGTTAAAGTCATGTTGCTCACTTCTTCGGGACAAGTGTACCGCCTGGGTCTCCGGAAACTTGGAAACTTGCCCAGTAATACGGCGGCAGACCGGACCGAAGCAAGCCGATGCCGGCGTTACGCAACGCAGCGGCCTTGCTTTCTCTCTGCGCTAAATGAGTGTAGAAAAGGTCCATGAATTGTCGAGTGGCTCCGTCCGCTACTGGCCAAAAGCTAGAGACAATTGTGTGCGCCCCGGCTTGTAGGAAGGCATTTGAAATGCTATCGATTCCGCCTTCTCCTATCGGTCCCAGACCAGTTTTACACGCGGAAAGAATGACTAAAGCGCTGTTTAAGCGCAATTGGCGAATTTCTCTTATCTGAAGCAGTCCGTCGTCTTCTTTGTTTTTCGGATTGTGCGCGAAAATGAGAGCACTTCGATCTGGATGTTCGAGGTCAGTGTATCCGTGCATAGCGAGATGCAGAACTTGGTAATCGGCCAATGGGAGATTCTTGAATTGAGTTTCAGTCGCATTCGGCCCGATGCGCAGTTGGTCTTCACTCGGCTTTGCGCCTTCTAATGCGTCAACTTTATCGCGCCCGGTTTTGATTTCATCTTCACTCTCAGGTAAGGGTACAAACTCGGAGCGGTCGGGACCCTCTACGTTGCGAAACGGTTTGAAAAGGGAGGCCAGCATCGATGAACTAGCGCGGCTTCGTTCTACCCACGGGGCAAATCCCATAAATGGCTGCTGTTTTTCTGTGTCTCGGCTACGCTCGCGCAGCATGTGGAGGACAGTTGCAGCGGAAATGACGCTTGTGGTGTGGGTTGAAATCACATAATGTGCTCCATCATACAAGGCTGCGATAGGAAGCAGGCTGAGTTTCCCGTCGGGGATGAAAATGATTGAGCTGTGTGTGTAGAATTCTGCGACCGGCGCGAGCAGAGTTTGGAAAAGATTGTGAGCAAGTGGTTTGTTTGTCTGTCGCTTGGCCAGCAGCGATATGTAACGAGTGATTTCGTGCTCAATGTCGCTTTTCGATGTGAGCGAATAACGCTTAACCGATTCAGCAGTAATCGCAAGCGCATACGACACCGGATCAGCCAGTACGTATTCAATAACAACCTCGTTTGGCCCAAGTTCCCGTTGGAAAGTACTGACTGCAACCGGTCGAGTTGCAACCGCGCGACCCCAAGGATCGGAGTCTAATCGGTCCTCTACGGCCGCAATCTGCGAGAGGATCTCGCTGCGGCGGCTTTGATCTTCGGTACTGATGAGCTTCAGATTCAGCTCAGTCAAAAGTTGTTCTTGCGCGGTCGGTGGGTGCGGGGATAGGTGTTTGTGGTTCTCGAGTGCTTCTACTTCCAGCCTGCCATGCGCGCGTTCGATGATCGCGAACGCGTGGGAAAAATTGTGTTGCTCACAGAGTGAAGCGAAGTATCCAGAGTATGCATTGGAGTATTCGTTGAGAATGGTATCGACGGCACGGGGTGTCGGCGCAGTAATCAGCAGCGAGTCCACGAGAGCCAGGCTTCTTTCATATAAATTGTTTGAGCCCGCTACCCGACCGAGTTTCTTCAAAATCTCGGCCTTGATTGCCAAGTTTCGCGGCGCAAAGTACATCTCGGACGGGATTTGTTTCTGTGCTTCGAGTGCTTCGTTGATAACGGACAAGGCGACGTCGAGTTGATGTTGTTCTTCGTATGACTGGGCAAGAGGGCCGCCGCATTCGGTCAATCCTCGCCAATAACCAAGCTCTTTTGCATACTGGAATGCTTGGGCATAGTCTCGAGTGGCCCGATGGAGATCTCCCAGATCTTTCCAGATGGGAGCTCTCGTCTCGAAGATCTGGTAAAGGTGTCCCCGAAGGTGTTCTCGTTCCGGTACTTGCATGGCTTCTGCGGATAGCGCGAGAGCGGCTGAGAATTGCTTGAGCCCCCGAAGTGCGTCAATCTTTGCGGTGACTGCAACGCTGGGATAGGCAGAATCGGGAGTAGACCTTGCGAGGGAAATGGCTTCATCGAGATATTTCAGAGCATCTTGATAGGCTCCGAACTGGACCATTCCAGCACCGATCAGGGAGGCTAGGCGCATGCGGCCTTCTCGATCCCCAAGCAGGAAAGTCTTCGTGTATCCAGTGAACGCGTGGCTTCGTGCGGCGGCCGTGTCGCCCAGCAAGAACAATCCAATTGCCTCCTCCCCATACGCTCGATTCTTGACTGTCCAGTTGTGTTGTGCGTCGGCCAAGCTTTCTACGGCGGTCCATGTTTGGTATGCAAGCGTGGCGTCATAGTTGTTTTCGATCTGGGCCTTGATTTCAAGAATGCGTAGACGAGTCTTTGGATTGCGCGCTCCTGGCATGCTGAGCTGGTTGTTAACATCTGAGAGCCAGCTCGACATGGGCTGCAGGGAGGATTCCGTTTCGGCTGGGATCTGGCTCACTTTGGCATAGAGTTCCATAGCCGCGTTCCCCTGCTGACGAAACATCGCCTCGGCGCGTCGGTAGAGACCAGCAGCTTTTCGCCAATTGGCCCGATTAGCGAGATCGTCTGCCTCCACCAAAAGACGTTTAGCCGGCGGAAGCATCAGCGTCTGGATTCGCCTAATCAGCCGGGCGGTTAGCAAAATCGCGACAACGAATATCAGAACGAGCGCCGTAAATAAAAGAAGTCGGCTGAGGATTCGCCGGGTGCGCCGGAATGCCATCACAAAAAAAAACCAGTCCTATTATTTATAGGACTACAACTGATTTTACGACTGCTCGATTCTCCTGACGCGCTCCGGTTCTACGAATTGTGGCCTGTTTGCACAAAAACATAGGAACTCATACAAACGGGTATGAACGTTAAAAGCCTCCCCCTCCATCCCGGCGGCGCAGTTGGTAAATTCGCCTTCGCCTTTGCCGAAGAGATTCCGCTGACCGTGCGGCAAGCAGCGGTCTTTCTCGGTGTGAGCACCCAAACAGTGTATCTTTGGGTAGAGCGAAAGCAGATTCCCCACTTCCGCGTAATGGGCCGCAATATCCGTTTCCTTAAGACGGAGTTGATCCCATTCCGCGCTCAATTCAAACAAGAGGTGGAGAATGGCAAGACCAATTAAGCATGATGGCGGCTTGTACAAACGCGAGGGCTCGAAGATTTGGTGGATGCAGTACCGCGACAAGAACGGAATTCGCCAACGTGAATCGACTCTCACGGGCGACTGGGATGGAGCGCAGAGAATCCTCAGAGAACGTTTACAAGCACGTGACAATAACACGCTGCCCGCGCTGCGTCGCGGGCAAGATCTTGGTTTCGGGGAGTGGTCGGACTTTTATTTGGAGAATTTCTCCAAACCACCATTCCGCGCACCGAAAACGCATGAAGTGAATCAGCGCGCGCTGAAGCATCTGAAAGCCATGTTCGAGACCGTCAAACTCGCTGATATAACCGCCGACGATATTGAGACGTATCTTCGTGGGCGGCTTAGGCAAAGAGTATTGGTCAAGGCAAACAATGGGTTCCTGCAGAAAGATCTGCTGAAAGCGACAACGGTTCATCAGGAGCTTCGAGTGCTCCGCCGCATGTTGAATGTGGCTGTGCGTAAAAAGCTCCTATTCGCCAATCCATGTGCAGGGGTCGAGTTCCCGGCGAGGGTCGATGGACTGTTCCGGCCGCATTACATGGCTTGGTCGGAGCAACAAAGGATCGAGTTCAGCGCCCCGGACTATCTGCGCAATGTGATCCGCATCATTACCGAGTCCGGACTCCGAATTTATAAGGAGCTCACGCCAATGACGAAGGAGCAACTCGATCTGGAGAACGCCTTGGTGTGGATCCCCGATTCAAAGACCCCGAACGGGGTTGCCGAGGTTCCTCTTACAGCAATCGCGCTGGAAGCGTTCCGAAGTCAGCTCGCGGTCTCGGGGGCAGGACCCTATCTGTTCCCCAGCGACAAGAACCCAGGCGGATACCAAAAGACGTTCAAAACCGTTTGGAAGCGGACACTTCGGAGGGCCGGGGTCCGGTATTTCCGAATTTACGATCTGAGATCGACATATGCTACTCGGCTCAGCGCCGGAGGTGTTGCCGACGAGTGGGTCACGCAGTTGTTGCGCCAAGGGGACGCCAAGGTCTTCAAAAAATACTCGCAGATGAAGCTTCAGATGAAACGAGAGGCACTGACGAAGCTCAACCGCCAAGCCAACGAGAGCGGACTGAGTTTTGACACAGGCCAGCCGAACTGAAGGAGTTTTGACACAGTTTTGGTACAGGTAAGGCAATGGAAAGGCGAAATCGATGAAAACCAGATCCAGTAACTCTATTGTTCTCAACGAGGTATTTGGTCGGGGCGGTGTGATTCGAACACACGACCCCCTGCGCCCAAGGCAGGTGCGCTACCAGGCTGCGCTACGCCCCGACATTTACCGCTTCCTTCATTCTAAACCGCCTACATTGGTTCCAATACTAACCCGGCTGCCCTAATCGGCCCAAAATGTCCCCAACCATTGTAAAACGGTGGGCGGCCCGGCGAATACCGATGGGAGATGTTCGGGACCGGAGGCAATCTTGCATTACGCGGCGGCCATCCCTATCGGTTCCAGGCTGGTGATCTTTCCTTTGCACACGCGGTTCGGTCGCACGAGCTCATCCGTTCTATCGATATCGCTGCCGAAACCGGCATGCGACAGAAGAACGGTAACTGGCCGATTACCTAGACCCTCCATCGTCCGTTTCGTAGCCGCGATCGTCCGGCGATTTATTTAGACGGTCGTCTCCCGCGCTTTCCTTCTATCGCCGGCATTTAACGAGGCCAGCACCACATCCACCTGCAAGGCGATCAGACGCCTCATGTGAGCGCCATCTTTCGCAATGTCCCTAAACCCGCGCATCGAAAAAATCAGCAGCCGGGCGAGTTCCTCTGGCGTTGTTTTTAGCTTCGAGCCGGTCACCGCATCGCGCAACAAATCTGCCCAGAATGCTTCCAGCACCGCATACATCTCGCGCACAGGAGCGAAATCGAGATTGAACATATCCCTGGCATCCGGGTGCGCCTTGGTCATGTCGTATCCAACACCAGCCCACTGTTCGCAACAGAAGTGTAGTTTCTGCTTCAACGTCCACATCCTCGGAAGGGCCTCCCGGTATTGCCGGAGCTTGTCTTGAATCAGTCGCTCCATGACCGCTGCGAAGATATCTTCCTTCCTGGGAAACACCAGGTAGAGAGCCGGCCGCGAGATGCGCGCCTCTGCCGCGACATCGTTCATTGTGGTCCGCGCCTGACCATAGCGCAGAAACACCGCCGTAGCAGCCGTAACAATCGATTCCCTTTTGCGGCCTGCAGCTGGAGCCGTGGCTTTCACAATTATTGTTTTATCATGCTTGACAAAATTAGCATATAACGTCAGAATGATTAATTGTAAAGAGGCTTGGTTTCGGCCGGCCTTATCACTGCCCTTCAAACGAGGATCTTATGCTCACTCAAGACTACTTGTCTCTTTGGAATAATTATCTTTCCGCGTGGTCCGACATCAGCCCGGAGGAACGACAGAAACGGCTGGAGAGCTGCGTCGCCGAGGACTGCGTCTACACCGACCCCACCGACCAGCGCCATGGACGTCAGGATCTGATCGCCCGCATCGAAATCTCGAAGCAGAGGTACCCCGGTGCTTATTTCCGAAACGACAAGTTCCTAGATCACCATGATCAGGGCCTTTGTAACTGGACCATGATCGATGCGCAGGGCCAGGTTATCGCCAACGGGACCAGTTACTCACGGCTCGGAGAAGATGGCCTGCTGAAACAGATGACCGGCTTCTTTTAAACAATTGTCGTCAGTCGCTACACAGTGAAAGAAAGAAATCATGCCTGCCGTTTTCATTCATGGCGTTCCCGACACCTATCGTGTCTGGGATCCGGTGCTTGCTCACCTCAATCGTCCAGACGTTGTGGCTCTCGCGCTGCCCGGCTTCGACAGTCCGGTTCCAGCCGGTTTCCATGCAACAAAAGAAGAGTACGTCGATTGGATCATCACGCAACTGGAGCAGCAGCGCGGGCCCGTCGACCTGGTCGGTCATGATTGGGGCTGTATCTTCGCCGTCCGGGTGGCCTCGCTTCGGCCCGACCTGGTAAGGACCTGGGCTGCCGGTGATGGTCCCGTCAGCCCGGATTACGAATGGCATGAGTTGGCCAAGATCCTGCAGACGCCCGAGGCCGGTGAGGAATTTGTCGCTAACTTGGAGCCGAAGGAATTCGGCCAACGACTGGAGCAGTTAGGAGTTCCGCCGGGACTGGGCGAACAGACCGCATCTCGCATGGACGAGCGTATGAAGCAGTGTATTTTGCGCCTGTATCGCTCTGCCCGTTTTGTGGGAAGCGAGTGGCATCCGGAACTGGCGCGCATCAGCTCCCCTGGGCTGGTCTTCTGGGGCATTGCCGATCACGCCTGCCCAGTGGCATTTGCCGACCGGCTAGCGGACGACACCCGGGCGCGGCGGGTGCTCAAGTTGGACACTGGTCATTGGTTTCCGCTACAAGCACCGCGCGAAACGGCTGCCGCTTTGACTGACCATTGGACTGCTGCCGGCTCTCTCTGACAATCTCGCTTCCCATCCACTTCTAGACCGTAACTCACAAAGGAGACACACACACCATGAACCTCACGGAACTCACACCCCGGGATATTGCCGCCGGCGCTGAAGTCGTCGCCAAAAACATGCCATTTGTCATGCTCAATCTGTTGCGCTACAAGAAACAGGCCGATTACGGCGCCGAAAGTAAATTTCCTCCCTGCTCGGGAAAGGAGGCCTACTATCAGCGTTACGTTCCGGCCTTCGCCAAAATCGCATCGCAGTCTGAAATCACCAGGGATTTCAAGCCTGCTTTCGTTGGCTCCGTGCTGGCCTCGCTTATCGGCTCCGCGGACGAGCCTTGGGACGATATCGTTCTTGTGGAGTATGGGAGCTATGCTGCCTTTCGCGGTGTTGCCGAAAGTGCGGAATATGAGCGCGATGCTGCGCCGCATCGGCGAGCGGCGTTGGAAAATTGGCGCCTGATCGCCATGCAGAAGCAATCCATCGGATAAACCCCGGAACATGATCGATGAACGAAATGAGAGCAGCCGTTCTCCGCGCATTGGGATCGCCCTCTCGCAATCGAAACTCTGGTCGACCCAATCGTTGCCACCGGCGAGATCCTGGTAGACGTCGTTGCGGCTCCGGTTTTGTCCTATGCCAACGACGTCTTCAGCGGTGACCGGAAATACCCGCTGAGCCTACCGATGATCCTTGGCGGCGGCCGATCATAAAGGCCGTGACGCGCTGGTTCGCGAATACAAAATCGCACTGACCGCCTACATGGAAGCTCATTTCAAATCTCGGCCTGACCCCAGGGAACTCAGCTCGTCGCAGCAAACGAACAGACTGCCCGTGCTCGGCTCACGGAGCCCTGTCACGATCACTTTCGATTCCGTCGCCCGGCCTTGAGAAAAAGGGTTTTCCGATGCAGTCACTGCATGTTCTCCATTCGGAGAATGCATGGCGTCGCGCTAGCATCGCTGCCGTCTAAATAAAAGTTGCTGGTCGCCAGGGGAATCGGCTCGGGACTATCAGCGGCGACACGCGACAATAGGCTGAAGAAATCTATGCCGTCAGGTTCTGCGCAATCCACAACGCATTGCAGCACTATAACCATCGAAGGAGAACGAAATGCCACCTCAATTCTCATGTAACACTAGGACGCCCCGGACTGCGGGTGAGCCCGTTCTGTCTGGGAGCCATGAGCTTCGGTGAAGACCTGGGCTGGGGCTCCAAGCTCCCCGTTAATGTTACGTTCACTGAGGAGGAGCTAAAAACGCTCGATGAAGCAAGCAAGCTTCCGGCTGAGTATCCCGGGTGCACGATCGGTCTGTGGAGTCGGCCCCGCGAGGAACCGCTGAAGGCTTCTCGCGCTTAATGAACTGAGCGGCGATGCAAACTGCTGCGTTAACGCTTACTTTCTCAAGGTTTTCTTATGGAACTTTCTCACCTTCGTACACTCGGCCATTCCGGTCTTCCGGTCAGCCCGCTTGCACTCGGCGCCATGACGTTCGGCAATAAGGGTTGGGGCTCGGCGGATGACGCCTCGCGCGCCATCTTCGATGCTTACGTAGATGCTGGTGGCAATTTCGTCGATACCGCCGACGTGTATAGCGGTGGCCGAAGTGAGGAGCTGGTCGGCACTTTCATAACCGAACGCAATCTACGCGATCGCATTGTTCTGGCGACGAAATACAGCTTTAGCGGTGGGAATGGGCGCAAGAATCTGTATCGTGCCCTCGAAGGTTCGCTCCGCCGGCTCAATACCGACTATATCGACCTTTACTGGATGCATGTCTGGGACGCTGTCACGCCCGCCGAAGAGCTTCTGCAATCCATGGGTGATCTCGTCCGCTCGGGCAAGATTCGCTACTTCGGGCTCTCGGATGTGCCGGCTTGGTATGCCGCTCGCATGGCTACCCTGGCTCAGGTGCATAACGTGCCCGGTCCAATCGCGCTGCAGCTGGTTTATTCGCTTGCCGAACGGGTCATCGAGCATGAACACGTTCCTGCGGCAAGAGAACTCGGCATGGGAATCACGCCCTGGAGTCCGCTTGGAGCCGGTTTCTTAACAGGCAAGTACCGACGCGATGCCAATGGAAAGACTATAGTAGGCGGCGGAAGGCTCGATTCGGAAAAGCAGCCGTTTCGCATGTTCACAGAAAGAAATTGGACTATTCTCGACACCCTCCGCGAAGTTAGTGTTCAATTAGGCAAGCCGATGTCCGAAGTTGCACTTTCCTGGGTACTGGCCCAATCGGGTATTACGTCTCTCATCTTCGGAGCAACCACCACGGAACAACTCCACAGCAATCTTGCGTCGTTAAAGGTTAAACTTCCCGCCCCTGAGCTCGATCGGTTGCAGCAGGCAAGCGCATTCGATCCCACAAACTTCTACTCGCTTTTTCAGGGTCAAATCAATCGGGGTATTTTCAACGGCGGGGAAGTAGTCGGATGGCTGAGAAGGTGAAGTTGAAATCTAAAGCAGGATGAGGCGTAATCTCCAAACATATTGTCGGTCTTAATAGTTCTCCAGGCATCGCGTTATCACCTCGACATCGGCTTTCAGGTAATTCCCTTCATCGCAAATGGAGGAGAATCAACCCTGCCGAGCCTCGATTTAGCTACTGTTGCGCGGAGGCTGCTTTGATCCATATTCGCAATCCGAATTCAAAGCTGCTGACCGGCTTTCGTTCTCCGAATACTCGTGCTGCCTCCAGGGCTGTCATGCCATGCAGAAATGCCCATAACGCCACGGCCGCCTCGGGGGCTCTTTCCTCTCCGTAGAGGCGAGCAACGTGTCCCAGTACAAAGCGCCATGACTGTACGTGCGCCGCCTCCCCTTCCGTTTCGGTAGGGGACGGCAGCAGCGTGAGGGAGAAGATCTGAGGCTGTTCTCGCGCAAACCTTACATAGGCTCGCGCGATACTTCGTATCGCCTCTTCGGGAGGCTTCTTTCCTGCCGCCTTGTGGAGCACCTTCTGCAGACGACGGCGGCTCTCGTCCGCAAGAGCAGCTTCCAGAGCGGCAAGATTGGCGAAGTAGCGGTACAACGCATTAGGAGCAAGGCCTAAGGCGGCCGCCACGCTTCGTATCGCAAGCCCCTTGATTCCATCTCGCACCACCTGATCCATGGCAGTCGCAAGAATAGTCTGTCGATCCGTTTTCGATGGATAGGGCATTAAGAACACTGTACACCTTGACGGACTAGTTCTTAAGCTGAATACTGAACCATGTCAAGATATATGGCATATATCTTCACGAAAAGCGAAATCTTCAGCTACCTCCTGCCACACCCGTAACGCGCTCGACCTTTGGAACAAAAGCGCGGAAATGACCGGTCTCTCCTCCGAGCTAGTGATGTGCCTCAACTACAGCGCCACCTCCTTCTCATCCGATCAACATGCAGTCACCATATGAAAAGAAGCGATATTTTTCCGCAACCGCATGGCGATACGCCGCGAAGATCGCCTCATAGCTTCCGAACGCGGCAACAAGCATCAGCAAGCTCGATTCCGGCAAGTGAAAGTTGGTTACCATCGCTCCTGTAGCCCGAAATCGAAAGTCGGAGTGAATGAAAAGCTCGGTCTCTCCTTGCATGGCCGACAATCCGCCGCGAAGCATTGCCGTTTCCACCGTGCGCACGCTAGTCGTACCGACGCAGACCAGTCTCTTCGCCCGCCGCATGGTGGCAGCCTCGCTTTCAGAAATCTGAAAAACCTCCTCGTGAAGATGAATATCCCCGATGTTCTTTTCGCGCAGCGGAGCGAAGGTTCCCAGCCCCACGTGCAGCGTCACATACGCAACCGTTGCCCCCGCACTGCGGCACCGATCCAATATCTCGGAGGTGAAATGCAGACCCGCTGTCGGCGCAGCTACCGAACCCCTTTGTTCCGCGAAGATTGTCTGATAGCGTTCGCTGTCCGCTATCGTAGGGACGCGGTCGATATACGGCGGCAACGGAATCTGGCCGAGCGCGTCGATCGAATTCCGAATCGGCTCCGATGCTCGCAACCTAACGGTGCGTTCGCCGAACTCTCCTTGGGACAATATCTCGGCGGAGAAGTCTTCGTTAAACAAAATACGATCGCCGGTTTGCGCTCGTTTGCCCGGCCTCACCAGAGCCTTCCACACGCTTTCCCGTTCATCGAGAGGACGAATCAGAAAGACCTCGATCTCGGCGCCCGACTCCCGATTGCGACGGCCATGCAGGCGCGCCGGAAAGACCCGCGTATTATTGAGCACCAGGCAATCTCCAGCTCGTATGTAGCGATGAATGTTGCTGAATAAATCATCGTGGAATGTCTTGGTTTCACGGGAGACAACCAGCATGCGCGAACTGCCGCGCTCCAACGGTGGCGTCTGCGCGATCAATTCCTCGGGCAGTTCATAATAAAAATCAGAAACTTGGTCCAAACCCTTATTTTAGGAATCGAGAGTTCCTGCGACGAAACGGCTGCCGCCATTGTGCAGAACGGCACGTCGGTTCTTTCCAATGCAGTTGCCTCCCAATTCGACGTCCATCTTGCCTATGGCGGTGTTGTTCCGGAGCTTGCCTCGCGCGAACATTTGCGCGCGATTGTTCCTGTTGTCCGCCAGGCGTTGACCGAAGCACAGGTTTCCCTTCGCCAGTTAAGTGCAATCGCCGTCACCGCCGGACCTGGCCTCATCGGCTCCTTACTCGTCGGGGTCACCTATGCCAAAGCCTTATCGTTCGCGCAACAGATTCCCCTCATTGCAGTGAACCACGTCGAAGGGCACATTCACTCGGTCCTTATTGAAAATCACGATGTCGCTTTCCCCGCCCTTGCCTTGGTGGTGAGCGGCGGTCATACGCACCTCTACGAAGTGCGTGAGCCCGGTTCGTATCGCTTGCTAGGCAAGACCCGCGACGACGCGGCGGGCGAGGCCTACGACAAAGTCGGCAAGTTGCTGGGCTTTCCCTACCCCGCCGGCCCATTGATCGACAAGTTGGCTCCTTACGGAAACGGAAGAGCGGTGCGCTTCACGCGAGCAAAGATGAAGGGAAACGAACTCGACTTCTCCTTCAGCGGCTTAAAGACAGCCGTGCTGCGATGGACCGAACAGCACGATCTGACCGCGGAAATCGCACGGCGCAAAGCATTGCGGAATCCCACACTGCAAGACCTGTTGGACGCCACCCCGCAGAGGACGCTCGATATGCTGGCCAGCTTCCAAAGCACCGTCATCGACGAACTGATGCGGCGCGCCGTCAGCTCAGCAGAACAGATAAGCGCGGAGTGCGTCATCGTCTCGGGAGGCGTCGCCTGCAACGCAGGGCTGCGGGAAGAAGCGCGGAAACAAAGCGGTCTGCGATTCTACTTTCCGTCGCTGCGTCTTTCAACAGACAACGCGGCAATGATCGCTGCTGCCGCCTTCGGAAAGCTCCGGCGCGAAGAGTTCGCAGGAACAGATTTGAAGCCGCAAGCCGCATTGATGCTAGCGTGAAGGTATGGGTCCTCAAGCAGGCGGCGAACAGCCAAAGCTGCCGATTGCCGGCGTCAGCAACATCATTGCGGTTGGTTCGGGTAAAGGCGGCGTGGGAAAAAGCACAGTCGCGGTGAATCTGGCAATTACCATGGCGAAACTCGGTTATGCGGTCGGCCTTTTGGATGCCGACGTTTACGGCCCCAATGTGCCGCTGATGATGGGAATCAATGAAACGCCCTATGCGCAAGGCCAAAGAATACGTCCGCTGGAAGCGCATGGCGTGAAGCTGATGTCGATGGGCTTTCTCAACCCTGGCGATAAGCCGCTCGTATGGCGCGGTCCCATGCTCAACAGCGTCATACAACAGTTCCTGCGAAACGTCGATTGGGGCGAGCTCGACTACTTGATCATCGATCTTCCGCCCGGAACAGGCGATGTGCAGTTAACGCTCATCCAAACAACCCCCTTGACAGGAGCGGTAGTGGTCACCACGCCGTCCGATGTCGCCCTGGAAGATGCGCGTAAAGCAGTGAAAATGTTTGAGCAGGTACGCGAACCCGTGTTGGGCATTGTCGAAAACATGAGCTACTTGGAGCACGGTGGTGAAAGAGTCTACGTATTCGGCGAGGGTGGCGGAAGAAGAACGGCAGAACTTATGAAGCTGCCGCTCCTAGCCGAAATTCCACTGGATCCAAAAACGCGCGAAGGCGGCGATTCCGGCGCTCCCATCGTTACGTCTCAAGCGCCCAACACGCAGATCACACTGTTTGAAAAACTTGCCCGACGAGTAATTGAGCTGGCCGACGCAGCCAAGCAGCGACAACGTCCGACGATGACGATCGCCGATTAAGCCCGGCTGAACGGCTCGGTAGGAAGACCATCCGTCTGCAATTTAGAACCGGTGCTCCATTCTGTAAACGGTTTTATCACCGTGACCTGATTGTCTCGTTCCCGCCAACTGCCGAACATGTAATCCCGGTTCATCGCCGCAATCACTTCCAGTGGAATCTGTTTCGGACAAGCTCCCGTGCATTCGCCGATATTGGTGCACCCGCCAAATCCCTCCGCATTCGCTTGCGAAACCATGTGAATGGCACGAATGTCGCGTTCCGGTTGGCCTTGCGGCAGTATTCCCAAATGGGCAATTTTAGCCCCGGTGAACAGCGCGGAAGACGCATTCGGGCAAGCAGCCACGCAGGCTCCGCATCCGATGCACGCGGCTGCATCCATGGCCCGGTCTGCTTGCTCCTTCGCAACCGGTATCGCATTACCGTCAGGGGCGCTACCGGTCGATACCGAAACGTATCCACCGGCGGAAATGATGCGATCGAAAGCGCGTCGATCCACCACCAAATCTTTAATCGGCGGGAAGGCCCGCGCGCGCCACGGCTCCAGCATCAGCTCCTCGCCATCTTTAAAGTGGCGCATGGTGAGCTGACACACCGTCGTCGCCTGTAGAGGACCATGCGCGACACCGTTGATCATGAATCCGCACGAACCACAAATTCCCTCGCGACAGTCGTGCTCGAACGCAATCGGCTCTTCGCCCTTCTCGATTAAATGCTCATTCAGCACGTCGAGACATTCCAGCATCGACATATCCGGGTTGACATCGTCGACGGGGTAGGAAACAAACTTACCTTTCTTTGCTCGCCCCGTTTGACGCCAGACTTTCAATTTGATTCGCATTACTTGTAGCTCCTCTGGCTCGGGTGAACGTAGTCGAACTCCAAAGGCTCTTTGAATAACTCCGGTTGATTGCCATAGCCACGATAGCCCCAGGCGGCAACATACGCATAGTTGTCGTCATCGCGTTGCGCCTCACCTTCCGGCGTCTGATATTCTTCGCGGAAGTGGCCCCCGCAGGACTCCTTGCGGTCGCGCGCGTCGATGCACATCAACTCGGCCAGCTCGAAGAAGTCGGATACGCGCCCGGCCTTCTCCAGGCTTTGGTTCAAATCCGATTCGCTACCGGGAACGTTGACGTTCTGCCAGAATTCGTCCCGCAGTTCACGGATCTGCTCGATGGCATCGCTTAAACCTTCGGCGGTACGCGACATGCCGCAATAGTCCCAAACCAACTTGCCAAGCTGCCGATGGAACGAATCCACCGTCCGTTTTCCTTTGATGTTCAGCAGCTTCTTTAGCGTCTGTTCCACGCATGCCACCGCGTTGCGAACATCCGGATGCGTTTCACTAGGAGTCTCGAATTTATTGCTGGCCAGGTAGTTGCCGACCGTATAAGGCACCACGAAGTACCCATCCGATAAACCTTGCATCAGCGCGCTGGCGCCAAGACGGTTCGCGCCATGGTCGGAGAAGTTCGCTTCCCCAATCACGAATAGCCCGGGAATGGTGGACATCAACTGATAGTCAACCCACAGCCCACCCATCGTGTAATGGATGGCGGGGTAAATGCGCATCGGAACTTTGTACGGATCTTCGTCCGTGATGCGCTGGTACATGTCGAACAAATTGCCGTAGCGCTCCTCGATGGTTTTGCGCCCCATACGCTCGATGGAGGCACCGAAATCCAGATAAACACCCAGCCCCGTTTCACCCACCCCCCGGCCCTCATCGCAGACGTTCTTCGCATTCCGCGAAGCCACATCGCGAGGCACAAGATTACCGAAGGATGGATAGCGGCGTTCCAGATAGTAGTCGCGATCCGCCTCGGGAATTTCCTCGGGCGAGCGGCGGTCGCCTTTTTCTTTCGGCACCCAGATACGCCCGTCATTGCGCAGCGATTCGCTCATCAGGGTAAGCTTCGACTGATACTCGCCCGAAACCGGAATGCAAGTCGGATGAATCTGCGTGTAACAAGGATTGGCAAACAAAGCACCGCGACGATGAGCACGCCAGGAAGCCGTGATATTGGATCCCTTGGCGTTCGTCGATAGGTAATAAACGTTTCCGTACCCACCCGTGCCTAGAATCACCGCATCCGCAAAATGAGTATCGATCTCTCCGGTAACCAGGTTTCGTGTGACGATGCCGCACGCCCGGCCATCGAGCACAATCAAGTCAAGCATTTCTGTCCGCGGATACATGTTGACGCTGCCCGCCTGAATCTGGCGCTCCAATGCTTGGTAGGCGCCCAGAAGCAGTTGCTGCCCGGTCTGTCCCCGGGCGTAGAACGTGCGGGAGACTTGCGCGCCGCCAAAAGAGCGGTTCGCCAGCGTGCCGCCATACTCACGCGCAAAAGGAACACCCTGCGCTACGCATTGGTCGATGATATGTACGCTGATCTGCGCCAGTCGATAAACGTTTGCCTCGCGCGCGCGAAAGTCGCCGCCCTTCACGGTGTCATAGAAAAGCCGGTAAATACTATCGCCGTCGTTTTGATAATTCTTCGCGGCGTTGATACCGCCTTGTGCCGCAATGGAGTGTGCTCGGCGCGGCGAATCCTGAAAGCAGAAACAACTCACCTGGTAGCCAAGCTCACCCAACGTAGCAGCAGCCGAACCGCCCGCCAATCCGGAACCAACCACGATGATGCGGTGTTTGCGTTTGTTCGCCGGATTCACCAGCTTCATGTCGAAGCGCGCCTTATCCCAGGCTTGCTCGATAGGACCCGACGGACTGTTTGCGTTAAGGACCATCGCCTATCTCACCCATCCAAAAAGAACGCTCACAGGTATTGAGATGAATCCCAGCACGATAATGATGGACAAAGTCGTCGCCGCCTTGCGCAGAATGGGCGTGTGCCGCGGATGATTGAAGCCGACCGACTGGAACATGCTCCAAGCGCCATGGCGCAAATGCAGGCCCAGCAGGATCATGGAAAAGATGTACCAGGCCGAAACGTACCAAACCTGAAATCCCGCTATCACGTTATGGTAAACATCACCCTCGATGAAGTCCGTGCCCGGATGCACGATGCCCGCCGTGAAGTGCAACAGATGGAAGATAATAAAGGCCAGCAGAATCGGCCCGCTCCAGTACATCGTGCGGGACGCATAGCTGGAGACGATGCTTTGCTTCTTCGCGTACTGAATCGGACGAGCTTGCGATTTGCGGACGGCAAGCTGTGTCGCGGCCCAAATATGCAGCAGCACGGACACTAACAGAACAATGCGCACCGCCCACAGCCCTTCCGGAATGCCGTGCAGGAAATTACTGTAGGCGTTTAATTTCTCCGGCCCCTCAAACGTCTGCAGATTGCCTACCATGTGTCCGAGCACAAACAAAAATAGAATCGCGCCGGAAACCGCCATCACCACCTTTTTTCCGTTGGTGGAATCCCAAAAGCGCGCAGAGCGTGTCTCGCGAGCGCCGATCGCAACAGTTGCCATAAGTTTGTTTTGCCTGCCTTCTCACAGGAAGAGTTGAGGGCTTAAAACGCCGATACGGCGAGCGGCAAATCAATGCCGGAAGCCCAATTCATCTATAGCTTTATTGTACTTGGGGATGCCTGGGCTGAAATCACCGTTAAACCATACGCAACAACCAAAACATCAAAAGCCCACACCGTAGGCTCCAAGCGACCGTGCGAATCCAATTAGTCACTACCAGTCGGCGAATCGCTCGCTTGTCTAATCCGCTGAGTAGCCGTTCATGTAACGGCACTTGCACCAACCCGGTAGAAACCCAAATCAATCCGACCAGCACAAACCCAAGTACCGCGCCGGTGGCGCCAACGAAGACAGGTCGCCAAGCCGGCCAAAGCGGAAGCAGCGAAGCCGCCAGTTCAACCAACATCAACGGCCCCACCACCCAACCGGTGAGCGTCTGATGCCTCGCCGCATATCGGGAATGCTGCGCATCGGGGATCAGCGCAAACAGGGGATAATGCACCACCTGAACAAACCAGATCAGCCCTGTCATGGCAAACGTTGCAAAGACTTGCGCTAAGAAAACGAACGTAACAACGTTCTTTCCCGTAAATAGGGACGGACGCATATTAAATCTGAGTGACTATTGCCTATGGCATACGAATTAGACTGCGCTCCAAGCCAACTCGAACCCCTGCTAAGTGGTCGTCCACCCCAGGAAGACCGGCTTACTACTTCGCCTCCGGAAGCACTCGTTCGTAGACAGCCGCTAGATTGAGTTCTACATTAATGGAGAGCTGTGGGTTTCCGCTCACAGCCGTATGTTCTCTCAACAGCCAATCCCCGCTGGGCTGTCGTAAATACTGCTCTACAAACACACGGTCCTGCGCCACCATGATGTATTCGCGCAACGAGGCGATGGTGCGATACATCTCGAACTTACGGCCTCGATCATAAGCTTCGGTGCTGCGGGACAGAACCTCAACAATCAGCGCAGGATTGAGAACGGTATCGCTCGTATCGTCCCGCATCTCCGCTGGACCGCAGATCACCATTAAGTCAGGATATGCATACAACTCGACCTGGGGAATGCCAAGCCGTATCTCATTGGTAACCACCTTGCAGTCCCGTCGTCGCAGCGCATCTCGAAGTTCGCCTGAAAGATTGGTGACCAGCAGAGCATGCGGCAGCTTGTTCCCAGACATGGCGAATATCTCGCCTCGAAAGTATTCACTGCGGAACTCGGCTTGCAGTTCTTGCTCCAAATACTGCTCGACCGTAACATGAGGTGCCGATGCGGTGGCCATACAGTTCTACCTTACACAGTGCCATCGCGCCAGTCTCCTGTCGAGACTGTCATTTACCTTTACGAAATTGTGAACTATGATATAGACGGACAAGACAACGCCATCACGGATTTCTTACCGGAAATGAATCGCCATGAAAAGGGGAAAGATCTTGCGCTACAAAACTTCAACATTCATCGGGACCTGCCTAGCAAGTTCTGTCCTGCTAATTTCAGCATTCTCTGGATCGCAATCCGATCCGCGTCCGGCACGGACCGGCGTCGTCGACACGCATGCGCTACTCGGCAGACCCGGCGGACTGGAAAAATTGGCGAAGCTGAAGGGTAATTTTGTTATACAAGATCGTCCATTTCATTGCTGGGACTATTCAGTTACGTTAGATGCGTTGATTAACGGGAGTTCCGAAATCGCGTTAGTCACCATCCAGAGCAAAAAAAGCAACCTCTTTAATTATGGAGAAAATATCTACACGGATTATGTCTTTCAACCAATAGAGATCTTCAAAGGAACGTTTTCGAAAGACGAAATCTTCTCAGTTCTTGGAGGAAAAGTAGTCTTTCCGGATAAAACAAGCGCGGAGATCAGGACCATTGAGTCGCAAAACCTAACGGTGGGCAGCCAATATGTGTTGTTCTTTAGAGAATCCGGCGATCATTATGTCTTAGCCAGTGGATGGTGGTCTGTTGTACAAGTTTCCTCTAACAACATAGAACTGAAGCCGCTACCCGCGCCTGACGACGACGGATTGTACCCGATCACTAAAGAGATACGCAACTACACCCCAGAATCGCTAAAAGCTTTCATTCGTAACCAAATCGCACCTAGATAGGTTTAGATAGGAATTAAATAGGGACGGACGCACATTAAATCTGAATAGCTATTACCAGGGGTGTATGCGTTTCGCCGGCAAGAGTACCGAAATTGCCTTGAAAGAACAACCAGCTATCGACTAAAAGAAGATAACCTTTCCTACAACATCGACGAGAACATCTCCACTGCAGCGCCGGGAAGCCTGGCAAGTCCGTCACAAATTTCAACAATATTTTTCGCGCTGAAAACGAAGCACTTAACTCCGATTTGCAAATAGCCGCAGTTCGTTTCCGCCCTCGGTCATGCTATCGTCGAATCCGCCTAAAAGGAGGCTTTCACCATCATGTCCACCGCCGCGCAATTCGCCGCCAATCAAGCGAACGCCCAGTTGTCCACCGGGCCGAAAACCCAAGAAGGCAAAGCCGCTTCTTCCCTGAACAATTTCCGTCACGGCTGTACGGGTAGATTCATGCTGCTGCCCCAGGAAGACGTACGTGAATTCCAGGCACTGCAAGAAGCCCTCAACCGTGAGCACCAGCCCGCCACGCCCACCGAGGTTCTCCTCGTGGAGCGCATGGTCGAGCACTTCTGGCTCTCCCAACGCGCCATGCGCTTTCAATCCTTCGCCTTCGAGGATGGCTACGTCAATGTCGATGAGAGCCGGCTTGCTCTCTTCATGCGTTATCAGGCCACCCACGAACGCGCCTTTCATAAATGCCTCGCCGATCTACAGAAACTCCGCGCCGAACAACGCAAAGAACAGAAGCAACTCCAAACCGCACAAAAGGACCAAGCCGCGGAAACCCGCAAACAAGACAAGCACGACCTGCAAATGCAGCTACTTCAATCGAAAGTCGCCGCCCGGCCTCGCAAGTCCGCAGCGGAAACAACCCCCGTCGCAGAACCCGGCAACACGCCGGTCCAGCCGATCGCCACCGCACTCCAAACCGGGCCTTTAGCGAAAGCCGCATAGTGGCATCTGAATTGCCTCTATAGATGCCATGAATTTCTGGCACAACCTCCGTTTCGCCCTGCGACTCCTGCGCAAAAGCCCGGCCTTCACCATCACCGTTCTCGCTACACTCGGCCTCTGCATTGGCGCAAACACCGCTATCTACAGCATTGTGGATGCCGTCTTTTTTCGTCCCCTGCCCTACCCGCAGCAGGACCGCCTTGTCCTCATCGGCAGAAAAGTGTCCGGAAATGGGATAGAAAATCTCGAAATCGGACAGAATGGGCAAGTCTGGGAACTCGTCCGCAACGGCGCATCCGAAATTTCGCCCGCCGTTTACGAAGACGGCAGCAGCGGCGTGAATCTGTTCTACCAAGGCCGTACCGCTTACGCCCAGCAGCAAAGCGTCGGCGCTAACTTTTTCAGTGTTCTCGGTGTCCACCCGCTCTTGGGTCGCACTTGGACGCGCGCTGAGGATCGTCCCGGCGGCCCAAACCTCGTCGTCTTGAGCGACTCCGCCTGGCATCGCTTCTTCGATGGCCAACCCTCCGCTCTCGGCCACACGGTCGATCTTCGCGGCGCTCCGTTCACCGTGATCGGTGTCATGCCCCGGGGTTTTCGCACCGATGTCAAAGCCGATCTCTGGACGCCTCTCCAGCCTTCCACCTCCGGCCACGGCGCGGGATACAACTATCAAATCATCGGCCGCCTGAAACCCGGCGTTCCGCTTGCCGCCGCCAGTAGTCAGCTCACCTCCACATTGGCTTCGTATTGGAAAGATAAGCACCTCCGCCGACCCTACCGCGTGGAGGAAGTCGCTGTCCCGCTTCTCACCGGTACGGCGACTGGCTACCAACTCACCGAAAAGGTCCGATTGATGTTAGCTGCCGTGGCCCTTGTCCTTCTGATCGGCTGCCTCAATATCGCGGGCCTTCTACTCTCCCGCTCTGTCAGCCGCCGCCGCGAGATCGTCACCCGCATAGCCCTCGGCGCCAGCCGCGCCGTCGTCGTCCGCCAACTGCTGACCGAATCGCTCGTACTTGCCGTCGGCGGCGGATTACTGGGGCTTTTCTTCGGGCAAATCGCCCTCCAAGGTCTCACCTATGTCAGTGGCCAACAGTTCGACATCTGGAATCCAGTCCGCTTCGATTGGAGAATTGGCTTCGTCTCGTTCGGCGTCGCCCTCCTCTCCGGACTGATCTTCGGCCTATTCCCGGCGCTTCAGGCCACCAGCATCGATCTCCGTGGAGAACTCAACCAGGGGGGCCGCGGCGCTGCCGGAAATCGCCGCTCCTGGTCCCGGCAAGCTCTGGTCTTCGCGGAAGTGGCCTTCGGCGTCACCCTCGTCGTCGGAGCCGGCCTCCTCATCCGCACGCTCACCGGCCTCATGAATCTCGATCCTGGCTTCGTTCCGCAAAACCTCACGGCTGCCACCGTCTCGCTCGACGACGCACGCTACAACACCACCGCCGCCGGCACCCGTCTCTTCCGCGAAACTCTCGACCGTATCCGCCAAATCCCCGGCGTAGAATCCGCGGCCGTTACCCTCAATCTCCCTTTCGGTTCACAGTTGAACGGCAATCTCGACCGGATCATGGGTTCGAACGGCAGCAAGCCTCTGCACGCCGCGCTGGTCAATCAAAACTATGCCACCCCCCAGCTCTTTAAGACCCTCCGCGTCCCGCTGCTGCAAGGCCGCCTCTTAACCGATGCCGACGGCCCCAACTCGCAGGCCGTCACGGTCGTGAACGACGCCTTTGTCCGACATTTTTTGCCTAACGACCCCCATCCCGTCGGCGCACGCGTCTACTCCTCGCCCTCCGACCCCGGCGTGACCATCGTCGGCATCGTCAAATCAGTTGTCCAACAAAATGGGTTTGGCGGGCGATTTGGCCCCGTCGCCTATCTTCCTCAAATGTACGTTCCGGTAGCCCAGATGCCGAATGGAGCTTTCAGTAGCTTCAACTCTTACTTTTCCCCCAGCTTCGTCGTCCGCACCCGAGGCCGCATCGCTGGCCTTGACAAAGCAATGAGCAAAGCCATCGCCGCCGTCGATCCCCGTTTGCCCTTCTCTAAGTTCCAAGACATGAACGACATCCTGAGCGATTCTCTTGGGGAGCAGCGCTACATGGCCGTGCTCTTCTCCACCCTGGGCGCTCTGGCCCTCTTGCTCTCGGCCATCGGCGTCTACGGACTCATCGCCCAATCCGTCGCCCAACGCACTCGTGAAATGGGCATCCGTCTCGCCCTCGGAGCCACCACCAACGGCATCATCCGCCAGGCCGCCGCGCCCGGCCTCATTCTCGCCCTCGCCGGCGTTGCTTGCGGCCTCGTTCTCTCCTACTTCACCGCCCGCCTTCTCACCAGCTTGATTTACGGCATCTCGGCCACCGACCCCTTCACCTTCGTCACAGTGGCCGCTTTACTCATACTGGTCGCCGGCTTGGCAAGCATCCTCCCCGCCCTGCGCCTTGCCCGACTGGATCCAGCCCAAACCCTAAGAGAGGAATAATCGAATGAACTTCTGGAACAACATCCGTTTCGCCGTCCGCCTGCTCCGCAAAAGCCCTGCGTTCACCGTAACTATCCTGGTGACACTCGCCCTCTGTATCGGCATCAACACCGCCGTTTATAGCGTCGTGGACGCTCTCTTCTTTCGCCCACTCCCCTATCCGGAAGGGGACCGCTTGATCTCCGTCACAAATGTCATCTCCGGCAATGGTGCCGGACGGTTTGACACCGGCCAGGATGGCGTCGCATGGCAGCTCATTCGCCGCAATGCCGGCTATCTCACCTCCGCTGTATACGGCGGAGATAACGGCGTGAATCTTAACCTAAACCATCGCACCGCCCATGTCCGGCAGCAGCGCGTCGGCGCCGGCTTCTTTCATGTCCTCGGCATCCCGCTCCTTCTCGGCCGCGAGTGGAAGCCCAGCGAAGACGTCCCTGGCGGACCCGCCCTAACGATTCTCAGCTACCACGCCTGGCAGCGCTTTTTTGAAGGCGACCCCAATGTCATTGGCCGTGTCGTCGATCTCCGTGGAGCTCCTTTCACTGTTGCCGGCGTCATGCCACGCGGCTTTCACACCGATGTTGCCGCGGATCTCTGGACGCCTCTTCAGCCCACCACCGCCGACGAGGGCAACTACCAGATCATTGGACGCCTGAAACCAGGTGTATCCGTTGCCGCTGTCAACGGGCAACTGAACGCCATTCTGCAACCGGTTTTCCGCAGTCTGCACCTGCCTCCGCATCGCTCCATCCGGGCGGAAGCCGTACCACTAGAAACTGCCAGCGCCGTCAGTAAACGCGCGGAAACCGATTTCCATCGCCAGGCCGTTCTTCTCTGGACCGCCGCCGGCCTCGTCCTTTTCATCGGCTCTCTGAACATCGCGGGCCTGCTTCTCTCCCGCTCTGCCACCCGCCGCCGCGAAATCGCTACTCGCTTGGCCCTCGGGGCAAGCCGCTCTGCCGTCATCGGCCAGCTCCTGACCGAGTCCCTATTGCTCGCCATCGGCGGCGGGTTGCTCGGGCTGTTTCTCGGTCAGCTCGCCGTAGGTGGATTAGCTTGGCTCAGCGCGGAGCAGTTTAACTTCTGGAATCCCGTCCGCTTCGATCCCCGTGTTGGCTTCGTTTCGTTCGGGATCGCCTTGGCTACCGGACTCTTCTTCGGCCTCTTCCCCGCGCTACAAGCGACAAGGGTCGATCTACGTTCCGGTTTGGCCGAAGGGAGCCGCACCAACGCCGGCACGCGCCGCCAATGGCTGGGAAAAGCTATTGTATTCACGGAGATTGCGATGGGCGTTACCGTCGTGATCGGCGCCGGACTGCTCCTTCGCACCTTCCTCCATCTCACCAACGCGAACCCAGGGTTCGTTTCGCAAAACGTAGTCGCCGCGTCGGTCTCCCTCGACGACGCCCACTATCGGACCACTGCCGCTAGCGATCGTCTTTTCCGCGACACCCTGAATCGAATCCGTCAAATTCCAGGCGTCGAGTCTGCCGCCGTGACTTTGACGACGCCCTATCAACGCGCCCTGCAAACCAGTGTTCAGCAAACAACCCTGCCCCGCGAAAGCAATCACATGACCACCGTCACTTACGCCGGCCCCGACCTGTTTACCACGCTACAAATCCCGCTTCTCCGTGGCCGAGTCTTCACCGTTGCCGACGGCCCCGATTCACTGAAGGTCATCGTCGTTAACAGCGCTTTCATTCAGCGGTTCTTCCCGGATGGAATAGATCCGCTCGGTCGACATGTACAGCTCTTTCAAAACACCTATCGGGTAATTGGCATCGTGGGAAATGTCCAGCAGAAGAACTCATGGGGCGGCGTTTTCAGTCCCGTTGCGCCCCTGCCGCAAGCCTATATTCCCGTACCGCAGTTCCCCAGCGGAGTCTTTCAATTTGCCGCCGGCTTCTTCTCTCCCAACTTTGTCGTTCGCACCCACGGCCCCATCGCCGGGCTGCCGCAAGCCATGAGCAAAGCACTAGCCGCGGTCGATCCGCGCTTACCCTTCTCCGAATTCCACAACATGGGCCAGGTGAGAAGCGCCTCCCTGTCGCCGGAGCGATATATGGCCGTGCTGTTCTCCGTTTTTGCCGGGATCGCCACGCTGCTGGCCGCAGTCGGCATCTACGGCCTCATCGCCCAATCTGTCGCCCAGCGCGCCCGTGAAATGGGCATCCGCCTTGCCCTCGGTGCCTCCACCAACGGCCTCATCCGCCAAGCCGTCGCGCCCGGGATAATTCTCGCCATCGCCGGCGTCACTGGCGGCCTCCTTCTCTCCTACTTCGCCGCCCGGCTATTGGCCGGCTCCATCTACGGCATCTCCGCAACCGATCCCCTCACCTACGTCGCTGTTGCAGTTCTCTCGCTCTGCGTCGCCGGAATCGCCGCCGTTCTTCCCGCCCTGCGCCTCGCCAAACTCGACCCTGCCCAAACCCTTCGCCAAGAGTAAGAGAATCCAGCGTGAATGGGATACTGTACTAGGCATCTCTATGTTGAACCCCCGCCCTGTGGACACCTCGGGTTACTCCCTTCCCGAAGTCCACGGGAGCGTTTCCACCGCTCACCCTAGCCGCTGGAAACGCATGCTCGCCTTCGCCGGACCCGCCTATCTGGTCAGCGTCGGCTACATGGATCCCGGCAATTGGGCCACCGATCTGGAGGGCGGCGCGCGTTTCGGTTATCACCTGCTCTGGGTGCTGGTGCTCTCCAATCTGATGGCGATCCTTTTGCAAACCCTCTCCTCGCGTCTGGGCATCGTCACCCGCCGCGATCTCGCCCAGGCCTGCCGCGATGAATACCCGCGCGCCATCTCGGTTACGCTCTGGCTTCTGGGTGAATTGGCGGTCGCCGCCTGCGACTTGGCCGAAGTACTCGGCGCGGCCATCGGGCTCAACCTGCTCTTCCACATTCCTCTATTAGCCGGCGTCCTCATCACTGCCGCCGATACGCTGCTTGTGCTCTGGTTCACCCGCCTCGGCATCCGCGTCATCGAAGCCTTCGTGCTTGTCCTCATTGCCACTATCGCCGGCTGCTTTGCCTTCGAAATCTTCTTCGCGCAGCCTCACGTCGGCGAAGTTCTCGACGGCCTCATCCCGCGTTTGAACGGGAGCAGCCTCTACGTCGCCATCGGCATCATCGGTGCCACGGTGATGCCGCATAATCTTTACCTTCATTCGGCGCTGGTCCAAACTCGTCGCATTGGGGAAACAACAGAAGACAAACGCCGCGCCTGCCGCTTCAATCTTCTCGACTCTACCATCGCCCTCAATGGAGCCCTTTTCGTCAATGCCGCCATCCTCATCCTTGCCGCCAGCGTCTTCTTCAAACACGGCATCGTCGTCACCGAAATCCAGCAAGCTCATCAGCTTCTAACGCCCCTGCTCGGCACCACCGCTGCCAGCGTTCTATTCGGAGCCGCCCTTCTCGCCTCCGGTCAATCCTCTACACTCACGGGAACCATGGCCGGCCAGATCGTTATGGAAGGTTTTCTGCACCTCCGCATGACTCCTTGGCTCCGGCGAGCTCTCACCCGTTCGCTAGCCATCATTCCGGCCGCGCTCACCATCTACTTCGCAGGCGATTCGGCCTCCTATCAACTCCTGATCCTCAGCCAGGTGATCCTCAGTCTGCAACTGCCGTTCGCCGTCATTCCGCTCCTCCACTTCACCAGCGACCGTCAGCGTATGGGCGAGTTCGTCAATGCTGCCTGGGTACAAGTCGCCGCATGGCTCTGCGCCGCGCTGATCCTGTCGCTGAATCTCTGGTATATCTTCACGGAAATGAAGGATTCCGTCGGAGGAAACAGTCCACATCGCCTATTAGCTTTGGCTTTATCGCTGGTCTTCGCTGCCGGCTTTCTTGTCTTGCTCGGCTACATCACTATCTGGCCCTCGTTGCACCGCGTTCCGCTGAAGACAAGCCCCGTTGCCGTACGCATCGCCCCGGAAGATCCGGCGCCTTCCATCCCGGCGATGAACTACGCCACCATCCTGGTCACCGTCGATCACAGCGAGTCCGACCGGGAAGCGCTCGCTAATGCACTAGCACTGGCCCGTGCCAATCGATCCCGCCTGGTGCTTCTTCACGTCGAAGAAGGCGTCCCTAGCCAACTCTTCGGCTCACTGGCTTCCGACGCCGAAGTCAACGAAGGGCAAAGCTATCTGGAAAACATCGCCGCTTCGCTCCACCAGCTGGGCATTCGCGCCGATATCGCCGTACGGTATGGCAGCAGCCCTACCCGCGAAATCGTCGCCGCTGTCCGCGAGTACCAACCCGATCTCCTCATCATGGCCCAGCATGGCCATCGTGGCTTGAAGGATCTTGTCTTCGGAACCACCATCAACAGCGTGCGGCACCAAATTAAAGCACCCGTTCTCATTGTGAGTGCACGGCGCAATCGCCCATGACCGATCTCTCGAAGGGCCTCATTCTTGTCACCGGAGGCGCTGGCTTTATCGGCAGCGCCCTCATCTGGGAGCTCAACCGCCGTGGCTTCACCAACATCTTGATCTGCGATCTTCTCGGACGCGAGGAGAAATGGAAAAATCTCGTCCCCCTTCGTTTCGCCGACTACGTCGAAGCCGACGATCTGCGCCGGCGCCTCGATTCTAACCCCTCCTACTACGCCGACGTTCGGACCATCTTTCATCTCGGCGCTTGCTCTTCTACCGTCGAAACCGACGCTGCCTACCTCATCCATAACAACTTCGAATGGACCAAGTTTCTCGCCGATTTCGCGCTGCGGTCCGACAGGCGTTTCCTCTATGCCTCAAGCGCCGCCACCTACGGCGCCCTCGAGACCGATCTCTCCGAATCCCGCCCTCTCCACGCGCTCCGTCCGCTCAACATGTATGGCTACTCAAAGCATCTTTTCGATTGCTACGCCGAAAGAGAAGGCATTCTGCCGAAGATCGTCGGCCTGAAATACTTCAACATCTTCGGCCCGAATGAAGATCACAAGGGCGACATGCGCAGCGTCGTACACAAAGCCTTCGGCCAGATCCGGCAGACAGGCAAACTCTCTTTGTTTAAAAGCCACCGCCCGGAGTTCCCCGACGGCGGTCAGCGACGCGACTTCCTTTACGTGAAAGACGCCGTGGCCGCCACCATTCATTTAGCCGAAAACGCGCATGTTGGCGGCCTCTTCAATATCGGCTCCGGCGTGGCCAACACCTGGCTAACGCTCGGTTATGCCATCTTCCAAGCACTCGGTCTCCCTCCGCAAATCGAGTTCATCGACATGCCCCATCACCTGCGCGACAAATATCAGTACTTCACCTGTGCCGACATCGCCAAGCTTCGCGAAGCTCGCTTTACCGAGCCATTTACTCCGCTTGACGAAGCAGTGCGCGACTACGTCACGCAATATTTGCAGACCGGCAAAAAGCTGGGCGATTGAAACGCCTTCTATACTAAGGACATGTTCTTCCGACGCGAGAAGCCCAAGGTTGTCACCTTCAACGACCGTATCGATCTCCTGAAGAAAGCCGAATTCGCCACCACCGCCCGGCCGGAAGGCCGCATCCTGGTGATCAAGCATGGAGTCGGAGCAGTTGTCGGCGACGAAGAAAAGGGACAGACCGGAATCGAGCGCGCCGGAATTCTCATCGGCTCCGATATCGCGGTCCTTCTCAACGCCGGCTATCAGATGTTTCTGCAAACCCCCGATGGCAAGCGCTACCCTGCTGCCGCCGCCCAACTAAGGGCCTTGCACCAGTTTGAAGACGACGTCAAAGAGGCACTGGACCTCACCAATCTCTACAACACATCGCTAGGAACCACCAGCCGCTTTCACCAGTACGACCGCATCACCGCCCGCGACGCCGGACGCCAGCCGAAACCCTGGGAAAAAAAGAACGACCGCTACAAGGCACCTGACGGAAAAGGGTCCGTCCCCGTCTAAAAACCTTTAGCGGAAAATACCCTTCAGCCGTCCGAAAAATCCCTTCTTCTTCTGCTGCTGTTGTTGTTGAGGTTGCTGCTGTTGGTCTCCCTGCTGAGTCTGCGCCACCACTTCAGGATTTTGCCCCGGAGCTGACGGTACGCCTCCCTGCTGCGGCTGTGGGGGCGGCGGCATTCCCGGTGCCATCGGAGGTCTTGGCATGTTCATCGCCGGAGCATTCGGTAACTGTTGTTGTACGCCATTGGCGGTCGTTTGATAACCCGCTACTTCCATCACGCTGCCCGGATGCAACGGACAGAATTGAACCGGCTGGGTTCCGGTGAGATAATACTGCGCAACCGTCTGCGGACAACCGGTGGTCGCTAAGTCGCCGCTTTCCGGGTCGATCAGTGCGCTAGTCACTCCGTCGGGAATCGTAAAATCCACGACGTCCCGATAGGCCCGATGCTTATGCGCGCGTTTCATGAAATCGGTCCAAATCGGGAGCGCCGCGTGCGCACCCTCCATCTTCAGATCTTGATAATCATCCTGCCCCACCCACACGATGGTCAGCAGTTTCGACGTGAATCCGGCAAACCAGGCATCGTGCGATGTACCGGTTTTTCCCGCCGCCGGCAGGGTAAAACCGCGCGTCCGTACCTCGGCGCCCGTTCCCGTACGCAAAACCTGCTCCATCATGTTCACCATGATGAAGTTCACCCGCGGGTCAAGAATCTGCTTCATCTCCGGCTTGGAAGTCCAGTTCTCGCCGCCTGCGCCGTCAACAACCTTCGTCAATAAACGGGGTTCCACCATCACCCCATTGTTGGCAAACATGGTGTAAGCGCCCGCCATATCCATCGGGGTCACATCGTAGGCTCCCAACGCCATGGACGGTGTGGCCCGAACGTCGCTCAAACCTACTTGATGGACTAGATTGACGACATTCCCGTAGCCCACCGCCTCGGCTATTTCCACGGCGGGAACGTTCAATGACTTCGCCAGCGCCTCGCCCACGCTCACCGGTGGGGCGTCAGCCTGATTCCCGTGATGATAGTCGCTCGGCTGGTACGGCTTGTTGTTAAACATGAACGTACGCGGCTGGTCTTCGAACATGCTCGACGGAGTAATCGGGTTCGGCTGTGCCGCAAGTCCGGTATTGATCGCCGTTGCGTAGACAAACGGCTTGAATATGCTGCCGGAAGGCCGTTTTGCCAGCGCATGATCGTACTGGCTCGCCGTATAATTGGTCCCGCCCACCAGCGCTTTCACTTCGCCCGTATGTGGGTCCAAACAAATCAAGGCGACCTGTGGATCTGGTTCCGTCGACTTGCCCTTGCGATGTCGCTTGGCGATAATCTGCCGTATCTCCGCCATTCCTTGCGCCACCGCTTCCGCCGCATCGTGCTGCAAGGCCGGATCGAGCGTCGTATAAATCTTCGACCCCGACGCCTGAAAATCGCGGTCCTGAAATTGGCTCCCCAACCGCTCATTCACAATATCCAGGAAGTAAGGCGCGTCTGCCGTCTCTACCGTGCCCTTGGAGGTCTCGACAGGAAGGACCTTCACCTGCTCGTACTGCTGATCCGTGACGTAGCCATTCTCAAGCATCATCTTCAGCACGACGTTCCGCCGATGCTCGGCGCGTTGCGGCCAACGAACTGGATTCCGAAAACTGGGGCTTTGAATCAGACCCGCTAACGTCGCCGCTTGATCCAGCGTCAAGTTCCGAACATCTTTACCGAAGTACGCTCGCGACGCTTCGCCGAATCCACGAATGGCAAACGTGCCACGGCGCCCCAGATCCACCTCGTTGGCGTAGTATTCGAATATCTGTTCCTTTGTCAGCCGACGTTCAAGGTGAATGGTGATCAACAGCTCGGCAAACTTGCGGCTTACCGTCTTCTTGCTGCTCAACCAAATCATCCGTGCCAACTGCTGTGTCAAGGTAGACGCGCCTTGCGCTTTACGCCCCTCGCGAATGTCCACTATCACCGATTTCACGATCCGGACGGGATCGAAGCCCGAGTGTTGGAAAAAGCGCTTGTCTTCCGCAGAAATCACCGCCTGCACGAGTACCGGGGGAATGTCGTTGAACTTCACCAGCCGCCTTTTCTCGCGGCTTTTATCGAATACGCTGCTCAGCAGCTTTGGTTCTAAAATGTACTCTGTTCTCGCGCTGTTGTCGCTCAGTGCGACGACGGACGAGATCTTTCCTTTTCGGAAACGAAGCACGCCCGGCTCCAATCCACCATCGGATTGTGGCCCCGGGAAAATCTCGATTGCGTCCGGCCGCAGATGGTACCAGCCGACCGGATTGTTACGAGCATCCTCAACGTAGCCGCTCTCCCGTAGTCTCGCTGCAAACTGTCGCGGTGTGCCGTCGTCGCCCACCCCTACCTGTTCCGGAGCGGCGTACAACAGCGATGATTTAGGGAACAGTCCCTCCGCCAGCTTTTGATCGGCTAAATGGGCATACTTTGAATAGGTAACCCAAACGACAGCCACAATAGCAATGATGATCGCCAGAATGCCGACGGCGATTGCTTTTGTCACCGTGGTGGAAGGAATAAAGGAGCGTCCGTTGGGAGCGCGGGAAGGAAGTTTGATGCGTACGGGCAAAACTCTAGCCTAAAGGATCTCTTATCTTATCCTGTTGAGACGCACGAAAGCCGACGGGGTTACTTTTCAGCCGGATGATGATACGATTCCAACTCTTTCCAGATATTGTCGTCGTGTGGTTGCCAGAAAGGCGTATGCTTTCCGGTAATCTGTAGCTCGTCGATCTGGAGAGTGCCATGACCGAACGGGCAGATATATTCGGTCATCGGCCGTCCCAACCGCAACATGTTTCCCCAAGAGCCCAATTTTACCGGCATCACTAAGCGGCGCAGACACGTACGACAACGTCGGCGTTGGTCCCACACCACCAAATAAAAGATACCTGCTCCCACCAGCCACACGCCAAACACCGCGAACGTGAACGGCATGTCGAGCAGGAAGCGCTCCGGCATCGGCCCGAAACGAGTTGGCCTTGTAGCGGGAAAGAGACTTTCGACAAATGCCTGCAACCCAAGAACCGACACACCGGCTATCAGAACTTTGGCAGCAAGGTACAACCAGTACCTCATGACTCTATTAGACTCCTTTTCAATGACGCGAGTTCCTTCATACATCCGATCTCTAACTGCGAATCACGTTCTTCGCTAAAAATAGGACGTTTGCCGGGCGCTCGGCTAACCGCCGCATAAAATACGGGTACCAAGCGTCCCCATACGGAACATACAGGCGCAATCGAAAACTCTCCGCCACCAACGACTGCTGCAAATCGCGTCGTATGCCAAAGAGCATTTGAAATTCGAACCGGTCGCGCGAGATGTTCCGCGTCTTCACGTATTCCCGCACTTCGCGGATCACATTTTCATCGTGGCTGGCAATCGCAGGGTACGTTCCTTCATCCAATAAAAGGCGCATCAGCTTCAGGTAGTTTCGATCTACTTCACTTTTCTGCGCAAACGCCACCGTAGGAGCCTCGCGATAAGCGCCCTTACACAAGCGCACCGGAATTCTCAATTTGTTCAAACGCTGTATGTCCGCTTCGCTGCGATACAAGTAGGCTTGAATAACGGCGCGCAGATGATGGGGAAACAACTCCTGCAGCCGGACCACTACATTCAATGTACGGTCGGTGTAAGCGCTCCCCTCCATATCGACTTCCACGCGGCTATTCATCTTCTTAGCCAACTCGGCCAGCGCGACAACGTTGTTGAAGCATGCCTCCTCCGAAAAATCGAGCCCGAACTGCGAAAGCTTAATGGAGACGGTGGCGGGTAGTCCTGCTTTTTCGATCGCCCTCAAAGCGTGGAGATAGGATTCTTTCGATTGGGATGCTTCTCCAAGCGAGGTGACGTTCTCTCCCAGAAAATCGAGCGTTCCTTCGATGCGGTCCGCCGAAAGCTCCTGCAAGACGCGGATGCCCTCGTCCAATGTGGGTCCAGCCACGAATCGGGACGTGAATTTTCGGGAAAGCGAGGAGCTTTCCATCCAGTGTCGAAGCCAGCTTTGTTGAGAAAGATAGAGAAAAGTGTGCCGTAGCATGATGGTCGTTCGCCCGGTCAGGCTCCCGGCTTGCTGCGAGCCGCGTGTGGTAACAAAACGCGGCTCTACTTACACTATAGCGAAGAAAACGGCGGCGGCGAAAACTGCCGATGCAACACTACACAAACACCGAATGGCTGATCAAGCCTAAGCCCGTTCCCACGACGGCGGCAACAAGAACGTCGCTCAAAAAATGCATTCCCAGCAAAATACGCGAAACCGCAATACTCAACGCGCAAAACAACAGCGGCGCATAAAGTATCGGATAGAACTGACTGAGAGAGATAGCAACCGCGAACGCGGTGATCGTGTGTCCCGACGGGAATGAAAATTGATCGGGCGGCAGAAGCGTTGCCCAGACATGCGGCTCGATTTGACATGGGCGTTTCCGGCCCGAAATCTTCTTTAAAGAAACAAAAATGCCGATCCCGACAATGGCTGCCGAACCTGCTGCCGCGTTCGCCGTCAAGCGGGCGTTACCACCGATTAGCAAAACAGCTAATCCGGCAAGATACCAGAGCCAGCCATCGCCCGCTCGGGTGGCCGCAATCGCCCAAAGTCGAATCCACTTTGGCGCGGGCCATTTGTTCACTTTGCGCATCAGCTTGTGGTCGCCGGTGGCAATAAACTGGAGCATGGAATGGGGGGCCGATATCATTGTAGTCCCCCACCATACAAGTCAACGAGATTGAGCTTCATTTCTCACTCTCCTGACTCCTTTGTAATAGGAAAGCAATTACAGGTGAGTGACAAAAATGAAAATCCTCGATGAATGTCTGTAATTTACCCCGCAAAACCCGAATGGGCGCTGCCGCAACAAAAATAGTGAGCCGAGGCAAGTAGGATAGAAGTTTGCCTAGCGTTCCCAAATTGGATTTTGTCTATTTCGATGCAGGTGGCGGACATCGAAGCGCAGCCTTGGCGTTGCAATCGATCATTACCTCGGGTAATTGTCCTTGGGAGGTCAGGCTCGTCAATTTGCAGGAGGTACTGGACGAGCTCGACATCTTTCGCAAGATCACCGGGATAAGGCTTCAAGATATCTATAACTTAGTGCTGGCGAGAGGCTGGACTCTCGGGTCGAATTACCTGCTGCCCATCATGCACTGGGTGATTCGTTCGTATCATCCTGCACAGGTTCGCCTACTCACCGAGTTTTGGAAAAAACAGCATCCCGACATGGTGGTCTCGCTGATTCCGAACTTCAACCGTGCGCTGTATCAAAGTCTTCACAAAGTGTGTCCGGGTGTTCCGTTGGTTACGATTTTGACCGATTTGGCGGACTTCCCCCCGCATTTCTGGATCGAACGGGGCCAGCGGCAATGGTTCATTTGCGGCACACATCGCGCGGCGGCGCAAGCGTCCAAATGCGGACACAAGCCCGACTGCGTCATTCTCACCAGCGGGATGATTTTGCGACCGGAATTCTACGAACCGCAATCAAACGACCGGGCAGCCGAATGCGCGCGCTTGGGATTGAACCCCCACCTGCCAACAGGTCTAGTGATGTTCGGTGGCGAGGGATCCAATGTTATGTTCCGGATTGCCGAGCGGCTAGGTAACTCTTCCCAGGACCTGCAACTTATCATGATTTGCGGGCGCAACGCCAAATTGAAGAAGCGACTGCAGTCGCTTAAAACCCGCAATCGAATTTTATTGGAAGGATTCACGGATAATGTTCCGTATTTTATGCGTCTTTCCGATTTCTTCGTCGGCAAACCGGGTCCGGGCAGCATTTCGGAAGCTCTCAAAATGGGCCTGCCGGTGATCTTGGAACGGAACTCCTGGACACTGCCGCAAGAACGTTACAACGCCGACTGGGTGCGAGAGCAGAAGGTAGGAATCGTCCTACAGAATCTCCGCGATGTGGACGACGCGGTGAAGTCCTTGCTCAGTAACGGACTCTTGAAGGAAATGCAAGAGAACATTGGGCGGATGGACAATCGCGCCGTGTTTGAGATCCCGGCCATTCTGGAAGAAATCTACAAAACCGCGAAATTCGACCAACATCGACGAACGCCCGTGGTAGCAGCGACGAAGGTCAATTGAAATTCATCTGACTGGCATGGAATTCAGACAGCTTGGTCATTCCGGATTGAAGGTTCCGGTTCTCAGCTTCGGCACGGCAACCTTCGGAGGGAGTAACGAATTTTTTCAGGGCTTTGGTGAGAGCGACCTTGCGGAGGCAACGCGCATGGTAGATATTTGCCTGGACGCCGGGCTGACGATGTTCGATTCCGCCGATGGGTATTCCGAAGGACACTCGGAAGAGATACTCGGCAAGGCACTGGGAAATCGCCGCGAGAAGGCGATCATTTCGACGAAGGCTTATTTTCCTACCGGAGACAGCCCCAATGATGTTGGTACGTCCCGTTATCACTTGATCAAGGCCTGTGAGAACAGTTTGAGGCGATTAGGCACCGACTATATCGACCTCTATCAGATGCACTGCTTCGACGCGGTCACGCCGGTGGAAGAGACGGTAGAAGCGCTGGACGCATTGGTGAAAGCGGGAAAGGTACGCTACATCGGCTGCTCCAACTACTCGGGCTGGCACCTGATGAAGTCGCTGGCAGTTGCCGAGAAATACGGGTGGGCGCGCATGGTGGCGCACCAGGCCTACTATTCGTTGGTGGGTCGCGAGTACGAGTGGGAGTTGATGCCGCTCGCGTTGGACCAAGGAGTCGGCACAATCGTCTGGAGCCCGCTAGGTTGGGCGCGACTGACCGGCAAAATCCGGCGCAATCATCCGGCACCGCAGAAAAGCCGCCTACAAACAATCGCGAAGGATAGCGGCCCCACCATCGATGACGAGTATCTTTACACCGTGGTGGATGCCATCGACGAGATTGCCAATGAGACGGGTAAAACTGTTCCGCAAATTTCATTGAATTGGCTTTTGCAAAGACCGACCGTCAGCAATGTGATTGTGGGTGCGCGGACCGAGGAACAGTTGAGGCAAAATCTAGGAGCGGTAGGTTGGAGCCTGACGCCGGAACACGTAAAGAAGCTGGATGCTGCGAGTAAAACAGCGCCGGCCTACCCGTATTGGCATCAGAGGACCTCGTCCCGCGATCGGAATCCACCGCCGACACCGAACGACTGATCGCGTTCCTCAAATTAGGTTCCCACCAATATTGATCGATGTATTTTCTCCGGCTCACTTGTTCGCCCCATGATGCCGAACCGCTCTCGGCGGAACTCTGGGAGGCGGGAACAGCAGGCATTCAAGAGATCGATTCCGGCCAAGACGAAGTTGTCTTGCTGGCGGGGTTCGAGACAAACGAAGTTCGCGAAGATTTGCTGCGGCGCTTTGGCGGTTACAAACCAGAATGGGAGCATGAGGACGCGACCGACTGGATTGCGTATACGAAGGAGGCGTGGCCGCCGCGCTGCATAGGTAAGCATATCTTCTTAGCGCCGCCTTGGTGCAAGGATGAGACACCGGCAGGCCGTCATCGAGTGGTTCACAATCCGGGGCTCGCCTGCGGCACCGGCGAGCATCCTTGTACACAGCTCGCGTTAGAAGCGTTGGAGCAAACGGTTTCATCCGGTAGCGCCGTTGCGGATATCGGCACAGGTTCGGGTATTTTGGCGCTTGCGGCAATTCGTCTGGGCGCTGCCTTCGCGATTGGGGCGGATACGGATGAAGCAGCGCTTACAGCAGCGCATGAAAACTTTGCGCTGAACGAGCTCGCACCCTTGCTGGCAGTAGGTTCGGCGGACGCCTTGCGACAGGGGTGGGCTGATGTTACGGTTGCCAATATCAGCGGGACGGTGCTATTGATGCTGATCGATGATCTGCGGCGCATCACTAGGCCGGGCGGGACCATCCTCCTGACCGGCTTCCCCCAAGCGGAGCTTCCTGTCTTTGAGCAGATATTTTCCCGCGCTAGAGTTTCGGAGATGAACGAATGGCGCTGCCTCGCTGCTACCCTATAGTTACCTTCCCCCCTTACAGTTTTGTTTTCCAATGAACTTTGCCGAACAGTTGAGAGGCCAGCTCAACATCGTCGATGTGGTGAGCCAATACGTTCCGTTGAAACGGGCGGGAGCGGGGCCGCGCTATGTGGGCCTTTGCCCTTTCCACTCCGAAAAATCGCCTTCGTTCGGCGTCCATAGCATCAATCAGTACTACAAATGCTTTGGGTGCGATGCCAAGGGAGACGTTTTCAACTTTGTCATGGAAATTGAAAGCATCACCTTCCCTGAGACGCTGAAGCTTCTAGCCGAACGTTATGGAATTGCCATGCCGGAGCGGCAGCGCTCGGATGATCCAGAGGCGCTTCGCCGCGAATCTTTGCTGGAGATGCATGACTTAGCCGCACAGGTTTTTCAAGATAATTTACGCGGACCCTCCGGCGTAGACGCACGGCGTTACTTGGAATCGCGCGGTGTATCGCGCGCAGCCATCGATGAGTTCCGGCTGGGGCTTTCCGACGGCTCAGGCCAACAGCTTGTCCAGCGCTTGCAGAAATTCGGCCAGGCGGCTATCGAAGAATCGGGCTTGGTAGGAACGCGCGCGGAAGGCAATGGATATTACGACCGGTTTCGCGGACGTTTGATGTTTCCTATTCATAACGAATCGGGCACGGTGATCGCCTTCGGGGGCCGGGCGCTACGGCCCAACGAGGAACCGAAGTACTTGAACTCTCCCGAAACAAAAATCTACAAAAAGTCGATGGTGCTTTATAACTTGCACCGCGCCAAAATCGACGCCAGAAAACAAGAGCGCATGGTCCTGGTGGAAGGTTACATGGACGCAATCGGAGTCTACACAGCGGGCGTGCGGGAGGTGGTAGCAAGCTGCGGAACGTCGCTGACCAACGAGCAGGTACGGGCGATCAAACGACAGGTTTGCCAGCAGCGCGCGAATAAGGGACAGGTGATTCTCAACTTCGATCCCGATGCCGCCGGGGCGCGCTCGACGGAGAAATATATCGGACTACTTTTGGCGGAGGGCTTACGCGTGAAAGTGCTGGAGCTTCCGGATGGACTGGATCCAGACGAGTATGTGAAGCAAAACGGCGCGCAAGCATACAGCGAAACATTGGGAGCGGCGAGTGCTTATTTTCATTGGCTAGGAGAACGCGCCCGCGGTAAATTCGACATGCGCAGCGCGGAGGGCCGGGCCGATGCGTTTCAATTCTTGCTTCCTTCCATCAAGCTGGTGAATGACCGCATCGAGCGAGCTACCATTGCCACTGAGCTGGCGGAGCAACTCGGCATACAGCGCGAAATGGTGTTGGAGCAGCTGCGTCAAAAACCACAAGGGAATGGAAGCGTTGCAACACGGATCAACGCACTCTCCGGCGTTCCTCCCAATGAAAAACTTTTACTAACGTGCTTGCTTTTGGATGCGAATGCCCGCGCGGCCATCACACATTACCTCCAAAGCTCGGCCGTGCTCTCACTGCTGGACTTGAGACCGATATTCGAAGCGGTCATACGCCTGCATTCCGAAGGCGTACCGTTTTCCGTGGATGCCGTCGCCAAGCAAGTCGACCCACGCTTGCAGCGCATCTTGTTCGAATTGAGCTTCGCCGAGAATGGAACCGGCGAACAGGATGCGGCACAACAAGCAATACATTGCTTGCAGGCCTTGGAGAAACAATCGTCGCAGGCTGCTCGTAACGAGCTGAAGCTGAAAATCAGGCAGCTAGAGGCAGCCGGAAAATTCGAAGAAGCGATGCAAGCGATGAAGGAATTACGATAGGAACAGTAGTAGTTTTCTAGTGAGTAGAGTTGTTGTACTATGGGGAGTCGAGAAACAGTTTTACGTATTTTTTGCAGGCAATTGATTAGTCACTCCGTAGCGGTTTCCGTTGATCGCACCAGACTAAAAGGCGGTTCATGCAGGACGGTAACGAAAAAGGCTTTGCGCTTTACGATCGCGCGAAGAACTTACTAAACGACGACTTAGGAGATGGCGATTTTCACGATCTTTTTGCAGATGTGGAAAACGCTGCCGCCGGGCTGAATGAACGGTCAAAAAATTCTTCCAACAACCATGAAAGCTTGGACGAGGCACTGCCTCCTGTCGAGTTGCCCGCGGGAGAGGTCGACAGCCACAACGATGCGGTCCGTGTCTACCTGCATGAAATGGGAATGGTCTCGCTACTCAGCCGAGAAGGCGAAATCGAGCTGGCGAAGAAAATCGAACATGGTCAAAGGGCCGTTTCGAAAGCTCTTTCCCGCTCTCAGCCCGTCGTCCAGTTTGTAATCGAGACTGCCGCGCAAATCAAACGCGGCATGAAATCTGTCCTTGACGTTCTACAGGTGTCGGACCCCGTGACGTTGAATGAACAAGGGATGACGCCGGAGTCGCTGCAAAGAGATTTTCTTGCGGCGATTAACAGGACAGAGAAGCTGTACAACAAAGCATGTTCGGCGAAGCAGAAGTGGATAGCCACACCGCCCGGGGCAAGGGGAAAGCAGGCACGTAAGTTACGTAGCGACTACGCGCGCTTATCTGTCGAGGTATCGCGCGAGTTCCGTCAATTCAAGTTTTCGCGGAGTTATCAGCTCTCCCTTATCTCGTTTCTACGTAAGAACGCCGCGGACGTGAATTTTCTCTGCGTGGAGATGGCGCGGTTGGAACAAAGGCTGAGGCAGAACACCGCGGCGAGCCAGCCTGTCGTTGCTGCCATACGCAGGGAGCTGAAGGAGCTTTCCGGGCAACTGCATGCGATAGAGGAACAGCTCGGTGTTGGCGTCGAACATTTAAAAAGAACCTTGGAGATTGTCACGCGAGGCGAGATCGAAGCGGACGCCGCAAAGAAAAAGCTGATCGAGGCGAACCTACGATTGGTGGTCTCGGTTGCCAAGCATTACAACAACCGCGGCCTGCAATTTCTCGACCTGATTCAGGAGGGCAACATCGGTTTAATGCGCGCCGTTGAGAAGTTCGACTACAAGCGGGGATATAAATTTTCCACTTATGCCACTTGGTGGGTTCGTCAAGCGGTCACCAGAGCCATCGCCGACCAGGCACGTACGATTCGCATTCCGGTACACATGACCGAGACAATCAACAAACTCGTTCGTTTGCAGCGCGTGTTGCAGCAAGAGCTCCGCCGTAACGCGACGACCGAAGAGCTGGCGGAGCGCATGGAAATGACGCCGAGTAAAATTCGCCGTATTCTTCGCGTAGCACAAGAACCTATTTCACTGCAAACGCCGGTGGGCGAAGAAGATGAATCCAGCTTGGGCGATTTGATTGTGGATAGCCGCGCTAAGTCGCCATCGGATGCGGTCCTGAACTCTCACCTTCGCGAGCAGACCGAAGAGGTGCTAAAAACGCTGAGCCCGCGCGAAGAAAAAATTGTGAAGCTGCGGTTCGGGCTGCAGGATGGCAGCGAGCACACCCTGGAAGAAGTAGGCGAGAACTTTGCCGTTACGCGCGAGCGCATCCGCCAGATCGAAGCGAAGGCGCTGCGCAAACTGCGCCATCCGAGTCGTAGCCAAAGGTTGCGCGATTTTTTGGAGAGCAGCAGTGCGCGGTCGTAGATAGCAGGTCCGGCAAGGTGCGGGGATAAATACTGCAAACGTCGGGACGGTCGAAGCCGATGTGTTTCGGATTTGCCGTTGTCCAGTTTGCCATCGCGAACGGGAATGCCGGGGTGGTGCTGACCGACTGAAAGGGAAGTAGATCCCGGCTGATATCCAAGGGGGCTCTTCACTTGCGTTATCTTAAACTTTCACCATAGAGCCATGGACGTCGCCACAGTCACTCCCCTGCATCCTGTCACTCCCCCCAAGAAAGTTTCCAAACCAAAGAACGCAGGCGAGCGGAAGGCGCGGCTGGGGCGTATCTTTGAGGAGCTCGACAAACTCTTTCCTGCTGCCACTTGCGCTTTGCACCATGAGGACGCCTGGCAATTATTGGTTGCCACGATTCTATCGGCGCAATGTACAGATGAGCGCGTCAACAAAGTCACTCCCGGCCTGTTCAAAAAATATCCGACGGTAGAAGATCTCGCCCATGTTCCGCAAGAAGAACTATCGCAGGAAATTCGCTCGTGCGGGTTTTTCAACAACAAGGCGCGTTCCATCATTGGCGCGGCGAAGAAAGTGCTCAATGATTTTGAAGGCGAAGTTCCACGCACGCTGGACGAATTGCTTTCTGTTCCAGGAGCAGCGCGGAAAACGGCCAACGTCGTATTGGGAACGGCTTACGGGATCGCCTCGGGCATGGTGGTCGATACGCACGTGCAACGCATCACGCAGCGGCTCGATCTGACGAAGAATACCGACCCGGTCAAAATCGAGACCGATCTGATGAAAGTGGTTCCGCAAGACCGCTGGATTCTGTTCTCTCACCAAATTATTCACTTCGGCAGGCAAATCTGTGTCGCGCGAAAGCCGCGCTGCGGTTCCTGTCCGCTGGATTCCGTTTGCTACGCGAAAGATAAAACGTTGGCTTAGACTTCGGCGATAACCATCATTTTCGTCTTTATGCCGGATCTCTACCTAGGAATCGATGGCGGACAATCGAGCACGACCGCCCTGCTCGCGGACGAAAACGGGAACGTTTTGGGAGTAGGCAAGGGCGGTCCTTGTAATCACGTCGCAGCGTCGGAAGGCCGGGCGAAGTTCCGATCCGCGGTAGGAGATTGCATCGGGCAGGCTTGTCGGCAGGCCGGCCTTCCCAGCAGCGATATTGTTTTTTCCGGCGTGTGTCTTGGCTTCAGCGGGGGCGCGGAAGATAAGGAAAGCTACGCGCGGGAATTGATTCGCAGCAAACGGTATAAGATTACTCACGATGCGGAGATCGCTCTTGCTGGCGCGACCGGCGGCCAACCAGGCATCATCATCATCGCGGGGACCGGCTCCATTGCCTTTGGCCGCAATGCAGGAGGCGAGACGGCAAGGGCCGGTGGTTGGGGCTACGTTTTCGGCGATGAGGGTGGCGCATTCGATCTCGTACGCCGTGCATTGCGGGCCGCACTTGCCGATGAGGAAGGCTGGGGCAAGCACACCTCTCTAAAAAGTCGATTGCTGAAGGCGGTCCATGCTGCCAGCGTAAACGCGCTGCTGCACGGTTTCTACACGCCCGCGTTTCCTCGAGCGAAAGTAGCTTCTTTTGCTCCACTAGTAACGGAGGCCGCTCATGCCGGCGATGAAGTCGCCCTTGCAATTCTGCAATCCGCCGCCACGGAACTCGTTCGATACAGCGAAGGCGTCTACCGGCACCTGTTCACGCAGAATGAGCAGGTGGAGTTGGCCTACATCGGCGGCGTATTTCGCAGCGAGCCGCTATGTACCCACTTCCATCACTCCATTGAGCAGCGTATTCCCTGCCGAGTGGGCCCACCGAAGTTCCCACCGGTCGTAGGAGCCTTGCTGGATGCCTTGGGCCTGGACGGCAATGCAAGCGACTTATCCGGGTTGCCGGACCTTACGTGAGCCGGGCGTGAAACTCCGCCAATTCGCGTAGGTAATTACGATTCTGGCTTTCCGAGACGAGGCAGACCGTTACCGTAAACGTGTCGTCGAATCCTTCGTCTTTACAGTGAAAGGTAAGCACCATTCGTTCTACCAAGCTGGGACTACGAGTCACATAGTTATCGCCGAAAACAACAGTAGGAATGCTCAGCCCCATCGGGCCCAGGTCTTCTTCCAACGCCGTCTTCAGTCCCCCAATGATCATATTGGTCACCTCGGCCACGGCATCCAGCACATCGTCGTCTACCTGGTGGTATTCCGTCATCAACAGGCGTGAGGCGACGAAACAGCCGAACGATTTGCTCATGCACACACATCCGCTACCGCTGACCGGCCCCGCCATACCCACCATCGCGATCAGCCCGGTCATGGAAACCGTGGCTTGCCGTTCGACCGAAATCTGCTGCAAAACGGCAGGCACCCCCAGCATGGTGGCAAAGACGTTAGCTGTGGTTTCCTGCACCACGGCCAATAGCGCCTCATTCTTCTTCAAAACATCGATTGCGGCCGGCTGGGTTGTTGTCATTGGTTCCCCTTGCATCGCGCTTACAAGCTAAATGACGCCCACAAGCTTTTCTTTGATCTGGTCGGCTGTAAATGGCTTACGCACGTAGCCCGCCGCGCCCAAGGTAAGCGCTTCCATTACTTTATTTTGCGAGCCTTCGGTGGTAATCATGACTACCGGCACCGATTTCAGAGTCTCTCTGCTTTTGATCTCGGCAAGCAGTTGCAGACCGTCCATGTTCGGCATATTCACGTCCGTAAGAACCAGCCCAACCTCTTGCGATTTCATCAGGTCGAGCGCTTCCACGCCGTCTCCTGCCTCCAGAATTTCGCCTAACGGCACATCGGTCTGGCGAAGAACGCGTTGTAAAATTTTGCGAATAGCAGCAGAATCATCTACGATTAATACGTTAAGGGCCATGAGGATAAATACCGCAACTAATATGCCTTATCGGCGTATATTTAGAAGTTTACGCTTAAATCGTAATAGTTTTCGGCGAATGTGGCACGATTTAATCTCAGGAGCTTTTTCCCGGTAATTTATGCCCGACCACGTTCTATCGCAGGATGAGATCGACCGCGTCTTCAACAGCCTTCGCGAAGGTGAGAAGCGCGACGACACGAAAAAGCGCGCGGTCCCTTACGATTTTCGAAGACCGGATCGCATTGCCAAAGACCAGCTCCGGTCGATTCACTCGCTGCACGAAAACTTTGCCCGTTCCATGGCCTCCAGCTTGTCTGCCTACCTGCGGACGCTGGTTGTGGTGAATCTGATTTCGGTGGAGCAACTTTCCTATTCGGAGGTCGTGGGGTCGCTGACCTTCCCCACCTGTGTTCTATCGCTTGATATCACGCCGTACAAGGGAAAGGCGCTGCTGGAAACAAGCCACGCGATTGTTTTTCCGCTGATCGAGATGCTGCTCGGCGGCACAACGAAACGTGCCAGGGTTGTGGAACGCGAAACCACTCAGATCGAGCGCAGCATCCTCGACAGCATTTGGCGCATCTTGCTACAGGATTTGAAGACCGCCTGGCAGCCGGTGGCCCCGATCGAGTTCCTCGCCGACGATTACAAGAATGGCCCGCAGGTGTTCCAATATTTTCCGCCGAATGAAGCCATGATCGCAGTGAGCATGGAGCTGCGCCTTGGCGAACTCAACGGCTTAATGAACATTTTCATTCCGTCGATCGTTATCAAGATGCTTCGGCAGCAAGATAATAAGCGCGGTCATCGACCGCAAGCAAGCGAGGCGGATCGAACACGTATGCTGAAGCTGATCCGCCCCTCCCAAACAAACTTAGATGTCCGCCTCAGCGGTCCGCAGATGCTTCTGAGAAATCTGATGAATTTAGAGGCAGGCGACGTATTGAGCTTCGATTATCCGTTGGGCAAAGAAGTAGATTTGCACATCAACGGCATGCATAAGTTTGCCGGACACGTGGTTACTTCCGGAAATAAACGGGCCTTTCAAGTAAAATCAGAGCGCAAAGTTGCCGAGTAGCAGGACCGGTCGGTCAAACTGTTCCGCGGGAGATCGGACCGCTTTCAAAGCATCGATCCCAAAACAGGCGAACTTTCGATAAACGCACGGGCATCGTTCACCTCGTCGGTACGGGCGCTCTCAGGCTGATCAAGTGTCTGTTTGCCAAATACGATTGAAGCGCAATGCCCATATTTTCGAGGTTCACTACCTCCGCGACCGCCCCAAGTGAAATAGCTACTTTCGGCATTCCGAACACAACACAGCTCGCTTCGTCTTGCGCAATGGTATATGCTCCGGCTTTCTTCATCGCTAACAGCCCATTCGCTCCATCGGAGCCCATTCCGGTCAACAGAACGCCCACCGCCGAAGCTCCCGCCGCAAGCGCCACGGAATGGAAAAGCACGTCCACCGAAGGCCGCTGATAACAAACCTGCGGTCCATCCTTCAAGACAATCTTGTACCCACTCGCACTCTTCTGCACCACCATATGCCGATTTCCAGGAGCGATAAAGACTTGGTTGGCTGCCACCACATCGCCATCCTGCGCCTCCTTCACGGTCGACTTACATAGCTGGTTCAATCGACTGGCGAAGGCGCGCGAGAAGTCCGCCGGAATGTGCTGGGCGATGACGATTCCCGGCATATTTTCGGGAAGCTTGGTGAGGAGCTTCTCCAATGCTGACACTCCTCCGGTAGACGCGCCGATGGCCACCAGCTCGGCGGAAGAGAACGACTCGGGGCGCAGGACAGTTCTTGCCTTCACGGCGACAGCCTCAACACCGGAAAGGCTTTCTTCCGCCGATGGAGGTCGCTAAGCGGCAGCCGCCTTTATTTTGCTTGCCAGTGTCTCCTTCAGCTCGCCGACCGAATACGGTCCAGCCGGTTTGGCGAGCACCTCCGCCGCACCTAGCCGAAGCGCTTCCAAAGCGGCTTGGCAAGATGATTGCGCCAACGAACTCACTACGATGACGGGCATGGGATGGTACTGCATTAACTTCTTTAAAAAAGTAAGGCCATCCATCCGCGGCATTTCGACATCCAACGTAAGTACGTCGGGACGCAGCGCGATAATCTCATCGCGCGCGAAATAAGGATCCGATGCCGTCCCGACTACCTCGATGCCCTGCTGGTGGGAGAGCGCCTCGACTAAGATTTTTCGAACGATCGCCGAATCATCGACAACAAGCACTCGAATAGGTTGACCGCTCATCGCTTCGTCACTCGCCCATTTCTCCCGGTATGTACGCTAGAAGTGCTTTCATGCAATTTCCTCTCACCTCCGACACGCTCACTGTACCTGTCATCACATCCAGGCGAACCGTCCGCGCTTTCCTTCCACCAACAAAGTCGCTTCCGGCATGCACTCCAGCGCGCACAAGAATTTGTAGCGCCACCGCTATGTTCTGTTTTCCGATGTTCCACATGTCGCCTCCTGCATGCATTTGGGCGCCGCCGATGATCTGCGTTACCAGCCGCTCCTTACGCGCTCCCAGCGCGTAAGCTTGACGAAACAGTATAGGGATGCCGGAATCGGCAAAGACGAACGGATTGGCCTTGGCTTTCGAAGGATTCAAACTCGAATGAGGAAGCAGCAAATGCAGTAGGCCTCCCACTCCTGCCGTGGCGTCATGAATCACCACACCGATGCATGACCCTAGCGCATATGTCACCAAGTCGTCCGAAGATTTAGCACTCACCCGGCAATCACCGATCCCCACCACTACCAGGCCCATCGGCGTCACACTTTGCGATACACGGCCGGCTGAATGTACCGGAACGAATGCGCAATCCCGTTCATTGCTTCCGAGTGGCCGATGAACAGATACCCGCCCGGCTCCAGCCACTGGCAAAGCTGCTTCACTACTCGCGCTTGGGTCGCCTTATCGAAATAGATCATTACGTTCCTGCAACAGATGATGGAGAACAATGCCGGATGCGAATAGCTGTCTACAAGATTTAAACGGTGAAACGCAACATGGGCGGCGAGGCTCGGCTTCACGCGGAAGTACCCGCTGGCCCGTCCTTCTCCGCGTAGAAAATATTTACGCAAAAGCTCACTGGGAATACTCTTGATGCGGTCGTCCCTATAAATGCCCGTTTGCGCAGTTTTCAAGATGCGAGTAGATATATCGGTCGCCACAATCTCGATTTTGCCGGAAATAAGCTCTTCCAGCGCGGTCATTGCGATCGAGTAAGGTTCTTCACCCGACGAACAGGCGGCACTCCAGATTCTCAGCGGATTGTTCTGAAATAGCCGCTCCCTCAAAATGCCTTGCAGCAAATGAAAGTGCGCTACTTCGCGAAAAAAGGCGGTATGATTCGTCGTCAGCAGATCCACCATCTCCGACAACGCACCGCCCTCGTTATCTTTAGTCACGTAGTCGAAGTATTGTGAAAAGGAACCAAAACCGACTTCACGAATTTTCTTGCTCAACCTTGCGGAGACCAGTTCTTCCTTACCTTCGCGTAAGTCGATGCCGAATTGCTCATAAAGCAAGGTCTGAAAGCGTCGGAACTCATCACGCTGCAAGGGTCGAAGTTCCGCGTACGGCGTGAGCATCGCAACGCTTTCACTCACGGGCGGCTCCCGCGGCAATCGCGTCGGGCTCAAGAATCAAACCGATTCGTCCGTCACCCAAGATAGCGCCACCAGCCACACCGGGAACATTTTGCATCAGCTCGCCGAGACTTTTGATGACCACCTCCTGCTTGCCCAACAGGTCGTCTACGGCCAGGCAATAGCACTTCCCATGACTTTCAATCACCACGAGAATACCCGCCGATAGGTTTTCCGAGCGGGGTTTCACTCCAAGCCAGCGGTGAAGCCGGATCAGCGGCATCAGCGAGTTGCGCACCATCACCATCTCTTCGCGCGAAGCTACTGTAAAGATCATGTCCTCGGTAGGCCGCAGTACCTCTTTGACGGCAGCGATAGGAACGATATACCGTTCTGTTCCTATCCCAATGACCAAGCCATCGATAATCGCCAGCGTTAACGGAAGGCGAAGAACAAAGATGGTGCCCTCGCCTGGGGTGGATCGCACGTCGACACTTCCCCGAAGCTTCTGCACTTGCTTTCGCACCACATCCATTCCGACCCCGCGGCCGGATAGATCGGTGACCTTCTCGGCGGTGGAGAAGCCCGGTTCGAAAATGAGGTTTAAGATAACGGTTTCGGAAAGAGACGCGTGCGCATCGATCAATCCACGCTCCCGTGCTTTGGCGATAATCTTGTCCCTGTCCAGCCCGCGCCCGTCATCGGATATCTCGATCTGGACATGCCCAGCGTCATGCTTTGCCTTCAGCCTGATGCGCCCATCGACATCCTTACCCGCCTGTTTTCGTTCCGCCACTGTTTCTATGCCGTGGTCGATGGAGTTGCGCACCATGTGCAACAAGGGATCGGCCAGCTCTTCCACAATGCTGCGGTCCATCTCGATTTCTTCGCCGCTCACCTCCAGTTCCACCGCTTTTCCTACTTGCCGGGAGACGTCGCGTACCAGTCGTGTCAATCTTTGGAACATCTGTCCGATCGGCACCATACGCATGCTCATGGTGGTCTTTTGCACTTCCGCGGTAATCCGGGCAAGCTGTGCTAGGTTCCGCAGCAAGGTGCTGTCGGTCGACAGCTTACCGTTGCCTTCCGGGCGCAACATAGATTGCGCTACAACCAACTCGCCCACCATATCGGCAAGGTAGTCCAGTTTTTCCATCTCGATCTTGACGGTACGGCTACCCGGATTCCCACCCTGCCACGTCCCCGCCCCGCTCGCCTGCGTGGGTGACGGCGACGGTTTGGGCGCGGGCGCCACGACGGACACACTCTTCTCGGTGGAGGCGCTCACTTCCACAGCATCGACACTCACATGAACGTTGATCGGAGGCAACGAAGGTGTCGATTTCTTTGGCGTAACGGTAGGCGTTGAATCGGCTTGGAAAACGGGAAGATCTACGGTGGAGGGCCGGCCGGCCGCTTGGAGCTCTTTCAAAACCGGGGCATAAACCCGTGGTGCTTGCTTCGGAGCACCACCTAGAACTTTCTCGATGGCCTTTACTTCACCCCGTAAAAAATCCGCCGCTTTCAGCAAAGCATCGATCAGCGATGGTCCAGCCTTCAGGTCGCGATTGCGAATAGCATCCAGCAGCGTCTCGCCTTCGTGCGCCACTTCCCGGATCGCATTGAGTTCCAGAAACCCCGCCAAGCCTTTTATCGTGTGAATGGCTCGAAAGCACGCATGAGTAGGCTCCGCCTCGTCGGGATTTTGCTCCAGCGCAAGCAGTTGCGTTTCCATAACGCTCAAGTGCTCGCTCGCTTCCACGACAAAGTCCTGCAGCAGTTCGGGATCGTCGGCCAACGAATCAATCGCGCTTGGCTTGGCTTGGTTGCTGCTTGCAGCCACTTTAACATCGGCCTCTGCCTTCGACACTTCTGTTTCCAGGCTTTTCAATCCATCCAGCAGCGCGGCCATGGCGCTCTCGGGGCCGACTGACGTTTCCTTGTTCGTTACGTTCGAAACTAGCCGGGAAGCATTGGCAACAACCGTTGTCGCTCCCGCCTGCGCCGCTTGTTCGATAAATTGCGCTAACTTCCGCAACGCAGCGGCTAGCGACGCTTTCTCATCACCGGCCTCGGAAACGAGAACTTCCAGCGAAAGATCGTGAATGTCTTGCGTTAATGAGGCCGTCGTCATGACAAGATCCGCCAGCAGCGATGAAGGAAGTTAGAACTCCCGGAAATCCGCCTCGTCCAACGGAAAGTCAGCCACCGTTTGTGCGGCCGGAACAAGACGATAGTTTTCACCATATGCCGCGACATTGCTCGCCGCCACTGCCCGGTTTAAGGACCGCAGGCTTGCTTTGGTTGTGCCTGCTACAGGAATCTTTCGTTCCTCCCGCTGCGGGATCGCCAACACAGGCAGCGGCAGTGCTACTTGGCCGGACACCATCTTTTCCAACATCATCCCCAGTCTCTGCATCGAGTCAGCTTGCTTATTCAAGCCGACGCTCGCCGACGAGCCCTGCTCCGCTTCCGCCGCCGTCTGCCGAATATCGGACTTCATTTGCGCGAATGCCGTGGAGATCTGCTCAATACCGCGCGCCTGTTCCAAGCCGCCCTGACTTACTTCGTCAATCAGCAGCTTCACCTTTGCGGTGTTTTCCGTTACCCCACCGATGGCTTCGGCGACCTCATCCAGCCGCGTACTGCCCGAATGTGTATTCGTTACCGACTCTTCGATCAGAACCGTCGTATCTTTGGCTGCTTGCGCGCAGCGTTGCGCCAGATTTCGCACCTCGTCTGCGACAACGGCAAACCCCATCCCTGCCTCACCTGCGCGCGCCGCTTCCACGGCTGCATTCAGAGCCAGGATGTTGGTCTGAAAAGCAATGCCGTCAATCACCTTAATGATTTTGGCGATTCGTTCGCTCGATCCCCGGATTTCGCCCATGCTGGAAATCAACTGTTCCAATTTCCGATTCGCCTCCGTCACTCTTCGGTCAACATCGGTCATCAGCGCCGCGGCCGTGCGGGAGTTTTCGGCGTTGCGCTGGGTCAGCGCGCTCACTTCTCGACTCGACGCCGATGTCTGTTCCAAAGACGTAGCCTGTTCGTCCGCTCGTTGAGCTAATTCCCGGCTGGCCGAAGCGACTTGTGCCGACAGACCGCCCACTTCCCTGGCACCCTGCCGAAGCTCCCCAACCGCCTTCTGTAATTCGCGCTGGATGCTGTTTTTTAGCACGAAACCTACAGCGCAACCGGACAACATCGCCAGGACCAGGAAGCCGATTTCCCAAACGGCCGATGTTCCAGCGGCTATCGCTAAGCGCTTCAAAACAATCTGGCCGGCGCCACCCATCAGAACCAGCAGGCCGCACGTCAGTAAGATTCTGTTTCCAACCGTCCAACTTTTCGTCATCGCGTCCTATTCTTATGCAATTCGAACTTCCTCATGCGGACAACGGTAAAGCTAAAATCTCACGATTATTCAACAGGAGATTGATATCGATCAAAATTTTCACTCTCCCCTTCAGCTTCGCCACTCCCACTAAATACGGGTGTACGTCGCCGCCACCGAACTCCGGCATCTGTTCCATGTCGCCGGCAGCCACGCTGGCCACTTCCGATACTCCATCCACCACAATCCCCATCGACACCATGCCATTTTCTCCCCTGAGTTGGACTACGATGATGCAGGTCTGCGGGCCATGCTCCACCTCCGGCAAGCCGCATTTCCGCCGCATATTGATAATGGGAATCACTTTTCCGCGTAGATTGAGGACGCCTTTTACGTAAACGGGCATCTGCGGAACATGGGTAATCTCCTGAATGCCGATGATCTCCTTCACGGAGGACACCGCAATCGCAAACTCCTCTTTACCTAGATAAAACGAAAGGTACTTATCGGCTTTTACGTTCGATCTCGTTCTCCAACCGGTTTCTTGAAATACGCTGGTGCTCAATGAGCGCTCTCCTCGGCCTACCAAAAGGGAGAGTGGCGTCAGCCATGCAAAATGAGCATCGGATTATCCCTAGTTTTCGGATTGCAACAATTTCCGGCTAGGATAGTCTTGAGTCAATGGAGACGTTGTTATGCACATAATCTGGACATTGATCATCGGACTGGTCATCGGAGCGGTTGCCAAGCTACTGATGCCCGGCAAAGATCCGGGAGGCTTTATCATCACGATGCTGTTGGGAATCGCGGGCTCTTTCTTAGCTACCTTTCTCGGCCGCGCCGTCGGCTGGTATAGTGACGGCTCGTCCGCTGGCTTCATTATGTCGGTCATCGGGGCGATTCTTTTGCTGTTCCTTTACCGCCTTGTTATCGGACGGTCTCGGACAACTTAGTGGTCTTCGATTTTGATCGCGGCGACATGTGAAAGTAAACAGTAACAGGGGCGGCGACCCCAATCGCCCTACGACTGTTTCAATAGCAGCGCACGTTTGGGCAATGCTGTTAATCGGGAGTGGTCCTCTTGCTTACGTTCCGGTAACCGCATACCTCAAACACTACGCGTGCTGCACGTCTGAGTAGTCAACAAAACAAGCTTGTCCGTGTAGAACATGGCATCCTCATATTTGTGGAGAACGTCCTGCTTGATGTTCGTTATGCGAGTCGCGTGCTTCGGAAGTCTCCCGCATTCACGGTGGTAGCTTTACTCACCCTGATGCTGGGTATTGGCGCGAACGTCGTTGTGTTTGGAGTGCTGAATACGGTGCTGCTGCGCCCCCTCGATGTGAGCGATCCAGAGAGTCTATATCAGTTTCGCCACAAGCAATGGATGATCGGAAGGCTGCTGACCACTTCGTATCCCGCCTTTGAGGATTTCCAGCGGCGAAACACCACCTTTAATGGAATGGCCGCGATTTACGGCTATTCCGGTGGGACTCTTGCGTGGCACAATGCGTTGAGCAAAGTCCACGGGGATGAAGTCACCGGCAATTACTTCGATCTCCTTGGAGTCCAGCCGCAGCTAGGTCGATTCTTTCACGCTTCGGACGAGCATGGCCCGAACTCAGCGCCTTATGTGGTCTTGAGCGATGGTCTGTGGCGAAGCGCGTTTCAAGCCGATCCGGGCGTAGTCGGAACCATCGTAAAACTTAACAAGCATCCGTTTACGGTAGTTGGCGTGGCGTCGGCGCTTTTTCACGGCACGGAGCGGTTTGTCTGGCCCGACTACTGGATACCGATGGCAAATGAACAGCAGGTAGAAGGCTCGGATTACCTGCACAACCGGACACATGTTGCCGTTACCGTGATTGGCCGTTTAAAGCCGGGGGTAACGCCGCGGCAGGCGACGGAGGATCTAAATACGATTGCCGCCGAGCTATCGAAAGAATATCCAACGACAGACGACGGGCAGCCGCTGCGGCTGATCCATCCGGGACTCATCGGTGATGAGGGAGAAGTCATTCGTGGGTTTCTTTATGGCGTGACCGTACTGGCACTGTTGGTATTAGCAGCGGCATGCGCAAACCTGGCAAGCCTGTTTGCGTCGCGTGTGGCGGATCGCAGCCGGGAGATGGCAGTCCGCGTGGCGCTTGGATCCAGCCGGCGGCGACTGGCTATGCAACTGCTGACCGAGGCGGTTTTGGTATCGCTAATGGGCGGAACCGCGGGGCTGTTTACCGCCAACTTGCTGCTGGCGGTGCTGAACCGCTGGCAACCCGCGGCAGAGGCGCACCTAGCAGCAAGCGTGGATACGCGTGTATTCCTGGAAGGCTTGGCACTGACATTGGGAAGCGCGCTGCTGTTTGGGATGGTCCCGGCGTGGCAGGCAGGGCGGAGCAGCCCGTTGCAGGCGATGAAAAGTGGACCGGTTGATGGAATGCACCTGCGTCGGTTCGCCCTTCGTGACCTGTTGTTGGCTGCGCAAATTGCAATCTGCACGCTGCTGGTAATGGCCTCCTTAGTGGCCGTGCGCGGCATGGAGCACGCACTGCACGCCTCACTGGGCTTCCAGCCGAAAGGCGCGATGCTGGCTGAGATCGACCTGAGCCAATTCGAAATGGGTCCGGCGGTCGAGAAAGAGAAAGCGATCATTAACGGGGTGCGCAGTATCCCCGGCGTAACGGCGGCGGGTACGATTAGCCGAACGCCTTTTACCGGTGGGATGCACGGCGTTCCGATATTTCGGCCGGGCACAACTGAGTTCACGCTGAACAATTCTGTGCTAGCACCCTACGTCTTTACGATTTCGCCGGGATACCTGGAATCTGCCGGCACCCGGCTACTGGGTGGTAGGGATCTCTCTTGGCACGACAACGCAAAGTCCCCACAGGTAGCGATTGTGAACCAAACCTTCGCGCGCAAAATGTTTGGCGCAAAGCAGGCCATTGGGCAGCACTTTATTCTGTCGCGCAACTCGACCGAAGTGGTCGGTGTTGCCGAAGATGGCAAATACCACGACTTACAAGAGTCGCCGCAACCTGCCGTATATCTGCCGCTATCGCAGAACGAGGAAAGCGACACCATTTTCGTGGTGCGCTCGCGGCGCACGCCAAGCGAGATGGCCGTCGCGCTCGAACGCACGCTAAGCGCCACCGCGCCGAATGTACCGATTACCGTTCAGAACTGGTCCGATACTCTGGATGGCGAACTGTTTCCAGGACGCGCGGCAACAGCGTCGCTGGGCCTTATGGGTCTGCTAGCGGCAATGCTGGCGGCGACTGGCATCTTCGGAATGGCCGCTTATGGCGTAAGCCGTCGGAGGAAGGAGTTGGCCATCCGGGTGGCATTGGGCGCGCGAAGGACACAAGTGATGAGCGCGGCCTTGAAGCGCCCGATGATCCTGCTCGGCGTGGGATCCGCGGTTGGGCTGCTTTCGGGCGTTGTTGCCGGTCGTTTACTAGGGCAGATTGTGTATCAGGCGGATCCGCGGGATCCCCTGGTCTTGGGCGGTGCGGTGCTGACGATGGCACTGCTAGGCATTGCAGCGGCGGCCATTCCAGCCCGGAGAGCACTGAACGTCGATCCAACCAGGCTCATGCGGGAAGAGTAAGGCAAAGTGAATAGCAAATTGCGGTAATGGCATACCGCCCTAGTTGTTGCTGCCAGATCGAGTCTCAGTTGTGACGAGATAGTGCAATAAGATGAGTGCGGTGTAAAAAGCTGAGCCGATCCTCCGGACTGGCTCGAAAACGCAACGGCTTACCCCAAAACGTCGACCCGGAAGATCCTGTAAGTCCGGTGCCACCCAGCGCATTTTCGCTTCTTTGCTCGCCAGAAGCTCCGGCGTCCAAAAACGATGCAATACATTCGGTTTCAGACGAGATTCGTTCGCTTGCACAAAATCCTCAAAGCTCTTCTCCCGATGAGTAGCAATCAACCGCACCCAGGCAATTGTCATTGTTTCGTTGTAAATTTCCGAAATGTTGTGCCAGGCTGCAAATCTCTTGATCTCATTTTGCACAACTAACTCTGCCTGTTCTAGGGAAGTCCGATGAACATACAACCACGCCAAACGCAGGTGATCCGCATGCCGGAACTGCGAAGGAGCTAGTTTCGATTCTCGAACCATCCAAAGGAATGCATCATCATCCAAACCGACAGAGCCGAGGACAAGCGCCATAGAACAATTATGACGGACTCTATGCAGTTTCCCTTTGGAGTGGCTGTATTCGGAATGATCCGAATACGCAAGGCGCGAGAAATACGCGGGCCTACTCCACATTTTCAGTCTCCAGCAGCAACAGAATAGTTGGGCAGGTTCTTCCTAGGCCGGAGCACTGCCTTGCAAAAATGCTCTTGCACTCTTCTTTTGTGCGACACATACTGTGTATGAAACGGTGTGCATCGTACGATCCTGATTATGAATCCTGCTTTATTCGAAAATCTTCGTCTCGAATTGCGCCGTGGCTCCCTCGTGCTTGCTGTTTTAGCCAACCTGCGTACCGAACAGTACGGCTACACCCTTCGCAAGGCTTTGAGCGAGCGGGGATTGGAGGTGGATGAGAATACTCTCTACCCACTTCTTCGAAGACTGGAAACCCAAGGTTTGCTTGCAAGCGAATGGCGTGAAGAAAACAAACGCAACAAGCGCTTTTACCGCCTCTCTTCCGCTGGCGAACAGATGCTTAGCCGCCTGCAAGCGAATGGCAGGCTATCCACAAATCTTTAAACGAAATTTTGCAAGAGAAAGAATATGGAAATACTGCAGCGTTATCTACACGCCATTGAGTTTTGGCTTCCAAGAACCCAGCGATCGGACATTATTGCCGAGATTTCGGAAGACATCCACTCACCAATAGAGGATCGATAATCCATACTCGGCCGCAAGCTGAACGATGCTGAACTAGAGGCCTTGCTGAAGCAGCGCGGGCGCCCAATGATGGTGGCCAACCACTATCAGCCGCAGCACTCGCTGATCGGCCCGACCTGGTTCCCAACATATGTATTCGTCCTGAAAATTGTTGGCTTGTGGTGCGCAATCCCTTGGCTGATTACGTCCGTCGTGATCCACAGATTTCAAGACCCAGCATCCAACTGGAGTTCGACGCTCGTTGGCGCAGGGATGACGGTGGAGCATGCCGAAGAACTTTTCGGCACTATGTTCCCGCCGGATAGCGAGCCTGCGAACGTTCTAGAACCAAGCAAAGAGGCGCTCGATTTCTCGCCTGCGGCTATAGCAGCGCAGGCGGTGTTGATCTTGCGGTCGAATTTGCGGTTCGAACATTAGGGAGCAATCATGTTCACGCCGCATTCAGCAAGCTGTAGATCCCTTCGATCGAAGTCATACGCAGCATCGCCAATCAGATGGGTGGGCAGATCTGCGAGTAGCAGCGGAAGCGGGCTTTTCTTGTCGAAGCTTGCTGAATCTCTGTCCGTTGCTGCGGATTCAACTAAGCTCAGGCGCCGATTTCATCCACCAAGCTCCCCGTCCCGCGACGATCGCCGATATCGCAAACAAAACCAAGCTGATCCACCACGAAACGTAAGTAGTCGCGTTCAATACGCCGTAATGTACATGAAAAATCGCCGCTGCATACCGTTGGGCAAATAAGCCCCAGCTCAGCACTCCGGCAGCCGTCACCGCACAGGACAAAGCTAGGCAAAGCGATACCGCCTTCATGAACCGAGATGGCCATATGATCGCCGTTTGTCCGATCCACTGCCGAATACTCGATGCGCTGACTACCAGCGCGAGCATCAATAATAAGAGCGTCACCGAACAAAGGACCCACCGCACTGGAAGAGGCGGCCAATTTGTCGGGACTCCCCCAGCGACCGCCAGTGCCCACGGCAAAGGTGCCCAATGTCCGCCGTTCCACGCCAAAGTTCCGGCTATCCAAATGAACGGCAGCGCTGCCGCGCCTCCGAAAACCCCCAATCGCATGAAAACAACTCGCCATTGAATCGATTGGAGAACACGCGTTGTCGCGAGTAGGACCGGCAAGCCAAGAAGGACCACGCTGATCCAACCAACAACAGAACCCGCCTCGATCACCAACCAGGAGGTAAGCAGCCCCGCATGGGAGTCCATCATTGCCGATAGAGGATTATCGTCCACTGTCCACCATAAGTTCATGCCGGCCATCACCGCTATGACCCACGCGTACGTCGACAAAATCAAACCGTTTTGTGTTTGGCTTAGCGTCCTCCCTCTCCAGGAGCGAAGATGCTCCTCAAGCGCACCGGCCAAAATATTCACAACTACTTTGGAACCCGCGGAACCTTCCTCCAGAAACGCCACAAACTCACTCTCATAACGCGCTCGCCATGCCTTGGGATATAAAGATGTCAAGAAAGATGCCAATCGCTTGTTCATTGCGCCGCCATCCGTCTCGAAGCCACGCGTGTGAACCGCTGCAATGTCGCTACTTTTGCCCGCAACAGACGAACTCCTTTGGCAGTAATCCGGTAAGGTTGCCTGCGCTCTTGGGGAGATAATGCTTGAATCAGCTCTTGCTGCTCCAAACGAGTGATCGCGCCATACAAAGTGCCGGGTCCCAAATGCGTCCCACACATCTGCGCGATGTCTTCGATCATGGCGTGCCCATGCTTCGGTCCGTCGGCAAGACTTGCCAGCACTAACAACGGCGGGTCCGAAGAATGGCGCACGGGAGAGACTTTGCCACCGGCGCTATCTACGTTTTGCGTACTTCGTGCCACGTAGCAATTATGCCGCAGATACGTCTGTTGTGCAAGCAATCGATTGCGTCAAAAAAAAAATTTAGTTTACAGGAGACCGATCCAATCGCGCGCCATCCAACAAAGTTTGCAGTGAAACTATCTCCAGAGCGTTCTCGTGGGTCGCTTCCAGCCTCACGGAACCAATGACGCCGGCGTCGTACGACTTCTTCCATAATTCAACGCACACGCACCAATGATCGCCCGCTGTCAATCCGGAGAAGCCGAACTCAGGATGGGGTGTAATCAAATCGTTCCCAATAGATGCCTGATGCTGCAGAAACTCGTCGCTCATTAAAACGCAGATCGTGTGCTTCCCGATATCTTCCGGGCCGGTGTTACATTTCCCATCACGATAAAAGCCTGTTAGTGGGTCCGTGCAACACGTCTGCAGCACCGTCCCCAAAACGTTCTTAACCATTTCTCATCAACTTTCTTTGACTACTCTTTCCGTTCTTTGCCCCGAGCACTTTCAGAATTTCATCCCCGTCCGCATGCTCATGCGCCGACACAAACGCCTCCTGCACCGGCACGGCAAAGTAGATACCCAAATCCGATAGTGTCTCTATGATTTTCAGCAGAAGCTCCGACTGCGTTCGCAAATACTCGTTGAAGTCGGCGGTCAACACATAGGAAAAAACTTCAAGGTCGAACGACTCCGGCGTAATCTTCGTAAAACGAAGCGGTACGTCGGTGGGATTCACCAGGGGATGATCTTCCAGAATCTTCGTCACCGCGTCCATCGCCTGCTGCACCTCTTCCGCGCTCGACCCTCGCCGCAGCCGCAATGTCGGATGGAACCACATGCGGTCACGCTTCGAATAATTCTCCAATGTCATCGTCGAGAAGGTAGCATTTGGAATCGTCACCACGGTACGGTCGAGCGTACGAATTCTGGTGGATCGCAAACCGATATCCTCAATCGTCCCCACTTGGCCGCCGAAATTACAAAAATCGCCAATTAAAACCGGCTTGTCGAAGATCACCGAGATGCCGCCGAATAGATTCTCGATTGTCTTCTGCGACGCCAGCGCAATCGCGATGCCGCCTACGCCGAGACCGGCAAGAATCGTGGTGGTGTTATACCCCCAACTCGTCAGAACGAACAGTACCGCTATTCCGAACAAACAGATCTTGATAAACCGAACCGTAAGCGATAAGACCGAGTAAGAAACAGCTCTCTGCCGCGCATCGAAGCGGGAGGCAATCCCGTCGGAGACGGCATCCACAATTCGCATCGCTAAAGACGCCGCTGCAAAGAAGAACAGGAGAGCTACTAAGCGGCTCAGATATAAACGCAACAACGCCGACGGGGCTATCACTTCCATGCAGGCGCGAAACACAATCGCGGCCAAAATCAATCGAAGCGGTTCGACAAAATCCTCCATGCGATGGGTGTGTATGGAGCTGAAGTACCGCCTCTGCACCGGCCGTAAGAGCGCTAAGATGCCCCTGGACAGCAGTTTCGATAAAAAGGCGAGGACGACGGCCAGTAAAATCAGCGCCAGCCAAACCCACAGCGGAGCGCCCAAAAATTGAGTCGTCACCAGAAACGTTGGGAGCCTTCTTTCAATCGGTGACTCGCCCATCAGCGAGAAAAGATGCGAGATTTGCGCAACGCTATCGGATGAAACGATCCATATCTTGTTGCCGTCCTTTGCAGTAATCTGCTGAAGATTCAGCATCACTTGTCCGCCGTTGGACTCAAAGGTGTCCAAGGCCTCTAAGTCAGGTGATTCACCATCGAAACGATTGCCATTCGGCGCGTTGCTCAACTTCGCTACTTCAAAGCTGGAATCGCGATCCAGTAGCTGCCCCAATTGCTTCGCCAGCTCCGGGCCGAGTATACGCTGGCGGTCGCGCGGCAGCTTCCTAAGATCGAGGTAGTGTGCCGCCTTATCGAAATTTCCGACGTGGCATGCTTCCAGAAACCCAACAATGGAACTGCGCGGCGATGTTCGGTTGAGCTGATCCGCCGGCGTTGCCGCCTCTGCCGGGGCCGACTGCTTCTTTCCACTCAAGGCGCTGGTCAACCCTTGCGCGAAGCAGGGCTGTCCTGCAAATAAGATGCTGACGAAAACCATCGAAAAAACCAGGAAAATAGCGCTACGATTGAACTTCATGCCGTTTCACCCAGACTAGCGCACAACCGGGGCCTATTCGGCCCGCAGGACCTGAACAGATCTGATGGACGTGCCCCCAAAATCGAGTTCGTGTAACTTCTTTCTTTCAATTGGGCCCGAAGCAATTCCGAACCTGGAGCTTCTATTTTGGGAGTCGAGTTTGATTTCTTTTAAGAACGACCACATTCATCAAAAGAAGCGATCGATAGCTGGCGGATCCCGCGCGCCTGCATCATCTCCACGAGATTTCGATAGCTGATTTCCTACTTGCGGTACCGGCGAACACACAGCAGAATGATCGCAACGGGAAAGCGCCGACGCTTGAACATGACTCGTTCTCCCGTCTCTGTCCCAACGTGGCTTTCCCTGCCATGCTTAAGGCAGGCTGAGTTCCTATCGTGAAAGCACTTCGGCGGCTCTTGCCGGCGAGATCCGTTCATCAACACGCTATTGAGATCGCTGCCTGATCCGCGAAACACGCAAGGCACCTCCGATTGTAGAGAGGCAGGAAGACGAAATACTAATGCTATTTGTGAGGCACTCCACTATTACCGTCACAGTATTGTTGCCGGTTATGCTATCTTCACCTTTTCACTATTCGCTTTCATTTGTTTCTGAGGTGACTATTTGAGCCTGTTAGCAACGAAATCCATCGACCGCATCATGGCGGAAAGCGATAACGCCGAACATTCCTTAAAACGCACATTAGGAGCAGGCGCGCTGATTGCCTTGGGCATTGGCGCGGTGCTCGGCGCGGGCATCTTTTCGTTAGCCGGAGAAGCCGCCGCTAACAATGCAGGACCGGCCATCGTGGTCTCCTTTATCATTGCCGCCATCGGCTGCGGATTTGCCGCTCTTTGCTACAGCGAATTTGCGACAATGATACCCATCGCAGGCAGCGCTTACACGTATGCTTACGCCACCATGGGCGAGTTCATTGCGTGGATCATCGGCTGGACGCTGGTTCTGGAGTATGCCGTGGGCGCGGCTACCGTATCGGTAAGTTGGTCGAGCCACGTCTACTTTCTTTTGCAGCACTTCGGAATTGCTTTTGCGCCGCAGTTTGCTATCTCGCCTTTCGACACAATGAAGCTTGCCGATGGGACGACCGTTCATGGCTTGGTCAATCTGCCCGCGGTGTTAATCATTTGCCTGATGTCGCTGGTTCTTATTCGCGGCATCTCGGAATCGGCGGTTGTCAATAACATCATTGTGGTTTTGAAGGTGACTGTCGTACTCGTGTTCATCCTAATCGGGTGGGCCTACATGGCTCCCGGCAACCACTCTCCCCTTGTTCCGCCAAACACCGACGGCACGTTCTCCGGACACTTTGGCTGGTTTGGTGTTTTTCGTGGCGCCGGAGTAATTTTCTTTGCTTACATCGGCTTCGATGCGGTCTCCACGGCTGCCCAGGAGACTAAGAATCCACAGCGAAACATGCCTATCGGAATCATCGGTTCCCTTGTAATCTGCACGGTTCTTTTCATTCTGTACTCCTATGTACTCACCGGAATTGTGCCTTACCTGGAATTGCACTCCGCCGCGCCGATCACGCTGGCGTTGGCGAAGATGCCCTATCCGTGGCTCAGCGTAGCGATGGATTTGGCCGTGATCGCCGGATTGACGTCGGTCATTCTGGTCATGTTGCTGGGACAGAGCCGCATCTTCTATTCCATGTCTCGCGACGGTCTGCTGCCGAAGCTCTTCTCCGACATCCATCCTAAATTCCGAACCCCGTGGCGCTCGAACTTGCTGCTGATGATCTTTGTTTCTTTATTCTCCGCGCTTACACCCATCGCCACTCTCGGTGAAATGACCAGCATCGGCACGCTTGCTGCCTTCATTCTGGTATGCGCGGGGATTATCATTATGCGTAGAACGCGTCCCGATCTGCCGCGTCCGTTCAAAACACCCCTTGTTCCCTTAGTGCCGATTCTCGGAATTCTGTTCAATCTGGTGATGATTGCCAGCCTCGATCCAGCGAATTGGCTGCGATTTGTCATTTGGCTCGGTATCGGGCTAGGTGTCTTTTTTGGCTACAGCCGTCATCATAGTAGACTCACTGCGGCAAGCGGTCCCACTTCGCGTCCGGCGCAATCGCTGGGCGATTGATACGGTATCGTCCGTTTTGGCGTCATGATGGTTGTGAAAGTACTGCCGCTGCTGTTTGTCATCGCGTCGTTTCTAAACGGCCAAAAGGCTCCGATAGAAAAAACCGCCGCAAAGCCGCCGGAAAAACCCATTGTCCTTCAGGATGTCAGGCTTATTGCGGGCAGCGGCTTCGCGCCGGTAAACCACGCCTCTATTCTCATTGAGAACGGAACAATATCTCAGATCATCAGCTACGGCAACGGGAACGAGCAGTGGCCACCCGATGCCAACATCATGAAGCTGACCGGCAAGACCGTCATGCCGGGAATTATCAACGGCCATGGACATTTGGGTCTGACACAGGGCTTAACAGTAGGCCCGCAAAACTATACCGAACCAAACATAGTGAGCCAACTTCAGCAGTACGAGCGTTATGGCGTGACCACTATGATCTCGCTGGGCATGAATCAGGACTTGCTGTACCGAGTGATGCAGCAGCAGAAGCAGGGCGAAATCGAGGGGGCGACGATTCTGACGGCGGATCGCGGCATGGGCACCCCAGGCGGCGTTCCCGGCGTCGATGTGGGCCCAAACCAAATCTATCGTCCTAGTACTCCGCAAGAAGCGCGAGCGGCTGTGGACGAAATGACGACACGTCATCCGAACTTAATCAAAATTTGGATCGATACAAATCTAGGAAAGATGCCGGCGCCAAATCCGGAAGTGTATGCCGCGGCAATCAAGGAAGCTCACAGGAAACGTCTTCGGGTGGCTGTTCACGTTTACTATCTCGCCGACGCCAAGCGAGCTGTTATCGACGGGGCAGACATTTTGGCGCACAGCATTCGCGATCAAATGGTGGATGCCGAGATGATCCAGCTTTTAAAGCGTCATCGCGTGTACTACATTCCTACGCTGCAATTGGAAGAGTCGTTTTTTATTTACGCCGATCATCCATCATGGATGGACAGTTCCTTCTTCAAAAATGCTGTTCCATCTGAAGTCGCTGCCCAGATGCAATCGCCTGCTTACAAGGAAAAAGTAATGCATGATCCGACAACACCCATTCATCGCGAAGCGCTGAAAACTGCTATGGCCAATCTGAAGAAGTTGCAAGATGCCGGCGTGACGGTCGCGTTTGGAACGGACTCCGGAGCAAACCCGTACCGTATTCAAGGTTTTGCCGAACATCGCGAGTTGCAATTGATGGTGCAATCCGGATTGACGCCGCTTCAGGCGATTCACTGCGCGACAGGCGTCAATGCGCAAATGCTGCACATCGACGCAAAAACAGGCACAGTGCAGGCGGGCAAGGCAGCTGACTTAATCGTGGTGGACGGCAACCCGTCGCAAGACGTCACGGATACAGAAAAGATCGCTATGATCTTTCACGGAGGACGTGAAGTAAAGCGGTAGAGTTCTGCCTAGAGACTAAGGAGACCGAACAGGTTGGTTTTGGCACCGGCAAGGACAGCACCTTACGAGCTCACATTCCTTCGTTCATTCGATGGCAAGCGAATCCGCAAAATACGTTCTCGAGTACGCTCTTCTTGTAGGCTGCGAATGCGAGCGCGAAGAAGAGAGTCCAACGAAACAATACCCAATAAGCGTCGCGGGCTTTCTTGATCCACGACCGGAAAGCGCGTCAGATTGACCTCTGCCATACGGTTCACCACATTTTTCAACGGCTCGTTCGGAAATGCGACCACGGGGCTTTTGATGGCGATCTCGGCAAAGTTCAGAAGTTGGTCCTCGCTTTTTGCCTGCGCCAGTAATTTGTTGAGCGTTGTCCTTGGAACAACGCCCGCCAGTTGCTGTTCTCCATCAAGCACGGGGAATAAGCGCTGGCCTTGCGGGTGCTTGCCCTGCTCCAGCAACTCCCGGATCTGTGACACCGGAGCGGAAAGAGGCAGTACGGCGGGTTTGGTGCGCATCACTTCGCGGACGAAAAAGATCTCCAGCGGGTCAATGGAGTACTCACGCGTTAAGTGATAGCCGCGCCGTGCGATCTTTTCGGTGAGGATGGACCGTTTCAGGAGAAATACCGTTACCGCATAGCCGAAAAAACACGCAATCATCAGCGGCAGCAGCATATCGAAGTTGCTGGTCAACTCCATGGCAAAAACGACGCCGGTAAACGGGACTCGCATCACCCCGGCAAGAGTCGCACCCATGCTGATTAAAGGCCAAAAACCCGCGCCAAAATCCGGAAAAAACCGATCTTCCACGCCGCCCAGTGCCGCGCCGATCATCAGCAACGGCGCGACCACGCCGCCCGAGGTACCCGAGCCCAAGGAGATGGCCCAGATTAATGATTTCACCACCATCACTCCCACCACCAGCGTGAGCGGCACATCGCCCTGGAGAAGTTCTCCGATGACATCATAACCCACACCTAACGCTTGCGGAAAAATATACCCGCCGATACCCACGAAAACTCCGCTGATAGCGGGCCACCACATCCAGTGAATCGGCAGCTTCAGAAATAAATCTTCCGAAGCATACACAGCGGCGGTAAGCACCAGAGAAAGAAGTCCGGCAAGAACGCCTGACCCAATACAGGCGAGAATGCCTATGGGATCAAGGAATTGAGGATGATGGATGACCGGGAAAATGGGGCCAGGCCCCAGGATGTAACGACGCGCAAGACCAGCAGTGGCGCTTGCCAGGGCAACGGGAATCAGACTACGCGGTTTCCACTCGAACAGCAACAACTCCACCGCCAGCAGCGTGGCGGACAAAGGTGCCGAAAACACCGCCGCCATGCCCGCCGAAGCACCAGCTACCAGCAACGCTTTCCGTTCGGCGCTGGTGAGATTGAAGAATTGCGCGACCATCGAACCGGATGCGCCACCGGTCATAATGATAGGCCCTTCGGCTCCAAACGGGCCTCCCGAACCGATGGAAATCGCGGCCGAAATCGGCTTTAAAAAGGCAAGCTTAGGGGCAACCCGGCTGCCGCTCATCAATATGGCCTCGATCGCCTCCGGCATACCGTGTCCTCTAATTTTTTCCGAGCCATAGCGTGCCATCAGACCGACCATCAGCGATCCAAGCACCGGAATCAAAATGAGCAGCCAACCAAGATGGCTACCGGCCGGGGACGAAAGGGCGGTGTTGAATCGCTGATAGAAAAACAGGTTGGTAAAAAGCCCGATCAGCCGCAGTAGCAGCCACGCAAGACCAGTGCTGATCAACCCAATGACAATCGCAATCAGAGAAATGGGAACCGTGCGAATAGTTAGCGTGAAATCGCCCAGCTCGGAACGATGGGGCGGACCGGTTTTCACATTGCTGGATTTGGTGCTGGTCTTATCCTGCACTGAATTAGTCTTCCGACCGGGCGAAGAAAGGCTCTTTGCCGGCAAGCATTAGACGCTCATCCAGTGCGGCCATTACAAGCTGCTCTTCCATCTCCGACAGACCTTTTGCATCTTTTTCGATACGCGCAAACAAACCCTTCATGCGGCCGTGTGAAATTTCCGCCGGGATCGCCAAAGAGTAGGCAAAAAGGGCGTCAGAGCGAAGATCCTCATGCTCGAACAACTGCCGAAGCGAAGCAAGCTCAGTCTTCAAACCGTAATAACCGACACCCCAAATCGCTCCCCGGCGAACTTCTAAGTCGGGGTCGTTCAGGTGCTTGGCAAAGTAGTCGCGAAAGCTGGGGTGCATGGAACGCCACATCGCTTCCAACGCCTTCGCGCGGCCCTCTTCGACGGCGTAGAACTCTGCCATTGCATTTCGTACCTCATTACGATCCGACTCCGGTGCAAGGCCTACCAGAAGTCCGCCGCGCTCTTCCACCGGCAGGTCTGCTTTCCGAAGCGCGCTCAACATGGCCTCCACCACTTCGGTCTCTTCCGTCGCGTTGGTGAGCGCCTCCCAGGCGCGCGCGCGAACAACGGGCGAATCGTCGTTGGTTGCCAGTTGCAGCAACGTGTTCCGCAGTACCGGGTAAAGATCTCGATTGAAAAAGGAACTGGCGGCAGCGGCTCGAATGGAAGCAACCGGATATTTCAGCAGCTCGGCACGTTCGTCCTCGTCGACAAGATCCATTGGCAGATCGGCCTCTTCAGGATAAAGTGACCAGATGTCGAAGGGCTCATCCGCTATCGCGGACGCCCGAACATCGGCGTTCGCGCGAAGCACTTTCACCACGCGCGCAATCTCTTCCTGCAGTTCCGTATCGTCTCCACCAACTTCGGCGGCTGCCTTTTCGATGACCGGTATGGTGGCAGGATCGCCGTACACTTCCAGCAATAAGGCGGTATCGGCAAAATCATAATCCAGGCGATCCACCAAAATTTTCAAGATACGTTCGTCACGAATTCGCAGACTTGCCAGAATGAATGCGACTTCTCCGCTGGCCGATTCGTCGGTCTCGTTCAGTTCTCCGTACAGAGAAAGCAGCGGCTCCAGCGCGCGTTGCCCGATGGCGACCAACGTTTCCACTGCCTCGTCCGAGATCTCTTCCGGGTCTTCTTTGATGTACCGGATCAGAAAAGGCAGGGCCTCCGGGCTGTTCCAATGACGAAACAGCGAAAGCAGTTCAGGCGCTAAGTCCACGGCGTCCTCCGTGCGGTCGCGTTCAGCGAAAGAAATCACCGCCGGGACAGCGACATCTTCGCGATCGAGCAACGCATGAAGAAAACGATGATCGAGCCCCAGATGGCCTTCCGCGGCGGCTTGCAATACGTCGCCCGGTGAGGCTTCCGATAGTTTTGTAGGATCTAAAAACACGTCAATACCTTTTTTGAGATGAGAGGAAATACAAACGGGGCCAGATGATTGCCACCCGGCCCCGTCCACTCGGTTCAATGCAACGTTTCGCTACTCAGGCTCTACCACTACATTGATGTCGGTGGAAACCTCCCGGTGAAGCCGGAGCGATACTTTATGCTGACCAAGAGTGCGAATCGGCTCCTCCAGATGCACCTTGCGGCGATCGATGTGGAACCGTTGCGCTTCCAACGCATCGGCGATGTCTTTGGCCGTGACGGAACCGAACAGATGCTCGTTCTCCCCGACGCGATGCCGAAAGGTAAGCGTCACGTTGGCCATCAGCTTTGCTAAATCTTCAGCATCGCCCTGGGCCTTAGCTTCGCGCCTTACGTAAGCCTCGCGCTCCTGCTCTACAATTTTTTTGTTCGAGTCGGTTGCAGCAACCGCCAATCGTTTCGGCAGCAGGAAATTTCGGGCATAGCCATTAGCCACGTTGACTACGGAGCCTCGCGCCCCCAGCTTGTCGATATCTTCTCTCAGAATGACTTCCATGGTTCTTCCTGCCTTTTATACCTGCGACGCAAACGGCAAAAGCGCGATGTTGCGCGCCTGCTTAATTGCTTCGCTTAGACGTTTCTGATGGGGAGTACATACGCCCGATATGCGGCGCGGCGTTATTTTACCGCGCTCGGAAATAAAGCTGCCGATCAGCCGCACATCCTTGTAGTTAATGTCGTCGATTTTTTCGACGCAGAACCGGCACATTTTTTTTCGCCGGAAGTATTGTTTTTTACCAGTAGCAATTGCCTTATCGCCGCCAGTGGGACGCTGTGATGCCGCAATAGGACGGCCGCCTCGTTGTTCTGCCATAAGTTACTCTTCTAAACCGTCCCTTCCGCTATTGGTTGTGCTTCTCGTACCGCAGTGGTTTCGGTGTTTTCCTCAGGAACTGCCGGCGCAGGAGCTCCCGGAGATCCGGGGACCGCAGCCGTCGGTTCGCCGGGCAAAGACGGGGCTGCCATGGCGGGTGCAGGCGCAGGAGCCGGTGGTTTACGGGCTGCTCGTAATTCGCGTTTCTTTCTGCGCTTCTCAAAAAACTTCATCTTTTCGTCGATCCGAACGGTAATAAACTTCATCACCACATCCGAAACGCGTAAGCGCCGCTCGATCTCCTTCACGGAGTCGGCCTCCGCAGTGAATTGCAGCAGAATGTATTGGCCTTCCGCCTGCTTCATCACGCGATAGCCTAGCTTGCGAACGCCCCACTTCTCTGTTTTGTCGAGTGTGCCGCCCGCCTGGGTAATCACAGTCTTTAATTGATCGATCACCGGATCTACCTCTTCGTCGGTAGCATCCGGACGAACGATGAATAACTCTTCGTAGATTCTCATTCTTCCTCTTTGGTTATGCCTCCAGCGCGACGATTGAATTTCGTCATGGCCTTTTCGGCGCCTTCAGCAACTATGCATTCCACGGCATCGGCGGTGTACGATACCATTTCCCGCACGTCTTGTTTCAGTGCCCGCGCAAAGGGAGCGAGCACATACTCCGCTGCATCTTGTACCGGACGATCCGGGCGTACACCCACCCGAACCCGAAGAAAGACATCTGTCTTCAGAGCAGCAATAATCGACTTGACACCATTGTGTCCAGCCGCTGAGCCATTTTGCTTGATGCGCAGTCCCATCCATGGCAAGTCCAATTCGTCGTAGACCACGATCAAGTTTTGGTTCGTCAGTGACCGATACTTCAAAGTTTCCTGAATACCGGTCCCCGAAAGATTCATAAACGTCTGCGGTTTTACAAAAACCACATCCGCATTCCCAATTTTAGCCACGCCAAGCAGGGATTGACCTTTTTGCTTAGAAATGCGCGCCCCGCAGCGGTTCGCAATCTCATCCACTACCGCAAACCCGATATTGTGCGGCGTATCGTCGTAGCGTTCGCCTGGATTTCCTAGCCCCGCGATGCAGAATGTCTTCTTCGCAACGATATCGGAATCAGGCGCAGTAAAACCATCCAACATCTCTTGAAAGCCGATAAAATATCGACTCTACTTCCTCTTCGGCGGCTCGGCTTCGTCAGCCTCCTCTTTCTTGCCCTTCTTCGCCACTTCCGGTTCGGCAACAGCCTCTGCCACCTCCGGAACCTCTTCCACTCTTGGCGCGACCACGTGCGAGATCACGGCATCCGGCTGGGTAATCAGAGTACCGGACTCACTCATTGGAATATCCGACGCGCGAATCACATCGCCGATTGCCAAATCCGCGACGTTGATCAAAAATTGCTCGGGAATTTCGTTCGGCAGGCATTCGATTTCGATTTCACGGGTGACCATCTCATAGACGCCGCCCTGAATCTTCACGCCTTTCGGTTCGCCTTGGGTAATCACCGGCACGGTGACGGTAATGCGCTCGGTGAGATCGATCCGCTTGAGATCGGCGTGTAGCAGAGAATCCTTAATGGGATCGAACTGCCAATCGACGATCATAACTGGCGTGCTTTCACTACCACTCAAGTTCAAATTAAAGATCGTATTGTGTCCTGTCCTACTATTTAAGATCTTGGTCAGATCCTTCGGGCTGACGGCCACCGAAACCGGCTCTACTTTGCCGCCATAGATCACCGCGGGTACCGACCCTTTTTTCCGCAATCGGCGGGCTTCGTTTTTTCCGCGTGAATCCCGCGATTCAGCGGCAACTGTAATTTGCGTTCTCATTCTTTCACCTCGTCGCCAGGACGGCCGCCTGCTCCTACCTACCGAGCGTCCGAACCCCAGCGTAAATCACCAAAACCTACATAAACAATGTGCTGATGGACCCACCCTCGTGGATCGACTGCACCGCACGTCCCAACAACGGCGCCACCGACATGGACCGTATCTTCGAACATTTCCGAGCATGATCGGAAAGCGGCACCGAATTTGTCACCACCAACTCTTTGATTGGAGAATTAGTGAGTCGATCCACTGCCGGGCCCGACAATATCGCGTGAGTCGCGCAGGCCGTTACCGACGTTGCACCTTGGTTCAGTAAGGCTTCCACACCGTTGACCAGCGTTCCCGCGGTATCCACCAAATCGTCCACCATCAGGCAATGCTTTCCGTTCACATCGCCGATAATATTCATCACTTCGGCGACGTTGATGTCGGTACGCCGCTTGTCGATGATCGCCAAAGGAGCACGCAGCCGCTTAGCAAAAGATCGGGCCCGCTCCACCCCACCTGCATCGGGTGAAACGACGATCAACTCGCCGCGCTGGTAGCGCCCTTCGAAATACTCCACCATGACGGGAGCGGCAAAAAGATGGTCGACCGGGATATCGAAGAATCCTTGAATCTGAGCGGCGTGCAAATCCAGTGCCAAAACACGGTCTGCTCCCGCTCGTTCCAACAAACTCGCTACCAATTTTGCCGAAATCGGCATGCGCGGCTTGTCCTTGCGGTCCTGCCTAGCATACCCATAATAGGGTAACACTGCCGTGATACGTTCCGCACTGGCGCGCTTGAACGCATCCAGCATCAGAAGTAACTCCACCAAATTGTGATCGACGGGCGTACAGGTGGGCTGCACCAGGAAGACGTCTGCGCCACGTACATTTTCCTGGATTTGCAGATGGGTTTCCCCGTCGGCAAACTTCTTGATCATCATGGAGCCCAACGGCGTACCCAAAGCGTCACAGATTTCCTGGGAAAGGCAGGGGTTCGCACTGCCGCTAAACACTTTAAAATCGGTGAAAAGGGCCCGTGTGGGCTTCGTTGCCATCCTAAATCAGTTTTCTCCTGTCCAAAGCACGACGCCAAATGTTTCCGTACTGTCGCCGCGAAACGAAACGAACCGGATGGGCCACTCCCAAGGGAAACTGTTCGCCCGCCGCCTTGGCGTCCGCCGTACCGGCAAAAATACCGAACAAAGCCGAACCGCTGCCGGTCATCAGAACGGGCTTTGCTCCTAACCGGCGGAGCTTCCGCGCAAGCTTAGGGAGCTCCGGATGAGTGCCGAAGACCGCCTGCTCGAAATCGTTTTTGAGCGGAATCTGGTCAATGCTCTGGCCGTTTAAGGCCCAGGCGACCGTCTGAAACTCTCCTAGAATAAGGGACTGGGGGTCTGAAGTCAACGGAGAAGCGCGGTTCAGCAGCCGGTAAGCTTCGGCGGTGGAAACGTGAATGCCGCCGGCGAGGACCAGAGCGGCGCGGGACGGCTGATCGGGAAGCGGATAGAGTTCTCCGCCCCGGCCCAACCCGAGTGCAGTTCCGCCATACAAAAAGAAAGGCACGTCACTACCCAGCGATTCTGCCAAACGAACCCGATCGGCATCCGCAATCGGCTTTCCGGCCAGCACGGGCAGCGCTAGTAAAACCGCCGCCGCGTTACTGGACCCGCCACCGAGCCCCGCGCCCATGGGAATTCGCTTCCGTAATACGAAACGAACCCAAGCCTTCACTCCCCAATGGTCTAGAACCAGTTTTGCGGAACGAACTACCAGGTTGTCGGGAATGTCGACGGAACTATCGATCTCGATCTGGGTTCGTTTCGCAAATTCGAACTCGATGGTGAGAGTGTCCCGTAAGCTGATGGTTTGAAAGATCGTGCGGAGCTCGTGGTATCCGTCGGGACGCTTATGCAGGACGCGGAGGTCGAGATTCAGCTTGGCAAACGAGGGGACCGATACCTTCACGACTCGTATTGGATAAGGGAAAACACGTCGTAGCCGGACAGCTTCTCTTGGCCTTTGAGAAATGTAAGTTCGATGACAAAACCGAGCCCCACTACTCGTCCGCCGAGCTGCTCGACGAGCTGGGTCACCGCTGAGGCGGTGCCGCCGGTGGCGAGGACATCGTCGACGATGAGAACACTCTGTCCGGGCTTGATGCTGTCAGTGTGCACTTCCAGGCGGTCGGTTCCATATTCGAGCTCATAGTCGATTGATTTAACGGTGGACGGCAGTTTTTTTGGTTTTCTAACGGGAACGAACCCAGCGCCAAGAGCGAGGGCCATGGCCGGGGCAAAAAAATAGCCGCGCGCCTCGATTCCGACCACTATGTCGATCCAAGTGCTCCGGTAATGATCGTGGAGAGCGTCCACGGTTTCGCGAAAGCCTTTTTTGTCCTTCAGCAGGGTGGTGATGTCGTAGAAATTAATGCCGGGCTTCGGAAAGTCGGGAACTTCCCGGATGAGCTGTTTCAGATGGTCCATGGGAGAGAGGGCGGATACCGAATTTGGATTTTAGCAGGAGGCTGGTACCATCCAGTCTCGAACGGCGTTTTGTCCGTTTCTAACGTTTCAGCTAAGTGGTTTGCCGTAGCACAAACTAGTCATAGGGCTTGTGTTTCACGATACCTCGATGCTCAAGATCTAAGTTCAGTTCGCTCGAGCCATTTTTTCAACCCGACGGAAGCGCCGAGGAAAAATCTGCTTCGAAATGCACAGCTAGAGAAATGATTTAGTCACTTCTCGCTTTGTCCCGCCATTGCAGGCTGCGCCGGTTTAATGCTTCCACTATCGGAGGACCGCCTTCCAGAATCTGCTCCGCAATCGCAACGGCCCGGCCTGCCTGTTCCTCGGATAGGTTTGTCTGCGCAGGTTTGCGCAAATAGCGATACCAGACATCTTTAAATACGTGATCTAGGGTGATTCTCTTGAAGCAGTGATCGAGACGAATAGCCCATTTCTCGCTCGCTGCTTTGCGGGGCAGTTCCCTTTCTGTTAGATGTTTCCAACGCTCAACGGCAGGGCTCATAGTATTACGCTTCCGAGACGGGGTAACCGCTCGCGGAACGGCTGTGACCGCCTCTCCAAAATAGCTCATAACGATTTCGATTGCTCCAGAAGAATATCTAGTGGTATGCTTCTTCTTGGCACTCGATGGCGAAACGTTCTTCTAATCCGTCGCAAGGCGAGATTCTACAAGGGACGTTGGATTTATTGATCTTGCAAACCGTGGCGCTCGGTCCGGCGCATGGGCACACCATCGCCCATATCATCGAGCATCGTTCGGAAGACGTTCTTCAGGTGGAACACGGCTCGCTTTATCCGGCTCTGCATCGGTTAGAAGACCGGGGCTGGATTGCCTCGTTCTGGGGGACGTCTGAAAACAATCGAAAAGCAAAGTATTACCGGTTGACGGCGGCGGGACGAAAGCAGCTGGTGGAAGAAACCAGCCGTTGGGACCGGATGGTGCGCGCGATCAATCAGGTGATACGGCCTGCCGAGGAGTAAAAGATGTCCTGGAGCCGTTTCTTTCGCCGGAAGTATTGGGACGAGGAGCGGTCGCGGGAGATCGAGGCGTACATCGAGTGGGAAACGGCGGAAAACATGGCCCGCGGCATGGCTGCCGAGGAGGCTCGGTATGCAGCGATCAGGAAATTCGGCAATCCAAGTTTGGTCCGGGAGGAAATCTACCGTATGAACAGCATCGGCTTCTTAGAAACGCTGTGGCAGAATTTGCGCTACGGCATACGTGGGCTGCGGTCGAGCCCGGTGTTTACAGTGGTGGCGATTTTGTCGCTGGCACTGGGCATTGGGGCGAATACAGCGATCTTCCAATTGTTCGATGCCGTGCGCTTGCGATTGTTGCCGGTGAAGGATCCGGGGCAGTTGGTGGACGTGAAGCTCAAAAGCCTGCGTAATCGAGGGCCGAGCGACAAGGTCGGACGCCATTCAGATCTTACGAACGCCGTGTGGGAACAAATCCGCGCGCATCAGCAGGTGTTTTCCGGCGTCGCGGCATGGGGTAACAGCTCATTTAACCTTGCTCCACGCGGGGAAGCGCGCAATATGGAAGGCCTGTATGTGAGCGGGGACTTCTTCCATGTGCTCGGGGTGCAGCCTGTGCTCGGACGGGTGTTTTCCGTTTCCGACGATCAGCGCGGCTGCGGATCACCGGGCGCGGTCATCAGCTACGGGTTTTGGCAGCGGGAGTTTAGTGCGAATGCAGGGGTGATTGGCCGCAAGCTGACCCTCAATGGACATCCCCTCGAAATTATCGGCATCACGCCAGCCAGTTTCTTCGGCGTCGATGTAGGACATGAATTCGATGTGGCCGTTCCGATCTGTTCGGAGCCTTTGCTGGAGCCTGCCGAGAATGCAGTGAGCAAGCGGACTTATTGGTGGCTGGGGGCTATCGGAAGACTAAGGCCAGGAGTTTCGGCCCAACTGGCAAGCGCGCAGCTTCAAGTGATTTCCCCGGGCATCTTTCAGGCCACGGTACCGCCGGTTTACAGCGCCGAATACGTGAAGGGGTATCTCGACCTCAAGTTGGAAGCGGCCCCAGCCGGAAGCGGCGTTTCCTCTATTCGAGCAGAGGTTGAGAGCCCACTGATACTGCTTCTGTCCATTGCCGGACTCGTCTTGTTGATCGCCTGCGCGAATTTAGCGAATTTGATGCTGGCCCTCGCCAGCACGCGGGAACGCGAAATTGCGGTGCGGCTGGCCTTGGGGGCCTCACGCCAGCGCCTGGTTTTTCAGTTGCTGTCAGAGAGCCTTCTGCTTGCGTTTACCGGAGCCGCATTGGGCATAATGCTCGCGCAGGTTTTGAGTCGTTTTCTTGTTCTGTTCATTAGCAGTTCTACAAACCCGATTTTTCTCAACATCTCGCCGGATTGGCGTGTGCTCGGCTTTACGACGGCGCTGGCGGTGCTCACGTGTCTTCTTTTCGGTTTGACGCCGGCGCTGCGGGCCACACACATTGAGCCGAGCGCGGCGATGAAGGCTGGAGGACGTGGCTCGAGCGCCAGTCGCCAACGCTTTGGACTGCGCCGTTTTTTGGTGATTTCTCAGGTTGCGCTTTCTCTGGTGCTTGTGGCCGGGGCGCTCCTGTTTGTGAGAAGCCTGTCCAGCCTTTTGACGGTCGGCGCCGGATTCCAACAAAACGGAGTTCTGGTGGCGAATCTCGACATGAGCAAACTCGGTTTTACGGCGGACCGGCAGCGCGTAGCGAACGAGGAGATTTTGGAAAGATTGCGTCACGTGCCGGGAGTGGCCTCGGCGGCGATGTTTTTCATTGAACCGACCAGTGGAGGAGGCTGGAACGAACGAGTGACGCTGGAAGGGAAAGAAAACCAGAAGAACTGGATTTACTTCGACCGTGTGAGCGCTGGCTATTTTAGAACGCTCAGCATTCCCCGAGTCGCCGGGCGTGATTTTACTGAAAACGATACTCCGACATCACCGAAGGTCGCGATTGTCAATGAGGCGTTTGCGCGCAAGTACGCGGGCGGCGCAAATCCGATTGGGATGCGATTTCAGATAGAACGCCACAGTCCCGGCGAACCCGAGCCGTTCTACCAAATCGTCGGTCTGGTGAAAGATACCAAGTACCGAAGCCTGCGCGAAGCGTTCGTTCCTCTCGTCTACGAAGCAGAATCGCAGCGCGCGGACCCCGACAATGAGCCCAGCTTCTTTGTACGCTCCAGCCTTTCATCGCTTCACTTGATTTCCTCGGTAACGAAGGCGATTAGCGGTGTTGAACCAAGCGCCACAATGAGCTTTTCGAGCTTCAAAACGGATATTCGCGAAAGGCTTCTACCGGAGCGCCTGATGGCGACGCTCTCCAGTTTTTTTGGATTCTTGGCGGTGGTGCTCGCGACGGTGGGGCTTTACGGAGTGATGGCGTATATGGTGGCGCGGCGGCGGAATGAGATCGGGATTCGCATGGCGCTTGGGGCAGATCAAGTTCGGGTGGTTTCGATGGTGCTTCGCGAAGCCGCGACGTTGTTAGCTGTCGGCCTTCTTGTAGGGATTCTATTGACCCTGTTTGCAGCCCGGGCTGCTAGTTCACTGCTGTTCGGCATACCTTCCTGGGATCCGGTATCGCTTGGGATAGCCGCAGGCAGCTTGGCCGTTATCGGCCTCCTCGCAAGTTGCTTTCCTGCCCTACGCGCTGCGCGGCTCGATCCGATGAAGGCTCTCCGGGAGGAGTAGCGGGTAAGCTGGCTCAATGCTCTAACGAACCGCTGGACTTACGATCACCAGCAGCAGATTGCTGCCTTTGGTTTCAGGGACGTCGCGTAAAACAGTCGCAAACGTAATAACGTATATCGCGGCGTAAATCCCGAACGCTCCGGCAGGCGTGACAAGCTAAAAACGGTTCTGGCACTTTCAGATACGGAACAGAATAGCTGCTTCTGTTCCGTAGACAAATGCGCGGCGCCTCTACGTCCTGGATTTATGTCGTACGTAAGCGGCCAAAAACATTGGACAGTAAGGGTAGGGGCAAAACTTACCCTTTGTTGGACGCTATGCCAATTCCAGCCGCTTAATCTTGATGCGGTCGGCACGGACCTGGGCAAGATCGTAATGCGCTTGCTGCGTCAGCCAGCTTTCAGCACTCCCGCCGAACGCCTTCGATAATCGAACGGCCATCTCCGGGGAAATTCCGCGCTTGGCGTTAACGAGTTCCGAAAGCGTAAAGCGCGACACCCCAAGGGCGGCGGCGGCGTCCGTGATAGTCAAGCCTAAGGGTTCAATGCAGTCGTGCAGCACGACACTGCCGGGATGGGGTGGGTTTTTCATAGGCATGGGGGCAATCTCCTTCAGTGATAATCGACATAATCCACGTTCAACGCTTCGCCTTGCTCAAACTGGAAGATCACCCGCTGGTTGACCCGTACCGTCACGGAATAGAAGTCCTGCAAATCACCCTTAAGCGCATGTAGCCGGTAACCGGGCAAATCCAAATCCGCGATAACCTTTGCAGAATTCACACGGACCACAATGCGGCGAAGCTTCTCCGTCTGTTCAACATTCAGGCCGCGCGCATCGTTTTCCTCAAGGAGGCGTTTCAAAGCTTTGTGACGAAACGAACGGATCATCCTATAACGTAATCTGTCACATGCCGCATGTCAATACATTCTACCCTTTGTGAGGCCCGTAAACAAATACTCGATGGAGGTGGAATGTTTTGACCTGTGGAGCAGTCCGGCACCTCAAAGCCTGCGGCTTCGGCGACGGTGGTCGGAGTTCGCCATTTTCCAGTTCTTCCCATCCACGCGCGCGGGCCTCTGTGACGGTGTGATGATCGATGAGATAACGGGCGAGGGTGCGCGGCGTTCCGTTGTCAAACAGAACCAGCATTACGGGCGCGGAGCGGGGGTGTTGGATTGAGCGCTGTAGGCCGCGAACTCCAGAACGGTCTGTACCTGTTCGCGCGTCACACCGAATTCTTCCACCAATTCGTCGACCGTCATGTCCTGAAGGTTCTCGAACACAGTGGAAACCGGCATCCGGGTACCCTTAAATACCGATGCACCGCTGCGCTTGCCGGGGATGCTCTCCACAGCGGGGCATTGCGACCAATCGAGTGTTGCCATGTTCTTACGCTCCTATCGTAGCCTTTTACCACGGTTCGGTGGCGGCGTTACGTAGGGAAGGGCGGGAAAGGGAAACGACCCGAAAGACATTTATTTGATCGAGAAAGGCGCGTTTGAAAAAACCTATGCGCGCCGCCTGAACGTAAAGCGCCAAAGCTGACAGGGACCGTTTTTAAAGCCTAAAGGGAAGTTCACATTTGGAGAAAGCAGGGCCCGGCTTCGGTCAGGCGTTTGCTTTTCAGCGTGTCACAAAGGACCTTTGCGAGACACTGGCGAGGCTCGCTGATTGCCCTGATGGGTTAATGAAACATGGACGAACGGCCAACCGATCAAGCTCTCAACAGAGTTATCCGGCTTGTCGCATTGCTCAATCTCTCTTTTTTCGGGGTTGAGTTCGCGGTTGCAACCGCCATCGGCGCGGTTTCGCTCTTTGCCGATAGCGTCGATTTTTTGGAAGACGCGTCAATTAATTTTCTCATTTTCGTAGCGCTGAAATGGAGCGCCTTGCGCCGTGCGCGCGTCGGCATGGCGCTTGCGGGGATATTACTCATTCCTGGATTGAAATTCCACGTACCTGTACCGCCAGCCCCTGTATTGCTGTCCCTTACTGGTGCCGGTGCTCTGGCGATCAATCTAACCTGTGCTGTGATGCTCGCCCGTTACCGAACGCATGCGGGGAGTCTGACTCGTGCAGCGTTTCTGTCGGCGCGCAACGATGCTCTTGCCAATGTCGCTATCGTGGCGGCGGGAATAATAACAGCCTTTACGCGATCGGCATGGCCTGACGTAGTTGCCGGACTTGGTATCGCAGCGCTGAACGCAGACGCCGCGCGGCAAGTCTGGACCACTGCCCGCAGCGAACACCGAACGGCGAAATCTCTGGCTTCTTGATTAAGTCCGGAGCGTCAAGGCAATGTCCAAAACTTCCTCTTTGTGTCCCGAAAACTTGCGGATTGCCCGCTCGATTTTTTCCTCAATGTTCTGCCGATCTACGGGTTGGTCATGGCCGACGCGGAAAATGATTTCCTCGCGTCTGACGGCGCGATTGACAAAACAATGTACTAACGACTCGTTGACCTACGATTCACCAGCAGCAGATTGCTGCCAGAGGCGTTCGATCTCTTCTAGGCTGCGGCCTTTGGTTTCGGGGACGGCGCGTAAAACAATCACAAACGTAACGACACACATAACGGCGTAGATCCCGAAAGCTCCGGCGGGCGTGACCGCTTTCGCCAGCGATAGAAACGTCACCGTTAGAAGCGTGCAAGCAGCCCATAGACAGACTGTGGCGATGGACATTGCTCGTCCTCGGATGCGGGTGGGGAAGAACTCGGCGATGAGCACCCAAACACCGGGTCCAAGGCCGATAGCGAAGGACGCCACACACAACAGCATCATGGCCAAAACCAGCGGTGCAGACGGTGGGTGCATCAAGAATGCGGCGGCCAAGCCGAGTTGGCAAAACGCCATCACGCCCGACGAGATCAGCAGCAGCGGACGCCGTCCGAACTTATCAATCATGTTCAAAGCAACCAGCGTGGCGAAAAAATTCACCAGTCCGACAATGACGTTGGCGAAGATGGCGGCGGAATCGCTGCCGCTGTGCACCTGCTCCTTGAAGATCACCGAGCCGTAGAAAAGAACCGTGTTGATGCCGGTCACCTGCTGCAGAATGGCGAGCGAGATGGCAATCCACAGAGCGCGGCGAAGGCCCGGCTGGAAGAGTTCGGCGAGGGTGCCGGACTCTTCGGCTACCGTCTGTTCTATCTCATGCAGCTCCGCGGTGGCGGCATTGCGGCCATTGATCTTCGTCAGGATCGTCAGCGCTTCCGGGCTGCGCTTCATTTCCACCAGCCAGCGGGGACTCTCCGGGACAAAGAACAAGCCGATCAAAAAAGCAGCCGAAGGAACAGCGGCGACGGCAAACATCCAGCGCCAACTGGAGGGGCCGGTAAATGATAGAAGCCAATTCGCCAGATAGGCCAGCAGAATGCCGGAGACGATCGCCATCTGATTGAGCGAGACAAGCCGGCCACGGTCGCGGGCGGGCGCGACTTCGGCGATGTAAAGCGGCGCCAATACCGATGCCGCGCCAATGGCAAGACCGCCGATTATTCGGGCAACGACAAATTGGTTCAGCGTTCTGGGAAGAGCGGCACCGATAGCCGACAGCGCGAACAGCAAAGCACACACCATCAACACGCGGCGGCGCCCGAAGCGGTCACTGAGCCAGCCGCCGGTGCTCGCCCCGAAAATGCAACCGAACAGGAGCGCGCTGACGGCGAACTCGGTCTGCACGCCCGTCAGATGAAGCTCGGCCTGCAGGAAGATAATACCGCCGTTGATCACAGCAATGTCGAAGCCAAACAGCAGCCCGGCCGTGGCCGCCACCGCGGCGGCGAGGAACACATAGGTCTTGTTCCCTGTTTCGAGCGATGCAGGCGAGGCGATGCTGCTCATACCGGAAGGTAAATCAATCATACGCGACCATCCTCTGCTATTCATTTGGGAGTTGGGTCTTTAGCGAATAACGCGTCATCTAAACGGGTGACCTTCTTTTCCGAAGCGATATGGCATTACTAGCTCAATATTTGAGAAAACACTGGCGACTCGTCTTCCTGGCTCTTCTGCTGGCGGCGGTGAACCAAATCTTTTCTCTGCTCGATCCGCTGATCTTCCGCTACATTATCGACCGTTATGCGACGAAGTTCCATCAGTACACGACGGCTGAGTTTCTTCAAGGCGTGAGCCTCTTACTTGGCGCCGCCGTGGGTGTGGCGTTCATTTCGCGGGTGGCGAAGAATTTTCAAGACTACTACGTCAATGTGGTGACGCAACGAACAGGCGCCAATCTTTACGCAGACGGAGTGGAACGCTCGTTATCGCTACCGTATGCCGTTTTCGAGGATCAGCGGAGCGGCGAGACACTCGGCAAACTGCAAAAAGTGCGCACCGATGTGGAACGTTTTATTACCGCGTTTGTCAACATCCTATTCACTTCGACGGTGGGCGTCATCTTCGTCACGATTTATGCGATGCGCGTCGATTGGGTGATTGCTCCCGCGTTTCTGCTCACCGTGCCGGTGCTGGGAGGCATTAGCTCAGTACTCAGCCGCAAAATTAAAACCATTCAAAAGACTATTGTCAGCGAAACGGCAGCATTGGCCGGAGCTACCACGGAGTCTCTTCGTAACATCGAGCTGGTCAAAACGCTGGGATTGGCGCGGCAGGAAGTGGGACGGCTGAACGCGACAACAGAAAAGATCCTGAAGCTGGAACTGAAGAAAGTGCGCTACATTCGCAGCTTAAGCTTTCTGCAAGGCACGGCGGTCAATCTTCTGCGAACGAGCATTCTGTTTTTGATGCTCTACCTGATTTTCACGCAGCGCATTACGGTAGGACAATTTTTTTCGCTATTCATCTATTCGTTCTTTATCTTTGGCCCGCTGCAAGAGCTGGGAAACATCATCAACATCTATCGCGAGACGGAAGCTTCCATGAATCAGCTAGAGGAGATACTGAAGATTCCTCCCGAGTCGAAGCCGGAGAACCCGGAGCCGTTAGGCCATATACAATCGCTCGAATTCGAACAGGTGAGTTTTCAGCATCGAACCGCAAGCCGGCCTGCTCTGACCGATGTGAGTTTTCGCATCTCGCGGGGCGACACCGTAGCATTTGTCGGGCCTTCCGGAGCGGGCAAGACGACGTTGGTGAAGCTGTTGGTGGGGTTATATGGAAGTCAATCCGGGACAGTTCGCTACAACGGCATCGAGACCGAGAAAATCGACCCGGACGAGCTGCGGGCACAGATTGGTTTCGTGACGCAGGACACGCAATTGTTTTCAGGCACTATCCGCGAGAATCTTTTGTTTGTCAGGCCCGAGGCAACCGACGCTGAATGTCTCGACGTGCTGCATCGCGCGGCGGCGGATTCGCTTTTGGCGCGTGCGGATCAGGGGCTGGATACGCTGATCGGCGAAGGCGGCGTCAAGGTTTCCGGCGGCGAGAAACAACGGCTTTCCATTGCACGAGCATTGTTGCGGAGACCGCGCTTGCTAGTCTTTGATGAGGCGACTTCATCGCTGGACTCCATCACCGAAGAGGACATTTCCCGCACCATACGCGAGGTGGGGCAGCGAGCCGACGTCATCACCATTCTGATTGCCCATCGCCTATCGACAGTGATGCATGCCGACCGGATCTATGTCCTGGAAAGAGGGCGCATTGTGGAGGAAGGCACGCATGGGGAACTTCTGCGCGAAACCGGCCTTTATTATGCGTTGTGGCGTCAGCAGATTGGAGAGGGCGTAGCGGAGTCGGCGCAGGCCCCGGCTGTCCTGAACCGTTGACTTACCCGCGATCGCGGCCTAGCCACTGCTTCAGCTTCGCTGCAAGCTCAGCTTCACGGATCGGCTTCGATAAATAATCGCTCATGCCTGCCGCTAGACAAGCTTGGCGATCCTCGGCATAAGCATTCGCGGTCATGGCAATGATAGGCACAGTTGCCCCATAATCACTGCGCGCGCGAATCACTCGCGTGGCTTCCAGCCCGTCCATTTCCGGCATAAGGCAATCCATAAACACCAAATCGTAGGAGTGACGTGCTACCGCTTCGACAGCTTCAATTCCGTTGTTGACGATATCGGCGTTGTAGCCCAAATGCTTCAGCATCAGCTTGGCTACTTTTTGGTTAATAACGTTATCTTCCACCAGAAGGAGCCGCGCCGCGTGGCCGGTATCTGTGCTTGTAATTATCTCCGGAACGGCAGCATTCGACGGCCGCGCCACCGTCGAGGGTATCCGCAAAGGCACCCACGAAACAGAGCCGCCGCTGAACGGGTTACTGGGAGCCGAGAGAAGCGTAAAGGTGATTGTCTGGAGGGTGTAGTCTCCCTTTTTTGCCGGAGGATATTCAAGGACACAAGGTCCGGATTTGCCGTTCGCCATGGTGCAAGGAAGCAAAGCTGTTGCTTTCGCTTCTACTTCGCTTTTCGGCAGTTTACGGAATTACTTCGGAGGTTTTTCACACTTATTTCGTTAACGGCTGTTCACCGGCGGCCGGATAAAGGGGCGGCAATCCATAGGAGCGCAGAATGTCGTCGCCTAATACGATTCCCCGCACGCGGCGCACGTCGGCGCGGTCCAACACGGGAAGCATCGCGATATGGGAGTGACTCATGCGCTCCAAAGCAATCTCCATCGCCTGATCGCCATGAACGTGCGGGAAAGAGTCGAGGTCGGTGGCTTCCGACTCGGTAGGGCCGGGAAGCATGACGTCGCGGGCGGATTTTTCACCCGCCTCGCCCACCAGCGACACGTCGGCGGAACGGAGCACGCCCAGCAGTGCGCCACTTTGTCCAATGAGATACAAGCCACCGAGCGGATTCAGGGAGAGTTTGGCGACGGGAGTCTCGGGCGAAACGAAAGGCGGGGCGTCCCGCATAAATTGGGCCACATACTTCGAGTGCCGATGCCGTGTTTCCTCCGGGTCGGGCAGATGGATTCCGTCTTGCTCGTTCAGCGCGTCATAGATGGGCCGATGCTGAAGCCGATAGGAGAGATAGAAGCTGGTGAGATTGGCAATCATCAGCGGCACGACGATGGAGTAGTCGCGCGTCAACTCGAAAATCATAAACACCGACGTGAGCGGCGTGCGGATGATGCCGGCAAAGACGGCTCCCATGCCCACCAGTGCATAGGCTCCGGGCGTGGCGGTGTGCAGCGGAAACCAATGATGAATAACACTGCCCATGGAGCCGCCGAGCATGGCTCCGATAAACAGGCTGGGGCCGAAGATGCCGCCCGTGTTCCCAGTGGCGTAGCAGACAGAGGTGGCAATAAGCTTTAATACCACCAAGAGCGCCACCGTACCGAGGAGAAAGTCGCCGCTGAGCACCTGGCTGACGAAGCTATAGCCGACGCCGAGCACTTGCGGGACGAAGAAACCCAGGAGTCCGACGGTGAGTCCGCCGATGGCGGGCTGGCACCATTTGCTCCAGGGCGGCAGTTCACGAAGGCGCATGCGCAAGTAAAGCGTCAGCTTGACGAAAGCGACGGAACAAAGTCCGCCGAGAAGGCCCAGCAGGGCATAAGCGAAGAACTCGCCTGGATAATTGAGCTGATAGGCGGGCACGTGAAATAACGGTTCGTCGCCCAAGAAGAGATGCAGAACAACCCAAGAGGTCGCGGCGCTGAGCACCACCGAGCCGAGCAGCGGCGCATGCAGATCGCCCATGATTTCTTCCAGCGAGAAGAGTACGGCGGCAATCGGTGTATTGAAGGCCGCCGCCAGCGCGGCAGCCGCACCTACCGGAATCAGCTGCTTGATGCGATCCTGGCCCAAGCCGAGCCTGCGGCCAAGCACCGAGGCGAGCCCCGCGCCGATCTGCACCGACGGTCCTTCGCGGCCTAGCGACAATCCACTGGCCAGCGCAGTCGCCGAGCAAAAGAAACGTCCGAGCACCGTCTTGGCGGTGATACGTCCGCCCCCCAAGAAAAGGGCGACCTTTGTTTGGGGGATACCGCTTCCGCGAGCCTGGGGAAAATAACGGTGAAGCAGAAACCCGGTTACCAGGGAGCCCGCCACGGGCACGAACAAGCGCCGCAGCCCCATGCCTCCCGACGGATACATATAAGTGGATAAGTTCTCGGTCAGAACAATAAATGCAACGACGATGGCACCGACCGCGGCACCGATGCATAGCGAGAGGACAAGGAAGAGCTGGCCTTCCCGTTGACGCAGTTCGCTATACCAGCGCTCTACCGTGGAGCGAATGCGGCTTTGTAGGCTGGGAGTAGCGAGAGCGCCAGAAGAACTGGTACTCATTTATCTACTAGCCTACAGGGGAGTTAAGGATTCTTGTACGATTCTTCCGAGGACTTAAGGCAAATTAATGATTGGAGTCCGCCTTGCAAACTTTTTTATCGATTTCGATAGGCGCTATCGTCGGGGCGAACCTGCGGTATTGGGTGACGATTTACGTTACGAAGCTGATTCCTTCCGCTTTTCCTTTTGGCACGCTGCTGGCCAATATTAGCGCGAGCTTTGTGCTGGGTTTTTTCTTGATGTGGGCCAGCGAGCAGGTGATGGTCGATGTGCGTTGGCGGTTACTGATCGCAGTAGGATTTTGCGGAGGCTATTCCACGTTTTCGAGTTACGCGTTCGAGACGGTAACGTTGTTGGAGCGGGGGCAGTGGGTTCTGTCACTGCTGACTTTCACTGCTAACAATATTCTTTGTTTACTGGCGGTGGCGCTGGGCGGGATGCTTGCCAGAAGCGCGGCCTCATAACAGAAAAAAAGGCCAGCGCATAAAGCCCTGGCCTATCGGAGCAGACGAGGAGACCAACAGGCGTTAGAAGATAATCTTTGCCGAAACGTTGAGAATCCGGGAGTTGGTCACGGTGCTGGTGACGCGACCGAACTGTGATGATCCAACCACAGCGTATGGGTTGTCGAAGATCGGGTGATTGAAGATGTTGTAGGCGTCGCCGCGAAGCTGGAAGCCCACCTTCTCGCCGAACCGGAATGTTTTCAGGAGCGATACGTCGAATTGGCTTTGGAAAGGGCCGCGCGGGCCGACGTTACGGCTTAGATTACCGAAAGGCTGCGCAAAATTGTTTGCCGCCGGGCCCCGACCGCCGATAGGATAGGCACCGCCGCCCGCTCCGGTATCTTGAAAACCGGAGATAACGCTACCAGCCGGCAGCCGCTGAACCACGCTGAGAATGTCAGGGTTGTAAGCAGAAGTTCCCGCCGTGGTGTAGTTCCGCCAGTTATTGGAAGCGAAGATATTGCTGAGGTCTCCGCTTGCGGTGGGGTACAGCGTGGTTGTATAGCCTCCCACATTCGTCGTCCCGCAAACGCAGGTGAAGTTAATCGGCAGGGCTGATTGGACCGTTGTGTAGCCGGAGACATTCCATCCGCCGACTAGCGTTTTCATGATGCCCTTTTTTGGGCCGGGCAGATCGTACGAGTAGGTGGCGACAAGCCGGTGGCGGCGATCAAAGTTCGAGAGGCCACGTTGCGACGTCGGATCGAGTTGATTACCGCCCGAGTTTCCCAGGTCCTGGTTAGTGCTTCCGGAGTTGTTATCAATCGACTTGGAGAATGTATAGGCAAATTGAAAGAATGAGCTATCCATGCGCCGGGAGAGCGTGGAAACCAAGGCGTGGTAGGTGGAGTGGCCATTAGCGGTCACCGTGTTGAGGCCGGTGGAGCTGAAGCCCGGAACATAGACACGGGCACTCACGTTGCGAGAAGAGTTGGCGGTAAGGCCGCGAATGGGAGTTGCCGGACTAGCCAGCCGTGCTTGGTTCAACTGGAGACTCTGGAGAAGGCGAACGCCTTGTGAGCCGGCGTAACCTACTTCGGCAGTCCACTTACCGGGCAGTTCACGCTGGATGGAGAAATTGAACTGCTCGGCGTAGGGGGTGCGCATGTTGCGCTGGAAAGGATTCAGCGCGATGAGATTGCCACCGGTGAAAGTAGGTGATCCAGCGGCGCTGAAGCCGGTAAATGTGGGAAAGCTCGGAAAGATGGGAAACTGCGAAGGCAGCGGTAGATTGGGAAATGGATTTGCGTTCGACGTTCCCGGATTGACCACCGATGTCAACTGAAAGAAAGGCGCGGCGGTAATAAGCTGAAGCAGTGTCTGGTTGGAGATGCGCACGTAGTACATGCCGAATCCACCGCGGATAGATGTTTTTCCGTCGCCGGTGGGGTCCCAGGCGAAACCGATGCGAGGAGCAAAGTTCAAGTTATTGGCAAGGGTGAAGGTGGAAGACGAAACGCCCGGCGTGCCTTGGACATTTCCGAAATCGGCCGCCGCCGGAATAACGAAGCCGTTGCGCAGGCCAGGTCCACCGACCGCCAGAGTTGTTGCATCGAGCAAGCTTGGATCGAAGTTGCCGAGACGATTTCGCTTGTCGGTGGAGGGGCTCAAATAATCGTAGCGAACACCGAGATTCAGGGTCAGGCGCGAACTTACTTTGAAGTCATCTTGGACGAAACCGGCAAGATCGTGAGCGCGGAAGTCACGATATGTTTGACCGGTGCCGGCAAACTCCTGCAGAATGTTGCCGGTCAGAAAATCGTTGAACGTGTTATAGGCCAAAAAACCGCGTGAAGCGAAATTATTGAACGTATTGATCTGATAGCTGCGGCCCTCAAATCCGAAACGGATCGTATGTTTGCCCACGACCCAGGCGAGCGTATCGGCGTAGGTCAGGCTGTTATTTGCCGAGGCCTGATCGTTGTTGGTGGAAATTCCTCCGAAGGCAGGGTTGATGTCGTTGGTAAATAACACTGGAATACCCGGATAAACAGAAGAGTTGAAGCGGGTCATGCCGACATCGGACAGCAGAGCGGGGTCGGGAGCAACGGTCGCGCTTTGAATACGATTTAACCCGACGCGAGCCTCGTTCACCAGATAAGGACTGATGCTCCAGGTCACGTTGACCGAAGCGGTGTGGTTCAGGACCGGACTGGTTTGGCCGCTCCCCAAATTGCCGGTGCCTTCGCCGCCTAAGGGATCAGCGGTAATTGCGTTGGCGTGGAAGTAGCGCAGCCCCAGGCGAACCTTGTTGCCGAAGTTATGATCGCCGTTCAAGTTGTATTGATCCTCGCTGTATTTCAAAGGAGCAGCGAAGCTGAGTTGCCCGAACTGGCCGGGAGCAGCGCCGGAACCGGAGGGAATTAAGTAGCCGCCGAACTGTCCTTTGGCGTTTAACAAGCGCAGGGTGACAGGATCGAGAGTGCCGGGCGTGAGCCCGAAGACGCTTTCTATGTTTCCGCGCGTACGGTCGGCAGGCAGCACCGGAAATCCGGAATTAATCGCGCCGGAAACGCCGTTGGTTTGGTAAGTGCCTTGGTATGAACCGAAGAAGAAGGTGTTCTTCAGGATGGGAACCGGTCCACCAAAATTTCCGCCAAACTGGTTTTGACGCAGAACCGGCTTTTTCTGCCCGGTTTGATTGAAGAAAAACTCGTTGGCGTTCATCGCCTCGTTGCGGAAGTATTCGTACACCTCGCCGTGATACTGCGGTGTGCCGCCTTTCGTAATGACGTTGATGTTTCCGCCGGAGGTCTTGCCGGCGGCAGCGTCGTAAAGGCTGGTCTGTACGCGGAACTCCTCGATGGTGTCGGGGGCCGGAATCGGAACAGAGCTGAAGTTATTGCTGCCGAGATTGTTGGCATCCACTCCGTTGATCACTAGATTGTTATTTGTCCCGCGCTGGCCGTTGACGTAGATGGTGGAGGAAGCGCGTCCGGCGGTGGCAGCTTGCGGCAGAGCAGAGCTGGTATTTGCATTCAGCGCCAGTAGATTGGTGAAGTTGCGCGTGGCAAGTGGTAGCGCCTCCAGCGTTTTCCCCGGCAGAACATTGCCCATCGTGGAATTTGTCGTATTGACCTGCGTCGCCACGGAGGAGACGGTCACTTCCGAAGAAGCTTTACCGATCTGCAAAACCGCACTAGCCCGCCGAACCTCAGTGATATCCACCTTGAGGTCGTTGATCACATACTTCGTGAAACCGGGTGCTTCCACCGTGAGTGTGTAGAGCCCAGGCGGAAGCAGGGGGAACGTAAACAGGCCATCGCGCCCGGTGTTCTTCTGGATGGCGGCACCGCCCTGCGAAGTCAGAACGACAGTGGCGTTTGGAACAGCAGCAGTCGTTTGGTCAGTGACCGAACCGGTAATTGCTCCCGATTGGTTCGAAGTCTGTGACCAGCCGAACGGCAAGGTCAGTAAGAGCGTTGAGAAAACGGCTACCCGCAGAAGAAGTGAACGCATAAGCTCCTTGGAATGAAAAGGCCTGTCTATGGGGATAGAAACTTATGCCGCTAATTAGCAAGTTGATGGCCAAGCTTCTAAATGTTCTGATTTTGAGTGATTGAGCGTATTTCTGGGAGACGACGAAATCAGAAAAATCCGGCATTTTGGATTTTCTAACCCCAAACTATTAGAAACGGGAGGCCAAAAAAAACCGGCCAGCTTCTCGCTGACCGGCATGAAATTATGAACCCCTGGAAACTCTAATTGGCTTCGACCAGTTCACCCTGTTCCATCTTCGCTTTCAATCCTTCCGATACACGGCGGCCGTACTCGCGGTCGGCTTTCGTGAAGTGGCTGATCTGCAACTCTCGAATGTACTCAGGAACGGTCGACATGTGGGTGACAATATTGTCGATCAATCGTTCCTTCTCATCCGGCTTCAGCAGGCGGAATAAATCACCAGCTTGCGAGAAATCATCATTGCCCTCGCGATGATCGAAGCGACTGACATCGCCCTGCACTCTGTAGGCGAGCTCACGGAAGCGATGATTTTCTACCGGGCCGCCAAAACTGTTCGGCTCGTAGTTCGGTCCCGAGCCACCATTGTCGTCGAAACGCATAGCGCCGTCGCGATTATAGGTGTTTACCGGGCATTTGGCTACATTGGACGGAAGCGTCTCATAGTTCACGCCTAGGCGGTAGCGGTGCGCATCGGGGTAGCTGATCAAGCGCGCTTGCAGCATCTTGTCGGGTGAATAACCCATACCGGGGACGACATTGACCGGTGAAAAGGCAGCCTGCTCAATCTCCACAAAATAATTTTTAGGATTGCGGTTTAGCTCCATGGTGCCCACTTCCACCAATGGGTAATCTTTTTGTGACCAGACCTTCGTCAAATCGAAGGGATTGACCTTATAAGTCTCTGCTTCGGCTTCCGGCATGATCTGCAAGCAAACTTTCCACTTTGGATAATTGCTGTCTTCAATCGACTGATACAAATCCTTGGTGGCATAGTCGGGCTCTTTACCGGCTAGCTCGTCGGCTTGCTCTGCCGTCAGATTCTTAATGCCCTGCTCTGTTTTGAAATGCCACTTGCAATAGAAACGCTCACCCTTGTCGTTGATCAAGCTGAAGGTGTGGCTGGAGTAGCCGTGCATGTGACGAAAGCCGTCAGGAGTGCCACGATCGGAAAACAGGATGGTGACCTGATGGAGCGACTCCGGGGAGAGCGACCAAAAATCCCACATTGCGGTGGCGGAGCGGAGGTTGGTTTTTGGTACCCGTTTCTGTGAGTGGATGAAGTCGCCAAACTTCATGCCGTCGCGGACGAAGAATATGGGCGTATTATTTCCCGTCATGTCCCAGTTCCCTTCCTCCGTATAGAACTTGACCGAGAAACCACGAGGATCACGCGCGGTATCGGCGGAACCCTTCTCACCGGCTACCGTCGAAAAACGAGCCAGGAGTTCAGTCTGCTTGCCGATTTCGTTGAAAAGCCTGGCACTTGTGTATTTCGTAATATCGTTGGTAACGGTGAACGTGCCGTAGGCGCCAGCGCCCTTCGCGTGAACAACACGCTCCGGAATACGCTCACGGTTGAACTGCGCCATCTTCTCAAAGAGGATATAGTCCTCAAAGACGACCGGGCCGCGAGGGCCGACTGTAACGGAGTTTTGATTGTCGCCAACAGGACGTCCCGAATTTGTCGTCATCATCGGGCATTCTTGTTGTTCAGGTTTATTAATTGCCATTCAGAACCTCTATTAACCCATTTTAAGGCTTGGCGGATTGAGAAACCAGCCCGCACCGGGTATATCTCCTATAGTTTTTTCCTATGATGATACCGTACATCTATTCATTTTTAGATCTTCTTCCATGTAGAAGCTTTACCGGTTTCCAGCGAGGGCGGTCATCAAATCTTCCAGTTGTTCCAGCAGACTAAGTTTTGCTCTCTCCAAAGCGATTTCTTGTTGGAAGACGGTGATCTGTTTTTCGATCCCATCGTTCATGGCCTGCTGCACATCGCTGAAGGAAGACCGCCCTTCAGAGTACTGCGCATTGAGAACTGTGGCTTCATCGCGCGTCAGATCGAGCTGTTGGCGCGCCAGGTCCAAGGCGCTTTGCGCCTTCTCCATCTCTCCATATCCATGACGAACACCGGCCCGAATGCGACGCCCGAGATCGTCCATCTGTACCTGGATCTTACGCTCATCGATATCCGCCTGCTCCAGCCGGGCGCCCGGCTCCAAACCAACCAGAATGGGCACAGAAAACGAAGCACCGATCTGCGCATTATTACGTTGAAACGTATTCGATGGAAAGTAATCCTGGTAGGTTCTCTCCGCAAACAAAGCGTACTGCTCCACTAAGTCGAACTGGGGAAGGCGGGCCGACTTGGACGACTTGCTTTCCATTTGTTTGGCCAGCATGTCGGATTGCAAGCGCAACAGATCTTTATTGTTGAGAAGGGCGACATCCACCGCCTCGCTTTCCGACTTGAAACTGGGAAGAACGAATGCATTTTTACCCTCGCCAGGTTCCACCCGATCGTTACCGCTGAACCCAAGGGTCGCCGCAATCAGCGACTCTTCATAGATGGTCTCGGCTTCCGCTGCATGCAATTGCTCCAGTATTCTGGCGGAAGCCACCCTGCTGCGGGTTTCTTCCACCGGCAGGGCATATCCTTGGCGTACCCTGGCCGCCGAAACCGACTCCATCTTGCGATAGGAAGCGAGCTGCGCCTGTAGCGCTTCGGTTTCTTTCCTGTTCCCCTCGACATCCAGGTAGAGCGACGCAATCCGGTGGGCCACACTGTCGGCCTTCGCTCTTGGACCGAGGGCGGCGGTGACAACATCCTGCTTCGCGGCAGCTACCTGATAGTGTTTCGGACGATTGAACAGAGCCATATCCGTCCGTTGGCCCAGGAGCGCAGGCGAGCTATTATCGGATCCGATGGAATTGGGATACCCATTGGTGTAGACCGGATCGCTGCGCAGCTGAACCTTCGGCGAGAACGCGTCGCCGGCAATCTCCACGTCATGCCGGGCCCGCTCGACATCCAGCCGCGCCAGCAGGATATCGGAATTCTGGCGCTTGGCAATAGTGAGCGCCTGCTGTAAGGAAAGCCGGTGCACTTCGCCGAATGCGATGCTACTTCCCAATAGCAAAAGGCAGAGAAGCTTCATGCTGCCCGACTACACCCACTCGCCTTGCCGCATGAGCGGTTCGCTTCTTCCCTGGAAGTCCACGCCATCGACATCGATCTGCCGGGATCCGATCATCCAATCCACGTGAATGAGGCTGGTGTTGGCGCCCTTCTGCGCCAACTGTTCAGACGGGAGCGAATCGCCATCGCGGATGCAACTGCTGTACGCCTGCCCAAGCGCGATATGACTGGCCGCATTTTCATCGAACAGCGTGTTCCAGAACAGCAGCCCGCTTTTGGAGATAGGCGAGGAGTGTGGCACCAAGGCAACTTCACCGAGACGCCGCGCCCCCTCGTCGGTTTCCACAATGCGTTGCAGGATCGCCTCGCCTTTGGTGGCGTGGGCTTCTGTTATGCGGCCGTTCTCGAAACGTACGGCGATTCCTTCGATAAGAGCGCCTTGATAGGAAAGAGGCTTGCTGCTGGCAACAAAGCCTTCCACCCGATCTTTGTGGGGCGTGGTGAAGACTTCCTCCGTCGGCATGTTCGGAATGCAGGGAGCGCCGTTCTTGGCTACCGTGCCGCCCCCCAGCCACTGGTGATCGTCGGCTAATCCTACGCGCAAGTCTGTTTCCGGACCGCGGTAATGTAGTGCCGCGTAGCGCTTATCGTTCAATCGTTGCGCCCGCTCCTGCAGATGCTTGTCGTGTGTGCGCCAAGCGGCCACCGGATCCGGCCGATCGATGCGCGTGGCGGCAAAAATAGCGGCCCATAGATCGTTGACGGCGGCGTCTACAGGTTTATCCGGAAAAACAGTTTGCGCCCAAGCGGGCGTGGCGTAGGGAATGATGGTCCAGTTGATCTCATGCCTGGTGATCAGGTCCAGCGCGGGTCTGCTTGCCTTCGACAGAGCCAGGTTGGCTCGACCGACCTTACTTGGATCTTCCCCGGCCAGCAGCGCGGGATTGGAACCGGAGATCGCCAGGCGGGCGGCACCGCCGCGAAACGCTGCGGCAATGCCTTCGTAAAGCCAGTCCGCCGCATGATTGAAGCTTTCCTCCCGCGCATGTCGGAAACGCAGCAGGGTCGACTCTTCATCGGTGAAGAAAGTAGTTACCAGAGAAGCCCCAGCTTCGTATGCATGTTCCGTGATCCGGCGCACCAGCGGCAATGCTTCCATCGGCGCGGTGATGACAAGTTCCTGCCCGGGTGTTAAGCCAAGGCCGACTTGCACGGCCACTTCCGCCAGCCTATTCAACTGCTCGGTATGCTGCATGGGCGGAGGAAGCACTGCGGCTCCACGGCCGTTCCCTTCTGCGAAGGATTGTTCACCAATATCCATATCGTCCAGTGTTTCATGTGCCCATTCATGAATCGATGGAATTAAAAAAGAAAGAGCCGGTCAATCGAGTCGATTGGCCGGCTTGGCGAAAGAAACGGTTTCTATTAAGGATTGTTTGTCGATCGGCTAACTCCGTTTGGCGCGCGCCCATCCCCATGCGCCAAGTAATCCAACCGCCATCAACGCCAGCGAAGCCGGTTCGGGAACAGCACCGGCAGCGCCGGGCGAAATCGTTGCCGAACCGAAGTTTGCTCCGGTGAGATCTGGCAACCCGTAGATTGTGCTGAGATCCGACGCCAACATGGAGCTGATATTTAAGCTCGCGTTGCTGCCGAGGTTGAATAGGGTAACCCCATTTGTTGTGGCGTTATTCGCCGTCACTGCCCCGGTGAGCACATTACCGGGGACGTCGATAATAAAGTTCTCCAACATCACGGTGGTTCCGTTATTGGTGAGAGATAAGCCGCCGGAGTGGTCGATCATAGACGTGGTGTTGCCGCCGGTGATCGGGAAGCTCACCGCCAGTGGCGAAGTGGACATCACGGTTGCGGGAGCGATCGGCGCCAACGTGAAGCCGGCACCGGTTAGTGTCGACAATGTGGATGGGTTGACGCTGACGGTTGTCATTCCGCTGCTGACAGGTGCGGCAACAGAAGCAGAGGAAAGAAGAAAGACGCCACAAGCAGCGCTGAACACTGCCCGGGTGAAATTGGAACGAATCGATTTTATTCTCATACTGATCAAAGTCCTCGTTGAAATCTACTTGGATTCGTAGACCCGAGACGTTGGAGTAGGCCAAGAAGCCCTTAGTGTTACTGAATTTGAAACTTGAACGAAGCCGATTCTGTGTCGTTGAATTTTACCGTCAAAATTTCTTTAAGCGTAAAGTACAACCTCCGAAGAGCTGAGAAGTGAGGATAGACATGGTCTCGCTATCCAAATGCCGAGGGCGTGACGTATTTATACTTTTTATACTTTGATTCTCTTGCATAAAAATCTCTTCTAGGCTAAGTTGAAGTGGTACGGGGTTGATCGGCGCCCAACCGGGCAATGGTCAGCGCACGTATTCGTGACTATGCATCGACTTCAAAGAGTCGTTTCCGTCCTGCTGCAGCCCGTCCACGGCGCTGCGTAGGACACCTCACGAAAAAAGATTGAGGGCCACGGGCAGAAAACTAAAGTAAGCCCGGCGGTCCTTTTTCGTATATAGGAGTTGCTCAGACCGCGTATGCCATCAAACCTTCTTTCCGGTGCCAAAATTTTGCTGGAGTGCCTTGTGCGTGAAAACGTCGAGTGTATCTTCGGATATCCCGGTGGGGTCACCCTGCCGCTTTACGACGCGCTTTACGATCACCCCATTCGCCACGTGCTGGTGCGGCATGAGCAGAATGCCGCGTTTGCGGCGCAAGGATATTCGCGGGCGACCGGGCGCGTAGGCGTTTGCTGCGCCACTTCCGGCCCTGGAGCGACGAACTTGGTGACGGGTTTGGTGGACGCGATGATGGATTCCATTCCCGTGGTCGCTTTGACCGGCCAAGTAGCGACGAAGCTGATGGGTACCGATGCATTTCAAGAAGCCGATACGTTCGGCATTACGCGTTCCGCCACGAAGCACAATTTCCTGGTAAAGAACATCGCCGACCTGCCGCAGGTGATCCATGAGGCTTTTTACATTGCTGCCTCCGGTCGGCCGGGCCCGGTGTTGGTGGACGTAACGAAGGATGTGTTCCAAGGACAGGCCCCTTACACGCCGGTGACTGAAATTCATCTGCCGGGTTATAAGGTTTACAGCGAGGGCCACGCGGGACAAATACGGCGTGCGGCACAGATGATGTGGGAGGCCGAGCGGCCCTTCGTCTACGGCGGGGGCGGCTTGATTGCAGCGAATGCTCACAACGAGTTTCGTGAGTTCGTCGAAACGCTGGATGCGCCGACCGTTTGCACCCTGATGGGCTTGGGCGCGATCCCGTCGGAGCACCCCAATTTCATCAGCATGCCCGGAATGCACGGCAGCTACGCGGCCAATATGGGCTTCTCGCATACCGACTTGATCGTCGCGCTGGGTGTGCGATTCGACGATCGGGTGACGGGACGATTGGCTGCCTTTGCGCCTCATGCAAAGATCATCCACGTGGACATAGATCCGGCGGAGATCAGCAAGATTCGTCATGCCGATCTACCCATTGTGGGCGATGTGAAACGCGTGCTTCCTAAACTGACTGCGGAGGTGCGCGATCTTGCAACTTCGATGAAAGCGAAAAACGCAGCCGCACGCCAAAGTTGGTGGAAACAGATTCGCGCGTGGAAGGCAGAGCATCCTTTAGTCGCCGAAACTTCCGATACGGAGATCAAGCCGCAGCACCTTATGGCGGAGATCGATCGTCTCTCCGGTGGTCGCGCCATCGTCACCAGTGATGTGGGCCAGCATCAAATGTGGTCGGCGCAACTGATTCGTTTCAATGAACCGCGAACCTGGATCAACTCCGGCGGGCTAGGCTCCATGGGTTTCGGTTTGCCTTCGGCCATCGGCGCGCAGTTTGCACGGCCGGATAAGCTGGTCTTCGCAATCGTCGGCGACGGCGGCTTTCAAATGTCGATACCCGAGCTAGCCACCATCGCCAATCATCAACTCCCCATCAAGATCGTGGTGATGAACAACGGCCATCTCGGCATGGTGCGGCAATGGCAGGAGCTGTTCTTCAACAACCGCCTGAGTCAAGTGGCCCTGACGTCCTTCCCGGATGTGGAGAAGTTGGCCGGTGCCTATGGCTTCACGGGCCGCACGGTAGAGTCTGTTCGTGACATGCCGGGTGCTTTGGCTGCTGCCGTCGCGCAACCGGGGCCTTATCTACTGAACGTAAAGGTCTCCCCTTTTGAAAATGTATTCCCGATGGTGCCCGCCGGCGGAGCGCTGAACGAAATGGTTTTGCGGCCTCCGCAGCCGGTGGAAGTCTAGGGATTTCAAGGATCGGACAGTGCAACAGATCATTTCTCTTTTAATGGAAAATAAGCCGGGCGCGTTGATGCGGGTCACCGGTTTATTGGGGCAGCGCGGATACAATATCGAAAGCCTGACAGTAGGCCGCACGTTGGATCCCGCGCTTTCTCGCATGACCATCACGGTGGATGTGGAGCCCAGTATCCGTACCCAGGTGATCAAGCAAATGAACAAGCTGATCAATGTTTTGCAAGCCACCGACGTCACCGAAGGACCGGCGGTAAATCGCGAGATCGTGTTACTGCGGATTCGCGCTACACAGCAAAACAGGACTGCGATCTTGAAGGAGGCAGAGATTTTTCAGGCGCGCGTGGTGGATTCCTCCGCCGATGGGTTCGTGTTGGAAGCCACCGGCGATCCGGAAAAGCTGGATGCGCTGATCGAAATCATGCGCGGCTATGGAGAGATCGAGGCCACCCGTTCAGGCCACGTGTCCATGTCGCTCGACAATCGAAAGCTTCGTCTTTCGCCGCCTGTTCCGAGGGGAGCAGCACCGGAAGAAATATCGGACGATGCTACGGTGTTGCAAGAAGCTCACTAGAACTTATGCCTAAACGTTTTTACGAACAGGATGGAAGTCTTGCGCCATTGGAGAGCAAGACCATCGCAATTATCGGCTATGGAAGCCAGGGACATGCGCATGCTTTGAATCTTCGCGATTCCGGATTGAAGGTGATTGTCGGCCTTTACGATGGGAGCAAAAGCAAGGCAAAGGCCGACGCCGCCGGACTGGAAGTGATGAGCGTCGCCGATGCCGCGAAAGCCGCGGATGTGACGATGATTCTTTCCCCGGACCATCTGCAAGGCGAGACCTACCGGAAAGATATCGCCCCGCAGATGAAGAAGGGCAAAACGCTGATGTTCGCGCACGGCTTCAATATTCACTTCAACGAGATTAAGCCTCCCACCGAGATCGATGTATCGATGATTGCGCCGAAAGCGCCGGGTCATCGCGTCCGCGAATTATTTACAGAAGGCATCGGCGTACCGGCCCTTGTGGCCGTTGCGCAAGATGCTTCAGGCAAAGCCCTGGAGAATGCTCTGGCCTATGCGGCGGCGCTGGGATGCTTGAAGGCCGGGGTGATTGAAACCACCTTCAAAGAAGAAACGGAAAGCGATCTTTTCGGCGAACAGGCTGTTCTATGCGGTGGCGTCAGCGAGTTGATTCGCGCCGGCTTCGAGACGCTGACCGGTGCCGGATATGCGCCTGAGATCGCCTACTTCGAATGTCTACATGAGTTGAAGCTGATTGTGGACTTGATCTATGAGGGCGGTCTGGGATACATGCGTTATTCCATCTCCGATACAGCGGAATATGGCGATTACACCCGTGGCCCGCGCATCGTGACAGAGCAGACCCGCGCGGAGATGAAAAAGATTCTGAGCGAAATTCAGTCCGGCGATTTTGCACAAAAATGGCTTGCCGAAAACCGCAGTGGTCGGAAGCAATTTCTGGCGATGCGTGAAGCGGCCAAGGATCAACCGGTGGAGAAGATCGGTGCCGAGTTGCGCGCCATGATGCCATTTTTGAAAAAGAGAAAAGAGGCCGGTATTCCGCAAGAAGTAGGCGTTGGCGCGCAAACAGAAAAGGCCCAAGCCGTACCGAGCCCCTCCTAGGCCGTCTTAGCCGAGCTTTTCTCCGGCGCAGGAAAAAGCTCGGCTATAAACTTTTGAATCGAGCGGACCACTTCGGCGGCAGCTTCCATTGGAGGCAGATGGCCGCAATTTACAATCTCCTCTAGTTGTGCATTGGGCAGATGGGGCAGTGTTAACTCACGCTGCACCGCTGCGGGTAACGCCGGGTCTTTTTCACCAGTGAGAATCAGCGTAGGATAATCGAGGGTGCCCACCTGTTCGGACCAATCTTCGTAACTGCCCGAAGTCAGCCAAGCCTCCCAAGCTGTCGGCGAGGACCGCATGTGATCGTCCGTGGCGCGCTGAAGTAAGTGGGGCGGCAATGGCTGTGCAGTGATTTTATTGATCATTGCTTCGGCGCCGGAACGGCTGCCATCGCGCGCTAGCATCTCTTGTCGAGCTTGATCCTCGATCGGCTCGGGGCTGGGTGGCGAAGGTGTCACGAGAACTAAACCTTCTAAGCCGTCCGGATGACTTGCCGTCAAGGCAAGAGAAACCTTGCCGGTCATCGAATGTCCGACGAGAATATAGCGTCGCAAACCGCAGTTCTTAATCACCGCAGTAAGATTCTCTACCATTTCCCTCACCGAGTAGCCTGCCTCCTCCTTTGCTTTACCAAAACCGGCGGTGTCGACGGTGATACAACGCTGTTGCCGGCAAAGCTCAGCGACAACTTCAGTCCACTCCCGAGCCGATCCCCCAAAGTGATGAAGAAAAATCAGAGCTGGCTCGCCAGATCCGCTATCGGTGCTCATCAGCATGGAACTTTGATTATCTTCGGATGTGTTGGGGAGGAAAAAGTTTTTATACGGCGGCCCGAACTTACCGAACATCGTAACGGAAAGGCAAGCATCCCGGGCGCGATTCAATGCGACTGAAATGTGTTTGCTCCCTTTTAAGTCACATGTCCCTTTTAATTCAATGGACCTAGAGTATTTACAATTCATTCAGTCGGACCGGGTCTCCGCGGCAACTCAAAGGGTCTTGCTGTCTCGCGCAGCACAATCTTTCGGGAAGGCGCCGCTCGTTATCGAACAAAATCTTTATCCCATCTTGCAAGCCGTCATTGATCGCATGGTGCCGCAAGCGGACCGTGCGGAACCAATCGATTTGGCAGCTTGGCTGGATCATAATCTGTCGTGCAAGCAAGGAAATGGCTGGCGCTATGCGGACATGCCGGCAGATGGCGATGCTTTACAGGCGGGGTTAACGCTCCTGGAAAAAACCGCCTTGAAAAATTATGGCGCAAATTTCGCAAGGCTCTCCAGCGATCAACAAGATGAGCTTCTACAGCAAGTGCAAAGCGGTGATGTTCACTGGCCCATCCTGAACGCCGAGCGTTGGTTTGAAGAGCTTCTAACCGATGCAACCGAATTGTTCGTGTCGCATCCCGACACGCTCGCGGAAATCGGCTTTAGCGGCATCGCTATTCTTCCACGATGGGAGCGCGTCGGTTTGAATGAAACAGAACCGTGGGAGCCGCGGAGCAAATGAATAAAACGATGCAGACCTTTCCGAACAACGAAGAAGTGGATGCGGTGGTGATCGGTACCGGTGCCGGCGGCGCCACGGTATTGGCTCGCCTGGCGAAAGCGGGTTTATCGGTCGTGGCCCTGGAAGCCGGGCGCTGGCATGATCCGGAAAACGAGTACGCCACCGACGAGTACGCGCAGCACTATCTCTATTGGCAGGACGAACGCCTGAGTGGCGGTGACGACCCGACCGCCTTTGGCTTGAACAACAGCGGTTGTGGCGTGGGTGGGTCTACATTGCATTTTGGCGCGTATACGCCCCGCGCGCAGCCGGGCGATCTGCGCATAAACAGCGAGTTTGGCGTGGGCGAAGACTGGCCGTTTGATTATGCGGAGCTGCAGCCGTATTACGAGCAGGTGGAAAAATTTTTAGGCATTTGCGGCCCTGAAAACTATCCCTGGGCCGCAGAGTCGAAACGGGGCTATCCGCTCCCACCACCGCCTTTGAATTCTCCCGCGCAGCTCATGCAGCGTGGGTGCAAAAAAACGGGCGTACGAACAACGGCAGCTCCTATGGCAACGCTCTCCCGGCCCTACTCGCAGCCCGAGTACGGCGTACGGCCTGCTTGCATGAACTGTGGATACTGCCACCAGGGCTGTCAGAACGGTTCGAAATCGAGCACCGATCGTACGTTTATACCTGCCGCTCTTCAATCCGGCGCCGAGATACGTCCCGAAAGTTTTGTGCATGGTTTTGAGACAAACGCAAACGGCTTACTGTCGGGCGTCATTTACAGGAATAGTGGAGTCGAGCAAAGGCAGCGCTGCCGTGCCGCGTTTCTTTGTGCCGGCGCAATCGAAACCCCACGCCTGCTGCTCTATACCGGTCTAGCCAACTCCAGTGGACAGGTCGGGCGGAACTTTATGGCCCATGTAGCCACCCAAGTTTGGGGACAATTCGACGAAGAAACGCGGCCATACAAAGGCTTCCCCGCGTCGCTCATTACCGAAGACACGTCGCGTGCGCCGGACGCCGACTTTGCCGGTGGTTATCTCATGCAAAGCCTGGGCATCGTTCCTTCGACGTGGGCCATGCAAGTGGCGCGCGGACGCGGGCTTTGGGGGAATCGTTTGCGCGAACATCTGCGAAAGTACAATCACTCGGCAGGCATTGGGATCAATGGAGAATGTCTGCCCTCGCCAGAAAATTATTTGGAGCTTTCGGGCGAGTTAGACCGTCGCGGCATGCCGAAACCTCGTATCTGTTTTTCCATGGGCGAGAACGAGCGCCGTATGCGCGATCATGCCGATAAGCTGATGCGCAAAATCTGGGAAGCCGCCGGTGCTTCCGATATATGGACCCTGGAACGCACCGCCCATACTATAGGCACCTGCCGCATGGGAACCGATCCAGACAACGCGGTAGTAAATCCTCGGGGCCGGAGCTTCGATATTCCGAACTTATGGATCTCCGACAATTCGACGTTTCCTAGCGCACTGGCTGCCAATCCTGCTTTGACGATTATGGCGTTAGGCCTGCGCTGCGCGGATCATTTTTTGAAGGCAGCATAACAGGCACTATGGGACAAATCATCTTCTACATCTTGGGACTTTGCGGCGGCGTGCTGGCAGTGACGCAGGGGGGAAGCAACGCCCAGCTAAAAAAATCACTAGAAGCCACGTTGCCCCCTCTCTGGTTTAGCTATCTTAGCGGCGCTGCGGTCATACTGATTGCCTCTCTCGTTCTTCGCGTCCATCCTCCCATTGAAAAGTTCGGTCAAGTACCGTGGTGGGCTTGGATTGGGGGAAGCTTTGGCGCAGGTTACGTCATCATCCAAATCTCGTTAGCCGAAAAGCTCGGTGCCGCCACCATGACGGGGCTGTTGGTCACCGGTCAAATTATCTTCTCCGTAATAGTTGATAACTTCGGCTGGCTTGGTTTCGAGCAACACAATGCCAGCATCGGAAGGATTGCAGGCGCGCTGATCATGATTGCCGGTTTGTTCCTGGTAGCGAAATTTTAGGCTTTGTACGCTGGCTCATGTACGCCCAAAGCCTAGTTGAAAAAAGACAGGGTTTTATGAAAGCTTTCACGCGTTAAATTGAGCTCTTCCGCAGTACACTTCAACGGACGGTCTACCCGAATTGCTTCGATGCCGGGAGAGCGCGACATTCGGAGATACTGAAGAACCCGTTCGCGGGCCGAACGTAGATCCCGAATTCCTAGTCCTTTCATAGTGCAATTCTTGTGACGTAGTTCGATTGTTCGAAAGCGGAAGGCACGACAACAAGCTTAGGTGCTGAAAAAAACCGGGCACCGTCCTAGCGCCGAGGAATTAGTGCTGATTCCAGCGGATCTTTAGGCGCGCGGAGACTTTCCCTAAGCGTCGTCGAAAAGTTTAGAAATCTTCTGCGCTGATGAAAAGATGCGTACGAGCCCATCCCTCGGCCCACGCGATACCTTAGAATCATACGCGTGAACTAATACGCACTTACCTTCGATATTCAAAGCCCATGTCCAATATCAAAAAAGCTGCCATTGCCTCGACCATATTCTTGGTTTTATGGATTGGTTGGTGCTTTCTCGTAATCCATTTCATCATCTCCAAAGTGATGAAACTGATGAACATCGGCCCGGAAATCGTCGGGTGGGCATTGATGGCACTTCCATTTTTTGCGTTCGCTGGAGGGCTGATTATTTGGTACGTTAATGCCTCCAAGAAGAAGCAACAGTCATGAACCATTTCGTTCTTCTGTCTATCTCGCACTCACGACTATGTTTTTTAGCCCGTCCTTGTCGACGACCGGCTTTCCTAGCTTGCTATACAGATAACGAGCAACATAAAACGAACAGCCAATCGCCACCGCCAGAATGGCATTCACCAACAGCACCGAAATTGCAGTCGTCAGAAAGGCCAGTGCATCGACACGGCGCATCTTCGGCAGTCGTCTCCACGTGCTCCATTCCAACAGGCAGATGCCGATATAAGCTGTTACGCCAGCTAAGGCAGGAATAGGAACATGCGCGATGTAGGAAGCTCCTAACGCAACAAATCCGAAGATAAAAAGCGCATGAAATAAATTCGACATGCGTGTGGTTCCGCCGGATCGTACGCTTGCCAGGCTGCGTGCGGGAATCCCGACACTCATGGGAGCTGCAAACATCCCCGCAAACAAATTAGCTATCGCAAACGCACCCAGCTCCGCATCGGCATCGGATCTTTTCAGATGTTTGTGCCTCCCGCGAAAATGCTCCACGACGCGCGAGGTAATCAGTATGTTCACCGACGCCACGAAAGCTAAGCCAAATGCGTCCGGTATTACATTCCAAACATCGGCCGGTTGCCAGCCGAAGCTGGCGAATTGTGGAATCTCCAGCGGCAACCTACCGACCTCTCTTTGATGCAGACCGAAGATCGCCGCCATGGAGACCGAAGCCAATACGCCGATCAAAGGAGCTGGCGCCTTCGGAGCAAAGCGCGCCGAGAGGAAAGCAGCCGCAATCACGATGAGGCTGATGATCAAAGCGCTCATCTGCCCTTGTCCGATATTCGATAAAACCTGCCAACTCTGATACACCATGTTGTTCGACGTGCGGTCCACATTTGCCTTCACGCCCAACATCACGCCTAGTTGCGACAGAAACATCATCGCTCCTATGCCGCAGGAGAAACCCGTGACGACGGTCTGGGGAATTTTCTGTATATGCCTGCCTAGTCTAAGCACACAGAACACCATCATGAATACCGAAGCCGCGATGCATATCTTCGCCGCTCCACCCAGGCCTTGGGTATGTACCGCTTTCGCGATGAAAGGGACCGTTGCGCTCGCCGTGCCGCCGATCAAGACTGGATTACGCCCCAGAAGCACTATAATGGGCGCGGTTACGACAGATGTGACCAGGCCAAGGACCGGAGGCAGTCCCATCATGGCTGCCAATGCTAACCCATACGGGAGTGCGATCAAGGCAGCAATCAGACCCCCGGATAAATCACCGGCGCACTCGCGAACGCTGTACCGCAGACGAAAAATTCTCGGCAACTCCAGTTCCCCTGTTTCCACATGCAAGCAAAAGAAGGCTTGCGTCTTCCTTGGTGGTTTCTACGGGGCCTTCCGGCCCCAAACAGACAGGGTTTGGGAACGGAGTCATTAAATGTGCTTAGAATCTTGATCGAACGATTTAAGCGTTATAAACCTGGGCAAAAACCTGCTTGAATTTTGCCATGTCTTCTTTCGAACCGACAGTGACGCGAACCCAGTTGGGCCACACTGGCCAAACGCGGCCGATATAGACATCCTTCTTCGCCATGTCCATATAAAAGTCCTTACCCGGCCGCTTCACGTTCATCATGAAGCAGTTGCTCTCGGACGGAACAAACTCTACGTTTTTAGAAGTCAAGAAGTCGAACGTGTCGGATCGGATGTCATCCATCGTCTTCCGCCGCTCCGGCACCAGCGTTTTCACCTTCAAGCTCTTATCGGCTCCCACCATTGCCGTAATCGGCATCATGCCCGCTGTCCAGCCGGCAACCTTCTCCAAAATATCCGGCCTGGCTAAAGCGGCCCCGGCGCGCAAACCGGCCATTCCGTAGAGCTTCGAAAAGGTACGCAGCACAATGACGTCTTTATCCTGACCCACCAGATCCGTGCACTTCACTGCGTTCTTCGAAAAGTGAATATAAGCTTCATCAATCATGACGACAGAGCCCTTCGGCTTATTCGCAACCAGATAATCGATATCGGACCGGCTGGTGATGGTTCCCGTGGGATTGTTCGGATTGCAAACATAGAACAGCCCGCCGTTTGGCGCCGCCGCCAGCATACCTTTAATGTCGTGGGCGTAGGTTCCTTTTTGCAAAGGAACATTGACTACCTTGGCTCCGATGAATTTCGCGGCTCTCTCGCCGGCCTCATAGCCCGGATCGGCTTTCACCAAGGGCCGTTCCTTGGAACAATACGCCAGGACGGCCTGATGCAGCGGAGCGCTCGATCCTGCATAAATCGTGACGTAACTTTCCGCGGGCTTATAGCTGAACTTCACTCCTTCCTGCTCCGCCATCGTTTCCGCCAACGAGTACATATCCTCGTACTCATAACGTCCACCCCGTTTGATGGCGCTGTACATCACTTCCGCCGCCTCCGGACACGGCCCCATCGGGTTTTCGTTGGCGTTAATCTTAACCGCGTCCGCCGGCATGTTTTTCACCATGGAAAGCTGCGCCAGCGCCCTTTCGTTGTAAAACGGAAGCGCCGCGCCCGCCGTCAACACGGAGGCGATCCGTCCAAAATTTCTGCGCGAAAAGCCGCGCCGGAGAAACTCCTGTTTCTGTTCGGCGCTCAAAATCGATGACATAAAGTCTCCTTAACTGCTGATTAGTATGTGGTTTTCGGACTAAACAGCGGCGACGCGGCCCTGCTCATGACATTTGCTAAAAGTAAAATCGTACGCCAAGCTGCAACATTCTTGCGAAATTCACCTGGCTGGATATCGTCCCGAACGAACTGCTTCCAAACCTGGTGTTGGGATTCGGAAATAAAGGCGAGTTGAAAGCATTCAGCGCTTCGGCTCGGAACTCTGCATTGAACTTCTCCTTGATGGAAAAATTCTTGAACAGTGATATATCCCAGTTTTTCATGCCTGGTCCCCGGTAAGGGATCGTTCTCGCGACGTTGCCGAAGGTGTAAATTGGTGAAGCGGAAAACGCTGCCGGATTGATGTAGCCGTTCAGCCGTTGCTCCACACTTCCCGACATCGTAGGACTGACGCCAGTTGCGTTCGGTCTTTGCACACCGGTCCCCAACACGGAGTTTTGATTGCTGCTGTTGTAAATGGCCAAAGGGAACCCGGTCTGATAGATGTTAGTGAGATTCAACTGCCATCCTCCTACAGCGTAATCCACAAGCTTGTTCTTGTTCAAGAACATTTTTCCCTTTCCAAACGGAAGGTAATAAGAAACGGTGTTCGACCATCGCAGCGGCGTGTCCGCTACAGCTAAGGAATACTCCGCCTCCAGGTTGTAAGCATTCTGCGGAACGTTGGCCGCGCTGCTGAAGAAGTTAGTCCCGGCAAATTCATTGTCTCTATTTTTAGACCAGGTAAAAGCAGAAAGGAATGTAAGTCCTCCCGATAGTCTTTTTTGTGCTTTCACAATCATGGAGTTATAAAGTGCATGGCTCGGATTGGTGAGAATACCGATATTGTTGAATGCCGAATAAGGCTTCAAAAGCTGCGCGTTCGTGACGGTGGGATTTCCAATCACGCCTTTTCCGCCGTTTTGATAATACGGATTTGACATGGAGCTACTCAGTTGCGAACCCAAACCTAGCTGACTGTCGGGAACCTGGTTGATGTTGTAAGCACCCGTGCTGGTAGAGCTATCTTGCAGATGCCGCGAGGAGGAGCCGATAAACCCAACCTCCAGGGCGATGTTGTACGGCAGTTGTCTCTGCACGTCGATTGAATACTGAAACACCGTCCCCGATCCGCGGCCTTGGTCCAGAAAATTGAAGCTGGACCCAATCCCGGCGGAGGCACCCAGCGAGTTCCCTAGCGGCTGCGACACGCCATTTGGAAAAGGATTAGCGAGCGAATTCGCAGGAGTCGCGTTGCCGTCGTTACTCGCCACATAGGTAGTGGCCCGGGTGTACCCCAACGCTACCCCGGGATCATCCGCGAAGCGCGTGGGCGCATAGAAAATGCCAAACCCGCCCCGGATCACCGTCTTATCGTTCAGCGAGTAAGCAACGCCGATCCGTGGTCCCAACTTTTTTGATGAGGTATTGCAACAAGCGGTCGAGTCCCCATCCACGCCGGCATACTGCACAACGCCGCGCGGTGTAAACCCGCTCACATTCGCCGCCAGCGGATTGGCCGCTAACCCATTGAATCCCACCACCAGGTGATTATTGTTTTCCATGATTCCCGTTTCATATTCGTATCGCAGTCCCAGATTCAAGGTGAGCTTGGAATTGACTCGGAAGTCATCTTGTATGTACCCGGAATAGTAATTGACATGAAGAAACAACTTAGTCGTCGTGTCTACCTCTCCCTGATACGGATACCCTAGCAGCGCATCGGCAAAGTCGGAGCCGGATCCGTTCACGTTCGGAAATTGTTCGGTGAACGCGCCGTTGAAACCGAACTGTCCCGAGGCGTAGTTCAAGTTGGTGAAATCGGTGTGAATCGCTCGATAGTCGAAACCGAACGTTAAGCTATGACGGCCTAGGTATTTCGAGACGCTTGCCAAAAAGTTTCTGGAATAGAAAACGGAGTTCACAGGCGAAATACCGCCCAAGGTGCTGTTATTGAAATCGATCTGCGGAAAATAAGAAGATTGCAGGCCGCTGGTGAAGCTAGTCGGAAAACCGAGCGAGGCCGGATTGAAACCCGCGCTATACGGCAGCGTCAAGTTAGGAAATCTATTAAAGCCGAAACGGGCACTGATCACCGTCGTTGGATTCACCGTCATGACACTGTTTGCCTGCGTCGCATCTACTTTGCGGAAGAGCAGATAAGGAACTGCGTTCCCGCCGCTGGATGACCCGCCCGGCAAAGTCCCTAATGTGTTGCCGCCCGGTTCACGGCTCTTATAGTGCAGATAAGAGGCGTTCAATTTCCACCACGAGAGTACTTCATGATCGGCTCTCGCCATGTATTCATCCGCACGATCCGTCAAAATGTCGTTTCCTTGAAAGTTGTTCCCGCCGGATAAGTTATTCGGATTCGGGTAATACGAAAGCAGAGCCGCGCCGATCGGGCTAATGCGATTCGCTGGAATGATGTTCCCGGGAAACGCGCTCCGCACGGAGGAAACTCCCTTGGGGCAGTTATCGCTTGTCATGCATGGCCGGGTGGTCGCCGGATCATATATGGTCCTGCCGCTCGCGGAAAAATTGCCGGCCCGCTCCCACGCGGTCGGAACAATATAGCCGTCCGAAGCGGGCGACTTTTGGCGATAGCTCTCCGTTACCAACCAGAAAAACGTTTTATTCTTTCCGTTGTAAACCTTCGGTATCCATACCGGACCGCCGAACGAGCCGGCCCAGTTGTAAAATGGTGTGTCCGGGCGCGGCGTGCCGTTTGCGTTGTAGAAAAAGTTGTTGGCCAGCCAATCTGTCTGGCGCGTATACCCCAGCAAAGAAAAGTGCGGATTGTTTGTGCCCGATTTCAACAGCGTATTGAAGACGCCGCCGCCGGTTCTGCCCATGGTGGCATCGTAGGTGTTCTCTTGCAGCTTCACTTCTTGCGTGCCTTCGATAGATGGGATGATGACTGCGCGATTCTCCGAATCGGTGATCGGTACACCATCGATCAAATAGTTATTTCCGCGAACCGGACCGCCGCCGATCGATATCTGCGACGAGCCGCTTTGATCTTGAAAACGATTGAAGCGCGGATCACCGACCGGCTCCACATTGGTGGAGAGCTTCGACAATAGAAACGGATTTCGTCCCAAATTCGGCAGGTCCGTCAGTTTCTGCGAATCGAGCACCTGGCCATTCGAAGCATTGGAGGCATCGATGGTAGGAGTTTCGTCGGTCACCATCACACTTTGCGTGATCGACCCCAACTCGAGCCGCATATCCACCGTCAGAAATTGTTGGGTGGCGACTACTAAGTTTGCCCGCTCGAATTTCTTAAAGGAAGGTGCCTCGGCAATCAGTTTGTAAGTTGCCGGGTCGACGGTGTTGAATACATACTCGCCCGATGAGTTCGTCAACGTATCGCGCGAAAGATTGGTGGCCGTATTGAGCAGCGTGACCTTGACGTCTCCCACCGTGGCTCCTTGCGCGTCGGTAATTGTTCCTCGCACGCCGCCCTGATACGACTGCGCGAAGGCCATTGCAGCCGTGAAAGCAAACAATGGCAAACTCTTGAAAAACGATCTTCCTGCTTTAGTAAGAAACACCCCTAAATCTCCTTGTGCTGTCGTCGCCGGAAACTACCGTCGGAATCAGGCCACGCATGGGGCCAACTGCTGCTGCAACAAAGAGCGGGGATTTGTCCAACTCTGGACGCGTTGCTCAACTGGTTAATTGGTCTGCCAAAAATAAGCAGACAACCGTGAACAACTAATAGCTTAAGGGGAGTGTAGCACCGATAAGGGAGACGCGCTATACAAAGTTAAAGAAAAGTTTCAGGATTCCTAGACGCGCCGCGGATTGTCGCCTTCCGCAGCACGCCCACCGACGATGGTCAGTTTGCCATCGTGGAATTTGTCGCCCGCGACCGCGCCAGCGCCTCCGGCAAGTCCAGATGGATCAGCTTGCCTTCGCTGGCTTGCAGTCCTTCGGTGATCTCTCGCAACGATTTGACTCCGCCTAACTGGCAGAACATCATCGCTACGAAGTGGCCGCAACTGCTGCCCCCCCCCCCGTGCATACCGCTCCGCCTCATGTTTCTTCACAGTCTCCTCGAAGCGATCTCGCGACACTACCTGCAAAATCTGGCTGAACATGCTGAATACTCGGTTCATGGCTGGGTCTCTCTCCACGTGAAATCGTTCTTGGCCGAACTCCTTCACGCTACCAGCGGACTCAGCCTGCTTTCTCAAAAAAGTAACTTGGACACGATTGCTGGGGAATCAAAAAACGCTGATCTGGAGATAGATAAAGAACGAAGACTCGGCGAGGTGAACTCGCCTTGAACGTCAGGCCGCGGAAACATCCTTCGGCGATGCCGTTATCTTCCACCTGGATATCCGGAGCCACCTCGAATTGTTTTGCCACATAGTGCGCGAGACCACTTGTAAGTTTAAGATCAAAGGCTGGGCATGCCGTTGATGCCAATAGCGGGCGCTCACTTCGCAGGAACGTTAACGCCGTCAGAAGAAAGCGTAAAAGAACTATTTTTTCCTATCGACATACGTTTTTTCTTTTTTTGCCTGCTACTTGTTTGCGAATAAATGTTTTAAAAGAATCAGGCGTTTGAGTGCTCATTTCTTTCAAAACCGCATATGGCCGCTGACTCTTATCGAAGCTCGGCAAAGGTTCTAGCTTTGCGCCACTCGAAGAAATCTGGAATAAAGCTTCTATTCCGTTTGTTAATTCATATTGATTGTCCGACTCTCTCAAAAATAATATATATTGGCTAGCTACTGTTAAATTACGCCACTCAATTGTAGTGATCTCTGCACTGGCCCCGTTAGGGAAAATCACTTTGCCTCCCGGAGCGGAAAACGTTTCATCCTTGGAAAACGTCCCTTTGAAAACCTCGATCGGTTGAAAGATATAGCTAGTGGTGATATTGTTTCCATTCGACGTCAATTTACTATTTTTTTCCAAAATGGTTACGAACGCGATTTCCGAACTTGCGCGTATGAGGGTGGCTAAAGAGAGATCGCTGAAAAGATCCGGTTGATCATCTAAAACGACATGTCCCCTGCGCTTCGCTAAGATTTGCAGTCCTCCAGGCCTGCTAAGTAGCGTGTGGACTTCGACTATTTCTGCGCGTGTTGGATTAGTATCGGGTTGCTGAACAGCAAACGTCGGAGACATCAACATAGAGCTAACCACAGAGGCTTTCGCGTAACTTATTAACTTGTAAAGCATATTAATTCTCCTTCTAAAAACGATCTACTCCTGTCAAGAAATTCATCGAGTCATCGTACTGCCCATCTACGTAGTAGTTTACGTTTGGTAATAATATATACACGAATTGCTACTGCTCCTGTAAGGGTAAGGTCGGCCCAAATCATAGTTGTTCCAACCGTTTCTGACGATGGCACTTACTATTGGCATCGCCGCATTGTCTTACAAATACTTTGAAAAACCATTTCTTCGTATGAAAGAAAGATTCGAATTTGTTCCGTCGAGGCGGACCTGAACAGCTTCGTGAAGAGTTCGTGACCGGTCGCATCATACTATAGAGATCGAATCTATTAACGATGGCGAATCACCGGTATGGGCTGATTATGGCAGGCGGACGTGGTACCCGCTTTTGGCCGAAGAGTCGTAGAAGTAACGCTAAACAGGTTATTCGGTTCTTTGGTGAGCAAAGCTTGATTCAACAGACGGTTGAACGCTTAAAAGGCGTGATTGCGCCCGAAAACATCTGGGTGGTTACCAATGGATATTTACAGGCGGAGATCCGGAAGCAATTGCCGGAAGTGCCTCAGCAGCAGATTCTTGCGGAGCCATCGCAGCGCAATACGGCACCTTGCGTTGCGCTGGCTGCAAAAATCCTTGCCGAAGTAGACCCCGAAGCAGTGATGGGCGTGTTTCCCGCCGACCATCTTATACAAAAAGAGGGACGTTTTCGGAGCTTTGTGAAGGCGGCTTTTAAGGCAGCCGAGACAAAGAATATCGTGGTGCTGGGCATACAACCACGTTGGGCAGAGACGGGCTACGGCTACATTGAATTTCCCAAATCGGTGAAACCCGGCGAACCGACTCCGGTGCCTGTCTCCAGCTTCCGTGAGAAGCCGGATGAAAAGACGGCTAAGAAATTTGTCGAGCGCGGCAACTTTCTGTGGAATGCCGGCATGTTCTTTTGGCGGGCATCGACGGTGATGGATCTGATGCGAGAGCATCAGCCGCAGACTGCCGAACTATTGGCTGAGCTTCCCCCTTTTCGGAATAAGCAGTTTAAAACCAAGCTGGCGGAAGTCTACCCACAGTGCGACAACATTTCTGTCGATTACGCCATTATCGAGAAGGCAAAAGAGGTCTCCGGCATTGCGTTAGACGACGTTGGCTGGAACGACGTGGGTAGCTGGGACGCTGTGTACGATTTAGCGCAGAAGGACTCGGATCGGAATGCGACGCGCGGCGACCTAGTGGCTGTCGGCAGCAAGGGCAACTATGTTGACGCAACGAAAACAGTGGCGCTGGTTGGGGTGGATGATTTGGTCATCGTTGAGACAGCCGACGCGCTGCTGGTCGCGAATCGGCACAAGGCTCAGGACGTTAGCAAATTGGTAAAAATGCTCGACCAAGACAAACGAGAAGAGCTGCTTTAATAGCTCACTTAATTTCCAGGCGTCGGTCATTTCGGTTCTGCCATGGCAGTTGCAGAAGCGCAGTTTACAGGGGAACTAGCGCTGGAAATTTTACACCTCCGGCGGCTTCGCGCGTTTGAATATTTTCGATAGCGCGGTAATGGCGCGATCCACATCCTGTTCGGTTAGGATATAGGGCGGTAAAAAACGAAGCACGTTGTTGTGGGTACAGTTAAAGAGCAGCCCTTCTTTGATACCTTCCAGCACTAGGTGCTTGCATGGAAACTGAAGCTCCACGCCGATCATCAGCCCCTGTCCGCGGACCTCTTCGATAAAAGAGTGCTGCCGCATCAATTCGGTTAACTTCATGCGGAAGTAGCCGCCAACGCTGTTAATGGAAGGGAGGAGTTCATCGAGAATGTCAAAGAATTCCAGCGCCACCCGGCAGGCAAGCGGCCCGCCGCCGTAGGTGGATCCATGCATACCCGGCTTGATTGCCGCGGCTGCCCTTTCATTGGCGGTGATGACGCCGAGAGGAATGCCGCAGGCCATCGGTTTAGCGGCTACTACAACGTCCGGCATCACCGGCGCATCCAGCAGTTGGTAAGCGAAGTAAGTGCCGGGCCGGCCAACGCCGCATTGAATCTCATCCAACACGAGCAGCGCGTCATGGCGGTCGGCGAGTTCGCGCGCTTTTCGCACAAACGGCTCGGATAAAGGATAGATCCCGCCCTCGCCTTGAATAAACTCCAGTACGATACCAGCAGTATCGGGACCGACAGCGGTTTCCAAGGCGCTTATGTCGTTTCTTTTGACAAAGCGAGCGCCAGGTAGAAGCGGCTCAAAATCCTTCCGGTACTTGGGCTGCCCGGTGACGGAAAGCGCGCCCATAGTGCGTCCATGGAATGAATTTTCAAGCGCGATGATGGCGGTCTTCCCTGCCCCAATCGCATTCCCATGAGCACGTATCATCTTCAAGGCGCCTTCCATCGATTCCGTGCCGGAGTTGCAGAAGAACGTACGCTGGAGTCCGCTTACTTTGGCCAGGCGTTCCGCCAATCTTCCTTGATATTCGTGGTAGTAAAGATTGCTGGTATGAAGCAGCAGCGCCGCCTGTCGGCGAATGACCTTTGTGATTCGCGGATGCGCGTAGCCGAGCGAGTTTACGCCGATACCGCTGATCAGGTCCAAATACCGGTTGCCCTGCAGATCATAAACGTAACAGCCCTTTCCACGATGCAGAGCTAGAGGGTACCGGGCATAGGTTTGCAGGACGTACTCCTGCTCCAGTTGCATGATGTCTTGAAGGCTACCTCCTTGATCGGGCAGAACGCTCACCTCCGGATCGGAGGAGTAAGTGGTAGGCATACACTCATCATACGGAGCGATCCCGTCAATTATCCCGGGGAGGTAAACCGGAGTTCTTGGAAGGCCCTTCGCCCATTAGCACGTTGCGAATTAAACGGAGATCATTTAAAAGGCGACGGCTGCGCTGCACTTGAGACGAAAGCTGGTGCATTTTGTATAGCGCCAGATTCAGCGCTTCGGCGATGCGCTCACCGCCGTCTTCTTTCGTTAACTGCCGGAGCTCGCCGGAAGCTTCGGAGATTTCTGTTTCCAGCAATCCCATAAATTCCAATGCGCTTTCAATCGATTCGAAGGGACGGGAGATTGGGTCAGTCATGTGCGTGTTCACCGCTCAATTTCATTTGATTTTACTTGCGTGCGTATTCGAATTTCACGAGACCATTTCGGTAGTCAAGCGTTAGGCGAAACAGATCGAGGACAGAGAAGCCAAGGAGGCCGTCGATTCGCACATCTCGATGCTCGGGCGAGTTGTTTAAATTGAAGGAGGTAAGTCCGACGTTTTTTTGTCGATAGCCGGCGAAAGTAATGACCGCTTTACTTGCTTCGAATACTTCGTTAACATCGCCGGAAAGTCCACGCACGCGCATGTAGGAATTGTTGTGCAGCTTTGTGGAAAGACGGGCAAACGTGGAGTCTACATTCGATATTGTTGCTCCGGTATCGATTAAGAACAGGCCGGAAGTTTTGCCGTTTAAGTCCGTCGGCACGAAAAGCAGATGGCCGTATTGAAACATGCGCGTCCAACCGTTACCAGGTCCGCTGGAGTCATAGCCCTGTTGGTTAGGTTCGCGCGACGGTAGCGGGGTAAGGCGAAGCTTGTACCTGAGAAAGTCGATTTCGACGAGATAGTTGGAAAATACATCGGTCCCAATGAGTCCGTCTTCGCCTTCACCGAAGTGCATGTTTTCTTCTACGGCGCTGATGAGACATGTTTTATAGCGAAGCGTTCCGATCCGGCAGGTATCGGAAATGGCGGCAAAGCCGGTTTTATCTTTTTGGTCGCCGATGCCGCCGAGATGCAAGCTTCCTAAATGGTTCAGATCAGCCGTATCCGCAGCCCTGTGATTTAACGTAACGCCGCTGGCGCCCGTGTCTAGGATCAAGGTGAGAGCGCGACCATTATTCAATTGGAAAGAAAGGCCGACCGCTTCTATTTGTTGGCGGGCACCATAAATCGGGACCAATGAAAGAAAGGTTTCGGTGGCCTTTTCCTCCGGCTGAAAAATGGTACGCTGCTTCAGTTCTTCAGTGATCTCCGCGGAGGTGGCACGATGAATGTGAATATTTTTGAAGAACCAAGGATGGGACTCCTCAAAGGGAATAAATAGTTCCTCCTGTTTTGCCGGTGGGACGAAGGAGAGCCAATTGCGGGTGATCAAAGCGTCGTCAGGATCGATTTCATGGGCGCGAAGAATTAGAAGCCGCGCCAAATGGTGCATGGCAGCGGCTTGGTATAAGCGGCCGAGCCCAAGATAGGCGCGTGGCGTAGGCTCCTGGAGCTTGATGGCAGCTCGAAAGAGGTTCTCGGCCTTTTCCATGTCGCCCATGTAATAGGCGAACTCGCCACGGGCAGAGATGACGGCGGGAGAGTTTGGGAAGGCTTTTGCGTCGGAGATCGTCGCCTCGCTCGCTGCATCGACTTGCCCCAGGTAAACCAGAGAAGAAAGCAGCGCAGCGTTTAGCGCCTCATCGCGAGGAGCGGAAGCAACTGCAGCCTGTAATAGCGGAAGTGCTCGCGCGTAGTCACCTGACTTGTAGGTACCGATTGCGGTATCCACGTCGGCAGCAACAGCGTTCGCGGCCACGGAGGAAAGGAGCACGAAGGCGCTTACGACGAAGACACGCATCCTTCAATAGGGTACACACGCAAGAGAATTGTTCTCTACGGCTTGTTGCTAAGAAGCAAAAATTGGTGAGAAAGAGCGGTCGGTGGTAAGATGATGCTGAAGGGGATTAGCAGTTGCGCTGCTAACCCTTTTGGCTAGATTATAGATCGATTTCGATCTTCAATCTAGTTCGCCGTTTTCTGATCAAGAAGACCAGAATTACGACCAGCATAAAGAAGTGCATAAGCACCCCCTTTCTACTCCGGTAGATTTGCAGACCCCGCTCTGTTCAGCGGGGTTTTGCATTTTGGAGTCCGATTGCTCCCATGCAAACTGCGACTCTGCAAACGCGAAGTAGACCGTATAGGTAGTGCTAGACGCCGTCGTTTTGCCGCATTCGATTTGTTTGTGTCTTTTCACGCTCCAAGACTTCTATTCGGTTTTCGATGACACGCTGCGTGTCGAAATTCTTTAGCTTCAAGAAGCCGGCGGCAGTCATTTCCAAGACCTTACGAGGCATTAGTCCTATCAACTCGCTTTCCTCTACTTCGACTCCGTGCTCGGCGGCCAAGCGACGCACTTCTTCGTATACAACGTGAACAGGCGTTTGCTCAAAGTTCGTCAGATTCATCGAGACCTGAACGAGATTCCTGGATGCTAACGGCAAACCAAGCGCTTTCACGGCCGGTAGTCCACCGCTGCTTGTTCGAATGCGTCTGGCAATCGATTGGGCAAGAGCGATATCCGAAGTGCGCAGATCAATGTTATAAGCAATCAAGAATCTACGGGCGCCAACGATGACGGCACCGGCGGTAGGATGTAGCGCTGGACCGCCTAGATCGGGGCGTTTACTTTCTTCGGTAAAGACTATCTCACGCAAGCCCTCAAACTCGCCGCGACGTACGTCTTCCAATTTCACGCGATCGGGCCGGAGTGCTGCCGCTTCATAGAAGTAAACGGGGATACCGAGCTCTTTCCAGATGCGTTTGCCGGCTTTTCTTGCGATAGCTACGCAGTCGTCGAGCGTTGCGTCTTCAAGGGGAACGAAGGGCAACACATCCAACGCTCCTAAACGTGGGTGAACGCCGCAGTGGTGGTTTAAGTCGATCAACGCGGAGGCTTGTGCAGCGGCGCGAACAGCAGCCTCGATCACAGGCTCGGTGTCAGCCGCGAAGGTAATGACGCTGCGGTTGTGATCGGCGTCGCTAGTGCGGTGGAGCACCAACACGCCGTCAACCGATTGAATCGCTTGCTCGATGGTGTCGATCGAGGATTTGTCGCGACCTTCCGAAAAGTTCGGAACACATTCAATCTTCATGGCATACCTACCCGCCATTTTGTTCGATTGAAAACGACATTTCCTTCGCGAATAGCCATACCCACATGATTGATGCCGAACTGGCGGGAGATTTCGCGATAATCCGGCAACATGAGTAACAGCAGATCAGCACGCTTCCCGACCTCGATGCTTCCTGTCAAATGACCGACGCCTACGGCGTGCGCCGCGTTCACCGTAGCGGCAGAGATAGCTTGTTCAATACTCAACCGCAGATGAATGACGGCGAAGAACAGAGCCATTTGCATGCTGTAACTAGGCGAGTGGCGAAAATGGAAGCCGGTGGAGAGAGCAATAGCGGCACCGGCTTTGATCAGTTCACAAGGCGAACTGCCAGGAGTGAGCCCTTCAGATACTTCCTGGCAAGGAGAAAAGACTGGAATGCTTGAGCCGGCTGCGAGAATAGAGCACTCGCCCGTGCTAAGCTGCGAGGACGCGCAGATGGTGCGGGGAGCTAAGCGGTGAATCAACTCTGCCAGACGGCCGGGCCAGTCGCCGCGCCACAAGAGTTTAGTACCCACGGAAGCATCACGCAGAGCGTAAAAAACTTCATTCACGGCCGCAGAATCAGGAACTTCCGAATCGACTTCTACGTGTAGGAACCATTTTTTCTTAAGCAACGAAGGAAACGCTTGCCTGAACGCATCCACGCCGCTACCAGCCAAGGACTCGGCGATTCGCCAGGTGCGAATCATTCCAATAGGATTATTCCCGATTTTCAGCAATTGTTTGATAACCGCGGCATCAGCCTCCACATTGCCGGACCCGGCACTTGCTTTTACCTCCGCCGTTAACGTTCCGTGTTGAAGACAGGCGCGCATGAGCGCGAGACTATTGTCATAAAAAGTAGCTAATTTTCTTCTTTTTGGGAGCGGCTCGGGCGATCCGGCAGGGTCTTGCAGATTCAGAATGAGGTTGGCATCGACGAATGCAGGCATGACGATATATCCGCCGGCCGGAATTTCTAAAGCGTCTCGAGCCTCCTTCAAATTTTCAACCCTGCGACTGGTGCCAACCTGAGTGATGACACCATCTTGAATGAGTACCGACCCGTCCTCGATAATTCCCAGGTCGCCGAGCGCCGCTCCCCGGCGAACACCGCTTGGACCCCGCAACGTTAACAGTTGCCTGGCCCCGCGAAGCAGGATGGATTGCCCCAAAGCTCTTGAGATTATTTTGCCTTAAGCGCTTTCCCTTCTCCAGGATTTATCGTCCGAAGCGCTGGGGCTAATTCTTCGTACTGGTCGGTGGCAATTAGATTCACTCCTGCGGCGATAGCAGCTTTCCACCTGACGCTAGCGGCTTCTAACGATCCGAAGTTATAACCTTTGGACCAGCCGCGATTGTTTTCCGATGTAAAACCATCGAGCGTGTAGAAGCGAATCCAGTAACCGAGATCGTGGGCGCGGTTCACTAAGGCGAGTAGGCGGTCCGCGTCGGCTTTCGTCCAATCTCCCGCGTGAGGCTGGCCGCCCTCTTCTACCTCGTACCAAGAGTTGTTCCACCAACGCCGATAATTGGTGGCGGGCTTCGTAAGAAGTTGCTCCGGTAACAGAGTGGCGGCCAGGTGAATCAGCTCCCCTTGCGACTTCTCCCTGGGAATATTCGTATGAGCCGATCCGAAGAGCCGAAGATTCGATCCACTCGGGATGTCGTCGAAAAAGACCTTCTCCTGCGCATCGGAATCCTCCGTTAACACCAATAATGGTTTGCGTTGGAAGGGAGCTAAAAGATTTGGATCGGTGCCTTTTTTAGCGGTGGTGATCCAGGATTGATAGCTACCCAGCAGCTCCCAGACAGCTTGCAGGAGCTCCGGACGATTATCTTTGAAATCGAAGTGCACCACAATTAGCGGCCAGCGGTCTTCACGATTTTCGGCGAGCGCCTTTTCCATGATGGGACGCACTCTTTCAAAGAAATAGGCTCGCAGAGTCGGTTCAGAGCCGTTTGTCTGAGCAGAGTGTGTCACTACGACGCGACCTTTTTTCGTCTGGGGGTCTACATACCAAGCCAAATCTTGTTCGATGCCGACGGGAAATCCCGTTTGCAAGGCACGGTCGATGCGATCGGCCCACTTACCGTTGTAGGGATAGCAGTTGTGCGCGTCGAGAAGCGGTCGGTTTCCGTTCAGAAAATTCAGCTGGGGCTGCTGCGCTAGCAGCGTGCCGCAGAGGAGGAGACAGCTTAATGCAGTCTTCCCTGCCATCCGTCGATAGGTGTTGGCGGTCATAAGTCAAAAAGAGAATCGTAGCGCAAACTGCATAACGCGTGGATCTCCGGCCAGGGAGTTGATGGTGCTAACGCTGTTGGAGCTTAGGTTTGCATTCGGCTGCGAAAAAAGCGGCGTGTTGGTGAGGTTGAACGCTTCCCAGCGGAACTGGAGCGTGGCTCTCTCGCGAATAGCGAAATCACGCATGACCGAGAAGTCGAAAACGTTAGTGTGCGGACCACGAAGGATATTATGTCCGGCGTTACCGAACTGTCCTATCTGCTGCAGTTGGAATGCATCGGCATACCCCGGAGCCAGGGCGGGACAAGCTTTGTTCGATGAGGTGTAGAACCAGCAATTGATGCTGCCCACAATGTGCGGCGTACCAATCACATTAGGAACCGCAGTTGCCGAGCCATAGGGATCGAAAGCGTTGGTGTAGTTGCTGCCGGAGCTGACGGTAAACGGAGTGCCGACTGAAAATGTGTAGACGCCGGCGGTACGCCAACCGCCGAGAAGCTTAGAAGCGATTCCGTTCGACAGGAACGGTTTTCCTTTGCCGAACGGCAGCTCAAAAACGTAGCTGGCCGCGACTCGGTGCGGTACGTCGAAGCTGCTAAGACCGCGCACAAAGGTTTGATCGTAGGCTGTCTGAATGCTCTTCGAGTATGTGTAAGCGACGGAGAAGGAAAGACCAGCCGAAAATCTACGCTGCAGGGATGTTTCCAAACCGTGATAAACACCGCTGCCGACGGGCTGCTGATATTCGAGATATCCGAAATTCGAATAGGGGCTTACGCCATTCACATATTGATTCAGATTGTGAATGAGGTCGAGGTGAGTGGATTTGGTTCCAACATAATCGGTAGTAAACACAATGTTCGCGGGCAGCTCCTGTTGGAAACCAATACTCCATTGCTGGACGTATGGGGTTGGCGAACTGGGATCGACGGCGCGGATGTGAGTAAGCGAATAGTTGATATTGTTAGGATCGAGATAATTCCCGGGAAATCCGTTCTTTAGCAGAAACACCGGTTGGGCTGAAGTGGAAGGGGCGACCGTCTGATTTTGGATCAGGAACGGTGGATTTAGAGCAAGTTGATTTTCACTACCGGTGCGCTCCAGCAGCAGATAGTAAATACCGTAACCGCCGCGGATAACGGTTTTGTCCTTGGGAGAGTAAGCGATTCCGAAGCGGGGCCCAAAATTTTTGGTATTGACGCTGACAAGGGCACGGTCCTGCAGCGATCCACTTTGGGCGTAGAACAGTGAGCCCTGGCCTGTGGCATCGAAGTTCGCCTGGTGATTTTTGGCTTCCAGAGCGGGCGGAGCAAAATCGTAACGCAGTCCTAAGTTCAGTGTTAGCTTCGGTGTCACTTTCCAATCGTCTTGAACGAAGCCGGAGAACATGCGAAGGCGTTGATCGACGAAATAGACATTGGTGAGTGTCGCTCCACGTACTTTTCCAAGTAAGCCATCAGCATAGGAAAGGCCGGTTCCGGAAAGACACTGGCTGTTTGCGCCGCGCAGACAGGTGAAGAGCCCACTGAATTCCAGATTTCCACGCGTGGCGGCCTCGTCCTGGTAAATATTTCTCATCGGTGCTCGGACATCGATGCCGAACTTCAGGTTATGGCTTCCTTTCGTAAGTGAAACGGTGTCGAGGTATTGCCATTGTTGAGGAACCTGTTGCTTCGGAAGATAGTCGGGTGAGCCGATGAAGGTGAAGTTGTCGAAAGCAGTAAGAGGGATGCCGCCGGCGACGGCAGGATTGTAAGGAACTCCCGGGACGAAGTCAGACGGCGGATTGAGGCCGAAGGGCTGCTGTTGATCGTAGGCATAGTTGCGGGCGTAGCCCAACCGGAAATCGTTGACGACCGTAGGGCCGAAAATGTGGGTCCATCCCAGCACCGCACTGTAAGATTTCAAATTTGCATTACCCCAAGACGACGTGCTGGTACCGTCGGCGATACCGCCGTAGTAGCCGGGAATGTCGCGAGTGCGAAGCGCCGACGTGTAGCGTCCGAAAACTTGGTTTTTCTCGTTAACACTCCAGTCTACGCGGCCATCATAGTTATCGGCATCGTCGACGATGGAGCCGGTTCGCGCGTAGTTGTTGTTTTGTCCGGGCTGATTTGGCAGAGGAAATTGGCTGAAGATTCTTGCGGCGAACGGATCGATTAGGTTTTGGGGGATTGTGTTGTTGGCGTATGGCAGGCCGGTGGCGGAGTTGTAGATAGTGGGGTATCGGACGCCGTTGGCCGCCCCGGCAGCAGGACTGAAATCGCCGATACGCTCGTTAGGTAACGGCACGGTGGAGATACGCGTCACGCCACGCCGGATTCTTGTTCCCTCGTAGTTAAAGAAGCCAAACAGCTTGTTCTTGATGACAGGAAAGCCTACGTTTCCTCCAAATTGATTCTGAACGTTTTCCGGTTTAGGAAGGCCGGATCGATTGGAAAAAAAGTCGTTGGCGTCAAGAACTCGATTGCGCAGATATTCGAAAAGCAAGCCGTGGATCTGATTGGTCCCTCCCTTTGTGGTGACGTCCACAACTGCTCCAGGGCTTCGTCCGTACTCGGCTGAATAGGGATTGCTGATCAGCTTGAACTCTTGAATCACATCGACAGAAGGACGGGCGGCCTCGGTACTGAGCTCCTGCACATTTTCCGAGAACGTGTTGTTATCGATGCCGTCGAGGATGAAGTTGTTCTGGAGAGAGCCGATGCCGTGGATATTAAAGCTGCCGACACGCCCAGAGGCGGTGCCACCGCTTTGTTCGGTGTAACGCTGCGCCTGGACGCCGGGGACCAGCCGAATAAGATCATCCCAATTGCGTAGAAAAAGCGGGGTGGAAATAATAGTTTGGTTGCTGATAACGGTTCCAATGGAGGCATCGTCGCGGGAGATCTCAGGTGGCGCAGCAGTGACGCTTGTGCTCGTGCTGACTTGCCCCACTGCGAGTTGAAAATCCTGACGAGCTTTTTCGGATGGGTCGAGAAGAATAGTTTGGGTGATTCGATTGAAGCCGGGCTGCTGGACGGAGATCGTGTAATGGCCGATTGGAATTGCCGGAAAGCTGTAGTAACCAGAGTCATCGGTAACGGTGGCGCGCGAAACACCGGTAGCCTTGTTTTCGGCCGTTACTTTTGCGCCGCGAATGGCAGCTTTGGTGGGATCAGTGACCAGGCCGGTAAGCCTTGCTACGCCGGCTTGTGCGAAAAGCGTCGAATTAGCCATTATTAGGCATAGTATGAAGACACAAGTTCTTCCAAAACAATTATTCATAAGTTTTAAGCTCGGTGATTTTACGGATGGAAGCCTGCAGGACAAGGCAAGCTGAAGTAGTTCACGATAGCGAAGCAACTTTAACTGGCTGTGAACAAACGATGACGGGTTTATGAATAGACAACAAAGCGGAGGAAAGACCGATACGGCTGCGGACTACATTTGCCGGACAAGCGTGCGAAAGGAGATAAAATCCTGCAGAAAGGCATAGAGCGTAGCAGCGATGGCGATGCCGGCTAATACTTTCCAAAGAGTTTCTCGTGGGCTCCCGGGAACACCAGGTAGGCCACCCACCCATCCGATAACGAAACCACCGATAAGTCCCCCAATGTGTGCTGCAAGATCGATGCGAAAAAAAGGGACCAAGCTAAAGATGAGGCCGTAGATGGCCCATCGCTGATAAAAGACACGTATCGAGCGCGCGAGAGGATCGTGGCGCTGTCGGAGACCCATGGCGAGCATGATTCCAATCAGCCCGAAACAGGCAGCCGATGCGCCAATCGATAAACTCTGCGGCTTCCATAGAAGACTCAGCCAGAAGCCGATCAAAGTAGAGAATATGTAAGCGACGATCAGCCTGGTTGTTCCGTAAAATTGTTCGACCTCGCCCACCAGATCGAACAACACCCAAGAGTTCATGGCAATGTGGAGGAAACCAGCGTGTAAAAAGCCTGCGGTGATGAGACGCCACCATTGTCCTTGATGGATTAAAGGACTATATTTGCCGCCGAGCAAAATCAGTACGGTCCCGTTGATGTCACCAATTTGGCCGCCCTGTGAAAATTGATGATTTACGATCAACGTAAGGACGAAGAATGCCACGTTAATAGCAAGCACAATAACGCTGGTGGCGTTGACGCGAGGCATGAACGAGCCGGCGAATTGAGTGGGCCGGAGATCGATGGCACGGGGGCCTAGCTGCGTATCGCAGTATGGGCAGACACGATCATCGATAGTAATAAACGCCCGGCAATTCGGGCACATTCGCCTTTTTTCCACGGTCTTCATTGTAGCGGTCTCGGTTTAGCTCTCGCTTGTGATGCGGGGCAACTACGTATTCTGTGGGGAGCCATCCGGTTTACTCCAGGGAGACCCAAAGAGCACATGCGGCTCAGGACTACATAGCGGGTTACGCATTTGGCCAGCATTGCCGAAGGGAGGCTGCGCAAAGTCGAGTTTGATTCAGGAGGTAGGTGATTGCCTCAAAATGGGAATGAGTTCGCTAGCGGCCGAGCCTTTCCACACAAAACTGGTTGCTCCGCGCCGGAAGGCTTCTTGCACATATAGCGGGTCGCGATAGGTCGTCAAAAAAACAACGCGCAAATAAGGAAAAGCAATGCGTAGCTCGTCGAGCACTTCAAAGCCATTCTTGCCTGGCAGAGTGATGTCGAGTAGGACAATATCGGGCCGGAATTCCTTGACGGCAGCAAGAACGTTCTGACCATCGATCAGTTCGGCCACCACCGCAAACTCGGGTTCCAATAGTTTACGGAGAACACTTCGGAACTCAGCGTGGTCTTCGACTAACAGCACTCGAAGTTGATTCATTGTTTACGCAGCGAGCTCCGTCTATAAATTTGTACGTTAGCGCAATTGATTTGGATGAAGCACGGAATCTGCAGGCTCAGTTGTTCGTAAAATGAATTTACGTTGAGGTTTTTGTTGAGCCTTTTTGCTAGAACTGTTTCTATGCTGCCGAGTTTTCTGATTCCAGAGACAACCATTCATGCGAATGGGACCAGTGAGGTACTCGATTTAGGAGGCAACGCGAGAGCGATCCTAGTTACATTGGGCATCGTCGAAACGGTCGAACAGGAAAGTCTGACAGTCAGTTTGCGAGGGTCGAAGGATGGAACGGAGTGGAGCGCGGTGCCGCTCAGTACTTTTCCCGAGAAATTTTACGCAGGCACTTCGTCGGTGATGGTGGATTCGCAGGCAGAGGGTTTGGAAGGAGGACCGTTTCGTCACTTGCGGGCGGAGTGGAAAGTAAATCGCTGGGGGCGCGGCAGCAAGACACCGATGTTTCGACTGTATCTGTTTGCGGAGCGGGCGGAGAGTATGAGTGCGCGTTGATGCTTGCTGATGGGTTATAGATCCGGCTTTGCCGAATATGACACTGTTTCTGGTGATGCTGCATACGGGCTGCATGGGCCATAGTGCTGAGGGGCTATCGGGCAAAGAGCAGGGTAGCTAAACGATGACGAAGGGTGTTAAGCAGCGTAATTAAATATCGAGATTTTTTTTGGCAGCTTTCCATTGAACCAATGGAGTGTTTCGGTTTTGAAGGATGGCGAATTCGAGTTCGTGAGCATTCTCGAGGTTCTGTATATGCCGTTTGAATTGCTGTATCTCTGCTGCAAGTTGCCCCACAGTGACTAGATCATTCATAGGAGTTCTTTCTATTTCTAGTAACATACACTTCAAGGGCGTCACCGGTCAGGAGAAATAATAATCCGTCGGTATCCACGCGCAGTCGATAAAGATCGGCCTTTCTACTCAACTTCTTTACATCGCCTGGGAGATCCTGTTACCGTAACGCTTTGAGAACTGACCGGTGTGGACGTGTCTCGCTTGATCGTGATACTGCGGATAGTCGCGGAGCTTTCAAACGACAGCACTACAGGCGGTTGATGAGGCTGGCAACGTAAGCCGCTCCGAAGCCGTTGTCGATGTTGACGACGGTGACGTTGCTGGCGCAGCTGTTCAGCATTCCCAGAAGAGCGGCTAGGCCGTGGAAGCTGGCTCCGTAGCCGACACTGGTGGGGACGGCGATGACGGGGCAACCGACCAAACCACCGACGACACTGGGGAGCGCGCCTTCCATGCCGGCGCAGACAATCGCCACTCTTGCTTGGGCCAGGCGTTCGCGCTGACTAAGCAGTCGATGAATACCGGCTACGCCGACGTCGCAGATGGCATCCACTTCATTTCCCATTGTTTCCGCAGTAAGGCGGGCTTCCTCCAAGACCGGCAGGTCACTGGTGCCGGCGCAGAGCGCTACGACTTTTCCTTTTCCGGTGATGGTGCGGTCGCGCCAGACACGGACGATGCGAGAGGCGGGAAAGTGCTCCATTTCAGCAGCGAGATTTCCAACGCGCTGCGCCATTTCCGGCGAGGCGTGAGTGATGAGCAGATTAGAAGCGCGGCCAAGTATGGCCGACGCAATTGCTTCCACCTGATCGGGTGTTTTGCGCTGCCCGAAGATCACTTCCGGCATACCGTGGCGCAAGGCGCGATGGTGATCGACCTTGGCGAAGCCTAAATCTTCGAAGGGAAGGTCGCGCAGTTGTTGCAGCGCGGCGGACACGGAGGTTTCGCCGCTGCTTACCTGTTGGAGAAGTTGTTCAAGATGAGTCGGCTCTGAAGATATTGGCATCCATTAAAATAGTAGTATTCCCAAGATATTGAACAGAATGACATCTTTTTGGAGACCGCTGCGCATGACGCTCGACATGATTAAATTCGAGCATTCTGTGTTTGCGCTGCCGTTTGCTTTGACCGGGGCATTATTGGCATGGCGAGACAGCGGGTTTCACATTTCGGGATTAGCCTGGCGGTTCTTTTGGATCCTGATAGCCATGGTGTCTGCCCGGTCTGCCGCAATGGCGTTCAATCGTATCTTAGACGCGCCCATCGATGCGCGAAACGGTCGAACGGCAATGCGTCATTTACCGGCGGGATTACTTTCGACGAAATTTGCCTGGGGTTTTACGCTGGTCTCCGCATTCTTGTTTCTATGGGCGGCACGCGAATTAGGCCCGCTTTGTTTTTATCTGGCTCCGCTGACGCTGGCGATTTTATTTTTTTATTCGTTCTGCAAGCGCTTCACTATGTTTGCGCATTTAGTGTTGGGGTTGTGCTTGGGAATTGCTCCGGCAGCGGCGTGGATTGCGATGCGAGGCGCATTGGACGCACGAATTCTCTGGCTAACCGCCGCAGTAATGTTTTGGACGGCCGGTTTCGACGTGATATACGCCTGTCAGGATTTTGAATTTGACTGCGTGGAGAGCCTATGCAGCATCCCGCGACGATTCGGGGTAAGCAGGGCACTACTGATTGCGAGGAGTCTGCATGTGCTGATGGTGAGCTGCCTAATCGCACTGGTTTTCGCATTTCATCTGGGCGCGTTGAGTTTTATAGGTGTACTGGCAATATCAGCTTTGCTTATCTATGAACATGGGTTGGTGAAGCCGCATGACCTTTCACGCGTGAATGCCGCTTTTTTCATGGTGAATGGGTACGTCAGTGTTTTGTTCTTTGTCTTTTGGGCGGCGGATATTCTTTTGAATCGCAGGTATTTATGATGAGCAGTGTTTTGACACAACCGATGGAAACACCAGCGGCGATTGAAGACCAAAAGCTCGAACCGATATTCGAAAAAGTGCTGGCCGGTGAGCGTTTGTCTTACGAAGATGGCGTGACGATGTACCGCAGTTACGATCTGCTGACGTTGGGGTATATGGCAAACGTCATGCGCGAGCGGTTACATGGTGATGTCACGTACTTCAATGTAAACCGGCACATCAACCCGACGGATGTGTGCGTAGCAAGCTGTAGGCTGTGCGCGTTCGGCAAACGAGCAAAGGACCCCTCCAGCTATACGATGTCGTTGGAGCAGGTGTGGGAGATTGCAGGCAAAGGCTATGCCGAGGCAGTGACGGAATTCCACATTGTCGGCGGATTGCATCCGGAGCTGACGCTGGAATGGTTTTGCGAGATGCTGCGCGGCTTGAAGGAGCGGTATCCGGGCGTTCACTTGAAGGCTTTTACGATGGTGGAAATTGCTTATTTTGCGAAACGCGCGAAGATCTCGATTCACGACACATTACAGCGCTTGAAAGAGGCCGGGGTGGACTCCATGCCGGGTGGCGGCGCGGAGGTCTTTTCCGAGCGAGTACGGCGAATTATTTGCGATCACAAGATCGACGGCAACGAGTGGTTGGAAACAGCGCGGATTGCACATCAGCTTGGGATTAAAAGCAATTGCACGATGCTGTATGGGCATTTGGAGACAGCGGAAGATGCTGCCGATCATTTGGTACGACTGCGGGCGGTGCAGGATGACACCAAAGGTTTTGTTACATTCATTCCACTAGCATTTCATCCGGAGAACACCGCTCTAGGGCATCTTTCGCGGACAACGGGATTTAACGATTTAAAGCAGATTGCAATCTCTCGCTTGATGCTGGATAACATTCCACACATCAAGGCGTATTGGATTATGATGACGCCGGGGATTGCCCAGATTGCGCAGCGGTTTGGAGCAAACGACATTGACGGAACGGTAGTGGAAGAAAAAATCTACCATGACGCCGGAGCGACAACGACGCAACATTTACGGCGGCAAGATTTGTTCCGGCTAATTCGCGAAGCGGGACGGGAGCCGGTGGAGAGAGATACAACCTACCGGCCAGTGAAGCGCGAGGAATCGCTGTTTACTGTGCTTGTGTAAGGCACCTGATGATCGAGACTCGTACGCCCCGATAAAAGGCAACTAAGCGAGATATTAAGAAGCGCTTCGGCAGTTCCTCCCCCACGGTTCGAGAAGGAGCAACTTGCCCTGCGGGCTGGAGATGAAATTGAGTTTCAGGGACGATCAATGCTCCCTGGGCCGACATCGTCTTTAACCATTGACGTCCCTCGTCGTCAACCGCCGCTAGATTCAGGAGATCGATGATTAGCTTACGACTGCCGAGCGTGGTTTTGGCAGTCTGCCAACAACCATTTAGTTCCCCTAGATCGTTTCCCGTCAACTCGCCTTTCAATTCGAAACGAAATGCGTCGAGGCTGTCGTGGATATAGTACTTAAGATTCGACTGAAAAAGCCGCGTTTTAGTATTCGCTGCCGGGAGAGACGGGGACGGAATATCGACACTTTCCAAGAAATTCGCTTTTTTAAGCACGCCTTACAATGAGATTCCTTCTGCCTTTTAAGCGTTCCAGATTTCCGACCTGGAACTAACCCTTGTCGAACGAAATACGACGCACAAATTGGACGGCTTTGTTCTCAAAAATCTGGGTAATGATGGAGTCGGTGACTGGTTCGTCGCTTTCGATGATTGAGATGGCCGTGAGATGATCGCTCGGTTTTGGCGAGATAGGTACATCCTGACGGCCTAAGGCAAAATTGGCGATGTTAATTCCATTTTTTCCTAAGATCGTGCCGAGATAACCGATAACGCCAGGTACATCTTGATTTTTCGAATACAGCAAGTTGCCGTCGAGCGTTGCTTCGCAAGCAATGCCTTCTACTTGCAAGAGGCGCGGCTTGTTTAGAACTACGGCTCCCATGACGGAAAAGATGCCGGCATCGGATTCGACTTCGACGCGCACGGAGTCCATGTGAGACGGCCGGGGTTCGCGCTGTTCAACGACATTGAAGCCGCGCTCATGAGCGATGTGCATGGCGTTCACAACGTTTGCCGTATGTTCTAAAGAGCGGCTAAGGACGCCGGCGAGACCTGCGTTGCGCAGTATTTGCGTATTGTTGTCGGCGATGCGGCCTTGATAGACAAGGCGAACAGTATGGGGATTGCCGATCGCGATGTGGCTGAGGAAGATGCCGAGGCGTTCAGAAAGATCGACATAGGGGCCGAGGGCGCGGTACTGCTCGGCGGTCATGGCGGGCATGTTTACAGCATTCAAGGCGACGCCGTTCGTTAGATAATCGACGAGCTGCTCAACGATGCGAACGCCCACGATTTCTTGGGCTTCCTCGGTGGAGCCGGCAATGTGGGGAGTGGCCACAACGCCCTCTCTTTGAAACAAGGAGAGTTCGCCGGGAGGCTCCTTTTCAAAGACATCCAGACCCGCGCCGGCGACAATGCCCTTCTCCATGGCCATCTCCAGCGCCAGTACATCGATCAATTCGCCGCGCGCGCAATTTACGATGCGAACGCCAGGTTTCATTTGGGCGAAAGCTTCCTCGTTCAGAAGATGATTCGTCTCAGGAGTGAACGCGACGTGAAGGGTGATGTAATCGCTAGTTTTGTAGAGATCGCCGAGGGAAACTAATTCCACGCCGAGATCTCGGGCAGTTTGCGAGTTGACGTAGGGATCGTGGCCGATGACATTCATCTCAAAGGGCTTTGCGCGCTTGACCACTTCGCGGCCGATACTGCCGAGTCCGATGATGCCGAGGGTTTTACCACGCAATTCATTACCGAGGAATTTTTTCTTTTCCCACTTGCCGGATTTGGTAGAGGCGCTGGCGTCGCCAACTGAACGAGCCATGGAAAGCATAAGCGCGATAGTATGTTCGGCTACCGAGATGGCGTTACCCCCAGGCGTATTCATGACGAGAACGCCGGCATCGGTAGCAGCGGGGAGATCGACATTATCAACCCCGACCCCGGCGCGTCCGATAATGCGAAGCTTCGGCGCTCGAGCCAGCACGTCTTTATTCACTTTGACAGCACTGCGCACGAGAAGAGCGTCGCAATCGGCGAGATGTGGTTCGTATGTTTTCGGATCAGCTACAACGACTTCCCAACCAGCTTGGGCGCGCAGCAGTTCCAGTCCCGCAGGGGCGAGTGGTTCAGCAACTAAGATTTTCATCGGGATTTTGAATTACTTTACGGCCAGAGCAGGCTCCGAGACAAGCGAAGCAGCTTCGGAATAGACTTTCTGTGCCATAGCCACACCGGAGCCGAACACGACCGAGTGACTATGTGCGGCGAGGATTAACTCTAATTCGGCGATGACTGCGAATAGATCGTGAAAATCGAAGTAGCCGAGATGGGCTAGACGGAAAATCTGCCCCTTCATGCTGCCCTGCCCATTAGTAATGATAGCGTTAAAGCGATTGCGGAATTCCTTGATGATGACGCCGGAATCCATGCCGGCGGGCGGCCGGACGGCAGTAACGGAGGAGCTGGGACTCGAGGAGAAAAGAGGAAGGCCGAGTTCGGTGACCGCTTCGCGAGTGGCGCGGGCGAGGAGTTGCGCATTCTCCACTAATTTGTCCATGCCGATGCTTTTGATGTATTTCAAGGCTTCGGCAAGAGCGAGCAGGAGAGCGATGTTGGGGGTCCAGGCGGATTCGCCAACCGCGGCATTCTTTCGTTCCTTTTTGAGATCGAAATAAAAACGCGGCGCTTTCGAGGACTCAGCGGCATCCCAGGCTTTTGGGCTGATCGATATAAAAGCAAGGCCGGGCGGAATCATAAACGATTTTTGAGAGCCGCCAATGACGACGTCCAAGCCCCAGCCTTCGATATCGAGAGGCATGGTACCGATGCCGGTAATCGCGTCGACAACGAAAAGAGCATCGGTTTTTTTTACCGCTTCACCCATGGCTTTGACATCGTGCTGCGTACCAGTGGAGGTTTCCGACGCCTGGACAAAAACGCCGCGGATGTTTTTGTTTTGAGCCAGCGCTTGTTGGACCGCTTCCGGAGTGATTGCTTCTCCGTAGGGAGCACTCAGAACCGTGGCTTTCATTCCCCAGGCCTTCATGATTTCGACCCAGCGCTCGCCGAATTTTCCGGCGGAGCAGACAAGGGTTTCGTCACCGGGTGAAAAGAAGTTCTGTGTGGCTGCCTCCAAGCCGCCGGAGCCGGAGGCAACAAGAACTAACACGTCGTTTGTTGTTCCGAGAACATGTTGCAGATCGGCAAGCACCTGTTTGTAGAGATTGCGGAAATCATCGGTCCGGTGATGGATGTCGGAGCCCATCATGGCATGAAGCGCCGCAGGAAGAAGAGGCGTGGGACCGGGGGTGAGAAGACGTTGTTTTTTAATATGCATGGATGGGGAAGGCGATGTAAAAACCGCCCGAGATATACCTGAAGTCTCAGAATATCAGACGAAAGAGGCTTGGCTAAGACGAGGTCCTCGGTGTCGGTAGGTTAAATGCACAGAGCTTTGAGGCTGCCATGCAACCGTTCTTAATGTCGCGCCGGCTTGGCTAGCAGCGCGACCACACTGACGGTGGCGACGACTGTATGCATGAGCACCAGAATGATTTGCGCGGTAGGGGTAACGCCAGCAAACCGAGGAGACTTCGTAAAACTGAGTCTTAGAGGCAATGCGAATGACAAGGCAAGCACAACCACAGCAGCAAAAAGAAATGTTTTCTCAGGCTGCCTGGAAATTGTGCGGATAACCGAGTAGGCGATCGCAGCGAGCACGGGGCCACCCACAGCTCCGGACAAAATGGGTAAAGCCGTGAATGGCGGAAAGCCTCTGGGAACTTGCGTAAACCGAAGCCCGGCAAGTCCGATGAGGAAATCAATCGCAAAAGCTAAGACGGCAGCTAGTAGTGTGAGCAGTACAATTCGCATTTTTTTTGCGCTTTTTCGGGATTTTTTAGTTTAGCGAACTTGCGCGACGGCTGACGCTAGAACGGATTTGGTAGAGGCATCGACCAGATAGAAGGTCATGCCGTCGACGACCCAATTGCCGCTCATGGCGCTACCGGTGGTTCCTCCGGCAGCAAAAAGCGGGCCGGCGGCGCTGTTTACGTGGACCTCCACTTTCGCGACACCGGGAGCGTTCCAACTGATCGTCGATTGGCCGTAGGGACTGCCGGCGGTCGCGGGAATGGGATTAGGGTTGAGGAGGAGTGAAGCTCCACCGACGCTAGCGGCCGAAGTGGTTGCAGCAGCGCTTCCGAGCTGCAGCGTAAGGGTTCCAAGCGTATTCGCGGGGCTGGTGCTGTTGCCATTGGTGGCGTCCTGGAGATAGAAGGTAAGTCCGTCGGTAACCCATGCACCGGTAGCCGCGGTTCCTCCGTTCGTACCGGCGGCGAATAAGGTACCGCCAGGTCCTCCGATACGGATTTCGGTGGCCGAAGAGGAAGGCGCACTCCAGGTGATGGTGGTTTGACCGTAAGGAGTGCCGGGCACCAAGGGGGCCGGATTGGGCGTTGCGGTGATTGTTCCGGCAACATTACGAACATGAACAACTAGCGGCTGTCCAATGACGCTACCGGTCGCTGTATCGGTGAGATAGAAGGTCATCCCGTCGGTTACCCAATTACCGGTAGTAGCAAAACCAGGTGCTCCAACAGCCATACCGAGCACGGTGCCCGTTGGACTACCGACACGCAGTGTTTGTCCGGCGCTGTCGGCAGGAACACTCCAGGAAATGGTAGTGCGCCCATAGGTGGCGCCTTGTGGAATGAAAATGGGATTCGGGTTTGCGATTAAGTTGGCACCGGTTGGGGACGGTTGCTGTAGCTGGAGAGTGGTAGTTCCGAGCACATTTCCGGTGGGGACATCGGTCAGGTAGATCAGTTCGCCGTCGATGACATTGTTGATGGTGGCGGCACCGCTTTCACCGCCGGCACCCGCCAATGGGCCAGTGGGCGCGCCGATATGCAGTTGCACATTCGTGCTGATGGACGGAACGTACCAATAAACCGTTGTAGTAGGAGTACCGGCGGGAACCGGATTGGGGCTGGCGAAGAGAGGGCCTTGCGTGGATGAGGAAGGGATAGTGACAATGTTGCTGACAAAGGCATCCTGCGCGATATTGACTTGGGTATTAGGATTGGTGCCGAGACTTGCCGGCATTTGAATTTTTACTTGATAGACACCGATGGAACCGGTAGGAAGGCTAGCATCGATGATTTGACCGGTGACATTATTCACAAAGGCACTGACTGGATCGATCACGATGTTCGGGGTGGGACCGCTGTAGGGCTGCCCGGCGAGGGCGGAGGTAATAAGGGCACCGTTTCCGTCGACGAGTACTCCCAGGCCAGTGGCCAAAAATGTGATTGTTTCGCCGGGCAGAGCGGGATTGGAGGGGGTGACGGGTCCGCTACCGGCATTCACGCAGCAGGTGGTGCTGTTGTATGCGGTGACAATGAGACCGGCAGTTGTCTTGCCTGTGGCGGGCGTACTGCTACCCGCAATGGAGGCATTATTAGCCCCAGCGGGACCGGCTATCTTCGAAGTCAATATGATTCGGGCAAATGCACCGCCGAGGGAGGCATTCACGTTGGGATCGCCGGCATTCGCGTTGATGGTGTTGACCAGATTTTGCGCAACACCCCGCAGGGTATCGGTAGCCAATACTGAGTAGGTATAAGGTTTTCCAGCAATGGTGATCGTTGCGATATCGCCGGCCTGAATCGTCCCGCTGATGTCGATGGCGGCGCTGGCAGGTCCGCTGGTGTGCATCGCGCCTGCCGCCATACGGGGTTCCTGGCCGGATTGCGCAAAGAGCCCGGGGTTCGCATTGACCAGCACAATCGGCGCGGCATTGGTGACGCTTACTTGTCCATTGGCGTGTTGCGTACGTACATAAACACTGCTGCTGTTGCGGTCGGTATAGTTGAACGGCACCTGCGAGATGACTTGGTTGGGGGACACCATCATCAGTGGGGCGGCGAAACCGTCAATGTAAACCTGAACGCCGCCCAAGCTGGTGGGCAGCGAAGCAGTTGGATCGGCATTCAATGTATTGTCGGCTAGGCTATTACCGTCAATTTCGATGAGCGTTCCAGGAGCAAGTGTAGCGGAGGTGCCGCCGGTCAGATAGTTGCCGGAAGCAGCAATCGAAACTCCGGCTGTATTGGAGGACGTAGCGGATAAAGAAATGGAGTTGGCGCCGGAGTTGGCATTTTTTGCGGTAAGGGCGATGGTATTTGCGGCGGAGCCGGCGCGGACAAAGACGTTTGGATCGCCGGCATTATTATTGCTAGAGTTGATGGCGGTGAGCAGGCCTTGCGTGATAATCGCCGCAGTGTCGTTCGCTTTAGCCGTGTAGGTGTAGGGAGTGCCTGCAATGGTAACGGTAGCAGTGTCGTTCGCGGCGATGGTTGCGCCATTCGGTAGAAAGAGCGAGACAAAGCCCTCCTGACGGAGAATACGGCTGGCGGAGTTCAGAACCGATTTTTGTGCCAGCGTTGTGTCGCCGGCAGTAATGGGCGTAAAAAGAAGGACCCGGCGATCAAACGGGTCGCTGACATAGAGATTGGTGCCGTCCCACGCGAGCGAAGTGGGATTTTGCACGGTATCCACGCTACCGGTGTTGTTAACAGCGGTGCTGCCGAAAGTGGCGGTCCCGCTGGAAACGATGTTCCCAAAAAAATCGGGCTGGCCAAGCACCGCATCCGCGCCCGCGGCGTTCACAGTGGGAATGGCGTTGAAGACCAAAACACGATCGTTACCACCATCGGCAATGAACAGGCGTGTTCCATCGGAAAGAGCATAGCGCGGAAAATTCAGCGTCTTGTTGCACTCAGAAGGAAAGATCGGCTTACCGCTGGCGTCGTTGCCGGGTGATACGCAAAGATTGTTCGTGTTGTTGGCGAGGGTGCTGGTAAAGTCGGGCTGACCGACCACCAAATCGGCAGGTTGTGTATTGACGGTGGGGATGCTGTTCCAGATAAGAACACGATTGAAGCCGAGATCGGAAACAAACAAGTGCGCGCCGCTGGGATCGGTGGTGACCGAAGTGGGGCTGAGAAGCTGGTTGGCGGCGGTTTGCGTGGTGGCATTAAAAGCAGGTGGCTGATTGGCCGAGTTGAGGTTGGGCTGCCCGAGCACGAGGTCGGCAGGCTGATTATTCACAGTTGGGATACGGTTCCAAATCAAGACACGATTATTTTGCGTGTCAGCGACGAATAATTTGCCACCGTTGATCCAAACACCTTGGGGACCGCGAAGGCTGGTAGCTGAGACGCCGGCCGGCTGTATCGTCGTAAAATCCGGCTGCCCCAAAACGATACTGGCGGGCGCACCGGGCCCAGCAGGTACCGAATTGTAGAGGAGAACGCGGTTGTTATTGGTATCGGCAATGGCGAGTGTGGTGCCATCGGTAGCTACTGCAGTGGGACCACTCATGGCTATTTGCGAACGGCCAGGCAGCGGCGGTCCTTGCGCTGTTCCGGCGGCGGGAACAGGAGCATCGAAAGTGGTTTGGCCGATGACGTTGAACGCCGGATAGCCGCAAAGCCCACAGAGGGCATTTGCCGGAGGCTTGATAGACAGATCATCGCTGGGTGCGGGAATCTGGCCGGTGCTAAACATCATCACGCGATTGTTGTTGAATGCGGTAGCGACACGGTTATCATCTGCGACAAAAAGAGTTCCGTTCGACCAAGCCAAGCCACCCACGCCGCCTAGGACTGTTTGTGACGCAGTCGTTTGACCGCGAGAGAAAGTGGCTTGGCCCAGTTCGACGCGAGCCGCTTGACCGGTGACAAAAGTCTGGCCGAAGAAAAGGGGCGCAGACGCAAATAACAAAAGAAATGCGATTAACTTCATCCAAAGAATCTCAGGAAAGCTAGCTCAGTATAACAAGGGGTTCGGACGTAAGTAGTTACGGCGGGGTTACCGAAAACATGCTTACGGAAGGCGAGGCTGACCGTATTTTTTAAACACGGCAGCGTCTTTCTTTGTGTAGAGGCCGGACAAGTGGGCATCCGGGGTAAATATGAAGATACGGTCGTAGGGACGCGATTTCAGATCCGCTTTGTGCAGCATTTCAGTGGTGAGTTCTTTTTCGATAGGGAACTCGTCGGGTAGTACGACGGTCCAGGTAGTTTCGTTACCGAAATACTTTCGAACAAAGCCTGGGACGCGAAAAGGGTTGAAGGGGAGTGTGAGGCCTAAGATCAATTCATGCTCGCCCCCGTGGGCATTGGCCTTCAGAGTGGGAAAAGCGGCGATTAAGTTCTGTTGCACCTGTTCCTGCCCGCGCAGCCAGCCTGCCATGCCGCGAAGGTCCTTTCTGTATCCGTTGAGAGCCAGCGCGGCAAATAGAAAGACGCAACCCACTGCTGTAGAGAAGGCTTTCGGGGTTTGCGGTAGAAGATAGCCGGCCAGGAGAACGGGAACAAAAAAGAAGAAAGCGCCGAGCCAGGCGTATTGGTCTTCCAAATGATTGGGCAAAAGAGAGTGAGGCAGAAGAATGGTGCCGATGACTGCAAGCGAAACGAAGGAGATGGCTAGAGCGCGGTAGTTCCTCATGTAAGCGAGGGCGACGAGCGAGGCAATCACCAAGAAAGCAGGAACCGGGAGTACGAGCCACCGCAGAAGATGCGCAATACCGTGAAGCACGGAGGAGGGATGCCAGTTTTGGAAGTAAGGGTCGGTTGGTTGGGCGTGCGGGTTGATGAAGTAAGCGAGATGGGCGTTATAGGCGAGAGAAATCACAGCGATGATGGCGTTGGCCGTAACCATAATGAACGCGGCTATTCGCTGCTGCCGCAGAATGAGGCTTTGGATTAAGAAAAAAACAACGAGCGTGGCGAAGTATGTTTCTTTTACGTAGCTGGCGATAACAGCGAGGACAACAGCGACGATTAGATTGCGTTTATTTCCGGAGACAACAAAGTTTTGCCAAAGGTGAAAAATCACCAGGGTGAAAAAGAGGCAAACAACGGCGAGGATATCTTCCTTGACGCTGGAGTAGCTTTCCGGATTACCGAAGACGAGAACGAAGAAGAAACATAGGACGAGGAAGCTGGTGGTGCGGCGCGTTAGACGCTCCGAGTAGGTGATCAGAAGAGCGGCATTTACCAACGTGAGGAAGAAAACCGGCACGAGCATGCCACGAATCCCTAAACGCCCGAGCAGGTCGAAGAGGATGTTGCCGATAGGGCGCGGGTAGAAGCGAATGTAGCGGTCGAGACCGTAGCCATCGCCGCTGTCGCCGAGATAGATGTAGTGATCGATGTGGAAGGGGACGAACGGGTCGAGGTAGCCCGGGAAAAAGAATTTCAGTAGCAGCGCCCAGATGATTGCCGCGAGAGCCATGATCAGCAGGAAGCGTTGGACGGAAGGCCAATGCCGGGCGGCGACCGAGGGGAGAGATGAGATGGAGCCGGACAAAGCCTCAGTGTAGCGAGTCATGAAAAAGATGCTACTTAGCTTTACAATATGGATTCCATGCCATTGTTAGACACGATTCAAAAAGATATGGTGGCCGCGATGAAGTCGAAGGATGAAGCGCGGCTGAGTGCGGTCCGGATGATTAAGACGGCGCTGAAAAAACAGGAAGTCGATTCGATGAAGCCGTTGGACGAGGCGACGGAGATGCAGGTGATGAGCACGCTGATTAAGCAGCGACGAGAATCGGCGGATCTGTTTCGCAAGGGCGGGCGGGAAGAGTTGGCGGCGAAGGAAGAGGCTGAGATCAAGATGATCGAAGCGTACTTACCGGCTGCTCCGGACGAGGCGGAGTTGGAGGCGGTGGTGAGCGAGGCAATTCGGGAAACAGGCGCAGACTCGCCGAAGCAGATAGGTGCGGTAATGAAAGCAGCGCAAGCAAAATTGGCGGGAAAACGCGTAGACGGCAGGGCGCTCAGCGAAATGGTGAAACGAAAGCTGGGCTAGGCTTTCTCGATATTCAGCGAGCCGGCTTGATGGGCGAAGCTTAAATCAAGAGTCTGTCCGAAGAGCTTCGTCCAGTTCGGCGAAGATCTCCCGCAGCGAGATAGCGATTTCCGGATTCGCGGTGGCGAGACGGTCCTTGACTTGATGGATTCTCTCAGAGGTATAGACTTGGGCAGTGCGGCTTTCGGTATCGATAATCCATATATAAGAGACGCCGAACGCGATTAGCTCTTTCACGCGTTCTAAAACGCGGCTCATGCGGTCTTCCCGAGATAGAATTTCAACGCAGAGGAAAGGCGGGCTATTGAGCACGGGTTCCACCTTCTGAGATTTCAGCATCACGCAGATATCGGGAATGCGGAAACGAGTGGCGCTGACGTGATTACGCAATTCAGGCGCAATGCGAATTGGAATTTTTTTGGCCAAGTCCCGAAACACTCCAGTCAGAATTCCTTGTGTCAAGGCATGATTCAATTCGCCCATGTTGCGCTCGATCACCTCACCGTCAACGTAGTCGCAGTCGGGTTCATAAACCGTGTGAAGGTATTCTTCCACTGAAACTACTACCTGCGGCGTCATAAGCCAACTATACAAAACCGAAAGGGTGAGAGACTATGGATTTTCAGTGAATTCATGAGCACGCAAACAACTCCCTTCAAGCCATTTGTTCCCGAGCACACGCAGATGCGCGAGCTGACACTACGCGCCATTCTGTTGGGGTTGACGATGACGGTGGTGTTGGGAGCGGCCAACGCTTATTTAGGATTGAGAGCCGGGATTACCGTTGCGGCGACTTATCCAGCAGCGGTGGTGAGCATGGCGGTGCTGCGGCTATGGAAGGGATCGCTGCTGGAGGAGAATATTGCACGCACCAGCGGCTCCATTGGCGAGGGCGTGGCATCCGGTGCCATCTTTACCATTCCCGCTTTCTTGATTTCGCATGCGTGGCCTTCGTTTGGCTTTGCGGATGCTTATTGGAAAACAACAGCATTGACGATGGTGGGCAGCGTGTTGGGCGTCCTTTTTGTGTCGCTGGTGCGAAGGGTGATGGTGGAGGACCCGGAGCTTCCCTTCCCTGAGTCCGTGGCTGCTTCGGAGATCCACAAAGCCGGTCAACGCGGGGCGCAAGCGGCGAAGTATCTGTTTTGGAATATCGGTGTGGGCGGGTTGACGTTTCTGTTGGGACGCTTCGGCTTGTTTGCCGCAGATTCGGAATTTTCGATTCCAATTGGGAAGCTAGGATTGACGCATGTGCGACTGGGCGGGGCTGGTTCGACAAATTTACTAGCGACGGGAGGCGTTTCCACCTTTGCCGCGCCGAGTATTAGTCCTGCGTATCTTGGAGTCGGCTATGTGATCGGGGCGAAACTAGCGGCGCTACAGTTTTCCGGCGGCGTGCTGGCTTGGGGTTTAATGGTGCCGCTGTTGATCTATTTTCTTGGACCGCAATTGCACGAGTTTTTGCCGGCAGGCGCTGCTACCGACGACTCCTGGAACGGTTTGGCGAGCGCTGTTTGGCGATACATTGTGAGGCCGATCGCTGTAGGAGGAATGCTGGTGGGTGCAGCGCATACGTTGTTCCGCATGCGCGGAAACTTATTGGCGGGGTTTACTCGGATTGTCGCCGACACAAGGCAGACGCGTGAACAAGCGGCCGCACTGAGCCGCACGGAACAGTACATGAGCTTTAAGGTGGTCTTCTCCTTGATTGCGGTGGTTTTTGCCTTGATGATCGTGCTCTACATCTATTTGTCCGGGCATGTGGTCGCCGGGTTGGTAGCTGCCGTGGTGATGCTGGTCTTGGGCTTCTTTTTCGCAACGGTTTCGGGCAGTTTGTGCGGCATGATCGGGTCGTCGAATAATCCTGTTTCGGGACTGACGATTTCGACACTGATTATCGCGGCGCTTTTGATGGTGGCGTTAGGAGTCTCCGGCGTCGGCGGAGTAGCGGCGGTGTTGGGCGTGGCAGCGGTCGTGTGTGTTTCTTCGGCGGTGGCCGGGGAGCTGCTGCAGGACTTTAAGGTCGGTCACATCTTGGGAGGTACGCCACGCAATATCCAGATTGCGGAACTGCTGGCGGTGATTGTGGCCAGCGCGGTCATGTATTTTCCGTTGGTTCTGTTGCATGAAGGAAATATCAAAGCGGGCGGGACCGGTTTCGGGGACAGGCAATTACCGGCGCCGCAGGCTGGTCTGATGGCTTTGTTGGCGCAGGGCATTGTCGGCGGAGATATGCCCTGGCCGCTGGTCATTGTCGGTATCTTAATGGGTGCGGCGCTGATTCTGATGCAAGTGAAGAGCCCCATGCTGGTGTCGGTGGGCATGTATCTTCCGTTCGAGACAACGTTTGCCATCTTTGTCGGTGGAGTGATTCGCGGCATCGGCGATTACATCGCACGGCAGCGCGGCTACAACGAAGGGCAGCGGGCTCGAGTGGATAATGCAGGGGTCTTGACCGCGTCGGGCCTTATTGCAGGCGAGGCGATTCTTGGATTGGTTTGGGCGGGACTGCAGTTTGCTCCGCCTAGCATTCGCGACCATCTACAGCTGTTCCCGCATCCTTCTTACCTTGTCGGTCTCGGGGTGTTGGTAATCTTGGCAGCGATTATGATCCGTGGTCCCTTGGCCAGCGCGGGTAAGCCACACGAACCGCCGCCGCCCGTAGCGATGGTTTAATCATTCTTATTCAGAAAGTATTTCAATGGCGCGAACCGTTGCATAATCTGCATCTGGAACGAACGAAAAGACCAGCTTGCCTTGTGCATTCGGCTGAAGATGACGAAACGTCTTCACTACTGCAAGATTGGGGCCGCCGACATCGCCGAGGATGTCGAAACGGCGAATCAAAGCAACGCCATTGCAGAAGATGTCGAACTGCCTACTACCTTTTCCGCCCCCAGCATAGCCATCGGCACCGAAGTTGTCCACCCCGAAGTTGGATTCGGCAAAGTACATACGGGCCGAGTAGCGGCCTGGCGCAACAGGAATGGAATAAGAGAAATTGCCGAATCGTTCGCTAGCGAAGAGTTCCGGATCTTTTGTATGAGCAACATTCTTGATGCGCTGCATCACGCGGCCGCCTAAGAAGTAGCGATCAGCTCCCCAGAACTGCTGGTCATGGTCGTAGGCAGTTCGCGCCCCTGCGAGAATGCGCACCGGGTGCATTTTGCCGGGTATGCCGGGCAAAATTTCGATACCGCTCAGCAGCGCTTGATCGTTCGATGCCCAGAAGCTGAGTCGGAGCACTCCGTTCTTATCCGGCGAGACGTCTGTGAATACTTTTTCGTCTGCCGTGTTCAACATGCCGCCCGTATCCAGCACGATATCGAAGCCGGACAGCAGAGGCTTCCCGTTCAAACTGACATTAAAACGGCGGAGTCCTTCGGCTCCCGAGTCAAGGGTGTCAACGTGAAGAATTTCAGCGAAGTAAAGGTGCAGTTCGTAGATGCCGGACTGCAAAGGGATGTTGTAGTGGAAATCGCCAACTCGCGCGTTCTGATAGAGCGAAGGATCGAGAGTGCGGTAAATACGCCGATCGGGACGGTGGACCAGTTCACCACCGGTGACGAGGCGGTCGCTACTCCAAACGCGGCCGAGGCTGTCCTCGTATTTCGGCATCGATGAGCCCACCGCGAGACGGACTCCGGCAGACGGTTCCGGTTTGGTTGCAGTCGGGGGTGTATTGCCAACGGTTGCGTTCGATAAAACAGCAGTTTTCCTATCTCGCAGGTAAAGAGGAACGGCGAGGGCAATCACCACTGCGATTAACGCGGCCACGGCCAGGATCCAGAAGACGGCCCGTTTACCAAGGCGGCTGACAGGCGGAGGTTCAGAAACCGGAACGGAACTAGACGGTACGTCCGATGGATCGACAATGGCCGTCTGGGTGGAGGACTTTTGCTCCACCACTACTGCATCGGCTACACGTGTAAACCGCGGCACATAACCGGTTTCCGGCAGTTGGATCTGAATGGCATGTAACGCACCCTCGGTTAGATAATATTGCTTTAAACGCTTGCGCAGCCGAGAGATTTCGACGCGAACGATGCTGTCGCGGGATGGATCGAACGATGGATCGCGGCCTAGTGCCTGAACAGCGACGTTGTATTCCTTGATTTCGGAAGCCTTGCCCTCCAAAACAGCGCCGCAAACATATTGAAGTATCCCAGTGAGATTGGGCGATCGCGAAAAGAAGCGGGAAGAAGCCACTTCGTTCAGTTCGCGGCGCTCCTCGCTTCCATCAATTACCGAATTGTTCTCGGCGGTCATCCTGTCCTATTCAATCTTAGGGGTTCTGCTCGACCTTCTTAGTTTTGACGCCGTTGTTTACGCGGCGTTAACAGTTAACAGTAAAGCGAATTAGAGATCCAAAAAGGGCTCTCTTTTAACTAAACCACCGTGTGGATGCCGATAATTGGCAGCTGTTAACAGGTTTAACCTTGTGCAAAGTGTAAACAGAATAGTAACTTTCAGTAGCACTTCGTTTGGTGCAATTGAAAATTGCTCCTATTGAAGCGCAGTTCACGCTTTGGGGAGCGTTCATGTTCCGGTTCAGTAGAAAACACAAAAGAGAATCTTTTTCAAGCCTATTGCTACTTGGCCTTTTACTAGTGGCCCAATCGACTTGGGCGCAGTTCAGCAGCAACGTGCAAGGGGCCGTCACCGACCCTTCTGGCGCGCCTGTTCCCAATACACAAATACAGTTGAAAAATACTGCCACAGGAGTGACGGTCTCTCAGAAGACGAATGAGTCAGGATTCTACCGGTTCACGGGGCTAGGGCCGGGACCGTATCAGGTAAGCACTACCGCGCCGGGGTTTCAACCCACCCAAACCGACACTACCGTTACACAGGGTCAGACACAAGGCGTAAACGTTCGCCTCGACGTGGCCAAGGGGAATACGCAGGTGACCGTCACGGCGAATGCAGCCGCGCTCAACCCTGACGAAACAAGATTGCAGACCACCCTAGGCGCGAAACAGATTCGCGATTTACCGCTTCAAAACCGCAATATCTACTCTATTGCGACCCTGGCTCCGGGAGTGACTGGTTTTATCAACAGTTCGTCGTTCGATAATTTCGGCACCGGCCAGCAGTTAAATGTCAGCGCCAACGGGCACTATTTTACGGGCAACACGTACATTGTGGATGGGGTATATGTGGTGGACAACATTTTGAATGGCGCCCCGGACCTTTCGCCTAACCCGGACAGCATCCAAGATGCCGCGCTGCAAACGAATGCGTGGGGAGTAGAGCACGGCACCAGCAGTTCCGTAGTGACTGAGCTAACAACAAAGTCAGGCACGAACGGTTTTCACGGGAATGCAAATTTTCTATTTAGCAATCAAGCCCTACGCGCGGGGACGGAATTTGTCCATAGCTATGCCCCACAGAAACGCTACGATCTGGATGGATCGCTGGGCGGTCCCATTATTAAAAATCGCACCTTTTTCTTTATTTCGACTGATGTGAAGCGCTCAAATTTGCAATCGACAAACTTAATCACGTATGAGAATCCAGCTTTCGTAAACTGGGCCAGAGCCAATTACCCGAATACGCTTGGAACGAAGTTTCTGACCACCTATTTGCCGGATAAAGCAAGCTTCCTCCGTGTTTTGCGATATGCAACTCCCGATTTCGCCTCAACGTGCGCAAATCCAACGGCCACCTGCAATACGCCGTACCTCAGTCAAGGGACCAACGCTAACGCACCGGCCAATAACGGTTATCAGTACAATTTGCGCGGCGATCAATACTTCCATCACGGCCAGGACCGGCTTTTTGGTGATTTTTACCGCACTCACAACAACAATGACATGAATCAGTTCCGATCTTCGCTGGGCGGCAGTTCGTTTATCGATGCTTATTTAGGGTCGGTGAACTACCAACATACGTTTGGGGCGACCACCATCAATCAGGCAACTTTTGGAATATTTCACATTCGCGGCGGTGATTTAAATAATGTCACGCCGTTTCTGCCGTACTTCAGCATGAACGATGGTTCAAACACGGAGTTCACGGGTGGCCCCGCCATCTTCAGCCAATATAATTGGCAGGGACGCGACGTGTTTACCGTGGTGCGAAGCCGCCACAGCATCAAAAGCGGTGTAGAGGTTCTGCGGCCCAACGAAGTAGCTAATTTCAACTACTCGGCCCGCCCGAATTACTCCTATTCGACGTTGATCGATTTTGCGAAAGATAATCCCTTTCAAGAGACCGGTGTTTCCTTCGACCCGCTGACCGGGCAATTCAAGCCTCAGAATTTTGGTGCTCAGAACACACAGATCGGTATTTTCCTACAGGACGAGTGGAAAGCGAAAGACAGCCTGCTACTGACCTATGGCATCCGCTGGGATGATTTCGGCAATCCATATCCGTACGGTACGCAGGACTTAACGTCGTTTTCCAACATCTACACTGCCGGCGGGGATCTGTATTCGCAGTTTCAAAATGCGGTGTTGCGGCAAACCGGTCCTGTCTTTCGACATCGCCAGTCGAACAATTGGTCTCCGCGCGGCGCATTCGCCTGGTCACCGACTCAGGACCGAAAGACGACTCTGCGCGGGGGCATCGGGCTATATCGGGACCAGATTTCTATCGGACAAATTATCGACCCATTGCGCGGGAATCCGCCTGGTTTGATCAATCCTACGTTCGGAGTGCAGCAAGGAACACCGCTGGTGTTCGGCTGGGGCAACAGCACAACGTATCCGTACGGATACAGCTACCCGACGATTCCTCCGGCATCGCTGACTCCGGCAGGCGGTCTGCCGGGCGTGCAACCGGGAGTGAACGGCGTCGATCCCAATCTAGTGATTTCGAAGACGATCAATTGGCAGTTCGCGATCGAGCATCAATTTCCGGGCAGCTTGGTGGCGAGCCTCGCTTATTCGGGCTCGCACGGATTTGACTTACTATCGGGCACCGACTACAACCGCTTTGCCGGCGACTTGACCCCGACGGATTCGCGCTTAAATCGCCTGAATCCAAATTTTGGTTCAATGACGTATACGAACAACAGCAACATGTCGAACTACCATGCGTTTATTGCATCGGCTCGGGAGAGAATCGGTTCATTAAACTTTCAAGGTTCGTTTACCTGGTCCAAAGCGCTCGACTATGGCACCTGCGGCACCCGTCAGAATTACAATAGCGGCGTCGATTGTCCGCCGGATCAACGGTATTATACCGACAACTATGGGCTCTCGCCGTTCAACGTCAAGTACCGGGGAACCATTTCCGCTTCCTATGTGATTCCGGTGCCACATGCCGGTTTCCTAACGCCAGTGATTCAAGGCTGGCAAATTTCCTCCATTGCGGTATTTCAAACGGGAAATCCATGGAATGCGCAAAACTATAACCGGTACGATGCCACGTGCACGGGAAGGAATGTGACCTGTGGCGACTACAACGGAGATGGATACAATAACGACCGGCCTAACATTCTTCAAGGCGTGAAAACGAGTGGCTGGACTCGCCAACAGTATCTAAACGGCGTGTACGGCGCGGCATCGAACGCGTTTTCGGCACCGGCTCCGGGGACAACCGGCAACGAGGGCCGCAACATTCTCACCAACCCCAACTTGATCAATGTGGATGCCAGCCTGATTAAAAATGTAAAACTTCCGTTTTGGGAGGGCTTCAACTTTCAGTTTCGCGGCGATTTTTACAACGTGTTGAACCGCGTCAATTTAACTACGGTCGATTACAACTTGTTTGCACCCACCTTCGGACGCTCGCTGAACACCTACCAGCCGCGAGTAATCCAGCTTGGCGCGCGCATCGACTTCTAAATCCGGATTGCAGCGTCTAACAAGAATATGAATCGCCGTACATTTCTCACCTCGGCAGCTGCGGCTTCAGCGGCTGTCCCGAATCTTTCCCGGGGGCAAGTTCCGGTCGCGGATCGGAAGGCGGACTCTCGCCTAAAAGTGCCGGTGAAATTGGACACGTTTGGCTATCAGGGCGTTCGGCTGCTGCCGAGCTTCTTCGCGCAACAGATGGAGCAAACGCGCGATCGCTATTACGAGCTATCGAATGACCGTATCTTGAAGGGCTTTCGCGAACGAGCCGGAATGAGAGCGCCGGGGCTTGGACTGGATGGCTGGTGTTCCAGGACCAGCGCGGTTGTGTTTGGGCAATGGCTGAGCGGGATGGCGCGAATGTCGTCGGCATTGAACGATGCCGAATTACGAAACAAAGCCATTGTCCTAGCCGATGAGTGGGCGAAGACCACCCGATCGCATCCTGCCCCTATTCGTGAGAAATCGGTCTCGGGGCAGCCGACGCGCTCGCCTTACGGGATGGACACCTATTCCTACGAGAAAACCATGTGCGGGCTGGTGGACTTGGCTTTATATGCAGATTATTCGGACGCCTGGCCGCAGGTGGAGCGCATCACCGAGTGGGCGTCGAAGACATTCGATCGTTCACGAAGTCCAGCGAGTCCGATGGACCGTGATGGCCGCAAGCCGCGCGGAACTTTGGAATGGTACACACTCTGCGAAAATCTCTATCGCGCCTATGTTGCCAGTGGAAACGCGATTTACAAAGAGTTTGGCGATGTTTGGCGTTATCCGACCTATTGGGGGCAGTTCGTCAACAGCACCGACCCTCCCGGCGCAAAGTTTCTTCATTCCTATAGCCACTGCAATACATTCAACAGCGCGGCAATGACCTGGGCGGTGACAGGCGAGGACCATTATCTTAAGACGATAAAAAACGCTTACGAATACATGACGCGAACGCAGATGTACGCCACTGGAGCGTACGGGCCGGGCGAGTGGAGCGTTCCTTCCGATGGAACGCTGGGGCGCGCGTTGGATTTCCGATCGGATACCGCGGAAGTAGCTTGCGATTCCTGGGGAGCGTTCAAGTTATCGAAGTACCTGCTGCAGTTTACGGGCGATGCGCGTTACGGAGATTGGATCGAGCGTTTATTGTACAACGCTATTGGTGCGGCTCCGGTGGTGCAAGCGGACGGATCGTCGTTTTATTACGCGAACTATCGCATCGGACTAGCGCAAAAAGAATATTTTTGGGATCACTGGCCCTGCTGCTCCGGTACATATATTCAGACAGTCGCGGATTATCATGACGTGATCTACTTCCGCAATGAAGAGGGGCTTCATGTGAATCTTTACTTGCCCTCGGAAGCTACCTGGGATCATCGTGGCCAGACCGTGACGGTGCGGCAGGCGTCGACGTTCCCAGAATCGGAAACGGTGACTTTTTCGGTGGATGTGAAGCAGCCCACAGCGATGGCGATACGCTTTCGTGTTCCCACTTGGGCAGAAGGTTTTCGCGCGAGAGTCGACAGCGAAACTCCGGTGGAAGGCAAGCCTGGTGAATGGGCGATGGTACAGCGTACATGGCATCCTGGCGACAAGGTAACAGTGACGTTGCCAACCCGCTTGCGGCTGGAACCCGTGGACGCACAGCATCCGCACCGGGCAGCAGTTATGTTCGGTCCGCTTCTGCTAGCGCAAAATGCCCGATTCACTTTGCCGCTGGCCTTAACCGATGGACAAAGCCTAGAGCAGCGCTTGATCCGGCAAGACGAGAAGCTGTTTTTCAAGCCGACCGAAGTGGCCGCGCATGAGCAGAAAACCGGCCCGTTTGTGCCGTTCTATCAAATAGAAAAATATTTTCCTTATCGGGTGTACTTCGACCTGCAGGAGTTTCGATTTTTGTAGTAGTTCTGAGCAGTAAATTACTTTTTCAAAGTAGAGGTGTCAGCGTTATGACTCATCGAATGCCCTTGTTGGCTTCCGCCTTCCTATTTTTATCCGTGGCTGCCTTGCCCCCGGCAAATGCCTCGGATATGACCATTGATCTTACTCAAAGAAACGGCGCGCTCAAGAAAGGAGGATTAGGAACGCTGTTCGGCATCTCCACCATCGCGGGCGGGACGCCTTCAAACCTGATCAGCAACACCATCGTTAACATCACGGCGTCGCAAGGGCGCGCGAGTGACAATGGATCGAATCCGTACTCCACCGATTCCATCGCGCCACTCATCCGAGGCAAAGGCATCCGTCTGATGTGTCGGCTGAACGATCTGTTGCCGGGCTTCCCCTATCGTTGGAATGGGCTAGCGAACTGGGATCAGCAGGTAACGACGGCGATTCAAGACATTAGCGACAACTATCCGGACGTCGTCTATGCCGTGGAGGTGCTCAACGAGCCGGACGCGCAGTTGAACAATACGGCGTTCAACAATGATCCAGCCGTCCAAGGGTCCACGTACAATGCCCGCATCAATTGGCTTTGGACGCATACGGTGCAAGAGATCCGCTCCATCACTCCAACGCTGAAGGTGATGGGCCCAAATTATCTGAGCTATCTGCCCGCAACCAAAGGCGCGGATCAACAAAAAATGCAGGATTTTTTGTTGAACGCGATTCAGACTGGGACGTCTCCGGACATCATCGGTTGGCACAGTCTACTGACGCCGGATCCCGCCGACATCGGCCGGTCGCTGAATAATTATCGTACTTTAGAAGCGCAGCTCGGTGTTCCCAATGCGCCTCTCCCGGTCAGCATCGATGAGTATGGAGTGAACGACGGCACATTCGAAGGCGTACCGGGTTCGGTGGTCAAATACTGGGCAGAGATGGAGCGCGACAAAATCGATTTTGGGGGCGAGGGGGTGTATACAAATTACAGCCAGCTTGGTAACACGTTGCGCTATCCCTGGCAGACTGGGCAAAGCACGCTGGAGCCCAACGGCGGCTGGTACATGCTGAATTGGTACAACCAGATGGCGGGCGAATATGTGCCGGTGAGCTCGGCCAGTACACGTTACGACCAGGCATACGATGGCGTCGCGAGTTGGGACCCGAATACGAAGACGGCCACAGTGCTCTTGGGCGGCTCCGACGACGATGCCGATATTCACGTCAATGGGCTAGGAAGCGTCGGGCTGGGGAATTTTGTACGGGTAAGAGTGGATTCGACAGTTTGGACGGTCGATCCGAATCAGGGAGATCGAACCATCGAGCGCGGCGGAGATCCCGAAAACAGCACTTACAACATCTTCGACGGAAATCTTCCCTTACGTGGAGGCAACATCGACATCCCGCTTCACCGGATCGATCGGAAAAACGGATACCGCATTCTGATTACTGCCGCGGGAAATGCCGACGCGTATCCGACAAAGTACGAAGCGGAGAGCGCTTACCTGAGGCAGGCAAATATACAGACGGGCTCGCGCAATAATCTGGCCTCCGGTAATGCTTACGTGAGCGGCATGACAAAGCCGAACAGTTCGGCGACGTTCAATGTCACGGTGCTGGATACCGGGATTTATTGGATGTATGTCCGCTACGCCAATGCAACTGGGGGAACAGCGGAGCAGAAGTTAACGGTAAACGGCGAGGACCAGGGCTCCGTGATTTACGCAGCAACTAAGGGAGGCGCGAATTCGGAGTTCGCCTTCACCGAGAAGCGTGTTGTGCTGAATGCCGGGACGAATGCTATCCGTCTTGCTAAGCAAAACGGGAATGCCGCGTTAGATTACATCGATGTCCGGCCCGATACGCACCGCTATCAGGCCGTGTATGCATTCTTCGGCAATACGACGCCACGCAGTTTCCAAAGCGAATACATTTTGCCCGACTACGTTGGAGGCCTGAATGGATACGACGCCTATGTCGAGTTTGCTGTTGACGCGCCCAGAAGCGGCACTTACAACCTCAACGTCGCCTACGGAAATGGCCTGGGCGATGCGGTGGATAATCTCATCGTCAATCAGATGCCGGTGGGTGCAGTGACTCTGCCTGCGACCGGCAGTTTTCTCTTTCCTGGCGATCCTCGGTTGGCGGAAAAAGTGGTCACGGTTCCGGTGACTTTGAATGAGGGAATCAATCGGGTGCGCCTGCAAAAGCAGACGAATTTTGCGGAACTCGACTATGTGGCGCTAACGCTTCGCTAATCCGCTAAAAAGTAAGCTGTTGTCAAAACAGCAGTCACAGAAGTATGGTAAAAATTTCCACGTCGGCGGGTCTGCTGCAAGTACTTTATTCCTAGCTACTTACAACTAGATTCGTCGATCTGCGGTAGCTGTGGGCATCTGCGGCGCGGACAATTCTTTTGCCGGAAGCCAGTAGACTTCTTGGGCGAAAGGTCATTCCCAAACACGGATGCGATCCTACAACCTGTCTGGACGTACACGACGTCCTTTACCGCCTGAAGACGAAGACAACTTAGCTACACGGCTGAATCAGATGCTTGTCGGGCAGCCGGAAGCAATCGAGAAGATTGTTCCGTACATCCAGATGCATCAGGCTGGGCTTGCGCCGGAAGGACGTCCTATTGGCGTGGTGTTGCTGCTCGGTCCTACCGGTACTGGTAAAACGCGGACCGTGGAGGCGCTCGCCGAGGTACTGCATGGCAGCAAGAAGAATTTGCTGAAAGTGGATTGCGGCGAGTTTCAGATGGAGCATGAGGTAGCAAAGTTGATCGGTGCGCCTCCCGGATATTTGGGACATCGTGAGACGCAGCCGATGTTGAATCAAGCGAAGATCAATGGGGCTGCTAGTGAAAACAGCGATATTTCGCTAGTGCTCTTCGATGAGATCGAGAAGGCCGCGCCTTCCATGCAACGCCTGTTGCTCGGCATTTTGGACAAGGCGACGCTTCGTTTGGGTGATAACAGCACGGTAAACTTCGAGCGGACGATCATCTTTCTAACGAGTAATTTAGGCGCAAAGTCGATGCAGCGCGCCAATAAGCCGGACTTTGGATTTGAGGCAATGCTTCCTCTACGCGCATTGCCTGAGAAGGCTAAAATGCAAAGCATCGGAATGAGCGCCGTGCGTCAAAAATTCTCGCCAGAGTTTGTGAACCGTATCGATTCGATAATTACCTACCAGCCTTTGGATCGCACGGCCTGCGGAGTGATTCTTGACCAAATCTTCGTGGATTTTGCTCAACTAATTCAGGGCCGTCTGGGGTTGCGTTCCTTCCGCTTGCAATGTACGCATGCGGGGCGGGATTTATTACTGGATAACGGAACCAGCGTGGAGTTTGGTGCCAGGGAATTAAAACGGGCAGTGCAGCGCAACTTTATACAGCCTGTGGCGGCGCTGGTGACCGAAGGCCAAATTCCTCCGGGGAGCACCGTTATTCTTGACGCGAAGCATGGCGAGTTTCGTCTGCTCTTGCGTAATTGAGAACGGTTAAATCAGGCGCGAATCGAAGGCGAACGGCCTTTCGCTTAAGCGATAAAGGTGCTCCGCGTCGGGGTGTTGTGGATTGAATAGATAATTTGATTCTTCCGGCAGCAAGGCGGAAGGAACTTTCAATACACAGGACGATCTTTCGCGGAGCCAGCCCGTTCCTAATTTACGTGACGCCGGTTCATCCTCGGTCCAGTTAGGAGTAAGTTTAGCTTGTTCCGAGATTTCTACTGGATTTACTGTTTTTCGGAACTCAAAACAGCCAAGCCGCAAGTCGTCCGGCAACAGATCGGGATCAGTATGCGCCAGCCGTTCTAAGACTACAATGGCAGGAGTTGCGCCAAAATAGACAGCCTTTTGCCCTTGTGTGTGCCAGCGGCCGCCGGCGATTGTTCCCCCGATGCCATCCAGACCCGGTCCGTGCACGGCCCGATAGAGCCGCCACAACTGGACAACCATTTAGAAAACGAAGCCGTATTCGATTTTGCGCAACTCCTGTTCTACTTGTTGCGTTCCCGCATCTGTGTCTAGCAGCTTAATCGGCAGCTCATTAGCAAGCGCCCGGCTAGGCCGCTTCAGCCACTCTGCCGCTTTCTTTTCCTCACCAAAGACACTCGTTGCTAACCGGTATATTCGGTCGACGCGCGAAAGCCGGTCGGAAGCCAAAGGGCTCAGCCGGTCGTTCGCCCGAAACTTACGCTGCAATGTACGGTTTGATATTCCTAAAATGTCCAGCATCACGTCACGGTCGATGGAAAGTGAATGGATCATTCGGTCCAAATTCCTGATAGAAATTCCATGGCGAACAGCTTCGATATCTTCTACGGCGGTGAGCATGGTGTTTCCCTATAAGCATTGTAGCGAAAGGGATGGACAAATGTCATCCAAAAATATGCCAAGTGTCGCAAGTAATTTTGTTCACTGTTTTTGCCATACTGCCGACTGCGTCAGCGACGTGCCGTCGTCCATTATCAACGCCAAATTTACCTGCAATTTCTGGCCTGGATGGGCGTAAGTGACGGCTCCAAACTTCAGGTCATCTTTGGCCAAAAGCAATTCTTGCCGGTGAGAATTCTCAATAAATGTTAACGTTGCGCTCTCCGCGCGGCTGATCTCCGGCATTTGCCTATTCCAAGTCACGTTAATATCACCGCCGTGCGGCTGAATGGAAAGCGCAATATCAGCAGGCGACGAGGCTACCCAAGCGCCGCCGAAAGTCGCCTGCCACAAAGGCCAAAGCACAACACCTAACGCAAAAGTCAGCACTGAAGAAAGAATCAGTACTTCACGGCTAATCGACTGCTGCTTCCCGACCGGAGTTACTTTGGCAGCTACAGGTGCAGCAGTTTCGTGGGAATCCTGGGGGATCGGCTCCACCGTTTTTTGATTTTGGAACGGAAAAGCGGACACTGCCGACTGCGACACCAATCGACCTTCGGTATATACGAAGCAAGCCGCGCTCCGGGGTTGCTCCTTGCCGATCAAGAGAGCGCAATACCTCGAGGAACGAAACTCTTTCCAAAGAAAGCTTTTATCTGCCAACGAAAGCGTCAATGGGCCGGAACGAACATGATTGCGGAAAAACCCGACGGGGATAGTTTTGTCGACAGAGGCACTTTGTCGGGCAGCGGCAAACTGCGCTTGCTGCTCCGGTTTGAGCATGTAAATAGGACTTTCCACCGTACCCGGAGCGATCAATTCGAATTTGTCCACCCAAATCGTTGGAACGGGAGCAAGCTTCAAAGAACCAAATAATAAACCACCGGTTTCCACGCCCAACTTTTCAGCGGCCGCAAGCTCCTTGGGGAGACGAAGCAAAACATCGGCATTTATCTCAACAGGGTAGCTTGGATCGGCCGATGGCCAACGAATGTATTCGATTGGATCGTCTGTAAGTCGTGCGACAGAAGGTGATGCCATTTTTCCTTCCTTTAGGGTACAAGCTAAAGGGGTAAACTGCTTAGTTTGTCCGGTACTCTCTACCTGATCTCGACTCCCATCGGCAATTTGGAGGATGTGACGCTGCGCGCCTTACGCGTGCTGCGAGACGAAGTCGCCACCATCGCCTGCGAAGATACCCGACAAACGAAAAAGCTGCTCGATCACTACGGAATCGTGAAACCTCTGCTGAGCTATCACGAGCACAATGAGGCAGCTCGTGCAGAGGAGATGATGGGGCTTCTGGAAGGCGGCGATTCAATTGCATTAGTCAGCGATGCGGGGACGCCGCTGATCTGCGATCCGGGATATCGAGCGGTGAGCGCAGCCATCGCCAAGGGAATCTCGGTGATTCCGTTGCCGGGGGCCTCCGCCGCCCTAGCGGCGTTAGCGGCGTCGGGCATGCCGACGGACGAGTTTCGATTTATTGGGTTTTTACCCTCCAAAACAGGGGCGCGACGCCGATCCCTGGAGAGTATTCGTGGCGAAACAGTCACGGTGATCGCCTACGAAAGCCCGCATCGGATTATAGACACGTTGCGCGATTGCCTCGAAATTTTAGGAGAACAACGGCCCATTACGATGGCCAGAGAACTCACAAAGCTGCACGAAGAGTTTCTGCGTGGGACCGCTAAAACGATTCGCGAAGAACTCCTTTCACGACCGGCAGTAAAAGGAGAGATCACGTTGGTGATCGGCAAGGGGAAACAAACCGGAAACTCCGTGAGCGATCCACAGGCGGAAGTGCTTCGGCTGCAAAACGAACTAGGGGTTCCGCGCATGGAAGCAATTAAGACCGTAGCGAAACAGATGGGTTTACCGAAACGACAGGTCTACCGACTTTTCGCGGAGGAGGGCAGCAACCCGCCGGACACACGTCGTGATTCGGACTGAATAAGCCGACGGCCAGTTTGGGTTCGTTTGGTGAAAGACGTTCACAAATCAATTGGCGGATCATCTTCAAAAATGCCGGATGGGTTCCCACCGTCCCGGCACGGACCATGTTCATCTGAAGCTCTCGCGCCAAATCAACTGCTTCGGTATCCAAGTCGTAAAGAACTTCCATATGGTCCGAGATGAAACCAATCGGCGCAACAACGACGTCTCGAACGTCGTCAGCATGCAGCTGACGCAATTGGTCGAGAATATCGGGTTCGAGCCAAGGCTGCGTGGGCGGCCCGCTACGACTTTGAAATACAAGATCCCACCGCAGATTGCCGGCTGATTCGGCGACCAAACGCGATGTCTCCTGGAGTTGCGCCCGATAAGCGCTGGTATCGGCCATGGAAGACGGAATACTATGAGCGGTAAATATGATACGAGGTCCGCTATCTCCATGCAGCGCGAGCTTCGATAACGCCTCATGAACTCTTGCGGCAGAAGCTTCGATAAATCCGGGATGGTTATAAAAAGCACGGAGCTTATCGATCTTCGGCGCTCCCTCGCCCACTTCTGCCTGTGCTGCCGCTACATTTTCGCGATATTGGCGACACCCGGAGTACGAACTGTAAGCGGAAGTCATGAATGCAAGCGCCTGTCTCACGCCGTCGTCACGCATCCGCCGCAAGGTGTCCGGCAACAGAGGATGCCAGTTACGATTTCCCCAATATATAGGCAAATCTATGTGAGCCCGATCCAGCTCCTGACGGAGCGCCTGTATGAGTTCGCGGCACTGATCGTTAATAGGACTTTTGCCGCCAAAGTGGTAATAATGCTCAGCGACGACCAGAAGACGTTCGCGAGGAATTCCCCGCCCTCGGGTCACGTTTTCCAGAAAAGGAAGCACATCCTCCGTGCGCTCCGGTCCTCCAAAGGAAACAATGAGAATGGCATCGATACTGGGTGCGCTAACGTATGGCATCACTGATTCGATGCAGTTTCAGCATGTTGGTTGAACCAATTTGATTGACCGGTTGTCCAGCAACAAACGCGATGGCATCCCCGGGCTTAGCGCGGCCTGTGTTCAAGAGGGCGCGCTCCATCTCTTCCAATAGATGATCGGTGGAATGATAGGCAGGCGAGATAATCGCGTCCACGCCGTAGATAACCGAGAGCTGCCGAGCGATCGTTTCCGTGGCAGTGAAAGCATAAATAGGCACCGGCGGCCGATAGCGAGCTAATAAGCGGGCAGTTGATCCGCTAAACGTTCCTACCGCAAGGGCGATCACATCGGCGTATCGTGCCGCTTGATAAGCAACATCGGCCATGATTTGAGGCACGGTGGCCCCGTCGGGAAGCGGAACCTCCGTGAAGCCCTTCTTCTTCAGCGACTTTTCCGTTTCGCAAGCGATGGACGCCATCACGCGAACAGATTCCACTGGATGCTTTCCGGCGGAGGTTTCCGCGGAAAGCATAATGGCGCTAGTGCCGTCGTGAATTGCATTGGCGATATCGCTCACTTCGGCGCGAGTGGGAACCGGATTTTCAATCATCGATTCCAGCATCTGCGTGGCTGTGATCACAAATTTACCCCGGTGGCGCGCTCGTTCGATCATGGATTTCTGCATGGCGGGCACTTTTTCAAGTGCCATTTCCACGCCAAGATCGCCACGGGCTACCATGAGGCCGTCGCACTCTTCAAGAATGGAATCGAGATTCTGCCAAGCTTCCGGTTTTTCAATTTTGGCAATGATCGGTTGCTTAGCATCTACTTCCTCCAGAAGATGGCGTAGGCGGAGAATGTCGCGAGCTTGCCGCACAAAAGAGAGTGCGAAGAAGTCCACCCCTTGCTCGACGCCAAAGTGCGCGTCGGCAATGTCCTTTTTAGAAAGGGACGGCGTGGAGATGTTAACCCCCGGCAAATTGATTCCTTTACGGTCATTGATGAGACCGCCGTTCACCACCTCGCAGCGAGCCGCTACACCGTCGGTACTGACCACTCGAAGGCGCACGGTGCCATCCGCCAGCAACACCGCATCCCCGGGCTTCACGTCGCGCGCCAGATCGGTATAGGTTGTGGATGCGATCTCGGCATCTCCTTCCAACAGTTCCGTTGTGATGGTGAAAGGCGCGCCATCCTCCAACCGATAGGGCCCATTTTTGAAAGTTCCCAATCTGATCTTCGGCCCTTGCAAATCGAGCAGAACACCAGCATGGCGGTTTAACTCCGTCGAAAGGTCGCGCACAGCTTGGATACGACGTGCGTGGTCCGCTTGCGTACCATGGGAGGCGTTCAGCCGAAAGACGTCGACACCAGCCTCGAACAACTTTCGCAGTATGTGGTCCGAATCCGTAGAAGGACCGAGGGTGGCAACAATTTTTGTTGCGCGCATGATCGGTGGCAGAGTATTAACCTGTTCCTCAATTATGCCGCTTGTATGTGAATGTTTTACGACAAGCGAAGTGGTGTTCGTCATTTGGCATAATGTTGAGTACTCTGACTGTTTTTCTCCGCAGTGGCGGATGATGTACCTATCTCCATCTCGACATACCCGGCTCAACGAAGCTGTTGGGCTTGTAATGCTTTTGCTTGGCCTTGCCATAGTGCTGAGCCTGGTGTCCTACTCGCCGGCGGATCCGTCATGGAACACGGCAACAGCCTTTGCGCGCACGCACAACTTACTGGGACAGTTTGGCGCCCAGTGGGCGGACTTTTTTTTGCAGGCGTTTGGACTAAGTGCGTTCCTGCTTCCTCTGCACTTCTGGGCATTGAGCTGGAAGTGGTTTCGTTCGGCTCCGATCGAGAGTCCAAAGATTCGGATACTCGGCGGTTTGGCCCTTTGGTTTTCGCTCTCAGCGGCCTTCGGATTATTGCCGATTCCCTTTCTGATCGGCGGTAGCATCCGCCCTAGCGGAGTGGTGGGTATGGTGATTACCGATTACCTGCTGACGCGACTCAATTTTGTTGGTGCGATGATTGCCGTTGCTATAGCAGCAGTGCTGGCTCTTTACCTGGCTTCGACGTTTGAAGTTTCGACTCTACAGCGCTGGCTGGAAGGTCCGATCGAGCGTTGGAAAGCGAGGTGGGAAACAGCGCGTGAAGCACGAAATAAAAGCCGCGAGCAGGCGAGGACAAGAGCCAAAGAAATCGCGGCGCAAAGAATTATCCGGCGCGGCGCACAATCCGCCGACAGCGCATTAAGAACCGCTCCGGAGCAAACAAGGACGTGGGTCAAACGGCGTTCGTCCGCCATCGTTTCAGAAGAAAACGGCGAGGCAACAAACGGACTAGTACTGGATGACGCGCCTCCTTTCGATTTGGAACCTGCAGCGGAGACGGAAGGAGAAGAAGGTATTCCCATCCGACCGTTTGAGCAGCCGGAAATGATTCGCTCAGCGCAGGCGGAGGAAGAGGAGCCGCGATGGGAAGAGCACGAATCGGCCGCGGTCGTTCCCCTAAAGGCAAAGCGTAAAAAGCTTTACCGCTTACCATCCCCAGCGCTGCTCAATGAGCCGCCGCCCGGATCCGGCTACGATAGCCAGGAGTTGCAGGAAGTTGCCAGCCGGATTAAATCCAAGCTGGACGAGTTCAATGTCCGTGGATCGGTGGTGCAAATCAACCCTGGTCCGGTGGTCACTACTTTCGAGTACAAGCCCGATGCGGGCGTGAAATACAGCCGCATTACGACACTGACGGAAGACCTTTGTCTCGGCTTGCAGGCGGAATCGATCTTGATTGAGCGACTGCCGGGTAAACCGACGGTAGGCATCGAAGTTCCCAATACGAGGCGCGAAGTAATTAGCCTACGCGCAATCCTGGAGTCGGGCGAGTTTCGCGACTCCGTCTCAAAAATGACGATTGCGTTGGGTAAGGACGTGAACGGACGCATCAAAGTCGCCACGCTCGAGACAATGCCGCATTTGTTGATTGCCGGGTCGACCGGTTCCGGCAAGAGCGTCATGTTAAATGCGATGGTGATGTCGTTTCTTTATAAAGCGACACCTGACGAAGTGCGGATGATTATGGTGGATCCCAAACGCGTGGAGCTTGGAATCTATGAAGGCATTCCGCATCTGCTGACGCCGGTGATCACGGAGCCGAAAAAGGCTACTAACGCGCTTCGAAACGCGGTGTTGGAGATGGAACGCCGATTAAAGGTTTTGGCAGCGCAGGGAGTGAGGAATATCGATCAGTACAACCGGAAAATTGCTCAACTTCGCGAGAAGCCGAGCGAGTTATTCGGAGATTCACCGGCGGACGACGGAGATTTGCAGCCGCTGCCTTATATTTTGATACTCATCGACGAGCTAGCCGATCTGATGATGCTGGAGCGGGCGAATGTTGAAGAGTGCATCACACGGCTGGCGCAAATGGCTCGCGCAGTGGGAATGCACTTGGTCTTAGCAACGCAACGACCGAGCGTTGACGTGATTACCGGCCTGATCAAAGCAAACTTCCCATCGCGGATCAGCTTCCGGGTAGCAACGAGGGTGGATTCACGCACTGTGCTGGACAGCATGGGCGCGGAGCATCTATTGGGCAAAGGCGACATGCTGTTCGTGCCTCCCGGTTCATCGAGACTAACCCGTGTCCACGGCGCCTTTGTAACGGAAGCAGAGACGAATCGAGTGGTTGACTTCTGGAAGGAGCAAGCTACGCCGGAGTATGATCGAAGCTTTCTGTTAACGCCGCCCACGCCCAGTGACGATGGTGAGGAGAATGAAGAAGACGAGGCCTTCGAAGGCGTGGAAGATTCGATGTACCAGGACGCCGTGCGAGTAGTGCTGGAAATGGGCAAAGCTTCCACTTCGACATTGCAGCGACGTTTGCGGCTAGGCTACGGTCGTGCTGCCCGCATCCTGGATATGATGCAGCGCGAAGGAATCATTGGACCACCGGACGGCAGCAAACCGCGCGAGGTGCTGAAGCGGCCCGATTGGTTGCATGAGATCGAGGGGCAGTTGAGATAGAAGTGAGTGAAAGCCATCGTGTTTAGCCCAAAAAAATGGCTGTTGCATGTTTTTCCAAACAAAAAATTTCCTCTGTAACAGCCGAACAATTCTTTGAGGACTACGCCGCTATTTCTTCCGCTATCTTTGGCTTGGGTTCATCGTGCAGGTGGAAGCGATGATGAAGTTGCTCCCAAGACACGATGGTTTTCCCGCCTCGTCGCTCTCTCTGCTCCGCATCGGACCGAAAAAGATCGTAGCAGGTATGGTCAATGTAATAAAGATCGTCGATATGAAGCTGCATCGTCGCGTTTAAAGGTACAGCGTCCAAGGCAGATGTAATCTGTGGTAGGCGTAAAAATGTGGCAGTTCCTCTCAGGTATACGTCCGCATGATTGTCCGCTTCCGAATAGTGGACACGCACCTGCATCTGTGTTGCTTTATAGATCAACTTCACCAAAGTCAACCCAAGACCGATCACCACTCCCGTAAGAAGGTCGGTGGTCACAATACCAACTATTGTGGCGGCGTAAATGATCACCGGAAACCAGCCATACTCGCGCAGCTTCCGCACATGCTTCCATTCGACTAGCTTGTATCCGGTAAAGACGAGTACCGCAGCCAAGCTGGCGGTAGGAATCATGCTAAGCACATTAGGAAACAAGGCTACCAGCGCAAGAAGCCAAACACCGTGCATGATGGGCGACAAGCGTGTTTTTGCGCCAGCCTGCACGTTAGCCGAACTACGAACGATAACCCCGGTCATGGGAAGAGCACCGATCAGTCCACATAAAGCATTGCCGACACCCTGCGCGGAAAGCTCTTTGTCGAAATTTGCCGGTTCACCCGAGTGCATCTTGTCGACAGCCGCGGCAGAAAGCAGCGTCTCCGCACTCGCAACAAAGGCTACCGCCAGCGCCGAAAGGATTACAGTTGGCTCAAGCAATTTCCAAAATGAAGCGACCGTGGGCAATGCGAATGAGCTGAAGAAGTCCGCCGGCAAAGACACATACTTGATGGGGAGCGCGAGTATCTGTGCGAGAACCGTGGCAGCCGTCACACCGATTAGTGCGCCCGGCACAGCCTTCAGCGCCCTTGGGCGAAACTTATTCCAAGCAAGCAAAACGGCCAGAGTAAACAAACCAAGCGCGGCGGCAAGATGGTGTGTTTTCCCATCTTGAGGAAAAATTCCTTTCAGTGTGGATGCCGGAATAGCCAGCAGATTTTGCAACCCGTTGGCGCGCGGCGTATCGTCCACCATGACATGGAACTGACTCACCAGAATCAGAACTCCGATGCCGGCCAACATTCCGTAGACTACGGCCGGTGAGATAGCACGAAAGACGCGTCCTAGCTTCAATCGCCCGGCGGCGAATTGGATGATTCCAGCCAGCAAAAGAATCGGCCCGAGCATGGGAAGGCCTAAGTCATGGACCAGCTCAAAGACAATGACGCTGAGACCAGCCGCCGGACCGCTGACTTGAAGCGGCGCCCCCGAGATCAAGCCGACAACAATACCTCCGATGATGCCGGTGGCAATTCCCAATTGCGGCGGCACACCGGAAGCGATTGCAATCCCCATACACAGGGGTAATGCCACCAAAAAAACGACGATCGAGGCAACAAAATCACTGCTGAAAGTGGATCGATTAAACATAAAGTAGCTTTCAAAAAAATGAGATTCTCTATCGCGAACGGGTCTAAGCACTATGGCCCGCAAAGGCGGCTTGGTTCGGCTCAAGCGCGGTAGTCAAGCGCTCGTCCAAAGGTGTAAAGATGCCTTCCTTCGCGTCGTACGCGAAGATTTCAGCCTGACCGATGTCATAAATCCATCCATAGAGCCGCAGTGTCCCTGCCGCGATTTTGTCGGCAACGGCGGGATGTGTTTTCAAATGCTCTAATTGCGTCAGAACATTTTGACGTTCCAGTTCATTCAGAAACACCGGTTCCGGTAAATCCGGCTGATTTTTGATGACGGCCTGCTTTGCATCTTCCGCGTAGCGGAGCCATCCTGCGACTGACGGAAGAGTGAAGGTTTTTTCGGGATGAAGTAGTGCCTTCATCGCACCACAATCGGTATGTCCACAGACAATAATGTTTGGAATGTTCAGTACGCTGATCGCGTACTCAATCGCCGCCGCTACATCACCGGCCGATTCACCATGCGGAGGAATGAGGTTTCCTGCATTGCGGCAGACAAACAAATCGCCGGGTTGCGATTGCAGAATTAACGCGGGAACGACTCGCGAATCCGAGCAGGTGATGAACAGTGCGCTCGGTTTTTGACCTGTGGCAAGCTCTCGGTAGAGACTTCGCTGTGCAGGAACAATACTTCGCCGAAACGATAGGAATCCGTCATAAAGCGGTTCGATGGATTGTTTGGAAACAGGGGTATTGGCGTTCATACATGTTAAATAAGGCAATCTAGCGGCCAATCGAAGCAAGATGATGCTAGAGCGAGTAAACGATTCAAAACAAATGATTTGCTCCGTCTTCAGCCTTAGCTCTCTTTCCAGGATTTTTGTAGCTTACGGATGATTTGAGGCAACGGCTGCCTCATCTGGGGCAATAGAAATCTGTACTCTGAAGAAGAGGCCACCGCCATCTCCTTTCCACTTCGTTTGATCAAAAAGCCGGTTCAACTTGCGGGTATTGTCCTGGGCTTGTTGCTAATAGCGCTTGCGCAAGGAGTAACGCCAGAGTCGCTGATTCATCTGCATTTTGTTTGGGAGCGCCTGTACTACATCCCCATCATCACGGGCGGTCTATTGTTTGGCTGGCGAGTCGGACTGAGTGCTGCACTGGCAGCCGGAGTTTCTCATCTGTTCCTGCATCAGGAGAAAACGCCTGTTTATGACAGGCTCGACAGCTATCTGGACATGGCAGTTTTTGTGCTTGTCGGCCTACTGACAGGAGTTCTCGCCGATCGTGAACGAAAACAAAGGAGAGCGCTAGAGGAAGCCTCGGCAAAACTGGAAACTCTCTATCAACAACTGCAAACTAACTTCGAGAATATGAAGAGAGCAGACCGCATGGCGGCGTTGGGCCATATCTCCGCCGGCTTGGCGCATGAGATTCGCAATCCTTTATCAGGGATCGATGGCGCGGCGAGTATTCTTCACCGGCGCGCGGAGCGAAATGGACAGGAAACCGAGTTTCTCGACATCATCATGGCTGAATCCCAACGCTTGAACAAGCTGCTGACCAACTTCATTGACTTCGCGCGCCCTCGCTCTCCCGATCTGCATGATGTCAGCGTAGAGGAACTTATCGACTCAACCATTGTGTTGGCTTCGCACGCAAATCGGGAAGGTTGTATTCGGTTCCAAAAAGATCTTGAGCACGGCTTGTCCTTTCTGCGCTGCGATCCCGAGCAGATCAAGCAGGTTCTCTTAAATCTTGCTCTAAATGCAGTGCAGGCCATGCCGGGAGGAGGAGACGTTGTTTTCTCCGCATCGCAAGGGAAGAAAAATCTGCTGATTCGGATTACCGACCAAGGCAAAGGGATACCGACCCACAATACGGATAGCATCTTCGATCCGTTCTTCACTACGAAGGAGACTGGAACCGGACTAGGTCTTTCTGTGGCCTATCAGATCGTGGAGCAGCACGGAGGTCAACTGCAATTGGAAACCAACTCGCCCGGCGGCGTGACATTTGCTATTAGGCTGCCTAATCCGGACAGCTCCATATGAATGCCTCCCGCGTATTGGTGGTGGACGATGAGGCCAGCTTGCGCCGGGTTATACAAGTGCAGCTTCAGGAAATGGGGTATGCGGCGGAGACAGCGGTCGGTGGTGCGGAAGCGTTGGAGAAGCTACGCTCCAATAACTTCCAACTGTTGATAACAGACCTGCGCATGCCCGGACTCTCCGGCCTCGACCTGTTGAGAGCCGTTCGCCAGGAGTTTCCAGAAGTAGTGGTGATTATCATGACCGCGTTTGGAAGCGTGGAAACGGCGGTGGAAGCGATGCACGCTGGAGCGTACCACTACGTCACAAAACCCGTGCGCAGCGATGAGTTACAGATCGTCGTCGATCGCACGCTGGAACACTGCCGTTTGGTGGTTGAAGTAAATCAGTTACGCGACAGTCTGAATGAAAAGTACGGCTTTGAAAACATCATCGGCAGATCGAATGCGCTGCTGTCGGTTCTGGATATTGCGGCAAGAGCCGCACGCAGTTCCTCCACCGTGCTGATCGAAGGCGAGACCGGCACGGGAAAGGAGTTGTTGGCACGTGCGATTCACTTTAATAGTCCTCGAAATAAGGCACTATTCTTGGCGCTGAACTGTGGTGCCATTCCACGAGATCTTCTGGAGTCGGAGCTGTTCGGTCATCGTAAAGGAGCCTTTACCGGGGCGGTCGATAACAAGCAAGGCAAGGTTGAGGCGGTGGATGGTGGAACGCTGTTTCTGGATGAGATTGGAGAAATGCCGTTCGATTTACAGGTGAAGATCCTACGCCTGGTTCAAAATGGCGAATTGCAGAAAGTCGGTTCACTCGACACGGTGAAAGTGGATGTCAGAATCGTAGCGGCCACGAATCGGGGTCTTCTCAAAATGGTCGAAGACGGGCTGTTTCGCGAGGACCTTTATTATCGCCTGGCGGTGATTCCGATGACCCTGCCTCCGCTCCGGCAGCGTCCGGAAGACATCCCGGACTTGGCACAATTTTTCTTTGAAAAAAGCCTTCGGACGCACGGACGAAGCGATCTCACGCTCCCCAACGCGCTGTTGCCCTATTTTTCGCAGTATCGTTGGCCGGGCAACATTCGTGAGCTAGAAAACGTCATAGAGAGAATTACCGTCTTGAGCCGTGGTCCACAAGTGACTCTGGCGGACTTGCCTGAAGCCCTTCGAAAAAGCAGGCAGGTATCGGAAGCGTTTGAATTCGACCTTCCGCCGGGAGGCATCAGCTTGGATGCAGTAGAGCGCGAGCTCATTCGGCGTGCGCTCGACCGTTTCGACGGCAACCAGACCCGAGCCGCGCGCTACCTCAATCTCAGTCGAAAAACACTGATCTATCGGATGGAGAGGCATGGCTTAACGCGCGGATGAATGCCGTTTGAGTTACACCGGTAACTTTACCGAATTGCTTGCCGCACGATAAGCTGAAAGAAGCCGTCCTTTTAGGAACAGGCATATCGTTTTGCCAAACCTTTCAATTTTTACGACGTTTCTCAGTACCCCTCGATACGGTCCGTTGCTGACTTTCGATTACGACAGGGCCAAAAAGCGTAGATGAGCCAATTGCGATTTTTGATGTGTCCGCCGATGCATTTCGGCGTGGAGTACGTCATCAACCCGTGGATGGCGGGCCAGGTTCATGAGACCGATCAGGGGCTGGCGACTCAGCAATGGTCCCGATTGCATGCGCTGCTTAGCGAACACGCCGAAGTAGCTTTGCTGCCGGCAGTCGCGGGACTTCCTGATCTTGTCTTTACCGCCAATGCAGCGCTGATTTATAAGCGGACTGCAGTGGTAAGCAGCTTCCGTTGTCCGGAGCGGCAACCGGAATCGCCCCATTTCGCCGATTGGTTAACTGCCGACGGCTTCGAGACCCACATGCCTCCGCCGGAGGTCTTATTCGAGGGTGCGGGCGATGCTTTATTCGACCGTAGGGAGGCACTTCTCTGGATGGGGCACGGAATGCGCTCGCACCTAGCGGCCAAGGCTTACTTGGAGCAGTTGATCGATGTGGAGATACAACCACTTCGGCTCCGCGACCCGAACTTCTATCATTTGGACACGTGCTTTTGCCCACTGGAAGGAGGCTACCTGCTTTACTATCCGCAGGCGTTCGACGAACCGAGCAATGCCGCGATCGAGAAGCGCGTGTCTTCTGAACGGCGATTGGAATTATCGAAGTCCGATGCTGTGCAGTTCGCCTGCAACGCCGTAAATATTGGAAAAACCATGATCCTAAACCATGCTTCGCAGGAACTGGTGAAACGATTGAATGACTGCGGATTCCAGGTAATCAGCACCGGTTTGACGGAGTTCCTGCGCGCGGGCGGGGCGGCAAAGTGTCTTTCATTGCGCCTCAATGAAGATGGATATGCACGGTAAAAAGAAGCCTATTCATCCCTGTCTTACATGCTGTACTGAGCTAAGCTAAGGCCTGCGGGACAGCTTCTTCCCAACGACCCTGGGCTTTCAAAATGAGTTCTACGACTTCGCGCGCGGCGCCGCGTCCGCCACACCGTTTTGCTGTATAGTGACAAACAGCCTTTAACTCATCGGCTCCATCGGCTACGCAGACCGCGAGTCCGGCATGCTGCGCGACGAGTATGTCCGGCAGATCGTCACCCATATAGGCGGTTTCTTCGGCAGTGACGCCTGCCTTCGCGAGGCAATCCGCAAAAGCCTGCATCTTTTTAGCCTGCCCTAAGTGGACGAAGGTCACTTTGAGTTCTTCGGCTCGCTTGGCAACCGCAGGCGAACGGCGGCCAGTGATAAATCCGGTTTGGATGCCCATGGTGTGCGCCAGTGAAAGGCCTTGGCCGTCTTGTGCATTGAAGACCTTCATCTCCGTCACTTCAGCGGTGGAACCGTTGCTTTCGGCGGAAGTACCGGAAATCAGGCAGACGCTACCGTCAGTTAAGGTGCCGTCCACATCCATTAAGAACAGCTTGATTTTACGTGCACGAGCGAGAACCGCGGGCGAGGCGAGGCTTGCAAGAGAAACATCGGACATGAGCTCATGTTAGCCTGCGATGCCAACTACAGAGCCGAACGTAAGCCAATTATTGCGGTGAAGAACTCACCCAGATGGCGTGTTGGATGAAGCTCCCGATCTCCAAGAGTTGATCGAATTCCTTTGGTTTTCGAAAGCAGTAAGTGACTTGCCTAGGTCGCCTCTGCTAGTTTCATGGTGAAGTGGAAGATAGAGCGCGCTCCCAGGGTACTGTCGACCCATAGTGTTTCCCCATAGCGCTGTGCAATTGTCACGCCGCAGGGTGGCAAGTGGACGTGATTTCTAGACGTCAGGTTTAGGCCGCCTTAAACCAGCCCCAAAGATAAAAGCGGCGGTAACAGGCCATGCAGCGAGTAGGTTTGGCGCGAACGAGAAACAAGGGGAGATCGCGCAGGCGGGAGCGAGAGTCGCGAATCTTTGTGGATTGGCAAACCGGACATTTCGGGGTTTCCATAGCTCCTGCAAAGTAAGCGCCGATCTTTTCGCGAGTCGTTTTTTCGCCCGTATCGCTTTTGAGATCCATCATTCTTATCCCATCACACTTGTGTAGATAAGTCCACAGGTTAGGACTATCATTACTATCGCGGTAGTCCAGGCGATGATGTTTTGTAAACGGTTATTTTTGAAGCTGCCCATAAGGCGAGGGCGGTTGACCAGCTTCAGCATATAGATCAGTACGAACGGAAGCAGGACGCCGTTAGCGACCTGAGAAAAGATGATGAACTTCAACAATGGCAGGCCGGGAATGAGAACAAATGCTGCGCTGCCGCCGATGAGGAGAGTGTACAGCCAGTAGAAGATTTTGGCTTCCGAGAAACGTTTGTCGAGACCGGATTCGAAACCCAACCCTTCGCAGATGTTATAGGAAGTGGCGAGCGGGAGGATGGCCGCCGACAGCAATGAGGCGTTGATGAGGCCGATGGCGAACAGGAGCGAGGCGTATTTTCCGGCGAACGGTTTCAATGCCAACGCGGCTTCAGCGACGTCATTGATTTCGGGATGCGCGGAGTGGTAGATGGTGGCTCCGCAGGCGACGACGATGAAAAAGGCAATGACGTCGGTGACGATACAGCCGGCGATGACGTCGAGCCGGCAAAGGCCGTAGTGGCGGCGATCAACGCCTTTTTCGACCACGGCGGCTTGCAGATAAAACTGCATCCAGGGCGTGATGGTTGTGCCGATTAACCCAACCACCATAACTAAATAGTCCGGGTTGGAGGAGAAGCTAGGGGCGAATGTTTCCTTCACGACGGCATGCCAATCGGGTTTGGCGAGGAAAGCAGAGATAGGGTAGGTGAAGTAGATCAGCGAGGCGATAATCAGTATGCGCTCCACCGGTTTGTAGCTTCCGCGAACGATAAGCGTCCAGACGAGGATGGCCCCGACGGGAACGACAATGTATTTACTGGCGCCGAAGATGCCCATGCCGGAGGCGAGACCGGCAAACTCCGAGATGATGTTGCCGAAGTCGGCGACCGTGAGCACCAGCATGGTGAAGAAGGTGGCACGCAGGCCGAACTCTTCGCGAATGAGGTCGGAGAGGCCTTTGCCGGTGATGGCGCCCATGCGGGCTGCCATCTCCTGTACGACAATCAGGGCGATGGTAGTGGGGATCAGCGTCCAAAGCAGTTGATAGCCAAACTTTGCGCCGGCTTGCGAATAGGTGAGGATGCCGCCCGGATCGTTATCGACGTTGGCGGTGACGAACCCCGGACCAAGCACCGCCAGAAAGGCGAACAGGCGGGCACCGATCAAGGGGAACATGGGTCGGCGGCGAATGGCGGTCTGGGACGGCATGGCTCGGAGGAGAAGTTCTATTTTGAAACAGGCGTGAGATTTTTGCGAATTTGCTGGGGATTGCGTTCCATTTAATTTGAGTGGTGGGCAAGGGAGAGTTCAGCGGGCGGTGAGAGGGCGGCGGCGGCATCGGCGAAGTAAGGGTAGGAGCTCCAGTCGTGGAGGTTGCCGATGATGTAGAGACGTTGCTTGGCGCGGCTGACGGCAACGTTCAGGAGGTTGGGCTTTTCCGAGGCCCATTCCTTGGCTCCTGGGACTCCCCACGGTTTTACAAGGGCAAACTACTGGTTGTGGGGATTTATTTTGCCGGCGCGGCGTTGGGCAGAGATCCGGTGACGAGATCGATTCATAAACACATTGCCACCAGGCAGGAGTAATGTGGTCAGCTTTTGAGTTTCCGACCACACAGACGTTCTCCAAACTAGAAGTGTGGGTTGAGAGGACTTGGTTTTGCGCGAACCCAGGGAGTAAGCACTGTATAGATAGGGACCGAAGTCGTCTTCACCTTTCGAGATCGAAGTAGCCGCCGGGCAATCAAGCGGCTTATAGCGCTCTGAACGGAACGCTTGGAAAGACCGACTGAATCAGCGAGCACGCTATGGCTAACTGCAACGCACGGGCGTCCAAGAGCAAGCGTTTGGCAGTAGAGGTGAAAATACACGAGAAATGAGGATGCCGAGCGATCATGCGCGACTAAATCTCGCATAAGCGAATTATTTAAATACGGATCAATCTTGAGCTGTATGGCGAATATTACTATAGCAGTTAGTGCAGACCTCTGTGCGTAAATGCTTGCCTTTGCTTCAGCAATGCTGGCAATCTAACTCATATGATCAAACGCATCAAATTCATTGGCATTCCCGTCGCCAATCAGGATCGCGCTCTCGAGTTCTACACCGAGAAGCTGAACTTTCGCGTACTGACGGATCAAGCATTCGGCCCGTCTCAACGTTGGATCGAACTTTCAGTTCCAGGCGCTGAGACTGGTATCGCCTTGTTTACGCCGCCTGGACAAGAAGATCGAATCGGAACGTTCGTGAATTCCTCATGGGAAGTAGATGACGTCGAGAAAACATACGAAGCGTTGTTAGCGAAGGGCGTTGAATTCACCGGACCTCCCTCAAAGCAGGGGTGGGGAACGTCAGTGATCATGAAGGATTCAGAAGGGAATAGCGTGGTGCTGTCAGCGCGGTAGCTAACCGTTCTGGTTCACCATTCTGCCTTTCGCTGCGCTGTGGCCCTGACGCTTCGCCATTTCAGCACGGCGAAGACGCAGACACAGCATGTCGTCTAAGATTTTTATCCGTTCGTTGGATAGATCTGCCCTGACGGCGATGTATTTAGTAGTCGCGACCAGGCACTTCGCGCGTTCTACTGTGACGGAGGCCACCAGCTCGCGTAGCAGCGTGGTCTTGCCCGTACCGGGTGGGCCGTTGATGGAAAACAGTCCGCCCTGGGCGGTAGATAAACCGGACATGCGGGAGCGGCGCAACGATCGGTTCAGACCGAAAGACTTTAAAGAACGTCGACGATGCTTTTGGCAGTCTGACGGCGGCGGCGCACAGCGTTGCAATCTGATAGCTGATGAAGAAAGCAATTCCGTAGAATAAAGGAGCGTGACGTTCGCTCCAGAGGACCACAGAACGGGCCAAACACTGAAATACGTCGAGTTGGATGAGCCATACGAATAACGATCCGAAAGCCGCGCCGCGGATCAGATTGGTGGGATAGTGATACCCGAGATAATTGCGGCTGAAGAGCGTGATAACGGCCAGGGCCATAGTGAAGACTCCCAGTTTGGGACGAGCGATGGAGACAACCATTGCCAGTCCAAACCAAGCGGCGGCATGATCGCTGGGAAATGAATCCCAAGAGTTGAAATCACCTTTATAAACGCTGTGATGAAGCTGGAGGGCAAGCAAGGGGTCATGAAGCGGCCGCGGGTGAGAGATGAGGGCGTGCTGCGTAAGACGGCTGAACATCCCAGCGACAATGGAGATGAGAGTACCACTTAAAATGCGCGTCTTCATCTCTGGCGAGCTTGAAAACCAGCAAGACCAAATGCACGCAAAGAAGATAATACCGGAGAGCGCGTACTTACTTGCTAAGTCGAAGAATAATACGTCTAGTAACGAACTATGAATTGCACTGAGATTAAAAAAGAAGTAAGAGGCCCGTCAAATGCGTCTGGGAATTGTACTAAGATGAGCGCCGCAATCAGCGATAGTGCCGAGAGCGCAATCCTCGTATTAATCGGGAATTTTTGTTACGACGCCTTCGACGTTGTTTGTTTCTAATATTGCGCTTTCTGCCGGATAATTCAGTAACATTGCTGGACCCCTTTAAAATCCAGCTCAATTGGAGTATAAACAAATTCAGATTCCTGCATGTTCAGATTAATCTGACTCCTTACGACCAGGTAGACAGTTGAAGCTATTCTTTTAGAAATGGCGGAGTTCAAGCGGCGATTTTGAGGGGCGCCTGTGACGTTTGCGACAAAGCTACATGCTTTATCGCAAATTGATTCGTAAACGCTGCGCCGTTAGGGCGGATCTATCCGCGTCGAAGGGTCACGCCAACTTAAGGGCAGCTACATAGCAAGGACAGAATCTAAACTGAATGTGTTGCGGGTGAGTTTGCCCGCGCGGAGCCTCTGGAAATTTTTGAATAGACCATGACCCTAGAAGGCCTGTTGAGTTGCGCGCGCCCACTCTACCTGGAGACGGAGATAGAAGGGTTCGACTATGGACAAGTGGGTTCCTGTTTCCTGGTCAGGAACAGCAATATTTTATGGGTCATGACAGCTCGGCATTGTCTTTGGCCGAATCGACAGCCGAAGCTGGCGGAAATAGGCGGTGTCATTGAACGTTTGTGGGTTAGCCAGCTACTGATAGATGCGACTCCCATGTGTTTCGGATTCACACAAGCCAGAGTCGCGTCGTCGCCAACCCACGTCGTCGCTTCAGATGTAGTGGTGATCGATGTCGCAAATGATCCGCCTCCCGAGACGGCGGACTTCTGCGATTTAGCTACGTTCCCTCTATGCACGCCGCTGTCCGGCGACAAGCTGGTCATTGCCGGTTACCCGAAAATAGTAAACGAAATCCAATACCCGCAAGCCAATGGTGGGAAACTCAAGCCAAAACGCCTTCTGGCGAGCGGCTCCTTCCTGCCTGAGGGGACAGCCCCTGCACTCCATGCCATGATCTTGGATAAGCCTGATACGCTTGCCTCGTATAACGGCATGAGCGGGTCGCCCGTTTTCCGCGTCCGAACTCTCGGTAGTCAGACCTTCGCGGAACTTGCTGGGCTCGCCGTCCGCGAGATGATTTCAACCGGAACTATCGATTTTATTCCCTCGCGCGTCTTGGAAACAGTCCTCGGCGACCCAGGTGGGCAGATCCGAGGCAAAAGATGAATATGGATAGGAGCCTCGGAATTATGTCGGGATCACAGGTTACGGACTGTGATAATCCAAAATAACTCCTTACCGTGGGTGAATGCCAGATGGCTAATTTAATGAACATTGATCCAAAACCGAGCTGGCGTCTGAAAATTGGCCGAGCCAAAGAACATTTCGCAACTCTTGAACTGGAAATTACTGGATGGGTGAAGTCGAACCCTCTCGCGATCGTTAAAGAGCAGGATGCGGAAGGCCGATGCCATACGGTCTTCGCAGAGGTCGGCAAACAACCCAGCCTGGATCGATGGTCTCTGATAGCCGGTGACTGCATACACAATCTCCGTTCTGCATTGGACAGCGTGGTCTATGCAATCGCGAGTCATGAGACGGGCCGAAATCCCCCGGCAGACGAGAAGGAGCTGCAATTCCCGATTGCAAGCTCTGCTGGGGAATTTGAAAAGCAAAGAAAGCGCCGCCTTAGTTCGCTCAGCTCTTCCGCCCAAGCCCAGATCGAGAAAGTGCAGCCCTACAACGTACCGCATCCGGAGTTCCCTCCGGTGCTTAGCCTGCTTGGTTACTTTAACAATATCGATAAACATCGAACGCTGAACGTAATGGCTGCCGTTCCTCATCATGCAAGTATTCAAATCATGCATCCTCTTCATGGCAGTCCGGCAGGTGTGACTCTCTACAGGGCGGAAGTTGTGAACAGGACTGAGATCCTGTCTTTCACGATGGAACCGCCAGAGCGTGATCTTAAATACACCTGCGAGATGATGATCGGTATATGCGTAGCTCATCCACCCGGCCCTTCGAAAAGCCCCTTTAGCGAACTGGCTGGCGTGCTGAATGCGCTTATCAACGAAGTCGAGCGGATCGTTGATCTCCTCAACGCCGTTACGGGCGGTATACCTCGCTTGGCAAACGTGAGTCTCAGTCAAGCGGCTCATTTCGATATCGAGAAGGACGGAGCAGGGTTACGAATCAGGTGATTTATTGTGAACTATCGGAGCAGCCCTTTATAGCCCCAAGAAACCGCTCGGCGCTGATCCGGCGCAAACAGGCAACAAACCCAGCCTGGAAGATCAAGAAGAGAGAGAATTCGCTTTGTTTGGGCGATAAGTCCGCCCATGTCCGGAAGTGTTTACGCCTCGCCGTACCTGATTCCGTTATGGTCAGACACGCGGCGTTGGGGTTGAATGTCGCAGCGCCACTGTCGAGAACTCCGAGGGGCATTTGTCCAAAGTAGACCTCAACTGTTCTGGTTTCCGTTGGAAGTAGACCAATCTGCTCCCACTGTTTGACTAAGTCCTGGGTAGGTGGCGAAGTCGTGCCTTCCTTTCAGTGTCGATGCAGCCTTTCGTGTCTGCTATTCTGTGTCGGCTTGCCTGGTTCGATTCTTTCGTGCATGATGCCGAGGCGTCTCCACTTCACGGAAAGCTTACTGATCCCCAGACGGAGGCGTCTTTGGGTGACCCTGATCAAGCCAACTGCTTCGACGAAATGATAAATCGTAGTCGCTGCAGGACAATAGTCCGCAGAATGACGACGTTCAGCCGTGCACGGACGTTTCTTGCATCTCACCGATGAATGTTCTGTTGGCAGAGCTCTCTCTGAGGGGTTGCCGGCGAACATCTTGTTTTATCAGAGGGACTCAACGTTGTTGTTAACGTCTTGCGGGTTGATTTTAGAGCATTTCCGGGTAAGATTGTGAACAGATCAAAACAGCGGACAATGAAAACTCGTTCTGAAGCAAAAGCACCTGGACCGCGCAGCTCCCAGCCAAACCGAAATGGAATTGCCGAGTGGGCGGTGACAATACTCGTTCTTTTATTTGGCACAACCACCCTTTGCCAAGCATTCGTGATTCCGACAGGGTCTATGGAGGACACGCTACGGGTGGGCGATCATCTGCTGGTCGACAAGCTGGCTTATGCACCTGCGGATCCGATCAGCCGCCATCTACTCCCCTACGAAGAGCCAAAGCATGGAGATGTTATCGTTTTCCGCTATCCACCGAATCTCAGCGAAACTTTAGTCAAGCGCCTCATCGGGGTGCCGGGCGATCATATCCGCATCGCAAATGGTGTCGTCTACCGAAACGGCAAGCGACTTAACGAGCCGTACGTTTATCACAAATACACTTACGACCCTGCGCTCGACAACTTTCCCTGGCCGTGCTGTCGCCCGGTGAAGGAAGAATCTGCACGAACAGCACAGGAGATGATGCTCGACGGGAACGTTGCTTCGGGCGAAGTCATTGTTCCCCCGAATCAGTATTTCGCGATGGGAGATAACCGCGATAATTCTTCTGACAGTCGCTACTGGGGGTTTGTTCCGAGAGATAATATCGTGGGAAAACCATTCCTTATTTACTGGTCCTATCGAGCGACGACAGAGGAATTGACGGACGAGACCCCTGGTTCGGTCCTCACGCACACGATCGATGTTGCACAACATTTTTTTACTCGGACGAGATGGGATCGGACCTTTAAAGTAATACGCGGGGTTCCTGACTCCGAGCTATCGCCAGAGCCGCTACCTATCAATCCTGGTCTGTCCAATCCATAGGTCAGGGCTTCGAAGATTACCGTAAAACTGTCGCATCTTTGCGTGCTCCTTTTCATCGACAAGCGATGTACGCTCGCTGCCTGTTAGGATGGCTTAGAAACCATACAGGCATGATTCGGGCATACCAGGGAGCCATGCCCCGCATTGCGGATTCCGCCTACATCGATTCCAGCGCGCAGATTATCGGTGATGTCGTGATCGGTGAGCGGTCGAGCGTCTGGCTCAATACATCTATTCGCGGGGACGTCAACTACATTCGCGTCGGCGACGAGACCAGCATTCAGGACAACACGGTTCTGCATGTGGATCATCGGGTGTTTCCGTGCATTGTGGGAAACCGGGTGACGGTGGGGCACTCCGCGGTGCTTCATGGGTGCGTGGTGGAGGACGATGTGCTGATCGGCATCGGCGCCATCGTGCTAAACGGGGCGAAGATCGGCAGAGGCGCGGTGGTGGCGGCAGGCGCGCTGGTTCCGGAGGGGATGGACGTTCCGGCGAACATGCTGGTGATGGGGACCCCGGCGAAAATCCGGCGCGAAGTGAGTACGGAGGAGCAAGCGCGTTTCAAGAAGAATTGCGATAACTACGTGAAGATTACGGCTATCTATAAGGACGAACAGGGTTGATCCATTCGGTAAAAGGGACACGGGACATCTTGCCGCCTTCCAGCGCGGTTTGGAACCAAGTGGAAGCGGCAGCGCGGCGTATTTTTGCGAGATTCAACTATCAAGAAATCCGCACACCGATTCTGGAGGAGACGGCTTTGTTTGCGCGCGGGGTGGGAGAAGAAACCGACATCGTCAGCAAGGAGATGTATACGTTCACCGACCGCGACGGCAGTTCGTTGACGCTACGGCCGGAGAGCACTGCTTCGGTGATGCGCGCTTATATCGAACACCGACTGGATCAGCAGCCTGGTTTGCAGAAGCTTTACTATATCGGCCCGATGTTTCGTCGCGAACGGCCGCAAAAAGGTCGCTACCGGCAATTTTTTCAGATCGGGGCCGAAGCAATCGGATCGGATTCCCCAGCAATCGATGCGGAGGTGATCGAGTTGGTCATGGCGCTGCTGGAGGAGGTCGGGATAAGCGATTCGGCACTGCTGATCAACTCGGTGGGATCGAAGGCGTCGCGTGCGCGATACAACGAAGCGCTACGAAACGAATTGAAAGAAGTCGCTTCGCAGTTGTGCAGCGATTGCCAGCGGCGAGCCGAGGCGAATCCGCTGCGAGTGTTGGATTGCAAGGTGCCGGAGGATCAGCCAATCATTAACGGCCTACCGTCGATTCTTGATTTTCTGGACTCAGAAGATGCGGAGCACTTCCGGCGCGTGCGCGAGTTTCTAGATGACCGGCATATTAAGTACCAGGTGAAGCCGCGTCTAGTGCGTGGCTTGGATTACTATGCTCGTACAACTTTCGAAGTGACGCACGGGGCATTAGGTGCACAGAATGCTATTCTCGGCGGCGGTCGCTACGATGGACTGTCCGAAAACCTCGATTCCAAAGTACCGGCGCCGGGGATCGGCTTCTCTATCGGCGAAGACCGTCTGGTGATGACCGTAGAACAAAGCGAGACGATGACGGCGGCGGGGTTGGATGTGTATATCGCTCCGATGGGCGACGAAGCGTTACGGCATTGCGCGGTATTAGCGGGAGAGATACGGCGGCGGGATATTTCGGTGGAAGTGGGAACGGATCGGAAGTTGAAACGCATGTTGGAGTTGGCGAATAAGCTTGCGGCCAAGTATACGTTGATCGTTGGCGAGGATGAGATGGCCACGCAGACGTATGCCTTGAAGAATATGACTTCCGGTGAGCAGGACATGTTGACCAGGCAGGCTCTTCTGCGGCACTTTGCACAAACCGGTGACGAGGACGGACAAGATACAAAGAATGGCTGATGTACAACTGGATTTCCTAGGAGACTTACGACGTACCAACACCTGTGGCGATCTGCGACTGGGCGATGCGGGCAAAACCGTGGTGCTGATGGGGTGGGTGCACAGGCGGCGCGATCTGGGAGGCTTGATCTTTATCCATTTGCGTGACCGCGAGGGGATCACGCAGCTTGTTTTTGATGAAAGCAAGAATGCGGCAGCACACCGGCGGGCGCAGGAGCTGAGTTCGGAGTATGTGGTGGCGGTGGAAGGCACGGTGACTCTGCGCTCTCCGGAGACCGTGAATGCAAACATCTCGACCGGCGAGGTGGAAATAGCCGTGGAGAAGCTTTCGATATTAAATGAGTCGCGAACACCCCCTTTTCCGTTGGAAGACAACGTGGACGTGAAAGAAGATGTGCGACTGAAGTACCGTTATGTGGACCTGCGACGGCCACAAATGCAGCGCAACATCATTATGCGTTCGAAGATCACGTTCGCGGTACGCGAAGCGTTATATGCGCAGGGATTTCTAGAGATTGAAACACCATTTATGACTCGATCGACACCGGAGGGTGCGCGCGATTATCTGGTGCCAAGCCGGGTACAGCTCGGGAATTTTTATGCGCTGCCGCAATCGCCGCAGATATTTAAGCAGCTCTTGATGGTGAGCGGATATGAGCGATATTTTCAGATTGTCCGTTGCTTCCGCGACGAAGATCTGCGCGCGGACCGGCAGCCTGAATTTACGCAGATCGACCTGGAGATGTCGTTTCCACAAGAGGAACAAATCTATCAGGTGATCGAGCCCTTGATCTGGAACGTATGCCGGGCGGCGGGTAAGACAGTAGAGGAACATATTCCGCGCATTAGTTACGCCCAAGCGATGCGTTCGTACGGGAGCGATAAGCCGGATTTGCGGCTGCCGCCGTTCTACTGCGTAGAGGATTTATTTGCAGGCAGCGATTTAGTCGCGGGAGGTCTTCCGCTGGTGGCCATTCATATTCCCGGCGTGGGGCAGTTGAGCCGCCGGGAGCGCGACGAGATGAAAGCGTTCGGGCAGGAGCGCGGCCTGCGTGTGTATAACGATCCGAAGCGATTGGAGCGCGACTATCCCGAAGCGATGACGAGGCTGCGCGAGCGTGTGGCGCCTGCAGAGGATGATCTGCTGATGCTGGCCGGGTGGGCCGGAGAGAAAAAAGGCGTGCTGCCGGAGCATACCGTTTTACAGGCTTGCGGGCAGTTGCGGCTGCATATCGGGCAGAAATATAACGAGCGGCATAAGCTTTTGAGTGCTGATATTTTTAAGTTCTTGTGGGTAGTCGATTTTCCTATGTTTGAGTGGGATGCGGGAGATAACCGCTGGAACGCGGCGCATCATCCGTTTACCTCGGTGCATGATGAGGATCTAGAAAAGTTGACCACCGATCCAGCGCATTGCCGGGCGAAATCGTATGATCTGGTGTTGAACGGCGTCGAGTTGGGGTCAGGCTCCATTCGTATTCACCGGCGGGATGTGCAGACAAAAGTTTTCGCGGCGCTGGGGTTCAGCGAGGACGAGGCAAAACGGCGTTTTGGTTTTTTGTTAGAAGCGCTGGAGTATGGGGCGCCGCCACACGGGGGCATAGCGCTCGGCCTTGATAGGCTGGTGATGATTTTGGCTGGCGAAAGCTCCATTCGGGAGGTAATTCCCTTCCCTAAGACAGCAAAAGGAACGGACTTGATGTGCGAGGCTCCGTCGACCGTGCCGGAACGGCAGTTACGGGAACTGGGGATACGGCTGATGCAGTCGTAGTAGATTGCTTAGTCGAAAGAGTAGCCATTAGGGCGCAGCCACGAGAAGCGACTGAGTAAGATCCACCAGTTGTTGTTGGGTCACGTTCATGCCCAGCACTTCGAAACGATAACCAAGCTGCCGCAAGTCCTGTTCCATGGTTCCAACCGGCACGTCTTTGGGAAGAACACCAAAAATTTTGGTCTTCGTAGGAGAGATACGGACCTGGGTTTCTTCGGTACCGATGACAATTTTGGTCAACCCGCCATCTGCATTAGGAGCAAGCCGCTCGATATCGCGGCGCACTTGGCCTCCTTGCTCGCTTTGGATGATCTCTCGTTCGATTTGATTGAGTGCTTCATCGACCGCGTCGGTTCCGGCGGGAACGCTCTGCCCTAGCCGTCTCGCCCGCGATAGGCGACTGCGGAAGATATCGCGTGCATAAGCCCGTAACTCGGCTCGCTCCGCTGTTGAAAGCGAGGAGACAGAGTCGGAGGCCAGCTTGAGTTCACGGGCCGCGCTTTTGCCTGCTTTTGCCTCGAAGATGGCGAGAATCTCCAGGACATCTCCGGCTTGTCTGGCCAAGATGCCATCGGTGAGCTGCCGGCCTGCCGCATCACGAATGAGGTGACCGGGAATAAACCGGATCCCTTCTGGCGGGCGCTCGATACCCAGAGCAGCTAAGCCGGCAGGATCGCGCAGCCAACTCGCAATCCGCGATTCCAACAATTCCTCCAGGAGCTGCCCTTTCATCAAGTTGATATTCGGCGCTTTATCGATGAGACGCGACAGTGAGAGTTCGTCTAGCTCGGAAAGGAACGACCTTGAGCTGATTAGTTTTTTCAGTGCGTCGGACACGTACGCAGGCAATGAAGACGAAGCTGCCGGAGCAGCACGATTCAGTCCGGCCCGTTCCAACGTATCCACAACCTCCTTCACCAGCCCCGCTTCTGCTTTCGTGTGTGCCTTCGTCAACGCATCGGCCTTGCCAATGGCCGCAAGACCTTTCGTGTCGGCCGCCAATCGCTCCCCGGTGGCCAACGCGATCGACCACTTTGCGGCTCCAGGTCCGTATAGATGCTCCAAACGCGCGGCAGTGTAAAGTATGCGACCACCTTTAACAAAACGACTGGCGATCGGCAGCAACGCACCCGCGGCGAGAATGCCTCTATCGATGGAATCTAGTTCATAACCGAACAGATCACTGCCTGTGACGCTTTCAAACAGAGCCACGGCGGTACCGACAACGGGAATCAGGCTAACAGCCACTTCCACCACGGTCACTACCGTGGGCCGGTCAATGGGCACACGCCAGATAGCAACATCTTTCTTTGTTTCCTGCGCAAGACGTAGGGCGGCTACCAGATCCTGCCGCTCCTCAAGCATTCGGGCCAGTCCGCCTTGCGCAGGAAGGGTGAGGAAATCGCTATCGCTGGAATGAACAACCACCCATCCCGCAAGGTTGTAGATGATTTGCGTTAGGACATTCCGGACCTGATCGTTTTCCTGCGTAACGTATTCGATGCCGCGCTTCTTGTCCGTAAAAACATAATCCAGCGCCTGCCTGGCGCGGATTTGCCGGACCAGCTGCATGTACTCTTCGTTCTTGCGGTTCCAATCGGCCGGATTCCATTCGCGCACCGAAAAAGGCTTCGCGGCCAACTCGGCTGATTTCACATGCCAGAGCGACGGTCCGGAACAGCCGCGTTCCTTAACCGACTCATAAAAGAGCACCGACTGCGGCGCATTGCTAAGGTCGTCCTCCATGACCTCCTTGGTCCTGCGCTTCAGAGCGATGGATAGTGCGGAATCCGTTCCCCGTCCCATCGCAATTGCCAGTTCCTGTTTTGCTCCGGCCAGTTCCCGGCGGTACGGCTCAAGACTGGTTGACATGGCTTAATGCGTTCGCGCCGTTTGCCTAAGCGAACACCGGCAATTGTGCGTCGCCTTGCAGCCAGACCAATGTTGTCGGAACGGTAAATTCCCAAGGAGCACCTTCGGGAATTGCGCCCGCGAGGTCGTCGGTTTGCTCTCTCAACTCATCGGCAATGGACGTATACAGGCCATCTTTATCGTCAATCGTCGGAGCTCCGCCGCCACCCCAGACTTTGTTTTTTTGCAAAAAGTACAAAACAGCGTCGTTGTAAGCCGGCGAAACGGCCACAACGATGCGGGCTGCTCCTGCCTGCAGAAATTTACTGAAAAGCGGATCGGGATCAGACTGATTGCTGGCCTGAATCCACCCAGTTTTACGACCCCAGAAATAGGGATAGAAGAGGTATGTGATTTGCTCCCAATCGAAGGCCTGTTCGAAGAACTGGATAATTGGCCCTTCGTTAAGAGCCTCATAGACATCGATTTCAGGCAGTGTCGCCGGTTGATCGACAGGATTGGTCATGGCGTGAAATCCGTTGAAGTGTTTACCGGTAAGCATGGTTAGGCTTAGCTTTTTGAGTTCGGACTGAATGATTTCGAGATTGATCGCCGGATTACGCCCGTCCATGCCTATGCCCATTGCCTGCGCCTGGGCTTGTTTTACCTTCTGGTCATACTCAGTCTTCAGAGCTTTATAGGCAGTGTAGATTTTGTCGAACGTCTCGAGTTGCCACTTCGCATAAGTCGCCTTTTCACGGAGACAGTTTACCCCAATGTTAACGGCGAAAGCATTGATGTCGTACCCTACAACGCTGACTGCCAACACTCCCTTGGGGTTGTCCCAATCGCCCGGATCTTCCGCGTAGCCGATTTCCACGTCGGCCGACCGGCGCGCCGTTGTGTTGTTTAGCAGGTGAACCCTATTTGTGCCGATCTGGATCATCAACTGGGGAAAGTTTTCCCAGATCGCCGACACTTGGGCGTTGTAGTACATAAATTTGTAACCATCCGGCACCACGATGTCCTTGATCGACTTAGAAATGGTCTGCCCGTTCTGGATGTTGTTCTGCTCAAAGGCGGCAGCGGCGTAGAGCCACTCGGCGGGTGAAGGCGTGACACCGGCGGCGTTGTAACGGCTCGCAAAAATTTGGTAGTTTGTGTCGTCGATGTCAGAGGCGGTTAGCGGTTGCAGCTTCAGGTCGAGAAACGGTACGGGCGGCTGTGCATCCGCGGCCTGAACCGCGGATTTCATTTGAGAGGCACGGAAGTACGCCGATGGCTCGGGCACCACGAATTCGAGCATTAGGCGCTTTCCGTAGTTATAGACCTGAGCGCGATACTTTTTATCTACCCAGCGGTACACTCCTACAACGTGTTCGGCTCCTTTCGAGTTATCCACTCCATGGGTATCGGTTTCTTCTGCCTCATGAAATGTTTTGGTTGTCCGCTCTGTTTTTACCTTCTTCTGCACTTTGCTGACGGAACGGTCCACCACATCGCGGGCAAAGTTCGCACTGCTTTTAGCCGAGTCCTGCTTGGAGGTGGAGTAAGCAAAGTCTCCCTGAGCAGTGACCGTGACCGGGCCGTAGACACCTGTTACCGTCACACCCGCTTTCACGCTCATATCGCTCTTGATCGTCTGCTCGCTCTCTTTCTTTAACTCGAAGCGATCGGTGGACTGGGTGTCGCGTTCGGTCTCCTCCGTCGTTTCTTCGGAGCTGAACAGAGTTGTTTCAGTACGGTCCAGTGTTCGATAGATACGCTGCTTAGACTCGCCCTTCAGGATGTTTTCGATGTGCGCCACCTCGCCCGGCAGATAGGCAAGGAGTTTTTGTTTTACTACTTTAAGATCACCGATACCTAACGGTCGAATGCGGCCGGTGACGTTCACGTCAGGACTGCTGCCGACACTGCCATTCGGAGTCAAAGTGGCAATCGGCGGAAAAACTTTAACGAGTTCGCCGGCTGCAGAGTGACTTTTTACGAGGTTCACGAAGTTCGGGTCATCGCGCAATGCATATGCCTTTTCCGTTAAGGCAGTGAGATGGTCTTGCAGCGTCTGCGTGAGTGATGTAGCTTTGGTCGAGCTATCGATAGCGAGCTTTTCAAGAAGAGAGCCATCTGCCGCAGATAAGCGCGCTCCAAGCGCGTCGCGCAGTGCAGGCAGCGTACTCACTGCAAAACTTTTTGAAATGCTGCCGCTGTTTGCATCCGAAAAATGCGAAGCGTTCGCTGCGGAGTCATTGACCGTCGAGGCGGTCCTGACTTGGGTCAGCAGGCGCTTTGCCGAGTCGTACTCCTCAATCAAAGCGAGTCCCGCGGATGAGGATCGAGCTGGACTAAACGACTGGGCGGCCGCGGGCGTCACTGCCGTAAGCTGCGAGGAGTCTACAGATGATGTTCCGCCTTCCAGGATGGGGAAAGGAATCACTGGCTTGGCGCGCAGTATTTGGAGCGCTACCTTCCCGTCTATGCCATTGCCCGAATGCTGTTTTGCAAAATGCAGGATCTGAAGCGCCGCCATAGGAGTTTCCAGTTTAGGGCCTGCGTCCGGTCCACTTTCGTAGGCAGCATAGACAACGTCCCAGGCGGCTTCGGTCAAAAGCTTGGTCTCTTTACTCGCCGGGTCGGGCAGCGTAGCACTGATCGAGTCGGCAGGCTGCGGTGTCTGATCGGTAGCCAGGGAAGCCGTCTCATAAAAGACTGTTAGCTGGCGGTGCATGTCTGCGAGCGGCTGCAGTTTCGTCAGGTCAGCTTCCTCGTAGCGGCGCATTGCTTCACCGGGCTGCGCGAGTGAACGTCCCATCTGAAGCAGTATGCGCTTACCTTCAGGCGTAGCGGTCCGTTCGTCCCGGATAAAGATATTCCCCGTTTCCTTCGCGCTCACACGCTGGGTGGGGCGAATTGCCAGGAACTTAAAAACGTCAGTAATAATCGAATCTGCCATCATGCCTCCCTGGGATATGGACCGAACTTATTATGCTCGGGCGGAAGGCAAGGGGACTAGTACAAATGCGACATGGAAGCGAATTTCGTGAGAGCACCCATCAGTGCCGCCGGACGCATGTCACCCAACTGTTCCATAACTCGGGTCGGTGACCCTCCGGCATACCGGCGAAAGTCTCTGATCAGGTGCATTTGATCGTGGTAATCCAGAAGATGAGCAATCTCCAACCACGACTTTTCAGGCGCGGCGAGCTTTGAGTCGAGCGCGGTTTGGAAACGTATTAACTTGGCGAAACATTTCGGAGTCATCCCGAGCTCGCCGAGAAAACGCCGCTCGAACTGTCGCACTCCTAATCCGCTTATCTGTCCAAGATCTTTGATTCCGACGTTGCCCCGCATTGCCGTCAGGTAATCGACTGCTTTCCAAACCGGATTACAGGGAAACGGACGATCGGCATAGAAGGAAAGGAATTTTTCCGTGATTTGCACTCGATGCTGGAAGGAAGACGTTTGGGCCAGCATCTCCCACAAATGTTGAATGCTTCTACCGAGAACGGAGGTGCCCTCATAATCCTTGTCGATCAGTTCCCGCACAGGAACATTGAAGAGGCAGCGCAGCCCGGAGGGTTTGAAGAAAATAGCAAAAGAGTCGATGGGCCCTTTTAGCCTGACATGCGCCGATTGCAATGTCTGCGGACCAACAACTGCGATCGTGGGGCCTAACCTGTAGGATTCGTTAGGGCAGCTTACCTCCAAAGGATGGGCAAACTCGAATTCCAGTACATGCTCCAATCGCGCAGTAATTGGCTCGACGCATACCGGATCGCTTACCGCTACGTTTCTTTGTGCGTAGGCGACGACGTGAGCCCGCAATTGCGGGCTGGGATGAACGGAATGGAGTGTATGCAAAGGACAAGCCTCCATCAGCGTCAAGCTGATTATTAGACTTTATCCCTTTTTTATTTGCAAAGAAACAGAAAGAGCTTTAATCGCCGATAGCGGGAACCGGGCTGCCCGGACGGGGTTCTTCGCCGAAGTCGTAACGTGACCTGGGACGGCGGTCGCGGTTGCTGCCGGGCCATTCCAGACGCATGTCGCGAGAAACTTCCTCGAGCATTGTGAAATTTGCCACGCGCTGCTCCATCGCAAAACAGGTGACCAGGAGGTTGTCACAAATAGCGTTGATGATGCGGGGAATGCCATGTGATCGGTGATGAATTTCATGCATTAGTTCGCGCGAGAATACTTTTTGGTTCGGCATACCGGCACGGGCTAACCTGGTTTCGACATAGGCGGTGGACTCTTCCTCAGTCAACGGATTCAATGTGCAGCGTAGAACGATGCGCTGTTTCAACTGCCGGAGGTTCGGCGCGTCGAGCTTACGGTCTAGCTCCGGCTGACCGGCCAAGATGATCTGCAGCAGCTTACCTTGACGGTTTTCGAGATTTCCGAGTAGACGGATTTCTTCAAGAACATCCCACTCCAGATTATGGGCCTCATCGACGATTAAGACACAGGTACGACCACGCTCGGTCTGCTGGATCAAGAGAGCATTGAGGGCAAAAAGAACTTCCGTCTTCGACTTGCGGTCGCAGCGCAGGTCGAAATCGTAGGCGAGCATTTCAAAAAACTGATCGGGCGTGAGGCGGGAATTGAAGATAAAGGCAAACTCGATGCGCTGTGAATCGAGATAATCCCGCAGACACTCCAGCATGGTGGTTTTGCCGGTTCCGACCTCGCCGGCCAGGACGATGAAGCCTTTCCGGCTACGAACGCCGTAGATGAGATTAGCCAAAGCCTCTTCGTGCTGCGGGCTGCGGTACAGAAACTCAGGGTCTGGGCTTAGGTTAAATGGATTTTCCGCGAGCCCAAAGTACGCTTTGTACATCTACTGTGTTCCTCCGAACCGTATCATACCTATATTATCGGCATTTAGCAGTTAGACTTTATAGTCCTCCGCCCAGAAAAGAGTCAGAGCAAGCAAGTATTACTCTCCAAGAAAGTAGGAGTACTACTCGAATTCCAGCTTCACCCACCCAGGAAGAGCGGTGGGTTGGCCGCCAGTAAAGACAATGCGACGTGTTTTGGGGAAGACGGCACCCTCGCGAAGCGCATTTTCGTAAAAAGGAGCAGCGCGTAGTATTTTGCGAAACGAACCTAGGCCGGTATCGAGATAACCGGATTTCGAAACGAACCCACCGCCTCGTCCCAAGCATAAAAGGCAGCTAAGCTGCTGATTCTGTACAAGATTCAGTTCGCTGTCGAGGCGTTGGATAGATTGTTGCAGGGCGGGAAGCCCGCTTCTCTCCGCATAGTCGCTGTGGATCTTTAGCTGAGCGGCAGCATATTGGTTGGCTGCTTCGACAATGGTTCTGAGGTCGGGAGATGACTTCCAGCCTAGAGATTTCGTTAATTCCGGCTGTTCAAGGAATGTGCGTTCCTGGACAGCACCCTCGAAGTTAGTGCCGATGGGAGCCATTTCGGCAAAGGAGGCAGTGGAATCGGAGATGCGTGGCGGGGGGACGCTTCCACGCCCAGCCACTTTCCAGGAGAGCTGCGGTTTTGTTGGTTGACGCGTATCGAGCGAAGCGACGCGCGTAAGGAAGATTTTGAATGCAGAAGAGGGAACGGGTCCGCTGTCGGCAGCGCTGATGATTCTCATTTGCGAGGCGCCGACGTGAACTTCGGCGGGTTCGGCAAGACGCCTTGGGAGACGATTTCCTTCTAACGAACCGGCAAGGCGATCAATGACACCTTCATTCCAGCGGGAGAATACCAAGCCGGTGCGAAGCGCTCCCTTGAGGGCCGATGCCGGCAGATAAGCGCCCCGATAAGTAGCGGAAAACGTGGGAATGAAAAGAAAGTCTGAAGGGGCGGCGTTCCAGATATCGGTGAGTTGGGGATTCTCGAAAGGAATACGCCGTTGCGAGAAATTCTGGGCGAATCCTCCCCAGGAAGCAAAATCGAGCTTGGTTGCTTTCTGCAATTGCGCCAGGTAGCCATCCAGGCGAGGTCCGCGAGCAAGAAGTTTAAAGATACGGTTCTGGTCTAGAACGTTCACTTGATCCTTCCAGACCATGTAGTCGATGGGCGAAAGTTCACGTCCATCGCCGACGAGCAGCGGCGTGAGAGCCACCACCTTATATTTCATTTGTTCCCTCCCCATGGTCGGCGGGCTTTTCCGCATCGATTGTCTCTTCCAACGCAGGAGGCTCTGCGGCTCTGCCCTCCGGCACAGTAATCTCTTCTTCGGATGGAGCGACTTTCGGCTCGTCAGGAGCGGCTATCAATTCGTTAGCCTCGATCGCTTCAGCCAATATGGCGTCCAACTCAGCACTGGGCGCAACAGCCGGGCTTATTTCCGGCAGCAGAAGCGACAACGCAAAACCAGATCGGTAAACAGGATGTTCAAAGTCTTCGGGCGCAACATCGACCGCCGCACCGACAGGTTCCCAGCTGGCTGACAAAACGGAACCCTCGGCAATCATGCGAATGCGTTTTTTGTAAGCACCCGAGCTAAGAGAAGGACTATCGACGTGACCGCTACGAATGGTGGCTGTATAGGAACCATCGCTCCAATCCACGCCATCCGCAGAAGACGGCGAGTAGAGAGAAAGTAACCAATAGAAAGAGGATGGATCGCCTACTCCATCGGTAGAACCAATCTTCGCGAAGGCTGGAAGCAGGAGGGAAGGCCAGGAGCCAAATCGAAATTCCGGTTCGTGAGTCCGACCCCAGCCACTCGAGCGTTTGCCGCCAAAGCCAGTATCGGCCAGAAGGCGGAAGGCCGATTGCAAATGGATAGCCCAGCTTTGGTGAGCTTCATCACTCGAGAACCGAGCGACCGTCCAAAGGCCGGAGCCGTTTTCCCATTCGACACAGGTGGAAGCGTCGATATGAACAGAGCTTCGCGTGACGCGATCGACCGCAGCCCTACTTCGTGTGACGACCCGAAAAGGGCTGGTGCTGGGACGGTCACGCCTTAGTAGACAGCCGCTTTCCGCATCGGGAAGCCATTGATCGGCCAAGATACGCTGGCCGGTGAGAAGCGATTCGATGAGGGACAGCGGGACGAAATGAGCAGCATTCCAGCGAATTTTCGTTAAAAAAACCGGGCTTGGCGTGGTGACCGACGAAAGCGGCGGCGGCCAAAGCGTGGCCGGGGGTGGAACAAATAGCGTATCTCCCTGAAATGGGAAAAGAGAGCTGAAGGTGACGGCTGGGTTATCGGCACGCGCGGTGGCGTCAAGCCACGCGTCCAAGAACCCGAGCTGCCTCATGGCCAGGGTCACAGCGGAGTAAAGACGATCGCTACGATAAAGCGTGTCGACACGGTCCTGACCGCCATCGCTAGGTCCATAGCGCCACGGCCCGCGCGGATGCAGGCGTATGAGAACTGCCGACTGCATCTTAGGCTAATTTTCCAGCAAAATCTTCAGCGGCGACAAGCTGCTGAAAGGCGGACAGACCAGCATTGTCCAGCAACGCCGTCTCGCTTTCTCCCTTGGCGTAGTAGTCTTTCGCGCGCCAGGTGAGCTTCAGGTTTTCGACAGAGACACGCCCGCTTCCCCGGCTTCCGCTACCACCGAGCGCGTCGTCCTCTAACAACCGCAGCCCTTCGGCAACACGCGCCAGCAGAGGCTTATCTTCCTCGCAAAGAACATCGAACACCATACGGAAACGAAACCGCGCTCCAGCGGGAACGCGCTCCAGGGTGCGGGGATTTGCCTGGGCCGTGACGCGGTCCACTGCATTCTCGCTTTTCACTTCGGTCAATTCATCGTCTAGATTCTCGCGCATTTGCGGCGTGATGCTGTCTATCACTAACGGTGCGTCGTAGACGGCAAGGCGCGCCGGAGTGGCTGCCGCCGATTCTACCGCTTCGCCAGAGACCTTTTCTAATCGTCCCGAGTTACGGCCGAACAGAATGCAGATATCATCATCGGGTCGATCACTTTGATGAATACGAACTTCCTGTCCTTTTCGCTTGGAGAGATAGATCAACTCATTCGGGACCGCAAGACCAAGGGCTTGCTCCAGCAGCGAACGAAGGCGCCCGCGTATCGAGCTACCGGGGATGTAGGGAATGCCGAACGCATCCTTCACGACGGGATTGTCCGCGCCGCCGATTTCCAGAGATCCTTTTCCGGCCCCGATATGCAGGCCGGTGTGGCAAGCGATCTCGCCTTCAAGAACCAGCTTTCCCAGAAATGTCAGTTCTGTAGCTGCGGTATGAGAACTCATGCGTAATATCCTGTATTTCTACTTTTCAAGTTGTTGTTCGTTTTACGACGTCACTGCTGCCGAGAATTCCTAACGAATGAACGTTTAAATTTCTCGTGAGACCTTACTCGTTGTAGGCAATAATGGCTTCGAACAGATCACGAAACCGCTCATAGCCACGATTGTCATTTTTGCGAGTCACCTGCAGCAGCAGGCGTTCTAAAGCATCGAGACTGCGGAGTGAGTGACGTGCAATGGTATACGCCAAACGAGCCCGAACCATGACGAACTCATGCTGGCGCTCTGTTTCCGGTGCCCGCGTTGCACGGCGGACGGCATTGTAGAGACGCCGCAATTGACTTTTAGTTCCCGAATCCATGTCGCGCATGCGACTGACCACGACATGGGCCTGGTTGTCTAGGTAAAGGCTATCGGCGATCAGTTTTTCCAGATCGATGTCGAAGGGATTTTCGCCGCGTCGGTCGCCGGGGCCGCGGGGTCCGGCGCCACGGGGTTCGCGTCCGCGCTCGAAGCCGCCGCGGCCTTCATTGCCACCCCCACCGCGACCCTCGCCGCCACCGCGATCGTTACCGCGAGGGTTGCCGCCCCGATTTTCCCTTTGAGGCCGGCTGTCACCGCGATTGTCGCGGGGTCCCCGTCCCTCGCCTTCTTTTTTTTCATCGTTTTTTTGTTCCTCTACTTCAGGCATCGATTACCTTAAATCCTTTCTGCCCAACGGTACTCCCGGGCAAGCGCGACTTACTGGCCGGCTGCTAAACGGGCCCACTCCAGCCCCACGCGCGAAGAAGGCCGCAGCTTATACGCCGGCGTATTTCGCCCGACTAAGTTGGCAGCAACAGTATTGATCAAATTTCTCGTCTCGCGATTTTGCGGCTCCGGTAGTACACGCATGAGCCGCATGTAAGTTCGCCATGGCTTATCGACACGGACGGGCTTATTGCGGCGGGTAGCACGCGCAGAAAACGTCTCGCGATAGATGGAGGCGACATTATTAATGTAATCCGGTCCGTACCCAAAGTCTCGCACGAGACGCACCAAGTCCGCTTTTAGAGTTTCGGCATCGGAAAGGCGTTTCCACTCCAGCGTCCATCCAAACAGGTAGAAGCTGCCCGTTTCAGTGGCCTTGGCGCCGCGTAAGAGCGTGCCTGCTTCTTCAAGCAGTGCTGAAGCGACGGTACTTGTATCCGGGGCGACGGCAAGCGCAATGGTGACAGTTTTCCCTTCCACGCCGGAAGCAGTTTGTAAGTTATGGGCGACGAATTTATCAAAGAGACGCTGTAGTTCGCGAGCCAGAAGGATGAGCGAGTCCCAAGCTCCGAGGATGGCAAAGTCATCGCCGCCTCGATAAAGGATGCTTACCTTGCGCCAAAACTCCGGCAATGTGCAGAGTAACGACAGCTCGCCGGCAAAGAATTCTTTAAATAGGACAGAAAGGTGGATGTGCTCCTCAATGGAATTGGCCTGCCGAAGCCTGACGTTAAAATGATCGACGTCGCCGACCAGAATACCCCAACGCGGAGCACCTTCGGCACGCTCGGCTAGTTCTCCAAGCGATGCTAATTGCAGACCGGCCTCATCCAGGGCGAAGCGGCGCGGAAACAAGATAGCATCGTCCTCTAATCCGGATTGATCTTTCAACGACCATCGATGCTGTCCGTCGTCCCACAGAAGGCGTGCAGGGGTTTCCGGAGACCAACCGACGGCGGAGGCGGACGGCATACGCTCGGCGAAAGTAACGAAATAGGAGTCGCCGTCTGGTGATTCGGCGTCAGCGAGTGGGGCAAAAAAGTTGTCCTGGCCGGCGCGCGCGGAGAGAGGCGCATCAATCTTCGCCGACATAGCGTCATCGAGGCGCTTGCGGGCGACCGGCCAGACACCCAGATTTTCAGTACTAGCCCATACTAGCCGCAGGGCGCTGTTGGTGAAAGTGGTCAGTTCACCAGCGGCTTTGTGGAGGAAGTCGTTTGCGCGAGAAATTTCCTCTTCGGGCAGTACCAGGAGAAACTGCTCACCACTGCTGGAGCCAAGCAGCATACGCGAAAGTTTCAGTTCGGCAAGAAGCGCACGGGGCAAAACTTCACAGAGAAGGCTGAGCCAAACACTGCGCCCAGATAGGTCTTTCAGGCCATCGAGCTGAGGAGAATGGTGAGCGGCCAAAAAATCTTCGGCACCAAGCAATTGAGCTTGCAAAAAAACTTGCAGCGACATGACAAGAGGTCGTGGAGGCCCGCAAACAAGCAGGCGAAGCGTTGTTTAACGAGAACGATCACCAGACTAACACAGGGCAGAACTCGAAAACCCTACCGCACCATTCGGCGGCAGGATCTACATCGGAAACATACGGAGCTGTTTCGACCACTCCATCAGTTTGGAGGATCATTTTCCGGGCGGTTTGGTTGTCGTGGGACTCGTAGGGTCGGCGGGAGTGACAGGAGCTTTATTATTGGGCTGCTGAGCGGGAAGTGTAGGCGCCGTTCCCGGGCGGCTAGGGTCAGGATTTGCGGGATTCGCCGGATCGGGGGAAGGCTGGGAACTAGGATTCCTATCTTGGGAACGAGACGGTTTCCTTTGCTTCTTGGACTTTGACCGTGGCGATGCGTGCCCGCTCGGTTTTTCCGAAGATACTTGGCCGACGACACCCGCGTCAGCAAAACTGAAGATTGTGAGCCAGAGGGCACAAGAGCGTTTCATCTACTTAGATTGCTATCACAAGTGAGATCGCTATGTGGGAGGGAGTATTCCGACAAGCAGTATCGAACAAGCAGCTCGGGCGCGAATCATCCGGCGGCTTGATTCGGGATTAGTTTGCTTTGCCAAGAAGAAGTGAGCGGCGCGGGAGTCGATTTGCCGGGCGGCTATCGAGGCCAGGGCCAGTGATACAGCAACGCTCATCTATCCAAACCACGAGACAACATCTCAAGATGTTTACTGAGGCTTTCTTCTAGCCGCTCGGCCATAAAGTCATTGTATAGTTGACGGTTGCCATTTTCCTGAAGCGATTGCAGACTGTCGAGATATCTTACGCGATGTTCGGGTCCGATGATCGTGGGCGGGTATCCGTTTTTCAAGAGCAGCAGATTCATCAGCAATCGTCCCGTGCGGCCGTTTCCGTCGCTGAAGGGATGAATCGCGACGAGTCGCTCATGCGCTGCGAAAGCAGTTGCGGGGTTCAGGGGAGTGGTCTGAAGCCATTGCGCGAGATCGCCCATTAACGGAGGAATCTCCGCAGGCGAGGGCAGTACAAGAGAAGAACCGGCGATCAAGCGTTGATGCCGGCTATATTGGCCGGCCTCTTCCGGATTGACGCGTAACATAATGAGCCGGTGTATTTGCCGGATGTCGATCTCTCGAACCGGTTCGGTTGTTTGCGCTAAGGCTCTTATATAGTCGAGCGCATCCTTATGCCCAATAGCCTCCAGGTGATCTTTCAACGGCTTGCCGCTGACGGTGATTCCCTTCTCCAGCACGACGGCAGTCTCGTTTCGGGTCAGCGTGTTGCCTTCGATAGCGTTGGACGTATACGTCAGTTCCACGTCGTACCAAGTCGAGAGGGCTTGCAGGCTTCCCGGAGACAAGGGGCGCATCCGGTCCAACTCGGTCTTCTTGGCGCTGATTCGCTCCATCCGGTCTTCCATGCAATGCCACAATGATACTGACTCTTTCATGCCGCCATTCGAGAACTTCCAGGGCAATAGCAACGCCGCGCGAACGCTGAAACAGATGATCGACGGCCAGCGGATTTCGCAAACAATTCTGCTGAGCGGCCCTGAAGGTATCGGGAAGGCTACCTTAGCCAGGAGGTTTGCGGCACACCTGTTGGGAGGCGCGGCGAAGATCGAGCAAGACGATCTCAGTCTACCTGCCAACACCGAAACTATCGATCAGCGCGAGAAATGGCCGGCCGACAAGCGGGGCGACGATCCACTGTTGTTTTCCACACATCCGGACTTCGTTACCTTTGCTCCCGACGGTCCTTTGCGGCAGCTCACCATTCAGCAGATGCGTCTTCTTCGCGAACGGGCGCAGTTCAAGCCTTTGCATGGGGCACATCGTGTTTTCTTGATTGATCGTTTGGATCGCGCGAATGAGAACTCCGCAAACTCGCTCTTGAAGCTGCTGGAGGAGCCGCCTGAGCACCTGGTGATCATTGCAACGACGGAGAATCTGTATGATCTTCTACCGACGATTCGGTCGCGTTCCGTGGTTTTGCCGCTTTCGCGGTTAGACGATCAAGAGATGCAGGCGTTCGCGAAGAGCCGCCAGATCGCGGACGCAGAGGCGCGGATCGCACTGGCCGAGGGGAGTCCGGGGTTAGCGGTTACGCTCGACTTGGAGCAGTATCGCGAGCGTCGTTTATTGATGCTAACAGCGCTGGAATGTGGGGCGGGGTTGGCTCCTTTTTCGGCCTGGGTACAGCGTTCCGAATCGTTTGGGAGCAGGAAAACCGAGAAGCTCGATTTCTATCTGAAACTGACATACGGACTGTTAGAGGACTTGCTTCATCTGTTGCAGGGCGGAGTGCCTGTGCGCAATCGCGATGTGCAGCCGGCGCTGGCAAAGATCGCGCAACGCATCAGTTTCGCTTGGCTGGAGCGGGCGGTGCGGAACGTCGACGAGCTGGTCCAAATGGTACGGCGCAATATTCAGAAGGTGTCGGCGCTGGACGCAATGATTGTGAATCTACGCGGTGAGATTTCCGTAACGCCGTAACTGGCGCAAACGCCTAAATGGAACGCGCCCGAGGAGGCGAATGGACGATGTGGCAGGATACAATAACGGACAACGACCGAGGCCAAATGATTGAGGAGAGGCGTTTTGAGGCGCTTACCAGAAAACCGATTCGCACCAGCGGTCCTGACAACCGGGAAGGAACGCGAAAGCCGCCCGCTGTGAAGAAGAACACGCCGCCGGAACAAACCAATGCCGAGCAGTTTTACTACTCCAAGCAGATGCAGAGTAAAACACACATGATCGTGATGATGACCGACGGCGAACAACTTGAGGGCGTGATCGAATGGTATGACCGCGATTGCTTAAAACTCAATCGCGAGGGTGCGCCGAATCTTCTGCTTTATAAGCATTGCATCAAATATGTGCACAAGGCAGAGGAAGAGTAGAAGGTGGCGTATGGAAGCAAGCGAGCCGACACGCTGCCTTCTATGTCTCACCGAAATCGACTTGCTTTAGTTCTTCGTCAAGCGCCGCCCAGATTTCTGTGACTGGAAGATCCTGTCGGCCGGGAAGTTCAATCATCGTAGTCGGCTTCAAGGCGTTGGCCGCAAAATTCCAACGGTCCGCCGTCCGGTCCTCGGGATCGAAGACATAGATGCCGGGAATGCTTTGCTCGGCATAGAATCGGCATTTTCGCCGCACCCTTTCGAGGCTGTCTTCCGGGGACAAAATTTCAATGACGACCGGTACGGTCCGTGTCGGTAAGGCGACTGCAATCGGGGTCCGGCGATCACATCGGGAGCCGGTTCTCTTGTCGAATGCAGCTTGATCCGGACTTCCCCTGCGGCGGCCAAACCGCGGCGTTTAAGGAGGGATTGCAGCACAAACTGGAGAAAAGAGTGAAGAATCGTCGGCGTTGGCTTTTGAACGGCGAGGCCGTCCCAGTACTCGTAGGCGGGTTTCTCTGCGCCATATAGACGGATAAACTCTTCAATCGTCAAGAATGGGGTGACTGGGTTTGTCGCCATCGGCAAAAACTCCTACCTAGCGGCGACCGAAACCCGCCGCGCTCTCTTCATTGAAACATGCCCGTTCACCTATTCTCCCGACATTCGCTTCGTTCGATCTTTAAACGCCAGCCGGTATGCCCGACGTTCGGCTGCTTCTTCGAAACGGCGTATTTCCTCGTCTGTTTCGGGGCGAATTTGTGGGAGAGGCGCTTTTCTTCCGGCGCTATCTACGGCCACAAAGGTGAGATAGGCCGATGAGGTATGCCTGATCTCGCTGCTGACCAGATTTTCTACCCACACCTTCACGCCCACCTCCATGGAAGTCCGAAACACCCGGTTCACTTGTGATTTCAGGCGCACCAGCTCGCCGATACGCACTGGATGCAGAAAGGTCATTTGATCGATGGAGGCGGTCACCACCGGGCCGCGCGCGTGGCGCATTCCGGCGATGGCTCCACAAACGTCCACCAAATGCATGACGTGTCCGCCCAGCATGTTGCCCAGCATGTTGGTATCGTTTGGCAGGCAGATCTCCGAATATTCGGACTGTGATTCGCGAACTGTTCTGACTTCGATCGGGGCTTCCGTTGCCGAGATGTCCGGCTCGGCAAGTTCGTTCTTCCTGTTTAATGACATCGGCTCTCAATAAGAGCTTAACGGTTACCCGGCGGTCGCACCGAAACGCCGGACATAGCTTCGACAAAAGGCCAGTACTTGCGATCGTAAACAGATGTCATCGATTGGGGGCTCTAGTCGTTGGTCATCGAGGTAGTAATGGACGCTCCGCCAGGACAGGGGGGCGTAATTTGCTTCCGCTATGCAGAGCACCTGCAATGCTTCGCCGGTTTGGCCGATGACATTGTAGCGAAGCGCAGATCGTGCTTCGTTTGCGGGAAAGTGACCACAGCAATGTGCGGAATTGCCTTGATTGCAGGATGAGAAGCGGAGACCGGAGGGAACGTTAACTATCTCCGACCGGGCGTGGCAATGACCATCATGCTCATTGATCAAAGGAAGACGGGCGAGCGGATGAAGCGGATCGGGGGCAACGCCGACCGGCTCAAAAAACGGGCAGGCCATGGGTACAAGCTTCAGTATAAGGGCGGCGCCGCTTGGTTTTCAGATTTGAATGACAGAATGGAACTTATGGCAACAAACCGCCTTGAAGTACTTGGTCAGATGGTGGCTCAAGATCCACAAAATACATTTGCGCGCTATGGTCTGGCCATGGAGCTGGCGAACAACGGTCAGCTGCAGCAAGCCGTGCACGAGTACCGGACAGTTTTGGATCAGGATGAAAACTATGCCGCTGCCTACTATCACGGCGGTCAGGCTTTGGAGCAGCTCGGCGAAGTGGAGCAGGCACGAACGCTGTATGAGAAAGGCGTTGAAGCTACGACGCGCAAAGGGGATGCGCATACCCGCGCCGAGATCGAAGCAGCGCTAAGTTTGCTGCCGATCTAGGCATTTAGCAGCAACAAGAAACGGCCAATGCGCGGCTTACTGAGTAGTGACGGGCACCTTCGCCACTAACTTCTGAATAGCAGGTGCGATTTGCACCAGCAAATCAGCCTGCCGTTTGGATGCTTCCTCTACGGCAGCGGAACGCTGCTGTTTCCAGTCGGCGGGCGCGGTGCGGCCTTGTTGCAAGTAGGAAGTGGCTTCTTGTCCTGCCAGACATAAAGTAGCAAGCGACTCGGCAAGGGGGATATCTTCTATCAGGAGAGCGTTCTGCCGCAGTGAAGGGCGAACCGCTTCCACTACATCGCGCCAGTGCTGAAGCTGCATTTGAAGCATGGCAGCCACTTCGGGTGTTTGCGCGCCTTGTAAGTATTTGTCCACCGCATCGCGGAATTCGCGGGCGGCATTGCTTTCCGGGGCTGTGGCATCCACTAGGCGATTGAGCGGAGTCGATGTCTGATAGCGTTGGGCGTGGCGCGAATAGCCTTTCACCGGCTCCATCACCGAGTCGAAATCATCAAGCGCTTTTACCGGATACTTGCCTGCTAAACGCTGCCGCATTAACTCCAGCCCAAAGCGCTGTTGCAATCCCAGCCACTCCAACCAGTGATTGACTGCATAGAGCCGACGATACATGGACTCCACATCGGTGGTTGATTCGGGCGACCAAAGGCGTTCGGCAATCACCGCGGTTCGCGGCCACAGGCGCGAATCTAGATTTGCCGGCGTGGCGAGTTCCTCCCACATGGCCGCTTCTCCACCCAGGATGAGCTTCTTCTGCTCAGGAGTAAGATCCTCAATGCGCACCGTAGGGCCGCTGACTGTAGCCTTCTTAGGGTTTGGCGGCGTTTTCAACGGATCGACGGCGTAGTGCTGCGAAGCCGGATACATCAGGTCAAGATACCAGCCGGCGGAGAGAATGCCTTGGTAACCTTCGCTGGCGGCCTTTGCCAATGAATCTTGCCCACGCCATGATTGAATAACGATAGTCTTTGGCAAGCCAGGCTGTAGGACTTCATCCCAACCTTCCATGTGTTTGCCGTGACGGGTGACAATCTTCAATAATCTTTGATTGAAGTAGGCTTGCAACGCTTGTGCGTCGGCAAGATGGTGCTTGCGCATGAATTGCTGGATGCGCGGACTATTGTTCCACTCGCCGGGGTTAACCTCGTCGCCGCCGATATGAAAATATTCATCGGGAAACAGCTTTGCCATTTCGCCCACAAACCCGTTCAGTAATCGATAGGTGGATTCCTTGGTGGGATCCATGAGCTGCGTGAGAATACCGTGTCCGGTGACGATTTTGTATGGTCCTGGTCCGACGCCCAGCTTAGGGTAGCCCACTAGCCAGCTTGTGGCGTGGCCGGGCATGTCGAATTCGGGAACGATGCGTACGCCGCGGTCACGAGCATAAGCGATAATCTCGCGCACTTCGGTCTGTGTGTAAAACAGATCGTCTGAGCCATATCTTTGCAGACGTGGATACTTTTTGCTTTGGATGCGGAAGCCCTGGTCATCGGAAAGATGCCAATGGAAGACATTCATCTTCACTGCCGCAAGACCATCGATGGTGCGCTTGACGTTGTCCACCGGGATGAAGTGCCGCGACACGTCTAATGACAAACCGCGCCACGGAAATCTTGGTTCGTCATGAATGACGACGTCGGGGACCGAAAATCCAGGCAATGCGGGCGCGCCCATCCCTGGCGCAGTGTTCTGCCGCACCAGTTGAAGAAATGTTTCCATACCGCGTAAAGCGCCGAGCGGCGCGTCGGCGGAGATGCGGATGCGACCGTTGTTTGCTTCCAGGGAGTAGCGTTCATCGTCACCGAGGCGTTGGGGCGCTTTGTGGTCGCGACTTTCGACGATGATGGTGAGCGTGGGGGTTTGCGTCAGTGGAACAACGTGGGGGCCTACTGGAATGCCGGTCTGCCGGGCAAGCCTTTCCAATAGTCGGTCCGCCGCAAGCTTCACGCGGGTATCTTTCGCCCCTGCGCCGCCGATCGCGGCCGTAAATGAGTTGTCGATAACGACGGCGCCAGGCTGAACGGCAACGTTCGCCGGCCATGGCATCAACGAGAGCTGATCGGTCGGTGGCGGGGAGTCTTGTCCCCAAAGAGTGCAGGCGATAAAAAGAACTGCCAGGACAGGCAAATGAAAACGCGAAGCGGATTTGGTCAAATCAATAGCTTAGCTGAAGGGCGTTTTCGAACAATGTTTGCCGATTGGCCATTGCGACAGAGCAGAGGAAACTGAGTTTCCAGCAAGGACCTCATTCGATGTGACGTTCCAATTAAATAGGTTGGAAAGAGGCTAGCGTTTCAACAGTTGCATAGCCACTCTCCATTTCTATCTTCTAATTGCAGCCGTAATTATTGTTGACGATCGCTTGAAAAGCTTGGTATAGGAAAGGCTTTTCTTGAAGTTGTCCATTTATGAATCCTAGAATGCCGTACCCAGTCCACGCTGCGCAGGGCGGAAGACTTGGACGTTGCGCGGGGTTCTGCTGCAATGCGCGGATTGCGGCTACCAGAGTTCGGTGACGGCTGGGACGATCTTTCAAGATACGCGCAAACCCCTAACGCCTTGGTTTCGAGCCGTGTGGTGGGTCTCCAGCCAGAGAATGGCACCAGAGCGAGGGGGCTCCAACGACTGCTGGGGTTGAAAAGTTATAAGACGACCTGGCCGTGGCTCCATAAATTGCGGCGCGCCATGGTGCGGCCCGGCCGAGACCGACTCTGTGGGAGAGTCGAGGTGGACGAGACTTATCTGGGCGTTTTGGAGGAGAGCGTGCGAGGACGCCAGACCGAAGCCAAAGCTCTGATTGCCGTGGCGGCTCAAGAAGAGGGACCTGGCATCGGCCGCATTCGGATGCGGCGAATCCGGGATGCCTCCGCGGAGAGTCTGATGCCTTTTATAGAGGATTCCGTGGAGCCGGGTAGCGTCGTTCACCCCGACGATTGGCTCGGCTACTTTCCCTCGGAAGGAAAAGAATATGGCCATGACATCACCTTCCGCCGGGGAAAGAAAAAGACTCCGTCGGAACTGATGCCACGAGTCCATCGGGTCATCTCCCTTCTCAAGCGGTGGCTCCTGGGCACGCACCAAGGAGCGGTGAGCCTGGAACACTTGGACTATTACCTCGACAATTCACCTTCCGCTTCAACCGGCGCAAATCGCGTCGCCGGGGCAATCTCTTCTTCCGGCTCCTCCAGTAGGCTGTTCTCGTTCAACCGGTTCCGCACAAATCAATGGTGAAATGCTATGCCACCGCGCCAACGACCGACCACAACCTTTAGTGGCTACCTGAGTCAAGTAAATATCCACAAAAATCGATAGCGAGTCTAATTCTTAAGATATGAAGGTTTGACACATCGAAGTTGAACATTGTACTTAGTTGAGACTAACTCCCATTCATACCTACTGTCAAAGCTTCTTAATAACCGATTGTATTCGGTCTGATCAAGTAATCTTACTGCGTTTAGAGCTGATGTCTCGAAACACACCGTTGACGAATAGTGAGTTAGATGAAGAATCGTAGGCAATTGCCCCAATTCGGGTAACGGCTTCCAAACACGTCCGGGTGCAAAGTATTTTAAATACCAATCGTCAGTTACAAATTGTCGATAATAGATAATCGCGCTGTTTGGGAGTTCTTTGTCGATGGTCTTTCCTAATACCAATACTGGGTCCTCAGTGTCATGAGAATGTGGATAAATGTAGCCTGAAAAATTCCAGCCAGCCATCGCCACGATCAATGCGATAATTCCATAGGCCGTACGATCACGCTTCAAACGATCATTAAGCAGAAAACCAAATAGTAAGACCAAGGGCGGCCAAATTAGTAGCTTATAAAATCCGTTCCATGGTAGCCAAACTGAAAGAAACAGAAAATAAGGCAAAAACCATGAGATTAAAACAAAGTAACAATCTTGGTACCTACGAGTTTGTTCACATTCTAAGTTCGCCATGGTCGGACTACCCCGGCTTCTTTGTCGGAACGAATAGAAAGCATAAATAAGCGCCAGTAGGGAAATCAAGAGAGCAATCGCCATTGTAAGCGACATGTATTGTCTAATGAAGCTTGATTTACCGCCAAGAAAAAGTTTTATGTAGCTATTTAGGTTAGAACAAATCACCTTTGCAAAAGAAAATTGAAAATGTGCGTCGTCGGCGCGACTACTCACCCACGTTAAAAAGCCAACAGGTGCTCCATCAATTATTTTCAAATAACAGAAATAATAAACAAAAATAACTGTTGTAGCTGTAGCAACAACATATTCGAGAGATAACAGCAGTTTTTGCGTCGAAGTAATATCGCGCCGCCGAAAAATTGCTGTAATTATCGAGAGATAAAAAAGTACGGCGAGTTCGTGAAACAGCATTGCTAGAACGTGAAAAAGTCCTGCGAGAAATAGACGACGTAAGTTTATCTTTAAAACATAGAAGAAAGAAATTGTAATCAATAAAGTTGTGAGAATATATGCATCGGCATCTGTGGAGAAGTGCCACCATAAAGCTCCGAAGGAAAACAAAAGCCAGCAACAATAAGTAATTATCTTCTTCCGAAATAGATGGTCAGCCAGATGAGACACTAGGTATCCGCAACAAAGGGAAAGAGCGAGATTTGAATACTGTAGAACAACTATTGCGCGTTGTGAAAATTCTAGATGTTGTGAAATGCGATAAATATAGTAGCCAAAAACGTTATAAACTAGGTGATTTGGGTGTAAAAGAGTGAAAAAAGGAGCTTCACCTCGATTTACCGCTTCAATCGCCAGAGCAAAAGAAACACCGTCCCAATAATAAGTGTGGCTACAGAAGAAAAGATAGATAACGGAAATCCCAAACAAAAGAATTGTGTTGCTTAAAAAAAGTTTTTTACGGAAAAGCGAGTGGAGAATCTTAGCATAAGACATAAGATCATATCAGACATACAAAGGATTTAATCGAGATAAAGCTTGTTCAGGATTCGTAGATGATGGAGTTCGTGACCGGCCAGGGTAAAGGCAATGCCGCGTACAGTGAGATGCCAATTACTGACCGGGCCTTGTCTTGTCCAATCCTCGGGTGAGAAGCTCTTGAAGAGAGACAATGTCGCTTGCCGCACGGATCGGAACTCATCCAGAAGACTGGCCATTGTCCGGCGGTTCGCATGGGCCGATTGCACATAGTCGTCCTGCTCAAAGCCAGGCTGCGGGGTTGTGTCGGCACGCGCCATGCGCAATGCTCGGCAGGCAAGAATTCGTTCGGTGTCACTCAGATGACCGATGGTTTGTTTTATGGTCCATTTACCGGGTGCATAGGTGAACGTGGAGGCCCGGTCCTCATCAACCGGCTGCAGTAAAGCGCAGGTTGTCTCCACTTGCTGTGCAAGATGCCCCAGGAAATCTCCTTCCGGGACCAAGTCGACATAGGCTTTCGCGTGAGGAGCAAATTCGGACGGGTCGGGCCGTGTAATTGGGACTTCGTTCATCCGAACACTGTATCAGCTACCCTGCTGCGCTTCGATCCACTCCTCCCGTATAACGACCCCCGACCACCTTCGCAATTTATGGATTCACACGTGTTTGCTGGGTGGGACTTCATGTCGTTGCTGAAGGCACTTTCAGGAAGACTGACCGGATACGGTCGAGCAATAAAGTTCGGCGGCAATTCTGTCCTATGAGCAGTTAGACGCTTATTTTCAGGAGGAAATAGTGCTTTTTCCCCGACTGCACCAGAAGTAAACGAGGAGTAAAACCTTGTCCGCAGATTCGAAGAGGAAAGTCTTGCGGCAAGTGCAGGCACACGCCACATCGCCAGCACTCACCAGCCGTGGGGATGGCTTCAAAAGCCGCCGTTCTTCTTTGTAGCAGGATCTCTTCGTCCTGGTATCGATTCTGTATACAGGTTGGGGAAAGGGCAGTCATCGGGAGCTTTCTCAACAAATAGGTCATCAGTTCACCGGGATCGACGTTGCATGAAATGGGGCATGGGAAGATGCCCCACAATCGTCAGCCTACCGGGAGGCGGTCCGCCTGGGTGATACCCAATTAGCGCGGGCCGTGAGGTCTGCCGGGACGACCATGGGGGCCGCCAGGACCACCAAGCAGATGAGGATCTTGCGACAGAATGTTTTTATAGGTTGTCTGTTGATCGGGAGTCAACTGCGTATAGAAAGCAGCGTCGGCGTTGGCCTTGGCTTCTATAATTTGACTGGACAGAACACCGATCTGGGCTGCTTGCGCGGCGATGGAGCCGGTGTCGTTTTGGAGGACTGCGGTTTGCAAGGCCGTTCTTGCGGCACGTTCGCTGGTCATCAATCCGGAGATGGTAGTCTGGGCTGCGGTGAACGTACTAGTGGCCCGTGCTTGCTGCGCAGTTGTCAGCGTCAGGAAGGTGGTGAGCCGCGCCACCCGAAACGCCGCGATCTGCGCGGGCGTTGGCGGCGTGGGAGGATTTGGCGGCGCAGCACTCGACTGCGCAAACAAGAATGAGGCGGAGAGCAAGGCACTAAGAGCTGCTCGATGAACACACGTATATCGCATAAGTTAGGACTCCTTTTTAATTGGTGATTCGCGTTAGTGCCGGCGAGGCGGCGGCTCGGGTCTAGGAGCGTCCACTAGACGCTTCCACTGTTCCTGGGACAGAACGCGACGAAATCCCAGAAGCATTCTTGCGTTTCCCTTTTCGAGATCGGCGCGAGCGGCGGCCACACGGTCGATCTGGGAAAGAATCTTATTTTCATCGGGGTGCTCAGCGTCAAGGAGCGGTTCGAGAATGGCCTCTTGTTTTTGCAGATTGGCGCTGAGGTCGATTAGTGTGAGGCGGTGGCTGTTGAAGACGTCTTCGATCTTTTTCTGCTGATCGGCGGTGAGGCTCAAGTATTGAATGTAGTAGGGATTGCTCCACCATCGACTTGGCGGGGTGTAGCGTTCGCCTCCGTTTCGCCCGCGAGGGCCTCCTTCGTAATGGGGTTCGCCCCGCATACCCGGAGGGTGAGGTGGCGGACCTTCCCGATGGTCCGCATCATTCATCCCCGCCAGAGGGGGTCCTTGCGGCTCCTCCATGGGAACGACCGGTATTGCCGGCAGCCCAAGGGCGTATCCCGGCGTGATGAGAGCGAATCCTAACGCAAGGGCCACCGGCGCGAAAGCAAGCGCATGCCTAGTCAGCGACATGGGTTATTCCGCAGCTCCTTTTTGTCCCGGGTGTGTAGCGGGAATAATTGCCGTGGACGATTCCGAACCATCCACCGAAATCAGACCGGCAAGCGGCTGCATGGGGCCCGGAACAGTTTGTGCCATTTCCTGGTGTATTTGTTCGAGCAGCGCTGCGTCGGAGATGCGCTTGTCCGGCTTCGCAGGCGTAAACCAGAGGAGCATACAGGAAACGATGGCCAGCATCGCGGTTGCGCAGGTAAGGCTGAAGGACCATGCTACCCGCCTGCAATCGGGCAGCGGCAGCAATTCCAACGAAGCCGCTTCTTCCGCGCTCCAATCACGAACGGAAGTACGAAGGCTAAGCAACGTTTCCTCAAGACGCGCTACTTCGGCTTGGCATTGCGTACATTCACTCGCATGGCGCAATGCGAAAAAGGGGCGTTCGCCTAAAGCCCAGGCTGTGATTTCTTCGGATGAAAGATGGATTGTCATGACTGGGGCGCGGCCCGCTCCCGAATTGTTTTGAGTGCACGAAATAGATGAGCTTTCACGGTACCTTCTTTCATGCCGGTGACGGCGGCGATCTCCAAGATATCCATGTCCTCGACAAAACGAAGCAGAAACACGCTGCGCTGCCGCTCAGAGAGTTGTCCAGCAGCTCTCCAGATGGCTTGTACCTCCTCTTTCAACACCAGCTCCGATTCAGGGGAATGCTTGCGATCGGAGAGCCGGTTTCCCAGATCATCGACGGAACTGGCGGTTTGTTGCACACGCTTCCAGAACCGAAGGCGGCGGTTCCGCACGTGATCGCGAACCAGGTTGACCGCAATTTGCATCAGCCAAGTCTCCAAGCTGCATTGTTGACGGAAGCGGAGCCGAGCTTCATAGGCTTTCCAGAAACAATCTTGCGTAAGCGTCTCCGCCACGTCCCGGTCGCGCGTCGACGCAAGGATAAATCGAAACACGCGCAACTGGTGAAGCTTGAGCAGCGACTCAAAATCAGGAATGTCGAGCGCGGCTTTGTCTCCGAACCCGGCAAGAAGCTGACTTGTAGCCATAAACTCCATTCGTATGGGTATAGACGATTTCGCACGAGGTGGGGTTTACGTCGGCTTAATTGTTCTAGCTTTCCTGCATGGGTGCAATTAAGAAAAATAGCCGCCTGTCCGTTTCCGAACAGTTAAGTCCCACAAACGGACACCCTTTAGACGCGGTTTTACGTATTATCAACGCGCTAGAAAAGGCCAACAACGTGCCATGTATAAGTGCATGGCTGCATTAAAAACCGATCTGACCTACGCGTTCCGCCTCATGCGCAAAAGCCCTGGCTTCAGCGCGCTGGCGATCATCTCGCTGGCGCTGGGCATCGCTGCGAACGTCCTTATCTTTTCCATTGTGAATGGGTTATTGCTGAAACCGCTCGACTTTCCGCATCCTGAGAGCCTGTATTCACTATTCGAGGTGGAGCCCCAAGTGGCAGATCTTTACCCCGAGCTGCTGGTCAATCCACGCCATGCGGATCATTGGAAAAAGACAGTGCCGGCAATTGCGGAGCTTGGTTTAACAAGACCACAGCAAGTGGTACTTGGCGGTACGGCGCACGCGACGCGCATTCCAGCAGCGGTGGTGACTCCGGCCTTCCTAAAGGCGTTGGCTGTAAAACCGCTGATGGGGCGACTGATCGACGCCTCAGATGCGCAGCCAGGACGCAATCGCGTCGTTCTCCTCACCTATTCTCTCTGGAAAAGCCGTTTCGGCAGCAAACGAAACATTGTCGGCGGGCAAGTTCGGATTGAGGGAATTTCCCATACGGTCATCGGCGTGATGCCCGAACGCTTCCGTATGCCAAACGCCGGACCATTCGGCGCTCTTCAAGAAATTGAACTCTTCCGGCCGTTGGTGCTCCCGAACGAACCGGGACTCATCGGAAATTTCAACTATCAGGCGATTATTCGACTGAAACCGAATATCAGTCGCGAGACGGCGTTAGCGGAATTGAACACCAGTCTTGCTTCCTTTGCCAAAACTTTTCCGGAAAAGATCGATATTCACGCCGGGTTAGTTCGGCTCGGCGACTATGAGGTGAAGGATCAACGCCGCGCCTTGGTAGTCCTGCTGGGCGCGGTGGGAGCGGTGTTGCTTGTAGTGTGCCTAAATTTGGCGGCCCTCATGCTCGCCAAAAGCGAGCTTCGCAGCCAAGAGATGGCGGTACGAAGCGCGCTGGGAGCCAGCCCGGGAAGACTTGTCCGACAGTCGCTTACCGAGGCGATGGTCTACGCCCTCGTCGGCGGTGTAAGCGGACTGTGGCTTGCCGCAATAGCGCTGAAGCCGTTGCTTTTCCTGGCACCGGACACGCTGCCGCGCCGCGCCGACGTGGGTATCGACGGGTCCGTTCTGCTATTTGCGTTGGGGCTGACTCTTCTGACGGCGTTTGTGTTTGGAGGCTATCCAGCCTGGAGACAATCCCGCAGCAATCCTCAAAAAATGCTGGGAAATGCTACACGCTCATCGACCGTGTCGAAAGCCGGCGTTCGGGGACGCAGTGTTTTGATTGCAGTCGAAGTTGGGCTAAGTACCGCGCTGCTGGTGATGGCGGGCTTGCTGACACATAGCTTCGTGCGCCTGATGCAGGTCAACACCGGATTCAACACGCTAGATGGATTGTCCGCCCAACTGGACCTGCCGGCAGGAAAATACGGACAGACTCAAGGGAGCAACGCGTTCTATCGGCGGCTGCTGGCTAGCCTTCAACAGCAACCGGGGATAGAGCTAGCAGGGCTGACGAATCAGATGCCCCTCGATGGAGAAACCTGGATGGACGCTATTTCGCGGCCTGGAGATACAACTCCTCCCGCGGAGAGGCCCACCGCCAATGTGCGATTCGTCAGCAAATCATATTTTTCAGTCATGGGAATGCCGCTCCAGAGCGGTAGAAACTTCGAAGATCGAGGGCGGGAACACAACAATGCCGTGATTGTGTCCGATGTTTTGGCGAAGAAGCTATGGCCTCATGAGGATCCTATCGGTCAAACGCTGTTGTTCAATTCTCGGGCGACGCAAGTAGTGGGCGTGGTTGCCGATACTCGCGCCGACATCGAAAAGAAAGCGCCGCCGGTAGCCTATGTGCCTTATTGGTCGGAGGTGCTGGGGAACGAGAGTCATTTAACAATTGTCCTGCGCTCGCGATTGCCTGAGGCAAAGGCTGCGGAGGTTTTGCGACGCTCGGTCGCATCCATCGATGAAGGCGTTCCCGTCTCCAAAGTTCGTACCTTCGGCGAGATCAGAGCGGATGCCTTGGCCAACTACCGATTTCAACTGACGCTCATAGGGGTATTTGCGGGAGCAGCACTGCTGGTGGCGGCACTCGGTATTTTTGGGGTAATTGCAAGTGTGGTAGCGGCCCGCCGCAACGAGATCGGCATTCGCCTCGCACTAGGAGCTACCTCGGCAAGCGTCTTACGCATGGTGCTGCTGCAGGGCATGCTGCCGGTAGGCATCGGCATGATCGCTGGGATCGCGTCCACCGTCGCCTTCGGATCGCTGATTCGCACAATGCTCTATGAGGTTTCCCCCGTCGATCCTTTAACGCTATGCGGAGTAGTTGGAGTTCTGACTATTGTCGCCGTCTTAGCTTGCTGGATTCCAGCCCGGCGCGCTTCGCGCATCGACCCTATCGAAGCACTGCGATATCAATAATCCCGACTTGCGGCTGCAATGGCGGGTCTGGGGTGCAACGCGAGATGTTCGTTATTACTCATGGCAAACCTTCCCGGCCGGAGCCGTTCAAGGCTTGAGCTCGGTCACCTTCGACAACTGGTTCAGCATGAAGGTGGGCGCGACTCGACTCATGAGTTTCAGCATGTTGCTGAGACCGGGACGAATCTCGACTTTGCCGGCCTCGATCCCGGCGATTGACTTGCGAATGAGAGTCTTGACGTTCATGCCCTTCTGATTTTCATCTCGGCTTCGAACTCACCGCGGAATGATGGTGTTTCCGTCCCGAAGGCGCGAGTTCCACCACATGTACGCGGGTTCCTTTTAGGAGCGAGATGGATTGCTAAGGCGAACAGTCCATCCGGTGATTCCGCCGAAGGTCGAGTACAGATTGACGGAACTTGGGTTGAGCTTAAGCAGGGCATTCTGCGGGGTTTGGATGTGGGCAGAGGAGCATATCGAACAGGTGGAGGCCGCACGATCTGAGTTTGACGGGCGAGACCAGAACTCAGTCGAGTTCTTTCCAAAGCTCGGGGAGACTGACAGCCACCGAATCGCTACCGGAGAGTGGAGCGAACAACTGCTCGTTTGCTTCGGTAAGCTGTTCCGATTCATACTGCCATACTTGGCGGTGTTCGGGCCAAATCACCCAACACATTGGCGTGCCGGCTTTTACAATTCGGTCGGCTTTGTCGAACAAACTACCGATCGTCTGACCCGGCGAAAGGATCTCAATGGCAAGCTGCGCCGGGTCGGCAAGATCACCTTCTACAAAACGCGCATTGCGCGGCAACACGGTTACATCGAGGATGAGGCGATCCGGGCCACACCAGACATTCAGTTCGGATGCTACTCGATATTTTGGGGAGAGTTCGCGGCCAAACCACTGGATGAGGTATGTCTGTGCAAAGGCGTGCAGATTTTTTGGCACAGGCTTCTCTATTTCCTGCCCATCGATTAATTCTGTATGGTAAGTAGCCGGAGTGAGAACAGTGGCCATCACAACTTCAGTCTTAGGATATGAAGACTATCCAGAGGTTCTCTACAGGAGAGGATCTCTGGATAGTCAAATAACTGACTTCTTTAGAACAGGAACTTCGCGCCGAGCTGCATGATGCGCGGATCGAACGTCGAGGTAATTTTGCCGAAGTTCGAATCTGTGAAGCTCGTGTTTACGTTGTTGAACTGGGTGTGATTGAACGTGTTATAAGTTTCCCAGCGAACCTCGATGTGGCTACCTTCACGGAAAGGTAGCGCGAACGACTTAAATAGCGCTACGTTCCAGTTATCGCGTCCCGGACCGCGAATCGAGTTCCGGCCCGCACTGCCAAACTGCAATGATGCAGGAGCTGCAAAAGTAGACGTGGTGAACCAGTTGTCCACTCCTTGTGGATAAGAGAGCGGCCCAACAGCATTGGGTCGACTGTTGGTCCCTCCGCCCAAGCCAAGATTGTCGTAGCCAAGGCCGGGATTGACCGGGAGTCCACTCTGGAAAATTGTGATGCCGGAGACCGTCCAGCCACCAAATGCCGCGTGGGCGAATCCGCTTCCATGAGCGAAGATCGGCAATTCGTAAACGTAGCTGAACACGGCATTATGACGCCGGTCTAAGTTGCCGCTCGCGTAGTCATAGTTTCTATTGAACGGGTTCGAGAGCACGTTGAGATCGCCGGTAACGGTATCCAATGCGTGAGACCAAGTATAGGCACCCTGGAAGGACAAACCGTGTTGATTACGCCAGCTTGCACTGACCTGCAGCGAGTTGTAGTTCGTGAAGGTAGCCGCTTCCGTCATCGTGATGTTGGAAAAACCCGGGTAGACACGGTACCGGTCGGGATTTAAGTTTTTATCCGCGCCGTTATAGCCGCAATTGCCGCCGCATACGGCTAAACGTTGAGGACTGTTCTCCGGCAGCGTATTGATATTTCTTCGATCGGCCTGATGGTAATCGTGCGAGCCGACATAGGAAATATTCAATACCGAAGATTGCGAGATCTGATGCTGAACACCGAAGCTGTACTGTGTAGCAACCGGGATCTTGTAATCGCTGTAGGCCAACGCGGTTAAACTCGACGGGAAGGTCGGAGTTTTAGCCACAGCCCCGGTTTGATAGTTGATATTTGGATTGGACAGACTAGTATTAGTCGCTTGCGGATAGTTCGAAAACGGCGGATTCGGTCCCATGTCGTAGACGTCGTTGCCTTGAATGCGCTCGTAGAACATGCCGAAACCGCCTCGCACGACAGTCTTTCCTTCGCCGGTAAGATCGTAAGCAAAACCTACCCGCGGGCCGTAGTTATTCCAATGGTTCTGCACCAGTCCCTGCGGAGTGCCATTTCTTCCGGAAAGCGCGATTCCATTGAGATAAAACGGCACATTGGAGAGCGCAATATTAGAAACAGTGCCGAAACCGGGGCCTTGCGGATCTAGGCTGTTATTAGCATTGAACAGCGGTGCATTCGCATTGTTGTAAAGGCCCTGCTGAAAATTCGAGAGACGGCCATTCACATCGTAAGCATGTGGAATGCCTTCCCATCGGAGACCCAAATTCAGGGTCAACTGCTTGCTGACGCGCCAGTTGTCTTCCGCATAGAGTGCGAACTGATTGAAGCGAATATTGACTGCGTCTTGAATCTGCAGTTCCTGGTAGGTGTGCGCGTCGCCAAGAAGGAAGTCCGCAAACGCATTTCCGGTCGCGCTGCTGTTGAAGTTGAAAATTCCATTCGTATTTCCCTGGATATCCTGCATCTTGTAGCTGCGGATGTAACTTCCCCCGAGCTGCAAGTTATGGTTCCCGACCGTCAAGGAAAGATTATCTCCCGCTACATGGGCTCCATAGACATTGTGCCAAGGCCACGACGCAGTGTCGTAATTCACGTTATAGGGAGCTCCGATTTGGATGACCGGAAGCCGATTCAGATTATTTGCTGGGTAGTACTCCGGCACGTTGAAGGCGCTCGGCCGCACATAGGTGCCGGTTGGAGTAAGATTCAACTTATTGCCATTAAAATTATAGGTTACTTCGTTGACTACGGTTGGGCTGATGCTGTAGGTCAGATTCACAACCGCGCTGTAGGAAGGTGCTGTTAGCAAAGTACCGACAGTGGGGTACGTATCGCCGCTCCATAAGCTGGTCGCGAAGGATTGATTGCTGGAATCATAGACCAAGTGACCCATGACTTGCAGCTTATCGCTGAAGTTATGATCGATGCGGACGATCTCTTCTCGTAGATCGGTAGGAACAGGTACCGCTTGCGAGTAACGTCCATCCGACGTATTCGGTTTCGGAAGAGCACCGGTCGCCAGAAATGCCGAAGCATTAGGATCAATTAAACTGGCGGGAATGCGATTGCCCGGGAACGGTCGCCCCGGCGTAAGCCCTAAAGCTGCATACCTTGCGAGTGCGGCTGGGTCGGCGACTTGCGGAACATTGATGGTCCCGAGGCCGCTGAAATCCCCATTGAATGCCCCTGCCGGAATCGCGGTTGCCGTAAGCTGATTCCCCTGGATCAGCTTACGCCATTCCATGTTGTAGAAGAAAAATGTCTTGTCGCGATGGGGATAGATCTTCGGGATGTAAACCGGTCCCCCAACGTTGAACCCATAAGCGTTATAACGCAGCTTCGGCTTGCCGCTACCGGCGCGGTTTGCGAAAAAGTCGGAGGCGTCAAAAAAATCGTTGCGGTTGAACTCCCAAGCCGATGCGTGAATGTCTTTTGTTCCGCTTTTCAGTGCGATGTTGATAGTGCCGCCCGAACCGGATCCAAACTGTGCGCTGTAATTGCTTGATAAAACGCGGAACTCCGCGAGAGCATCCGGCGATGGGTTCACCTCGAAACCGCCGCCGCTTCCCCGGTCATATGCTTCGCCTCCATCGATTCGCCAGACGTTATGGTCTGGGCGTTGGCCATTGAAACTGATCGCAAAACTACTTTGCAGAGCCGTTGGCGCGTTGAAATCCGGAAGATTGCCCGACGCGCCCGGAACTAGTGTTGCCAACTGAATCGGGTTACGCCCGTTCGTATCCAATTTCGCGATCTGCGTACCGCTGATGATGTTACTTTGCTCGCTAGTATCAGCCTGTACCTGGACCGGATTTGCTTCCACCGTGACGGTCTCCTGCGATTGTCCGATTTGGAGAACAGCATCGATGCGCAGCGTTGCATTTAGATTGAGAACAACGCCAGTCTTTTTATAAGCTTTAAACCCCGGAGCATTTACGGTCACCGAGTAGGTGCCTATGGAAAGGTCTGGGGCACGATAGCTGCCCGATTGATTGGTGGTCACCACACGACTAGTGCCAGTGTTGGTGTCCGTAATCGTCACTTTGGCTTCCGGGGCAACCGCGCCGGACGGATCCGTGACTGTACCTAATATAGTGGCATTTTGCTGCGCATAAGCTGCGCCCCCGCCAAGCAGGAGGAGCCAGAGAAAGCAGAGGCTCGTCCCCATTCGAACAAATCGCTTTTTTTGAAAGCATCCCTGAAACGCAAACATAGCGTACATAATTCCTCACCTCATAGAGGATTTGGAAACAATGTACTATAAAAATGTAATAATTACCAATGAAATTTTTTTAAACCTTTTGGTTGAGTCCTATAGACGGCAGACTTGTCAGTTATTAATGCGATGCTGCAGCCGAAAACGGCCGGTCGTGGCTGACTTTAAAGACCATATCGTCGGTATCACGCTGATGAACTTGCTTCACAAGCGCAAACTCGGCTGCAGCTTTCTTCGCGCGGTCGGTAATTTGATACAGCCGCGCTAACCGGTAATGCGCATCGGCCTCTTGCGGATTTAGGCTTACCGCGTGTTTCAGATGCTGCTCCGCCAAACCGTACTGCTTGTTAGCGGTTTCAATCGTTCCAAGATCCACAAAAGCAAGGTGGTCATCGCCCCGGAGAGCAATCGAGCGCCGCAGCAGGGTGCCTGCTTTTACCTGGTCGCCTTGTTTCAGCACGACGTCACCCAAGTAGGTCAAAGCTTGCGAATTTTGAGGATCGTGAGCGAGTTCCTTTTGGAATTCGGCCGCCGCCTCGTCATAGCTCCGGGCCTTCCAAAGCAGATATCCCAACCCAAAGTGAGCATTGGGAACATATTCCCCCTGCGTGGCAGAGCGAAATTCCGCAATGGCCGCTTCTTCTCGGTTGGCCGCGTCGTAAGCCTCACCTAGCAGCAGGTGAGCTGGCGCGGATTCTGGGTTTTGCGTCAGTATTTTTTTAAAGGTCGCTAACGCCTTGTCGTATGCGCCGCTATGGAGATAGGTTTCTCCTAAAGCACGCTGCAGTTCCGCGTTTCCAGGCTGCTCGGAGCAAGCCCGTTCCAAATAGGGCAGTGCGGCTCGGTAGCGAGCGTTCCCGTAGAGCGACATTCCCAGCAAAACATCCAAGCGCGGATTGTTTCCCAGCGACTGGGCAGCCGACTCGAGCTGTTTGGCGGCCTCCGCCAGTCGCCCCATTTTGAAGTACGCGATTCCGAGATTCAGCTCGGTCTGCCCATCCTTTGGCTGGAGCGCCAAAGCTTTACGGTAGGCGGCAACAGCATCTCCATAGCGCTGCTCCTGCGCGAGAACGATGCCCAGACTCGCCCAAACCCGATAGTCATCCGCGTTTGTCTTCAGCACTTGCCGCCAGATCTCCTCCGCACCTTTCCAATCTCCGCGCGCTTGTCGCTCTTGTGCTTCAGACGGCGTTTGCGGCTGCGCTGATGGCGGGTAAAGCAGCGCTACCGCCAATATTAACCCCGTTTGCCAGAAGTTTCTTGATCTCACGTTGATTCTTGAACCTATGAAAACACAGGTAGCTAACGATATCCGGCGGCTTGCAGTTCGAACAGTTCGGCATAGCGTTCGCCGAGGGCAACTAAATCTTCATGGGAGCCCTGTTCGACGATTTCGCCTCCATCAAGCACCAGAATCCGGTCGGCCATACGGACGGTGGAGAAGCGATGGGAAATCAGCACGGCCATTTTGCCTTGGGTGAGATCGACAAAACGTTGAAATACTTCGAATTCGGCGCGGGCATCGAGGCTGGCGGTCGGCTCATCCAGAATTAGGATTTGCGCGTCACGCATGTAGGCTCTGGCAAGGGCGATTTTCTGCCACTGTCCCGTGGAGAGATCGACTCCGCCCTCGAAGCGCCGGCCCAGCATCTGCTGGTACGTCTCGGGAAGCTGGGCGATGACGGGAGCGGCCAGGCTTTTTTCGGCGGAACGCGCGACTTTCTGGGTGTCTTCCCGTTCTCTGACGCGTCCTAAGCCGATATTTTCTTGCGCCAGCAGATCGTAACGCATGTAGTCCTGGAAGATGACTCCAATTTCATGACGAAGGTCGTCCACGTTATAATCGCGCAGGTCGACTCCGTCCAGAAGGATACGGCCCCCGGTCGGATCGTACAAACGGGCTAACAGCTTAACCAGCGTCGTCTTCCCTGCCCCGTTTTCGCCGACTAAGGCGATCCGTTCCCGGGCGTGGAAATGAAAATTGACGTCGGTCAGAACTCTTTTGTCGGAACCCTCATAGGCAAACGAGACGTTTTCAAAACGAAATCCGTCAACGATGGCCCGTGGTCCCGGCACTGCATTCGGAGGCGAGACAATTTGGGGTTTGGTATCGAAAAACTCAAATAAGTCTTTGATAAATAAAGCCTGTTCCGAAACGCCGACCAAACTGGTGACCAGGCTTTCCATGATGCTTCGCGCGCGCGAAAAAGCACCCACCATCAGGGTTAAGCTGCCCACCGTTAGAACTCCCGCGAGCGCCTGCAGAATGATGTAGGCGTAAGCGGCATAATAAGCGCCGGTGGGAAGAAGATTGATCAGAATGCCGTAAATGGCCCGGCGGACTGCGACCTGCTTATTTTCCGCATAGAAACGCTCGAAGAGCTTGCGGGAACGGTCGGCCAGATAATCACCTAGACCGAATATTTTGATTTCTTTGGCACTGGTATTGCTGGCCCCGAGATACCGGAGATAGTCGAGTTCCCGTTTTTCCGGAGTTTGACGAAACAGGATGGAATAGTTCAACAGCGCGAAGCGGGTCTCGCCCAGAAAGACCGGGATAGTTGCGGCCATCAGGAGCAGCAGCAGCCAAGGCGAAAAGACGATGACGGCAGAAAGAAGCGATAACAGCGTCAGTAACTGCTGCGCCATCCCGGCCAACGTGGCCAGCATTCCTAGCCGGGAGGTGGTTTGACGGCGGGCACGCTCCATTTTGTCGTAAAAGACCGGGTCTTCAAAAGAGACCAAATCGAGCGAAGTAGCGTGTTCCATTAAACGAATGCTGACCACGTTCGTAAATCGATCCCCTAACAGGCTGTCCACCAGAGCAATAAATCGGGACAAAGTATCGGCGGCGACCGCAAGGACAAGCTCCAAGGCGAGGAGCTTCCAGATGGTAGCGTGTTCGATCGGCTTGTGCTGAATGGCGCGAACAACTAAATCGATGATCAGTTTCGAGATCCAGAGCGTCGCCAACGGGATTAGGGCGGCCACGCACCGCAGCAGTAACGTTAAAACACTAAGAACGTGGCTGGTTTCCCAGACCATTTTGAGCAGCGGCGGAACGTTTTTTAATGCATGCAGCCGCTCGCGCCAGGTTTGGGGTGGCTCAACGGTATTCGACGAGGCTGACCTCATAGATTTAGAGAAATTCTCTTTAAGTAAAAGAAAACGCTCATCCTTGTGAATGAGCGTTTTCCTCCTGTTTCCAGGCTTCCGGTGTTCCGGAAGTTACGTTTGATGGGAGAATCAGATTCGACGATCGTACAACCGCCAAAACCTGTTTGTGATTGGAGTTTAGGGCGAGCGGAGAGTGAAGTCAAGAGTAAAAAGTACACCCTTAAAAATTCTCCTGCATGTAGGATTTACGCACCTATCTCCCAGTCAGGTGGAGGGTGGTCATCGACTCTTGGTCATCTAACGTCCCATAACGTCGCCGATAGACACGCATGCCGGCGTAAATAAGGCCCGCCGTGAGTGCCAGAGCCGAAAGGATACAACTAATATAAATAATATTTAACAAAAGGGAGCCCATCGACTTCACGGGACTGGGAAGCAGCGTGTCGTTCCAGACGATCTTCTTCTCGTACTGTACGCCCGCCAATAGATTCTCGGCCTGCTCTTTTGGCGCGGGCGGCAGAACCGCCGCTACCAGAACACCTGCGCGTTTTGCAATGACTCCCGAAAGCTTCGACGCAGCCATTTCCTGTTCGTGGGCAATGCTCGGGATAGGATAATGCAAAATTACCAAACGAAGCCGTTGACCATCGGCCGGTGTATAAGAAGCAACCTGACCTTCGGCGCCGTTCTCAAAGTCGATCTTCATGCCCTTGAGTTCGGGAGCGAAGGCATCCACCGATGCTGAGCCAAGAAGATACTTTGCTGAACCGGCGACGATGTCCTTCCGCGGCAGGAAGCTCAGGATGGGCGGTAAGGCTGTATCGAAATGGTCGGGAAGACCTCCGATGACGGCATCTACATCCGACTGCCGAGGATTCCCTGTAATGGCGAGAACATAGTTCCCATCCGATAGCACCGTTTCGTTTCCCTCTTTTGTACAGAACGAAGCCAAATGGCAGGGATGGCCTTTTGCGGAACGAAGCCACTCCCAGGCGGCCAAAGCGCCGGTGGGGTCTTTCATCTTGTAAGCTGTAACCGTCAGCTTGCCGCGACGAATGGTATCGGTATGGATTAAGCCATACTCGCTCCAAAGTACTTGGTCGGCTCCGAACAGTGAACTGGCTAACAGAACGAGAAAAAGTGCTAAGCCACAGCTCCGTGACATTTTTTGTATTTCTTTCCGCTGCCGCAAGGACAAAGGTCGTTCCGCCCTATCTTGACGCCCCTTGTGTTGGCGCCATTCTGGCCTTGGCTGGAGTCCTCGCCTCCTGAAAACTGCAAAGCAGCTAGTTCTTTGTCTTTCTTCTTTTGGATGTTCTTTGTCAGGTCTAGGACGGAACGTTGTGCTTCGCGGCGTTGTGCCTCCAACTCGGCGGGTGTTGGGGTTTTGGGTTCGTTCGGTAATTCCTCGGCTCCTTCGTCCTCATCCTCGAATTCCTCTTCATCGGAATCCGGATACGGAAGCGTCGGCGCTCCGCCCATTTCGATGCGCATGAAGTAGAGGTAGCGGATGGTCTCGTCCTCGATGCGGTCCATCATGTCTTGAAACATGGTGAACGATTCTTTTTTGTATTCGATCAGCGGATCTTTTTGGCCGTAACCACGCAGACCGATGCCTTCCTTGAGATGATCCATCGACAGAAGGTGGTCTTTCCACTGATTGTCGACGACGTTGAGCATGATGATGCGCTCGGCATGACGGAGATTTTCAGCACCGATCATCTGCTCTTTTTCTTCGTAGCGGGCGTTGAGCAAATCAAGCACCTGCTGCTCCAGGTCGCGGCGCTCCAGGGTAGCCAGCGCTTCCAGGTCCAGCTTTAGCCCGAACTGGTTGACGACGGCATTCTGTAGCCCGATGAGGTCGAATTGATCGTAGCGGGCATCCGCCGGACAGTATTCATCGATATAGGTGCCGACAATACCGACAACGATCTCCAAAATACGCTCTTTCTGATTCGCACCCTCTAAAAGCTGACGGCGCATACTGTAGACGGCCTGACGCTGCTTGTTCATCACGTCGTCGTACTCCAGAACATGTTTCCGCGAGGCGAAATGCTGAGCCTCCACTGCTTTCTGAGCGGAAGCGATACGTTTGGTGATAAGGCCGGACTCAATCGGCACGTCCTCCTCCATGCCGAGGCGCAGCATCAGGTTCTGCATGCGGTCACCGCCGAAGATACGAAGCAGGTCGTCCTGCAGGGAAAGATAAAAACGGGAGCTGCCCGGATCGCCTTGACGGCCAGCGCGGCCCCGTAGCTGATTGTCGATCCGGCGAGATTCATGGCGTTCCGTCGCAAGGATATGCAAGCCCCCAAGATCGGTCACCTCCTGACGCTCGCGTTCGATATCGCCTTTGATTTGAGATTTGAGTAGTTCTAATTCCGCCTGAGGAATCATGTCGGCGGACTTACCCTGCTTTTTAAGACGTTGATCGAGAAGATCGTCGGCATTACCGCCCAGCAGGATATCGGTACCGCGGCCCGCCATGTTGGTGGAAACGGTCACCGCACCCTTCCGTCCGGCCTGGGCAACGATATGGGCCTCGCGTTCGTGATTTTTTGCGTTCAGCACCTCATGCCTGACGCCCATTTTCTTGAGAACACTCGACAACTTCTCCGATTTCTCGACGGATATGGTGCCGACCAAGACGGGCTGCCCCTTCTCGCTCAGCTGTTGGATCTCCTTGGCGGCGTTGCGGAACTTCTCCTCCTCCGTGCGGTACACGACGTCGGAGTTTTCGATCCGGACCATCGGTTTATTCGTAGGGATCTGGGTCACTTCCAGGTTATAGATTTTGCTGAACTCCGCGGCTTCCGTATCGGCGGTACCGGTCATGCCGGAGAGCTTCTTGTACATGCGGAAGAAGTTCTGAAAAGTGATGCTGGCGAGGGTTTGGGTTTCGCGCTCGATTTTAACGTTTTCTTTTGCTTCGACCGCCTGATGAAGACCGTCACTCCAGCGGCGGCCAGGCATCAGACGTCCAGTAAACTCGTCCACAATAATGACTTGGCCGTCTTGAACGACATAATCGCGGTCGCTTTGATAAAGAATGTGGGCGCGAAGGGCCTGCTGCACGTGATGGTTGAGCTCGATGTTGGCGGCGTCGTAAAGATTGCCGCTATCGAGCAGCTTTTCGACGTTCAGAACGCCTTGCTCGGTGAGCGCGGCGCTGCGATGTTTTTCGTCGACGGTGAAGTCGCCGGTGGTGGTTTGCTGACCGGGCTCCTTGCCCTCGATCACCACGCCACGCTCCAGATGAGGAATAATACGATTGACGCGATAATACTTGTCGGTGGATTCTTCGCTGGGACCGGCAATGATCAGCGGCGTGCGGGCTTCATCGATCAAGATGGAATCCACTTCGTCGACAATGGCGAAATTGAAGACGCGCTGCACGCAGTCGTCAATGCGGAACTTCATGTTATCGCGCAGATAGTCGAAGCCGAACTCATTGTTGGTGCCATAAGTGATGTCGGAGGCGTAGGCTTGGCGGCGCTCTTCTTCGTCTAGATCGTGCACAATCGTGCCCACCGTCAGGCCGAGAAAGCGGTGAACACGGCCCATCCATTCGGAGTCGCGACGGGCCAGATAATCGTTCACCGTCACGACGTGGACGCCTTCGCCGCCGAGGGCGTTTAGGTAGCTGGGCAGTGTGGCAACCAGTGTTTTTCCTTCGCCGGTTTTCATTTCGGCGATACGGCCCTTGTGGAGCACCATACCGCCGATCAGTTGGACGTCAAAGTGACGCATGCCGAGCACGCGACAGCTGGCTTCGCGACAAACCGCGAACGCTTCGACCAGCAGATCGTCAAGAGATGCGCCGTTAGCGAGGCGTTGTTTGAATTCCTGGGTTTTGGCGGCGAGATCGGCGTCCGAGAGCGCTTGTAGCTGCGGTTCGAGGTTGTTGATTTCCGCAACAATCGGCCGCATGGCCTTGATCTCACGGTCATGTTTCGTGCCAAAAACCTTGGCAAGCATTCCGTCGAGCATTTTTATAGTTGTACTTTTAGTTTAACTGGACGGGAGAATCACTAAATGGGTTTCTTGCTGCGCCTGGAGCTCCGAAGTGGTTCCCCTTCCTGACGGCATCATCCTCCGGCGAGCGTTCTTCGGAAAGAATGCGACAAATTCTAATAAAACGAACGTCGCTTTGTGGCGCAATTTGTGGCACAATAATCTTAGATGCCTTCCGTCAATCTGCGACAATTGCGAAATACCCGGCAACTAAAATGCTGGCTACAAGCCGGCAACACAGTGGAACTTCGCGAGCGAGATCGCGTCCTGGGGCATATCGTTCCAGAACAGATTCGCGCCGCGCCCGAAACATGGCCCAACTTCGCCGAACGCGCTAAGCAAATCTTTGGAGAGAGGAAGCTGCCTGGCGCAGATTTGGTCATTTCCGAACGTGGTCGCTATTGACCGGCACAACTGTTGTCTACGCGGACACAAGTTTATTTGTCTCACTATATCTCCCTGACGGGCACTCGGCGGAAGCTCAGCAACGGATGGCTGAACGCCCAAATCTCTGGCTTACACCGTTGCATCTCGCCGAATGGACGCATGCCGTTTCTCAGCATGTCTTCCAACGCAAGATCTCGGCTGGAGAGGCTCAACAGGTGTACCGAAATTTCGATAACGACAGGCAAATAGGTTTGTGGATGGAAGTCGATTTACCGGCCATGGTCTTTGAGACATGTGCGGATCTAGCTCGTCGGCATGTGGCCCGGCTTGGCGTCAGAACGCTGGACGGCCTTCATGTAGCGGCGGCCTTGACGTTGAAAGCAAAATTTTTCTGGACGTTCGACAGCCGACAGATAAAATTAGCCGAAGCAGAGGGATTGACAGCTTCCTAACAAATTAAACGGGGAGGATAGCTTCAAAGATTTTCAGTTGCTATCTTCCCCGTTCACATTGCTTCCGGCCCTAACTAATGCTCGGGCAAGCAATTAGAGAATGGGAACTTATGACACCTACTGTTGAGCGACAACCATCAGCCTGTTGAGCGACAACCATCAGCGTGAACGATTGGTTGGAGCCTCCGTTGCAGTTCCACTGTTGCAATGTTGTCCCGTCGGCGACTGAAAAAGCCGAAATATCGAGACACGAACTGCTGTGTTTGGCGATGAGGAAGAACCCTCCATTATTGTCTGGAGTGACGTTGAATAGCTCGTTCGGTGCATCCCTAAACGAATAGACTCCAATCACCGCCGCATCGGCTTTGGACATACCCCATACATCGAGGCTAGAGCCGTCGCCATGCGAGAGTATCTGATATCCCAACAGAGCGCCGCTGCTGTCGAGCGAAGGAATGAAATTGAATGTTTGTGCCGGATTACTAGCCGAACAAGCATATTGAGCGACCTTGTAGTTCGATAGCGTCGTGAGGCATTTACCGCTGTTCTTGTTAACAATCTGGACCAAAGCGGTAGGGGGCGGAACGGATACCACCGGCGTGGGATTACCAGGGCCGCCCGGGCTAGGACCGGAACCGCCATTTCCCGGCGCGTTGGATTGTCCGCTGGTGGCGGCAGCAATGACCGTGTTTATCGTATCGATATTAGCGCCCGGATCGTTGCCGTCCAAGGCTAACTTGGTGTAAGCACCTCCTGTGGTGAGATGATAGTCCCCACCGTCGCCGCCATTGTAGTTAACGAAGCCAACCTGTGTTAAGTCGGTTGGGTAGTAGTTGCCCGCGAATTGATAGGCAGACGGGTTGCCTGCCCAAACGTTGTTTGTGAACGTCAGATTATTGATTGCTTGCGTCAACGCCGTGTGGGACTGACCTTGGCCGTTCACGAACCAGCCATATCCGCTAGCTTCTCCAAAGATATTGTTTGTAATCGTGAATGTCTCGAATTTGCTTCCACAACAATCGATGTCGCCGATATTCGCCGTTTGAAAAACCGTGTTGTGATCGAGGATGAGATCTTGTAGCGCAGGTTGGCCGGGAAAGACGCCGGCGGCAGCTTGAAAGAAGATTCCATTTCCGTTGTACGTCGAATTGATGTCCTCAAAAAGATTGTTGAGGAAGGCAATACGCGCTGTGGGTATCTGCTGCGAAGCATACGAAGCGGGCTGGGTGTCGTCTTCCGAGCCGATATTGATTCCTCCAGCAACGTGGCGCATCACGTTGTTTTGAAAGGTGAAATCGGCCACTTTGTTTCCCGGCATGAACGGAGTCTCATTGCGTGGCGTCAATAAGATCGAGAATCCGTTCTGAGCGGCGGCCCAATTATCCTCAAACACGTTTCCGTCCACCAACCAGCGAGCACCGTTTTTGATTTCGAAAAGATTCTTAACTGTCCAATATCTGGGGATCTCATTGAAGCCGCTTCGGGCTCCCGAGCCGGTGTCAGTGAAGTTGATAGTAGTACTCCCCGTGGCGGGCGTGACGCCATAATACACCCAGTTGCGAGAAGACGCGCCAGGTGGATCCTGCGACCGCAGAACTACGTAGTTGTCGGCCAGGCGCGTATCCAGACTATCGCCGTAGCTCTGCTCACCCCATTGCAGCGCCACAGCGTTCTGGCCGCCACCGACGTTCACGGCAATTTCATTACTTCGACTGCTCTGGGCTTGGCCCGGTAGCTGGTCGAGCGTTCCAGCCGTCCCTGCCGCAATAGCGGAATAGTAATAGGTTCCCGCCGGAAGCGAACCACCGGAGGAAGCATAGCCGGTCAACGAAGAGGGGGGGGGCACGATCGTATTTGTGCGCCAAACGCCGGGTTTATATAGATAGTTTCCGGTAAATGTCACATCGGCGGTGGTGGTGTTCGGTATGGCATCGTACGCGCCGCCAAATTGAACGTTTTCTCCGGCGCCTTCTAGAAAGTTATTTGAGATTTTGAAAGGGCCGGTCCCCATATAGCCGGTCAGCGCCTGCGTATCTTGACCGATACCGTGCATTTCGGTGACGTAGCTATCGATAATAGCCAGATAAGAACCGTTCATCTGCCAGCCGAACTTGATATGGCCCAACGCTTGGCCGTGTATATAGCAGCGGTCAAACGTAATGTAGCTTGGCAAGTCGGCCGGGTTGGGATCGCTGGGGTCGCCTTGCAGAATCAGCCCGTAGTTGACCCACTGTTTGGGCTGCTCAGTGATTTCTAAACCAATCAGCCGATAGTGATTGGCTCTAGCTTGGAAAAAAAATGCTGCACGAGGCCCGTCGGCGACAATCTTGGGCATGTTGCCGGCGTTTCCGGGCGAAACGCGGGTTCCAGGCGCAGGAAGCGATGCCATAGCCGAACTGCGTATGGTGATCCAACTGGTTTGCAATCCCTTGTCGGGTAGGACATAAGCACCGGTCCAAGTCCCGCCGGCTTGGAGCACGATTTCGTCTCCGGGATTGGCGTTGTAGATCGCTGCTTGAAGATCTTGTCCAGCCGCAACGGCAATGGAGCGTCCCGTCACCGGCGCATGACTAAAAGCGGTGTCTACTTGGCTCTGGGGGAGTGTCGGACGAGTTTGAGCAACAACAGTCAAACTGGCGCAATAAAAAATTGCTATAGCTGCGACTTGGCGCATGGGAGCAAGGCAATAGCTCACGGGTGATGTCCTCGGATTAAACTTTATTGCAAGGCCGAAGAAAACGTGCGGCATTGCATTGTGATTATACACAGATAAGCAAAGCCAATAGCAATACACATTAAACTTTTTTGCAAAAGTTTCATTTATAGTAGTTTGGGGTTTATCCTGGCTTCAATCATGCCGGGCACATTGAAGCGACGGTGTTCAGATGTTTGGCTGAATCACAAACTCACCGAAGCGTTCCATCTCCTCCAGTTGCGGGCTGAACTGAAGAAGCAATAAGTCGACTCCGGCCTCCGAAAAGCGGCCGATCTGTTCTTGTAGCCGGGTCGGCGTTCCCACCAAGCCGGAGCACAGGCCGCGATTGGAGACGGAGTACTCCTCGATAGAAAGTTTTTCTTCCAACTGGGTTCCGGAGAGCCATTGCTGGAAATTAGCGTACCCGGCCGGGCTGCCTTTCACGTTTGTGACGCGGGCCAGTTCTGCTTCGGCTTCGGATTCCGTGTTTCGCACGATAGCATAACCGGCGACACCGAACTGCATGGGCGGAAGGCCGAGACGGTCGCGGCGCTTGGAAAGATCGTCGATTTTCGCCTTCACTCGTTCAGGTGAATCGCCGTGCATGACGTAGGCGTCGCATTTCTCGGCAATGAGATTTTTTGCGGCTTCGGACTCGCCTCCCGCGTAAAGCACAGGGCGCGGCTTGCGCACCGGCTTCGGCTGAAGCACATTGTTTTCGACGCGGTAGTACTTGCCTGCGTGAGAAAAGCGATCTTGGGACCAAACGCCATTCACGACATCGAGCCACTCCGACGTGCGGGCGTAGCGGTCGTCATGCTGCTCAAAATGGACGCCGTACATGCGCGCTTCGTCCCGCCACCAGGAGGAGACAACATTTAAAGAAAGCCGGCCATTGCTGATGTGGTCGATATTCGCGGCCTGCTTGGCGAGAAGCGCAGGGGAGTGGAACGTAGGCCGAACGGCCACCATCAGTTCCAGGCTTTTCGTCACAGCGGCCAAGGCGGCGGCGGTGGACCAGGCATCGAGCGAGGGCGCATCGACGCCTTTGATGTCGTTGAGATTCAGTTCGGCGATCAGGCTGAGATCGAATCCCAGTTCCTCACTGCGTTGGGCGAGTCGGCTGACATACGGCCAAGTGGCTTCCATTCCCTCGTCGGGAATATTGCGCAGCCAGCCTCCGAAAACGGGCATCCAGTAGCCATAACGCATCCGCCGTTTATCGCCGGGCATGAGCAGCCTTTTCAAGATAGTCGACCAAGCGAGCAAACGGATTCAGTCCGACCACCTGTTCCGCGCCGGCGACGAAGTTGGATAACGCATTGATGTCGTAGTAGTAGAGCTGACCATCGCGGTCGTCCACCATATACTCGATGCCGCCGACCTGGATGCCGGCTTCGCGCATGATGGTCTCAACGGCTTGGATGACCTCGTCGGGCGGAGTGAAGCCCTCCACCCGCAGCCCTGCTTTAGGCGCCTCCACAGGACAACTGTTTTCCAGCGCCACGCCATCGGTGGTGCGGCAGATATCGGCGGGGCAGAGATCGAACGTTTCGCCTGTCAAGAAGACCTTGATGGCATAAAGAAATTTGCCGCCCAGCACTTCTACGCGAGTGATGAAGCCGCCGCGCGCCGGCACGAACTCTTGCGCAAGGCCGACGCCGTCGAGACCAAGATCCAGATTGCCGGCGTCGACGCGTGATTCAAGCTGGGTGGGTGAATCGAAGCGGACGATGCCTGCTCCGCTTCCGCCTACATTAGGTTTAATGACGATGGGAAAACGAAGCCCTTCGGCGGCTTTGGCCGCATCGATAGAGCGGTGAAAGACGCGTGCCTTGGGACATGGCAATTGCAGACGATGAAGAAGCGTCAGTTGCAGGGCTTTTGATATTTCATAACGAAATGCTTGCGCACCGTTGATAACGGGGATGCCGCAAGACTCTAGATGTTCAAGATAGTTGAGGGTGTAAAGGATACCGCTGCCATGCTCGCGCCGGTAAGCGGACGGACTCATGCGATTGAAAACCAGTCCAAAGTCTTCTTCCTGGCCCGGCTGAAAAAAATGTTCTTGCGCTGGCAGCCTTGTGTAAGGCGTGTGACGCCGGTCTAATTCGGCAAAGAGCGTCTCAAACCACCTCGGGTGTTCGTAGTAGATAGCTATGTTGTTATTCGACAAGGACAGTTCACCAAAGAATTCGATTACCAGACGTGGAAGGCGACAAGCTCCGAAGCGCTAGGTGAGTTGCCGATCACCTTGGCATGGAAGACAAGCTCCACATTGCGCTTCTGCCAGCTTTGACCCAAATGACGGAGAGCATCGGCGAGGCGGTCAGGATTTGTGAGAAAGTGGCCGGCAGCTTCGGTACCAAACATGGTGATACCGGCGGCAATGATCATCAGTTTGCCCGAGGGCGAATTGGCAAGCCGGCAAACGAGAAAGTAATCCTCCGGCGAACTGCCGTCGGCGTTTTTCTCGGGGATGCTCCAGGTATGCGAAGGATTGGCAGAGTCGAGTATCGCGAAGGAGCCATGCGGATCATAGCCAAAATGGAAACGCATTTTCTGTGTGAACTCGGCAGTCCAGCGGTTTGTAAAGGCTCCGATGAGCACGGAGGGCGTTCCGCGAAAATCATCAAACTCGATCTTGCTGCCAAAACGCAGGCGCGCATCGCGGGAGTGTTTCGCTAACAGGGCAAATACCTCCGTTGCAACGGACGCATCGCCGAATCCGACGTATTGATCCTGCACGGGGATCATGTCGGAGCCGTTCAGCGCGGCGGGAGGAAGTTCTAACGCGCGCTGCTCCGGCAGGGGCGCGGGCCCCAAATGCCGATCGTTGAGAAGAGTCGCGCGATCGGAGGGATGATAGACCAAGGGATTCGCGATGACCACCAATACCGGATCGGAAGACTTTAATAAAGGAGCCCAAAACCGATCGAACAAGGATGGGCGAAACCGGGGAGTGAGGAAAATCCCACCCACAATAACGCAGAAAATAAAGGCGGATAGGAGCCGGATGGATCGCGGTATGCGGGCCGTATCTTTATCGGGGAGGACAACGGGATTAGGAACAGAAGAAGGGAGAAGCGGCGCAGCAGCGGGAGTGAGGATTTCTGTCCCCGATAGGAGGCGCTCGGCGGTTGTAAATTCAGGAACGTAAGAACCCGAATGCAGCTCAATTCTGATTTTTTCCGCGATGCCTTCGGGACTGGTGTAGTACTGAGCGAGGCGTTTACGTACCTCTCGGGCGCCTACGCGAACAATGGTGTCGTCCCCCGAATCCCAGGACGAAGAGCGGTCGAAGACCTCCACAGCCAGAGTCCGTTCTTTCAATGTGGAGGCCTTACCGCTGAGGGTTTGGGTGACGACGTAATCTAAAAACCGATGACAGCGTTTGCTGGTACGGAAAGCCGGACTGGCAAAGATTCGCTTTAGGTGCGAAAGGATTTCCTCCGCCGCTAATTCGTCATGGAGGCTGCCCAAACTGCCGGCACCGTTAACCAAACTCATCCCCTTACCTTGAATAGTACCAGTCCGCTGTTGTCACAAACTTGTATTGACTTTGCCGCAAGTGTTTGAAATGTAAACAAATTTCACCGTGTATTACCGGGCATCCCGTTGTAACGAACAGCTATTTAAGAAATGATGAGGCCGTACCAAGTTGGTAGAACGGCTTCCGCCGTTATTTGTTGCAAAAAAGGGAAATTCTATGAAGCAGTTTTCAATATTTACAGCTCTGCTGCTGTGGCTTTCGGCCTATGCCATGGGCCAGACCCCGACCGGGACCTTACAGGGAACGGTGACCGACCCGAGCGGCGGAATTATTACCGGCGCCAAGGTTCACATCGCGAACACAAAAACAGGTGAGTCGAAAGACCTGGTGACCGACACCGCCGGAAGGTTTGTTCAACCTTTTCTGCTGCCGGGCACATACAATGTCACCGTGGATGCCAGTGGTTTTCAGAAAACAGCCCAAAACGACGTTAATCTCGCAGTGGGGCAAAATCGGGCGCTGAAGCTCGAATTGCCGGTAGGAAAGGCCACGACCAGCGTCAACGTGCAGGCGACTACCCCCGCACTGGATACGACGGGTGCGACCTTAAACACCGTTATCGAAAATAAGCGCGTGAACGATTTGCCGCTGAACGGGCGAAATGCCTTCAGTCTTGCCGCTCTCGCACCGGGCGTCAATTCAGTTGGAAGCGGCTCAACACCTTACATTAACGGCGGACGCAATGCCACCAGCGAGGTTCAGGTGGACGGCATCACGGATATTCTTCCGGAGAACAACGTCGGCAACAGCTCGACGGCGTTTACTCCGCAGGTGGATGCCATACAAGAATTCAGTGTGTCCACGAACGCGCTGGACGCTCAGTATGGTCGCTTCGGCGGTGGCTTGATCAACGTGGTCACCAAGTCAGGAACGAACGAGTTCCATGGCGATGCGTACGACTACCTGAGAAACAATGTGCTGGACGCGAACGACTTCTTTGCAAACCGCAATGGTCGCCCGAAGAATGGGTTCAAGCGAAATCAGTGGGGCGGCGTCTTCGGCGGCCCGATCATTAAAAACAGGACGTTTTTCTTTGTCGATTTCCAGGGAGATAATCAGCGGACGCAATCGGTCTATACGGGAACGGTGCCGATCGATGCCTGGCGCAATGGCGATTTTTCCAACTTGCGGGATTCCAGCGGGCGGCCGATCACGATTTACGATCCCACCGTCACCACGCCTGATCCGGCAGACCCGACCGGCAACATTCTTCGTGCGCCATTTGCGGGCAACCGCGTTCCTGTAGGTCGAATCAGCCCGATCACGGCAAAACTTCTCAGCTTCTATCCGGAGCCGAACACGACCCCTTCCAACTCCTTCACCAACGCCAATAATTATGTAAACAACGGCATCGACAACAACAATCAGTATCAGTACAACGCTCGCGTCGATCACAACGTATCCGACAACTGGCGTATTTTCGGACGTTACTTCCATGGGTGGGGCAACGATACGCCTCCGCTGCTTTACGGTAATGCGGCAAGCCCATCCTCGGCGGGTGGACCACAGACGAACCAGTCCTGGGCCGGAACGATCGATAACACGATTACGCTGAGTCCGACTGTGATCGCGAATATACGCTATGGGTTTACACGCACCACAGTGAGCCGCGTTCCCTTTTCGCGCAACTTCGATTTGACCTCGCTCGGATTCTCGCAGGCGTACCAGCAGACAGCCGCTTTGAATGCGGTGGAGTTTCCATTGTTCAACCTGAGTGGAGCGACGGATCAGCTCGGGCAAAATAACTACACCGACCTTTACGAAGCTCCGGCAACGCACGACCTCATCGCAAACATTACGAAAGTCTTCTCCACGCATACAGTGAAAGCAGGTTTCGAGTACCGGAAGATTTTGCTGAACTTCACTCAGTTCGGCTCTCCTTCGGGCAGCTTTAACTTCGACCGAAGCTGGACGCAACGCGACTTAAACAATCCCAGCACGAACAGTGGTTTCCCCTTCGCAACTTTTCTACTGGGTCTACCGACCGGAGGCAGTTTCACCAACGATCCGCAAACAGCCACCTCGAACAACTATTGGGCCGGCTACATCCAAGACGACTGGAAAATTACCCCGAACTTTACTCTGAATTGGGGCTTACGTTATGAGCTGGAACAGCCTCGGACGGAGCGATACAATCGCTTGTCGTACTTCGATTTCAGCGCAGGATCGCCGTTGCAGGGCCTAGTGGATCCGAATGCCTGTCCCGCTTGCGGAAATTTGCGAGGAGCCTTGCAATTCACAAACGCCAATGACCGAACACAGGTTCCAAACTACTACTTCGACTTCGGTCCACGAATCGGATTCGCGTGGAACGTCACACCTAAAACCGTGATTCGTAGTGGTTACGGCATCGCCTACGCTCCATCCGTTTACGAATCAGCCGGAACTACCGGATCGTTGGGAACACAAGGGTTCAGCTCTTATACGCCCTTGAATGCCACGTTTAATAATTACCGGACGATTGCCGCCACATTGAGTAATCCGTTTCCAGGTGGCATCATTACTCCTCCCGGCAGTTCGCTTGGCGCAAGTACTTACATTGGCCAGGGACTGGGCGGCGGCGCAGGCAGCGTTTTCGATTCCTACCGCATTCCGGAGATACAGCAGTGGAATTTCAATATTCAGCGTGAACTGCCCGGAAGGATCACCTTGGAAGTTGGTTACACAGGGCAGCGCGGAACACACCTTCCGAACGGCGAGGGCGGCATTGCTTACGATCAATTGTCGACCTCGGCCTTGGCATTCGGAAGCCAACTGAACACATCCGTGGCTAATCCTTTCTTTGGAGTCATTACCGACCCTACGTCATCGCTCAGCCAGCCCATGGTCACTTACAATCAACTTCTTCGGCGCTATCCGCAATACACGGGCGTAACGGCGTACAGAACGCCTGGCGCGGTTTCGCTTTACAATGCCTTTATCGTTAAGGCGAACAAGCGCTATGCAAACGGTCTTAGCTTGTCGTTCGCTTATACGAAGTCCAAGAGTATCGACACAGCATCATCGGCGGTTAACTTCATCGGACCCAACGCGCAAGGCACCGGATCGCTGGACGCTTACAATCGCCGCCTGGACCGCGCGGTTTCGGCATTCGATGTTCCGCAAAACGTTGTCATCTCTTATGCATACGAATTGCCGTTCGGCAAGGGTAAGCGATTTGCAAACTCGCTGCCGACGGCGCTGAATTATCTGGTCGCGGGTTGGCAGGCAAACGGGATTTTGACGTTCTCCAGCGGTACGCCGGTGATCATTACCGGTGCCAGCAACAACACCGGCATCTTCACTACTAACCAGCGCACCAATAACAACGGCCAGAGCGCCAGCATTCAAGGCGGGAATACCAACGACCGCATCAATCAATGGTTTAACACGAGCGTGTTTTCGCAGCCGGCCTCGTTTACATTGGGCAACACCCCGCGCACATTACCCGATACGCGCAATCCGGGCGTGAACAATGTGGATCTGTCGTTCTTTAAAAACAATTACTTCGGACCGGAACAAAGATTCAACGTTCAATATCGGCTGGAGATGTTCAACGCATTGAATGCTGTTCAATTCGCTGCTCCCGACACCGGCTTCTTCGATGGAAGCTTTGGGCAGATCTCCAGCTTGGCTCATCCAGCGCGGCAGATTCAAATGGCGCTAAAGTTTTACTTCTAACCAGCTCCTTTCCTGTGGCTCCCCTAACAATTCCGGCTAGGGGAGCTTTTTTCTGTATACTTACCTTCTCCCCAGCTCATGCGTATCTCCCTCTTACTCTGCCTTTTCCTTCTCGCTTATGCTTTCCCTGGTTTGGCAAAAACAGTGGTGTTCTGGCAGGATAGATTTCCCACTGTTTCTAGTGAGCCGATTGAGAAAAAGGTGCTGCAGGAGGTGCTTCACGACGAGGACCTAGTTTTCTCGGATAGCAAGGGCTTGCAGAACGGGGCCGTTCTTGCCGGCGCGGAGTTACTAATGTTTCCTTATGGCTCGGCGTTTCCGAAAGAAGCGTGGACCAGTATTCTCGACTATCTACATCAAGGAGGAAACCTGCTCATCATTGGCGGACAGCCGTTTCGTGTCCCGGTCGTACAGGTAAACGGAGGTTTTCAACAGGAGCCCGCGCAAGATGCGTACTCGCGAGAAATCGGCATTGTTCACACATATGAGATCCCGCAAAAGAAGGAAACACAATTCGCCTGGAAAGAAGGATACGATTTTCTTGGACAGGTGGGACTGCAAGCAGAACATTATTTTGTTTTAGAGGGACAGGTAGACGGCCTAGGGTACATGGTGGATCCGGCAGGGGCGAAGGTCGCTGCCCCGGTCGTGGTCTCCGATGGCAAGGGGGCGCGAATGGTGATGCTCGATTTTCAACCGGGAAAGGGCTACTGGGGTTCGGCGGACGGTCGCTCCCTGGTCAGGACGGCCGCGCAATATGCATCGCAGGGGTCCACACGCTTCCACCTGGAGATGCAGTACTCCACTTGGAAGCCAAGCGAGACTCCGGAGGTTGTAGTTCATCTACATGCTGCGAACAGGAAGGAAGGCGTCCAAAAACAGGCCCGGCAGGTGAAGCTTACATTGCGGTCCGGAGTTTCTGTTGTAGCGACGAAGCAGGTGGCTTGTCCGAACAAAACAGCCGATATCAGCGTCGATTTTGTGGAAAAGCTTTCACCGGGTTTTTACATAATGGACGGCATCTATGAAGAGGCCGGCACGGCTCGCGAGTTCTACCGCAACGGGTTTTGGGTGGAGGATCAAAGACTATTGCACTCCGGGCCGAAGTTGGGAGTGAACGGTAACTTTTTGGAAGAGGATGGTCAACCTTTCTTCCCGTTCGGCACAAATTATTTCACCACGGAAAACAATGGTTGGCTGTTTTCTTCCGGGCGCAACGCCGCCGTATGGGAGAACGATTTTGCGGAGATGGAGCGGAACGGTATCACCTTTGTACGAACGGGCGTTTGGAACGATCAGCTAAAAGCCATCGACGATATGAGCGGCGGCGTAGATGAACGTTTCTTGCGAAACTTAGAGGCCTATTTACTCTGCGCGCGACGGCATCGCATCGCCGTCAACTTTACGATGTTTGCTTTCGATCCGCAAACCACGTTGCGGCATCCGGCAACGACTCCTTTAATGTCGCTGCCCGGCGGGAATCCGTATATCGACCCGGTGACAATCAAGGCTGAGCAGGACTACATGCTTTCCATCGTGAACCGATTTAAAGATGTTCCTTACCTGTGTTGGGACCTGATCAATGAACCGAGTTTTTCCAATCCGGGACGTCTTTGGAAAGGCAACACGCCGAACAACGACGCCGCGGAACTGGCCGCTTGGCACCGATGGCTTCGGCAACGCTACGGGACCATCGAGAAATTAGCAGGGGCATGGTCGACAACACCGAACCAGTTGAAAAGTTTCGATGCGGTGCCGCTGCCTAGCGAGGAACAACTGTCGTTCCAGTTGGAAGCGACGGTGCCGCAAGTCAATGCGTTCGACTATAACCTTTTTGCACAGGAGATGTTCAGCAGATGGGTTCGCGCAATGGCGACGGCCTTTCACGATGCGGGCAGCAGCCAATTGATCGACGTCGGCCAGGATGAGGGCGGCGTGGAGAATCGTGTTTTGAATCAATTCTATGGCGGGTCTGGTGTTTCCTTTACGACTAACCACACCTACCGAGCGAACGATGCCTTGCTATGGGACTCCATGGCGGCGAAGCGGCCGGGCATTCCCAACATCGTCGGCGAAACGGGGTACCAGCCGGTACCAAGGCCGAACGGCGCATGGCGTTACGACGAAATTACCGCATTCGGTTTGCTGCAGCGCAAATGGGCGTATGGCTTTGCCGCCGGCACCAGCGGGACCATGTCCTGGGATTGGGCGCGCGAGATCTACTTCGGTTTAAAACGCAGTGACGGATCCAATAAGACGTGGATCGACATGGCGCGGCAAATGGGCGCGTTTGCAAAGAAGGCCGCGCCATATGCCACCGGACTGATTCAACCACAAGTGGCGGTTGTACTGCCACAATCGCTGCAGCTTTCCGTATACAGTCACCTGGCCATTGAGGCGCAGCAAAATTGCATCCGTGCTTTGTACGGCTACGCGCGATCGGAGGCTTACATGGTGGGCGAAGACCAAATCGAGTTGCTGGGAAATCCCAAGTTGATCATCCTGCCGTCGCCCTGGCTGCTGGAGCAACACGCGTGGGAGGCCATCGAAAAGAAAGTGGAAGGCGGAGCGGTATTGCTGGTGTCGGGACGTTTCGATGAAGACCCGCATTTTCTAACGACACACCGGCAAAACGCGGTGGGGCTGCCCTATACTCCGGGCGCACTCATGACGCGTGAGAACAAAGTGAATTGGCCTGGCGGAGAAGCATGGCTCCGCTATCCGGGAGATCAGACCGGTCTGTTGGAGCGAGCATTTCTGCCGGGAGGAGAGACATTTGTCGAAAAGACGAAGGGACGCGGCCGAATACTTTTCGTTCCGCTGCCACTTGAATCGAACGAGAACCTGCAAGCAGTAGGAGACGTGTACAAATACGCCCTTCACGTGGCCAATGTAAAGCCGACGTACTCGACAACAGCGGAACCAGATCCAGGATTTCTCGTTTGCCCTACTCACTTCCTTCATGCAACGCTCTACGTCATTTCGTCGGAAACTAGCGAGGAGGCGTTTTCCTTTCGGGATGAGGCTAGCGGGAAACAGTTTGCCGGAGACCTGCAACCAGGGCATGCCGCGCTTCTTTTGATCGATGAGCAAGGCGAGTTACTCGCCTCCTATAACTGGAAACCGGCTACCTCATGAACCCGAGATTGGTGTGGACGAAATGAGGGGGTTCCCCTCCCATAAGCGTTTACTTAAGGAGTTTGTCGAATACGGATGCGTTTGGATTCCGCAAGACGCTTGGCGATTTCATTCCCGTCAGCGATAGTCGTTGCGAGACCTCGAGTGGGCAGGATGGCGGCACGAAGTTCACGCAGCATGTATTCGGTCTCACGCCACCTGCTCCGTCGGGGCACCCAATTCGTAGCCCCAGGGGGAAAGCTTTTTCGCAGATCCAATCATGGGCTCCACCAAGAGACTGGTAAAGAGTTTGCCGTGTAACCAGGCTCGGCAACTTTCCGGATCTCTCTTAGGCAGGTGACCCAGGCCCATAATCGACTTCATGCGCTTGAAGGCGAGTTCGATTTGCCAGCGGCATCGGTACAGGTCAAGGATCTGTTGTTGACGCCAAGCCGCAGGCAAGGTGGTCCAAACGAAGAAATATTGCGCCGCCTCCAGCGCACTCTCCGATACGTTCTGTTGTTTTTTGCTGGCTCTCCGCTTCAGTTTCTTACGGGCATACTCGGTTGCCTGCTTGCTTCGCCGGACCACCAAGAGTCTCCCTCCGATCCAGCGGTGGTCTGGGGCGCCTTGGACGGATGCGACGCATTCCAGTGTCTGATTGAGCTTCAGTTTTTTGGCGATCCTCAAAACATTGAGACGCCTTCCCGCGTCGTCAAAAAGTGGCAAGGCATGCCGATTGAGTCTCACGATTACATCTCCACCAGCCTTCACGACATGGCGGACGCCATTCGGATTGGAGTATCCCCGGTCGCCGAGCCAAATCTCTCCTCTCTTCACCGGGAAGCGCCGCCACGTCTCGCCGCCTCCGACATCGGTTAATTCAAAAAAGTCGCACTGCAAGGTCGCCAAATCTACGGCGTAATGAATTCTCCAGTCCGTTCCGTGCTGCCGGGCTCCGAAATCGCTGTTGCATCGGCCACGCGCACACGCTCTCCGGTCTTCGGCCTGACCATGCCTAAGCTGCTGCGCAGTTGGTCCGCCATCCAACGCAGCCATTCCTCAGCCGAACGAAGCCTCTTATAAATCGCGGATGCATTCAGTTGACCTAAGCCCATCTGTTGCACACGCACCGACGTTTCGACCAACGAACACCCATTGGCGATATGAATCAACAGTACTCGCAACAGCGCATCCGCTCCAGTGATGCCACGGGCGCGAGTTAACGCGCCACTCTCGCGCGCCTTCTTCCACCCTTCAGGAAGAAAGGACCGCAGTACTTGCCAATCATCAGTTCCTCTACTGATGCCGAAGACCGCCTCATATATGCGGAACAGCATACCGGAGGAGCCTTTCAAAAAAAAGTCAATCCTTAAGTAAACGCCTATGGGGCCTTGCCCCATGAGCACTAACTTAAGCCTTTGGATCTTACTTCCGCCAGCAAACAACGTAACGTTGAGAAATTACTTACGAATGGCGACCGTACGGACGGAATGCGATGTCAGGATGCCGAATAGAATGGAACGAGGTGGTCCAGTTCTCGATAGCAAACCTTGGTGCCGCAGAGTCGTCCTTCGAAATCACGAGTTCGGTTGGAGTTTGGCAATTTGAGCGGTTTAGCGGCTACGACGAGCAGCTCCAGTATCTCGATGAAGGCATGTGCGCCAACACCTACTACGCGACACTCGACTCAGTTGGGCCGCACTCGTCCGATGTCGAGTTTGGAGCTGCGTGTTACGACCTCATTGATGCTTGCCTCGTCCTCTCGTTTTTGAGCGCCCGCTGTGTAACTCCGTCGGGCAGCACGGCCCAATCTGAAATTAAATTCCTGGCGCTCGGGGACAACTTTATTCGGCCTCGGAGCATCGTGGGTTTTCCGGAAATCGCCGTGCCATCGATGGCGTCTTTCTTCTCAGACTGGAAGACGCTTGGCCGCCATGCGTACCGGGACCGCACACTCCGGCGGCAGTTGTGTCATTGGCTGAGCGGGCTTACATGTTTTTCCTTAGAGGATATTTACCTTGCTTGCGGTGTGCAGATGGACGTTGTAAAGCAATGCGAACGTAGAGCTAGCCGAAACTCAGGGCTGACATACTTCCAAGGTATGCTGTCAGCTTCGACCCGGTACGGTATTTCTCCTTTAAGCGACGATTACAAGAAAATGAGAAATGATATCGTACACGAAGGAGTGCTCTCCGGAACGAATTTTCCTGCTAAGAATAAGGCCGACTGCGCGAGTGTAATTGCCGATACACTGAACTGGCTCGATTCGTATGTTTTGGCTGTTATCGGAAACGTTGGGATTGTTTCTGGATTGCCTCGTTGGACGGGATCCGACCTGGATTTTGGACTGGCTACTATCTCCCTGTCGTAGATCTTCTCAACCGATGCTGGACCGGTAAAGCGCCTGCTCGTTCGCTGAACCGGATCCTTATTCTGATCGTGAGCAGCTAACACTATTTCGACGGTCTATGGACGAAGCACGCGCAAACCGGAAATTACTGACGAGTAGCCACGATGCAGGATTATGCGCACCAAGAGCGCGACATTCCTATCCGTCGCACACCTAGGCTAGCAGTAGGCGCACTCTTCTACGTCGGACGCTTGAGGAATGGAGCTTTCAGAGATTAGCCGACTAGAATAGACGCAGAATGAACGGCGATATCTCGATTGACCTCGGGACTCTACTTCCGTACGCTGAACAGCGTTTGCTCTCAATATTTGGCAGGGATGAAGCCTCGCAAGAATGGAATCGCAGGTTGAAAGACTTCGCGCGAGTGTCTTTAGAACAAGCTTCTTACGTCCAGAGCGTGGGCATGCATACTCCGGTTCCGATTCAGAAGATATATCAGCCGACACGATTGACCAGAGAATCAGGCCAGCCCCGGAGTTCAGTATCGGTCCATGACCTGATTCGAGGAGGTGAAGACGCAATCATATTTGCAGGCCCGGGACAGGGTAAAACCACGTTCTTGCACCACCTATATGTATGCCTTGCTGGGGACGATGGCGTGGTTCCCATCCTTTTTACTCTACGCTGGGCGGACGTCCCGAAAGATCTTGTCGAGTTCGTCGAACACCTGTCCAAGAAGTCTAACCCGAAGAAGCAAATACTGTTTCTTGTCGACGGCTATGACGAAGTCTCTTCTGATGATCGCGAGGTGATTTCGCGGGCACTACTGCTCTTTAAGTCTCACAGACTAGGTCACTTCCTCCTCACCTGTAGGAGCTTCTACCAGGTCTATGATCTCAAAGCAACCCACTACGTACTGGATGCATTCTCACACGAGGACGCGGTGCGGTTTGTTGAGGCATTCTCTGAAATCTATGACGTAACGCTGAATGCCGCTCAAATGATCAGAGAGTTGGAAACGAGAGGCTTCGGAGACTTCGTCTCTAACCCGCTGATGCTGACTCTTGTGTGCATCTTAAGGACTGGTCCAAATTCTGAGATACCTAGGCGCGCCATTGGCCTGATCCGACGGGCAATAGAAACGCTAACATTCCGGTGGGACGAAGCGAAGCATGTGAGTAGATCATCTCAATTGCCGCTCGACGGCGAGGAGAGAGTCCGATGTTTGATGAGAATAGCCTTCGAGATGAAGAATCTCCAAGCTTCTCAGGAGGAGGTGGAAGCAGCAGTCCGCAAACATCTTCAGCTCATCCAAATGACCAAGGTCAATCCGACCAAGTTGATTGAAGAGCTGGCTCAGTGGTATGGAATCTTGATTCCGATTGATGATAGTCATTGGCAGTTCGTTCATAGGACCATCCACGACTACCTTGCGGCGCGGTATTGGGTCGAAAGCGGGATCTTCGCGTCGAATACAGTTCCTTCCTGGAACACAAGAACAGCTTACGCAGTTTGCCTCCTCCCTGACGGCACTGAAATGATTGTGAGAATGCTCAATGAAAGTGACGATATCGCCGCATTTTCCGAGTGTCTCTATAATCGCGCGCCGTTCGAGATCATGCGTGTCGGAACCGCTGTCGTGGATCGTGTGCATAGAAGAGGGCAAGCAATTTTAGCTAAAACAGCTGCTGGCCTAGCGGTCAGAGCGGACGAGGTCTTTTATAGCGAGTCTGGACCAGAGTTTCTTCGAGCGCTTGTACAAGTTGGATCAGGAACTACCGGTCATGACGCAGGCACAGTCGTAGCTTGTTATGCTCTCGCTGAACTTCGGCACCGAGGAATCAGAGCGAACCAGCATTCACTGGGCGGACGGCTCGGCGACTTATACCGAAGGCACAAATTAGCGAGTATTGAAGTGTACAATCATCCGGACTTTCCACTCGCCGAGGTCATTTCACTTTAGTTTGGGACGCGGAGGTGAGATCTAAAGAAATCGCACGATGGAACGTAAATGTAGCCAACTGGACGCTGCATAATGCTTTCGGATTTGACTTGTGTGTTTGCCAATTCTTATCGGTTTACGTCTCATCCAGAAACTACTCAGACCCTAAGTTAGCGCTCATGGGGGCGTGGCCCAGGTCCCCTCCCCTGCTGTCCTCCGAACGACCCCTGGGCCTATCATAATTGGCACCAGAGCGGAAGCGGAAGCGGAGACGTCGCCCCGTTCATCGCGGCGATGAACGAGCACCATCGATCACTCCGGAAGGGCAGCCAGCGAAGAGTTGCAGGTGGGTATCGGAGGCTGGAACATCAAGCCAACATTCCTAGCCGTCGCCGGCAATTTGCATTGAACCGGAACCCTGACCGACCGTCAATCTACGCATGACAATTGTCATGTTTCTTTCCTGATGATCATCACTGGCGCGATCCTTCGTTCGGATCGAAAATGAACTTTAAGAAGGACAGGAGGATCGTCGAAGATGATCGTAACAGAAGCCGAAGATCGTACGAACAGCGAAGAATCGAGTCTTACTGGCGCAGTGGCGGAATTAAAGAATGTCGCGAAACGATATGGCGACCGCAAAGCATTGGACGAGGTTGATTTCTCAATCGGTAAAGGAGAAGTAGTCGCCCTGCTGGGGCCCAACGGAGCGGGCAAAACAACAATGATTCGTTTGTTGCTGGGCTTAGCCTCTCCAACGGCAGGCAGCGTTCATGTGTTTGGCGGCGATCCAAAGCTTTCACAAACAAGAACGCGCACCGGGGCGATGCTGCAAGTAGGGAAAGTGCCGGAAACATTGCATGTTCGGGAGCACATCGATCTGTTTTCCAGTTACTATCCTCAGCCGCTGCCGCTGGAAGAAACGATCGCGATCGCCGGGCTGAACGGATTAGAAAAACGTCAGTTCGGAGATCTGTCGGGCGGTCAGAAGCAACGCGTTCTTTTTGCGCTGGCGATCTGCGGAGATCCGGCTTTGTTGTTTCTCGACGAACCCACGGTAGGGCTCGATATCGAGGCAAGGCGCGGCATGTGGCAGCAGATTCGCGCTCTGGTTGCACGCGGCAAGACGGTGCTGCTCACCACGCATTACCTGGAAGAAGCCGATGCCCTGGCAAGCCGGATTGTTGTCATAGATAAAGGCCGCATCGTCGCGGAAGGAACTCCGGAAACCATTAAAGGGCGTACTTTGGGCAAGCGTGTACGCTGTATCACCACGCTTCCAACAGAGCTCGTTCGGCAATTCCCGGGAGTGCTCGAAGTAAGAACAGACCGCCGCGTCATGGAGATCCGGACGTCGGAAGCCGAAGCGGTCGTTGGCGCACTACTTCGTGAAGATGCCCAACTTTCAGGGTTAGAAGTCGTCAGCGCAGGGATGGAAGAGGCGTTTCTGGCACTAACAAGTCCCTCACCAGCCAAATAGATTTTTCAAAACAGGAGATAAAAAAATGACTACCGAGTTTCCATTGGCGACAAGCAAATTAAAGGGCAAAAACCGGCCACACGCACTGTCCATTTATTGGAAAGAAACAAAATACGAGTTTCTGAAGCGATTCCGGATGCCGACGTACTCGCTCTCCGTTCTCTTCTTTCCGGTTTTGTTCTATTCGCTTTTCGGGTTGATTTTGAACCGGAATATGTCGATACATCATGTCAGCGTGGCGACCTACATGATGGCGACCATGGCGTGCTACGGAGTAGTAGCCGTCGCTTTGTTCGGGTTTGGCGTGGGTCTTGCCATCGAACGCGGTCAGGGCTGGCTGGAAGTGAAACGCGCCAGTCCAATGCCGTATTCGGCTTACTTCGTGGGCCGGCTCGGGACGTGCTTGCTGTTTTCTTTTGCTGTGGCGTTGTTGCTTCTACTGATAGGCGCTACATTCGGCGGAGTTCGCCTGCAGCTTGGGCAAGCGGCCTTGCTTATTTTGACTCTTGTCTTAGGCTCCATTCCATTTTGCGCGCTTGGGCTCACCATCGGTTACTTTGCCAAGCCGAACTCGGCGGCTTCGATTGTCAATCTTATCTATGTACCGATCGCATTTGTTTCAGGTTTCTGGATTCCCATCGACGTGCTTCCGCATTGGTTACGGAACTTGGCGCTCGCATTGCCGACCTATCACTTCGGACAGTTGGCATTGAGCATCGTAGGGGCCGGCAGCACGCGCATGGCGCCACATATCGAGGTGCTCGCGGGATTCACCCTCATCTGTTTAGGGATCGCGCGTCTTGGGTTTCAGCGAGACGAGGGCAAACTATACGGCTAGGTTCTGGCATGATGAAGAAGCCGAAGAAGACGAACCTGTTGCGTTGGGCCGTATGAGATTGCTTCCTAGAAACACGAATCAAGGCTGGCTCCCTTACATATTTCTGCCCTATTTGGCTTTCTTCTTCATACCGCCCCTTACAGAACACTTTACGCTGGGCCGATGGCTGCTTACGCTAATCGGCACTGCTATCTTTCTCATTTGTTATTTCCGGGTTTACTGGGTAAAAGATAGCAGGGCAATTTTTCTAGCCAGCATCATTGCTTTACTGGGGTTTGCTTACACGCCATTTAATGGCGGGGCTATCTGTTTCTTTATTTACGCTGCAGCATTTTATGGGTTCTTCGCGGAAACCAAAAACGCCCTCCTATTGCTTTCCGCGCTTATTTTCTTCATTGCTCTGCAGGCGCATTTTGCCCATTTATTGACTTCGAATTGGCTCTCCGCTACTGCTCTTTGCTTAATGACGGGACTCATCAATATAAACTTCAGGCAGCGCTTCCGAACCATGTGTGAGTTACGACGTGCGCGCGAAGAGGTGGAAAGCATGACCAAAATCGCGGAACGGGAAAGAATTGCGCGCGACTTGCACGACATTCTCGGCCATACGTTGTCCGTCATCATTCTGAAATCGGAGCTCGCTTCCAAATTGATAGACCGTGATGTCGAGCGCGCCCGTTCGGAAATACTCGACGTAGAACGCACCTCGCGTCAAGCTCTTGCCGAAGTTCGGCAAGCCATCGGAGGATTTCGCGCGCTTGGTCTTGTCGCGGAGATCGAACAAGCTCGCGCGACACTGGCCACGGCGGGAGTGAAAGTGGAGTGCGACGCGCCGAAGGTGGACCTATCCGCCACACAGGAAAGCGTTCTTGCTCTGGCGATTAAAGAGGCGACAACAAACATCGTCCGGCATGCGAAAGCAGCCACTTGCCGACTGCAACTTCGCCAACACAATGGGGCATGCTATCTGCAGATTCAAGACGACGGCTGCGGCACGGCAGAGGCCGAAGGCAACGGACTGCGCGGCATGCGCGAACGCGTGGAAGCGCTGGGCGGGTCTCTACGCCGCGAGATACGGAATGGCACGGAGCTCCACATCAGCTTGCCGTTGAACATGGAAGTCTAGGCCGAAGCATGGTCAATGTTTCACACGCGAGCACGGCAGGCCCCATCAAAGTGGTGCTCGCCGAGGATCAGGGAATGGTGCTGGGCGCCTTAAAAGCGCTACTGGAGATTTCGGGAACGATCATCGTCACCGCTTGCGCGCGCACCGGCAAAGAGGCATTGGCAGCAGTCTTTCAACACCGCCCCGACATTCTGATAACCGATATCGAAATGCCCGAAATGACGGGACTGGACGTGGCGGCGGAGCTGAAGCAGCGCCGTGTTCCCGTTAGAGTCATCATACTCACCACTTTCGCGCGCAGCGGATATCTGCGCCGGGCGTTGGATGCAGGAGCTTTAGGATATCTACTGAAGGATCGGCCCGCGGAGCAGCTCGCCGAAGCCGTTCGCCGGGTCCATGCAGGTTTACGGGTGATCGATCCCGATCTGGCCGCGGAGGCATGGGGCGAAGCCGACCCGCTCACCGACCGGGAGCGAAAAGCATTGCGTTTGGCAGGCGACGGTATGACCAGCAGTGAAATTGCGCGGCAGTTGCATTTGTCGGAAGGCACCGTGAGGAATTATCTATCGGAGGCGATCAGCAAGCTGGGCGCAGGCAATCGCGTCGAGGCCGCGCGATTGGCGCGAAATAAAGGCTGGCTATAGCGTCTACTGGCAATAGGGCCGAAACAAGCACCCAATTGAATTCATCCCCCTTATGCAATGAATAACAACGGAACCGTAGACGTATTGCGCCAACGCTTGGTGAAAGCGATGGAAGGCAATGAATCACACATCGACTTCCATTCCGCGCTAGCGGATTTCCCCGTCGAACATAGCGGAACGAAGCCCCTTGGCGTGCCGCATAGCGCCTGGGAATTGTTAGAGCACCTGGTCATCAGCCAGCGGGACATTCTGGAGTTTTCACGCAATCCCGCCGAATACAAAAAGCGAAACTGGCCTGACGATTATTGGCCCCGGAGCGATACGGCGCCTCATGCGGAAGCTTGGAATAAACGGGTGGAGGAGTTCGAGTCCGACCGCAAAGAATTCGGCAACTTGATTGAAAATTCCCAGAGCGACCTTTGGAAGCCCGTCGCGGAAGGACATAGCCAGACACTCCTTCGCGAGGCGCTGATTCTGGCAAATCACAACTCCTATCACTTGGGGCAGCTCATGTTCCTGAAGAAAATGTTGGCGGCCAAGAAGGAAACCTAGTCCGCCCGACTCAAAATTCGACGCCTCAATCGGTCCTTGATGCGACCCCAAATGGCGGAAGACACCTCTAGTGGAGTTTGCGGATCTTCGAAACAAAATGGGCAACGAATCGAGCAAAATTCGCCGCATCGGCACTTGCTTAGGGGGACGCCGCAAAGAGCGCAAACCTTCCCGGTTTGTTCACAACAGATACAAAGCACTCCCACATGAGCTTTACGAGGTAGATTTTGGTTTTGGATTAAGCTCATATGACTTCTAGTACCTGGCGGAGCACTCCCGAAAGGATCGAGTCATCGTCCCACTGCCCTAGGTATATAGTAGAAGACCAAGAGGGATTTTATGTTTCGCTTCTCTCGCCGAAATACATTCTGCTACTTTTTTCTCCTTGCCGTTCCGTTCACCGTTTTGGCTGAGCAGAACCGACCGTCTCCCGGCGCAAGCGCCGCCGCCCCTGAAATAAAGCCCGCTCTGGCCGAGCTGCGCGGCGATATTATGATGGCGCAGAAACGATTTTTCAATGCGATTGAGATGTATAAGCTGGGCGATCCTAATTCGGCTGTTTTAGCCAATAAGATCGGCATCGCTTATCATCAGATGCATCTTCTCGATTTAGCGAAAAAAAGTTATCTACGCGCCACCAAGTTAGACCCGAACTACTCCGACGCCATAAACAATTTAGGAACGATTTACTACGGGGAGAAACGCTTCCGTAAGGCGATCGGCTATTACAAGAAGGCAATGCACTGTGCACCCACCCCGTCGGCTACCGTCGCGTCCAACATTGGGTCGGCCTACTTTGCGCGCCGAAAATATAGCGATGCCGCCGAATGGTACGAACGTGCGGTCCATATCGACCCGGAAGTATTTGATCGGCACAACAGCGCCGGCACGGTAATGCAGGAGCGGACGATTGAAGAGCGCGCCATCTTCCATCTGTATTTGGCGAAAACATATGCGAAATTCGGCAGAAACGAACGAGCCTTAAGCTACTTGCGCGAAGCTATCAACGAAGGGGTGAAAGGCCCCAAAAAGATTTCCGATATGCCGGAGTTCGCCGGCTTGCGCGAAGATTCCCGGTTTAAGCAATTAATCGCGTTGCAGAATTAAAGCTCGAATAGATCGGAGACTTTAACTGTGCGGTCGGATATTTCCGTGGGAAACGGGACCTCTTCACCATCTCTGTATTCAACGATGAGATCGGCCTGATCGTGAACGACAACGACTCGGCGTTTGGGATAGACTACCCAGACCGCCTTCGAGCCGTTCCTTAAATACAGCTCGATTTTCCTCAGTAAACCCGGACGATTGGAAGGCGAGTGAACTTCAATCGGAAGCTGAGGACTACCTCGTGGATATTCGTCTTCGCGAATGGCACTCAACCAGCGCTCCCTATCAATGATAAAGACATCCGGGGATGGCATGCTGTCGTCTCTCTCCAGTACCATGTTAGTGGCTAAACATACTTCGAATAGCTGCCTGTTCACCAAGCTATCGAGCTTAGTCACAAGGTTTTTACATATCTTGGAGTGGGACGGCTTGGGATCGGGTGACAAGACAATTTCTCCTTCAATCAACTCATCCCTAAATCCCGGTGGCGCTTGATAGGCCAGATATTCCTCAATACTCACACGCGCCGCCGCCGTACTCATATAGAGTCCTCTTTTCTATCCTATCTGCCGGCGTCGCTTGTTCCTAGCCCGCTTATCAAAAGCTCCGACAAAGAATTAATCAACAGACTTCCTGGATTATCGGGAGTGTAAGCCACTTGGGGAATGTCATCGACGGTGATGGCCATCGCAATTGGACCGCGCCTCGAGTAAACAATTCCCACATCGCTTCGCAAGTGATCGAGCGAGCCTGACTTGCTGGCAATAGTGACGTCTTTCAAGTCACGCCCGATGCCATTGTGATCTTGTTGGCGCTTCAGCACGGCAAGCATCTCTTGCGAGGCAGCCTTGCTCACCAGTTCGCCGCGATAAAGCTTCTCCAGGAGAATCACCATCTCCTGCGGACTGCTTCGTCCGATACCCCACTTCTTGTTCTCCGGTTTGGCTCCTGCCTCGGTAATGCCGCTCGGCTGTGGCTTCAGGTCATTGCCATCGCCTAAAATTTTCCGCATCACGCGCGTATTTTCTAGATGGAGCTGCGCCATCCGGGCATTTACCGCATTGCCGCCGATCCTGTTCAGTATCAGGTTCGTCGCCGTATTGTCGCTGACCACAATCATCAAGTGCATGAAGTCGCGAATCGGCAATCGATCACCGTCCGATAGCTCATGCACCACGCCGGTGCCGGAGACTTTTTCGTCTTCCGCGACTTTCAAAGGCTCGGTCCAATGCAGCTTGCCTTCTTGCGCTTCGAAAAAGCACTCGATCATAATAGGCAGCTTGATGGTGCTTGCCGTACGCACAGGCGCGTTCGCTGCTATTCCGTAGAAAGCACCGGTTTGGAGGTTCTTGGCATACAAGCTCACCTTGCCTCCGAACGCGTTGATTTTGTCCTTAATCTGCTGGTCCATTGCATGGTTACTGCTTGCCTGACCACAAAGGCAAATGCATCCCACCAACAACAGCAACCAAGTTCTCAACATTTTGCCTCTTTTCCTTTGAACAAATTCGGCTTGCTTACGCAAGGGTGTCCCCTCCAAATAAATCGCATAGGCCAATCGGCGCATTTTGTAATACCGATTCTGGGCGTAATCCCGACTTCGAACGACGGCATGTGTCGCCAGCGCCTCACCGTGAGTTCACCTTCGTCGACCGGCAGCCCGTATTGGGCTCGCGTGATGTCCAAAGCTCGTGTTAATTTGCCGGGGCCGTTCGCTAACCCGCTTGTTGGTCCAGGCCATTGGCGGCGCTCCGACATTTCGTTTAAACCACAAAGCGGCTCCAGCGCTCGCAGCAGAATACATCCCGGCACATCCCCGGGCTTGGCGGATATATTCAAGCATTCATACAATCCGTAGATCAGATACACGTAAGTGTAGCCGGGCGGCCCGAATAGGACTTTATTACGCTCGGTTCTGCCCCGGGAAGCATGCGCGGCGAGATCTTCAAGGCCTAGATATGCTTCTGTCTCGACGATCATCCCGGCAATTTTCTTGTGGATGAGCACACAGCCAAGTAGCTCACGGGCCACTATCTCTGCCGGCCTTCCGTAGAAGTGGATCCCCATTGGTTCGGTCTCTTCAAGCAGATCTTCAAAGGACCACGGGTCTTCCAGAGGCCCAGTCTCCAACTTTTTACCAGCTCGTCTCACTTGTAAACTTATAATTTATGTTTCGGGTAAGTTAGAACAGTAGCACGGGCCTGACATCATGAGATTATTCACCGCCATCGAATTGCCTCCTGAGATTTTGCTACGCCTGGAACGTCTTCAGAGCTCGCTGCGCAGCGAAGCGCTTATCAAATGGAGTCCGCTCGATAACCTGCACATTACAACCAAGTTTATCGGCGAATGGCCGGAGTCCCGCTTCGATGAATTGAGTGAAACTCTTCAAGCCATAGCGCCACGGGAACAATTCGAGTTGGAGTTGAAGGATTTAGGTTGGTTTCCCGATGAGCATTCGCCCCGCGTTTTGTGGGTGGGCGTCCATGCAAAAACGGGATTGCTGGAATTAGCGCAGGCGACCGAAGTAGGGCTGGAGAAACTCGGCTTGAAGAAAGAAGAGCGTCCTTTTACACCTCATCTCACATTAGCGCGGGTGAAAAATCCGGTTCCGTTGGACAAATTACGGCAGAAAATCAATGGCTTACAGCCGATTTTGATTGGTAAATTTGCGGTATCCCACTTCACCTTGTTCAGGAGTGATCCCGGCTCGAATTCCAGTATTTACCGCAAACTGAGAGCTTACGGATTCCAGCCGGCGCTTGCAGCGACGGTGAAATCGGTTTAAGGAGATACGCCCGCCTTTGACGACACAGCTCATTCTGAGTACGGTTTTTGCGTATCTGATCGGTGGGCTTCCTTTCGGCTATCTATTTGTCCGCTTCTCCTTGGGCAAGGACGTACGCACCATGGGAAGCGGTAATATCGGAGCCACCAACGTTCACCGAACCGCCGGCCGCAAAGCAGGAATTATTGTTCTGTTGTTGGACATAGTCAAAGGATCGGTTGCCATTTGGCTGGCCGCTGTTCTCACTCACGGCAATGCGCTTGCTTTAGCTCTGGCGGCAGCGGCGGTGATGATCGGCCATTGCTATCCCGTGTTTCTTCGGTTCAAAGGTGGCAAAGCAGTAGCCTGCTTCATCGGCGCGTTTCTCTACCTGGCGCCTGTTTCTCTGCTGATCACGGTGGCTATCTTTGTTGTCGTGGTCGCCCTGAGTAAATACATTTCTCTGGGCTCCATTGTCGCGGTGATCCTGTTTCCGTTGGTGCTGTGGCTGGTGCAACGTCCGTCGGAAGCACTCCTGGCGGCGGCGATTTTTTCGGCAGTGCTGATCGTGTACAGGCATCGAGCAAATATCGAACGGCTGATTCAGGGCAAGGAAAACGTGTTTTCGCTGAAAAGCCGGGCGGCGTGAGAAGGCTCGCCATACTGGGCGCCGGAAGTTGGGGCACGGCCTTGGCGATTGCGCAGGCAACACGTTTTCAGGACATTCGTCTGTGGACGCGCAGTAGCGAACAATCGACCGCTATCGCCAACCAGCGGGAAAATCGCCGCTACCTTCCCGGGTTTCCCATTCCCAACTGTGTTCAGGTGACTCATCGCCTGTCCACCGCGCTGGAAGACGCCGAAGTGGTTTTAATTGCCGTTCCTTCCGAACACTTGCGCGCAGTAGTCGGCAAAGCTGCTTCAAACCTCCCTCCAGAAACCATTCTGGTCAGCGCTACCAAAGGAATAGAGAACGGAACGCTGCTTCGCATGTCGCAGGTCATCACCGATGCGGTATCGGAAACAGTCGGCTTGCCGATGGCCGTGCTTTCCGGACCCACTTTCGCAAAGGAAATAGCGGCAGGTGAGCCGGCTGCGGTCGTTGTCGCCTCGGAGAATCCCGAAACGGCGTCGACAATCCAACAAGCATTTTCGACCGTAAACTTTCGCCTGTACGTAAGCAAGGATGTGGTCGGCGTGGAGATGGGCGCAGCGTTGAAAAACGTAATTGCTATCGGTGGTGGAATTTGTAAGGGACTGGGACTGGGCAGCAACAGTGTTGCCGCTTTGGTCACTCGTGGTCTCGCCGAAATCACGCGCCTGGCGGTCGCTATGGGCGGCAGCTTAACTACTTTAAGCGGGTTAGCGGGCTTAGGCGACCTGGTTCTTACCACCACAGGTGATCTGTCCCGCAACCGGTTGGTAGGCGTTCAATTGGGACAAGGACGAGAGCTATCCGCGATTCTTTCCGAGACGACGATGGTGGCGGAAGGCGTCGGCACATGCCGCGCTGCTTACCAGCTGGGAAGAAAGCTTAACGTGGAGCTGCCCATCATCGACCGGATGTATGAGGTTCTTTATCAAGGTAAACCGCCACGACAAGCGATTCGTGAATTGATGGAGCGCCCGCTTACCAGCGAGTAGCCAGTCTCTATAGTTCAGGGCAATTAGGCACCAATTACCCGCCGTGCTTGCGTTCAAGCCAGGTAAAGTAGCCGATCATCGTTTTTCCATCCAGCATCTTCCCTTCCCTAATCAAATTTCCGATCTCTTCCTCTGAAAACCAGCGAGTTTCAATGCGCTCATCTTCCATCGGCTCCTGCTCGCCTGGCGTTAAATCTTGAGCGGCAAAGATCGTCATCTTTTCCGCGACGTAGCCGGGACTTGGCCAGAACGAGACCAATTGGGTCCACTGTTTTGCTTTGTATCCTGTCTCCTCCCGTAGCTCACGCTGCGCGGCGTCCAACGGGGATTCGCCTTCGTCTAGCCGTCCGGCGGGCAGTTCCCAGAGTTCCTGTTCGGCAGGAAGCCGAAACTGCTTCACCAGCAAAATTTGCTCCTCCTCATTGACCGCCAACATGACGGCCGATCCTGGATGTCGGACAATGGCGCGTTTGATCTCGAAACCACTCGGGTCCTGCGCCACCTCTTCCACGATGGTGAATAGCTTGTTTTTGAGTATCTCTTTGGACGATACGATATCCATGCTTCTACAGTAGCCTTGACGTGATCTCTCGATTTTTTGCGATGGGATGCAACGATTAGGTAAAGTTTCCGGTCTAGTGTAGGAAGGTAAATATGGACCGACTAGAAGAATTGAAAAACAAATACGGAGCAGCCCTCAACACCATCAAGCAGGAAGGGGTGCGACTCACCCACATGCATGTGCAAGATAACAAATTGTTTTTGCAAGGAGCGGCACCATCGGAACAGATCAAAAACGATGTCTGGAATCAGATCAAAGCCGCCGATAGTAGCTTCAGCGATTTAACCTGTGATTTGACGGTGGATTCCTCGCTTCCGCAGCCGCAAAAATCCGGCGGAGCATCGGGAGGCAATGGACGTACTTACACCGTGCAATCGGGCGACACGCTGTCGAAAATTGCAAAGCAATTCTATGGCAATGCGAACGACTATAACAAGATTTTTGAGGCGAATCAGGACAAGTTGGACAGTCCGGATAAGATCAACGTCGGGCAGGAACTAGTCATCCCTTGATGGCTCGGTAAATCGGTCACAAGGAACGCTCTTTTTCTTTTGAAAAGGGAGTTTTCCAACGGCCGGAAAGCTTCTTTTTCGCAAGTGATTGACTGGGAAGTAGAAAAATACTTTCGTAACAGGTGACCGGTCTTTTCGCAGGCCGGTCGATGATCGAGTCGGCAACAGCTAAGCAGTTACCCGCTTTATGCTGTTGCCGATTTCGATGATTACCGGTCTTAATATTCTTGAAATAGCTATCGGCTTAAGCCTTGTATATCTGCTCCTAAGCCTAATCTGCTCCGCTGTGAGCGAGGGCTTGGAAACAATCCTGAAGAATCGATCACGCGATCTCGAACGCGGCTTGCGGGAGCTGCTCAGCGATAAAGATGGTACTAAGCTGGTTCATCTGCTTTACAACCACCCGCTCATCAGCGGGCTATTCCGTGAGACCTATCAGGCAAACTGCATTCGAAACAAGCCTGGCAGCTTCGAAAAAATCTATAGCGGGAAAACTCTTCCCTCCTACATTCCGTCGAGCCAATTCGCTTTAGCGCTGATGGACATCTTGGTCCCTGCCGACGCAACCACCTACAGCGGCGCAAGCGGCGCACTAACACGCGAAAACTCCACGCAGCAAGCAATCACCATGGACACCTTGCGTTCTGCGGCAGCCGCTTTCCCGATTCCAGAAGTCAGCCGCGCCTTGCTGGTGATAATCGATGCTTCTGCAAACGACGTAAGATGTGTCCGCGAAAATGTGGAGAGTTGGTTCGATCACTCCATGGAGCGGATTGCCGGCTGGTATAAACGTCGTACACAGATCATCATCTTTGTAGTCGCGATTGTCACCTCCGGATTGCTAAATTTGGACACTATTGAAATTGCGCACCGCCTGGCGACTGACTCGGTTGTGCGAAGTTCTCTCATGGCAACCGCGGAAGAGTATGCCAAACGAGGGGACATGAAATTACCGGAAATGGAGCAAAATATCGATAAGCTTGCGCTGGGCATACCGATCGGTTGGAATACAATGCCCACGACGCCGTACCGGTGGCTATTGAAGCTCTTCGGCACATCGGCTTCTGCTCTGGCGGCGACTCTCGGGGCGCCCTTTTGGTTCGATGTACTTAGCCGTTTTGCAGCGATACGTTCTACGGTAAAACCGAAGCCAAAAAATTCGAGTGCCGTCACAAAGGGGTGACGCGGTCAATCATTGCCGTCCATGGTAGATTCGGCCTCTAAAGACCGGCACAACTCGTCATGCACATCGGCCATGACGTCGGGCGTTTGAGGAGAGTGGAGTTGTTCCTCCATTCTCCTTAAAGCAATGCTGATCACGTCGCGATGATGAAGCCGGCAGCCCACGTCCGGGCGGGCGGAAAGTTCCTGCCAGAGCCGGTGTACCAAAGCTATATCGGATGGCCATAGCTGCGGCGGATGGGGGCCGAGCGCGAACATCTGGATGTCGTCGAGATTCGGCGGCACAATCTCCAGTTGCAAAGCCGGGCGGGGTGGAGGAAGCTGTTCCCACGCGTACCCCATCTGTCTTGCTTGTTCTTCCGGGGAATCTCTCAAAGAAGGCGTCGTAACGATGCGCGCCGATTCCAGTTGCTGGGCAGACTGAACAACTGCCGCATAGTCGTCCACTCCAGGTACCGTTAGAAGCTCGACGTGCTTACCTGCTTTTTCAGCAACGCTCACTACCTTGCTGAAGAGTTTAACCTCCCGGGCAGCGCAGATCTGGTCGGTCCGAAGCCGCGACTCGCCGTAGGCGAGAGAGCCGACACGATGTACCGCCATGACCACTACATCTTGCTTTTCAGGGTTCAACTCCGCCAGAACATATTGCAGGTGTTCAAGATGATGATAATCGGATGCCTCTACCAGAATGTTGCCGGGTCGCACGCGCACATCTTGCACGGAAACCGCCGACCGTTCTTCCAGATTGAATTTTTCGCCGTCTGCTTCAGCCAATTTTCTTCTGCGACGATTTTGCCGCTCGGCGATTTCGAAGGCAATGAAAAACGAAATCGTGAAAATAGCACCGGCAACGGTTGCCGTTTCCTTCGTTAAAACGTTGATAAATGCTAACGAGAACAGTGTTCCGGTGATGAAGATCAATCCCAGCGGAATTTCCGTGTTTCCGAATCTGATATTCAAAGGCGTTTTCCATGCACGCTCTTCGGGCCGCTTGTAGCGCAGGATCAGCACGGAAAGCGACATCATGGCAAAACTCCAAATCACGCCGAAGGCATAGGCTTCTCCTAGCACGACGACGTCGCCACGCGTGAGCAAAATGGTCAATATCTGCAGGCCGACGATCAGATTGATCAATCTGCTGGAAGTACCGAATTTGGGATGTGGGCGGCGGAACCAATCGGTTAAAACGCCATCTTCCGCCACACGGTTCAGAACTCCGTTTGAGCCGATGATGGCCGTGTTGATCGCGCCCGATAAAATCAGCGTGCCTACCAAAACCACGAAAGCGTGAAAAACAAGTTTTAAAGGAGTAGGGCCCACCAGAAACATCGATAGGCCGCCGATGAGATTATCCAGATAATTGACGCGCTCGGCATCGGGTATCAGCATGATCGCGAAAAACGAAACTAAAGAGGTAAACAACAGGCTGTAGAGAATGACGATCATTCCTGTTTTTTTCAGGTTCTGCAGTTTCGGCGCTTGCAGTTCACGATAGACTTGCGCTAACGTTTCGAAACCGCTCATGGCGAGCAGCGAATGACCTAACCCAATAAAAATTGCAACAGCTGTAATGGTTGGTGCGACGGTGCCCTGCAGCCATCCGAGCGCGCCGGGGCCGAAGCGCAGATTCGATTGGGCGGGAAAAGGAACGGGCTGAAATCCTTTGATGAACATGGTCAGCAGACACCAAAAAATCAGCATCACCACCATGACAGAAGTAATTTGCATGATGAGCAACGCTTTGTCGCTGGATTCGTGAATGCCGATGGTATTTTGCCACCAAAAGTAGACGGTGGCGAGTAGCGCAAACCCGGCTGCAAAATAGGCGGGTGGCACATGAAATGCCGGATGATGAAGATAGACCGCCAGTTCATTGAGCAAACCCGCCAAATAAAGTCCGGCGCTGACGCCGCTGATCGGTCCGGTTAAAACGTAATCGAACATCAGCGCGGAGACGGAAAATTTTGCGAGTGTCGCGCCCAGGGCTTCGTGTACGACTCTGTACACGCCGCCTCGCACAAACATACTGCAACTTTCCACGTAGATGGCTCGGATGCCGAAGCCAAACAACATGATGGCCAAGATAAACCACGGGGCCGATTTACCAATGGCTGTTTCCGCGATCCCGCCGACGTAATAAGCCGATGACGCGATGTCGCTCAAGACGATGGCGGATGCTCTCCAAAAAGAAATAAACGAGAGCATCACGGTTGTAGCGACTACAACCTTGGTTTTTGTGGACGTAGATAAATCAGTCAAAAATAGCGCGTTCCTTCATAGCGAGCGCACAAGCCTATTTTAACTTCAGTCATTGGTTTATGGTAAGTAAAACTACTTTTTAACAGTTTTACGAGCCGGCTTCTTAGCTGTAGACTTTTTCGTAGCCTGTTTGCGAGCCGAGGCGGCCTTCTTGGTATTACCGACAAACTGCTTTCCCTTGCGGGAAGCCTCTTCCTTTTTCTTGTTTGTCGAAGCCTTTTCCTCGTCCGACAATTCGTCCCATGCTTTTTCGGGAAGGTAGCGGGTGGTCCCGCCGGCACGCCTGGCTTGTTTGTGGTCGGAAGTCGTCCATTTTTCGTCTCCCCACTGCTTCAGGCTTTTCTGCGATTCGCTGCGGGGCTTTTTGTAGTCGCCGCCTTCTTTCTCATACTCCTGGGTTACGAGCTGCGCTTTTCGTGCGCTCCATTGTCCCGGGTTGCCGCCTTTGTCGCTATCGACGATCTTCTTCTTGACGCGGTCGCGAAGTTCCGGCTTGGTATAGGTTTTTGGATCGGATGGTTTGCTCTGTTTCAAATGAAATCTCCCCTTTTGTAAAGGGATGCCCGTTGTTTCCGTTTGGCCTTTTAGAATGGAAGGCAACCGTGCATTTTCCTCCAGTTGAGCAGCAGCTCACGTATCTTAAAAAAGGTTTGGCCGATCTCATTCGGGAAGACGACTTGCGGGAGCGTCTTACCCACGCTGCGAAAGAAGGACGCCCGCTGCGCGTGAAGGCTGGGTTTGACCCAACCGCTCCCGACCTGCACCTGGGGCATACGGTGTTGCTGCGCAAGATGAAGCACTTTCAGGACCTCGGCCACACCGTCATATTTATGATCGGCGACATGACGGGACTGATCGGCGATCCAACCGGAAGAAATATTACGCGCCCTCCGATGACGCGGGAAGAGTTGGATCGCAATGGTGAGACTTACAAGAGTCAGGTTTTCAAAATCTTAGATCCACAAAAAACAGAAGTGCGCTTCAACAGCGAGTGGTTGGAGCAGCTTCGGTTCGAAGATTTGGTTCGGCTTTGTTCCAAGTACACTCTGGCGCGTTTGTTGGAGCGCGACGACTTCAAGCAGCGCTTTAAGGAGAGCACGCCGATCTCGATGCACGAGTTGCTATATCCGCTCACCCAGGCTTATGATTCGGTCGCCTTGCGGTGCGATGTGGAGATGGGCGGCACTGACCAGACTTTCAATCTTTTGGTGGGTCGGGAGATACAAAAAGACTACGGACAGCCGCCGCAAGTCGTGGCGACGGTTCCGATTCTAGAGGGCCTGGACGGCGTCGAGAAGATGTCCAAGTCGAAGGGCAACTACATCGGTATTACCGAGCCGCCGAAGGTGATGTTCCGGAAGGTCATGCAGATAAGCGATGAGTTGATGTATCGCTACTACGAGCTACTGACCGATATACAGTTGGATGCCATTGCGCGGCTTCGCCAGGACATAGCAAGAGGTGATCGGGATGCGATGAAAGCGAAGATGTCGCTTGCCCGGCTGCTGGTTGCCGATTTCCATTCCGAGGCGGAGGCTGACGGCGCGCATGAGGCATTCAATCGCGAAGTTCGCCAAGGGTTGGAGCCGAGCGACACCGAAACTGTCCACCTGCCCGCCTCGGCCTCAACAGACAAGGGAATTCGCGTCGATAAGTTGATGGCTGGGGTGGGACTTGCCGATAGTGTGACCGATGCTGTTCGAAAGCTTAAATCAGGCGCGGTAACCATCGACGGTGAACTACATAAGGAGCTATTGTTTACCGAGCGGAGACCGTTGCTGGTGTTCCGCGTCGGCAAGAAGTGGAAACGCGTAAAGACTACTTAAGTTCGGGACTTTGCGCGGTGGCTGGTTCTTGGCCCCAATTCTGATGGATGGCCATCGTCTGGTCGGAGAAGAACGTCCGGCGGCCCGTGCTGTTGAAGGATTTGGGAATCGCCGTAATGGAGTAGCCGGTGGGGCTTTCGATCAAGTTGAAACTGTAGGCCGAATCCGAACCGCTGGCTAGATTGCTGGGGATTAGCCCGGCGTTGCTGGGCCCTTCGGCTGCGCCGGCGGTGGTGGGCGGACCGAGTTCTCCGATAGAAGCAGCCGGTTTGCCGAACTGCGAGTTGTATTGCGTTTGCGCCTTCTGCAACGTTTGGATCTCTGCTATCGCGCGCATTTCGTTGGCGTTCATGCGCATTTTGCTCATCTGCGGCAGGGCGACCGTAATGATAATCAGGATGATCGCAATTACGATTAAGAGCTCGATCAGGGAGAAGCCCTGCTGCGATTTGCGGCGCTCATTTTGTGAGTGTTGAAAACAAGACATAGCCTATATAAAGAGACGTGGGTGAAAACCACGCCGTTGTCTCAAATTATAAGAAATAGTTGCTCCCAAATCACGCCCTTTTACTTTTTACGAGGGAGTCGATGGCGCGAAGCCGGTCGAGCAAAGGGGGGAGCAGATCCAGCTTCAGCGCGTTGGCACCATCGGAGAGGGCACGCTGGGGAGCTTCGTGAACCTCTACAAAGAGTCCGGCGATGCCGACAGCGACGGCGGCGCGAGCTAATGGCTCGATGAATTGCGGTTGACCGCCGGATGAGCCACCGGCCGCGCTAGGAAGCTGGATGCTATGAGTGGCGTCGAAGACGACGGGATAGCCAGTGGACCCCATGATGGCGAGTCCGCGCATATCGACCACCAAGTTGTTGTAACCGAACGAAGAGCCGCGCTCGGTGAGAATGATCCGGTGATTGCCGGTGCCGGCAACCTTCTCTGCCGCAAGTGAGATGTCGGAGGGGGAGACGAACTGCCCCTTTTTGATATTGACTGCCTGACCTGTTCTGCCTGCCTCGAGCAGCAAGTCGGTTTGGCGGCAAAGAAACGCGGGAATCTGAAGAATGTCGACCGACTCAGCGACTAAAGCAGCCTGGGAGGGCTCGTGGATATCGGTAAGAACCGGAATGCCGAGCCGCCGAACCTCATTCAGGATACGAAGCCCTTCGGCCAAACCGGGACCGCGATATGAGTTCACGCTGCTGCGGTTCGCCTTATCGAACGATGCTTTGAAGACAAACGCGCCGGCGATGTCGCGAATAGCCTTTGCCGTTCGGAGCACATGTTCTTCACTTTCGATGACGCAGGGGCCGGCAATGAGAGCGAGCGGGCTATCATTGGCGAAATCGACTTGCGCCGATCCCGCACCGACAGAAACAGTGCGGTTCATTTCACGTGCAACAGTTCCGCGCTTTCGGCCAGTTCCTGCTCCGACTCCTGCCGTTGCTCCCGGTGCTTTAGAGCGGCTTCGAGAAAGGAAGTAAATAAGGGATGGGGCTCCAGCGGCTTCGACTTGAACTCGGGATGGAATTGGCAGCCGAGATACCAGGGATGATTCGGCAGTTCGCAGATTTCGACATAGACGCCATCGGGCGTTTGCCCGGTCAGCCGCAAGCCATGTGAAGTCAGCTGCGATTCGAACTCACGATTGAACTCGTAACGATGGCGATGGCGCTCACTGATCTGGTCCGTTCGGTAGGCATGCCGCGCAACACTATTTTCGGCAAGAAGACAAGGATAGGCACCAAGGCGCATGGTGCCGCCTAGTTCGTCAACGCCTTTCAGTTCCCGCAGTTTGAAGATGACGCGATGCGGGGTAGCGGCATTGAACTCGGTGGAATCGGCATCGGAAAGACCGCAGACGTTTCGAGCGTACTCGATGACCATCGTCTGCATGCCGAGGCAGATTCCAAAGTAAGGGACCTTCTCTTCACGGGCAAATCGGATAGCGTGGAGCATGCCTTCGATGCCGCGCTTACCGAAGCCGCCGGGCACCAAGATGCCGTCGAACTGCCGTAGATGTTCGCGGCACATGGGCCAGGACAGTTGCTCGGATTCGATCCATTCGATGTTGATCCGCGCCTGATGAGCGATGCCGGCGTGGAGGAGCGCTTCTTTCAGGCTTTTGTAGGAGTCTTCGTACTCGACGTACTTTCCGACCAGCCCGATGGTCACTTCGCGAAGAGGATGGTTCATGCGATCGACCATTTCGATCCAACGCGACATGTTGCGCGGAGCAGAATCGACATGGAGCAGGCGCAGAATACTTTCATCTACCCCTTGTTCGGCGAACTCCATCGGGATTTCGTAGACGGAGCGCACATCTTTGGCGGTGATGACACTTCGGACGTCGACGTCGCAAAAGAGCGCGATCTTTTCCTTCAGTTCTTCGGGAAGCTGGCGCTCCGAACGACAAAGAAGAATATCGGGCTGAATACCGATGGCACGAAGTTCCTTGACGCTGTGCTGGGTGGGTTTCGTTTTCAGCTCTTGCGCGGCGGCGATCCAGGGCACCAGCGTGAGATGCACAAAGAGCGTATTTTCGCGGCCTTCTTCGTGGCGCATCTGGCGAATGGCCTCGATGAACGGCAGCGATTCGATATCGCCGACGGTGCCGCCGATCTCCACAATAGCGATATCGACATCGGCGGCTACTTTTCGGCAGGCGGCCTTGATTTCGTTGGTGACGTGGGGGATGACCTGCACTGTTTTGCCCAGGTAATCGCCGCGACGCTCGCGGGTGATGATGTGCTCGTAGATACGGCCCGAGGTGAGATTGTTGCTTTGCGTCAACGCAGCATGAGTGAAGCGTTCGTAGTGACCCAGGTCGAGGTCGGTTTCCGCGCCATCGTCGGTGACGAACACTTCGCCGTGCTGAAAAGGGCTCATGGTGCCGGGATCGATGTTGAGATAGGGGTCGAACTTTTGCAGCGTGACACGGAAGCCGCGACTTTCCAGCAAGCAACCGATGGAAGCGGCGGAAATCCCCTTTCCCAAGGACGAAACCACACCGCCGGTAACAAAGATGTATTTAGTTCTCATGATTGACGTTGAAGGGACTTGGCCGTAGCCGCAAAAAGCTCGTTTACGCGCTCCAAATCGGCAGGGGTATCGACACCGAAGGATTCATAATCGGTTTCTTTGACGCGGATGCGATAGCCGTTTTCCAAGGCGCGTAATTGCTCCAGGCGCTCGGCTTGTTCGAGCGGACCTATGGTGAGATCGGGGTAGCGCAGGAGAAACTCGCGGCGATAGACATAGAGACCGATGTGTTTATAGAAGTGTACTTCGTCGGCATCGGGGTCGCGTTCGAAAGGAATGGGATGGCGCGAAAAATAGATGGCATCTTCCAGCAGATTCGTGACCACTTTTACGACGTTGGAGCTTTGAAAATCATGGCTGTTGGCGATGCGTTTCTTGAGCGTTCCCATGACGATCTTTTCGTCATGAAGCACGGAGAGAATGGCGGCATCGATCGCCTCGGGATCGATTAACGGCTCATCGCCTTGAATGTTGACGTAGAGCGTGGCATTTTCGGCGGAGGCGACTTCGGCCAGCCTATCGGTTCCGGAAAGATGCTGCGTGCTGGTCATGCGCACTCGACCGCCGAACTGACGGACGGTGGCGGCGATACGGTCGTCGTCGGTTGCCACGATGAGACCGCTTAGGTAACGCGACTGTTCCGCACGCTCGTAGACATGCTGGATCATGGGCTTGCCATCAAGGGTGGCGAGGGCTTTACCGGGGAATCGGGTGGAGGCAAATCGGGCGGGAATTACACCGAGAATCCGCGTCGACACGTATGAGGATAGCACGGTGAACTACCGAGCTATGATTCACATTCTAAGAAAGCACTGGCGGTGCGGGTACCTGCGGTACGGCCAAATGCCTGCGGCGCGGCGAACAGCAAAAACCCGGCGTTTTGCGAAACGAAGTGGCCGTGAGATTCGGGACGGGGCAAGGCTGGGGACAGGGTTCCGTGTTGTCCTTATCACAAAAGTGGAAAATAAATCTGGTTGTTTCTTTTGTTGGACTTAGGGGTGATTTTTGGGGTTGGGGGAACGGGTGGTCTGGCAGACTGGCGCGTGAGATGCCCACCAAAGACGATTCCCAGGAGCCGCTGTTCAGCCATATTCTGCTGTCATCCGCCGCGCCGCCCGTGGAGCCGCCTTCGGACGAGAAGCCATCCACCCCGCCCGGCCAGTCGACCGGGCCGCGGACGCCAGAGGGGAAGGAGCGCTCGAGCCAGAATGCGCGGACGCATGGCTGTACGTCGCGGACGCTGCTGCTGCCGGGGGAGAAGCGGGAGGAGTACGAGATGCTGCTCGCCGACTGGCTGCACGATTATCAACCGCAGGCGGCGACCGCGTACGAGCTGGTGGTGCAGACGGCGCAGGCGCATTGGTTGTATCTGCGAGTGCAGAAGCAGTGCGACGCGGCGGAGTTGGGGTGGGCGGGGGCGGCGTCGCCCGACCAGTGGAGCGAGGAGGAGTGGAAGCGGCGCGAGCGGCTGGGGCGGTATCGGACAACAGCCGAGCGGACGTTCCATCGGGCGCTGGGGGCGATCGAGGCGCGGCGCAAGAGCCGCCTGGCCGAGTGCGGGCGGGCCGAGGCGGAGCAGCAGCGGGCGCAGCGGATCGAGATGCAGTTTCTGCAGAAGCTGGAGCAGGCCAAGTGGCAGGAAGAGAAGCTGCGGCTGCAGGCGGCGCGCGAACAGGCACAGCAGGTAGAGCGAGACGCGCGGCGGGAGGAGCGACGGCTAGAGCGGGAAGCCAAGCAGGCGCGGGAAGAGGCCAAAGAGGCCCGGCGGCAAGTAGAGCGGGAGGCGCGGCAGGCGGCACAGGCGGTGGCGGCAGAACAGAAACGGCAGGCGACCGCCAGCAACGCAGCGAAGAGCACGGGGAAAAAGAAGAAGAATGCGTTCGGAGTGGCCGAGCAGTGGGTGGAGGTGCGGGTGGTCGATGGGGTGACGACGACGTTGTATGTGCCGAGCAATGAGGAGATGCTCGATATCATTGCCGACAAAATGGACGAGGGCGAGCCGGAGCCGGAGATGGTTTGTCGGCGGCTCTATTTTCCGAATGGTGTGCCAGCGGAGTATGCGTGGACGAATCTGCATCAACCGGAAACTTGCGAGAAGGCGCAGGCGGGGGCCTGGTGTCCGTTGTGCGTGGTCACTGAGCGCGGCGGGTGCGGGTTGCAGCGGATGACGTACGAGACTTGGCAGCAGATCATCGAACGGGAAGAGGCCATTCCGGGCGGGCATGCGGGGCCGACCGGCGTCGGGAATCTGCCGCAGCCGAAGGAGCGCGGCGGGGATGTTCCGTTTGCCGAGATGCGCGCTTGGCAGGAGAAGAAGGCGGAGGAGCCGACGGATGTGGTGGAGCCGCAAAAGGACGAAGGAGGGCCTGTGGATGGAAGAGGGAACGCCGATCAACGCGAAAAATGAGGACGATCGCATTGCGCAGCTACTGTTCGCAAAGCCTCAACGTACTCTGCCTAAACTGGACGATCTCCAAACGCCTTATTTTGCCGGTAATTGTCGAAGGTAGCCTGCTGCGCTTCGATGGGCAATTTACAAGTAGCTGTATGCCATGGGTGATAGCTACTCGGATTTAATGTGCGTCCGTCCCTATTTTTCCATTAGGCAGCGGTTTGCGCCTTGCTTAGCGGGCAGACTTACAGGCGACGGTGGTTTACCATGCCGGCATAGGTGCGCTAAAACGCTACGATAGGACGAATGGCAACGATGATTTCAGCCCCGCTCGATTGGTCACAATGCCCCGCGGTGGAAAGTATTCCTGGCAAAGTCGGCGGTGCTTGGCTGTTTAGAGGAACGCGGATGCCGGTTTCATTGGTTTTTGAAAATCTTGAAGATGGCATGACCATTGACGAGATCATGGAACAGTATGCCGTCAAACGCGAGGAAATCACCGCAGCACTGACGTTTGCTGCTCGTAGCGCCGCCCCGCCGTTGTTTGAAGAAAACCCGAGCCATAGTAGCGGTATTCGACCTGGTGCGCATTCTTTTTGACAACAGCACCCCGCGCGGATTGGCGAGAGCCTTGTCGCTCCATGATGTAGTTGAGGCGCGAGCGCAAGGATGGGCCACGCTTACTAACGGTGATCTGTTGGATGCTGGGGAGGCAGCAGGCTTCGACGTTCTGCTGACGACCGACCAGAATATCCGGTACCAGCAAAACCTCGCGCATCGCAAAATTGCGCTTGTTGTTTTGACGAAGGCGCGATGGAATGTCGTTAAAAATCACCTGTCCGAAATCGCCGCTGCCGTGGATGCCGCAACTCCCGGTAGCTACGCCGAAGTGGAAATCCGCGAAGCTAACCGGCAGAAGTGGCAAGGCGGTGCTGGCCCAGCCTAAACTCGCTTGGTGGAACACAAAGGAACGGATCAAATGAGTGTGTAATTTTCGGGGAGGGCACGGACGATTTTGACGGTTTCGAGGCTGAGACCGATCACTTGGCCGACGAGCCGGAGGATATATTCGGGGTCGTCGGGACGGTTAGGGTCGGAGCGGATGCCGGAGCGAGGGTCTTCGGTGATGCGGTATTGATCGATGACCCATTCGAGGGCGGAGCGGTTGCCGAGGCGGTAGTCGAAGATTTCGGGCGGGATGTTGGCGAGGGTGAGGGAGTCATTGATTTTCAGGGAGCGTTTGTCTTTGGCGAGGCGCATGCGCTCGACGTAGTGGGTGAAAGGGACGGTGGGGTTTTCGATGTATTCGAGGTGGTCCCAGGGTTGGAGTTGCTCGTAGTGGATGTGGAGGTCCGCTAGGCGCTGGCCGGCTTCGGCGAAGGCGTGGAAGTCCGGGGCGAAGGGGATGCGGGGGAGTTCGCGGCGGAGGTTGGGCCTTAGAAGACGTTTGCTCAAACGTGCTATGGTTCGTGCCTCATCTGCCATGGTCATCCCCTGTCTGCAAATAGACTTAGCTAAGATGTAGCGCTTTAATCAGGGCGGCGGCCCCAATCGCGGCGATAAGCGGCCACCAAAGCTTCGTGGATAAGCTTTGCATCTCTGCATTCCGGAGAATATGCGTAATTGTATTTGTCGCGTTGACAATGTTGCTGTTGCCGGTCACCGTTCCGATGCTTCCGGATTGCCTGGCCAAAGCTGCCATCTGCTTAAGTAAAGGAGCCTGAAAATCGAGAGTTTCTTCGGCCCTATCAGCGGCTTTCTTCAGACGAATTGCCCATTGCTTAAGCGCCACGGTGAAAAGAATAATGCCAGCATAAAAGACCATCGTCAGCACCCATGGCATGATGTCTTCATTACCGCGAAGCAGTGTTTTTGGTAACGGCAAGACAAGCACGAACAGCCATAGCAGATGTATGTGTTGATCACAAAAAGTCCAGAGTCCGATCGCCTGCCGCTGCGCTCCAAACGAGTAGAGGCCGCGAAGTGTAGCCTGCACCAACGCGGAAACGACGATGGCCGCTACGACGAGGACCGTCACATTTCCGGCAATCATCAACCAAAGTGCCTTATGGCGGAAGACTGCAATCCTGCTGAGAGTTTCCGTAATGAATTCTTGATAATCAAACATATTTGTGTTTGAGTTTCCTCCTTAGAAATGAGACTATCACAATTTTCATATATTTGCCTGCTGTTCGCCCATACCTGTCGGCACTTTTTTTTAAACACCACTATTAGTTGTGTATGACATCCAACATATCCAAAAAATAAGGAGCATTGTAGTCGTTTCACAGCAGCATCGAAGGCTTGCTGAACCCGCGCGTTATCTCGACAATATGAAATTACACTGCCGCTGACGGGGGCTCGTTTTAAGAGGCTTTGGCAGTGAGCAACCGAGACTAGATCCTGGCGTGCTGTTCCCGGTCGACGCGCTCACTGTTGCGCTTGCTGAACATGGGCAGTTGGCGACCTTCGGCGAGCTCCAGGGTGTCCACGAAGCAGAGACCTTCGAAGGGTTCGTATTGTCCGGTCATTTCCAGATAGGCGTGCTCAATATTCAAGGCCGCGATGTAGTAAGGCATGAGCATGACCTCGTTGGCGAAGAGCTGGCTGCGGTACATGCGGGGAAGGTCGCGGCGGGGCATGCGGCGCATGAGGTGGACGATGAAATTTCCGGTTCCGGTGCAGGGGTCGAGGATTTGGACTTCGGGCGAGGTGAGCAAGAGGCCGAACTCGTCACGGAGAGCGGTTTCGACGGCTTTGCACATGTACTCGACGATGGCGGGCGGGGTGTAGACGATGCCGTGGGTGTCGGCGGTTTTGACGGAGTAGCCACGGAAGAAGCGCTCGTAGATGTTGTTGAGAAATTCCTGTTTGGCGGTGAAGTCGGAGATGTCGCGGGCGGCGCGTTCGATGGCGGCGTAGAAAGGGTCGAGGGCGCGGAGATAGTCATTGCGGCTGAAGCTGTGGCTGACGAGAGCGTCGATGACACGCTCGACTTCAAGGGCGATAGCGTTGCGGCGGGTGAACTCGGGGTTGTCGAAGACGGTGCGGAAGAGGCGTTCGGTGAGGAGGTGCTGGATGAGCATCTCATCGACGGCTTCGCGGCGGATGTTGGGGTTGAGGGAGAGCTGGCAAAGGGTAAAGAAGGCGGCGAAGGCAGATTGGAAGTCTTTGTTCGACTGGTGGGCAGCGGCGATTTTTTCAGCAAGGCCGCGGGCGAGCTCGGGGACGCGCTCGGAGAATTCCTTGACGGCGTGGTCGAGTTCCTGAATGTTGGGCTTGGCGAAACCATAAAAACGCGTAAGGAGAGCGGAAAGCTGGCGGGAATCGGCGAGATCGCCGGTGAAGACGCGGTCGCCGTTTTGATAGAGGACGGCGCGCTGGGTGTCCTCAAAGATGGTGTTGTCAAGGGGGTAGCGGCTGCGGATTTTCTTTTCGATTTCGCGGTCGAGATTGTCGTGGGAGTCCTTCGCTTCCCAGTAGCCGCGCGGGATGGTGAGGGCATCGCGGAGGGCTCCGTCGAGACGGATCGAGTTGCCGCCGGGCGTGGTGGTGGTCCATTCGGGGATGAGTGTCCAGTCGTGGAGGCGGGCGGAATCGGCGAGAAGGACCTGAAAGGCGTGGCGGAGGCCGCCTTCGTGTTTTACATTTTGAGCTCGGATTTGGGAAAGGGTCTGGTGATAGGAGCGAATGAGGCGGTGATTCGGTGGAATTTCGACAGGGCGGGCTGTCATTCAGGAATGAGTTTAGCGTAAGGGGATTTTAGGCCGCGAAATGTGGGGCTGAAGCTTTGTTTCCGGTTTTTGTAGATGTTGCGTGGGAACACCGCGAACGGCTGGTTGTCCGTTGGACGCGCAAGGGGAAACCATAGGCGGGCATCGTATGCCATAGGGAATAGCTGTTCGGATTTAATGTGCGTCCGTCCCTAACTTCCTCCTATTTAGCGAATGACTTTCAGTCCCTTATAACGCTTGAATTTGCGATCGAGCGATACGATGGGCAACTCTTCGAACAACGCGGTCGCGATGAGCATCCTGTCGAATGGATCCCGATGGTCTTCATGAAGCGGCAGCGTAAATAGACGCTGCGCATGTTGCGATGTGTACGGAATGACGGTCAGCCTCAGATACGCAGCGGCTTCGCTCGCGTCCTGGGCATTCATTTGCAACTTGTCGATGGCGGCTTTGATGGCAATCTCAGAGTAGGTGATTGCACTCAGAACGCGGTCTGTTTCCGGATCCTCAAGAAGTTGCCTGGTGGGACGTGTCAGCTTCTCAATGCCCTCCAGCGAGGCCATGAGGAATGCGCAGGTATCGAGCAGCACACGGACCCGCAATTACACGTCTCCGCGGAGCCACGCCTGCAAGTCATTCTGCGCCCGATCCCAGTCCGGGTCAAGTATCTTGACTTTGCCTTTCATCTTTCCAAACTCGGGCGCGACTCGCTCCTGTTCCCGCGTCTGGACCAAGTCCGCAACCGGTTTTCCGTGGCGACAGATCGTCACCGGCTCGCCTTTTTCGACAGCTGCGAGGAGCTGGGTAAGCTTATCCCGGGCTTCCGCCACGCTAATCCGCATGCCGTCATTATAGCCAGAGATCTGGCTATTGCAGCCATGAAGCGTGGAGCCAATTTTCAGGTACAAACGCAATCGAGTGGCTTGGAGCGCTTTTAAGATTATGCTGCGTGGTCTTGTATTTCGTGATGTAGACGTATCGTCGCTGAACTCCACCTCATCGACTCCTGGTGCGAGGATCTCGACGATGGTTTCCACTTGAACCGGTCGCAGCCACTACGAACATTGGCACGATGTTTCCGATGGACACATGCAAAGTCCACGATATAGCGATGACCGTATTCATCTGCTTCGCCAGGAACGGCATCCCGTTCTAAAACGACTGCGAGCAGTTTCTCTTTCAACCACTCCGCATGTTTCTGTAGTATCGGCAACGCTGTGATATAAAGACGGCGGTGATCGAGCACGCGGGACAATGCAGAAAAGGTTCGCTTACGCTTCCCAGCGCAGTGATGGCGGCGGCTTTTTACAATACTTCGGCAACAGCTGAGCATTTTACGGCGGACGTGAGCGGCGCGCAATTTTGACGGGCCTCGGTGAATAATCAGGAAGTAGCGAGAAGGATTTTCTCCCAAACTCAATGACCATAAACTCTCATGTTGTGAAGAGCACGATCGTCGGCGCGCTCGGCGGACTGCTTTTCGGGTTCGATACCGCCGTGATCTCCGGCACCACGCACGCCTTGACGCAGGCGTATCATCTGTCGCCTTTCATGCTGGGCGTTACTGTTTCGAGCGCGTTGATCGGCACGGTGATTGCGGCGATGACAGCAGGCATTCCAGGGCAGAAGTTCGGACGCCGGGACAGTCTGCGGGTGATGGCGATTTTTTATATTATTTCGGCGCTCGGTTGCGCGTTCGCCTGGAGTTTGCCGGCACTGATTATCTTTCGCTTCATCGGCGGCCTGGGCATCGGCGGATCGTCGGTGCTGGGTCCTATGTACATCGCCGAAATCGCGCCTCCCGATTGGCGGGGACGACTGGTCGGCTTTTTTCAAGTGAATGTCGTTGTCGGCATTCTGCTCGCCTATCTCTCGAACTTTTTGATCGGCGGTATGGGCCTTGGTGCGAACGAGTGGCGCTGGATGCTGGGTGTTTCGGCCATACCGGCGGTTTTCTTCCTGGCGATGCTCTTTTTCATTCCGCGCAGCCCCAGATGGCTGGTGATGCAGTCGAACGAGGAAGAAGCGCTTCAGATTATTCGGCTGATGGGTGTGAACGAACCGCAGAAAGATCTCGACGAAATTGTGGCAGCCGTTCGTCAGGAGCGGTCCGTTGCCGACGTGCCATTATTCTCGCGGCGGTATCGGCTGCCGATCTTCCTGGCGATCACGGTGGGCATGTTTTGCCAGCTTTCGGGGATCAACGCCATCCTGTATTACCTGAACGATATTTTTGCTCTGGCGGGTGCGTCGAGGGTTTCGGGCGATCTACAGGCCGTCGCGGTGGGAGCGATGAATCTGATTGCCACTCTGGCGGCGATGTCGGTGATCGACAAGTTCGGGCGCAGGAAGCTGCTGCTGGTGGGCACGGCGGGGCTGACGATCTGTTTGACAATGATCTCGATTTTGTTCGCGACGGGCAGCCATTTGAGCTGGCTGGTCTGGCTGCTGATGCTCTACATTGCATTTTTCGCAATTTCGCAAGGCGCCGTGGTTTGGGTGTATCCGGGCGAAGTTTTCCCGAACCGCGTGCGCGCCAAAGGGCAGAGTCTTGGCAGTTCTTCGCACTGGGTGACCAACGCGGTGATCTCGCTGGTGTTTCCGATCATGGCGAGTTCGTCCGGCGCCTACCCGTTCATCTTCTTCGGAGCGATGATGGTGGTCGACTTTTTCGTGGTCCTGTTTTACTACCCCGAGACGAGCGGTATTTCGCTGGAAGAGATGCAGCATCGGCTTGGGATCGAGTAGTTTTCAGTTTGTTGGGTGGTGAGGAAATCAATGATGAGATCAGTTGCTCTTTTGTTTTTGGGTGTCGCTTACCTGCCTGCGGTTCATGCGCAGGTGTCCAGCTGGCAGCCGGATTTGACGATCCAGCAGACGTACACGCCGCATCGGATTTCGAGCACCGATCCGACCGGGGCCAACGCGGATTTCCGTTCGGTGGAGCCAGGCGCAACGCTGACGATCATGGACGTGGATGGACCGGGAACAATCTCGCACATCTGGTTTACTATTGCCGACCGGGAGCCGTACCATCTGAAGCGCATTGTGCTGCGGATGTATTGGGACGGAGAAAAGGCTCCCAGTGTCGAGACTCCGATCGGGGATTTTTTTGGCCTGGGTCTGGGCAGCTATCATCACTGGCATTCCGAACTGTTGTCGGTGGGCAGCGATAAGGCTTTGAACTGCTTTTTCCCGATGCCCTTCGGACATCATGCCCGTATGACCATTACCAACGAAGGCAAGCAGCGGATCGGAAGCTTCTACTACAACGTCGATTACCGAACCTATTCGCATCCGCTGCCGCAGGACAGCGTCTATTTCCATGCTGAATATAACCAGGCGCAGCCCAATCACGGCTGGACCGACAAGTGGGAGTCCAATCAGGATGCGCTGGTGAATAACAAGACCAATCCGAACGGCGAGGACAACTATGTGTGGATGGAGGCAAAGGGCCACGGGCAATACGTAGGGGTGACGATGTCCGTGCTGCAAAACCAGGACATGTGGTGGGGCGAGGGCGACGACATGTTCTTTATCGATGGGGAGAAGAAGCCGTCCATCATCGGTACCGGTTCTGAAGATTACTTTTTGGGCGCATGGGATTTCGGCGGTACGGCGTTTTCCTATCCACTTTATGGCGCACCGGTAGTGGGCGTGGAATTAGCGGGCGGTAGGTCGAGCGTCTACCGCTTTCATCTCGATGCGCCGATCCCATTTGCTAAGTCGTTCAAAGCGACGATGGAACATGGGCATGCCAACGGCCGATCCGACAACTTCTACTCCGTTGCTTACTGGTACCAAGCCGAACCGCACGAGGCGTTTTCGCCTCTGCCTCCGGTGGAGCAACGGCTTCCGGCTTTACAGCCGGTGGGCGGTCCTGGGAATGCGACCGCGACTGCGACTGGACACTAGAGAATAATCACAGTTGCTCATTTGCAAGGGAGAGAACGGTTGGTGCAGAGGATGAGCAGATCGACAAGGGAGAAAAAACTAAACCAAGGCGGGCGCAACTAAGATCGAGGGATCCACTCAAAGCCGGTGGCGAACGAATCATCTTCTGAATCGATCGCCAGGTCTTGAATACTGCCCACGATATCGGAGCACGTAGATGTTGCAGATACCAGCTTTGCAACAGGATGACCACGCTTCGTAATGAGAACCCCATCTTTCGGAAGGTCGTCCATCAATTGAAGACATTGGTCGCGAAATTGTGTGGCGGTCAATGTTTCCATACCCCAATTGTACGTGGTTTTTGACATACTCGCAAGAAGGGGCGCTATAATATCCGCGCACTACGGTGGTATTACTTGTATGGGAAAAGCCGATCTCTACACGTTTATGAGGCAGTTCCGATTAGGAGTTCTCGGATCGATATGCGATGAGTGTCCGCAAGCGGCGCTGGTTGGCTTTGCAGTTACGCCGCAACTGGAGATCGTTTTCGACACGGTGAGTAGCTCTCGTAAATATCGTAACTTGAGCGCGCGACCGGAATGTTCTTTTGTCATTGGATGGGAGGGAGAGCAGACGGTTCAGTATGAGGGGCGGGCGAAACAGCTTCAATTGCCCGAATTGGAGCGTTACCAGAAGATATACCTTGCAGCTTGGCCCGATGGACTGAGCCATTTGAAATGGCCGGGGCTTGTTTATTTCGTTGTACGCCCGAGGTGGATTCGTTTCAGTGATTATGATCAGAATCCGCCTTCGATTCGAGAGTTTAGGTTTGAAAACTAAAAAATGTTACGGGTTTGTCCTTGAACATGTGGTTCACATGTTTGTATGCTTAAAGCGTGTCAAAGATGGTTCAGATTAGAGACGTTCCTGACGATGTACACAGCACTCTGAAAGCACGTGCTGTCCGCGAGGGAATGAGTTTGTCCGATTTCATCAAGCGGGAGCTTCAGCGTACGGCAGAACGTCCGAGCATGCAGGAGTGGTTGGAACGAACGCGGCAGACGAAACCCATTTCTTCAAAAATCACCCCGGCGCAGGTGGTGCGTGAGTTACGGGATGCAAGGTGATTGTTCTGGATGCATCGGTCGTTGTAGAACTGCTTACCAATGGAAGACTAGCCGGTGCAGTGAGGCGGGATTTAGAGAGGCGTACGGATTCGTACATCGTTCCTCATCTGCTGGATATAGAGGTAGTAAGTGCGCTTCGTAGGCTTGCCTTGGGACAACGGGAAGATTCTTATCATATGCAACAAGTTCTGGCAAGCCTTGCGGCTCTTCCTGCTGAGCGCTATGCTCATACGCCCTTGTTACCCCGTATTTGGGAATTACGGAAGAATTTCACTCCCTACGATGCCGCCTACATCGCGTTGGCAGAGCTAACGGATGCGACGTTCTACACGGCTGACTCGAAATTGAGCAAGGGCCATGGGGCGCGGGTGATTGTTTTTACAGAGTGAGTGCGGGGGAACGGAAGACGTTTGACGAAAAATCTAGCCGACTGCCACGACGCCGGCTAGGGTGTAGAGCCGGGCGAGTTCGCTGAAGCTGGAGAGTTGTCGATCTACCCACGATTGGTCGCGGCCGAGTTCTTTTGCTAGTAGCGCGGTGACTTGAGGAGCAGACTCGACGGCGGCTTTTGCGTTTAAAAAAAGTGCCCGGGTGCGGCGCGCCAGGATGTCCTCTGTTGTTTCAGCCATTTCGTTGCGTGCGGCCCATACTACTTCGGCGGCCACATACGGTAATTCGGGATGCAGCTTCTCCGCTAGCGCAGGGGTGGAGTGCATTAGAGCTTGGATGGCCGAGGCGTCGGAGCCGTACATTGCCAGATCTCCGAACTTAGAAGACTGGCTGTGAAATCCGTGTATGTTCAATTGCTTGGTGACGCAATCTTTTTCAGGAAGCTTTCCTAGTGTGGCGGCGTGATTGACACAATCCTCGGCCATGTGGCGGTAGGTGGTCCATTTGCCGCCGGTGATGTTCAGCAGGCCGGATTCGTCGATGTGGATGGTGTGGTCGCGGGACAGGGCGGCAGTGTTTCCGTCGTCTCCCGCTTTCACCAGCGGACGGATGCCGACGTAGACACTCAGGACATCGTCACGGGTGGGAGCCTTATGCAAATACTGCGCCGAGGTAGACAGAATAAATTCCACTTCTTTTTCCAGCGGAGCCGGATCGAGCGTTGCTTCGGGGATGGGCGTATCGGTGGTACCCACTAGGGTATGTCCGTGCCAGGGAATGGCGAACATGACGCGACCATCGCTGGTGTGCGGCACCATGATGGCGCTGGAGCCCGGGAGAAAGGAGCGGTCGAAGACCAGGTGAATGCCTTGACTGGGCGAAATCATCGGCTTGACGGAAGGATCGGCCTGGCGGCGCAGATTGTCGGTAAACGGGCCGGTCGCATTGACGACGACTTTCGCCTGGACGGTGAACTCCTGGCCGGTCTCGGCATCACGCGCGCGTACGCCGTCGACGAAGCCTTCGTCATCTTTGGTGAGGCCGACGACTTCGGTGTAATTGAGAAGCGTGGCTCCTTGTTCGTAGGCGGTGGTCACCATGTTTATTAACAAGCGCGAATCGTCGAACTGGCCGTCGTAGTAGACCACTCCGCCGCGCAGCCCATCCGTCTTGATGGTGGGGAGCTGCTGCAGAGTTTCTTCTTTGGATAGGATTTTAGAAGGTCCGAAGCCATACTTGCCCGAAAGCAGGTTATAGACCTTGAGGCCCAAGCCGTAGAACGGCGCTTCCCACCAATCGTAATTCGGCACGATGAAGGCAAGATTGCTGACCAGGTGGGGCGCGTTCTGGCGAAGCAAGCCGCGCTCTTTCAAGGCCTCCATCACGAGCGAGATGTTGCCCTGCTCCAGGTAGCGAACACCGCCGTGCACGAGTTTGGTGCTGCGGCTGGAGGTGCCTTTGCCGAAGTCACTCTGTTCCAGCAGAAGAGTGTCGTAGCCGCGCGAGGCAGCGTCGATGGCGACGCCGACACCAGTAGCACCGCCGCCGACAACAACGATGTCCCAGGGGCGTGCGTGGGATTCGCGCCGACGCGACATTTCTTTTCTAGTCATAGTTTTTTCCAGCGATGATCTTTTCTACGCATGGTTCCATGCTTTTGAGCGTTCCACGGCAGCGTGCCAGCGGGCACGCAGACGGGAGGTTTCGTCGTTGGATTGACGCGGGGTGAATCTTTTGTCCACTTTCCGATGCCGACTTAACTCCTCGGAGTCTTTCCAAAATCCGACGGCCAAGCCGGCCAGATAAGCAGCCCCGAGCGCGGTGGTTTCGGTAATGGCCGGGCGAACGACGGGTATTCCCAGCAGGTCGGCTTGAAATTGCATCAACGTGTCGTTGGTGGCGGCGCCGCCGTCGACACGAAGCTCTTCGATGGGCATACCGGAATCGGCTTGCATGGCCTGTAGTAAGTCCGCGGCTTGATAGGCGATGCTTTCCAGCGCGGCGCGCGCGATATGGCCGGCTGTTGTTCCACGGGTGATGCCGATCAATAAGCCCCGCGCGTGTGGATCCCAATGCGGCGCTCCGAGGCCGGTGAAGGCGGGGACGAGGTAGACCTCGCCGTTGTCGGGAACAGTGAGCGCCAGGCGCTCGACATCTTCGGACTTTTGGATGATGCCCAAGCCGTCGCGCAGCCATTGCACCACGGAGCCGGCGATGAAGATGCTGCCTTCGAGGGCGTACTCTAGTTTATTTTCTTTGCGCCAGGCGATGGTGGTGAGCAAACGATGTTTGGAGGCGATGGCGGCTTCGCCGATGTTCTGCAAAAGGAATGCGCCGGTGCCGTAGGTACATTTCGCACGACCCGGAAGAAAGCAAGTCTGGCCGAAGAGCGCGGCCTGCTGATCCCCGGCGACGCCCGCAATGGGGATCTCGCCGAGGCCGAGCGAGGGGGATACGGTCCCGTAGATTTCCGTGGAGCCATGTACGGCGGGAAGCAAGCTGTCCGGGATGTTCATGGTCTGCAGCAGATCGCTATCCCAAACGCCATTATGGATATTAAAGAGCATCGTGCGCGAAGCGTTTGTTGCATCGATCGCGTGTAGTTTGCCACCGGTCAACTTCCAGATGAGCCAACTATCCACGGTGCCGAAGGCTAACTTGCCGGCTTCGGCTTTTTGTCGCGCGCCGGTTACGTTTTCCAAAATCCAGATGATTTTGCTAGCCGAGAAATACGCGTCGATCAATAGTCCGGTTTTGTCCTGTATGGTTTGTTCCAGCCCCGCTTCACGCAGTCGGTCGCATATCGCCGCGGTGCGGCGGTCCTGCCAAACGATGGCATTGCAAACGGCCTGACCTGTTTCGCGATCCCAAACGACGGTGGTCTCCCGCTGATTGGTAATACCTAGGGCGGCTAGGTCAGCGGGCTGAACATTGCCTTGCTGGAGCACCTCCCTGGCGACGGCGATTTGCGTGGACCAGATATCTTCAGGATCGTGTTCGACCCAGCCCGCGCGCGGATAGTGCTGCTTGAACTCACGCTGGGCCGTGGAATGGATGCTGCCGTTTTTATCGAAGAGAATGGCACGTGAGCTGGTGGTGCCCTGATCTATAGCGAGAACGTATTTCATGTTGGATGCTTCAAGGTTGCGCGACCAAGCCTCCGTGATCGGATTGATGCGCGGCGCGCTCCATGGCAGGAGTCAATGTAAGGAAAGAAGAAAGAACGGCGGCAACGATGTAGAGAATGGCGAAGACCCACATTACCCCGACGACGCCGACGAGGGGGAGGAAGATACCGACGATGGCGGGTCCTAACCAGGTGGCGGCGCCCGCGCCAAGATTTAAGATAGACATGGCCGCGCCCTTCGACTCCGGTGCTAGGGAAGGCATGAGCGCAGACAGGGGAACAAAGCCGGCGAGAGTTGCGCCGTAAAGGATACCGGCGAGCACGGCCAGCGGATAGTTGTTGTGGAACGACTGGGGCAAGTAATAGAACAGCAGCGTTGTAATGGCAGATCCGAAGCAGCCGAAATAGATGACGGTGCGTCTCCATCCAAGGCGGTCGCCGATCACTCCCCAGATGAGATTCCAAAAGATGTTGCTGAGAAAAACATAGCCCAACAGGCGGAGCCACTGTTCCAAAGTAAAGCCGATTGTCTTTGTAAAAAAAGTCGGCATGAAGACGAGAAAACCGAACTGGGATGCGGTATTGATGGTGCGCACTACCCCGCCGATGCCGACCTTGGGATGGTCCTTGATGATGGTGATGCTGTAGAGCACTACCTTCAAGGGATTCCGCGTGCCTTTCACCAATGGATGATTACCTGTTGCGTCGCGAACGCCCAGCAAAGCGATCAGCCCGCCGATGACAACCAGTATCAATGAACTCCAGAAGGTGTTGTACTGGCCGATGCGCGGAATGAGAACGCTGGCAAAGAGCGAGCCGAGAGTGGGCAATCCACCGGTGAACGCGAACCAAAACCATCCAACGGAAGTGCCCAACTGCCTGGGAGGAGTAGCGGCGGCGATCCAGACGAGGAAGCTATAGGCAAACAAGGGATAACCGAAGCCACGCAGACCGTAGAAGAAGAGGATCAGCGCGTAGCGATGGGAGGGAAGGGCGAAGACGAGGAAGAAGACTTCGAAGACCACCCAGACGGTAAAGCCGATCCACATGGATTTTCTGGGACCGATGAGATCGGAAAGAGCACCGGAGAACCATGCGGCAATGGCGGCCGTGAAGCCGTAGACGGTGAAGACGAGAGCGACTCGACTGGGAGAAAAATTCAACTGCAATAGAAACGGCGCGAGATAACCGGATTCGACGCCGTCGCCGATCATGAACAGGAGCAGCCCCAGATAGCCGATGGCAAGCGGCGGAAAGATGCCGATTCGCGCCAGAAAGCGAGGGAAGGGCTGAGGTGCGTTCGCTTCAGGCATGGCAACCTTCTAAGATATAGCTTCCGGTGGAGTGAGTGAGGTTTTTATGCTTATTGCTCAGCACTAGAAGTTTATCCGATGCAGATACAGATAGAGATTTCGACGAAGGGGCTTAAAGACAATGGTGGTCATCTGCTTGGATGTGGGCACGACGGTGATCAAAGCGGTTGCGTTCGATGAAAGAGGACAGGAAGTAGCGGCGGCCCGGCAATCGGCGGAGATGCTGCGTTCGAAACCAGGCCACTCCGAGCAGGACATGCTCGGGGTTTGGAACGCCGCGGTGCTTGCGGTACGCAGCGTTGTGGAACAGGTGAAGGACGCGATTTCCTTCATCGCCATCACAGCGCAAGGAGATGGCTGCTGGCTGGTCGACCAGCATGGGCAACCAACAGGTCCGGCAGTGCTGTGGAACGATAGCCGAGCAAGAGATGTGATCCAAGAGTGGAAAACAGAGGACGTGGCGGACCGAGCGTTTCAACTAAACGGGTCGGCAATGTTCTCGGGACTGCCGCATGCGATTCTCGCCTGGATGCGCAAGCACGATGCAAAACGGTTGGACCGATCCGCCACAGTGCTGTCCTGTAACGGGTGGATTTTTCTGCAGATGACGGGACGGCGGGCGATGGAGGAATCCGACGCTTCCGCGCCCTTCTTCGATATCCGGCGGCGAAGCTACTCAAAGGAACTGCCGGCGTTATATGGGCTGCCATGGTTGGAGCCGTTGCTGCCCGATATCTGCAGTGGCGAAGGCAGCGTGTCCCCATTGCAGGCATCCGTCGCGGGTGAGCTGGGATTAAAGGCGGGGATGCTCGTCGTGATGGCACCCTACGATGTCGCCTCCATGGCGATTGGAGCGGGGGCAGTCCGGCCAGGGCAGGCGTGCAGCGTCTTAGGCACTACGATTTGCACGGAGGTAGTGAAAACGGAGGTCGATACTTCCGGGACGCCGAGTGGGTTGACTCTTCCCTACCCTATTACGGACCTGTATCTGCGTGCTTTTCCTACCTTGGCCGGAGCGGAGGTATTTTCCTCCATGCAGAAGCTGCTGGGTGTGGAGCATCCGCGGGACCTTGGCAAGTTGGGAAACAATGTTGCCGTGGGCTCCGGTGGGCTTCTGTTTCTTCCTTACCTATCGCCTTCCGGAGAGCGCATGCCGTTCTTCGATCCCGCGGCACGGGGCACTCTGTTCGGCTTATCATTCGCGCATGACCGATCGCATGTGGCGCGCGCTGTTCTGGAAGGCTTGTCGATGGTGATCCGTGATTGTCTTCATGCGGCGGCGGCTTCTCCCAGCGAACTGTATCTATGCGGCGGCGGCGCTAAGGATGCCAGTTGGTGCCAGATGATCGCCGACTGCACGAACCTGCCGGCGTCCTGCACGACGGACGCGGAAGTAGGAGCAAAGGGAGCTTTTATTGCGGGAATGGTAATCACGGGAGCAGCAAGCAGTTTCGCGCAGGCCGCTAAGGACTTTGTGAAAACACGCGTGACCTATCAACCGGATCGGGAGCGATCCGAACGTTACGCAGATCTTTATGGGAGATTTAGAAGAGTTCGAGAGATAGCGAAGGAAGCTTGGCAGGAGATGGATGAACCATTAAACGCGAAGGCTGTTGAATTGAGAGACACGGATGCTTGAAGACTTAGCGGAGGAGCTCTGGCTGGGGATCGATGTAGGCACGCAAAGTGTGCGGGCTTCGGCTGTGTCGAGCAGTGGAGAGCTTGCGGGCAAGGGATCGCGGCCACTGGAAAGCAAGCGGCATGGTCCGCGTCATGAGCAGAATCCTGAAGATTGGTGGACGGCCAGTGTGGCGGCTTGCAGAGAAGCGCTGCAAGATGTCGCCTGCGAGCGGATACGTGGTGTTGCGGTGGATGGAACATCGGGAACAATTCTTTTCAGCGATGAAGCAGGCAAACCGCTGACGGCGGGCTTGATGTATGACGACGGGCGCGCGGTGGAAGAAGTTCAGCGCGTCAACGAAGTGGGCGGTGAGGTTTGGCGGACCCTCGGCTATCGTATGCAGCCGTCCTGGGGATTGCCGAAGCTGCTTTGGCTTTGTCAATATGAAGCTCGGAGAGTGAAAGGCGCTTGTTTACTGCACCAGACGGATTTTATCAATTGGCGCTTGGCCGGCGTACGTACGGCGTCAGACTCCAGCAACTCTTTGAAGACGGGGTACGATCTTCTGCGGGAGTGCTGGCCCGAAGAAATTTTTGAACGTTTGCAAATACCAGCGGCATTGCTACCGACAGTGGCGCGGCCAGGAACACAAATCGGCACTGTCGGCAGGGACGCAGCCCAGCAGACGGGCATTTCGGCGGGAACACCGCTGATTGCCGGAATGACCGATGGATGCGCGGCGCAGCTGGGAGCGGGCGCGGTGAAGGTGGGAAGCTGGAACTCGGTGCTAGGGACAACTTTGGTACTGAAGGGTGTGACGGCTGGACTGATTCACGATCCCAATGGAGTAGTTTATTCGCATCGTTCGCCGGACGGCAACTGGCTGCCGGGCGGTGCATCGAGCACGGGCGCCCGTATCCTGGCGAAGGAATACAAAGGGCGGGATTTAGCGGGACTCGATCGAGAGGCGTCGCAACATGAGCCGGCGAGCGTTGTCACCTATCCGTTGGCTTCGCAGGGCGAGCGGTTTCCTTTTAGTGTTCCCGATGCGCAAGGTTTTACACTAGGCGAGACGACAGATGAGGCAGACCGCTATGCGGCGATTCTGCAGGGGGTCGCCTACATCGAGCGGCTTTGTTTTGACTACCTGAACTATGTAGGCGCAGCAGTAGAGGGAGATTTGTCTTTTACCGGAGGAGCTACCCAGAGCTCTTACTGGTCGCAGTTGCGCACGGATATTCTTCAACGCCCGGTGCGCTTGCCTGAGGACGCCGAGGCTGCGCGGGGGATGTCGGTCTTAGCGGCGTCGTCGGAAAGCTCCATCGTTGAAACAGCCTCACGCATGGTGCGGATAAAGACCACCGTTGAACCAAGATATGAGAAGAAGAAACAGCTTCTTGACAGTTATCTGCGGCTGGTGGAGGCACTGGCTGGCCGAGGATGGATCGGCAAAGATCTATTCACCCATGCTGAGAAGCGCGCCCATCGATGACAAGGATTACCCTCGTGCGGCATGGCGAAACGATTTGGCATGCCGAAAACCGGTATGCGGGCCGGTCGGATATCGGTTTAACTTCCGTGGGGCAGGCGCAAGCAAATCAGTTGGGAGAATGGGCGGTTTCCGCTCAGTTCGACGCGTTGTGGACGTCTCCTATGAAACGGGCCCGCGCCACGGTTGCCCCGGTGGAGCGCTGTACGGGATTGCAAGCTCGACTGGATGAGCGGCTTCGGGAGGTGGATTTCGGACTTGGCGAGGGCTTGACCAGGAAGGAGATGGAGCGGCAGTTTGGAGCAGAACTCCGCGCCTTCCTCCATGATCCCGCGCTGCATCCGCTGCCTGAAGGAGAAGATCCGTCGATTGCCGCGGAGCGAGCAGTAGAGTGTCTATATGACATCGCATCCACAAACAGAGACCAACGCATTCTAGTGGTGGGACATAATACGCTGTTCCGTCTGGCTCTATGCAAGTTATTGGGTATTCCGCTGAGCAAGTATCGTACGGCGCTTCCCATGCTTCGCAATGGAGCAGTGACAGAGATTGCAATGAACGGCAGTGAGACAAGTCTTCTGCACTACAATGTCCCGGTTCTAAACTTGGGGAGTAATCAAGGAAACTTGCGATGAGCTTGCGAATACTTGCAGCAGGTGACCACTTCATTTTGCCGTCCATTTTTATCGAGCATATCGAGAGAGAGCTGAAGATGGCCGGATTTAACGGCGAGGTGGAATACCGTGAATATCAAAGCCCTTGGCCCGGCGTTCCGTTCGGAAAAGTAGGAGAGGTGGAAGAGGGATCGGGCACGGAGGAGGAGCTGATTCAGGCTTTCGCCGGCGTCAATATCTCCACCGCTAATCACGCCGCGCTAACGAGACGGATTATTGAAGCGTCGCCCGATTTGCGGATGGCGGTGATTGCGCGCGGCGGTCCTACGAACGTGAATATCGAGGCTGCTACGGAGCATGGCGTAGTGGTTTGTAATGCTCCCGGAAGGAATGCGGCGGCGACGGCGGAACACGCCGTTAGTTTGATTTTTAGCGTGATCCGGAGGATTCCGCAGCTCGACGAGGAACTACATGCCGGTCACTGGCGCGGCGACTTCTATGAGTATGAGAAAGCCGGGTTGGAGCTGGACGAAGCAACCGTGGGCATTATCGGTTACGGCCATATCGGCAGTATTGTTGCGCGGATTCTGCGAGCATGCGGTTGTCACGTTTTGGTTTATGATCCGTACGCAAAGGCGGAGCAGTTTCGCATTGAGGTAGATAGGACGGAATTAGCCGAGCTATTGAAACGTTCGCAGATTGTGACGCTGCATGCAAGGCTCACCGACGAGAACGAGCGGATGATAGGGCGAGAGCAGCTTGCGATGATGCCGCAAAATTCAGTGCTGATTAACTGCGCTCGCGGTGGGTTGGTCGATTATGAAGCAGTTTGTGATGCTTTGGATTCGGGGCATCTTTGGGGCGCCGGTTTCGATGTGTTTCCGGAGGAAAAGGTGGGTGCCGATTCTCGCCTGCTGAGGACCCCAAACATCGTCATGACGCCGCACGTCGCCGGAGCCAGCAAGCAGACGGCGCACAAGGCTGCTCGAATTGCCGCGCAGGAGATCGCGCGTTACTCTACCGGAAAGCCTTTGAAGCACTGCCGTAATCCTGAGGTGTTGCGAATGGCGGGAAGGGGTCGGCGATGTATGGACTCGCGACAAGAGTAACACTTCGGGGCTCGGGCATTGGTAACAATCTTCTGCTTCGAGTATGGCGGAGGCGGAGTGACACTGCTTCCTACTTTTCCGGCTAGCGACTATAAGGGTCACCACACCAAACGTCAAAAATCGTACGCTTGTGGGCCGGGCTTAGAGGGTGTTTGAGAAGCACCGGCATTGGTTCCGGCAGAGTGAGAAGGAATGCCAAACAGCCTCTATGCAACAGATCTGACGAGTTCTGCCTGGGAACTCATCGCCCCGCTTCTTCCAGGAGCGTTGCCCGGTGGCCGACCGCGCACGACGGATGTCCGTGCAGTATTGAATGCAATCTTCTATTTGCTACGAACGGGTTGCCCGTGGCGGCTTTTGCCACGGGAATTTCCCGTGTGGGGCACGGTTTATCATTACTTCCGGAGCTGGAAGAACGCACGCGTGTGGACATGCCTTCAGAAAGCAATCTACGAGCACGTTCGAACGGAGGCTGGAAGGGCTTCGTGTCCCTCTGTTGTCATTATGGATAGCCAGTCGGTAAAGACGACCGAGCGCGGAGGGGTCCGGGGATTCGATGGTCACAAACGAGTGAAAGGCCGCAAACGCTACATTCTGGTGGATACGCTGGGGATTCCGATCGCATGCCAGGCGGAACCCGCTAATATGTCCGATCAGCGCGGAGCAGAGCGCTTACTCGGTGGCTTAGGCCCAATGTTCCCCGATATCCGCACGATCATGGCGGACGCTGGCCACCAGAGTCGAAAATTGACCCGTCAACTTCTACAGCGAGACGGTTGGAAGCTGGTGATTGTGAAGCGTGGCCAAGGCGCGTTCAAGATCACCGGCCTGACCTGGATCGTGGACCGCAGCTTTGCCTGGCTCGGCAGGAATCGCCGCATGAGCAAGGATTACGAATACATGGTCCAGAGTTCAGAAACCATGATCGACCTCGCTACCATCTGTCTCATGCTCAATCGTCTTACCTGCTCCTGAACCTTCTCAAACACCCTCTGAGCGCTTGTGACATCTGCGACTTTGCGAGCTAACCGTGGATGGCCAGTTCCGGAAGCGCTCTCCTCATTGCCCAAGATGTGCCTCCGTTGCCGGTGAGACTCTCCAAGCCGAGGCATCGCGGCTGGGGGGTGTCCCGAACATGCGGGTATATTCGCGACTAAACTGCGACGCGCTCGCATAACCCACATCGTAAGCGGCATTTTCTACATTCGCATCGCCGGAAACCATCATCCGACGCGCCTCAAGAAGACGAAGCTGCTTCTGATATTGCAGGGGTGCCATCGCGGTTAGCGATTTGAACTGGCGGTGGAACGTTGTTGCGCTCATGTGGGCGACATGGGCGAGTTCTTCCACATGGAGCGGCTCACGGAACCTCTCCCGGAGGTGATTAACCGCCCGCATCACCCTGTGGTCATGGCCATTCGCCATCATCATGACGTGACGAATCTGGTCGCCATCAGGACCAGTGAGTAGCCAGAAGCAAATCTCTCGCATAATTCCTGGATACAGTGTCGGGATGGCACCCGGCGTCTCTAGCAACCGTACTCCACGGAGCGCGCAATTCAAGAGTTGGCTGTTTAACGGGAGGGTGAAGGCCCCACATGCTTTACCTTTCGTCTGGGACGGTGGATGGAGCCCAATCTCCTCGGATACCGTCTGGAGGATCGCAAAATCCAGCTCGATGACTAATCCCAGGTAAGGCTCAGTTCGGCTCGCAGCGCAAACAGTTCCGCGTGAAGGCATCTCGACGGTAACGACAAGGGCCTGACCCTGGCCGTAGTCGTAACGCTTTTCACCGAAGGTCGCGCACTTTTCACCCTGAATTGTGATGCAGAGCGCCGGCTTGATTATGCATAGGGCCGGCTGCCTCAAGGGATCCGACCGAAGAATCGACAAGCCTCGAATCGCTGTCAGGAAAGGGCTGCTCCCTTCCGCTTCGTCTGTGTGGCGGCGGACGAATTGTGCCAGACGCGCTAATTCAGTAGCTTCTTCGTGCTTAAGAGGGCGCACATCAACCAGTATGCACTTCTTGGAATCATCCGATTTGCTTTGTGTATAGAACTGAACAGCTTTCACCAGAGGGGCTGAGGCAAACTCTTTTGGGTCGTCAGTTCGAAACTGAGATGCGTGCGTATATGCGACAGGATTAGGCATGGAATTGGAAGTCCTCGGTATTCACGCCAACTGATCGGAACCGTATCCTGAATATGGCAGAGGAGCTTTATGAAAATTCTGATGGTATTAACGTCACACGACAAATTGGGCAACACGGGAAAGAAAACCGGCTTTTGGCTGGAAGAACTCGCTGCGCCTTACTACACATTCAAAGACGCGGGCGCAGAAATCGTTCTCGCCTCACCCAAGGGCGGTCAGCCGCCGCTTGACCCCAAGAGTGACGAACCCTCGTCCCAGACCGAGACAACCCGCCGGTTTCAGGCAGATGCAGAGGCAAAGGCACAACTCGCTGCAACGGTACGCCTGGACACGGTCAAGCAGCAGGACTTCGATTCAGTCTTCTATCCCGGTGGCCACGGACCGTTGTGGGATCTGGCGGAAGACCAGGATTCCATCAAGCTGCTCAAGTCGTTCCTAGCGGCGAGCAAGCCAGTAGCACTCGTATGCCATGCTCCAGGAGTGTTGCGGCATGTCACAACGCCGGAGGGCAAGCCGCTGGTGACGGGCAAGAAGGTTACGGGCTTCACCAACACAGAAGAAGAGGTCATGGGTTTGACTCAAGTGGTGCCGTTTCTTGTTGAAGATGAGCTGCGGACACAAGGCGGTGTCTTTTCCAAAGTGGACGACTTTCAGCCTTACGTGGTCTCCGATGGGCTTCTGATTACAGGGCAAAACCCTGCATCGTCGAAGCCTGCCGCCGAGTTGCTAATGAAGACGCTCAGCTAACGTCCGGCTACTTACCCAGGAGGTTCACTGTAATGTCCGTATCGACACGCGCCTACGCTGCTGAAAGCGCAACCGTTCCACTCGCGCCGCTCATCATTGAGCGGCGCGAGATCACCGCCACCGATGTCGCCATCGATATCCTCTTTTGTGGCGTCTGTCACTCTGACCTCCACCAGTCCCGGAATGAGTGGGGCATCAGCAAATATCCCGTTGTTCCCGGACACGAGATCGTGGGCCGGGTTCGTCAGGTCGGCACCGCTGTCGCCAAATTCCGCCAAGGGGATCTGGTCGCGGTCGGCGTGCTGTACGACTCCTGCCGCCTCTGCACAAACTGCACCGCCGGCATCGAGCAGTATTGCATTAAAGGAGCGACCGAGACCTACAACAGTCCCGATCGAAGGCATGGCGGCATTACGCGTGGCGGCTACTCCGAAGCGATTGTGGTGGACGAGGCTTACGTGTTTCGCGTGCCGAAGCATCTAGATCCGGCGTCCTGGCCGCTGGTATTGCACTTTGTGGTGCTCATCCCATCTGGTCATCCTTTTCCCATAGGCGCCAGGAACTACCGCGCGGAAGTTAGCTGTACTTATCAAGAATCGCAACTGGCCATCCGCGTCAGTGTTGGAAAACAGCTCAACCGCTGACCACCAAGGCTAGGATGAATCCGTCGTAGCCTTTTGCGCCGACAGTCTGGAGCGCGGTCGCTGTAATACGAGGTTCGGAAGTGAGCATTTTGAAGAGGCGACGAACACCTTGGATATTCGGGTCCGAACTATTTTCCTCGACGACTGCTCCATCTCGCACCACGTTATCCACGATGATGAGACTACCGCGACGGGAAAGCTTGAGCGCCCACTGGAAGTACTCTGGGTTGTTCGATTTATCGGCGTCGATAAAGATCAAGTCGAACGGCCCCATTTTCTCTTTTTCAAGCTGCGGCAGAGTATCGAGCGCAAGTCCTACGCGCACATCCACTGTTGCACTCAGGCCCGCCCGGGCGATGTTCGATCGGGCAATTGCCGCATGCTTCCCATCGGCCTCCAACGTCACGAGAAGACCTCCGACCGGGAGCGCGCGGCCAAGCCAGATGGTGCTATAGCCACCCAGCGTCCCAATCTCAAGAATTCTTTGACTGCCGTGGACCTGAGCGATTAGCTGAAGGAGCTTGCCCTGGTTCGGAGCGACATCGATGTGCGGCAAACCTGCCGCCGCGTTCTCTGCCAATGCAGTGTCCATCACCGGATCGGAGAGTGCAAGGGACTCCGTAATGTAGTCTTCTACTGCGGCCCAGCGATGGTCAGACATTGTCCTTTATTTTAGACGCTGCTTATCGGCGTCCACGCTGACTTTTAGGCAAAGTCCACATGCGCCAGAGGTCGTCTGAAGTTAACAATAGTTTTATCGGGAAAGAGTCCAGCGCCGACGAAATTTTTGGGTATCCCGATAAGCTGAAATTTCATTCTTCCATAACTCTCTTTGCAGCAGTGGCGGACACGCAACAGAATCCGGAGCACCACATATTCGATCGCGTCCTCCGGAAATTTTTCGGCGGCAAAAAAGACGCGGAGATGCTGAAACGATTACGGTAAGCTCCCGCGAAACGATGTCCTTGCGTGTATAGTCATCTAAGATCACTATGCGTATGCAATTTTCGAAAGTTCTACTATGTGCCGCACTGTTGACCGTTCCTCTTTTCGCACAACAGCCATCCGCTTCGAAAGGCGCGGACTCCCAGGAAGGCAAGATGAAGCCGGAAGATACGGAGATATCGGAGCCTGTACCTAAGAAGGTCAACCCAGGACCGACCAACGCGGCACCACCTTCGGATGCCATCGTGCTTTTCGACGGCAAGGACCTGGACCAGTGGGTGTCGAATCGCGACAAGTCGCCGGCGAAATGGAAAGTTGCCGACGGCGTGCTGACCGTTAGCAAAGGAACCGGAAACATCGAAACCAAGCGCAGCTTTAAGGACTATCAACTTCACATCGAGTGGAAGATTCCCGCCAACATTTCCGGCAGCGGCCAGGCGCGCGGCAATAGCGGGGTCTTTCTAGCGTCTACCGGGCCGGGCGATGACGGGTATGAGCTGCAGGTGCTCGATTCATACGACAACAAGACCTATGTCAACGGCATGGCAGGCAGCATTTACAAGCAAGCCATTCCGCTGGCAAACCCCAGCCGCAAGCCAGGCGAATGGCAGACCTACGACGTAGTATGGACGGCACCAACTTTCGATGGCGAGGGCTCGATGAAAAGTCCGGCCTACGTCACAGTTTTTTTCAATGGCGTCCTGGTGCAGAATCACTTTGAGCTGAAAGGCGAGACGCGATATATCGGCAAGCCGTTCTATAAGAAATACGAAACTGCTCCGATCAAGCTACAAGCGCATGGCGATAAGAGCGAGCCGGACAGCTTCCGAAACATCTGGGTGAGACCGCTCGATTAGCAGGATGGCACTCCATGCATATCGATCCCGCCGTTTTCGGTGAGTTTTTTGGGACGCTCATTTTAATTCTGCTGGGGGACGGTGTGGTGGCAGCCGTTCTGCTGGCGAAATCGAAGGCAGAGGGCGCTGGATGGTTGGCGATTGCCACCGGATGGGCGCTGGCGGTATTCGCAGGCGTAATAGCCGCGGGATCGTTAGGCGACAAGGATGCCCATCTCAGCCCCGCATTTACGGTTGCGGCGGTAATTACTTCCGGACATGCGGAGCGTCTTTGGACATATATACCCGCTCAGCTCGGGGGCGCGTTTACCGGCGCGACGTTGGTGTGGCTGTTCTACTATCATCATTTCAAGGAAACGGAGGATAAGACTTCTAAACTACTCTGTTTCTGCACTGCCCCGGCGATTCGCGCTTACGGGAACAATCTTTTTTGCGAGATCGTCGGAACATTTGTTCTAGTGGTCATCGTAGCGGGGCTGGCCTCTAAAAATCTTGCGCGTGGCGGAACGGCATCTCCCGCCGGACTTACTCCGTACCTGATAGGCGCGGTGGTGTGGAGTATCGGCCTTTCTCTAGGAGCAACAACCGGGTATGCGATCAATCCAGCCCGTGATTTCGGTCCTCGACTGGCGCATGCGGTCTGGCCGATCGCCGGCAAGGGTTCGTCGGATTGGGCTTATGCTCCGATTCCGATCCTGGGGCCAATTATCGGCGCAATTTTGGCCGGCTTTTTTATCAAAGTGAGCGGGCTGGGATAGCGAAAGTTCACCCCAGTTTCACGGTGATATCATCGAGGCAGAAAACATTAACTTCATGCGGACGTTACACTTGTCTCGCATCGATATCTACGACTTTTTGTTGAGGCACGCGCTGTTTTGCCGCGGCTTAGCCGGCATGGCCGTGGTTATCTGCGCACTTACGGTCTCCGGGGCCGAGAGCTCCACCACCCCGGCCAATACAAACGCCCGCGATTCCAGGTCTGTCGATCTTCGTGTCAATAAAACGTTGGTGTTGATCAACGTCACGGTTACCGATCCATTGAACCGCTTCGTCACCGGATTAGAGCGGGAGCATTTTCGTTTATTCGAAGACAAGGTGCAACAGGAGATCACCGCGTTTTCCGCCGAAGACGCTCCCATATCGATCGGATTGGTATTCGACACCAGCGGAAGCATGGGCCCGAAACTTCAAAAGTCGCGACAAGCCGCCGTTGAGTTTTTTAAGACGGCTAATCCGGCGGACGAGTTTTTTCTGGTGCAGTTTAACGATCGTCCTCAGTTGGCAACTCCATTTACTACCGATACGGATAAGATTCAAAGCGACCTTACATTCACGCAATCGAAGGGGAGGACAGCTTTGTTGGATGGCGTCTATTTAGCGATGCACGAGATGAAGAAGGCGCGCAATCCGCGCAAAGCGCTTTTGATTATCTCCGACGGCGGCGATAACAGCAGCCGGTACACCGAAACGGAAATCAAGAATGCGGTGCGCGAAGCCGATGTGCAGATCTTTTCCATCGGTATATTCGAATCGATGGGAAATCGTGGACGAACGCCGGAAGAGTCGGCCGGGCCCGGCTTGCTCAACGATTTGGCCGAACAGACGGGAGGACGTGAGTACACGGTAGAAAACGTAGCGGAACTGCCCGATATTGCCGCGAAAATCGGAATCGAGCTGCGCAACGAATACATTCTCGGCTACACTCCTAAGAATCGCGAACGCGATGGAAAATATCGCAAGGTACAAGTGAAGTTGAATCAGCCCCGAGGACTTCCGCCATTGAAAGCTTATTTTCGTCTTGGTTATTATGCTCCTACGCAATAGCAGGATGTCTGCATTATTTTCCAAGAACCTCGTAGTCGCGGCTTTGCTGCTTCCCATCGCTTTGGTCAACCTTTCGGCGCAGTTCCGTTCCGACACGCGATTGGTGGTTTTGCATACCAGCGTGACGGACAAAAAAGGGAAGCTGCTCAACAATTTGAAACAGAGCCAAGTCACGGTATTCGAAAACGGGCAGCCGCAACAGATCAAAATTTTCCGGCATGAAGACGTTCCGGTTTCGCTCGGCATCATTATCGACGATAGTGGCAGCATGATGGCGAAGCGTACGCGGGTGGAGGCGGCGGCGCTGGCGATGGTTCGGGAGTCGAATCCGCAGGACGAGGTTTCTATCGTGAACTTCAATGACGACGCCTACCTGGATGTGCCGTTCACCAGCAATGTTCATAAGATGGAGCAGGGTTTGGCGCGTATCGACTCCCGTGGCGGCACGGCGATGCGAGATGCCGTCAATATGTCGCTGGACTACATGAAATCGGATGCCAAGAAGGATAAACGAGTTCTGATGGTGATTACCGACGGCAATGACAACGAAAGTGCTATCTCCTTGGAACGCGTCGTAGCGCGCGCAAACCAGAGCGATACGTTGGTGTATGCCATCGGATTGTTTACCGAAGAAGATAAGCACGAAGCTTCGAAGGCGAAGCGGGCTCTTCGCGAGTTAACGAGCGCCACCGGCGGGGTTGCATTTTATCCGAAAGACGTGAACGGCGTAAAAGCGCTTGCAGTTCAGATTGCGCATGACATAAGGAATCAATATACGATTGCTTATTCTCCTTCGCTGCAGCAGCTAGACGGAAGCTACCGGCAGATTCGCGTCACGGTGGATGCTCCCGGTAAGCCGGTAGCCCGGACGCGTTCAGGCTACTATGCCACGGGAGATCTGGCGTTGCCGAACCAGACCGTGTCTACTGCGGGTAAGTCCTCTGCCGCAGGTAAGTAATGTTGCGCTTTCTTTGGCTTGCGTCTCGGGGTTACCGGTTGCGGCCCTGGAAGTCGCCCTATCTTCGCTGGCGTATTGAAACGTACGCCGGCATTCCAGCGGAATCTATTACTCCCGTCCTATTCTTTCGATTTCTGTGGCGCGAACGAGGTGCGCTTTGGCATTACCTACGCTGGGTTCGCAAGATGAGAGCATGAGCGGTATTTTGAATGTATGCCGTTTTCTCAAAGCGACGATGAATCCCTACGCTATCCCGCAGGTCATTATCGATCTTCAAAGAACATTTCCGCTGAAGAGCTCTCCGGATGGCTGGATGAGTTGGAAGCGCTACCTAGAAGCCTGAGGCTAGCAGTAGCCGACCTCAGCGAGGAGCAACTGGATACTCCTTACCGGCCGGGCGGCTGGACAGTTCGCCAGGTTGTTCATCACCTGCCGGACAGTCACATGAACAGTTACGGACGGTTTCGTTACGCGTTGACGGAGAACACGCCGTTAATCAAGCCGTATGATGAAGCGGCATGGGCGGAACTGCCGGATGCGAAGTCGGCACCGATTGCCTTGTCGTTGGCGCTTCTGGAAAACCTACATGCGCGCTGGCTTATTTTGTTGCGGTCGCTCAGTGAGGCACAACTCGCAAGAACATTTCGGCATCCGGAATTGGGCGAAATGCGCCTAGATACAACGATCGGGCTGTATGCATGGCACAGCCGGCATCATCTGGCCCATATCACTGGTTTGCGCGATCGGCAGGGATGGGCGAGTTAGCGGTTATGCCGAGGACGTCGGAAATATCGTGCCGAACATCGGCCTTCCACTCTTCGATTGTTCTTTTGTTGCTTCGTCTTGAATCACGTCCCAGTGTTCGACCATAATGCCGTCTTTCAGCAGAAGAATATCGGCGGCAATCCAGTTCGAGGCGAGACCGATACCGGAGAAGCGGCCATGCAAAATAACATAATCGCCCTCGGCCACGATCACACCGGGCTCATGCCTTAAGGAAGCCGGCAAGCCCTTGATCAGATGGAAGAGCCCTTCCCGCCCCGGCGCAATGTGCGCACTGTGTTGAATGTAATCAGGAGACCAAAAGCGCTCCGCCGCAAGATAGTCACGCTTGGTAAAGAGCGTGTCGAAAGCTTCGAGAACAATGGCCTTATTTTTTTCGGAAGTTGCTGTTTGCGTCATAAACTTTATTCACCTCGATCAAAGAAAGCTGCCCCACGTGCAACGCGGCAGCTCTTACCTGCTTTCGCTGGTTCCTGCGACTGCTCGGAGGGCCTTGTAGTCGGTGTAGCCGTGAGGCTGATTTTTCGTTCGATTCTCGATCGAATTTCGTTACGCAGCTACGCCAGGGTGATCTCGCCCATATCGATTGCGACTAGAAGAGGTTCCTTGATCAGTTGGTAGTCGCCCTGGTAGGCATACACTCGTCGTTTGGTCGGTACGATGATTCCGCTTACATCGCGATAGTCAGAGGCGTAATTCAGCCCTGTGGCTCCTTGCAGGATATCTACGGTATAGTCATGCCGACGCAGCAAACCGTCTGGGCCGAAGCAGGAGATTTGTTCGCGCGTATGGCTCTTCACAGTGTCCGGAAAGGTAATCCTCAAGCGTCGCCAGGTTTCACCGTCGACTTCAATCGAAGAAATTTCTTCCGTAACAAAACCCTTCTGGGTATAAAGAAACGGAGTATTGAGATACGTCCATAAGGCCTCTCCAACGAAGTAGGCCACGTGAAAGTCATCCCATGGCGTCTCCCTCTGCTGACCTTCGAACGCGCTTTCCGGGTGGTCGCGCGCTTCGATCAAGGTTCCGTCGTCCTTTTCCAAAACAATACGGGATGGTTCAAAAATCCAGCGCCTAGCCTGTCCAGGAAAGTCAATGGTGAGGCGTTCCCGCTTGGTCTCCGCAGTTAAGACAACATTCTTCAGAACGTCACCTTGCCCCTTTACGAACCAGATGGCGCCGGTAATCGACGCGACGACGCTCATCGAGTTCACTCTTTTCCAGCGCTCAAGACCACCGTGCGCTTCTACGGCTCGATTCAGTAATTCATTCACTTGAAAACTCCTAGTAACTATGACCGGCTTTTTTGGCGCTATCAGGCGATGGTCAGCACCATACGAAAGTTTGCTTTACCATCCATCATGCGGGCGTAGGCTTCGGGCGCCTTCTCGAGAGGCATGGTCTCGATCATGGGACGGACAGCCTGAAGCGCACTGAATTTCAGGGTGTCTTCGGCGTCAATGGGCGCGCCTACGTTTTCACCCTGAATCGTCTTCATCCCAAAAACGAGTTGTGATGCATTGATTTCGATAGGCTCCGCGGAAACGCCCACCACGAGGAGCTTGCCACGTGCGGCGAGACCTGCTACGAGAGGGCCCATGGATTTTCCACTTGCCGCCGTAGCTAGAATCGCGTTGGCACCACCCTTTTTGAGGAGGGTTTCCGCAGGATCCTGCTCAGTGCTATCGATGTATTCGGTTGCCCCTAACTGGCGAGCCAAGGCTTCCTTTTCCTTTCCCCGCTGTAACGCCAGTGCGTGAAACCCCATCTTGCTTGCGAACTGGACAGCCAAGTGGCCCAGTCCCCCAATACCTTGGATGGCAACCAGATCACCCGCGCGGAGCTTTGCGTTGCGAAGCGCATTGAAGGTGGTGAGGCCGGCGCACATGAGCGGAGCAACGTCGGCAGATGCGAGATCCCGCGGAATAGACGCAAGTGCTCGCGCTTCGGCGATAACGACTTCGGCATAGCCGCCGTCTGCCGTGACGCCGGAGATGATTAGATTGGCGCAGTTGACAATATCACCGTGCCGGCACGGTTCGCAGTGACCGCACTCGCCACCGAACCAGCCGATACCGACACGTTGGCCTACTTGCCAGTTCATGACGCCCTTTCCCACAGCATCGATGCGGCCGGCGATTTCGTGACCCGGAACACGCGGATATGTGATTCCTGGGAAGTAATTGTCCACCGTCACTGAATCGCTATGGCAAACACCGCAGGCTTCAACACGAATGCGGACCTGGCCGAAAGCGGGCTCCGGCATGAGACGTTCGACGACGGTAAAAACTCCGGGCGTAGTTACTTCAACTGCCTTATAGGTATTTGCCATGGCGTTCACGCGATGCGGAGCTTGGGACTACTTAGATCTTCCAGTAACAGAGAAGCCGCCGCGAGAGAGATGATCTTGGCGACGTCGTGCGGGCGAGATACAAAGCGAGCATGACTTGTCGGGACGGAAAGCACGGTGGCATTCATCCGCTTCGCAAAGAACTCCTGCGCCGGAGGCGGGATCATATGGTCGTCAGTGCACACCAGATACCAGGAAGGGATCGTCTTCCAAGCCGGCACCGCTTCTTTGGCGGTAAAGCTCGCCACGCTTAGCGGTCTCTGCACCGCAGCCATCACCGCGGCCTCGGTGGGGGTGGCGTCCGCTGCAAAGGCATCGTGAAAGCCATCCCGATCAATCCAGAGAAAACCGTTATCATCCGGCCATATCGCCTTAGAGCCAGGCGACGGTGGACCCTGTTTGCCAAGCGAATCTAGACTCTCACCTTCATCAAGGCCAAAAGCCGTGATGTAGACAAGTGCTTTCACATCGGGAGTTTCGGTGGCTGCGCCGGAGATAACTGCACCGCCATAGGAATGCCCAACTAGAACTGTCGGGCCTTTCTGCATTGAGAGAAGACGACGCGTCACTGCAATGTCATCCTCCAGCGAAGTCAACGGGATCTGCGCCGCTGTTACGTTGAAACCCTGCGCCTGGAGTAGAGGGATGATCTTGCTCCAACTGGAGCCGTCCGCCCATGCACCATGCACTAGCATTATGTTCACATCTTTGTTCATATTTCCTCCTTTTGGAAATTAAGCTAAGCGTTCACCATTTCGCGGTCGATATGCCCGGGCGTTGCCGGCTCTGCCCAGAATGGATAGTCGGTGTAGCCGTGCGCATCGAATGTGTAAAAGGTGTTGCGGTCATAGTTCGATAGCGGCAAGTGTTCCTTAATGCGGCGGGGCAGATCGGGATTGGAAATGAAATGGCGGCCGAAAGCGACCGCGTCCGCGTTACCACTTTCGAGAATCGCTTCGGCAGTATTCGGTTCGAAGCCCCCGGCAGCGATAATGTTGCCTTTGAATGTTTTACGGAGCTGCTCAGTTGCAATTGGTCCCTGGTTTTCCATGACGAGCTCATTTCCCTTTACTCGCGGCTCAATGATGTGCAGATAGGCAAGGCCGAACTGACTGAGTCGATGAGCTACGGAAGAGAAGAGCGCCTGTGGATTGCTATCCGACATTCCATTCCAAATTCCGCTCGGCCCGATGCGAACCGCGACACGATCGGAGCCCCAAACCGAAGCCATTGCCTCCACTACCTCCACCAGGAAGCGGGATCTGTTTTCAATGGAGCCGCCATACTGGTCGTTACGTTTGTTGCTGCCGTCCTGCAGAAATTGATCCATGAGGTAACCATTGGCGGCATGCAGTTCGACACCCTCAAAGCCTGCCTCCATCGCTCGTCGCGAGGCGTTTCGGTAGTCTTCGACAATAAGCAAGATTTCCTCGACGGTGAGCGCGCGATGTGGCGAGGGCTGAACCCACCCGCTCGGTGTCGAAACCAAATGGGACGGATCCCGCCAGTACTTCGAATCGACAGAAGCCGAGACAGGCATCTCGCCACCGGTCATCTCAATATGCGAAGAACGCCCGGTATGCCAAAGTTGTGCAAATATGCGCGCACCCTTTGCATGAACGCGGGAGATCACTTTGCGCCAGCCATCAACCTGTTGGTCAGAGTAGAGGCCTGGCGCACCTAACCATCCGCGGCCGGTAAGGGAAATATTGGTGGCTTCGGTGATGATGAAGCCTCCGTCCGATGCGCGTTGCGAATAGTACTCGGCCATCAGATGGCTTGGAATGGAGTCGGGCTGAACGGATCGCGATCGGGTTAACGGCGCCATCACGATGCGATGCTTCAGTTTCAATGCCCCTAGCTGTACCGACGTAAATAGTCTTTGTGCGCTCATCCTAATCACATTTTGCTGGAAATATGCCTAAAGCAAAACACTGATTCGAGCCTGCGGATTCACTCGATAGTGAGTTCACGATGACTCCCACGGGGTATCGGTTTAGAACCACACGTTTGTAACGTGCCGATAAAACGGTGTAGTCGATAGCGGGCGTTGCCTCGCCTTTATCGATCACGAATTGAGATTCTCTTCCGTCCGTACGCAATGGCATCCAGGGACCAGGCGCCAGGTCCCAGCAGCGCAAGTCCGGAGGCAATTGCAGCAGCCAGCATGGCCGTCCAGAAATTGTCGAAGTGGAAAAAGATCATCCACAGTTGCAGAATTGCGGCCAGCGCACCAGCGATCGGCGTCCAAAACCCTACAAGGAGGAGCAAGCCAGCTGCAGCATTGAGAATTGGCGGGATCAGATGAGCAGCGGTAGAGTTTCCTCCCAGTCGCTCTGATGCGTCATGAACTAGGAAAATTGCCAACACCAGCCGGAGGATAAAAAGTCCCTTGCCCGGCCAGCCGTTCGCAAACGTTGAGAAAAGGCGTTGCAGAATGACCTGTATCGAATAATCTAAGTGATTTTCACTGAAGAAAGAACCCTCAACAGGGTCAGTTTTGTCACTCTTTCGAGTGACAGGCGCCTAGGCGTCTCACGCCTGTCAAATTTGGATCTGAAGAACTTTCCCATCGGGGTCGGCTTGATATTCCAGGCCCGGGATGAAGGCGAGATTCCGCGTTAATTCACAAAGACCCGTTATGCGGCCGCGCATGGTCAATTCACGATCGCTTTGCAAGAGCGCCGCGGCAGCATCAATCGCTAAACCTTCAAACACCGTTAGAAGCAGGGCGCATCTGGGAAACACATCTATGCGAAGCAGAGCCGCCGCCAGTTGTTCGCGGCTTATCGTCGGATTTACAGACCAGTGCGGCCCTGCAAGCAGAGAACGCTGTTTTTGCCAGGAAGGCATCCGAGCTGAAGACCAGGCAAGCTGGTCGAAAATGCTCGCAATCGCCTTGGCGATGATGGTGTGTCGCAACGCAATCGACTCCAGGATAGAAGGGCCATCATTGCACTCGTTGGCCCGCTCGATCTCGTCGATGACGATGGTGGCGCTTCGATCAGAACACCCAGTCAGGAGTAATGCGATCCAGTATAGTTCCGCAGCAGATTCGTAAGCTTCTTCAACGGTTTGCATTTTGCATCCAGTCCGTTCGGGAAAGGTCCAACATGCTCTGAGTCTGCTTGAGAGCGCGGACGTTTGCATCCCCTGATCGAGCCGATCAATTCACTCGTTAGGGAGGCCCTTTGCAGGAGCCGGACGTCGCGTTCGATTACTCCATTGTCCTGTTAGAAGGCTTACAACGCGATGATTCCTCGTTTCAAGCCGATCATGGCCGCATGGGTTCGGTCATTTGCGTTCAGTTTCGAGAGAATATTTTTCACCCGGCTCTTCACTGTCTCCTCGGTGATTGCTAATTGAGCGGCAATTTCCTTATTCGCATGCCCAGCGCTAATCAGCCGAAGCACATCGACTTCGCGTTGCGTGAGGATCTCTTCTCCGGTATGTTCGGCAAGTTCCGCCGCTACCGAAGGAGACATCGTTTTGCGTCCGGCATATACCGATCGGATCGTATCGAGGAGTTCTTTATGCAGGAGGTTCTTCAGCAGGTAGGCCCTTGCGCCTGCCTCAAGAGCACGTCGAGCTTGGATGTCACCCGAATACGTTGTCAAGACAATAATACGAGCCTCCGGTGCATTGTTTAGAATTGCCGCGATCGCCTCGACACCGGTCTTTTCTGGCATCTGAAGGTCCATCAGTGTGATGTCCGGGGTGTGAGCTCTAAACTGCTCAATGCCTTCGCGCCCGTTTGACGCTTGCGCTACCAGCTCCATGTCTGCCTGGCCGCCCACCAGCGCTGCAACGCCTTCGCGGAGTAGCGGATGGTCATCTACAATTAGAATGCGAATGACGCGCTGACTTGAGCCTGGCTGCCGTTTATCAGAAGAATCTAAGCTCATTGAGTTTCTCGTTTTTTCCAGATCAGAGCACCCAATTTTGTATACCCAAGATCAGCGTAGGCAACCGCGGCAGGGATGGCCAATTCGATCTCGGTGCCTTTGCCCAGTTCGCTCCAAACTTCGAAACGTGCTCCAATTGCTTGAGCACGCTCGCGCATGCCCGGCAGGCCCCAATGCCTTTCTCGTCCTTCGCGCCCCAGAAGATTGCGCTCGATTCCGATTCCGTCGTCGCGCACTCTCAGCCGAAGCATTCGTTTTCCGTACCTCACGTCGAATTCTATTTGCCGCGCGTGCGCATGTCTGAATGCATTGGCTATCGCCTCCCGCATGATGCGGCATACGTCTTCCTGAATAGGCGCGAGCTGCCGAGGTGACCCTTCCACCAGTACGCGGAATGTCACAACTTTTTGCAAGGTAGAGTGATGTGCGGCCAAATCCTGTCCTAGCGAAGTCAGAGTTTCGACTAAGTGGCTGGCCTCCATGCCGCGGCTCCTCAGTTCATGGATTGCATCGCGACCTTCCGTAATCGCGTCGGATGCCCGGTCTATAGCAGTTTCAAGGGACTGCCTCGCCTCAGCAGGTCGTTCGGGAAGCAGGTTTTGGGCAGCTTGAAAGCGCAGCATCAACCCGTGAAAACTCTGGAGCAGAGTGTCGTGCAACTCGCGCGCAATGCGTGTTCGTTCCGCCAGGCGCTCGTCGAAACGCACACTCAACCGCTCAGTTGCTTGATGCAGCCGCAGTCGATAAAAGTAAAAGATCGTAAGGGCGAACGCCACTAGGCAAATCAGGCGGAACCACCATGTGCTCCACCAGGGGGGCAGCACTATCAGTTGGAGCGCCACGCCCGGCTCGCTCCACCGGCTGCGGCTAGTAGCACCCTGCACACGGAAAACATAGGTTCCCGGCGGCACCGCGGTGTAGTTCGCCACACGCGCATCGCTTCCGGATTCAATCCAACCTCGGTCCAGGCCGTCCAGCATATAGCGATATCGGTTGGTTAACGCGTCCGTAAAGCTAAGTGCCGCAAACTCTAACGAGAAGAAATTTTGCCAATGAGAAAGCGTGATCGAAGAGGACGAAGTAATCGATTTCTTCAGTGGCGAATCTTTCCCGGATCCAACTTCGGCTCCAAATATTCTGAAATCAGTCAAGGTGACTGGTGGGACGTACGAATTATCCGATAGTCGTTCCGGATAGAAAGCCGTTGCCCCGCTAAAACCACCAAAGAACATTTCACCTGTCGAACTCGCCGAGCAAGCGCCCCAACCTGTCAAGTCCAGTCCAGGCAGGCCGTCATTGACGCCATAGTTCTTGAAATGTTTCCTTCGTGAATCGAGAGAAGACACTCCGTTGTTGGTGCTTATCCAGAGAGCGCCGCGATTGTCCTCTAAGATGCAACTGACGACGTTCCCGGCCAGGCCATCCTCTTTTGAGTAGGTGGCAAACCTGCCCGATGCGCGGTCAAAGCGGTCAAGACCGTTCTGCGTGCCAACCCACATTGCTCCGGAACGATCGAAGTAGATTGAGTTAACACGGTTGTCGCTCAGCGACTGGATATTCCGCAGATCGTTTTTATAGTTTGTAAACGTCGCTGTTTTCGGATCGAAACGATAAAGTCCTAAGTTACTTCCCAGCCAGAGAATGCCATTGGCATCCTCCGCAATCGCATGGAAGTTGAGACCGCGGTAATCAGCCTCCGGCTTGAAGATATCGAACTGTCCGGTAAGTGGATCGAAACGATCAAGTCCGTCCCATGTAGCTGCCCAAAGTGCGCCGTCGTGACCGATGAAAACTTTTTCTACCATGTCACTGCTGAGAGATTTTCGCTTTGACGGATCGTTCTTGTATATCTTGCGTTGCCCGGTTCTTTCGTCGTAACGGATCAACCCGCTTCCACTTGTTCCAAGCGACAAAACATCCCGCGCGTGCTCTATTATTGAGAGAACATCGGTACCCGCTGTGTAGTCAAAGATAGCGGCGGTCCCGTTCTTGCGATCAATTCGCCTGAGTACGCCTCCGCCCGCGCCTAACCAAACGATTCCGCGGGGGTCCTTATAGATGACACTTACAAGACCTGATTCGATAGGTTGACCTGCCTGTTGTGCCGGACTTCCAAACAACGGCACTTGTTTTGAAAAGAAGTTTGGACCAGCCTGATGAAGGCCAATCCAGATGGTGCCTTCCCGATCCTGAAACAATGTTGTTACTCGATTGTCGGCAAGAGTTTCGCTGTCGGCGGGCTGATTCGTATAACGAATAAATCGCATGTTGCCGCGATCGAATTTGAGAAGACCGTCTGCGCCCGTACCGAACCACATGGTTCCGTCCCGGTCTTCGATCATCGCTGTGATGGGATTCCATCGATTACCAGAGTTGCTGTCCTCAATCCGACTGTACTTGGTAATGGTTTTTGTATTGGGATTGAAGACGCCCAAGTTCCCATCGTTGCCGTACACAATCCAGAAAAGACCGAATCGATCCTGGTGGAAGATAATGCCTACGCCAGACTCACCAAGGGCAATATGCAGATTTACCTTCCCGGTGTGAGTATCGAATCGATCCAGACCGTCGCTATGAGCAACCCAGAAGGTACCCGAACGATCCTGACCTGTGTTCTTTATGTCGTTGTTTCCGATTGTAGTGGGGTCATGTGGATTGTGAGTAAACCGGGTAATACTTCCTGTGGTGGGGTTAAGTCTGTAAAGGCCCTTACCCGTCGACACCCATAGCATTCCAGAAGTGTCTTGATTGATGTTGTGGATGTTGATGGTCGAACCGTCCCGATCCCCTGCGTCAAGCCGGTAATGAGTAAAGGTCTCGTTCTGTGGATTGAACTTGTCGAGAAATTGATCGCACCCGACCCAAAGCGCTCCCCATCGATCCTTGAACACCTCTGTAATGTAAACGCCGCCTAGGCTGTCCGGGCGCTTGGAATCGTGCGCGAAAATTTTAAACTTGTAGCCGTCGAATCGATTCAGGCCGTACTGGGTACCAAACCACACGAAGCCTTCATCATCTTGAACGATGTTCGCCACGCGGGTTTGCGATAAACCATCGGCAGTAGAAATTCGGTGAAAACGGATATTCTTTCCGTCCACGATAAGCAGTTTTATGGTTCGTTCCGGCGATGCGGCGTTCGTGACAACGGGCACTTCTGTTTTTGCCGAGCTGCTTGCCGGCGCATCGGCGTGTTTAGCAGGCGCCGGCTTGACGACGAATCCAAGCAGCATAGCCGCAAGGAGTATCCGCGTGCGAGTTCTAGGCAAGCTGAGCATATGCAACGGACGACGCTGTATTGGAAACGCTGTCCAGATCAAGTTTCGGCGACGAGAAATGACGATTTCGCTAATTGCGTCATACGATAACACATGTCAAGCAGAAGGGTGAACTCTGTTCCGAGCCATCGGCAGCCTTGGGCGGACGATTAATTTCCAGGCGTCACAATCGCCGACGCGAGGAGGCGAAGTGGATGGACCATTCGATTAGTTGCAGAAACAGCGGACAGGGTTGAACTAGTGAGCTTTAATCGGAATGATGATTTTTTCCTGAGCGATGCTTCGCGGGCTTTACGTCGCCGCTGAAGTTCTGCACGGTGTTGACCAAAGCTAAGTGCGAGAACGCTTGGGGGAAGTTCCCCAACTGCCGGCGTTCCTTAGGGTCGTACTCTTCGGCAAGCAAGCCAACATCGTTCCGGATGGCCAACAGCCGTTCGAAAAGCTCCTTTGCCTCCTCGTGACGATTCTGCAGTATGTAGTTATCCACCAGCCAAAAGCTACACGCCAGGAACGCGCCTTCGCTGCCAGGCAGCCCATCTACCCCGCTCTGGTTGTCATAGCGCATCACGAAGCCGTCTTTTATCAGATGCTTTTCAATCGCGGCGACTGTGTTCTGGATCCGCGGATCATCCGCCGGCAGGAAGCCGACCATGGGGAGCATCAACAGACTGGCGTCGAGGACCTTGCCGCCGAAGTACTGTACAAAAGAGTTCACGTCGCGGCTATAGCCCAAGCGGCAAATTTCATCATGAATATCTGTTCGTAAGCGTATCCATCGATCCAACGGTCCGTCGCCGCCAAACTCTTGCATGGACCGCACGGCCCGGTCGACGGCCACCCAAGCCATTACCTTCGAGTGAACGAAGTGACGACGAGGGCCGCGCACTTCCCAAATACCGTCATCGGGCTTGAACCAATTTTTTTCTAATCCGGAAACCAATGCGCGCTGCAGATTCCAAGCTGCGTCCACATGCGGTAAACCGCGCTTGCGCGACTGATACATGGAATCCAGCACTTCACCCCAAACATCCAGTTGAAACTGCTCGGAAGCTGCATTACCGATGCGCACAGGTTGCGAGCCTTCGTATCCCATCAGTTCCGGCAGTTCGAATTCCGTCAGTCTCCTTTCCCCGTCGACGGCATACATGATCTGCATATTTTCGGGGCTACCGCCGATCGCCCGCAGCAGCCAATCGCGCCAAGCCGCAGCCTCCTCGGTGTAGCCGTTTTCCAGCAATGCATAGAGCGTAAAGGTAGAGTCGCGGAGCCAACAATATCGATAGTCCCAGTTACGCGGACCACCGATTTGTTCCGGTAGAGACGTAGTTGCCGCGGCGATGATACCTCCGGTTCGATGATGCGTCAACGCCTTCAAGGTAATCAGCGAGCGGCGAACGGCCTCCGCCCAAGGACCCTCCCCTTTATACTTTTTCGACCATTTCTCCCATGCATGTGCGACGTTCACAATTGTTTTACCTACGTCGGGTGACGGTTGCGGCGGAAGGTAGGAGTGTGACCATGTAAGTGAAAATGGAACCTCCTCGCCTGCGCTAATGTCAAATGCTGCGTGAGATTTGTAATCTTCCCCCTTTATCGGGACTCCAGTGGTGAGGACAAGCTGATGTGCTCCCGCCACTGCCAAATACCGGTCATCATCCAAACGGCTGAACCAGGGCAGCACTGTTCCGTATTCGAAGCGAACCACCAGCTCCATGCCGATCCGCACACGGCCACGGGTGCACTTGAGTAGACGAAGAACGTCCTGGTGTTCGCCGCGACGGTCCATGCAGTCCACCAGAACGACCGTTCCTTCCGAAGTAGTGAACTCGGTTTCTAGAACCAGAGTGCCCGGCTGATATCGCCTTGTTACCTTGGGATGTTCCGCAACGGGTGCGATTTGCCAGTGCCCGTTCTCACGCGATCCAAGCAGCGAAGCAAAACATGCCGCGGAATCGAAACGTGGAAAAGACAGCCAGTCGATCGAGCCATTGCGTCCTACCAAGGCAGTGGTCGAATTATTTCCGATAAGAGCGTAATCCTCGATCAGGAGTGTCATGTCACCTTTGGGTTAAACCGTGCAACTATCCTTGCGTGAAGTTCAGGCCTGCGTAAAGTCCAGAATGACTTTGATATCGTCCTCGTCGCGCCTCAGCGCGTCTTCCCAGTTGCTTAGCGCTACTTTGCGGGTAATCATGCGGCTGAGCCAATTGGGATGGGCATTCGCCAGCGACTCGGCTGCCATTTGATAATGACGCCGGTTTGCATTGACGGTGCCGAAGATGACGCTATTTTCTAGAACCATGGTTCGGTTGATCTTACCGAGATCCATGTTTACCATCTGCCCGTGCGAGGAGATGCCGGCCAGACACAAAATCCCGTCATTCGCGAGACGGTCGATGGATTCGGCGATCACAGAGGCAACGCCGGTACACTCGATCATCACATCCGGACAAAAGCCCAGGTCGCGGACGGAGCCGATATGATAGGTGCCGCCCAGCGCACGAACCAGATCCGGTTTTGGGCCGCTTTGCACGCGGTCCAGCACATGCACTTCCAGCCCGCGTTGTGCGCCCATCAATGCCGCCAACAATCCCACCGGACCGGCTCCGGTAACAAGCAGCGTCTTCGGTTGCCATTTGGCGCGCTCGCCGATTCGCGTAACGTGGTCCCAAGCCTTGGCGAGAATCGTGGCGGGTTCCATCAGGACGCCGCTGGTTCCCAGTTGGGGATCGAGCCTCACCAGATACTCGGGTTGGCTCCGCCAAAATTCGGAGCCGAAACCATTCACCTCTTTGATGCCGCGTTCGGTGTACTTGCCATTTCGGCACATGTCCCATTCGCCGACCGCGCACGCCAAGCATGGCACAGGATCAGGATGCCGAACAATCCCCACTACCAAGTCGCCTACTTTGAAGCGGCCATCGGCAGGCGCTTCCTCGACACAGCCCAGCGATTCGTGTCCAAGAATCAGGCGATCGTGACCGGGCGGAGCCCACCCATAGTCACCCGACATTAACTCGAAATCCGTTCCGCAAACGCCTAGCGCCAGCGCGCGAACAAGGATGCTGCCCTCTGCTTGCGGCGGCTCCGGCACGTCATGCACAGACGCAGAATCTTTCTTTCCCGGAGCAATGGTCAAAGCTTTCATATTTTCGTTGTCACCCGTTACCGTCGTACAAAACCAAGCATGTGCAGCCAGGGAGCGCCTTGTTCATAGATGAGCCACGCGACGAATCGTTACGAACAGCGCGGCATGGCGAGTACGGCATGGCAAGGTGTAACTATCCATGTAAGCACGAGCGATAATATTTTGTTTATCGCGCCCCTGGGCAGACGTTTTCCCGCACCCAATACAATGGGGGCATGGTGCGGTTAAATACTGAGGAAAAACTTTCCAGTCAGATGTCGAAGCCGAAAGAAGACGGACGCCGTCGAGTCATTATCGAGGGCATTTCGCCGGAAGTAGATGGCGGCCGGTTTCCAGCCAAGCGAACTGTTGGCGACTTAGTACGGGTGGAGGCGGATATCTTTACCGACGGGCACGATTCGGTGGCGGCCGCATTGCTTTATCGTCATGAGGACTCTCCAAACTGGTCGGAAACGCCGATGACTTTCATTGTTAACGACCGCTGGTTTGGAGACTTTCGTGTTTCCGGCCTGGGACGCTACCGGTATAAGATCGTGGCCTGGGTCGATCACTTCGAGACTTGGCGTCACGATCTGCATAAACGCATCCAGGTGGATGGAGATACCTCGTTGGACTACCTCATCGGCGCCGAGCATCTTTCGGCCGCCGCTTCCCGTGCAAAGACGGACGATGCAAACTGGCTGCGGACGCGTGTCAAAATTCTGAAGGCAAACGATGCCACAACCGCCCAAAAGCGTGAGACTTCCACCGATGCCAAACTGAACGGGGTAATGATGCGTTACCCCGACCGGCAATTTGCCAGTGAGTCGGAACGCGAGTTGGTGTTGGTCGTCGATCCGGTCCGCGGACGCTTCAGTGCGTGGTATGAATTTTTTCCGCGTTCAACGGCCGCTACTGCCGGCCAGCACGGAACCTTTGCCGATTGTGAAGCTCGCTTGCCTTACGTCGCCGAGATGGGCTTCGACATTGTTTATCTTCCGCCGATTCACCCCATCGGCACTCAATTTCGAAAAGGCCCCAACAATTCGACCGTAGCGAAAGAAGGGGATTTCGGGAGCCCCTGGGCCATCGGCGCCGCAGAGGGTGGTCATACAGCGATTCACACTCAACTAGGAAAGATCGAAGATTTCCGCCGGCTGGTGAAACGGACTTCGGAGTTCGGCATGCAAATCGCGCTGGACATTGCGTTCCAGGCGGCGCCCGACCATCCCTATGTAAAGGAACACGAGGAATGGTTCCGCAAACGGCCGGACGGAACCATACAGTACGCGGAGAACCCCCCGAAAAAATATCAGGACATTTATCCTTTCGATTTCGAAACCACGAACTGGTGGGCGATGTGGCAGGAGATGAAAAATGTCTTTTTGTTTTGGATCGACCAGGGTGTTCGCATCTTTCGCGTCGACAATCCACATACGAAGGCTTTTCCTTTTTGGGAATGGCTGATTACGGAACTTAAGCGGGATTATCCCGAAACGCTTTTTCTCTCGGAAGCTTTCACGCGGCCGAAGGTGATGTATCGGCTGGGAAAACTCGGCTTTAGCCAGTCCTATACTTATTTCCCATGGCGCAACACGAAAGCGGAGCTCACCGCGTATCTTACGGAGTTGACAAAGACGGATGTGCGCGATTTTTTTCGACCAAGCCAGTGGCCGAACACGCCCGATATCCTGACGGGTTTTCTGCAAACGGGAATGCGCTCGGCGTTTATGATTCGCCTTCTTTTAGCGGCTACGCTGGGCGCCAGTTACGGCATCTATGGCCCGGCTTTCGAGTTGATGGAGCACCTGCCCATACAGCCCGGCAAGGAAGAATATCTTAATTCTGAAAAGTATGAGGTCCGGCATTGGGACTTAGACCGTCCCGATAGTCTGCGCGGTTTAATGGCACAAGTTAATGGGATCCGGCATAGCAACGAAGCGCTGCAAAGCGATTGGGGTTTAGATTTTCACCCTACGGACAATGATCAGCTCATCTGCTATAGCAAGCAGTCAAGCGACGGAACGAATTTAGTTCTGATGGTGGTGAATCTCGATCCGTACAACGTGCAATCCGGCTTCGTCGACCTGCAACTCGATTTATTGCAGATTGGCCGCGATCAATACTTTCCCGTGCATGATCTACTAACAGATGCGCGATATACGTGGAGCGGATCCCGAAACTACGTGTCGCTGAATCCACACAATCTTCCCGCCCATATTTTGCAAATTCGCTAATAGTTCAGGAGCAGTTATGTCTTCATCAATGGAAAGCGCATCTCAATCGATTCCGTTAATCGAAATAGAAGATCTGGCCGGCGATCCGCAAGGTTCCAGTGTTTGGAGTGAGACGTTCATTCGTCGTTTGCCCCCCGTGCTGCGGGAATACATCACGACACGGCGGTGGTATCGCGCGAAGGCTCGCGTCATTGAATCGCTCGACATTTACGACGTCATTCCGGTGGGCGAAACCGACGCGGCTATTTTCGTGACGCGCATCGATTACGCCGACGGCTACACGGACACTTATCTTATCCCTTTATCGATAATGCCTACCGAAAGGGACACGCTGGGAGCTGCCGATGTACTCGCCCGGTTGGCAAGGTCGAGCGGTAGCGAGCACATTGTCTTCAATGCGCTGGAGGATCCAAAATTTACTAATGAACTGCTCTCGGCCATTGCCTGCCAAAAGACGTTCAAGGGCATTCGAGGAGAATTAGCTGCTTCTCGGACAAGCGCTTTCGATCGCCGCTGCAGCGATGATGAACCACCTTTACAAGCAACAATTTTGCGAGCAGAACAAAGTAATAGCTCGCTTATTTTTGAGAATCGCTATATTTTGAAACTGTTCCGCAAGGTGGAACCCGGCATCAATCCCGATATTGAAATCGGCGCATTTCTCACTGAACATCGCTTCGCGAATACACCTGCTGTTTTGGGGTTTTTAGAATACCGTTTGCCGGAGGGCGAAACGATGTACGCCGCTCTTTTGCAGGCCTTCGTTCGCAACGTGGGAGATGCATGGAGGTTCACGCTGGACTCTTTGCGGCCCTTCTTCGAAAATGTCGTAGCGGAGGGACGAGGAGCTCCACATTTCAAGAGTGTACATCCGCTGCATTTAGCCGAAACAGACATGCCCGGCACGGTTCGTGAAGCGATTGGCTCCTACCTGCACTCAGCGCGGCTCTTAGGCGAGCGTACCGCCGAGATGCATGCGGTATTGGCGAGCGATATCAGCCATCCCGACTTCCGGCCCATTCCTTTCACGGCCGAGAATGCGGCGCATTTGCATGAGGAACTGCTGCGGGAAGCAGATGTTGCTTTTGCGTTGCTGCGGCGCAAAGAATCGAGTTTAGATGCCGGCGCGGCTAAGTCCGCGCGCACGCTTCTAGGGAAGGAAGAGCAGGTGAGGAAATGCTTGGCTTCCCTGCCTCACACTGCCGTCAAAGCTCTGCGCATCCGGCATCATGGCGATTATCATCTCGGGCAGGTTCTTGCTGTCGATGGCGATTTCATGATCATCGATTTCGAAGGTGAACCGGCGCGAACCATATCGGAACGCCGCGAGAAGGCACTCGCGCTGCGCGATGTAGCCGGGATGGTGCGGTCTTTTCAATATGCGGCGTCCGCCGCTTTACGTAGCGCCGATGGTGTTACGGCCGCGAACCAAGCCGCCGTGCAAAGCTGGGCCGAGTATTGGACCGCTTGGGTGAGTGCGACTTATCTTTGCGCCTATTTCGATAAAGCGGGCAAGCTGCCCTTTGCTCCAGCCGATGGGAAAGAGCGTCGGACTCTTCTCGATGCGTTTCTTTTGCAGAAGGCGTTGTATGAAGTTGTCTACGAGTTGAACAATCGGCCCGACTGGGTGCAAATTCCGCTGCGTGGAATTCTGAACTTGCTCAACTAGGGCCGGTATTGTCGCAAATGAGCTTGTTCCGATGAGCCAGCACCAGATGACTCCTACATTTCCACCGTTAAGCAGGAAAGCCGGTCGTTTACGACCAGGCCGCTCCATGTTTCGCAGCTGGGAAAGACGAATGCTCCTTCCGGGTAGAAGCCGCGAGTTTTTATGCTGAGACGTTACGAGTGATCCTAAATAACGATTACCGAAACGCACCTAGAGAAACATCTGAGTTGCCTTAATCCCGGGGATGCACAACCGAGGGGTGAGCTAAAGTATGTTGTCGCTTTTACTTGGGACCTGAGCACGCCGGCAATCATCTGAAGCGCGCATGAATCTACTTGGAGCCAAGACAAAGCCCCTTGGACTTCCAATCCGTCACCAGGGTGGTCGCAGGCTTGGTCGAGGAATGGAGCACCAGAATAATTCCCCGGCGGGTTTTGGTTCCTGTGGCCACAAGTTCCATCGGTATGCCTTCGGGAACCACAACATTGATGCCTTTACGTCCGACCTGCTTGCCAACTGGTGTTTCCAGGCAGGATTCACCGGCCTCGGTATAAAAAGCTTCAGGGCCGGCATGGACGTGCGTGCGGCTCACTGAGCCCGGCTCGAGAATGCCCTCCATGAACTGTGCAGTGTAAGCCTCATCCGGTTTAACCGGCAAAGGTCCGATCTGCGTGATCCGTGAACCCTGCGATGGCAACATAGGCTTTTCACCCACCGTGAATAGCCAGATCTTGCCGAGAGCCTGCACCACCGTGCCGTTGTCTATGTTTACTTTTTCTGCGCTCTCTCGGGTGGGATAGACATCGAGAGTCCAGAACACAGCGGCGGGAAGCTTGCCTAATGGCTTGTTCGCCACAATCCAGCATCCTTCCGGCTGGGTCCGCTCTTCAGCAGGCTTGCAGCTAACGAGCTTCTGCGGCTGTGCTTTAGCTACGATTCCCATGAAAGCAGACAGAGGAAGAACCAGACTAAAAGGGAGCCAAAGGCTCCTCAACCCTTTTTCTTTGCGTGCGTACATCTCCATTCCCTCGTAAAGAATGAATTCAAAGTTATTCCAGCCCAGTATAACGGTGCCTGCCGTACTTCAGTCTGCATTGTTGGCAGCTCGAAAGGTTTACCAGCGCTGAATTGTGTCCGAGAATGGAGTTTCATAACAGTCTCGAACCAGCCCGCCATCTCGGGTTGACGATCTTCGATGCACGAATGCCAAGAAGAATAACCGTTGCTATTGCAGATGCGCTGAACGCGTCAGATACTCACTGGCTGCGAGGCATCTTTGACGAATTGGGAAGCGTTTTCTTCCTGCAGCCACTGGGCAAAGTCTTGCTCTGACTTACCACCACCGGCTAAATCGAGCATCATTGTGACGACCGGCACTTGCTCTATCGTCACCGGAATTCCGTTTAGTTCAAGAAATACGGCGCATACCACCCATGCTGTTCGCTTATTGCCGTCGACAAAAGCGCGGTTAATTGCGATGCCTGCGCCATAAGCCGCCGCCAGTTCATACAGCGTGGCTTCCTCGGAGTATGCAAATAAGTTCCGAGGGCGGGCCAACGCCGACTCCAGCAGTCCTACATCGCGAATGCCGTTCGACCCGCCATGTTCCGCGAGCTGCGCCTCGTGGATCGCTAGAACAACGTCGTAAGCGATCCATTCCGGCTGCTTCATTTCGCTAACTGCCGTAACGCATCTTTGTAGCGTTTCATCACCGACTCCGCTACATTCATTTGCCGCTCAAAGTCGGGATTATAAGGAGTTAGGCGATATCCGTCCGGAGAATCCGTAAGATAAATCATGTCCCCTGCCTCCACCTTTAGCCGTTCCGTGACTTCTTTGGGAAATGTCACGCCGGTGGAATTTCCGACCGCTCTCGCTTTTAACGCCAGCATGGCTCACCTCTAATACAGATGTTATAACATGTGGTTGCTTGAGTGCAAGGGTTTTCTTGTTGAATGGTAAACGGTTCTTATAGTCTCGGTACCCTACAAGAGGATAATCATCAATGGAAAAACAACGGAGCGGAACGTGAAGGCTCTTGTAAAGAGTTATGCAAAACCGGGGCTTTGGCTCGAAGACATTTCGCAGCCCAGTATCGGGATCAACGACGTCCTCATCCGGGTGACGCACACCGGCATTTGCGGAACCGATCTGCACATCTACGAATGGGACGAATGGGCCCGCACCACCATTCCCGTCCCGATGGCCATCGGTCACGAGTTCGTTGGGGAGATTCTCCAGGTCGGTTCGAATGTGAACGATTTTCGTCCAGGCGAAGTGGTCAGCGGGGAAGGTCATGTCGTCTGCGGGCGCTGCCGCAACTGCCTAGCCGGTCGTCGTCATCTCTGCGCCCATACGCAAGGAATTGGCGTGAACCGCCCCGGAGCTTTTGCCGAGTGCATCGCCCTGCCCATGTCGAACATTTGGCGGCACAGCCCCTCCGTCGATCGGGAGGTAGCTGCTATCTTCGATCCGTTTGGAAACGCGGTGCATACGGCGCTGTCTTTTCCCGTTCTCGGCGAGGATGTTTTGATCACCGGCGCGGGTCCGATCGGTATCATGGCAGCCGCGGTGGCAAGGCATGCAGGAGCGCGTTACGTAGTCATCACCGATCTCAATGAAAGTCGCTTGCAACTGGCGCGTAAAATGGGGGTGACTTTGGCGGTCAACCCCAAAGAAACCTCCCTGGCCGATGTGCAGAAGGAGCTGGGGATGCAAGAAGGTTTCGATATCGGGCTGGAGATGTCGGGAAGCCCGTCGGCTTTGCATGACATGATAGCCAATGCCAGTCATGGCGCGAAGATCGCCATGTTAGGAATCCCGGCGAAGGAAATGCCGATCGACTGGCGGAAAGTCATCTTCAACATGTTAACGATTAAAGGCATCTACGGACGCGAGATGTACGACACCTGGTACAAGATGACCGTCATGTTGGAGTCGGGTCTCGACATCACACCCGTGATTACACATCGCTTTGATTACCGTGATTTCGAGCAGGGCTTTGCGGCCATGCGGTCGGGAAATTCAGGCAAAGTAATTTTGGACTGGACGCAAATTTAACGGGCCGTGTATGAAAACCAGCATCTTCGATCTGTTTAAGATTGGCATCGGGCCTTCGAGCTCCCATACGGTCGGACCGATGCGCGCGGCTCGCCAATTTGTGGTTGCCTTGCAAGAAAAAGAAGAGCTTGCGCGAACCAGCCGGGTGGTGGTCGATCTTTATGGCTCACTCGCGCTGACCGGCATTGGCCATGGAACCGATGGAGCCGTCTTACTCGGGCTGGCCGGCGAAAGACCCGACGAAGTAGATCCCGATCGCATCGGTCCTCTTATCGGCACCATTCGCAGCAGCAAAACCCTACCGCTGCTCGGGTTGCATCCGACTACTTTCGATGAGGCGACCGATCTTATCTTTCATCGCGACACGGTCCTAGCCGAGCATCCGAATGGAATGCGGTTCTCCGCTATCGATGGAGACAACCAGATCGTCCGCCGTGAGATTTATTTTTCAGTCGGTGGGGGATTTGTTGTTGCGAAGAATGAGTTCGATGTTCCAGCTAATGTCCATTTTGCTGTTCCGCATCCATTCTCCAGTGCCGCCGAACTGTTGGACCAAGCGGAGAGTAAAGAACTTCCCATTTGGAAACTGATGCTGGAGAACGAAAGCGCTTTGCGAAGTGAAGGCGAAGTACGCGCGCGCATTGCCTCCATTTGGTCGGTAATGGAAGCCTGTATCGAACGTGGCTTGGCCACCGAAGGAATTCTTCCTGGAGGTTTGAAGGTCCGCCGCCGGGCGCACAGCCTTTACGTCAAAATCGAGCAGCGGCCACATGGCCCGTTCAGCGCCATGGATTGGGTTAATGTATTTGCCATCGCCGTCAACGAAGAAAACGCGGCGGGCGGACGCGTTGTGACGGCGCCGACAAACGGAGCCTCCGGGCTCGTCCCCGCTGTTGCCCGCTACTATCGTCAGTTTGAGCCGGCCGCCTCCGAGGAGGGACTTCTACGCTTTTTCTTGACGGCGGGAGCGATCGGAATTTTGTATAAGGAGAATGCTTCGATCTCGGGCGCGGAGGTCGGCTGTCAAGGCGAAGTGGGTGTTGCTTGTTCCATGGCGGCTGCCGGTCTGGCGGGTGCTCTTGGCGCAACGAACCAGGAAGTCGAACATGCGGCAGAGATTGGGATGGAGCACAATCTCGGCATGACTTGCGACCCCATCGGCGGCCTGGTTCAGATTCCATGCATCGAGCGCAATGCGATCGGCGCGGTGAAGGCGGTCAATGCCTGCCGTATGGCGATGGCGGACTCCGGCGGTCATAAGGTTTCGCTCGACCAGGTGATCCGCACGATGTATCAGACCGGTTTAGACATGCAAAGCCGCTATAAGGAAACAGCACTGGCCGGTCTCGCCGTGAACGTTATTGAATGTTAGAAGTGAAGAGTTGAAATGTACGGAAACGTCCAACATTATTTAAATACTAAAATCGGCGAGATCGAAGGAGCCGGTTTATTCAAACGTGAGCGCTTAATCGATAGTCCGCAGCAAGCCAAGGTGAAGGTCTCTACCGGCGCGTCGGTGCTGAACCTTTGCGCGAATAATTATTTAGGCTTGGCGAATCATCCTGCTGTGGTCGACGCTGCCCGCCAAGCGCTGGAAGATTGGGGCTACGGGCTTGCCAGCGTACGTTTCATCTGCGGAACTCAGTCGATCCACAAGCAGTTAGAGGAGCGCCTGACGGAATTTCTCGGCACAGAAGATACGATTCTTTACGGCTCTTGCTTCGATGCGAACGGCGGACTTTTCGAAACGTTACTCGAAGCTGAGGATGCCATCATTTCCGATGAGTTGAATCACGCGAGCATCATCGACGGTATTCGGCTCTGCAAAGCAGCCCGATTCCGCTACAAGAACAGTGACATGGCCGATCTGGAAGCGAAGCTGCGGGAGGCGAGTGGAGTGCGGCATCGCCTCATCGCGACGGACGGTGTTTTTTCGATGGACGGTTATGTTGCCAATCTACCGGCCATCTGCGATCTTGCGGACAAGTACGATGCCATGGTGATGTTCGATGACTGTCATGGCGTCGGTTTTATGGGTAAGTCAGGCCGTGGAACGCACGAGCATCATCAGGTGATGGGTCGCGTGGACATCATTACCGGGACGCTGGGAAAGGCTCTCGGCGGCGCAAGCGGTGGTTACACTAGCGGGCGTAAGGAAATCATCGGGCTGCTGCGTCAGCGTTCGCGGCCTTACTTGTTTTCTAACTCCATCGCTCCGCCGATCGTCGCGGCGTCCATCAAAGTATTGGAGCTGCTGGAAGAAACCTCGGAGTTGAGATTGCGTTTAGTTTCCAACACAAAGCTCTTTCGCGAACGGATGACCTCCTACGGCTTCCAGATTCTTCCGGGTGAACATCCCATTGTCCCGGTGATGCTGGGGGACGCCTCGCTCGCTTCCAGGATGGCCGACCTGCTTCTCCAGAAGGGAATTTACGTGGTTGGGTTTTCATATCCTGTCGTCCCGCAAGGGAAAGCGCGCATTCGGGTCCAAATCTCCGCCGCACATACGGAAAAAGAGTTGGAATTTGCCGCGCAACAGTTTGCCTCCGCAAAAGCGGAACTGGGTGTTCACTGAAGCGTCAACTGGGGGGCCTCGACCTCGGTATTTTTTATCGCGTATTGATTTCGTATCAGAAGTTCTAGTTCCGACATCCGAAATGGCTTGTTGATCCAGCCGCTCATGCCGGAGACGGTAAATGCAGTCTGGTTTGCTTCTCTGGTATCGGCGCTCATCGCATACAGAGCCGGGCGTCGTGCCGGAGCCAGCTTTTGATGGATCGCCGTCGCTGCCTGAAAGCCATCCATTCCCGGCATCTGAATGTCCATTAACACCAAATCGAAGTGACCATTTACAACCATTTCAACTGCCGTGGCTCCATTACTTGCGGTGTCTACGACGCACCCCATCTGTTTTAACGCTGCCGTCGCCACGCGCAGGTTGATTGGATTATCGTCTACTGTCAGAACATTTAACGGTCCGTCTGACTTTTCTGCCGGTGAAGGCTCATCACTATTCGTCCCGATATTTTTCACTACGCAATAACCAACGATGGCCTGCGCTAATTTTTGAGATTTCAAGGGAGTCGCCAGGCAATCGGCATTCAAAGCCTGCGTAAGAAGCTCCTCTGTTCCGGTACAGCCAAGAGGGGTTAAGAAGATCACCCTCAACGTTGGGAACTTTTGAAGTACCTTGTGAACGTCTACTTTTTCGCTTGGAGTTTTCGGCCACTCACCAACGATTGCCTGAATGCTTTTACCTTCGAGTAGCTTGCAGGCCGCTTGCCCCCATTTATCGAAAGCGGAAAAATTCAGTCCCATCGCAGCGGTCCGTTGGGCAATCACTCTTTTGTGTATTGCTATGTCTCCAACGTAGAAGACTTCTCTGTCTGGCAGGACGGGCAATTTGACGGGGTCCTCGTTCCATTGCCGCACATCCGCGTTCAAGGGGAATGAAAAGCAGGAACCGACGCCTTCGGTACTTTGTACGTCGATCACGCCGCCCATTATTTGCACGAGCTTCTGTGAAATAGCTAAGCCAAGCCCGGTTCCACCGAATTTGCGTGTAGTGGACGTATCCACCTGGCTAAAGGATTTAAATAGGCGATCCAGGCGGTCGTGAGGAATTCCGATTCCAGTATCCTGAACCGAGAAGGATAGATTGCATCGTGCTGTTTGTCTGTCTGCGTCCGGCAAAGCTGACACGATCACGATCACCTCGCCTTGTGCGGTGAACTTTAGTGCGTTACCCACTAAGTTAATTAAAACTTGGCGCAGCCGGGTAACGTCGCCGAAGACGCTCACCGGAACATCGTCCTCCATGAGATAGGCAAGCGTAATGCCTTTTTGCGAGCTTGCCGAACCAAATAAATCGAGCACTCCTTCGACGCAGTCTCTTAGCAGGAAAGGTGCGTACTCCAGCTCAAGCTGTCCACTCTCGATCTTGGAATAATCCAAAATGTCATTCAACAAACCGAGCAGCGACTCGCCGGATGATTGAATAATCTCCAGGTACTCGCGCTGTTCGCAAGTTAAGGACGTTTTCAGTACGAGTTGATTCAGCCCGATCACCGCATTCATGGGTGTGCGAATCTCGTGACTCAAATTGGCTAGAAACTCAGACTTGGCTCTGGTAGCGCTTTCCGCATTGTTTTTTGCTAAAAGTAGCTCTTTGTTAATTACGGTAAGCTCATTCGTTCTGATCTCTACCCGCCTGGCAAGGTCCTGATTACGGCTTGTCAAGCTTCGAATACGAAGCCGATAAATAAGAACACCACCTACGTAGACAGCAATCGCGCATAGTAAATAAAACCAAATCGTCTGATAAAAATGAGGCTTTAACGTAAGAGGAATGCCGGCCGATACTCGACTCCAAACACCATCTTCGTTGCGCGCGATGACCTCGAATCGGTAATGTCCCGGAGCAAGGTTCGTGTAGTAGGCCGTGCGACGGCTTCCAGCCTTTATCCAATCTCGATCAAACCCCAAAAGCCGGTAACGAAATCTTATTTGTCCGGGAGCGCTATAACTCAGGGCGGCGTAATCTATCTGAAGATTGCCGTCACCAGGCGCAGCTTCAGCCAAGCCGGCATGGGGAATTATTTTCCCGTCGACGGCAACGTTTTCGATCACCACCGGAGGCGGCTGAAGATTTTTGTGAATACGAGTCGGATCGATGACGACCACGCCACGAACGGTGGAAAACCAAAGCTCCCCATCGCGGGTGAGACAGGCGGGATGCGATGTGGCACCGTTTGTTTCCGGTGATTTCATTCCACTGGCGGCATTGTAAATTCTTGTTGGAATTCGAGTGATTTCCTGCCTGCCGAGACGGTCTGCGTCCCTTTCTTGAAAGCTGTAGATTCCCTTGTTAGTTCCAAACCAGATATTGCCCAGCTTATCTCCCAAAATTGAATTGATAAAGACGTCAGGAAGTCCTTCCTTCAGACCGTAAGACCGAATAAGACCGTTATGATATCGGCTTAAACCACGTCCAGTACCAAACCACATGGAGCCATCTGCCGCTTCGTATATGGAGATAACGCTATTGTTTGGCAGTCCATCCTGAGTTTCCAGATGCAATTGCTTTCCGTGATCATATCGGAAGACTCCATCGTCGGATCCCACCCAAATGTTTCCTTGCCGGTCCTGATAGATCATGTAAACGGACGAAGAACCAATGCCGCCCGGACATCGACCTCTGTCACAGCCGTAAAGTTTGTGATCTCGCATCAGCTCCAGGCCTGATCGGTGCCCCATCCAAAGATTGCCTTCGCCATCGAAATTGATGGACTGCAACGGACTGGCCAGCTTTCCCTTTTTAAGGGAGGGAGAAACCAGATTACTTCCTCTGACTAGCAATGGCTCACTGCGGTTGGTAGCAGCCCAAATTTGTCCGGTCGGGCTCTCGGCCGAGTCGAAAACAATGGTATGACCGGAAGACTGGAAGGAATGAATATCGGTGAAGCGTCCGTTGTGAAACCGAGCGAGGCCACCTCCTGTACTAACCCAAATATCACCGTCACGCGCTTGCTGAATGGACCAGACCATCTCATTCGGCAGGCCGTCTGCCGCGCCGAACGTACGAACGTTACTCTCGGCAAGCCGTTCAGCTCCCTGCCCCACAGTTCCCATCCATAGATTGCCCTCGCTGTCCTCGAACACTGCAGTCACCGGAGCGGTATTCAGATGCTGCAGCGGCATTTCTCCGGAAGTTCCAGGTGATATCCGTGAGATTCCGCTGTTAGTTCCTACCCATATGTTGCGGTCATGATCTTCTGTAATCGACCATATGCGTCCTCCGTCGGCCTCTCCTTGCAACAACAAGTTTCCGAGCTTTCCTTCGGAACTACGAACCCATAACTCGAGGCCGCGACCGATCCACAAATTGTGAAGGTGGTCCTCAAACATGGCTGTGATTCCGTCCGGCGCGATAGGCCGGTCAGATACCGCTTTGAGCCTGCCGTTCTCAAACTGCTTGAGAATGCCGCTTTTGTTTACTATCCAGGATTTTTTGCCGGTCTCTCTGGAGAGGGCAATGGCTTGCGCCTCGTGAATCTCATCTTGTATCGCTGTCGGAAGCTTTGCACCCTTAATGAGCCGCCATTGCTTTGCTGAACCAGCCCAGATGTTTCCTTCCGAATCTTCCTGAATAGAGCTCAGTCGCTGCATATGTCCCGGGGGCGCTTGAGCGTAAATCTGAAAACTCTTTCCATCGAAAACAGCTACTTCACCCCGGTACTCACCGATCCACAACCGACCGTCTTTGTCGACCAGCAAAGCCGCTATGTTGTTCTCGTGAATCGCGGGCGTGTTGTGTATATCGAAAACCTGAAATTTGTTGCCATCGAAACGCGCTAAGCCTTCCTGCGTGGCAAACCATAGATAGCCATCCGGAGTTTGAGCGATCGAGCTTACCGAATTCTGAGGTAATCCCCGTTCCGTCTGCCAAAATTCCGATCGGTATTGACCGATCAACCACTTTGGATTGAGGGAGAAACCCGGAAGAACAATCACCAGGAGCCCCAACAGCAATCTGGCGACGGGTAACCAGTTGAAACGAGATAACGGCGTTTTCTCGTCATTCAGTGCTATCAGCGAACCATGCGCCTGGAACAAATGCACCTTCCCCATATCTCTTATCGGCCATGTGCCGCGAAGAACTTAGAGTTTTGTCGGATTAATTTGCGCTAACAACGGCCCCAACCTGTTTACTGTTGCTGTTGCTGAGCATGAAGAATTTCAGCTTGCCGGTCCCTTTCCAGGAAACGGGACCATTCTTCGTCCGCGGCAAACTCCTGGTCCGGCGGCAGCACCGCGTCCGATGGAGTCACCCGAACACGCACCTGCAATTCCGTATCTGCTGAACCCTTCATTGTTCCTATAGTGGGCGGAACGTCGGAGTAATCTCTGCCGACGGCGGTTCTGATGTGTCTTTGTCCGGCAATCAGATCGTTTGTGGGATCGAAGCCTACCCATCCTAAGCGCGGAAGAAGCGCCTCTACCCAGGCGTGGGTAGCGCCGTCCACGGAGCGATCCGCGTGGCCGGAGCCATGGTGAAGATAGCCGCTGACGTAGCGGCACGGAATACGCAAGTTCCGCACCAGGGAGATCATGATGTGCGCAAAGTCCTGGCAAACGCCCTGCCGGGAGCGAAGCGCGTCTTCTATCGGCGAGTCTACGCTGGTGCTGCTTTTCACATAGGAGAATGCCTGAAACAGGTCGCCGTTCAGTTTCCGTAGCAGTTCTAGAGGATCGCGGTGATCGCGCTTCTCCGCCCCAAGTTCCCGAGCTATTGCCTCCAGCTCCGGCGACGTACGCGCAAAGCGACTGGGCATGAGCATATCCCAGTAATCTTCGTGCTCAGTGATACCATCCAGTTCGGTCCAGGCTTCCATTCCCAAAGATGAGGGAAGCTCGTGAGCGTCCTCCACGTCCACTAAGGAGTCGGCGATGATCGTTAGTTGTTTATGCGCGGGAGCCACATCGAAATGGTGAACTAGATTCGCCAGATGATCGGTGTAGGCATGAATGTGCGCGCGCGGACTCACCGAAAGCTGGAATGTGAAGCAGCGCTGAATGTTTTCGCTGCGCGGATGCATGCGCACTTCCATAACGCTTTGCCAAACCGGACGGCTGTATCGATAGCGGGTAAAATGCCGGATTGCGTAGAACATCAAACCTCGACGGCCGATTCGATCGGATAATCGATATAGGCTTGATGAAGCGCGGCATGCAACTTCTGGCATTGGTCGAGGACGCCGTTTAGATATTTATGTAAATTTCGCTCCATAATTTCTTCGATTTGAGTAAACGCCAACGAGGCACGAAGCCCGCCGATGATCCTTTCCACTCGCCCCGTTTTCCGCACGTAGGAGGCGGCGGAGATGGCTTCCAGAGTCTCCTCCATGCGTTCGGCTGAAAAACGCACCGAAAAAGGAAACTCGGCATTCAGTAAGAGGAATTCGGCTACCCTGCCTGGCGTTAAATCGGCCGTATAAACGCGGCAGTAAGCCTCGAATGCAGCGCAACTGGAGAGCAGGCAAACCCAGTCGAGATAATCTGCCTCCAACGGGCTAGAGAAGTGGTTGTCCAACAGCATCGATAAAGCAAAAGCTCTTTCCATATGCTTACCGAGTTGAATGAAGTGCCATCCCTCCCCGTGATTCATGGTGGCGTCTGTCGCTCCATGAAATTTGTACGAGCCTTCGCGCATGGCGATCACGATGCGCATGGGATCGGAAGTTTTTTCGGTACGCGCGTTTGAACTGGTGATCTCATGAAAAAGTTGATTGAGGCGTTCCCACATTTCAGAGCTGATCTGTTCGCGAACTTGACTGGCATTTTCACGGGCAGCAGAAATTGCGCCGACGATGGAGGACCGGTTTTGAATTTCGCCGGTAAGGCAGGCAACCGCCATCTGCGAATCGAAACCGACGCAATCGGCACCGAAACCAAGGTAGGAAGCAATCCGGGCCCAACGTTGATCGGTGGATATTTTGGATGGATTCAGCATGAGGCTGTAGTTGGCCTCTAAGACGCGCGCGCAATGGTCAGCACGTTCGAAGTAGCGCCCCATCCAATACAGGCTGTCGGCCACACGGGAAAGCATAACTATAAAAAATTTTCTGTCTAACTCTGCAAAATCCAGGTATCTTTTGAGCCGCCGCCCTGCGACGAGTTCACGACTAGTGAACCTTTACGTAACGCGACGCGCGTAAGACCACCCGGTACTATTGTTGCTTTTTCTCCGAACAAAACGTAAGGCCGGAGATCGACGTGGCGAGGTTCGATCTGCCCGCCTTCCACAAAACAAGGAGCCGTCGAAAGTGTGATTGTCGGCTGCGCAATGTAGTTTCTAGGTTCCTGCATAATTCTGTCTCTAAAATCATTGCGCTGTTGCTCGGAACTGTGCGGACCGATCAACATGCCGTATCCCCCCGATTCACCCACTGCCTTTACTACGAAGTTTTGAATATTGTTGCAAACATGCTCACGCTCATTATGATTGGTCATCAAGAACGTCTCGATGTTGTCGAGGATGGGATCTTCGTTCAGATAGTAGCGGATCATTTTGGGAACGTACGCGTAAATTGCTTTGTCGTCGGCAACGCCGGTTCCGAGGGCGTTCGCAAGGACGACGTTGCCGGCGCGATAAGCATTGAATAAGCCTGCAACGCCCAGTGAAGAGTCGGGGCGAAATGCAAGCGGGTCCAGAAAATCATCGTCCACGCGGCGGTAAATCACATCGACGCGCTGTAAACCCGATGTCGTTCGCATATTGACGACGTTATCGTGCACCAACAGATCGCGTCCTTCCACAAGCTCGATACCCATTTGCCGCGCCAAAAATGCATGCTCGAAGTACGCGGAATTGTAAACGCCTGGGGTGAGCAGCACGATGGTTGGATTCGACCGTCCTTCGGGCGCAAGCGAGCGTAATGTGGAAAGCAAAAGCTGGCTGTACTGCTCGATGGGTCGGACGCCGCACTTTCTAAAAAGACCGGGGAAAATCTGCTTCATGACCTTGCGACTTGTCAACATGTAGGAGACGCCGCTGGGCACACGCAGATTGTCTTCCAACACAACAAAGTTTCCGTTCGGCAGACGGATCAAATCGGTGCCGCAGACACTGACATAAACATCGCGCGGCACTTTAACGCCACGCATCTGCCGCCGAAAGTGTTTGCAGGTATAGATCACCTCGCCGGGAACGATGCCGTCTTTCAAGATATGCCGCTCATGATAGACATCTTTCAGGAAAAGATTGAGAGCGGTAATGCGCTGGATCAGGCCGCGTTCGATGGTTTCCCATTCCTGGCTGGTGATAATGCGCGGAAGCAGGTCGTGCGGGAAAATGCGCTCGGTGCCTTCGTCCCGTCCATAAACCGTAAAGGTGATGCCTTGATTGAAGAACGACAGATCTGCTTCGTGCTTGCTGCGGCGCAGTTCTTCGGCGGGCAGATTTAAAAGCTGCGTATAAAGAGCACGGTAATGGGCGCGCGAGCGGCCATTTGGGCGGAACATTTCATCGTATGCGCCAGAAAACTCATATTCGGTAAATGGAGCGGCAACTTGCTTGTTGGTAGATTGTACTAACGATGCCATAGGCCGAGATGTTCCTGATAGCTATGCGAAGACCGGAGGCTCTTCAACTCGGAACAGACCGGACACTTAAGATATTGTCGAGTATAACGCCACTCGCAAAAATGGCATGATGATTGCCATTAAAGTGAGTCTTTGAAGGCTGTAAACAGCTTCCGCTGTTCGTCGTTCACCGGGGCTTGATCTTCTGGATGCCATTGCACCGCGACGACAAAGCGCTTGTCGATTTTTTCGATTGCCTCGATGGTCCGGTCATGGGAATCGACAGCGGACACACGAAGGTTTTCGCCGAGTCTTCCCACTGCCTGATGATGCCGCGAGTTAACCTGCCAGGCGGTGGTGCCTGCAATCGCCGCGAGCTTCGTGTTCGGTTCGATTACAACCGAATGGGCGACAAGGCTTCGATTGGTCGTTCGGCGTTGGTGATGCGGGGTGGTGGGAAGATGCTGAATCAACGTCCCACCGGCTTGTATGTTCAGAATCTGCATACCCCGGCAGATAGCCAGTACCGGGAGATCACGCGCCAGCGCTTCGGCAATCATCGCAAGCTCCACACGGTCACGCGGAACGTCCAGATCTTTGTCGGTTTCCGGCGCAGGCTCTTCACCGTAAAATTCAGGGCTGACATCGGTACCGCCGGTGAGCAGCAATCCTTGTACTTCATCGAAATCCCAATTCATGCCTATTTTGCTCAGAACGGGCTCTATGCCGGCATTGCGAACCGCATCGGCATACGGATCAACTCTGCGCTCTTCGGAATAGACGACATAGGCCCGCTTACTCACGAAGCCATCTCCCGCGGAGGCTCGCGATACTCGATGTCGGGAAGCTGCTCCACCGCGCGACGTAGAGATTGCTCCCAGCAGGAGTGGATGACATTCAAATCCTGATCGGTGGCGCTGAAGCGGCGATAGTGGCTGATCTCGAAACTATTTTTACGATAGAGCAGCAACTCGATAGGCGGGCCCACGGTCACGTTGGAACGCACGGTCGCGTCCATGGAAAGCAGCGCATATTTTGCCGCCACCTCGAGACTGGTATCGAATTCGACACCTCGGTCGAGGATGGGACGCCCATATTTACACTCGCCAAGCTGCAAGTAGGGCGAATCCTCGGTGGCGCGCAGAGGGTTGCCTTGCGGATAAATCAAATATAAGTTCGGATCTTCCCCTTTTACCTGCCCACCGAGCAGCAGATGCACATTGAAGTTATATTGGTCGCGCTCCAAGGCAGCGCGGTCGATATCGGAGACACGTCGAACACAGTTTCCTACGATACGGGCAGCGCTATAAAGCGAGTCTGCCTTGGCAAGTCCCTGCCCGGCATTAAACTCGCCGCGCAATAACGTCACCACCGATTGGCTGATGGACAAACTTCCGCTGACAAGAAGAAAGAACGCCCGCTCCTCCGGTTGCACGAAGGAATGCATCTTACGGCATGTATTCACCTGATCGAATCCCGCGTTGGTGCGCGAGTCGGACGCCATTACCAATCCGTCGTCGGTCACAATCCCCAAACAATATGTCATGTATTCAGCTCGTTCTCATTTTGGCAGTTTACAAATCCGGAGTGATGTAAACTTTGAAATTACCTGGCCTCGTGCGCCGCTCTGGTCACTCGTCATGACCTTGTTCTTGGCTCCATCTCCGAGGAACTATGCTTATCCGCTTAGGCTACGATATTCGCTTTAATGTACCCTGTCCCACTCCCATGGTGGCGTTACTGAACGTTCACTCTTCCCGCAAACACGATCTTCGCGAACCCGACACAGTTGGGATCGAGCCGAATATTCCGATCGAAGTCTATGTAGACAGCTTCGGCAACGATTGCTGTCGTTTTCTTGCGGAACCTGGTGAAATCAAGCTTCATAATTCCACGCTCATCGAAGATTCGGGCGAGCCGGACCCAGTCAATCCGGACGCGCGAGAGATTCCGGTAGAGAAGCTTCCTACGGAGACGCTTCAGTTTCTGCTGGCAAGCCGGTACTGCGAAGTCGATCTTATTTCTAACATCGCGAGCGAACTATTTGGCGACGTAAAACCTGGTTGGGGCCGCGTCGAGGCAGTCTGCGGATGGGTGAACAGCAAAGTCACGTTCGGGTACCCCTTTGCACGATCAACGAAGACCGCACTGGACGTCTACACCGAGCGGATGGGCGTCTGCCGAGACTTCCAGCATCTCGCGATTACCTTTTGCCGCTGCTTGAATATACCGGCCCGCTACGTTACCGGATATCTAGGCGACATCGGTGTTGTTGTCGCGCCATCGCCGATGGATTTTAGCGCTTGGTTTCAGGTTTATTTAGAGGACCGTTGGTGGAATTTCGATGCAAGGCACAATAAGCCTCGGATCGGGCGTGTTTTGATGGCGACCGGGCGTGATGCGGCCGACGTGGCGATTACGACGTCGTTCGGCAGCACGCAGTTAACAAAATTCACGGTGGTAACGGATGAGGTTACGCAGCCCAAGGAAGCGGTCACGGCTTAAGCAAGGCTGTCAGACCAATCGATTCCGGTCATCATAGCTCAAACTCTTTTGGAGGCGCGGGGCGGAATCGAACCGCCGAATAAAGGTTTTGCAGACCTTTACTTAGGCGATAAAAACCCGGAGATATCCTAAGTGTTATAAAAGTCTTTGCAAGCAATGTGCAACTTTTGTGCAATTTTTTTCTTCATACTCGACTAATTATCTGTGTGTAGCAATCTTCTTTGGTCCTGTGGGAAAGTGCCAAGACATCTGTTGTGTAAACCACGGCTGAGCCCTACGTTCGATAAAGAGGACGCTACCTCACGCCGTTCTTTTCTTCAAGAATTTGGACAGTGATATCGGGTGCTCCGGCAGCTAACTTTTATTTCGACATGGACTTTGTGACTCGCGAATCTGCGCCCTGGAAATGGGCGTTGCAGCAGGTTTTCGCACGTTTTTACAATTTTGGCACTCTGAAGAAAACTGATCCTCTGCATGCATGAAGTCAAGCATATTCGGCTCGTCTTACTTGCTAAGCAACTTGAGAACAAACAACAGGGGTGCGCCCAAGTGTCGCACGACATTCAAAATAAATGCTGATTGAGCTAATAGCACCAAAAATAAACAACTCGTTAGCTTACGGCGAATGTCATGTCCATAGAAGCCGCATGGATGTGGGTTCGCAGAAAGACGACTACCAGCTGGAGCTACAGTTTGACACGTCAGTCGCTTGGGTCGGAAGGCCACAATGCAAGTATCGAACCATTACCGCGTCATTGGGCGACGAATTTCATTAGATGGTGACCAGTAAGGCCGCTCAGGCTACGTCTGCGTAAGCTGTCGACTACTCACCTTTCGATACCTCTTGCAACCGGATCCCCTTGCTAGCCACAGTGACTCGCGCGTCCGATACAGTGAGGGCCCGCCCAGTTAGCTGGCCTATTGCTAGATTGCTATTTGTACGCACGCTTGGAAGAACACACCGAGCCGGGGCCGGTGCGCCTGACGTTTGAGGGGCCGCACGAGAATTCGCACGTACTGAGACTAGTGCAGGAGGTGTCGGTAGCGTAACTCATGCAGGCACTAGCCCAAAATGCCGGGACCGGCATCTGCAATCGAGGAGCAGATTCGCTCGGGAAAACAATCCTGGAATCGACCGAGTGATTGTCCCGGTACACGTTCCGCTCGACTAAGTTCCTCGCCCGCCGCCACGCACGGGCAACTTCCTTGATCGAGTATACTTCTTGTACTTGGCGTATTTTTATCTGCCTTGGTACGTTTGGTGAAGCACAGCGAACAAGCTGCAGAGTGACTCCCCGGGCCTGGACATCATGATAATCGCCCCTCGTTATTGATGTTCACAATTTCTCAACGTTAGAATTCATATCGCCGTTACGCTGGACTCTTACTGGCCAGGCTTGCGACTCTGTAATGGTGAATCCATGTTTAGCGGCATTGCGGAAGCTTGCACTCGCTGCAGTACTTTTGATTGAAGTTGCAACAGGCGCCGCACAGAATCTCTCATTTTCTTCGCGTGAGGCGAGGCCGGTTCCGGGTTGGCTGTCGCGCTTGACGATCTACGAAATTTGGCTAAATGCATTCAGCACGGAAGGCACCTTGCATGGTGCTATCACCGGATTGCCGCACGTCGCCGCACTCGGCGCATCGGTAGTCTACGTAGGGCCTATCAATAAGCGCTCCGCCGGCCCACATGCCTCGCCATATAGTATTGCCGATTACAATGCCATCGATTCGCAATACGGTAAAGAGCAGGACCTGCGTGACTTCGTCGCGGCGGCGCACAAGCTTGGGCTCAAGGTGATGCTGGATATTGTGTATTATCACACCGCGCCCGACAGCGTGATGCTGAAAGACCCAAACCTATTCGTCAAAACATTGGATGGAAAGATTGCCAGGGGCTTTTGGCCCCAACCCTTGCCGGATTTCCGTAATCCGCAAACTCGCGCCTATCTGATCGGCAGCCTCGTGCATTGGGTTCGCGATTTTGGGGTAGATGGATACCGGTGCGATGTGGGGGCTGGCGTGCCAATTGCGTTTTGGGAGGAGGCTCGGAAGGCGCTGGATCGCGTCAACCCAAACGTTATTCTACTTTCGGAATCGGACCGGCCTGACGATCAATTGAAGGCGTTCGATATTAACTACAACTTTCAGTACTATCTGACGCTGCGCTCGGTCCTGCGGGATGGTGCGCCTGCGATTACGCTCCGCAAGATCTGGGAAGACAATAAAGCGACGATGCCGCATGGCGCAAGACTGCTGCACTTTAGCGATAACCACGATTGGCGCAGAGCCATTGCCGATTTCGGTGAAAGAGGAGCGATGGCGGCATCGATACTGAATTTTACGCTCGATGGCATTCCCTTCCTCTACAACGGGCAGGAGATTGCCGATCGGACATCGACCCATTGGCTTACAAGCGCACCTATCCAGTGGCGGGGCGCGCGAGACGATACAGATAACAAGGACCGAAAAGATACATTGGCGGCCTATGAACGGTTATTTCATATGCGCGCCACCCATCCGGCTTTCACCTCCGGCGAGGTTATTTGGATCGACAACACGGAACCGAGCAGTGTTCTAAGCTTTCTTCGTAAAAAGGGAAATGAGGAGATTATGGTGATTCTCAATCTATCGAATCGCCGGGTTCATGTCACGATCAATCTGCCGGTGATGGATTATTACTCCGTCGAAAATTTGCTTGTAAGCGGGCAGACTTGGTTTCCGCTCTATTCAGGACGAGTGTCGACGGACCTGGAAGCATTTGGCTCCGTGGTGGGGAAAAAGATTCCGCTTGGAGCGCTGGAGCGGAGAAAGTAGCCAGGGGAGTGGCTTCTCTGATATTCATCCAGCTTCTCAATAAAATCAGCCCATAGTTTGTTTGAATCGATACCGGTGATCCACGTAACGGTTTTGGCTTTATTTCCTGTCGTAAAGGTCAAATTGTCGTTGAGCCGTGGTCTCGGTATAGTTTGTTGCGTAGTCATTCCCTGTTCGTGCGCGAGAACGACAATATCCCAGATGATCCAAGACTTGGAGAAGTCATTCACCCGCAAGGGCTTTACAACCCGGAAATACCAATCCTGATATTCCTGCCATAACCATGCTCCTACTGACCCATGTTGGCTGATCAATTTCTTCGCCTGGTCAAACGTCAGCGCTAGATTTTTTCGACACACATCGGCGGACCCGATCGTGACGGGAACATCGGAATCTAAAATGACCTGCCATGATTGAGAATCGTTTTCCACGTTGAACTCCTTTCCCGCTTCGGACAGGTTCTTGAAGCCCATCGCAACCACGCTGATCCTATTAATGACACTAGGGTCCTGAAGGATTGCGGACGCCACGTCCGTGGCAGCACCTATGGTCAGTACGATGAGTCTGTTTTCTCTCGAAAAATTCTTCGAAGTCTTTAGAATAAAATCGACGCCGCTGTTGGAGCGCGGAGTTTTGGTGTCGGTCAAAGACAGGCTGGAGCCCTCAAACAGAGGAGGATGGGTGAGCATGCCTAAGCGCCGTTCGACAACGTCCACCAAAACCTCATAGGATGAGTGTGCCGATGGATCAGGAAGGCTCGGCGCGTGTGCGGAAATGATCCCTTGTACGTCGAAGACAGGATCGGTTAGCATGTACGTAATTGCCCATTGGTCATCGATCTCATTGCCGACGTCCGTCGACAGGATCACCGGTATCTTGCCCCAGCCAATCGCAGGGGTCACGATCAGCAGCAGGAGCGACCAGGCAAAAGTCGAAATATTGCGCATTGGCTCCTATACTACTGGTCCTTGAGGCCGAATGCGTACAGCGTGGAATCGTGTGTGGTGGCGAATACCCGGCCATCACTTACAGCGATTGCCCCGAAATGTGTAAAGGACGGCATCGTCTTGCCGCTGGAATATAGTTCTTTACCCGTCAGCGCATCGAATGCGTAGAGTGTTGCATTACCGGTCGTATGCGCAATGCGTTCCTCGGCGGTATATAACTGGCCGTTGTCCTTTACTTGGCGGATGAACTCGCCGCTGGATATGGAGAATACGATACCGTTCGCCACGACAGGAGGTTCCGGGACGGACATGTCATGCGAGGTCCAAGCTGGCGCCAGCACAGGATGACCAGCCTTGTCTTCCACCTTGAATGCCATGATGCTGCCGTCAGGCACTGGGCCATTCGTCACTGGGAAATTTTTCGCTTTCGAACTGGACGGTCCCCAGGCCGGCGCATACAGCCAGCGGGCACTTTTCGAATCCTCCCAAGTTGCGAACCCTCCCCAGAAGCCTTTTCCCGCGATATCGGCGTCTTCGTTCGCATATAGCGGACTCTGAAACAATGGCTTGCGATGAGTGTCTCCTCCAAGGGATTTCGCATCGAGAAGGAAAAGCGCGCCCTCTTTCCCGGAACCGACAATTAACTCCCTGCCCTTGTAACTAAACGTCACCGGCGTAATGTTTCCCATGTCCAGATCTTTTCGGGTCAGATAAGTTGCGTTCGAAGGTGTATAGAAATCAAGGAGCTTGAGAGTGCGCGGAGAGAGCGCAAGAAAAGTGTCGCCATATTTGCCGAGGCTGGGTTCGAACGCGCCATCGCCCGTTTCCGCATAGACCGTACCGTTAGAGCTCATCAATACACCCCCGCGGCCCCAGATACCGCCGCCGAATGGATTTGATTGAAAGTGAACAATCGTCTTGTCCGGGCTGTTCAAATTCATACCCCAAACGCCTGACTTCGCCCGACCGCATCCTTGAGAGGTGGTTGTATAAATAAAGTCGCCTGAAAAATTCAAGCTCCAGTTTTTGGAGTACGCCGGAACGAACTGCTTAGCCGGGAAGCGATCGTCTCCAGTTACTATGTTCAATGCATGCAGTTTTCCGTCGATAGATATAACGTAGGCGGTGGGACCCGCTTGGCCATTCATAATGAGAGGCGTATCATTCAAGGCATTCGGACAGAAATAGGAATCGCCACTTTGGAACTTGTTAGGAGGGGGCCCTTCGTTGTTGAAATGTTTCTGCCAGACAAGCTTTCCGTTATCAGCGTCGATCACATACAAGTTGTCTGAACTGCCGCCGACAACTACGTAGGTTTCCGCGCCATGATTGGTGTACACGGGATTAATAACAACAGGCGCTGTGAGCGAGTTTAGTTCCTTTGGCGCATTGTCAAGCTTAAGCTTCCAAAGTACCTGCATCCCTTTCACATTGTCTGTCGTCAGTACCGTTTCCTCTTTTGCCCAGCCATCGCGCTGCGCGTCGCCGCCGAAAGTGAGCCAACTGGCAGCGGCCACGGAACAAGTGGCCGCGATTAAGACCAATAAACGGGAATATATAAGTTTGCGCATATCCTCAAATATTTTCTAAGTCGTACTTATAGAGTCTGCGATCCGGCAAGAATACATGCCATGTATTTTCTGGGAAAGGTAATGGTCGACCGGTCACCCTTGGTTTGGACCTTGATATCTAAATCGATTGGATAAAGAAGATGAACGTTTTCGCTAGATACGGGTATCTCCACCTGCCCAGGCCCTTCAAGTCTCCAGACCGCAAGGAAGACTCCGCCGGAGGAGCGCATGCCGAGCGCAACTGGAGAGATCGTGTTCGTCAGGCACCCACTGTTCCCCACCAATTTTCGTTCGTTTCCGCGTACCATCCGGCATCGATGACGTAGTACTCGCATCCCGCCGCCGCGTCGATCATGGGCAATTCCTTTTCGGCCGTCGGATCGAGATTGAACGTAACGGCGTCGTTGAAGATGACCGGACAACTTCGGTTATAGCGTTGTTGCGGGCGCGGCAAATGTTGCGGCAATAGCGCGGCAGCTCCCCGGCGGCCTCGGCGAACCCGCCACGCACACAGCCGATAGAAACCGGTACGGTTTCGTATGTTTCGCCCGGAGAAAGGTTCTTCCAAGCCCGCGCATGCTGCTCGTCCGGTCCGCCGACGTAAGAATATAGTGTTTTCGCCGACGTTTGAGAGATCTCCGAGTGCCACGATCCGTTGTGCTCGGTCTGCCAAAACCACGTGAGATGCAGGGCTGCATTTTCAATCATGGCCATGGGTAGATAGCGCTCGCTAGACCATGTGCCGAGGCTGCTCGCAAAAGCTTCGGAAACACTGAACTCGCCGTTCTGAACCAATCCTAGCTCTGAAGGACGCCAAGCATGCCACTGGCCCTCCGCCTGCCAACTGTTCAAGCAGAGATGGATACGGAGCTGCTTCTCGAAATCGGACGGATCCGCGAAGTTGGCGAGCATGGCAGAGCTGAGGTATTCAATGCCGACTGACTGTTTCCCAAAGTTGGTGACGCGGGCATACGGGCGAACAACGCGCACCCCTTCGTAAGAGCCGTAATAAGACTGAACCTGAAGGTTGAGAACGGGGTCGTGGTGAGTAAGCACCAGCCGCTTACACGCAGGCATGATGGTCTCTTTTTGCCCGACAAACACTAGTCTGAGACCTGGCATGCCGGCAGTAGATTTCATCCCGTGATGGTCGGCGCTGTCCTCGCCGGTACAATGGAGAGCCACTTCGAGACTCGACGAATCGAAATTGGACGCTGCCGATGTGTCGGCCAGGGATGCCGTGCGCTCCACTTGAGGAGTCAAATGTGCTTGTGCCTCAACGGCAACCTCGGCCGGAAGAATGCATTTCTGGCGCAATTGATGCCCGTAGAAGCCGAAAGAAAAGACGAGACCAGAAGCAGTCCAGGAAAACGGTTTCGCCTCCGCCAGCGTGGTTGAACTTTCTTCGGCAGCAACGGCGAAACTGTTTAGTCCACCGGCGGCAAGGGCCGTGGTTAAGCCGAGAAAATTTCGCCGGTTTAATTTGCTCATAAAATCAGGCGTTGCCTATCGAACGCGCGATTGCGGCGGTTCTTCATTCCAGCCTGCGTGGGTTTGCCAATCGAGAATCAAGAAATGCGGGTATGGTTCTTCTCTAGGCAGCTTGGCGAAGTCCGTTATGTCGGCCTGCTGATGATTGCCGTCCTGCGACTCGTAGTACCAGGTTGCCTCCTGTCCCAATTTTGCCGCTTCGCCCGAGACGAAGAACTTCTGTTTGTCATATTTGTAGGGCGCGTGCTTGCCTGGGATGGGGCCGTAAACCTGATCCACTAGAAGCTGGGTATTCCGGGAAAGCGATCCTTCCCTCAGTAGCTCTTGCATTGCTTTTACAACGATCCAATTATTGGTCCGGTGATCAACATGGCGTTCGTCTGGGTGTCCAGTGATGATCAAATCAGGATTGAAACGCTGAATAAATTGCCTTGCTGCCGCGATGACGGGTTCGCGTGCATAAGGAAGGTTTGGTATTGCCGATTCGCGGTAGGGAGAATGTTCGCTGGCGAGAAGGACCGAAAGATAAGGATGGTCGGCTCTTCGATAATCGCGCCAGATCTGCCCTAATCCACCATCAGGCAAGCCCAGGAAGAAGATGTTTTCACGCGGAACCCCTAAATGGCCCAACGAGGCCCTGGCCTCTTCCATTCGCACTTCGCCGAAATCCATCGCCCGAGCCGCATCGCAGGAATGCATGTAGAAACGGTCACAACCTCCGGCGTCGCCGCCTGTGAGATAGACGAAATGAATCGGTATCTTATTCTCAACCGCAGCTTGGATGATTCCTGGGTGAGCCGTGTCGTCGTCTTGATGCGCACAGAAGACCAGTATCGATTTTGGGAGCTTATTCACCGCGAACTCAAGCTGGCTTCTCGCTAAAGTGGAGCCCTCGGCATTTTCGAGCGATATCTGAAGTACGTACCGCCCCGGCTTCCTCATTTGCATTTTTGCGGTGTGGCTGCCGAGTAGGGGCGCGGAAAGCTTACGATCCTCTAGTTGATGACCATCGGAATCGAGAACCCGCAGCCGAAGACACGTCGCCTTTTGAGAATCGGCAAACGACTTTACCAAGAACTCAATGACAGGCGAAACATCAGTTGGAAACATTGTATGGCTGGTGTCGAAATGAATGACTCCCGAGACGAACTCAGGTGGATAAAAATTCCTGTACGCTTGCGACTTCGGTACCTCCCTTAGATGCCAATAAAGATAGAGAAATGGATATTGCTTTGGTAGCGGCGTGTTTGGCGGAATCGTGAAGGCTGGGGGCGCAAAGGCGAGATCGTAAATATGATCCGGATGACGGCTATCGCGGATCACTACTGAGTAATAGATCGCAACCGGCTCCTTCTCTGCTTGAACCACGGCGGCCTTCTCAACGTGGAACTCTTTTTGTTCGCCGGGCAGCAGCGATAACGAGCTGTCTACAACGTGTTTCCACATAGGCGGCCCATCCAGGTCGGGCGCAATCCAGGGGTATGTGTAAGGCTCAAACTCGACCTGCAGATTTGCGAGCGGCCGATCGGAGACGTTTCGGACGGTAATTGTCGGATTCACGGCGTCACCCGACGTGTAGAAGGTCTTGTCGAGATCCACCGATAGAACCTTCGCGAGTTGGCGGTGCACTGCAAAGGACGCTGCGCCGGCGATGAGCTTCTTGTTAGCGGGCGTGAGGTCGACCTCATAACGGCCTGTCCGCGCATCTCTCGGTATGTTCCAAACATTCTGATAACTGGATCCACTGACTGGAATATCTGAAACAACGGGCCGGCTCTCCCCTGCGTAGCGGATGGAAATGGTCGCCCGGGTTGCTGGCTCCATTCTGATTCGAACTGCATGGCCAACGTTGTAGTCTGTGTAATCTGCCATGGCAATGACCTCGGCTCGATGAACTTGAGCCTGAATCGCAGCTTGGGCAAAAAAGAAAACCGCTAGAAAAACGCGCATAAGTTTGAGGCAAGTCATTCCGCAGGCTCGGCAAACTTTACGAAGAGTTGCCGAGCCTCTTGCAGGCAGCTAGGAGAGCTCAAAACGTCAGTTTCAGGCTGAGCTGAATCGTGCGAGGAAGATTCTCCGTACCGTAAGCCGTACCGAATGGCGCACAGGAAGATTGGGAAAGATCGAGACACACATTGTTGTATTGAGCGTAATTGAAGGCGTTCAAGAACTCGCCGCGAAGCAACGCCTGATAACGTTCCGTCCCAAAGTTTTTGGCAACTGACAGATCGACGTTCCGCGCGGCTCGCTCCCGAAGCTGGGTCATCCGCTGTGGCGCATTTCCCAACGTATAGGGCGATGATGGAGCGGCGTAGGCACCCGCGTTTACCCAATTGTCCGGGGTTTGGTTTGTCGGAACGACATTTTTGCTGATAAGATTCGGTAATTGATATCCTGGAAAGCCGTAGTTACCCAGCGGATTGCTTTGGCTTTCAGCAAGTCCGTACAGCGGTAAGCCGCTCGCCAGCCTGATGATCGAGGACACCTGCCAGTTTCCGAGCACCGCCTTCACAGCAGCCGGGGCGCTGCTTCCCCAATGCTTTCCTTTCCCGTAAGGAAGTTCGTAGACGACGGCCGTCGCAAAGCTCTGCGGAACATCGTGTGTGCTGATGTTGTAGTCGAGCATGGTGTTGTTCGCATCGCGCCACTGGCTACCGGTGGCCCATCCGAAGAAATCTTCGGGACCGTTGTCGAGCGCTTTCGACCACGAATATGTCACCAACAGGCTCAATCCATCTTCAAAGCTATGGTTGTACTTCACATTTAGCGCGTTGTAGGAGGATCTTGCTCCAGGTAATGAGCGCGTCCATTGCAGATAGGTATATTGCGGATACGGCCGCAGCGTCTCGTTGTAAGCGATAGTTGGCTGCGATCCAAGGTAGCTGGTCGCCGGCGCAACATTATAGAAGGGATTTGCTACCTGTTGATCAAGCTGGCTTCCCAAACGTAGATACTGGTCCGGCAGTTGATCCGCGTCGAGATTCGGATTCCCATACAGCAGTTTTCGTCCGCGATTTCCGGTGTATCCGGCTTCTAAAACCGAACGGGAGCTGAGCTGGTACTGCAGATCGAAGCTCCAAGCCTCGCTGTAAGGTGTTGGATGGTTGCCCTTCGGCCAGATCTGACCTACTCCATCTCCTACCAGCGTCAATCCAGCCTGAGATCTGCCTTGCGGCTGCTGAATTCCGTTGGGGAATGGATTGTTAATCGGACTCAGAGGTGTGTAGCCGTTGTTTGTCGTGGCGATGTATGGCGTGGATGAGCTGAATCCGTAAAACTGGCCTGGATTGTCGTAGCTGATCATCGCCGACGGGGGCAGGAAGAATATTCCAGCACCTATTCGAGCTACCAGCCGGTCGGTAATTTTGTAAGCAATTCCAGCCCGCGGTGCAAAATCATGATTATTCGGAGCCCAGGCGTAGCGGCTATTTCCGTTAACGCCGGCATATTGGAATTCTCCATAAACCGGACTTGCGAACTGAGAACTGATTGGATTCACCGCGGTGGTATTGAAGTACTCGAGCCGATTGAATCGTTCCGTCGCGGGGCGCTGGTTTTCATACCGTACCCCGGCATTCACCGTGAGTCTCTGATTCACCCGCCACTGATCCTGGATGTACAGCCCAAAGGTATGCAGGGTCATTGCCGGATCGATGTTGATCCCTTGGCCGCCACCGCTAGCCGTTCCCAGCAGCATGGAGGCGATTGGGTTTCCGCTGGCAAGCGAAGCGTAGTTCAGGGAAGTGCACGGGCCGCCGTTCGGGTCCGGATCGCAAGAAGTCAGGGCGCTGCTGAAGTTGAAATTGCCCACCGACTCACTGATGCTGTTGATTTGCTGTACATCAAAGTTGGCCCCGAATTTCAGGGTGTGCTTCGAGAACTGCTTCGTAAGATTGACCTGAGCGGTATCGGAATATCGCACATACTGTTGATAACTGCTATTGCCAAGGCCGGAGTACCCGCCGTCCGCTTGAATGGTCGGCAACAGTGGAGCTTGAAACAGTGCGGGAGACAAGCCGATTGTCGAAGCATCGGCCACGCCATATCCTTGCGCGGTGTGCACTTCCTTCCAGCGGCTGTAGCTTGCATAGGTGTCGATCACCCAAGTGGGGCTGGGCGTGACCGTATCGTTGATAACCACCTGAAAGCCATTGTTGTACTGATTGTTACCGGTATCGGCGCCGTTACAAAAGAAACAAGGCAGTACCTGATCCTGGCGGAAGCGATCAGACCAGCGTACAAACATTCGGTGCACCGAATTCTGCTCCCAGTCGAAGCGCGTGTCGATCTTGTCGTTTTGGGTGTTGCCTCCGCCTTGCGCGTAATAATTGTTGAGGCCATTCGGCCCGGCGCCCGCACGATTCGGCAGCGGATACAAATTCACAATCTTTTGGCCGACCGGGTTCAAAAGGTTCGCCGGGATGACATTGTTCGGAAATTGCTGGCGCGTGAAGGCGGTCCCCGTATTATCGAGGCCGGTGGTCGTGAAAGGATTATAGATAAGATCCGGCGTCCCATCGGCGTTCAGCGCTTGCGAAAAGTCGCCTGCCCGTTCTGCCTTAGTCGGAACGGTGATCAAGCCCGTGCTCTGCGTGTTCGGCTGGCGCAATCCCTCATATCCGCCGAAGAAGAAAAGATTCCACCGCTTCAAAATAGGACCGCTAATATTTCCACCGAACTGGTTCTGTTTGAACTGTCCCTTGGCGACACCGTTCTTATTATTCGCCCAGCTATTTGCGTTCAGAGCGGAGTTCTGCAGATAGTCGTACGCTTCCCCATGGAATGTGTTCGTGCCGCCCTTCGTAATGAGCGACACGATGCCGCCTCCCGACCTGCCGTACTGGGCATCGTAAGTGTTCTGCACAATCTGCTGTTCCTGGACCGAATCCTGCAGCGGCGAAACAACAAGGCCGCCCCAGTCGACCGCTTGCGACGGAGCGCCGTCGATCAGGATCGTTTCCTCGCCCGTACGCCCGCCGTTAATTCCAAAATTACTCGACATTTGATCGAGAGATCCACTTCTTTGCGTTTGGCCTTGGGGAGCTTCCGTCGTGCCCGCCACGGCAAAGACAAAGTTCAGCGGGTTGCGTGTACTGTTCGGAAGAGCCTCGATCAGACGGCTATCCAACGTGACCGAATTGTTTGCCGTTTGTGTATCGACGAGAACAACGGAACCTGTCACTTCGACCTTTTCTTGCGTGTTGCCGACCTCGAGTGGCACATTAATCGTGCTGGAAATTTGGCTCTGGAGCGTTAGGTTGCTCTTGACATATGCCTTGAAACCGGGGGCGGTTACCGTAATCTGGTACTTTCCGGGCTTCAGATTGGTGAACTGATAAGACCCGTCATTATGACTCGTAAACGGATAGACTGCGTTCGTTCCCATATTTTCGAGCTCGACGTGAGCCCCGGATACAGTAGCGCCGCTCGGATCTGTGACAAGCCCCGTTATTGACGAGGTGAAGCTTTGCCCGAAGGAGATCGGAGATAGGCCGATCGCCAACGCTAGAGCAAAGAGAGCGCCGAAGAACGAGATATGCCGACGCCGTGCAGTATTTATAGACGGGGATAAACGCACACATGCCTCCTGGTGAAAAGACCTTCCCTGAGTTAACTACTGCCGAACAACATATCAGATTCTGATGAAACGTTCAAGAACTTTTCATCAATAAATGAAAATGCTAGGCGTTTAACGGAATAGACCCTGTAAGGCGTCGATCAAGCCTTGAGCCCCGAGGGAGGAATTTTTCCCGACATTGGAAACGGTGGCGGATGGGGCACCGAGTGCCGTGGCGGTTTCCATCATTGAGGACGCCCGCTCATGTTGCTGACGTTCCTGGAATACAAGAGCGTTTACAATCCATACCTTGTACCACTGCGGCCAGCGGTTCTCGATTCGCTTGAACTCAACGTCGGAATGATCCCGATTTCCCGTAATTTCGAGCATCGCCGCATACAACACAGAAATTTCAGGATCGTTGGGCACATCCCGAACTGCGCTCTCGAGCAGTTTTAAAGCGTCCGCCGGACGATGATCCTTGATCAGAAACAGTGCAGCCTCGCGGTACAACTCAGGATGCGTGACATTGGCGCGCACGGCGCGCTTGATCGCCAAGTCTGCTTCATGATACCGGTCTTGCGCTTGCAGCATCTGCGCGCGAGCAAGGTAATAGTCACCGTTCCGATCCGGTACTGAGATTCTGTCCATTTGCGCCAACGCTGTTTGAGCGTTATCGGCGTGAAACGTGGCGATCGCCAGGTCAAGCGCGAGGTCTCGAGACGAGGCCTTGGCATCGCCTTGTTCCAGGATTTCTTTCGCCGTAGCGTACTGCCGCGCCGACAGCAACTCGTCTGCGGTCCGAGAGAGCAGCGCTGCCGTCGGCTTTAGAAGAGCAATCTTTCGGGCTACAGCCGCGGCATCCTCGGTTTTCCCCTCGTCGAGCAACACGGCTAGATAACGCACTTGGGCCTCTATGTTCGTAGGATTGTTCTGGACGGTGCGTTCCACGCCGGCCCGATACCTTTTCATCTGTTCCTCGGTGGAAAGGCTCAGGAAGTCGATCAGTCCGGCCGGGTGGGGCAGGCCTGATCTGTTCGGCCCCAACTCTCGGCAACGGGCAAATACAGCGACTGCTTCTTTGCTGTTTCCGTCCTTCGACAAAGCGCGTCCCAAATGCAGCAGGATGGTCGAATCGGAGGGCATAATTTCGGTCGCCTTGCGCAAAGGTGGCAAAGCAGCCCTAACCCGGCCCAAAGCCATATATGTCTCGCCCAGATGATCTAGAATTATGCCATTCTTTGGCTCGTTTTTTGCGGCGAATTCAAAATCGGGAAGGGCTGCCTCCGGATTACCCTGCCGGTAGAGCAACAGGCCACGAGCCACATGCGCCCTTGTAAGGTCCGGCTTTAGGCTCAGTGCCCGATTGAGTTCCTTCAGCGCCTGCTCCGGCTGTCTGGGACTTTCCGCCGTACCGAGTTCGTAGTGCCCCGCCGGATCGACGGGGTGCCTATGGACAAATGCGCTTAACTCAGCCAAACCGTTCTCGGTATTTACGCCGATAGCCGTTTCGGCGAAGGCGCGCTCACGCCTGGCAACGTCATCATTCGGGACAAGTTTTAAATAACTATTCCAAACCTGCACCGCATCGCCAAAATAGCCGAGCCCTGCCGCAGTACGAGCTAGAAGCTGCAGCACATCTGTTCGTTGCGGAGCCAGTTGCGCTGCCCGCGCGAGCAGTTCCGCCGCCAAGTCATCGTGATGCAGCGCGGCATCTACCGCAGCCAGATCGTATAAAACGTCAATGTTTTTCGGCTGTTGTTCGAGCGCCTGCTGAAGTACGTTTTGCGCTCGCTCATTATGTCCTGCATGCGAGGCGGCAAGCCCAAGGTCGTGGAGTGCCTGAAAGTTCGCTGGTGTTGCTTCCAGCGTTCGAGAAAAGAACTCTTCCGCTTTTGCGTATTGCCCTACCGACGAGAGTGCCACACCTAGCGCGAAGCTCTGTGCCGGGCTCGCCTGGGCGCCGGGAGATATTCGCGCCAGGATGTTGTCCGCCTCCTTTTTACGACCAGAAGCATAGTCGGCTTGCATTGTCAGAATAACGACGTCTGCTCGATCCTTGATATTCGCCGGAACCCGGTCTAAATAGCCGATAGCCTCCGTCGGCGCTTTCCGTTGGAGAGCAATCCGCGCCAATTGGACGCTCGCATTTGCATTCCCGGGATCTAAGCCGATTACTTCCAGGAAGAGTTTACGAGCCTCGGTGAGATTACCCGTGGCGAGTAAGTGATTGCCGTAGTTGTTAAGCAGCGTGGGCGAGCGCGGCTGAAGCTTCAGAGCCCTGCGGTACATCTCATCGGCTTCGTTAAACTTTTTCTCCTGGTCCAGCACCACTCCAAGAACTTCCATTCCTACGCCATCGTTCGGCTGGACCTGCAGGTGCTTTCGAAGGACCTGTTCAGCCGAAGGCAGATCGCCGCGCTGGAGTGCCGTTATTCCTGCGGAGATCGCGTCGTCCTTAGCCGCGCCCCCTAGCGCCAAAGCGCAGAGTAGCAATGCGCTTAGCCGGAAACCTAGAACACTCAGTCTGTTAATGAGTGGAAAACGCATAGACTGTGTTGTCCCACGTGGCGACAAACACGCGGCCGTCAGCAACGGCCAGACCACTGAAGTGAGCAAATCCGGAGATCTCGTCTCCGCTAGAATACAGCACCTTGCCCGTCGCGGCATCAAGCGCGTACAGAATGGCATGCCCACGAGGATGCGAAGCGCGGGACTCTGATTTCAGAAGCTTTCCTTTGGCATCATTCTGGTCCACATCGTCCCCATCCGAAAGGGCAAACACAACCCCATTCACGATCGCGACCGGTTCGGGCACAGCCATATCGATTGACCGCCAGATCGGCTTCAATACCGGCTGGCTATCTGGACCGGCTACCTCGAAAGCCATCACGCTGCCGGAGGGAGCCTTACCGTAGGAGCGCTGGAATTTAGTTCCCTCGGTCGCGGGCCCCCACGCTGGTGCGTATAGCCAGCGCTTTCCTCCTTTATCCGTGGAGGTGGCGAGCGCGCCCCAGAAACCATGTGCGTAGTAAGAGCCGCCCGCATTCGTCAACAGAGGACTCACGTACAGCGGCATCATGTGATCGGGGCCGCCCATGGACTTTGCGTCCAACAGCCAGATAACGCCCACTTTGCCGCTTGCCGCTACGAGTTCTTTGCTTCCGTAGCGAAACACCACGGGCGTGGTATTGCCCATGTCGAGATCCTTCTTGGCGATCCATTCGTAATTCTTGGGAGTGAAATAATCTTTTAATTGCAATGTGGCTCCGTCCACCGCCAGTATCGTGTTCGGATATTGGTCCTTCTCCGGATTAAAAATACCGTCGCCTGTACCGGCGAAAATTGTGCCTTCCGCATCAATCGCCACACCGGCGCGGCCCCAAATGCCGGCGCCGTACGTCTTCATCGCAAGAAACTGTTTCGGTGCGCCTCCGTCCGCCTCCATGGCATAGATAGCGGAGCGCACGCTGTTGCACGCCTGCGATGTTGGCGTGTAGATCGTTCCTTGAAACAGGTTTAGGCTCCAGGTTTTAGCAAAAGGCGGAGTAAACTTCCGTGGCATCCCCGCGTCATCGCCCGTCGCTAGATGAAGCGCGTATAGTTGACCGCTGCTCGCAAGCACGTAGACCATCTGCTTTCCCCCATCGATAGCCGGGGTTGCAGTTAGCGCGTTCGGGCATAGCCAGTCTGGCGAATTCGCCGGCTTAAGTTTCGTCTTGAAGTGTCTCCGCCATACCAGCCTGCCGTTCCCTGCGTCGATGGCAAACACATTGTCGTCGGAGCCGCCCACGATGGCATACCTGTGGCGACCCGAAGAGGTATTCACATCCGCCACAACAGGAACCGTCAGTGACGTTAGCTCCTTTGTCGCATTGTCCAGCTTCAACTTCCACTGAAGCTTCAGCTTGTGGACAGAGCGTTTCGTCAGCTTGTGTTCATTATGTACAACAAAGGTGCGCGCAGAGTCGCCCCCGAACTGTGTCCAGTCGGAATTCGCCTTCAGACACGGCGCGAGTAGCGTGCCCACGCTCAGTAAAGCAATTGCAGTTATTTTTCTCATCTATCGAGTCATGTGCAGGGCCAGAGCGGAGGGTTTCAGGCCGGCCGTATAAATCTCGTTTAGGAAAGAATGCGGATCGTACTTGCCGACGAAAGCTACATCCGCTTTGGCGGGGATTGCGGCGTCGATGCCTGCCGCCCAGTAAGCTGCGTTTACGAACAATCGGCGTAGTGCTTCGTTTTCCAGATCATCGGCCGATCCTATGGTTGAAGTAAACACCCGCGCCGTCTTGCCGGTTTCCGTCGTAAACGTGTTCGTCCACGTAATCGGCATCATGGGATTGTTCTTACCCGCTACCGGCGATCCCTCTGGACTGAGCCACGAAAGAACTTGTCCCAGCAACAGCGGGCGGCAAGTCGGTAGCAATGGCAGCCGGACCTCATACGTGTCCGTAGGACCCCAAATCTCCCCGTTCTTGATTCCTCGCAATAGCGGACTTCCCTCGGCTCCCGGAGCAAACCACGCACGCGTACTTTGTTTTCCATGGTCACCGTGATGGGCCACCCACGTTTCGCCCAGAACCTTTCTGCCGAAGCCTCCCTCCCATCCTGGGATCTTGCTGTCCCAGGACCATTTCTCATAGGTTTTGCTGGTCTTCAGTTCGAAAGGATGCGTGCCTGTGCGAATAGCAATGATGGGCCGACCAGATTCGAAGTAATCGACAAAGTACTTCATCTGATCGTCCGGCAGGTCACGCCAGCGGATAAATAGGATTAACAAATCGGCGGTCTTGAGCGCTTCCAAGCCAGGTATATTTCGCTTTGCCCGAGGATCGATCGTGCCGTCATCGGGATTGATCGAGAACAAAACAGTGCAAGTAAATCCATGATGCACTGCCAGGATCTTCGCAAGCGCAGGCAACGCTTCCTCGGAGTGGTATTCGGCATCGTCCCCTGCTACAAGAACGACGTGCTTCCCATGACCCGGGCCGGTTTCACCTTCGTAAGTCACTCCCGCTGCATTCAAAAGACTGCCGAACGCAAAAAGCGCTATCGGCAGTAGTACTGTTTTAAAAGATAGAAACGGCATTGATCGAGTATTCTTTCGTGAAACGTTAGATGGATGGGCCGCGTTGCCTCAGAGCATCATGTGCTCCTCTTTGCGCAAAGGCCGGCAGGTACTGCGTTTTACCAGATAAGTTGGAATGGCAACTTCCTGGAGTTCCTTTTCACGATTTTCGATCTGCGCAATTGCGGCCTTTGCAAGCTGGCGTCCGACCTCCGCCATATCCACGGAAACGCTGGTTAGGTTCGAAGCACGTCCGCGCCCCAATTCGTGCTCGAAACCGATGAGGCTCACGTCCTTCGGCACGTCGAGGCGATGCTGCCGTAAGCCTTCGCGAACCCCGAATGCAATCCCGTCCGAAGCCGCTAAAATGGCCGTCATCGGCCAGCCCTGGTCCGTGATGTAGGACACCGCGGCCAGCCCGCTCTCGAATTCATCGTCCGATAGCGCGATCGTATGGGCGTGGGGTTCAAGGCCTAATTCGCTCATTGCTCGCGCATACCCTTTGAAGCGGTTGTTGTGCCACAGGCGGGAGGCGTCGCCGATGTACCAGATATGTTTGTGCCCGAGTTGCGCAAGGTATTGGGTCGCCTGGGTACATCCGCTTTCATCGTCGTACTGCACCAGATTGCCTTGTAGCCTTTTTTCGTTTAGGCCTACGAAATGATTTCCCAGCAGGACATACCGGAGGCCGTAATTCTTCAACGCCTTCAAAATATTCTCATGAATTTTGCCCGCTACAATGACGCAGTCGGCGAGCCCGGGCGTCTGCACCACATTTGGAATTTCCAGAGTTGCCGATGTGGCGCTTGACGGATACTGGTGACGAGCAAATAGGAGATAATAGCCCGCGGTTGAGCAGTATTCTTCGATTCCCAGCAATAGCAGCGTCTGCGCCGAACTCAGGCCGAAGTCGTTCAGCAGAATCAGCCCGATGATTCGCGATTTTGTATGAACGACGTTGCGCGTTTGCTCGCTCAGGCGATAGCCGACCTTCCGCGCGATGGCTTCCACCCGTTCCCGCAATTCGCCAGCCACATCGTCATGGAGATTGAGCACTCGCGAAACAGTTCCAATGGAGACATTGGCGTGTTTTGCAATGTCTTTCATGGTCGGAGAAGAAGAGCGTCGAGGCATCGGTTTCGCTAGAGCGCCCCAACCGGCATAGGGTGCTGGATCTTCGCGATCACGACGGATCGCCGCTCCCGCAGTGACTGATATCCCGCCTCCACGATTGCCATGGTCTTCAAATTGTCTGCTCCGTTCGTCTCTGGCTCCGATTCCGTCGCGATCGCCTGCATCAGTTCAGCCATTGGCCCTTGAAAAGCGTCCGGGAACCATACTTCTTTCCACCGGGGCGTAAACCAAACGCCGGATTGCGCCTTTGTTGTAAACGTAAGAGTGCTGGGCGAGTGGTTTGGATAATCCGGCCACCCGATTGTTCCTTCAGCTAGACCCTCCGTCCCTTCCACGCGCCATTTTATATAGGGCTTAAGATCGTCCTGCCCGCTTTTGGGTCCCGTCCACACATCGTCCCAGCCGCTTGCCCGCAGGCCATCCCTGTATTCCAGAATGTACAGGCAAATGCCGTCCTCATGAGCAAACGGCGTTCGCGGATCCTTGCGAGCGCTCACAAATATCGATTCGGGCTCGCCGAATAGGTATCGGAAGCTATCGATATGATGAATGCTCACATTAAGCAACGTGAGGCGGTGGTAATCCCGTAGCCACGCCTGCCAATGGGGAACAGCGCGCATCTCAACCGTCGCCAGGACCGGCGTCCCAAGGTATCCGCGCTGGAGGATTGTCTTCAACGCCCGGATCGATTGGTCGTGCCGCATGTTTTGATTCACGGCAAGTGGAACACCACGTTGTTTGCAAAGTTCAACAATTTCCTGGGCATCGCCGTAATGTACTGCAAGTGGCTTCTGCGCCAATATGCCCCTCAGGTATTTGCCTTTGTCGACCGCCTGCCGCACGATGTTCAATTGCAAGTGCGGCGGCACGGCGATATCCAGGATCTCCACTTCCGGATTTTGCAGCATCTCCGGCAAAGTATCGTAAAGCTTTGGGATCGCCCGCAGGTCTGCTACCTCGCGCGCGATCTCGGGGGTCCTTGAGGTGATGCCAACGACCTGAAAACCGGCATTGGCATATGCCGGTAATTGCACATCCCGCATAATGAACCCGGCTCCTACAGCGCCTATACCGTAATCGATCCGCACCGGCTTGGGCGCACGATGATTCAGGTTGAGATCAAGGCTCACCGGCACTCCCTCTATGAACTTTACAATAAACGTTCATGATTTCGATCAGAAATTTATGATACTATTTTATTCGATCAAGACCGCTCCATGAAACTTGGGCTCATTAATTCCGCGTGGCTTGGTACCTCGGTCGATATCGCGCGCGGCATTCAACTAACCAAAGAGATTGGGTTCGATTCCATCGACATCTTTGCCGATCCTCTCGAAACAAGCCCCCAAGAGCGGAGAACTATCCGGGAGACCTGCGCCTCCTGCGATCTGCCGGTCCTCTCGGTGGTGTGCTGCGCTTTGGGTATTGCTGATTTCAATGCTCCTGTCCGCCGCTTTCATATCGAAAGGGCAAAGCGCTATCTCGACTTCTGCTATGACCTTCGAGGCAAGAACGTGGTTTTGGTGGCAGGCGAGTACGTCTGGAACCGTGAAGTAATCGCGCCTGCGGATCAGTGGCGATGGGTGGTAGAAAGTGCCCAGGATCTCGCGGAGTATGCGAATGGGCTTGGCTTGGAAATCGCCATCGAGTTAGAGCCGTTCCACCTTTCAATAATAAATACCGTGGATAAAATGGATCGATTTCTGAACGATATTTCACGGACGAACGTGAAGGCCAACATGGATATCTCGCATTTGGCGCTGGCCAACGATCCGGCCGAAAGTATTACGAAGTTGCGCGGCCGTATCGCCCATGCTCATCTTTCCGATTGCGACGGAAAAAAACATGGCGATCTTCCGCCGGGACGTGGGGTCGTAGATTTTCCGCCTTATCTCGAGGCACTCGCCGGTTCAGGTTTCAACGGCACGATTAGTGTCGAGCTGGAGTATTCGCCTGAGCCGGACAAAATTGTCGATTGGGTTTGTGAGGCATACCGATCCAGTAGCAGTATCATGCGCGCATTAGGGATTCGTCCATAAGAAAAAGGAGATACACTCATGGCCACCGGACCGTTGGGAAAAGACGTTTTAAGCGAGTACGAGCGCAACGGCTTCGTTGTTGCTAAAAAGATGTTCAATGCGGAGGAAATAGGGTTGCTTCGCCGCGCTTCAAAGGAAGATCGGGAGCTTGACCAGCATTCCTTCGGGAAAAGCGACGGGGAGGGGGGAACCGTCCGACTATCATTATGGAATCACCCCGGCGACACGATTTACGGAATGTTCGCCAGGTGCGAAAGCATCGTCAACTCCGCCGAGACGCTTCTTGAAGGCGAGGTTTACCACTACCACTCGAAGATGATCATGAAGGATGCAAAAGTCGGGGGAGCATGGGCCTGGCACCAGGATTACGGCTACTGGTATCAGAACGGCGTTCTATTCCCGCTGCTTACCAGCGCCTTTATCGCGGTCGACCCTGCGACGCGTGAAAACGGTTGCATGCAGGTGCTCAAGGGATCGCATCACCTAGGCCGCATTGATCACGTTCTTACCGGTGACCAAGCAGGCGCGGATCTCGAACGCGTACACGAATCCGAAAAACGGCTAGAGTTGGTTTACGTGGAAATGGATCCCGGCGACGTCCTCTTCTTTCATGCGAATCTTTTGCATCGGTCCGATCAGAACCGCTCCGAAAAGCCGCGCTGGGCCATGATCTGCTGTTACAACGCAGCCCGCAACGATCCCTACAAAGAAGCCCACCATCCCCGCTACACGCCTTTGCACAAAGTTCCCGATTCGACGATCCTCGAAGCTGGACTGCGACGCTTTAGCGATTCAAGCGATAACGTGGCGTGGTTGGAAAGCGCGAAAGATGAGAGTGCGCGAAGTCTCGCGAATGCGGGCGCAACTACATCGGCTAAATGAATAGTGAACCTCGGCTTCTCTGCTACATGAACCTGATGTCGCTGTACTCGCTGCCGGGGGATTCGACGTGCCCTCGCGGGACATTTGAAGAGCGTCTGGAGGGACTCCGGAAGGATGGCTTTGCCGGCGTTCAATTTGAGCAGCGCGCCACGGATGAGGAGCTTGTTATTTGCAGAGCCAGCAAATTTGGAGTTGCCGCAAGCGGTCGTGTCAACAAGCCCGAAGAAGCTGATCCTCTTGCGGACCAATTGGCTGGAGATGGCTATGAGTGCGCAACACTGCATGTCGGCTGGGGGTTGGAAAATGAGTGCGACGCGCATCGCTTAATCGAAAGCATTCTTCGAGCGTCCGACCGGTGGCGCATTCCGCTTTTTATCGAGACACATCGTGCCACGATTTGCCAGGACATGTGGCGTACTGTTCAATTCGTGGAGCGCTTTCCGGAAATCCGTTTCAATGGCGACTTTTCCCATTGGTACGCCGGGCAGGAAATGGTGTACGGCGGTTTTGAGACTAAGCTCGTTTTTATTAAACCCGTTCTGGAGCGTGTGCGTTTCCTTCACGGCCGAATTGCTAGTCCAGGCTGCATCCAGGTTCCCGTGCGCCTCGATACGATTCCGCAACCGGCTTACGTCGAACACTTCCGGCAGCTCTGGACCGCCTCCTTCCGTGGCTTTCTCGCGGCGGCGCAGCCGCAAGATCATATCTGCTTCACACCCGAGTTGTTAGCTTCCGATATCTACTACGCACGAACCTTCATGAATACCGAAGAAAGCAATCGATGGGAGCAATCGCTGATTCTTAAACAGATCGCCGAACACTGTTTTACATGCGCGCAATCTTCTTGATCGCAATAGTCTCGATCTTTGTTTCGCCGCTTTTGGTCGCTCAGGATCCGGACGACGTACGGCAGCAGCAAGCGAACGCGCCTAATGTCATTGCGGGCAAAACACAGTTCCAGCAAACCTGCGGGTTCTGTCACGGTCCGGATGGGCGTGGAGCCAGCGGGCCCGATCTCATACGCTCTTCACTGGTGAGTCATGACGTCAATGGAAACTTAATTGAACAGGTCGTTCACAACGGCCGGCCCGAAAAAGGTATGCCCGCGTTTCAGCTCTCCGATACCGAAATCAGCAACATCGCACAGTTCCTTCACGCCCAGGCCAAGGTCGCGGCGTCGGTTTCCCAGCGTATTCCGTCGGAGTATCCGCTGGAAAAATTACTCATCGGCAACGCGGCGGAGGGCAAGGCTTACTTTCAGGGGCATGGCGACTGTAGTTCGTGTCATTCGCCAAGCGGCGATTTGGCTCATGTTGCGTCTAAATACAAGCCTTTCGATCTGCAAACGCGCATTGTGTTTCCTTCGGGAATGAAGCCCTCGCTCACGGTAAAGGACTCTTCCGGCCAAACTTTCAGCGGTGAGCAAGTTTATGCCGACGAGTTCCTGGTCACGCTTCGCGACAAGAGCGGTTGGGTTCATACCTGGAAGCGAACCACCGTCCAAGTTAAAGCCCACGATCCGCTGGCCGCGCATGAAAAGCTTCTGAAGACTTACACCGACAAGAACATCCACGATCTTTTCGCCTTTCTCGAGACACTCAAATGATCAGAACGATATTCGTTTTGTTGTTTGCCAGTATTACGGGAAATGCACAGGGCCTGGAGCCGAACGCGATCATTCATCCTTCCCCGGATAGCTGGCCCACACACAACGGCGACTATTCAGGCAGGCGGTTTAGTTCTTTACGTCAGATCAACAAGAACAACGTCGGAATGCTGGGGATGAGCTGGGCTTTCCAGACGGACGTAAACACTGGGCCCGGATTGAAATCGACTCCGCTCCTGGTTGGGGGCACCCTGTACTTCACTGAGCCCGACGATGTCTGGGCCGTGGATGCGCGATCGGGCCAACAGACTTGGCATTATCACTATCACAGCAATGAGGGCCTTCATATTGGTCAGCGTGGTCTGGGCATGTACAAGAACCGCCTTTACTTTGAAAGTCCTGACGCGCATCTGCTCTGCTTGGATGCGCGAACCGGCGAGGTGCAATGGAACATCGAACTCGCCGATGTGAAACTTGGCTACTGGGCCACCATGGCTCCGCTTATCGTGCGCAATCATGTTCTGGTTGGCGTATCCGGTGACTTCAATGACCTACACGGTTTTATCGATTCGTTCGACCCGGAGACCGGGAAGCTGCAATGGCGCTGGGATGCGCTTCCTAAGCCCGGTCAGCCGGGGTCGAAGACGTGGCCCGCGCACAGCGACGCCATCCAGCACGGCGGCGGCATGACCTGGGTTACTGGAACCTACGATCCGGAATTGAACCTTCTGTACTGGGGCACAGCGAACCCGAATCCAGTATTGGACGGCTCCGTCCGGCCCGGTGACAATCTCTACACCTGTTCGATCGTCGCGCTCAATCCCGATACCGGCAAGCTGATCTGGCACTTCCAGCCTTCGCCCCACGACGTTCACGATTGGGATGCCGTCCAGACGCCCGTTCTCTTCGACGGCGACTTTCGGGGGGAGCCGCGTAAGCTCCTCCTCCAGGCATCCCGTAATGGGTATTTGTTTGTTTTGGATCGCACCAGCGGGAAAGCTTTGCTCTCCACTCCGTATGAGGACATCGACTGGAGTTCCGGCGTAGATGCAAAAGGCCGCCCGATCGGAAAAACGGAAAAATATCCCAGCCCCTCCGGAACTCTCGTTGAGCCCGATGCCATCGGAGCCACCAACTGGATGTCTCCTAGCTTTGATCCTTACACTGGATTGCTTTACGTCGACACTCACGACTCGTACAGCCTCTACTACGCCTTTTCCAACGGAAAACCGGAAGGTTTCGCCGGACGAGACTTAACCGTCTGGTCGCATTGCTACCTTCGAGCCATCGATTATCAGACCGGCCACAGCCGCTGGAAGCACGATCTCGGAGCGGGTTGGGACTGGTCAGGTGTCTTGAGCACGGCTGGAGAACTCGTCTTCTCCGCGGATGTTCACGGCAATATTCTTGCGCTCGATGCGGCGACCGGAAAAACCCTGTGGCATGCCTACGGCGGTGGTCCCGCGCAGGGGCCCCCTATTACTTACCAACTAGACGGCCGGCAATATGTCCTGATTGGGGCCCATGGTGTGCTTTATGCTTTTGCGCTACCCGAGGCGCTTGTGACGGAGAAGAACAAAACCGGGGAAACTAGACGGTTTTCGGAGTAATCGGAGCTTGATGCATGTGAAGTATTTCTCTCAACGTAAAAAAAACGACAGTGGCCGCAAATCGGGCGCTGCCGCCCGTCGGTTTTCGGTATGTAGACTCTGCGCGAAGGTTGCGCGCGATACGCTCCACGACTTACCCGACTGTGCAGATCGATAAGCCGATCCTCCAACCCGGTTTCATACTCTTGCCATGTCACGCCGTCCACTCCCGGCGCAGCTTGCCGCTTTAGAGCGAAAAAGCTGTCCCGGAGCAGGTCAACGGTGAGATGGTGGAGCAGTGCGGTAAATCGTTTATGTTTCCTTTCCTTGATTACCCGCCGCACACCGCTCAATCCCTGGGACACACGGGTTTCCGCTCTGTGTCGGGCTCGTGTTAGATCGTGCGATGTTCTCCTTGGCCTGCGCCCTGAAGGAAATTTTCCCAGCTCAATCGCCCGCCCACCGATGCCCCTGTCGGCGCTTCAAGCCCGCCTCGCGGCGACACCTGCAAGACTCAGGGTCAGGATGGAGTCGCTTTCTCCTTTCCTGCAGGGCTCTTTCATCCCCTGCAACCTGCCGGTTTAGCCCGGCGCACCCGCCGACCTTCTGACGCTCTCCTATTCCACGGACGCCAACGGCCGGATATCACTCATGGGTGATGTCCCTGAATTTCCCGGGCAACAAAAATCTGGTCGGCTTTCAAATTTGCGAATTGCTGTTCGATACCACTTGGCCAGGTAATCTCTAGTAACCGGGAGGATTTAGCATTGCCCAGGCCAAAGTAGACGCGTTTATCGCTCCCGGAAAGGTAACTTGAAGCTAATCTGGTTACCTCTGATCTGGCGGCTACGGCATGATGCAAAAGATCGAGGGCCCTCGAAAAGCGTTTTTTAGACAAGGCGGAAGCTATCGGTCCGATGTGTTGTTCCCTCCGCTAAACCTGGGCCGAAATCCCGCATTCCAGTCGGGTCCGGGCCAGGTTATAGGACGCGCCGAATATAACACGCCCTGCCCATCGTTCGCGATGAGTTCCGGCCGGCTATTCCTTGACGGTCGGTCGCCGCCGCCGCGAGGTGTGGTCGCCTGATCGCCTTAATTATTCAATCTCACCTCTCCCTCAGAAGACGATGTGAATTGTGTAAATTTTGTGCAACGTTGTGTCTGATCTTCAGCAATCAAGAGTGAATGATCAGGAAGCACCGTGATTGACTATAATGATCCAAATCGTTGAAGCGATTCCTCTAGTCTAAATTTATTTGGAGGCGCGGGGCGGAATCGAACCGCCGAATAAAGGTTTTGCAGACCTCTGCCTTACCGCTTGGCTACCGCGCCGATGTGGGATGCTCTTCGCAACATAGCACATTTCTGCTCCTCTCATTGGCGTGGCGGATGCGCTAGGCTCAAGCCATGAGCTTGCCCGAACCTGTCAATAAAGCAGTTCAAGCTGTATTTCGTCCTCCCTCTTTTCTTGTGACCGAGTCACTATTCCTGCGCTTGCTGGGCTTGGTTTATCTGGCGGCATTCGGGTCGCTTGGGCCGCAAATTGTCGGACTGGTCGGCTCCGACGGTATTGTCCCGGCAGCGCAATTGATGGCCAGCCTGCACCAAGGGGGAGCCTCGCTTTTTTGGGAAGCGCCCACGCTGTTCTGGTTCGGCGTGAACGATCCCGCGTTGATTGCTTTTTGCGTGGTTGGTTGTCTGTCTTCCCTCCTGCTTGTTCTTGGATTTTTCCCTCGTGTCTCCGCATTCGTTTGCTGGGTGCTTTATCTTTCGCTGACCATCGGTGGGCAGCCTTTCACAGGGTTTCAATGGGATGCACTTTTGCTGGAGGCCGGCTTTCTCGCGTTCTTCGTCGGCACGCCTTGGCTGGTATGGGCTTACCGGTTTCTGCTGTTCCGGCTGATGTTCGAATCGGGTGTCGTCAAACTCGCCTCGGGTGATCCGGCGTGGCGCAACTTCCATGCGCTTCGATTCCATTTCATGACTCAGCCATTGCCGAATCCGCTTGCTTACTACATTGATCGGCTGCCGGGATGGATGCTCGATTCCATGACCTTTGCCACGCTGGCGATCGAGCTAGTCGCACCGTTTCTTCTATTTGCTCCTCGACGGGCGCGGTACGTGGGCGTAGGCTTTCTCATGCTGCTGCAGGTTCTAATTCTCCTTACGGGCAACTATGCGTTCTTCAACTTTCTGGCGCTGACGCTTTGCTTGTGGGGCTTCGACGACCAGACGTTTGCCCCGCTTCAACGATGGCTGCGACGGTTGGTGAAACCGATTGCATGGCAGCCATTGAGACAAGGATTGGGCATCGTTCTTGCCGCGATGATCCTCATCGGGGGGTTGCAGGTAGTAGATATGCTACAGCCAAGTGGAGGACAGGCTTTGTCAAGACCCTTTGCGTTTCTAGCCCCTTGGCAGGTGGTTAATACTTACGGGCTATTCGCGGCGATGACCACCACGCGACCCGAGATCGTGATCGAGGGGTCCGATGACGCGACCCACTGGCGCGAGTACATCTTTCCTTACAAGCCAGGGCCGCTGCACCGGGGTCTTCCATTGGTTGCTCCTTACCAGCCGAGACTGGATTGGCAAATGTGGTTCGCCGCCCTGGGCGATTACCGGCAAAACGCCTGGGTGGGCGGATTGATTTACCGCCTGATGACAGGAGCGCCCGCCGCCACAAAGCTGCTGAACGCCCCGCCTTTTACGAAGCCTCCGCGATACATGCGGGCGCTTCTATATGACTACCGCTTCACTGCCCCGGCCGAGCGGCGACGCACCGGGGCAGTGTGGGAGCGGACCTTACGAGGCACTTGGTTCGGACCCGTGTCGTTATCCGGCCGTTAGAAGATGATCTTCAGAGCGAGCTGGACGTTGCGTGGTTCGCCGGTGCCGATACCCGGCGCGCCGTTGTAAACGCCGAGCGTGGAGGTGACCCGCCCGAGATCGCTGCTGGAGCGGCTGGCGGTGGGCGGCGCGAGATCACGCGTGTTGAAGATGTTGAATATCTCAAGGCGGAGCTGTGTGGTCACCCGCTCCGTGATCCGGGTGTTTTTGAAGACGGAGAAATCGACCTGTTGCGTGGACGGTCCGTAAAAAGAGTTGCGAGGCTGGTTTGCGTACGTTCCTTGCGCGGGAAGCTGGAAAGCAGCCGGGTTGAAGAAGTAGGCGTAGTTTGGCTGATTATCCGCAGGCACATTGGTGAACGGATCGCCGACCACTTCGGCGCGGTCCTTATTCTCGCGCGTTCCGCTGGTGTTTCTGCCGGCGTACACCGTGAAGGGGCTTCCGGTGTAGAAAGTGAGGAGCGAATTGAACTGCCAACCGCCGAGCAGCAGCTTATAGCGAGTAGGCGAGGGAGCAGTGTAGCCGATAAAACCAGTGAAGGAGTGACGAATATCGAAGGAGGAGTTGCCGTAGTCACCCTTCAAGTTGTAGCTGTTTTGCGGAATAACGCCTCGGGTGGAGGAGAGGTCGTCACGCGAGTGTCCGTAGGTGTAGTTCAGCTTGGTATTGAAGCCGTGATAGTTCGAGCTGCGGAGCGAGACGATCGCGCCGTTGTAGTAGCTGTTAGCAACGGATTGCACCTCGTTGATGGTGGTGAGATTCGGGAACTGGCTGTAGTACGGCCGCGCGGAGTTCGCGGTGCTGCCGATGGGGATTTGATTGATGTCCAGCGTCGCGGGAAGATGACGGCTGAGGCTGCCGGTATAGCCAACTTCCAGCACGGTGGCCGGATTGATTTGGTATTGAATATTCAAGTTGTCGTTTTGCACGTAGCCGGTGATGAAGTGCTGACTGACAGAAAACGCGCCGAAGGGACCGGTAGGAAAGGCCGCGCTGCCGAAGATGGGGACATCGTTTTGCACCGCCAGCGCGCTCTGATTACTGAGGGTATAAACAGGAGCATCGCCGCCGGGGTTAGCGAGGATGCCGGTGGCGCCGCCGTTTCCAGGCCGATTGTCGCCGAAGTAGTTCACGTTGGGAACCTGGTAGTAAATTCCGTAACCTCCCCGGATCACAAACTTGTTACTGCCTCCCGGTTGATAAGCAAAACCGAAACGCGGCGCAAAGTTCTTCCAGTCACGAGGCCAAAGCGTATCGATGCCCTGCCCCACGTAAGTGATGCCACCTTTCGACGGAATGAAGGTGGAGATGCGATTGGTGGGATCGGAGATGGGGCTTTGGAAGATCCAGTTCACACCATAGTTGAGAGTGAGATTGGAGCGCACCTTCCAACTGTCCTGAAAGAAGCTGGTGACGCTATTGAGGTAGTAGTTGCGCTGCAGGTCTCCGTAGGTGATGGTGCCCTTGTTGGGCGCAAGGCGTAAAGACAGGAAGTCGGCCAATGAGTTCAATGAGGCGGCGTTGGCTACATTGCCGGCACCCCAGGCGTCCAGTGAGTTCGCCAAAGGACCCTGAGAACCGTCGAAGGTGAAGGAGCCGCGAGCGTTGCGCTCATAAAAGACGTCGAAGCGCGCGCGGCGGTATTCTCCACCAAACCGGAAGGAGTGCGAACCAAGAGTGTAGGTCATGGTCTCGTCCAAGTGGCCGTCGGTATCGATACGGCCCAGCGGAGGCGTCAGGCCAATCTCGTCGAAGCCGCCGATGGAGATATCGGGAGAGCCGAAAAGGCTGGGATTGGTGACGCCGGTATTGAATCCGAGCGCGGGAAGGTTGAAGCCGGTGGAGGCATCGTTAAAGACCTGCTTGAAGTAATTCACGCCAACAAGCGTCTGCGTCACGAAGCGGGGCGAAACGACTCCGTTATAGACGAGCGAGAAATTATGCATGCGGCTGGGCGCGACTTGATAATAGTAAGGAATGACGGACCCGACCGCCTGTGTTTGCGAGCCGGTGCCGCCAAAGTAGCGAACGGCAATGTTATTTTTCTCGTTAAAGATGTGATCGAGTTTGACGATGCCGTTATAGCTATCGGACGTATTGTTCGCGGGGCTGATGAAGTTTTCCTGGGTAGCTGGGCCGGTCAGGCTGTTAGCGGGCCAGAGAGAGTTGATCAGACGAAGCGAAACCGGGTTGACCGGGACATTATTGCGCGCCAAAAGTTGTTGCGCTTGCGAGACCCAGGCAGCGGAGGGGGTTGTTCCTTGCGCTGTATTGCCGGCAATAAAATTCTGCTGCTCATAGGTAAGAAAGAAGAAGGTGTGATTGCGCCAGATCGGTCCGCCGAGCGAGCCGCCCTCCTGGTTGTTTCGCAGCTTCTGTACACCAGCGGACGCCGGAGAAAACCAGTTCCGCGCGGCGAGAAATTCATTGCGATTGAAGTAGTAGAGGGAGCCGTGGAAGTTGTTGGTGCCGGACTTGATGACGAGATTCAAAACGCCTCCACCATTGCGTCCGTTCTCGGCGTCGCTGTTGGTTTGGAGGGAGAACTCGTCGATCGCGTCGATGGGTAGAACAGTTCCCGCGATACCGGAAACGCCGCCCTGATTAACTGCTTGCGCGTTATGCCATTGATCGTTGTTGTCGGCTCCGTCGATCTGCCAGTTGATGGAATTGGTACGTGTTCCATTGACCGAGCCGTTGGCATTCACACCCGGATTGAGCTTCAGCAGTTGCGTGAAATCGCGGCCGTTCAGCGGGACATCGAGGATCGTCTTGGTAGAGATGGTGCTGGTCAGCGTGGAAGACGATGTTTCCAGGGCGATCGCGTTGGCGTTGACGTTCACGCTGGTCGCTTGACTGGCCACGGACAGTTTAGCCTGCAGGTTGAAGATACGACCGGCCTCCACGTTGATGTCGTGGATATCGACGGTTTGGAAACCGGGCTGCGTCACCGTGATGGAGTATTTGCCCAGCGGTAAATCTTGAAAGACAAAACTGCCGGCGTCCGAGGACAACAAATCACGGGTTAAGCCGGTTTCGGTGCCGGTGAGCTTTACATTGGCGTTAGTCACCTTAGCGCCCGATGAATCGACGACCGTGCCGGAGATGCCACCCCGAAAGGTTTGTCCAACAGCAAGAAAAGAGAATAGAAAAAACAGACCGGCAATGGCCGGTTTGCGAATAGCCAGCATAGAAGCCTCCCACAAAGATGAAATTGCGAAACGAAGCGACGACGTGGCGGGGCCAGCAACAAGGCTGGTAAAATTCACTAACTTGTTTACTGGAGAGTAGCACGATTGTCATGGGAATTCATTTCGAAGCAGCGGGAGGAGGAATGTTGAAGGAATCGGGAGTCTGCCAGGTGGGTGTTTGGGGAGCGTTGGGATCGGCGACGCGGTACATGGTAGCGTGCAAGGCGTTGCCGTCCAGAACGAATTTTATGTAGTGATAGTTCGGGAACAGGTTCGATTGAAAAAGGTCGGCAGGACGGCGATGGATGGCGCGAGGAGCAGCACCGCCGCCGCCGGAGACCAGGTAGGTAATACCGTTTTGATTGAAACGCTCGTAGTTATGGATGTGTCCGGCGATCACGACGAAACGAACTCGTGAACGGAGGGGCGAGGAGTCGAGGTAATGCGCAAAGTTAGTTTCGTTGCGCCCGGGATTGTGGGTGGGATCGCCAAAGCGCTGGACATCGGCGACGGGTGGGTGATGCATGTTAATGAAGACGAATTGAACTGAGGAAGGAAGGTGCGCGAGCTGGTTTTCGATCCAAGTCATTTGCTCGCTGCCCGCATGAAGCGACGAGTTTGTATCAAGGTTGAGAGCGTACATCTTGCTGCCAATTTGGACCGAGTACCATCGCTTGCCTTGCAATTCGGGGAAAGCGGCCCACCAGTTTTTGAGGCCTTCGGCGGTGTTCGTGATGAGGTTATGGGAGTAGAGTTCGTGATTGCCGAGCGCCGGATAAATGCGTAGGTGTTCGTCGCGCCAGATGGTTGTTTCCTTGCGATAAGCGTCATAATCCTGCTCTTTCGCGCCATGCCAAGGCAGATCGCCGCTGATGAGGAGAGCATCCGGCTTCTCTTTAGCGATCTGGTCGACCAGCCAATCGCGCACCTTCGGATTGGTTGCGCCTTTTTCGCTGGGATCGGTAAAACGGGTATCGCCATAGGCGACGACGACCGGTGGGGAGGAGAGAGCACTGTCAGGAACAGAAAAGTCAGGGCCATCGACCGTTGGCGGTGGCGAGCAAAGAGCCAATGTGGGCGCAAGAAAAAGCGCACAGACGCAGAACGACCGCAAGTGGAGCATGTTTTCAGTATGAATAGGAGCTTACGCAGCCATTTCTTGCTTCAGTGGAGCGGATGAGAGGGACGGCGTTGTGATTTCCGGGCTGGAGACTACATTCCCGTTTGACTTGCCTCAGGCTTCGGCGGGCTGGAGGACGGCGGTAAGTACATCGCGTATCGTTTGCGGACGGCGGCCAAGCAGCGCCTCCAGCATGGGATCGACTGCGGTGAATTCGCCGCGCCGAGCAGCTCGGTACGTGCCGAGCAGCATGTCCGCCATGGGTGCGGGTACACCCTGGGCCACTTTCGCGTCACGCCATTCGTCGTCGGATACAGTCACCCGTTTGATCGAGCGCCCGGTCAATTCTGACGCAATTGCGGCCAGATCGGCCATGGTGAAAGCTTCGGACGCGGTCAGCGGCGGGGTGACGCCGTTCAAACGCCCCTCTTCAGCGAGCAGGATCGCGTCCGCCTCCGCCAAATCTTCACGCGCGGTCCAGCTTACCGGCCCGTCCTCCGGTGCCCGGATCTCCCCGGCTTCGAACCCGTGACCGATGAGGTGCAACGCGCTCTCGGCGTAGAAGCCGTGGCGCAGCGAAGTGAACGGCGCGCCTCCCTCCGCGAGGAAGCCCTCGGTTGCGGCGTGATCCAACGCCGGGGCGAAGAGAGAATCCTTCCGCGCTCCCATGTGGCTGGTGTATAGCACCCGCTTTGCTCCGGCCGCACGAGCAGCCTTGATGGCAGCACGATGCAGCCGAAGAGCGGTTTCACCGAGCTTGTCGACGGAGACGACCAAGACCTGTTCCGCGCCCGCGAAGGCCGCGGCCAGTCTATCGGGCTCGGCGAAGTCGCCCGCGCGGACGTGTACGCCCTGTTCAGCAAGCGCCGTTGCCTTGGCAGGGTCGCGGACGCTGGCGACTATCCGGTCCGCCGGCAAGCGGGTGAGCAACTTCTCCACGACACCCCGTCCGAGTTGGCCGGCGGCTCCAGTGACGACGATCATAGGCACATTCTGTTTCCAAAGATACCATCTGGAAGGTATCACCGATAAATCGGCGCTGGCAAGCATCTGCTCGCGGCGACGAAAGCTTAGCCCCTGTTTCCAACATCACAGTCCGAAATAGTCGCCCTATACGTAGCAGAACATCGTGTCCGCCCAGAGGGCTGTCAGCTTCAGCTTCACCGATGGTCGGTAGTCCTCAAGCGCCTGCACCGTACCCTATCTCATCGAACGGGTTGCCATCCTAGGGCGTGTTAACAATATCTTAGAGCCTCAACGATGAAGGCGCAGTTGAGGAAGGCCATGAAGACGACGTCGAGTTTTTCGAAGCGGGAGAAGATGCGGCGGAAGCCCTGGAGCCTGCGGAAGAGTCGCTCGATCTCGTTGCGTTTGCGGTAGAGCGCGATGATACGCCCAAGGATCGACGCGGCTGGATTTCGGCGGCACCACCGGAAGCAACCCGAGGTCGAGCGCTAGTTGGGGGCACCTCAAGAAAGGGAAATTTATGTACGCCAGGGCGCGACAAAACATCAAAAACAGTGCGCGCTAAGGCCTCTTCTACCGTATTCACCCACAATCACGGGAGTATTTTGAACAGGAACTTCGGCCATTCCCACGGCCCTGTTTTTGCTCATTGAATGCATCGTTACTGGCACGAGCTCTCCCAGCCACGTATTTGTCATTTCCGGCTCTGCGCGCGAACATGGAACTACGGGGGGAAGACGCATTTCCATGACTGCACAACCACACTTCGATAGGCGCGGCGCAAATTACGACCACGATGCGGTTCATCAGCGCATTGTGTCGTTGCTCATCGGAGGAGCGCAAATCAAGCCGGGATTTTGTGTTCTAGACATCGCCACTGGCACAGGACTTCTGGCGCTCAAAGCAGCGCGACTGGTCGGGCCTGAAGGAGAACTTATCGGTCTTGACCTCTCGAAAGGCATGCTTGCTGAGGCTCATCGCAAAGCAGCAGAGGCGAAGCTGCGCAACATCGAATTCACGCAGGCCGACGCTGAGCATCTTGCTTTTCCCCGCAAGAGCTTCGATGCCATATTTTGTTCGTCGGGCATCGTGCTCATGTCGGACATTCCTCGCGCTCTTCGGCATTGGTCTGACTTTCTAAAAACGCAAGGCATCATTGCATTCGATACGCCAGCAAAACCTTTCGGTATATCGCAGAGGGTCGCGGAGATTGCTGCCGAACACGGTGTCCGTCTGACCTATGCCGACGTAGCGGATACGCCAGGCAAATGCCGCTCGCTTTTGGAGGGGGCTGGGTTTGAGGCGATCAATGTTGGAACTGAACGCGTGAACTCAAGCCCAATGGAGCTTGGCAAGGCACTCGCTTTTTATGACGAGCGACTTGATCATCCTGCATGGCAAGCTCTCAAGCAAGCGTCACAGGGTACGCGTGAGGCAGTGCGTTCCCAATACGTAGATAGCATCACGGCTGCGGCGGTTGACGGGTACGTCGCTAACGACATGGCCTTGAATTTCTCGTACGGTCGCAAACCTGCATGAGCTCTCAGCGCAGAAATCAACAATTCTGCCCCAAGTTTTGACCCTACATTGCCATCACGAGCATTCGCCGGAACTATCCTCACCTTCAAAGCACGATCCATCAGCAGCGGAAGGCAGTCCGGCATGGGGCCTAAATCTTCCAGCAACGCCCGCCCGTGCGGCGCATCGTGGTCTTGGCCGGGAGACAACGCAAACACTATCGCCGTACGGGCATCCGCGGTGACCATATGAATTTTGGTGTTCCATCCCTCGCGGGATTTGCCGATGGATTGTGGTCCGTTTTTTTTAAAGCCCCCGTTCCGTCCGGATGAACTTTCACCGAAGCGGAATCGAGCGAGAAGGCCTCGACCTTAATGCGCACAAGTTGCTCGGCCTGCAACTGCTCGAAGACCGATCCAGCACACCGTTCTTTGCCCAACGGTTCATGCGCGACGGAGAGTCGGCGATCACGCAGCAGTTGTTTTGCATGATCGACGCGCCAGTTCATAAACCACGTATAGGGAGCTTGCTCAGTCTTCAACTGAAAGCGCCGCGCGAACTCTGCGGCAGGCATGTCCAATACTTCGGCCCAATCACTCGATTCCAATCGCTTGCCGATCATGGCGTGCGCATATTCGATACACCGCCTCAGCTCGGCATCGCTCAGCTTGTCGCCATCGTCGGATCTACCAGCGAAGGGCCGGCGGCTAGCGGTCCCTAAGATACACGCTAACAAGGAGTGGGCCAAGCCATCGATGAACAGTTGGCGCTGGTCACGATCGATCTCTGTCGCGGCAAGCAGGGCTGTGCAAAGATGCTCTACTGGATAGCTTGGTTGCAGCAAGGGATCGATGTATGCCATGCTGCCATGGCGATGGCGAGAGCCCTGTGCCTCGAAGATCCGGCGGAGTTCGGTTCCCGGAAAGACAAGAAGGGCAGTTTGAGACACCGATCTTACGACTGTACGCACTCGTTCGCCCGGCAAAGCGAGACGCAGCATTCCGGGGCGCACGTCGCCGTCGTGAAGAAGACGTCCGTCACTTTCGACCCGCGCGTTTCCACGGCAGAGTGGCGAAGAAAGCTGGTAGAGATCCTCGGTGATTTCGCTCGTCATTTCACGCGGATAGACGTCACTGGCGAGATAGGCAAAGCGAATCCGGTGGGATGAAGTAGCGGCACTCATTTCACGATTATGAAATGTTGGGATTTGTTGCGTGCGCTGTCGGCAGATAATCTCCTTGCACAGAAGGACACGTTGACCTCGGTTCAGCTTCTTTAAGGGGGAGGGTTTTATGCGGACGAGAAAACAACGTTGTCCTCAATCCGGCGCATCGAGAGTTTCCGCGGGTTTGAGCGGATGATCCCGAGGCGACTCATTGGGACGCGAAACTGTTCCGTTTAGAGCTGCCGTCTTCCTAGCGAAGGGCTTCAGGAGTAGTAATCCGTTGTTCGCGCCGGACTTAATCTTAGTAGAGTTCCACGGGATGCAGTGGAGTGGCGGATATATAATCTCGAAGGAGGTTTATATGAACGAAACGTTGTCCGTTGGAAAAAAGCTGGTGGAATTATGCCGTGAAGGCAAGAACATGGAAGCGATCAAGATGCTGTACAGCCCAGAGATCGTCAGCATCGAAGCGGCCAGCGGTCCGTCGATGCCGGCGCGCATGGAGGGCCTCGATGCGGTGAAGGGCAAAAGTGAGTGGTGGGAGAACAACCATGAGGTGCATCGCGCCGAAGTAGAAGGACCTTGGCCCAATGGTGATCGATTCGTCGTCCGATTCAAGTACGACGTGACCAGCAAGGCCGGCCCAATGGCGGGAAAGCGCATGACCATAGATGAAGCTGCCCTTTATACGGTGAATAATGGCAAGATCACGCAGGAAGAGTTTTTCTACGATATGGGGAACTAGCGCGCGTGAGGATAGACAAGTGGCTTTGGGCGGCAAGATTCTTTAAAACGCGGGCATTGGCAGCGAAGGCGTGTGAGCTCAGTCGCGTACAATGCAACGGACAGCCGTCCAAGGCCGCGCGTGAAGTACGAATTAGCGATCTCCTGCAGGTACGAAATAGCGGCGGCGATTATCAGGTGGAAGTGCTTTTGCTGAGCGAAGTACGCGGTCCGGCTGTTGTGGCGCATACGCTGTATCGCGAGACAGAAGAAAGCAAGGAATTGCGGCAAAAAGCAGCGGAAGAGCGTAAGGCGATGCCACCCTTCGAAGCCTTTCGCGAAGGCAAGCCGTCAAAACGGGATCGCAGAGAACTGGATCAGCTTCGGGGTAGAGGCTGATTTAAACCGGTCCTACCGCCGATTTAGCGCTGGGGCGGGGCTTGCACTGGCTTTCCAAAATCATGCCAGCCGCTTTCCTCGCTCGAGTCTTTTTCTACCGCTGCTCCTTGATGAAGACCGCTAGCGACGCCGGGTGTGCCAAAATGCTGCCAGCCTTCTCCGGTTCCTTGCCGCGCAAAAGAATTGAAGGTGGATTGCGGTGCCTGTTGGCGCTCAAAAAAAGGACGTTGTTCGGCAATTGCGAATTTTTCATCGACAAACGCGAACCGAGCGGTGCGGCGTACATTGATCTTGACCGGAGCGAGCGGAATTCGGCCGCGGACCAAACTGGCTCTGAGCAATTCGTGGAAACGCGCCCGGCCAAAGTGGGGATTCACCACGCCGAACACATTGTAGTTGTTAGTGATAGCACCGCCATCGATGCGCGCGTTCCGGTAAACATTCGCGACGTCGGCATTATGGATGATCTCGCTGCCGCTGGAAGATCCTTCCTGCATATATTGACCGCCGGCGTTTTTTCCCCACCAGGGATAAAAGTGTTCGGAAGGCGCAAGGGCCACCCAGCCTAGCTCTCCTATGTTTCCGAATCCAAGTCCGATTCCCGCGCCGCGATAGCCGAAAAAGCCAACCACGGCCGGACTCCAACGATAGTGCGCGAACGCCGCACCCGGCCACCAGCACCAGCCGAAGCGGCCGTTCCAAAACCAGCGTCCGTAATGGTAGGGCGCCCAGCCCCAGGAGGCATCATCGACCCAGCTCCAGCTATAGCCACCTTCCCAAACCCAGTGTCCATCACTGTAAGGCGCCCAACCGGGAACCGGCGGACGCGGCGACCAGACGACCCCGTACCGGGAAGGGACCCAGGCGCCGTATTGGTCAAGGTCATCCGCGCCGACGATATCGGGGCTGACATACCGATAGCTTTGCGAAGCGAGCAACCGGCGATCGCGCTTTTCACCCCATTGATCGAACTGGTCTCTTCGCAATTCATCGACAATTTGAAACTCGGCGCCGGATATGCCTCCTCGCACCAGCAGCGTTTTACCGCCGCCGAATGTTTGGGAGCCGAGCGGGCCGTAGATTTCCAACTCCCCGGAGCGCACCGTGATTTGGGTGGTGCCATCCTCGAAAACGGAGATGCGGAATTCACCCTGACCGAGCGGCCTTGCCGCCAGATTGGGGGTGTCTACTTCAGCCTGAGCATCGGCATTCCGCAAGACGCGATAGGTGATTGTTCCCATGGCAAGCTGAAGCTGATAATACTGGTCTTGCAGGACCGGCATTCCCAGGTCGGTATCGGGCGCAAGCCGCACCATATTGCCATAGTCGAGCTGCACTTCGGCTACCGAGCCAACTCCGGTTTGCAAACGATCCTGCGCCAACAATGGCGCATTGGTGGTCGCGGCTAGAAGTTCGCCTTCATTGCCGCGCTTTACGTCCGCTTGGCCTTTGATAAAGCTGATCCGTCCAACAGCTTCTTTTGCCGCGCCTATTCGTTCCTGCGCCGGCAAGGCGATCACGCTGAAAATGAGGAACCAAGCGACCGCAACGATGCGAAGCATAAATAAGGACTTACGATACAAGGATCACCATTGGATGTTGAGCATTTCACAAACCAAAACATCAACCATTAAGAACTCAATCACTTATGGACCGATAAACATCAGTGCGCCGGTCAATAATAACCGATGTGGTCATTATGAACCGTTAACCCCGTCTTAGCCCGGAATGGTAAACAAAAAGGTAGAGCCGTTGGTTCCGTCGCTCTCCACCCAGATCTGGCCGCCATGACTTTCCACGATTTTCTGGCAAAGCGCCAGGCCGATGCCTGTTCCTGGAATCTCTCTTCCATGAAGACGCTTAAAGACGCCGAAGACTTGCTTGTGATAGCGAGGCTCGATGCCTTGGCCGTTATCACGCACCAGGATGGTGTGACCAGCCGGTGCTTCCGCGGAGGAAATAGAGATTTTCGGGACCGCCTCGCTCCGGTATTTGAGGGAGTTACTCAGCAGATTTTGAAAAAGCTGCACCATCTGCGTTTCGTCCACCGAAAGTTCGGGAAGCTCCCCGCAAATTACTTCCGCATTGGCGTCCCGAATCGCTTGCTGCAGGTTTAACAAGCTCCACTGCACCAGAGATTCCAGTTTGACGGTAGTCCGCTTGGTGGAGTTACCGGTGCGAGAGTAAGTAAGCAAGTCGCGGATCAACGTACTCATGCGGTTTACGCCATCGACGATGTACTTCGTATACTCGGCAGCGTCGGCATTTTGGGCATAGCGGCGTTCGAGGAGTTGCGTATAGGAAGCGATGGAGCGGAGCGGCTCCTGCAGATCGTGACTGGCGGCGTAGATGAGCTGCTGTGAGCTTTCGTTCACCGATTGCATTTCACCCAGCAGGCGTGCGTTGGCTTCCTCGGCCTTTTTACAAGTTTCTTCAAGCGCCTGGTTGTTGGCCTTCAGCCGGGCATTCTCTTCGCTCAATTGTCGAAGTTGCTGCCCGGCAGATTGCTTTGCGTCGGCTTCCATAGCTTTCGTTTTACGCGGCGGGCAGAAGACCCGAACGCTCCAGGAGAGCATCGGCATCGGGATCGCGACCCATGAACCGGCGATACAGGTCCGAAGGCTCTTCGCTATCGCCGCGCTCTAATATATGACGCCTGTAGTCGCCACCGGTTTCTACATTGAACACGCCTTCGGCGCGGAACCGGGTGAAGGCGTCGGCATCGAGAACTTCGGCCCATTTATAGGAGTAGTAGCCCGAGCCATACGCCACCGGACTGGAGAAGAGATGCGTGAAGCTGGCGACCATACCATAGTCCTGGGGAAGCGGCGCGGGGGTGAACCGCGCGAGAATGCCGCGCGCGTAGGCCATGACATCGCCATCGCGCGCCGGATCGAATTCGCGATGCAGCTTCAAGTCCACCGTGCCTAGACCCAGTTGCCGCATCTGGGCGTTGGCGCCGCGAAAGGTGCGAGCCCGGCGCATTTTTTGAAACAGCTCCTCCGGAATGGGCGCGCCGGTTCGATAATGCCGCGCAAACAAATCGAGGGCTTCGCGTTCCATTGTCCAGTTTTCCATGATCTGCGAAGGTAGTTCCACGAAGTCCCATGGCACGCTGGTGCCGGAAAGACTACGCACCGGGACCAGGCTGAGGGTGTGATGCAGAAGGTGCCCGAACTCGTGAAAAACGGTCTCCACTTCACGATGCGTCAATAGTGAGGGTTTGTCTTCCACCGGCGGCGTAAGATTGCCGCAAATCAAGCCTACGTGAGGATGGCCTTCGTCGGGGAAGCCGGTGATGAGGGAATCCATCCATGCCCCGCCCCGCTTGTTCTCGCGTGGAAACCAATCGGCGTAGAAGTTGCCCAACAGCTTACCCGTGGAGGCGTCCTCCACGCGGTAATATTTCACGGCCGGGTCCCAACCGGTGATTCCTGGCTGTTCGGTGACGGAGATGCCCAACAGAAGGCTGAAAATATTGAACATTCCCATCACCACTTGTTCGAGCGGGAAATAGGGCCTGAGCTCTTCCTCGTCGAAATCGTAAAGCGCTTGCCGCTGCTTTTCGGCCAGATAGCCCACGTCCCACGGCTTGATTTCTTCATAGCCGTGTTCGCGGCCTAGCTCGGCAAGGGACTCATTTTCGCGTTGAAAAAAGGGCTCGGTCTTTTGTCGTAAATCATCGAGAAAGGCGGCGGCTTGTGAGCCGGAGCGGGCCATGCGCTCTTCTAGAACCAGATCGGCAAAATCGCGATAGCCCAGAAGCTGCGCCTTTTCGCGACGTAAGCGAAGGATCTCCAACAATAAACCGCGATTATCGAATTGGTCCGAGGTGCCGCGATGGTTGGAAGCTTCCCAAAGCTGCCGCCGAATACCGCCGTCGTCCAAATAGGTAAGCGCCGCCACCAAGCTGGGGGCTTGCAAGGTGAAACGCCAGCCCTCCCGGCCTTTGCTCTTCGCGCTTTCCCGCGCCGCCATGCGCGCGGAGGAAGGAAGGCCCGCCAGCTTTGTTTCGTCCGTGACGATCAGGTCGAATGCGTTGGTGGCGTCCAGAACGTTTTCGGCAAATTTCGTAGTCGCCTCGGTAAGGGCCACATCCAGCGCTTCCAGCTTTGTTTTCGCTTCCGCATCCAGATCGGCTCCGGCGCGTTTGAAACCGGAGATTGTCTTTCGCAGATACCGTTTATGTACCGGCGATAGCGACTGCGCTTCATCGCTTTGCCCGACCGCTTTCACGGCCGCCCATACATCCGCATCGAGCGCGATGGACGTGTAAAACATGCTCACCGGCCCCTGCACCGCGTTATAAGCCGCCCGCAACTCCGGCGTGGTGGCGACCGACTCCAAATGCCCGACAACGGCCATGGCGAAATCGAGCGGCTCCGTAATGGTGTCGAGCCCTAACAAGACATCGTCGTATGTTGCCGGCTGACTGAGGTGTCCCAGGTCATGGAGGCGGTTCTTCATTTGCTCCAACAACAAATGAATCGCCGGCTCCACGTGCTCTGCCTTTACTTTTTCGAAATGGATCGGCAACTCCCTGCTCAGCAGTGGATTGTCTTTCACCTGTTCCTGCATATGATTTACCGGACGCGGCCAAGGGATGCCGCGTACATCACCAGACGCGGCATCCCTTGGCCGCGTACATCTTATCTCCCACCTTGCATCCGAACGCTTCGCTGAATTCGGGCATGTTCGACACGACGCCATTCACGCGGAATTGCCCCATGGAGTGCGGGTCGGTTTGTGCCCGCAACCGAGTGGATTCCGGCGTCTGTTTTTCGCACCACACCTGGGCATTACCCAGGAAAAACTGCTGCGCTTGCGTGTAGTTGTCCACTTTCAATGCGGGCGAAAGGCTTTTCTTCGCCAAGTCGTCCATTAAGGCGAAGTAGGCCAGACGAATTCCACCGTTATCGGCGGTGTTCTCGCCGAGTGTCAGCTTGCCGTTCAAGTGAACCCCCGGCTCCGGGGAGAAGCCGCTGTATTCGCCGACGATGCAGTTGGAGAGTTTATCGTACTCCACGGCGTCACTTTTCTGCCACCAATCTTTCAGGTTTCCATCGGCGTCAAACTGACGGCCCTCGTCGTCGAAGCCATGCGTCAACTCATGGCCGACGACCATGCCGATACCACCGTAGTTGACAGCGTCCGTGGCCTTGTTGGAGTAGAAAGGCGGCTGCAGAATGCCTGCCGGGAAGTTGATGTTATTTTCCGTCGGATCGTAGTAGGCATTCACCGTGGGAGGGGTCATGCCCCATTCCTTTCTATCCACGGGCTGACCGATTTTTCTTGTCAGTCTTCGACTTTCGAACTGATTGGCACGAATGGAATTTCCGAAGTAGTCGTCCGAAATGATCTTGATGCTGGAGTAGTCGCGCCACTTATCCGGATAACCGATCTTGTTGGTGACCGCTTTTAGCTTTACCATGGCCTCTTTTTTGGTTGACGGGCTCATCCAAGTCAACGACTGAATGTCGTTCGCCATCTGATGCTCGATCTCATTGACTAATTGCAGTGTTTTTTGCTTACCCTCGGTACCGAAGGTTTTATCGACAAATTTCTGTCCCAGCGCTTCGCCCAGCTCGCCATCGGTGGCGCTGATGCAACGCTTCCAACGCGGCTTGATCTCTTTGGTACCCCGCAGCGTGCGCCCATAGAAGTCGAAGTTGGCATCGACGAAATTTTTCGACAGCAAGGAAGCATTGGCATTGATGTAGTGGTAGGCGAGATAGTCTTTCAAATCGCTCATGCTCTGCGCGGACATTTGTTCGCTGAGCGCTTTCAAGAAGTCGGGCACGGCCACATTCAGTTTTTGAAATTCCGGGGTGTTCACTTTCTCGAAAAACCCAGGGAAGTCGAAATTCGGGCTGAGTTGCTTGAGGTCGCTCTTCGGCATGATGTGCACGAGCAACTTTGGATTGCGCCGTGAGGTGACATCCAGCGAGGCTTTCGCCAGGTTCGTCTCCAACGCCATGACGGCGTCGGCTTTCTTCTGTGCCTCGGCTTGGGAGTCGCCGATCAATTGAAAGAGCTGGGCGATGTGCGCAACATACTTTTTTTGTATCTCCTTCGACTTCGGATCGGTCCGCAAGTAGAAATCGCGCTCCGGCAGACCCAATCCGCCCTGATCGAGTGCGGCAATTTCCATCCGGGCGTTATTGGGATCAGGCGATGGACCAAAGCCAAAAAAGACATCGACCTGCTGATCTTGCAGGCGCGCTACCTCGTCCAGCAGCTGCTGCGGATTACCGATTTGCGCAATACGGTCCAGCTCCGGCTTCAGCGGCTTCCTTCCCAGCTTCTCGATCTCTGCTTCGTTCATACAGGAGGCGTAGTAGCCTCCTACTTTCTGATCGAGCTCCGAGCGGTCTTGATGCTGCGCGGCGTCTTCGGCGATTTTCCGCAGCTCGGCCTGATTGCGGTCGTGGAGCTCGTTGAATCGGCCCCAAGAGCTTTCATCCGCCGGTATGGGATTGTTCTTGATCCAGGTTCCGCAAGCATATCGATAGAAATCGCTGCAAGGATCGACCGATTTGTCGATAGCCTTCAGATCGAGTCCGCTGTGCGATGCCTGCGCATGAGCGAAGGACGCCAAACCGCAGCAGACGAAAAAGGCGATAGCAAATGACTTCATGACAACCTCCAATGTGACTGTATTCGCTTACCAAACGCGGCAAGCTTTATCGCCGGCGGACATGGGCGCTCCAGCGGAACACCCGAAGGCAGTGGCGAATTCCGGCGAATTCTCCACGACACCGATGACGCGAAACTCGCCCGGGGCATGGGGGTCGGTCTGCGCCCGCAGGCGAGCCGCTTCCGGCCGTACGTTTTGGCACCATACCTGAGCAAAACCGAGGAAGAATCGCTGCTGGGGCGTGAAGCTATCGAGCTTCGCTTTGTCGACCATGCCGTTCTGCAGGCTACTCATGAGTGCCATGTAAGCCAGACGAATACCGGCATTATCGGCTCCGTTTTCGCCTAGAGTCAACTTGCCGTTTAGCTTCACTCCTTCGACTGGGCTGAACTGCGAGTATTCATTGGAGATGCAATCGGCGCGTTTCTTGAACTCTTCCCGATCTTTGGCCGTCCACCAATCGCGCAGGTTTCCGTCGCCGTCGTACTGGCGTCCTTGATCGTCGAATCCGTGGGTCAGCTCATGCCCGATGACCACTCCGATGGCACCGAAATTCACCGCCATATCCGACGAATTGTTATAAAACGGAGGCTGCAGGATGCCTGCCGGGAAGTTGATGTTGTTTTGCAGCGGACTGTAATAAGCATTTACTGTCGGCGGGGTCATGCCCCATTCTTTCCGGTCCACCGGCTTACCAATTTTATTGAGTTCGCGATGCTCTTCGAACTCGCGAGTGTGATTCACGTTCTCAATGAGATCGTCGGGAACGATTTTGACGCTGGAATAATCGCGCCATTTTTCGGGATAGCCGATCTTGTTCGTCACGCCTTTCAGCTTCTCCAGCGCCTGCTGTTTGGTCGCGTCGCTCATCCATGTCAAGGAGTTAATATCGGCAGCCATCGCTTTTTCGATCATCCCCACGAGCTCCAGTGTTTTTGCCTTGCTGTTTTGACCGAACTCTTTTTCGACGTACTTCTTTCCCAACGCTTCGCCCAGCTCCTGGTCGGTGAGCTTCACGCAGCGCTTCCAGCGCGGCTGCAATTCCTTCGCTCCGGTGAGATAGCGCCCGTAGAAGTCGAAATTTTCCTTTACAAACGGTGTACTCAGCTCGCCGGCATTGGCCGATACATAGTGCCAGGTGAGGTAATCCTTCAGATCATCGAGACTTACTAAAGAGAGTTTGCTACTGAGCGTCGTAAAAAATTCGGGCTCCCGATCATTCAGAGTGTTGAACGAGGGCGTGGAGCGGCCCTGCAAGTATTGCTGAAAGCTAAAATCCGACAGTTCGGCATCGAACTGTTGTAACGGCATCTTGTGCAGTGTCAATTGGGGGTTCCGCAAGGAAACGTTATCGAGCGAAGCACTGGCTAGATCGGTCTCAAACTCCAATATCTTTGCCGCTTTCGTATCCGCTTCCGCGGTCGGCACACCGAGCAACTGAAACATCTTGGAGATGTGCTCGACGTAACGCTTGCGGGTTTCAATATCCTTTGGTCCCGTGCGGGTGTAGAAACCTTTTTCGGGAAGACCGAGGCCACCCTGCCCGGCGCTGGCAATCGTCATATGCGCACTGGTAGGATCGGGACTTTGTCCAAAACGAAAGAAGGCAGTGACGGCCTGGTCGTGCAGCCGCGCTACTTCGGCGGGCAAATCGGATTTACTCTGCATCGCCTTGATGCGGTCCAGCTCGGGCTGCAAAGGTTTTGCTCCTGCTTTTTCCACCGCACTTTCATCCATGCAGGAGCCATAAAACGCGCCTACTTTCTGGTCCGTCGGCGAGCGCTGGCGATTCTTCTCGGAATCTTCGGCGATGGCGCGCAGTTCCTGTAGGTTATGGTCCTGCAGTTCATCGAAGCGGCCCCAGCGCGAGTAGGCGGGCGGAATCGGGTTGTTTTTCATCCAGTTTCCGCAGGCATATTGGTAGAAGTTTTTGCATGGATCGACGGATTTGTCGATGGCTTTTACATCGACGCCGGCCGAAGGTTGATGGCCGGATGCCGCAGTCTGGGCAACGCCGCTTTCAACCAAAAGAAGGAGGGGGAAAAGTAGACGGATACCCTGGGAAATATTCATGTGGGTTTAAACTTACGATGGTAACCCACCTTTGCCAACGACGTGATTAGCCGTGCTTTCGCCTACGGGAGCGCCACCACCAAAACAGGACGCCGAACAGGGCTAGCGCGATGCAAATTACCAATAGATAGCGATGCACAGCCGTCACTGCCACTTCCCAATTCTCGCCGACGAAATAGCCTAGAGCAAGAAAGCTACCAGCCCAGAGCGCTGCTCCGGCGTAGGCGAACACGGCGAAGGAAGGGTATTCCAGACCCGACATTCCCGCCACAAAAGCAGTGAAGTGCCGGACGCCGGGTATGTAATAGCCGAACGCGAGCAGCCAATGCCCAAAATGGTGGAACCAGCGGTCAATGCGCCGGATGCGGGCTTCGGTAAGGTGTACCCATTTGCCGTATTTCACGACGAAGGTTTCTCCTAGCAAGCGCCCGATGAAGTAGCTGATGGTGATGCCGCAGATACTCCCCCCAAGCGCGGCGAGATAGGTGAATACGGGATGAAGGTGCCCTTTGGAAATCAGGTAACCGGCGGCCACTAAGAGTGTTTCGTCGGGCACCGGCAGCCCCACGATTCCTAGAACGAGTAATCCGAATAAACCTGCGTATCCATAATGCGACAGCAGTTCCGGTAGGGAGTGCATTAATACTGCGAACCGTCGGTTTTGTGTGGAAGCGTCATGACCGCTTTATGATGGCATGCGCTTGCGCTAACAGCAGCAGCAAAGCCGAGCTCTACGCGTTTACGCGAGTTTAATGTTTTTAAAGAACTTAAACAGAACGTTGCTTCCAAAAAACGAATGCAAGTAGAAGCAATCCGAGTAAATAGAAGCTAGAAGGCTCGGGCGAAGGAGTCAGGTTGGTGAAGACCAGATATCCGGTTGTGAAATTATCCTCAGCACCGAAAGCTTCGGATTCGCCTCTCCACGATAGGGAGTCAGTGCCTGTCGGTACATTGTAGATTCCGCCGTAGTAACTAGGATCAGTTCGAGACTCCGGTATATCCAGCAAGTAGAAGTAATTTGGGCGGCCTGGTCGCGCGTTATTTCCAAAAAGGTATCGCACCTGCCAAGTTCCAGGACTGAGATGAAATGTTCCCGATCCCAAAACATGCGGATCCAAGAAAGAGTCTTTTACGTCGATATCGAAGTTCGACTGAGACGTGTCGAACTCAAAACTAAAATAAAAAGAGTTGGGAGAGAGCTCCACAGGGATTTGATAGATGTCAGTACCCCTTAACTCCCTTACTGCACCGCGTACCGATGCTACCGAGGTGTGAGTTACCGGCAAAGGACCAGGAACTGGAATCTGATAAGTATATTTTTCTACAGCGTCGCACGGGTTTCCCTGACAACCTATGCTCCGCCTGATCCCATTTGGACCTTCAACAAAGAAATATCCTGTGATATCGGACGTTAATGTCACGCTATCGGCTCGCAATATTGTGCTAGCTAAAAGAAGAAGTAGCGTTAGTTTTGAGACATTCATTTATATATTTAATGAATTTTAGCAAAAAAGCAAAAATCTAAACTCTTCTCATCCGATGATGCTGCCATTCGTCGCTCGCTGACTCATTTGGTCGCATGATCAACGTCACTCGCACTTGCCGCCTGGTACGTGAAATCGCTACATAGTCTGGCGTCTTTTCATCCAGACTAATCCAAGGGAAGCAAAGCCGAGCTCTACGCGTTTACGCGAGTTATTTTTGGTTTGGGAGTACCGTTCCACGTAAAGCGATATGTTTTCTCCTTACGAACGTGGGAGACCAGGGCGGGACGAAAGCAAGCAAGGCAGGTGCCGTCAACATGCCTAACGCTTGGGTAAACAATTCCGCATGAATCGTTGGCAAGAAGACGTTGTGCGAGAGCTTGCGATAGCAGATAAGTTTCAGAACTTAAGGCAGCATCGAACTCGCGAGTACGTCGCAGGTCGTGGAACGTTCCGTTGAAGTCGGCAAGGTAATCGTCGTAGGTGATGGAGTCGTCCCATCGTCCGATCTCTGCGTACTCCGTTGACTTATGAAACGCCACTTCTTTTTGCGCAGTTTGCAGAGCGAATGCCGCATACCAAGCTCCTCGGTCCGGACCATTGAAACGTGACCCGAGTGGGTGGGCGTGCGTGAATGCTGCATTGACCACGCGATAGTTCTGGATACCGAAAATGAGTTCATGACTGCTTATCCCAGGCAACAGTCCATTTTCAGCCCAAAGCTGGTCACTGGTAGCATCGCTTAGAGTGATGAGATCCAGCAAATGGGACGCGCTATCCGCAATTCTTTGAAGAACATCAGCGGCATCAGGATTGTATTTGCTGGGAATCAGACGGTGCGTATCGGTTTGGCGAATGAACGTAGTGGGTGGAATGTCTTTGGATTTGTTCACATTCCGCCGAGCCTTGCGTCGAGTAATCGGCGGACGATTTGCAGGGCCGGAACTCCCCCACGCATGATGTATTCCAGCGGAGTGCGTCCGCCGAATATTCGATTCGCGTTTGGCAGAAGTATCCATTCATCGGCCAACTTCTCACCGTACAGAATATTAAGAGCTTTGTAGATTCCAATGAGGTATGAAATCCTGGTGAGAACATCGGCATTCAGCGTTCGCTCAGGCTGCTTTTTCCATTTGTAGTAAGGGCCGTTTGACACACCGCCTAGAAGCGTACGGGAATCTTGATCGCGAAGATTCCAGCGTTCTCGAATGTTTAAAAATGCTTTTAGGCCTGCGGCACTTAGGCGTTCTCGTTCCGATCTTGAAGTAAGGTCGACGGGGACCGTCGGGGCATAACTGGTTGCGGGATAAGTGGGTAGTGGCAGCAGCATTAGGTCTCCTATTTAGGATTTTAATCTATATCGATCAGGAGAGGCAATTGCAGTAGTAAAAAGAAAAGGCAGTTGCGCTACGATTCATCTATGGCCGAGCCGACTAGTCGCGTGATCGAAGTAGCTTGCCCTTGTTGCGGAGCCACGCTGAAAATAGATCCGGAGACCGAGGTGGTTCTCCACCATAAAGCGCCCGAACGCGCGCCGGTAATCGACGACTTGCATGCCGCGGCGCAACAACTCAAAGTGGAGGCCGAGCGTCGGAATGAGATGTTTGAGAAAAGCTTCGCATCGCAGCGCAGCAGCGAGAAAGGACGCGAGAAAAAGTTCGACGAGCTTCTGAAACTCGCGAAGGAAGATACTTCCGGCTCTGCGCCGAAAAGACCGTTCGATTTAGATTAATTCGCCTTTTCCTTCGTCTGCGTCGATGGAAGCAATCGGCTGTCCGTTTTTGTTCGCGGACGAGTGTCGGCGAGCTTTATCTCAAGCAGGGTGTCTTTTGGGAAAACGACATTTTGCCCGGGCAGCAAAATGTTCAACACTACCGAGCGGGCAAGACCGTAGTAGGACATACCCATGGCCGCCGATTCGGAAAGGGAGCCAAGGAAGTTACCGGTAAAACCGAACCCATTACTGAACACCGATCGAATGATCGGACTTTCGTCCTGGTGTTGTGAAAACCCGAAATACAACGCGCCGGCAAATACGGCGTAAGTGACTGGCTCTACCCAGCGACGCTTGGAATGAGCATGGGTCCCACCCTCGGTGTCGATAATTGCATTCGCATGTGGGTTAAGTTCGGCTCCTGCCAAGATGCCGTCTACGCTCCGCATCTCATTATCCTCGGGTAAGGCAAGCCGGTTGATACGAAACCGCAGTTCGCCGCTTCGCCCGAACGAATGCGCCGGTTTAGCATAGGTGATCGTTCCTGTCAGGCGCGTACCCTCGGGCAACGACAGTCCATGATCCTCATCCCGCACCGGCTCGGTCAGGATCGCCTCCACCGGCATTCCGGCTTCGGCGTCTTTCGACGTAATGGTTGTCAGCATCCGCGCCCGGAGTACAGTAGTTTTTGTGGGAGCGGGTCTCGTCATAGCCTCTTGGCAGGGCACGTCCATTTCCAGGGGCTCCTGCAGATCGACATCGAACAACGAACCGCGCGCGAGCGATTGCGGATGGTAAGGCAAGTTGGAATAAAACCAGTCTTCCGCCAACTCGAATTTGCCCGGCCCTCGAATCTGCTTAAACATTTTTTTCTGGTCTTGGGTCATTCCCGCCAGTTGGTTATGAGCTTTGTCGAAGAAAGTTTCGCTTTGCTGACGCTCGCGGCTGTTTAGTTTCACTAACTTTGCATTGCGTTCCACGGCGATGCTGTGGAAAGCAATTTCATGACCATCGGGCAGGATAAGGTTATCGAACTCCAGCCGGGCCTGGTGAAGCGGCGTAAAATCGCCTCCCGTGACGGCCCGCAGGCGTGTGGCTCGGTCCACAGGCTCTAGAGTGAGTACCTTGCCCGTTACTTTCGCCCCGGCGGGTATAACTTGATACTCGCCCACATAGATAGGGCGAACTACGATCGCATTCACCGGCGAGCCTACGGAGTTAATGGGGGTTCTGGCGCACAGGGCGACACGTAGCGGAGTGCCTGCTTTCACAATGAGATGAGTGGGAGGCGCAGTGTCTGCACCGAATCCGATGCCACAACAGACCAGCACTAAAGTGGGCAGAGTCAAACAGGGTAGGTGGAACAGACGCTTCGTATTGTGGCCCATCATACGATTCCCAAGGACTATCATAGGCTTAACTGTGGCTGAAATGTGGACGCGAGTAAGATATTTTTTCAGCCTACTTTTTTAGTCCGCAACATAGCGGAAAAATCTCCGCGCGCCAGCCGATTCAAGAAGTCCAAGTCGCCTTCCACGAAGTCGAGCGCCGGGAGAGAGGCAAGCTCCACCCATCGAATTTGCTCGAACACTCGGCCTTCCGGCTGGCCGGAAAAACTGGCTACCGTAAAAAACAGGAGGTGGACGGCGCTCCCGTTCGGATAATGATGTTCGTAGCGGGCCAGTTCGCATCCGGCAACCGAGTCAATCCGCAACTCTTCGCGCAGCTCTCGCACCAAGGCGTCGGGAGGCGATTCGCCCTGCTCCACCTTGCCGCCGGGGAACTCCCATTTCAACGAATGCCGGTCCCCTTTGCGCCGTTGGCCCACCAAGACCCGCGCGTCGCAACAGATAATTCCTACCGCTACCAGCAGCGGCGCGCGGCCCCTCATTCCGGACTCACGCGGCCAGAGGATTCGAAGCGACTAATTGACGAAGCACATAGGGCAGAATCCCACCGTTGCGATAGTACTCCACTTCCTGCGGCGTATCGATGCGGGCGCGAACCACAAAGGCAATTTCTTCGCCATCGGGTTTGCGAGCACTCACCCGCAACTCTCCCGAAGAAACGATGGCCGCGGACACGCCCGAGATGCTAAAGAGCTCTTCTCCGGTGAGGCCCAGTGATTCGCGGTTTTCTCCCTCCATAAATTGCAGCGGAAGAACGCCCATTCCCACCAGGTTCGACCGGTGGATTCGCTCGAAGCTTTCCGCGATGACTGCTTTCACTCCGAGAAGAAGCGTACCTTTCGCCGCCCAGTCGCGCGACGATCCGGACCCGTATTCCTTGCCGGCCAAGATCAGCAGGGGCACGTTCTCCGCCTGATATTTCACCGAGGCGTCATAAATGAACATCTTCTCGCCACCAGGAATATGCCGCGTCCAGCCGCCTTCTACTCCGGGAACCATCTGGTTGCGTAATCGAATATTGGCGAAGGTACCGCGCACCATGACTTCATGATTCCCACGCCGCGAACCATAGCTGTTGAAGTCTCCCGACTTAACGCCCAAACTCATCAGGTATTTGCCGGCCGGGCTGTCCCGGGGAATCGAACCGGCCGGCGAGATATGATCCGTCGTCACCGAGTCGCCCAAGATCGCCAACACCCGCAGGCCGCTCATGTCTTTTACCGAAGTCAGCGGATCCACCAGCTTTTCGAAATAAGGAGGTTTCTTGATATAGGTAGAGTCGTCGGTCCACTCAAAGCTATTCCCGGCAGGAACTTTGAGCGAACTCCAGTTATTGTCGCCGGTGAAGACCGCCGCGTATTGTTTCTGAAAGAACTCCGGTCGCGTGGAAGCCTTCATCACCTTCTCCACCTCTTCGGAGCTGGGCCAAACGTCTTTCAAATAAACCTGATTGCCCGCTTCGTCTTCTCCCAAAGGTTCTTTGGTGAGATCGAGGTCCACGCTGCCTGCCAGCGCATAGGCGACCACCAAGGGAGGCGAAGCCAGATAATTCGAACGTACGAGCGGATTGACGCGCCCCTCAAAGTTCCGATTTCCACTCAACACCGCCGCCACATTCAGCTTTTCGTCGATGACCGCGTTGGCGACTTCGTCCGGCAACGGCCCGCTGTTCCCGATGCACGTAGTACATCCATATCCCACTAAATGGAAATTCAATTTTTCCAGATATTCCATCAATCCTGCGTCGGTCAGATAATCGATCACGACCTTCGATCCCGGCGCCAGGGACGTCTTCACCCAGGGCTTGACCGTAAGGCCTTTTTCCACGGCCCTCTTCGCCAACAAACCAGCGGCAATCATCACGGACGGGTTCGACGTATTGGTGCAGCTGGTAATAGCGGCAATGACGACTGCTCCATCGTGGATTTTTTTCTTCTGCCCATCGACACGCACTTTCGCGGTCCGCAGCGATCGATCCAGCCCAGCTAAGAAATTTTCCTTTACGTCAGGAAGCTCGATGCGGTCCTGGGGACGCTTCGGACCGGCCATGGAGGGCACCACTTTGCCCAAATCCAGCGACAACGTATCGGAGTAAATGGGGTCTTCGGCGTCGGGCAACAAGAACAGGCTTTGTTCTTTGGCGTAAGCTTCCACTAGCCGGATTTGTTCAGCCGACCGGTTCGTCAGTCGCAGATAGTCGAGACTAACATCGTCGATGGGGAAAAATCCGATGGTGGCGCCATACTCCGGAGCCATGTTGCTGATGGTGGCCCGGTCTGCCAGCGATAAGGCGCCGACGCCGGGCCCGTAGAATTCGACGAACTTGCCGACAACGCCGCGCTTGCGCAACATTTGCGTGACGGTCAGCACCAGATCGGTCGCCGTAGCCCCCTCGGGCAATCTGCCGTTCATTTTGAAGCCCACCACCTGCGGCAGCAACATGGAGATAGGCTGGCCCAACATACAGGCCTCCGCCTCGATTCCGCCGACCCCCCAACCAACGACGCCCACGCCATTGATCATGGTGGTATGCGAATCGGTGCCCATCAATGTGTCGGGATAGGCCTGCCGGCCCGAGGAGGTTTCCTTCGCGAAAACCACGCTCGCCAAATACTCCAAATTCACCTGATGAACAATGCCTGTGTCCGGCGGTACCACACGAAAGTTGCCGAACGCGGTCTGCCCCCAACGCAGAAAGCTATAGCGCTCCTGATTGCGTGAAAACTCCAGCAGCGCGTTCTCCTGAAATGCACTCGCCGAACCGTAGGCGTCCACCTGCACCGAATGATCGATCACCAGGTCAGCCGGGATCAGCGGGTTCGCGAGTTGGGGGTCGGCGCCGATTTCTTTCAAGGCATCGCGCATCGCCGCCAAATCCACAACGCACGGAACACCGGTAAAATCCTGCATCAAAATACGCGCCGGACGGAACTGAATCTCCTGGGCAGCCAGTTTGCCGTCCCACCGAGAAACATACTCGATATCGCTGGCCTTCGCGGTGCGATTATCCTCAAAACGCAGCAGATTTTCCAACAGGATCTTTATGCAGTAAGGGATGCGTTGGAGGTTTGCTAGTCCTGCCTTTTCAAGTGCATCGAGACGAAATATCTCATAATCACGATCGTTCACGCGCAGCGTCGCGGCAGCGCCGAAGCTATTCTGACTAGGCATTATATTTCCAGTTTAATGTAGCCTTTTTGTCATATATACGTTCTTAGTCCTGTTCGGAAAACGATCAGTAGTGTCAGCAGAATCTGCGCAGCCATCCGCCCCCTTTTAGAAAGGGTTATTACCTTTATCTTTCCATGGCCGTCGCTTCAACTAATGGCAAAAGCTTCCGTTGCGTAGAACAGGAATGTGCTTTACACTTTAAATTCAGTCTGCCTAAATTAGTCCACTCCTGCTGCTGCTTGCTGTCGGCAATAGCTACCATAACAATTCTCTCTTCGACCTTATACGGTCAGGGGGAGACCACCAGCGCGATCCTGGGGCAAGTTCATGATCCGTCACATAGTTCTGTTGCTCAGGCGTCAGTCACTGCTCGCAACAACCAAACGGGGCTGACGCGCACCGCCAGCACCGACAATTCCGGCCGCTTCAACTTTCCGCAACTGCTACCCGGCACTTACAGGGTGGAAGTTTCAGCACCGGGATTCGAGCCTGAAACTAATCCGTCCGTCGTCACCGGGTTAGGGCAAAAACAGACCGTCGATTTTACGTTGCGAGTGGCTTCTGCAAAGCAAAGCGTAGACGTGAACGAGCAGACGTTGCTCATCAATCCGGACAACCCCAATACGTCCACTACCATGAATGCTCGCGGGCTGGAGAATCTTCCCAATCCGGGAGGCGACCTGACTTATCCGCTACAGTTCGCGGCCGGTGCGCTGATCAATACGGCCGGCAGCGGAAACGATTTCGTGGGCGGTACCAATGGGTATGGCAATGTGGCATTCAACGGTCTACCCTCGCTTGCGAATGGCTATATCGTGGACGGGTTGGAGACCAACGACCCCTTAACAAACCTGAATAGTGGGCTGGCAACGAACCTGGTGCTGGGATTGAACTCCATCGCGGAGGTCACCGTAAACACGCTCTCCTACTCAGTGGATCAAGGGCGCTATGGGGCTTCGCAGGTGAATTACGTGACCAAATCGGGAACGAATCAGTTTCACGGCAATCTATACGAACTTTGGAACGGCTCGCGCTTCAATGCCGCGAATTTCTTCACCAATTCCACCCCCGGCAATCGAAAACCGAGATCGACCATCAATCACTTCGGCGGCAGTATCGGGGGACCCATTCTCCGCAACAAACTGTTTTTCTTCTTCGATTCGGAGTGGGTTCGCATTGCCCTTCCCATCGTGTCGACCATCACCGTGCCGACTCCCGCACTGCAGAACTACGTTTTGGGGCAACTGCCGTTGGGAGGCACGGATGCGGTCACCGGATCGCAATACGCTCCCACGCCGCAATTGGTCCCGTTTTACAGGAATCTGTTCTCGCTTTTTCAATCGACCAGCGGAACGCCGTTGACCATTCTCGGATGTCCCTTCAATAGCGATGGAAGTGTAGCGCCCGGCAATCCGGCCAATGGCAACGGTTGCGCCAACCGCCGCACCAGCTCGCGTTCCAGCAAAGATACGGAGCAAGTGCAAACGGCACGCGTCGACTACAACATCAATGAGCGGAACATGACTTGGTTCCGGTTTCAGAACGACAACGGTTTGCAGGCGGCCTATACCGACGCCATCAACCCACTATTCAATGCGCTTTCCGCGCAACCACTCTATTCGTTTGCTTCCGGCTACACACATGTCTTCTCCTCGAACCTGGTGAACTACTTCAATCCCGCGTTTTCCTGGTATGAGAGCTTATTCGGACCTCCCGATTTTCAGAAGACGATCAATGCCTTTCCGATTGTATTGCAGGGAAGCGGAGCCAATGCGCCGTTCACGCGATTAGGCGGATTAGACGACACATGGATACAGGGCCGGCGCGCCAGCCGCTTCTTCATCAACGACAATCTTGCCTGGACGATAGGAGCCCATGAGCTGCGCTTCGGCACCAACACCCGGATCTTTCGACTGAACGACTACAATTTCGGCGAAGGCGTTGTGCCGCTGTTGGAGTATACGACCTTGCCACAGTTCATCCATGGGATCGCTTCCATCACTTCGAAGACCTTTCCCGTGGCCTACTCCCAGCCGTATAACTTTCTGAATGTCGACCTTTACGCGCAAGACACCTGGAAAGTGACGCCGACGTTCACATGGACCTTCGGTCTGCGAAGCACCTATAATTCCAATCCACTGAACCCCCACAACGCGGTAGCGCGGCTGAGAGGGTCGTTCGCATCGATATCGCACGATGTCAATCAACCTTTGAACTCGGTGATTCAAACCGGTCTTGGCCATGTATTCGAATCGGTGCCGGTAGCCATTCTACAGCCTAGAACCGCAATTGCCTGGCAGGTTCGTCCGAAGACAGTAGTGCGCGCCGGCTTCGGCATTTTCAGCGATCTGCTTCCCGGCAGCGTCGTGGATCAGGTGGGAACCAATCCTCCTTACTCGGCTACTTTTCAGGGCGGACTCTTGGGGACCGCGGGCGGGAGCACTATCGCACCCGCGGTGCCGGGAAGCGCCATCGACGCGACCGTGGCGGCGAACCGACGATTTGTGAGTGGATTTTCTGCGGGACAATTTTCTTGTGACTTTTCCTTAGCGAATCCGGCGACGTGTTTGCCTCCGGTGAACATTACCGCCGTGCCCGACGGAACACTGCGCGCGCCTTACTTCATGCAGTGGAGCTTCGCGGTGGAGCGGCAAGTGGGAAACGATCTGAACCTACGTGTCCAATATGTCGGCACGCGCGCCGTCAATCAGCTTTATCAGACGCAAGTGAATGCTTATCAAACCGTTTGCCCGGGCTGCTACGCGCCGCTTCTTTATGGGAAGGCGCCAGACCCTCGCTTTGGTTCTGTTACTCAACTCAGCACAGGTGCCAACAGTCACTACCACGGTCTTCAGCTTACGGCGGACAAGCGCTTGAGCCATGGTCTGCAGACAACGGTGAATTACACCTGGAGCCATTGTTTGGACACTGCATCCAATGGCGGATTCCTGCCGTTTTCCGCCGGCGGGCTGCTTTCGCCGCTACCCGGTCAGTTGGGCCGTCTATACGGAGCCTGTGATTACGACGTGCGCCACAATTTCACGGCCAACTACACTTATCAGCTGCCGGTAAAGCTGCGAGGCCGGCTGTTGGCAGCCGCGTTCAACGGCTGGCAGGTATCCGGATCGGTGTTCTGGCATAGCGGCGTCCCTTTTTCCATCTTGAGCACCTCCTACTCAGCGAACGGCAATGGGATAGTGAACAGCGGCGGCGCTCACATTGCGGAGTTTGCCAGCGTTGTGCCCGGTGTACCCACCTATCGGCATCAGGTGATCAACGGCGTCACGCAACCCGGCACATTGCAGTGGTTGAACCCGGATGCCTTTGTATCGACGGTGGACCCCAGTACCGGCGCTTGCGTCGGAGGCGACACGCCGCAAAACTGCCGATTCGGCAATCTGGGGCGCAATTCGCTGCGGGGACCGGATTTTAACTGGAGCGATTTTTATTTGACGAAGTACTTCACGCTTACCGAACGCTTGAAGCTCAGAATCGATGGGCAATTCTTCAACGTATTCAACCATCCGAACTACGGGCTTCCGGTGTTGGTCGCCGCCGGCGTATCCGGCAATCGCTCGACCCAGACCGGCTTTGGAACCCTGAGCTACACGACCGCGCCGCCCACCGGTTTACTGGGTGTCGGTTTAGGCGGCGACAGTTCGCCGCGCATGATTGCTTTTCAGGCCCGGTTAGAATTTTAAAGCGGATCGGGTGTCGAAGCGCCTACATATACCGGGGCTGTTCTATTCCTAAGACGTTCAACGTTGTTAGCAATTGGCTCCGCAAGTACTCCGTCAGCCAAAGCAGGGTGTTCCGCCGTGCCGGATCCGGTTCATCGATCACACGATTTTCGTGATAGAAGACATTGAATCCTTGCGCCAGTTGAAAGGCATAACGCGCTACGTGCGCCGGCTCGCCCGATTCGATCGCGCGCTCGATGGTATCCTCCGCCCTCGACGCCAGCAGCAGAAGCTGCCATAACCCTTCATCGGCAAAATTCTTCTCGACGACATCCAGCGTCAATACTTCTTCGAAAACGGGCAGCGGCTCCTTCCTCGACACGTATTGGCGCAAGATCGCTTCGGCGCGTACGGCCGCGTACTGTACATATAAGCCGGTTTCGCCTTCCAGGCTCAGAGCCTCCTGTAGATCGAAGGCGATGACCGTATTGCGCGTAAACTTCAGCATGAAGTAGCGCAGGGCGCCTACCGCGATCTTCTGAGCCACCTGCCGCCGCTCCGCTTCCGGCGCTTCGGGATGGCGGTCTTGCACTTCGGCAAAGGTAATCGCGAGCAAGCTGTCGATCAGATCATCCGCCTTCACTCCCAAACCCTTACGCCCGGACACTTCCACGTAAGCGCGCCGCTTATCTTCTTCGGATAGCGTGATGCCCAATTCAACGCAGGTTCTCGGCGTCAATGCCACCATTTCGTAGGAAAAATGAATGGAGTTTTCCGCCTCACGCTCGAACCCGAGCGCGCGCAGTCCCGCCACCACCACGTCCTGCAAATAGGATTGCCGCGAATCGATAACATTGAACACGCGTCCCGCCGTACCGAACTGGGAGGCATTGTCGTTACTTTGGTCCGTGGTCACCCAAACCTGATGCCCATCGGGGTAAGCGGACCAGTGGTGATAAAAGAAATCCTTGCCCAGCAGCCCGAATTTCCAAAGCTGATAAGCAATATCCTTGCCGACATAAGTTACCGTGCCGTTGGAGCGTACAATGACCTTACTGTCCTCTTCGCTTTGCTCGCCCGCCGCTTCTCGAAAAGCCGAAGACGGCATCACCCAGCAGCCCTTATTTTTGCCTTCCGTTTCGAAATAGATGGCGCGGCGTTCTTTCAGCAGCTCAAAAGCCGTCGCCCAGAACTGCAAGTGCAGAATTTCGCTTTCGCGTGGCAATACGTCGTATTCGATACCCAGGCGGAACATGGTTTTCAAATGCGCGGCGACAATGGCATCCGCTACGGCATGCGCCAACTCGGCCGTTTCGCCCGCGCCTGCTTCGATGGCGTGAAGAGTATCCGCGCGCCATTGCAGCGCCTCGGGATGATCTTTGTAATAGGAAGAGATACGGGCATAGAGATCCCAACAGTAATAATCGAAACGAATGTCGCCGTTCAACATGAGCGCGCGCACATCTGCCGCATTTTTCCGGTCTACCTGCTGAAAGCCCACCACAACATCCGCCACCTGCACACCGGTATTGTCGATGTAATTCTGTACCTCGACCCGGCGCCCGCGATGCCTCAGCATACGCACGAAGGTATCGCCCAGAATGGCGTTGCGCAGATGTCCGATATGGGCTGCCTTATTGGGATTGATGTTGGTATGCTCGACGATCGTTTTCTCCGCGGCTTGTTCTTTCACCCGTAAAGAACCGAGCAGCAATCCACGCACGTACGCGCTCCGGTCAAGCCGCACGTTGATGTATCCATTGCCCGCGATCTCCAGCGACGCAACACCCTCTACTTTTCCCAGATCGCTTGCTAAATCCTCTGCAATTTGTTTCGGCGAGCGCTTCAATTGCCGCGCTAGTTGAAAGGCCACCGGAATCGCCAATTCCCCAAACGAACTCTGCTTCGGCTGCTCCAACGACACCGTCATCGTCATGCCGAACTTTGCCGCCAACTGCGCCTCAACTGCAGCCGCCAATCTTTTTTCTATCTCGGTCAACACTGTTTTTAGTATGCAGGAGCCTGAACTTGTTGCAGATAGCTTTTTAACCGGTAACAAACTTCTCCAAAATGTTATGAAACATCACGGGATTCACGGGAGCCTAATCTATTAATTCAAAAAGTAAGGAAGGAAATACTTTAATGCCAACAGAAGTGGGTACGCCCGGCGCCACTATGGCTGTTTCTCTGCAAGTCAACGGGAAAAATTACTCGTTGCAGTTGGAACCGCGCACGTCTTTGCTGGATACGTTGCGAGAGGTCATGGGACTGACAGGAAGCAAGAAGGGCTGCAATCAAGGTGCTTGCGGCGCTTGCACCGTATTGGCGGATGGCGAACGCATCAACTCCTGCCTGGCGTTGGCCGTGCAGTATGACGGAAAGGAAATCACCACCATCGAAGGTCTTGCCAATAACGGCGAACTACATCCCTTGCAAGCTGCTTTCGTGAAGCACGACGGCTTTCAGTGCGGCTACTGCACTCCCGGGCAAATCTGCTCGGCGATAGGCATGTTCACCGAGTATCGCAACGGATTGCCCAGCGCCGTGACCGAAGACATGACCAGCACCGACATTGAGTTTTCAGATGAGGAAATCCGAGAGCGCATGAGCGGCAACCTGTGCCGCTGCGGTGCCTATGTGGGCATTGTGGATGCCGTGCGAGAGACCTTTCAATCGGAGGTGCGGAAGTGAATAGTTTTGCGTATGCTCGCGCCGAGAGCGAACAATCGGCGGTCGATTTATTAGCAGCGAATCCAGGCTCCAAATTTCTAGGCGGAGGAACCAATCTTGTCGACCTGATGCGCGAGAACATTGAGCAGCCCTCCACGCTGGTCGATATTACCCGCCTGCCGCTGGACCGAATTGCGGAGCAGCCGGATGGCGGTTTGCGCATCGGCGCGCTGGTGCGGAACAGTCATCTCGCGATGAACCGCGAGGTGCGTGAACGGTATCCGGTGCTTTCGCAAGCGATCTTGATGGGTGCCTCGGCCCAATTGCGAAATATGGCGACCACGGGCGGCAACCTGCTGCAGCGCACGCGTTGTTATTATTTCTACGACGACGCCGCCCGTTGCAATAAGCGCCAGCCGGGTACCGGATGCGACGCCATCGATGGATTCAACCGCATCCATGCCATTTTGGGAACATCGGATGCCTGCATCGCCACGCATCCTTCGGACATGTGCGTTGCCATGGCCGCGCTGGATGCCACCGTGCAAGTAACCGGCAAGAATGGCGAACGCAGTATTCCAATCGTCGATTTCCATCGTTTGCCGGGGGACACACCGAATATCGAAACAAATTTGCAGCCCGGCGAACTCATCACAGCGGTCGATCTCCCCCCAATAGCGTTTGCCAGAAATTCGGTTTACCGCAAGGTGCGAGACAGAGCCAGCTACGCCTTTGCGCTGGTTTCGGTGGCGGCGGCGCTTGAGGTGAAAAATGGGAAAATCGAGAATGTTCGGTTAGCTATGGGCGGAGTGGCTCACAAGCCCTGGCGCGCGCTGCGAGCAGAAGAAATGCTGCTGGGCCAGGCAGCGGATGAGCAGATTTTCCGCCGTGCCGCCGAAGCAGAGCTAGCAGCCGCGCATCCTTATCAATACAACGCATTCAAGGTGGAGTTGGCGAAAAGAACCATTGTCGGCGTATTGTCCGAGTTAGCGAGCAAAGGAGTAACGCAATGAGTATCATGTCGAAAGTCACCGAAGCGGTCGTGCAGGTTATGCCCGACCGGGAACGGGACCATTTAAGCGAAGCAGAGAGAATTATCGGCAAGTCCGTCGACCGCGTCGATAGCGCGGTGAAAGTAAAAGGGGAGGCGCGTTTCTCGGCTGAGTATCCGCTCGACGGCATTACCTACGCTTCCTTGACGTTTAGCAACATCGCTAGAGGAACGATCAAGAGCGTCGACCGGAGCAGAGCGGAAAAGGCGCCCGGCGTGATCGCTGTGATTACGCATGATAACGCGCCCAAAATGAAAGACCCTCCCATTTTCGACCCGGCCGGGGGAAGCGATGCGGCTGGAAGCAAAGCACCGGTTTTAACTACCAAAGAGATTTTTTGGAGCGGACAGCCGGTGGCAATTGTCGTGGCCGAGACACTGGACCAGGCGGATTATGCCGCTTCCTTGGTCACAGTCGAGTATGAAGCAAAAGCTGCGGCACTGTCCTTCGAATCTGCTATTCCCAACGCGGCGATGGCAACCCAGGTAATGGGCGAGGACGCGGAAATAAAACATGGCGAAGCCGAAACGGCTCTGAGTGACGCCGAAACCAAAGTAGACCAAATTTATACAACACCGCGGTACAACCACAATGCCATCGAGCCGCACGCAACCACCGCCGTGTGGCAGGATGGCAAGCTAACGGTTTACGATGCTACACAGTTCACCTCCGGCATCCAGGGCTCACTTTCTAAAATGTTTTCGACGAAAGAAGAAAACATACGGGTTCTGGCTCCCTTTGTCGGGGGCGGATTCGGCGGAAAAGGGTCGATGTGGCCACACGTTCCTCTTTGTGTGCTGGCGGCAAAAGTAGTAAATCGCCCGGTGAAGCTCGCGCTCACTCGTGAAGGCACATTCTATAACGTCGGCGGTCGGACTCCTTCGCAGCAGCGTGTTGCGCTGGGTGCGGATCCATCGGGAAAGCTTCTATCGCTCATCCATACCGGCGTCACAGCCACCTCGAACACCAACTATTTCCCGGAACAATTCACTTTCCCGGCACGGCATCTCTACGCAACGGAAAACCTGCTGATCAGCCAAAGGGTAGTTCAATTAGATACAGTTTCGAATACGTTTATGCGTGCTCCGGGTGAATCCATCGGCACCTTTGCGCTGGAGTCGGCGATGGACGAACTTGCCTATGCGCTGAAGATGGACCCGATAGAGTTGCGTTTGATGAATGATCCCGACAAGGATCCTGCCAAAGGCACCGAATTTTCCAGCCGCCATTTCAAAGAAGCTTTCCAGCTAGGCTCGGAAAAGTTCGGCTGGGCAAACCGGCCGCAAGAGCCGCGTTCGCAGCGCAAGGGTAAGTGGCTGCTGGGACAGGGCGTGGCGACCGCGTTTTATCCGGTTTATCGTTTTCCGGCCACCGCGCGAGTACGCATAAATGCTGACGGCACCGCGGTTGCGCAGTGTGCGGCGCAAGAGATGGGCATGGGTACCGCGACGGTGCAGACGCAACATGCTGCCGAACGCCTGGGTCTGACGATGGAGAACGTTCGCTTCGAATATGGCGATACGACGCTGCCGCAAGCACCGGTGGCGGGCGGATCCAATCAGACGATCAGTGTTGCGTTAGCAGTGAAAGAAGCCAGTGAGAAGCTACAACGCGAGATACTAAAGCTGGCAAAAGCGGATAGCAACTCACCCTTAGCCGGTGCTCATTTCGATGACACGGTGGCACGAAACGGCGGGCTGTTTCTTCGCAATGAGCCCAGCAAAGGCGAAACATACGAGGCCATTCTGAAGCGGAATAACAAGGACTCGATGGACGCGGAGGCGGTATCGGGCAAGCCTTTCGAGCTGATGAAGTATTCCATGGGATCCTATGGCGCGCAGTTCTGCGAGGTGCGTGTCAATGAGGAGAGCGGCGAAGTACGTGTTGCGCGTTGGGTGGGAGCTTTCGATACCGGAAGGATTCTGAATCCGAAAACTGCGGGCTCTCAGTTCAGGGGTGGCATCATCATGGGCATCGGAATGGCGTTGACCGAAGAAACGTTGTTCGATGTACGTAAGGGACGCATCGAAAACCCGAGCTTGGCGGAGTATCATCTGCCGGTGAGTTTAGATATCCCGAATATCGAAGCATACTTTCTCGACATTCCCGATCCACACACGCCATTGGGCGCTCATGGTATCGGCGAGATTGGAATTACCGGAGCAGCCGCAGCGGTGGCGAATGCCGTTTTCCACGCCACAGGCAAGCGAATTCGAAGCCTTCCGATTACTTTAGATAAACTTTTATGAAAATACTGGGATGCAGGTGTTTGTCTCGATCCAACACCTGCACTCTCACCATCTCCTAAAATGAAAACGTGCCTAAAGTAACGTTTCTTCCGGAAAACAAAACAGTGGAGTTCGAGTCCGGAAAGCTTCCCTATGATGACCACGGTAAGCCCGAGTCGCTACTCGACATTGCGATGAACTTTCACATTCATCTGGAACATGCCTGCGGGGGAAGTTGTGCCTGTACTACTTGTCACGTCATTGTTACGGAAGGAGATAAAAACCTTTCCGAAGCCGATGACGACGAGCTGGACCGCTTGGACATGGCTGCTGGACTCACCTTGCGCTCGCGTCTGGGATGTCAGGCTGTGGTGAAGGGAGATGTCACGGTGGAAATCCCAAGCTGGAACCGCAACTACATCAGCGAGGGCGGCGCTTCCTCCTTATAGCGCGTTGTTTACTGCCGGTTCCCTAACCGGCGATTCACGTGATCGAGTATCTGCGGGAAATGCGCCGCTATTTTGTTGATCAAATCGGCTGGAAGGTCTGCTTTGACGTAGACCTTCTCGCTTTCTTGATTTACCTCGATGGAATCGTACAGTCGCAGCATATCCAACGCATTATCGTTCGTCGTCAATCGCGCCAATCCGATGCCGCCCTTCAATGCGTCATGCACCCGATGCGCGCCTTCGTTGGAAACGCATTGAAGATCCGCTTGTAGATGAAGCCCGGTGTCGGCAGACAGACCGGCCGATACTCCGTTGATAAACCCGTCCAGATTGGAAAGCATCGATTGCGCATCTTGCGTCAACGCTGCACCCAATAACGGCAAGCCTCCGCTGCTGACCACCCAAGCCGAGTCATTCTTCCGCAAGGTAGCCAATCTCTTTTGTAATGCTGTCGGAATACCGCCTTTACCGCCGTCGGCCCGGTCGGTAGCGTCATGAATTGTTTCCGCCGATCCAGCCGCGATCAAACCCGGTTTCAGAAAGGTCATCGCATTATGCACATCCCCAAACAAGGTATGTCCCTTGTAAGAACTTTGCTTCGCGCCCATGGACCTCAGCTTCTCCTCCAGCGGTTGCTGCGTAAATCGACCGCGCACCAAAACGAGTCTTCCGGTGGCATTCTCGGCGATCACGATAGACGATACATCGCGTCTGGCATCGACGCCCAGCCGCTCCGTGAGCTGATTCAGCCGCGCATCGTCGTCCAGCAGATGTTGGTATCGTTTGTAGATCGGCGTTTGCTTCAGGCTTTCGAGATCGATACCCGCCAGTACCATCGCGTCCGGCGGGATGAGCGGCCGGAATTGAGAGTCTACCCGTACGCCTGCTTCCGGGCTTCCGCCGCAGCCGATTCCAATGAGTACGCCAAATATCGATAAAAGGAAAAGAAAATTTCGCACTAAAAATCCCGCTTCTTAAACACCAAAAACGCGCCCGAAAGCGCCGCTGCGCCGAATAGGGCAGACGTCCAGATGGAGGGCCACCACTCCGCTTGACGGTCCAGCAAAATCATCTGCCGCATGGCCGCGCTCAGATCGAAAAACTTAGGCAGCACCCAGTAAAGCGCCATCCACAAATCCCGCGACCATTGCGAGCTCAAAAGCCGCACCACCACATCGCGCTGCGCCAGGATTGCGCTGATCAGCATCAGGGCCACCGGCACCATCACCGACAAGGCCGCACTCTCAAACAATACGCCGATCAGGATCACCACGCAGAGCAACACGGTGAATATGAATAAGCTGATCGGAATGGCCCACAAAAATCGCGGCTCCCACATGTGGGTTTTTATCCCGATGATGATCCACACGCACCCAATCAGATAGACATGGTTCAGACCCACAATGAGTACATTGCCGGCGAACCTTCCCAGCAGCAGCATGTTCCGCGTCATGGGCTTCGACAGTAAGAGCGAGATTCGTCCCGCCTCCAGAATACTGGGCATCAGGCCCGCGGACGCGAAAACGGCTAAAAAAGTGCCCCAGACGTACAGCGCAATCGACACCCATGAGTAGGAAACACGAACAAATTTTTCGATGCTGAAAATATGACGAGCCGTGCTGGGAACACCCAGAAACGAGACCGCGCCCTCCACCAGATCGATCTGCAACACAAATAGGAAGATCGCGACCATCAGCGTGGAAAGCCCGAACAAGCCCCAAAACAGCCATCGAGCGCGCGCTTCCTGAAAAGTGTCGAAAATCAATGCACGGAGCACGTGCGGACGATTGCGCATTATGCCGCCCTCTCAGCCGCCCCGTCGTTCTTCGTCACGCGGATAAATAAATCTTCCAGGCTGCCCGCCGATGCCGTGACACTTTCGATCATTCCGCCTGCCGCTCGTATGACGTCGATCGCCCGATTCGCTTCGTCACGCGTGGCTGCTTGCATCGTGGCGGTCTGCCCGTCGGCGCTCACCGTTGCCTTCCACGTCGGGTTTGCATCCCGCATAGCATCCGGCGGAACACTCACCGCCGTCACACGGTAACCGCGATCACCCACCAACTCGCCGATTTTACCCTCCAGCGCCAACTCGCCTTTCTTCAGAATCGCGACGTACTCGCAGAAAGTCTCTACCTCGCCCAGCAGATGCGAGTTAATGAAAATTGTCACCCCCGTGCCGCTCAACCGGTTCAGTACATCGCGTATGTGACGCCGGCCCGCCGGATCGACACCATCGGTCGGTTCATCCAGAATCAGCAGTCTCGGCCGGTGAATTAACGCTTGCGCCAATCCTAATCGCTGCAGCATGCCTTTCGAATACTTTTTAATCGGAACGTTGCCCCAGTCGGCCAAGCCCACCAGTTCCAGCATCTCGGGAATCGATCGTCGCAGCGTACCGTCTTCCAAGCCCGATAGCGAACCATAAAATTGCAGCATGCCCCAGCCGGTGAAATACGTCGGAAAGCGGTGGTTTTCCGGCAGATAACCAACCGGCCGCCGCGCCTCGGGATCACGTGCATCGCGCCCAAACAAAGCCGCCGATCCCCCCGACGGATTCACCGCCGACAAAAGCATTTTGACGAACGTCGTCTTCCCCGCCCCATTCGCTCCCAGTAATCCGAACTTCACGCCCTCCGGCACGCGCAAGGTGAGAGGGGAGACAGCCTTGATCTCCCGCCGATTCCAGCGCGAGCGGTAAATTTTCTCCAAACCCTGCGTTTCCACTGCATACTGGCTCATCGTTTACCTTTAAGAATACGGGCTGTTAATAATGTTCGTTCCCTACCTTAAAATCTCACCGCCAAACGAAGACAGGATGCTGCGCTAGCCGATGGCTCGTTTTGCTTTCTTGCCCTTACTCCTTCTTGGTACGTGTCCTGCTTTTCCGCAAGCCACCAAGGCGCCCACCGCGCCGGACCTGAAGACAACCGTGACGGTAAACGGAACGCTCGCCAGCGACTCCGCGGCATCCATTACCGTCCTCAATCAGAAACAGCTCCGCACCATTCCCGGCACCGAGCTCGACGATCGCCTGCGCCAAGTGCCCGGCTTCAGCCTGTTCCGCCGGTCGTCCAGCCTGGTCGCCAACCCCACTACGCAAGGCGTCTTCCTGCGTGCGATCGGCGGCTCCTCCGGCGCCAGCCGCGCTTTGTTGCTTTGGGACTCCATACCCATCAACGATCCTTTCGGCGGCTGGGTGTATTGGGACCGCATCGATCCCGATTACCTGGACCGCGTGGAGATTGATCGTGGAGCCTCCACCAGCGTCTTCGGCGACCGCGCCCTGGGCGGCACCATCTCGCTGTTCACCCCTGCCGAACAGCACCAGCATCTCTTCGCCAACGCCTATGGCGGCAATGAAGGCACCGCCGATGTCTCCGCCGCTTACTCGAACCTGTGGGGCCCTTGGGGTCTCTCGCTTCACTCCCGCGAATTCACTACCGACGGCTACTACATTGTCCCGGACTACCTTCGCGGCGCGGCCGATAATCGCGCCAATGTTCGTTTCGCCACCGGCGCTCTGCACTTGGACTACCTGGGATCCGCCGACCGCCTTTCCGTTCACTTCGATGTCCTGGCCGAAGCGCGGCACAACGGCACTAATCTCACCCATAACTCCACCGGTTTAGGAACCGTCGGCGCCAATTACACGCATTCGATTGGCGCCGACAATCAGATTTCCTTTCTTGCTTTTCACACACAGGAGCAGTATCACAGCACATTCTCCAGCGTTTCCGATGATCGTAATCGCGAAAGCCTGGTCGCCCGCCAAACCGTTCCTTCTTACGATGTCGGTGGCGCCGCTTACTGGCGGCATCATGGCCGGCACGCAAACGTCCATTGGAATACCATCCTCGGCGCCGACGTAGACGACGTACACGGCACCAGCTTCGACTACTCCTACTTCACCCGCGTTTTAACCCCAAACGGCGGAACGCTTCTGCGACACGGCACGTTTGCTCAGGGCGATATCGGCTTGGGTCCGGTGCGCTTCTTTGCGGGTATTCGCCATCAGTTCACCGGACGAAATGGGCAAACCTTCGTCAGTCCGAACGGCGGTATCGCCTATGGCGTCGGTCGTTTTCGATTCCGCACCTCCGGTTATCGAGGCTTCCGCGCCCCTACTTTGAACGAGCTTTTCCGCCAGTTCCGCGTCGGCAACGCGCTCACCCTGGCCAACTCCGCGCTCATTCCCGAAAGCGTGATCGGCGTGGAAGCAGGCGTCGATTGGAGCGACGAGAACACGCAAATCTCCTTTAGCCTCTTTCGCAACGATCTGGAGAATCTGATCAGCAATGCAACGCTGCGGATCACGCCGAATTCGATTTTGCGTCAACGGCAAAACTTTCAAAACGGCCTTTCGCGCGGCCTGGAGGCGAATCTTCATCACCATTGGACACACTGGACGGCGCAGGCAGGCTATCTTTACGCCGACGCCCGCCTCGCCACCGGCGAGCGCATCGCCCAAGTTCCTAAGCAGCAAGGCACGGCGGAGCTCACCTATAACCGGCACTTGACCCAGATCTCGGGAGGGGTCCGCGCCTTCGGCCTCGAATTCGACGACGATCTGAATCGTTTCCTGCTGCCCGGCTATCCGGCGCTACAGCTCAGTGCTCAGCAGCAAATTACAAGTAAACTTTCCGCGGTTGCTTCCGTGGAGAATTTGCTGGATCGCAGCTATCTGGTTGCGCTAACACCAAATCCAAATACCGGATCGCCCCGGCTTTGGCGTTTCGGATTGCGGTGGAGCGGGTCGATTAAGTGAAATCACGACGCACTACCGTCTGTGATACGGTCATTTAAAGCTGTTGTTTAAACTACGGCCATCGAAAGAGAACCTATCCATATGCGAATCGCCGCTCTGATCTCCCGCTATCTGCTGGGTTTGATCTTCCTTATCTTCGGACTAAATGGATTTCTGCACTTCCTTCCAATGCCTCCTCTGCCGCCCGGACCCGCCAGTCAATTTCTGGGCGCGCTGGCTGCGTCGAATTACGTGGTCGTCATATTCCTGCTGCAGCTCATCCCCGCCATTTTGCTTCTGCTTAACCGCTATGTCCCTCTGGCTCTTACCTTGCTCGGCCCGGTGATCGTGAACATATTCTTTTTTCACTTGTTCATGGCCCCGAGTGGATTGCCGTTGGCCATCATAGTGGTGATCCTCTGGCTCATCGTTGCCTTCAGTGTCCGCTCCGCATTTACCGGCCTTTTTCAGCAGCGTACGCCACCTGCACCGGTCCGTTAACTAACCAAACCAAGTCTGTTTTGGCGAGTGTCATCTTTTTCGGCGGCGGTGTTGCCGCCAGTTGATAACGACCGGGCTCCGCTAAGCAAAAGTACTAGAAACCCGCGTCGTGCAACGTGAATTCCCCCAAAAAGCTATAGTACTTTTTTACAAATAAAATCTGTCGAGCATCCTTGTGTTCCTGCCTCTCAATAGAGAAGAGCTTGGTGGCAGCGGTAGCTGCGTTCCGTTGCCGAAAGCAATTCCACTTCAAAGACACAGGAAATAGCGAAACATAATGTCATGGTTGAATAATGTGGGGAGCCTTTTGCAACAGTACAGCGGAAGCAACACCACATCGTCACAGAATGCAGAGCAGGACTTTTCTCAGGTGGCGCAGCACGCGCCGCCCTCGGCTATGTCGGGCGGGTTGGCGGAAGCATTCCGCTCGAATCAGACCGCGCCCTTCAGTCAGATGATCGGCAGCCTCTTCAGCCGGTCGAACGGTGAGCAAAAAGCGGGAATCCTGAATCACCTCATGGGTTCTGTCGGAACAAATGCACTTGCGGGCGTTTCGGGAGGAATGTTCAGCGGGCTGACAGGACTGCTCGGCGGCAATAAAGCCGTCACGCCCGAGCAAGCGGAAAAGGTCTCCCCCGACCACGTTCAACAATTAGCGGAGCATGCTGAAAAGAACGATCCCTCCATCTTCGATAAAGCAGGGGAGTTCTACTCGCAACATCCGACGCTCGTGCAAGGTCTGGGAGCGGGTGCGCTCTCCCTCATCATGTCCAAGATGAGTCAACGATAGCCGGGAGCTTTTCTCGTACTTCCTCGGCAATAAAGCAAAAACCATTTATGGAACAAACAACGACGGATGAAGTAATCGATAGCCGGGATGTCGTTCTTCCGGTTGTCCGAGAGGAGTTGCAGATCGCAAAGCAGAAGATGTCGACCGGGTCTGTCCTCATTCGTAAATCCGTGCACGAGCGCGAAGAAGTCGTCGATGAGCCGCTATTCGCAAACCAGGTCGACATTGAACGCATCCCTATCGGTCGAGTAGTAGAATCCCCCATTCCCGTCCGCCAAGAGGGCGACGTCACCGTCATCTCGGTGGTGGAAGAAACGTTGGTCCTCACCAAACAGCTGGTGCTGAAAGAAGAAATTCGAGTGAGCAACCGGCGGTCGGAAACACGGAACCCGCAGCGGATGACTCTTCGCTCGGAAGAGATCACCGTGGAACGGGAAAACAACGCGTCGCCTTCGGCTTCTCAGCAAAACCTGCCTCCTATCGCTACTGCCTCCTCGGGAAGCAATCTTGGCATTTTCCAGGAGGGCACCATGGAACTTGTGGAAACTGCCGAGCAATTAACGGTTTCCAAAGTCGCGCGCGTGGTGGAAGAGCTGATCGTCACCAAGGAAGTCCATCAACACGAGCAAACCGTGAATGAGACCGTGCGCCATACCGACATTGAAATCGAACAGATTGTTCCAGACAAGTCCCAACCTCCCGGCAACCCAGGGCCGATTAAACGATAGGTTCAGAAACACAAAACGGAATATAGAAAGGCAATCCATATGAACGATCAAACTAGCTATTTATGCCTGTTCCATTCGGCTTCCGAAGCTGAGGCTGCCATCCGCGACCTAACGGAAATGGGAATACACAAAGCCTCTATCGACACCATTATGGGCGGCGCTGAGACGGACGGCGTGAATCGAGCTGCCCTGCAAAAATGGGGAGTTTCCCAACCTGACGGGCAGTACCTCATGGACGAAATCGACAAAGGTGGAACAGTGATCGCCCTGACCGGCAACCGGGAGAATGGCGATCAGATCGAGGCCATTTTCAATCGGCACAATGCCTCGCAAACGAACGGGGCCGAAGCCGCACCAAAACGCGCCGCGGCCGACATGGAGAAAACGTCTCGAGCGGAGGCGATCGTTCAAGATAATCTAGCTATCGACGTCGTTGAAGAACAATTGGTCGTTGGCAAGCGGACCGTGCACACAGGCGGTGTGCGGGTTTTTTCACGCGTCGTGGAAAGGCCGGTGAACGAATCTGTTTCGCTGCGGGAAGAGCATATTCGCGTCGAGCGGCAGGCTGTGAACCGACCCCTCAGTGACGCCGACGGCGATGTGTTTCGCGAACGAAACCTCGAACTGTCGGAGATGGGGCAGGAAGCGGTCGTTTCCAAAAGTTCCCGAGTCGTGGAAGAGATCACCGTCGGCAAGGAAACGCTCCAGCACACCGAACATATCAAGGAAAGCGTTCGTCACACCGATGTCGAGGTCCAGCCTGTCGAGCCGGAAGAAAGCCGCAACGCCGCGCAAAGAAAGTAGCACGATGCGAATGCCCCGCAAGGAACAACATGGCTGAAAAAACAAATTCGTACAAGGCTCCCGGTAGCTCGAAGCAGGGACCCGACAAGGTAAAAATATTCGAAGAAAAGGGCTCCAGGTTAGCTTGGTGGATCATTCCTCTGCTGCTGTTGGTGGCGGCAATTTTGATTTGGGCTTTTGTAGCGAACCGCCACCCGGCAAACACCGCGGCGCAGAGTGCGGCCGTGACAGCACTCCCGGATTTACACTTCGATACCGATCAAGCAACTCTGTCGCCGACCGATCAGACAAACCTGGCTACCGTAGCGGACCGAATGAATGCAAATCCAGACCTGAAACTACGTATTGCGGGATACACCGATACCACCGGGAGTGCCGCTCACAATGAAACTCTCTCCGACCGTCGAGCAGCTTCCGTAAGACAGTTCTTGACCTCCAAAGGAGTCGATAGTTCCCGCCTGACAGGCGAAGGCCACGGCCAGGCAAACCCAGTCAACGCGAACGCCACGGCAGCCGAAAAAGCGGACAACCGCCGAGTAAGCTTACAGTTATTTTAAGATTTTTTTGATGTCACTCTCCCCATAGCGTAGCGCTCTAACGAACAGGACAGCGACGTCACATGGAATCCATTCCCGTACCCGAATATGAGGCTGTATCGCTAGACGATATCGCTCCGGGCGTTCATGGTCTCAACATTTTATTTGTAAACGTGTATATCGTTGAGAGTAAAAACGGGGGCTGGACGTTGATCGATAGTGGCATTCCCTTTTCTGTTGGAAAAATTAAGCGCTGGGCTGAAAGTCGCTTCGGCGGAAACACAAAACCGGACGCCATCGTTCTTACTCACGGCCATTTCGACCACGTCGGCACAGTCGAGGAGCTCGTTAAGGAGTGGCAAGTTCCTGTTTTCGCGCATGCCGACGAACTTCGCTTTTTGAATGGGCAGGAAAAATATCCCGCGCCTGATCCCGGCGTGGGCGGCGGCTTGATGGCCGTGATGTCTCCTCTTTATCCGCGTACTTCCGCCAATCTTTCCGGCCATGTGCAAGCTCTTCCGGCGGACGGTTCGGTTCCTACTTTGTCCGACTGGCGCTGGTTGCACACGCCGGGCCACGCTCCCGGTCATATCTCGCTGTTCCGGGAGATAGACAGCACGTTGATTGTTGGAGATGCTTTTTGCACCACGGACGCGGAGTCTTTTTTATCCGCTACCGCCACGCAATCCACGGAACTCCATGGACCGCCTGCTTATTACACTCCCAATTGGGACCAAGCGCGCGAGTCCGTTCGGCAACTCGCCGACTTGCGGCCCATCACCGTTGCGCCTGGACACGGTCGCCCAATGGCCGGCATCGATATCGCTGCCGGTTTACAAAAGCTTGCCGACAACTTCGATCGCCTCGCGCTGCCGGAGCATGGAAAGTATGTCGAACACAATCACACGACGGAACGCTAAGCACTTTTGAAGAAAATTCTCGTCCTCGGCAGCCTTAACATCGATTTGGTCCAGCAAATTCCGCGTCTTGCGGTCCCCGGAGAAACCTTGCGGGGGAACAACCTGCAAATGTTCGCCGGCGGTAAAGGAGCAAATCAGGCCTGCGCTGCCGCACGTGTAGGCGAAGCCACAGTGCAAATGGCGGGAATGGTCGGCAACGATGTTTTTGCCACTCGACTACTGCAGGAGTTGGATCAAGCGGGAGTAAATGCCCAGTGGGTTCGTCCATCCAAAGCCCCGTCCGGCACCGCCACCATCTTTGTTTTACCCAATGGAGAGAATACGATTGTGCTCTCTGCGGGAGCAAACGCCGAGGTCTCGCCAGAACTTGCATTGCAGGCAGTAGAAACACTACATGGAGGCGATCTACTGCTCTGCCAGTTAGAGATTCCTCTACCGACTGTCGAAGCGGCTTTGGGGGAAGCGCGCAAGCGAAAGGTCGTCACTATTCTCGATCCAGCTCCCGCCTACCCGCTCACCGATAGTTTGCTTTCGGTTGTCGACATTCTCACGCCTAATCAGACCGAAGCCGCGCTTTTGGTGGATTCACCAGCTCCTCTGCATACTACCGAGGCAATCGACGCTGCCGCACGAAGGCTGCACGCCTGTGGCGCACAAACGGTAATCATCAAGTTGGGAGCCGAAGGCTGCCTGGTACTCGAAAACGGTCGAACGACCATCGTTGCTGCTTTCCCTGTCGATGTCGTCGATACCACCGCCGCGGGCGATACTTTCAATGGAGCTTTAGCCGTTGCTCTCAGCGAAGAACAAACGCTGGAGGAGGCCGTGCGTTTCGCTAACGCTGCCGCGGCTCTTTCAGTCACCAAAGCAGGTGCCTTCAGTTCCATTCCCCATCGCGCCGCGGTGGAAAAATTGCTGGCTGCATCTGGTAAAACATCCGGTAGTCCCGATGTTCACCGTTCATAACAACTCCACGGCAATCTTTCTTTGCTTCCTTACCATGCTTGGCTGGGGCTCCTGGGCCAATACGCAAAAATTGGCAGGGCGCGAAAGGTGGCCCTTTGAGCTTTTCTATTGGGATTACGCCATCGGCGTCGCTCTTACCGGTTTTCTCTTCTGCGTCACGCTAGGTGCTTTTGGCGCGTCCGGTATGCCTGCCTTCGCTAACTTGCAAACCGCTTCGGCCGGTGCCGAGTGGCGGGCATTCGCCAGCGGCGCTTTATTCAATCTCGCCAACATCCTCCTCGTTGCCGCTATCGATGCCGCCGGTATGTCCGTTGCTTTCCCTGTCGGCATCGGCTTGGCGTTGGTCATTGGAACAGCGGTTTCCTACGCGCAAGTGCCAAAAGGGAATGCCGCCCTTCTCACCGGGGGCATTCTCGCGGTTCTCGCCGCCATGATTGTCTCCGCCATGGCGTATCGAAAGCTGCCCAGACCCACAGGCGTCGGCGAAGGATCCGGACTACTCTTTGCCGTCGCGGCCGGTCTCCTGATGGGCTTTTTTTATCCCCAACTGATGAAGGCAATCTCGCCCGATTTCAATAATCGGCCCATTCAAGCGGGCCTGCTGACACCCTATGCCGCACTTCTCTTCTTCGGTATCGGCGTTCTCCTCAGCAGCGTCCCTATTAACGGCTGGTTCATGTACTCCAAAGGCTCGCGCCTGGCCGATTTCCGGCGCGTCCGCCTCTCCTTACACCTGCCGGGCATTCTGGGCGGACTCATTTGGATGACCGCTCTCGGACTAAACGTCGTTGCCTCGGGTGTCGCCGGTCCCGCTGCCTCCTATGCGCTCGGCCAAGGCGCGACCCTCATTGCCGCCATTTGGGGCGTCTTTGTTTGGCGCGAGTTTCGTCATGCCCGCCCGGGAACCCAGCCCCTCCTTATTGCGATGTTCGGCGCTTACTTTGTCGGCATTGTTTTAATCGGTTGGGCAACACTGTAAATCCTTTCTCCTCGCAAAAACAAGAAAAGCCGGAACGTCCTCCCGTTCCGGCTCTCCTGCCTAGCGAGCGATGTGAAGCTATCTCACTGCTGGCTCGGCCCTGGACCGGCCGGCGTTGAGCTGCCGCTGATCGCCGTGGCCGTCTTCTGGTTCAACGTCGTCACATTCACGCCCGGATCTGTCCCGTCCGTCGCCAGACCCTTGAAGGGGCTCTGTGCGGCTAGTTGCGCGTCGAAAACGTTGTTCGACGTCACCGTCGCGGCAGCGGTGCTGAAGTTGTTGAACTCGACGTCCGCCAGCTTATCCGGATAATAATTGCCCGCAAATTGGCTTACCGCCGGAGCGCCCGCCCATACGTTGTCGGTAAACGTCGAGTCGCTAAACAAGTTCTTCACCGTTCCATAATCGTTACCGCTGTTGGTGATCTGCAGCCCGTAGCGATTGTTGGGAAGTATGTTGTTGGTAAACGTGAAGCTTCCAAACTGTGGCCCTTCCGGCGACTGCAGCACGATCAATGCCACATAACCGTCAAAGAATAAAGTGTTGTGATCGAACGTCACATCCTTCACTCCATGCACTCCCGGAAACGCTTGCACGAAGTCCAGGAACGTGCCGGCGGTCCCCACGCCCGTGCCGTAAGTCGAGCCGTTGATGTCCGCGAAAAGGTTGTTCGAGAAATTTAGCCGCTTTGTCCTTTTCACGCTGGAAGCAACCGAAGCGGGAGCGGCTCCGTCGTGCGAAAAGATCTGAACGCCCGCGCCGCTATGCCGGACGATGTTGTTGGTGAACGTGACGTCCCGAGCCAGATTCTGGGCCATGATCTCGCCGTTCGGTCCCAACTCCACCCGAGGCGTAAACAAAATAGCCCAGCCACCTTGATCCGCGCCCACCCAGTTGTTCTCGAAGACGTTCCCATCCACCAGCATGCGCTGGCCGTTCTTGACTTCCATCAGGTTTTTGACAACCCAGGTCGTCGGATGCCCGTTCCATCCCTGGCCCCCGCCGCCGTTGTCGGTGAACGACAGACTCGTTCCGTTGCCCAGCGTTCCCAAGGCGACCCAGTTCCGTTGTCCCGAAGGCGCATCGGCTGTCCGCAGCACAACGTAGGCATCGGCCGTCCGAGTATCGGAAGCATCTCCGTATGTCACTCCGTTCCAGCTCAGCGTGACGCTCTGCTGCCCGTTCGTCGGAGTGAAGGACACCTCGGCGGAGTTGCTGCTCTGCGCCGATCCCGGCTGGGTGTACGTATCGCCTGTTCCCAACGCCACAATCGCGTAGTAGTAGGTAGTCCCCGGATTCAAATAACCGCCGCCGGCGAGCTGTCCGCCTACGCCGCCCGGAGCCGGCACAATTCCGTCTCTCCAGCTCAACGGCTTGTAAACGTGATTGTTTCGAAATTCGATGTCGGAGGGAATGACGCCCGGAATCGCAGTATACGCGCCACCGAAGATCACATTCTCCGCCGCCCCTTCCAGCTCGTTGTTGACGACCTTCAAAGGTCCTGGAGTGATATAAGCGGTAATGGCCGAGCTGTCCTGTCCCACTGCGTGAAAGTCCGAAAAGTAGCTATCGATTACCGCGTAGTCGGTTCCATTTAACTGCGCACCGAACTTGCAATGACAAAGTGCCGACCCATGCACATAATCACGGTCCAAAATGATGTGGTCCGGCAAGTCGGCCATGTTTGTGTCCGATGGATCGCCCGACATAATCAGGCCATAGCTCAATGTAGTTCCCGGAGCCACTGTGATCTCCAACCCGATCAGCCGGTAGTGATTCGCTTGCGCTTGCAAATAGAAGGCTGTTCCGGTTCCTTCGGCGACAATCTTTGGCATGGAAGCCGCCATGGACGGGTTCACACGCGTTCCCGGCGCCGGCAAGCCCGCAAGCTGCGAGCTGCGAATCGTCACCCATCCACTCCCACCCTTGTTCGGTAAAGTGTAGTTTCCTGCAAACGTCGCCCCCGCTTGGAGCACGATCTCATCCCCCGGATTCGCTTTGTTGATCGCTGCTTGCAGATCGTCTCCCGAGTTCACCGGAATGCTCGCTCCTGTCACAGGCGTGTCGGCGATATCAGTATCCACATAGTGTTGTGGAAGTTGTGGCGCAGCGGCAAACAATGCTCCCCCGGCAAGGCTGGTTAAAGATGCAAGGCAAACCAGACCTGCTTTTCTGACATGTGTTTTCTTAATAAACATTTATTTACTTCCTTCATGGAAAACAAACCATATACAATGAAACAACTACTTTCTTATATAAACATTGTTTTCGCTTATGAAGTGTAGATTAGCAATGCTTCATCTCAAAAGCTAGGGGTAAAAGCTAAATTCTTTGCGAAGGTTAACCGACTAGCTATTGGCCGAGAAGGAATTGAAGTTCGGCGTAGCTGCGCGGTTTGGAAGGCAAGCAGAACCAAAGCACGAACTAAGCAGAAGAGAAAACGCTACAGGTATTTCAAGCGAATTTTCAGAACGTCAGCAATGGCTATGAAAAAATCCCTAGCGCGTACCTTGGAACCAGCGACGTCGTCCCAACGCTCTAAGGGGTACTCGTAGATTGCTTGTTGGACAATGGCGGGATTACTGCCATGGTAGAGGATGTATCGGGCAATAATCTCGACATCGAAGATCCATCTAGACAAGAAAGGCTGCTGAACAATATCGCCGATCCCGGATTGGACGCGAAACAATTTGGCACCACACTGAGTATCGTAAATCGGAAGCCGCAACACCTGCGAGACGATTGTGGCGAATATACGGCCCAGATAGTGACGACTAAAATGGCGATTAACATGTCGACCCAACAGTCTAACCCGAGCGCCGAAGACCATATCGATTTCCGGATGCCCGTCGAGAATTTTCAAGAAGCGCGGAATCGCGTCGAGTGGCGTAGCAAGATCGGCGTCCCAATAACCGACTATCTGCTGCTGAAACTCGCAGATAGCATGGACGAGACCGCATCGCACGGCTTCCGCTTTCCCAACGTTAACCGGACAACGAAGAATGTCTATGCGGCTGTTAAAACCAGCGCAGGTTTTCTGGAGAACTTCGACCGTATTGTCTTTGCTGCCATCATCGACAAACACGAGGCGAACAGAATCGGAACCGGAGAGGAAATTACGGAACGCGGACATATCGAGCCGCTTAGCCTCGTTATAACAAGGCACAACAACGGTGGCATGACAGGCCGAAGATAATTCATTTTGGTTGGTCATACGATCGAATACCGGCTTGGAGACGACACTCTCAAGGTCTCTTATCGTCCCATACGAACTTATTGAACGGTCTACTTCTAGACAAACGCACTCCCGCTAAAACCGATCGACAGCAGTGAGAAGACAGACTGAGCGTCAGTCCGCCATTTTGTCACGGACGAAATCCGCTGACTAGCAATCATTTGGCTTCGCGGCTTACGCCTGCGGTATACCTTGCCGATGGTTGAACTTCTGCGGTCCACACCGTGCAATTTCAGGCGCACTCTAGCGTACATTAGAGTTCTCGGCCGGTAAGTATTCCAACGGATTGATTAACAGACTTTCCAAAGGACTCGTTAATCAGCGCGACGCTTATCATGGTAGTTAGCTCTTTTAAATGACTAAATCTCTCGTCGCAAGTTTTTCAATATTGCTTTGGGCAGTGATTCTTTACATCCCGTTCTGGACCGGTCACGTAGGCGTCGAAGGTGACGGGCACTTTCATCATCGTGCCGTTGTGCAGATCGCCGAAGCACAGATGCAGGGTATCTGGTATCCGAAATGGTTGCCGGATCAACGCGGAGGGTTAGGCGATCCTTCGTTTGTCTATTATCCGCCCCTGTTTCACACCGCATCCGCGCTGTTGACCCACTTAATGGGAAACGCGTGGGCAGCGATGAAAGCAGTGATGATGCTATCCACCGCTTGCGCCGGATGGATTGCTTTTTCCTATTTGCGAACTTTGTTTCCGATCGGCTCGGCATTATTCGGGGCTTTGGCTATTGAGGCAAACCCGCTTCCTATTCACCAGATGGCCAAAGGAGGTGTTTATCCAGCAAACGTTGTGTATCCGCTAGTGCTTCTATGCCTGATCATTCTATTGCGTGATAAGGGACCTCGATGGTTTTCTCCCAGTTTGGCACTTGCATTTTTTGCGGTGACGCTGACTCATGTATTGACCTGCTTTATGCTGTGCCTAACGGTTCCGACCGGCATCACTATTTACTCCTTATTGCGCAGAGAAGCGATTGCCGTTTGGGGCAGACGGTTTCTTAAAATTTGTTTCTCGATAGCGGCAGGTATATGTCTTTCGGCATTTTATTTGGTTCCGGCGCTAACAACCATGCGCGATATCAGTCCCGGTGAGTGGTTATTGGAAGGGGTTTGTTCGACAAACCATTCGTTCCTGTTACCTTTATTGACTTATTCATCCGGACTTTGCTGGAAATCCGTGCAGATTGCATTTCCACTGGCGGCGCTAATAGCAATGATCTTGGCCGCTTGGTTTCTGTGGCGGAAACACGGGTCCAGTTCGATTCAGACGGGTGTTGGGACGCTAATTGGGATCGGCGGGGCAGCATTGTTTTTCGGTTCGGAACTTTCTTATCCCCTCTGGCAATATGACTCTCCGTTACAGAAACTACAGTTTCCAGACCGATTCAACACAATTCTTTTGACAGCAGCACTGCTGGCGCTCGCCTTAGCCAGCCTTCAGGTCTGGCGAAAAGAACAAACGCCTGGCGTCCGATACACATTTAGTACGGCACTATCTTTATCGTTTGTGTTCAGTATTCTTTTAGTATTAAATTTATCGAGATTACCGTTGCTTTCGAATATTTCTAATAATATTGAAATTGCGGGGGATTTTGGCACTCCAGAATATCTTCCCGCTGTAGCACAACCGGCTTATCGCGACTTTCTGCACGAAGGATCGTTTGCAGGGGAATGCAGACGGGATCGGGTCGTTTGCCAGACATTGCGGAGAAGCAGCAAAGAGTTTCAATTCCTCATTAGGTCAGATCGACCGGCAACAATAGATTTGCCTTTGTTCGCCTATCCAGCGTGGGCGGTTTACTTGGATGATACGAGGCACTCTACTGCAGCAGATCCTTCCAACGGTCTGATCCGAATTCTGTTGCCTCCTGGAGCCCACCACATCGAGGTACGATGGCGGATTGCAAAACAGCAGTGGATCGGATTCGGCATCAGCTTAGGAGCACTGATCGTTATCCTCTTCTCCTTAACACCTCGCTTCTCGAACTTTGTATTTAACCGCCAAACTGTATAGACAATAACTAATTCTTGACGCGGGCCAAACATCTTATTGATCGAATAAATGAGGCGTTTGTACCTGTTGCTGCAGGTAAAAACGATTTCTATTAAAACCCATCAAAAAGCGGCCGCTTCAATGACAAAATCGCGCAAGACAGCTTATAACTTTTTCGAATTAAGGGCCACTATCTCAGCGCTGAACAGCATAAACTTGAAAGGATGGCGTATGATAAATCTCATGGGAATTAAGAAGCACACTATGAGCAGCTTTATATGCAGCCGGATCATTCTTCTTGAGACCATCAAAAGCATCTTTGAAAATCTCGTCTGACACTATAAACCTGGGAGTCTTTCGATCATAATAGCCCAAAGCGACATCATCTCGAAGACAGCGGCGGCAGTTTAACCCAAACTGAATCGCAGCAGTTCCGTAAATTGATTGGTTGGTAGGAAGTTTATTCAGAAAGGCTATCAAAGGTACGTACTGGCTGCGGTATGTATTTGTCTTGAACGTATATAGCGAGCCACCAACTTGTACGGCAACCAATAAGCAGACAATCGCCATAGAGATATAGCGCAGGTATCGTCGTTGCTCACTCATCAATATCAGCGACGCTGCAACTAGAGTCGTATAGATTGGGATTATGTGTACTAGATACCAAGTAAGTTTTTGGTTAAAAAAACATTGTACAAAGAATGTCAACCCAGCCATGCTTAAAAGTGTCGTAATTCCCGTAGTTTTTCGAATGGGCCTATACCACAAACAAGTAATTATTGCTGCCAAGTAGGCAACCAAGACTATTACCTTCAAGATAATTAGCCCATGATGGCCTTCAGAGTGCGCGCCTAAGCCGTAGGCAACTAAATAGCGATCTACCAGCTCACTATGGATAGCGCGCCAAGGGTGAAAAAGAAATGCAAATCGTCCTTGATTTGCATTAGTCTCCATCTGAGCTCGAAACGACGCGATATCTTTAGCAATGTAGAAGCCCCAGGCCAAAACACCAAGGAGATACGGTATAATAGCAACGCTGACGCCCTTTAGTGATATTGACTTGCGGTCGTATCGCCAAGCTAGAAATACTAACAGAAGTGCGTATATGATCACATTAGGGTGGGTAAAAAGGCAGCACGCAAGCGCTACATTTGCAACGAAAAATGCACGCGTGAATCCTTGTTTTCGGAAGATCAAAAACAGTGCTAAGGAAAGACTTCCCAACCCAGCGCACATCATATCTGGACGACCCAATGTTCCTACATTTATAAGTAGATAATCCGTACCCAACAACATTGCAGTGAGAGCACTAATTAGATAGTGGCGAGTAAGAACTTGTGCTATTTCATGCCAGGACCAGATCGCTACAATTCCGAAAATAATTGACAAACTACGCATTTGCATAAGTCCAAATCCAATTATTTTGAACCAGCCCGCTAAGCTTACGAGATATAGCGGAAGCACCCAATACGTATGTTGATCTATGTGAGGCAGATGAGGATTGAACAGAACAGTAGTTCCCATAAATCCATATCGAACCAGGTTGAAGGCAGGGTCAGCAAACCAACCCTCATCGCTCCAGGGCCGTTTAGCAAATGCGACTGCAATAGAAAGCAACGAGAACACGCAAATACTAGCCAACGTCGCCAGCGCATCAAATCGACGTTCGTTAGCTCTCAATTTTGCCCAATTCATAAATAATGATAATATCCTTCTTTTGCGAATAAGAAGCAAAGTATTTCGATATCTTATTGCTTCTGTTTGACGATTCGAATAGTTTGCATTAACAGCCATTTCTTTCTATGATCAAGAAAACCGAATGGCTACTACCGATGCATTTCACCTAGTCAAAAGCAAACAGAGTATAGCAAAGCCTCAAGTGGATTCCTTCCGCAACAGGAATAAGTAAAGGAATCGAATTTCCGCAAGGAGCGGAGGAGCTAAAAAAGAGTTGGAGGTTGGCGGTAGATTGTTGTCCGGGCATGGTATCGCCGTTTGTTGTGAACACAACCGGGCAGGGAGACGCAGGTGTTGCTAACGGAATTCTCACATCCACCAGACACCGATCCCACTTCAAGTAAAAAATCTCGGCTTGCCTCTCTTCAGCGCTCATGTATCGGGCCTGTTTGTTCCTCAACAATTTGCTACAAAATATCTGAACTTTCAAACTTCCGGAGCGGAAAGCGAAGTGCTCCTGAAACCCGCTTGAACTTGTCTAAGGGATAGTAAAGATAAATTATAATATGTAGACATTCTCCAGGTAAATATTCTTATATCTTGAAATTCAAAATAAGCATATTATCTACTCATGAAATTCGCTGCCACACTGCAAAAGAAAATGCATCTGGATTGGATAAAGAATTCATATTTTATTCACATTCCAGGTGCACTAATACTATTTACCGCGTTGACAACATCTTCTTTTTGTCAAACGTTGCCAACTTTGCCAGTTCAACAACCTCCTAGCGCTGTTTCGGAAACGCCAAGCCCGGGGCAAGTTTGGAGACCAATGAGCTCGAGTGAATTACAAAATGCCATCAATAATGCTCAGTTTGGTGACTCGATAGAAGTTCAGGCTGGGTCTGACTACAATGGTAGTTTTGTGTTGCCGGACAAAGGTTCAAATCCTAATAATCTTTGGATAACTATAAGATCTTCACGCTGGCAGCAACTCCCTCAGGAGGGAACAAGAATAGCGCCGAACAACTCAAGCCTTTTAGCTCGTTTAATAGCCCAAGATGGTAACCCGGTATTGAGTACAGCGGGAGCAGCTCATAATTATCGTCTTGTAGGTCTTGAGATTACGGCAAATCCTAGCTTGTACGTAAACGGGCTGGTTACATTGGGCGGTGATGGCAATACTCAAACGACGCCCGATCAAGCTCCACGATATATAGTCGTTGATCGTTGCTATATTCACGGGGGGAGCAGTTCACAACGAGTAAAACGCGGCGTATATCTAAATGCCGCCAACTCAGCCATAGTTGATAGCTATATATCCGACATCCACTCCGTGGGAGAAGACAATCAAGCAGTGTACATGAGCAACACACCCGGCGTCTTGCTCATAAGAAACAACTATTTGGAAGCTGCGGGCGAAAATTTTCTATCGGGGGGCAGCGCAGCTGCTAGCCCTGAGATGGTCCCTTCAGATGTGACATTCCTACATAACTATTTTTACAAGCAGCCCAAATGGAATCCTGCCGATTCCGCTTACGACGGCAGTAATTGGACAGTGAAAAACATCTTCGAGATAAAGGACGGCAAGCGGTTTCTAGTGAAAGGGAATATATTTTCGCATAATTGGCCAGCAGCTCAGGATGGTACTGCTATTTTAATGCAACTAATTACAACTCAGGAACCAAATGCTGTACTGAAAGATGTCACTTTTATAGATAATCTCGTCCAGCATGCTTCTAGAGGCATGGCCTTTCTGGCTTGGGACCAAGCCTATCCAACAGTTGCAAAAAGATTATTAGTGAAAAACAACGTGTTTGATGATATTAATGGAACTGCCTCAACAGCCTTCCTTTTCAATTTTGTGAACGCGGACACAGACGTAACGGTTCAAAATAATTCTTCATTAAACAACTCTCAACGCTTACTATGGATGTACAGTCGTCCTAACATAAATTTCACGTTTCAAAACAATATCGTGCAGCTTGATTACTGGGGTGTGCTTGCAGATGGCTCCAGCTCGGGTTGGCCTTCGCTAGTTCAAAGTGCGGGTCCGCAAGAGTCAGTTGCTAGTCGCTTTGCTGGTAATCTGTTAGTTAACAACGGCCGGTCATTTTTGTCCGTCGCTCCTCAGGGTACTGATTCCTATCCTTCTACAAATCAATTAGTTTCAGATGCGTCCTCAATCGGATTTGATACGTCTACGAACGATTCGATATTGAAGTACCGCCTGACCGGCAATAGTCCGTATCTAACTTCTGGGTTGAACGGCACTACTCCTGGAGCTTCAATAGATGAATTATCCCAAGCATTGTCTGGAGTTGAGTCGGGAGTATCTACTTATTACCGGATTGTTAATAGAGGGAGCGGGAAGGTGCTAGATGTTGATGGCCAGTCTACTGGGAATGGAGCGGGTGTTGCACAATGGGATTACTGGGGCGGAGCCAATCAGCAGTGGCAAATCATTCAAATCGATTCCTCTAATTATAGAATTGTCAGCCGAAATAGCGGAAAACCAATCAACGTAAGCGCTTGGTCCACCGACAACGGAGCCAGTGTTATTCAATGGGATTATCTGGGTGGTGCAAACGAGCAATGGCAACTTATCCCGACCGATTCCGGGTACTATCGGATTGTTAACAAAAACAGTGGCAAGGCTATATCAGTTGACGGCCAATCTACTCAAAATAATGCGGGTATATTGCAATGGGATTACGTTAGCGTCCCGACCCAGCAGTGGCAACTCGTCCCGATTCAGTGAAAGATCGTTAGGCCATTTGGACTACAAGGAGGCTGCGGCAATGCCGCAGCCTCCTTGCATACTACTAATTAGCAGCTACATAACGATCCGCTGAGGTGCTCTAAATAAATACTAAAGAACTCGATATTCACCTCGAAGCCGCACTTTCATCGCTCCACAAGTGACTAATCATTAGGAATATCTGATTACCTTTCATTTCTCAGAACAAGCTAAATCTCACAATTGTGTTCCCGCTTGTAGCTGGTAGGCGTACAATGTCCGAACGGCGGTTGGGGATGTCGAAAGATCAGAACCGTAGCTCCACTAGTTGCGATATGAGACGTGATGATCGCCGCGAAATCCGGCGCGCTCCGTCATCTCCGAACTGACCTCGCTATCCTTTTATTCGGATTGAGAATGAAAGTACTCCTTCTAGTCATTTGTGCCGTATGCGTATCAGCCGAAAACCTGCGCGTCTCTGTCGTCGGTGTTACGCCGCAACAGGCCGTGCTTCGCATCGATGCGCCGGACGACGGCGCGTGCACCGTGCAGGTAAGCGAATCTCCTGATTTCACCGCCCTGGCCTACGATGTGGATCCTTCGTTATTCCCCGGTTCCGAACGTTGCGGGCGCGCATCGCAGTTCACCAAAGGTCGTCAATACACATTTATCATCGGTGCCCGTGGAGTGGGCAACGACACAAACGGCATCATTCGGTCGCGATCCCTGGAAACAGATACCACCTACTACGTAAGAGTCAAAACGGCTAACGGAGCTCTTGCTACCGCTTCCTTCAAGACAAAAAACAAACCGCTGGGTGATTCCAGCCCGGACTACATTCCCTACGATGCTCACGGCTATGGTGGATGGGGATGGCCCACCATCGACTACAGTCCCTCCGGCATCATGGCGCAATATATCGATCCGCTCACCGGATTGCGGCTTCAGCGAATGACCGGCCCTGCCGATGAAGAGCCGCGAGTCAACTCCACGGACCAGTTCTTCTGGGCCGCCGATCTTTCCGGAGGCAAATGGTCATTCGAAAAGTCCAGAATGCCTAAAAAAACATCGCTGCGGACGCATCCTTACCAGTATTCCGGCCCCGGCGGAAGCAAGGAGGCTCTCTTCCTGCGCTTCGACTACGTCACACATGTCAATGGCGAGCACGGCTACGGTCAATCCGGCGCTATCAGCGATATTCTGTTGAATTTACATGGATCCGGCGATCCGGTGATGGCTTGTTTGACCTACGATTATGGGCAGTCTTGTCTGGGCCGGCCCGTGCAATTGCGCTGGGGACATGGAGGCTGGGCTGCCTCCGCCGATCGCTACCCCAATCCATTGCTTGCGGCCTGGGGATCACCGCATCTGGCGCCCCCGATGGCGAAAACAGAACAGGGTAGCGTCTCAATCGAAGGCATGAAAGTCAAAGTAACCGGAGGCGAGAATTTTCCGGTGGAGTTCATGAAACCGGGCGATCCGATCCAGTTCTTTCAGGATAATTACACGCACTACACGGACGGATACACGATCGCCGGCATCGAAAGCCCTACGGAGCTAACATTGACGAAGCCGGTCGGCAATCCACCCGCAAAACCGATGTACCAACTCATCAGCTTCGGTATAAAGATTTGGAAGGCTCCGGGCGGCGATGGTTCGGTGAAAATCGATGCCGGCAACTACAGCATGAGCCTTGCGTACAACTTCCGTACGGAGGATCAAGGACAAGGAGCCACCGGATGCGGCGGAGCAATGCCGATTACGGAAGACATCGATGGCCATCCTCTCCAGCCGGCGCTTACCGGCTACATCTGTACGTTTGTCGATGCGGGCGGCAACCAAATACAAAAGATCTGGACTCCGGCCAATCACCAGATCTGGAAAGTCGAGATGAAGCCCGGCGGTCACAGTAAGCATTCGAACGCAAAGCCGGATTACTTCAATTATCACGACGGATACGTACAGAAATGCTACTACGATCTAGCAAACTCCACTACCCACTGCACGCCTGTTCAGTCACGGCAAACCATTACGGAGGAAGTGAAGGCGGCGCATCCGGAGATCGACCTGCAGTATTACGGCGACCTCACCTTTCGCGGCGGGACTTATCCTTATTTCGTCTTTACGTCTCAGCCGCAACAAAATACGGCCTACTGGTCATGCGTCATCGATGTGTCGCAACCGGTCGGCGCCAGTCAGGTGAAGGACTGCCACAATTCATGGAGCACGTATCCTCTCCGCTGGCAGGTATCGCATTCGCAAAAGGCCGACTATGAAAATGGCGGCTATGTAGAGGCGTTTGAAAATTTCGTCATGAGCGATGCCGGCCTGCGGGCCAGCGGGCGTTGGACGCTCCAGATCAATAAAGTGTATAGCGATGGGGTGAAGGGAACCGCGGCGCCGAATACGTCGATGGCGAAAGAATTTTTCGATCCCAACACATGCGCCGCATTAGGAGCGGCGGATCGACGCTGGATGGAGATCGCGTCGAATGGGCCTCGTAGCTGCGTGAAAATCAACGTAGCGCGCGAACCGGTGAATACCAGCCCGCCGAAGGAAGACTTGACGCCCGTGGGTCATTTTCCGGTCGGGGCGAAACCCGGTGCGTGGCCGCACAACGCCAAAGCCTGTGGCGGAGATGGAGCAACTGCGAATTGCTGGAGCTATTTGCAGCCCATGCAGGAAGGAGATTCGCTTAGCGACGCGGCGGACCTGGGCGGAGAAAAAGTCGCGATCGCCAAGAAAACAGAATTAAGAGACGGCTCATTCGATTTGGTTTTGGTTCGAAATGCGAAATCGTTCGGAGAAGCCAATGGCTTGATGGCCCATGCCGCCGGATGGACACCCGTGATGAGCCCGCCTAACTTGCCGGGAAGCAGTTGCGGAGGTGTGTATTATTCGCGCTTAGGCCGGCCGTTTTCTTCCGCGGATTGGATACAAGACAATCCGTTTGTCTGGTGCGCCCATCAGGCGACGTGGCGGGTGGGGAATAAAGAAATTCACGTCGGCGCGCAAGCCGGGTATGCCGGTGATAAAACACTGCCGGACTCGCTAGGCGGTTACTATTCGGGATATGGCATCCGCTACGGTGCCGTGCCTGGAGTATGGGGCAAACCTATTGAGTATGTGCAGCAGGGCCAGTATCCCTTCAATGGCGCTTTCAACGGAGCTACTACCGGATATCAGCAAAGTCATCCCGGAGGAGATACCTGGGATGCTCCGCCCCGGGAGCAACTTTGGGCGCTCGATGGAAGGCCTTATGGAGGCGCGGGAGGAACGAATGGTGCTTCCCGCCTTTGGCGCCATCGGTATAAGCCCGTCGACGGCCAAAAGTTTACGTACCGCATCAGTGCGCCGGTCGATGAAAACGGAAAGATACTTTCCGAACCGTCCGGCAGCGGCCCCAAGTGGACCGCGAGTTTCGATCCGAAGCGGCGCATGACACAGGCTTGGGCCGGTTTTCATCTGCTGCGCAACATCAGCGGACCGAATTCCCGCATCAGCGACGAAACTCCGTTTGCCTGGTGCCGCGCATTGGTCAGCGGTGAATGCGCCGCGCAATCGAGCCCCGGCAACACGTTCGTCAACGTGCCACAAGCTGACATCAGTGGCTTTTGCTACGCGGGCGACGGTGAGATAACGACGCCTTGCCTGACTCCCGCGGGTCCGCAAATGTCTGGTTACGAGCAGTTCGGCGTGGCGCAATGGGACCCGCACGGCAAGCTGTGGCGGCGGTTGACCATGGCCTTCAATGGGCCTGGACGCACGAATAATTATGCCAACATCCACGGGAAAAGCACAGGAGACTACGGCTTTACTGCGGCCATTTGGGCCGATGGCCGCCGCTCCGATGTCATGGCCGTGAAGCTTCCGCCATGGCCTACGCCCGATTCGGTAGAAAGAGATACGTTTCTGCCGGTCCGGGTGCCGGTTTCAACCGGGCCCAACGCATTGGCGCGGGTCGAATTCGGCTACGCGGAATACGGCGCCGATGAGCATGGATTGCCGCTTTTCTGCAGCGCTGAGCGGGCGGAGCGATGCGCTACCGTCTCCCATACCTCCGGCAGCAAAGAGCCGTACGCGTGGGAATCGGAAAAAGCGACCTCCTGGCTGCCATGCAACGGCGGCTGTACCATCAACGTCCCCGCCCTCTCCGGCCGTGTTCTGTATTACAGGATACAGCGGAAGGCAGGAACAAAATTTATATCTGAACCGCTACAAATCACCACCACGGACTAAATAGCGACGGGTATCTCATTTGCCAGTACTAATTACCTCTAATTTTGTAACTACCAGTACTTTCTAATTCATTGTTCTTACCCATTTGCCGTGATAATCTCAGTAATCGCAAGACAATAATAGTAAGTTATTAGAGATAGTGACCGCGCCGGTCCGATCGCCATGAAGGGCCTCGAAACTAAAAATTCGAGCTAATTTGGCGTCAAGGTGCTTCAATTTTCTCGATAGTTCTCCTAACCCATCCTAAAATTTGTCTTCCGATCGTTAGAAAGGAATATTACACATGCATTGCCGTATCAAAATGAACCATAAGTATAGAAATCGTTCGCTGTTGTTGACATTGATTCTTTCAGGCAGCGCTTCGCTGCTGAGTGCCGCGCAGATTACCATTCCGGACTCTGCCTTGATTCCATCTACATCTCTTTACACCAGTTCTTACGGAGACGTTGTAGTCACTACAGGAGGCGGCAACGCCGCGAACGTAGGTGATTCAAGCGGGCGCAACGATGACGGCTATCGAGGACCAATCGACTTAGGATTTTCACTCAACTTTTTTGGATCGAATTATACGCAGTTCTATGTAAACACGAACGGCAATATCAGCTTTGTCAATGGAATTTCCAGCTATGTTCCCGAGGGGCCGGTCGGCGCAACGTCGCCAGTGATCTCGCCTTTCTTTGGCGATGCTGATACACGAGGCAGCAACAGCGGCTTGGTGCACCTCTCGCAACTTCCAAACGAGAACATTGTTACTTGGGATCATGTCGGCTATTTTGCCTCTCATGATGACAAATTAAATACGTTTCAATTGATCTTACGTGGGCCGGATTACAATGTCCCGGCCGGTGAAGGTCAGATCGGGTTTTTCTACACCGGCATGGGTTGGGAAAGCACCGACACGAGCACCGTGGCCGCAATTGGATTTGGAGATGGTGCCGGGAATGGCGAAGTTCTGGAAGGTTCTATTATGCCGGGAACGGCTGCGTTAGTCCAGAATCATCATATCTGGTTTGACGTAAACGACAATGGCGTTCCGGTTCAGCCTCCCACTTCTCCTTCGGAAACCCCCGAGCCGGCCTCGATCGCTATGGTGCTGGCAGGTCTATTCGCAGTGATGTTGGGTAAGAAACAGTTCCGCTCCACCACACCTCAGTAGATTAAATAGAGACGGATTAAAATAGGATTAAATAGGGACGGACTGGAGTGAACCCCTGGCATGAGACAGGATAAAAAGAGACACGTTACCGTTCGCTGCTGAAGAGTAGCATACAAACGGGAAATGGTTCATAGTGAGTTCACCCGGCGAAGCGGAGGCGAGCCAGGCAGGAGTGCAACTCGCCAAGGAATAACCGGGTGGAAACTCATCGAGCCGATGAGACGGGCGGAGTGGCCGCGCCGCTCCGTCCTCCAGGAATCGGACGATAGATTTTCTATGCCTTAGAAAACTCATCCCGCAAACTCCCTGGCAGCCGCGGCTTCAAAGGCGCACGGACTGTGGTAGCCCAGAGCCGAATGCAGCCGTTTCCGGTTGTAGACCGCGTCGATGAAGAGGCCGAGGGAGGCGCGCGCCTGCTCGGCATCCCGGTATTGCTGTAAATAGACTTCCTCGGCCTTCAGCGTTTTCATGAAGCTCTCGGCTTTGGCATTGTCGTAAGGATTGCCCGGGCGGCTCATGCTGAGCACAAACCTCAGATCCTGCAATCTCCGCACGTACTCGTCCGAGCAATACTGACTGCCGCGGTCGGAATGATGCACGATACCGGGCTCGATGACCCGCTCGGCCAGAGCGCGTTCGAGAGCCCCGAGCGGCAGCTCGGTGTGCAGACGATGGTCTAAATTCCAGCCCACCACCCGGCGTGAATACGCATCGAGAATAACCGCTAAATACACAAACGTTTCACGCAGCCGAATGTAGGTGATGTCGGCCACCCATAACTGGTTGAGGTGCGTGACCTGCATCTCTGCCGCCGCATTCGGGTACACCCGATAGGTGTGGCGCGAATCGGTGGTGAACACGAATGGGCGCTTGCGCAGGGCCAGCAGGTTGTCCTCCCGCATCAGGCGCACCACGCGCTTATGATTCACCGCCCAGCCCGCGTGGGCTAACGCGGCGGTAACGCGGCGGTACCCGTACAACCGGTTCTCCAGCGCCACCTTGTGAATGGCGTCGCGCACCAGCACATCGGCTTCACGCGGCGCCTGGTCGAGGAACTCGCGATAGAATCCGGTGCGGCCGACCTGCGCGATCCGGCACGCCTCGGCAATCGAAAAGCCTTCCCGCTGCATCATGGCCCGGATCTCCCGGTAGATGCTGACACGCCACAGCTGTCTTTGCTCCGACGTGCTTCCTTTACCCGCTTGAAGGCTCCGGTTAAAAAATCGATATAGAGCGCCTGCTTGCCGACGGCCCGCTCCAGTTCGGCGATGCGCTTCGCCGCGGCATCGGCCGAGTCCTCCGGCGGCGCTGCCGGACGGTCGCACAGGCCCGCCGCTTCCGCCGCCTGCCGCAACTGGGGGCTTGTTCCCGGCGGCCGACCGACGGCTCGGCTCAAACCCGCTTCCCCGCCTGCTGCCAGAGCATCGCGCCAGCGGTACAACACGCTGCGTTCGATGTCGTACTCGTGATGCAGCGCGGTCACGCTCTCGCCCGCCATCATGCGCCGCGCCACCCCCATTCGGAACGCAGTGCTGAAACTTCTGTTCTTGCCCAACTTCGGACTCCTTTCCTTTGAATGAAAAGTGTCCCTATTTTCCCTGTTCCAGTTTTGGGGTTCACTCCAGACGCACATTAAATCCGAATGGCTACTACCCAGAGCATACAAAGTCTTGCCGGTCTCCCCCGAGTGCGTCCCCCGCTTTTCCCCGTCCGAGTCACTGCGTTCCTTTCTTCCCTCCGCAACGACTTCCGCCGGCACGGTCACAGCTCGAAAAAATAATTATTTCCCGCTCATCCTCAACAACTTACGTCTTCCCGGGCCACTTTCCGCAACCCGCTTTTTTCACAAGTCATGCTACGTTCAAGTCGCCGAACAGGAGACCGACCATCACCATGACACCACGCCAACAAAGACGCCGCGAAGAACACAAGGCCCGCAAAGAAGCTTATAAAGCTCGCAAACAAGCCGAGCAGTCCGCCGAGACCACGGCCGAAACCGCCGCAGAATCTTCCATCCGCACCGACGTTCCTCGCGCGCTCATCAACAAACAAAACGCCCAGCACTCTACCGGTCCGCGCACCAAGGCAGGGAAATTGGCTTCGTCCCGCAATTCCTTCAAGCACGGCCTCTATTCCAAAAAACTCGTCATCCAAGGCGAGGACCCCGCCGACCTCGACGCCCTGCGCGACGACCTCCGCCGCGAGCACCAGCCCGCCGACACCACCGAAGAAATCCTGGTCAACGAACTGGCCGAAAATTACTGGCGTCTTCGCCGCATGCGCCGCTACGAAACCCGCGTCATGGCCTCGGAAACCGCCGAAGAGTTCGCCCAGAAAATGGCGCTTCTCCCGCTCATCCAACGCACCATGGCCTCCGCCGAACGCGCCTTCCACAAAGCCCTCACCACCCTGCGTCAGATTCAAAAGGAGCGCACCAAGCAAACCGAGTCCGTCCCTCGCGATTCTAAATCGGAGCGCCATCCCCATGAAAATGGCTTCGTTTCGCAAAGGCAATCCGCGCCCGCCAACTCGCAAAACGATCACGGCTTCGCTTCGCAAATCGCTCCCCAACCAGCACCCACCTCCATTCCCGAACCCCAACAACATCACCGCCAAGCTGCTTAGAAAAATGATCTAATATCAAACGTGCGAAAGCTACTGGTTCTCAGCCTCACGGTGCTCCTCGGCGCTACCGCCTATGGTGCGCAAAATCGATCCTCCCAATCGCCCGCCCCTGGGCAGTGGTGGGAAAACGCCATTATTTACGAAATCTACCCCCGCAGCTTCGGCGACGCGAACGGCGATGGCATCGGCGACCTCAAGGGAATCGCTCAGCATCTCGATTACCTCAAGGAACTCGGCGTGGACGCCATCTGGATGACGCCGTTCTACCCGTCGCCCCAGGTCGATTTCGGCTACGACATCTCCAACTACCGCGCCATCGATCCGCAATATGGAACCATGGCCGATTTCGACAACCTTTTGGCCGAGGCAAAGAAGCGTAACATCCGTATCATTAACGATCTCGTGCTGAACCACACCTCCGACAAACACCCCTGGTTCCTCGAATCCCGCTCCTCGCGCACCAACCCCAAGGCCAATTGGTATCTCTGGCGCGACGGGAAGCCCGGCGGCCAGCCGCCCAACAACTGGATTTCTCTCTTCGGCCACTCTGCTTGGCAGTTCGATCCCCAACGCAGCCAGTATTACTATCACGAGTTCTACGTCCAGCAGCCCGACCTCAACTGGCGCGATAATGCAATGAAAAACGCCATGTGGGATGTCGTGCGCTTTTGGATGGACAAAGGTGTCTCTGGATTCCGCCTCGACGCCATCACCTCGCTCTTTGAGGACCCGCAATTCCGTGACGAAAAAGTTCTCCCCGGCAAAAATGCCTACGGTGACCCTATCGTCTCTCGCGAGTACACCGACAATCTCCCCGAAGTCGCCGGCGTTCTGCAACAGCTTCGCCAAGTGACCGACAAATATCCGGGCAGCGTCCTCATCGGCGAAACCTATGTCAACACCGCCGGCGATCTACTGAAACTCTACGGCGCCAAAGCCCAACCCGAACTGCAACTTCCCATGGACACCCAGTTCGGATTCCTCAACCATCTCTCCGCCGACGGCTTCCGAGAAAAACTCGTCGCTGCCGAAAAGAAGCTGGAAGGTCACACTCCTTTATTTGTCTTCGACAATCACGATAACGACCGAAGCTGGAAGCGTTACGGAGACGGCGAACACGACAAACAGATCGCCAAGCTGGTCGCCACGCTGCTTCTCACGCCCCGCGCCACGGCTTTGCTTTACTATGGCCAGGAGCTCGGCTTACAGGAAGCGACCCCCAAGCGGAAGGAAGACGTCAAGGATCCCATCGGCGTCCGAGGCTGGCCCAAGGAAAAAGGCCGCGACGGTGAGCGCACTCCCATGCAGTGGAACGGCGACACCAACGCCGGCTTCAGCACGGCCAAGAAAACCTGGCTCCCCGTGCAGGCCGATTACCGTACCCGCAACGTCTCCGCCGAAAGCAAGCAGCCCGATTCGCTACTGAACTACTACAAAGCACTCATTCGACTCAAGAAAGAAAACCCTGCCCTGCGCAATGGCGAGTTCCTCATCGTCAATGGAAACGACGGCAGCGTCCTTTCGTTCCTCCGCAAAACCACGGACGGCCATGCCGTGCTCGTCGCTATGAACTGCACCTCCGCAAGCCGTACCGTCACTTATGAGCTCGAACCGCAAGGCGTAAAAGGCACGTCCGCAAGAACCCTGGTCAGTTCGTTTCGCAAAAAAGGGGAAACCGAAAAGCTCAGCAAGTTCACCCTCCCCGCGTATGGCTCTTTTGTAGGAGAGATTCAGTAGCGATGTGGCGCGCGCATCCTACTTCTGTAGTTCCCGCGATTGTTGCAGCATCGCGCGCCCCTCGTCCGTTTTTCCCTCCGCCACCAGCGTCTGCCCCAATACATACTTTGCCGACGAATTTCTGGGGTCGAGCTGTATCGCCCGCCGCAGAATTCCCTCTGCATTGGAGAAATTCTTCTGCTTGAAATAACATTTGCCCAACAATATATAAGGTCCGCTGAAATCCGGATTGAGCCAGACCGCCCGCTGCAGGTCGGGGATGGCTTCGCTCCAACGTTCCGCCCGCGAGTACGCGTCGCCGCGCCGGTACCAAGCCATGGAAAAGTTCGGATTCATCCCCAACTCCTTGTTCAAGTAGGAAATGGCTTCGTTCAGTTGTCCCCGGAAAATCGCCACTTCGCCCAGTAGAAAATTTGCTTCCGGCAGCTTCGGATCAAGGCTCAATGCCTTCTGTACTTCGCTCACCGCTTGCGCTTCGTACTCTTGTTTCAGCATCATCTGGCCCGCCACCAGATGCGCCGCCCCCGAGTCCGGCCTCAGGTTGAATAAGCGCGCAAATGCCGCTTCGGACTGGTCCTGCTGCTGCGTCTGCAGGTAAGCATAGCCCAGCATATAACTGGCTTCGTTCACTGTGGGCAGCTTCTCCAGCCAGGGAATCGCCTGGGGAGCCTGCGACAACATAAAGTAGCTCTGTCCAATCAGCAGGACCGATTCGCCGTAATCGACACTCCCTGCCTGCTCCGTCTTCACCGCCTGCTGAAGCTCGGCAATCGCCTCCCTGTATTGTTGTTGCTTATAAAGTTCCACCCCACGTTGATGGGCACCGTCGGCCGCCCCTAACGCCAACGTCAGCAGAAGAAAGGAAAGCATAGCTGAAAGTATAATGACGCTTACCCTCCAAGTTCCGATGAAGTACACCACCCCTGGCCGGATGCTGCCTTGTGCCGCATTCTTCATTGCCTGCGCAATCGCTTCATCGGGCCAAAGTTCCCCGCAGTTGCAAAGCCTGGAGGCCGAAGCGCAACGTCTCCTCGCCGGCGGGGATGCTAATGGCGCACTTTCCCGCTATCAGGAACTCGCGAAACTCGTACCTGCCTCTGCCGCCTACCAGGACGAAATCGGCTTCATATTAGCGGCAACGAATCGCTCCGCCGAGGCTGTCCCGCACTTTGAACGAGCGACGAAGCTTGCCCCCCGAGACGCTCAGCCTTGGTTCCATCTCGGCGTAGCGCAATGGCTCAATCAACAACAGCAACCTGCTCTTTCGAGTCTGAAGAAGGCAGTTGCGCTTGCGCCCGGCAACCCGGAATACAAGTTCCGTCTCGGCAGCGCTTATAGCGAATTGGGTGATTACGGCAAAGCGATTGTAGAACTTGCGTCCGCCTCAAAAGCTCTCCCCAACAATGAATCGGTTTGGGAAGCTCTTGGCCTCGCCTATCAGCAGTCACAGCAATATCCCGAAGCTCGCGACTCCTATCGGCATGCGCTGGAGCTGACGCCTCAAAACACCGCTCTCCGTAATAGTTTCGGTATCGTTCTGGTAAACGCAGGCGATGCCGCCGCGGGAGTGAAGGAATTCCGCCAGGTACTCGACCAGGAACCTGGTAACGTCACCGCCGAAATTAACATCGGCTATGCCGACATCGCCGCTGGCAAACCTCACGACGCCGTCAGTCAACTAACGACTGTCGTACAAAATCATCCCGATGCCGTCAGCGCCCATTACGACCTGGGTCTTGCTTATAAACAGCTTGACGATCTGCCCCACGCGTCCCAGGAACTCGAACACGCCGTCACGCTGGACGGCAAGTTAGTTGAGGCGCGTTACACGCTGGGGCTGGTCTATCTGCAGGCAGGAGAAACCAATAAAGCCAGAGACCAATTCAAAGCTGCCGTGGAACAGCGCCCTGAGTACCAGCAGGCCTGGACCATGCTTGCCACCACATTAAAACAAAAAGGGGATATCGATGGTGCAATCGAAGCGCTGCGCCGGTCCTTGGCACTGAACGACAACGATATAGGTGCGTATAACACTCTGGGATTACTACTACGCCAGAAGAGTGACCCTGATGGCGCAAAAGCCGCCTTTGCGAAGGCAAATACCCTTCGGCGCACTCAGGAACAGGAGAAGTCGAAGCTCCTCCGGCAAGGCCCGGCCCGGAACAATCAGTGAGTCGCTCGATCCAAAGTTGTATAGAAGCCACTACATTCTGGTTGTGTTTGGATTACACTATTGGCTGGTGTGAGTTTTAAAACCATGTGGACGGTGGAAACATCTGCCTCACGGCTTCCAAGGAGAAGATTTATGAGTTGTAGTACCTCTCGCAGGGGATTGCTTTATTCCCTCATTTTTGCGGTCACTTTGTTATTGGGGTTAACAGGTGTCGCAGAAGCTCAGCAAGTTTTCGGCAGTATCTACGGTAACGTTACCGATCCCAGTGGATCGGCCGTCAATAATGCCAAAGTAACCATCACGGACACAAACAAGCAGACCAGCTTTGTTGTCACAACGAACGACTCCGGTACCTACACAAAAGGTCAGCTAATTCCCGATCCGTATCAGGTGACGATCGAAGCGCCTGGATTTCAAAAGACTGTCTCTAACGATGTGCAGGTCTCAGTCGACGCATCTGTTCAGTTCAATGCCAAACTGCAAGTCGGCAATATGAGCCAGCAGATCGAAGTCACGGCTGCGGCTCCACTACTGCAAACCGATCGCGCCGATATTTCGCAAACGTTCTCCTCCCAGCAGATTAGTCAGATACCGAGCATCGGTCGTAACCTGCAATCATTTGAGCTCTTAAATCCAGGCACGGTCAAGCTCTCGTTCCAACATGCCACCAGCGAAAACCCGCAAGGTGGAGTGCAAGCCCTGGTCAACGGACAATACATCAGTGCGACCGGATACGAGCTCGATGGAACGACTAACCAGGATCCTATCTTGGGTATTATTGTCATCAATCCTACTTTTGATTCGGTCAACGAAGTAAAACAATCCAATCAGGACTTTGACGCCGAGTTTGAATACACCGGCGGAGGCTTGCTTGCTTACTCCACCAAGTCGGGAACCAATTCCTTCCACGGAGACGTCTTCGAATACAACCTGACCAACACACCCGGCTTTTCAACATTTGGACGGAATCCATTTTCGGAGCCGAACGGCGCTCCTCCTTTTCATCAGAATCAATTTGGCGGATCTCTTGGTGGACGCGTTATCAAGGATAAGCTGTTCTTTTTTGCTGATGCGCAGCTCACCCGGCAATCGCTGGGAGGTTCCGTTCTCACCACCGTTCCTACCGCGGCGGAACGCACGGGAGATCTCAGCGACTGGCTCGCCGCGGGGCGAAACTCCAGTAATGGCGTGAACCCGTACATTATTTACGATCCGACTACCCGTCAGCCTTTTCCTAATAATAGGATTCCGCAAAATCGCCTCAACCCACAGGCCCTGGCTCTCTTGAATTATTTGCCTCTGCCCAACTCCAACGCGCAAGGTACGGTCTACCAAAATAACTATGTTGCGCAAGGATCGGATTCCATTAATGGGAATCAATGGAATACACGTTGGGACTACTATGGCAACGAGAAGAATACGTTCTTCGGGCGTTACAGCTACGCAGCCTATGATCAATCTGCCCCTGGCGCTTTTGGGTTGCTCGCTGGTGGTCCGGCATTTAGCGGAAATCGCTTTGCTGGACAGTCGAATGCTCTGAATCAGAGCGGTGCTGCTGGTTGGACCCATACCTTCAATCCCACCCTCATCAATGAGTTCCGTTTCGGCTACCTGCGCTATCACGTCAACACAGCCCCTAATGGTTTTGGTACGCAACCTGCTGCGCAGGCAGGTATACCTGGCCTCAATCTGGATACCACGTTCACATCCGGCCTTCCTGCCTTCTTCATCAACGAAGTAGGCGGAGGTGGAAATAACACGAACGGAAGTATTCAGCTTGGGTATGCATTGGGCATTAATGGCTGCAATTGTCCCCTAACGGAAATAGAAAGCCAGTATCAATTCGTAGACAACGTCTCCAAAATCGCTGGAAATCATACTCTGAAGTTTGGTTTTGACGGTCGCTATGCTCGAAATCTGCGCGTTCCGAGCGATGCGCACCGTTCGGGAGAGCTTAGCTTCGATCCTGGTTACACCGGCGCCGACCCGAATAACAACAATGGACTCGGACTAGCGACATTTTTGCTGGGCGACGTCACGAATTTCCGGCGTTACGTCAGCTCGAATACTAATGCGCAGGAGCGTCAGAAGCGCCTCTTCTTTTATGGCCAGGATACTTGGCACATTACACCTAAGCTCACCTTTAATTATGGGCTTCGTTGGGAAGTTATCTTTCCTGAAACCGTGAATGGAGCTGGAAACGGCGCACAGGCGGATCTTAGGACGGGCAACTTGGATGTATTTGGATTGGGCCCTTTTTCCAGTCATGGTTACCAGAGCTTTAACGCGCATCTATTCGCTCCTCGCGGCGGTATCGCTTATCAAGTTACGCCGAAAACAGTGATCCGGGCCGGTTACGGTTGGTCTTATAACCTGGGAACCTTCGGCTCCATCTTTGGTCATAACGTGACGCAGAATCCTCCGGTGCTCTCCATTCAAAACTTGACTCAAACAACCGCTTTTAACAATGTATTCTCGCTGCAGAATGGACCGAATCCACCGCAGACTCTCGTCACGAACCCGCTGACCGGAACCATTCCCGTTCCCAACGGGATTGAGGTTAAGACTCGTCCTTTACAGCTCACCCTCCCGGTCGTTTACTTATACAACTTTGCCATTCAGCAACAAGTAACCAATAAAGTTTCAGTAACGGCCTCTTACGTAGGCAACCAGGGACGTCATGCCTTTCTCGGCTTCGGGCAACAATTCAATGTGAACGAGCCGAACTATATTCCGGGGCTCAGTGAACAAAGCGTTGACGTCGGCAAGCCGTACTTCGCCCGCTATGGTTGGACGCAGCCCATCGATTTCTATTGCAACTGCTCCAATAGCCGCTATGATTCCTTCCAGGCTCTTTTCAAGGTGAATGCCTTGGCGGGACTTAACCTGCAAGGGAATTATACCTATCAAATTTCACAAGGAGACGGTAACGGACCCTACAACACGGCATACTATTTCCTGTATGACCGGCCAGGTGGCTGGAACTATGCCGATCAAGTTCCGCACCAACAGTGGGTAATTGTGCCCAACTACGACATTCCGTTCGGTAAAGGACGTAAATTTGGTTCCCATGCCAATCGAATTGTGGATCTCGCCCTCGGCGGGTGGAACGTCAGCGGTATTACCACTTATTACAGCGGCAGTCCGTTTTCGCCGACGATTGGTGGCTATCCCGGTGCTCCGCCTGTCGGTCCGAACAACCGGCCTATCAAGGGAACTGGAGATCCTTATGCCGGAGCGTTGGGCAATCGAGACCAATGGTTTGTTGGAGGACTTGGCACTTCGTTCTTAGCTCCTGGTTCGCAGCAGTTCGGCAACTATCCTGCCAATCGGCTGTATGGTCCGCACTTTATTAACCAGGACCTTTCTTTAATGAAAGTTTTCGCCTTCACTGAGCGTTTCAGATTCACCTTACGCACAGATGCAACAAATATCTTTAATCATACAAATCTGGACGTACCGAATAACAATGTAACCAGTGCTACTGCTGGGCAAATTACGCAAACTGCTTTCGGCGGCAGCTATAATCTACGCCGTTTGCAGTTCTCCGGTACTCTTAATTTCTAACAACGACCCAGCAAATCGAACAAAGGCCGGTGGGGCTCAAACCCCTCCGGCCTTTTTATTTGGAGACAACGGAAAAACAATATGTACAATCGGAATTTGAAGACGCGCCGCGAGTTGATTCGCTCTCTTTGCCGCACTACTGCTGTTTTTTCACTCGATCAAATTCTGAAGGCCGTACCCGCTGCTTCCCTGCCCGTGCAGTTTGTCAATGTCGCACGCGAGGCCGGTTTGAATGCCAAGAACGTTTACGGCGCGGAAGGAAAAAATAAATATTTGCTGGAAACCACCGGATGCGGGGCGGCTTTCTTCGACTTCGACCACGATGGCTGGCTCGATATTTTCCTCGTCAACGGCACTCGTTTCGATGCGCATTACGCTCCCGGACAAGCGCCCACGCAACGTCTTTTCAAAAACAATCGCGACGGGACATTCACCGATATCACCGTGAAAGCCGGGCTGGTTCGCACCGCCTGGGGACAAGGCTGCTGCGTCGGCGACTACAACAACGATGGATGGGACGACCTCTTTGTCACTGCCTGGGGCGACTGCGCGCTCTACCACAACAACGGCAACGGCACCTTCACCGATGTGGCGGAAAAGGCTGGTGTGACCACACGCACTCCCAAGCTGCGTCGTTGGAATACGGGTTGCGCCTTCGTCGATTACGACCACGACGGCCGCCTCGATTTATTCGTCTCCAACTACATCGACTTCGATCCCAAAACCGCTCCCCTGCCCGAGTCGGGGCCTTGCCTCTACGAAACCATTCTCGTCGCTTGCGGACCTCCGGGACTGCAGGGCGCCAAGAACATCCTCTTCCATAACAGTGGCGACGGTACTTTCACCGACGTCTCCGAAAAGTCCGGCATTCTCAAAACAGAAGGCACCTACGGTCTCGGCGTGTTGGTCTGCGATTTCGACAACGATGGCTGGCCCGACATCTATGTAGCAAACGACTCCGCTTCCGCCATTCTCTACAAGAACAATCACGACGGCACCTTCACTGACGTCGGCATCGAATCGGGCGCTGCCTACAGTGCCGACGGCAAGTCGCAGGCTGGCATGGGCGTGGATGCGGCGGACTATGACGGCGATGGTCGCCTGGACATCATCAAAACAAACTTCGCCGGTGACACGGCCGACCTGTACCGCAACTTAGGCAAACTGACTTTCGACGACAAAACCTATGAAGCCGGGCTGGGCAAGAACACGCGCTTTCTCGGTTGGGGCGCCGGCTTTTTCGATTACGACAACGACACCTGGCCCGATATCTTCCTCTGCAACGGCCACGTCTACCCCGAAGTGAAGGAGACTTCCCGCGAGTCAGGCTATCGCGAACGCAAAGTGGTCTATCGCAATCTCCAGAACGGCAAATTCGAAGATGTCTCCCTCGATCTCGGCCCCGGCATTACCGAACAGGTGCCGGGACGCGGCTGCGCGTTCGGCGACTTTGACAACGACGGCGACGTCGATGTCCTGGTCAACTGCATCAACGATGTTCCTCAGCTACTCCGTTGCGACTCACGGCAAAAAAATAACTGGATCAAAATCAAGCTGATAGGGACGATCTCCAACCGTTCCGCCATTGGAGCAAGGGTCTACTGCAATACCGAAGGGCGTCGGCAGATCGGCGAAGTACGAAGCGGCGGTAGCTATATTTCGCAAAGCGATCTCCGGCTGCACTTCGGTTTGGCAGATGCGAAGAGTTGTTCGTTGGAGATTCGCTGGCCCACCGGCAAAACGGAAAAATTCGAGAACGCGCCCTTAAATAAAATCATCACTATCACCGAAGGAAAAGGAATTACTTCCCGATCGTAGGATCGATTTTTTGTGCCAATACGAGCTCCTGGTGAGCTTCGTCGTTTTTGGCTTGCTTGTCTAAAGCCAGGCTCAGGCTGTAGTGCAAGGAGGCAATCAGCGGGTTCACGTTGATGCCCTTTCGGTAGATATCGACAGCCTCGTCATATTGGCCTTTTGCATAGTAAGACGCACCCAGGTTCAGGTAGGCGAGGACCAGGTCAGGGTCGATTTCGAGCGCCCGGCGATACTCGGGCTGCTCGCCTTCGTTGCCTATGGCTCCGTAAGCGATGCCGAGATTGAAGTGGGCTCCGGCATCTTGCGGATAAAGCCGCGTGGCGATACTCAGAATGCCGGCCCCTGTTTGCGGATTACCGGATTCGCCGTAGGTGATGCCAAGATACGTCAGAGCGCGGAGAAGCTGGGGGTAAATCTTCAACGCGTCGAAAAGCGTAGCCGCCGATTGCTGGCGCTCGCCCCGATCCCGCTGTTGGATGGCTTTGTCGAAGACGGCTTCGGCGTCTTCGCGGAAGTGACGCGGCATGCGCTGCAGGATGACGTACTTGCCGTTGATTTGGCTGACCGGCGATAACTCGCCGACGCGCAATGCAAGTGCTTCTTTCGGTAATTGATCGGCTGGCAGATCGCCTAAATAACCGCCGTTCTCGGCGCTGGCCTGGTCGGTCGAGTTCGCCCGCGCCAAGTCGAAGAAGGACGCGCCCGCCTCGATCTGCTGCCGTAGAGTCTGCGCTTTGGCTTCGTCGTCGCTGGCGATCATGCGCAGATACTCGTGCTTCGGCGTAATTTGGCTGCGCCAGGCAGCAGAGTGCTGCGTGACGGGAACGCGCTGCTCGGGATGGACCCGAATCCAGTGATCGGCGACGATCAACGGCGCGCGTCGGCTCGTGTCGGGCAAGTGGCATCCGACGCAGCCGGAGACTCGGTTCACTGGACAAAGGGCAGCATGAGGCGCAACAGTCGAGCTATGGCAGCCAAGACAGGTCTTCTCCGACCGAGCCACTAGAACAGCTTTGGGCGCATCCTGGTGAGGACTATGGCAGCTGGTGCAGGCGATGTTACCCCCGCTTTGCCGGAAGCACTCGCTGTTGCTCAGTGAAGTTGCTTGATCGGAAATCAGCAGGTCGTCGGGCATAGGATCTTCCACCACGCTGAAGCCGGAATGGCACTGCGAACAGGGCTGCATCTGGTCCTTGACCGGCAGTTTTCGAGGGTTAAGAATGGCAAGGTCAGCGGAGTGTTTCGATAACGCGGTGAGATGGGCCTGGCCCGGTCCGTGACAGCTCTCACAGCCGACTCCTGCTTCGGTGCGAGTTCCATGTACACGGGGCTCGCCATGGCAGGACAGGCATTTGCCTTCGAACGTAGGGGTAAGGACACGACCTAAAGCAGTCTCGTAATTGACCGGTTTGCCTTTGGGAAAGCCGGGAGAAAGTTCCAAACGGTCGTGCGGAACTTGATGTAGGTAACGGGCTTCGACCAATGGCGCACGCGCCAGCGGAGAACCTTTCAACGCGGACACGCGCAGCATGAAACTCAAGCCGTTCCGGGCCCCGCCCATGGTGGTTTCTACCGGATATGTGAGTGGGGGCTCGTTCGGCATTTGAATAGTGAACTGAGTCTTGCCGGCCAGCCGTTTGATTAGATACTGAATAGCGGGTGTCGGACCCTCGCTATGCTTCTCCGAGTAGGTCTTCGGAAGAAGCGTCGTGTTGAGGCCTTGCCAAGTATGCGCCATGGCGGTTGTTGCCTGGGTAGCCGCAATATCTTTATGACAAGCGGCGCATACATCGCTGCCGACATAACCATGTTGCTCAGCGGCAATGGAAATGGAACAGAGCGCCAGAACGAGTACTGCAAGACGCATTACGTCGCGGGATAGCCGACGAACTTTGGAAGAAGAACGTTGCCTTTATAATGCATCTCCTGGTGGATGCCGACCGATGAGGAGTAGTAGGCGAAAGCGGTGGTCTGTTTAAATTTAGCGAAGAACTTTTCGCCCGGGGTTTTCGGGTCTTTTTCGTTCTGCGCGATCTTCGTCAAAACCGCCACCTGCTGCTTCGGCGTTGCCTGGTTGAACGGCTTGTCGTTCATCGACCCGGACAGTTCATTAACAGTAGCGATTCCCTTTCGCCAGAAGGTCTTCTCTTCCGGAAGAAAGGCTTCTGCAACGTATTTATCGATATATTCCGGGACGCCCGCATCCTTCGCCCCCGGTGAATGGTCGTCGGCCGGGATCATCAACTCGGTCAAGGTGCCGAGCGCTGCGTACTCGTCCTTGGTGAAGAACAGCGGCTTGCCCGGCTCCGCCGCTGCGATTAGCAGCGTAGTTTTACTCGCAAGGGCTGCACCGGTCAGAGTGAATAAAAGTTCTCGGCGATTGAGTCCGGACATGACTTACACCTCTCCTTTCTTCATCTCATCGGCGAGGTAATCACAAGAACGCCAGCAGAGCGCCATGATCGTCCACGTCGGGTTCTGCGCGGAGGCGTTCACAAAGGTGCTGCCGTCGATGACAAACAAATTCTTCACGTCGTGCGACTGCTCATACTGATTGACGACCGACGTTTTCGGATCGTTGCCCATGCGCGATGTCCCCAGCTCATGAATGGACCAGCCAGGTGTCAGCATTTTTTTGGAGGCGGACAAAATCTCGAAACCAGACGCTTCAAACATTTCCCGACCGGTTTTCACCATATCGTCGGCCATCTTGCGCTCATTTTCGCCGAACTTGTAGCTGAACTTCAGCACGGGAACGCCCCAGGCATCCTTCACGTCGGGATCGATGGAGACCGAATTCTCATAACGCGCCAGAACTTCGCCGAACGCACCCATGGAAACCACCGCCCCGGCATAATCGCGCACATGCTTTTTGTACTCTTCGCCGAATCCAGGCGTGTCGAAAGCCGGGCTGGGAATCATCGTCGTTCCGCTGCCACCTTCGAAACCGTAGCCGCGGATGAAATCCTTGTTCTTGGTGGTCACGTTGGTAAACGTGGGAATATAAAATCCGCCGGGACGCCCATCGTCCAGCGTGCGAGGCTTGTCCACCAGCGTCGGGTTGAAGCCGGAGACGTGAGGACCCATCATGTGTTCGCAGAAATTATGTCCCACATGTCCGCTGGAGTTCCCGATGCCGTCAGGGTACAAACTGGACTTGGAAAGAAGCATCAAGCGAGCCGTTTCTAACGTGGACGCGCCTAACAATACGACCTTTGCCTTAGCTTGATAGCTCTTTTTCGTTTGACTGTCGATAAAGGAAACGCCGGTTGCTTTTCCCGTGTTCTTATCCACCGTCACTTCATAAACGGTGGAGTTCGGACGCAGAGTTAAGTTGCCGGTATCCATCGCGGGGCGAATTAAACCCGTCGGCGAATCGAAAGCAGCGTGAATATCGCAACCACCGACGTGACGGTCACACGCGCCGCGCCCATAACAGCGGCTGCGGTATTTATTATGTTTGAGCCCGTCGGTCGTCACGCCCGCGCGATACGGAGTCAACACGCGATTCATACCTTTCAGCGTGTTGCGCATGTGCACCTCCGAAGCATTCAGCTTGAGCGCGCGTTGATACTTGCCATCGGGCATCTGCGGCAGATTTTCAGGATGTCCCGAAACGCCTAAATAGGTATCCACACGATCATAATAAGGAGAAAGATCGGCGTAGGAGATGGGCCAGTCCTCGCCGAACCCATCGCGGCTTTTTGCCTTCAAATCGTAATCGGAGAGACGTAACGCCAAACGGCCCCAAATATTTGTTTTGCCCCCGACTACACGCGCACGGACCCACGCGTATTTTGTTCCGGTATATGGGTTGTCTTTCTCATTGACAACTATGTTCTTGGTGTAGTCGGTGCCGCTCCAGCCTTGCACGTAGGACTGCACTGCGGTGTAGGGAGATTGTTTCGCATACGGCAACTCCCGAAAGTTGTACTCATTCACGCTGAGCGCGTGGTAATCGGAGGGCATTTTGCCACGGCGCGGATGGTTGTAAGGCCATTCCAACGAGTGGAGCGTTTCGCTGGTATTCACATACTTACCAGCTTCCAGCAAAAGCACCTTCATGCCGTGCGTTGTAAGCACGTGCGCCGCCATGCCTCCGGCCGCCCCCGTTCCGACCACAACGGCATCATAGACCGTATTCAGATCAACTTCAGGGTTGTTCGTGATAGGGAATTGCAACAGCATAAATTAAATTACGGCTCGAAGTCCGATTGTACGAAAGCGCTATCGTGGAAGCATTCATCATGACCCGTCGAGACATACTAGCGACAGCAATCATAGGATTCACCGGCACGGCGCTTAGCGCCAAATTACCTGATAGTTTTCCCCGGCAGCCGCGTCAACGTCTAGCGGTTTCCACCTACCCGTTCCGCTCATTCATCGCGTCTTCGAGCCACAAGACAGGCATGTCGTTGGACGAATTTGCGGCTTCAATCGTTAGCAAAATGGATGTGACCGGGATTGAGCCCTGGAGCCACCATTTCAAATCGACGGAGGCCATTTACGTTCGCACATTACATCAGGGTTTTAAACGCGCGGGAGTCCATGTAGTAAATATCCCCGTCGATATCCATGTAGACCTGTGCAGCGCAAACCGTAGCGACATCGATGCCGCCCAGGCTGAGTATCGGAGGTGGGTGGATGCGGCGGTGATACTTCAGTCGCCGAGCATTCGCATTCATCTTCCGCCGCCTCCGATGAAAGAAGGGTACATGGAGTGCGCGGTGACGGGCCTGAAGCGCGTTGCCGACTACGGCAAGCAGAAAAACATTGTCGTGGACTTAGAGAATGACGATCCGAAAACAGAAGACCCGTTCCGCATCGTTGATGTGATTCAGCGCGTAGAGAGCCCGTATTTGCGGGCGCTACCCGATTTCTGCAACACAATGATGATCAAAAACAGCCAGGAGTACAACGATAAAGGATTACAAGCGATGTTTTCACACGCCTACAACATCAGCCACGTCAAAGACGAAGAGGTGGATGGCAGCAAGGTGTACCGGGTGAATTTAGAGAAAATCTTTGCGATTGCTAAACAAGCGAACTACCGAGGTTATTTTGCAATGGAGTTCGACGGCAGCGGCGATCCTTACGAAGGAACGAAAAAGCTGATTGCCCAAAGTATGCAATACCTGAGCTAACCGAGCCTTAAATGCCTTGCAAAAAGGGGTTGTGTTCTTTTTCCCAACCCAGCGTTGTGGTGGGGCCGTGGCCGGGGAAAACGATGGTTTGCTGAGGCAGCTCGAGTAGGCGCGTTTTGATGGAGGCGAGTAGCTGGCGAGGATTTCCGCCCGGAAGATCGGTACGGCCGATAGACTCGCGGAAAAGCGTGTCGCCCGCAATCAGTTTTTCTTCGCTTGGAATCCATACTGAGAGACTTCCTTGAGTATGCCCGGGCGTGAGGATAATGTGAAAGTCGGCCTTGCCCAGGTGTAGGACAGTACCATCATTGGCAGCGCTGTCGACTTCAGGTCGGCGGGGCGGCTTCATGCCGAGCCAACGTGCCTGTAACGCAAGTGCGTTGAGCAGTTCGCGATCACTCTCATTCATATAGATGGGAGCTCCGGTCAGTTCTTTTAATAGTTGCGCGGCGGCGACATGATCGAGGTGAGCATGTGTGATGATGATGGCTTTCGCTTTGAGTCGATGCTGGTCGAGGATGTCTGTGATTTTTTCTATCTCATCGCCCGGGTCGATGACAATCGCGTCCCTTGATTGTTCGTCGCCGAACACGGAACAGTTGCACTGCAGCGGGCCGAGGGGGAGACTAATGTGAATCATGCCTCTGGGGGCAGGCGTCTCTGCTGATCGAAAGTTGCCCTTGGATCGCGAGAAGAGGCTTTTCCAGCGTAGAAAATACCGCAGCGCAAGCAGAGACTGGCGGCTGAGCCGATGATTCCCGAAGCGATGTGCTTTGAGCGGCGCTTGCCGGGGAGGAGAGAAATAACGATTCCGGCTGCGGTAAGCACCTTCGCTGTTTTCCAAAGTAAGCCACTGAAACCGCGCTTCAGCGGTCGTCCGACACGCTCGACCCTGCTGGCATCGCGCTCCAGAATGTACATGCCGAGTAACTCTGTCACCTTGCCGACCATGCCAAAGCGTTGAATAGCGCTCCTCTCTTGCTTGTTCCAGGTAAATAGCTCAAAGAGCGCCGCCGAGGCCGCCGTGCCGGAGGCCAAAAACAGCACAGGCATGGTCCGATAGGATTGCTGCCAAACCGGGACCGCTGTTTGGGCGATAAGAACACCGGTGTAGCCGGAGAGACCCAAGCCGAAGAGTCCTGCAATCAGCCCCAAGGGATAAGCAACAGGGCGAAAGAGATTGGGTCCGAACGGCAACAGGGCGGCACCGGCGGCGGCAGTGGAGAAGACAGATAAGATCCATGAACCCATGCTCATGGGAGAGGTAACGCGAAATACTCGGAGCATGTTGAGGAACCGAGAGGGTCGTCCGAGATCGTAGACCAGCAATCCAGCGCTAACGGCACCTCCGATCGTCGCCACCCATCGCGATTTAGTCACCAGCGATCGCATCGAGTTAGGGGCCACCAGTTGAGCCGCAGCGCCAAGAGTGCCGCTAACGCCGGTAAGACCGCCGACGTAAAAATAAGCCGGGATGGAGAACTCCCAGACGGGTTCTTTGAGAACCGGTTGGCCGTAATAGGTGGGGCTGGTTTCTTCTTGCCGGCTGGGTATGTAAGGGAAGGCTTTGCTTTGGAGCGGCTGATGGTATTTCGAAGGCTGAGCCCTTTGTTCAGCGGATTCGCCGGACAGTGTTCCCATCCCCTCGTCGATATTCCGGCCATCGTCGACCAGTTTGTCTTCGAGTTCAATCGCGTCGGGGTCGGTAAAGTGCGGTAGTTTGCGGCTCATTCCTAGTATTTTTCCGCCGAGTTGCCAAGCATCACGGAACCAAAGGCTACTGCCGCGACACCGATAGCAGCGAGCCCAGTTGCCATCCAGCTCTTGTTTCCTTTATGGGTGGGAACTTCGGGATTGGGAGGCAAGTTATAAACCTCGGGCTTATCGACGAGCAGAAAGAATGCGTTCAAACCGCCTGTGCCCGGCTGGCTAGCCGCATCTTGGCCATAAAGATAGGCCTCTTTTATGCCGAGTTCATGGAGATTCTCCACGCGCTTTTGGGCTTGGTCTCTGAGCTCGTCGATTTCGCCGAATTTGATCGATTCCGTGGGACAAGCTTTGGCGCAAGCGGGCTGCATGTCGTCTTTCTGGCGGTCGTAGCAAAGGGTGCATTTCCAAGCGCGACCGTCGAGCTGATTACGATCAATCACACCGAAAGGACAACCGGAAACACAGTAACCACAACCATTACAGATGTCGGGCTGCACGTAAACCGAATCGAATTCTGTACGGATAATCGCTCCGGTGGGGCAGTTCTCCAAACAGCCGGCGCGTGCGCAGTGCTTGCAGACATCGGAAGCCATGAGCCAAGAGAGACCAGTCTCGGCTCCCGTTAACGGAACGGGACGCTCGATAAAGGCAACGTGACGCCAAGTGCTTGCACCGAGCGCCATCGTATTGTCGTAGGACATACCGCTGAAATGATAGCCGTCGTCAGGCAGTTGGTTCCATTGCTTGCAGGCGACTTCGCAGGCTTTACAGCCGATACAGAGGGTGGTGTCGGTGAAGAATCCAGTTGCCATGATTTTAGGTTTGCTCGTCTTGCTTGGTTCGGGGAGAATGAATGCCGTGCTCACCCACAGGGCGGTCCCGGGCAATGGGCAGGTCGCGAAGCTTCGCTTCCGGCGCAAAGTCCGCAACCGGAGCCAACGGCTTGCGGCGATCGCGGCGGCCAGCGCGAATGTTGCCGGTAATGGCTTTGGATTCCATGATGGTGACGTTAGGATCCGCGCCAAAAGCGAGGAGTTCGTTGGTGGAATCCCCTGTGATCAAACCGCTATTTCCCCAGTGATAGGGGAGTCCAATTTGATGAATGAAGCGGCGACCCATCTTCAGGGGCCTGATACGCTCCGTGACTAGAACACGCGCCTCGATTTCACCTCGCGCACTGGTGATGGTGGCCCAATCACCGTTGCGAATCCCCTTGTCTTTAGCAAGCTCCGGTGAGATTTCGCAGAACATTTCCGGCTGCAGCTCACAAAGCCAGGAAAGCCAACGGGACATGGCGCCGCTAGTGTGATGCTCTGTGATGCGGTAGGTGGTGAGGACGTGCGGAAAGCGCTGGTCTTCGTAAGGACGCGCCATAGGGTTATCCGGGCGTGTGTAGTCGAAGCGAACAGGATTACATTGTTGACCGTAAAGCGAATTGTGGACGGGCGCTTCCAGCGGCTCATAGTGGCTGGGCAGCGGTCCATCGAGCATACCGGTGGACGCATATAGCCAACCTTTTCCATCGGGCTGCATGATGAAGGGGTCGTCCCCGGCGATGGTGTCCAGACCCTTTGCGCCCTCGGGAGATTTGTAGCTGGGAGGTCGGGTGGCAATGAAATCCGGAATGTCATTACCGGTCCATTTTTTTTCTTTTTCGTCCCACCAAACAAGTTTTTTGCGCTCCGACCACGGCTTTCCCTCCGGGTCGGCGGAAGCACGATTGTAAAGGACGCGGCGGTTGGATGGCCAAGCAAATCCCCAATCGTGCCCATAGTGCTCGGGATCTGTCGCTTTCTCGCGCTTGGCCGCGTGATTGATGCCGTCGGCATAAACGCCGGTGTACAGCCAACAACCGGAGGCGGTAGAACCGTCGGCCTTCAATTCCGTGTAGCTTCCGACAGGCTGACGATCTTTGACGGTGTAGCCGTTGATTTCGGCTAGCACATCCTCGGCTTCCGGCTCCTGCGTGCGTCCCGGTAGGATCGAGTAATCCCAGGTCATGTCTTGGATGGGACGATCCTTCGATTCTTTCGAATCCGCGTAAAGCTCTTTCATGCGCTTGCCGAGATGATAGATAAAGTTCAGTTCGCTGCGAGCATCACCAGGGGGTTCGACCGCGGCATGGTGCCACTGCGCCACACGCTGGGTTTGAGTAAAGCTGCCATCTTTCTCGGTGTGGCAGGCGGCTGGGAAGAAGAAGACTTCAGTTCCGATATCCTCGGCTTTAATCGCGCCGCGCTCGTGTTCCGGTGATTTCCGCCAGAATTCGGCCGTTTCGATCAGAGAGAAATCACGAACGACCAGCCATTCAAGGTTTTGTAACCCTTTTCGCTGCAGGGCGGCATTGGGAGAGCCGACGACAGCATTCTCTCCCATAACAAAATAGCCCTTCAACTTGCCGTCGGCCATGTCGGCCACGGTTGTCATGTGGGAATGATCGCCGGTCATGCGCGGGATATGAGAGTAGCAGTATTCGTTCTCCGCCGTGGCAGCGTCTCCATACCAAGCCTTCAACATGGAAACGATGTAGTTAGGAAATTGAGTCCACCAACCGGCGCTCGGCGTATAGTGTCCGATGTACTCTTCGAGCGTGGTGTCGCTCTTTGCTTTTGGCTGAGGAAGGTAGCCAGGGAGCAGATTGTAGAGCGTGGGTATATCCGTGGAGCCTTGAATGGTGGCATGTCCGCGAAGGGCGATGATGCCGCTCCCAGGGCGACCCATGTTGCCTAGCAGCAGCTGCAGGATGGAGCAGGCACGAATGATTTGAGGACCGACGGTGTGGTGGGTCCAGCCAACGGCGTAACAGAATGCCGTGGTACGTTCGCGGCCCGAGTTGTCGCAGATGGTCTCAGCGATTTTCCGGAATAGATCAGGTGGAACGCCGCAGACTTCCTCCACCATCTCCGGCGTATAACGCGCAAAATGGCGTTTCACGATTTGGAAGACACAGCGCGGGTTCTGCAATGTGTCGTCGCGTTCGTAACGCTTGGGATCCTCGGCCTGAAAGTGAGATGCTTTCTCAGCGTGCGATTCGGCTACCTGATGGCTTTCCTTCCCTGCGTTTTCAAAACTCTGGTAAGCCCATGACTTACTGGAGTATTGCGCGTCGCCCGGTTCCCAGCCACTAAAGAGACCGTCAAGATCTTCGGTGTCTTGAAAATCGTCCGAAATGATGGCAGCCGCGTTGGTATAGGCGTCTACATATTCCTTGAAGTAGCGATTGTTTTCGATGACGTAGGAAATTAAACCGCCGAGAAAGGCGATATCGGTGGCAGCACGAATCGGAGCATAGATATCGGAAACCGCGCTCGTACGAGTAAATCGCGGATCGACATGGATGATCTTGGCGCCACGCTGTTTGGCCTGCATCACCCAACGGAATCCGACGGGATGGTTTTCGGCCATGTTGGAGCCTTGGATGACGATGCAATCTGAATTCGCTAAATCTTGCAACGACGTCGTTGCGCCACCTCTGCCGAACGAGGCCCCCAGACCGGGGACCGTAGCAGAGTGTCAAATACGAGCTTGATTTTCTATTTGGATAATGCCCAGAGAGTTAAAGAGTTTCTTGATAAGGTAGTTTTCTTCGTTGTCCAGCGTCGCGCCGCCGAGATGGGCCATACTCAGCGTGCGGTTGACCACTTCACCTTCGTCGGTGGTCGATTCCCAGTTTTCATCACGGACCTTTTTTAGGCGCTGCGCGACCATCTCCATCGCCTGTGCAAGCGGGATGGGCTCCCAGTCAGTTGCGTACGGGCGGCGATAGAGAACCTGCTGCACGCGATGTTTACTGGTAACGAGCTGGAATGTAGCGGAGCCTTTCGGACAAAGGCAGCCTTCGGAAATGGGCGATTCGGGATCGCCTTCAATGTCGATGATTTTTTCGTCTTTTACGTAGATCAATTGGGCGCAACCGACGGCGCAGTAAGGGCAAATGGATCCAACTACCTTGTCGGCAGTCTTGGTGCGAGATGTGAGATTTGCCGTACGGGCGGAGGCAGATGTTTCACCCAGAGCCTGCGGGTCGCGGTGTACAAACTGCTTCCATACGGGCCAGTCGGAAATTTTAGGGAGACGAGTCATTGGGGGGTGTTTCCTCTACTCATCTATAGATAGCAGGATTTTATAGAAAAGAAACACCGACAGCGACTCGTAACATTACGCAAAAGTGTAAATTAGCTTACGCGCTGGATTGGCCGGATGCAAAGAGCAGCGAACAGCGCAAGAGCCAAAGACAAGAATCCCATGGTGGAGGGTTCCGGCACGGCAGAAGTGCTTCCCGCTCTGACGAGCACAGAGGTTCCGGGGGCAAACTGATCGTCATAGTTGGCGCCGTCGGCGAACAGGGACTCCGAAACGGGGAAGCTGCCGGTGAGGACGGTGGGGTTGTCGACTGTTCCCGAGTAGAGTTGCGGCCCATAAAAGGCGAACTCCGGGGTGTAGTTTCCGTTGTCCTGAACACCGCTTTCAGGTCCGAAATAGAGAGTGAAGAGGCCCAGGCCGGCGGTGTCGCTGAACCGGATGCTGGCGGGCGCGGCAGCTACCGTGCTGCTATTCACTGTATAGCTGAAGTCGGAAAAGGCAACGTCGAAGCTTCCGATGCGTGTGTTTGAGGCGACAGGTTGGCTGTCAAGGTTGAAGCGGAAGTTCCAGTCGGCACCGGGTGTAACTAAGGCGGTGGCGGTGTCGGCGGTGCTGAAGGTTCCTGAGGTGGAAACGGTGAGGGGCGCGGCGCTGATTACGCCCGAGAAGCTTGAGCAAACAGCGAATAATGAGAGAAATAGGATTTTTTGCACAAACAAATGTTAACTCCCATTTCTTACAGGTGTGTCACGAATAGGTGAATACACGGGTACTGTTCCGCCGTTAAAGTCCTATTCCAAAGAAAGCAATCGATGGTACTGAGCGGGGAGACGGCTGGGACGCATCTGGCGATTGAGCCAGACGTGTTTGGTGGAAGCTTGCGCCAGCAGACGGTCGGGATCCACCGAGCGAATCTCGTAGGAGAAGGCGACCATGCGGGGATGGGCACTGGAGATGGCTGTTCGGATTAGAATTTCCTGATCATAGCGCGCAGGCAGAACATAGCGGCAGGTGGCATCGACAACAGAGAGAAACAAACCCTCCTGATGTTCGAACTCTTTGTAGTTCACGCCTCGGGAACGAACCAGCTCAACGCGTCCGATCTCCATCCAGACGAAGTAATTGGCGTAGTAGACGACGCCCATTTGATCCGTTTCGGCGTAGCGTACGCGGAGACGGGTTTCGTGACTGTTTTCATTGTGCGCTTGTGATTTCAAGAGTGCTGATTTTCCTTTTCATTCGGGCCCGACTGGAATGGGCTAGTTCAGGGTATCGCTCCAGGTGTGGTACATGTGAAACACCGGCTACGATGACTCGTTGGATTCATACACTAGCGCTTCTGGTGGTCGCAATCATGGTTGCGAACGCGCAGTGCCACGCCACGTGCCTGGTTCCGGCTTTTCAAAGCATCGAGGGGCAGCATTCCTCGTGTTGTCCGACCCATTCTTCCGCGCCGAAGCAGTCTCCCTCCGGTTGTCAGCATGGGCACTCGGAGTTGACAAACGCAGAGTTGAATAGTGATCTTTGGCAAGCAGCGGCGCCTTCCTCGCCGATGGATTTCGTGACGGGAGATCCTGCTGCTGTTTTTTCTGTAGACGCGGCGGCGAGGCTTTTTTCAAGGTTCGCTGGTGTTCCCGACATTCCGCCCCAAGACAACCTTTTTGTGAAGCTTTCGGTTCTCCGCGTCTGATTTTTTCCTTTCATCCGTAATTAAAATTTTACTTTGCCAGGGTCAGTGCGTATCGATACGCACTGACCCTGGCGGATATGCAGTTGCTTCTATTTGTGAAGTTTTTTTTGAAAGGAAAGAAGTCATGAATCATCGTCGTCATTTTTTCAAGAGTGTTTTTGGAGCGGGCGCAAGCGTTGGGGCTGCCTCCGCGGCTAGCACGCGTGAGCAGATCAATGCTGCCGACAATCCTTATGCAACGTCTTCACTTTATCCCTACTCCACGCCGGCGCGTTCCATTGTAAAGAACGCACCGGCTGCCCGGCCTTCAGTTTCTGTTTACACACCGGATCTTCCGGACCTGCCTTACCGGTTGGATAACGGGGTGAAAGTTTTCCACTTGATTGCAGAGCCGGTAAAGCAGCAGATTGCACCGAACAAGACGATCGACGCTTGGGGGTACAACGGGAGCGCTCCGGGGCCGACCATTCAGGTGACGCAGGGAGACCGGGTGCGGATCGTCGTCGACAATCATCTACCGGAACCCACCTCGATGCATTGGCACGGGTTTGAGATTGAGAATGCCATGGACGGCGTGCCGGGGCTTGTGCAAGAAGCGATTCGGCCTGGGGGAAGGTTTGTTTATGAATTTACGCTTCGCCAGGAAGGAACTTTTTTCTACCACTCGCATATGGCAATGCAGGAAATGATGGGGATGCTGGGCGCTTTCATCATGCATCCGAAAGTCCCGTACGTGCCGCGTGTCGATAAGGATTTCGTGATCATGCTGCAGGAATATGCTGTTCTGCCAAACAACACAGTGCCGAACACGATGAATATGGAGTTCAATTGGCTGGTGATGAACGGCAAGTCCGGGCCCGCGATTACGCCACTCATCGTAAAGCAAGGGGAGAGCGTTCGCATTCGGTTGATCAACCTGGGTATGGATCATCACCCGATTCACATCCACGGGCACACGTTCTATGTGACCGGGACAGAAGGCGGTCGGATAGCGCGAACGGCATGGCAGCCGGCGAATACGGTGTTGGTGGGGGTAGCGCAATCGCGCAACTTTGAGTTTATTGCTTACAATCCAGGCGATTGGATGTTCCATTGCCATTTGCCACATCACATGATGAACCAGATGTCATCGAATGTCGGCCCAATGACGCGGATGGGCATGGGCATGCCGGCGGGCGTAGATATGAACACGGGGATGGGAATGCTGACCGGCGTAGCGGGCGCTCCAAGCGGGGAAGATAATGGAGCGAGTTTAGGGCGCGGCATGGGAGTGGGTTCGACGGCGGATCAGCCGACTTCGAATGGTCCGCTATCCCAAGACAAAGCAATGGCAGCGATGCCGGGGATGGCGGGTATGCAGGATGGAGCGATGGGCAGGGAGATGGAGGCGGATATCAGCCCCAATGCCAACAGAGTCCCTGGATTTCCGCAAGATGCCTACATGGAAGGGCCGATGATGAACATGGACCGAATGGTCGATAAGCCCGAAAACTATGGTTTGCGACCGGGGTGGAGCGAGGCGATGCAGGGCATGATGACGATACTTCGGGTATTTCCACCGAAGCAGTACGACGCGATGGTGGAGCGCATTCGGCAGGGACGGCAGCAGGGTATGCCAGATATGCCGGGAATGGACCACAGCGGTCATGGCGCATAAGACGAAGGTCGCGATGCAGAAGTGTTTGCTCTTTACGCTGAGTGCCGGCCTGATGAGTGCTTCGGTGGGTTTTAGCCAAGCGATACAGGAGATGCCCATGCGGCATGACATGAACCATTCCCATGAGGTGATGCCGCAAGTGGCGAAACCAGGGGCGTCGATGCCACCGGATTTGTTGCAGGAAACGAAAGGCCACGAGACATTGCGTTTACGCGATTTTGAAGAAATGGCTTTCCGTCAAAACCCCACTCTAAAACAAGCAAGTAATCTAGTCCAGCGCACCGCAGGGCTGGCAAAACAGGCCGGATTGTACCCAAACCCTTCTATCGGGTACGACGGCGAACAGATTCGAGGAGGCCAATATGGCGGCGGCGAGCAAGGGGCGTTTGTCCAGCAAACAATTGTTCTCGGCGGCAAGTTGGGTCTTCGACGCCGTAGCTATGAAGAGCAGCGCCGGGAAGAACAGATCGGGGTGGCGGAGCAGCGCTCCCGATTGAAGAGCGACGTAGGGCAGAGTTTTTATCGGAACTTGGCGGCGCAGGAGACGGTCGGAGTCCGGCTCAGCCTTCTCGCACTTTCGCAGAATGCGGTGGAAACGGCACATCAACTGGAGAATGTAGGACAAGCCGATGCTCCCGATGTACTGCAGGCTGAAGTGGAAGCCGAACAGGCACAGGTGGATTACATTACGGCACAGCGAGCGTTTATTCAGCAGTTTCGCAGTCTAGCCGCTCTGGTGGGGAATCCCAGCCTATCTTTAACAAAATTACAGGGAGATCTGCAGCAAGCACCGGCGATTGACGTACAAACCGTTGTCGAGTCCCTTGTGCGGGATAGTCCAAGTGTAAAGCGTGCGCGGCAAGCAGTGATTGTGGCAGAGGCGCAGTTAAAGAGTACGCGGCGCGAACCAGTGCCGGATATTACAGTACGGGCTGGGCTGCAACAAAACTACGAGGCAATTAACCAGGCAGGGAGGTCTACGGGGGTGCAGGGCTTTGGGTTAGCGGCGATTACTTTACCTATTTTCAATCGAAATCAGGGTAATGTGCAGGCGGCCCGCGCCGATCTAGAAGCCGCACAAGCGGAGTTACAGCGGGTTCAGCTTTCTTTGCGGCAAATGGCGGAGCCGATGCTGCAAACTTACTTGGCTGATGAAGCCCAGATCGCACGCTATCGAACCGAGATGATCCCCAGAGCCTTTCGCGCTTACCAGCTTTATCTTGGGAAATATCAAAATATGGCAGCGGCTTATCCGCTGGTGATTGTCTCACAGCGAACGTTTTTCCAATTGCGAATCAGCTATATTCGAGCGCTGCAAGATTTGTGGATGAATGCAATTGCGCTGCAAAACTTCACGTTGACTGGTGGGTTGGATGCACCGATTCCTTCCAGCAGTTCTCCACCAATGAATAATTTGCCCAATGCCGGAAATGGTTCGGGCGGTTAAAGAACAATCCTATGAGGATATGGCATCATCAATTCTTTGGTAGGGAGGGGGGGTATCGTATGAGTCGGTGCTTCGAAGCGATCAGAAAGTTGAGAAAAGTTAGCTTGATCGAAAACAAGAAAGCGGTAGCGGTGGAGCCTGCCATCAAGCAATCCAACTTGCGGCGCCTGCGACGGATAGAGGGCCAAATTCGAGGTCTGCAAAAGATGGTGGATGAGGAGAGATATTGCGCGGACATCATTGTGCAAATTGCCTCCGCGCAGGAAGCGTTGCGTGGTGTTTCGCGGGCGCTGATGCAAAACCATTTGCGGCACTGCGCTACGCAGGCGATCCGGAGCGGGAATAAGGCACAGGCTTTGGGGCAGTATGAAGAAATTCTAGAGCTTGTGTATAAGCATTTGCGATAGCGAAACGGGCCTAAGGATTTTTTGAAGAGAAGGAGGGAGCCAATGGACATAGCGGAAAAACGAGCACTGCAAGATCCGGTTTGCGGGATGTTGGTGGAAGAAGAGACAGCAGCAAGTCGTGTAGAGTACGAAGGGAAGACCTACTTCTTCTGCTGCCCACGCTGCGAAGAGTTGTTCAGAGAAAATCCTAATAAATATCTACAAAGCCAAAAAGAGTTGAAGGTGGTGGAAGGTGATGCTTGCGGGTGCGGTTGTGGAGACACCAACGCTTCCGAGTCGGAGCCGGTTCAAATCGTGGGCATTACTTCCGCTTCTAAAAAGCCTATCGATCATGCCTCTGCGATTTTGCATCGCGATCCTGTCTGCGGGATGAATATTCAGGAGGAGAAAGCGGCGGGCACCACCGAGCATGATGGGCAACAATATTACTTCTGCAGCGCGAAGTGTTTAGAAAAGTTTAAGGCCGATCCTCAGGCTTATCCTGCGCCTGCTGCTTCTACTCGGGTTGAGTCATCGCCGGCGGCGGCGGCGGAGTACGTCTGCCCCATGGATCCTGAGGTTCGGCAGAATAAGCCCGGTGCATGTCCGAAGTGCGGCATGGCTTTGGAGCCGCGTGAGGTGACGGGCGAAGAGGCGAACCCAGAGTTGGTGGATATGAAGCGGCGGCTTTGGGTAGCCGGCGTTTTAACGGCTCCGCTGCTGGTGATCATGATTCTAGACATGTTCCCCGGTGCACGTTGGCTTTCCACCGCCGCAACAGGTTGGATACAGCTTGCGTTGGCGACACCGGTGGTTTTGTGGGCTGGCTGGCCGTTTTTTCAGAGAGGCTGGGCATCGATAGTAAATCGTCACCTGAACATGTTTACGTTGATTGCGCTCGGAACGGGAGCGTCTTATTTGTTTAGCTTGGTGGCGCTTTTCTTTCCGGGGGTGATTCCTGCTTCGTTCCGTCTGCATGGAGCGCAAGTTCCGCTTTATTTCGAGCCGGCGGCGGTGATTACGACGCTTGTGTTGCTGGGGCAGGTATTGGAGTTGCGCGCGCGCAGCCAGACTAGTGGTGCCTTGAAGGCGTTGCTCGGCTTGGCTCCTAAAACCGCGCGGCGGATTGAGAACGACGGCTCCGAGCACGATGTTGCGTTGGGTGAGGTGCAAACGGGAGAAACGTTGCGTGTACGTCCCGGCGAGAAGGTTCCAGTTGACGGCACAGTTTTAGACAGTGCCAGTTCGGTAGATGAGTCCATGATCACCGGCGAACCGATTCCAGTGGAGAAGGCGTCTGGGGCGAAGCTAACCGGGGGCACGGTAAACGGCACAGGTAGCCTGACCATGCGCGCGGACCGAGTGGGCCGCGACACTTTGCTAAGCCAGATTGTGCGCCTAGTAAGTGAGGCGCAACGAAGCAGAGCGCCTATCCAGCGATTGGCGGATGTGGTGGCTTCGTATTTTGTTCCTGCGGTGGTGTTGTCGGCGATTATTACGTTTTCGGTTTGGGCGATCTATGGTCCTGAGCCTCGCTTTGCGCATGCGTTTGTGAATGCGGTGGCGGTACTGATTATTGCTTGTCCGTGCGCACTGGGGCTGGCGACGCCGATGTCGATTATGGTGGGAACCGGACGTGGCGCGCAGGAGGGATTATTGGTGCGAAATGCCGAGGCATTGGAGACTTTGGAGAAGGTAAATACGTTGGTGGTCGATAAGACCGGTACGTTGACGGAGGGCAAACCGAAGGTCACTGCCTTGATTGCAGTCAATGATTTTGCCGACTCGGAGGTGTTGCGCTTGGCTGCCAGTTTAGAGCAGGCAAGTGAACATCCTTTAGCGGCGGCTATTTTGCAGGCGGGCAAAGACAGAGCGCTCACTTTAGGGAAGGTGGAAGAATTTCGTTCCATCACCGGCAGAGGCATTACCGGGAATGTCGATGGCAGAGCGGTTTCTGTTGGCAGCGAGGCGTTATCAGACCAGCCGGGTTCCCATCGAGAAACGATTCGGCAACGGGCCGAGACGTTGCGAAGGGACGGGCAAACAGTGATGTTCGTATCTGTCGATGGTCAACTCGCCGGTTTGATCGGAGTGTCGGATCCGATCAAGGCTTCGACACCAGAGGCGATTCAGCAATTACATCGGGAAAACACGCGAATTGTGATGCTTACCGGCGACCACCGAACGACGGCGGAGGCGGTGGCACGAAAGCTTGGCATCGACGAAGTGGAAGCCGAAGTGGCGCCGGAAGAGAAAGCCCAAGTGATAAAGAAGCTGCAGGCTGCCGGTCGTATTGTGGCGATGGCGGGAGATGGCGTAAATGATGCGCCGGCATTGGCGCAGGCAGAGGTAGGGCTAGCAATGGGAACAGGCACCGATGTAGCCATGGAGAGCGCGGGAGTGACGTTAGTGCAGGGCGACTTGCGCGGTGTGGCTCGGGCACGTAGCTTAAGCCGGGCCACGATGCGCAACATTCGCCAGAACCTGTTTTTTGCGTTTATTTACAACTGCATCGGCGTGCCCATTGCGGCGGGTGTTCTTTACCCATTCTTCGGCTTGTTGCTGAGCCCGATGATTGCCAGCGCAACCATGACGTTCAGTTCCGTATCGGTGATTACGAACGCTTTGCGTTTGCGAAAAATACGTCTTTAAATGGTACACACAATCAGCGTTTGGTTTTTGATTCTTTCAGCGATTACGGTGGTGATTCTCGCCATAGACATCATGAGATATCCGCAAAAAATGGCGGTAATGAATTGGGTGTGGCCAATTACGGGACTTTATTTTGGACCGTTCGCGCTGTGGAGTTACTACAGTTTTGGCCGAAACAAAAAAACTGAGGATGGTGATGGCGACGAAAAGAAAGAGCAGCCTTACTGGCAGAAGGTTTGGAAGGGCGTGACCCATTGCGGGGCAGGCTGTACGCTGGGCGACATCATTGCCGAATGGAGCGTGTTTGCGCTTGGATTGACATTGCTTGGATCGCGGCTTTACACCGATTACATCTTCGACTTTTTAGCGGCTTATCTGCTCGGCATTATCTTTCAATACTTCTCCATCGCGCCTATGCGAGGCATCTCTGGATGGCCGGCAATTTGGGCGGCGATCAAAGCGGATACGATCTCGTTGCTGGCCTTCGAAATAGGGTTGTTCGCGTTTATGTTCTGGATGGATCATCATTTCAAAACACACTTACATCCCACCGATCCCGAATATTGGTTCTTGATGCAGGTGGGAATGGTGATCGGCTTTTTTACCAGTTTTCCGGCGAACTGGTGGCTGATCCGCAAGGGCTTAAAAGAGGCGATGTAAGAGCTTTGTTAGCATTTGGGCATGCAGGTTCGAGTTTTGTTTTTCGGGGTACTGAAAGACGACGTGGGGTGCGGTGAGGAGGCGCTGGAAGTAGAGTCGGGATCGACCCTGGAGAATGTTTTCGAGCATTACGCGCAGCGGTTTGAAACGCTCCGGGAGAAGCGCCCGTCGATTTTGTTTGCGAGGAATCAAGAGTTTGCCGCGCCCGCCACATTGATAGCCGATAACGATGAAGTAGCTTTTCTGCCGCCTGTCAGCGGGGGTTCCGAACACAGCGGCGAACCTCCTGACGAGAATCACTTTTCGATTACCCGGAGCGTGATCGATTCACAGGGTTTGGCCAGGCAGTTACAAAGCGACTCGGACGGAGCGGTAGTGATTTTTGAGGGCGTGGTGCGAAACAATACGAAAGGCTGCAAAACAGCGTATCTTGACTACGAGGCTTACGAGGCGATGGGTCTGGCGCAGATGACGCGCATTGGGCAGGAGGTTGCGAAGGAGTTCGGACTGGGACGCATCGGAATTGTACACCGGCTTGGACGGCTTACCGTCGGTGAAGCGAGCGTGGCTATTGTCGCGACGTCCCCACACCGCCGCGCCGCTTTTGCGGGCGCACTGGAAGCAATCGACCGATTGAAACGCGAAGTGGCGATATGGAAGAAAGAGTATTTCGAAGATGGCGCCGTTTGGGTAGACGGCGAGTGGGATACCGCTCTGCTGGCAGGTTCTTCAATCGATGCCGTTGTGTCTTAGCATTCGCCGCGCGTGCGTTGCCACATTTCTTACATTGCTCTCGATAGCCGGTGCGAACGGCGGGCAGTTTAAGCCTGCGAAACCCGATGCCACGCACGGTTTGCCCGAACAACAGACGCCGCCGCCTACATTTTCCGTGGGCGTGAACTTAGTTCGCGTGCTGGTATCGGTTCGGAACCAGGCGGGAGCAGCGGTGACAAATCTGACTAAATCGGATTTTCAATTAGCGGACGGTGGGGCGCCACAAACGATATCCGTTTTTGAACAAAACACTTCGATGCCGCTTTCGGTGGCCGTGATGATCGACACGAGCGCGAGTACACGTATCGATCTTCATTATGAGCAAGATTCGGTGCTTAAGTTTCTTTCCACGCTTTTGAGCGCGGGAAACACCAGCGATACTTTCGCGCTATATAGTTTTAACTGGCGAACAAACTTAGAGGCCGATTTTTCGCGTAGTCAGCGTCGTGCTGAACGTGCTCTGCATGGATTGCGGGGAGAGGGCGGCACTTCGCTTTACGACGCTATTTATCTGGTCAGCGATCACTTGGCCGACCGGGAGGGCCGCCATGTCATGGTGATTGTTACCGACGGCAGCGACACCACGAGCTACAAGCGGTTTGACGATGCGCTAAAAGCGGCGCAGCAAACGGACAGTGTTCTGTTTCCGATTGTGATTGTGCCTATTGAGGGCGATGCCGGCCGGGCGGTAGGAGGGGAGCATGCGCTAGCGTCACTGGCAGCCGCCACGGGAGGACTTATTTTTTATCCGGCGGGAGCGACGCAGTTAAATACGGCTTTCGTTGACATTATCAAAGCTCTGCGTACCCAATATCTGCTTGGTTTTTATCCTAAATTCCCAGACAAAGGCCGAGATACCTTTCATTCGGTGAAGGTGACAGTGAAAGATTCGAATTTAAAGGTAAGTTCACGCTCCGGTTATTACGAACCGTGAGCAATTAGTGCCTGCTTTTTTTCGTTCACGGAGGCGTGTGGTGAAGTGAAGAGATATGGGCAATTTCGTAGATGTAGCAATTGAGGTGGCCCGCGAGGCAGGCCAGATATTGATGGCGCATCGCGGAGTGGAGTTCGAATTGAAGGGCGAACATGACTTGGTGACGGCAGCGGACCGCGCCAGCGAAGAGCTAATTGTGAAGCGCCTGAAAGAACGCTTTCCCGACCACGGCATAGTGGCAGAAGAGGGCGGCCATGCGGAAACGCAATCGGAGTTCCGCTGGTATGTCGATCCGTTGGATGGCACGACTAACTTCGCGCATGGTTATCCGATGTGGAACGTCACTTTGGGTTTGGCTCGTAATGAAGAGGTGATTGCAGGGGTGGTATTCGATCCTTTGAACGACGAGCTCTTTGCTGCGGAACGCGGGGCAGGTACGCGACTGAATGGCGCCCCTACTTATGTGAGCAGGGCTCGCGTTTTGAACGATGCGCTGGTTTCAACAGGCTTTCCCAGTCGACGCCGACACCAGAACGTCAACATTCATTTCTACTATCAGCTTGCCATGGCGACGCATGGCGTGCGACGCGGTGGATCGGCGGCGCTGGATCTTGCGTATACAGCATGTGGACGGTTGGAAGGATTCTGGGAGTTTGGTTTGAATCCTTGGGATATGGCGGCTGGAGTTTTACTGGTGGAAGAAGCTGGAGGCAAGACGAGCGGCATGCGTGGCGAGCCGGTGAGCCTGCATGGAAAACATCTGCTGGCCGACAACGGTTTGATACATGGAGAAACATTAGCGCTATTTGATGAGATTTTTGAGGGCCGCTACCGGTTCGATATGCCTTCCTTACCGGCATCGGACTGGGCGAAATAAGATGGCCGAACAACCGGCGGTGCCGTTAACCCTGGAAGGTTCCAGCGTTCTTCATCAGATGTTTTATTTCCGGAGAAGCGCCTGGCGCGCTTTACCGCCGTCGAGACGCGACGAAATTCTGGAGGAAGCGGCGAAGACGCTCAGCGCGATGGAGCAAGGCAACAAGGAGGGTCACCCGAATCAATCGGGAATTTACTCGCTGATTGGTCATAAGGGCGATCTATTATTCATCCATTTTCGCGATTCACTCGAGGACCTGCATCGCGCGGAGTTGGCGGTTGCGCAGCTTGAGTTATCGGACTACCTGGAACTTCGGCAATCGTATTTGTCAGTAGTGGAGTTAGGACTGTATGAATCGACTGCGAAAACTTATACGCAATTGGTGGAGCAAGGCCATGAGCCGCATTCATCAGCTTGGAAGGCCGGTATAGCGGAAACATTGGAACGGCAAGCGGCAGCGATGTCGCCACGCCTTTTCCCGCCTATTCCGGACGGCAAGTATCTTTGTTTTTATCCCATGGACCGTAAGCGGGGCGAGGAGAAAAACTGGTATCAAGTATCCATGGCGGAGCGCCAGCGCATGATGCACGAACATGGAATGATCGGAAGGCGGTATGCCGATTCGGTCCGCCAGATTATTAGTGGGTCCATCGGTTTTGACGATTGGGAGTGGGGCGTGGATTTGTTCGCGGACGATCCGATCGTGTTCAAAAAATTGATCTACGAAATGCGTTTCGACGAAGTAAGCGCCGTGTACGCGGCGTTCGGAATATTTTATGTCGGATTGCGGTTACAATCTTCCGATTTAGGGTCTTTTTTGGAAGGCAGAGGCACGTAATATCAAGGTTGCCGGAAGCGCGAGACACCTAGATTTACGAGTTCGAAAAAGCGCCTTTTAAAGACGCTTAAACGATTGGGAATGGTACGCTTAAGAGTCAAAAAATGCGTACTGTCGATCTTATTCATCGCAAACGGGATGGGGAGGAGCTCTCTGCCGAAGAAATCCAACACTTGGTAGATGGCTATACCCGCGGGGACATACCTGATTATCAAATTTCCGCCTTCTTAATGGCGGTTTTCTTTTCCGGAATGTCGGATCGAGAGGTGAGCGCGCTTACTGAATCGATGACTAATTCAGGGTCTATCATGGACCTTTCATCGATCCCCGGCACCAAGGTCGACAAGCATTCTACAGGCGGAGTCGGCGATAAAACAAGCCTCATTTCTGCTCCGATTGCGGCTGCGGCGGGTGTTGTTGTACCGATGATTTCCGGCCGTGCACTAGGGCATACGGGCGGAACGCTCGACAAGTTGGAATCGATTCCTGGTTTTCGCACCGATTTGTCCATCGATGAGTTTAAGGAGCAGTTATCACAACATAAGCTGGCGTTCATAGGGCAGACGCCGGAGATCGCACCGGCAGACGGGAAGTTTTATGCGCTGCGGGATGCAACTGCGACGGTAGAATCAATCGCGTTGGTAGCTTCTTCGATCATGTCGAAAAAAATCGCGGCAGGCTTGGATGCGTTGGTGCTCGACGTGAAGGTGGGATCGGGTGCGTTTGTTAAGAAGCAGGTGGACGCCCGGCGTCTAGCGCAACTGATGGTGGGTATTGGACGTCGCGTGGACAAGCGCGTGCAGGCCTTAATTACCGACATGAGCCAACCGTTGGGTTATGCGGTGGGGAACGCTCTGGAAGTAATGGAAGTTTCGCAGACTCTGCAAAATGCCGGGCCTGCGGATTTGACTCGTATCTCCCTAGAATTGGCTGCCCGTATGATCTTCCTGGGCAAAATTACCAAGACTTTGGACGAAGCTCGGGAGATGGCGCAGAGCAAGCTGCTGGATGGATCGGGATACCAGAAGTTCAAGGAAGTGATTGCGGCACAGGGCGGCAATCCGCAGGTTTTGGATCGGTTCGAGTTGCTTCCCAATGCGACCGGCGCGCAAGAGATTACGACCAGCCGCGGCGGATATGTCAGTGCGATCGATGCTGAGCTGATTGGGCAAGCCTCCGCGATGATCGGTGCTGGACGCAACACGAAAGAAGATTCTATCGATCCGGCGGTAGGGGTCATTCTTGAAGTGAAGGTGGGACAAAAAATCGAAGCGGGTAGTATTCTTTGTCGCCTTTATCACACCGGCGACGAACACCTGGAAGAAGCGGCGGAGCTGGTGGAAGATGCTTTCCGCATTTCACAGCAGGCTGTAGATGAACGCGACTTGATCTTAGAAGTCGTTAGTTAATCCGAGCAGGCAGGATGGCAAGGCTGCACGGCCTTTTGGGTCTGTTTGTCATCGTTTCCTTAGCTTATCTGTTCTCGACCCAGCGTTCGGCAATTCAAAGACGCGTGATCGTGTGGGGTATTATTCTGCAGTTCAGCTTTGCTTTTCTTGTATTGAAAACAAAGTTCGGGGAAGTATTTTACGGAATCAGCCTTTTTGTTAACGCGCTTTTGAACTATTCGGGGGCTGGCGCTAGTTTTGTTTTCGGCGAGAAGCTGGGTTTGAAGACTCCTCAGTTCGGCGTGATCTTTGCCTTTCAGGTTTTGCCGATCGTTATTTTCATTTCTTCGCTGTTTGGCGTTCTTTATTATCTTGGCGTGATGCAGGTTTTTGTAAGGGCGATGGCGGTGGTAATGCAGCGCTTTCTGCGGACTAGTGGCGCTGAAACAACCTGCGTGGCAGCCAGTATCGTGATGGGTCAAACGGAAGCACCATTGACGATACGGCCGTTTCTGCAAGCTTTGACGGAATCGGAACTATTCACCGTTATGACCAGCGGCATGGCCCATGTTTCCGGAGCGACTATGGCGGCCTATGTGGCCATAGCGGGTGTTTCGATTTCACACCTTTTGACGGCAGTGCTGATGACGGCCCCAGCGACAATTATGTTGTCGAAGATGTTTGTGCCGGAGATCGGCAGGCCGATTACCGCGGGCAAGATCACGGTGGAGATCGAGAAGCCCGGCATTAATTTGATCGACGCTGCGGCGCGCGGTGCTGGCGACGGGCTGCAACTTGCGTTGAATATCGCAGGAATGATTATTGCGTTTCTGGCGCTAATTGCAATGGTGAATGGCGGCTTGGCCTGGGCGCACTCTTTTTCACATTGGTTTCCAGATTCATTGCAGCAGATTTTAGGTGTTTTGTTTGCGCCTGCAGCGTGGTTGCTTGGTGTTACTTGGCATGATTGTGCAACGGTCGGAAAGCTATTGGGAACCCGGATGATATTGAACGAGTTTGTGGCGTTTGTCGACTTAGGCAAGGTGAAGGATTTAATGGATGCACGGTCGTTCGTGATTTCTACTTTTGCTTTGTGCGGTTTTGCCAATCTTAGTTCTATTGCAATTCAGATTGGCGGGATCGGAGCGCTGGCACCTTCACGCAAGCAGGATCTAGCGAGGCTTGGTTTAAAGGCAATGCTGGTGGGAACGCTTGCGAACTTTATGTCGGCTTGTATTGCCGGTATTTTGTTTTGACTGGTTTGCCGAAAGGCTAGCTTCTGCCGACGCGAGCGGGGACGTTGCCTTTAGACTAGAAGATGTGTCTGAAGCTCTCCGCATGGTGCGATCAAAGATCGGCTTGCACCCTAAGGTGGGTATTGTGCTTGGAAGCGGGTTGGGCCATTTTGCCGAGGCGCTTCGGCATGCTGTTCGTATTCCTTATCGCGATCTGCCTGGCTTTCTTGTTGCAACCGCACAGGGGCACGCGGGCGAGTTCATTTTTGGGACTTTGGGAGAGGCTGAAAGCGGGACGGGCGTGGTGGTGATGTCTGGGCGCTTTCATTTATATGAAGGCTATAGTGCCCTACAAGTGACTTGCGGCATTCGGCTGATGAGTGAGCTAGGCGTCAGACATGTGATATTGACCAATGCCGCCGGCGGCATCAACGCAGAGTTCAAACCAGGCGCACTGGTGATTATTTCCGATCACATCAATCTGCAAGGAACCAATCCACTGGTTGGCGGCAGCGCCGCTGAGGAACGTCCTCATTTTCCCGATATGACGGAGGCATATTCAACAACTCTACGGCGGCTGGCGAGGGAAACGGCAGAGGAGTTAGGGATCTCCATTTACGAAGGGGTATACGCGGCGATGCTGGGGCCGAGCTATGAGACTCCCGCAGAAATCCGGTTTTTGAAGACGATCGGAGCCGATCTGGTGGGGATGTCGACCGTGGCGGAGACTATTATGGCGAACGATTTGGGGATGGACGTTCTTGGAATTTCTTGTGTTACGAATGTCGCTGCCGGTTTGAGCAAGGAAAAGCTTAAGCATACCGATGTACTTGAGGTGGGCCGACGAGTTTCAAACGAATTCAGCAGGCTTTTAACTGTTTTGGCGCCAAAGCTTGAACGTGAGTAAATCCAGAAGCTTGGTGCTGTTCGACATCGACGGGACACTGATGCGCGGGGCGGGACCACATCACAAACAGGCGTTGATTGCAGGCATCCGCTGCGTCACGGGACTAACTGCGACACTCGACGACGTTCCTACGCAGGGCACACTTGATTGTGATCTTTTGAGGAACATGCTTCAAGCGGTCGGTGAAAATGAGCATGATATTCGCAGCAATTTGGATGCTATTGCGGCTGAGTCTCAACGATTTTATCTGGCCAACTGCCCAGGCGATTTACGACCTTTTCTTTGTTCCGGTGCGGTGGAAATGCTCGCAGGATTGTATGACGCGGGTGCTGTTCTTGGTCTGGTGACGGGAAATTTAAGCGCGATCGGATGGAAGAAAGTGGAGCTTGCGGGACTTCGTCGGTACTTCCAGGTTGGTGGTTTTGCCGAAGACGGCGAGACACGCGCCGCGATCGCAAAAGTTGCGTTCGAGCGCGCGCTGGAGGCGGGAGTTGTTACGACTGAGAGCCGTGTTTCGCTCATCGGGGATCATCCGAATGATATTGGAGCGGCACGGTTGAATGGGTTTCAGTCGGTCGGGGTTGCCACGGGAGTGAGTACGCTGGATGAGATTCGAGCGGCACACGCCCAACATGCTGTGGGCAATCTTCGTGAGCTGGAGATCAGCATCTTGCTTTAAAGGCCGTGCCATTCTAATTTATACCCGGCATGCAAAAACCGCCTGCAGCAATTCACACCGCCGAGCTTGACCGAGAAACAGGTTTTCTTCGCGAACTAGGCCTTTTCGATTCCGCCATGATTGTGATTGGAGCCATGATCGGCTCCGGGATTTTCATTGTTCCGGCCGATATGGCGCGCAATATCGGAAGCGTGGGTTGGCTGCTGATGGCTTGGCTTCTGACCGGCGTGCTTACCGTGGCGGCGGCTTTGTCCTATGGCGAACTTGCGGCGATGATGCCGCGCGCCGGGGGCATGTATGTCTACCTACGCGAGGCATTTTCGCCACTTGCCGGATTTCTCTACGGATGGACGCTGTTTACCGTAATTCAGACCGGCACCATCGCAGCGGTCGCGGTGGGATTTGCCAGATTTTCCGGGATTCTGTTTCCGTTCATTTCAGAGACAAACTACCTTGTTCCACCGTTGCACTTCAGCGCGGGCTACGCGATATCGCTATCCACTGCGCAGTTAGTTGCTGTTCTTGTGATTGCGCTGCTTACATGGACTAATTGCCAGGGAGTTCACTACGGGAAAATCGTGCAAAACTTGTTCACATCCGCGAAGGTGTTGGCGTTGGCGGCACTGATTCTGGCAGGCCTATTTTTCTGGCATCATGCAGCAGTTTCGGCCAACTTCGGTCACTTTTGGACGATGCAGAACCCAAAGCCATTGACCACCTCGTTGAGCGCAATGACGGCTTTCGGTCTATTCGCCGCGATTTGCGTCTCACAATCAGGGTCTTTATTTTCATCGGATTCCTGGCACGACATCACATTTGCCGCAGGAGAGGTGAAGAATCCCGGCTGGACCATGCCGCGTGCTCTACTAATCGGTACGGTGAGCGTCACTGGTCTTTATCTGCTGGCCAACGTGGCTTATCTTATGATCTTGCCCCTCACATCCATTCAGCATGCGCCGGAAGACCGCGTAGCGACAGCGATGTTACAGGCGATTTTTCCGGGATGGGGGAACGTCATTATGGCCGTGGCGATCATGATTTCCACTTTCGGCTGCATCAACGGACTGGTGCTTGCCGGACCCCGCGTGTATTACTCGATGGCGCACGATAGGCTCTTTCCGGCACCCGCCGGAAAGTTGAATCGGGCTCACGTACCAGGATGGTCGCTGGTGTTGCAGGGGATGTGGGCTGCGGTATTGGTGCTCCCACGCACCTACAATACCGCCAATCATTCTTATGGGAATCTTTACAGCAACTTGTTGGATTACGTGATTTCAGCGGCACTTCTCTTTTATATATTCACGATCGCCGGCATTATCAGGCTTCGTTTTACAAAGCCTGACATGCTGCGGCCTTACCGTGCCTGGGGCTACCCTTTTGTCCCGCTGATTTACATTGCCGGAGCGAGCGTTGTTCTTCTTTGTCTTTTTGCGTACCGCGCCTCCACGACGTGGCCGGGACTATTGATTGTCCTACTGGGCGTACCGGTGTATCTATTCGCAAGGAGACGAACTTAAGATCCAATTGTTTTATACTGGGGAGCAAGTTCCCAAGTCTTATGCTTGCCTTCTTCAAAACCGGCATAATTATTAGCGTGGCAATTATCGGCCCCGCCTAAGACCTTGTAGACCCAATTCGATTCTGAGGCCACCGGCGGGTAAGACCAACCGGTGGCCTTTGTATTTTTAGCGACGCTGTTTGTTTGATGAAATTAAGAGTTTAAGCGATCAACTATGAGAATCTTTACTTTCGATACGACGCTGCGGGATGGCACTCAAGGCGAGTCCGTTTCATTTTCCGTAGATGACAAGTTGATGATTGCGGAAAAGCTGGATGAACTGGGTATCGATTACGTGGAGGGCGGCTGGCCGGGCTCCAATCCGAAGGACAAGGAGTTCTTTGCGCGTGCAAAAACTCTTCATCTTCGTCATGCCAAATTGACTGCATTTGGGTCAACCCGCTTTGCGAAGAATCCGGTGGAAAAAGATGCAAACGTTGCTGCGCTACTGGAGGCAGAAACGCCCGCGGTTGCTATTTTCGGGAAAAGCTGGGATTTTCATGTTCATCGTGCGTTAGGCATCACAGAAGAAGAGAATCTGGCTCTTATCTTCGACACAGTCGCCCATTTGAAGGCGCATGGGCGCGAAGTGATTTATGATGCGGAACACTTTTTCGACGGATACAGCGCGAATCCGGCGTTTGCGCTGCGTACGTTAGAGACGGCTAAGAGGGCCGGAGCCTCTGTTCTTTGCTTGTGCGACACCAACGGAGGGACGTTGCCGATGTCGCTGGTAGAGATAGTCGAGGAAGCGCGAAAACGCTTCGACGGAGTTCTTGGAATTCACTGCCATAACGATTCGGAAGTAGCGGTTGCGAACACATTGGCAGCGGTGGAGGCCGGCGTGACTCATGTGCAAGGGTGCATCAACGGATATGGGGAGCGGTGCGGCAATACAAATCTTTGCTCCGTACTAGCAAACTTGGAATTGAAGCTGGGTCACACGACGATAGGACCGGAAAAATTACAGGAGTTGACAGCCTTAGCCAGCTTCGTGGCCGAGCTTGCGAACCTTCCGATGCGCCGCGATCAAGCGTACGTCGGTCCAAGCGCGTTTGCCCATAAAGGCGGCATACACGTCAGCGCGGTTCTGAAAGATTCGACGACTTACGAGCACATCCGGCCGGAGATGGTAGGTAATCGCCAGCGTGTGTTGTTGAGTGATTTATCAGGACGCAGTAACGTCGCTTACAAGCTGAAACAGCATGGACTGGGTGAGCGTTTAACGGAAACTGCGCGGCGTGAAGTGCTGGAACGAATGAAGCAGCTTGAATATGAAGGATACGATTTTGAGACTGCGGAAGGCACCTTCGAGCTGATAGTTCGTGAGGCGGCGAATCCCGCATTTCATCCTTTCGATATTTCGAATTATGAGGTTTCAACGAAACGTCAGGCCGGTGGTGAAACGGTCACCACGGCAAGCGTTGGACTGCGAATCGGAGATGAGGACAAGTCGTTTACTGCTGTAGGACAAGGTCCCGTTCACGCGCTGGATGTTTGCTTGCGGCAGTGTCTTGCTTCCATTTATCCGGACATCGCCAAAGTACGATTGGTTGACTATAAAGTTCGTGTACTCGGGGCGAAAGGCGGCACCGATTCAAGAGTGCGCGTGCTGGTGGAGTGGAGCGATCATCGCCGCAGTTGGACCACTGTCGGCATCTCGGACAATGTCATCGATGCAAGCTGGCGCGCCTTGGTGGACGCTTTGCGGCTGGAGATCATGCGGCTTATCGACGAGAGTGAGGCAGTAAGCGCGGCGGCTGCCGACTACAGTTGGGGTGTTTAGGCGAAGGTTGGTATAGAGCCGGAACATGCGGGGGTTGTTATCGAAAGCTCATCCGTCATTTGAGCGATTACTGGTAGTGGAGAGTGGGCCGCGCGATGTTAGCGAGACATTCCTTCAGCACCTTTACGAAGTGCAAAAAAGCGAGCGGGTCGATTTACTCACTTGTTATCCGGGCTGCCCAAAATCGTTCGATGGAGAACGTGGAGTGATCTACTCGGTTCATGAAGGGGAAGCGAAAGAAGATCGCGCTCAATTCATTCGTAAGCTATTAAAAAATCGCTACACGGTGGTGGCGATTTTCTGTACCGGAGACGCTGTTCTCACGAAATGGAAATGGCTGATTGCGGTGCGAACCCGGGCAAAGCTGTTGATTGTGAATGAGCATGCCGGATTTTTCTTTTTCGATGTTCAACATCGCGGGCTCGTCAAAACACTGCTTTCGTTGCGTCTCGGCATGCGGCAGCCGCTGCAGTTTCGATTGTTGGCCGAACTTTTCCTTGTACCGTTTACAATCGTGTACTTAGCCTTGTATGCTTTGGCTATTCATGCGCAGAGGGCCATTCGGTTGCGTTAGCATCAATTTGCGTCAACGCTACTCTTTGTATCAGTAATCGTCACTGTAGAATCGTCAAGTTATGAAAGCTGTTGTTGCCGACCCGATTGGGGGACCGGAAAATCTGAAGTATGTCGAAGTTCCCACACCTGAACCGCAAGATGGGGAGGTACTTGTAAAGATCGAGGCCATCGGCGTTAACTACATCGACACATATTTTCGGAAGGGCTTCTATAAGGCTCCAGAAACTCCGGTAAAAATTGGTAACGAGGCGAGCGGCACCGTAGCGGCGGTAGGCCCAGGCGTCAATCGCCGCATCGGACAACGTGTTGCCTACGCGATGGCGCGCGGCTCCTATGCAGAATACGCGGTGGTGCCCCAATCGGTTCTTGTCGAATTACCGAATTCTATTTCTTTTGAAGACGGAGCGGCGGTAATGCTGCAGGGCATGACGGCACATTACCTGACGCGCTCGACATTTTCGCTAGCAAAGGGTGACGCCTGCTTAATTCACGCGGCGGCTGGAGGCGTAGGTCTTCTTGCCTTACAGATGGCAAAGATTGCAGGCGCGATAGTAATCGGCACGGCGGGCACGGAAGAAAAGGTTCGCCTCGCCAAAGCGCACGGAGCCGATTACGTGATTCAATACACAGAGACAGACTTTGTCGAAGAGGTGAAAAAAATTACCGGAGGCGAAGGAGTGCCGGTTGTTTATGACTCGGTCGGCCATAGTACATTCCATAAGAGTTTGGATTGCTTAAGAACTAGGGGCATGATGGTGAGTTTCGGTCAATCGAGCGGGCCGATCGGCGATATCGATCCATTGATTTTTAGTCAGAAAGGTTCGCTATTTTTCACACGCCCTACCTTAGCGAACTACGTCAGCGATCCCGAGGATCTTCAATGGCGCTCGTCGGAGATTTTCAAGTGGATCGCCGCTGGGAAACTACACGTGAATATTTATAAGACTTATCCGCTTTCCGAAGCGGCGCAAGCCCATGGGGATTTAGAAGCCCGTAAAACGACCGGCAAATTGTTGCTGAAGCCATAAGGAATACCTTGAACGATTTTGCCGAACTCCAACAGCGCCGCGAGCGCCTGCTGCCCGCGCTCACCGAAGCACGCGCCGATGCATTTCTGATAACCGCGCTGCCGAATGTGCGCTATCTTGCCGGCTTTACAGGAAGCAACGCCGCTCTGTTGCTGACCAGCGAACGAGCATTACTGATCACTGATCCTCGTTATGGCACCCAGGCACCGCAAGAATCCGATTGCGAGGTAAAAGTCGCAAAGGGTCTTTTTACGAAAGAGTTGCTGAAATGGACCAAACGCCTTCGATTACGGAGTCTGGCATTTGAGCGGAATCGTATCAGTTTCGACTTTTACAACAGTTTGAAAGAGGATGCGAAGGATATTCGTTTAAAGGCCGTTACGGGTGCGGTGGAAGGTCTCCGCATGGTGAAATCGCCCCGCGAGGTCGATGCGATACGTGCCTCTGTTCTGCTTAATTCTAAAGCTTTGCAGCAAGCTTTACGTCATTTTACTCGAGGGATGCGCGAAATAGATTTGGCGGCGGAAATTGACTATCGTATGCGTAGATTGGGAGCTGACAACACCGCTTTCGAGACAATCGTCGCGTCCGGCCGCCACAGTTCCCTGCCCCATGCGCATCCCACCGAACAGCCCATTTATCCCGATCAACTATTATTGATTGATATGGGCGCGAAATTAGCTGGTTATGCCAGCGATATGACGCGCACTTACGCGGTAGGCAGATTGAATCGAAAAGCTCGCCAGATGTACGGCGCGGTTTTGGAAGGTCAGTTGGCTGGAATAGACGCTGTGAAACCGGGTGCTACTGGCATGGGGGTCGACCGGGCGGCGCGCCAAGTTCTCGGCAAATACGGGTTTGAAAAACTATTTGTACATTCCACCGGACATGGGCTGGGACTTGAGATCCACGAGCCCCCAAAGGTGGGACGAAAAGAAGCGACGAAATTGGAAGAGGGTATGGTAATTACAATTGAACCTGGCGTTTACGCGGAGGATATTGGCGGAGTTCGCGTCGAAGATACTGTTTTAGTAACCAGCAACGGATGTGAAGTGCTGACGCCGACAGAAAAGACCTTGTACTCTTTGTAGTCGCGGTGCAAATAGGGCAAGAGCCAACAATGAATATTGACGACATTGAAAAATTAACGCGTTTGGTCAACGATTCCGGAATCGCCGAATTAGAGGTGCAGTGGGGTCCTGACCGGGTGCGCATCACACGGAATATAGTAAACACTACTCAGGAATTCCTGCTTCCAAGAACGTTACCGGTTTCAACAAATGCGTCCGGACCGGCGGTAAGCCCAACGTCTTCCGTCGCTGTTCCTTCTAGCGAAGCGCAGGCCAAACTAAATGCCTCGGCAACTCCGGCGGAGGATGAGATTCAGGTAGCATCTCCGATTGTGGGCACATACTACGACTCTCCTTCTCCTGGAGCTCCGTCCTTTGTGAAGGTCGGAGACCGTGTCGAGCCGCGTCAAGTGCTATGCATTATCGAATCGATGAAGCTGATGAACGAGATCGAATCGGAAGTTGCCGGTACGGTGGTAGCGAAGCTGGTTGAAAATGGGCGTCCTGTCGAATACGGTCAGACGCTATTCACCATTCGCCCTCTTTAAGTAAGTAGCTCATCATTCATGTTTCACAAGGTACTCATCGCCAATCGCGGCGAAATTGCATTGCGAGTGATCTGCGCCTGCAAGGATCTGGGTGTTAAAACTGTGGCGGTTTATTCCGAAGCTGACCGACACAGTCTGCACGTCCGTTTTGCCGACGAGGCAATCTGCATCGGTCCAGCAAAGAGCGCTCGCAGTTATCTGGACATCCCTTCCGTCATTAGCGCTGCGGAGATCACCAATGTAGACGCTATTCATCCGGGCTACGGCTTCCTTAGCGAAAACGCCGACTTCGCCGAGGTATGTGAACTTTCTCGTATAAAATTTGTTGGACCCAAGCCTGATGTCATCCGCCAGATGGGATTGAAGCAACGTGCGCGCGCCATTATGAGCGAGGCCGGCGTGCCGATACTTCCTGGTTCGCTCGGCGTCTTATCTGGGCCGGAAGAAGCAGTGGAACTGGCGAAGGACATCGGCTACCCAGTGATGTTGAAGGCAGCGGCGGGCGGCGGTGGACGCGGGATGCGAATCGTACGCTCCGATATGGAATTACCGCATCTGTTTGCGCAAGCGCAGGCAGAGGCCGCCGCGGCATTTTCCTGTGGCGATATCTATCTAGAGAAGTTAGTGGAAGCTCCTCGTCACATTGAGTTTCAGGTTCTTGCCGATGAGCATGGGAACGTGGAAATTCTGGGAGAGCGTGAGTGCTCCATTCAGCGACGGCATCAGAAACTGATTGAAGAATCTCCATCGACCGCAGTATCGGCGCAATTGCGTAAGACAATATCCGAGCGGCTGCGCGTTGCGATGAAGTCTATCGGCTACACGAATGCGGGGACGGTAGAGTTCTTGATGGATGAGCAGCGTAATCTTTATTTCATCGAGGTAAACGCGCGCATTCAGGTGGAACATCCGGTGACGGAGTTTGTTACTGGTATCGATTTGGTAAAGGCACAGCTTCGTATAGCCGCAGGCGAGCGTCTTGATGAAGTTATTAATGGTTCAGTCAAGTTGCGTGGCCACGCAATCGAATGCCGCATCAACGCGGAACATCCGAAGACTTTTGCTCCTTCTCCGGGCAGGATTACCGGTCTGAATTTGCCAGGGGGAATTGGCGTTCGTGTAGACACATCGGTTTATACCGACAGCGTTATTCCACCTTACTATGACTCGCTGATTGCAAAGTTGATCACCTACGGTGCGACGCGCGACGAGGCGATTGTCCGGATGCGGCGCGCATTAAGTATGTTTGTTGTGGAAGGCGTTCACACCTCCATCCCGTTACATGAACAGATTTTGGCAAGCGCCGACTTCCAGGCCGGCCGCTTTGATACAACCTTTATAGCCAATTTTCAGCCAACCGAGAACGTATAGACTTGCTTTAGGAATTGCGACAGTTGATCCCGAATCAGCCTACGTTGCGGGCAGTTTTGTCGCATCCCACCCGCCGCCAAGAGCCATAATCAAAGAAATAGTAGCGTTCATTCTGCGACGCTGAATGTCAACCTCAGTACGTTCATTGGTAAGTGCAATATTTTGAGCGGTAACTACTTCCAAGTAAGTCACCAATCCGCCCTTGTAGCGATTGATGGAGAGCTGAAGCGAATTTTCGGCGGCTTGAGTGGCTTCGTGCGCTTTACCTGCTTCCTGCTCAAGAATACGCAGAGCGGCCAAATTATCCTCTACCTGCTGAAAAGCGATCAATGCGGTTTGACGATAAGTAGCAACTGTTCCCTCGTAAGCAAACTTAGCGATGTTGACTCGAGCGCGACGTAAGCCGTGATCGAAGACGACCTCACTAATCTGCGGACCGACGGACCAGAGTCGGCTGGGCCAATTAAACCAGTTTGTGATGTTGTTGCCTTCGAAACCACCTGTTGCGGTGATCACAAGCCTGGGATAGTAAGCCGCTTCGGCAATACCAATTTCTTCATTCACAGAAGCCATCCGACGTTCGGCAGCAGCGATATCGGGACGCCGTTCCAGTAGTTCGGAGGGAACACCGACCGGAATAGCGGGAGGACTCCCCTGCAATGGCTGGTACCGGATGGCGAAGCTCTCCGGATTCTTTCCGATCAAGACAGCAATGGCATGTTCATACTGGCTTCGAGCAACGCCAACGTCGATATCCTGGGCCTCGGCCTGATTGAGCTGTGTTTGTGCCTGCGCCACTTCGGCCTTTGAAGAAATGCCGCCCTCGAAGCGGTTTTGAGTTAACGTCAACGCTCGTCGGTACTGAGCGACAGTGTAGTCGAGAAGCTGCTTATCGCGATCAAGACTGCGAGCCTCGAAGTAATCCGTAGCAAGTTCGGCGTGCAAGGAGAGTTTCACTGACTGAAGATCGGCGGCGGTAGCTTGAAACGACTCCTTTGCGGCATTGATCGTGCGGCGAATGCGCCCCCAGAGGTCGATTTCGTAGGAAACATCGGTTGGGAAAAGGAAGTCAGCCGAGGTAAAGCCCTTCCTAGCAAGAAACGGACGATTGCTGGATTGGTGTTGGTTGCTAATGTATGGATTTACGACGAGGGAGGGCGCCAGATAGGACTTATTTACGCTGATGTACTGGCGTGACTGATTGAAATTCGACTCAGCCACTTTCAAATTCTCGTTGGCGGATTCGATCTGCTCTTCGAGGTTGTTGAGGATAGGAGAGTTGAATAACTCCCACCAGTTTGAACGGACAACAGAGTCGCTGGGCTGCGCTGGCTTCCAACCTTTGTTTTCCGTAAATGCAGGAGCGGAGACTACCGAAGGCTTGGAATATTTCGGACCCACCATGCAACTGTTCAGCAGCGCCAAATTACAGAGGATTACAAAAAACAGTTTTCCATTCATCGCGTACGTTTTTTTGCCATCCGATTGCTCGTTATCAACGGTGAGTTAGCTTCTTCGAGTGATACGGACGGGTTCGCCGTTGGTAAGCGAATCGCTTGGATTGATCACCACTTCATCGTCGGGCTTTAATCCAGAAACAACTTCTACGTTGTTTCCATAATCGTGACCAAGCTGAATGGGAACAAGTACGGCATGTCCGTTCCTTACTACAGCGACTTGTAATCCTTTGGATTGAAAAATCAGCGTATTGGAGGGAACGACCAGGCCCACGGATTTAGCGGGAATTTTCAGATGAACCGAGACATACGAGCCCGGCAAGAGCTCGCCGGCCATATTTTTAACATCGACTTCCACCAGCAAGGTTCGAGAAGCCGGATCGATAGCATTGGCATTACGAACAACGGTTCCGACAAATTTCCGGTCAGGATATTCATCAAGCGTGAGATAAGCTTTTACACCCGCTTGCGCCGCGCGTGAATACATTTCCGGAACGCTGACGTAGGTGCGCAAAGTATTGATTTGGCCTTCGTGAAAAAGCTCCTTGCCGGGCGTATTTGCGCCGGCATCGATCAGCGCTCCAACATCAACATTTCGCGCGGTGATAATGCCGTTGAACGGTGCGTAAATACGTTCAAATGACCTAAGTTGTTCCAGACGCAAAACGTTTTGCGTCATCGCGTTGACAGTCGCTTTTTGAGCAGCGGCGGCACTCACAGTCTGATCGACTTCCTGTTTCGCGACGGAATCGGTTTTCAGCAGGTCCTGATAGCGCTTCGCCGTAGATGCGGCAAAAGTATAGTTTGCCTCGGCCGTTTGCTGACTGGCTTTCGCCTGCTCGAGTTGCCGATCAATCTCCGGCGACTCAATCACGGCCAAAAGCTGCCCGGCTTTCACATGTCCGCCAATATCCACGTACCATTTCTTCAAATAACCGCTTGCCCGAGCCCAAATTGGAGTATCGATGAACGCCTGCATATTGCCGGGAAGTTTAATCTCTTCAGCTTCAGCAGACCGGGTAGGATGAGTGACTGCAACGCTAAGAACGGCATTCTGCAGTGTGTCGTGCTTAAGCGCAGTGCCGGCTTTTGCCCGCTCCGAAACTCCGAAAAAAATGACCACTGCAAGAATGCAAGCTGCCACCAGCACCAGAACACCTAAACCAATCAAGGAAATGGTTTTGGCCGGTCGCCTTTTTCTGCCGGGGGAGGAAACATGGGCGCTTTCTTCACTAAGCGATGTGAGATTTTCTGGCTCTTCCACTTTCATCTGTTGCTCCATCTCATGCGTGAACAGACCGATCAGGATTTGAAACTCTAGACCCGCTGGCATTGTTTTGTTTGGAGCCATGCAGCAGGGCAAAGACGGCTGGGACAAAAATCAGCGTCGCTACTGTAGCGCAAAGCAGACCACCGATCACGGCGCGACCGAGGGGAGCGTTTTGTTCTCCGCCTTCGCCTACACCCAATGCCATCGGAACCATGCCGATGATCATGGCGAGAGCGGTCATCAAAACAGGGCGGAATCGTGTGAAGCCCGCCTGCAAAGCGGACTCAACAGCATTTTCCAGCCGTGCTAATTGTTCTTTGGCGAAGCTGACGACCAGAATACTGTTCGCCGTAGCCACACCCATGCACATGATGGCTCCCATCAGCGCCGGCACGCTAAGTGTTGTATGCGTCACAAATAAAAAGATTACGATTCCAGCTAACGCGGCGGGGAGCGCTGTAATTATGATAAACGGATCGAGCCACGACTGGAAATTTACCACGATCAACAAATACACGAGGGCAATCGCACCGACTAAACCGTACAGCAATCCCTGGTAGGACGTTTGCATGGTTTGCAGTTGACCGGTGATCATGACGCGCGTACCGCGAGGCAAATATTTCTTGTTGGCAGTGAGCACTTTTTGAATATCGCGCCCGACACCGCCTAGATCGCGATCTTGTACGGCGCCGTAAATATCGACGGTGCGGCGAATATTGTAGTGCTCTACATCGCCCAGTTCATTGCCCCGACTGATCCTGGCGAAGTCACTAAGGACGGCAGGATGCGCTTGCGCGCCGCCATTGATGGGGATATTACGAAGGTCTTGAATCGACTGAATGTCATATTGCGGCGTTTGGGTGACCAAGCTATAACTAACGCCGTTGACCGGATTCAACCAGAACTGCGGCTGCGTTTGGAAGCTGCCGCTGAGAGAAGTGAGCAGATTTTGCGCCAGGTTGAGCTGGGTGAACCCGCTTCCGGCGGCTTTGGAACGATCTACCTGAATATGAAGGAGCGGGCCATCGAAGGCTTCCTGAATATGCAAGTCAACTGCTCCTGGGATACGCCTGAGTTGGGGGAGCAGGTGGTCAGCATAGAGTCGGCTCTGCTGCACATTATTTCCAACAATCTTTACATCAACGGGAGCAGGCAGACCGAAGTTCAGGATTTGGCTCACGATATCGGCGGGAAGAAAATAAAACATGGTTCCTGGAAACTCACGTGGAAGCGCTTTCCGCAGTTCGCGGACATAATCGGCGACCGGACGATGCTGAGGAGTTAAGCTGACCAGGATATCCGAATCGGAATTACCGATCAACCCCGTGTTGCTGTACGAAGTATTGATGGAGCTATAGGGCATTCCGATGTTGTCGAGAATGGTGACCAGTTCATTGGCGGGCACGATACGCCGGATGAGCCCATCGACTTTATCATTGATCCGAGCGGTATCTTCGATTCGAGTGCCCGTCTTTGCACGCATATGCAACTGGAACTGGCCGGAATCGGTAGAAGGAAAGAAATCCTGTCCCAAGAAAGGAATCAAAGCCGCGACAGAAAAACAAGTGGCAAGAAAAATAGGGACAAACAGCTTGCGGCGGTACACCAGAGTGGTGAGCAATTCTGCGTAATAATTCCTTGTACGTTCAAAGCCACGGTCGAATGAACGCTGAAAGAGAACCAAAGGATTGCGCGACCTACGCTGCACATGCTCATGCAGACGTAAAAGATACATCGCCATTGTTGGAACCAGTGTTCGAGAAAGAACATAGGAGGCAAGCATGGCAAAGACGACGGCTTCCGCCAAGGGAACGAATAGATACCGCGCCACGCCACTCAAGAAAAACATGGGGATGAAGACAATGCAGATACAGAGAGTGGACACCAGAGCCGGAACCGCGATTTGTGCCGCGCCCTCCAGGATAGCCGTGTGAAGGTCGTGGCCTTCCTCCAGGTAACGCTCTATATTTTCAATCGTGACGGTTGCGTCGTCGACGAGAATACCGACGGCGAGCGCCAAGCCACCGAGGGTCATAATGTTAATTGTTTCACCTAGAGCGCTTAGACAAATGATTGACGTAAGAATCGAGAGCGGAATGGATACGGCAATAATCAAGGTACTTCGCCAGCTTCCAAGAAAGATAAGTACCATGAGCCCTGTCAGACAGGCGGCAATCACAGCCTCACGGATTACCCCATCGATAGCAGCACTTACAAAGATAGATTGATCCGCCAAAGGCTGAATTTTCAGCTGTGGCGGAAGAGTAGCGGCGACCCGTGGAACGATGTTCTTGATTCCCTGGACTACGTCCAAAGTGGAAGCATCGCCGGCTTTCAAAATACTCACCAGAACACTGTGCTGTCCATCGATGCGAACCATATTGGTCTGCGGCGTAAATCCATTTCGGACGTTCGCTACGTCACGCAGATAAATAGTGGAGTTACCGACCACCTTAACCGGAAAGTCCGCGATCTCGGAGATCTTCTGCGGACTGTAGTTCATATCCACTTCATACTCGAACTGCCCGATTTTTGCTGTTCCAGAAGGAAGAAGAAGATTTTGATTGTTGACCGCGCCAACGACTTCGACCGGCGAAATGCTTTTGGCCTGCAATTGCGCTTGGTTCAGGTCGATCATTACTTGGCGTTGTTTTCCGCCATAGGGATAAGGAACAACTGCTCCTGGGACGGTGACGAGTTGCGTACGAAGAAAATTGAGGGCAATATCGTTAAGGTCTTGTTCCTGAAGACCCTTGCCGGATAGAGCCAGCTGCAGAATGGGAACGGTGGAAGCACTATAGCTGATGATGATGGGCGGCGTGGTCCCCTGAGGCATCTGCCTCAGAATGGTTTGCGATATGGCAGCCACTTGCGCGATTCCGGTGGTGAGATTTGCAGTGGGCTGAAGAAAAACTTTAACGATCGCCCTGCCATTAAGAGTAGTGGATTCAATGTGCCCGATATTGTTGACAGTGGTGGTAAGCACGCGCTCATAGATGGTGGTGATACGACCTTCCATCTGCTCCGGGGCGAGGCCATTATAGTTCCAGATGATGGCAATGACGGGAATGTCGATGTTGGGGAAAATGTCGGTGGGAGTGCGCAGAATGACTATTGGACTCGCGATCAAAATCAGTAGCGCAAGAACGATAAACGTGTAGGGACGCGAAAGCGCGATTTTAACAATCCACATTAGGTAATTCCCGGCGTTAATTTACGATACGACAAAGTTTCGATATTGCGCAACGTTTCGTATTTGTGTAATATCGCTACAACAATGACAATGCAGAGTTGCTTTGAAGTGTTCGATCCGATGAGAAAGAGAGCGAGATTGGCGTAAATGGGCGCTTCTCATATTTTGCTGGAGGACGCCGCTCCAAAAGGGCGTGGCCGTCCCCGCGACGAAGACGTGAGAGTACGGATTTTGGCGGGAGCTTTAGAGCTTTTAGAAGAATCGGGCTTTGCAAACATTACGACCGAAGCAATTGCGGAACGCGCAGGAGCAAGCAAAGCAACAATTTATCGTTGGTGGCCAAACAAGTCGGCTGTTTTACTAGAAGCGCTACGAGAGGCGGTGGCGTTGGAGTTGCCGTTTCCCGATACCGGAAATTTAGGAGACGATGTTCGTATTCAATTGCGCAATTTCGTCAGCTTGCTAACGGGGCCGAGAGGACGAACCTTCGCCGGATTTCTTGCCGCCGCCCAAAGCGACGCTGAGATCGCCGAATCCTTTCGCACAGTATGGATTGAGCCGCGAAGAAAGCGGGCAAAGCAGGTGTTGCAAAAACATCAACAAAACGGGACGTTGCGCAAGGACGTTGATTTGGGGCATCTGCTCGATCTTCTGTATGGACCTTTTTACCTCAGGTTATTGGCGGGACATCAGCCGCTCGGCAGGAAATTTGCGGATTCCATCTCGGAGTTGGCTTTGCAGGGACTTGTGTCGTCGGAGAAGTAACCGCAACAGGTTGTAAAAATTTCGCAGTTTCGATTGAGAGTTCGTGTTTTTCAATGAGTTCGATGACATAATTTGCTATTGTCGAAAAGCAGGAAACATTTTGCCGGGACAGCGAGTAGTGCTCATCGTTGATGATAATCCAGCGGATGTGCGTTTGATGCGAGAAGCGTTTCGAGACGTCCATCCGCCGGTGGCGATTCACGTTGCCAGCGATGGCGAGGAGGCTTTGCGTTTCGTCCAAAGAAAAGGTCAGTATGCGGAGGCACCCCGGCCGAGCCTCATCTTTTTGGACTTCAATCTTCCAAAATCGAACTCGCGTGAAGTATTGCGGCACCTGAAGGATGACGCGGAGTTAAGACCGATTCCTGTGGCTATATTGACAACCTCCGAATCGGAGCGGGACATCTATGATGCGTACGCCTCCTTCGCCAATTGCTATCTGCGCAAACCAGTGGATTTGGATTCTTTTCTCAACACCGTGCAAACGGCGGCGCACTTTTGGTTGAATATTGCTTATCTTCCTCCAGGAGAGACACCTCGAGTTGGTGAGCTACGTCGCGGCAGCCAGAAGAGTTGCGATTTGTTATGATGCAGGCGCATGAGCGCATACTCAATCGGAGTTGATCTCGGCGGGACCAATCTAAGGGCGGCAGCTATCAATGAGAATGGCCGTCAGCTAAACCGGCACTCGATCACGACACCCAATAATGATGGTAGCCGGGAAGATATCGTCGCTGCGATTGTCACGTTGGTTTGTAAAGTGCGGGATCAAGTAGGGACGGGTGACTTGCAAGGTGTCGGCATCGGGGTACCAGGCTACATACAAATGGACACCGGGGTAGTGATTGGTTCGGCTAACTTACCGTTCACCGACTTTCCCATACGAGATGACATTCAGAAGCAATTGGGTATTCCCATTTTGTTGGAGAATGATGCGAATGCAGCGGCTCTTGGCGAACATTGGATCGGAGCCGGCAAAGGCGTGAACAATCTTTTTCTGCTTACGTTAGGAACGGGGATTGGAGGCGGCATCATCGTCGACGGCAAAGTTCTACGCGGTGCCGCCGGAATGGCTGGAGAGCCGGGGCACATGACGGTGTACCCAGATGGAAACCCATGCGGATGCGGAAACCAAGGCTGCCTGGAGAAACATGCGTCCGCTACGGCGATTGTAGGAATGGCTCGCATGATGGGATTGGGTGAAGACGGTCTTACGTCGGCTGACGTACATCGATTAGCACTGGGCGGAAACAGGAAAGCGAAGGCGGTATTCGAGTGCATGGGACGCGCACTTGGAATCGCACTTGCCAACCTCATCAATCTATTCAATTTTCCGCTTTATCTGCTGAGCGGTGGACCAGTCCCAGCGTGGGACATGTTCGCACCGGCCATGTTTGCTGAAGTAGAACGGCGTTCGTACACTTATTCGCGGACTAACACAAGAATTGAAAAAGCGGTTTTGGGTAGCGAGGCGGGGCTTTATGGCGCCGCTTATCTTCCTTTTCAGTGCTTAGAAGAATTGCCTTTGAAAGTAAGAAGCAGTTCGGGATTGATGTAGTTTCGCCAGGTAAAAGGAGAAGCGAACGGATGTATTGGCTTGGACTCGATGTAGGAACCGGCGGTTCGCGAGCATTGTTAATCGATGCTCGCGGACGACTGATCGCGTCGTACATTGCCGCGCATGAGGAAATGCAGATGTCAAAGCCTCTATGGGCGGAACAGAACCCGCAGGACTGGTGGCGTGCTTCGGCAGAGGCCATTCGCGGCGTGCTGAAAGAAGCAAGCATCGACGGCAGCTCCATTAAAGGTATTGGGCTGACGGGTCAGATGCACGGACTGGTGCTATTGAACGAAAAACAGCAGGTGGTTCGCCCCGCGTTGATTTGGTGCGACCAACGCAGTCAGCGTCAGGTGGCCGGCATCAACACAACCGTGGGCGAGGAGAATATTTTGCAATGGATCGCCAACCCGATGTTGACCGGATTTACGCTGCCCAAGTTGTTGTGGGTGCGCGATAACGAGCCGCAGAAATTTGACTCCATTCGCAAGATGATGCTGCCCAAGGATTACCCTCGCTTCCGGCTGACGGGTGAATTTGCCACCGACGTTTCTGACGCCAGCGGCACAGGATTGTTCGATGTCATTCACCGCAAATGGTCCGACGATATGGTAAGCCGGTTGGGGTTGGACGCAAGTATTCTTCCCAAAGCCTATGAGTCGCGGGAAGTAACGGGAAAAGTCACCACCGCCGCTGCGGAAGAAACAGGGTTGAAGGAAGGAACGCCGGTTGTGGGAGGCGCGGGAGATCAACCAGCAAGCGCCATCGGCAACGGCATCACCGAAACGGGGACAGTTTCCTGCACCATCGGCACTTCGGGAGTCGTGTTCGCTTATGTAGATGAACCTGTTTACGATCCCCAGGGCCGTGTACATACTTTTTGCCATGCGATACCCGACGTGTGGCAGGTGATGGGGGTGACACAAGGCGCGGGTTTGAGCTTACAATGGTTCCGGAACCGCTTCGCGCCGGGCATGGCCTACGACGACCTGACCGCCGAAGCAACACTTTCGCCTGCGGGGGCAAACGGGTTATTTTGGCTACCCTATCTAATGGGCGAACGAACTCCCCACCTGGACGCGAATGCGCGTGGAGCGTGGATCGGTTTAACAGCGAAACATCAACGCGCCGATTTGGGCAGAGCGATCCTAGAAGGTGTCTGCTACAGCCAGAAAGATGGGCTCCGAATTATCGAGCAGTTGGGAGTGGATGCATCGCAGGTGAGGCTTTCAGGTGGTGGCGCGAAAAGTCCGTTCTGGCATCAGCTTTTTGCGGACATATTCGACAAGCGAGTAACGACTTTGCAAACGCAGGAGGGCTCGGCCTATGGCGCCGCCATCTTGGCGATGGTGGGAACCGGCGAGTACGAAAGCGCGGCGGAAGCTTGCAAGGTAGCGATCAAACAGGTCGGTGAAAAACAGCCAGAACCAAATGCGGTAGCTTTTTATAAAAAACGCTACGAAATCTACCGGTCGCTCTACCCTGCCCTGCAGGATGTTTTTGCCGTCATCGGTCAGTTAGATGACTGAGGATGGATTCCTATACAGCGATCTAAGTCTACCGGTACCTATAGACCGGCTGTTTACCTACTCACTTCCATTGACCCTGCAACACCGGGTTCGTGTAGGATCTCGCATGTTGGTTCCGTTTGGAAGCCGCAAACTGTCTGGTGTTGTTTTGCGGGTGCATAATGATGCGCCGAAACAGAAATTGAAAGATGCGCTGAAGCTGCTGGATGCTGAGCCAGTACTCGACGAAGAACTGCTCCGGCTGGCGCGTTGGATTGCCGAATATTACTGTGCTCCGCTGGGCGAAGTCTTAAGAGGGATGTTGCCGTTGAGCGGCGAAGTAAGGCGTAGCACCGTATATGAGTTGACCAGCACCGGACGCGATGTAGCAAGACAGCTACTAACGAAGCCGGAGGGCGACGCGGCCCTGCGGGTGCTTGCGTTGCTGGAAGAGCGTCCGCGTTCGGCTGAATACTTAACGGCAAAGGTGGAAAAAGTCCGGCCCGCACTACAGGGTCTCATTAAGCGCGGTTGGGTGATCGCGGAAGAAAGACATCAAGAAAAGAATCCCTTACGCGCTCCGGCGGAAAGGCTGCAAGTTGAATTTGCACAACGTCCTGCGTCGAACGTCAAACTGAAAAAGCATGAGCGGGAGTTGCTTGCTTTCTTGGAGCTGCATCCCGGACAACATAACTTAGGCGAGTTGGGCGAAATAGTGAAACGTGCGAGCGAAGCAGCTCGGGCATTAGCGAAGAGAGAGCTGGTCAAATTAGCGACAGAACAGCCGCATATTCCGTCAGGGTTTGAGCGTCCCATTCCTCACTTGAACTCTCTTCAGCAAGCCGCTTGCGACGCAATTACCGATGCAATTATGGCGGAGCAGTTCAGAGCATTTCTACTCCAAGGAGTGACAGGTTCCGGAAAAACCGAAGTCTATTTGCGAAGTATCGAAGCGACAATTGCCATGGGCAAGAATGCTTTGCTGCTGGTTCCGGAAATTGCGTTGACTCCGGCCATGGCAGGCCAGTTCTTTCATCGGTTTGGAAAGCAGGTAGCGATCCTGCACTCCGCCTTCGGAGACGCGGAGCGGGCTGAGCAATGGCGTCGCATACGAAACGGGCAAGCACGAGTGGTGGTGGGAACTCGATCCGGTGTATTCGCTCCGGTACAAGCGCTAGGCTTGGTGATCATCGACGAAGAACATGACGGAAGTTATAAGCAACAGGAAACACCTCGGTACCATGGGCGCGATGTTGCTTTGATGCGCGCGAAAGAAGCGAATGCCGTCGCGGTGTTAGGTTCAGCAACGCCGAGCGTGGAAAGCCGGTTTAACGCCGAGCATCGGAAGTACACACTGCTGCAAATGCCGGAGCGCATTGCGCGGAAACCACTTCCACAAGTGGACGTGGTCGATATGCGGGTGGAGTTGCTGGAAACCAAGAAGCAGGCGACCTTTTCTCGCAAGCTTTTGGAAGAGATGCGACAGCGGCTGGCAAAAAACGAACAGACAATGCTGCTGCTGAATCGCCGTGGATTCTCGAGCTTCATGGTTTGCCGTGCTTGCGGCGAGCGTCTGCAATGCACGAACTGTTCCGTTGTACTAACTTACCACCGACGAGACCGCCGCATGTTGTGCCACTACTGCGGCTATGCCGAGAAGGTTCCCAGCCAATGCCCGAAGTGTACCAGCAACCATATCCAATTTTTAGGGACTGGCTCCGAACGCGTCGAGGACGAGTTGCACCAGATGCTGCCCACGGCTCGCATTGCGCGATTGGATCGGGACAGCGCCAGCGGCAAAGGTGCGTTCGAGCGAATTCTCAGTAGCTTTCGAGACGGCGACATCGACATTCTGGTGGGAACTCAGATGATTGCGAAAGGTCATGACATTCCTAACGTCACGCTGGTAGGAGTCGTGCTGGCCGACATCGGTCTGAGCATGCCGGATTTTCGAGCAGCAGAGCGGAGTTTCCAGCTCATGACACAAGCGGCGGGTAGAGCCGGTCGTGGAGAAGTGCCGGGAGAAGTAATTGTTCAAACATTGAATCCGGAACATTATGCGGTGCGGTTTGCCGCGGAACAAAACTACGAAGGGTTTTATCAGAAAGAAATCGAGTTTCGAAAGTGGCTACGTTATCCACCATTCGCCGCATTTGCAAACGTGATCGTGCGGGCCGAACGGCAGGAGGAAGCTTTGCGCATGGCGTCCGAATTAGGACATCTTTTGGAGCCTCCTCCGGAAGGTGTACGGGTGATGGGTCCAGCAGAAGCACCGGTACCAAGACTCAAAAATGAGTTCCGCTATCAAATTTTACTGAAGACGATGAGGCGTACGCTGCTACGTGAAACTTTGACAAGATTGAGGCGCTATGCCGAACAGGAAAACTGGGGCGCCACCACGTTGGTGATCGATGTAGACCCAATCAGTTTGATGTAAAAGAACGCAAGTCGCTAGAATGTTAAACTGTTGATCATACGGCGGCTGTAGCTCAGTCGGTAGTAGCGCCAGATTGTGATTCTGGATGTCGAGGGTTCGAGCCCCTCCAGCCGCCCAAATCACCTCTCTTTTGCCATCTAATATAGATTTTGTTGGAAGTGTGACGGGATCCAGCCACGCGTCATATAATCCGCCAACGTCAACGTTTCGAAGATCAGAAACCAGATAATTGCGGCAGCAATGACGATTCGCACCAGCGTCGTTTCATAAAGCGCGTGCATGAAAAATCCGCCGATCAAGGCTACTTGAATTGCCGCAATCGCCACTGAGATCACTATGTTGTATTGTCCGAGGTCAATAAACCCCAGCAAAGCAGTGAGTAGCAATAAACCTAACAGTCCAAGCCACGTAAACACATATGTCTTCAACTGGAGCTTTGGTGACTTAGTGATGGCGGTTTCTTTATGAGTCAGCATTGCTCGCGTTTACCTTAGATGCATACCAGGAATGTAGAGTGCGGCGTAGATAAAAATCCAAATACAATCCACGAACGACCAATAGATGCCCGCAATTTCAAGTGGCGTATAGTATTCCGAAGTGAAGTGGCCAAGCATTGTGCGAATCAGCATGACGGCTAGAATTCCTAAGCCTATCGTCATATGAACCACGTGCAGTCCGGTCAAGACGAAATAGAACACGTAGAACATTTCGATTTGGCCGGCGCTCGGTCCGGCATGTTCCCACCAAACGCCCGGAAACTTGTGCTCTTCATAGTGAATGTAGTACTCGCTGAACTTCAGTGCAAGGAAAATCAGACCGATCACCATGCTAAGAATCAGAAGAAAGATGGTTCGTTTGGGTTGGCCCATCCCCATGAAGTAGACCGCCAGAGCCATGGTGAAACTGCTGCAAATGAGAACGGCCGTATTTACCGAGCCAATCACCAGTGTCATTTCACTGCTGCCGATGTTGAAGGAATGCGGATGGCTTAGCCGGTAAACCGTATAAGCCAGGAAAAGCCCGCCGAACATCATCACTTCACTAGCTAAAAACACCCACATTCCGATGCTGGATATTTCACGCTGCTGGGCGGGTGTCGCAAACTGTTCGCGAAGTTCGAGGGCAAAAACTTCAGACAAGACCTAGCTCCTCTTTCTGCGCCTCATAGTCGTAAGCGCGCCATGTGACTACAGGTGTCTCCTCAAAGTTATGCGTAGGCGGAGGAGACGACGTTTTCCATTCAAGACCGGTAGCGCGCCAAGGATTAGGCCCGGCGATCGGACCATACTTCCAAGACCAGAGCAGATAACAAAGAGGCATCACGTAGCCCACACCTAGAATAGTAGCCCCGGCAGTGGAAATGATATGTAACATCTGGAACTCCTCCGGATACGCCGCATACCGTCTTGGCATCCCGAGATAGCCCAAAATAAATTGCGGAAAGAAGGTCAAGTTGAAGCCAAGGAAGACAGTCGCAGCAGAAAGCCGCGCCAATAAATCGGGATACATGCGGCCGCTGATTTTCGGCCACCAATAATGGATGCCGCCTAGAAAGGCCATAACACTACCACCCACCATAATGTAGTGGAAATGGGCAACAACGAAGTAAGTATCTGTTACGTGAACGTCGATACCCAAAGCGGCCACAAACAAACCCGTCATGCCACCGATCGTAAATAGTCCGATAAAGCCGATCGCGTAAAGCATCGGCGTGTCCCACGAAATAGAACCTTTGTAAATAGTAGCGGTCCAATTGAATACCTTAATGGCAGACGGCACCGCCACGGAGTAACTAAGCAGGGAAAATGCCAGCGCAGAGTAAATAGAAGTACCCGCGACGAACATGTGATGCCCCCAAACCACGAAACTTAGCACCGCGATAGCCACGCTAGAAAACGCGACCGCTTTGTAGCCAAAGAGCGGCTTACGTGAAAAAGCAGGAATGATTTCGCTTACTACACCGAACGCGGGAAGCACCATAATATAAACGGCCGGATGCGAGTAAAACCAAAACATATGCTGAAAAAGAACAGGGTCGCCGCCCAGAGCCGGATCGAATATACCAACTTGAAATAAACGTTCCACCCCTACCAGAAGCATCGTAATTGCAAGTACGGGAGTAGCCAGAATAAAGATCACGCTGGTGGAATAAAGAGACCAGATAAAGATGGGCAAACGAAACCATGTCAGGCCGGGCGCGCGCATACGATGGATAGTGACGACAAAGTTCAGGCCGGTCATGATGGAAGAGAATCCGTTAATGAAAATCCCGATCGCAGCAGCAACGACATACGTTGTCGAATAAGTAGTGCTGAACGGGGTATAGAAAGTCCAACCCGTATCGATGCCGCCCCGGAAAAGCGCGTACAGAACCAATGCACCGCTGAACATGAAGACATACCAACTGAGCAGATTGATTTTAGGGAAGGCCAGGTCCTTCGCACCGATCATTACAGGAATGATGAAGTTACCTATCGTATTGGGGATGGAAGGAATCAAAAACCACCAAACCATGATGATTCCATGCGCTGTAAACAACTTGTTGTAAGTTTCGGAACTTACTAAGTAGTTACGCGGCTGCAGCAGTTCCAGGCGCATCAGGAAGGCCAGTAAGCCCCCCAAGAAGAAGAAGAACGTGATGGAGATGGTGTACAGAATTCCTATACGTTTATGGTCGGTGGTCAGAAGCCAGGAAAGAACTCCCTTTTTTTCGGTGAGATAACTCTCCGCGGGAGGAGCTGCTACTGCGGTGGCGAGCATATTAACGGACCCCCTTCTGTGATGTGGAATAGGAAGTGGCACCCGGCCCGCCGATCCCCTTATCGGAGCCATATACCTTCGGCGTCGTACCTGAGGAAGATGGCTGTTGACTGCCCGGCTCGGGACCAAGCGCTCTGATATACGAAATTAAGGCGATCACGTGGTCTTCTGAAATGATCCCCGTGTAGTTAGGCATGATATTGGCGTATCCGTAAACGATTTTGGCCCCTGAGTTCAGAATGGATTGACGAAGGTAAGCATCATCGGCGATGACGGCTTGTCCGTCGGAAATCTGTACAGGGTGGTCGTACAGATTAGTGAGTCGCGGAGCGCGTCCGGCATTATCGAAATGGTGGCAATTCGAGCAGCCATATTGGTGGAAGTACTTTTCGCCCATGGAAGCGAGCGAACCTTCGCTCCCACCCTGAGTCAACCACTGCTGGTACTCGCGAGGCTCCATTGCGTATACGTAACCAATCATTCCGGAATGCTTTGCTCCGCAATACTCAGCGCAGAACAAGTGGTATCGACCGGGCTTAGTAGCTTGGAACCAAGTCACTGTATAACGGCCCGGCAATACATCCTGCTTTGTTCGAAAGGCAGGCACAAAAAAACTATGGATCGTGTCTTCAGATGTCATCACCAGTTTTACCGGGCGCCCCACAGGTATGTGCAATGCATTGATTTCCCGTTGACCTTCCGGGTGCTGTATCTTCCACATCCACTGCTTTCCTATCGCGTACATTCGGATGGCATTGTCGGGTGGACGCTCGATATCGAAATACAATTTTGCGCCCCATGCAAACATACCGATGAAGCAAAGGAATGGAAGAATAATCCAGGTAGCTTCCACCGAATATTTGTTCCTGAACTGTGCGCCCATTTCCCGGTCATGCTTCCGGTGATAACGAATAGCCGAATAGATAAGAAAAATGGCAATACCGATGGAAACACTAGCAGTAAGAATAACCATCAGGAGATAGAACGTATTTACCTCTCCGGAGATAGTCGAGGCTGAATCGGGAAAAAGTCTGAAATTCGAGTTCATACCTTCCGTGAATCTCCTAGCTGGCGTCCTGCATCAAGTTTCGTTGACCTGCGAACGTCATGGCGCCAAAAAAAGAATAGGCCCGCAGCCATTACGATCACCGTTAGTAGACCTGCCATGCGGAGGATATTTAATACCACTGCGCCGTACTTGCCGGTAGTCGGGTCGTAGTGATAACAAAACAAGAGGACTTGATCGACCGGCGACCCAATGCGGTTATGAGAAGACTCGATAAGCCCGAGTTTCAAGTCTTTGGGCTGATATTCCACGCCATAGAAGTAGCGCGAGACACGGCCCTCGGGCGTAAGAATCATCACACCGCTGGCGTGAGCGAACATTTTGATAACCGGGTCCCAACGATAGTGAAACCCAATCGCCTCGGTCACAGCACGAATCGACTGCTCCGAACCGGTTAGGAAATGAAAGCCTGCATGTCCCTTGTCACGTCCCCAATATCGCCGCGAATACATATCGCGTTTGCTTGCGGCATCTTGCGGCGTGTTCGAAGGATCGAAGCTGATGGCAACCACATTGAAGTCTTTCCCCGGCTGCAGAGACAAAGGTCGGAGGCCCGACACAAGTCCGCTTAAAATCTGCGTGCAAAGCATTGGGCAGGTGTAGTAAACGGGCGCAAGTATCACTGCTTTCCCATCGAAATATTTTCGGAGAGGCACCAATGTGCCGGTCTCATCGCGAAACAAAGTATCAAGCGGCACCTGGGCATCTAACCGCTGTTCTATTCCGATTCCTTGCAGTTGACGTGGCAGGGTTGGCTTGCTTGTTTGCGCCTGTGCTAACGAACTGAGGAAGCAAATGAAGAGGTTGAAAGCAAGAAAATTTCGGCTGCGTAAATTCATTTCGGTTCAGGCTCCACTTTGCCTTCAAACCCTGTCAGCAGTGTTCCCTGCCGGGGATCGGAAAGCAGAATACCAGCAGGAGCTTTTTGGGCGGGAATGCCTCGTTGAGCAAGAATCTGCATGGCGCGATCTATCGGAATTGCAACAATTCCCTTTTCATGACTGAGCCAGCGATAACTGGTTTGCTCGGCATGCTGTGCGCGAAATAGCGCTTGCAGATCGAGAGTCGGCGAACCTTGTAAACGCGGCTGCGAAGGAGCAACATCCTGCAGAGTCGCTCGCAAAGGAGGCAGACTTTCCGCCGAGCGACGGTGCGCCAGGAACGCAAAGTAAAAATACAATAGAGCAGAAATAATCCAGATGCCGACCAGTAACGAAACACCAGTGATAAAGATGCCACGCATGCTCGCATCGGTATGTTCATACTGAATCTCTTCGTTGTGCAGCGGCGTTGATGGAGATTCCGGCTGCTCTTTTGCTATCTCCGGTATGGATTGCACCACGCCGGAGATCACCCCGGTCATGCCGCCAATTACACTCGCAATCGGGTGCTCTTCTTTATTGGCCATGCTGCAAGGCATCCTCCAACTTAGGCGCGGATGGCAGTAGCGATTGCTTCCCAATCCGCCACAAAAAAATAGCGACCCAAAAAGCGCCGATCGCGGCCGGAACAGAAAAGTTGAGCCAGTGCAGCCGAAATCCTTGCTGATAATAACCAGGCAAAACGATCCACCCTAACTCGACGAACCGCATGACGATAACCAGCACGGCCACTCCGGCGAGCAAAATCGCATTGCGTTTCAATGGCCGGAACAGTAAAAGCAAGAAAGGAACAATGAACTGCAAAACGAGAAGAGCGACCCCCAACCAACCCCAGGAGGTATTTAATCTTTTTAGATACCAAGAAATTTCGCCAGTGAGATTACCGGACCATACGATGTTGAGTTGCGAGTACGAGAAATATGCCCAAAGCATGATCGATGCAAGTAAAAGATTGCCTAGATCACGAAAATGCGCCGGCTTTATTTTTCCTTGTAGCGGTCCGCGCCTGGAAAGCCATGCAAGCACAATGATGATAAATGCAAATGCAGAAAGTGCTTGCTGAGCAACGAAAAGAAGACCCCAGATACTGGAGTACCATTTCGTATCGAGTGTCTCCGCCCAATCCACGGCGGCAAAGCTGAGGCTGGACACGTAAAGTATCAAACCCGGCGCACTTAAGGCAGCCAAACGCTTCTGCACAATCACGCGATCGGCCATGGATTCATTCAGGTCCTGTTCGTTTGACCACTTAGTTAAAAAATAGGCAAGCAATCCCCAGATGACGAAATAAATAGCCGCCCGAACAATGAAGAACGGAACGTTAAGATAACCGCTGCGATGGCGCAAAACTTCTTCTTGCCGCACCAGATCGGGATGCGACCAGTCGTACAGATAGTGGAGCCCGAAGCAGATAGGAATGAATAAAACAATTAGCAATGGCAGCGTTTGCGTAGCGGATTCCAGGATTCGCCTGCTGATAACACCCCAGGCTCCTCCAGTAAGATACTGCAGCATCACAATCGCCATGGAGCCGAGCGTGATGCCGATCCAGAGTAAATATCCCAATAAGTAAGAACGATAAAAATCGCCAGGACTGAAAAAGGCTCCAATGACGGAAAGCACAGAAAGGACTACGCCGAACAGCAAAGCGGCACCAAGCCAGCGTTTTGTCTCCCCAAGACCGATCGGAGTAGGTTGTGCCTGCGTCATGGACGAACTTTCCCGTTTCCCGCAGAGGCTAACTTTGGACGCACCTGAACAGGAACATCGCCGATATTCGCGTGCCTGCTCAGCTGCAGCGCGCGCACATAGGCAACAATGGTCCAACGATCGCGAACCGGTATCTGGCTGCCGTACTCACCCATTCCTCCGTACCCGTTTGCGATCACACGATAGATGTAGCCAGGAGGCACTTGGCGAAGACGGTCGGTATGAAAATTGGCCGGTCCATACACTCCGCGACGCGACACCATGCCATCGCCGTACCCCAGCATGCCATGACAAGGGGTGCAGAAAATGTTGTAACGATCACGTCCGCGCTGAAGCACCGAAAGGTTCATAGGCATCGGGATGGTATCCAGAAACGCTCCATCAGCTTGGCCTGTGTGAAAGGGGTCGGTGTCGTTGATTTCATCGCGGGCGACGGTACCCGTAGGGATGGGACGGGCCGATCGCCCATCGGCAAAGAATTCACTGGCCGCCAACGGCTTGTACTTTGGCTGATTCTGCATATCCTGGCGGCACGCAGCAGTAGCCATCAGAACAAACGTTGCCGCCAGCATGAGGCATTTACTCCTCAACTTGGAACACCTCCACCGGGCTTAAGCTCTCTAGAAGTTCCGATGTGCGGTCCAATCGAAATACCGCATCACGAGCTTCGATGCAGAGAAAAAAACGATCCTGAGAAGCAGCCGCAAAACGGGGCAGATTGAAAAGCGGGAAGTTGGGCCGAGGCAGCCCACTTAAGAGCAGCGATCCCAAGAACGCAGCGGTGCCGGCGAACAAGATCGTTAACTCAAACATAATGATGATGAACGAGGGCCAACTGTTGAGCGGTCTTCCTCCGACATTCAGCGGATACTCAATGGCGGCAATGTAATACTGTAAAGCCCAAGCAAAGGCCGCGCCCGTCAAGCCCCCACCCAAAATCAATGCCGGTAACGGATTGAACCCCGGAAAAAATTTATCGATTTTGATGATGTTATCGAGCTCTTTGAGAGGGTACGGCGTATACGCTTCCATCCTTCGATAACCTTTATCTTTCACGGTTTGTGCGGCTTCGATCAGCCGGGTCGGATCGTCGAACTCAGCCACCAGCCCATAAAGAGAGGCCTCGCTCATTGCTCGACTCCCCCTCCAGGTTTCGAATACGGCAGTAGTTCCCTGACCTCGGACATTGCCACCATAGGTAGCAAGCGAACCACTAATGTAAAGACAATCAGGAATAATCCAATGGAGCCGTACAAAGTGGTGTTATCCCAAAATGTCGCAATAAAATTCGACCAGGAGGAGGGAAGAAAGTCCTCGTTCAAGCTATTGACGATCAGCGAATAGCGCTCCAGCCAGAGACCCCAAAGAGCAAATGCTGCAAGCGTGAAGAGCGGTTTAGAACTGACCCGAAACTTGCGCCACCATAACAATTGGGGCGCAATCACGATCGTCGCGATCATCACCCAGTAAGACCAGGACATCGGTCCTTGCGTCTGGTTATGAACCCTGTAGATTTCGAACTTATCTCCGCTATATATTGCGGTCAGCGGCAACACAACATAGCAGTAGGCCAGAATCACGCTCATGGTGAGCATCAGCTTCGCGCAATTGTTAATGTGGCGCTCCGTGATGATGTTCTCCAGTTTGTAGACGGCGCGAAATGGAATCAGAATGAGCAGGACCCCGGTGATGCCACAGTAGATGGCACCCGATACAAAATAAGGCGGGAAAATGGTGGCATGCCAACCCGGCACAATGGCGATCGCGAAATCGAAACTCACCACCGAGTGAACAGAAAAAACAAGCGGCGTTGCTAAACCGGCTAAAATCAACGACGCAACTCTGTGATATTGCCACTGCCGGGAAGCTCCGCGCCAGCCCATGGCCAAGATCCCATAAAACGCGTAACTGAACCGAGTCTTCGCTCTGTCCCTGATCGTTGCCAGATCGGGAATCAACCCCAAGTACCAAAATAAAACCGAGATCACGCTGTAACTGAGCAGTGCCATGACGTCCCACTCGAGTGGGCTACGGAACTGCGGCTGGATACTCATGGTGTTTGTGTAGGGAAACAACCAATAAAAAATCCATGATCGGCCCAAGTGAATGATCGGAAAAATTCCGGCGCAGGTGAGCGCACCCAACGTCATTCCTTCGGCTAATCGGTTAATTGAGTTGCGCCATCCTTGATTCAGCACCAAGAGCACCGCGGAGAGAAGAGTTCCGCCTTGTGCGATCTCAATCCACCAAACGTAATTAGTAATCGCAAACCCCCAGGCAACCGGCACATTGATGCCCCAAATGCCGACTCCTTTAGCGAGAAGAACAACAACCGAGATCACGAAAAACAGCAGCAGCACTGTTCCGAATCCAAAGAGCCCCCACCAGAATGGCGGAGTTTCGCTGCTGAGTACATAGTGGGAGATGTGCTCAGTGACCGAGCTCATCGTAACGCCCGCTTCCACAAAGGGCGGCGTGCCTTCCGGATCGACGGGCGGCTGCGCGTGTCGTTGTTTTTCTTCAACCGCGATCATGAGGAAACATCTTCTTTCAGCTTCGAATTCGGATTACGAAGCTCCGCCAAATACGTTGTACGCGGACGAGTATTTAGCTCGGCGAGCAGAGCATAGCTCAGTTTGTCTTTTTGTAATTGAGCTACGCGAGTACTGCTGTCATTCAAATCACCGAAAATAATCGCCTGCGTAGGACAGGCTTGCTGGCAAGCCGTTTTCAGGTCAGCTTCGCGAATGTACCGGTTCTCCCGCCGGGCCGTAATATCAGCTTCGCGAATTCGCTGGACGCAGTAGGTGCATTTCTCCATCACGCCGCGGCTACGTATGCTTACATCGGGATTACGCTGCAGCTTCAGCGTTTCGGTTTTCCAATCTTGATAAAGAAGAAAATTAAAACGGCGAACTTTATAGGGACAATTATTCGAGCAATACCGCGTTCCGACACACCGGTTGTAAACCATATCGTTGATGCCTTCGCTGCTGTGTACTGTCGCTTGCACAGGGCAGACCAACTCGCAGGGAGCATCTTCACATTGCATGCAGGGTAGCGGTTGATAATGAGCACTGGGCTTTTCGATGTCGCCTTGATAATAGGTGTCGATCCGCAGCCAATGCATTTCGCGCGACGCTAACACCTGTTCCTTGCCAACGACGGGGATATTGTTCTCCGCTTGGCAGGCCACAATGCAGGTACCGCAATTGACGCAAGCGGTTTGATCGATGGACATGCCCCATTTGTAGCCGTTATAGTCCCAACTTGGATAAAGGCTCTCGTTCTTTTTTGGGGCGTCAATCGTCTTTTGAACAAACTCGGGATTTCGCCGGAATTCTTCCACAGTGTTCGAAATCACCAGGTCGCGACCTTGCATAGACCAGTGCATTTGGGTGCTGGCCAACGGATAAGGCGTATCGAGTTTTCGCAAATCAAGGCCGGTGGCACTCCACAGGTTATTGGAAGAGCGAAGAGCATAAGCATTGAATCCGGCCCCGTTTCCGGCACGTCCCGCCTGCCATCGCCCGAAACCTAGATTCACGGTGACAGAATCGTTTGGCTGCCCTGGAAGAATCCAGACAGACCCCGTAACTGACTTGCCCCCGTAACGTAACTCGACGTGCTGCTGATTGGCAAAGGAGCGTTTTTTCGCAGTCGCAGGGCTCATCAACACAGCGTTGTCCCAGGTCAGCTTCGTCATCGGTCGAGGCAGCTCCTGAAGCCACATGTTGTTTGCGTAGCAGCCATCGTAAAGATAGGTGTCTGGACGAAACACCAATTCCAACTTGCTGCCTTGCTCAGGGGGCAATGGAGCTATTGCTAAGGCCTGCAGAGATATCTGAACAGGTGGGAAGGCTGAGCCCGCAATCAGCCCGCGGCCAACAGAAACACGCCACCACTGCTCGAAATCCTGCGTCTTACTTGCGGAGGGAGGATGTTGCGACCAATACTGACGCACGATGTCGTAAGCCGACCGCCCAGGGAATTGAACAGCGGCATCGAGAATTGTCAGCGCGGAGTGCGAATCGAATAAGGGTTGAATTAAAGGCTGAAGAATACTGGCGGTTCCATCGAAGGAACGGGTGTCCCCCCAATCCTCAAAGTAATGCGACTCGGGAACCTGCCAGGTGGTTTTAAGAGAAGTTTCGTTGTAGTGGAGTCCGGTATGAACAGACATTTTCACCTTGTCTAATCCGCTGGTAAACGGCAAATCGAAAGGCGAGTTGTATACCGGGTTTCCTCCGATAATCAGAAGCGTCTCCACTGCGCCCCTGTTCATGTCGTCGGTAAGTTGGCGGAGCGAGGCGAGCTGATCGACTGGATTGGCTTCCAAAGGATCGGTGTGGATGACTGTCTTGCCCGTGTTTTCGAGCACCGAGTTTATAGCGTGCGCCAACGCATGAACGGCAGGCGATTGATGCTCACCCGGTATGACAACGCTGCTGCCTTTGTTCGCCTTCAGATCGGAAGCAATGGCCGCGATCCAAGAAGAATAGGACGAGGAGGCCAGCGAAGAAACGCCGGGAACTCCGACGGCAGCGGCAAGATACGCTGCGAAATTTTGTACTTCCGAGTACTTCAGCGCAAGCCGGTTATCGGCTTTGCCGCCAGTGCTGGTCATAGTGCTTTCCACCACATACAAGCGGTTCATGTCCAGACGGTCCCCTTCGCGCCGGCGCAAAGCGAAGTCGCGCGCATATCGCGTGTAGCTGGGACCGAAAGCAAGAAAATCCGCATCCAGCGAAACCACTACATTGGCGGATCGAAGCTGGTAATACGTATTCACCGGTTTGCCGAAAGCCATCTCCGACCCAAGCCGCGCCGAGTTGTGTCCAGCAGGCTCCCATTGATGCCATTTCGCCAAAGGAAACGCCTTCAATACTGAAGCGATTTGTTGTCCCAGCGAAGGCGAAACAAGCGTTTCGGTCAGGATACGGAAACCGTTTCCATTGCGAAGCTTGGCAGCGTTCAGCGTCTTCTCCCAAGCAATCAGAAACTGATCCCAGCTTTCGGGAAGACCGAGGCGAGAGACGGCTTTTGCCCGATCCGGATCGTATAGATCCATGACCGAAGCCTGCGCGGGAACGCTCGATGCACCGAGGCTGGCAGGATGATCAGGGTTGCCCTCCACCTTGGTCGGCCGTCCCAGATGAGTTTCGACGATGACGCCCTGTGCAATGCCCTGAACCGGCAACGCCGTAGCATAGTATTTCGGAATACCGGGAATCGTATTCTCCGGCGCTTTCACATAAGGCATGATCGTTTCAACAGGCTGCCGAGTACAGCCGGTGACTCCAGCTAATGCCAGCGAACCTGCCATCAGCGAGACAAAACGGCGGCGGCTCCCTTCGGAGATCTCCACACCCTCTTCGGAAAACTGCTCCGCCTCTTCCGGTACTGTCTGTTTCCCTGAGCAACACTCCTCCACACTGCGCCAATACTGCGGCGACGCCTTTCCACCACCGGTGAGCATCTCCACAGGGATTAGTCCCGATGAGATCGATTTATCTTTCATCGATGACATGTATCGCAACTCACCATGCTCTGGATGTGATACGCCTTGATAAGCTGCCTCCCCATGGCAACCTGATTAGGTGGTGGGGCATAGCTCATATTGAAAACTTCGCTTTGCGGGCGCACGTAGTTCTCTGGATGGCGATGGCACTGTAAACACCACTTCATAGACAGCGATTGAGCCTTCCATGTAAGCGGCATTTTATCGACTCGGCCGTGACAGGTAGTGCAACCGAATCCCTTGTTGACGTGAATGCTGTGATTGAAATAAACATACTCGGGCAGATCGTTCACCCTGGTCCATTCGATGGACTTGCCGCTGCGGTAACTCTCACGAACCGGCTCCAACGTCGGGCTTCCAGCCCACATCTGCGAATGACAGTTCATACAAATTTTTGTCGCTGGGATGTTGGCATAATGCGAATACTCAACACTGATGTGACAGTAGCGGCAATCGATTCCCAATGCTCCCGAATGATGCTGATGACTGAATGGGACTGGTTGCTCACGCGGAACATTTTGCCTTGTTTCCCATGGTGACCGTACGACAAGAAACGACACCCAAACGACAAATACCAGCGAGAGCGCCCCGCCTAGGATGCTCAGCCTGGCGACCGTGTTTGCCGATTTTGAAAAAAATTGTGGCATTCAGCGTACTTTCCGCGATTCTAAATCGAAATCCGTCTCACTGCTTTACACTTTGGTTCTCTCGCAATGCGGACGTTATGCTGGAGCACTCCTCAAGCTGATCTTTACATTTCTCAATCAACTACAGCACCCCGTCAAATTACCTATTTAGAATCGATTAGCAAAAAAGCGAACTCATTGGCCGACGGAGCGCGCTCTTGCACAAATCGACAGAATGGTCAATGTTATACCAGTGCAGGGAACCATGATCACTCGTTTGTTGCTAACCATCATCTTTGCCAAGGAAGCCTTCGGTGCTGACCTGCTAGCTTCAACAAACTTCTCGATGCCGCCGGACGCACTCAGCATCACACGATTGACCACGCCGGAAAGGCCCTGGACTGTTGCCGGTGAGCACGGCGCGTCGTTCGGACGTCAAAACGGCACCTTCGAGGCTTGGCAGTGGCCCGTGAAAATCCTGAGTAATTTCCGTATACATGCTGAACTGGCCGACTATCCGATACCCATTAACGTTAATGCGCTGTCCGCCGCCATTCAAGTCGCCCCCGCCGAAACAATCATCACTTATTCGCACGCGGCATTCACCATCCGGCAACACGTGTTTTCCCCCAAAAACCAAACTCCTGAACTGGGAACAGTCGCATACTTCGAAATCGACTCCATACGCCCGCTGGCGATAACGTTCGATTTTACGCCGGAGATGCTGCGCATGTGGCCCGCGCCCAACTTTGGCCGACCGAACGCGGAATGGGTAAAAACCGGCCAAAGCGGCTATTACAAATTGAATACGGACAATCCCGATTTTTTTGGCATTGTCGCTATGCCGCAAACACAGCCCGGCATCCTCCCGCCCTATCAGGAGCATCCGCAGACTTACCCCGTGCAATTGAAACTACAGTTCGATCCGAAGCGCGATAAGGGTCGTGTCTTTCCTCTTTTAATGACGCTGGGAGAAAAGAATTTTTCGAGCGCACGCCTTACCGCTCTCAACGAAGCTGTTCCAACGCTTTATGCGGGCACACAAAACTACTACGCGCATTTCTTCGATAAGCGATTAACAATTGAGACACCCGATAAAAACCTGAATGAGGCGCTGCGATGGGCAGAGTTTGCCATCGATCAGGCCAAAGTCGCCTATCACGACGAAACCGGCTTAGTAGCGGGCTATTATCAATCGGCCGACTCGGCACGCCCTGGCTATGCTTGGTTTTTTGGCCGTGATTCGCTCTACACCACTTACGCAATCAATAGCTATGGCGATTTTGCGCTTACAAAGGAAGTGCTTAATTTTCTGATTCGTCGTCAACGCTCCGATGGCAAGATCATGCACGAGTTCTCGCAATCCGCCGAAGCCATCGACTGGGAAAAAACTCCTTACTTTTATGCCGCTGCCGATTCAACACCGTTGTTTGTCATGGCAATGGCCGATTACGTAGAGGCGAGTGGTGACCTCGCCTACCTCAAAGCAAACTGGGACTCGGTACGAAAGGCTTACCGGTTCACACGAGCCCACGACTCGGACAAAGACGGGATCTATGAAAACACGGAAGGAACCGGCTGGGTGGAATCTTGGCCGCCGCCCATGCCGCACCAAGAAGTTTATCTGGCTGCGCTCGACCAGCAGTCGACAGCGGCGTTAGCGACCCTCGCCCAACTCATGAAAGACAACGAGCTAGCGGCAACCGCGCAACAAACCGCGGCGGCGATCCGGCAAAAGATCGAATCGGAATATTTTAATAGACAGAAGAATTTTTACGCATTCAGTCGTAATGCGGACGGCACGCTCGATAATACGGCTTCCATTTATCCTTCGGTTGCCTGGTGGAGTGGTGCCTTTTCGTTGCCGCATGCCGAAAGTATGTTGACCCGCTGGGCGTCTTCTGAATTCTCCACTGATTGGGGCACGCGCGATATCAGTCCCGACACGCCGTTCTACGATCCCATTAGCTATCATCAGGGCTCAGTCTGGCCTCTGTTTACGGGTTGGGTGGCCTTGGCGGAGTATCGGGCTGGGCGCCCCTTATCGGGCTATGCGCATCTGATGCAAAATACAAACCTCACCTGGGCGCAGGATCTTGGTTCCATTACAGAATTACTTTCCGGACAGTTTTTTCAACCGTTAGGTCGCAGCAGTTCGCATCAGCTTTGGTCGTCGGCCATGGTCGTTATTCCCTTAATACGCGGGCTATTCGGAGTAACGTGGGATGCGCCGAACCATACCCTGAAAATCAACCCGGCCTTGCCGGCGGATTGGAATCAAGCGGATTTGCACAACGTGCCATTCGGCAAAACATTCGTGGATTTAAGCTATCGCCGACAGAACGGCAAACTTGTTGTGCGCGCAACACCAATGAGCCAAGAAGCATTCTGTCTTGTAGCAACCGGTGCGGCAACAAAACAATGTACTAACGTTTCGGCTGACTCACGATCCTTAACGTTGCCATTAAAGCCAGTAGAAATCTCGATTCATCAGGACCTGCCGCTTCCAGGCGCGGCCACTAGGCAACTCAAGGTAATCAACGAGGAGAACGGAGCCAATCGATCAACCTTTACATTGGCAGCGATGGGAGGTTCAAAACATCATGTGTTCGTGCGTTTGAACCGTCCAGGAGTTCACCTAAGCGATGGGAGTTTACATGATAACCAGGTGAACGTTGTTTTTCCAAATGGAAGAGGCTATCAAACCAAAAAAGTCACATTCACCTGGTAACTTGTTCGGCCGGCTCATCGGCAGCAACCGATTGCTCAGCGGCTTTCTCTCGAACGGCGATCTCTGCCCGCTCTCGCTTCAGATCAAGACGGATGTGCGAATAAAGATTCATGTAGATATTCGCGATCCAAACCAGCGCAAATCCAGCAATTAAGTAACCACGCCAATCCGGATAAAGCATTTTGAAGCGGGTGATAAAAAGAAATAAAATTGTGACGTAGTGGCTAAAGCAGTATTCGCAAGTAAATAAATAAAAAAATTTTCGTTTGTAAATATGATCGCATTTTTGGCTGTTTTTTTCGCACCAATCGCGCGGCTCGCGAAACACTTCTTCATGCGTAACGGTCCAGGCGATAGACGCGATGGGGGCTGCCAGAATAAACAGATAGGCGAACTGCAGAGAGATACTCATCAGCATTTATTGCTTTTTTCAAGGGAATTTGCCGGTACTGCGCTTCCAGCAGCTTAAACCAAATAGATGTATTTTCTTGTTCGAAAGCGTCATGGGAATTGAATGCCCAACAGAACTTCCTACGCGGTGGTGTCGCTGCTGGCGGCGATTGTCGGATTCATAGATGCTGCTGCATTCATAGCTGGAGCCATATTTACGTTGCGAATGTACGCCGAAATATTGTCGCCGTAGGTGTACAACTAGGTCGCCGGCAATTCCGCTGCTCGGTTTACTCTTGGCGATCGGCGTCGACATGCGTCCTCCATTAGGCACGCAGGACGAGGAGGCACAAGCAAATCTTTCCGTATGACAACGTAACAAACAGCCTTATCTGCCAAAAATAACAGTCTTGTAACCCAGACAAGAGAGAATCGTTTTATGAGCAACGAAGTCGCCAATAGCGGTGCCCCTTCGACAGGACCGTGCGCCATGGTTATTTTCGGAGCAGGCGGTGACCTGACCAAAAGATTAGTAATGCCCGCGCTTTATAACTTGGCCTGCAGCAAACTGATTCCCGAGGAGTTCGCCATCATCGGTGTCGACATCGCCCAGAAAAGCGATGACGAACTGCGGAGCGATCTCCACCAGATGATGCAGCAGTTTGTGAAAGGCGGCGGACCCGATGGGCAAGTCAACGAGTCGGTGTGGAAGTGGTTGTCTTGCCGTGTTTCGTATTTGCAAGGCGATCTTAACAATCAAGAAACCTACCAGCAGCTAAAACAAAAATTGAACGATCTGGACGAAAAATATAAAACAGGTAAAAACTATCTTTTTTATTTAGCAATTTCAGATCGTTTCTTCGGTCCGGTAATCGAACATCTCGGCGAGTGTGGTTTAGCCTGCGGTGACGATTCATGGCGTCGCGTCGTCATCGAGAAGCCCTTCGGACACGACCTTCATTCTGCTCAGGATCTTGATAAAAGAATACTCAAGGTACTGGATGAAAATCAGATCTACCGCATCGATCACTTTCTTGGCAAAGAAACGGTACAAAATATCCTGTCCTTCCGTTTTGCGAACGGCCTCTTCGAGCCGCTCTGGAATCGTGACCGAATCGATCACGTGCAGATTACTGTAGCGGAAACCGTCGGCGTCGAAAAACGCGGACACTTCTACGAGCAAACCGGTGCCTTGCGCGACATGGTGCCCAACCATGTGTTTCAGCTTCTGGCAACAATGGCAATGGAAGCGCCAAGCTCCTGGACCGCCGACGGCATTCGATCAGAAAAGGCCAAGGTGGTTGAGGCCATCAATATCTGCAAGCCAAAGGAAGTAAGGGCCTCCGCAGTACGTGGCCAGTACGATGCCGGAGAAGTCAACAACCAACAAGTCGGGGCCTACAGAAGCGAGCCGGACGTAGCTTGTGATTCACCTATAGAAACATTCGTCGCCATGAAGCTCGCCATAGACAACTGGCGATGGGCAGGAGTTCCTTTCTACGTCCGCACCGGTAAGCGAATGGCCCGACGTAAAACGCAGATTGCTATTCGGTTTAAGGAACCGCCTGCTTCGCTGTTCAGAAACACAAGAGCGCGCCGCGCTTCTCCGAATTGGCTGTTGCTGCGCATTCAACCCGATGAGGGGATAGCCCTGGAATTCGGAGCAAAGGTCCCAGGCCCGGTTTTGAAACTAGGCGACGTTCGCATGGACTTCAAATACAAAGATTATTTCGGCATGGCTCCCAGCACAGGCTATGAAACCCTTATCTACGACGTAATGATCGGCGACCAAACCTTATTTCAAAGAGCCGATAACATCGAGTACGGCTGGCGGGTGGTACAGCCGATTCTAGATTTCTGGATGGAAAACAAGCCTGAACGTTTCCCTAATTACAAAGCCGGGAGCGAAGGCCCTCAACGTTCGGACGAGTTGCTGGCGAAGGATGGGCGAGCGTGGCGGCTTGTTATCTAATTGCCATTCACGGTTGATTTGCGGTCTACTGTCAGCGTTCGATACTTGCGCAAAAGCTCGTAGACAACAATTGCTCCCGCGCTAGCCACATTCAGCGAATGCTTCAGTCCAAGCATAGGGATTCGAACGTGTGCATCACAAGCATCCAGCAATTGCGGCGCGAGGCCTTCCACTTCGTGACCAAACAATACACAAACAGGAAACCGCGGCCGCCAATCAAAAACGTCCATCGCTTGAGGACTCGTTTCAATAGCCGCAATCTCGTAGTCTTGCGCCTGCAGTTTCCTGACTATTGCAAGAGGGTCGTCGACTGCTTCCCACGCCAGGCGATCTTCGGCCCCGAGAGCGGTCTTCGAAATAGCGCTTTTCGGCGGACGAGCGGTGATGCCGCTTAATAACAGGCGTTCGATTCCCGCACCGTCACCCGTGCGAAAAAATGAACCGACGTTATACATGCTCCGAACGTTATCGAGCAGAAGACAGACCGGTAAACGCAAGTCGGAATAGGAAGACGATGCGACGGTAGCACGGTACGGAATACGTTCGGACATCACTTCCGGTGGATGCCGGCACGCTTCCATAATTCATCGACACGCGCCTTCACATCGGACGACATTTCAATCACCTTCGGCCAAGGACGGGCAAAACCCTCCGATTGCCACTTCATGGTGGCATCTACGCCCATCTTCGAACCGAAATTGGGTAGTCGGCTAGCATGATCCAGGGAATCCACCGGACCGGTCACGAACTCAATGTCTCGCTGCGGATCGATGTTGTTCAGGGCTTTCCAGGCGACTTCAGCAACGTTTTGCACGTTCACTTCCTCATCCACCACCACGATGCATTTGCTGAACATGGCTTGTCCAAGCCCCCAAATGGCATGCATCACTTTGCGGGCATGTCCTGGATAGGATTTCCGCATGGAAACAAGAATCAAGTTGTGAAAAACGCCCTCAGCCGGCATGCAGATATCGCGCACTTCCGGTAGTTGCATCTTCATCAAGGGTAAAAAAATGCGCTCGATGGCCTTTCCCATGTAGAAATCCTCCATCGGCGGTGGTCCCACAATCGTGGCGGCGTAGATAGGATTTTTGCGATGCGTGATGCATTCCACATGGAAGACCGGATAATCGTCATCAAGTGAGTAAAACCCGGTGTGATCGCCGAACGGTCCCTCACGGCGGAGTTCGCCTAGTTTGAGATAACCCTCCAGAACGATCTCAGCATTTGCGGGTACTTCGATATCGGAAGTTTCGCACTTCACCATCTCCACCGCCTTTCCTCGCACGAAACCAGCAAACATCATCTCGTCGATCTCCGGAGGCAGCGGCAAAATCGAAGAAAACATCGTCGCCGGATCTGTGCCGATGACGACAGCTACCGACATGCGTCCATTATTAGATTGGGAAACAAGCCGACGATAATGCTCCGCGCCCTGCTTGTGTTTCTGCCAATGCATACCGGTCGTCTGGCCATCGAACACCTGCATGCGGTACATGCCGCAGTTGCGCTTCCCGGTCGCCGGATTATTTGAAAACACCATCGGCAAAGTGATGTAACGGCCGCCATCATGGGGCCAGCAATGCAGAATCGGAAACTCGTCCAGCGAAAAATCCTTGTGCCGAACGATCTCCTTGCACGGCCCTTTAGACACTTTCTTCGGAAACATCGCCCCCAGCTCCTTCAGCTTGGGGATCATCTTCAGCTTTCCAAGTAATCCCTCAGGCTTCTGCAACTCCAGAAAACCGGCAATCCGTTGTGCGATGCTTTCGATATTGCCGACCTCCAAAGCCAGTTCCATACGGCGCTTGCTGGCAAAGGCATTGATCAACACCGGCACCTTAGAATTCTTCGGTTTTTCGAATAAAAGCGCCGGGCCATCCGATTTAACGGCCCGATCGGCAAACTCGGTAATTTCCAGATAAGGATCTACCTCAAAGGAAATTCTCTTCAATTCACCTTGTTTTTCAAGGATACGAACAAAATCGCGCAGGTCGGTAAATGCCATAGTTTAGCGGTACAACCATTATGATGAGAGAAAGTGATGGATAGACGGACTGCTTTGGTCACCGGTGCAAGCCGAGGCATTGGGAAAGCTTGTGTGTTGGCGCTCTCGGCGGCTGGGCATAGAGTCGTGTTGGCGTCAAGAACTCTTGAAAAATTGGAAGAGTTGGCGGGTGAAATTCGTGCCTCCGGCAGCGAAGCCTTTGCCGTGGAGATGGACTTGTCCTCTAAAGATTCCATTGCCAACGGCTTTGGAAAGGCTGCTAAAGATTTCGGCCGTATCGACATTCTGGTCAATAACGGCGGCATCACCAAAGACGGGCTCGCCATGCGCATGAAAGAGGCCGATTGGAACATCGTCCTGCAAACGAACCTGAGCGGATCTTTTTACGCGATGCAACAAGTGATGCCCGCCATGATGCGTGAACGTTGGGGCCGAATCATAAATATCTCGTCGGTGGTTGGCGAGATGGGAAATCCTGGCCAGTCGAATTACAGCGCTTCGAAAGCAGGCCTTATCGGATTAACCAAATCACTGGCCCGCGAACTTGGCAGCCGCAATATCACTGTGAACGCGCTCGCTCCCGGCTTTATCGCTACCGATATGACGCATGACTTGAGCAATGAGCTGAAGCAGAAAATGATCGAACAAACTCCGCTGGGCCGCATGGGTACCGCCGAAGACATTGCTCATGCCGTCCGATTTCTGGTGAGTGAAGAAGCCGGCTTCATTACCGGACACGTCCTCGACGTAAACGGCGGAATTTACATGTAGCCTCTGCCCTGCCCCGACCATCGAATCTTCTGGAAACAAGATATGCCCGGCATCACAGTTCAAACGCAATCACGGCGCGATAGCGCTTTCAAAATTGGTCTGGTGCAAATGACGTGCGGCTTGAACCCGGAAGACAATCTTCAAAAAGCAATCACCGGGATTCGAGAGGCTGCCGCCAAAGGGGCGGAGATCGTCTGCCTGCAAGAACTCTTCCGCTCGCAGTATTTCTGCCGTGAAGAAAATTCTGAGCTATTCAACCTGGCTGAGTCCATTCCGGGTCCTTCTACGGAAGCGCTTAGCGCGGTGGCAAAGGAGCTGCAAGTGGCTGTGGTGGCTTCGTTATTCGAAAAACGTGCGCAGGGCCTTTATCACAACACGGCTGCGGTGTTAGATGCAGATGGCTCTTTGATCGGCTTATATCGCAAGATGCACATCCCCGATGATCCGCTTTACTACGAGAAGTATTACTTCACGCCGGGCGATCTTGGATTCCAAAACTTTGAGACGCGCTATTCACGTATTGGCGTTCTCGTCTGTTGGGACCAGTGGTATCCCGAAGGGGCGCGCATCACCAGCTTGCAAGGTGCAAATGTCTTGTTTTATCCCACTGCCATCGGCTGGCACCCTTCAGAAAAGGAGCAGTATGGCGAGGCCCAACTCGATGCATGGCGCACCATCCAACGCTCCCATTCCATCTCGAATGGGGTATTTGTAGCAGCCGTGAATCGCACTGGCTTTGAGGGTCCGTCTGACAGTCAGCTAGAGTTCTGGGGTAATTCTTTCGTTTCCGATCCTTTCGGCCGCGTGATCGCTCAGGCTTCCACCGACAAAGAAGAAACGCTTGTTGTCGAATGCGATCCCAAGAACATAGATGAAGTACGCCGCAACTGGCCGTTTCTGCGCGACCGCCGAATCGATGCTTATGGTCCCATTTCCAGCCGCTGGTTGGCCTAGGCGATGGACCTCCGTACCCGTACATCTAATTCAAATGCTTTCCGCATGCCCGCCGAGTGGGAGCCGCATGAAGCCACCTGGATTGCATGGCCTCACGAAGCTAGCGACTGGCCAGGAAAATTTGCCACCATTGCATGGGTCTACGGCGAAATAGTTCGTCATCTTTCCCAAGTCGAAAAGGTCAACATCTTAGTCCAAGACCCGGTAGCCGAACGAACTGTTCAGCAGGTACTTCGTCAGTGCGGCGCGAATCTGAGTGCTGTTGATTTCTTTCGCATCCCGACGGATCGGAGCTGGACGCGAGACTACTTTCCCATTTTTGTGAACGGCGCGCCCGTTCCGAAAACGCTGCTGAATTGGCGCTTCAATGGCTGGGCAAAGTACGAGAACCACGAGCTTGATGATGCCGTGACGGCGATTGTCGCTCCGCGGTTAGCAATACCCGTCTGCACACCCGTGCATGACAGCACGCAAATCGTCTTGGAAGGCGGCAGTATCGATGTCAACGGAGTTGGCTCCATTCTCACTACGGAAGAGTGCTTATTGAGTGATGTACAAGCAAGAAATCCTGCGCTGACTCGCAAGGATCTGGAGCAGGTGTTCTCCGCTTACCTGGCCGCGCACCACACTCTTTGGCTGCGAAACGGGATTGCTGGTGACGATACGCACGGCCACATCGACGATCTAGCGCGCTTCACTGACGCGAACACGATCATCGTTGCCAGTGAACAAAATTCGTCCGATGTGAACTACGAGCCCCTTCGTGAAAACCTGGCGCTCCTCCACGAAATGAAGGATCAAAACGGAAATGCCTTCCGATTGGAAACGCTTCCCATGCCGGAACCGGTTTTCTTCGACGGACAAAGGCTGCCCGCCAGCTACGCAAACTTCTACATCGCCAACCACGTCGTTCTCGTCCCGACATTTAACGATCCAAATGATCGCATTGCTCTCAACAGGTTGGCCGAACTATTTCCTTCCCGTAAAATCGTTGGCATCGCCTGCAAAGACTTGGTGCTCGGCCTGGGCACGCTGCACTGTATGACACAACAACAACCGGTGTAACTTAAAGGCTAATGCAAGCAAATCTGTTATGCATCACACCCGGTTGTTGGACAACTTACCCGCTTACAGACATTCTTTATCAATGCCCAAAATGCGCTGGCTTACTGGAAGTCGAATATGACTGGCAAGAGGCCGAACCGGCGTCCTGGAAGAAGCTGTGGCGGGAGCGCCGCACCAGCAATGCCCCAATCGATCAGAGTGGTGTTTGGCGATACCGTGAGATGCTCCCCTTCCCTAACGCGGATACCAGCCAAATAGTGACTTTGCGCGAGGGCAACACTCCCCTGCTGAACGCTCCGGCTGCTGCTGAATACGCCGGTCTTCAGCAACTGACTTTCAAACATCAAGGCTTCAATCCCACCGGATCATTCAAAGACAATGGCATGACCTGCGGCGTTTCTCAAGCCATTCGCTTAGGTAAACAAATGGTGGCTTGTGTTTCCACCGGCAACACGTCCGCCTCGATGGCTGCCTACGCCGCCGCAGCCGGGGTGAGACCCGTCATTTTTCTTCCTCACGGAAATATTTCGTTCGGCAAACTTGCCCAGGCAATAGAATACGGCGCTTTGACCCTTCAAATTGAGCGAGCGAACTTCGACGAAATTCTAGCCCTGGTAAGACAAATTGCCGACCGCGCCAATCTCTACCTGCTGAATTCCATCAACCCGTTCCGTATCGAAGGGCAAAAAACGATGGCTCTGGAAATGCTCGATCAAACCGACTGGAAGGCGCCCGATTGGGTGGTGATGCCGGGTGGAAATTTAGGAAACACCGCCGCGTTCGGGAAAGGATTCTTTGAGCTGCATCGTTTAGGATTCATCGACCGGCTTCCACGCATCGCGGTCATCCAAGCTGCTGGTTCAGCACCATTTTTCCGTTTCATGCAGCAGCCGCCTGCCGCAATATTCCAGGCGATAAGAACACCGGAAACACTCGCCACAGCCATTCGTATCGGCGATCCCGTCTCCTGGCCCAAAGCAGCAACAGTGATTCAAAAAACAAACGGCGTAGTGGAATGCGCGAGCGAACAAGAGATCGCGGATGCGAAAGCAATCATTGGCCGTTGTGGGATAGGATGCGAACCCGCCTCCGCGGCAACATTGGCCGGTATCAAAAAATTAGTCGAGGCAGGAACTATCGGCAGAAACGCACAGGTCGTTGCAGTCCTGACGGGGAATGTTTTAAAGGACCCCGATTACATCTACCGCTATCACACCGGTGAGCTGAAAGCGCCGGATGGTACTTTCATTCTTCCTACCTACGGAAACACTCCCCGACGTGTCGAAAGCGATGGAGAAGCAATCATCCGTTTGCTTCGGAATTTGTAGTCTCCCGAGCCGTCCCGCTACCAACGATTCTTGCTGCCGCCAAAGTCACGCTGATTTCCGCCACCACCCTGAGGACGCTCGCGACGCTCCGGCGGACGCGCTTCATTTACCACCAAAGCGCGCCCCATCAGAGCACGCCCATTACAGGTCTGCACCGCCTGCATCGCCAGTCCATCATCGCTGATTTCCACAAATCCGAACCCTCTGGCCTCTCCGCTAAAGCGGTCGCGTAATATGTTGACGGTATCCACTTGAATACCTGCTTCCTCAAAAAACGATTGTAAGTCCGGCTCTGTAGCCTTGTAGGGCAGATTTCCTACGAACAGCTTCGTCACTTGATAAACACTCCTAACGATTGTGATGCCGAACACTATCTGCATCCGGCGAAAGAACTGCAATACCCCAAAAGAGCCGCTAAATTCGCCCAACCTCCTCCATCGTCCCACAAAATCACGTTTCAGCCAAAATTCCGCCCTTATTCACAATCGTGTTCATTGAGTTGTAACGCAGTTAAAACGACGAAGTATTGTCCATCTTTCAGCGCGGAGTGATCAGACCTCCCAACTTATCTTGGTCGCTGACCGCGTGGCGCGGAAAGCGAGAGGCATAAGCCTCTAAATACTTCAAGCCGGACCCAGTGTTATAAATGACAACCTGCTCATCGGCCTCTAAGAAGCCTTCCTTCAGTAGCTTTGATAACGCCGCCACGCATGCTCCCCCCTCCGGCGCTGCGAAAATCCCTTCTTCGCGAGCCAAAAGCAGACCGGCATCCAGCATCTCTTCGTCCGAAACAGACAATGCCGTTCCGCCGCTTTTCCGAACCGCGTCCAGCACCAAGAAGTCCCCCAGCGCCTTCGGCACGCGCAAGCCGCTTGCCACCGTGTGCGCCTCTCTGAAAAATTCGCTTTGGGCAGCGTTTTGCTCGAACGCTCGCGTGATAGGTGCGCATCCGGCCGCTTGGACAGCAATCATCTTCGGCCTTGTCGAATCGATCCACCCTAATTCTTCCAACTCCGCGAACGCTTTCCACATTCCAATCAGTCCAACCCCACCGCCACACGGATAAAGAATCGCGTCGGGCAACTTCCAGCGAAGCTGTTCCGCTAACTCGTAACCCATCGTTTTTTTCCCTTCGATCCGGTAAGGCTCCTTCAACGTGCTGACTTCAAACCATCCCGCCTCTTCTTTACGTTCAGCAACAATCCGTCCGCAATCACTGATCAGTCCATCGACCAACGTAACGTTCGCACCATACGATTTACAGTCGATGAAACTAGCTTGCGGCACATCGGCAGGCATAAAAATATGCGCGGGAAGGTGAGCTTTCGCCGCATACGCTGCCAATGCGCTCGCTGCATTGCCGGCGGAGGGAATCGCCAGTCTTTTCGCCCCTAGCTTCCGAGCCATCGTCACCGCGCACGAAAGACCTCGCGCCTTGAAGGAATCGGTGGGGTTCCGTCCCTCATCCTTGATCCATAACCGGGAAGCACCTAAAACTCTCCCGAGCGACTCGGCCCGGATCAAAGGAGTCCAGCCCTCGCCAAGCGTAACGGCCTCCTCGACCTCTGCCGGTAGAACAGGCGAGTACCGCCACATGCTTTCCACAGAACCGCTCAGTTCATCTCTGTTCCACTGTCCGCGGACCTTCGCCAAATCGTAATTCACTAACAGTGGACCGCCACAGTCGCATAAGTTTAGAAGTTGATTGGCCGCGTATTCTCGACCGCAGCGGCTGCAAATTAGATTTTTAGGGCTTCCCATCGTTGTCTTCCGTTTCATCGTACCCCTGATCGGCTCTTTTATTTTTCTGAAAATAGGTCAAATGGAGCCCGGACTGTAAAAAACTCTTGATTCAGTAATTAATACTGGAAAAAATTAAAGTGTTTTGCTAAATTACGGTTAAGCCCCCAGGGACTCTTTGTTAAAGGAGCGCACGTGCAATATCCGTTAAGCCGCGACGAACACGCTGCCATGGCGAGATACCTTTCCGGTATTCGCAAGCAATTGCAGGACGTCTCTGACCTATTTACTACTCGATACGGAAAAAATAGCAACATTGCGGAAGTTGCGGTCAAAACTTTAGTTTCCACTACCTTGCTGGAACACGAATTTCTTCTGCTCGACGGCGATGCAGAAGCCCACCCCGCACAAAATTACCAGGGAATCGCCGCTCCAGCTCGTTAGCCGGCATGTCTTTTTTTTGTCAATTCGGTGCGCCGATGCTGCTTTTATACAGTGTAGTTTTTCCTTGTGCAGGCGCTGAAATTGTTTATCTCAAGAACGGCTTCCAATTGGCTGGGGTCTCCCACACCCAGAACCAAACGTTTTTAGTACTTCGGACGACCATCGGCTCTCTAGAACTTCCACTAACGGAAGTGCAGAAGGTGCAAGTAGTCACTGGGTCTCCTAGAACCGACACTACTCAGAAGGACGCAGGGGCAAATAAAGCTTCCGTACAAAGTTTGCTCGATTTCGCAGCCATCTCAGAAGGTTTACCTCCCGCGCTGGTGCGCAGCGTTGCCCGCATGGAGTCCGGCTACAACCCGAACGCTTTGTCTGCCAAGGGTGCTTTGGGATTGATGCAGCTGATGCCCGCCACTGCCGCGTTATTAGGCGTTGAGCCTTCGCTCGCGGATCAAAATGCGAAAGGGGGAGCTAAATACCTGAGAAAACTATTGGTCCGCTACAAAGGCGATGCGGTCCTCGCCTTGGCTGCCTATAATGCCGGACCCGCGGCTGTAAAAAAATACGGCGGAGTGCCTCCCTATACCGAAACCAGACAGTATGTCGAACGCGTTCTTCGCGACTATTGCCGCCAAAAGTAATCCACCTTCTAATCGACGACGCTAGTAGGACCATCGCCAGAGATTAGCGCCAGCCGTATAGCCGGCTCCCACTGCGGCAAACAGAACCAAATCCCCTTTTTTCAGCCGTCCCTCTGCGATGGCATCGTGAGTAGCTAACGGTATCGTTGCTGCTGTTGTATTTCCATATTTATCCAAATTAATTACCACCTGATCCTTGCGCAGACCTAATCGTTCTCCGGTGGCGGTGATAATGCGTTGATTTGCTTGGTGCGGAATCAGCAGATGGACCTCCGACGGCGATATGGCGTGCTTCTTCAACAGATCTTCACAGAGTTCCGCCATCTTACGTACCGCAAACTTAAAGACTTGTTGGCCTTCCTGTTTAACGTAGTGCAAACGGTTATTCACAGTCTCGGTGCTCGCCGGTAAGCGACTTCCCCCAGCCGGCATCTTCAGTGCATCGCCTCCCGAGCCGTCGATTTCATTGAGATGCCCGACAAAACCGAGACCGGACTCGTCGCCAGCCTCCACCAAGAATGCTCCAGCACCGTCTCCAAACAGAATGCAGGTAGCCCGATCGGTGTAATCGATAATCCGTGACATGGTGTCGGCGCCAATCACCAATACTTTGCCGTGAGTTCCCGCCGCCACCAGATGTGCCGCTGTCGTTAACCCGTAAACAAAACCAGAACAGGCAGCCACCAGATCGAATCCCCAGGCGTGCGATGCTCCCAGCCGATCCTGCACCAGGCAAGCCGTAGAAGGAAACAACATATCCGGCGTGACGGTGCAAACAATAATAGCGTCAAGTCCGTCGGCGTCGATTCCACGACGACGCAGCGTTTCTTCGGCGGCTGCTACCGCCATGTCCGATGTGGCAACGCCTTCGTCCGCGATATGACGTTCGCGGATTCCGGTCCGTTCTACAATCCATTGATCGTTCGTCTCCACCATTCGAGATAAATCGTCGTTAGTGAGGATTTTCGGCGGCACAAAGCAGCCAACCGAACTAATTTTTGCTTTCAGCAAGGGAACCCTTCTTTGAATTTAGTGCTCGTCGAATGAAGGTTTTGGTCCTGGATTCGATCCGAATCTACATGGTACATTTAGGGGAAAATGCATGTGGAAACTGCTCTCTTCTTCGAATCGCCGGAGCAGATATATATGCGTGTGTTTCGAATCGCCCGACCTCGCGAACCTCTTCCGGTCATTTCGGTTTATTTCCGTCCTTTCGCCGCCATCACGAATCGTGTTCGGCTGACAAACAATTGCTTAACGGTCGAACTCAGCGATCTTTTGCAAACAGCACCCGCGCCCATACAGGAAGCGCTCGCTTACATTTTGATTGCAAAGCTTTTTCGGAAAATACCGGACGGCGGCGTGCTTGCTTGCTATCGGCGGTACCTCAACCAAGGAGCCGTTCGCGAGACAATCCAGGCTATAAAGCGGGAGCGTGGACGTAAACACATGGACAAGCCGCAAGGCTTCGTCTACAACCTGGAGGAGATTTTCGAGGATTTAAACAATCAATATTTCGGAGGCGCGGTAGATAGGCCGATCTTGGGATGGAGCAGAAGGCCATCACGCAACACCTGGGGACATTTCGATCCTTCCCATCATGCTATTGTGCTGAATTGTCGGATGGATTCAAAGAGTTGCCCTGATTTAGTCGTTCGTTTTGTGCTGTTTCACGAAATGCTACACATTGTCCATCCCGCTAAACATGAAGGAGTACGCCGTTGCATCCATACGGAGCAATTTAAACAAGCCGAAAAGAAATTCGAACTATATCGAGAGGCAAAACGAATGCTTCGCGTTTTAACAGCAAAGCTGTAAAGCAGTTCCTATAGGGCAGCCGCATTCATAGGAGCGGCAGCCGATATGGATCTCATCTGCTTGTTCATCTGTTCCAAATAAGCTACCAACTCTCGCACAGATAGAGTCCTGATGCCGAGCCAACAGAAACCATAGTTCATTTCAATCCGTAAAACTGAAAACGAAAAGCCCAGCTTCAACCAGATGAGCCGACTCACCAACTCAGAATGATCATCGGTCGTTTGAGACATTACCAATCGTGTTGCCAAATGCAACCTATTGAAGTCCGCGATTAGCTTACGCAAATACTGACGAAAAATCAGTAATCTCTCGCGCCGCAATTTACGTCGCAACCGCGAGTCGAACCCAGGCTGCCGGGCAAGAAACTCAAAGTCCGCGTCCGAAAGCAGCTCCAACATAGGATCGTAGTAAGAGACAGAAAAGCTTTCCACCCACTCCGGAGTCAACTCTTCAACAGAGCAACTCCTGTAAAGTTGCCGTAGTACTCGTGACACGAGTACTAGTATCATGCATAACGCACATAGAACCGAGAGAACGAGAGCAGATGTCAAGTTGAGCTCCGTACTCTACAAGTTAACGGAATACTTCCGCAAATACAACAGCAACGTATCGAATTTATGAAAAAACTTATTTTATTTTCTTCACCTTGGCATTCTTTGTATAAAGTCGATAATTTGCGGAAGCCATCCAACTTTGTTCTTTTGCGCCTCATCGACATTCCCCAGTCTAATGATCGGCGCAAAAACGGAAAACTTTATAGTCGAAAACAAGAAACCATTTACTTCTTTGCCACTGCCTGCAAAAGCACGCCATTTACCTCCTCAAGGCGACGGATAAGCCGTTGTTGCTCGTCCACCTTCCAAGAGTGCCCGATGCGAACGGGTGTCATTTCGCCTGCCTTGCTCAGAAAAACGGTCCAATACACGTAGCAGACACATGTTATGAGCATGCAAATGACGCTACCCGCGCGAGAGCTCCCTCGTGCCTCTAAGCCATGAAAAAACAACAATCCAGCAACAGACGAAAAATATACGACATAACCAATGCTGAAAACCGCCAGGTTTCGCGGTGCAGAAATGGGGAACCATAGGAAGAATCCCAACATCAAGATCAAAACCAAAAATACAGTAATCCCAATGACCTCATCTACTACAAACGTAGTAGCAACCACTCGGTCTAAAGGCCGCCGCCAATCTTCCACTTTGGAAATTGCACTATCGCTAGCTATCACTACAATTCCCAATACAAATGCAGCCGCAAACACAAAGTTCAATAGTCGTTTCGAGTACCTGAGAATTCCCGGAAGCTTCTTCAGCATTGAGTCAAGAAGCGCATAAATCATCCACACGGAAAAAATCCATGCGAATACTCGAACTGCTGAGTATGAGATTCGATAATCGACGATATGAAACTGATCAAATCCCGCCAGTAAAGCACCAACTAAATCAGTGATTAAAAATGCAGCAAATAAAGAATAAACTCTTCCTATTTGAAGCGAAAAAAGGCGGACCACCAGCAGCAGGTTGAGTGAGAGCTCCAGGTAGTAGACCGAAACTTCTGACATTTCTTACTCACTCACTCAATGACGGCACACCAATATTCTATTCAAATTCTTCTTCTTCTGGCAAAACAATCGCCATACATTAAGCACAACGGCCATGAAGCACACCGTCGTTTAGCAAGGGCGACGAGGATTTCCTGCTTCGGGCCAAGGCATCCATGCCAGGTTACGGCAGGGGCGACGTGGATTACCAGCTTCCGGCCAAGGCATCCATGCCGTTTTCTGATTTTTTTCGGTTGTGACGCTCCCCTTTGTTGTAGTTGTGTTAACATCTGACTTGTGGGACCCCTCGGCGGGCGCCGCAAACATCGATCCAGTTAATCCGCCAATCATTAATGATAGTAAAAGTAGTTTTTTCATAAGTTTTATTTTCTAAATTCCTTTCGTTTATTTTCTTCCTCGACCTCACAATAACTCTCCCGTCCAACGCTAAACCCTTGCAAGTACTACGTTTTCCGTTGTCAGAACGCTTTAGTCCTATTGGTACTTGAAAACCTTGTTTTTGACTCGTTTGCGTGTAAACTTTGAATTACGGTTTAATGCTGAAGCAGCACGGCGCGCAAATTTCAACTGAGGAAGCCGACAATCTTTGGTCCAAAAGCTTGTTCGAAATTAGAACATCTTACGGCCGGTTGGTTTATCTAGCCGGATTGCGCAACTCCGACACTGGGAAGTATGAACACTACGGAGCCTTCATCAGTACCTCTCCCGAGACGGTCAGCCAGTCAATCCGCCGCACGCATGAGCAGATTTTTCGTGAATGGGTCGGTTATTCGCTGGAAAAGAAGAAAGCGGATATCGATTTATATATCTCGGGGATCGATCAAGTCGACAAGGCTGATCTGGTCGACGCCTGGCTGCGATTGACTCCCTACAAAAACCTGGTCCCCGGTTCCATCCAGGGTCCCGAACGTCAACGACACATTTCCGATTTCGAAGCGATCTTAGGTCTACTCAAAAACGTGTATGGCGTCGCTTTCCCTGAGCAAGACGCATAGCTACCGCCACTACCTGCCCTATCACGTCTACTTCGCCTGGATACTGATACACCTCTGGCGAGACGTGAGAGGCAGAATGTGGCTGTAGGATCAGTAACCCCTCGCGCAAAGTACACCAACAACAGCGGAATCCTGTACGATGCTCCAGGAAATAGATGGGCCTTTCATGTTCGTTTGTCCAGCCCTCATTGATAATCCTGTGCTTTGCCTCATCGATTTGTACGAAAGCGCCAGGGGCCAGAATAGGATACATCGACCAATCGTCCGTTCCGATGAAGCCATAGCGCTGTTTCCTCAGGTCGAGGGAATCGAACACCACCAACGGCAGCTTTCCCCACTGGTGCACTTGCCGACTGAAATAAAAGGTTCGATGGAGATCGACAATCTTGTCCAGCTCCATTGGAAAATCCACCATCTCCGGCGCTTCCGATTTGAAATCGACCGGATGTGTTTGGCTGATGGCGAGTTGTCCGGCATCGCTCACCATCCGGCTTAAATCCACGCCGTACCACTGCATCGTTTTAACGAAATCTAAACGGTAGATCGCGCATAGCGAATATAGACGATAAAAGGACGGAACGGTACCCCGATTTTCTATGTCCGCCAACCGGCTTAGGCCCACCAGAAACTCGTTATTCCCTTGACTGTTTGCGATTCGCTGACTCGCCTCCTCCACATCGCGGTAACGCAGCTTTAACCGCTCCCTTACCTTCCTTAACTTCTGCCCTGCTTCTTCCATGACCTTTATTTCAATTGCTTCGCGTCGGTGCAGCTTACCCGAGATCGCTCTGTGACAGGGTATCATCAACAACTGATTTTGTTCTGTTTTCAGAACAAATAAAGAAAATTCATTATTCGCGTTCCCAACCAAGCATCGTTCACGGCTCCGGTGGGCGCGCGTTCTCGTCGGAAAGAGGCCACAGCGGCGCGCAAAGTCATTTCCGATACACTGGGACCACTCATATCAGGACCGGTATGCTACGTTCGTAGCGGAAAAAGTAGATTGATGCCTCGTAAAACTGCAAAACTGGCCGCCTTTCAGGGCGAACTTGGTGCGTTCAGCCATTCGGCCGCATGTAAACTACTAGGACCGGATACTCAGGTTTTTCCTTGTAGCTCTTTCCAAGAGGTTTTTCGTTCAATTAAAAAAGGAGGGATCACTCATGCCGTAATCCCTATCGAAAATACTCTGCATGGGAGCATTCACGAGAACTATGATCATCTTCTCGACTTTGAATACCGGATTGTTGGAGAGACAAACATCAGAATCGAACATCATTTAATTGCAATGCCCGGAACACTTTTAAAAGATGTTAAACGTGTTTTCTCGCACCCTGTGGCACTGAACCAATGTCGAATTTTTTTTGGGGAAAACCCTCAATTTTCTCCAGAATCGTTCTATGACACGGCGGGAAGCGTCAAAATGCTGCAAGAGACCCGGCTTCCCCATGCGGCGGCACTCGCGTCGAAAGACGCGGCAAAGATCTATAAAGGAATGATTCTAAAACGGAATCTCGAAGACGATCGACAAAATTTCACTAGATTTTTTCTGTTGTCGAAACAGGACACACCTCTCACGTCTGCTGATCGCAAATGGAAAACTTCGTTAGTTTTTTCCACGGCAAATAAGCCCGCTGCGCTATTTAAAGCAATGGCTTGCTTTGCATTGCGAGATCTAAACCTAATCAAGATTGAGTCGCGTCCGCTGCGTGGGAAACCTTGGGAATATCTTTTTTATGTCGACCTAAACGGACATCAGAAAGAGAAGGCGGTCGCGAATGCTCTGTCGAATCTAACTGAAATTACACTGTTTGTTAAGGTCCTTGGAAGCTACCAAACAATACCGTAGCAGGCATTTTACGGCCAACGCTTTTGAAACAGGAGGGCCGAAGATGTGATCCGTCTTTTTCTTTACGAGATTCACTCCAAGTTCGGATGTTGTAATAGGTAAAAATCAGCTAATTCGTAAAATTAAGATGAAAAAACCGGCAACACAGACGTCTTTCGAAACCGGCCAACTGCAGCTATCTTGGGAATCGGCCCGTCATATCTATCATGTCAGTGAAATCAATTCCGCGCTGCAAAACCTCCTCGAATCGAATTTCCGTTCCGTTTCGATAGTGGGCGAGATCTCCGGCTGTCGCCTGGCCTCAAGCGGTCACTTCTATTTCTGCTTGAAAGATTTGCAAAGTCAGCTCAAGTGCGTACTCTTCAAAGGCACTATCCGGGCCGTCCGGTTCAAGCCGCAAGACGGTATTTCCGTCATCGCACGCGGCAGTCTAGAAATCTATCAACCTCGGGGAGAGTACCAGCTCATTATCGATTCTGTGGAACCCCAAGGCGGCGGCGCATTACAACTTGCTTTCGAGCAGCTGAAGAAACAACTTGCGGACGAAGGCCTTTTCCATCCTTCCCGCAAAAAACCATTGCCAACCTTCCCCCGCCGTATTGCCATCGTCACCTCACCGACCGGAGCCGTCATCCACGACATGCTCCAGGTGCTCGGACGCCGCTTCCCCGGTTTATACATCCGTCTTTTCCCGGCCTTAGTGCAAGGCGAAGGTTCGATCGAGCAGATTTGCCGAGGTATCGATTACTTTACTAGGGAAGGCTGGGCCGACGTGCTCATCGTTGCACGGGGCGGCGGCTCGCTGGAAGATCTCTGGACGTTCAACGAAGAAGCAGTAGCGCGTGCCATCGCCGCCTGTCCTCTACCTATTATTTCCGCTATAGGTCACGAAACCGATTTCACGATTGCCGATTTCGTCGCCGATTTCCGCGCGCCGACCCCCTCTGCCGCCGCCGAGGTCGTCATTTGCACCAAAGAAAACCTGTTGGAGCGGATTGCAGCCTGCCGAAGCAGGGCCTTCCAGTCGGTGCGCTACCGTTTGACCGCCATTGCGAGCAATCTTCATCAAAAAGGCACTGGCCGGGCCGCGATCTTAGTTAACCGCGCGCTCGCGAAAAGAACACAACTCCTCGATGAATTCGAATATCGACTGCGCGACATAGAGCGCCGCAAGTTAGCGATTTACAGGCAAACCCTCACCGAGCATAGTCATCGCCTGCAAGCCACCGATCTGCGACTGCGCTTCTCCCGCCGCCGCCAACGGCAGGAATACCTCATTGCTGCTCTTTTGCGGATCGCCCATTCCCAATTCAGCGGCCATCAGCGCCGTATCGCCACTGCAAATGCGCACCTGAAGCAATTGAGCCCGTTGAACGTACTCTCCCGCGGATATGCCATCGTCGAAGACTCCCAAAAAATCGTATTGCGATCTGCGAATAAAGCTTCGGAAGGCGACCGGTTACGCATCCGTCTGCAGCAAGGCACACTAGCCGCCGTCGTCTCAGCCGCTCATCCCGACGGCGAATCGTAAGAACAAAACTATACTGAAGTTTGGAACTCCCTGCCCTCGGCAAACGCGCCATCTGCCTCCTGAGTGGAGGCCTCGACTCCGCTACCTGTCTCGCCATCGCGCGGCAGGAAGGTTACTCCTGTTATTGCCTGTCCTTCGACTATGGGCAACGTCACCGCGTAGAGCTGCAATCGGCTGTTCGTCTCGCGGAGCAACTTGGCGCCGCGGAACACCGCATCGCCCAGATTGACCTCCGGGTGTTCGGCGGCTCCGCGCTCACCAGCAATCTCGACGTTCCCAAGCAGCGCACCGAAAGCGCCATCGGTCATGGAATCCCCGTTACCTACGTTCCCGCCCGCAACACCATCTTCCTTTCCTTCGCCCTGGCCTATGCCGAGGTAGTTCAAGCCTCCAGCATTTTCATCGGCGTCAACGCCATCGACTATTCCGGCTATCCCGATTGTCGGCCCGCCTTCATCCACGCGTTCGAAACGATGGCTAATCTCGCCACCAAGGCCGCCGTAGAAGGAACCACGCAGCTGGCGATTTGCACCCCGTTGTCGCAGATGACGAAGGCCGATATTGTTCGGAAAGCGCTCGAAGTAAATGTGGATCTTGGCCTTACTTTCACCTGCTATGACCCCGATAGCGAAGGCCAGTCCTGTGGTGCTTGCGACGCCTGCCTCCTCCGGCGCAAAGGTTTTGAAGAAGCCGGCGTACCGGACCCTCTATTTGCCTGACGATCGGCTCCATCGTGAAGATTTCTGAAATTTTCTATTCCATCCAGGGGGAAGGCGGTCTTGTCGGCATGCCCTCGGTCTTCGTCCGCACCTCCGGCTGCAATCTGCGTTGCACTTGGTGCGATACGCCTTACACTTCTTGGCAACCCGAAGGTCAAGAACTCTCTATTGAACAGATCGTCGACACTGTCGGCGGGTTCCCGACGGCACACGTGGTCCTTACCGGCGGCGAGCCTATGATCTCACCGCAAGCCGTACCCCTCACCGATCTCTTGCGCCGATCCGGATATCACCTCACCATCGAAACGGCCGGAACCATCTACGCGCCCGTGACTTGCGATCTGATGAGCATCAGCCCCAAACTGTCCAATTCCACGCCTAGTGAGCGCGATCACGGGCGTTGGGCAGCTCAACACGACCGCCTCCGTTACCAACCCGAAATTCTTCAACGTCTCATGCGGCAATACCCTTATCAATTGAAGTTCGTCGTACAGGCCGAAGACGATTTAGACGAGATCGACCGCATAGTCGCCGCGCTTTCTGCCTCCGTGCAGCAGGTAATGTTAATGCCCGAAGGCACAACCCGCGAAATCGTACGTGATCGCGGCCTTTGGTTAGCCGAAATCTGCAAGGCTAAAGGCTACCGCTACAGTCCCAGGCTGCACGTCGACCTATGGGGCGATCGCCGCGGAGTTTAATCCGCGCCCGTCGGGGAACCTCTCCTCAACAGTCCACGGTAAAATTGAGATTGACAGAGCAATTTCTCCCATCCCCCGGAGCGCTTCGCATTGGCGCCGTCAGCTTCCTCAATCCGGTGCCGCTGGTTTGGGGCATGTTGCACGGCCCTCAGCAAACGCAAGTCGATCTTACTTTTTCGCTTCCATCCGTGTGCGCCCGGCAACTGGAACAAAATCGAATTCAGTTAGGATTAGTGCCGGTGGCAGAAGCCGTTCGTCAAGACCTTGCCATCGCACCGGGCGTCGCTATTACCTGCCTGGGGGAGGTGCGCAGTATTCTCCTTTTCGGGCGCGTCCCTTGGCCCGAGGTTCGTACTCTTGCGGCGGACTTCAGCTCGCGGACCTCCGTCCAATTAGCACGCATCATTTTACGGGAACGCTATGGCGCGGAACCGAGAATTACTGAAGCTCGCCCTGTTCTTTCGGAGATGCTGGCCGTTGCCGATGCCGCTCTGATTATCGGAGATCCGGCGTTGCGTATTTCCCCCAATCAGCAGCCCTACCATTGGCTGGACCTCGGTTCGGAGTGGCTCCACCTTACTCATCTGCCCATGGTATTCGCTGCCTGGGCCGGCAAAAAAAACTTGCCGTTCGAGCAAATCAGTTCCCTCACTACCGGCTCCTATGAATACGGAAAAGCCAGAATCGATGAGATCGTCGACCGGGAATACGAGAAGCGCGGCATCACTCGCGAACTCGCAAAAAAATACCTCACTCAGCACATACGTTATGAGCTAGGGCCAGAGGAACGGAAAGGCTTAGAAGCTTTTATCGAGCTGGCGGGATTAGTACCAGCCTTAGCCACCCGCTCAGGATATGAAATTTCAAGGGATAATGACTAAAGAACAAGCGCTTGCTTTATTCCAGCAAAACGACCTCGTTAGCCTGGGGCTTCGGGCCGATGCAGTACGTAAGCAGCTACACCCGGGTCTCATCGTGGGTTATGCCTTGGACAACGAAACGCAAACTTCTTCTGTCGATGGCCTAGCTGTGTTGCACTTGGCGCGTGACGGCTCTATCGAGCAGCATCTAAGCCAAATGGCGGAGCTACGACAGCAGCAAGAAAAAACTTCTCGCTTTATCTCCTTCACAATCTCCGTCAAAGAATATCCAGAGATCACAGCCGCCGAATACCTCAAGCTTTTAGCTATTTCTCGAATCTACTTCGATACCGTTCCGCATATCGAAATCTCGGTCGCTGCTCTCGACTCGAAACTTGCTCAAGTGGCGCTTCGCTTCGGAGCCGATGACCTTGGGCGAGTCTCACTTTCGGCCAGTGAGGGATCAAAACAGCCTACCGAAGAACAAGTCCGGCGCCTCATTTACGACGCTGGGTTCTTTCCCAAACAACGGGCGCGAGACTTCCAAACCTACTACGTTCGCTAAAACGAAAGAGCTCACTTCGAATGATTCGAAATGAGCTCTTGCCTGTCCTTTGAAAAACAGCTTCGATTAACTTTCCTGCGTTTTCTTCTGGGGGCGGGTCGCTTTGATTCGCTTCATCTCGACAGATTTATCGGCCCATTTATTCGCCTGTTCGATATCCGCCTTCGCCTCTTCCTTCGTTTCCTCAAGAGAAGCTTTACTGCGCAAAAGTAGATTGAGATACGACATCGCGTCCTCATTCTCCCTATTGATATCGATTGCCTTGTGTAAATCCGAGATGCCCGAATTGATCATAGCGCCGTACTTATCCTTGAGCTCATTTCGAGTCTTGTCCTTTACAATCGGACCCGGATCATCGGGCTTCATTTTTTCTTCCGTACGGGCGTCCCGAATAGGAGGATAAGACTGCGACCAATCGATCACACCAAGATAATAATAGGCTTCATCATCTTTCGGATCGGCCTTGACACGTCGCTCGTTCCACTTTTTGGTTTCTTCTAAAGCGGCCGTTTTCTCCTGATCGTTCTTCTGCGAAGTCGCCTTGTTAAACGACATTGAAGCCATGGAAGCCAAAGCCAACGAGTTGTTCGGATCGTTATCTAGAACTTGCTGAAAGGTCTGATTGGCCATCTCATAGTTCTTTTTGTTGTCCGCCGATTCTGCTCCGGGAACCCATTGCGTCATGTAAGAAGTAGCTAAATAGAGCCTCGCATTTCGATTCGTCGGATCGAGCTGAATCGCTTCCTTAAAATGTTTGGCTGCGTCCGTGTAGTGTGCGTTCTTATAAGCCTGCACACCTTTATTCATCTCGTCCCGCGATTGCAGCTTCGCGCAGCCGGTACTGAAAACAACTAGCCCAGCGCAAAACACAGCGGTCAACCACTTGTTCGAGAAGTGCCAATTGCCTTCCCGGCCGATGGACACTTTCCAGTTTTGCTTCATAAGTAGAATACCGTATCCTCTCGCCGAAGCGATTGTTACTGTCCAGCCTCCACTTGCGGTGTCATTATACCAACCTTGTCCAATCCGGCACCCTTTGCGGCGTCAATCGCATGTGCTACATACATGTACTCCACATCTTTATCTCCCTTCACAAATAAAGTCTTATCAGCTCGGGTTTTAAAGATCTCCGTCAATCTGTTTTGCAGATCGGCCTGCGTAATCGGCTGGGTATTGATCTTCAAGCTATGATCTTTCCCTACTTCGATCACTACCGTCCGATCGTCGGGCGGTGGAGGCGGTTGATTCGGAGGCGGTGGCTGCGGCACTAACGCATCCAAACCATGCGGCGTCAATGGCGTAATCACCATGAAGATAATAAGCAACACCAGCAAGACATCGATAAGTGGGGTGACGTTGATGTCTGCTTTCGCTCCCCCCTTGCCGCCAACTGAAAATGCCATAAATTAAGCCCTTTCTATTGTCCTCTTACAACTATAAATTCGGGTTCTGATTCTTGCTCTGGTCGTGAATCGGTTCGGTCAATAAACCGAGCTGATCCACCTGCGCCATGCGCAAATTGTCGAGCACGTCGGTGACTGTCTCAAATCGCGCACGGGCATCTGCGTTGATGAACACCGTTTTATCGGTGCCACTGCGATTTGCCTCCAAGTCCTTCACCTTACTGGGAAGCTGATCGGGAGTCACCGGTTGATTGCCGGGATTGAGAAATACCTTTCCATCGCGAGTAATCGAGATCATTACTGCATCTTCTTTATCCGCGTCCTTCATCGCAATGGCATTCCGCGCCTTTACTTTCTCTACCTGAGCTCCCTTAGTCAACATGGGGATAATCACCATGAAGATAATCAGGAGAACCAACATCACATCCACCATCGGAGTGACGTTGATCTCCGAAACAACCGCCGGCGCCTTCATTTTCTGCATAATTCAGCTCCTTAGAACAAACCCGCTCATCGTCGAACCCTCTACCGCCGCGTAGCTGATCGTGCCACATCTATACGGAAAGGAGCAGCGTGATCACCACTCCCTCCCATGCGATTCAACTCTGAGCCAACTACGCCTGACTATTCCTATTAACGAGCAACCTTCTGCGTCCGCTTGACGAAGTAGTCGATCAACTCGGATGAGGAATTGCCCATCTCCACGTCAAACGCTTCGATGCGGTTGGTGAAGTAGTTGAACATCCAAACCGCCGGAATAGCCACGAACAAACCGACCGAGGTGGTAATCAGAGCTTCTGAAATGCCACCCGCCACCGCGCCGATACCGGTCGACTTCGAGGTACCGATCGTGGTGAACGCGTCCATAATCCCAACGACTGTTCCAAACAGCCCCACAAAGGGCGCAGTCGAACCGATGGTTGCTAAGCTGCTGACTCCGCGCTTCAGTTCGGCGTGAACGATCGCTTCGGCACGCTCCAAGGCCCGGCGCGACGCCTCAATTTCCTCGCCCGGGATTTCCGTGCTGGTCTGGTGCGCCTTGAACTCCTGCAATCCCGCCACTACGACCTTCGCCAGGTGGCTTTTGTTAAAGCGATCGGCAATCTTGACAGCTTCATCCAGCTTGCCCTCTCGCAATGCTCCCGCTACCGCCGGCGCAAAGGCCCGCGACTGCTTCCTCGCCGCGCTGTAAGCAATCAATCGGTCGATCATGACTCCGATGGACCAAGCCGACATGATGAATAATACGATGATCACCGCCTTGGCAATGATCCCCATGTGTCCCCACACCGAGCGCACATCCCAACTGATTCCGGTGCTTTCCGCTTCTTGTAGAAGCCAAAAAGCCCACATGTGAAGTTGCAAAACCATTTATCTATCTCCTTAAGTTGAATCGAAATAAACTCTTACTCAAAAACTAGCTATCACTTACAAACTAACTGCCACTCACAAACGAACTATCATCCACTCACTCACCATTCATCCTATGAACTTAACGTGAAGTTTACGATGATATCAGTAATCACTTCCACCGGCTCGCCATTTAAGACGGTCGGCTTATATTTCCACTGCAACACCGCTTCTTTCGCTGAGTTCACCAGGAGGGGATGCCCGCGTACCAGTTTCAGATTCTCGATCTTGCCATCCTTGCTGATGACCGCTGTAAACTCTACCGTCCCTTGGACACGCGCCGATTTTGCCAGCGGCGGATAGGTCGGTTGTACTTTCTTGACGAGCTTGGCTTCCGCTACGTTGCCGCCAATCCGTACTGGACCGGTTGGCTTCTTCGGTGCCGGTGGTGGAGGTGGCCCCGGCGTACCGCTGAACAACCCACCGGGTACGCCGTTTCCTGCTCCCGTGCTTCCCACCACCCCGATATCCGGTGCCGGAGCCGAGTCGGTTACCTCGGCAACCTGTTTCGGAATTACCTTCGGTGCTTGAAACGTATGTGGCACGAATTGCTTCACCACTGGTTTAGGCGGCGCCTTCTGAGGTGGCGGCGGTGGCGGCGGTGGCGGCGGTGGCGGCGGCGGCGCCACCAACATGCTCCTCAATTGCGCATTCGGAAGTGCCTGCGTATAAATCAACGGAAGCAGAATCAGAAGGCCAATAATCAAAAACTGCAAACCAAACGAAAGAAATACTGTGTACTTCTTCTTCGTTTTTTGTGTTCCGTCAACAAATGTCTGATCGAACATCTTTCTTTCCTCACCGGCAACCCGTTCCTGCCGGGCTTACCGTTTCTTGAACATCAACAACAAACTATCTATGCCAAAAACAATCTTCTACTTCGCCGCCTTCGCTACGCTGTGGGGACGACTTTCGGTCGGTACTGCTCGCGCCTTCCTCTTTCTGTTCTCCGAGATATCTTGTGCAAAAACCAATATCGGACTGGCGATAAAGATGGAGGAATATGTCCCTACAATAATCCCCACCACCAGCGCAAACGAAAACCCGTTCAGCACTTGGCCACCGAAGATAAACAAGGACAGCGCGGTCAACAAAGTCAATCCGGAGGTCAGCACCGTTCGGCTCAACGTCTGATTGATACTGACGTTAATGATTTCTCGAAAAGTGCCTCGCCGCTGTAATCGCAAATTCTCACGGATTCGATCGAACACGACAATCGTGTCGTTCATGGAATAACCGACCAGGGTCAACAACGCCGCAATCACCGTGAGATCGATTTGCTTATTAAACAGCGAAAACAGCCCGATGGTGATGATCGTATCGTGAAACACCGCGATCACCGCCGCCACGCCATAAATCCATTCAAAGCGCACCGCGATATAAATCAGCATCGCCGCCAGCGCAATCAACACCACGTTGATCGCCTGCTGCCGCAAATCCGCGCCAATCTTCGGACCTACCGTCTCCACGCTCCGCACGGCGAAACTGCCGGCAAACAACTCCTGCTGCATCGTCGAAAGCACCTGCGGCGTGATGCCCGACGCGCCCGACAGCTCTCCTAGGCTGCCGACCAATCCCGAATGCGCATTGCGATAATCGGCGATCGCGCGGACCGCCGCCTGCGCTTGCGCACCCGACAACGAACTCTTCCCCAGCCGGTCGGCGATGTCCTCCGGCGGAGCCGTATTGATATCCAGCTTCCTGCCTCCCGACCGATTGAACGCATCGTTCAACGACGTCACCATCTGCTGGCGCGCCACCTGCAAGGCGGCATTGCTCCGCGCAGCTGTCGAGATCAGCACGTCCTGCGAATTCGTCACCTCCTGCACTTCGATCTCACCCGCGATCCTTTTGTGCAGTGCCGTCCGGATCGCTTCCGCCGAAGGTCGTTTTATGAAATTGACATCCATCTGCGCCCCCCCATTGAAATCGATACCGTACTTCGGTCCACCCTTGATCGCCAAGCTCACCAGGCCCGCCGCCGTCAGGCACAGCGAAAGAATAATGAACGGCCATTTCTTGCCTAGAAAGTCGAAATTCGTCTGCTTAAAAATTTGCATCGCGCTTTACAACCCGGCGCTTAAAAAAATAGACACCGGCTTTTCACAAAGTGTTCCCACGGGCTTCCCCGCCTACTGAAAAAATCTCTCTCCTGCTTATATGCTCAACGCGCGTACCGGTTTCGGTCGCGACAGCTCCCAATCAAAAATGAATCGCGACACAAACACCGCCGTAAACACGTTGGCAATCAAGCCGATCACCAAGGTCACCGCGAAACCTTTCACCGGCCCCGAACCGAATAGAAACAAGATGGCGCACGAAACCACCGTCGTCACATGCGTATCGATAATGGTCAACAGCGCCTTGCCGAATCCGGCATGAACCGCCGGAACGGGCGCCTTCCCTGCCCGCAACTCCTCGCGGATTCTCTCGAAGATCAATACGTTGCTATCTACCGCCATACCGATCGTCAAAATGATGCCTGCAATCCCTGGCAAGGTCAACACCGCGCCGAAGTACGAAAGGCAAGCAATCAGAATCACCGCGTTCAAAAACAGCGCCAACGATGCGTTAATCCCGCTTTTCTTGTAATAAACCAGCATCGCGACAATCACCGCCACCACCCCGGCCAAACCGGCAATGTAGCCCTCGTGAATCGAGTCCGCGCCCAGCGACGGACCCACCGTGCTCTCTTGCTCGTACTCCACCCGCGCCGGTAGCGATCCAGCCTTTAAATTCAGCGCCAAGTCCGACGCTTCTTCCTGCGATCCCTCGCCCTCGATCATTCCCGAATCACCGATCTGCGAATGAATCACCGGCGCGCTCAACACTTTCCCGTCCAACACGATTGCCAGCCGGTCGCCCACATGCGCCCCGGTGTAAGCAGAAAAGCGTTTCGCGGCATCCTGGCTCAGCACAAAATTGGTATCCCAACTGTTCGCCATCTGCCCCTGCTCTGGCCGCGCATCCCGAATGTCGGGACCACGCACCACCGGTGTCCGATTCACCAGCAGCACTCCGATGTTGCGTGTCGTCGGCGTACTTTGCCCGGTCTCCGCCTTGCCGATCAACTTCGTCCCGGACGGCAAAACACCATTGTTCTGCGCCAATGCTTCCTCGCGGCTGGCATACGGACCACCTGTCACGCCATAAAGCTCCAACACCGCCGCCGTTTGCAGGATCTGCTTGATGCGGCCGGGATCGTCTACCCCCGGCATCTGCACCAGCAGTTCGGAATCGGATACGTCCCGCCGTTGCTGTACGGTCGCCTCGCTCAACCCCAGCGCATTAATCTTCTTATCGATGGTGTTCTTGCTCTCCGCCAGCACACGCTGCCACAGCGCCAAAGCCTCGCTCGGCTTCATCGTTATTTTGTAAGCGGTGCTCCCTTCGGGAGTCGCTACCCACATGGGAAATTCGTTGCTCACCACGCCGCGAAATTTGCCCGCCGCCGTGGACGGCACGCCCTTGGTCAGGATCGCCACCTTGCCGGCTTCCTGCAGCGTCTTCGCCTCGGCCACCGAAATGTCGGCGAACTGCACCCCCGCCTTACGCGCCTCATCCTTCAAGCGCTCCGCGTCGGCGCCTGCCTGCGCGTTAAACGCATCCTGCTGCTGCACCTGCACAACTAGAAAAGTACCGCCGCGCAGGTCCAAGCCCAGATGGATATTCCTCTGCCAGTTCGCCGCGAACTGCGCCTTACTCGTCGGAATTCCAACGATTCCGTAAAGGCAAATCAAAATCACAGCGATAATAAACAGGAACTTATAACGTAAATTGCGTTTCATCTCTACTTACAAATGTTCGAATGCGTGTGGCGGCTCAACCTATTTCTTCAGCGATTCATCCGGCTGAATCACGCTGGTCACCGCACTGCGCGATACCTGCAGCTTCAGGTTATCGGGCTTCACGCGAAGTATCAGCGTATCATCGTTCACGCCGATAATGGTCCCCAGTATCCCGCCGCTGGTTAGCACGGTCTGCCCATTCTCCAGCGTCTTCAACATATCTTTCTGGCGTTTCTGCTGGCGCCGCATCGGCATAAAGACAAGAAAATAGAAAATACCGATCATCAGCACAATCGGCAGCAACCCGCTTAGAAACGAGTTGGCGGAAGTGGCGGTCTGCAACAGCAGGTATGAAAACAACATGGCAATCTAGACTTTACTTTAGGCTATTCGGAGGCGCACGCATCGAAAGCCCGCACCGCCCCTTATTGCATGTGCCGGCATGTTTGCTGCGACGCCCGCAGATAGGCAGGAAACTGCCCAAGCAAAATAGCCTCCCGCATTCGGCGCATCATGTCAAGATAATACTTCACATTGTGCAGCGTGGCCAGCATGGAGAACAGAATTTCACCGGCCTGAAACAGATGTCGCAAGTATCCTCGGCTGAATGTCCGGCAAGTGTAGCAATCGCACTGCGGATCCAGCGGACCCTCGTCGTCAATGTATTGCGCTTGCTTGATTGCCACCTTGCCCTGCGACGTAAACAGGTAACCGTTTCGTGCATTCCGCGACGGCAACACGCAGTCCATCATGTCCACGCCTTTCGCGACATACTGCGGCAGCTCCGCCGGCATGCCCACCCCCATCACGTATCGTGGCTTGTCTTGCGGCAGCAGCGGAGCCGTCGCCGCCACCATCTCCTGACTCAACTCGCGCGGCTCCCCCACCGACAGTCCGCCGATCGCATAGCCGGGCGCAGGCAACTCCAGCAGCGCCTCGGCGCAGGCCCTTCGCAAATCCGGATACATCGATCCCTGCACAATCGGAAACAGCGCGCAATGCAGTCCCTTCTCCCGCCGCTGGTAATGAGCAAAACCGCACTGCGCCCAGCGAATGGTCCGGCGCATCGATTGCAACGCTGCTTCGTGCGTCGCCGGATACGACAGGCACTCGTCCAGCACCATCATGATGTCGCTGCCGAACGCCAACTGCACGTCCACCGTGCTTTCCGGCGTAAAAAGATGCGGATCGCCGTTTAAATGCGACCGGAACAAAACCCCCTCTTCGGACACTTTGCGCAGCGTATCCAGGCTGAATACCTGAAACCCGCCCGAATCGGTTAGTAGCGCGCGCGGCCAAGCCATGAAGCGGTGCAGCCCGCCAAACCGCTCGATCCGCTCATGCCCCGGACGCAGAAACAGATGGTACGTATTCGCCAAGATGATACGGGCATCCAGATCCCCTTGCAGATCGCGCTGCGTAATGGCTTTTACCGTCGCCTGGGTGCCCACCGGCATGAACACCGGCGTGGGAATCGTCCCGTGCGCGGTATGCAGCAGCCCTGCCCGCGCCCCCGTCTCCGGACACACCCTCTCGATTTCGAATCGCAAAGCAGACATGAACTCCCTATTCTCCGCTAATGGCCGCCACCCGCCACATGCTACGCTGAACGCTCAAGCTTTTCATGAAAGCTCATTTTGCCGTCATCCTGCTCGCCGTGGCGTCTCTCCTCCGCGCGCAAACCAACGCCCCGCCTGCTGAGGAAACGCGCCTCGCCAAACGCATCGACGCTTTGCTTCAAAACTCTCCGGCTGTAGAGCGCGGTTTTCTCGGTTATAAATTCGTCGACGTGCAAACCGGCCTTGTCCTGGCCGAGCGAAACAGCCGCCGCTTCTTTACTCCTGCATCGAATGCCAAGCTTTACACCACCGCTCTGGCACTCAACCGGCTCGGCCCCGATTATCGTTTCCAAACCGATCTGCGTACTACTGGCCCTTGGTCTCCCGGTCAGTCGGTCCTATCCAACCTTCAGCTTGTCGGCGGCGGCGATCCCAATCTTTCCGGCCGCGCCATGCCCTATCGCGTCGAAGACCACCCTGCCGATCCGCTCGCCGTACTCCGGGAACTCGCCGCAAAACTATCCGCCGCAGGCGTTCGGGAGATCGCCGGCGATGTCACAGGAGTCTCCACCCGCTACCCCGGCGATCAATTCCCGGACGGATGGACGCTCGACGACAGCATCTATGGTTACGGCGCGCCGATCAGCGCCTTGGCCGTCAACGACAACACGGTTTCCATGAAGGTGATCCCTACCGTCACCGGCCAACTCGCCGACATCGAGCTCAGCCCGGCATTGCCTTACTTCAAAATCGTCAACGACGTCACGACAGATGCCTCCCGCCGATGCAAGATCGAAATCACTCGTCCACCCGGTAGCGATGAGCTTATTCTTTGGGGCACTATCGGCCGCTCTTCACCTGCGTGGGAACAAGACGTGGCCGTCGACAATCCGGCCCTCTTCGCGGCGGAATCGCTCATCGATGTGCTGCGCGACGCGGGCATTGCCGTCCATGGCGATGCCCGCTCTCAGTATGGCGTCGAGCACACCTTGACCGGCGCAGTGATCGTTTCGCATCGATCCGCGCCGCTCACCGAAATCATCCAGGTAGTAAACAAAGTCAGCCAAAATCTTCACGCCGAAATGCTGTTGCGGGAAGTCGGCCGTGTCACGCATGGGGAAGGCACACTCGCCTGCGGCCTGGCCGAGCGCAAGAAATTTCTTTCCGAAATCGGCATTACCGAGGACGGTACCGGCTTCTTCTTTTCCGATGCCTCCGGTCTTGCTCGTCAAGACCTCACCACGCCTGACTCCACCGTCGCTCTGCTCCGCTCCATGTGGGCCAGTCCCAATCGCGCCGCCTGGCTCGATTCGCTGCCCATCGGCGGCCTCGACGGCTCACTTGAGCATCGATATCACGGCATCCGCAACGCCCAGCGCATTCATGCGAAAACCGGTTCTCTGTCCCACGTCAACGCCCTCAGCGGCTATATCGAAACATCGCGGCACCGTTGGATCGCCTTCTCCATCATGGTCAATGCAACCCCCGCCCATACGCCGGTCATCCAAACCTTCCTCGACAAGCTAAGCGCCGTTTTTCTCAACGACTGAACGGGTGCGCCGGGGGTTAAAACGGCACTGGTATGTCTTGGTAACGCGGTTGGTCGGCAATGGATTGATGACGAAAGTTCCAAAGCACCTGCCCATGGAAAACGACAAAAACACCGGGCATCTGCAGCAGATCGGGCGTCAGCTTACCGGCGCCGTATCGGATGAGGCGAACCGTGCCCCGCAACCACATCGGCGGACCCATTACTTTCCATATGGTGGTGCGCCGCAGGCCAAAAGCACGATACAAATGGAGCTGCGGGTCGCTCACGCGAGGCACATCGCTGAGTGTATAGGAATGCAGAAACTCATGCGCCGCCTGGTCCTCACCCATGTGCACCAGCACCAGCTCCATGTCCTTCTGTTGTATGTTTCGACGTGCCTCGGCAATATGGGTCAGCGCTTCACGGCAAAATGGGCAATCGGTGGTCCGCAGAAAAACCAGCAACAGCGGCTTCTCCACCGACATGTCCAACAACGATCGCCCTTTGTTCGTGCGAACGCGCAGGGCCAGCTCTTGCACCTCCGGAAACGCATGCCGCTTGGAGCCTTGCCGGGTCTCATGCGCGTACCACAAAATCGTTCCTAACGGAATCCACCAGATAACATCGCTCGCTATCAAAATCCAGCCGAGCTTCGGAGGCAATCGATGGTCTGCGGCAATTTTCAACAAACCCGCCGTGTCGAAAATTCGGCTTAAAAGCCCAACCAGCACAATCGGCCAATGGCGCAGCGGATTCGTCGCCGCCACAAGGTAGCCAATGCCCCATACCCCCAAAAACAAGCCAAGACCCTGCCAGATCTCGGGATAGGCGGGAGCAGCCATTCCCGCCCAGTGAAACAACCAATTCGGCCAAAAAATCGCTTGCACCGCCCAAACAATGTTGTAGACGCCAGCCGCCGCTAGGACGTAAGTCATCCACCGGGGCCGGCCAAAGAAAAACATCCCTTGTTGTGCGTCGTCGCCTAACGTGCGGTCTTCTCCTGTTTCATGGCGGTGCGATCTTAGAGTTGAGATGACACCTGCGCTAAACACGCGTCATTTTTCATCTGAGAGAACTACGGGTTCTGGCAGCGGTGCAAAGCTCACTTGACAAGGTATGAACGTTCAATTTCGACAAGAAGGTATTTATCTGCCTCAAATCGGCCTTTGGCTCGACAACGTCGACGGCTGCTCGGCTACCTGGATTTCCCACGGCCATGCCGATCATGCGCGCGGCTGTCATGGCAAAGCCATCGGAACTCCGACTACCTTACAGTTTTACCGTATGCGTTTGGCGTTGGGCGAAGATGGTCAAGAGCCGGAATTGGCTCCGCTCGACTTTCACGCCAGCATGGACTGGAACGGAGCCCGGCTGACGGCTTTTCCCGCTAGTCATATCCTCGGCGCGGCCCAGCTTCTGATCGAATGGAATGGCGAACGGCTGGTTTATACCGGCGACATCAAGTTGCGCCAACCGCTCTGCGGCGAAACCACCGAGAGTGTTCCTTGCGACCGTCTCATCATCGAATCCACCTTCGGTCTGCCTATCTATAAGCTTCTGCCTCGCGAAGAAGCGGTCGAAAGAATTGTTCGCTTCGCCACCACCTGCCTTCAAGAAAGCACGATTCCCGCCTTCGTCGGCTATGGCCTGGGGCGTGGGCAGGAGATTGTTCATGTCCTATGTCAAGCCGGTATTCCCACCGCCGTTCATGGAGCCATCGCCAAGTTCATTCCTGTGTATGAACAGCATGGCTACCGCTTCAAGGGATGGGAGCCCTATCAGGCGCAATCCACCGCCGGCAAAGCGCTCGTCGTTGTTCCCACCCACGGCAGCTCTTTAGAAGCTAGCGGAAAGAACGTCCGCATCGCTTACGTCTCCGGCTGGGCCGCGCTCGATAATGCCCGCACTCGCGCCAATGCCGAAGAACTGATTCCCTACTCCGATCATGCCGACTTCGATGAGTTGCTCTCGCTGGTCTCCGATTCCGGCGCCAAGCATATCGATGTCGTGCACGGCTACACGGTTCCCTTTGCGAACATCTTGCAATCGCGTGGCTATTCGGCTGCCGCGCCGCAACGCACCAGCGCGCGCACCAATATAGAGGCGGAGGGCTAATGGACCAGCTGGCGCAGGTATGCGAACAGATCGTGAAATTCGGCAGCCGCCTAAGGAAAATAGCGCTTTTGGCGGAGTATCTTTGCGGCTTGTCGGATGAGGACCTCGTGCTGGCGGTGCGATTTCTCGGCAGCGGACCCGTGTTGGAAGGAGCCGCGAACCATACGCTCTTTGCCGTCGAAGAAAAGATCAAACTCTCCATCGGCGGTGGGCTGCTGCGCGACGCCTTGCAAACCGTCACCGGTTGGGATTCCCGCACGTTGAGTATCTGTCATGCGGAGGTGGGCGATAACGGCGAAACCACCGGCCTGCTGCTGCGCGGCATCAGCGCGGGCGAACCGCTCAGTCTTCACGAAGCCAACGCGATCTATCAAAAGCTCTTTCACGCGCGCCTCACTGCCCGCAAGCGCGAGCTGCTGGTGGAAACGTTTCGCCGCTACCAGCCGATCACCCTGAAATATTTCGTGAAGGTGATCACGCGCGGCCTGCGTATCGGGCTGATGGAAAAAATGGTGGAAGAGGCCGTGGCTGCTGCCTGCAATACCCCTCCTGCCGCCATACGCGACGCCAACAATCGTTTGGGCGATCTGGCCCAAGTCGCCTTGGCCGCCCGCCGGGGCGAACTGGAGACCATCGAAGCGCGTCTCTTCCATCCGATGGAGTTCATGCTGGCCAAGCCGCTGGAGCGCGTCGAAGACCTGCCGTCGCCCGCCGAGTGGATCGTCGAAGATAAGTACGACGGCATCCGCTCCCAAGCGCATTTTGACAGCGGCCAGGTCCGCATCTATTCCCGAGGCATGGAAGAAGTCACCACCGCCTTCCCGGAAATCGCGCGGGCCTTTGCGGACGTTCCCGGCAACGGTCTCATTGATGGCGAATTGCTGGCCTATCGCGACGGACGCGCGCTCAATTTCAATGTTCTGCAGCAGCGCATTGCCCGTAAGCAGGTGCGCGCTTCCTTGATCGCCGAAGTGCCGGTCATTTTTATGGCCTACGATGCCCTCTATCGCAACGGAGAACTGCTGCTGCATCGTTCCTTTGCCGAGCGCCGCCAAATTCTGGAAGATCTCTTCCGCCCGTTGCCGCCGCCGCTGCTCCTTTCACCACAACACACCATCCAGTCGCATGCCGATCTGGACACGCTCTTCTTGGCCGCTCGCGCTCGCGGCAACGAGGGGCTCTTATTGAAACGCCGCAACAGCATCTACGAGCCCGGCAAGCGCGGCGGAGCATGGCACAAGTTAAAGCGCCCCTACGGCACGCTCGATGTCGTCATCACGGCCGCCGAGCAGGGCCATGGCCGCCGCGCCACCGTCTTTTCCGATTACACCTTCGCCGTCCGCTCGGGCGATGGCTTCGCCAATATCGGCAAGGCTTATTCCGGACTCACCGACACCGAAGTGAAGCAATTGACGAAGCTCCTGCGCGCCGCCTCCACCGATAGATTCGGACGCGTCATGCTGGTGCGTCCGGAAATCGTCTTGGAAGTGGCCTTCGATGGCGTGCAAAAAAGCAGCCGCCATAAAGGAGGGTTCGCGCTGCGTTTTCCCCGTATTCTGCGCTGGCGGCAAGATAAGAAACCGGAGGATTGCGATGATATCGGCCAAGTCGAAGCGCTCTATCAAGCCTCGCTCCAGTAAAAAACCGGCACTGGCGAAATCAGGCCAACAGGCAATCCTCGCCGCCCTGCATCCCGCGCTGGGAGCCTGGTTCTCCGCCACCTATCCGGCGCTCAGCGACATTCAACTGCGCGCGCTCCCCCATACATTACGCGGTGAAAATACGCTTATCCTCGCGCCTACCGGAAGCGGGAAAACCTTCGCCGCCTTCTTATCGGTTTTGTCTCAGCTCGGCGAGCGGGCCGCGGCAGATCGCCTTCCCAATGCCGTCTGCGCCATCTATATCTCACCGTTGAAGGCGCTCGATAACGACATTCACCGCAACCTGACGCCCGCACTCCATGCTGTCAATGTCGCTCTTCCCGCCACGCGCCAAATCCGCATGGAGATTCGCACCGGCGATACCGCGATCCATGACCGCAACCGCCAAAGCCGACTTCGTCCTCATCTCATCATGACGACGCCGGAAAGCCTAAGCTCCATCTTGTCGCAAAGCGCTTGGCGTACCGTCGGCTTCGATCCCGATACGGTGGTCGTCGACGAAATTCACTCGTTCGCCGAAAACAAGCGCGGTTCGCTGCTGTCTCTTTGCCTGGAACGTCTGGAACATCGCGTCGGCCGCCCGTTGCAGCGCATCGGAGTCTCGGCCACCGCCTGGCCGCTTAATGCCATGCAACGGCTGCTTTGCGGCGCACGCCCTTGCGCTGTCGCCCAAAGCGATTTCCGCAAATCGCACCGCCTGGAAGTCGTCGCGCCCGAGCCCGGGTCTTGGCTGCCGCCTGCCGGCTACAATCCTTTCCGTATCGCCCATACTGTGGCCTCGCTCGTCGAAAAAGCCGCTTGTAGTCTCATCTTTGTCACCACACGCTCCGGCGTGGAGCGTCTTGGCCTTGCGCTTAAAATTCTTCTTCCCGAATCCGACGATCAAATCGCTGTCCACCACGGCTCGGTTAACCGTGACGAACGCCTTGCCATTGAAGACGGTCTCAAAACCGGCTACTGGAAAGCGGTCGTCGCGTCCAGCAGCCTGGAAATGGGCGTCGATTTCTCCAGCGTCGATCAAGTCCTGCTGATTGGAACGCCGCGCGGAGTCAGCCGTGCCCTGCAGCGATTGGGACGCAGCGGACACCGCGTTGATGGCGTGGCGCAAGGTGCCCTGGTACCACTGAATCTGTCGGACCTGCTGGAGTGCATTGCACTGCGCGAAGCTGCCCGCGAAGGGCGACTCGATGCGCTGCGAATTCCCAGCGCCCCACTTGACGTGCTCGCGCAGGTGCTCTTGGGCATGAGCATCGAGGAAGAGTGGACCTGCAACGATGCCTTCGCGCTGATCAAACAAGCCGGCCCCTTCCAGCATCTTGCCCGCGAAGACTTCGACGACGTCTTGCAGTACCTGTCCGGCCGCGGCAAAGTGCTGGAGCCTTATGGCACCTTCGGCAAAATCGTCCTGCATGACGGTAAATTTCGTGTCGCCGACCGAAAAACCGCCCGCAATTACTATATGAACCTCGGGGTGATCAGTACCGAGTATCAGGTGAAAGTGGTTTCTGCAAAAAGCCGTCCCCTGGGCGAGGTGGAAGAAGGATTTATTGCCAGCCTGCAGCCGAACGAGGCGTTTGTTATCGGTGGTCGGCCCGTACGCGTGAAACAGATCTATCAAAACACCGCGATTGTTGAGCCGGCCGCCGGCGAACAAGTAAGAACGCCGCGCTGGATCGGCAACAAGATGGCCCTTACCGCTCAGCTTGCCAACGAGGAGTTGAAATTGCGCCGCGAGTTGCGCTCCCATTGGCAAACCGGTGGAGGAGACGCCTGCGCCGCTCATCTTCGCAACGCCTATGGAGTCGATGAAAACGTAGCTCATCGCATAGCAGGCTTTCTCGCTCACCACTGTCGCGCCCTGCCGATTCCCACCGATTCGCCGGTCCTGGCGGAGCGCATCGTCAACGGCCGCAACATGCTGCTTCTGGTGCACATTATCGCCGGGCGCGCCGTGAATCGCTCTCTTGCCTGGGTTGCCGGCATGCGCATAGGCAAAGGGGCGAGCGTGGTCGCCAATTTCGACGATCACAGCTTTCTTCTTTCCATGGATTCTCGGGTGGAGGTGGATGCCACAATCATTCACGAAGCATTCAATCCCGAAAATTGGATGGAGGATCTACGGCACACACTCTCCACCACCGAAACGCTAGGCACCTCGTTCCGCCACATCGCCGAGATCGGTCAACTCCTGCCTCGGCGCACCACGCGCGGCGATGTCACTGCCCGCACCTCTAGCTGGAATGGGAGCTTGCTCTACAAAACCTTTCTCGAATACGAGCCGGATCATCCTCTAGTCCGCGAAGCTGTCCGTGAGGTGCTCGAAGACCAATGCGACGCTCCGCGAGCTTTGGAATACGCGAAGCGCATCTACGAAACGCCGTTAGAAATTTACGATCTTCCCCGCCCCTCGCCGTTCGCCCTGCCCTTATTCGCGGCCTTCAATCGCGAAGTCCTGGTAGCCCCCGATCCGGACCGCGCCCTCGACGAACTGGTCAAAACGCTTTACGAAGACTGGGCGCCGGATGCTGCTACTTCTTCCCCGTAGCCCTCATGAAAAATTGCTGTTTGTTTATGTCGGGTTCCACCGCGAGGTCGAAAAAGCCCACCATCATTTCCGAGGAAGTCTGTTCGCCCCAAGTGACAGCGGAATCCGGGTCGGGATTGTGCGGGTTGTTCTTTGAGTTATCGAAAGTCGCCACCGCCTGCAGCACTGTTCCGGACTTCAGTGGAATCGGGGTTTGCAGACGATAGGAGAGTTGCCAATAAAAATCGTAATGCGGAATGCGCAGCAGCGTTCGCACTCCCCCGCCCGGTTCCAAGATGTTGTACTCGAACGTTTTACCGCGCAGATGCATATGTGGGAAAAAGCTCAGCAGAAGAGCATTGTTCGGCAAGCTGCCATGCACTTCCACGCGGTGATCGGGATCGCCCGGCGGGATCAAAAAACGATCGTTTGTCAACTGTAGCGTCAAGATCCGCTTGCGCGGCGGTTGTTTCGAAAACACCAGCCCGATACGCGTTCGGTCCTCCGTCGCCCTACCGTGCGTTGTGTAGTGCATCTGGAGCACGATATCGCTTCCGGCGGGCACTAACTTTGCATAATCGCGGGGCCACGCATCCGGTAAACTCCCGGGCGCATAAACCAGCAAAATATCGCTTGTGGTCCACATCGCATCCCGACGCCGGGCTTCCGTCGGCAGATCATCGGCGCTGAACGGAACGCCCACCGGCGCTCCCCGCAGCCAGTGCGAGTGGGGATCGCGTACATAGGCCACGGCATGATGCACCACCATGCGATTGCTGGGCCGTATCTCCGACATACTCACCCAACGATCCTCTTTGAAGTGTGTAGGCACGATGATGTACTGGTACGGCACCTCGCCATCGGCCGGAAGCTTCTTTGCTTGCGGCATCTCTAAAATCACGTCCGGTTTGTCGATGTTCCAACCAACGGTCCAGTGCACGGCAGGAGGCGCATCGCTTCGTTCACCCTCCGGCGCACGCGCATCCGCCCAGGCCGCAAGCCTCGCTATCTGGTCCGTGCTCAGGGAAGAATCATTTGAGAATTTGCCGAAGTGCGGATCCGCAAACCAAGGCGGCATCTTTCGCGTGGTGGTTACTTGCTGAATCGCACGGGCATACGGCTTCACCTGTCGATAGGTTTCTAGCGGCATGGGGGCCATTTCACCAGTGCGATGGCAGTTCTGGCACCGCTGTTGCAGAATGGGCAGGACGTCTTTGTAGAAGGTAGGATGTTGTGCCTCAGCGAAACAGCCCAACGCGGAAAGGAACAGCAAAACAAGGGATTTCACAACTAGTCGCCCAGCGTTTACACTTGCAAGCTGGGCCAGCGAGCATCGCGCCGTTCTTTGAAAGCCCTGTAGCCTTCCTGAAAGTCCTCGCTTGCCATCACGCGGTCCCGCAACTCCATCGCGAGTTCGCCGGCCTTGCCCCAGGATTGGCCCCGCGACTCCCGCACATATCGCATGCCCGCCTCCATTGCTTCTGGACTGGACTTAGCGAGATCGCGCGCGATAGCCGCTCCACGCTCTTGTTCGTCCGTGGGAGGATGGCAAACGTGATGCACCAGCCCCCATTGCATCGCCTCCGCCGCCGTAAACATGCTGCCCGTTAAACTCAACTGCTGCGCGCGCCGCGAACCCAAAGCCTCGGCTACGGAGCGGTAAACCAGAAACGGCCACAATCCCACGCGGATCTCCGGTAGCCCGAACACCGCACCCGGCTCTGCTACCACAACGTGCCCTTGCGCGACCAAACCCAAGCCTCCACCCAAAGCCGGTCCGTCCACACCAACGACAATCGGCTTGAGCGAGTGGCCGCCTACAGTGAATAGCTGGTCATGCAATCGTGCCAGTCCTGCGTCCGGCGCTTCAATCGCCTCGTCCAAATCCATCCCCGCACAAAAGACCTGCCCCACCGACGTCAAAAAGATCGATCCGATACTTCGGTCTTCTTGTGCGTCTGCGATGGCATTGACCATGCCCGCGCACATGTCCGCCGTGAGGGCATTGCGCTTTGCGGGGCGGTTGAGCGTGATGCGCAGTACCCGTTCTTCACGCTTCACTAACAAGTTCATCGCTAGAAACCTCGATCTCCATCCCAAGCAGCGCCGCACCGTGTGTTTTGCCTTGCGCATCCGTACGCAGCGAAATAGTTCCTCCTCCATCCAGTGCTTGCTCCATCACAAAATTAAGCGCGTGCAGGTTTGGCAGCTCATAACGACTCACTTTTCCGTCCACCAACGCCCCAAAATGCAATTTCACCCGCTCTGCAGTAACCTCCCGTACTAAGGAATCGTAGTAGCGCGGCTGCTTGGCGATCAGTCCTACGTTCGAGATATCGCCTTTGTCGCCGGAACGCGCATGGGCGATACGTGCCAACTTGATGGTCACTCAATCACCTTCACTTCGGGGAAGACTGTGTCGCGAGGCACTAGTGCCGGCCAATACGCCACCACTTCGCGCACCTGCGGACGTCCTTCTCCATAACCGGTGGCTGTTGGGGGCCCGTTTAGAACCAGCGGAATCAGCTCGCGCGTAAACCGTTCGATGCTCGCCTTATCCGGGCTTCTCGCGCCGATGCGCAGCTGCACCTCGGCGGGTTCCTCTAACAACAGAGCAAGGTGCGCATGGCAGGCGTTCACTCCAAAAAACTCGGTATGGATTTTCTCGAAGTGCAACGGAAGCTCGGATAGCCGCTGCCGCACAATCTCATCTGCAACCTGCGCTTTTTCTAAAGCGTCGGGTGCCGAATAAACCAAAGTGCCAATCGCCTTCCAGCCGTAATGATAAGAAATGGAGGCTTTCAAGTTTTCCGGCTTCTTCCGCCCTTTGACGCCGCTGATGCGCACCCGATCGGAGCCGTCGTCACTAAGCTCAATCGACCGAAAATCCGCGATCACGTCGGGCGTCATATACTCTGCGGGATTGCCGATCTCGTAGAGCAGTTGTTCTTTTACGGTGGCTTGCGTCACCCGGCCGCCGGTACCGGCATGTTTGGTGATCACCATCTCGCCATTAGGCATCGCTTCGACGATAGGAAAGCCGATGTGGGCAAAGTCCGGGGTCGATTGCCAGTCGAGATGGCAATTGCCGCCGGTTGCCTGCGTGCTGCACTCGATGACGTGGCCGGCCACGATTCCGCTAGCAAGCAAGTCCCAATCTTCGGGCTTCCACCCGAATTCGTAAATCATCGGCGCAAGGGAAAGAGCGGCGTCGGCGCAGCGTCCGGTAATCACCACGTCCGCGCCGGTTTGCAAAGCTTCCGCCAACGGAAATGCACCTATATAGACGTTCGCACTCTGTATGTGCGCTCGAACATCGGTAATTGGCGCGCCGGTGTCCATATTGCGCAGTTCCTCTCCCGCCTGCAGCAGTCCATCGATGCCGTTCAGGATATCGTCGCCGAGTACAACCGCTACCTTCAACTGCGGAGCAAGCCGCCGGACTTCCTCGGCACAAGCGACGGGATTGATACCGCCGGCGTTTGCGATGACGCGGATTTTGCTTTCCTTGATACGCTCGCCGATGCGCGCGATCAAGGGCGGGAAGTCGCGCGCGTAACCAAGCTGTGGGTCTTTCCTACGCTGCTTTTGGAGGATGGACATCGTCACCTCCGCCAGATAGTCGAGCGTCAGATAATCGAGCGGGCCTCCTTCCACCAAACGCACCGGGCCTTCCAGCCAATCTCCCCAGAATCCCTGCCCATTAGCGATGCGGATCACCGGCGCGCTCCATCATCGTCGCGGCGCAAGAGCTGTATCGGCAAATGTTCCGTTTTTTCGTGGGCACAGGCAACATCGAAAGCAAAGCTCAAGACTTGTCTGGTTTCCAGCGGATCGATCACCGCGTCGCAGTGTCCACGCGCGGCTGCATATTTGGCGTCGAGCCAGCGGTCGTAATCGACGCGAGTCTGGGAGATCTTCGCTTCTAGTTCCGGCGGAACCGGCTGCCCGGCCGCTTTCAGCCGGTCGAGTTCGGGTCCATAGATCGCTTTGACGGCGGAATCGCCCTCCATGACGCCGATGCGCGCGGTGGGCCAGCAGAATGTGAAGTTTGGATCGAAGCCTTGGCCCGCCATCGCGTAGTAACCCGCGCCGCTGGCGTGATTCACTGTCAGCACAATCTTCGGGATGGTGGCGCAGGCCATGCTCTCCACCATTTCTGCCCCGGCGCGGATAATGCCTTCTGTCTCCGCCTGTACGCCAACCATGAATCCCGATACGTCTTGCAGATACAACAGCGGCAAGCGGCGGCGCTCGGCGTGTTCGACAAAATACGCCACCTTACGCGCCGATTCGGTATAGACGATCCCGCCGATACGAGGGCCGTTCTCCGTCTTCAAAAATCCGCGCCGGTTCGCGATCACTCCGATCGTGCGTCCGTTCAGTCGAGCGGTCGCGCACAGGAATTCGGGCGCAAACTCCGGTTGAAATTCCACCACGTCGTCGCCGTCGACAAGCGCAGCGAGCACATCTTCCATGCGATACGGCAGGCGGTGATCGTCCGGAATCACCTCGTAGAGTTTGGCGGCGGGCAAGCGCGGCTCGGTACCGGAGTGCTCCGCGGCAGGCGGCGGCAGTTGGCGCACTTGTTGCCGGATCATGCCGATACACTCGCTGTCGTCCGCCGCACGATGATGAGCCACGCCGCTGACAGCGGTATGCATTTTTGCGCCGCCGAGCGTTTCGGAATCGGTCACCTGTCCGATGGCGCCTTTTACCAGATTCGGGCCGCCGAGTCCCATGAAGCTGACATTGTCCACCATAATGATGACGTCGCTCAAGGCCGGCAGATAAGCACCGCCGGCGATGCACGGACCCATCACCGCTGCGATCTGAGGGATGTGCAATCGACGCCGCATCAGGGAGTTGTAGTAGAAGATACGGGCCGCGCCATATTGGCCGGGGAAGATGCCGTCCTGCAGAGGCAGATTCACGCCGGCGGAATCCACCAGATAAATGATGGGTAGGCGATTACGCATGGCGACTTCTTGAGCTCGGAGAATTTTGGTAATGGTTTCCGGCCACCAAGAGCCTGCTTTCACCGTTGCATCGTTGGCGACAACAACAGCAGCGCGACCCTCGATTTTCGCGATGCCGGTCACTACGCCGGCGGCAGGCGCTTGTCCATCGTGGAGGTCATGGGCGATGAGCAGGCCAATCTCCAGAAATTCGGCGCCGCCATCGACGAGCGCCGCAATGCGTTCACGAGCGGTCCATTTGCCGTCATGATGCTGCCGCTCGATCTTTTTAGCGCCGCCACCCGACCGGAGCCTTTCCTCTAATCGGTGCAGCTCTTTTACAGCTTCTTCCAGGCCGCGCGCCGCGAGTTGACTTTTATCTGCCGTCAAACCTACTCACTTGTAATTACTTCGGCACCTGCTAGTCTAACAACGATGCCAAATGCTAATGACAGTATATTTGGACTCGACATCAGAGCGCTGCGATCTGTTTGGACTGTCTTCTTATTCGCGCTGTTATTAGCCGTTGCGTATTTCATCCGCGACACGCTGATGCTGTTTGCGGTGTCGATCTTTTTTGCCTATATGCTGTCCCCGATGGTGGGAATCGTGGAACGTTTCTTCGGGAGGCGGCGCAACCTGGCGCTTTCGGTGGTTTACGTTCTGCTCATCGGTTTCCTGGTCGCCATCGGATTCAAGCTGGTTCCTACCATCGGCGATGAAGCAACAAGCCTCGCAAAACGCTTGCCGGGACTGATCACGGGAGGTGGTTTGGCGAGGATTCCGCTGCCGAGTTTCCTCGATCCGGTGCGCGAGAAAATCGTGGAAGCGCTCAATCGGGAGGCAATGAACCTGCAGACGAGCGTAGTTCCCTTCATTCAGAAGGCAGGCACGCAAATACTTTCGGGATTGGGGGCGGTCATCCCCGCTATCTTGGTTCCGATCCTTGCGTTCTTCTTCCTGAAAGACGCCCGAAGTATCCGGATCGCCGTTCTCAACACCATCACCGGCCGACGGGACCGGAGCTTGGTTGATCATATATTGAACGACGTCCATTTGGCGCTGCGAAATTACATTCGGGCGCTGGTTTTGCTGGCAATTGCTTCTTTCGTTGCCTGGCTTATTTTTCTTAGTGCAATGGGCTTCAACTATCAGTTCTTATTGTCGGGAATAGCCGGCGTTTGCGAGTTTATCCCGGTGATTGGGCCGGCAGCGGCAGGAATAGTGATGCTGATCGTATTTGGCATCAGTGGCTCCGGCGGGCTGCTGTGGATTGTGGTGTTCTGGGGATGTTTCCGTCTTTTCCAGGATTACGTATTGAATCCATTCCTCATGAGTTCGGGTGTAGAGGTGCATCCGCTACTGGTGCTCTTCGCCGTGCTGGCCGGGGAAGCAATTGGTGGAGTCCCGGGCATGTTCTTTTCTGTTCCAACCATTGCGATCATCAGGATCGTGCTGCATCGCTTGCGGGAGGCAAAAGACAAAACAACCGCTACTCCACTGTCTGCTTCGAATAACGCTATGGTCAAGCAAGAGCTTACTTTTTCGAAGGCGGACTAGGCGGCGTTCCAGGCGTTGTACGTGACGATGCAGATCACTACGGCTGCGTAAACGCAAACGGCGACGATCAGCGACTTCGCGACTTTGTCGATAGTCGCGATCCGCTTGCACTCCGCCGCTTGCGCATCAATGATTCCGGTGGCGTGAGTGTCGTCTCCAAGATGAATGAAATGATCGCAGTAATCTTCCAGCCGTTTGCGATAGAGAAACAGGCCCAAAATGGCGAGGACGATCGCTCCGCAAATAGAAGCGTGAAGAACGAGGTTCATACTAGGAAATCTCTCCTTGGCTTGCATACTACTCCTGTTGTGAAACCGATTCAAGAGTTTTTATGACTATTTAGAGAGGAGGGCGAGTCTGGATCGATCGCGGATGGGAGAAGTACCGGGCAAGGCGCCACGGAGCAGCGACGAAGAGCTTCGAGCGGGCGTTAGGAATCGCCAACGCGCCGACGGGGCTTTGTGGGAAAGCGAAGGATGGTTTCGGACGCTAACCGACACCCTGCCACAGCTTATTTGGAGCGCCACGGCGGAGGGCCGCTTGGACTATCTCAGTGAGCAGTGGGGTGAGTTTACCGGACTCGACCAGGCGGACGTTCAAAGTTGGAAATGGGAAGAACTGATTCATCCGGATGATTTTGCCGGCACTCGCCGGGAATGGGTCCAGCACGTACAATCAGGTGAGCCATATGAGATGAGTCAGCGCCTACGGCACCATTCCGGAGAATGGCGCTGGATTCTGACGCGCGCTCGGCCGGTTCGCGGAGGCGAAGGGCAAATCCGCCGATGGGTAGGCACCTGCACCGACATCCACGAGCAATTGATGACGGAGCGGGAGCTGTGGCGCTTAAACACCGATTTGGACAGTTTCCGTTTCGCGGCCGCGCATGACTTGCAGGAGCCGCTGCGGATGGTGACCAGTTATACGCAGCTGCTGGGGAGGCGTTTCGAGGGGCGGCTCGATGCCGATGAGCGGGAAATGATGGGGTACGTGGTGGACGGCGCGAAACGGATTTCGCTTTTGATCCGGGACTTGTGGTCGTACACAGCGGTTTCGCGGACCATGGAACATCCCGCGGAAAGCGTGGATTTAAACCGGGCTTTGCGGCGGGCGCTGGAACAGTTGAGCAGCGCAATCGACGAGACGGCCTCCACCATCGAGAGGCGACCGCTTCCCAAGGTGACGGGGTACGAGTCGCAGTTCGTTCAGCTCTTCCAGAACCTGATCGAAAACGCGCTGAAATACAGAAGCAGCAATCCGCCGGAGATCAAGGTGGAGGCGCGGCGCGAGGGACAGGAGTGGATCGTTTCGGTGCAGGATAACGGGATTGGTATTGAGGCAAACTACCACAGGCAAATCTTCGGTATCTTCAAGCGCCTGCATAGCCAGCAGATTCCGGGCACGGGCATCGGATTGGCGATCTGCCAGCGGGTAGTGGAAAGAAGCGGCGGGCGGATTTGGGTGGATTCGGCGGGAACAGGGCAGGGTTCGACGTTTCGCTTTACGCTGCCGGTGGCGGAGTCATCGAATAGTTAAGGCGGACCTGTGCCGGGACGCAAGGGATTCAAGCAGAGGCTATAATCGGAAATTCTTTACACAAAATGGGGACATTCTCCTCCATAGACTGGTTTCCCTTTTGGCTGAGCCTGCGCGTGGCGGCGATTACGACGTTTCTGGTTCTGACGATTGGAACATTTGTCGCTTATTCGCTTTCCCACAAGGAGTTTCGCGGGAAAAACCTGCTGGATACCTTGATTACGTTGCCATTGGTTCTGCCGCCGACGGTGCTTGGCTATTATCTGCTGGTGTTGGTGGGGCGGGCTTCGCCGTTGGGGCAAATTTACGAGAAGCTGTTTGGCCAGCCGCTGGTTTTCACATGGGAGGCGGCGGTGGTGGCGGCGTTTCTGCACTCCGCGCCGTTGTTCATCAAAGCTGCGAGAGCCACGCTGGAGAGTGTCGATTACCGGTACGAGTGGGCGGCGCAGAGTTTAGGGGCTTCGGAGTGGAGAACGTTCTGGCATGTTACGCTGCCACTGGCGAAGCGAGGGTTATCGGCGCTGGGGACTTTGGCATTTGCACGATCGTTGGGCGATTTCGGGGCAACGATCATGGTGGCGGGCAATATCCCGGGCAGCACGCAAACGCTATCGGTGGCGATCTACGATGCGGTGGAAGGGGGCAACGGCCGTTTGGCGAGAGTGTTGGTGATTGCCATTTCATTGACCGCGCTAGCGCTGCTGTGGCCCGCCGGTTACTGGGGCCGGGGATCGCGCCACAATAGCGTTGGATAAGCGGCGATGAGTATTTCCGCGCGGCTGGTGAAACGGCTGCCTCCTACGGCGGAGTTCGATGCGTTCGAGCTGGATGTCGATTTGAAGGCAGAGGCGGGGATCACGGTTCTTTTTGGGCCGAGCGGCTCCGGCAAGACGTTGACGCTGAATTGCCTGGGAGGATTTGCGCGGCCCGATGACGGGCGCATCGTGGTGGATGAGCGGATTTACTTCGACGCGGCGGCTGGGATTCATTGGAAACCGCAGCAGCGGCTTTGCGGCTACGTATTTCAGGACCATGCCTTGTTTCCGCATCGGACGGTGCGGGAAAACCTTCAGTTTGCGGTAGCTGCGGCGCGAGAAGCGAATCGACGAGGTTTGCAACGACACCGTCGCATTGCGGAGTTACTACAGACATTTGAGTTGACCGAGTTGGCGGAACGGAAACCGGCACAGCTTTCCGGGGGACAGAAGCAGCGGGCGGCGATTGCGCGGGCGTTGGTGGGTGAACCGCGAGTGCTGCTGCTAGACGAGCCCGCACGGGGACTGGATGGACGGTTGCGGCAAGCGTTCCATGATGTTCTGCGGGCGACGAGCCGACGTTTGCGTATTCCAATGATTTTGGTAACCCATGATCCGGGGGAGTGTTTAGCGCTGGCCGACCATGTTTGCCTGATGGATGGCGGGCGGTTTGTGCAAACGGGTTCGGCGGCATCGGTTTTTGGACGTCCGGCTACGTTGGCGGCGGCGCGTTTGCTCGGCATCTACAATCTTTTAGCGGCGGAGATCACAGGATTGGACCCACAGCGGGGTACCAGTGCGCTGAACGTATACGGGCACAAGATCGAGGCCGGTTATTTGCCGGGACGGTTGCTCGGAGACCGGGGATTTCTTTGTATACGCGAGTCCGAGACAAGGGCGCTGCCGCTGCAGACCCGCCCCATTTCGAACCAGATGGAGTTGGCGGTGGTCGATAGCCATGCTTCTCCGGGCGGTGTGCGGTTGGAGTTGGAGCACGGCATTACGGCGATGGCGAGCGAGCGGGAGTACGGGACACTGCGCGGAAGCAAACGGGTGCGGGTAGAGATCCCGGCTTCGCAGGTCTATTTTATTGTGGAAACCGGCGGGAGAGGAGCGTTGTGAAGCGGTATTACATCACGGATCGAAAAAGTTTGGGGGGCTTCCGGCCTTTGTTGGATGTGATCCGGGACCAGATGCGTTTGGGAGTGGATTACATCCAGATCCGAGAAAAAGATGTACCGGCGCGGCAGTTGTTCGAGTTTACGCTGGCGGTGCTGGAAGCGCGGAGTGCCGAAACGACGAAACGGGCGCCGGTGCGGATTCTGGTGAATACGCGGGCCGACGTGGCGAAGGCGGCGGGAGCGGATGGAGTGCACTTGCCGGCCTCGGCACCGAAGGAGACATTACAGGGGCTGATGGTGGCGCGGGCGTGCCACACGCTGGAGGAAGTGCGGACGGCGAAGGCGGACTTGGTGACGTTTGGGCCGGTATTCGAAAGTCCGGGAAAGGGTTTGCCGGTGGGATTGGCGGCTTTAAAGAAAGCATGTCGGGGGATGGTGCCGGTTTTTGCGTTGGGTGGGGTGAATTGGGAGAATGCCGCCGATTGCATGCAGGCCGGGGCGGAAGGGATTGCCGGGATCCGGTTGTTTCAGGATCCTTCGTTGTAGCACCTGCGGTGCGGCCAAATGCCTGCGGCGCAGCGAAGCACGTGCGGCGCGGCGAGCAGCGAAGCGAAGCGGGCGTTTTGCGAAACGAAGTGCCTGGGTGTTAGCGAGGGGAAACGGGCATTTCGCGAAACGAAGTGCCTGCGGCACAGCCAACAAGAGCCTGCGGAATTCGGACAGGGGCAAAGCGTTTTTGCTTGCTGGAGAGTCGTGTCATTACAAAATCCGAAAATAAATCCGGTTGTTTCTTTTGTTCGACTTACGCCCCATTTTTGGGGTTGGGGGAACGGGCGATTTGGCAGACTGGCGCGTGAGATGCCCCCAAAAGACGATTCCCAGCCGGTGCTGTTCGATCATATCCTGCTGTCGTCGGCTCCTCCTCCGCCCCCTCTCGAGCCGCCGTCCGACGAGAAGCCGCCCGGCCAGTCGACCGGGCCGCGGACGCCAGAGGGGAAAGAGCGTTCGAGCCAGAATGCGCGGACGCATGGCTGTACGTCGCGGACGCTGCTACTGCCGGGGGAGAAGCGGGAGGAGTACGAGATGCTGCTCGCCGACTGGCTGCACGACTATCAGCCGCAGGCGGCGACCGCGTATGAGCTGGTGGTGCAGACGGCGCAGGCGCATTGGTTGTATCTGCGGGTGCAGAAGCAGAGCGATGCGGCGGAGCTGGGGTGGGCGGGAGCGGCGTCGCCCGACCAGTGGAGCGAGGAGGAGTGGAAGCGGCGCGAGCGGCTGGGGCGGTATCGGACGACGGCCGAGCGGACATTCCATCGGGCGCTGGGGGCGATCGAGGCGCGGCGCAAGAGCCGATTAGCCGAGTGCGGGCGGGCCGAAGCGGAGCAGCAGCGGGCGCAGCGGATCGAGGTGCAGTTTCTGCAGAAGCTGGAGCAGGCGAAGTGGCAGGAAGAGAAGCTGCGGCTTCAGGAGGCGCGCGAACGAGCGCGGCAAGTAGAGCGAGAGGCGCGGCGGGAGGAGCAGCGGTTAGAGCGGGAAGCCAAGCAGGCGCGGGAAGAGGCGAAGGAGGCGCGGCGGCAGGTGGAGCAAGCGGCACGGCAGGCGGCGGCGGAACAGAAACGGCAGGCGATCGCAAGCAACGCGGCGAAGAGCACGAGGAAAAAGAAGAAGCATGCGTTCGGGGTGGCCGAGCAGTGGGTGGAGGTGCGGGTGGTCGATGGGGTGACGACGACGTTGTACGTGCCGAGTAATGAGGAGATGCTCGACATCATTGCCGACAAGATGGACGAGGGGGAGCCGGAGCCCGAGATGGTTTGTCGGCGGCTCTATTTTCCGAATGGCGTGCCGCCGGAGTATGCCTGGACGAATCTGCACCGGCAGGAGACTTGCGAGAAGACGCAGGCGGGCGCTTGGTGTCCGTTGTGCGTGGTCGCCGAGCGCGGCGGGTGCGGGTTGCAGCGGATGACGTTCGAGACTTGGCAGCAGATCATCGAACGGGAGCAAGAAACTCCGGGCGGGCATGCCGGGCCGACGGGCGTCGGGAATCTGCCGCAGCCGAAGGAGCGCGGCGGGGATGTCCCGTTTGTCGAGATGCGCGCTTGGCAGGAGAAGAAGGCCGAGGAGCCGAAGGAGATAGTGGAGCCGTAATCTGATTCATTCTGAGGTTCTTGTAACCGTTCCTTCGCAAAGTTCAAAGAGCTCGTGGAAGAGAAGAATCTGAGGTCGCCTTCCGCTTCCTTCGCGAATCTGGCGCTGTCGGAGAATCTTCTCTTCCTGAACCTGAAACTCGGCACCCAGAAGTATCTCGGTTTGACGGTCACATCTTGACAATCATGATGAAAGCGGCTATTCTGAAGCCGACTCATCCACTTATCGGAGAATCTGTGAACGAAACAAACACCGACGTCGTCCAGGGCACGCTCGACATGCTGATCCTGAAGACTTTGAGCCTTGAACCGATGCACGGTTTCGGTATCGCACGGCGGATCGAACAGATTTCGCAGGAAGTCTTCAAGATCAATCCTGGCTCCCTTCTCACTGCCCTGCAGCGCTTGGAGCGTTCCGGATGGCTGGAGGCGGAATGGAGCGTAACAGAGAACTCTCGTCGGGCGAAGGTTTACAGAGTCACCCGGGCCGGGCGGAAACAGCTAGAAAATCAAACGGCGGACTGGTCTCGTCGAGTTTCTGCGATAGCGCGGCTGTTGAAGGCGGAGGCTTATTAATGTCCGTTTGGCGTCAACTCACCCGAGGTCTGCACGCATTGACGAACCGCCGGGCCGCCGATAAGAATATCGCTGATGAGGTCGAGAGCTATCTACAGCAGGCTGCTGAAGAGTTTGAAGCAAAAGGAATGTCTCCGGACGAGGCACGTCGCGCCGTACGGTTGCATATGGGTCAGGCGACGGCAGTCCGTGAACAAGTGCGCTCCTATGGATGGGAGAACGTCATCTCGGTGCGCCTGTCTGAGCTTGGCTACGTTGCCCGGCGGCTACGGCACAATCCCGGTTTCACCACGGCTTGCGTGCTTGTCCTGGCAGTTGCCATTGGAGCGAATAGCGCGATTTTCAGCGTCATCAATGGAATTCTGCTGAAGGCGCTGCCGTACCCAAACCCTGATCAGCTCATTGATTTAAATCACACGGCACCCGGTGTGAACTTTCCTGATGTAAGGCCCGCGCCGTTCCTTTATTTCACGTACCGCGAACAAGGCCGATCCTTCCAAAGCATCGGGTTGTACGCTTCGGATTCCCACAGCGTAACGGGACTCGCAGAGCCTGAGCAGGTGCAGTGTCTCGACGTTACCGCCGAAATCCTGCCAATGCTTGGTGTAAAACCTGAGTTGGGACGCTGGTTTTCGGAAAAGGATGTGGCGCCAGGCAGCCCGCTCACCATGCTTTTAACGGAGGGCTGGTGGCAGAAGCGATTTGGCGGCGATCGTTCGGTCATCGGCCGTCACGTTATGGTGGATGGGATTTCGGTTCAAGTAATCGGCGTCATGCCGGAGCATTTCCGATTTCTCGATCAGAACCCGGCCGTTCTGCTGCCATTGCAGTTGGACCGCAATAAGGCCGTTCTGGGGCACTTCAGCTTTCCGGGCATTGCCCGGCTCAAACCCGGTGTAAGCATTCAACAAGCTAGCGCGGACATCGCGCGCATGATCCCCATAGCCTTGCACAGTTTCCCTCCAGCGCCCGGCACGACGGTGAAGATATTTGAAGAGACGCGGCTCGCTCCGAAGCTTCGCTATTTGAAAGAACTTGTTGTTGGCGACATCGGGAAAGCATTATGGGTGGTGATGGGCACGCTCGGCTTTGTGCTGCTGATCGCATGCGCCAACATCGCGAATCTTATGCTAGTCCGCGCCGAAGGACGGCAACACGAACTGGCTATTCGAGCGGCACTGGGTGCGAGTTGGAGCGACATAGCCCGGCAGTTGTTGATGGAAAGCATGGTGCTCGGGCTGCTCGGCGGCACACTTGGTTTGGGCTTCGCCTACGGCGCTATTCGGATATTGGTTGCGATAGCTCCAGCAAACCTTCCGCGGTTGAATGAAATCGCAATCGATCCCGTAGTGATTTTGTTCACATTCATCATTGCGCTGATCACCGGAATAGCATTCGGATTCATTCCGGTGTTGAAATATGCTGGAGCTGGAATCGCACCCGCGCTGGGTGGAGGGGGAAGAACATCTTCCCTAAGCAGAAAGCGGTATCGAGCCAATGACGCGCTTGTAGTAGTGCAGGTCGCACTCGCGCTGATACTGCTGGTGGGCTCCGGATTAATGATTCGGACATTTTATACGTTGCGCGGCGTCGATCCTGGATTCGATCCGAACGATGCCCTGACCATGAATATCAGTATTCCGGGAGCACTGGTGAAGGATCCCGACGCGGTAATGCGATTAGAGCAGGGCGTTTTAGAGAAGATCAGCGCCATCCCGGGAGTGACATCCGCAGGGATTACGACCTCCGTCCCGATGGATGAGCGGACCGGCTCCTATCAGGTCTACGCGCGCGACAAGAAGTACCAGTCGGTGCCGCCACTGCGCCCATTTAAACTCATTTCACCCGGCCTTTTGGCCAGCATGCGCAATCGTCTGATTGCCGGCCGGGAATTCAGCTGGACAGAGATCTACAGGCGTCGCCCTGTTGCGATGTTATCTGAAAACCTGGCGCGCGAGCTGTGGAGTGACGCGCGTCTTGCAATCGGCAAACAGATTACTACAAACCCAAAAGATGCCTGGCGCGAGGTCGTTGGTGTCGTCAACGATGAGCGAGACAACGGCGTGCAGGAGAAAGCGCCGGAGATGGTTTACTACCCCCTATTGATGAGGGATTTCGAGGGCATTCCGATCATAGTGCCACGCTCTGTTTGCTATATTGTGCGAAGCAAACGAGCGGGATCGCGAACATTCCTTTCTGACGTGCAGCATGCTGTCTGGTCCTTGAATTCAGCTCTTCCGCTTGAGAACGTGCGCACGCTGGAAGATATTTACGACAAATCACTTGCGCGCATCTCATTCACGATGGTCCTGCTCGCGATCGCCGGTACCATGGCGCTTTTAATCGGACTGGTCGGAATCTACGGCGTAATATCCTATTCGGTTTCCCAGCGGCGGCGTGAAATCGGAATTCGCGTGGCGCTGGGTGCCCGCCCCCGAGAGCTGGTGCGCTTGTTCGTCGCTCACGGCTTCGTGCTTGCTCTGATCGGCGTCGCTTGCGGATTAGCCGGAGCCGTCGGTTTGACGCGCGTTCTCGTGTCGCTGCTGTTTAACGTAAACCCGCTCGATCCGCTAACCTACGCTGCGGCCTCGCTCGGGTTGCTCGTAGCGGCACTTATGGCAAGCTATCTCCCGACCCTACGCGCGATGCGTGTAGACCCAATACACGCTCTGCGGGTGGAGTAAAGGTGGACGACTGTTTACCTGGCGCATGAAGCTTTCAAGACGGAGTCATTTGCGGTGGCTGGCGGCGCTACCCTTCGCTGCGATCGCAAGCCCTGTCAGGGCTACTGACGCCGGACCATTCGTAGGCACATGGTCTGGGATCGATGAAGACGATACCGGCAGAGCAGCCCGCTTCCGGTTTGTCATCGCTGCGAGCGGAGGAGTGACGGTTTGCTTGATCGATGGCGGACCGTACGATGTGCAAGCCAAAAACGTGGAGTTTAAGGCTGCGACAATCTCCTTCGAACTACCTACGCTGGGCGTGGTTGTGCGAGGCTCGCTTGCCGGGGGCGACCGCATCGAGGCGACCATCGTGGAAGGGGGCAAGCGCGAAACGGTCCAGATGGTTCGTGGCGATCTTTATCCTGTCAAACTAACGATTCTACCGCCGGGCCCGATGACAGCGGAGCGGTTAAGACGGCTGCTGCTACTTTCAAACGCGCCGGCGATGGCTGTCGGTTGGGCGTTTAAACAAGCCAGCCATACCGTGCTGGTCGACGGTGTGCGCTCGCTTGGCGCGACGGCAAGAGTGGAGAGGGCGGACGCCTGGCACATTGGATCCGACACCAAGTCGATGACGGCTACCCTGGTCGCGCGGCTGATCGAAGCCGATCATCTGAAATGGACAACAACGGTTGGCGACTTGTTGGCGCAAGCCATTCCGACCATCCGAACGGAATACCGGCAAGCTACCCTTATCGATCTACTGAGCCATCACGCGGGATTGCCGCGTGACGCACCCATGAACACAACGCGATTTACGGTGGGCCCGCTGGCGGACGTTCGCGCCGAGCGGCTGGCGTACGTACGGTTGGCTCTGGCACAACCGCCCATCGCGGCGCCGCGCACGACAATGAACTACAGCAACGCTGGTTATATCGTGGTCGGCGCAATGATCGAACAAGCCATGGGTGCACCGTGGGAAACGTTGATGCGCGCTTGTTTGTTCGAGCCGCTTCGCATGCATAGTGCGGGTTTCGGTCCTCCAACTGCGTTGGGTAAAGCCGCAGGACCAGTCGGACATGCTCTTCGCGGGGACGGAAAACTATATCCGTGGACACAGCCAGATCAAGCGGACTTGCCTGCCGTATATGGGCCGGCGGGCCTGGTGCATGTCTCGCCGGACGATCAGCTTGCCTATTTGGAAGTGCATCGGGATCAACCACGCCGGTTTTTGTCTGTGTCCACTTGGCATAAGCTCCACGTTCCGCCTTTCAAGGACGGTTATGCGTTGGGCTGGGGTGTCGAAGAAGACGGAAGCTTATCTCACACCGGTTCCAACGGCATGTGGATGACGAGCGTGATGATCAACAACCCTTCCGGCCTGGTGTTTGCTGGAGCGCTGAATGCCGCCACACCGGAGTCGCACTCGGTTCTTGATCAAGCCGCCGAATCTGCGCTGCTAAGCAGGGGACATCCTAAGCGACCGGCCTGAACTTCCGACTGCTTGGATCGCTCTTAATCAGGCGTAAGACCTCCGCGATTCCGTTGTTTCCTTGTTGCAGAATTGGTTTTGCGCAGGGACCAGGTCGGGTCCGTAATGTTCAGGTTGCGGACGATTATGGAACTGGGCCACACGCCCCGGTTGCCACCTTGTCGGATTGAATTTGGGCGTCGTCCTCGGCGGCTTCGACGATTGATACAATCGACGGGAGCCTAAACCATGAACAAGATCACACCATTTTTGTGGTTCAACGAGAACGCCGAAGAGGCTGCCGATTTCTATCTTTCGGTATTCCCGGACGCGAAGAAAGTAGGGGAGCTGCGTTCGAACGGGGTGGGTCCGTGGCCCGCCGGAAAGATCGCGACTATCACCGTCGAACTGATGGGCCAGCAAATGATATTCCTCAACGGTGGCCCCGCGCAGGAGCTGACGCCAGCCTTCTCGTACTCCGTTGCATGCAAGGACCAAGCCGAAATCGACCGCTACTGGGACAAGCTGCTCGAGGGTGGGAAGCCGATGGCCTGCGGTTGGCTGACCGACAAGTTTGGCCTGTGCTGGCAGATCGTGCCGGAGAAGATTGGCGAGATCCTGAAGCATCCGAAGGCAATGGCCGCGATGATGAAAATGACCAAGTTCGACATCGCCACTCTGGAGACCGCGGCGCAGGAGTAAAAGCGGCCGAGTGGCTGGCAGCGCCCAATAACCTAAGTGGTTTTGCGCGCGAAGGGGATATCCTCGAATCTCACTTCGGTAAAGTAACCTCCTGTGTTAGTGAGCCTTCCGGGACTTTCACGCTTTTGTCTGTAACGTACACTATGTATACTTGGCTACCTATGGCAAACACACAGACACTGATCGCTCAGGCTTACTCTGCTTTTAACCAGCGAAACGCCGACGGCGCCCTGGCGCTCATGAGTGAGAACGTCAGCTGGCCCAAAGCATCGGAAGGTGGTCGTGTGGTTGGACAAGAAGAGATTCGTGCCTACTGGACCCGTCAGTGGCAGGAGTTTGATCCTCATGTGGAACCGATCGAAGTGATCGAAGGCGAAGCGGGCAAGACCGATGTCAAGGTTCACCAACTGGTGAAGAGTCTCATTGGCGACGTTCTTTCGGATAGCGAGGTTTGGCACGTTTATACCATCGCGAACGGTCTCATTGAACGCATGGATCTCAAGGAAAGCGAAGCGAGCTCCACCCGAACCCCGTCTGCGGCATTTTCCAAGCACTAGCATGCGGGGGCGACACCTGCCGCTTTTAGCTCATCGGGAGCGCAAGTGCGGACCGGGATCCCACCTTTGCAAGTTGATGAACGGTACTGCTCCGGCTAGTCAATTACCACGGAATTGTGGTTTCTTCCCAGCGCGTGAATGTTCCTGTCGGGCCATCCGGACCAAGCAGGGCAACGCGCACCACCTCGCGAGAGCCATCTTCGACAGACTCCGTACCGGCATAGCCGTTGAGGTTGGTCTTCGTGAATCCCGGAGAGACTAAGTTGACTTTGATTCCGGTCGACTCCAGTTCAATCATCATTGCCAACGTGATCGCGTTGAGAGCTGCCTTGGACGCGGGGTAAACCGGACCATAGAACAAGCGGTACGAGAAAGCCGGGTCCGCGTTCGTCGTCAGCGAGCCTACGCCACTCGACACGTTGACGATGCGGGCATCCGACGACTCGCGGAGGAGCGGAAGCATCGCCTGGTAAACGGCGAGGACACCGAACACGTTGGTTTCCCACACTGCGCGTACCTCATCGAGTGGAGCATTGCTCGCGAGGGTCAGCTTGGCGTACTCCTGGAGGGACAAATTGCCCTTGCTTGTATTGGAGATAGCCGCGTTGTTGACCAGCAGGTCGAGGCGGCCAAACTCCTTGCGGACGCGTTCCGCCGCAGCCGCGATGGAAGCGGCATCCGTTACGTCGAACTGGAGAGCGATGGCGCCCGACCCAATCTCCCTGGCCGCAGCCTCGCCGCGCGTGAAGTTGCGCGACCCGACAAGCACCGTAACGCCATTCGCTACAAGTTCTTTGGCTACCTGAAGACCGACTCCTTGATTGGCCCCGGTAACCAGGGCGATGCCTTCGTTTGGCATGATAGATCTCCTTTGGGTGATGGTTCGATGAGGCTGCTATGCTTATCGGACAGCCGGAACCATGTTCCACATTATAAACGGAACAGAGTTCCATTTGCAAGTCGTGCCATGAAAAAAAGCGCAACCGACAAAGCGGAAAAGCAGCAGCCAAAAGAAGTTGAGCCTCGACGCAGGCGGGCCGATGCGCAGCGCAAGATGAGTTCGGTGCTGCAGGCGGCCACTGAGGTGTTTGCCGCATCAGGAGTCGACGCTCCGGTGCGGGAGATTGCGGAAAAAGCGGGCGTGGGCCTGGGTACGGTATACCGGCATTTCCCGCAGCGTTCAGATCTTATTGTGGCTGTGATGCGCGCGCAGATGGACACGTGTGCGGATGCGGCGTCTGTCCTTGCCGGCGAGTGCGAGCCTGGTGAGGCTCTAGCTCGTTGGTTACAACGCTACATGGATTTCTTTGCTACAAAGCGCGGGCTTGCAGCAGCGCTACACTCTGGCGATGCCGCGTACCGCGCCCTACCTGGTTACTTCCTCCAACGCATGCACTCAGCAGCCCGAGGATTGCTCGACGCGGCGGTTGCCGCAAAGGCGGTGCGTGCAGGGATCGACGTCGAGGACCTGTTGTTAGCAGTGGCGACCCTGTGCCAGGGACCCAACGGAGAGGAGCCCCCATACGCCCGGCGAATGGTCGAACTGATGGTGGATGGCATGCGTTTCGGCGCGGGCACCCATATCGACACGTTCGGTCGACTTGCGATTTCCGATCGATAGGAGGAGTCGGTTAGCTTGGATGAGCGGTTAGCTCGAGATCGCGGTCGAGCTTGGCAAATACGTCGCTCAACAGGATTGTTTTTCCATTGGGAAGGGCGAAGAAGGATACTGGGCGGAGAATGGCTTCGTCGCGTTCCCAAATCCAGCCGACATGCAAGGCAGGATCGATCCAGAAAATCGCGGGCATACTGTGAACTGTTGCTATCGCAGGCAGTAGGGAGAGAGACTCCGCTTTCAGACGCAATCGCGAGCTTCCGCAATTTGGAACTAGGCGCGTTTCGCGGTCAGGTAGTAGTTGACGGCGGGCGTGATAATCAGCGAGAGGAACATCGAGATAAGGATTCCGCCGATCACCGCGATGGCGAGCGGGCGGAGCACTCCCGAGCCGAATGCCAAAGGCGCCATGCCTGCGACGGCCGCGATGGCGGTCATCACGATGGGCCGCAGTCTTCGCCTTCCTGCTTCAATCATGGCCTCTTCCGGGTCTTTGCCCTCGGCGCGGGCCTTGTCATCGGCGTCGATCAGCAGAATTCCGTTCTTCGAAACGATGCCGATCACCATGATCAGGCCCATGAATGACGAGATGTTGAACGTGGCCCCGCTGAGCAGAAGGGCAAGGAACACGCCCGCAGTCGATAGGATCGCCGAGGAGAGAATCGCGGACGGCGCGGACAGATTTTTGAATTCGAAGAGCAGCAGCAGGAAAACGAGGATCAATCCGATGAGAAGGACGATCATGAGGCTACTGAAGGAACTCTGCTGGGTGGCATAGGTGCCTCCGTACTCGATCCGGATGGAAGAAGGCAACTGGAGGCCGGCGATGGTCTTTTTGATGCCGGCGATCGCGCCGCCCAGGTTATTGCCTTGCAGGCGCGCCGTGACAGCCACATAGCGTTGCAGATTCTCCTGCAGGATCTCGGTCTGGCCGGGAAGGTTGACCACGTCGGCCAGTGATCCGAGCGTGGCGGTTGTCCCGGCGGCGCTGGCGAGCAGGGTATTGTTCATGGCGCCGACGGAGGATCGGTATTGTTCGGGAAAGCGGACCCGTATCGTATAGGCTCGACTATTGAGGACCAAAGGCGTTGAGGCGGGCGCGCCCTGAAGAATCGCGTTGGCGTCGGTTTCGACCTCGTCGGGCATGAAGCCGGTCTGGGAAGTGACCTCCGGCTTGATTCGGTACATCACTCCGGGTCCGCTGATGATGTTGTCGATGCCGTTGAGCACGTCCACGACACCGTTGACTTTCTTGATGGCTTCGCCGACGATGGGCGCCCAGTGCTTCAACAGCGCTTCATTGCTGGAGAACAGTTTGACGTCGACCGGCTGTGGGGCGCTGGTCAAGTCGCCGATCATGTCGTGGAGGATCTGGCCGAACTGGATGCTGAGACCAGGCTCTTGTCGATTGATTTTTGCGCGCACTTCCGCGATGACCTGATTGGTGGTGAGGCTGCGATTGCTCTTGAGCTGGACCGAGATATCGCCGGTGTTGGTCTCGGTGACGGCCGCCAGCCCAAGCTGTGCGCCGGTGCGGCGGGCGGTGTCGGCGACTTCGGGAACAGAGTCGATGATGGAGACCACGTGGCTGACTACGCGATTAGTCTCGGAAAGCGAACTGCCGGCCGGCATGATGTAGTCCACAACGAAATTCCCCTCGTCCATGGGGGGCAGCAGATTGGTGCCGAGCCGACTGTAGCTCCAGTAAGAGACAACGATCAGGAGCCCGGCAAACGCCGCGAGCCACCAACGATGCTCCAGCACGAGCTTCAGAAGCCGCCCGTAGACGCCCAGGATACGTTCGATGAGACTGGGCCCTTTCTTCTTTTTGGCCTTCTTTTCAGGAGTCTCCTGCTTGCTTTTTAGAAGATATTGGCTTAGGTTGGGTGTCCAGGTCAAAGCGAGGCCGAGCGACGTGAGCAGCGCCGCCGTCATTGTGATTGCCAGGGCGCGGAAGAAGCTGCCGGTGACGCCGGTCACGGTAATAAGCGGCAGAAAGACGCTGACGGGCGTCACTGTGGAGAAAAACAGCGGGCTCATCAACTCCTGTAGAGCGGTCTGGATGGCCTGCTCCGGTGGTTGTCCCGCATCGCGGTGAGTGACGATGTTTTCCACCACCACAATCGCGTCGTCGATGACGAGGCCGACCGCCGCCGCGATCCCGCCAAGCGTCATCATATTGAAGGTCTCGCCCAGCGCATGAATGACAACGCACGTAACCGCGATGGTGACCGGAATGACTAAGCCCGCCACAAGGGAACTGCGCCAATCGCGCAGGAACAGGACGAGCACGACGGAAGCGAGAACGATGCCGATGAGAATGGCGTCGCGCACGCTTTTGATGGAGGAGCGCACCGACCCGGATTGGTCGTAGAAAGTGGAGAATTGGATCCCGGGCGGAAGTGTTTGCCGCAGCTTATCAAGCTCCTTTTTGACGGCATCGGCCACGGTCACGGTGCTGGTCCCCGGTTGTCGAGTGATATTGAGCAGAATGGACGGCTTCCCCTGGGCAGTGACGATGGTGTAGACGGGTTTCGCCGACGGGCTCACTTGCGCAATGTCTCCGATATACACCGGGACGCCGGCGGGCGTCTTCTTTACCACGATTTTTGAGAGCTCGCCCGGGTTGTGAACCTGCCCATCCACGATATCGAGGAGGAGCTGGTGGTGGGCGGGGATGAGACCGGGCGAATCAATTACGTTCGTTCGGCCGATGGCGCTGAGGATCTCCGGAACGGTGATCGACGTGCGGATCAGCTTCACAGGATCGGGCATCACCTGATATTCCGGTATTTCGCCGCCTTGCACGGTGACGGTGGCCACGCCGGAAACGCGATTCAGTTGCGGCCGAAGCTGGTAGGTGGCCATTTCCCACAAGCGGGTGGCCGGGATGGTGTCGGAGGTCATGCCGAAACCGAGAATAGGAAAGCTAGAAAAAGTGAGCCGGTTGGCGGTGATGCTCACGCTGGGAGGGAGCGTGCCCTTCACCGAGGCAAGCGCCGCATCGACGCGCTGCAGGGTCTCGACCATGCTTACTTTCCAGTCGAAGAAGAGATTGATTCCGGCGGTCCCCCGGCTGGTGGTGGAACGCACGACCTGCAGGCCGCGCACGCTGCTGACCGCGATCTCGACGGGCCGCGTGATGCTCACCAGCATTTCGTCGATCGGCATCACGCCGTTGCTCATGGCGATAATGATGCGGGGGAAATTGGTGGTGGGGAAGACAGCTGTCGGAATCTGGAAGGCGAGGTAACCCCCCAAGACGACCAGGGCCAGGACGAACCCGATGAGCGGTTTCGAGTAGGCGATGAGCCAGTAGGGCTTTTGAGGCTCGGCAGGGTCTGCGCCCTCACGGTCGCGGTTCGTCAACGGTTCTTGCGCGTCGGAGGTCACGATCGGGCTCCGGACGACGAGACAGGTTCGGCCTTCACTTTCGTCTTATCGGGCAATCCGTAGGCTCCTGCGGCAACGATCTCGTCACCCGCCTTCAACCCGCTCAGGATCTGCATGTCGCCGTTTTGCTCTATTCCGGTGGTGACGTTCCGGCTGTAGGCACGGCTATCGGACCGGACGACCATCACGGATGTTGTGCCGTCGGAGGCGGTGAGAATGGACGAGGCAGGCACAACCAGCGCATTCGGCACCACTTTCGCGAGCATCGACACTTCGACCGATGTGCCGGGCTTGAGATCGTGATTGGGATTCGGCGCTTCCACCCAAATCTGAACCGTGGTGCTGTTGGGATCGAGGGCCGGACTGATCACCGTGATCTTTGCGGGGACTCCGTTCTTCAAACCGGGAACGTGGATGGTCGCCTGGTTGCCCAGTTTCAACAGGGCGGCCTGGGGCTGCGGCACGTGGAGCCGCACGACCACGTTTGAAACATCCACCACGGTAATCAGCGGCGTCCCGGCCGCAGCCATGCCACCGGGATAGACGGAGCGATCCGCCACAGCGCCGTCGATGGGAGTGCGGATTTGCGAGTAGTTCAATTGGGCGGTGGCGGCGAGGTGTTGGCCGCGAGCCGATTCCAGTTGGCCCTTGGCGGCATTGAGTTGCTCGGATTTGCCGGTGGCGCGCAGATTATCGAGATGCTTCTTTGCTGTTAGGTACTGACTCTTGGCTGTTGTGAGGGCTACCTCGGCTTGGTCTAGGATCTTGCGGGCCAAGGCGCGCTGTTGATAAAGCCAGAGATTACTGTTATACAGCTTTTGTTGTGCATTGAGATTCGCCTGGGCGTTCTGAACGTTCAGTTCGGCTGTTTGTATCTGTTCAGGAAGAGTGGTTGCGGTAACGGTGCTGTAGTTGGCCTGGGCCTGATCGAAGGCTCCTTCGGAGGCGGTGGCGGCGGCGGCTAAGTCTTTGTTTTCGAGCACAGCCAGCAACTGGCCGCGATGCACATGGTCTCCGCGCTGGACGTAGAAGGCGCGGACGGGGGCGCTGATCTTGGGAGAGATATCGGCCTGATGAAGAGGGTAGAGGTTGCCCCCGAGCGTGACGACGTCGGAGATGGTTTGGCGTTTGACTTTCGTGGTCTGAACAGCGACGACGGTTGGCGGGGAGGGCGGGGGCGGCGAACTGCCGCACGCTGTCAAGAAAAGGAACGCGGCCGAGAGAGCTGCCGTGGCGTTTCGCATAGCTTTTATAGAATTCCGGTGAGTGTTTGAAGATTGGCGAGCGCGATATGGTACCGGGAGAGGCCATCGTCGTAGGCATTGCGCGCCAGTGTCGCCGAATCGGCCGCTGTCACAACTTCCAGGGCGGTGGCGTCGCCTGCTTGATAACGGAGCAGCGTTAAATGGATGTTCTCAGCAGCGAGATCGCGGGAGCGGAGCAAGGAGGATACCTGCTTGCGCGCGGTAGCGGCCTGGTCATAGAGCGATTGCAGATTCGCGTAGAGACGCCGGTTCGCGACGGTGAGGTTGAATTGCGCCTGCTTGGCTTGCAGCTCGGATTGGCGGACACGGCTCCGGGTGGCGCCCCAGTTCCAGACGGGGATGTCGAGCGTCACATCCGCGGCGTAGCCCAAGTTTTGTCGAACCGCAACTGTATTATGCGGCAGAGTGCTGCGGCTCGCGCCCAGGACGTTGCTCGCCTGCGCGGCGAACTGGTTAGCATCGATACCGTAGTAGAAGTTGACCCCCAAGGCGGGCAGGTAACCGTAGCGGGCGACGGTGGTGGCAAAGTGCGTCTCCCGCACGCTTGCCTGCGCGGACCGCAGTTCCGGATTGTGAGAGAGCGCTTGCCGTTGCACTTCGGCCCAGGTGGAAAGGGGCTGCAGACGAGAGAGATCGTCGGCCACGGTGAAGTTCTGGTCGAAGTCGGGGAAGAGGAGGACGCTGAGCGTGAGCTTCGCTTGTTCGGCGGCAAGCTTCGTATTTTCCATGTCGCGGCTGCGCTGCTCGAACTGGAGTCGCGCTTTGACAACGTTCACGTGGGAGACGTCGCCGGCCTGTTCCTGCTTCTCGGTGAGGTCCACAAAATTCTGAGCTTCTTGCAGCGATTGCTCGGCATTAGCGATTTTTCGCTGGGCGGACAGTAAGTTGTAGTAGTCCTGCACGACCGTGTAGACGAGGCCGCGGGAGGCGATTTCTTTTTGCGCGAACGCGACGGCTTCGGCGGCCCGCGTGCGCCGGTATGCGCCGCGGCGTATCAGCGAGAAGAGATTTTCACGAACCACGGCCTGCTCTTTGTAGACGTGGACGCCGTCGTTGGCAATGAATACGCCGGAGGCCGTGCCGTTTCCTTCGGTGTAGCTGAATTGGTTGAGAGCGTTGACGGTGGGCAGTTCAGCGTCCCGGGCCTGCAAACGGTTTTCGCGGGCCACCGCGGCGTTGGTCGCAGCCGTTTGAAACTGCTGGCTATAAGCGCGGGCGCGCCGCAAAGCATCCTGAAGATCGATGACGAGGGGCTTGGCGGACTCTTTATTGGCGGGTGGAGGCGGGAGCTGCCCGTAGGCACAGGTGCATGTAACGGCAAAGATTGCAAGCAAGCCTATGGTTAAGCGGGACATCTAGCTCTGTAGACATACATTTAGTCGTAAATGCTACGGAAGTCTTAAGCGCCGCGAGATTGTAGAAAGTTTTTCCTAACTTATCTAGTTCGTTCAGCACTGGGTCAGCCCATTGCCGCAGCACATCGCACGGCGAGGCGTTTCTTGCGATTCTGCGAAGTCTCGCGCGTCCAGGATTGTTTCTTTTGAACGAGACGGAGTCGGCACTTTCCCCGCAGCGGCAACTTGCGCTTTTGGCACTGATACATGATCATGCGGAGAAGAACGGAGCTCAATTACGACTGCGACGCATTCGCGGATTTCGATAACTTCCTCTATCGTGACTACTTCCAGCAGACTCGATTAGTCCCAGTCTTTCCATAACCATCTGCCCGTAACCATCTGCCGCGCCCTAATCATCTGCCGCATGTTCCAGCGCAGCAATGTCGAGCTTCTTCATCCGAAGCATTGCCTGCAGCGCCTTGGGATTTTTGATCAAAGCCGGCAGTCTCGCCGGCACGATTTGCCAGGAAAGCCCGAATTTGTCCTTGAGCCAACCGCACTGGCTCTCGCTGCCTCCGGCGGAAAGCTTCGACCAGAACTCATCCACCTCCTGCTGCGAATCGCAACGGACGACAAAGGACACCGCCTCCGTAAACTGAAACATCGGACCACCGTTCAGCGCCGTGAACTGCTGTCCATCGAGCTCGAAAGCGATGGTCAAGACGCTGCCCTTCGGCGCGGCGGCATCGTCAGGCGAAAACACTCGGTCCAGCCGGCGTGAGTTCTTGAAAACAGTGAGGTAAAACTCCACCGCCTCTTCGGCGTTCGAGTCGAACCAGAGAAACGGAGTAATTCTTGAATAAGTTTGCAGTGCACTCATCAAACGTCGCCTTTAACCAACGTATACCGGCGATCCGCTATCCCGGCGTCATGCGATGCGTCACATGTGTACATCGTCCAGAACACTCTATCAGATAAATTGTCCAGTCTGGCGTTATCTGTTTGCCGTAAGGGGTTGTTTACGCTCCGGCTCGGCTTGGGGTTCCCGGGGGTCGTTGGCCTGGTTACACGTATGATGGAAGGCAATATGATGAAGGGCTTTTTTGATGGCACAGCGGCGCTGTTGTTGCTGGCAGGGCCGGTGATTGGGTTTGCTCAGCAGCCGAATCAGAGCACGAAGATCAGCAGCATGGTGGAGCAGCTTCGACAGGTGCAACGGTTCAATCAAGTGTCGATTTCTCCCGATGGGAAATGGGTGACGTGGACCCAACCGGCTTCCGGAGAAGGCAAGGGCGTGGGTCTTTTTCTGCTGGACCGCACGAAGGCCGGGGTGAAAGCGGAGCAGATCAATGTGGAGGGGGCGAATGCGCCGTCGCGAGAATCGGGGATGGCGTGGGCTCCCGATAGCAGTCGATTTGCTTTTCTGTCGGATGCGGAATCGGCGGAACAAGAGCAGATTTATGTGGAATCCGTCGGAGGCGGGAAGCCGCAGCAGGCTTCTCATCTGAAAGGTCAAGTGGAGGGCTTGCAGTGGTCTCCCGATGGAAAACAGCTCGCTTTTTTGTACATCGAAAATGCAACCGGTGCGGGGCCTTTGGAGGCGGTGCCGGCGCAGACGGGAGTGATCGGCTCTGAAATTCATAATCAGCGGATTGCGGTGATGGATGCGGGCGGCGGGACGGTTCACCAGGAGTCGCCGGCCCAATTGAATGTTTACGAATATGACTGGTCGCCGGATGGGAAGAAATTTGCGGCGATTGCGGCACCGGGGCCGGCGGATAACAACTGGTGGACGGCGCAGCTTTATACAATGGCTCGCGATTCGGGGCAGATGAACGTTTTGTATCATCCGCCGGTGGATCGGCAGCTGGCGATCCCGAGATGGTCGCCGGATGGGCAGCGGGTGGCGTTTATCGGTGGGCTGATGAGCGATGCGGGGTTTACCGGGGGCGATATTTTTGTGATTGACAGCGCGGGTGGGACAGCGCGCGATGTGACGGAGAATCGGAAGGCATCGCCGAGCTGGCTGCAGTGGCTGGGCAACGACAAGCTACAGCTTACCGAAGCGGTGGAGGGCGGAAGCGCAATCGCGGAGCTCGACGTGAAGAGCGGGCAGGGAAAGACGATTTGGAAGGGCGGCGAAGGGTTGCATGACGGCGGTAATTATCCGAATTTTTCGATTTCCGCCGATGGGCAAACGAGCGCGGCCATACGGAGCTCGTGGGAGATGCCACCGGAAGTTTGGGGCGGGGCGACGGGTACGTGGCAGCAGTTGACCCATGCCAATGACGGGCAGCAGCGGCATTGGGGCAAGGCGGAAAGCATGACGTGGAACAACGAAGGATTTCACGTACAAGGATGGCTGCTGTATCCCGAGAAGTACGACGCCGGCAAACACTATCCGATGGTGGTTTCCATTCATGGCGGCCCGGCAGGGGAGCATGCGTCGTCGTGGCCGTCGGCGCACTTCGATATGTCGGTGATGGCGGGCTTGGGCTATTTTGTTTTCTTTCCGAATCCGCGTGGAAGCTATGGCGAAGGCGAGGCGTTTACACATGCCAACGTGAAGGATTTCGGCGGGGGCGACCTGCGCGATGTGTTAGCGGGAGTGGACACGGTGGTGAAAAAGCTGCCGGTCGATAACGACCGCATCGGCGTGACCGGATGGAGCTATGGCGGATTCATGACGATGTGGACCGTGACGCAGACACACCGTTTTCGCGCGGCGGTGGCGGGCGCGGGGATCGCGGATTGGAAGAGCTATTATGGCGAGAACTCCATCGATCAATGGATGATTCCTTACTTTGGCAATTCGGTTTATAACGATCCGGCGGTGTATGCCAAGAGCGCGCCGATCAACTTTATTAAACAGGTGAAGACGCCGACGCTGGTGGTGGTGGGCGAACGGGACGGCGAGTGCCCTGCCCCGCAATCGTTTGAGTTTTGGCATGCGCTGAAGACGCTGGACGTGCCGACGCGTCTGGTGGTATATGCAGGGGAGGGACACGCGTTCCGGAAGCCGAAGGATCAGATAGATGTTCTGCAGCGGGCGGTGGGTTGGTTCGATCAGTATTTGGGCGAGAGCGGCGGCGGCGCGGCGAAACAAACCGGCGAGTGAGGCTTGGGGTAGCGGCTAGTGGTCCGTTTACCGACGATCCGCACAGGACCAATGACCGGGATTCAACAACGAGTGTTGAATTTATGCTTTTCGATGAGTCATCGCTCTGCCTATAAACTGCCATACGTCGCGGTTGCTAAATGCTGCGGTTTGTCCTTGCGGGGTGGCGGGCCAGTGTTCACGGTCGGCCCAGGCGTTTCTCAAGCCGACATTCATTTCGGGATCGCCTCCGGTGAAGCGGTTCACGAGAGTGGTCCATCTGGCGGCAAGAGCTTGCGCTTTTTCGCCGGCTGGGTCTTCGCCTAGCGCAGCTTCGACGTCGTGGAAAAGATTCATCCAGTCCGCAGTCATTTGTTGCTGCAGTTCGGGCGTCCACGTTTCACGGCGGTCAGCCATTTTCGCTTGCGCTCCCTCGCTGTAGTACTTTGTCATGAAGTCTTTGTTGTCTTGCATTGTCATCACCTCAATTAATTTTTTTAGAATGGCAGCGTCAGGTTGCCGGCCGGGGTAGATTGTTCGTTGCGCTTCCTCGATTGCGCGAATGGCGCTCTCGACGTGCCGCCGTTTTTCTTCCAATGCTTGGCGTTGCGATTGCAGCACGTCGGGTAGATTGCGGGTTTCCCGGTCGAGTAAATCCTTGATCTGCGACAAGGAAAGTCCGAGGAATTTCAGCGCGATGATTTGCTGTAGGCGCTCCAGCTCGCGAAGACTGTAAAGCCGGTAGCCTGCATCGGTGCGTTGCGGTTGAAGTAGCTGCAACCGGTCGTAATGATGCAAGGCTCGGACGCTGACGCCCGCTAAGACGGCAAATTCCCGGGCGTGATAGAGCTTGTTCACTCGGATTTTCCTCCTCATCCATAGGGTGAGGCCTGACGTTAGGTGGGAGTCAAGGGAATTTTTTGAGGATCACACGATATTACGGGAACGCGTAGAACTATTTTGAGAACTATGCTGAGGCGTACTCGTTCGGTCCTTATAAAACGAAAACATCGTGATGACGCATGCTTCACAACTTACCTGATGAAGCATGGAGTTTCAGTACAAAAGGACCAAGAAATCCGCATTGCAGATGTCAACGCTCAGCTAAAACGGACAATGCAGATCATTGATTCGATTGGACCGAATGACATGTTGAGCAGTCATTCACAAGAGCCAGGCGATCTTGTGTATGACGTTCAGCTTTGAACGGAAACATGCCTTGGTGACAAGATCCACATCTGTATTGCCGTTCAAGAACTTTCATGTGTGACTGCTCGAAATGCCAGTAGCCTGAGCGCTTTAGGCGGGTAAGTTTTTGCAGGTCATGACAACCGATACATGCTGCATTGGAAAATGTGGCTGGAGCCCCGCGAGCCGGCAGTGAACGCAATTTCAGATCGGAGATCGGGGATCTTACGATAGCTCGCGCGGCCAGTCTTCCCATCACAATGGAAGGACCAAGAAATGTACCTTCGAGTGCGGCTCGCCCATTGATCTTTCCAAATCCGGTAGCTTCGCCCACTGCATACAGACCAATTATCGGATGACCTGTTCGATCCAGAACGTGGCATTGCTGATCGACATCGATTCCCCCCATGGTCTTCCTCGTGATGGGAAAGAAGTGCACGGCATAGAAAGGTGGCTTCTCGAGCTTATGTGGTTTCGGAGTGGTCTTGATATCGAACGCATGGTAGTCCTCGTCCACCCCGCCATCCACAAATCGGTTGTAACGACGGACTGTTTTCGACAGTGCATCCGGACTCGCACCGATTTCTCGACTCAACTCGTATAGCGTCCCTGCCGCAGCGGCCACACCTGGTGTCTCAAAAACAAGCTGATCCACCTCCTTTGCGTTTTCCCATCCCGCTAACGTGATCGCAAAACGGGAGCGGCCATCGCTGTCTAGGATGGACCAGTACTCACCTTTGGGCTGCAGAAGCAGATCCTTTAGATTGACCTTTTCATCCCCTAGCTCAGGGGTGAATCGTTGGCCTCTATCATTCACCCAAATAGAACTAAAATCGAAAGCAGCCAGCCCACGTTGTCCGGTTTTGTCTCTCGGATCTGGCAATCCAAGCACGTAATTCCATTGGTGATCGAGGTATGAAAAGGTTCCGCCTGCTGCTTGAACCATCTCTAATCCCGATCCCACAGCCGCATGAGAAGCACCCGCAAGAAGACGGTATGGTGGAGATAAGCTCGGCGGCCAGTTGTCTCGAATCATAAGAAGATTGCTGCCAAAACCTCCTGTAGCCACGATCACGCTTGAGGCGCGAAACTGGGCGCTTTGGCCGGTTCGAACGTTCCGTGTCTCAACGCCGACAACTCGACCATTCTCCATCAGAAGACGCTCCGCTTTGGTATTCCAGTGGAATTGAATATTGGGGTGACGCAGGCATTGACGAAAGATTGGTTCGACCAGTGCCCAGCCTTTTCCTTTCACAAAATGTAGCCGCGGAACAGAATTTCCTGGGGTTTGGCCAACATCATAAAAATCGACGCCTAAGTTCGTGAGCCAATCGAAAATCAGGAATTTTGATCTCTGCGCGTACGTTTTTACCCAGGCTCGATCAACATCCCCACCTCTTCTAATAAAGTCGCTCTCAGCCAAAGTTGCTGAATCAACGATTTTCTTTCGCTTTTGAAGTGGAGTATCAACGATACAGATTGCTGCGTTGGAAACGATGGCGTGGCCTCCGCCGACCGTAGATGAATCTAGAACTGTGATTCGTGCGCCACGATTGGCAGCTTCAAGGGCTGCACTCAGACCAGAGATTCCGGCTCCCACGATGATGATATCCGTGGGATGAGGTCGTTCGGCTTTGCTCGTACAAACCAATGCAAGGCACACCATAATACGCCAATAGCCTATTTTCAATTGGCCGGGCCCTCCAACCTCATCATCTCCGATCCAGTTTAGGCAGCTAGAACAATCTAAGATGTTGGTCTCAACCAAGGACACGAAGAACAATTAATGTCATATCGTTGTGTTGAGGAGCACCCGACGCAAACGCTACGGCCTCATCCATAATGCGATCACAGCTTCAATGCGTGCTTAGACCAAAACAGGATCTTGAAACGAGAGCCCCAGCGCACGACCGAATTCTGGAGCCACTTGGAATAGCTCAAAACGAGAGCCGACGGCGAACATTTATGCGCAGGCTTGCCGGATACCAAGACAACAGCATTTTTCAGCAGAGGGCCGCTCCCTCTATCGTCCTTCGATCAACGACCTTTAGCTCCTGGATGACATCACCGACATGTTCATTGCGGCGATGTTTCTTCGTTGTTGGAAGCGGAAACTAAAGACTCATGCGGGTGCGGAAATCGGCTGCTCGACGGCGTGACATTTCCGCGCGAAATCCGCCTTGCAGCATTAGTTCCAAACCGCCCGATATTGTTTCTTCCATGTTCTGGATGGAGTGCAGGTTCACGATGTGTTTTCGGCTGACGCGAAAGAAAGTCGAGGTGGGCAGGCGCTCCTCTAGCGCTTGTAGAGTACGGGCGATCAAAGGGCGCTCGGTGCCGAAATACACTCTGGTGTAGTTGCCTTCGGATTCGAGCAGCAGTATGTCTTCCACGCCGATAAACCAGCAGCGGTCGCCATCTTTCAAGAAAATTCTTTGTTCGACTGGGTCGGATGGCTTTGGTTTCTGCTCGCGCGGCATAACGCGCTCCAAAGCAGAGGCTAGACGTTCCGGCGTGATTGGTTTTAACAGGTAGTCGAGCGCGTTTACTTCGAAGGCTTTCAGGGCGTATCGGTCGAAGGCGGTCGTGAAGATGACACGTGGCGTCCAGTTCAGTTGTTCCAGCAGATCGAATCCGCTGCCGCCGGGCATCTGCACGTCGAGCAGGAGCAGATCGGGGCGCAGTCTTTCGATCCGCGGCTTCGCCTCTTTAACGTTAGCCGCTTCACCGATGATTTGTATAGAAGGATGCTGCGCTAGCAGACGGCGGAGCTCCGAACGCGCCAGACGTTCGTCATCGACGATGAGCGCTCGCAAGGGGCACCTCCTGTGGGATTTCTACTTCGGCAAACACGGTCCCGTCTTTCTCGGTAATGGAGAGGCGCGCGGCGCTGCCAAAGAGTAATTGAAGCCGCTGGTCTGCGTTTTGTAAACCGATGCGCGTCGAAGTCGAGTTATTGCCGATAGCACCGGAATTGGCCACGGTGAGGTGCAAGCTTCCGTTTCGCAGGCAGGCCGCGATGGATACGGTTCCGCCTTTCTCTCGCCGTTCGATCCCGTGCTTTACCGCGTTTTCGGCTAAGGTTTGTAGCAGCATCGGCGGCACCACTGCCTCTTCGACGCCTAAGCCGATCCGCATGTCCACTTGCAGCCGCTCCTCGAAACGAATTTTCTCGATGGCGAAGTACTGGTTGACGGCTTGCAGTTCTTCGCCGAGGTTCACCGTTCTTTTTTCTCCAGACTGCAGAGAGTAACGGAGAAGGCCGGCCAGTTCGTCGATCATTCGCGCGGCTTTGTGGGAATCCTCAAAGATCAACGCCCGCAGGCTATTTAAGCTATTGAAGAGGAAGTGTGGATTGACTTGGCTAAGAAGCGCCTTGAATTGTGCGTCTCTCGACAGGAAGTCCAGCTCAAGGCGCTGCTGCTCCGCTTGTTGCGCGCGGCGTAGCTGGACGATGCTTGTGTAGATGGAGATCCATAAAACGAAGGTAATGGTCCAAATAGACAAGGCCGGGGGAACCCAGCCGAACTGTTGAAACGTTTTGGGATTGAGAAGCAGGCGATAGCCGATGGCGGCCCACCCGGTTTGCAGAGCGCCGAAAGCGAGGCCGGCGAGAAGATAACGCCCGAAACTTCGACTGAGCGGCATCTTTAGCCAGTCCCGTCTTCGTATCAGGTTCCTGAGACCGTGGGATAGCAGGATGCCGGAAGCGGAACAGGAGCCGAAGACAATGGCGGCGTGCGATGCGCTGCGGGGGTCGAACATCCAGAGGAAAAGCAAGTTCAGAGAGCCTTGCAGACCCCAACCGCAGGTCTGCAGGGTCCAATAAAGTGTCTTGCGGGACATCACTCGTTTCCTCGCGCTTATTTCGTCGCGCGACTGTTGCTCAGGAATCGATCCGTCTGCTGAAACATCCATTGTGGATTGTCGTACATGATGAAGTGACGCGCGTTCGGAGCCATCTCGATCTCCACTCCTTTGAGATTTTTGTATTGCAATTCGAAATTGTGGCGAACCTCGGATTCGGTGGCGTACATTTTGTATTCGATCCATGTGCCGAGGACAAGCGTAGGCGCGGTGATGTTCGCAATGTCATTCCGTAGGTCCGCGCCCATTAAATCCGACATGGCTACTGCTTCGGTATGTCCGTCGGTTGTTTTTGTCCACCCGTAAATTCGTTCGACATCGGACGGTTTGGTTGCCATTCCTTCGACGGCGGACCTTCCCATTTTCAAGCGCTGATCTTCCGTCATGCTTTCCATCCCGGCCCGCATCTTCTCGGCATTCGCCTTCAACCGCGCCGGTGTCAACTTCGGATCCATCACCGCGCCAAGGGCCGGCAGCGAGTCGACGATGACGAGCTTACCTACTTGCGAGGGATGTTCGGAGGCCAGCTTCAATGCCAGAAACCCGCCGAGGCTGTGGCCGACAATGACCGGACGAGGGAGGTTTTGGGCGGCGATGTAATGTGAGAGATCGTCGGTGACGCGATCCAGCGAGAAGCCTTTTACCGGTGGTTGACCGGCGAAACCCGCTACCGTCAGCACATAGCATCGATACTGCCCGGCATAGTGCGCCACGGTGGAATCCCACACGTCGCCCGAAGAGGCAAGGCCTGGAATCAGGATCATGGGAGAGCCTTGGCCCTTCACGTCGACATGAAAGGTGGATGGGTTCTCGGCTCTTGCTGTTGTGCCCACCGCCATTATCATGCTCAGGAATAAACATTGTGTCCACTTGCTCATAAAGAAAACTCCTTGCATGCAAGTTAGCGGTTTCACGGCAATTTGCAGAACGATTTGTGATGAATGGCGATGTGGGCGGATGAACGGTGTGCAGAATTAGGATAGCGATTACCCTTGTAGGCCGTAGGGTAGATAGACTCGGATTTAATGTGCGTCCGTCCCTATTTGCTGCGGGAACTAAGGAAGAGTGTACGTTGCGCCGGCGGTGAACTGGAAGGAGTTCTTTTGGAAGCCGGGGGGCGGGTTGTTCAGGAATGTGTCGATGGTGCCGATGGTGATGCCCAGGCGCCTATAGACCGGCAACGTAATGTTAATACCGGCGTTAGCGGAGTATGCGTTTAAATTATTCCAAGCCGGAATGAGCGTTAAATATTGGTTCAGCAGGATGGTTTTTGGAAGCTTGCGATTGTAAGTTTCGCCGAAGACCGAGCCGACCAGAGACATGCTGTAGGGAGCCAGCGACCCGGAAGGATTGTTGCCTGTCGCTTGCCTGATGAGAATGGGATTGAATCTCTGGTTGATGTAGTCCAAGCTGACCCGGAGGTTCAGTTCCTGATTGGGATCCTTGATGACTGTCCAACCGATACCGGCACCGTAGGTCTGCTGCAGATCGAGACCTTGGGAGATGTTGTGGTCCCAAGAGCCGGAGAAGAAGTAGTAGAGTCTGGGACTGAAGTACTCATCGCGTTCGACGTCGGCGTGATAGAGCGAGGTTTTGATGGTGGGCGAACCGGGCTCGCTCAACGCGCCGTAAGCCGAGTAAAAGTTTAACGTGGTGCGGCTGTCGCGTTGGAGCCAATCCTCGGTGGGAACGGTTCGAATCAGGCTGACGGCGCTGGTGATGGTGCGGCTTTTCTGGGTAGCGAGCACTAACGATACGCCTGCCGTTGCCGAGCCTTTCCAATTTTGAAAGATACCGGGACGGCTCAGTAGATTTTTTGTAAAAGTTTGCTCGTCGATGATGTAGCTGGTGTTGGCGACGGGAATGACGGGAGGCGGGGCAGGCGATGGGGTATTGACTGTTACTTTTCCATCGGAGATCGCGATGGGACCTTGCGGGATTCTTGATTGATTTTCATGTTTCTTCAGCAAGATATTCTTTCCAATCACGGCGAATTTCCGGGAAGAATGAAGTTCTTTAATCTTGCCGACATCCACCTTAATTTCGCCGGCCATGTCGCTCTTAAACAGAACCGACGTTCCTTCCGCACGCTCCAGATGTCCGATTAACTTTTCTCCATTATTGAAGAGGAGCACGTCCGGTTCCGTTTGCGACGGCTTTTCTGAAGGTGCGGCGGCATTTTGCGCATGTAAGGGGACGGGCGCCGATAGCCATAGACAGAGGAACGCGGGAAAACACAGCGCTGGTGAGTGAATCGAGATATATCGACGGCGGAAGATGGGGAGCAACTCCGATTCTAGTCCGAAAACCGGTGACTTACCAAATGGTGAATGCAAGAAAAACATGAAGCGTAGCTTAATAGAAAATGTCTAGCATTCTTCGAAAAACAGGGCTACACTCGAACTCGTTAGCGGACTATTTCAGACTATTCCCAGGGGTTTATGAAAAATATATTTCTATTCTTCGCGATGAATGCGTGTATTTTCGCGCAAACTACTGCCCTTTTTCAGCCAGAGTCGCCGGCGGTGGGTCCTTTCCCAACGGATGCTCTGACAACCGTCGACACCAATCAGAAAACGGGCAGGCAGATTGCGCTTGCGCTGCCGGATAGCTGCGCGGTGTCGCCGGATCTGAGCGTTTGCCAGAACACGGCACTGCTGAATCAGTTGGATGGATTCAACATCAACGCGCGGACGAACGTTTGTTTTTCGAGTGCAATCGATCCGAAGACGCTCAGGACAGGCATTTGGTATCTCGCCCTGGATTCGGTGCAGTTTCCTGTAACAATCAACCAAGTGCTTTATGATCCACCCAGCCACTGCGCCTACTTCAAGCCAGACCGTGTTTTGAATCAGCAATCGCGCTATCTGCTGGTGGTGAGCAATGAGGTGCGGGATGCAAGCGGCAATCCCATACAAGCCGACCCGGCCTTCCATCGCTGCTCGACGGAGAGTGGAAGCGATTACTGCCAGACATTGACGAAGGCGTTACGAAGTCCGGAAGCTTTGCTGGGCGGTGCCTGGGGGAATCGGGTGGCGGATGCATCGGTATTCACCACGCTGAGCGCAACGACTTGGCTGGAGGAGGCGCGACGCTTTGTCGACGCGCAGCAGCCTCCCGTGGTTTTGCCGGCGGGAAGCACGACCGCGTTTTCGTTGGCGAGGCTGAGAAGCATCACCTACCTGCCACAAGATCAACAAAGTACACAGACGCAGATCGATATTCCGCTGAGTGCGTTGTCCAATGTGGAAAGCGTTGTGTTCGGACTGTATCTATCGCCGAATTTTCTGAATGTGAGCGGTCCGCTGGCGGGTTCTATTTCCGTGACGCCGACCAATGAGCCGATGGGGAAGCCGGTACCGGCACCGGGCGTTCCGCAAGGTGTTCCCGCCGGTTATGTGCCGGTTTCCTTTCACGCCTTTTTGCCGGCGGCGAACAAGCTTCCTTCGAATGGCCGCGGGTTTCCGGTGGTGATTTACGGGCACGGGTTGAGCGACAACCAATTCGGCGCGCCGAGTTACATTGCTTCTACGCTGGCAGCAAAGGGGTTTGCCACTTTGGCGATGGAGGTGACGGGGCATGGCTTCGGGCCGGGGAGCACGGTGCAGTTGGCGGGAACCGACGGCAGCGTGGCGACCGTTGCCGCTCCGGGCCGTGGGATTGCGTTTTCGCCCAACCGCCCTATAGGTCCGACGGACGGCTGTATTCTCCCCGGACCACTGGCGGTGCGCGACTGCGGGCGGCAGACCGCGGTAGACCTGTTTGCGTTGATTCAAACCATTCGTGAGACGAACGGGTTAGGCATGAATTTAGATCCCGACCGCATTTACTACGTGGGGCAGTCGTTCGGCGCGATTTTTGGGACGTTGGCGCATGCGGTGGAACCGGGGATTCGGGCAGCGGTGTTGAATGGCGATGGCGCGCCGTTTTCGGATGATGCTCGTTTGGCGCTTTCGGGCCGGCCTCTCGGCGCGGCGTATCTGGGCATGAGTAACCCCATGCTTTTGAACGTGCCGCCGGCACAGCCGCAAGCTTACTTTCACGATCAGTTCAACGACAACTATGTGTATCGCGATTCACCGGTAGTCATAAACAATGTCCCCGGAGCACTGGATATTCAGGCAGCTTTTGAGACGGCAGAGTGGCTGAATATGCTGGGCGATCCGTTAAGTTACGCGCCGCATCTGAAGAGTTTGCCTCTTGCGGGCGTGCCGCCGAAACAGACGCTGTTCCAGTTCGGTTTGGGCGATTTGGAAGTTTCGAACCCGATGAACTCGCAAGTAATTCGTGCTGCCAATGCGAATTTTTCTTCGTGGTATTTCCGTTTCGATCGCGCGGTTGTGCTGCATCCAGAGCTGCTGGGAGCGACCTACGAAGGGATCGGATTCCCTATATTGCCGCATCGCATTTTGAGCAATCCGACGATTTTCGATCCGGCGTTTTCGGCGGAGACTACCATCGCGCTTGCCGAGCAGCAGCAGGTTGCAAGTTACTTCGCGGCGGACGGGAAAAACAATCCGGACCCCAACCAATTCCTGCTGGGCAGTCCGTATTCAGGTGTTCGATTGTTCGACGTTCCGTGGGCATTGCCGAATCGCTTGAACTTTCTCCAGATCGCACCGTAGCTCCTTAAGTAAAAGGTCGGTTGTGACGCCATCTTCATCTCTTATAGAATTTCTATAGAGAACACCTATGCCGTCACAACCGACCAGCCTGCTGCAGGGAACGTTAGACCTGCTGATTCTGAAAACGCTCGCGCTGGACCAGATGCATGGGTTGGGTGTTTCGCGGCGCATCGAGCAGATTACCGATGGAACTTTTCAGGTGAAGCCGGGGTCGCTTTTTCCCGCCTTGCACCGGATGGAGGAGGCGGGTTGGCTCACCTCGTCGTGGGGTGAATCGGAGAACAATCGGCGGGCGAAATACTATCGTTTGACCAAGGCGGGCCAGCGGCAGTTGGGGGCGGAAAAAGAGCAGTGGACGCGGATTTCGCTTGCGATCGCGTCGGCGCTGCAAGCGAGTTAGAAAACTAATGGAACTACCTACTCCGTTGCTATAGGTCACCAGTTCACGCTATCCATGTAATGCGGAGCGGGAGAACTATGAACCGGAAAAACTGGTCGAACTTTTTCATCTTGGCCGGTGCCTTGAATATTGCACTGGGTGTTTTGCCCGGTAATCCAGCAAAAATCGCCAACTGGATTGCGGTTCCTTTTTGTTTAGCGATGGGGGTGCTGGCGCGGCGACGAATGATCTAAGAGCGTGCTTTATTTTCGAACGACGATTGTTCCTGCCAGCCGATCGCCCAGCCTGCGACCGGTCACCAATAGGAGGACGATTTCGATTACAAGAATTGGGACAGCAACCACAACCTCGAATATGATGCCGATGAAGGGGATCATGCCGACAATTCCGGGAAGCGCCAATGGTAAATTGCGCAGGATTCTTTGACCGGTCGTGGCGGGGAGGCCGTCAGCGCTGACGACCAGGCTTCCGGTAACCATCTTGCCCGGACTCGCACCGGTAATGTCGCGGAGGAGCCAGTACAAAGCGGCAAGAAAGCCGTGTGCCACCCAACCTACAATCGGCAAAAAGTTCAGCAGGCCCAGGAAGAGAGCGGGCACCAGATCGATTAAAAAACCAAGGGCGCGTTTTGTTTTTTCCTCCGGCTGAATCGCCAAGGCGTTGTCGACGGGATAGGGGATAGAGTCCGCAGGGACTGAGGATGAGAACTCGGAATGTATTCCAGGATCGTAGGGCATGGAGAATTCTTTTCTTGAAGGGATCATAGCACCGGGGAATCAGTGGTTTTCTAATTCGTTTGCGTACACCACGGACAGCTCTTGTAAATGGAAACGGAGCAACTTTTGTTGAGTTTGTAACGCAACTATCGGTGCGATGCTACCTCCCTTGAATCGATTGGAAGCCGCCTCGACGCAGAGCTGACGATACTTCTTCGATTCGCTTTCGATTTTGTCAAATTCGCTGACTGCGGAGTCATTGCCCTCACGCTGCAACAAGCCGCGTAGAGCCGAGGCGAAGGTGGAGTAATTCTTTTGTGTTTTCGCCAGTTCTTTATTGAGGCAGTCTTCTATCTCGCGAGTGGACGTGGCGTTCGGGCAGGATTGCCCGGTTTTTGCAGCGGTTGGCTCAGCGGCATCAGTGCCGTCACAGCTTGCTTTCCTCAACGCTTCGCGACTCTGGTCCGCCGATTGGGCGCCGGCGTGAGTCGCGCCACAGATGAACATTGCGAAGAAAAATCGAATCGTCATGGAATTCTCAGTTTGGGGTAGGTCCAGCGGGCGGTGACGGCAAGCGCCATGATGCACAAAATTCAGCCCACTTACTTCTTCCATGCTAATGGACGGTCGCAGCCATTTGGTTTGCCGGGACAAGGTCACTCACCGTCCAGGCTCAGATCCAAGGAGCTGTTTCATACTCACGTATTTGTCGGCACAGGTGACTAGTACCATGAAGCCCTCCCGACTTGCTGCGAGGCGGGAATGTCATAGCTTTGTCATAGAACGTACATAGTACTTTCACTCTGGAAGCGTACTGTCAGGAGGGATGGCAGATTTAACGGCTGCCCTCCTGATTTCCCATTCAAGCTGCTTGGCGCAAAAGCCAAAGCGGATATTTCTAAGGAGAAAATAATGGAACGATTCGCTTCCAAAATCGCCGGCAGTATTTTATTCGGAGTAGCAGCAATTGCGTTAGGCGTCAGCGCGCCGGCACAGGCCGCTTCGGTTACTTATCAGGTCACCAACTTTACCGCCTCCGGTGGAGATCCGGTTTTCAATGTGGCGACCGATCTCACCTTGAATTCGCTTGCCTTAACCGAGACGTTTGCGGATCGAACGAGCCAAACAGTTGCTTTGTTCGATGCGAGCAATACGATGCGCACCTCGTTGGACACCTCCACCGTTTTCTTAAACAGTGCCGCGTCCATGGCTCCCGATCCGGTACACGGAGAGCTCGCCGGCGCCATGTTGACCGGTAGTTTGAGCCAAACAAATCTCAGCATCTTGAATACATTCGGCGGAACACCGGTGAATGCGTCGGTGCTTTCTTCGTTTGCGGCCAGCTTGCCCGGCACCGGCGGAGCCCTCTCGACGAATTTTTACGCGACAGATGCCCAAAGCGGCGCGCAGTATGGCCTGGGCACATTGACCGCCGACGGAATCGGCAGCTTTCCCGCAGCGGTTCCGGAACCATCGACTTTTCTGATGTTATTCGGCGGGCTGAGCGCGGTCGCGTTGTACAGCCGCGCTCGAAGAGATTCACGCAAGGCATAAAACCCTGGCGACTAAGCAGAAGGACAAATTTATGATCGCTCTCCATTTCAAAAAAACTCTGTTCACTTCCCTGCGGATGCTCACCGCAGGTTCACTGACATGGCTGCTGGCCGTACCGGGCGTCAGCTTTGCTCAATCCTCCTCTATTAACGCCAATAACTGGGGCAACATCACCGCTCCGGTTTATGGCACGTCGGAGACAGGTGCTTATTCGGGGGCGGAGCTTTTCGCCGGTCCCAATAAGTTCGGCAGTTATTTCTCCGGCGTATTGCCGAGCGGGCAGATTGTGAAGCCCGCCGGAACAACAATTCAGATCGGCATGAATCCGCTGGGCATCGCCACCACTGGAGACGGCCGCTACATCGTCACCACCAACGACGATGAGCGCGAAAGCGGCTACATTTCTTACCAAAGCGCGATCAACAAAGGCGGCTATACTATCTCCGTCGTCGACAGCGCGTCCATGAAAGTTGTCTCGCAGATCACCACCGGGCTGTTCTATATCGGCCTGCAGGTGACCGGCACCGGTCCGTACACGGTGTGGGCTTCGGGCGGTCCGGATAACGACATGAAGCTTTTCAATTTGGCCGCGGATGGTTCGATCACAGCCGGAACACCGGCGAGCATTGCCATTAAGCCGATTCTGCCGTCGAGCGCGGGCTATGTGTCGAACTACACACCTGCGGCGGCACTGAACACTGCGGACGCGAGCGGTAACAAACCGCCCATTGCGACCGGATTCAGCCGGACAAGCGGCGCGCAGATCACGTTTCCGGCGGGCTCGGCGTTGAGCCCCGATGGACGCTATCTTTATGTGGCGTGCAATGGCGATAACAGCGTGGCGGTGATCGACACGGCTTCTAAAACCGTCGTCAAGCAAGTGCCTGTTGGCTATTTTCCCTACGGCGTCGCGGTGAGTAATAACGGCCAGAAGGTATTTGTCTCGAACTGGGGTGTCAGCGAATACAAATTCAAGAATCCTACTTATGACGACACCGGCAAGTTAAGCCAGGTAGGCAGCACCGGTAATCAACCGGATGGGTTTTATGTTCCGGTGACAAACACGACCGGTACGAACCCGAAGACCTCCTCGGTTTCGATTCTCGCAGCACCGGGTGGCAACGGAGCCAGTCTCAGCCTACTCGGTTCGTTGTATCAAGGACATACGCTGGACGAGCTGCGGAACGTGGGCGATACGCACCCAACGGCTACGACCATCGTGCGGCATGGCGCCGTGGAAGTAATGTACGTCACCAAATCCAATAGCGACGCGCTGGGCATGGTGCTGGTGGCAAACAACCGCGCTCTTCCCGATTTCGATTTGTCCCCGGTGAATGTTTCGCTGGCCGACGGGCAGAAAGTGCATGGTGCTTATCCGAACGCGATCGCGGTATCGCCGGACAATAACCGCTTGTACGTCGCAGAGGCCGGCATAAGCTCCGTAGCGGTTCTCGACACCAGCGACGCGGTGCATCCCCGCTTGTTGGGCCGTATCCCGACCGACTGGTATCCCACCGCTGTGACCGTGAGCCCGGACGGACGCTATCTCTATGTTGCCAATGCGAAGGGTATCGGGGAAGATATCAATCCGGCGATCAACACGTTTGCGCAACCTTCGCCTCCCTCGGGCGTTACCTCCGATCCGAGGACCGATAGCAACTACATTTTCGGCAGCCTGCAGAAGGTGGATTTGGCCACGCAGAACATCGACAACGCCGCAGTTCTGGCGAACAACTACGCGGTGAATCAAGCGACCGATACGAGCATCATTCCGGTGGGCGGGGCACCGTCGGCAAAGATCAAGCATGTCATCTTTATCCTTCACGAGAACAAGACCTTCGATTCGATGCTGGGCAGCCTGTCCACCCGCTTCGGACCGTATTCCAGCTTGATGTACAACAATCAAGATGGAACGCAGTACACCAATGGACAGTTCACCGGCGTGGATTTGAATACGCAGCAACTAGCGTCGAAGTTCGCCACTGCTGCCAACTATTACTCCAATGCGGAGGAAAGCGACGCCGGCCATCAGTATTCGGCATCCGGTACAGCCACCGATTACACGCAGAAGACATTGCTGGTGAAGGGCGGCCGCGGACTCTTGGTGAACAAGAACTTCGAGCCGGAAGATTATCCCGAAGGCGGATATATTTTCAACAACGCCGTCCGCCATGGCGTGACGTTCAAGGACTACGGAGCCATGATCCGTATCGCTGGGACCGACACCGGCACGAACACGCCTACCATCCTCAACGACCCGACCAGCGGACTGGCTGGGTTCCCGCAACTGAATGCAGATAGGTTCAGCGTTACTACTCCCATCACGAATAACGGCGACACCAGTTCCGCAACGGTGGGGTTAGGACAATCCTACTTCTTAGCGCTGCCTGTTCTTTCCGTACTGGGAACGAACAATCCGGATGGTGAGCCACGGTTGGATAGGAACTATCCGGGCTACAACTTCAACATTTCCGACCAGCGCCGCGCGCAGGAATTCATCAAGGACTTCGACCGGATGGCGGCGCAGGGCACGCTTCCCGAGTACCTTTACATCTATCAGCCAAACGACCATACCGGCGGCATTCAAACTCCCAATGCGGCGACGGTAACGCAGAACCTGCCGCTGAATGAAGTGGCCGACAGCGACGTGGGACTGGGCATGGTGGTAAACCACATCATGAGCAGCCCGACTTACTACAACCCGCAGAATGGTGAAGGCTCAGCGATCTTCATGACTTACGACGATGCGCAGTCGTCGCTGGATCACATTCATCCGCATCGGACACCGCTGGTGGTGATCAGTCCTTATGCAAAGCCCGGCTACACAGCACTGCGGCATTACATTACGGCGTCGATTGTTAAGACGGAGGAATTACTGATGGGCCTTCCTCCGAACAACCTGGGCGATCTTTTCGCGACCGATTTACGCGACATGTTCCAGCCAACTTACAATGGCATCACGGCGGCGCAGGTTCCGGTTACCAGACCGGCACAGTATCAGGCAACCGCAGAAGGCACCCGTATTTGGTCACTGGCTAGTAAGCTTGACACTTCGGCTCCCGACCGAGACAGTCTGCGTCTGGGGATTCTGACGCGGCTCTCGGTTTCCGCTGACGATCTGCATAGGAAGGCGGCCACGCAGCACCTGTTAAAAACAAAGCGCTACAAGAAAGAACAAACAGCGCTTTACGCGAGGGCGGAAAAGCTAGTGAGCGGACCCGCGCCACAAGACAACGACTAAGTGGATCGCGCTCCGAAGGCGTATCTTTCTCCTTACAGGCGTATGGAAAAAGATACGCCTTTTTTAATTGGCCTTCTCGAACTTTTTCAATAGGATTTCGGTGTCCCAGTCACCGGAATGCCGAATGCCATTGATGAACAAGCCAGGAGTTCCATAGACACCGTTCTGTACTCCGCGCCGGAAGTCTTCGCGGACCCGATCCTCGTAAGTGCGATGTTTGAGATCGTCGGCAAACTGTTTTTTGTCGAGCGATAACTGCTCGGCATAGCGCGAAAGATCTTTCGGCTTCAGAGCATCTTGATTTTGGAACAACAGACAGTGCATATCCCAAAACCGGTCTTGGGCCCCGGCAGCTTCGGCGGCTTCAGCAGCCAACTGAGCATGGGGATGCACCCCTGAAAACGGGTAGTGGCGAAAGACAATGCGCAAATCGGGGTCTAAGCGGGAATGCAATTCGCGAAGAACCAGAAATAAGCGCCCGCATCCGGGACACTCGTAGTCACCGTACTCAACAAGCGTGTACTGCGCATCGGGATTGCCTTCGACATGGTCGTTAGGCTGAATGGGCAAAAGCAGCCGGGAAGCATCCAAATCTTCTTTTGTTAGTTGTTGCAGCACATAACCTTCTTCTATTTCGGATCGCTAAGCGGGAGCCTGATCTGAAAGCGCGTTTCACCGGGCTGAGATTCGAATCGAACTTCTCCGCGATGGTTTTGAACAATACGGTAGACCGCATCGAGCCCGAGCCCAGTGCCCTCGCCGGCACCCTTGGTGGTGTAGAACGGCTCAAAGATGCGAGTTTGGATCTCCGTAGGAATACCGGGGCCGTTGTCGATTACTTCGACGAGCACATGGGTCGGTTCGCGAGCGGTTCGGATACAAAGCTCGCCTTTACCATTCATAGCGTCCACTGCATTTCCGATGAGATTCGTCCACACTTGATTCAACTCGCTTCCACGCGCGCAAACCAAGGGGAGTGTACGATCGTAGTCCCGAACAATGGAAACACCGTGTTTCAGGCGGTGTTTGAGCATGATAAGCGTATTTTCGATGCCTTTGTGGATATCGACTTCCTGCTGGGGCATCTGGTCCATGTACGTGTATTCTTTGACGGCTTGGACTAGCTCGGAAATTTTACCGGTGCTACTGTCGATTTCGTCGACAAGACGGCTGATAGTAAACGATGCAGTCAAACGCACGAGGACGTCGGCAAGCTGTTCCGGGACAACTCGCTCGGCGACTTCGTTCAAAGTATCTTGTTGACAACCGACTTCGACCAGGGCTGCGGCTAAATCCCAGGGTTGCGGCACATTGCGTTTCTGAAGCCACGCGGCGAATTCTTCTTCACGTTCGCTACGGTCGAGCGTATCGAGCGCTTGTTGCGGACCGGTCTGACAAGCCCAATCGCACTCCAGATGCGCGAGAAAGACACGAACATCGCCGGAAAGTCCGCGTTTATCGAGCCGAAGGTTAGCACCACGAAACGAGTTGACCGATTCGCGGAGGGCGTCGGCGGCGCGACGCGCGGCGGCGGCGGGGTTATTCAGTTCATGCGCTAAACCCGCGGAGAGCTTGCCTAAGGCGACTAGCTTTTCGTGCTGTTGGTCGGCTTTGGTGGACTCCCGAATGCGATCGGACAGCAGACCGACAAGACGCCCACCCAGCACGGGTATGCGCTCCAGCATTTCGCCGAAAAGATCCTTGGGGAACTTCGCCGCGCGAAGAGCAGTCACAGCGCGGAAAGTGGAGGGATAATGGGTGAGTCGCGAATAAGGAAGAAGTCCGGTGACTTGTCCCGCGCGCGCAACGTAGGAACGACCGTCGCTGCCATCGCCATCCTTGTGTCCCCGCAGCTCTCCCTCCAACATCACCAGCAGATGATCGGCGGGTGAGCCTGCTTCGGCCAGCACTTCACCCGACTGAAGCTGCACCAGCGTCATCTGTTCGGCCAGCCATTCGAGCTGCTGGGGATACAGATCCGCGAAGACCGGGATGGTTCGAAGTTCATCAGCGGTGGGCCGTAAAGCAGCGACCGTTTCGTTTGCTACGCTCTGCATTTTATTGGACCTTCCTTTGTTACACCTTGCTCAGATACTGGTGGACGAATTGTATGGCCACGGAACCCTCGCCGACGCCGGAGGCTACGCGTTTGATGGAGCCGTGACGAACATCGCCTACGGCGAAGATGCCGGGAACATTGGTTTCCAGCAAGCCAGGACTACGATCAAGCGTCCAATTCTTCGGCGGCTTGCCTTCCTTAATTAGATCCTGACCGGTCAAGATGAAGCCACGGCTATCGCGACAAACGACACCGTCCAGCCACTCGGTTCGCGGCTCGGCACCGATAAAGATGAAAAGAGAAGAGGCCTGCACCGTGGAACGTTTGCCGCTCTGGCCGCATTCGATGGTGATTTCTTCCAGCCGGTCGTGCCCATCTACTTCGACGACGCTGGTCTGATTCTCGACAGAGATATTCGGCGTTTTCTCGATTTCGTCGACAAGGTATTGCGACATGGACTTAGCGAGGGATTCGCCACGAATCAACATAACGACGCGAAGCGCATAGCGGGAGAAGTTCAAGGCCGCCTGTCCCGCCGAGTTGGCGCCGCCGACCAGGTAGACCTCCTCGTTTTGACAAGAGAGCGTTTCACTGGAGCCGGCACCATAGTAAACCCCCGCGCCTTGGAGACGTTCCATGCCGGGAATATCGAGCTTGCGCCATTGCACGCCGGTGGCGACCATCAGTGCGTTGCAGGATAGCTGCGCGTCGTCGGAAAGCTTCAACAGGCGGTAGCGGCCGTCGATGTCGAGCCCTTTCACCTCCACGGGGGAGAGGATTTCGGCACCGAAACGCCGCGCCTGAGCCACGGCACGGCGAGCAAGATCGTCGCCGCTTAAGCCGGAAGGAAAGCCCAAATAGTTTTCGATGCGCGAACTGAGACCAGCCTGTCCACCGGGAGCTTCACGCTCCACGATGACGGTGCGCAGCCCCTCCGACGCGCCGTAGACGGCAGCCGCCAACCCCGCCGGACCGCCGCCGACAATGGCCAAATCGTAGAAGTCGGTGTGGGACCTGGTGTGCAATCCAATCTTCGCGGCGACCTGTGCCTGCGTGGGTTCGGTCAAGGTCGTACCGTCGGAAAACACCGCCAAGGGTAATTGCTTCTGCTCCGATTGAAAGGAGTCGAGGAGCTGCTGAATCTCCGGTTCCCGGTCGGCGGCTTCCACGTCGAGCCACTGATAAGGCACGTGGTTGCGCGCTAAGAACTCGCGCAGCTCATACGAACGCGGCGACCAGCGGGCACCCAGCACACGTAAGCCCTCGAAGGGAGGCCGGAAAGAAGCCTGCCATTCTTCCAGCAGGTCATCTAAGACGGGATATAGATTCTGCTCCGGCGGATCCCACGGCTTCAAAAGATAGTGGTTCAAACGGACTTCGTTGATGGCGCGAATGGCGGCATCGGTGTCGGCATAGGCGGTTAGCAAAACACGTTTTGGATCGGGATACAACTTGATGGCCCGGGAGAGAAATTCGATTCCATTCATCTGGGGCATGCGATGGTCGACAACAAAAAGGGCCACCGGCTCGTTCTTTTTTTCCAGGCGCTCCAGAAGATCGAGCGCCGCTTGGCCAGAGCTCGCCGACAAAACGCGGAACCGCTCGGAATAGCGGCGGCGAAGATCGCGCTCCACTGCCCGCAGTACGTCGGTATCGTCATCCACGGTGAGAATTACTGGTCTTGCCATTTGATTTGGTTTCCCCGTTTTCTTTCAAGCAATATCGTCTGAGTTTACCTAGGCACGGAAGGACGGCTTGGACGCGCGATGATACCCTCCTGAGCCTCATCGAGAATGACTCCATTTTCCAGCAACGTACTGCCGATCGCTCGTTGCAAAGCGGCCTTGGCCTCTACGTAGCTGCTCAGCGCGGAAACCTCTGCCGAACGCGACGATATCAAATCGCGCTGGAACTGAATCACCTGATACGGAGTGGAGGCGCCTACTTCCAATCGCTGCGTCTCCGCATCCACGCTCTGCTCTTGAAAGACACGCTCCTTGGCGGCAGCTTGGTAGGTCTCCGAGGCCTGCTGTACGGCGATCAATGCATTGAGAACCTCCAGCCTGACTTGCTTTTGCAACTGTTGCAGGCGAATTTGCTGCTGCCGCACCTGGAGTTGATCACGCGCCACGTCGGCCCTTGCGGCACGATTGCCCAATGGAACACTCAGCACCACGCCGGCTCCATACGTGGGAAAGTTACGGTGAAAGATCTGGCCCCAATTATTGCTGTAGGATCCCAAGAAGTAGGGATTGGAAGCATTCCCGCCGAAATTTCCAAGAGAGCTGGAGGTGAATGAGTTCGGGTCACCCACCAGGGCGTTGTTTTGAAGGCTGGCGACCAGGTCCAGTTGGGGCAGAACCGCGTTGCGACTTCCCTTCAGGCTGATTCTGGAGTTTTGCAGCTGTAACTGGGCCTGTGAAAGATCGGGCCGATTTTTGAACGCGGCGGCAACCGCCTCATCCAGCGCCGGAAGCTGCTCGTGTTCGGGAACATGCGCCCGGTCAGTGGGGATGACGGCCACGTTCTCCAGACCCCCGGTCAGCGTGGTTCTGGTCAGAAAGTCGAGGATCACCGCATTTTGCTGCCGCACCAAGGTCTGCGCCACCGACAGATCGCGCTGCCTTCGCGCCGATTCGGCCTCGCCGCGCGTGACATCGATGGTCGCCATGGTGCCTTCTTCCAATGAGGCTCTGCTATCGGACAATAGCCGGGCAGCCGAAGCGACTGCTTCCTGGCGAACCCGCACATCCTCGGCCAGGCTCGCCAGATCCCAGTAGAGACGGGTCACCGCATACACGGTACTGATGACCTGCTGCTGAAACACCAGTTCCGATACCTGCTGGTTGTTCTTGGCGATCCGTATATACCGATTGTTCACTTCCCAACCAAAGCCGCGTAATAGCGGCTGCGTGACGCTGAGATTCAAATTGGAGTACGTGGCTGGGTTAAAGCTATACAAGGGATTATTGATGTCCTGATAGGTGTTGTTCCAGCTTAAGCGGGCCGTGCCGCCGGTCAAAAAACCTTTCTCGATGCCGAGACTTCCAACTGTTGTATTCGCATTGAGCGACAAGAGATTGGAGAGAAAGGTGCTGTTTTGCGGAACAGACTCATGAGTCCAACTGGCATTTCCGAATACGGTGGGATCCAAGTTCGGCACACCGGGACCGGTGGAAAGCGGGATAGAACCGATGATGGAGACATCCGTTTCGGCTCCCGTTCCGGTCAGGCTATTGAGACTAGGCGCATTCCCTCCCCCGAGCGTGCCTGTTCCCGTGATGTCCGCCGTGCCGGTAACCTGTGGCGCACCTAGGCCGGGAGGCCCTTCCCGCACAGAAGTGGGTACGCCTCGTAAAAAATTGCCCGCACGAGCCCGGAGCAGATCGGTATCGGCAATGCGGGGCGTGTCGCGTTCCAGCTCAATATCGAGATTGTTTTCGAGCGCCAAAGCGATGGCATCCTGCAACGATAGATACAGCTTTCCGTTCTGTATCAGTTCGCCAAGCCGGGCAGAGTTCGTCATCCGAGCAAGAGGCAGAGTCGGCACCCGATATCCATTAGCCAATGTGCCCCAGCCGCTGGTGACATCGGTTCTTCGATGAGCCGGGTTGCCAGTGATTCCCACCTGCGCGGCGTCCGTTTGAGCGAATGCAGCTAGCGGCAAAAGGGAAACAGCGGACAACAGCCGCTTCGCGAGAAGATGATTCACTTCGCCTCGCTAGTCCGTGCAGGCGACGCGCCCAATATCGCTACGCGCCCACCTTCCACTAAAGTGTCGGGCGGATTGGAAACGATCTTTTCGCCGCTGCTTAGCCCATCCAGGATTTCGATGTTCGTTCCGAAATCACGCCCCGGTTGGACAACGGCAAAGTGCACCGTGTTTTGCGGAGTCACTGTGGCTACACGGGTATGTTGGCCATTGATAATCAAAGCGTCGGACGGCACTATGATTGCCCTGCGTGCCTGCTTCAAATCGAACTTCACCTGCGCGTACATGCCAGGCAACAAACGGTCGTCCTTATTATCGACATAAACTTCGGTCAGCAAAGTACGGGCAGCGGGGTCCAGCGCATTGGCGGTGCGCACAATCTTACCCGGGAACTGTTCGCCCGGAAGCTCCTGCACCATCACATTGGCTTTATCGCCCACCTTGATGTTTACGGCATTGGATTGCGGGACGTTCACTTGAATCCGTAGCAAATTCGGCTGAGCAATACTGAACAGGTTTCTATCGCTGCCGCTGCCCGAGGTGATGAGATCGCCTTGCTCGACCTTGCGCTCGGTAATTACGCCGCTGAAGGGAGCTACGATACGTTCAAAGCCACGCATTTCTTCCAGGCGTCGCACGTTGGCCGCTTGCGCTTGGACGTTGGCGCGGGCCGCAGTGACGTTGGCTTGCTGTGACTCCACCGTCGCCTCTCCCGTTTGAATGGCGGCTTGCGCCGATGAGACTTCCGCCTGCCGCGCCTCATAGGAAGTCCTGCGTTCGTCTCCCACCTGCTTGGAGAGTACGCCTTTACTCACCAGATGCTCCCAACGGGTGGCGGTGATTCGCGCAATCTCCTGGTTGGCCTCCGATTGCTGGAGATTTGCGTTGTTTTGATGGAGGGCAGCCTGCGCTTGTGCCCGATTTGCCTCCGCTTGTTTCAAAGCCGCGCGGGTCTGTTGGAGATTGGCGCGCTCTTGCAACAACTGCTGGTCGATCTCCGGTGATTCGATCATCGCCAGAAGCTGTCCCGCTTTGACATGCGAACCGATATCGACATAGCGCCGCTTGACGTAGCCGCTGGATCGCGCGTAGATGGAAGCAACCGTGACGGCCTGAATGTTGGCGGGAAGGATGAGATCGGAGGTCGCGGGGGCTGCGTTCGCCTTTACGACACTGACCACGGGAAGTGTATTATCCACGCCTTGCGCCTGAGCAAGAGCGGAGTTCCTTCGTCCGATGCGCGGGACGATGCCGATGAGCAGCAGTACAGCGACAAGAATGACGAGGCCAACAAGCATCGTCCTTCGCGACCGGCGGCTAACCGGAGGCGGCGACGTGTCCAGCATCGTTTCCTCCGGTCGGGTGGGTGGAGCAGGGGGTGTTGTCGACATTAGATCGTCTCCTTTTCGATTGTCTTTTGCCCATGAATGACGCTGAACATCAACGGAACAAAGAAGAGGGTGGCAAACGTGGCCAGCGTCAACCCGCCAATGACGGCGCGGGCGAGGGGTGCATTCTGCTCTCCGCCTTCCCCCATTCCCAGCGCCATCGGCAGCATTCCGATGATCATCGCGGTGGCGGTCATCACGATCGGCCGTAGGCGGGTGCATCCGGCGTCGATGGCCGCCTGGGTTCCGCCGCGTCCCAGCGCCATTCGTTCGTTGGCGAAAGTCACCAACAAAATACTGTTGGCCGTAGCGACACCGACGCTCATAATCGCACCCATCAGACTGGGCACGTTGAAGGTGGATTGGGTCAGGAAAAGAGCCCATACGATACCGCAGAAAGCTCCTGGAAGCGCGGTAATGATGATGAACGGATCACGCCAGCTTTGAAAGTTCACCACCATTAACAGATAGACAAGAATCGCCGCAAACACGAGGCCGAGACCGAGCCGGGAAAATGCCTCCTCCATGCTTTCTACCTGGCCGCGCACCGCGATCTGATTGCCCGGGGCGAGTTGCGATGAAAACTGTTTCGTCACCCGCTTGATTTTGGCCGCGACAGACCCGAGATCGCTATCTTGCACATTGGCATAGATGTCGAAGACGGGCTGCACATTGTGGTGATTGACGTTCACCGGCGCAATCCGATGCGAGATGTTGACCAGGTTGGAGAGTATCTGCGGCTGGACGGAAGACGTACGCGTCAGCACCGGCGTGTTTGCAATTGCATTCACGGAGTTCAGGCGGTACTGCGGCGTTTGCGCGGCGACCGCATAGGTGATGCCCATCTTTGCATCCATCCACCAGTTCGGCGAGACTTGGGCGCTGGAACTCAGCGCAATATTCAGGTTATTTGCTACATCCAACTGAGTCAATCCCAGTTCTGCCGCTTTGATACGGTCGACGTCGAAGTGAAGATCGGGACCATTCAGCACCTGGTGGATATGAGAGTCGACCACGCCGGGTATGCGCGCGATCTGTTTCTCCATTTTGCGCGCTACCTCGTAATTGGCTAAACCGCCCACGCCTTGTATTTGCACATCGATGGGAGCAGGCAAGCCAAAGTTTAAGATCTGACTGACGATGTCGGCGGGCTGAAAGTAGAATGTAAGCCCAGGAAACTGTTTGGGAAGCGTTGCCCGTAGTTGACGAACATATTGGCGAACCGGATGATGCTCGCTCTTCAGCGCCATCAGAATTTCTCCGTCGAAGCTGCCGATCGTCGCGCCGTCGCTAAATGCCAGGTTGAAGGAATCGGGAGGCACGCCGATATTGTCGAGCACCAACTCCAACTCATCGGCGGGAATTACCTTGCGGATGGCGCCTTCCACATTTGAAAAAATCGCCTTGGTTTGCTCGAGCCTGGTACCCGGCTGCGCACGGACGTGCAAGCGAAGTTGCCCGGCATCGACATCGGGGAAAAAATCGCGACCGATAAAGGGCAGTAGAAGAAACGGGGTTAACATCACTGCGCCTGCGATCAGGAAGGAGCGCTTCGGCTTTCCGATGAACCAGGTCAAGGCAGCGGTGTAGCGGGTGCGCGCTGCAATATATCCTTCGTTGAAACGATCGTGAAACCGTCCGAACCAACCTTTCGCCGGCTGTGTTTCGACGGGAACTCCGGTCTCCGGATTCACTTCCTGTTGCTCTCCGCGCAGCAGGAAGTCCACTAGAACCGGAACCAGCGTTCGCGATAACAGATAAGAAGCCGCCATGGCAAAGACAACGGCCAGCGCCATGGGAGTGAACAGATACTTTGCCGGCCCGGTAAGAAATAAGACGGACACAAAAACGATGCAGATGGTCAGCGTAGACACCAGCGTGGGTACCGCGATTTGAGAAGCGCCTTCCAACACGGCCTCGCGCAATGTTTTGCGCCCCATGTGGCGATGAATATTCTCAATGGTCACCGTCGCGTCGTCCACCAGAATGCCGATGGCGAGTGCCAAACCGCCCAGCGTCATGACGTTCATCGTGTCTCCAATAGCGCTTAGCGCGATGATGGAACACAAGATGGAGAGCGGAATGGAGACGGCAATAATCAACGTGCTGCGCCAGCTTCCCAGGAATAAAAGAATCATCGCCGCCGTGAGGCAAGCGGCAATTAGGCCTTCCCGCAGGACGCCTTGAATCGAGCCGCGTACGAAAATCGATTGGTCGAACAACTCATCGATCGTCAGTCCCTTGGGTGCGGCAGCGCGCGTGACGGGAAGGACTTTATTCTTGATTTGATCGACGATATCCAACGTCGACACGCTGCCTGTTTTCATGATGGACAGCAGCACCGCCGGTTGCCCATCTTTTCGTACGGCATTCTGCTGCACGGCGTAACCGTCGCGAACGTGTGCGACGTCGCGCATATACACCACGGAGCCGTTCACTAGTTTTACCGGCGCGTCATTTAAGTCGAGTGCGTCGCGAGGGCTGCTGTTCACGCTGACCGTGTAATCCCGCTTACCGATCTTTGCTTCACCGGAGGGCAGCGTGAGGTTTTGTGTGTTCAAGGCATTATTGACGTCCATCGGCGTCAAGCCCTTGGAAAGCAACCGATTTTGATCGAGATCGACCATGATCTGCCGCACTTTGCCGCCATAGGGGGCAGGCAGCAGAGTGCCGGGGACGGTCGATAGCTGTGTCCTGACGCGAAACAGACCGTAGTCGTAAAGCGCAGCCTCGTTCAATGTCTTGCTGCTCAATGCAAGCTGAATGATGGGCACGGTGGACGCGCCGAATCGCAGAATCCAAGGCGGATGGATGGACGGAGGCAAGCGGAACTGGATCGCCTGAACGGCGGAGGCCACCTGCGCGGTAGCAGCGTCCAAGCGCACTTGTGGCTGAAAGTAGATCTTTATCGTCGCAACGCCGTTCAATGTTTGCGATTCGATACTCTTCACATCGTTGACAATCGCCAGTACGAACTCGCTGTAAACCGTGATGCGCTTTTCCATCTCTTCGGTCGGCAGCCCGCTATAGGTCCAGATCACGTTGATAACAGGAATATCGATGTTCGGAAAAATATCGGTGGGCGTGGTGACGACCGCGGTTACTCCCAGGAAAAGGATGAGAATCGCCATCACGATGAATGTGTAGGGACGATCCAGCGCCAATCTTACAATCCACATATCAGCCTTTGCCCCCTAAATGCGTTGTTAAAACCCGAGCTTTAGAAGTAGCATGAAAGCTATCCTAAAAAGAAGTGAGCACTATTTGGTGGCATAGGCACCTAAAGGAGACTAGCGCATGAAAACAATGCCCTATCCCGCAACCGAAAATTTTTCCGTTTGCCCGGTTTATACGACTTTGGAGGCGATCGGCGGTCGATGGAAACCGCTGATCTTGTGGCATCTGTTCGACGGCACCAAACGTTTTTCAGAGCTGAAGCGGCAGATTGAGAACGTGACGCAGAAAGTGTTGACACAGCAGCTTCGTGAACTGGAACGCGCGGGCTTAGTGGAGCGGGAAGTCTACGCGGAAGTCCCGCCGCGGGTGGAGTACAGCTTGAGCCCATCGGGCCGTAGCCTGCGCGGCGTATTGGATTCCATGGCGGAGTGGGGCGAACACTGGCGAGTTTGCCGTGTAACCTCCAAAGTGATCTCCATGACGGAGAGGAATACCAACGGGAATGCGCGGGAACGTAAAGCTGGTTAGAAAGTAAAAAAGGGAGCTTCTCTGAAAGCTCCCTTCGACAAACAGTAATGTAGTTTATCTTACTGCTGCGGAGGATTCGATGTGGACCCGGTCGAAGGCGCGGTTTGGCTTCCTGTCGTGTTCGGCGGGAGGCCGGTCGGGTTCGTATTCGTCTTATTGGGTTCCGGCTCCATGGCGTGCACAGGCGGGTTGCTGCCAGTCTGATCGGTACCGCCCGCTAAACCTTGATTCACCAGCAAGGTCACCTCCACGCGGCGATTCATCTTACGTCCTGCTCTGGTGTCGTTGTCTGCTACAGCGTGCGAGGTGCCCATTCCGGCGGGAGTGATCACTCGTGGAATGGGAATGTTTCCTTGCTGCTCCAAGTAGTGCATCACGGAGTTTGCGCGGTCCTGGCTGAGCCTTTGATTGAGCGCCATGTTACCGGTGGTATCGGCAAAGCCGGCGACTTCCACCGCATATCCTTTGGAAGCAAGCGCCTTCTGCGCAATGTCGTCCAGGTCTTTTTTTGCATCGTCGCTGAGAACAGAGCTGTCGATTTTGAAGTACACCGTAGTGGAAGCCGTCGGCTTATAGTTATCCAGGTCCGAGACGCGCTGGTTCACGTTGGTGACACCCTGATTGGCTTGTTCGGCCGTCGTTCTTACCTGGCCCACCTGCATCTGGGTCTGCTTCTGCGTTGATTCTAATTCACCCTGCCGATTTTCAATTTGGCCGGCACGAGTCTGCAATTTGCCTTGATTATTGGCGATCTCTCCGGTTCGCGATTCGATAGGCCCTACTCTTGCATCGACCTGCCTCGAAGTACGTTCAGAGGTGCGATCAAAAGTCACCTTATCGGCGGCGAGGTTTCCCTGTGCATCCCCCTTACCGTCGGCTTCCACCCGCAGACCAGGGACCAAGTCACTGGATTCCATCGACTTTCCTCCGAGGCCGAGGAATCCTCCTCGTAAGCGGACATTGGTGGAATCGGAAAGATCGACGGTGCTGAGAGCATTATCGTCACTGTCGCGCACCTTCAAGGTGTTTCCGTCGTGGGACACAATGACGCCTTTCACCTTGGCATTCTTGTCCGCGGTGAATGTCCGGGTGTTCGGTTCTACTGCTACCACAAGCCCTGCCGCCAAAAGTCCTTGCAGCGAGATGGCCAGCCAGGTTTTTCTTCGTTTGAAACGTAACAAATAGATTTTGGATTCAGTTGAGATTATGTTTTTCATAAGTTTTCAGCCTGCTGCCCTTTTTTTCTAGACGTATACCATCTTCTAAAGTAACTGTTAGTTTTTTTAGCCAGGTATAGTACTCAAGCAAATTCTCATTTTCTCCTTAGCCGTTGCTGCATGTAGTGCATCCAATTGGCTAGTTAGGTATTCAAAGATGACTGAAAAAGCAACATTTGGGGCAGGATGTTTTTGGGGTGTCGAGTCCGCTTTTCGCGAAATCGACGGCGTTGTGGATGCGGCGGTGGGATATGAAGGCGGCCATACGGAAAATCCTAGTTATAACGAAGTCTGCACGGACCGGACGGGCCACGCCGAGGTGGTGGAGGTGGATTACGATCCCGCGAAGGTGGGGTATGAAAAGCTCCTCGATGTGTTTTGGAAGGAGCACGATCCCACGCAGGTGAATCGGCAGGGGCCCGATCATGGGACGCAGTACCGCACAGTGATATTCTTCCATACGCCGGAGCAGGAAGAGGTGGCAAAAAAATCGAAGGAGGCCTTGGAAAAGTCCGGTCGGTATTCGCGCCCGATTGCTACGCGGATTGTGCCTGCGGAGAGGTTTTATCGCGCGGAAGATTATCATCAGCAGTACTTGGCGAAGCGCGGCGTTCGCCATTGCCATATTTAAAGGTAATTTTGCAGGATTAAACGGGGCTGAGTTGATCGACGCGAGGTTTGTGCTTCGAATGCGAAGCGAGGTTCAAGTGCTCCGCCCCGGGTTTTTGGGAAGATTTTTGTCGGAAGAACTCGATGGTGGTGGTAAGACCTTCATCGAGAGAGATGGTTGGCTCCCATCCCAGGATCCGCTTGGCTTTGGTAATATCCGGACGGCGGATTTTTGGATCGTCGGATGGCAGCGGCTTGTATTGAATAGGAATGTCACCACCGAAACGCGCCTGAATGTGGTGGGCAAAATCGAGGATAGTCATTTCAATGGGATTGCCTAGATTGACGGGATAGGGCTCATCGGATTCGCTTAATAGAAGCAGACCTTCCACCAAGTCGGAGATATAACAAAAGCTGCGGGTTTGGGAGCCTTTACCGAAAACGCTGAGGGGAGCGCCACGCAGAGCTTGATCGATGAACGCAGGCACTACACGGCCGTCGTTCAGGGCCATGCGCGGACCGTACGTATTGAAAATACGGGCGATGTTGGACTGCAAGCTAAAGGTGCGATGGTGCGCCATCGTGAGCGCTTCGGCGTAGCGCTTGCTCTCGTCATAGCAGGAGCGCAGGCCCACGGGGTTCACGTTTCCCCAATACGTTTCTGCTTGAGGATGTTCCAGCGGATCCCCGTAACACTCCGAAGTTGAGGTGAGCAAGAAGCGAGCCTCATGGCGACGCGCCAGCTCCAGCATGTTACGCGTCCCGGTGGAACCCGATTCCAATGTTTCGATTGGATGATTGAGATAATCCACCGGACTGGCCAACGACGCTAAGTGAAACACCCGATCGACCGCGCCGTCCACCGTTATCGATGTACAGATATCGTGTTGGCGGAACTCGAACGCGGGGTGATCGAGAAGATGCTCGATATTTGCCTGGTGACCGGTAATGAAATTATCGAGAGCGGTAACCTGATGCCCCTGACCGATAAGCCGGTCGCAAAGATGTGATCCAATGAAGCCTGCGGCTCCGGAAATAACATATCTCACGCATTCTTATGCTACTAGAAGCGCAGGTGAAAGTGCATTAGCCGCAAGGTGATAGCTATGAGGCAAGCGTACGGGCAGTGGGTACCGCGACTAATTCTTTTAGGGCTGATCGTTACCTCGGCCGTGCTTTTCTGGCTGCGGTTCAGCAAGGTTGCCGGAAGGATATGGCGGTCTCGCAAGGACGATGATTTCAAGCTGGACTCGCTTGGACGGCGGGCATGGGATTTTTTCATCAACGTTATTTGTCAGGCAAAGGTGATTCGAGAGCGGCCGCTCGCAGGGTTTGCCCATGCGCTTGTTTTCTGGGGATTTTGTGCCTTCGCGTTGGTGACTCTCAATCACTTGGCGAGAGGGTTCGGCGCGCCGTTTCTGGACCGCGCGACTTCCTTCGGCCGCTTGTATTTCTGGTTTGCATTCGTATTTTCCGTGGGTGTGACGGTGGGCATATCCTATTTAGCATTCCAGCGCTTTGTTCTACGTCCGCAATCGCTGGGACCGGTTTCTTATGAATCGGGGGTGATCGCGCTGCTGATTTTTGTGTTGATGGTTACCTACCTGCCCACCTGGTGGGTGCCGGAAGACTCCATGGTGGGTGGCGTTCTTTGGTGGACGCACACGGTCGCCCTGCTGGCCTTTTTGCCGTTGATTCCGCATACCAAGCATCTTCACCTGATTCTGAGCCCCTTGACGATCTTCCTGGCCCGTGATGGCTTCAGTCATATTCCGCCGCTCTCCGGCGACGAGGATTTCGGGCTGCATACCGGCAAGGACATCACTCAAATCACGGCGCTGCAGGCGTACTCGTGCGTGGAATGCGGTCGCTGCACGGAACATTGTCCAGCAAATCACACGGGAAAGGAGCTGAACCCCAAGCTGATTGCGTTGGGGCTGCGTTCCTATCTGAATGAGCTGGGCAATGAAAACGAGACGCCGATACTGGAAGCCACTGTTTCCCAAACTGCGGTTTTTCAATGTACTACCTGTGGCGCTTGTGAATATCAGTGTCCAGTCGGCATTCAGCACCTCCCGATGATCGTCGGCCTGCGGCGCGGCGCGGTGAATACAGGCGCTTGGGAGAACGACTATGGCACGAAACTCTTTCTGAACCTGGAGCGTAATGGGAATGCCATGGGCTTTCCGCAGGCGGAACGGGACAAATTCGTCGCTAAGCAGGAGTTACCCATTTTTGACGGCTCGCAGCAGTATTGTCTGTGGCTGGGATGCATGGGAGCTTATGATCCGCAAGGGCGTGAGATCATCGCCTCGTTTGCCGCGGTCATGAGGCATCTGGGGACATCGTTTGGCGTGCTGAAAAAAGAGCGCTGCACCGGCGACCCGGCCCGGCGCCTGGGGAACGATCTGGTCTTTGGGCAGCTTGCCGAGACGAACATCGCCGCGCTGCAGCAATCGGGGGCGAAGAAGATTGTCTCTATTTGTCCGCATTGTGTTCGCACGATGGCCGAGGATTGGCGTGAGTACGGGGTGCCGGTGGAAGTGGAACATCACAGTGAATTTCTGGCGCGCCATGCCGAGCAATTGCCGCAAAATTCCACCGACCGGCGTGTGGTGTTTCATGATCCTTGCTATCTGGGGCGCTATCGCGGCAGCTACGAGCAGCCAAGGGAGGTGATCGCGCGAAGCGGGGCGGCAGTGATCGATCCACCCCGGGCGCGAGAACGTTCTTTTTGTTGTGGAGCGGGCGGTGGTCTCGTTTTTCTAGGAGAAGAAACAGGAGACCGCGTCAGTCATGCTCGGGCGAAGGAACTTGTTGCCACGGGAGCCGATGTTGTAGGCGCGGCTTGTCCTTTCTGCAACACCATGTTTCGCGATGCGTTGGCCGCGACGTCGGATCGACCGCCGGAGCTGCTCGATATTGCGCAGATTACGGCGCAGAGTATTCTGGCAATGCCGCCATTAACCGTCGAGAACAAAGATCGATGAGCCTCCTAAAGTATTAACGTCCAAAGTCATCTATTCTTCTGCCGACAAGCGATAGAACAACACGAGATCTAAGGGTGGCGGCGAATAGCCGAGGGAGCGGAGAAAACCCGCTACTTGACCCCGGTGATGGGTCCCGTGATTGACAACATGAAGGACCAGCTGCCAAATAGGCTGTGTATGCTGGTTGCCTTTTAACTCCTTGTAGGCCAGCGGCTTCCCAGCCGATGCGTCATCAAGCTGCAAGCTCCAATTTTTCCAACGCTCGTGCAGTTGCGGCCACTCATCTTGCAAAAACTGAAAGTTCCGGTCATTGTCCGTGATGAATGCCGACGGAGCGATCGTCTGTAGCCGGGCCAGCCAGGCGCGCTCCGACGCAAAGACATGGGCCAGGGTATTGAGAATACTACCGTCAGCCGTTTTGAAGTCCTGTGTCAGCTCTTCTGGCGAGAGCTGGGCAGCAGCATCCAAAAGGCGGCGGGTAGCCCATGCGGTGTAATCCAGTTGCAGACGGAGCATGTCAATAGAAACAGCCATACAAGAGAGATGTTACAACCGCCGCCCTCTCAGTGACAGTGTCGGCGCGCGCAAAGCGGTCATCCAGTCGATGATCGCGCGAGGCATAACGCTTTCCTGAAGACGTCCCTTACCGTGCAGCCTTCAACGGCAGCTGAATAAACTCTACCTGCACCGGACTCTTCTCCAAATCGAGCTGTGCCACCGTTACCGGCAACCGGAATCGCCGTGGACCGGCGCTACCTGGGTTGAGATACAACACACCCCGCTGCTCCCGTTGCGAGGCTTGGTGCGAATGCCCGCTCAACACAATCCGAAACCCTGCTGCCACGGGATCGAGATCCAGATCGTTTACATCGTGCAACATATAGATGATTGTGGAATCTGCCTCCACTATTTCCGTCGGCGGAAGCAATAAACAAGGTGATTGCGTATCGACATTGCCCCGAATCGCCACCGTTGGCGCGATCGTTCGTAGAGCTTCCAGCACAGTAGGGTCTCCCACATCGCCCGCGTGAAGGATCAGGTCCGATCCTTCCAACGCCACCAAGGCTTCGGGACGCATCAAGCCGTGCGTATCGGCGATCAAACCGATCCGTCGCACCGGGCGATTATCCACGCAGCGTATCGATGAATTTATGAATACGGTCCAACCCGCGCTCCAACTCTTCCATCGACGTCGCGTAGGAGATGCGAACATGCTCGTCCGTGCCGAACGCTTCGCCCGGCACAACGGCCACTTGCGCGCGTTCCAGCAGCGCGGTGGCAAACTGCAGCGAGTTAGTCACCTTCCCGCTACGGTAGGTAGACCCGATGTTTGGGTACGCATAAAACGCTCCCTTCGGCATGGTGATAAACACGTCGGGAATCTGCTGCAGACGATTCACGACAAAGTCGCGGCGGCGGCGGTATTCGGCCAACATGATGCCGATCGAGTCCTGCGGTCCTCGCATCGCTTCGACGGCCGCCTTCTGCGCAATGGAAGTTGCATTGGAAGTGCTATGGCTCTGCAGCTTCATCATCGCGCCAATAATCGGCGTCGGGGCCAACGCGAAGCCGATGCGCCATCCTGTCATCGCGTACATCTTCGACAAAGAGCCGGCCACCACCACCTTGTCTTTCGCTTTCGGCGATGCTGCTATCGAGAACGGCTCGCCATCATAAACGAATTGGCTATAACACTCGTCGGTCATCAAAAAAATGTCACGCCGCGAGGTGAGATCTAAAACTTTGTTGAACTCTCCTTTCGAGAGCACGGCCCCGCTTGGATTCGAAGGCGAGTTGATGATCACCAGCTTGGTCTGGGGCGTGATGTGCCGCTCGATCATGGCGGCGGTCACTTCAAAGCCGGCCGCCTCATCCGTTTGCACGAACACACAAACGCCGCCGGCGTAGTTCACTACGTCCTTGTAGGTGACCCAGTAAGGAACGGGAAGAATCACCTCATCACCGGCGTCGATCAGCGCCTGCATCAGATTGAAAATCGCGTGCTTGCCGCCCACCGTCACCATGCATTCCTGAGGTGAGTAGTTCGTGCCGAAGTCAATGCGATGCCGCTCGCAGATCGCTTCGCGCAACTCTTGCGTGCCACCGGTGTTGGTGTACTTTGTGAAGTTGGCGGACAAGGCGTCGACGGCAGCCTGTTTGATGTGATCGGGCGTCGGAAAATCCGGCTCCCCTGCTCCAAAATCCACCACGTCGGCACCTTCCCGGCGCAAGCGGTCCGCATCGGCGGCTACTTTCATCGTGGAAGACACACTGATGGTGGAAATACGTTCGGCGATCTCGCCAGTCATCTGCATAGCTATCTTTTGAATTTACCTTGTTTGGGATTATGGCGCGAGCTTCCGCCGTAGACGCTCCGCCACCAAGGGCGGAACAAAGCTGCTCACATCGCCGCCCAGCTTAACGATCTCCTTGATCATCCGCGAGCTGACGTAAGAGAATTCTTCGCGCGCCGTCAGAAAAACCGTTTCGATTTCCGGGCGCAGCCGTCGGTTAATCAACGCCATCTGCAGCTCCGTCTCGTAATCGGAAACGGCGCGAATGCCCCGCAGCACAACGCTCGCGTTTCGGCCTCCCGCGTAGTCCACCAATAGGCCGTTAAAAGAATCTATCTCGATCGATTTGCTCTCGCCCACGGCCTCTCGAATCATCTCCATCCGTTCTTCCGCCGCAAACAGAGGCTGCTTCTGTGCGTTGTTCAGCACGGCGACAATCAGGCGGTCCACCAGCTTCGCACCCCTTGCAATCAGATCCAGATGACCATTGGTCAAAGGATCGAACGAGCCGGGATAGATGGCGACAACACGTTTCTTCGCAAATGTTTCCGCGTCTTTGGGCATGGAACCTGAAACACTAGAGTGTAGCGGACGAAGCTACTACTTGCCATGAATACCGACTCCATATTCGACTCCGAAGATCCCTCCATATTCGACGTGCAGACACATGCGCCCGGTCCGGCCGGATTGCTGCCCATCACACGGGGTATGCTGGCCGGCGAACCCTCCGGCAATTTATTCGGCCTGACGCAGAACGCAGGAATGGGTTGGAATCCGGCAGCGATGTCGGGTGACCAGGTGCTGATTCTGAGCACGCATGGCGGGATTCGCGCCGACGACGGTACACCGATCGCGTTGGGTTATCACACGGGCCACTGGGAGGTGGGTTTACTGGTTGCCGAAGCTGCACGCGAACTGAAGGCACAAGGCGCGGTGCCCTTTGCGGGTGCTTGCACCGATCCTTGCGACGGCCGCACCCAGGGGACGCCCGGAATGTTCGACTCCCTGCCCTATCGTAACGACGCCGCCATCATCTTTCGCCGTTTAATTCGCTCCCTGCCCACCCGCGCCGGAGTGATTGGAGTGGCGACCTGCGACAAAGGCCTCCCCGCGATGATGATGGCCCTGGCCGGCACTCCCGACCTTCCCTGCGCGCTAGTCCCGGGTGGCGTGACGCTGATGCCGGAGCAAGGGGAAGACGCCGGCAAAGTCCAAAGCATCGGCGCCCGTTTCGCTCATCACCAAATCACGCTGGAAGAAGCAGCGGAAGCCGGCTGCCGCGCCTGTGCTTCACCGGGCGGAGGATGCCAGTTTTTAGGAACTGCCGCCACATCACAGGTGGTGGGCGAAGCCTTGGGTCTGTCGCTGACACACTCCGCGCTGGCACCGTCGGGGCAGCCCGTTTGGCTCGATATGTCACGTCGGACTGCTCGCGCGATGTTGCGGATGAGAGGCAAACAACTGCGAACGCGCGACATCCTCACCGATGCGGCCATTGAAAACGCCATGGTGGCGCATGCTGCCTTTGGCGGCTCCACAAACCTGCTTCTGCACGTCCCTGCTATCGCGCACGCGGCCGGATTGAGACGACCGAAAGCCGAGGATTGGGCGCACGTCAACCGCCGCGTTCCAAGGCTGGTAGACGCTCTGCCCAATGGTCCACGCAATCACCCCACCGTGCAAGTTTTCCTGGCGGGCGGCGTTCCGGAAACGATGCTCCATTTGCGGCGGGCCGGTCTTCTGAATACAGACGCACGCACCGTATCGGGCGAGACACTGGGAACATCGCTCGACTGGTGGGAGCAATCCCAGCGCCGGGCTCAGTTCCGTGCCCGTCTGTTAGAGCTCGATGGAATCGATGCCGATGACGTGATTCTCTCGCCCGATGCGGCGCGCTCACGTGGCCTTACCTCTACCGTCTGCTTCCCGCATGGAAACCTTGCGCCCGAAGGATCTGTCGTTAAAAGCACGTCCATCGATCCCTCCGTTGTCGATGCCGATGGGGTCTACCGCAAGCGTGGACCGGCTCGCATCTTCACCACCGAACACAGCGCAATCGAGGCGATCAAGCGTGGAACAATTCAAGAAGGCGACGTACTGGTGTTGATCTGCCGGGGACCGATGGGAGCGGGCATGGAAGAAACTTATCAGATCACCTCGGCTTTGAAGTTTCTTCCGTTTGGAAAGCATGTCACGGTGCTCACAGATGCTCGTTTCAGCGGCGTTTCTACCGGCGCTTGCATCGGGCACATCTCGCCGGAAGCGCTGGCCGGTGGTCCGATCGGCAAATTGAGAGAAGGCGATTCAATCGAGATTGTGATCGATCGCAATCGACTGGAAGGCTCCGTTAACCTCGTCGGTGAGGCCGGAGAAACGTTTGACGAAGGCGAAGGCGAGCGTCGTCTGATGCATCGCCCCCCTCGCAACGATCTGCAGCCCGACCCGGCTCTTCCGAACGACACCCGCCTATGGGCCGCGCTTCAGCAGGCAAGTGGCGGAATCTGGGGCGGCTGCGTCTATGATTGCGATGCGATCATTGACTCGCTCCAACAGCGCTAACCCGCTTCTCTACCCAAGAAAAATCGCGCTTCTACGATTTTGTACGTGTAATTCCTGCTTGTCGTAAGGCTTTTGCCACCTCCGCGGTGCGGCGGCCTTGAAAGGACGCCACTTCCAAATCGTCCGGTGTCGGCGGCGCGTTTTTCTGACCGGAGACGCTGGATGCGCCGTAAGGCGTACCCGCGCGAAACAGAGCTGGATCGGCATAGCCGAGTGGCAGCACAATTAAACCTAAATGCGCCATCGGATTGTAAAGCGAGATTAGTGTCGATTCATTCCCGCCATGCGCCGCCGATGTCGACGTGAAGGCACCGCCCACCTTACCGTTCAGCTTGCCTTGAAACCATAGACCACCCAGGGAATCGATAAAGGATTTCAACTCCGCCGAAGCGTTGCCAAAACGCGTCGGCGTGCCGAAAACGAGTGCGTCAGCCCACTCGGCGTCGGCCTCGCTCGGTGCTTCGTATTCCTTCTCCATACGTTCACGGTTCTCCTGCCAACCAGGCACCGTCTTGATGATTGCTTCAGGAACAATGTCACGTACTCGCCGCAAGCGCACCTCCGCGCCGGCGGCTTCCGCGCCTTCCTTTATCGCCTTTGCCAGGCTTTCGGTCGAACCGTTGCGCGAATAAAACGCGATCAGAATATTTACGTCAGCCATAGTTATTGTGTATCTGTCTATCAATCCTTGCGCCCCCGCGTTTTCAGCGAGACTCGCCTCGTAGATGATCGAGCAGTCAGCTGACGATTCAGCTTTTCAGCTCTTTTCCGATGTCCACTTTCGAAGGTGTTAAACAATTTTGCACTCGCCCATTAATGCTGCCTCGTCACTGCCGCTTGTGGAACACCCCCGCCGTCTCCCTGCCGCCGCTGCTCTTCCTCGTCCTTTTCTCGCTTCATCTGCTGCTTCGATTTGCCTCCCTTGAAATACAGGTGTACTGTTACGCCATGAGTACCTGCATCGGCCGCGTAGTCCGACCGTATGTCCGCCAGATTGTCGAACAATCCCATTCCTTGCACACGCTTCACGAAAAATTCCGGATAATCGGGATTGAACGGTTGGCCCTGCTTTTCTCCCCAAAGCTTTTCAATGGTAGGCTGCGTCGCGATGTCTAAACCTTGAATATCCAGTGTCTGGAAGTGGTAGACCTGACCCGGCACCACGTTGTAGGCAACGTTCACCACATGCTTGCTGTCCTCGATGTCGGTATCGGTTGTCACGCTCGTATCCAACAGCCCACGGCGCCTTAACTGATGCGCCAAGTTCAATCGAAAATTGTCCACTTTGCTGCTATCGAAAATCTGACCGGGCTTGAACGGAATAGAAGATCGAATTTCTTCCTGATCGAGTCCACTGCCGTGAAACCGAATGGCCCCGAACTTGAACTGCGGCCCGTCCAGAATCTGCACCTTGACTACGACGCCCAAATCGTTCTTCGATTTTTCGGTTTCGATCTTAGGAAATGACACGGCTGCGTATCCTTTCGCCGCGTAAACGGGCTTGATTGCTCCATCCAGAATCATCTTTAAACGAGCATCGGACAGCGGTGCTCCGATCGCCACCGAATTGACTGCTCGTAATATGGTGCCCGTATCCACTGCCTGGTTCCCGCTCACCTCCACTTGCGAGATGGTCGGTGCCGGTGTATTCGGAGTGAATAAAACCGTGAGTTGCTTCGGATCGTCGTTCGAAACGCGCGCCTTCACCTTCACGCCCGCATCGGTCTGCGCGACGAAGTCCTGCACCGCCGCCGCGTATCGGTGAATCACTTGATCCGTACCGGGAATGCGATCGGCATACAGCGGGAGATGGGTCCGCAAGTACCGTTCGATGGCATCGGGAGAAACAGGAAACCGCTCAAACGCCATCGGGAAAAGCTGCTTGTTTTCGTTCACCTGCATCGTCACGTCATACTGCAACGGATTGCCGGTGTAACGGTAAGTATCCGTCACGTTGTCGAACAAGTCTGTCGCCAGCAGCTTCTTGCGTGCCGCTTCCAGTGAAGCTGCGGTGACGCGTTGTTTCAATTGCAAGCCAGTCGCTTTAGCGATATCGGTCGAAGAGTACAGATGATTACCGGTGATGGTCAACGAATGAAGAATCCCCGGAGGCGGCTGCTTCGGCGCGGCGGTCGCGCCGCCCTCTTGCGCGGGACATAGCGACACCCCCACACACCCCGCCACCAGCATCCAACAAACCATTCGCATATTTCCTGATACGCGCGGCATCCAACAATCGTTCCTCCTTGCGTTGGAGTTCATTTTTTGCCTCTGTTTCCCTCCTATTTCATAGTGGCGCACCGGCAATGCACTTCCTCGCCAAGGTCATCGAACACCCTGTAAACAAAGGCTAACTGGTACAATCTACAGTGAAAATGGCTTACGACGTTGTTGTAATCGGCAGCGGCCCGGGTGGATATTCCGCTGCCGTGCGGGCCGGTCAGTATGGTTTAAAAACTGCCCTTATCGAGAAGCAGCCAAGGCTTGGCGGAACCTGTCTTCTGGTGGGCTGCATTCCCACCAAATCTCTGCTTCATACCGCCGATGTTTGGGAGCACTTCAAGCATCCCGAGAAACAAGGCATCTCGTGCAAAGACCCTCAATTGAATTATCCCCAGGTGCTTGACCGCAAGAACAAAATTGTGACAAAGCACTCCAAGGGCATTGAGTTCCTGCTGCGCAAGAACAAGGTGGACCTGATCAAAGGCCGCGCGCGCCTGCTCGGCGGGGGCCGCATGGAAGTTACCGGGGAGAACGGCACGCAAACGGTGGAGGCGAAAAACATTATCCTGGCGACCGGTTCCGATGCCCGCATGCTACCTGGCCTGGAGCCGGACAACAATCTGATCCTCACCAATGTGGAGATTCTTGACGTGCAGGCCGTTCCTAAAACCATCGGGATCATCGGCGCGGGTGCTGTCGGCGTGGAGTTTGCTTCCATCTTCAACCGCTTTGGATCGAAGGTTACCATTCTTGAAATGCTGCCGCGCTTGGTGCCGGTCGAGGACGACGAGGTGTCGAAGGAACTCGAGAAAGTCTTTAAAAAGTCCGGCATTCGCATTGAAACCGGGGCGAAGGCCGAAAACATTCGCAAGAACGAGAACAGCGTCAGCCTTACTGCCACTCTTGCTAACGGCAACAAAGAAGAGCTTGAGTTTGAAAAGCTGCTCATCGCGGTGGGTCGCAAACCCATTACCGACGACATCGGTCTGGAAAACACAAAAGCGCAGCTTAATCGCGGTTTCGTAAAAGTCGATGGCTTTCAACGGACCGGCGAGCCCGGTCTCTATGCCATCGGCGACGTGGTGGCCGGTACGCCGCAGCTTGCCCACGTTGCCACCGCAGAAGGCATGGTAGCCGTCGCGACGATTGCCGGTAAGCCGACCCGTCCCCTCAACCGCAACCGCATTCCTGGCGCAACTTACACCAACCCCGGTATCGGTAGTGTCGGCTTAACTGAAGCGCAAGCGCGAGCGCAAGGCTTTAAGGTCAAGATCGGTAAATTTCCCTTCGTCGGCAACAGCAAGGCCACCATCCTGGACTCGCATGACGGCTTTGTCAAAGTGATTGCCGAGGAGCAGTTCGGTGAAATCCTCGGCGTACACATCATTGGTCCGGAAGCCTACGAGCTGATCTCGGAAGCGGTCACCGCCATGGAAGCCGAAGCCACGGTGGACAGCATGATCTCCACTATCCATGCCCACCCCACTATCTACGAGGCAGTGGGCGAGGCGTTCAACAATGTTTATGGCTTGGCGATTAACGTCTAACCAACCGTTGTCTGCAGGGTGACCCGCTCGCCATGAGATTGTTGGACGTTGTCGACTTAGGCCGTGTTCGCTATGCGGAGGCGCTCGCCATACAGCAGGAGTTGGTCTCCCGGCGAAAGCGCGGTGTGGGGACCGACACCCTTCTGTTTGTGGAGCATCCCCACGTCGTCACCATCGGACGCAACGGCAAGGAGTACAACATTCTGGCGAGCGACGAGGTCCTTGCCCGGACGGGAATCGATTTTCACGAGACCAATCGGGGAGGCGATGTGACGTATCATGGGCCGGGCCAGATTGTGGGTTATCCGATCCTCGATCTGAGAGAATGGAAGCGCGATGTTCGTGCCTATTTTCGAGGCATCGAAGCGGCTTTGATCGATGCGCTCTCCGCTCTTGCTATCCGCGCCGAACGCCTTCCGGAGCCGGGCTATGAAGGTGTCTGGGTGAACGGAGCTAAAATCGCGGCCATCGGGGTACATATCAGCCGTTGGATCACATCGCATGGATTTGCTTTGAACGTGGACACCGATCTCGATTACTTTCGCTATATTGTTCCGTGCGGATTGGCAAAGCCGGTTTGTTCGCTTCGTACTCTGAACTGCGGAGCAAGTCACGAAGAGGTGAAGCGACTCATTATCGCCTCCTTCGCAAAAATATTTAATTATCAGGTAGCCATGTCGCATGGTGAACTGCAGGAGATTCGATGACCGATGTAGTGATGCCCCAAATGGGCGAAAGTATCGTGGAGGGAACCCTGACCCGCTGGCTGAAAAAGCCGGGCGAGAAGGTCGAACGCGATGAACCGCTTTTTGAAATTTCAACCGATAAAGTAGACACCGAAATTCCGTCGCCCGCTGCCGGCGTTTTAAGTGAAGTTCTGGTGCAAGAAGGAACGACCGTAGAGATCAATGCGGTGGTGGGGCGTATCGGCGAAAGCAACGGTGCCGGTAGCGGCGCGGCTACCGCGGCTGCTCCGGCGCAAACGGCGTCTACTGCTGCGCCACCTGCTCCTTCGCAAGAATCGAAGCCCGCGCCGCCGCCTGAGAAAAAACCCGCTGTGGAGGTGGGCCCTTCTGCTACGTCGTCATCGGCACCGACCCCGACACAAGCCCCGCCGCCGGCGCCCCCGCCCGAGCCGCAGTCGTCATCCGCCGGGCCCTATCCATCTACTCCCGGTGGCGAACCCCAAGCAGCGCCCACACCTCCTGTTCCCGCCGCCCAGGCGGATGGCTCCGAAGACGCAGGCCCTATGTCACCGCTAGTCCGCAAAATGGCCCGCGAATACAACATCGATCTCGCGCAAGTGCGTGGAACCGGCGCGGGCGGGCGCATCACCAAACAGGACGTGGAAAGCTACATGTCTTCTCAGGCCGCGCAGACTTACAGCGCCCCTGCTCCAGCGCATGCCCAGCCATCCGCGCAACAGCCCGTTGCACCTGCCACAGCGTCGCAACAACCGGCCGCAGCATGGCAGCAGCCGGCTGCGCCTTTGCCCTTCGCCGAAGCCGCTAAAACACGCGTCGAACCGATGAGCACGATGCGGCAGAAGATCGCCGAACACATGGTGATGAGTAAACGCACCTCGGCCCACGTCACCACCGTGCATCGTGTCGACATGACCAAGATCGCCAAGTTGCGCGACAAATCGAAGACCGAGTTCCAGGCCCGCAACGGCTTCTCCCTTACATTTCTGCCGTTTGTCACCGCCGCCGCCGTGGAGGCCATTCGTGCGTTCCCTATCTTCAATTCCTCGATCGACGGCAAGAATATCGTCTACTATCGCGACGTGAATATCGGCATCGCTGTCGCTTTAGAAAATGGTCTGATCGTTCCGGTAATTCGCAATGCCGACGAGAAAAATGTGGCCGGGCTACAACGATCTATCGTCGATCTGGCCACCCGAGCGCGTTCGCGCCAATTAAAACCGGATGAAGTCGCCGGAGGAACTTTTTCGATCACCAATTTCGGCAGCTTCGGCAGCATCTTTGCCACTCCGGTTATCAATCAGCCTCAGGTAGCAATCCTAGGGGTGGGCGCGGTAGAGAAAGTGCCGGCCGTAGTGGAGGGCGATGCGATTGCCATTCGCTCCCAAGCTCATCTCGCGCTCACTTTCGACCATCGATTGATCGACGGCGCCTTGGCCGATCAGTTCTGCCAAAAAGTGAAATCGGTTCTTGAGAGTTGGTCGACGAATGTCTTGTAGTCTTCTTTCGGTGACCTAACCGGCGCGGGTCCGCCCTCTCCGGGCCCGCCTCTACCCGAGCTTTTCCGGTGCTAGCGCAAAACGGAAGATATCTTTTACTCCCGCCGCTTTTCTCACCCCTGAGCAGTATTGTGAGCTGGAACGCAAAGCCGACGGACCCTGGTTGTTAACGGACGTAGAAAGGTCTGGAGTCATCGGTGATCCTCGAATCCGTCGATGTTTCTCTTCCACTCTCCGAAATTCACTGTAAAGTCCAGCGGCCATTAAGGCCACCTCCGCCGCCCTCGCGCAAGTAAGAAAAACAGCTTTCTTTTAAACAAAGAAGCTATATCCCCTCATTAGGTGGTGTACCCACGTAATTTTGCTTGACGAAATCTTCACATGGGATTAACATTTCAATGTAACAGCCGTTAACTAAGTCTAAAAACACTAGAAAAGGGGTCCCTGAATGACCTTCCAGGTCGGCGAAAAAGTGGTTTATCCAAACCACGGCGTAGGTACGATTGAAAATGTCAGCTTACGCTTTTTTGGTTCTCAACAAGAACGTTTTTATCTTCTTCGTCTTTTCCCAAATAGTATGACGGTGATGGTGCCGTTCTCCCATGTGGGAGATGTCGGACTCCGCAAGGTCACTAAGTGTAGTGAAATCGCTAGAGTTCTTAGCTACCTGGCGAATGGCCTTTCTTGCTGCACGCACGATTGGAAGGACCGGTTTAAAGAGAACTCGGAAAGGATGCGAGTCGGAAATCTTCTGGAGATCGCCGAAGTTTTTAAAACTCTGGCTTCTATCCAGCAGGAAAAACCCTTGTCTTTCCGTGAAAAGAAGATGCTGGAGCGTGCGCGTTCTATGATCATTCTAGAAACGTCGATCGCAAAATCGCTGTCGGAAGCGGCAGCCGTGGCCTTGATCGGTAAGGCTTTATCGAAGTGCCATGTCGCCATGCCCGCGGCACTTTAGCGTTTTCGGTTTCCACGAAATAAATCCGAGGGCGCGATCCTTCGCTATACTAGGGGAAGTCTATCTCGCCCACGGCGCTATCGTCTAACGGTTAGGACAGAGCCCTCTCAAGGCTTAAATAGGGGTTCGATTCCCCTTAGCGCTACCAACTTCTATTCTTAGTCACTTTTCCTTTACCGGGATTCGAAGTATTCACCAGCTCCGGTGACTTCTGCGCCGAAAGTTTCACCTCTTGCGCTGAAGTATCGATGCGCTTGCTTCGCGCGAATGGCGCAAGCTCCTGCGACATGCCTGTTTTTAACGCGCGCAGAACTCCTTCCACTACGCGCACGTCGGTATAACCCTCTTTCCTCCTCCGGTTCAGCGTCTTGATCGTTGAGAATGCAATCGGCGAAGATTACTGCTAGATAACGGTTGACGAGTGAGGCGGTTAGTTGTTTAATCTAAACAGAGACAAGTTTTCGTCTTCGTTGAGACAATTGTAACGGTTGACTATGGTTATTTCCCCACTCGGTACGGTGCCCGGTTACCAGCTCGAGACAACGCCGGATTTGAGTCGCCTGGAAACCCGGGAGCGTTTAAGTCAATCAGCAATCGATGGTTTTTTCTCCATCATAGAGAAATGGCAGGTGCCCATCGAAAAAGCTGGGGACTTGTTGGGAGGCATACCCCGTTCGAGCGTGTACAAGCTGAAAACGGCTGCCGGCACTTTACGCCAAGATGAGCTTACGCGGATTTCATATATCGTCGGTATTTACAAGGCACTGCATATTCTCTTGCCGGATGACCTCGCCGACCTGTGGATGAGCCGGGAAAACGACAACATGCTATTTGCCGGCCAGACACCTCTCGAATACATCATTAAAGCCGGTATTCCGGGACTGCAGCAAGTTCGGAGCTTGCTAGACGCAGCTCGGAGCGGCCGCTGATTGGCCTACATCCGGCAGATTGAACAAACGACCACACACAGGCTCGTGCCGAGCAAGTACAGCACCGGAAGCGTTCTCGAGAGTTTACCGCTTTCCGGTGACGTTCTCTCCGATCTCAGTGAGCTTGATGCTGCGACAAACGAGCGCGAAGTTGCTGAACGCGGAGGTTGCACGGGAATCGGTCCGAACGAATTGCTGTTTGGCGTGCCGCAAGCCCAGATCGTCAATGGAGCTTTTTGCCATTCCGGTCCTTTTGGGGGACGCTTTCATGGGCCGCGACGGGGCGCCTGGTATGCAGCCTTTGATCTTGAAACGGCCATAGCCGAAGTATCATTTCACAAAAGGCGCTTCCTTCAAGAAGCGCGTATGGGCGGCGAGCATGATTTTGAGTACGTGGATTTTCTTGCCGATTTCTTGGGTGAATTTCACCATCTGGACAAGCGAGAACTAGATTCGTGTTTGAAACCGGCTCCGGTCCCGCAATGCTATGCGGCTTCACAGGCGCTGGCTAGTTCGTTGCTCTACGCGGGCTCAAGTGGAATCGTCTATCGGAGTGTTCGCAGATCATCCGGGACCTGCATTGCGTGCTTTCGACCCGCCCTAGTGTTTCACCCGCGTCGGTCGGGTACCTACGTATTGACCTTACAAACCAATATCGCCGCCGTGTCTTTTAAAGAAACGCCGAGAAACTGAAGCGGCCATAACGGAAAACGGAAATTCTATTGCGTACCATCGCAGCCTGCCTTGTGTAGCCTCGTCTTGACGCCATACCTTTCGCCCTCCCCAGGCGCTCTAATGATTTGATCTGTCCCTGCCGTCTGAATAAACTGTTCCTGTTGCTTTCCCAATAGAAGTATGCGATGCTTCCTATTGGAAACCAAATAGAAACATGAAAGAGAAAACCGACGTCCGGCAAGGCACGCTGGCCCTGATGGTTCTGAAAACCCTGGACGTGCTCGGACCGCTGCACGGCTACGGCGTCGCCCGGCGTATCGAGCAGATCAGCGGCGATCTCCTCGCCGTCAATCAAGGCACACTCTATCCCGTCCTACTTAAGCTCGAACAAGAAAGTTCCATCGCCTCCGAATGGGGTACATCCGAGAACAACCGCAAAGCGCGCTTCTATCGGCTGACACGAAACGGACGGAAACATCTGCAAGCCGAGACCCGGGGATGGGAACAGACGGCGGCCATCATGGGACGGTTCTTTACGGTCACGGCAGAGGATCTTCAATGAGAGCACTCAGGCGATTTTTCAACCGCTTCACTTCCTGGGCGCACAAGCGTGAGGACGAAGATAGACTCCGCGCTGAGATTGAAGAGCACCTCGCTATGCAAACCGCGGAAAATATTCGGACCGGCTTGTCGCCAGTTGAGGCACGGCGTCAGGCAATGTTGAAGTTCGGAGCGGTGGAGGCGGTGAAAGAAAGTTATCGGGACGGAAGAGGTTTTCCGTTTGCCGAAACACTGCTGCAGGACACTCGTTACGCGCTGCGGCGTTTGCGAAAGGCCCCGGCCTTTACCAGTACCACGATTCTAATGCTGGCGCTCGGCATTGGGGCGACTACTTCTATTTTTACTTTGGTGCATGCCGTCTTGTTGAAGTCGCTGGCGGTGACGGATCCTGATGAGTTATACCGGCTCGGTAAAGAACCACGGTGCTGCTACTGGAGTGGATACAGCCAGGATAAAGAGTTCTCCTTGGTTTCATACGATTTATACAAACACTTTCGGCACAACACTAAAGGATTTGCGGAGTTGGCGGCTTTCTCAGCAAGTGAGACTTTATTTGGCGTCCGGCAATCAGGCATCTCCGAGCCGGCCCAAAGCTATCCGGGTGAGTTCGTCTCAGGCAATTACTTCAATATGTTCGGCATACAAGCATATGCCGGACGTACGCTCACCTCAGAGGATGCTCGCTTCAATGCTCCGGCTGTCGTAGTGATGAGTTATCGCTTATGGCAGCAGAAATACCAATCGGACCCGTCCGTCATCGGCCGCATTTTCGATCTCAATGACAAACCATTCACCGTAGTTGGAATCGCGCCCTCAGGTTTCTTTGGTGACACTCTGCGCAACAATCCGCCCGACTTCTATCTCCCGTTGGTCGCCGAGGCGTCGGGGGATGGCGACCTAAACAAACCCGATCTTCATTGGTTAGAACTCATCGGTCGGATTGACCCGGGCGTTAGACCCGAATCCATCCAAGCCCAAATGCGAGTGGAATTGAAGCAATGGCTACGCTCGCACTGGGGTGAGATGAATGCTAACGATCGTGCGAAATTTTCAATGCAAACCGTGTATCTGCGGCCCGGAGGCGCCGGTATTACCAGCATGCGCGCGGACTATAAACACTGGCTCACGATCTTAATGATGATCACGGCGTTTGTGCTGCTCATCGTCTGCGCCAATGTGGCTAATCTGATGCTCATTCGCGGCATAGAGCGGCGGCGGCAGACCTCTTTGAGCATGGCGCTGGGAGCGCAACCCATGCGGCTTGTCAGGCAGTCTCTTACCGAAAGCATCTTACTTGCGCTTATTGGTGGTGTCGCGGGGTTAGGAATCGCATTTGCCGGTACGCGCCTTATCCTACGCTTCGCATTTCCTCCGATTCTCGGCGCGGCACATGTACCCATTGACCCATCGCCCTCCCCTCCAATTCTTCTCTTCGCGTTCGGCGTCTCATTGATCACCGGAGTTGGTTTCGGCATCGGCCCGGCTTGGATGGCCACATGGGTAAATCCAATCGAAGCTCTTCGAGGAGCGAGCCGCTCGACTATTCAAGCAGGCTCGTTCCCGCGCAAGGCGCTACTAACGCTTCAGATTGCGCTCTCGCTTATTTTGCTTTCGGTATCGGGACTGCTCACGGCTGCGCTGCACAACCTGGAGAGTCAAGATCTCGGCTTCACGCAGGAGCGTCGCATCGTGGTGAACTTCGATCCACGTCTTGCCGGCTACCAAGCTGCGCAACTCACACCACTCTATCGACGCATCCACAATTCGCTAATGAGCATTCCTGGCGTCTCTGCAGCAACGCTGTGCATGTATTCACCGCTAGGCGGAAATAATTGGACGACTAACGTCTGGGTGGACGGACGTTCGGCTCCCGGACCCCAGGACGACGCCTCTGCTTCTTGGGATCGAGTCACGGAAGGATACTTTGACACCATCGGAAATCCAATCGTCGAGGGACGTGGCGTCGACGAGCAAGACACGGCGATTTCAAGACATGTAGCTGTTATCAATGAGGCGTTTGCGCAAAAGTTTTTCAAGAATGACGACCCAATCGGGAAGTTTTTCGGACGTTTTGATATGGGAGAGTCTCGCCAATACGAGATTGTAGGTGTTGCCAAGAACGCCCGCTATTTAACAGAAAATCTCGACAAGCCCGTTGGTCCGTTCTTCTTCTTACCCGAAGCGCAACACGACATCTATTCAAAGGCTGAATGGACTAAAGGCGATGCGGGTTCGCACTACATGCGTGACATCGTCGTTGTCACCAAGCCGGGCGGAAATTTGCCGTTTGAGCAGGTACGCCGCGCCATAGCTTCTATAAACCCGAATCTGCCGATCATTTCGATCCGGCCTTTAAAAGAACAAGTAGCCCTCCAGTTCACCCAGCAGCGCCTGCTTGCCCGCCTCACCTCGTTCTTCGGAATTCTCTCGCTCATCCTCGCCTCCGTCGGGCTCTACGGAGTCACCGCCTACAATGCCGGACGCCGCACCACTGAAATTGGCGTGCGCATGGCGCTCGGCGCAACTCGCGGCCATATTCTCGCCTTGGTACTTCGCGGCGCATTCGGGCTCATCGCTCTTGGGCTGTTACTCGGCCTGCCGCTAGCTCTCGTCGCCGGACGATTCCTGGGCACTCAGCTTTACGGCATGAACCCGTACAATCCCGTTGTCATCTCCATAGCTGCGGCAGCGCTCGGATTATCTGCTTTCGTCGCTTCGCTGATCCCAGCGCTTCGGGCTAGCCGCATATCTCCCATGGAAGCACTACGCGCCGAGTAGTTCTAGACGCGCGAATTTTAGGCTCTCCACCGTCTCAGTTCCGAAAAGCAGCTCGGGCAAAGATCGCCTTTAACGAGTAGATTTATTGAACAGACCTTTTTGAATATGAGTGGAGAGTTGTAGAAGAGAATTGGAATACGATCGCCTGATATCGTCGGGAAGTGGATGCGATTTGCCTCCGAAAGCATGTAGCGTTCTTCCGCTGCTGATCTCAAAGACCCCTGCGCCGCCGAGAGGGGCGCTTGTGACCTTACCGTCCTCACTACTGCAGGCGTATTACGCCTCCATCCGTTGGCCGGAAGCCGCATGCATCGAAGTAAAAGTCTCTGAGGTGTGGCTCGAAATCGACGTGAAGCCATTCACATGCGGTGGTTTTGACTCGTCTTAGCACTTCTTCCACGATCTTTTTTCCGTAACCCTTTTTTCGAGCAGTCGTGGCAACCATTGTGTCCAAGAGAAACGTATGGACACCTCCGTCCCAAGCGACATTAGCAAAGCCTATAAGACTACCTGCCTGACGCATGCAAATCCAGCCTAGGCTCTGAAGGTTTATTCGAGCACCATCCGGCGCAATACTTCCGTATTCTCAAAATCCTTTATGGCTCAAATATCAAGCCTTACGAACTTATCCGCCAAGAGGGGTTCATGAGGTGCTTACACAGCACCAACAAATTTACGCCCCTGTACGGTTTGCGTTTCGTGGCGTTCAGCGGAATGGATAGTACGTGCCACGGCATCTCGTACTTGCCCCGCTCCATCTTCAACTGCGGAAACGATAGCCTTCGTGATTTGTTCGTAGACATCGGCCTTCACTGGATTGGATTGCATCAACGATCTCGTCGGGTGCCGGCTGCACCTGCGAAGGAGCAGATCTGGCGAGGTCAAGGCCGGAGCGCAGCGGAGTGCATTTCAGCCTTGACCCGGCAGCGAGGATGGGAAGCCCCCGCAGCAGCACGCAACCTTTGCGGTACATCTTTAGGTGCATCCCGATGTTGGAACGCGGTTCATTCGCGGAAAATCGATGCCTGATCGACAGGTTTTGGTCCGTGTTGAATTGCGCGCCGGTTATGGAGAGCAAAAACTCCTCCGGCGAGAGAATAGGGAAGGCGGCACCACTATGTCACAATTTGTTCAGATCAGATCACGGGCAACGGCGAGGTGTATCACCAGAAGTGAGCCACCGAGGCGCTCAAAAACGGTTTTATGGCTTCAGACAATCACGCTGATATGGATGCTGGTGGAGTGTGCTGTATCACTGTTTGCGGCTGCGGCGGCCCATAGTCCAGCCATGCTCGCGTTTGGCTCTGACAGCTTAGTCGAATTGTTATCGGCAACAGTGGTTCTGTTGCAATTCGTGCCGCACTTTCCGATTTCAGAAGAACGTGCAAGCCGTGCCGCTGGTGTGCTGTTATTTGCTCTTGCGATTGTCGTCACCGTGATAGCGATCCTTGCTCTGGCACTGCATCTGCGTCCTGAGACAAGCGCCCTCGGCATTGACATCACCGTTGCGGCTCTTTTCGTCATGCCCACCCTAGCTTGGATGAAACGTCGCGAAGCACGCCGGAGCAACAATCCTGCCCTCGCTGCCGATGCGGTCCAATCGGCTACGTGTGCCTATCTGGCCGTTATCACGTTAATTGGCTTGGCCGTGAATGCGACGTTCCATATTGCTTGGTTCGATTCCGCCGCCGCTGTGATAGCCCTGCCGCTGCTACTCAGGGAAGCGCAGAGGGCTTGGCAAGGTGATGGATGCGGTTGCTGCTGAACCGCTGAATCCGGGCTTCCCAATTCCCATTGATCCACACCAGTTTGCAAGCATATCGGAAAGCGTAGAATGACGGCCGATTCAACCGAAGCTGTTTGAGTGGAAGTGAGTAGCCCGTGGTTAGAGGAGTTCACAATCTATTTCTTCGTGCTCTTTGCGGCGAGAACTTCCCACAGTTCACCGGATGGTAACTTCCAGATACGGCCTCGTCCACAGCTTGCACCACTTGCTGAATGTGGTCCTTTACGAGCGGCCAATTGTTCGTCAAAAGCGCGACAATAGCGATCTTCCGCCTCCTCTAAACGCTATTGATACACCAGATTGCGATCACAGGATACAAACACCTCGAAGCCGTGCAATTCCACTTCGGCAAGGAGTTCGCCGTTTTTTAATTCTTGCCAGTCCAGCTCCGCCGCGCGCGTAACCTCATGGCCGGTTAAGTATTGTGCTAGAAGACGCGGCACGTTCTGATCGAAGAACACCCTCACGAACGAGGATTCACGGTTTGGCGTGACGCTGCGAAAGCAAGCACCTTGTCGATGTCCTCGGGTTTGAGGTCGAAATTATAGGCGATCTCGTCCACCGACTCGCCAGCTTCGTAGTTTTCAAGCACGGCATCGGCTTGGACGCGTGTGCCCTTGATGACCGGTGCACTGGATACCCTTCCGGGCACCGTTTCTATAACCTCGCAGCCGTTCCAGTCCATAAGCGTTTCTTTATTCATTCATAATAAATGGTTTTAGGTAGAGTTTTCGGTAGGCGCATTTCAGGCCGGTTATCGGCTGACCGCCAGGTATTGATCTGGCGGCTCTCCCGATAACGCCAGGGTCAACCAGCATCAAATAACCATCACACTGGGTAGTAGAAAGTCGTCGGATTGCCGTCTAGCCGAGTTCGGGGCAAAACGCCCGTTCTCATTGTTCTTGTGTCCTGTTTTATCCTCGCAACTGCACGATGGAGAAGTTCGTGGATAGTCGGTCACAACTCGACAAAAAAATTTCTGCTCCTTTCTTTCCTACCATTTAGTTCATCCACCTCGCGAAATGACACCCCGATATTTCGGACCGTCATGCTATCGTCAACCCGTCACGACCTGGGTACTAGATGCGCTTCGATCTACCCTGTAGGTCAAAATCGCGAAAAAGGAGACTGCCGAAATCATGACCGCACGTCAACAACGCCGCCACGACGAACACAAAGCCCGCAAAGAAGCCTACAAAGCCCAAAAGCAGGCAGAAAAGCAACAAACTGAAACCGTAGGTCAAATGCAAGCCGAACCCGCTGCCGCGCCTTCCGCCCGCGCCGACGTCCATCGCGCGCTCGTCAACAAACAAAACGCGCAGCTCTCCACCGGTCCCCGCACCGAAGCAGGCAAATTGGCTTCGTCCCGCAATTCGTTCAAGCACGGCCTCTACTCCAAAAACCTCGTCATTCAGGGCGAAGACCCGGCCGATCTCGACGCCCTCCACGACGACCTCCGCCGCGAGCACCAGCCCGCGAACACCACCGAAGAAATCCTGGTCAACGAGTTAGCCGAAAATTATTGCCGTCTCCGCCGCATGCGCCGTTACGAAACCCGCGTCATGGCCTCGGAAACCGCCGAAGAGTTCGCCCAAAAGATGTCGCTTCTGCCGCTGATCCAACGCACCATGGCTTCCGCCGAACGCGCCTTCCACAAAGCGCTCGCCACCCTACGGCAACTCCAAAAGGAACGCCTCCAGCAAACCCCGCCCGTAGCGTCCAACTCTCAGGAAGCAAGTGGCTTCGTTTCCAAAAAACCACACCAACCTGTCCAGTTCGTTTCGCAAAATGCATCCGTACAAGTAGCCAGTGAGTGCGAACTAAGCGACAATACATCGTCGCCTAGGTTACAAACCGATGCAAACGGGGAACTAACCATCAAAAACGGCTTCGATTCGCAAGAAATTTACCGCGAAGCAGCATAAAGATCTTGGCTGTAAATGTTCTTTGACAACCGAATATCGATTTCTTCCTGCCGGAGGGGTAAATGCGTTCGTTTCGCTACCGTGCAGCAACCAAAAGCTCCACTGGTAGAAATGCAAAGGGGAAGAGCGGGCGCCTTGTGTTTCGGGTTTGGGGGTAAAGCGCCCGCTCTGTCACGGGGATGTACCTATCAAAACGCTCTGTCGCAGGGAAAGGTTACGGCTACTAAAAAAAATGCGCAAAATTAAATGATTAAGTAAGCTGCTCAAACATTCCGTCGAAAAGGACCGAACTGAGGTATCGCTCGCTGGTATCGGGCAAAACAACCACGATTGTTTTATCGGCCATCTCCGGCTCTTGTGCAATGCGCACCGCCGCCGCCGCCGCCGCCCCACAGCTAATGCCGGCTAGAATACCTTCTTCCTTCGCCAGCCGTCTCGTCATTTCGATGGATTCCTCGTTGGTCACCTGTTCCACCCGGTCCACCATCGACAAATCCAAGTTGTCCGGCACAAAACCCGCACCGATGCCTTGGATCTTGTGCGAACCCGGCTTCGTTTCTTGTTTATTCATGGCCTGCGTAATCACTGGACTGCTGACCGGCTCTACCGCGATGGATATCAGCGGATGCTTCTTTTCCTGCTTGATGTATCGCGAAACACCGGTAATCGTCCCCCCGGTTCCCACGCCTGCGACTAAAACATCAATAACGCCTTCCGTGTCTTCCCAGATCTCGGGGCCAGTTGTCTCAAAGTGAATACGCGGATTTGCCGGATTCGTAAACTGCCCCGCAACAAAGTAACGATCAGGATCGCTGGCCTTGATCTCCTCCGCTTTGGCAATGGCGCCCTTCATGCCCTTGGCGCCCTCGGTCAAAATAACATTCGCGCCCAACACCTTTAAAACCTTGCGGCGTTCCATTGACATCGTGTCGGGCATGGTCAACGTTACCGGGTAGCCCCGCGCCGCCGCCACGTACGCCAGCGCAATCCCGGTGTTCCCACTGGTCGCTTCCAAAACTTCTTTCCCTGGTTTCAACTCGCCGCGCTCTTCTGCATCCCAGATCATCGATGCGCCGATGCGGCACTTCACCGAATAAGCCGGATTTCGGCCTTCGATCTTTGCCAGAACCGTTGCCTTAGAGCCATTTACGACTCGATTCAACTTCACCAAGGGCGTACGGCCGATGCTAAATGAATTATCTTTGTAAATCACAATTTCCTTTCAAATGTCCCAGTTGGGGACGTACTGCGAATGCCTATCTTGCCAATGACGCGCCAGCTCTCCGAACGTGGTCCGGTCCAGCACGTCGGATACCGCTGTATCCACCCGCTGCCAAACCTCGCCGAACGGATCGTTTGTGCGCGTCTTCGAACTGCTCCGTATGTTCTCCAGCGCGCGTAAAACTTCACCCACCGTTATGGCGTCCGCCGAGCGGGCCAACATGTAGCCCCCCTCCGCGCCCCGCCGCGAGTCGACAAAGCCGTTCTGTTTCAATCCAGCCAGAATCAACTCTAAAAACTTCTGAGGAATCTTCTGCCGCCGGGCGATCTCCGCAATCTTGATCGGAACCATTGATCCCGCCCCGTTCTTGGCAGCCAGGTATTGCGACGCCAGATCGAAAACAGCCTTAAGCGCATACTCGCTTTTGACTGAAATGTTCATCCGCTCTCCTTTCTTAGTTTAACTCTAGTAAGTCGATCTGAAATAGGCTTCCCGGTGACATTGATCGCTTGTTCGTCCAAACCGTTACCATGGGGAAAGTAAATTTCGGGAGAACCTTTGGCAAGACAGCTTTTTGGAACTGATGGAATCCGGGCGGTGGCAGGAGAGCCGCCGCTCGATGAGCGAACGGCCTATGCGCTAGGCGTCGCATTGGGTACTTGGGCACGACAAAACGTAATGCAAACTTTTACCTCCGAAGCGTCTCTCCAGGATCGTCCCGCAGAAGTAATTATCGGCATGGATACTCGCGAAAGCGGCCCTTGGATCGCCAATCAGGTGGCAGGTGGGCTGGCCCGTGCCGGCGTGTCGTCCCGTTTCGCGGGCGTCATTACTACTCCCGGCGTCGCTTATCTCGCGCGCACCGGTCCTTATGTCGCGGGAGTGATGATCTCCGCTTCCCACAATCCTTACCAGGACAACGGCATTAAGGTCATCAGCCACTCCGGGTATAAGCTGGCCGACGACGTCGAGCTCGAACTCGAGCATCTCATCCATCGCTGGCTGGGCGATGGCGAAAAGGCGATCCCGAGCGAGTTGGTTGTGGATAGCACGCTGGACCATCACTACGCTAACTACCTCGCCAATACCATCGGTGCCGGTCTGCGTTTCAATCTGGTGATCGATTGCGCGAATGGATCCGCCGCCACCGTCGCGCCTCCGCTGTTCAATCGCGTCGGTTCTCGTGTCGATTGGATCGGCGCCTCTCCCGACGGTCGCAATATCAATCTGAACTGCGGATCGCTTCACCTTGAGGGTCTACGGCAGCGTGTTCTCGAAACCGGTGCCGACGTTGGCATTGCTTTCGACGGTGATGCCGACCGCGCTTTATTCGTCTCGGGCTCGGGAAAAATCGTCGACGGCGACGCGGTGCTCTTCCTGGCAGGTACAGCCATGCAGCGGGCCGGCAAACTTCCCGGTGATGTGGTCGTCTCTACGGTGATGTCCAATCTCGGCTTGGAAAAAGCCTTTGAGATCTACGGCATCGAAATGGTTCGCACGCCCGTTGGCGACAAGTATGTTTTAGAAGAAATGCTCCGACGCAAAGCGGCCCTGGGCGGCGAGCAATCCGGCCATGTGATCTTCTCCGAATATGCCACCACCGGCGACGGACTGCTGACTGCGCTCCACGTTCTGGAGATCATCCGCGACTCGCGCCAATCCTTGGACGAACTGATTGCTGAAATCAAAACCTTCCCGCAAAAACTCGTCAACATTCGCGTGAAGCATAAACGCCCGCTCATCGAGCTTCCTTCGGTCCAAGCCGCCATCGCTGCCGCGGAGGAAGATTTCGCAGGCCGGGGCCGCGCCGTTGTCCGCTTTTCCGGAACCGAACCCCTTGCACGGGTGATGATCGAAGCGGAAACCGATGCCGCCGTCGACCGCTGGACCACTCGTATTGCCGATGCCATTCGGACCGAACTGGGTGCTGTTTGAACTTTCGGCTTCGTTTCGAAAAACCGCATAGTAAACTTTCTAAGACGACCAAGCAGTTCCCTTCCCCGCTGTTTGTCCCCAAGCTTTGAACTGCGATCTATGGAACGTGCTGCCCAAATCATCAAAAAGAATAAGCATTCCAGCAAGGTAATGACCGATGAGGACATCGCGCGCGCTGTTTGGCCTTCCGCCGTCGGCAAAGCAATCTCGTGTCATACTTCACGGCTCAAATTGGTTCGCAACAAACTGGTCGTCGAGGTGGAAGACGCGGTCTGGCAACGACAGCTTCATACCTTGAGCTCGCAGATTATTGCAAGACTTCGCGCTTTAACCGGGAGCGATGCCGTCGCCGAATTGGAGTTCCGCATCGGCGTTCCGCGCCGCCAACCGCAGCGTGCGCAGGCCCTCACCGCGTCGTTCTTCGACGGCAGTGGGGGTATTGCCCCGGATTCGGATGACGAATCCCATCGCATCCAGGATCCTGTGCTAAAGAAGGTATATCAACTCTCGCGCAAAAGGGCCATTGCTTGACACTGACCGATCAGGAAGTCCGTTACGTTGCCGATCTGGCGAACCTTCATCTCTCCGACGCCGAAATCCATCGCATGTCAGAGGATTTGGGACAGATTTTGACTCACATCGAGCAGCTCAACGGGCTCGACACGAAAGACGTTCCGCTTATGGCGCAAGTTCTCTCTCCCGAGACGGAAACAGCGACGCTCCGTTCTGACACCCCGCATACGCCATTGAGCAATGAGGAAGCGCTGGCCAACGCTACGACGAGCGGCGCGGGCTATTTCAAAGTCCCGAAGGTAATTGAACGCTAACTCCCGATGAGTACATCCGATATTGCCGGCCTCACCATCGCTGAAATTCATAACGGCCTCGTTTCAAAAACATTTTCCGCGCGCGAGTTAGCCGAAGCAGCCCTCGCCTTCGCCCATAAAGAAAACGAGGCCACTAACGCCTATTTAACTTTTTCGCCGGAGCGCGCCTTGGCCGCAGCCGCCAGGATCGATCGGCAGATAGCGGAAGGCGTGGCCCTCGCTCCGCTGGCAGGCGTACCGCTGGGGGTAAAGGACGTCATTGTCACGAAGGGAATTCGTACCACCTGTGGCTCACGCATGCTGGAAAACTATATTCCGCCTTACGACGCCACTGCCGTCGCACGCCTGGAAGCGCAAGGCGCAATGATTCTTGGCAAATTGAACTGCGATGAGTTCGCCATGGGTTCATCCAATGAGAATTCGGCTTTCGGGCCCGTACGTAACCCCAAAGCGCTCGACCGGGTACCCGGCGGCTCCAGCGGCGGTTCTGCGGCGGCCGTTGCGCAGGGGACTGCGGTTGTTTCTTTAGGCTCCGATACCGGGGGCTCCATCCGGCAACCGGCCAGTTTCTGCGGTGTCGTCGGGGTCACGCCTACCTATGGCCGAGTTTCCCGTTATGGCTTGGTCGCCTTCGCCAGTTCTTTGGACCATATTGGCCCGTTTGCTCGAAACGTGGAGGATGCCGCCGTTGTTTTACAGGCAATGGCAGGACGGGATCCTCTCGACGCCACCTCCGCCTCCACGCCCGTCGCCGAGTATCAGTCGTTGATGAAGAAGCCGATTAAGGACTTGAAAATCGGCTTGCCGAAGGAATATTTCGAAGGACTTGGCAGTGAAACCGGTCAGGCGATTCAGTCCGCAATCAAGCAACTGGAATCCCTTGGTTGCCAAGTGCGTGAAATCAGTCTGCCCCATACCCAATATGCGCTGTCCTGCTATTACATCATCGCTACTGCTGAAGCGAGTTCGAACCTGGCCCGATACGACGGCGTCCGTTACACGCTGAGAGCGGAAGGAGATACGCTCTCCGGCATGTACCGCAATACGCGCGGAGTTGGTTTCGGAGCCGAAGTGAAACGCCGTATCATGCTAGGCACCTATGTATTGAGCGCGGGCTACTACGACGCCTACTATCGCAAGGCCCAGCAAGTAAGAACGTTGATCGCGCAGGATTTCAGCAACGCTTTTCAAGAAGTCGACGCCCTGGTGACCCCGGTCTCGCCTTTTCCTGCCTTCAAGATCGGCGCAAAGGTAGACGATCCGCTCGCCATGTACTTGTCGGATATCTATACGCTGACCGGAGATCTCGCCGGAGTGCCCTGCATGAGTGTTCCTTGCGGCGAAACATCCGAGGGCCTGCCTATTGGTGTACAGATCTTCACCAAGCACTTCGACGAATCCACCATGTTTCAAATCGCCTACAACTATCAGCAGTCAACCCACAATTAATTCTATAAGCGAATAGAGGTACTCAAGGTCAACGCTTGGGTTCCGACTCGCACCTTGCTGTTGCTGTATTCTCCCGACAGTAATGCGCTTGTTCCGACACTTTCCTGCGAAGTCAGATCTATTCCATAGGAGACGTCGAAATGGTAGCGGCCGGTGCGGTAGCCTAGGCCGGTTGTCAGGCCGTTTTTCATAATCGCCGCGGTCAAAGGAGAAAGAGTCGAGCTCGGCACCGGATTATTCCCGTGCATGAATCCTCCGCTTAATGCAAAGCTCTCGCCCAATGTGCGATCGAAGCTGCCCCGAAACGTATACTGATCTTTCCAACTGAGCGGCACGGCGTCTTTAATCCCATCGGTTTTCAGCAAGCTATTGATGTCCGCATTATTGCCTTTGGTCAGGCTCACGGGGAGGTCATAGAACGAGCGTTTCCAATTGGCCCAGTCGCCCTGTACGCTGAACCGCCAGACAGGAGTAGCCTGCCATGCCGCGCTGACCAGAGCAGATTGCGGAAGCTCGACTTTCACTTGGGCGCGATAGGCAAAATCCGGACGAAACGGTATGCCTAGAGCGTCAAACTGTGCGCCGAGAGTTCCGACTGCTGTTCCTGAACTCGTAATGGACGTCGGCGTCCGATAAGCTCCACCTAACTCCAACTGCCTGACCGGAGTGGCTAGGAATCCAAAACTGCCGTTCCAACCCACACCTGTCGTGTGCAAATTAAGGAGAGTTTTCAGTCCCTTCAAGGCCGGATGCTCCTGAAAAATGTAGGGCGCATCGAGCGTGTTGGAGTTATAAACAGCGCCTAAGCTCGCACCCATCGAAAACTTCGGGTTGAATGAAAATCCGACACCGGCCGACGACCGGAATGCTATGATTTTGGACGTTTCTAACTGCGGTCCATAGTCTGCGCCCCCGACACCTGGCGAATCGCGGTATTGCCATTTCGACGCCGAGAGTAGATCGGGCGTAAGGCTGATTCCAACACTCCAGCGGCTGTGGCCGATGGGGGTTCCAAATGCGCCGAACGGGATCATTCCGCCGGTAAATCGCATCGGCGAATCGTTGTTGGTGGAATTGCAGAACGAACCGCGCGCCAAGATCCCGCTCGTGCTGAGGTCGATGGTGGGACCGCTTAAGGCCGTGAGTCCTGCCGGATTGAGTGCTAAAGCATCCAGCGGGTTATCGGAACCCGGTACGTAGACACCGGCGCGTGCCGCCGTCCGGGCACTCACTCCAGCATTGTAGAAGCTCTGCGCGTTGGCAAAACAGCAAGAAAAGCTCAGGGCAATAAGGCAGATGATGGAAGAAATTCGACTGAAACGCATATCTCGTCCTACTGGTAAGAATCCAATTGCTCCTTTAAATTGTGAAGATCGACAAAAGTCTGATTACAGCCCACCCCGGACTCTTCCAAAGCTTGCAGACAGGTGGCATCGATCGCGTCCGGCGCATCTTTACGCATAATTTCGAAGACTTTCTCCAGCGGCAGGCTGTCGCGGTACGGACGTTTTGCCGAAAGCGCATCGAAGATGTCGGCTACCGCCAAAATTCTTGATTCCAACGACAAGTGCTCCGCCGATAATCCGCGAAAGTAGCCTCTGCCGTTCAATTTTTCGTGATGGGATGCCGCTACCTCGCTCATCTCGTAGAAACTAGAAATACCTTGCAAAATTTTCCAGGTGTAGAAGGGATGCAGCTTCAGGATCGCCCATTCGGCATCGTCCGGCTTGCCCGGCTTTTCCAGAATTGCATTGGAAACGCTCAATTTCCCGAGATCGTGCAACAGCGCCGCGTGACGGATGAACATCACGCGCTCCCGGCTCAATTCCAACTTCCGGGCGATCGCCACCGCCGCATTTGCGACGCCGCTCGAGTGATTGAAAGTAAACGGCGACTTCGCATCCACAATATTGGCGAAAGCGACACAAATTGAATCCAGAGTCGCATCTCCGTTCGTCATCGTTTTTTGCAGGGGATCCATCTGCAACCCCATGGCAAAAGCCTCGTCTCCTTCAATCCCTTCCCACAGCTTGCCTCGTTTAGCGAGGGAGTGTGCCGCCTTCACCAGCTCAGGATCGAACCACTTTTTGCTTCTTCGCTGTGCGACTTCGAGCCCCGCCTGACCACTTTGATTCGCCCAAAAAACTTCCAATGTCTGTGCTAGAAGCATAATGCGAGAAAGGACCGGGATTTCAGTCCGCCGCATACCAACCGGATTACCTGTACCGTCCCAATGCTCGTCCAAGTTGAGAATGCCATCGGCAGTAACGCTCGACAACCCCATCAAACGCGCCAGCATCGAACCCCGCTCACACCGGATTTTGACGATCTCTTTGGTGTGCCGTTTCTGCTTCAACGCCAGAGAAAATAAAGCGCGGCTTCGTTCCAGAAAAGACTTGCCGGGAGCAACATGCGAGAGCGCATATTGAAGCGTCTCCCAACTCATACAAGTCCAATCGGTAGTCTTTACGTCACGTTTCGCCTTGAGATCATCGGAACCCAGGGCATGAAATGTCTTCGATGCATTGCCGCTGCAACCGCAGTCTTTCAGCAGGAGAGCATAGTAGAGGTCACTTTGCGTTTCTACAGGCAAGCGTATTTCAGCCGCGATACGCATGCCAAGGATGCAGCTTCGCACTGAGTGCCCGGTCGGTTGTCCGGTCGATAGATCGAGCGCATGCGACAGGGCGGAGACCACTTCCGCCACGCGCAATTTTTCTGCGGGGCGGTGTTCGGAGTACGTTGGTGCGCTCCACGATGGAAGCGCGGGAGTGTTCGCCGAAATTGTCGAGACTGCGGTCGCCACATTACCCTTATCGGCCCAAACTCCGGGATGTTCGGTTCTTTGTGCGACAACGTCTAGTAAAGTGATGGAAATGGCCGCACGCAACGTGTTTACGGTATTGGAAGAGACTGCAAGGCAGTATGGAAACGCGGCAGCTCTGCATCAACCCACCGGCACCAAAGAACAGCGAGAGTACCGCACCTATTCTTGGGACGATTGGGTACAGAATTCGAAAGAGATCGCGCTCGGTCTGCTGGAACTAGGCCTTAAAAAAGGTGAAATCGCCTGTATTCTCTCCGAAACGAGAGCCGAATTCTATCTAGTCGATTTAGCGATCATGGGTGCAGGTGGAGTTTCCGGCGCTCTGTACACTGCTTATCCGATGGCCGATCTGGCCCGCAACATCGTGTCTACCGCGCCACGCTTTTTATTTGTGGAAGACGCAAAGACGCTCCACGCGCTGGCGACATCCATCAGCGAGGAAGGAGGCACTCTTCCTGAGCACATTGTTCTATTGATAGGCAAGACTGAAATCACTCATTCGTTGGACGAGCTGCGGAAATTGGGCCGTGATGTATTGGAAAACAATGCGGAGGCCTGGACCGGTGTGCAGCAAGAGATTTCACCCAGTGATCCGGCAATCCTCTATTTGACCTCCGGGTCGACTGGAGAACCGAAGGCGGGCCTCACCAGCCATGCTGCGATTATCGCCAACCTCGACATGGTGCCCACCCATTTTCCTATCGGACCTGAGGACTCCACGCTGGTCTTCCTGCCTTCCGCCCACATCGCTCAGCGAGTGGTGTTGGAGCTGATTCCCATGCGCATGGGGACATCTATTTGGTTTTCCGAAAGCCTGGCCCGTTTACCTACGGACCTGAGAAGGGTAAAGCCAACGGTATTTTTAGCACCTCCGCGAGTCTGGGAACGGATGTACGCCACCGTTCAAAACGAGGTAAAGAAGCGGCCTGCCTTTGCGCAAAAGATGTTTCGCAGCGCATTGGGGCTCGGCATGAGAGCTCAGGATTTGAAACGAAGAGGCAAACCTCTGCCGATCGGCATGGCCCAGGCGCTGAAGTTAGCCGACAAGGTGGTTTTTGCCAAAATCCGGGAACGTTTGGGGGGCCGCATTCGCATCGCTGCCAGTGGAGCAGCGCCGCTGGGGAAGGACCTCGGCGAATTTTTTGCCGCGATCGGCATGCCTTTAGTGGAAGGCTACGGCATTACGGAAGCGGGCGTGATCTCCTTCAATCCTTTGGACCGGCCCGTTCCGGGAAGTATTGGGAAAGCGCTGACAGGCGTAGAAATGCGCTTGGCGGAAGATAACGAACTTCTAGTGCGCACGCCCTGTCTTTTTCAGGGCTACTGGCGCGATGAAGCAGCGACCAGATCTGTCGTCAGCGAGGATGGCTGGTTCTTCACCGGCGATATTGCCGAAGTCGATAAGGACGGTTACTGGTACATCACGGGACGAAAAAAGGAGCTGATCGTCTCCTCCAACGGCAAAAAAATCTATCCGGCGAGAATCGAAACTTTGTTTAAGACCGAGCCCATCGTTAACCAAATCGTTCTCATAGGCGACAAGCAGCCTTATATGACGGCGATTCTGACGGTGAACCTGACGCAAGCGCAAAGTTTATCCGGCATGGAGAAGTTTAAAGGACAGGAGGCGCGTCAAGTGGCGCAAGCAGAGCCGGTGACGGCAGCGATCAAAGGCGCCGTGAACCGAGTGAACCAGAAGCTGGCCGACTTCGAACGTATTCGGAGGTTCCGCGTACTCGACCGTGAATTTACCATTGAGCAAGGTGAGCTCACGCCCACGATGAAGGTGCGCCGGGGACGTGTATTGGAAAATCACAGAACTTTGGTGAGCGAGCTCTACTTAGGTAAAGAAGAGAGCAGTTAACCTTCCACAAAATGCCGGACGAACTTCGCAAACCGATAGAGCTGTTTCCGATCTTCAAGGAGCGTGTTTGGGGTACGGACACGTTGGCCCCGTTTTTCGGAGGCGCCCCACTTGCCGAACGCATTGGCGAGGTTTGGTTCACCTTTGCTGAGAATGAGACGTCGCTGAATAAAGACTTAGGCGAACTATTGACCGAACATCCTGAAATTCTTGGAACCGCCGTCGACCCCCGTCATCCCGGAATCTGCCCTATCCTGGTAAAATTTCTTTTCACCACCAGTCGATTGTCCGTGCAGGTACATCCCAATGATGAGTATGCGCAAGAACATCACGAAAGCCTGGGAAAAACCGAGGCTTGGTATGTGTTGGAATCGCATTCGCCAGGAGAAGTGGCGGTTGGTTTTCGCGAGACGATCAGCCCGGAGAAGCTGCGCGAAGCGGCCCAATCCGGCGAGATCGAACACCTCCTCGACTGGCGCGCAGTAAATGCGGGCGACGTTATTTTTACTCCGGCCGGCACTGTTCATGCGATCGGCGCGGGGCTGACGGTCTGCGAAATTCAGCAAAATTCAGATATCACTTACCGGCTTTTCGACTACGGCCGCCCCCGCGAGCTTCATCTCGACCATGGAGCAAATGTGGCCCACCTTGGTCCGCATCGACATCAAGCCATTGCTAAGCCGATCACCGGGTGGCGTGACCAATTGCTTGAGACCGAGTATTTTCGCATCGAGCGTCTTCGCCCCAAAGGTGAACTTCGGATCGACGGCGAGCAAGCCTACTATTTGTTGCTCATTTGCGTGAAGGGCTCGGGCGAGATTGCCGGCCAACCTGCTGCCGCGGGAGAAGCATGGCTGATACCTGCCGGAGCGGAGCCCGTTCATCTCAACGCGCCGGACTCCGAGTGGGTTCTCACCTATGCAGCTAAAGAAGCTATGAAGGGAATAGTCGCGATCTAGGCAGTTTATCCCCGCAGCCACTCCACGCGCCCATCTTGCTCATTTGTACGAAGCCAATCCTGAAGCCTAGCTTCCAGATCTTTTCCAAATCCATGATCGGCGATCTGCTTGGCCGAAGTCACAATTTCGAGCTTTCGAATGGCAGAGGGTTGATCGTCGGCGGTGCTTGCATCCTGTTCAAAAACTAAATACCAAGAAAGGCGGTCCATCTCCGGACGCAAGTCGGACACCTCCGCCAAGCGACACAGCCAGTTTCCGCTCGCTGTATCGAAGGTTTGATTCTTCAGTGGAAACGCCGTTCTTAAATCGTAAGCAGCCATGGTTCACTCTTTAGGATAAACGGAAGGCATGGAGTTGGGCAGGAACATCCAGAGAAGCGGCAGCGGCTGAATCAATTTCAATTTAGTTACATTACAGAAGCTTATTTACAAGACTCGAAAACTTCTGATATGATTTTTCCGCTATGTTTTCACCAGCGGAGAAACCGAGCCGTGAGCGTTTACCGGGGCTGGCAACCGTAAATAGCAATCTTCAATATTTGTCGATCAATGAGACGATGGCGTTCTTTCATGGCCGCTCCGTCAAGGAACATCTTGGACGTTCCATTGTGGATACGGTGCAGAAATCAGTGCAGTCTGTTTTACTTCCTGCTTACCGGAAGGTGCTTACGACGGGGGTTGCAGTGGAAAACATAGTAGTCGAAGCACCAGCTGGTGCCCAACTCAAACGATGTGTCGTCAGCTACTATCCGGCGGAAATCGATAACAATCTTTTGCGAGGTGTTCACGTGGTTGCTGTCGACATCACGCCAACTGTTTTTGAAAACTCGCCGGACTCGTTGAAGTGCAAACTACCCCCGACGCAAGTAACCATTCTAAAGATGATTGGGGAATGCCAGTCGAGTAAGGACATAGCGCATTTACTCCACGTCAGTCTTTCCACGGTATGTACTCATCGCAAGACAATCCTTCAGAAGCTGGACCTGCACAGCACATCCGAACTGGTGCGATTTGCGGGTCAACTATCTCCGGTCCATCCCCTCTCGAGGGGATAGCAAAGCTTCCGTAGTTGGTGTAAGTTTTCTACAGAGCTTTTCAATCTGTAGGGATTTGCTCCAGGGAGGCGATTATTTCCGTACGAATCATCATCGCCGGAATTCTGACCTTGGCCTGTTTGTTCATCCGGCAGTTGCCGGCTGAGACAAAGGTAGGGCGTGAAGTTGCTATTCCCCGGCACCTACAAGACGGCGAAGAGTTCGATTTGCCATTGTCAAAGCTTCTTACTTATGGCAAACAGCTTATTCGAGCTCATTTTACGGCAGAAGAAGGAGCCGGCAGGCCGCTTACGAAAGGGACAGGAGCACCACTTTCCGATCTCAGCAGTCCACTTACATTTCCGCGCAATCACAATCGGATATCGGGACCGGAGGGAAATTCGTGCGCCGGTTGCCATAACCAGCCGATTACCGGCGGAGCCGGCGATCTGTCGACGAACGTTTTTGTGTTAGGGCACCGCTTCGACTTTGCCACATTCGATGCGAGCGACGGCACCGGTACGCGGCTCACTCGATGAGAGTGGGAGGGCGGTGACGCTGCAGTCGATTGCCAACAGCCGCTCTACGTCGGATATGTTTGGCGTTGGCTACTACGAAATGCTAGCGCAGCAAATTTCAGCCGATTTGCAAGCGACACGAGACCGGCTGCAGCCTGGGCAGCGAACGCGGCTGCAATCCAAAGGAATTTTCTTCGGAATACTAGCGCGCGGAGTCGACGGCGCTTGGAACACGGCGGCAGTGGAGGGGCTTTGTCCCGAGTCGCTGGCGGCAGCCGATGCGCAACATCCTCCGAGTCTGCTGATTTTGCCTTTTCACCAAGCCGGTGCGACGGTTTCGCTGCGTGTATTCACGGTGGATGCATTCAACCAACACCATGGGATGCAAGCAACGGAGCGTTTCGGAGTGGGCACCGATCCCGACGGCGACGTGATGGTGAACGAGTTGACGCGGGCCGATATCACAGCGGCGACTGTCTTTCAAGCCGCGCTTCCGGTACCCACGCGGTCGATTCCGCATGATCCGGTTCTGCAACAAGCGGCACAGGAGGGAGAGCAGCTATTCCTCAAAATAGGATGCGCTTCTTGTCATGTACCAGCGCTTCCGCTGACGAATAAGGGTTGGATTTACACCGAGCCCAATCCGTATAACCCATCGGGCAATTTACAGGCTGGCGAGGCGCAAACCATTGCTGTCGATCTAAGTAGCGATGAGTTACCACAGCCACGGCTGCAGGCCGCGAATGGCGTCGTGATGGTGCCGCTCTATACAGATTTCAAGGTGCATGACCTTGGCAACGGCCCAAACGACGGGAATCGCGAGACGCTGGATGGCAATCAAGCTGTAGGTTCGGAGGCTTTCTTCGCCGGAAACTCAAAGTTCCTGACCCGACGCTTGTGGGCAGTCGGCAGCAAGCCGAATTATTTTCACCACGGGCAGTTCACGACGATTCGCGAAGCGATTCTAAACCATTTTGGGGAGGCGCTGCCAACACGGCAGGCCTTCCTCGGCCTTCACCAGTATCAGCAGGGCGCGATCGTTGAGTTCTTGAAAACGATGAGGGCGCCTGGAGAGAATCGAGACTTTTAAGGAATAAATTTCGAGGGGATCGGTAATATGCTAAAAAAACCTTTCATTTCAGCTTCTTTGATAGTGATTGCCTCAACATTGTTTGCAGCATCGCCACAGAATATTTTGCCGCCATCGATCAATGGCTCCCATAGCTCACCATCTCAGCATAAAACGATGACGACTATGCCATTGATTGCTCCGCTGTTCGTAGAAAACGGAGAACTCTCGAGCAGTATCACGGTTGTGAATGCAGCTGCGGCCGCAAGTAGCGCACAAGTGATTCTTTTGGATCAGCAGGGAACACAGGTCATTAAGAAAACGATAACATTGAATGGACACTCGCAAATCGTACTTAGCGTGTCCGAACTGCTGAAGCAAGCGCACGCTCTTATCTCCATTGGATCGGTTCAGATTGTGCCGGAGCCGAAAGCGGCAAAAAATATGTCTGTAGTAGCGCAGCTTTCAATCGTGGACAGTGGCAGAGTTTCTCCAGCCTACCTGGAAGAAGAGTTCTTTATGCCAACATCGAAGAGCTCGAATATTTTCCGTTCTGTATCATCATCTGTGCTTGGCTATCCAGTGCTGGCCTTGGTGAGTCTAAGCGCAGAACCGCAGAATGTGACAGTCAATTGCATCACCGAACACTCGCGTAGTTGGCAGAGCACTATTCAAATTGCCCCCAATGAAATGGTTTTGACGGAGGTTTGCGATGCTGCAAACGAACGAATTAGTGATTTTCAGTCTAGCTGGCACCAGAAAGCCTCAAACGCAAAAAGATCTATCGGAATCTCTGTCACGACTACAGGCATGCCTGGAGAATTGGGAGTTTACGGCTTTGCTCTTAGCGGCGAGCACGATAATCCCTCTTACACAGCGCTCGCCTTCAATGACATTGGGACGGTCCGTTCAAGCAATACGGTCTTTGTTGGTGTACCTGTTGGACGGACGGATCTTTTGCCGGGAGATATATTTAATCCTGAGATCGCCTTGGCTAACTTTGGCGCGGAGCCGGCAACGGCAAATGTGCTCTATGCAACGACCGACTCAAATGCACCGGCCTCAAAGACGGTCGCTACCGTGACCTTGCAACCGCAGTCCAGTCAGAATCTTGTACTGCCGGCTTTGTCTGGCGATGCACAGATGCGAAATTCGTTTATTATTCAATCGAACGCAAGTCCTGGAACACTAGCGGCAAATTTGTCCTCAATTGGAGCGTCTACATCGAGAATTGTTCAACTATTGGGAAAGGATCAGCAGCAGAGCCAGAATGGCGGTTCGCATCCCTGGACGAGAGCGGACAGAGCCACTTCGACATTACTACTCTTCAACCATTCTCAAGCCGTCGAGTCGTTCAGTGTTCGCGTCAGCGCGGGCAGCATGCTCTGGCAGCAGGATTACGACCTAGCACCTCTCGAAACGAAAACGTTGACGATCAACGATTTGATAACAGAAGGCATCAAGGATCAAAGGGGTAAGATCATGCCGAAGGATTCCGTTGTAGGTGAAGTGAACTGGTCCACGCCTCAGTTTGGAAAAGGCACTGGACGGCTGCTTGTGTCCCAGCCCGACGTCTTGCTGGCAAGGAATTTCAGCTGCGGTGAAAACGTTGTCATGTGCGGTCTGGACATGGAGAACTATGCTCTAAATCTTTTAATAGATACTTCCGGAGCAATGGGACCCTTAACCGCCAGTTATTGCATTACAGAGGAATCATACGGGTGTTCTGGTAATTATGACTATAAGAAAGCCACCAGCGGGCAATGGAGTACGTCCAATGACTCCATTGCGTCTATCACGAGCGCAGATATTTCGGCGCAGGTCTATGGCCGATCGGGAGGAAGCGCCGAAATATCTGTGATAAGTAACGATTACTGCGGATTCGGGGCGGGTGGCACGGCTGGGGTCCAAATTCCAACTTCAATCAGTGTGATCTCCGCAAAAGCACTGCCCCCGTTAGGATATGGCCAAGGATGTAATTCTGGAGACTACGGCTTTTTGAGCGATATCGTGTATCAAGTACTTGATCAAGGAGGGCAGCCGATCAAGAATACAACAATGGAGCCCCAAGAAAAGGACCTTAACTTCATATTTAACGGAACAAACTACGGAGATCAAGTAAGCGAGTGGGCAGACATTATGGGCGGAACCTCACAAATTACAGCGGGCCGTAAAAACACCGACGTGAACGGTCAATTTGAAGATGCTCCCTTCGGTACCTGCGGAAATGGAATTTCGTTTACCGCAACATACACTCAGCCTATAAGCGTTTTGGTTGGAGGATCCTCAGGGCGACGGTACTCAGTAAGGACAAACAACTGGACTCAGACCGGCACCGCAGTAGCATCCGGAAGAACAAAGAACGGCGTAGATGTTGATGTTAGCCAATGACGAACTCCCGCTACAAGCAAAAGGCTTTAGTCTGATTCTACGGGCCGTTCGTGATCAGGTGAGGGTCCGCAGTCGAGAGTGGGGGTTGCTGTATTCGAAAAACTACTTCTTCGTTGTTTCGAAAGACAACAATGAACAAATTTGCATGGTTGTGTACACAGGTGAAGATTTTCCGATAAAGTTTAAAGCGAAGGATCAGTCCGATACTTGGCAGGAATGGGATGTAAGGACCGTAGAACTCAGTAACAGTATTGCGTTAGCAGTGCAAGACACAATAATTAGTGTGAAGGAGGGAGCAACATTGCTGCTTGGTTAACAGTTTAGCTCTGACTCTTGCTCCTTCCGATGAAGACAGCGTTGTCTGCCAAGATAATCTCAGTAGTTCAGTTGGTGTAACATCGTTTCTGTAAATTAGCTCCGAAAGACGCAGACTTAGACGAAACCCTTGAAGTGACAGATACTAACGTTGGTCTAAACTCGAACTCCGGCTCGGGGAGCACTGACGGTAATTTCACTCTTAAAGATCTTTTTGCGTTCGGGAGTTCCACTCATGCGCCGTTTCCAGGCAATTACACTTTCACAAAACAGACAATTAACTATCATGATTCCGGAACTATAGTGCGAATTAATTGCGTGGATCAGGAAGCGACATTTACCGCAATCAGTGAAATTACAAAAATTCCTAACTCGCCTTGTCAGCACCAGTAAGCTGATATTGCAAGGACATTATATTCAAATGTTAATTAGAATTATGATTTTTGTATTGTTGATTGTATCTGTTTCGACTGCGCAACAGTTTAAGAAGCCGACTTCAGTTGCCGTTTCCAATGTAACTTTCCTAGACATGAGGGCTCTCGACGTATTTAAGCGCATTGCAGAAAGGTACAAGGTTGTCATCGGAGTATCTGGGATTTTAGTTGGACCCGATAATCATCGTATAAACTTTTCTTTGGAAAAGGGGACCGTGGCAGATCTCTTAAACTCTGCCGTGCATGAAGACACAAGATTTGAATGGAGTGAGGGCAGCGATGGTGGAGTTAAAGTTTCCGTGAAAAATAGTCCGTTGTCGCTTATGAACGTCGTAGTCAAAGATTTCCGTATTAATAATCCACCTCGATATCGGATGACGGAAATACTTGCTGAAACACCGGAAATCCACGACTGGCTACATAACCATTCGTGTGAAGTGATGCAGATGATCTCTGGGAGGCCCCCAGCGGACACATGGATGTTCACCCTTAAAATTACAAACGAATCATTACAGAGTACGTTAAATCGAATTGCTCAGATAACGAAAACTTATTTCTGGTCAGCTATTCAGTTTCATACGGATCCCTGCGCTATAAACTTGGTTCCGTGATTTGGTATCGGTTACTGGAACCACATTCTATTTACTGCGATATACACTCAGCCTATAGGCCTTTTGGATTTGGGAAGGGACACTTAGCACGACCGTTATTCATCAGCCGTGATTCAAAGCACACGCAAGAATACCTGTTTTTAGGAATCAGTCATCCAACCTACGCAACTTCACCGTAAGGTGAATAAGGAGCGAACCGCGCAATCTCTGTCCGAGCCCAAGTTAGACGGACCTCCCTACCCCTTGCGGAAAAGTATTCGATCTCTTGTAAATTGCGCGGCCTCCAAAGAGTTAAGAAGGAGAAAATATGAAACGATTCCTATTGGGATCCTGTATGTGCGCCTCAATCGGCCTTGCTCTTCTTGGTTCCGAAACGGCTATGGCTGCTTCGGTCTATGTCGGTCTGGGAGATTCGATCACCTTTGGTGAAACAGACTTGCGGTACATCCCGTCTTATGGCGACCAAGGATACGTAGCGGATTTCGCCAACACCCTAGCAAGCAGAAATGGCGGAACGCGTCCGTCGGTGGTGAACTTCGCTATCGATGGGGAAACCGCTGCCAGCTTCATGAGTGCCAGCGGGCGAACGCCGCCGGTTGTCGGGCGTACCGACATTCCGCTTGCCCAGCAAAATTTGAATTACGCCAACAGTCCCACCACCCCACAAGCCGATATGTTCGGTAGCTTAGTAGCTTCCCAAACAGCTTCCGGTAACTCGATACAAGCGATCACCATCACGCTCGGCTTCAATGAACTCGCCGCTCTTTCCACCATGCCCCCAGAACAGGCGCTGGCGATGTTGCCGGGAACACTTTCCACATACCAGACCAATTATGCAAGCGTGCTATCGCAGATTCGTTCGTTGGCCCCGAATGCAAGTCTTTATCTGGTCGGCTATTACAATCCGTTCCCGGGCGATCCGACAGCGAATCCAGCCAAACCGATTTTTGCTCAAGGTGGACCGCAGCTGAATGCGATTATCAAAAACTTAGCTGGTGAGTTCAACGCTAGCTACGTCGATACGAGCACGCCATTTTTGGGACGGGAAGGTGAGTTAACGTATATCGATGAGTACCCGTCTGGGTCGACTTCGCCAGCACCGGGGTCGGGCATCGAACCGATCGGGGACGTGCATCCAAATGCTGCCGGTTACTCGGTTATTGCCGGGCAGGTGGCCAGCGTGCCGGAACCTGCCACTCTGGGTTTATTAGGAGTAGCCGTGGCTGGATTCGGATTGGTGCGGGCTTTTCGTCGTCAGCGGGTCTAAGTCGCCAAACAGCGGAGTAGGTACACTTCCTACTCCGCTGTTTGTAAGATCAAACCAATCGCATCGGATAGACGCGACCAGTTCGACTGTTCCACATCCAGTTGCTTACGACCTACCGCGGTCAGCTCATAAAATTTCGCGTCGCGTCCGTTCTCCGACTCGCCCCACTTTGCTTTGAGCCATTTCCGCTTTTCTAACCGGTGCAGCGCCGGATACAACGACCCCTGTTGCACTTGCAGAACTTCTTGAGAAATCTGCTGAATACGCTGTGCGATTCCGTAACCGTGGACCGGCCCGATAGCCACTATTTTCAGAATCAGCATGTCTAGTGTGCCTTGCAGGAGATCGGCTTTTTGCGTTGACATTATCTCTCCTCGATGTCCTACATATAAACCGAAATGTGTAGAATGTCAAAGAGAAACTGCTACTGCTGCCAGCCGCCACCTAACGAGTTATAAACCTGAACCAGCGATAGCCGCTCATTGAGCTCGGCCTGCGCTAAGGTCAGCTCGGCCGAGAAGTAGTTTGTCTCGTTAGTCAATACTTCCAGGTAACTGGTGACACCTCCGTCATAACGAGTATGGGAAAGATCGGAAGCATCCTTGGCAGCGTTTGCCAATAATCGCTCGTGCTCTCGAAACTCACGGTACTTGGAGTAGGCAATCAAGGAATTCGAGACATTACTAAAAGCCTGCTGAATGGTTTGCTTGTAAGTAAATAAGGCTTCCTGCTGTTGAGCCCTCGATAAACGCACATTGGCCCGGAGAGCCCCGGCATTAAAGATGGGTTGACTCAATTGGCCGGTGGCGTTCCAGATTCCTGCGCCCGCGGTGAAAATATTCGTAAATGACGGCGTCAGAGCGCCACCGATCCCGGTCAACGTAATATCCGGGAAAAGTTGTGCCTTCGCTACCCCGATTTGCGCATTGGCGGCGGCAAGCTGCTGCTCCGATTGCCGAATGTCCGGTCGCCTTTCCAGTAACGACGAGGGCAGGCCGGGAGGAAGAACGGGCGGAAGAGGCTCCTCTGTTAAGCGGCGGCCACGTGGAATTGTGCCGGGATTTTCACCCAGCAATGTCTTGATAAGATTTTCTTGCTGCTGGATTTGCCGTTGCAGATCGGTGATGTTGGCCGCGGCTGTTTCGACAAGCTGCTGGGCCTGCCGTAAGTCCACCAGCGAGGTAGCTCCGCCATCCACCAAAGCTTGTGTGATTTTTACCGACTCATTGCGTGAATTAAGAGTTCGCTGAGAGATTTCCAGCGCCAAATCCAGCTCACGAAGCTGAAAATAGGCGGTTGCCACGTTCGACACAAGTGAGGTAACGACCGCGCGCCGCGCCCATTCGCTAGCCAACAAGCTTGCCCGCGAAGACTCCGTCGCACGCCGGTACCGTCCCCAAAAGTCAACGTCCCAGGAGGCGGACCCTTGCAGCCTGGTCGCGTTGTATCCATAGGAAGGCAAGGGCGGAAACGAGGGGTTTCGTACGGTTTGAAATCCAAACTGTCCGCTCGCGACCGGGAATTGGTTGGATCGGGTAATAGTTAGTTGCGACTGAGCCTGCAAGACCCGCGCCGCTGCAATCTGCAGGTTGAAATTCTGCTGAATCGCCGTGTGGACTAGTTTTTGCAGTTCCGCGTCCTGAAACACTACCCACCATTTTTCGTCTCCGAAAGAGGCGGTATTCGCATCGGTCGACGGTGGCTGCGCGGGATTTCGATATGTTGCAGGGACATCGATCCGTGGCCGTTTGTAGTTCGGTCCCACCGTGCAGCTAGTAACAAGAAAACTAAACGCGCATGCCGCGGCGGCTGCCACACGCCTCATCAGGCTTGTCCTCCTTCGATGGCCGGGCGATCTCCTGCCTGTGCGGGCGGCCGTTCTTCTGAATGCTTCTTACCGAAGCGATGCGAAAGGTATTCCACTACGTAAAACGTCACGGGTATTAAAAATATTGCGATCAATGTAGCCGCCAGCATTCCCCCAATTACCACCGTCCCCAGAATTTGGCGTGCCACCGCACCGGAACCTTTCGCGGTCCACAGCGGGATACATCCGAAGATAAAAGCAAAAGCCGTCATCAAGATCGGCCGTAGTCGAATTCGCGCCCCGGTAAGCGCCGCATCGATGATGCTTTTACCCTTTTCGTATTCATCTTTGGCGAATTCGACGATCAGAATGGCGTTCTTGGCGGAGAGTCCGATCAGCATCACCAAGCCGATCTGCGCATAGACGTCATTTTCAAAATGCCGCAGTTGAAGTGCCACAAACGCGCCAAACACCGCGATAGGCACACCCAGCAAAACGCTGAACGGTAACGACCAGCTCTCATAAAGCGCAGCGAGAATGAGGAAAACAAATAGCAGCGATAATCCGAAAATTGTGCTGGGAGGCACACCCTTCGCTGCTTGCTGCTCCTGGAAAGACATACCTTGGTAGGACAGTCCCATTTCGCGCGGCATAATTTTTGCGAACACGTCCTCCAGCGCGTGGATGGTCTGTCCGGAGCTGTAGCCCGGCGCACCCGAAACGTTCAGCTGCGCGCCCTGATACTCGTTGTAACGTAAGATAAATTCCGGTCCCGTAATCGTCTTAATAGTCGTCACCGCATTTAACGGCAGCACCTGATTACGATTGTTCGAGACGTAGAACTTATTGATGTCGTTCGCGCTGGTGCGGTAGTTCCCTTCCGCCTCCACGTACACCTGCCACTGACGTCCAAAGCGATTGAAGTAGTTCACCAGATAGCCGCCCATCAACGTTTGCATTGTCTGGTAAACATCGGCGATGTTGACTCCTTGGCGCTGGACCTTCATCCGGTCTACATCGGCGTAAAGCTGAGGGACACTGGGCAGATAGGTAGTGGTCACACTGGCAATCTCCGGCCGTTTCCCCACTGCCGTCATAAATTTATCCACATTTTCGGTAAGGAAGTTCGGGTCCGACGAGCCGGAATGGTCTTCCAAAATTGCTTGTACGGCCCCTGACGTTCCGACGCCCGGAATGGAGGGCGGTGGAAACGAGAATGCGATGCCATCCTGTATCTGGGAAAGGTTCTTCGCTACGTTGCCTTGTATGGCCTTGAACTGCTGGTTCGCTGCTTTGCGGACGCCCCAGTCTTTCAATGTGACAAAGAAGAATGCGTTGTAGGTTTGCTGCGTAAGGCTCAGTAAATTGAAACCCACCACAGAAGTCACCGACTGAATTCCTGGGGTATGAAGCAGCGCTTTTTCTACTTTCTTAGCCGCATCGCCGGTTCTTTGCAATGAGGAAGCTTGGGGGAGCTGCAAGGAAACAAACATATAGCCTTGATCTTCGGTGGGGAGAAAAGCGCCCGGCAGCTTACCGCCGATGAACACCGCCCCCACAGCAACCGCGGCGAGGAAGATCAAGCTGAATACACTCTTGTGAATCAAATAAGCCGAAAAGCCGACGTAGCCGTCCGTTGTTCTTTTGAACACCCGATTGAACCAACGGAAGAATGCCGCAAGCGGACCGCGTGACTCTTTCTTGGGCCTTAAAAGCAGGGCCGACAACGCAGGGCTAAGCGACAGCGCATTGAAAGCCGAAATAAGCACGGAAAGTGCGATGGTAACGGCAAATTGCTGATACAAGCGCCCGGTAATGCCGGGAATAAAGGCGGTGGGAATGAATACGGCCGCCAAGATGAGGGCAATGGCGATAACGGGACTCGAAACTTCGCGCATCGCTTGGAAGGCCGCATCTTTCGGAGTCATTCCTTCCTCGATGTGTCGCTCCACCGCCTCGACCACCACAATCGCGTCATCCACTACCAATCCGATGGCCAACACAAGTCCAAATAGGGAGAGCGTATTGATGGAGAAACCAAGCAATGGAAAGATGACAAAGGTTCCAATGAGCGAAACCGGAACCGCCAACAGTGGAATCAGCGTAGCCCGCCATCCCTGAAGGAAGATATAAACCACGATGACCACCAGGGCCAACGATTCCAACAAGGTAAAGATAATCTCCTCGATGCCCGCCGTCACCGCCTTCGTCGTATCCAGGCTGACGTCGTAAGTCAGGTCTTGCGGAAACCGCTTCGAAAGCTCTTCCATGCGCTGCCGGACCGCTTTCGCCGCTTGCACTGCATTGGAGCCAGGCAACTGATACAAGGCGAGAATGGCCGATGGCTTGCCGTTGAAGCGTCCTTCCACGCCGTAGGCTTGCGCACCCAGTTCAAGGCGCGCCACGTCCTTCAGAAGCAGGTTCGATCCGTCAGGATTGGCGCGAATGATGATGTTGCCGAACTCCTTGGTGGACGTCAGTCGCCCTTGGGCTCGCACGGTATAGGTAAAGCTTTGCCCTTGCGGCACTGGATCACCGCCGATCTGTCCGGCTGGATTGACGCTGTTCTGCGCCCGCACTGCCGCAATGATCTCCGGCACGGTCACCTGCAGTTTCGCCAGCTTATCGGGATTCACCCAAATACGCATGGCATATTGACCGGCGCCGAATATCTGCACGCGTGCCACTCCTTGCACTCGCGTCAATTCATCGACTAGATTGATGTAGCCATAGTTTGCAAGAAAGATGTTGTCGTAGGAGCCTTTCGGCGAATAAAGAGATAGCAGCAATAATGGCGAGGACAAGGACTTCTGCACCACCAGGCCCGCCGTGTTTACCTCCGGCGGTAATTGCGACTGCGCCTGCGAAGTGCGTAGCTGTGTCAACACTTGGTCGATGTCGGGATCTGTTTGTACTCCGAAGTCGACAATGATGCGGGACTGTCCGTTGTTCGCATTGACCGAGTACATGTAGTTCATGTTGTCGACGCCGCTAATCTGCTGCTCCAAGGGCGTTGCGACGGATTGCACCAGCGTTTTCGCATCGGCGCCGGGGTAGGTGGCCTGAACGTTGATCTCCGGCGGAACAATGTTTGGAAACTGCGATGTAGGCAAGCTGAACATCGACACCAATCCCACCAATAACAGCAGGATGGAGATGACCATTGCAACAATCGGACGATTGATAAAGAAGTTTGCCATTTGTTATTCGCTCCCGCTCCCGTCAGGATTCGATTGTGTTTCGTCCTGCTTCGTTGTGTCGGGCTTGGGGTTCACGGTCGCGCCGTCTCTCACCTTACCTACGCCCTCGCTGATCACGCGATCGTTAGCCTGTAAGCCGCTCTCAACGATCCACATGGAACCTACGCGGTTACCGACCTTCACGTCCTGTATTTTGACTTTGTTGCCTGCACCGAGCACGGCAACCTGGTACTGCCCTTGCAGCTCAGTTACTGCCTTCTGAGGAACCAACAATGCGTTCTTATGAACTGCCGTTTGGGCGCGAATACGCCCGAATTGCCCAGGACGAAGAAGGTTTCCTGGATTGGCAAATGCACCGGCAATCTGTATGGTTCCCGTTTGTGGATTCACCTGCCGATCGGTAAAGATGATTTTTCCTTCGTGCGGGTAGACCTTTCCATTCGCCAATGTCAGTTGGAGCGGGACGGGGTTCTTTTGCCGCAGAAAATCGGCTTGTCCCCCCGGCTTCAGCCGCCCGGCTACCTCAAGATATTCCTGCTCACTGATAGGAAAGAACGCTTTAATGGGATTGACCTTCGAAACGGTCGTCAGAATGGTTGTCAGGCTGACCAAGTTCCCCACCTGCACCGCAGCCGTTCCCGAGATGCCATCGATCAACGACCGCACTTTGGTGAAGCCTAAGTTCAGCTCCGCCGTTTCAATCGTCGCTTTGCTCGATTCAATGCCTGCTTGCGCTGTCTGTATCTGCGCCTGGTTGGTGGCCCTTGTCTGCACATCGTTGTCCAACTGGCTCTGCGCAATGGCCCTCGCTTTTGCCAATGGAGTATCACGCTTCACGTTGATATTGGCGAGCTCCAGTGCTGCTTGCGCTTGCGCCATCTGACCTTTTGCCTGCGCTAACTGCCCTTTCGCCTGATCGAGCATCGCCTTGAACGGCCGGGCATCGATCTCGAAAAGCACCTGGTCTTTATGAACAAAGGAACCTTCGTTGTAATCTTGCTTGATCAGGTAGCCGGACACTTGCGGTTGTATTTGCGCATTGGTGTAGCCATCCAGCGTGGCCACCCAATCGCCGTAAATCGTCACGTCTTTCTGAGCGACATTTACGTAAAGAACGGCTGGAGGCGGCATTTGCGGCGGACCGCTTTTTTTGCTACTGCATCCGGCGGCGAGGAACAGCGTAAACAAACAGAGCGCAAAAATTCCGACTGTCGCTCGTTTCGTCTGGATGACGCTAGTAGCCAGCGCAAACTGCGGAATTGTCTTAGATTTTCGATTGATGATGTTCACGCTTTTTCTTTAAACCTCTAATCAGATGTTTCATCGAGACTCCGGTAGCAATTAACTCCGCGCCACCGTTTTTCATGCTCGCGAGAACGCGCTTTCCGCTTTCATCCACTCGGGTGACGTCTTTCAAGTCGATCACGCGTTTGGGAGAGGGGCACTGTAAACAGCGGTTCTCCCAGACCGTCTGCAGCTCCTCGATCCATGGCTCGGTCAACTCGCCCTCGAGCGTTACGCGCAACTCCCCCGGATCATCGTTGATCCCGATTTTCAACATCCTCGCACAATCCTCGGTAACAAGCATTGTGCACGTACGCGGCCAAGCGGAGCGGATGGTTTCGAAATATGTATGTCGATGAGAAGGTTAGGAAATCAACAAGACGGCTAAGCTTCCCCGGCCGATGCCAAAAGTGCCAAGTGCCAACCTTTCGGTAAAGTGCCAATGCTTCGGCAGAGATCGATCAATTCTCATTGCGCTTTCCTACCGGGTCAGCAGGTGGACGACGCACAGAAGCCTTCTGCTCGGAATTCGGAAATCATTCTGTTTAGAGCTGATCCGCAAGGCTCAGCAAGCGGCACGCAATCCGGCATGGCAAGCGGTATTCAAGAGACTAGCGAAATCAGCTAATTGAATTCTTTACAATAGTTTAGGCCGTTATTCGAAGCGGCATTTAATCCGGCACACCAAAATGGCATTTTGCAGCGGCATGGAGCCGCTCTTCCCTGAAAAAAACCGTGCAGCTCTCGAAGACCTAGCGGTTGAGCTTGTGGCCGCCAATAGCGCGCTGGCGGGACAACTCCACCCAATCGTCAGAGAAAGCGTTGGCCATCTGGTGCGTTCGATGAACTGTTACTACTCAAACCTGATCGAGGGACATAATACACTTCCTAGGGACATCGAGAATGCTTTGGCCAAGAACTATTCTTCTAATAGTAAAAAGCGTAATCTTGAGTTGGAAGCTGTAGCGCATATTGAGCTGCAGGAGAAGATAGATCGCAATTTAGATAAAGACGCCGATCCCACGTCCATTGATTATCTTCGTTGGTTGCACCAGGAGTTTTGTGGGAAGCTTCCACCAGAGCTGCTACGCGTAGAAAACACCGAAACAGGTGAGTACCTTGATGTTTCACCAGGTGAAATACGGGACCGCAGCATCATTATCGGCATCCACATTCCTCCAAATGGCGACGAGCTGCAAAACTGTCTCACTCGGTTTGAGGATGCCTATAGCAAGCCTGCCAGCAGAATTTCTAAGATTATTGCCATACCGGCAGCCCATCATCGGCTATTGTGGATACATCCGTTTCTCGATGGAAACGGCAGAGTCGCCCGGCTAATGACACACTCTATGTTCAAGCGGCTCGGAGCAGGAAGCAGTCTCTGGTCAGCTTCTCGTGGCTTAGCCCGAAGTGTCGGAGAATACAAAGCATTGCTCATGGCCGCCGACGAGAGTCGCGACAATGATTACGACGGACGCGGCGCTTTATCGGAGCGCGCGCTAACGGAGTTTTGCAGTTTTTTTCTTAAAGTGAGCATCGATCAAGTTCGTTTTATGCAGACGCTTCTCGATCCAGCCAATTTGCTGCGCCGCATCGAACTTTACTGTCGTGACGAGATAGAAGCAGGGCAACTGCCTAAAACGGTGCTGTTTATATTGAGAGAGACCTTATTGCGGGGCGAAGTGGAACGTGGTGCTATTCCATCTCTTCTAAATTTGCAAGAGCGAGCTGCTCGGATAGTGACGTCCCGGCTAATCAAGAAACGTTTGCTTTGGTCAGAAAGTATACGAAGCCCACTCCGACTTGGATTTCCAATCGAAGCGGTCGAGCGATGGTTTCCTGCGCTGTATCCGATTACAAGCTAGCCGATAACGGAGCTGCTCCGCTGAATGTTTTTTCGCCTGACGGGAGGATTTGAAACAAAGGGGCAGCTTGTTGTGGCGAGTGGTATAGATTTTCGGGGCCGTCCACTAGTTCGCCGATCAGATCATAATCGTGCGCTTCGGTGATGCGGAATTTGCGGATTTCTCCAGGCCGGGGCTGACCCCACTCTTCTGAACCAAAGTCGTTGATGTAGCAGACGCCGTCGATCTCCGGCGCCTGCGTAGGAAGACGCGCTTCCCATAACAGTTCGGTCTCTTTCGAAGGGCCTTCGATCAGAACCGGATGCTCGGTGCCGATCAGAGCTTTATTACGCGCAAGCGAAATGCGGCGCTGCAAGGCTAACAATCGACGCTTCCGGTTATAGATGGTCCGCTTATCGACCTTGTTTTCGAGATGAAAACTTCCGCTGGTCTCTTCGTCGCTGTAGGAGAAGACTCCGAGTCGATCGAATTGCGCGGCTTGCACAAATTGGCAGAGTTCTTCGAACTCGGCTTCTGTTTCGCCCGGGAAACCAACGATCATGCTGGTTCGAATGGCCACGCCAGGAATGGTCGCGCGAATGCGCTCCAGCAACTTTAGGAAGATATCGCCGTGCGCTCCGCGCTTCATGCGCTTCAGCGTGGCAGCGCTGGCATGCTGCAGAGGCATGTCGATGTACTTCACCAGTGCTTCGTGCGCGGCGATGGTCTCCAGCAGCTTCGGCGTCACTTTATTGGGATAGGCGTAGAGCACGCGAATCCATTTGGGCAGCTCGGTTGGGATTTCCGCCAAGCGACCCATCAATCGTGCCAGACCATCCTTCAGCCCGAGATCTTCGCCGTAGCAAGTGGTGTCCTGCCCGATGAGATTGATCTCGCGCACGCCCATGGCGAACATGCGCTTGGCCTCGTTGACGACGCTCTCGAAGCGGCGGCTCCGAAACTGACCTCGAAACTGCGGGATGATACAGAACGAGCAAGGGTGATCGCAGCCTTCGGCGATTTTGATATACGCGGAGTGACGGGGCGTAGTAAAAACGCGCGCGGTGAGATCGTGATAAAGATAGGGCTCCGGCGCAAGCTCTTTGGGAGCAAGGCCTTCGCAAAGCGCCGTGATCTTATCCAGTTCATTCGTCCCAAGCACCGCGTCCACTTCCGGCAAATTGTTCTGAATATCGGCCCGGTAGCGTTCCACTAAACACCCGGCCACCACCAAGCGTTGCGCTTTGCCGGTCTTCTTGTACTCGGCCATTTCCAGAATGGTGTCCACCGACTCTTGCTTGGCGGGATCGATGAAGCTACAGGTATTCACAACAATCACATCGGCGTCGGCGGGTTGCGGCGTCAACCGATGCCCGTCAGCAACAAGTTGGCCCATCATGACCTCGGTGTCGACCAAGTTTTTCGGGCAGCCGAGGCTTACAAATCCGATCTTCAATGCTGTTTCAATTCCGTATTCTAAGGTGACGCGGGGAAAAAGCCGCTAGAGCTTTCAGGATAGCAGGGATTCAAGCACTTTGGGGTAGTCTGAAAGGGATGAACTGGACCGCAATCGGCGCTTTTCTGATGGCTTTGGCAGTGGCGCTCGGCGCGTTCGGCGCGCATGGCCTTCGTAACCGACTGGATGCTTATTCGTTGTCGGTCTATGAGAAAGCTGTTTTCTATCACTTTGTTCATGCACTCGGGATACTGATCGTTGCCGTACTAGCCCGCACCGGCACATTCCCAATCGCCTCAGAATCGCGCGTGGCTTGGTTCTTGTTTATTGGAATCATTGTCTTCTCCGGCAGTCTTTACGCGCTGGCTATTTCGGGCGTCCGCATACTCGGCGCGATCACTCCTTTAGGAGGGCTATCGTTCATCATCGGTTGGCTGCTGCTTGCTTACTACGCGATTCGGGCTCGGGCCGTCTCACTCTGAACTTGGAGAATCGTGCGGGCGCCTAGGTTATCCGGCAGCTCGTACCGGCAAAGAACTTTAGCGCGTACACGATGTCGGCGCGCCTCGGCCAACTCATTTTCCACGTTGGGACCTTTGTAGAGAATCAAACGGGCTCCTGCTTCCATCGACTTTGCGAACAGGTTTAGGAGCTTATCTAGTGGTGCTACGGCTCGCGCTGTAATGACCTTCATATGTCTTGTTTGCGCCACCTGCTCGGCGCGCTCGCAGAGCACTTCGACATTCGGCAGTTGCAGCGACTCGACAGCGTCCGCTAAGAAGCGAGCTTTTTTTCCGGTGGATTCCACCAGAAGAAATTGGACATCGGGGAGAGCCACTGCCAACGGTATACCAGGAAAACCCGCGCCCGTGCCGGCGTCCATAATTCGATCTGTCTTGACGAAGGTCTGCCACGGGGCGATTGAATCGTAGACATGCTTGATGGCGGCGTCTCGCGGATTGAGAATTCGCGTCAAATTCATGTACTCGTTGGCGGCGGCGATTAGGCCTAAATGCTTCGCCGCCGCTTCGATCACATGATGGCGATGCGGAAGATCTTCCGGCAGAACACGTTCCAGCTCTTCAGAAAATTCCACGATTTCGTGATGGCATTCAGGCAGAGTTTTATGAACCCGCTACCGCCTGCGCGCCTGCCCGCCACTTGGTATTCAGCCACCGCTCGAAGTTCAGAAGCGAGGAGTGCTCCTGCCGTAGCGCCCCGATATCGATTGCTTCCGTGGAGTTGTCGAGGTTTCGGTACATCTGCGTAGCATCGTGACCGAACATTTTCTCGGCTTGTTCCCAAGGCATTTGCTCGTACTGCACTTCGCGGCCGGTCTTGCGAGAAAAGGCCTCCGCAATCTCGACCATCGACAACTCATCGCCGGCCAGCGGCACGGTTCTGCCTTGCCAAGCGCCGGGCTTCTCGAACGCCATTCCCGCGAAAGCGCCGATGTCATCCACGGACACCTGCCAAAGTTTTGTTTCGGGTTTTAGCGGCAGGGAGATGCGTCCCTGTTGCTCGATCTGCTCGCGCATCGCAAGCCAGTTTTCCATAAAAGAAACCGGCCGCAAAATGGTGTACTGAAGACCGGTCCCGCGAAGATGATTTTCGATTTGCCCTTTGCTGGCAAAGAACGAGACGTCCGAATTTGAATCCGCATTCATCGATGAACTGTAAACAAAGTGGCTGACGTTGGCGCGGTTGGCAGCATCGCTCAGAGTGTTCGCTTGTTTAATTTCTTCTTCGGCACCACTCTGGACGGAATACACACCGAACACATCGTCCAACGCCGTACTAAGAGTGGCAGGCTCGCTTAAGTCACCTCGCAATACCTCGACGCCGTGTCCCACCATGCTTCGCGCCTGCTCGCTATCGGGATCCCGCGTCAACGCCCTTACCGGGAAGCCCTTTTCCCGCAAATAACGGAAGACCGCGCCACCTTGATGTCCAGTGGCACCGGTTACCAGAATTGTTTTGTCAGTATTTTTTGCCATGTTTGTTTTCCCAAATAGGGGACATTCGCTCACGAACTTCTGTTTCGTAGGGTTCGACTACGATTTCTTTCGAAACAAACGTCTGAGCTGCTTTAGAAACTCTGCAAGTGCGATGTATATATTCATCAGCCCGAGCCCGCTGACGATGCCCCGGAAATAACGGCTCATCCATAGACTTGAAAACGTAGGGGAATGAACCGGAACCCAATTCATTTCCCAGGAGCGCAGCCAAGGGAATACTAACAGAAATAGGCCCAACTCAAAAGCAAATATCACTAAACAGAAACCCAATACAGTTTGGTGCCAGCGCAGCAGCCGACCTGGCTGGGACGGTGTTTGCTGAGTCTTAGCGAGAGGGCCGGGCGCGGGGGCACTCATTGCAAAGAACCGGTTTCTCCGCTTTCCATGCCCGGTGAATGAGAGGAGGGCGGGAATAGGCATGGTTGTAAGAGGTCGGGTGAATAACCGCTCCAATGACTTTTTGCGGTACTTTCGCGCACAGGAGCAAAGCTGAACCGATGCATGAATGTGGGGCCGTATTGCAGAAGGGCGCGGCGATGATCGGGGGTGGCGTAGCCTTTGTTGGAACCGAGATTATATTGCGGAAAGACCTCCTGCCAGCGCTGTAAGCAGGCGTCGCGATGTACCTTCGCGACGATGGAAGCTGCGGCAATCGCACGGCAACGCGCATCGCCGTCGATGAGAGAGCGCTGTTCGATCGGCAGATCGATAGAAGTGGCATCGATCAGAAGAAAGTCCGGCTGCATCGGTAATGCCTTCACAGCTCGCCGCATTGCCAGACGGGACGCCTGCAGGATGTTCACACGGTCGATTTCAAACGCATCGGCCATCCCGACGGCAAAACCGAGTGCCCGCGCTGTGATGATTGAACAAAGTTCATTCCGCGCTGCTTGGTCAAGGACTTTGCTATCACGCAAGCCGCAAATCGAGCGTTTGGGGTCGAGGATCACCGCCGCAGCGAACACTGGGCCAAATAGGCAACCACGGCCAACTTCATCCACGCCGGCGACGAGAGAGAAGCCCTGCGTAAAAGCTGCCCGTTCGTACGAACTGCGGCAGCGGATAGAGCTGTAGCCGCGATCCCCAGGGGAGATGTTGCGCCGCCGCATCGCCGCTTGGTCGCGAACACGTTGAGCCACTAAGCGAAGGCCTATACGCGCTCGCGAAGACGGGCTGCTTTACCGCGTAGGCCGCGCAGATAATACAACTTGGCGCGGCGTACTCGCCCGGTGCGCACCAGATCGATATGATCCACAACGGGCGCGTGAATGGGGAAAATACGCTCCACACCTTGACCGAAACTGACTTTACGAACGGTGATGGTTTCGCCCATGCCTACGTTCTTGCGGGCGATAACCGTTCCTTCAAAGGCCTGCAAGCGCTCTTTCTCACCCTCTCGAATTTTGACGTGTACACGAATCGTATCCCCCGGACGAAACTCCGGATGCGCCGACGCACGGACGTTTTTACTAATAAAATTGCTGACAAGAGCGTTTTGCATATCTAGTTTTGCCTTCTTTCGCGGCTGCCGATTAAATCCGGTCGAAGCCGCTCTGTTTTTTGACGGGACGTTGCCCGCCGCCACTGCCTAATCTCCTCATGATTGCCGCCCAGTAAAACGTCGGGCACTTTCCAGCCGCGAAAATCCGCCGGCCGGGTATACTGCGGGCAATCCAAAAACCCCTCGAACTCTTCGCCGAAACTTTCGTTACGTGAAGACTCCGCGTTGCCGAGCACTCCCGGCAATAAACGCGCTACACAATCGATCACCATGGCGGCTGCCAGTTCCCCGCCGCTAAGGACAAAATCGCCCACTGAGATCTCTTCATCAACGAGATGCTCCGCCACTCGTTCATCTACCCCTTCATAGCGTCCGCAAATCAACAGAAGCTCGTCCGTTCCAGCAAAATCCTGGGCCAACTGCTGGGTGAACCGTCTACCTTGCGCTGACAGCAGGGCTACTTTTCTAGCCGGGGTACGGTCGGGGAAAATTGCCGCCACCGCCTCAAACAAAGGTTGTGGCTTCAGCAGCATGCCTTCGCCGCCGCCGAATGGCCGATCATCTACCGTTCGATGACGATCGTATGTCCAGTTTCGCAAATCGTGGACACAGATTTCCAATTTTTCGGCGCGACGAGCCTTCCCGACTACTCCAAAGTCAAAAATATTGGAGAAAAACTCGGGAAAAATCGTCACAATGTGAAATTTCATAAGCGCCCGAGACGTTTTCTCAATCAATCGATTCGGCGAAAGCACTACAAGTCTAAGAGACCTTCCGGAGCAGTGACTGCGATGATGCGCTCTTCTAACCTCACTTTACAGATGGAAGGAACAAAGGGAATTAACACCTCCCGCCCTCCCATTCCGACTTGCATCAGCAACGGGCCTCCATATTGCTGCCAGCCCTCCACTTTGCCCAAAACTTTACCGCTCGATTGATCTACTACCGTGCAATCCGTTAAATCGGAGCGAAACCACTCGCCTTCGGGCAACTTCGCCCGCTCAGCCGCCGAAACCCATAAATCGGCGCCTCGAAAAGGTTCAGCCTCCGAAATCGAGTTCACCCCGACCAACTTCAAGATCCAATCGTTCTTATGAAGCCAAGCATCTTCTAGCTCTACGGCGATGTCCGATCCGTCCGCAAGTCTTGCTCGGACTTGTTTCAAACTTTGCAGACGCCCCGGAACATCTGTTTGCGACCGGGCTAGAACCTCGCCCCGGTTGCCCCGAGGCTTCACTATTTCCGCCAACACCACTCGGTCTCGATCCATGACTCAGGCCTAGGCGCTCGCCCAATTATTCCAGGATTTCCAAGGAGAACCGGCGATTCAGCTTCGTCCCCACGGCGCCGAGAAGGGTGCGAATCGAGCGCGCGGTTCGGCCCTGTTTTCCAATCACTTTGCCCAAATCTCCATCGGCAACACGCAGCTCAAATACGGTAGATTGCTCCCCTGCTATCTCATTCACCACCACGCCGTCCGGCGTATCGACCAGTGCCTTGGCGATTTCTTCTATTAATGCCTTCACACCATTACTGTCGTTCATTTTGGTTCTTTTTTAAATCCCTGCGGGTGAGAGTTGCCGCTGCCTATTTACAGGCGCGATTCGTCGCTACGCTAAAAAAATCGATCCTAGACGGCGGCCGGAGTCTCGGACTGCGCTGGAGCAATCTTCATCAGACGATTCACCGTGTCGGAGGGCTGTGCGCCGTTCTTGATCCAATGTTCAATGCGGTCACGATCTAATTGAACCTCCGCCGGTTTGGCTACCGGATTATAGTGGCCCACCACTTCCACCGAACGGCTATTGCGCGCTCGTTCCTTTTCAATCACCACCACTCGATACGTGGGTTTTTTTTTGGCGCCGAAACGCGCCAGACGAATTGCTAACATCGCTAACCTTTTCTGCTTTCTATAGGCCTAAGGGCCACTTTTCTTCCGCGTGTCCATTGCCGGATACGCCATTCTTGCTTAAACTTCGATCTCCGGCTTTCTTGTCAAAAGCCGGGAAACCCGGGAAGCTTCATTTTGCCGAGCCGTTTGCCCAACATGCCAGCTTGCCCGGCAAAGCTCTTCATCATTTTACGCGCTTGCGCATATTGTTTCAGAAGATTATTGACGTCCTGGACGCTGGCGCCGCTGCCTTTGGCGATTCTTCGACGCCGCGAACCATTGATAATCATATGGTTCCGCCGCTCCTTCGGGGTCATGGAATCGATGATGGCGACAACGCGACCTACTTCATTTTCGTCGATTTTCGCGTTCTTCAGGTCTTTTAACGGACCTACTTGCGGCATCATTTCCAATAAGCCGCTGAGCGGGCCGAGCTTGCGGATCTGTTTAATTTGATCGCGAAAATCTTCCAGAGAAAAGTCGTCGCCGAGAAGCTTCTCCTGCATTTTCTCGGCGGTTTTCTGGTCGAAGGCCTGCTCCACCTTGTCGATAAGCGAGAGCACGTCACCCATGCCCAGGATGCGCGAAGCGATTCGGTCAGGAAAAAACGGCTCGAGTGCATCGGTTTTCTCGCCGACGCCAACGAATTTCAACGGTTGACCGGTAATCGATCGGATCGAAAGGGCCGCCCCGCCTCGCGCGTCGCCATCCATTTTGGTGAGAACGACGCCCGTAATCCCGAGTTGCTTATGAAACTCATCGGCCGAGCGGACCGCGTCCTGACCGGTCATGGCATCGGCAACAAATAAAATTTCAGACGGGTTCAGCGCTTCCTTCAAGTCACGCAGTTCCGCCATCAACTGTTCGTCGATATGCTGGCGGCCGGCGGTGTCGACCAGTAAAACGTCGCGACCTGCCTGCACTGCTTCGCGTCGAGCACCCCGAGCCAACTCAAGAGGCTTGGCCTCCTCCGCTGTTCCTTCGTATATAGGCGTGTTTACATTCTTGGCCAGAATACTGAGTTGATGCCGGGCGGCGGGCCTGTAGACGTCCACCGAAACGAGCTGCGGTCGACTCCCTTCTTTGGCGAGAAAGCGGGCAAGCTTCGCAGCGCTTGTCGTTTTACCGGAGCCCTGAAGGCCTACGATTAGCACGACGGAGGGAGGCTCGTTTGCAAATTTAAGCTTGGATTGATGGTTTCCAAGCATCTTGGTGAGCTCGTCGCGAACAATTTTCACCACCTGCTGACCGGGCGAGAGAGCGGAGAGGACCTCCTCACCCATGGCTTTTTCCTTCACCTGCTCAATAAAATGCTTGACGACTTTAAAGTGGACATCAGCCTCAAGGAGGGCTACGCGGATCTCGCGTAACGCCTCTTCCATGTTGGCGGTCGTTAATTTTCCCTCACCACGCAGGTTCTTGAATACCCGCTGCAGTTTGTCGGATAGGTTGTCGAACATTTTTTAAATAATTGTGATTCGAGAATGAGCCAGGGGCAATACAGACCGAACTACTGCCGGGCAAGAACTCTTAAATAGCCGATTATAGCCAGATTCTTATCAAAAAGCCAGCCCAAGCGCCACTGTGTATTTTTTACTTAACCCTTCCGGACAAAAACGGCGCGCCTAAGAATTTAAATCGGATCCCATTTTGAAACCCTGTACCAAGTTTAAACACGCGTTTTTGTCATTCACAAAATCGTAAATTTTTTTATCTTCTTTGATTTCAAATATTTAGCGCTAAATTTTTCGGCCAAAGCGGCTTGGCCCTTCATAAGCTCCTAAGCGTACAGGAGCTACACAAAATGAACTTCTTCTTATCCATGCACTGCCCGGTAATTTTTGACGCAATCTACGCTGCGCTGCAGGCACTTTTCGGCTGCTAAGCTAAAAAACGCTTTCAAAAAGAAAGAGTTTCTTAAGTTAAAAGGCTTGTTTAAGCTTCGACAAATCGGGATTTAAAACTACCAAGTAAAAAATACTTGGTAGTTTTCCTAAATTGGTGCTAGAGTGATGTTGTAAAGCGTTACGAGTTTTAGGACAAGCTCTGCTATCACGTCGCCGCTGGACACGAACACTTGCTTTGTGGGCGTCAACAGCAACTTATATGTCGGGCGTGCTCTGCTGTGGGCATGTTAGTTTGCTTTGTGCGGTGTCTTTGAAACAACCGCTGACATCAAAGGTAAAAATCGCTGACCTTATTGCAAAGGGGCGAAATCAGAAACACGACGGACACTTTGCAGAGGCCGTTCTCACCTTGGACGATGCCAGCAGGATTGCCGGTCAGACGGGCGAATCACTACTGGAAGCACAAGCTTTAGTTTTGCGGGCAGGTTGCCAGATCTATTTATTTCGATATCGGCAGGCCCTTCGTTCGGCAAATCAGGCGCTTGAAATCAGTGCTCGTATTCATGAAAACACAATAGCGGGAGCCGCGGCAGGCGATTTGGCAACCGTTTACGCACAACTCGGCGACTTTGCAGTCGCTGAAATGAAGGCGAAAGAGTCTGTTGCCTACCTGAGAGCCTCTCCTCGCAAAGATTATCTAGCGCGAGCTCTTTACAGCTATGGCGATATTCAAGCCGAGCAAAATGAGTTTGCACCGGCCAATATCTCCTATTTGGAATCGATTGCTCTAGCTAAGTCAGCCCGGCTGGAAGATGCTGAATCGAGAGCCGAACTACATCTCGGCCAATCGCTTTTAGATTCGGGTGAGTACGCAGGCGCACGAAAAGCACTCCGCACAGCTTGCGACTTATTTACAAAGAGTCGGGACGAGAATGGCTTAGCCGACGCACATGCAAATTTAGCGGAGCTGGAATACAAGCAAGGACACAATGGGCAAGCTCTTCACTATTTAGACAGCGCGATTAATTCGCGACAGCTTAACGACGTTTCACCTTATCTGCCTACGCATCTTCGCGGGCAGATCCTCCTGGCGCTTGGACGCCAATGGGACGCGTTAGCTGAGTTTCGTAAAGCGGCCGGCCAGGCCAGCGTATGGCGCCGAGGAGCCCTTCCGGGTGATGCGACCAGCATTCGCACTGTCGCCTATCTTCACGACGTCTACCAGGATTTCGCGGTATTAGCTGCCAGTCTCGCGGTTCAGACCTACAACACGGCGCTGGCGCGTGAAGCGATCGAGGTGTTGGCCGACAACCGTGCGGCGAGTTTGCGCGAACAAATAGCGGTGGCTTTGGATCGAAAAGGTACTTTGCCGCCCGAGTATTTCGATTTGTTATCGCAATTACAAACAGCACAATCCCACGCGACCCTAAATCCCAGTGACAAAAACCAGGCAAAGGTGGAGCAGATTCGATTACAAATCGGCGAGCAGGAGAATAGATTTGGGATCAATTCGGAAAAATTTAATGATAAATCTGAGAAAACTTCCTCTCGGAAGTCACTTAGAAACATCCAGCGCGGCCTTCGTAACACAGAACTGCTTTTGAGTTTTTGTTTGGGGAAAGAAAAATCTTTCCTTTGGGCAATCACAAAGGAGCAGGTAAAGCTGTATGAACTGCCGGCTGCATCGAAGCTAACGATGGACGCCGAAGCATTTTCCAACGCCATACACCGGGGACAGGACCCCGCGATTGCCGGAGCTTTGTTCGGTGGAGAACTATTCGCCCGTGTCGATCGAAATCTACTGCAACAGCCGGATTGGCTCATTGTGAGCGACGGCGCGTTGCTGAACAGTGTTCCGTTTTCGGCTCTTCCTGAACCCTCTTCGTCTGGAAAAAACTTGTTGGCTGTTAATCACCGGCTGCGGTTTTTGCCGAGCGAAGCTTTGTTGGGCGGCAATTTGCCTTCGGCCGCGCCTCGACCCGAGTTTATTGGCATCGCCGATCCCATTTACAATTTGGCGGATTCGCGAATCAGCGGAAACCATCTCTTTCTCAATGCGAGACAGTCGGATAGTTCCATTGTTCTTGCGCGGTTAGTCGGTAGCGATCGCGAGATACGCGTCGCCGCGAAAAAGAGTGGATTACCGGAAACGCAATTCCTCGTGGGAGCAAAGGCCACGAGCAGCCAGCTGAGAACTTCGTTGTCTTCTAAACCGGAGATCGTTCACTTTGCCGTCCACGTGGTGAGCCCGGAGGGCAAACCGGAAGAGGCGGCTTTGGCGCTGAGCATGACCACCGACGATATTCCGGAGCTATTGACACCCGAGGCTATCTCTTCATTCCGAATCCCCGGTAGTTTGGTCGTCCTCAGCGGTTGCTCGTCACAACAGGGCAAAGCGCTCCCCAGCGCTGGGCTCATTGGCTTGAGCCGGGCGTGGTTGTTGGCGGGAGCTTCCGCGGTGGTAGTGAGCGCATGGCCCACACCGGATGACTCGGGCCATTTTTTTTCCTCATTTTACAGTCATTTAGAAACACAAACACTTGCATCCGGATCGCTGGTCAGCCGTGCGGCGGCAGCGCTCCAACTAGCGCAGGCAGATATGCAAAACGGCGGCGGATACCGTAGCTCGCCCGCTTTTTGGGCAGCATATTCGATTATTTCGAAGGAGTAAATGTAAATGTTGGCGGCACAGCAAAAACTCAGTCCTACCCCGGCGGAAGATGTGACCCAGCTTAGCCAAGAGGCGGACGAGGCGAAGACCTCAAAGCCTGGCTTCACCACAGTTGAGTGGAGTGAACTGGTCGCAAAGGTGAAAGCCGGCGAAGACGAAGGCATGGAGCAGCTTTACAAGCTATTTAGCCGAGGTATTCGCTACTATCTTTGTCGTCAACTCGGCCCCCAGGAGCTGGAGGACAAAGTCCATGATACATTTTTGATCGTAGTAAATGCGATCCGGCGTGGCGATCTACGTGAACCGGAGCGCCTGATGGGCTTTGTGCGAACCGTGGTCCGACGGCAAGTGGCTGCCTACATCGAAACGGCCGTCCACACCCGTCGCGAACAAGCCGACTTAGAGTCCGGCATCACCGTTGCGGATCGAAAGCAGAATCCGGAGCAGGAAGCTATCCTGCGTCAAAAAACCGCTTTGATGAAGAACGTTCTGGATTCTCTGAATCAGCGGGATCGCGATATTTTGGTTCGCTTTTACCTGATGGAACAGCCGCAAGAACAGATTTGCCGCGAAATGGAGCTGACCGAGACCCAGTTTCGGCTCCTCAAGTCGAGGGCAAAAGCGAAATTTGGCGAAATTGGCAAAAAAAAGCTTTCCTCGAGCGGAATTTTTTCGGTTTTTGTGAGAACTCACGCGAGCTAGCCGCACTCACCCTGTAGGAGCGAGAAGACTAAAGTCTCTTAATCTTATCGATGCAAGAATCTTACCTGAAACATCCGACCGAAGAAGCGCTAGAGCGCTTTCTTTTACAGCACGCCAACGAAGAAGAATTGGAAGTAGTCGAAACGCACATCTTAGCCTGCGAGTCCTGCGTGACCCGCCTGGAAGACCTGGAATTGCATATCGCCGCAACGAAACTTGCTTTGCAGCAGGTGCGCAGCGAGCAGCTTGCCAAGCAGGCTGCGAAACAAAAAGCGAATTGGAAGTCATGGGCCACCGTACCCCGATTGTCTTGGGCGGGTGGCTTGGCCGTCCTTGCCTTAGGAGTGGCCGTCGTACCGCAGATGACCCATCCACACTCCGCCGATGTTGCTCTTTCGGCTTATCGCGGACTGGAAAACTCGACTGTACCGGGAGGACAGCCGCTACACGTAAGTCTGAACGCAAATGATCTTCCCAGCGGCCCGGTGAACGTGGAGCTGGTAGACAATCACGGCCAGAAGGTCTGGCAAGGAGCGGCAAGCGTAGCCAATGACAAGGTGGAGGTTTCGGTGCCGCAGATCGGCAAGACAGGAACCCACTTTCTGCGACTTTACGCGCTCAAACGTGGCAATGCGGAGAGCCAGCTGCTCCGCGAATTTGTTTTCCAGGTGAAGTAACCTTATCTAAAGGAGCTTCCCAACGGAGGCTCCTTCTCAAAAAACCCGGCGGTGTAAGCGTTCGATGGTGAACTGGGCGGTATTCGCCACCGCCATCACAGCCATTACGCCCGCCTGCACCGGATCGCTGACAACTAAGTCACAAGCGTCCGGTACGCTTCCAGCCATGTTCAAGCTGATAACGATCAGCCCTCCGCTGCGTACCTCCCGAACAGCCGTTTCAATGTCTCCACCCATCAGTGCTCCGGCTAAAACGAGTGCGCGGACTCTGGCCAAACGCCGGACTGCGCGTACTGCGGACGCCAAATTACGCTCACCTACCAAAGGAATGGTGTCGATGGAGATATGTTCGCCACGGATGTTGTGCCGGTCTGCTTCCGAGATCGCGCCCAGCGCGACTTGACCGACTTGCGCACCACCACCAATGATAATAATACGTTTGCCGTAAACCTTTTGAAGGGTCTGCACGACCGTGACCGAGCGGACCACGGAAAGCTGCTCGAGATCGTTCACCAACGCTCCTGGCGTGTCGGGTAGATCCAACTCAAAATAGACAGGAGTTTCGATGGGATGGTCCTCGATGATCGAGATGGAACGGATATCGCCTCCATGACGGGCAATGACGCCGGTGAGCTGATGAAGCACTCCGGGAGTATTGGCGACGGTCAGAACGAGGCCGGTCTTCTCCTTCCCCGCTTCACTCAGACGGATACCTCATATTTTTCGAGCAATTCATTCCAGACGCCTCGCGCTTTGAGGAGGAGCTCGATGACCTCGCGCACCGCGCCGTTGCCGCCCGAAGCACTGGTCACGGCGTGTGCGGAACTTTTTGCCTCGGCGCGAGCGTTGGCCGTGGAAAAAGATAAACCGACACGCCGCATAATGACAACATCGGTCAAATCGTCGCCGATATAAGCGACTTCTTCGGGCGAGGCATGGGCCTCCGCTAGAATTTGCTCGAGAAGGGGAATCTTTTCAATATGTCCCTGAAAAACCCACGTCATTCCCACTTGGCCGGCGCGCGCTGTTGTTGCAGGTGAATCGCGTCCGCTAATCACTCCCGTTCTATAGCCGTACCAGGTCAACCAACGCAGCGCAATGCCATCTTGAGCATCGAATGCTTTGGTTTCCACCATCCCGCCATGGCTATCGGGAACCATATAGAGATGCCCGTCGGTAAGAACACCATCGACGTCCATCAAAAGAATTTTAATACCCGAGGCGAGGCGATGGAGTTCCGACTCAGTCAGTGGCGGATTCAAATACATAGCGGCTGTATTGCTGTATTTAGGTGGTCGAGAATGGAGAAATGCAGGTAGGCGGCACACTATTCGAAAGGGTGGCAGAAATCATTTCTCGTTATAGCATGCCGTCGCCCGGTGATCGTTTAGGAATAGGGGTGTCGGGCGGTGCAGATTCCGTTGTCCTGCTTCACATCTTGAAAGAGTTCTCGGCCACCTTTCCGCTCAGCCTTTGGGTGCTTCATGTCAATCATCAGCTCAGGAAGGAAGAATCCGAAGCCGATGAGGTGTTTGTGCGTGCTCTGGCCGAATCGCTTCAGCTTCCAGTAGAGGTGAAACGCGTCCGGCTAGCAGCCGGTGGAAATGTAGAGCAGGCGGCACGAATGGCGCGGCGGGAGTTTTTTTCTACTGGCATGAAACAGCACGCGTTACGGTGGGTCGCGTTGGGACATACGCGGAGCGATCAAGCGGAAACGGTGTTGTTTCGGATGCTGCGGGGGTCGGGGCTATCGGGCCTGGCAGGAATGAGGGTAGTCACCTCCGATGGGTTCATCCGCCCGCTGTTGACGACGAGTCGGGCGGAAGTTCGTGCGTGGGCGCAGGAGCAGAAACTTTCGTGGCGGGAAGACTCCAGCAATGAGCTTCTTCATTTCCGGCGAAATCGAATACGGTTAGAAACACTTCCGATGCTGTCGAAACAATTCAATCCCAACCTAGAGGGGGTACTGGCGGGAATGGCAGAGCTGGCGGGAGCCGAGGAAGAGTATTGGGCGGAGCGAATCGAGTCGATTTACGGCCAAATTACGAAACGAACTGGGGAAGGAAGTGACTTGGCTTCGTTTCTTCATCTTTTGGATTTGGCCGGCCTGCACCTGTCTGAGCGGCGGCGATTGATTAGGCGGGCGCTTCTGGATCTTCGCGGTGATTTGCGCTCGATCGATCTCGGGCATGTAGACGGAATTCTGAGGATTTGTCACAGCCATCATGGGCATGACCGGGTGCAAGTACCGGGGATAGATGCGCTACGCTCGTTCGGCGTGCTGCGCCTGTCACGTGTCGAAAAAAACAAGGTGGAGGAAAGACATTACCGGATTCCGGTTCAGTTCGACCAGTGGCAGAGGCTTCCTTTCGATGCCGGGGAGATTTCGGCAGTCTGGGCAAATTACCAGGAAGGGAATTTCGTACACTGCAAGGAGGTCGGAACTCCGGCAGTGGAGTGTTCGGAGTTGGATGGCGAGCGACTACCGGCGTGGGGTGTTTCACCTCATTTATGTATTCGCAACTGGCAGCCGGGAGATGAGATTCGACTAGCCGGGCAGGTAAAGGTCAAAAAGCTTAAGTTTCTCTTTGGGGAGCATCGGATTTTTCTTTGGGAGAGGAAGCATTGGCCGGTCCTAGTGTGGAAAGAAGAGATTATTTGGACGCGGCAATTTGGTTGCGCAGCAACCTTTGAAAGGTCGGCGGAGAGTCGTCGTATTCTTCGCATTTCGTTCCGTGCTCGTCAGGAGTCTCAGTAAAAGTTCAGTGAAAGACGTCGGCGTGAATCCAAATTAACCAAACTGACGTCTTTAACTAGTAGGTGTCTCGGAGCTTAGTCTCTGGTACTAAAATTAAGGGGTTGGCCGAGTTCCTACTCGGAGCTAGCACGATGGTTTGATCGAAAGGCTAGCAGAAGGTGAATACATGAGTGGAAACGTAAAGACCGCAGTATTTTGGGTGGTTATCATCTGTGCGGTGGTAGTTGTTTACATGGCGGTGAAAACGGGCAGAGGAACGCCGCCCCAGAATTTGACGGTCTCGCAATTCGTCGACGACGTTCAGGCCGGAAAAGTGAAAGAAGCTGCTATTAACGGTACGGACGTACAGGGAACTATTGTCGATAATGGTGTTTCTTCACAGTTTCACACGGTAATTCGCCCAATTATCCCGAAATCTACAAAATGCTGCAGGATAAGGGTGTAAAGTACACCTGGAAAGACGCCACCGGAAACGGTTGGATCGGTATTTTGTTTAATGCCATTCCGATCCTTATCTTGTTGGGACTTTGGATTTTCATGATGCGGCAGATGCAAAGCGGGGGCAATAAGGCGCTGAGTTTTGGCAAGAGCCGAGCTCGACTTCATTCATCGCAGCAGAAAAAAGTCAGTTTTAAAGATGTAGCGGGTGTTGAGGAAGCGAAAGAAGAGCTACAGGAGATCATCGAATTTCTGCGGGAGCCGCAGAGGTTTCAAAAGCTCGGCGGTCGTATTCCCAAGGGTGTTTTGTTGATTGGGCCTCCCGGTACCGGCAAAACCTTGCTAGCCAGAGCCATCGCGGGTGAGGCGAATGTTCCGTTTTTCTCCATCTCCGGTTCCGATTTTGTCGAGATGTTTGTTGGCGTAGGCGCCAGTCGGGTGCGCGATCTGTTTGAGCAGGGAAAAAAGAACGCTCCTTGCATCATCTTTATCGACGAAATCGACGCAGTGGGTCGGCATCGCGGAGCTGGTTTGGGCGGTGGTCATGATGAGCGTGAGCAGACCCTAAATCAATTACTGGTCGAGATGGATGGGTTCGAATCGAACGAGGGCGTCATTTTGGTGGCTGCTACGAACCGTCCGGACGTGTTGGACCCTGCATTACTTCGGCCAGGGCGTTTTGATCGCCGCGTGGTCGTGGATCGTCCCGATGTTCGCGGACGGGAAAGCATTCTGAAAGTACATACGAAGAAGAGTCCGCTATCCGACGATGTGGATTTGTCGGTGATTGCGCGTGGCACACCGGGTTTCGCCGGTGCAGACTTAGCAAATTTAGTGAACGAAGCTGCCCTGGTTGCGGCGCGCCAGAATCGTAAAGTTGTGACGCAGTATGATTTCGAGCTTGCGAAAGACAAGGTGTTGATGGGTGTCGAGCGCAAGAGCATGATCATCAGCGACAAGGAAAAGAGAATGACGGCGTTTCACGAAGCCGGTCATGCTATTGTTGCGGCGTTGCTGGAGGATGCCGATCCGCTGCATAAGGTCACTATTATTCCGCGCGGGATGGCGTTGGGATTGACGATGCAGCTGCCGATGGACGATAAGTTATCGCACGACAAGAAGTATCTCGATGCACGACTGGCTATTTTAATGGCGGGACGTATCGCAGAAGAGATCTTTTTGGACCAGATGACAACCGGCGCCGGTAACGATATCGAAAGGGCGACGGAGATGGCTCATAAGATGGTTTGTGAATGGGGTATGAGCGAACTGGGACCTTTGAGCTTCGGTAAGAAGGATGAGCAAATCTTCCTCGGACGTGAGATTGCTCAGCATCGTGATTACAGCGAGGCGACCGCAATCCAGATTGATGAGCAGGTGCGGAAGCTGGTTGAAAAAGGCTATAAGCAGGCGCGGCAGATTATCGAGGGACGTTCTGATGCGATGGTTCGTATTGCCGAGGCATTGCTAGAGCGGGAAATACTGGAAGGTGCCGAGGTAATTGCGTTAATCCATGGACAACCGTTGTCGAAGGTGATCAGCGCTAAGACACCGAACGATCCGGGAAATCCGCAGGGTATTGTGATTGCTCCGCATCCCGGCAATTCGATGCCAGGCTTGGTTGGTGGTGAGAGTCCGCAGCCGGCTTAGTCGGTAAATTACTCGTTAATTTGTGTAGGTATTGATACCCTGGGGGAAGTGCCTCCAGGGTATATTTTTGCGTTCAGGAGCAAGGCGAGGACTTGCTAGTTAGGCAAGCGCTGCCGAGATTTTGCGAATAGGGCCAGGGCGATAAAGCCGAGTCCCAGAAGGCAGACGGTTTGCGGTTCAGGGGCTGCCGCCAGTTCAGGAGAGACGCCGGTTACTCCGACGTCCAGCCGAACGACGCTTCCATCCTGCGGGCCGCCAGGTAAGTTCAGAAACGCGCCTCCATTGTTGACGACATAAATACTTTGCTCATCCGAGGAAAGCCGGCCGAAAGCGATGGCGGCGTCGCCCAGCAAACCATCGGCGGTAGTTGCTATCGTAGTCCGCGTGCCATCAGGTGAGATCTTTACCACAGAACTGCCAAACTGCGTCGCACCGAACAGGCTCCCATCTGAGGCGATTGCAAAGTCGTCCAGCGTAATACCCGTTGCATAGACAGTTGCTGTACCGGCAGAGCCATCCGCCAGGATAGGGATTCGCAGAACCGAGTCGCTGGAGGTGTTGGAAACGTAGACGTTCCCGTTGAAAACTTTGACGCCATTCGCTCCGAAGGGGTGCGTACTGCCGGGAGCGGTACCGAGGCGCGGATCGGTAGACCAGGCTTGTGATTGATTGGTCACTGCATCGTATCTCCAAATCGTGCCGGCCGATGTATCTGCAATCAGAAATGTTCCTGGGCTAAACAGAGTGACACCGTTCAAGCTACGTGCGCCGGTGATGGTTGCCGTAGAGGAGAGCGAGCCGGTGTCGCTAAAACGATAGACGTTGGACCCTCCCGCCGTAACGAACGATCCGTCAAAACCCCGTGCGATACCGAAGGTGGCGTTTGGAGCCGGCACCTGAGCAAAGACGCTTGTGCCGCCATTCGGCGTGACGCGATAAATAGTGCTCTTGTTGATGGCGGTTACAAAAAGATTGCCGCTAGGATCGGCAACTATGTTTTCGAGTGTTGTCGGCGCGGGAAAAGTCGCAACTGTAGCGGCAAAGCTGTTCAGTGGCAAAAGTGCTGAAGCAAGCAGAAGCAGTTTGGCCGCAGCCGCTGATTGATGAGTAAGATGGGGCATCATTCACCTTAACCTTTTTTCGTGCGAATAGACCGTTAAGAGCTTGTTGGAGATACCTCAAGAAAGGAAATTTATGTACGCTAAGGAGCGGCGGAGAGGGAACCTAGACTTCAGGCCAAAGCAACCGGTCGAGTCAAGGCGTCGAATCGGTCACGCCCGCCTGTCTAACGAGCCCAAGCCGTGAGTCCGCCATCGACGATCATGGACTGGCCTGTGATGTAGGAGGCGGCATCGCTGCAAAGCCAGAGAGCAGCCTGGGCAGCTTCCTCCGGCATCCCAACTCGGCCCAAAGGAACGCGGGCTGCATATCCTTTGAATGCCTCCTGAATCTTGTCAGGAGTGCCACCTACTAGTTGGCTAACCGCTTTTCGCAGCATCTCGGTATCGAAGCCACCGGCTACGAGTGCATTCACCCGAATGCCGTCCGTCGCGTACTCCTGAGCTGCTGACTTGGTAAGCGCCAGAACACCGGCTTTGGACATGGAATACAGAGCTGCGAGCCCGGCTCCCCCCAGCCCGTTGACGGAGGAAGTATTAACAATCGCCCCACCGCACGGCTCTTGTCTAAGCATCTGCTCCAGTTCGTATTTCATACAGAGCCAAACGCTCTTTAGGTTGGAGCTGACTTCGGCATCGAAATCGGCTTCGCCGAAATCTCCTGTGCGAGCCATTTTGCTCAACACAGCCGCGTTATTGAACGCACAGTCCAGCCGCCCGGACGTTTCTACGATTCGTGCAATCAATGCCTGCACTTGTCCGGCATGGGAAACGTCAGTCTGGACGAAAAGAACCTTGCCCCCTGCGGCCCTGATTTCGTGTTCTGCTTGCTGTCCGCGCTCAACTCCGCGCGCGGCGATGACAACGCTTGCGCCGGCTTCGGCAAACAATTTAGCTGCGGCTCTGCCTATGCCAGCACTGCCGCCAGTAACTAGAACGACCTTTCCCTTCATAGAAGAACCTTTCTAATATCTTCAGGCGACCGGCTTGAGCACCGTGCGATAGAGAGTTGATCGAGCGGGAAGCCTTTCCGATCAATTAGCGATGCCGCTATTCCCTGCCCGAATCGCGGCGATTGTTTTTGTTCGGTGTAGTTATTACGCTGGTCACCGGGCGCTTGTTGTCGGCCGTACTTTACGGCGTGAGCCCGCAAGACCCGTTCACGTATGTTGCTGCCGTTAATGGAGGAGTGAAATGGAACATCATTTACCTTAACCTTTTTTCGTGCGAATAGGCGCTAGCTGCAGAGCCCCGCATCCTGTTTCGAGCATTGGCCTCACTCTCCCCTTGACAGTCTACAAATTTACCTATTATTGTAGATAGTCAAGAGGAGCTTTCTCCGTTGGGTAAACCTACCGACCTTGTGCAAGGCACGCTGGATCTTCTAATTTTGAAGACGATTTCTTTGGAGCCGATGAACGGCTGGGCGATTGCGAAGCGTATCGTTCAAATTTCGGACAATATTCTGCAGGTTCAACAAGGCTCTTTATATCCTGCCCTGCATCGTCTGGAACATCAGGGATGGATTTCAGCCGAGTGGAAGGACTCGGAGAATAACCGCCGCGCCAAATATTACTCGCTTACGGCGGCGGGACGCAAACAACTTCGAGAAGAGCTTGAGAACTGGCGGCGGCTTTCGAGCGGTATTGGGATGGTAATCGAAGCGGTGTAAGAGGACTTTATGCGCTGGATGAACCGAATAGGAAGCCTTCTGCAGTTTTTTTTTCACGGCAACGAGTGGAGGCCGATCTGAATGATGAGTTCCGATCTCATTTAGAGCAGGAAGTCGAGAGCAACGTTCGAGCGGGCATGACGCCCACAGAAGCCCAGTTTGCCGCGCAGCGTTTGCTTGGTCCAGAGTCGCTTTATAAAGAGGAGTGCCGCGACGCGTATGGCATGGGCTGGATAGACAGCTTTGTACGTGACTTTCGATATGCGATTCGGATGCTGAGACGGACGCCTTTGTTCGCGGCAGCGGCAATTATCACGCTGGCGCTGAGCATCGGTGCAAATACAACGGTGTTTACATTTGTTGAAAACATCTTATTGGGTTCGTTGCCGGTGGCGAATCCGGAGCAGTTGAAGGTTCTCAATTGGGGAGGCATGACCAATATGTCGTACCCGAACTATCTCGATTTTCGCAACCGTAACTCCTCTTTCGCCAATATAGTCGCTTATCGCCTGAGGCCTGTGAGTATGAGCTTGCAGGCGCGGGATAACGTGCGTGTTTGGGGCTTTGAAGCAACAGGTAATTACTTTGCAACGCTCGGAATCCAGCCTGAGCTCGGGCGTTTTTTCACGCCGTCGGAGGATACCAAAGCGGGCGCCAATCCGGTGATGGTGATCAGCGATCAATATTGGAGGGCTCATTTCGCCGGGGATCCAAAGGTGGTGGGAAGAAGTGTCAAAGTCAACGGCTACCGGTTCACTGTGATTGGAGTGGCTCCACGGTCCTTTACTGGAACGGAGTTCATCATAGCGGCTGACTTCTGGGTACCTGTAAGCATGGAGGCGCAGATTGAGCCGGGAAACCGTTGGTTGTCGGATCGTGGGTCCCAGCAGGTGTGGACAATGGGCCGCCTCCGACGGGGAGTTTCGCCTCAGCAGGCAGAAGCGAATCTGGATAGCATTGCACGGCAGATTGCACGCAGTTATCCCAACGATCTTGACGAGAAGGCTTCGTTTAATCTGTCGCGTCCCGGATTAATAGGACAGGCTCTGCGCCAACCGGCGACTCATATTGGCATGGTGCTAATGAGCGTTGCCGGACTGGTGCTTCTGCTCGCCTGCATCAATCTAGCAGGAATGCTGCTGGCCCGCGCCGCCGACCGTCGTCGAGAGATTGGAATCCGATTGGCTTTAGGCGCAAGCCGGATGCGACTGCTGCGCCAATTATTAACGGAAAGCCTGATTCTGGCGGTCTCTGGTGGCTTGCTCGGATTGGTGGTTGCTTTGATTGCCTGCCGACTTTTTAGCTCCTGGCGGCTAGACTTTGATTTTCCAGCAAGAACAGTGCTGCATCCAGACGCCACGGTGCTTTGCTTCACGCTGGCGATGGTGCTTGGCACGACGGTTCTTTTCGGCTTGGTGCCCGCCCTGCAAGCAACCGGAGACGGCACAATGCCCAGTCTGAAAGGCGAAGCACCCACGCGCCGGTTTTCCCGGTGGGCCATACGAGACTTTTTAGTTGCCGGCCAGATTGCCCTTTCGATGGTTCTGGTGATCTGTTCCGTGCTAGTGGTGCGGAGCTTACAACACGCCCTAACGCTGAACCTGGGATTTAACCCGGCAAACGCTGTCTCGGTTTCCTTTGACCTAAAGCTGCAAGGGTACAGCCAGGAGCGCAGCCAGTATTTCGATCAGGAGCTTGTGGCGAAAGCTTCCGCGATTCCCGGCTTGGAAGGTGTAGGCATCATCGACAATCTGCCACTTCGCCTTGGCGAAAATAACACAGTGATTTCACGCGCGGACCGGCCCGTTCCCCCGCGCTCAGACTGGCAAGCGGCGATTGTTTACGAAATCTCTCCTGGATATCTTCGCGCTGCGGGGACCAGTTTACTTAGGGGGCGCGATGTGAATAGCTACGATCGCAAGAATACGCCGCGGGTGGCGCTGGTGAATGAGGCACTGACCCGTCTGCTGTTTCCAAATGAGAACCCATTGGGCAAACACGTTCGTCTCTCTGCCAATGCCGTCGACAAAGGTGTGGAGATTGTGGGAGTAGTGGAAACGGGAAAGTATGAGTTCCTTAGCGAAGATCCTCATCCGGCTATACTTTTACCTTTGGCACAGAGCGATGTGAGTATGACGACGCTGGTGGCCCGCAGTTCTTTGCCAGCTTCGGCAGCGACGGATTTGCTGCGGAAAACCGTGCTCGATTTGGATCCGGAACTGACGCTCTTTAATGTGGGAAGCCTTTCCGATCAATTGGCAATGCCGCTGTTCCCTGCCCGAATCGCGGCGATCGTTTTGGGTATCTTTGGGCTGTTGGCGATGGTGTTGGCGGCGACCGGGCTGTTCGCGTTAATGGCTTATACGGTGTCGCGGCGAGCCCGCGAAATTGCGATTCGCATGGCTCTGGGGGCGCGTCCGAGGCAAGTGCTCGTCGCTGTGCTTTGGCGTACTTTCGTGCTTTGCTTCACTGGACTTTTATTCGGTACCATCATCACGCTGGTCACCGGGCGCTTGTTGTCGGCCGTACTTTACGGCGTGAGCCCGCAAGACCCGTTCACGTATATTGCTGCCGTTCTAATCATGATCGCAGTTGCTCTTCTTGCATGCTGGCGTCCTGTCGCGCGCGCGATCCACATCGATCCCGCACGTATATTGCGGGAGCAGTAGCCGCTCTTCCCCAAGCTAGTAGTAGAGTGGGCTTTAGCTTGCATGGCGATGTTTTCTTTTTTGCGAATTTTGCTTCCCATAAGTTTTGGTGTGGTTTCGTCCCTTTATGCTTTAGGGGCAGCAACGCCGGAGTCCGCGCCAGACCCCGCAGCACAACAAAAGATGTTGGGGGCAATGCGCCAGTATGCGGAAGAGTACGTTTCGAGCCTTCCTAATTTCGTCTGTAAACAAACAACGGAGCAGTTTCAGGCGGGTAAGAAATCGGAGCGCTGGCATAAGGGAGACACGCTTACTTCGACACTCACGTTCAACCAGCGAAAGGAAGTTCGCCATCTTGAGTTGGTGAACGATAAGCCCATTAAACCCGGGATGAAGCGATGGCGCACACCGCTCACCACCAATGGCGAATTCGGCGTCCTACTGAGCAATGTTTTTGGGGAGGCAAGTGCCGCATCGTTTCAATGGAACGGATGGCAGACGATCGATGGTAAACATTTGGCTGTGTTCGATTTTTCGATAGACCAACTTCACTCTACTTTGCGATTAAGCAGGAGCGATTTAGCGAATGCGGTGGTTCCTTATCATGGCTCGGTCTATGGCGATCCGGACACGGGAGTGATTCAGAGGATTACCGATGGTGCTTCGGGACTTCCAGCCGATCTAGAGACGCGCTCGATATCCACCAGCATCGATTACGGGCCTATTCAGATTGGGGGGAAAGGATACGTGTTGCCGGTAGACGCAACGGTGATTGTGGAAACCCAAGATCATAAAATTCGTAACCACATTAGCTTTGGAGATTATCGGAAGTTCGAATCGCAATCTACCATTACGTTCGGCGGTTCCACGGAGAAACCGCCGAAATAAATGCCGTGAACAGAAGAAAGCGTTGGACAGCTTTTTTCTTGTAGCGGCTATTCTCCGGAAGAGTTATTGCGACCCGACTTGGTCACGGTAAGAGGTGATTCTAATCGGAAATTAACTACGGTTTCGGAGGGAATTTTTACTTTAGAGCCGTGGGTGAACAGCTGGTAGCCTAACACACCGCCTCCCCCAGCAGCGGCACCGATTCCGGCGCCCTTCCCACCACCGGCAAGACCGCCGATGAGGGCTCCCGCGGCGGCACCGATTCCGCTACGGATGGCGGTTTGTTTTCCTTTGGCCTTTCCTTGGTCGGCGAAAGTGCTGCTATCGATTTCGTAGGCCTTCCCGCCATACTCAATGCTGGCGAGTTGCAAGGTGATTTCATTATTGCCGCGAATACGTCCGGCTTTAGAAAGGTTGGTGAGTTTGACAACGGCAGGAGCGCCGGATGGGATAACCACTCGCCCGTTCGCGGTGAGGGGAGCTTCCAAGGACGCCCGGAAAGTCTGACCCATTTTGTCTTTGCCAGAGTCAACACCATCGGTCATGCGAACGGCAACGCGATCGCCTGCCGGAATCGTGTACGTGGCGGAATGATGTTTGACGGGAGATGGCGGGGGCGCGGCGGCCTCCGAGGGCGCGGGCTTTGTCGCCGGACGCACGGGCGGAGCAGTGGACATCGCCGTCGAGGCAGGTGCCGGAGTCGAATTCGAGGATGATGGATCGGACGCCATCATCGAGTTCACCTTCAACTGATCGTTTACCTTCTGAATTCCGGCGACACTGTTCGCTACCTTCATGGCCTGCAACTCGACATCGGAGTTAGGAACATCGCCACTCAAAGTTGCGTTTCCGTCCTTGACGTCCACGTTGATGGGGGCTCCTTTAATCGAGGAGTCCGAGTAAAGTTTTGATTTGATCGCATTTGCCAGCGCGTCATCATTGTTACCCGTAGTGCTCGCGGTATTTGTGGCGGCTTTGTTCCCGCATCCCGTTCCGATAAACACGAGAGCAATGGCGGCAGCCGATAAGAAACCTGGTCGTAAGCGGTGCATTTTTCCTCCTAGAATACTTGAACTTTCATTTGCTGTTCTTACCATCTTTAGGGTAGCGCGGGAACTTTCTCCGTGTCACGAGTTATGCGGTGAAAGGCTTGCGCGGATTTCTACCGAGACCGGTCTTCGTTAGGAGCACGCCAATAGACCGGACGAGACCGGACAACGCTATCGTCATGATTCCTCACTTCGACTTGGATGCGGTGTACTTCAGGCGGGTTGGCCGAGGGAACAAAGGTCAGCAGATATTGCGTATGGACCTCCTTGCCGATGTTTGCCAGATCGTCTTCGAGACCTTTTTGCCGGGCGAAGGAGAGGTGTCGACCGCCCGTGTAACGGGCCAATTCACCGGCCATGTTCGCTTTTGCAAGCCGGGCTGGTTCGGTGACTGGCGAAGATATGTCGTATCCTACGTATCCATCGGTATCCTGAAGATCGCTCGCTCTAGTGGTGAATGAAATACGGTAGGCCGAATAGGAAATCGTCCAAATAGTCACGTTTTCGTGTTGAGCGCGGCGGAGCACACCGTCCAGTTTTGCCTTGCTTCCCCGATCGCGTGTTTCGCTGATCAACACAATAATTCGGCGGCGCTTAGGGTTTTGCGTCGTAAGCAGATCGAGCGCCTTGTTTACACCGTCAATGGCGCGGCCTTTTTTTTGGTCGGATGCTTGAAGATGATGGAAGGCGGACGTGAGAACACCGGTATCAGAGGTGAAATCTTGTGTTACGTGAACCTCATTGTCAACCGTTATCACTGCCGCGCTGCTGCCTTCCCCAGTGACATAGCCATTCACCATGCTGCCCACTTTTTTTACTTTGATGAGGGCGAAAGTAGATACTTCGCTCGTTTGGATGATTACAACAGCCGAAATACCGGATTGGTAACCGCCTGCCGGGTCGAGGTGAAAGGCTCTTGGTTGTCCATTATCGAGCAACTGGAAATCGTTTGCGGTTAAGCCGTAGACAGGTTGCCCGTGCTTGCCGGTGGCAACGGTCACAGGCACGACAACCAAAGGAGCTTGTGCTTGGAAGGTGGATTGCTGAGCGGATAAAGCCGCCGCTACTATCAGACTTAACACAACGGGAAAAAGACAGTTGCGCATTTTCCTATTGGCATTCTGTAGGTAGAAAATTAATGTATCTATAGACGATCTGTATGTTCGCTCTTGGAAAAGCGTAGAGGAATCGACGGATGCGGATGCCACAGACCATATTCTACTTTTGGCGAAATTTATTTCACAAGAAGGCTGTCGATCAGGAGCTAGATGCGAAGGTACAGGCCTGCTGCGATTTACTGACGGACGAAAAGATAAAGTCCGGAGTTGCTCCTGACGAGGCGCGTCGCTTAGCTCGAATAGAGTTAGGCGGACCCGAGCAGGTAAAGCAGCTATGGCCGCATGGGCGCGCCTTGGGACATCGAATCTGGTTCGACAGTTTCGATTCGGAAAAACGATGGCTGAATATTGTCGGTGTCGTCAAAGATGTTCGCGAAGCAGGTCCGAGTATTGCAGCAAGCGGTACGGCTTATGTTTACTACACACAGCATCCAAAACAGCTTATGGAAACCAACCTCCTGCTTCGAACCAGCGGTGATCCTTCTCGCTTGCCGACAGCAGTGCGTAAGCAAATCCATGCCGTGTCAAAGGACGTGCCGGTCAACTTTCAAAAGATGGACAGCATTGTCGCAGCAGCCACGGCGCACCAGCGTTTTCAAGTGGAGATGCTGGGACTGTTTGCTTGGCTGGCACTCGTCCTGGCCGGTGTTGGCATCTTTGGCGTGTTGTCGTATTTGGTGGATCAAAGCCGGTCGGAGATCGGCATCCGCATGGCTCTGGGCGCCGACCCCTGGACGATCATAGGTGGGGTGCTGCGACAAGGATTTCTGCCCGCTGTTTTTGGAGCAGTGATCGGGCTAGTGGGCGCCTATGGGATCGCCCGCATTCTGTCAAGCATGCTCTACAAAGTTGGTCCGGCCGACCCGATAACTTATGGCATAGCAACACTGTGCCTATTTATGGTCGTGTTGCTGGCGAGTTGGCTACCAGCGTACCGGGCAGCAAGCACCGCGCCGATGATCGCGTTGCGAGGTAAGTAAGTTTAAAAATCCAAGCGGAGCGCGACCTGCAATTGCCGTGCGGGAGCAGCGCTGGTGATTTGCGCAAAACCCGCGTTAGAGATGTTGGCCGTTCCGGGATTATTGTATTGCGGGTGATTCAGCGAATTGAATGCCTCGCCGCGGAATGTCAGTTGAGCGCGTTCGAAAAGCGAGACGCTCTTCTGCAAAGCCACGTCCAGGTTCCAACCACTGGGCCCGTAGAAGGCTTTCGCACCCAAGTTGCCGAACGTGCCGGGAGCCGACTCCGTAAATGCGGCGGGGTTCAAATACTGACCGATAGTGGAGCCACCGATCGGAAAAGGTGAGACACCCGCGATATAGTTCGGCCTTTGATTACGGCTGTTTCCATCTGGTACAGCGGAGGCGGCGCGAGACACAGTCACGTTGAAGGGGAAGCCACTGTTTGCGCTTAGCAGGCCACTGAGCTGCCAGCCTTCGATCAGGTGCGCAACAACGCCGTTCGTATTGGCGAAGAAGTATTTTCCGGGACCGAAAGGCAGCTCATAGACACTGTCGATGACGAGATGATGGCGAACGTCATCGATGCTGCTGGCGTAATCGCAGCGTCGGCAATTGACGTTCTGCGGAGTAGATGCTTCACCGCCGCCCACACCACCTTCGTTCAAAGAGTGGGACCAGGCATATTGCAGATTCCAGAGCCATCCCTTGACGAAACGGCGCTGTAAGGAAACCTGCAGAGCGTCGTAATTGCTGGTGCCTTCGTTGTATTTGATATCGATCTGCCCATAGCCTGGGAGCGGACGAAGGCCGGTGACGGGATCGATGACGTTTTCGTAGCTGCGATAGAACAAAAGTCTGCCTTGGTTGCCGAAATATCCAAGCTGGCCGACAAATTGACCGGGCAACTCTTGTTGAATCGAGAAACCGTAGGACAAGTTGTAAAGGTCGCGGCGATTGCGCTGCAAAGCCCGCGGGGTAATCGAACTGGTCCGCGCGAAGGGAAAGAAGTTGGCGATGGGGAAAGAAAGGTTGGGAATGTCGGCCGAACTCAACGAGAACCGCGTCTCCAAATCCTCTAAAGGCGCGTTTAGATCATCGTTTTGCCCGTCGCCGTGATAAACGCCGAAGCCTCCGCGCAACACGGTTTTACTGCTGGAACCAGGTGACCAGGCAAAGCCTACGCGGGGATCGAAGTCGAGCGGCGCGCTCTGATAGAAGGGCGTGCCGGGCGGGCAGAAGCCGCCACAACCATACAAATCGAAGACCGTGCTGCGCCCATGCGCTTCGGTGGGCACGGAGTAGTATTCATAGCGCAGGCCAAGATTGAAGGTGAGATTTGGCCTCATACGAAACTCATCCTGCACGTAGGAGAAGAAGTAAGTACGGCGAAATCCTACAAATGGTTCGGCGCTGTTGTGATCGAAGCTATCGACGACGTTGTTAAGAAAATCCTGGGTGCTGGCGAATGTGACAGCATCCACTCCGTGAACGCCCTGGTTCAGTCGGATGCGGCGCACCTCGCCGCCGACCTTCAGCGTGTTCCGGCCAAAAACCATGGTGAGATTATCGATGCCGGCGATGGTGGTGCCTACCTCGCGATCTCCCGGGGAGGACTGCGGAAGAGTGGTGAAGTTCGAGTCGAATTCGTAGGGCGTGGGCGAGAGGACCGGATTGACGAAGGCCGAACGGTTGATTCCGAGCTTGGCTTCGTTGACGATCGTGGGTGTGAAACTACGTTGAACCTGGAGCGTACCGTTGGTTTGGCGAATCAGTGTCTGCTCATCGAAAAGGAGCCCATCTTGCGCATGGGTAGGCGAGTCATCCAAATCGAACCGGGCGTACATGCTGTTGCGGCCGTTGAAGTAGTGATCGAGCCTTCCTTCGAAAGAATTTTCGAGGTATCGGGTGCGTGCCAACACGTTGAGTTGATCGGTGTACGGATCGTCGGTACGGCTGGTTCCGCGCGGGTAAAAATTGACGAAAGGCGTGAGGGCAGGCGACGCAGCAGCAGTTTGCGAACGGAAGAGAGCACTGGGCACGAATGAGATTTGAGTATTGTCTTGAATTTCGCGCAGAGTCTCATAGCTGGCGAAGAAGAAAGTTTTGTCACGCCGGATGGGGCCGCCCAGATTGGCTCCGAATTGATTGCGGTGCAGTGGAGGAATCGTGGATCCATCGAACGGGCCGCGGGCGTCGAACGCGTTATTGCGGAGGTATTCGAAAAGCGAGCCGTGAAATGAGTTTGTGCCGGACTTAGTAACGATATTGATTTGCCCACCGGCAGCGGCGCCGCCGACGTCGGCGGTATAAAGGGTGCTGGAGACGTGGAACTCTGCGATAGCCTCAGTGGAGATGGTTAAGTTCTGGTTGGATTTTTGCGGGTGTTCCTGGACACCGGTGATATCGACTCCATCGAGCGTTAGATTGTTGTCATCGGGAGCGTGACCGGCGAATCGCGCGCTGCGCGTTGTGGAGCCGGTAGCTAAAGGGGCCAACTGCACCAGTCCACTGAAGTTGCGGCCATTTAGAGGTATATTTCTAATTTCCTGACTTTGGACGACCGTTCCCGCTTCCGGCGATGTTTGATCTGTTTGGGTGGCATCGGCGGTGACGGTTACTTGCTGGCCTGGCAGCGCGGCGACCTTCATTCTGATATTGAGCGTGCGGGGCACGCCACCATAAAGAACAACACGATTAATTTGGACGGTGGAAAAGCCGCCTTTGGCAACGCGCAAGGTGTACTGGCCGACAGGAAGGTTGGACATTTGATAACTTCCGTCCTGGCCCGTGACTTTGGAAGTTTGTTGCCCACTAGCGACGGCAGTAATTTGCACGTCGGCGCCGGAGATCAAAGCTCCGGTCGGATCGGTAACAGCGCCGATTAGGCGCGCCCGGTCCACTTGACCGTCCATAGCCGGTGCAACTACTAGCAAAAAGATAGTAAATAAGAATTGCTTAAAGTAAGTAGAATTTTTGAAGTAACGCATTGTATTCCCCGAAAGCGACACAAGAAACGCGAGAAGCTATGAGGAAGACTAACATCGGAATGTGAATTTGAGATTACTGAGAGCTATTTCTAGTCAATAAGCATTTCGCTTCGGCTATCCAGCATCCCCTTCTTTCGTAAGTAGTTGAAAAAGCGCCTTCGATGTGACAATTCGATGACTATTTAACCACATTTGGCATGACTTACAAAGTACAGAGTTGGAATACTATAGGCCAGCAACCTGAAAACTAACTGAAAGACGTGTTTAATTTCTTCACTTCAATTTTCGACCACGAGAGATGGTGACCGGCGATCCTTCCGCAATAAAAACGGAGCTGGGCTGCTGCGCCAAAGCGGCGGCAAAACACGGGCCATACATGGCTTTCCAATTAACGTCGGCGGACCATTCTGTAGCGTTCCAGACGCGCCAAGGGACATGGCGCACACGATACTCGACGGTACCGCCATTGCGCTGACGTGTATAGCCCCAGTAGTGATCGGCGATAAACTCTGTTTCCGAAGCTGCGATCAGAGGCTGGGGCTCGCCCTGCGCTTCGGCTGAAAGCGAGTGGTGGAAACCGGCGAAGCGCCAGTCGAAGCCGAGCTGAAGCTGGGGGCCCACGTGCAGTACTTTATGTTGCATCTTCGCTGCGAAGTACTGCTCATTATAAAAGGCTCGGGCAATCGCAGCGACAGCAAATTTGGGAACTAACTCTTTGACGAATACGGTGCCCCTACGCTTACCATCATTGTGCTCTCGCTGCACATAGAAGCGTAAATTTACCTCTTCGAAATTACGATGAAAGGGAATCGATAGGCCCAAAACACGAGTGTGCAGGAAAAGAAATGCCACGATACTGATATAGGCTTTCTCCCGAAACAGATCGATGGAAGTTCCCCACGGCACCAGTTGCCGCAGCAAATCGGGATCGACTTGGTAATTCAACATAAGGATGTAGCGCCATTCCGCATGCAAGAAAATGCTGCTGTTTGCGAGATTACTGCCGGAACGTTCTCTGTACGATGCCAATATGGAAAGCCTTTACGCCGCATCGCAAGCAATGTTCATAGCCAAATCGATGCCGCAAGTGAAGGACGAAGAGCGCGGAGTGCAATTACGCGTTGCCATCGACCTGTGTTCGACTAGATGCAGTATGCCGGGGGAGAGATGGTAAAGCTAAGAACACCTGAATGGTTGATCATTGGCTTTTTTGCTTATGTCGCATTTATTTCGCCCTGGTTTCAGCAGCGTCCTTTTTTAAAGTGGCAGCCATTGCTGCTGCTGGTTGCTGTCGCACTCGCTTACCTCGGGCTGGCACAATGCGCGGGAGTGCCACACTGGGCGCGAACCGTTAGCTTTGCGCGGGATTGGCTGCCGATCGTGGCTACACTGATTGCATTTAAGGAGATGGGTCTTTTCGCGCCGCTCCATTTTTCACACCACTTTGAAGATATTTGGATTCGCTGGGACGATATTGTTTTGCGGCGCTGGCGCATGCGTTCGTTTATTGAAGCGCTGGGCCCGGTAATTCCTTTTTTTCTGGAAGCCTGCTATTTCATTGTGTACGGAGTGGGGTTGGCGGGCGTGGCAGTGCTTTACTGGACCCGCAATCGAAGACGTGTCGATGGATTCCTTTCTCTCTATGTGACCGGCACGTTGCTGGCTTACGCGCTGTTTCCCTACTTTCCCTCAGAACCGCCGCGTCTTTTGTTTTCCAACCGGGACGCGCCGCACATTTTTACAGCGTTGCGCGGATTGAATCTATGGATCTTGCAAAAAGGCACGATCCATTCCAGCGTGTTTCCCAGCGCGCATGTTTCGTCCGCGTTCTCGGCCGCATGGGGACTATTTTTCGTTCTACCCCAGCAAAAACAATTGGGTGGACAATGCTGGTCTATGCCGTTTGCGTGTCGGTGGCGACAATTTACGGAAGATATCACTATGTGGCCGATGTGCTTGCTGGCATTGGTATCAGCCTGGTTGCCGCTTTCCTATTCTGGCTTTTTGCGGTGAGCAGGCAGCGCGTACTCGAAAGACTCACGTGAATTTCTCCCAGGAAGGCAACGTTCTAGCTTCTAATCGCGTCTAAGCGCTTTGTGGCAGAATTCGCCAAGGAGGCACGTACCGTTAAGTCACCGACGAAACGTCTGCTCATCGGGCTTTTAATCACGCTGGCGGCCGTAACGGTATTTTGCTGGGATGCTTTCGACCAGCTTCACGGGCTTCGTACACTTCAACGTAATTTGATCGATAGGAATCGCCATGATTCCCTGCTGCTGGTCCAGGTATTGAACGACGTCAATACGCTCGGCGCAACATTGCGGTACATGACCGATGAGACGCAGGAATCCCGGATCGCAGCTTACCGCGGCCGGTTCACTCGCGTGCGTGATGACTTGGAGGAAGCGGTGGCCAAAGAGGCAGAGTCTTCTCCCGTCACTCGGCAGCCCGATAAGCAGGCAAAGTTACTTTCGTCGCTCAAGCAGTTTTGGGAAATGTCAGATCGCATCTTCGAAGAAGCGAATGCGGGGCAGGAACTATCTGCGCGATCGTTGGCGACCATGCAGTTAGCCGATCAACAATCGCTACTTGCTTCCTTTGTCTCTCTGCTGCTGCAACGAAACAACGAATCCGAAGCGAGAACGGACGCGCAAATCACGGATATCTACGCTAGCAGTGAACGCAATCTATACATTTTTATTGCAGCGGTGATGATTGCAATCGTCGGGACAACGTCTTATTTGATTTATTCGAATCGGAAGATTTTCGAGCGGCTTGAGTCGCTTTCCAGTCAGCGCCGTGTGTTGGCGGCGAAGTTGATCACTGTGCAAGAAGAAGTATTGCGTTCCGTGTCCCGGGAGCTTCACGATGAATTCGGGCAGATTTTAACAGCGGTAGGGGCTATGTTAGGCCGGGCAGAGCGGAAGGGCATTCCGCCCGATTCGCCGTTCCGTACGGAACTCAGCGAGGTGCGCGAGATCACGCATAATACGCTGGAGAAGATGCGCAGCTTGTCGCAGATGCTGCATCCAGCGGTGCTGGACGATTATGGATTGATTAAGGCGATCGAGTGGTACACGGGAGTATTCGAGAAGCAAACAGGTATCCGCACCACCACGGAAATTATTGGCGAGCCGTTGCGCATTACCGGGCAAGAAGCCATTCACTGCTATCGCATCGTGCAAGAAGCGCTGAACAACGCTGCGAAGCATTCGGGCACAATGCTGGCCGAGGTGGAAATGCTTTTTGCTTCCGGCACGCTTTCTATCAACATACGCGATTTCGGGCGCGGCATTGCGCCCGCCAAGAAGAAAGATAAGCTCGGGCTTGGTTTGATCGCGATGCAGGAGCGAGCGGAATTAGCGGGTGGAAAGCTGAAGCTATCGTCGATTGTCAATTCCGGCACGACGGTTTGCTTGGAGATTCCCTTGCAGCCGGAGACTCAACCGCTGCAGGATACGACCTTAGAGGATTTGAAGATTGGAGGAGTAGTAAGCCATAAATGACGACCATGACCGATGAGATTACGGTTCTTCTGGCCGATGACCATAGCCTAGTGAGGCGAGGATTCCGGCGGATTCTTGAGGACGATGAGGCGATGAAGGTCGTGGGCGAGGCGAGCAATGGCGTGGAAGCCATTCGCCTGGCCTACGAACTGAAGCCTAAAGTAGTGGTGATGGATCTATCCATGCCCGAGCTTGACGGCGTACAGGCGACCAAAGAGATTGTGAAGCATCTGCCGGGAACGCAGGTTCTGGTGCTCAGCATGCATGCCGATGATAATTATGTTCGCAACGCGCTGGATGCCGGCGCCATGGGATATCTTCTGAAGAGCGCGATCGATGTCGATTTAGTAGGCGCAATTCGTGCCGTCTCCGAGGGGAAACGATTCATTGGCGCCGGTTTGCGTTATGTGGCGCAGGAACGTGGCGACGAACTGAATAAACTGACTGCCCGCGAAAAACAGGTTCTTCAACTGATCGCGCAGGGTAAGTCCAACAAAGAAATTGCGCTGCTGCTGGAGCTGAGCGTCAACACGGTGTCTGTCCACCGAGCCAATTTGATGGAGAAAATGAATATTCATCGCACGGCGGAGTTGGTTTTATTTGCGATCCGTAAGGGATTGGTTGCGCCGCAGTAACAATCGTCGGTCCTTTCTATTGCATGCTGCGCTACCCTGTAGTGCGCGGCATGCTTCCCTCTTGGTTATCTCCCGTAAAAATTCGTTGGAGTTTTCTGTTGTTCTATTTGGTGTGCCTACTTTTGGCGCTACCTCATCTTTCGCTTTGGCTCGATGAGATACTTCAGCTTTTTGGCACGCGCGATCTATCCTTCAACCAATTAATTGCCTATATAGCAAAAGATAGTGGGCAAACTCCGCTGGGGTATATGGCGCAATTCGCCATTCTGCAAATTTTTGGCTATTCGATTTATTCGGCCCGCATCTTATCCGTTATTTTCAGCGTTCTTGCTTGCTTCGGCATGATGAAGCTCTGTGCCCGGCAAGGAGTGATAGCCGCAACCATCTCCGGCGTATTGTTTGCAATCATTCCTATCCAGTTTCGTTACGCATTAGAAGCACGTCCATACGCGATTGCGCTTTGTATCTCAATCTGGACTTCGGTGTTAATGTTAGGACTCGCGGAAAAGACGTCTGTAAAACGCGCCGTATGGTATGGAGTGTTGCTCACTCTTGGTTTTTACACTCAGCCTTTCACCGTTTTTGTGGGGATGGCTCATTTACTCTGGGCAGTTTTTACGAAAGGCGTAAAAAGCCGGCTCACACTACTTGTTTTTATTGCATTAGTATTCATATCCATCAGTTACATACCTTGGTTTGTGCATCAGAGAAGCGCCGCTTCCGCGAGCATAGCTTCACTTCACCTTGGTCCTGTTGTGACACTCAGAACACCATTGATGATCATCCGTGAGCTTTTTGGAGCAGGCTTTGCCGGATCGGTTCTTATTATCGCCGGGGTAATGAAAGGCGTCTTTTCATCACGAATGACAAGGAACGAGAAGCTCTTCGGAGCCTTATTGGCAGGTGTTCCTTTAATCGCTCCGATAGCGGCAGATTGGTGCTTTGGCTATTTCATTGCCAACCGGCAATGGCTGTTTTCCATTCCAGGCCTCATATATATATTTGGTTTTTGGATCGCCGACATCAAAATTTTAAAGCTAATCTACGCCACTATAACAGCGGCAGTTCTCATCTATTTCGACCTACATTGGCTACTCAAGCCGCGAGAGGACTGGGCAGCAGCCACTAATCTAATATTGCAGGAAATCGATGAGAAGAACGCTTGCATCATATTTAATCCGCTGAACTCGATTCGACTTTATGAGTTTTTCGATCCATCGATTACTAAAGCTCAATGTAATGTAGTCGGACTTCAAATAAGCAAAGAAATAATTGTAGCTATTAGTCCTTACAACAAAGAAGACTCTGCTCAATTTGCAAGAAGTTTTCTGAAAAAAGAGTTTCGTCTTACGCGAGAATTAAACCAACAAGAGCCGAAACTTGAGATCTACCGTTCTTACTGAACTTTCTTCGCATTCGCCTTGGCGTCGGCGGCAGCTTTCTTCTGAGCTTGGATCTCACGTGCTTTCGCAAATTTTTTCTGGAAGCGGTCGACACGACCTTCTGTATCGATCAGCTTTTGCTTTCCCGTGAAAAACGGGTGACAGCTGGAGCAGATTTCCACGCGAAGATCGCCCTTGTGTGTTGATTTGGTTTGAAACTTCGACCCGCAGGCACAAACTACATTGACCGGCTCGTAGGCGGGGTGAATCCCTACTTTCATAATTCTTGGATTCCTTTCATTAACAAAAAGATTACACAATATACTAACATGCAAAACCCCGCCCAAGTACCCTAACAGGCACCTAAGCGGGGTTTCACGTCTTGAGCCTCACGGCTATACTCTAGCTACGTTACGCGCGACGGGCGACCGGTCCACAAGGAACTGCGGCCTCGTCACTGAAACGAAACCTGAACGTACGAACGGCGACTTTAAGAGTCGGCCACCTCGCGCGTGGATTGTATGCTACAGTCACTACCAGAATTCATATTTTACTGGACCACCTCCTTCCTCAGTGATAACTTCATCATAAAATTGAAGCTTGAACCTGTCAACTGGAAGTGTTCATGAAAATACGATTCACCGTAAATTTTTTAGGCGAGTGGGTGCGGAGAGCGGATTTTTGCTTCCCGGCGTTTTGCTGGGTTCGGTAGGATCGCTTCTTGTAGCGTGGCGGTATTATCTCGCCACCGATCCGCAGCTGATCGGCTTTCATTTTCTGGCGGTGAGTGCCGGCTATCTCGCAGCGGCCGTCCTTTCCTCCTTTGTCCTTCCTAGGCTTTCCACTCGCGTCCTAGCAGCCGGCGCTTCGCTGATCGGCTTCAGCGCCTACGTCGCCCTTTATTTCGTTTCTCCTCCAGCCCCCATGTTGTGGCGCATATTTGGGTTGGGTTTTGCCGGATTTGCGGGAGGCGGGCTGATTTCTTCCTTACTTTACGGATTACGCCGCCGCTTTGCTGAAGAGCCTCAGTGGACAACGAGCCAATCCGGCGTTTTCTTCGGCGTAGGTTGCCTGGTAGCAACGCTGCTGGTGAACACTATGTTTTTTGCGCGCCCCGCCGGTATACAGCCTCTGCTTCTGGCAGCCATTCCGCTTTACTACTTTCTTTCTTTTCTGCGGCGAGGGACTGGGGAGGCGATGGAGGAAGAAGTACCGCCCGTCGATCTCAGGCCTGCCACGAAGCTGCGATCGTTTTCGTCGATCCTACTCGGCCTGCTACTCTTCTTCCAGTTCGGAAATGAATGGAGCATAGCTAGTTGGCTTCCGCTATTTCTTATACGCCGCTTGGGTGTCAATCCTGAGAGGGCTCTTTTTACGCTCGCTGTTTTCTTCGTCGCGTCGTTGATGTCGCGTTTGCTGGTAACGCGGCTCTCACCATCCATGGGCAGCCGTATTCTTTTATTCGGGAGTGTTCTTCTTGGCATTACCGGCTGCATTTGGCTCAGCATCACAGGTTCCACGATGGGGACCTATAGCGCCATTGTCGCCATCGGTTTTGGATTTTCCGCCGTGGTTCCGTTGGTGATGGGGAGCTTAGACGATCGCTTTTCATTCCAGCCGGCCTTCTACAGCCGAATACTTGCCATCGCGATTACCGGCGCTCTCTGCGTTTCTTGGCTGCTTAGTTATGTGTATGCCTATCTCGGCGTAATGTACCTGGTTCTGCTACCTGCCTTCGGCTCCATCGCCGTCTTGATTCTGGCGCTGGTTTTACTGCTCGATGTTCATCTGACGGCAAGCCGCCCGACAGCTCCGTAATTGCCGGTCCCATGCGACCGTCCGCCCGCTTGTTACGATTGTGTTTGATTCCCTCGCAATGGCTCTTCGCTTCTATAACACTCTCACGCAAGAGTTAGAAGTCTTCAAACCTTTCATCGGCAACGTGGTTCGAATGTACACGTGCGGACCGACTGTGTACAACTTTGTGCACGTCGGCAACTTTCGTACTTTCACGTTTCAGGACCTATTGCGCCGTTGGCTGCGGTATCGCGGGTATGAGTTGAACCATGTCATGAATGTCACCGATGTGGACGACAAGATCATCAGCAACGCCGCGAAAGAGGGGCAGTCGATCGAGGAATACACCGCGCAGTTCACGAAGGCCTTTTTCGAGGATGCCGCGCAGCTTCGCTTGGAGCAGCCCGAGCATGTGTCACCCGCTACGAAGCATATTCCGGCGATGATCGACGCGATTGGGAAGTTGGCGGAAAAAGGGTACACCTACGAAAGCGAAGGCTCCACCTACTTCCGCATTGCCAACTTTCCGCGATACGGCCGGTTATCGCATAACGACTTCAGCGGCATACGTGCCGGGGCGCGGGTAGATGTCGACGAATACGACAAGGCGGATGCGCGCGATTTTGTGCTGTGGAAGGCGCGCAAGGAAGGCGAGCACTATTGGGAAACTCCCTTTGGCGACGGGCGTCCCGGCTGGCACATTGAGTGCTCCGCCATGGCAATGGAGTACCTCGGCGACACGCTGGACATTCATGCAGGCGGGGTCGATCTGACGTTTCCTCACCATGAGAATGAGATCGCGCAATCGGAGTCGATTACCGGCAAAACGTTCGCGCGCTTTTGGCTGCACTCGGAACATCTGCATATCGAATCGCAGAAAATGTCGAAGTCGCTGGGCAATTTCTTCACGTTGCGCGATCTGCTGAAGATGGGTTATGCCCCGGAGGCAATTCGTTACCTGCTGGCGCAAGTTCCTTACCGTAAGAAGCTGAACTTCACGTTCGACGGGCTGAAGGCGGCGATGAAGAGTATTGAGCGGATTCGCGACTTCGAGCTGCGCATACAGTCGGCGCGATTGGAGCCTGGCCGCAACAATGAGGCAACGGAACGTTCCGAAGAGGCCATCCGCCGCTTCGAGGAAAGCATGGATGACGACCTGAATACCGCAGAGGCCTTGGCGGCCGTATTCGAATATATACGGGCCACCAATACCGCGCTCGACGAGAACACCGTCAAAGAAGAGAACCGTTGGGAGGCAGCGCGCCTTCTGGAGATTTTCGACAAGGTTTTCGACGTGCTGAATCCCAGTTCGGAGCGTGCGCTGCTTTCGGCAGAAGAAATCGAGGCGAAAATCGAAGACCGAAAAGCGGCCAAGCAAGCACGTGATTTTGCCCGTGCCGATGCGATCCGCGTTTCTTTGCTGGATGGTGGAGTGATTGTGGAGGACACCAAAGATGGTGTTCGCTGGAAGCGAAAATGAAGTTTGAAACGCAAGTTGTGCATGCCGGCGATCGCAAGCGGCAGAAGAGTTCCGCCGTACCATCCACCACGCCCATTCATTTAGGCACGACTTATTTTTATGACACGGCGGCGACGCTGGACCGAATTTTCGCGCAGGAGGAGGAGGGCTTCAGCTACGGGCGATATGCCAACCCGACGAATGACGCGCTGGAGCAACTGACCACGACAATAGAAGGAGGACATGGATCGCTCGCCTGCGCCTCCGGCATGGCTGCCTTACAAATTGCTTTTCAAGCAGCATTGCTGGACCGGTCCCACACCATTCTTTCGGCGCACACCATTTACGGCGCGACGATGAAGCTTTTCGATCAAGTGCTGAGCCCGTTCGACGTCAATGTCGTGTACACGGATGTTTGCGATGGGGCTGCTGTAGCGAAGGCAATAGAGAAGCACCGGCCGGGGTGCGTGTTCCTGGAGAGCATTTCGAATCCGACATTGCGAGTGGCATCCATCGATAAGATCGCCGGGCTGACAAAAGCCGCAGGCGCTTCGCTGGTGGTCGATAGTACGTTTGCCACGCCCATGCTGATGCGTCCGCTGGAACGCGGGGCCAACATCGTGGTGCACAGCGCGACGAAGTATCTGGCGGGACATGGCGACGTACTGGGCGGAATTGTCGTCAGCGACGCGGAGCATCATCAAACAGTGCGTACGCTTTCGCGCGTTGTAGGCCCGGTGCTGGGTCCGTTCGAGAGCTACTTGACTATGCGCGGCATTAAGACGTTGGCGCTTCGGTTTACACGGCAGTGTGACAATGCGCAACAGTTGGCCCAGTGGCTGCGAAATCATCCCTGCGTGGAGCGAGTCTACCACTGTTCCGATCCGCGGCATCCGGACGCCGAGGCGATTCAACAGCAGTTTTCGCCGGGTCTGTTCGGAGCGATTTTGAGTTTCGAAGTCAAAGGCGCCACCAGAGAATCGGTCCTGGCGTTTATGGATCGTCTGCGGATGATTGTACCGGGAACGTCTCTCGGGGACGTCCATACGCTACTGCTTTATCCAGTGATGGCTTCGCATCGCGATGTTTCGCCGAAAATGCGCGAGCGCATGGGTATTCGCGAGAATCTGGTTCGTGTGGCTGCCGGAATCGAAGCGGTCGAAGATATCCAGGCCGATCTGGACCAAGCGCTTCGAGGCTAAGCAGCCCGCCAACTGTTAGATTAGAGCTTTGCTTAGTCTTGTCTGTTCGTATTGAGGTTTCTTTGTGTTTGCACACCACCGGCAGAAAGTTCAGTTGCTATTTGCCGCCGCCGACGCTCTTCTAACATTGGCCGCATTTGAAGCGGCCTATCACACCCGAGCCAATATTGGCTTGGAACGGATGTTCTTTCTTCATCTGCAGACACACATCCTCCTGCTCAGTTTCTGCGTCGTCGTTTGGGTAGCGCTGGGATCGTTGCAGCGAGTGTATGAATACCTGGATTCGGCGCGCCCGACGGTGATTCTTGTTCACACTTTCCGTCAGTGTTTGTTTGGGACGGCGCTGGTCGTCGTATTCCAATACTTCATTCGTCTGGAGCTGAGCCGTTCGTTCCTTATCTTTTTTTTCGGCTATAACCTCATTCTTCTCGCACTCTTCCGCTGGAACTCAAGACGATTGGTCGGCGCCTTCCAGCGTGGTTTCGGCAGTCCTTATCACATTCTCATTGTCGGCGTACGGGAGAAAGCCGACAAACTGGCACGGCAGCTCAGCAGCAGCTCTCCCTTTCGAATACACATCTCGGGAGTGATCTGCGAAGAAGATTGCAGCAAGAAACTTCCCCGTATTTTGGCCGAGCGAATCGTCGACGAAGTAATTTTCAACGTCGACAGCAGCAGATTGTCTTCGTTGGAGGAAACGTTCCTGCTTTGCGATGAGGAAGGTGTTCGGACGCGTATTGCCGTCGATTTTTTTCCTCATGTAAATAGCGAGATGACGCTGGACCGCGTCGGCAACGTACCGCTTTTGACGTTCTCCGCCGCTCCGATGGATGACCTCAGCCTGATTACCAAACGCTTTTTCGATATCGCTTTCGCCGGCGCGGCGGTTGTTTTACTTTCACCGACTCTTCTAGCTATCGCCATTCTCATCAAGCTCACTTCGCGCGGACCGGTGATCTTCCGGCAGGCGCGTTGCGGCTTAAATGGACGGCAGTTCACGATGTATAAGTTTCGCTCCATGGTGGACAACGCCGACCTGATCAAAGCTCAACTAGCACACCTGAATGAGAAAGAAATTGCCTTTAAAATACGGCGGGACCCGCGTGTGACGACTATTGGAAGATGGCTGCGGCGATTCTCTATCGATGAATGGCCGCAGTTTTGGAATGTTTTGAAAGGCGACATGTCGGTGGTAGGTCCCCGCCCGCCTGTGCCGCAGGAGGTAGAAAACTATCAGCGCTGGCAACGTCGCCGTTTACGCATGCGCCCCGGACTCACTTGCCTTTGGGCCGTGATTGGACGCGACCGGCTCGACTTCGAATCGTGGATGCGATCCGATATTTCCTACATCGATAATTGGTCGCTAAAACTGGATTGGTCAATCATTGTGAAGACGATACCGAACGTGCTGGCAGGAAAAGCGCACTGAGCCTTACAATGTCAGGTTCGATGCATTTGCCCTACTGCCCCCAACCCTCTAAATTGGGACGTCTGGGGAGGCTTTCGCCCAAACCGCTTGGGGGACGGGCGGCTTGCCTTCAGTGCTTCACGCTGTTCCCGATGGAGCAGCAGCGGGCGGAGATCCTCGTCGACTATTCGATAATCACGAAGCCTTGTCATAAAACCGGCATCCGTCGCGCAAGCTTCCGTGAGGAGTTGAAGGCAAAAAACCGGTCCTACTTGTAATGCCACTTTGTATTTAGCTAACAACGGCAAATCCACTTTAATTGCGAATTCCGCTGCAACTTTCGAATGCTCCATCCCATGAAAATTGAACGACCGCACATCGCCCTTGTGAGTGAAGCCCTGATAAACAAACTGCATTATCGACCTCGTTTCATGGCAATCATGGTTGCCTAGGCGGAATCTCGGTGATCAAAAACTCTTGATATCCGGCAAGCATATCCTTCGGCGCCACATCGGGGCGTCCGGGCGCTTGATTTCTCGAAAATTGAGGCAAGAAGGTGCTTCGGCGCCAGGCTTTTTTACTTCGATTGGCAATCAAACGATTCCCGCTCCGAATCTCCCCCATATAGAAGCCGTTGCTCCCATAGACCTCGTCGCCTTCAGCGAAGTACCCGAGTTGGTTTCCTTCGTCATTGAAGAGCAAGTCGGAGATGCGGTAACCCACGTACTTACCGTTCCAGTTCCAGAATGCGTTTGTCATTTCCATAAAATCAACCTGCTACCTAGGCATCCATCTCTTTACCGGCCGTTTTCTCCGTAGCGGGAATCTCAGCGGAAACAGGTGCTTGCCGCAAGAGATGAATTTGGCTCCGTCTTAAACGCCGTTTGGTAATTCTCTTATTCGTTCGTGCACGATCGCCATTGCGTGATGACAAGATGGACTCCGAGTTTCTGGGAAGGCGCCCAGGGAGAGATCTCCGGGCTAAGTTGGAAGGGTAAAATTCGAGGCGCCGGACTTATGAAACGGCGGAACGGACGGTCCGAACAGAATCGCTAGAACCGTTACTAGTATACGTGAAAGAACCTGAGAAAGTTGGACGAGGACTTAGCGGTGACGAGTTCACTCAAGAGAACGTCTGGCGCTGCCGATTTCGCTGAGAGCAGAGGAGTTTATGATCTCGGGCGTCGAGTTAGGTAGTTTGATAGTGGCTATCTCTAGGTTGGGAACGATGCGACTCTCCGGACTCCCATTGTCTGTCATAGGTCCTACGTTATTAGTGGTAGGGGCGACAGGGATCGAACCTGTGACCCTCAGCTTAGAAGGCTGATGCTCTATCCAACTGAGCTACGCCCCCACTTCGAAAGCACTCCTTCTATGGTAGTCGGTCGCCGGTTCGATTTTCAAGAATTGATCGACAGTCATAAGACCTTCCATGGCGCAGTTCATCTCGAAGAACTCTCATGGTTGCACTAGGGCGTGTTCACACTACACGCAGTACCCCGGCGATAAGCGCGAAGGAGAGGAAAGTACATCGTTGCTAGCCAGTGATTCCGGTCAGGCGAAGGCGCAGTGAATACCATCCAAGGTTATGAAGCAACGCACATGCTGCGTAAAGGACAGGTCCGGTGGTTGAAGAAGAGCGACATCGCCGGTCAAGTCCGATTGTCAATCGCGTCTTCGGCTTGGTTGTGTGATGCTCGCTGATTAACGCTGTTTCGGCCCATACTTACCTATTGGCGACACTACCCTAAAAAGGTCCTCTAAAGGCTTCTTGGTCGTAATCAGGACGCAGGACTGCACGCTGCCGCTACTCCGATCGCAAAGCCTTCAGGGGGTCGACTTGCGCGGCGCGAGCGGCCGGAATGAGGCAGGCCGAACCGGCAATCAGCAAGAGAATGGCGACTGCGCCACACAGCGTGGCGGGATCGAACGGGCTGATTTGAAACAGAAGCACGGAGAGCGCTCGAGCCAGTGCGAGGCCCAAACTGACTCCGATGGCAATGCCTGGGATAACAAAACGCATCCCTTGGGAGACGATCATTTGCAGGATTTGTGCAGGTCGTGCTCCCAAGGCCGATCGGATGCCGATTTCACGCACGCGCTGACTCACGCTGTGAGCGATGACACCGTAGATGCCGATGGCGGCCAACGATAACGCGAGGGCGGCCAGGATGGCGAACACGACTCCCGTCAGCCTGCGCTGCCAGATCGTTCGGTCTAGAATATCGTCCATCATCAGCATGTCGTTGGGCGGCTCGCCGGGGTCCACGGCAGCGACGGCCCGAAGAACTTGTCGATGGATGCCGGCGGGTAATAGTTGTGTGCGCACGAGGAAAGTCGATACTTGCGAGCCGGTCTGCAGATAGGGAACGTACAAGTCCCACGTCCATTCTCCAGCAGGACCGTTGTGCTTGATATCACGGACGACGCCCACCACGGTCAGCCATTCCTGCTGCCCTGGTCCGAACCGATCACGCGGCAGCACTCGCCTTCCGACAATACTCCGCCCAGGGGAGAGATGAGCGGCTAAGCGTTGGCTGACGATAGCGACCTTGGGGCTGGTCTGGTGATCGAGATCGTTGAACAGACGCCCTTCTACCAGGCGGATGCCCAGGAACTGGTGATAGTTGGCCGTCACCTGATGCATACCGACCGGCGACGCGGCTGCTCGTTCCTGTAAGCTCACAGCTTGGTTTTCGAGTTGCACCGTCGTCTCGTCGGTCCGGGGTGTCAGCGGCATCATGGTGTCCATAGCAACTGCCGAGACGCCGGGAATGCGGGCTACGTTCGCCAGCACGCGCATTTGCAGATCGCGGGCGCGTTCGAAGTTATACTTCCGCCACGACAAGCCCATGGCAAACGTGAAGGTATGGTCGGTACGGAATCCGAGGTCGACCTGGAGTAAGTGCGCCAGGCTTTGCCACAGCAGTCCCGCTCCGAAGAGGAGTGTGCTTGCCATGGCCACCTCGGCAATGACCATGGACCCGAGCGCCCGGCTGGGCTTCGACGACCCCGATGAACCCTGTTTTAAAGCGAGCGTCAGATCGTGACGAGTCTGGCGCGTGACCGGCAGAAGGCTGATCAGCAAGCTTACGATAACTACAAGCGTCACCGCATAGAGCAGCACGGGCCAATCAATCCGGACCTCCATCCAGGAGGGCAGTTCGACGGTGATCATCCGCGTCAGCAACTGCAACACAAGAAACGCTACTCCGATACCGAGCGCGCCGCCGAGCGAACTGTAAAGGAGAGCCTCGACGAACGCGGGGCGAGCGAGCTGGCCGCGTCCCGCGCCCAGAGCCGCCCGAATGGCGGTTTCGCGCTTCCGTTCCGTGGCTCGGGCGAGAAACAGATTCGAGACATTCGCGCAAGCAATCAGTAAGAGCAGACCCACGGCGCCGAGAAGGACGAGCAGATAGGGACGAACATCGCCCAAATAGGCGTCGCGCAGCGGAGACAGGCGAAGCTCGATGTGAGCATTGGTATCCGGAAAATCGCGCGCCAGCCTTCGGCCAATCGCAGCAATCTGATCCTGACCCTGCCGGAGGCTGATGCCGGATTTCAGGCGGGCAACAACCAAGGCGTTACGGTGGTGACGATCAGCGTAGGAGAGCGGATCGCTGCTGATGCCCCAACAACGGAAGAGGCCCTCCCGGCGCGGGAAGGTGATCCCCGGCGGGGCCACGCCCATGATCATATTGGGAAATCCGTCCATGAGCACTTGTTTGCCGATCACGGTCGGATCGGAGCGAAACCGACGCGTCCACAGATCATGCGTTAAAACGATCTGGAAGGCGCGCGACCGATCGCTGAGCGGGGGCCACGTGGTTCCTATTTGGGGCGGGACACCTAGCACCTGGAACAGATTACTGGTGGCCATAGTAATAATGATGTGCTCCGCCGGCCCGCCATCACCCTTCCGGTAATCGCCGCCATAGTTATAGCCGCTGTCACGATAGGCCGCAAATCCCTCAAAAAGCCGGGCGCGTTCGTTCAGGTCCGCGACTTCCTGCAAAGACAGGGGACTTTTAGTGATACTGTTCCAGGCGTAAATCCGAACCAGCCGGTCGGGATCGCGGAAGGGAAAAGGTCGGACCAGCAGAGCGCTGACAAAACTAAAGATGGCGACATTGGCTCCGATACCGAGCGCGAGCGTCAACAGAATGGTCAAAGCGAACACAGGACGGCGCGTGAACCCAAGCCATGCATACCGAACATCTCCTAGCAACATAAAAATTCCTCAGTTTTCAGGCATGTGCTCTAGTCATGGTGGCTAGCAACATCAAACTCCAGGGCAGACCGGCTTTTTCGCCGAAACAGGAGCCGTATCACGAGGAGAGCACTCATCAGTCCGAGCAGCATGTCCAGGTGCGGTGGCTCTCCTTCCCACGGCAAATGCACGATGAAATCTGCGCCCAACGCTAAAGCAGCGCTAGCAGCAGCGCCCCGGGCAGAATCTCTTTCTCACCAGCGGACTCGTCTTTAGAAGAAATCTCGCCATCCCTAGCGCCAGCAGACTGAAGCTGGCCGGTTCGGGCGCATCGGCGGTATGGAACGTGACATCGTCCATGACCAAATCGGTATTGTCAGGGCGCGCCACCGTTTCTGCCGCTCCCACGGCATCGACGAGACCTGAATATCCAGATGACAAAAATGTTGACGTTGCCGAGATGGCGACAGTACTCGACCGGGCCACGAGCGATCGCCCGTAATAGAGATCAAATGTTACTTCGTCGTTGGTAGGAGTTCCATCATCGTAATTGCTTCCACCGGCAAACCAAGCGCCGTCAAAGATCACCCCTGATCCAGTAAACGAAAACCGGTTATCTACGTTGTACGAGAAAGCACGGTTCAGTCCCGAATTTGCGGTGTAGGGCGGTTGCACTTCGCTATAGTAGCCCCAACCGCCAGCCGTCCAGTTTATCCCTCCATAGCCGTTAGGCACGGCGGGAGCGTTCTCTCCGGGATCGGGCAGGTCGTCAAAAGTAACCACCGTTGCGGCACAGGGCAACGGCACGATGGTACCGACAAGTATGAGAAACGAAGTAAGCAGTTTAGACATTTGCATAATGTTGCGTTGTATCAATGTCTGCTAGTTTGAGCGATATGAATTAATGAGTCCATCATTTTCAATCGGCGGACTCTCTTTCGAGACCAGCGGGCCGTTCTGGAAGGTGAGCAGAAAAGTTACTGAGTGGCCGATAAACTTTCCCTTTGAACTCGCCGACGATTTGCCCGAGATACGCTGCCTCCGCTGCAATCCGCTTCCGCTGCGACGGTCAATTGCTCCTGCGCTTCCTCGTCACGCTTCGAAAAGCTCGACGTTATTTCCTGGCCTTCCTCTCCTTCGCGCTCATCGTCGAGGCGCTGCGCGTAGTGTGAACACGTCCTAGAACATCGAGGCAGGTTTCCATTGAATGGCAAACGTATAGAACTTGATGATCCGGAATTTGTGACTTAGCATAAAGCTTAATAAACATGACAGAACGTCCTAGTTTTGCGAAGGAGCTGATTGCGGTGCTATGGCTTCTCACAAAGATCCTAGTTCCATTGGCTGCTTGGTTTGCGTTTTCCATCTGGCTGGCCCATGTAAACGTTCTTGCTGCATACTGCATCAGTTACGGTGGCGTTTTGGTAGCAATTATCGTCTTCTTCGCATATTCGAGTTACAAGTGGAAGCGCGACCTTTATGCCGATAGATATCCGTCCGATAGCCTGTTGCAGCAGATATCCGAAAGTGCGCCGCCCAACCGGAAGCCGATGGCTGCCGCAAATTGGAAATCGCCTGTACACATGCCGATGGACTATCTTAAACCGGAGCCACGCAAACTGCTGGAACTGGGCGGCAGCGACAATGTCTATGTTAGCTTTACGTCCATTTCCGTCGATCTTCAAGGCACCGCTTGGGTCGATACCGACACTCAAATTTATGAAGAATCCCGCTTCGATTTAGTCCAAGTACGGCTCATCGAAAACGAAGGGTATGTGCTATCCCTACCGAAACAGGAACGCCGCCGTTTCCAATTTACTCCAAAGCGTCTGGTTTCCGTATGCTCTTATGCACCGGTCATTCAGGTAATTGAGGAAGAAAACGATTCGTAGTCCAGCAGAAAGACAATCGTCTTATTGTTCTTCAATCGTCAACAGAAGATCGCGCGCCTCTACATTGTCGCGGACGTTCACTAGTAATTCTTTCACCGTACCGGCGATGGGCGCGTAAACAGTAGTCTGCATCTTCATCGCCTCCATCAAAAGAACGCGTTCGCCCTTGTCTACCTTCTGGCCAGTCTTCACGTAGATCACGGTGACGGCTCCAGGAATGGGAGCCGCTATCTGACCAAGCTGGGCGGCATCTACTTTCCGGCGAGCTTCGGCGACGTCTTTGATCGATTTATCGCGGACCTCCACTTCGCGCGGCTGTCCGTTTAGTTCAAAGAAGACGGTACGCATCCCGTCGGGCCGCGGCTCGCCGAGCGTAAGCAGCCGAACGATCAACGTCTTACCGGGCTCCAGCTCAATCGTCACTTCTTCGGATTGCTGCAAGCCGTAAAAAAACTGCGGACTAGGCAGAATTTCTAAATCACCGTATTGCGCACGTGCCGCAGCAAATTTCGCGAATACGTCCGGATACATGAGATAGCTCATGAGATCGGTGCGGCTTCGCTCGCCTGTTTGCTCCTCAACTGCCGCCGCCGCGGCCTCTAAGTCGACCGGCTCCAGTTCTTCGCCGGGACGGCCTTCAATCGGCTTCTTGCCGCGTAAGACAATTTGCTGAAGCTTCGGCGGCCATCCGCCTTCCGGCTCACCTAAAGAGCCCATCAGCATATCTTCCACCGAGTTCGGCAGAGTCAGAGAATTGTCCGGCGGAAGATTCTGCAGATCGTCTACCGTCATTTCATGAGTGATCAAAAAGAGCGCGAGATCGCCAACGACTTTACTGGAAGGCGTCACCTTGATGATGTCCCCGAAAGCGAGGTTGACGTCGGCATACATGCGCGCCACGTCAGGCCATCGGCCGCCCAATCCCATGGCCTCGGCCTGCGCTTTCAAGTTGGTGTACTGGCCACCAGGCATTTCATGGATATAAACCTCGGCAGTTCCTGACTTTGGAGCGTTATCGAAGGGCGCATAGTAGGTGCGCACGGTCTCCCAATAATCGGACGCACTGTTCAATGCAGCGAAATTCAAGCCAGTATCGCGCTCCGTATGAGCTAAAGCCGCCACGATGGAATTCAGATTCGGTTGGCTGGTGGTGCCGCTCATAGCAGAGAAGGCTCCGTCCACAACGTCCACGCCCGCTTCCGAGGCTTTCAGGAGTGTGGCTGCATTGATGCCGCTGGTATCGTGCGTATGCAGGTGAATGGGAACTCCCACCTCATCGCGAAGTGTCTTCACCAGCTTGTAAGCCGCATAGGGACGGAGAAGCCCCGCCATATCCTTGATTCCGAGAATATGCGTGCCCATGCGTTCGAGATCCTTAGCCAGACGCACGTAGTATTGCAAGGAATACTTTTCGCGCGACGGGTCGAGAATATCGCCGCTATAGCAGATAGCCGCTTCGCAAAGCCGGCCCGTTTTCAAGGATGCCTCGACAGCCACCTGCATATTGGGCATCCAATTTAAGGAATCGAAGATGCGAAAAATATCGATTCCCTGCGTGGCCGCTTCAGCAATAAAATCACGAACCACGTTATCGGGATAAGCGGTATATCCCACAGCGTTCGACGCGCGCAGAAGCATCTGAAAGCAGATGTTGGGAATCTTTTCGCGAAGAACCTGCAAACGCCGCCAAGGATCTTCCAAGAGATAGCGCATGGAGACATCGAAGGTAGCTCCGCCCCACATCTCCACGCTGTATAACTGCGGCAACTCTTTGGCAACAAACTCCGCAATGCGAAACAAATCAAACGAGCGCATACGCGTGGCCATCAGAGACTGGTGGGCATCGCGCATGGTGGTATCGGTCAGCAGCAGCTTTGTCTGCTCCCGCGTCCATTTTGCGAACTCTTGCGGACCCACGCGGTCCAACATTTGACGCGTCCCTTCCGGTATCTCCGCCCGATGGCTTTGGGGCACGGGGGCTTCGCGTATCGCGGCAGGCCGCGCTTTATTGGCTATTTCCGGATTGCCGTTGACGATCACATCGGCCATGTAGGTCAGTAGTTTGGTTGCACGATCGCGCCGCGGCTGGAACTCAAAAAGCTGCGGGTTTTCGGCAAGAAACGCTGTGGTTGTATCGCCGCTTCGAAACGACGCATGGTTTACGACATTCTCCAGAAAAGGAATGTTCGTTTTTACGCCACGGATGCGGAACTCACGTAGCGCGCGATCCATGCGCTGACAAGCCTGCTTAAAATTTGGTCCCCAGGCGGTCACTTTCACCAGCAGCGAATCATAGTACGGCAGAATCACCGCCCCGCCGTAGGCCGAAGCGCCATCTAACCGGATGCCAAATCCAGCCGGTGAGCGATAGGTATTGATCTTGCCATAGTCCGGCGTAAAGTTATTGGCGGGATCTTCGGTGGTGACCCGGCACTGCAAGGCCGTCCCGTGAATCGGAATATCCCCTTGTTGGGGAAGCCCGATCTCCTCGCCATGAAGATCTAAGCCTTGCGCCACCTGGATTTGTGTCCTGACGATGTCCACGCCCGTTATCATCTCGGTGACGGTATGTTCCACCTGAACACGCGGATTCACTTCGATAAAAAACCACTCATGGGTGTCGGCGTCTACAAGAAATTCCACCGTCCCGGCGTTGTAGTAATTGGCAGTCCGAGCCAACGCTACGGCAGCATCGGCAAGCTCGTGGCGAACTTTTGGCGGCAAGCCAATTGCCGGGGCGATCTCCACCACCTTCTGATGCCGCCGTTGAACTGAACAATCGCGTTCGTAGAGGTGCAAGATGTTGCCATGTTTATCGCCGATGATTTGTATTTCAACGTGCTTAGCACGACGGATGAAACGCTCCAAAAAGACCGCGTTGTTACCGAAGGCGGCACCGGCTTCTTGACTGGCCTCCTGCAGCTTCGCTTCAAAATCCGCTGCCGATTCGACAACACGCATGCCACGCCCGCCACCGCCGAAAGCGGCTTTGACCATTAACGGAAATCCGATTTCTTCCGCAACAGCGGTGATGCCATCCGCTTGAGGATCGACTGGATTCTCCGTACCCGGAACGACGCGGACACCGGCTTGTTGCGCCAAACGCCGTGCAGCCGTTTTGTCCCCTAGTGCTTCCAAAATATCCGCGCTAGGTCCCACAAAGGTGATGCCCATCTTCTCGCAAGCTCGTGGCAGTGCCGGATTCTCCGCAAGAAAACCATACCCAGGGTGGATGGCGTCTACTTCTTTCTCCGCTGCCAGAGCGACGATATTCTCAACATCCAAATAGGCCTGCACAGGGCCCATGCCTTCGCCAATGAGATAAGCTTCGTCGGCTTTGAAGCGGTGGAGACTAAGGCGGTCCTCCTGCGAATACACGGCAACCGTTCGCAAGCTCAGTTCATTAGCGGCCCGTAAAATTCGGACTGCAATTTCACCGCGATTCAAGGCAAGCAGTTTTTTCATGGAGTGTCGGGGAGGAGAAAAATCGTGGCCGAACGCCTGTTTAATAGGCTTTAAGCCGATCTTCTAACGTTCAAGATTAGCATGGAACAAATACCCGTCCGATTGCGTAAACAATCACCGAGTCCAATAGTAAGACAAGGAGAAAACGATGAGATATTACTGGTTAGGCGCCCTATTCACCGCGGCGATGGCGGTCACCGGCTGCGGAGCCGCAGGCGGTTTCGATCAGGCGAAAGAAGATTTTCACTATTCGTTTCCCTTGGAGGCGGGAGGCAATCTGCATCTGGATAACGCGAACGGTTCGGTCCAGATTACAGGATGGGATCGCAACACTATCGAGATATCCGGCACAAAGTATGCGCCCAGTACGGATGATCTGCGGGATGTAAAGATCAAGGCCGGCGTTCACGGTTCGGACGCCGTCATCGAAACGCAAACGCCGCATCGCTCTTTTCATGGATCGTATGGGGCAAATTACGTGATCCATCTCCCCCGTAAGATTGTCCTGGAACACGTGCAAACCAGTAACGGCAGTATTTCCGTAAACGACCTGGACGGCGGCGGCAAAGTGGTGAGTAGTAATGGAAAGATTGCGATGGATCATGCCATCGGCGACTATGCCATCGAAACGACGAACGGAGGCATCGACCTGGAGCAATGCCGCGGCGCATTTCGCGCGGAAAGCAGCAACGGGGCTTTAAAGGGCAATTTGGCGACAGGCTCCATCAATGCCAGCACAACGAACGGCTCTGTCAATTTTACAGTAGATAAACCCAAAGAAGGCCAGCCGCTTCGAGCCTCCAGTACCAACGGCAGCGTCACTTTGGCCATCGCGGAGTTTCACGACAATCCGATTAAGGCCGATACAACAAACGGCAGCGTCACTCTGCGGCTACCGGGAGATATTAACGCCAAGTTGGACGCCAGCACCACTATGTCGAGCATCAAAAGCGATCTGCCTATCATGACCACCGGCGAGATATCGAAGCATCATCTTTCGGGAAAGCTCGGCAACGGCGGTCCATTGATCTCTGCCGAAACCACCATGGGCAGCATCCACTTACAGCGCTACTAACAGCGCCAGCGAAGAAAACCTGACGATACAGCAGCTTCTTGTGCTTACATCACGCCCAACAGCTAAAATGAAGTCGTGAAAGTAGCCGCTTTGCTGCTCTGCAGCTTTACCCTTTTATTTGCGCAACAGCTTCGGGAAGGCAACTTCTCCATGCGGTTTGAGCCGGTCGCTATTCTACAGTCCAAGGTGCAGGTGCCGTTCGAAATCAGAGTGATGGATGCTAACAATCGTCCGTTGAAATACGCCACGGTCGATTTGGAGATCACGCAGTTGGATGGCATGCAGTCCGCTAAGTTTAAGGCCATAGCGGAGGACCCTCTGAAGCTGCCCGGTGTTTACATGGCCAAGCCGGTATTTACTGACGGAGGCCAGTGGAACGTCACCGCCCGAGCCGAACGACAGAATCAGGAGAGTAGTCGTACCATCCGATTTCTAGTTCAGAAATAAAAAAGGCGAGGTGCTAAGCCTCGCCTTTTTTTTGATCTGTCGATTGTATTTTAATTGAACATATAAAGCGGAGTTACCCCCATCAGAGCGGGAACCTCCGGCTCCGCACCCACAGGGACCGGTTGGTTTTCTACTTCGCCAACTTGACGGCAGTAGATGCCATTGTCACCCAGGTATATCTTTAACTCAGAAGGATGAGGCAGCGTTCCTTGAATCAAAGCTTCAGAAAGCGGGTCTTCGATGTACTTCTGCAAGGCGCGCCTTAGTGGGCGGGCGCCATAGCTTCGATCGCCGCATGTCTTGTCCAAGATATACTTGGCAGCATCCGGCTCCAAGCTGATCTTGATTTGCTTTGCCAACAGGTTTATATTCACCTGCTCCACCAACATCTGGATGATTTGGATCAAATCCTCATCCACCAGCGAAGTAAACAGGATGACCTCATCCAATCGATTCAAGAACTCAGGATTGAAGGCTCGTTTCACCTCAGCCATTACCTGCTCTTCAATTTTTTGCGGGATGCCTGATGTCGGAACTGAGAATCCGATCTGACCGCGCTTATCTAGGAACCGAGCGCCCAGATTGGAGGTCATAATGATGATCGTATTCTTGAAATCGACAGTGTTGCCGAGGCCGTCGGTTAGCTGTCCATCCTCAAAGACCTGCAACAGAATGTTGTAAATATCCGGGTGCGCCTTCTCGATCTCATCGAGTAATACGATTGAGTACGGAGCGCGCTTCACACGCTCTGTCAGCTGACCACCTTCCTCGTAACCGACGTAGCCCGGAGGCGAACCGATCAGCTTCGAGATGGAATGCTTCTCCATGAACTCCGACATATCGAAGCGAATCAGAGACTTTTCACTGCCGAATAAGAAGTCGGCCAACGCACGGGCCACCTCAGTCTTGCCGACCCCGGTAGGTCCGAGAAACAGGAAAGAACCAGAAGGCCGTTTTGGCGACTTTAAGCCAGCTCTGGAACGCCGGATAGCCCTTGACAATGCATTAATCGCTTTTTCCTGGCTCACGACGCGCTTATGCAGTTCTTCCTCGATACGAAGAAGCTTATTGATTTCTTCTTCCTTGATCGCAGTCATCGGAACGCCAGTCCAACGGGCGACTACATCTTCGATATCGTCTTTCGACACAATACCGGTAGAAGTGTCATCGAGATTATACTTTTCCCGAAGCTGTCGAAGATTTTCCCGTTCCTTACGCTCTTCGTCTGAGTAAAAACGCGCCTTCTCAAATTCATGATTGGCAATCGCATTTTCCATTCGATGCACAATGAATTTAATTCGCTTTTGGATGTCGGCCACTTCCGTCGGCAAAGTCGTTTGCCGCAGCTTAACTCTGGCTCCCGCTTCGTCGATCAAATCGATGGCTTTGTCCGGCAGAAAGCGGTCAGGGATAAATCGTGTCGAAGTATAAACAGCCGACTCTACAGCCTCGTCCGTGTAAGCAACGGCATGAAACTTCTCGTAGCGCTCCTTAATACCGAACAAAATCCGAATCGCATCGCTCTCGCCCGGAGGCGGTACTTTCACTGCTTGAAAACGGCGCTCTAACGAACGATCCTTTTCGATCGACTTACGATACTCCGCCGGTGTCGTAGCACCGATACATTGAATTTCGCCGCGAGAAAGCGCCGGCTTCAAAATATTCGCCGCATCCAATGAGCCTTCCGCCGATCCCGCTCCCACCAAGGTATGCAGCTCATCGATAAATATGATGGCATTCTGATTTTCCATCAGCTCTTTCATGATGGTCTTTAAGCGTTCCTCGAACTGGCCGCGATATTTCGTTCCGGCGACGATCAAAGAAAGGTCGAGAGCCAGGATACGCTTATCGGCTAAAAACGAAGGAACATCGCCATCGGAGATACGCTGCGCTAAACCTTCCACGATGGCTGTTTTGCCAACACCGGGCTCCCCGATCAAAACCGGATTGTTCTTCGTGCGACGACACAAAATCTGCACCACTCGATCGACTTCGGAGTCACGGCCGATCAGCGGATCGAGCATTCCGTCAATAGCGGCTTGGGTCAAGTCACGGCTAAACTCCGCAAGTAGCGAACTTTCCTTCGGTCGATTGGATGCAGTTTTTTCCGAAGCCGACCGGGCGATCTCTTCCCGCACTGCGGAAAGCCGCAGCCCCCGCTCGTGCAAAATCTCGGCGGCAAAGCTCTTCTCCTCGCGTAATAAACCGAGAAGTAAATGTTCCGTCCCGATGTGCTTATGGCTTAAGCGCTCTGCCTCCTCCGCTCCATAGGCAAGTACACGCTTGCACTCATGGCTAAGAGGAAGGTCCACGGACGTGGAAACCTTCTCGCGCACAGTAGTGTGCGCTTCGATCTGCTTGCGAATGGACTCAATCGCGGCATGAGACCGCAAAAATCGATTCGCAAGCGCCTTGTCCTCGCGCAAAAGACCCAACAATAAATGCTCAGTCTCGATGTAAGGACTGCCGAACTGGCTAGCCTCATATCTTGCAAAGAAGATGACTCGGCGTGCTTTCTCGGTATATCGTTCAAACATAGGTGACACCATCAAGACGAGTTGCGTCTTGTAATAATCCGACGGTCTGCGTCTCCATCGACGATGGAGAGTGAAGAACGCCCTTCCTTAACTCTAGGATGCGGTCGCAACGACTTGCGAACGAAAGATTGTGTGTTACAAAAACCGACGTTAATCGATGCGAGTGATGAAGCTCTCCCAATAAACCGATAATCATCTCACCGGTCCTGAAGTCGAGGCTGCCTGTCGGCTCATCTGCTAATAAGATGCGCGGAGCGCCGCTCAGGGCTCGGGCTAACGCAACCCGCTGCTGTTCTCCACCGGATAGTTCGCCCGCCCGATGCGAAGACCGAGCTGCTAACCCTACTTCATCCAATCTGGCTTTCGATGTCTTATCGGCATCACTCCACGGCTCACCCCGAATCAATAAAGGCATCATCACGTTCTCCAATGCGGTAAACTCCGGCAACAGAGACGGATTCTGCCATACAAAACCGACTTCCCGATTGCGCAGTAAAGCAAGCGGCTTATCTGTCAGCGACCCCACTTCGCGCTGGCCGAAGTATATCTTACCCGCCGAAGGCTTGTCGAGGCCGCCCAACAAATGCAGTAGGGTCGATTTGCCCGACCCGGATTCACCGATGATGGCCAGTCGCTCGCCTCGATGAACTTCCAAGTTCAAACGGTCGAAAACAGTAAGGCTTATTCCTCCCGAGCGATAAATCTTGCTGAGCGCTTCGGCTCGTATGGCAAAATCGGTGCTCAAACTCCCGCCTTCCTCTTTAGAGTAAAACAGCGCGAACGAAATCGGTGACAATCCGATATTGCGTTAGACGCTTCCACCTATACAATGAGTTTCCATGGCGGCCTCGCTTCCCGCTCCATCCATTTTTTTATAGCCGGATTGGTGATCGTCTGGCGGTCGGAATCGAAATCCACTCGTTCACCGCTGCGCAACGCGATATTTCCCAGCAGACACGTCGTGGTGGATGTATAACAGAGTTCGATGTCGCTGGTCGGGCGCTGGCGGGAACGAATACAGGAAAGAAAATTCTGCCAGTGGCGTTCGTTTCCCCCGGAGACCGCTTTCATCGACAATTCCGGCATCAACGACTGCCCCGATTTCTTCTCGGGCATGACAAAGAACTCATTTCGGTCCACAAATAAGCTGCCGTTTTCACCATAAAAGAGAATTCCGTACGGCTTGCCCAGAGTCGACTTGCTGTTGCTATTGCGATTACTATAGGTAGCGACAAAGCCGCTAGGATATTCAAAGCTAGCCGTGAGCGTGTCCGGCGTCTCGCGATTATCGGTCAAAAAATATTTGCCCCCTTGCGCGACGATGCTTTTCGGCTGCTCCTCGTCGAAAGCTGCTTGCACGATATCGAGAAGATGCACACCCCAATCGGTCATCATGCCGCCCGCATAATCCCAAAACCACCGAAAATTCGAGAACCAGCGTGGATGCTCCACGTTGGCAATATCGTACCCAAATCGATTGACGTTATATTGATGCTCCGGCGCGGGACCCAACCATGCATTCCAATTCAACCCTGGCGGCGGGGCGGAATCGGGCGGATTGCCGATGCCCTCTTTCGCCAGGTGCGCGTTGTTCCACGTTGCTACTTCCGTGACTTTCCCCAGCGCGCCGTCGGAAACAAGATCGATCACTTTCTGAAAATGCTCCGCGCTGCGCTGCATGGTTCCTGCTTGCACCACCCGATTATATTTGCGCGCCGCCTCCACCATCTTCTTGCCCTCATTGATGGTCACGGAAATCGGCTTCTCCACATAAACATCTTTGCCTGCCTTGCATGCCTCCACTGTCATATAAGCGTGCCAATGGTCCGGCGTGGAAATGCATACGGCGTCAATCGATTTATTCGCTAATAGCTCCTGAAAATTGTCCACCGGTTTGGCCCGGTTTTGTGTCAGCCTGACGGCGTAATCCATGCAGGGCCGGTAGACGTCGCAGACAGCAACTATCTCCACTTCGGGGCGTGCCATGGCTACGCGCATGTTCGTGCGTCCCTGCTGCCCCATGCCGATGAAGGCGGTCGCAATTCGGTTATTCGCGCCTTTCACGTTTCCAGTGAAAAGATTTGTGGTGAACGCAACAGTCCCCGCCGTAGCCGCGGATTTCAAAAACTCCCGCCGCTTGCAGCTTTGCGGCTTAGGCTTATTACTGGCTTCATCCGACTGTTTTTCCATCGTAAGGGCGCTTTCGGGTAATCCTACCCGCATTATTTCACTACGAAATTAATCAGCTTGTCTGGAACGACAATCACTTTCATGATCTGCTTACCCTGTAAGAACGGTTGCAATTTCTCTTGCCCGCGTGCCAGATCCTCCAATTCAGTTTTCGAACAGTTGTACGGAATCGACATGTGCCCGCGCACTTTTCCGTTTGCCTGAATGGTAATCTCCACCAGATCTTCTTTCGCCAGGGCAGCATCGAATTCGGGCCAAGACTGCCGGAAAACGGCACCGTCTTCCCCAAGAAGCGCCCAGAGATCCTGCGCTGTATAAGGAGCAAACGGCGCAAGCATCAATGTCAGAGTGCGGCAAACGTCGGCCATGCATTGGGCGGATAAAGAAGCCTCCAGCAAGTACAATTCATTCACTAGCTCCATCAATGATGCGATAGACGTATTGAAGTGCCACCGGCTATCGAAGTCGCCGGTGATTTTTTGAATTGTTTGATGCAGCTTACGCAGCGCCTGCCGGTCCGCATCGCTTTTACCGCCGTCGAAGACCCGGTCGGCATTACGCGTCACGAATCGGTACAAGCGTCCTAAGAAACGGTTTACGCCGGAAACGCCGTCCTCCTGCCAATCCATGTCGCGGTCCGGCGGCGCGGCAAACAACGAATACAGGCGCGCGGAGTCGGCCCCGAATAGCGCCACCATATCATCCGGCGAAACAATGTTGCCGAGGCTCTTGGACATCTTCGCACCGTCTTTGATCACCATGCCTTGGGCAAACTGGCGCTGCACCGGCTCATCGGTCCCGATCGCTCCCACGTCCCGCATCATTTTTGTCCAAAAGCGGGAATAAATTAGATGCAGAATGGCATGTTCTACGCCGCCGATGTACTGGTCGATGGGAAACCAGTAATCGATCGCTTCCCGGCTAAAAGGCGCTTCACTGTTTTGTGGATCGCAGTAGCGGTAGAAATACCAGGAGGAGTCGACGAAGGTATCCATCGTGTCGCTCTCCCGCTTGGCTTCTCCGCCGCACTTTGGACAGCTTACGTTGATGAACGTTGGAATCTCTTCCAGCGGCGACCGGCCTTTTCCAGTGATTTTCACATCTAACGGCAAACGCACCGGCAACTCGGACTCAGGCACCGGCACCGCGCCGCATTGCGGGCAATAGATGATCGGTATCGGCGTACCCCAGTAACGCTGGCGCGAGATGCCCCAGTCTTTCAACCGATAGGTAATTGCTTCTTTGCCAAAACCCTCCTCGTCGGCCAAGGCGGCCATTTTTCGGCGTGCTTCCATGCTTGGCAATCCGGACCATTCGCCGGAGTTCTCGACAATGCCGTACTCGCCGGAAGCTTCCGTCATGGTAGTCGCATCCGGCAAAAGCCCGTCTTCCGGTCGAATTACCGGAACAACAGGAATCCCATAACCGCGGCAGAACTCAAAGTCTCGCTCATCATGGGCGGGAACCGCCATGATGGCGCCCGTTCCGTAGCCCAGCAACACAAAATTTCCGATCCAAACCGGTATCTGCTCCTGGGTAAAAGGATGAATCGCATAGCGGCCGGTAAACAAGCCCAGCTTTTGGATATTGCCAGGGTCTTGCCGCGCCGTCGCGTCGATCATTTCTTTGATCGCGATCTGTTCCGCAGGCGCAGTGACTATTTCGTCGAGCAACGGATGCTCCGGCGCTAAAATCAGGCAAGTAGCGCCGTAGATCGTATCGATGCGCGTGGTAAAGACACGGATTTTCCTTCCAGATTCCGCCAGCTTGAAGTCAACCTCTGCACCGTCCGAAAGTCCAATCCAATTGCGCTGCATCGCGAGAACGCGATCCGGCCAGCTACCCTCCAACTGCTTCATATCATCGAGCAGTTCGGCGGCGTACGCGGTGGTTTTCAAGAACCATTGCTGCATTGCCCGCTGTTCCACCGGGGTATTTTCATGCCGCCAACAGCAGCCATTTACCACCTGCTCATTAGCCAGCACCGTGGCGCATTCAGGGCACCAGTTCAGTAACGCTTCGCGCCGGTAGGCAAGCCCGCGCTCAAACATCTTGAGAAAGAACCACTGGTTCCACTTGTAGTACTCCGGCTCGCAGGTGGCAATCTCACGGCTCCAGTCGAAAGCAAAGCCCAAACGCTGCATTTGCGCCTTCATATGGGCAATGTTGTTAAGGGTCCACTCGCGCGGATGGCGATTCTCTTTGATTGCGGCGTTCTCAGCCGGAAGGCCAAAGGCGTCCCAGCCCATCGGGTGCAGCACGTTATAGCCGCGCATCCACATATAGCGCGCCAGCGCATCGCCGATCGAGTAGTTACGCACGTGTCCCATGTGCAGCTTCCCGCTGGGATACGGCAGCATTTCCAGCACGTAATACTTAGGTTTGTCCGGCGAATCTGCTACGTAGAGGGACGGGTCTTGCGCCCACTGCTCCTGCCACTTCGGCTCGATTTCTTTGGGGTCGAACGCTTTTTCCGGGATACCAGCTCCTTCAGTGCCGTTACGTTACGGAGATCGTCGCCCGGCTCATCGATGGGCGTCTCCAGAATAAACGCTTTCGAACGCAGTTTCGAGTGATTGAGAATGCGGCGGAAGCCTTCCTCACCAATATAACCATCCCCGATACCGGCATGCCGGTCGCGATGTGAGGCAAGCTCCATCTTGGTATCGTTAGCGTGGATCACCGGGATATGCTCAAGCCCCAGAATGCTTGCCGCGTGCTTGACAAAAAGCTCAAGACCTTCTTTCCGCGCTATGTCGAAACCCGCTACATAACAGTGGCAAGTATCCAAGCAGTAGCCGACGGAAATGTCGACCGACTTAGACACCAGCTCTCGAATGGCAGCTAACTCTTCCAACTTACCACCCAGTTGAGCACCGGCGCCAGCCGTGTTTTCCAGCAAAATACGCAGCTTGGAAGAGCGCCTTAACGCGGCATCAACGCCGTTCCAAGAGAGCGCAATCCCCGTAGCTACGTTCGCGATTCCTTGCTCCACCGTCAAGCCTTTATAGTTACCCGGATGGGCCACTAAAAACTCTGCGCCGATCAGAACGGCGCGCTGTAGTTCTCCCCCGAAAGCCTGAATAGATTTTTCGCGAATTACCGGGTCCGGCGAAGCCAGATTGATGAGATAGCTGTCATGAATCACCAGCGGCGTCAGATCGTGCTTATCGCGTTCTGCGTTGAGTCGATCCACTTGGCTCGGATCGGGATCTTTGGCGCGCCACATGCGCGGGCTGGTAGAAAAAATCTGAAGCGTGTTTGCTCCCAACTCATGCGCTTTGATGGCTGCGCGTTCCAGCGATCCCGCCGTCGAACAATGAATACCGATTCGCAATTTTTACTTCACCGATATTTCGATTACATTGATCGAATAAGGCGCAAACGTATGGGTCAGATGTGTTCCTGTGGCGGTGATGGAATTTTCCACGGAAACAATTTTCTTCGGCTCCTCGATACTATTCGTTTGCTTTGTACTCTGCGCGGTGAGGCTGATCAGCTTGCCGGTAGCTCCTACGGAGGATGCACCCTGCAGATCGATATCCATCGCCTGCGGTGCCGCCGCCGCGTTCACAACCTTCACATCCACCACTCCCTTAGCCGAATCCCGAGTCGCGGAATAAAACACAAGTGGCTGCGCACCTTCTAGCGTTGAAGACACCACTTCATTACCGATGTATTTGCTGAACAGAGCCTGCGCATAATAGCTCGGCGACCCGTAGCTGTCCAATGCGTTGTATCCAATCAGATCGGTGGGCCATTGCATTGCCCCCGGGTCCACGTTCACAAATAGGGGAGCATAGCTCGCCATGATCACGATATCGCTGTTCCGCTCCATGCCGGTCATCCATGCAGCATCCCCCAGCGCTGCACCGAAATTCGGTGTCGGTGATCCCTCGCGTGTCGCCCACTCGCCCACGAAGATTTTCGGGCCGTTCCGGTCGGTTTTATCGTAATGGTGTGTGTCGTCGAAAAATTGCTGAGCCCGTCGGTAGAAATGATCGTCGATCACATCCGGCTTCCTGCTTTTTACGGCATCCGTCGCAATAAGCTGCAGCTTGGGATATCTTTTCTTGATTGCGTCGTAAAACTGCGCGAACCGGCCATCGTAGCTGCCCGACTTGTCGAATTGGTCTTCATTTCCTATTTCGACATAGGTGAGCGAAAAGGGCTTCGGGTGGCCATCTCGCGCCCGCGCCGCGCCCCACTTCGTGCTTGAGTCTCCCATTACATACTCGATCTCTTCCAGCGCATTTTCCACGTAAGATTGCAACTTCGGCCCCGGCTCAACGTGCTCTTGCTCCAGCGAATATCCGGCAAACACAGCCAGTAGCGGCTGCATGTGCAACTCCTCGCACCAGTCCAGGAACTCTAGTAATCCTATCCCATCGGTCGAGCGATAACCCCACGGGCTTTCATGGCCGGGCCGATCCACCAGCGGCCCGATCGTGTTTTTCCATTCAAACCGTTCGTCGATGTGATTGCCTTCCAGATAATTGCCGCCCGGGAACCGCAAGAAAGCTGGATGCATACCGGCTAACATCTGCATGAGATCGATGCGATTTCCATTCGGGCGATCCTTGTATGTTGGCGGGAATAGCGAGACCAAGCTGAACCAAGCCGTCCCCGGATGTCCCACTTGCAGCATCAGATGATTGGCGGAAGACATCGGAACATCGCCGGTCTGCAACTTGAATTTGTACTGCTTCCACTCTTTGCTCAATGCCGGGACAATAGTGGTGGCGGCGAGTTCGCCGGTATAGTCGCCGACCAGGCTCACCGTAACTGGCCCTACTTTCCCGTCATCTGCTTTCGCGTAGAACGAACCTTGGTACGTGGTACTCGGCCGCACGACAATCCCCCAATATCCTTCATTCTCAAAACCGGCCAAATGGGTCGTGTCCGCTTTTTCTACTTTCGACATCAAGCTCAACGAAAGAGCTTTGCTTGGCCCGTTAGTTTTGTCGATGACGATGGATCCGCGTGCGGCGGTGCTCTGCACAACCTTCCAATGCACCGGCTTCGCCGCATCGTCCTGAAAGGTCCGGTTGCGCACCAATTCCGCATAGATTCCGCCATCATACGAATGATTGATTTCTTCTGTCATCAATCCGTAAAGCGAGGGACTCACCTTTGCGATTGGTTTTTCGACCTGTATTTGGAGCGTGGCCGAACCGGGCGACTGAGCAGAAGCTTGTGCAAGCAGGACCGCTGCCGCAGATAGCAGCACCATCACAGAAACGAATATGTCTTTCACAACGCTTGAGCGTATCATCCCGCTCAGCAGGCGCGGCAGTTGTTAAACTAACGCTGGAATGCTACTGGCGCGAGAATTTATCGGCTACACCTCACGACAACTGATCAACCGGCTTTCTCCCGCCGCTTTCGAGACCTCGAGCCCGGCAAGCGCCGCCGAGATCATCGCACAAATCATCGAAGAAGACCTCTCCGCCGAAGATAAGCTCAACGACGAAGTCCGCGACATTCTGGATCAATACAGCGACTACATGCGCCGCGAAAATGTCTCCTACCAGGAAATGTTTCGCAAGATCAAGAACCAACTTTTATCGCAACGAAAGATTGTCAGGGCTGCCGGCCGCGACACAAACGATGCCATGAAGCTTTCCCGCGACAAGGTGAACGATATCTCGCACAAGATTGTCGCCGCCGTGCGTAAATCGCGCGACTTTCGCGTGCGGCAAGACCCAAACGAATTACGCCTTGCCATTGTTCGCGAGTTGACGGAGATGCTGCAGCTGGAAGAACGCATCGACAAGTCAGCACGCCAGAAGATTCGCACCCAAAAGAGGGATATCGCTGAAGGCGGCGAAGAATACGATCTTCTTCATAAACGCTACTATGCCGAGGAGCTGAAAAAACTAGGCATCAATCTAGGCGCCTCGTCCTAAGATGCTTGTTTATTTAGCAGGTGTCTTGTCGAGCTCCTGCTTCGCCCATAGACGATTCGGATCGATCTGCAGCGCCTTCTGAAACGCCTGCCTCCCTTCGGCATTGCGATTTGCCTTACGTAGGGCAACGCCTTTCCACAGAAAAGCCTCGCTTAGATTTCCGTCGATGGATATCGCCTTATCGAAATCCTTCAACGCCAGATCGACTCCGCCGCCAAACGAAGGAGGCAAGTAAGTAAGGCCAACGCCCCGGCTCACGTAGGCCATCGCTAAATTGCTGTTCAACTGAATGGCTTTCTGTATTTCATCGCGCGCACACTGCCCATACTTCATCGCACCCATCAATGGATTGGCCGGAATCACCTGGCTGCATAAGCCGCCCAGCACCCGATGATACTCGGCATTGTTGCCGTCGATGGCAACTGCCTTGCGCGCGGGATCCACTCCCGCTTCGGCGAACGCTTCCGCCTTCTTCTTATCCCGAAGCTCCATCGCCACCTCGGCAGCGTAAGAGTCCGCCAGTGCTACCTGATACTGCGCGTCAGCCGACTTCTCGTTTGCCTTGGCGGCCTGTTCACTACTCGCAATTATCCTCTGCAGCGCCGGCAAATCTTGCCCGTCACGCGCCTGCTTCAGTGCCTTCGATGGAATGCTAGCGCCTGCGATTAGAGAACCCGTCAATACAAACAAGAAAAACTTACTCATCCGCCTTCATTGTAAAGGTGAATTTCAGTAGGACTTTGCAATCACCGCACGCCGGTCCACCTGCTGCCCTGTCACAATGCACCGACCGGGACCATCGAACTCGTCTATCAAAGGAATGCAGCGCACCGAAGCGCGTAGGGAATTGATTCGCTCACTTACGAACCAAGACTTCGCGCAAGTGGTCCCGGGTAAGGAAAAACTTTAGCGATAACGCGTTTTCAAAGGTCTTTTCAATAAAGCGGTTGTTGTAATACTGCATAGTTTGCGCTCCGGCTCGCGGGGTAAGTGAAAGAGTTTTACGATCCGCGATGCGGTACGTGTAAATAGGTAACTCCGTCGTTTTCTCGCTAGCACTAAAGAAGGTCAACATCACTCCCTTTGGGCGCATGATGCGTAAAAGCTGGGCAACCACCCGATCAAGAAGTGGCGGCGTCAAAAACTGCAGCGTGTCCCAAGCCAAGATGCCGTCGAACGACTCTTCGGGGAAAACCAACGCTTGGTCTAGAAAGCGTTGCGCATTGCTTGCTGACTGCTGATTTTCCACGAAACTACCGCCGAAACTCTGCTGCATCGCATCCATCACATCATCGGAGGAGACGCGATGCCCGAACCCAGCCAGAAATACTACGTTCGCCTGATTCAGTTCGGATAAATCCAGAACGGAGTAATTACCGTCCTGGACCTGCAGGGCGGAACAGAACTGTTCAAAGCCACTGCTATGCCTTATGAAAGCGCCGGAAGAGTCTTTCACCGCCGGCTTCAAAGGGTCTTTCGATAAAGCGCTCCTGCCGAACATCTTACTCCCGACAAAACTACTTATTTGGTCCTGCTGCGGCAACTACCGGCGGCGGCGTCGAAGCCGAAGGTGCAGGCGGAACAATGGCGGATTGTTGCTGTGGCGGCGCTACCACTTTGGGCGGAGGCGCTGCCTTCGAAATGTCGATGCTTCCTTTAAAGTATGCGCCATCCTCGATCACGATCCGGCTGGTTTTGATATCTCCTACCAGCTTTGCTTCCCTTCGGATGTCGATCTTATCGATGGCTTCTACGTTGCCCTGAATCGAGCCTTGAATAATGATTTCCCGCGCCTTCAAGCTGGCCTGCACGCGTGCATTAGGACCGATGGTCAAGCGATGCTCCTGGCATTCGATCGTACCTTCCATTTCGCCGTCGAGCGTTAAATCTTCACGGGCGAAAATCTGGCCCTTGATCGTCACATTTTTTCCCAATGCAGCCGAACCGCTGCGAACCGGGCTTGAATCGATGTCGTATGATCTCGTCGGCGATGACATAGTGTTGATTTCTCTCCTCTGTGGCTCCGTAACAGGGTTAGCCGCCGCGGGCGTTGCCGTTGGCCGTTGCGGAATTTCATCTTCTCTTCTTTTTGTCCACATGCGAAGGGGTCTCCTCGAAAACGCTGCCTTCATCGTACTACTACCATTTATGCCCGAAGCGCTTCAGGGCGTGGGTTAGCGCGAGGCGAAATCGACGAAGGTAAAAGAAGATTATGACATTTCGGCAACTGGCATTTTTCCAGGCCCTGCAAGCAGCTTAGCTTTGTAATAATTGAAGGCGGTGCCTAGAATCCGTGAGCTCGAAACCCGTTTAGAAAGAGCAGAACAGCAGGTCCGGCTTTTCCAGCGCGTCAGTAGACTGATGACCCGTGAAATAGAGTTGAATAGCGCGTTGCACGAGATTGTGGCGCTGGTGCGCGACTTCGTGGCCTGCGACTCTTGCCTCATCTACTTCATCGTAGAAGACGAACTGGTGCTGTTTGCTTCAGGCGAGCCGACACAGAAAGAAATCGGCAAAGTAAAGCTTCGCTTAGAAGAAGGGCTCACCGGCTGGGTGGCCCGCGAACGGCGGCTCCTCGCAATTTCCAGGGAAGCATACAACGATCCGCGATTTAAATACTTCGCCGATCTGCCGCAAGACACTTTTGAAGCTTTTCTATCGGTTCCGATTATTTCGCAAAGCAAGGTGATGGGCGTTATCAACGTGCAACATCGGGATGCGCACGCACATTCCGGCGAAAATATCGAAATGTTAAGTACGTTGGGCGAGCAAGTTGGCTGCTTGTTGGCTTTATCGCGTGTAAACCGAACAGAATCTTTGCAAGCGCAGCTCTCGCAAACGTAGAAGCTGGTCGACAAATCGGAGACTGTCTTAGTGCCGCTAACGTTGTACTGTCGATCCAACCCGACTTCTCGGCGCGTGTGCATTGTCTCTACGTGCTGTCTACAAGGTTCTAGAAGCTGGCGGAACTGGCGTTATCTTCATCTTTGATTGCTGGACTTGCTTCCGGATCGCGAAACCGAAAGCTTAGAAAATTGTAGCGGCAAGCGGCACAACGATACCGATGAGCGCCTAAGCTCAGCAGAATTGATCGCCAAAATGTAGTTTGATACCCTCTTGGCGGCCACGTTGTTAAATCGAGATTGAAACACTTAGGACATTTGGCAAAAGGAATCTTTTCGAACTGAAGCAGGTTTCCCATGAAACGATGGTTGCAGTCGGCGCAACGCACCGGATGTTTCCCTTGCACCATGTGTGCAAAATCCGCAAGCGTCTGCCGACGCGATCTCCTCATCTGAAAGCTTCCGCATTTCTCGCACGTAAGAGAAGACTTTTTCATGTCATTACTGCTTCCCTCGCTTGTCGGCATTGCGCTACGTACTTCTCTCTGTACCCAACAAAAGCGTTCCGAAGGCGGGAAAGAAGCTCCGTGTTGTGAGGCAGAACAACATGATCGATTTCGGATACGGCAAGCAGATCGCGAGTGGTGGACGTAATAAATACCCCGTCGCTATCGTGCAAGTCAGCCATCAGCAAACTGCGTTCAGAAATATGAACGTCTTCCAACATCTTCTCTTCCAGCAAAATAGCGCGCGTAACTCCCGGTAGGCAGCCGGACTCTTTCAAAGGTGGAGTCCAAACAGAGTCTCCTTTCATCATGAAGATATTGGCGGAGGTACATTCACTTACTTCACCGCGCTCATTCAGCAGGATCGTCTCGTCGAATCCCTTCTGGTGAGCGGTTTCGTAGAAAGTGAGATTCTGAGCCCAGGAAGTAACCTTGGTTCCCGCGAAAGGCGAAGCCGCGTGCCGTCCATTCGGCACGGACATCAGCCTCGCTTCCGTACCCCACTCATTTAAGTCGGTTGTAAATGCTATGAGATCGGCATCTCGCGTGATAGCGGCATCCTGAAACATGCCTCCCTTATTACGAACGCAGGAAACCCGAAGCGTTGCGTCAATCGCATGATTCGCCGTAATAAAGCTTTCGAGCAAGTTTCGGAGAACGTCCGGCTCAAACTCGAACGGCACATGCATCAGCGCCGCATCGTGCTTCATACGCCGGTAATGGCGTTCGAAGGCAAACAATACTCCGCTGCAAACACGAAGCGTGCTGAAAACACCCCAGCCGTTCATAAATCCAACTTGACCGGGCGAAAGCATAACATCGCTCGTCTCTCGGATTTCAGTATTGTGAAGCAGATACCGATGCACTAGCCTTAGTGTAACGGAGCAGCGACCTTCTTCAACAAAGCCAAACGGGAGTGTTGGAGCCAAGCAAAGAGTTTGCGCAGCGCCACGCCGCGATGGCCTATCGAAAGTTTTTGCTGAGGGTCAAGTTCAGCAAACGAAGCATTCAACGGTGGATAGAAGAAAAACGGATCGTAACCGAACCCATGTCCGCCGGATGCCGCCTGCGTCAGAATCCGACCTTCGGCAGTCCCCCGGAAGGTAACCAGAACCTTAGCAAACCGGGCCAGCGCCAGTACGCAAACAAAGTGAGCGGAGCGGTCCGCCTGATCGGCCAAGTTCTGAAGTAACAGCTCATTGTTTGCGGCACTCGTCGCGAAAGGTCCCGCATATCGCGAGGAGTAAATCCCAGGAGCGCCATCGAGTGCGGGGACCACCAATCCCGAGTCATCCGCCAACACAAGCTCATCGGAATACCGCGAATAATAGATTGCTTTTTCGGCAGCATTTGCTTCAAACGTCGTACCTGTTTCTTCGGGAGGCGAGATTTCCGAAAGGCCGGGAAGCGTCCGGATATCGACATCGGGAAGGCCAAATTGCGCCTTCGCCGAAGCAAACTCGCGGAGTTTGCCTTCATTGGAGGAACAAGCATAGATGGTCAAGCTGTACGTCCCGCGATTGCTTGTTCTTGCAATGTACGCAGTTGCGTAATACCGGTCCGGGCAAGCGTCAATAACTCGACAAGTTGCGTGTCGTCAAATGGCGCGCGTTCGGCCGTGGCTTGAATCTCGATAAACTTATTCGAACCGGTCATCACTAAATTCATATCGATGTCCGCCCGTGAATCTTCCTCATAGGACAGGTCGAGCAAGGAAACACCTCCCAGAATACCGACACTTGTAGCGGCGATACTATCCAGCAAAGGAGAGGTCGAGATCACCTTGAACTTCACAAGTGTCCGCAGCGCAATGGCAAGCGCAACATACGCCCCGGTAATCGCGGCAGTACGTGTCCCGCCATCGGCTTGAATCACATCGCAGTCGATCACAATGCTGCGCTCGCCTAGTTTGGTCAGATCGACCACCGAACGCAACGCACGGCCGATTAGGCGTTGAATTTCGTGTGTTCTTCCCGATGGCTTGCCCTTTGTCACTTCTCTAGGCGTTCGCGTCACGGTGGCTCGGGGGAGCATGGAATACTCGGCGGTAACCCATCCTTTACCTGTGCCACGAAGAAATCCCGGAATCGTATCCTCTACCGTTGCGGCGCAAAGCACCCGTGTGTGTCCTACTTCGATCAAAGCGGAGCCTTCCGCGGTCACCAGGTAGTCCGTAGTGATTTTCGTTGGCCGTAGTTGGTCTTCCGCGCGCCCGTCCGTTCTCATTAACTACATGCTCTCGCATGCGCGGTCAACTTCCCGCATTGAATGAGGCGAAAAAGAAAAAGGCGAGAACGCCAAACGCGATAACAACCAGAACAAGACAAGGTACCGCCGCTTGGCGGGGTAAAGCAGAGGGCTTTGTCGCGCTCGCTTTTGATTTCTTTTTGATCTTTGACGCAGCCAACTTCTATTGTTGCAATCCGTTTACTTCTTAAAAAGGCTGTCGAAAGCCGCGCGGGCGTCGCTAGCGGTACGAGGAGCCAGCGTGGAAAGCCCATTACCCATTGACCTTGAGCCGAAGGACGCGGCAGGATGCGCATCGCGGGCCACAGTCACACGCGGTGAAAACAGCTCGCAGCTATTAGCCGCATCTTTGGCCACAATACGCACTGGTATCGGCTTCAGGCACTGAAAACGTGTGGATGACTCGAAGTTTGCACACTGCTTACAACAGTGCAGACTTACGCCACACTTCGGACACGCGCCTTTGAAGTCCGCGTTAGCCGGAAGTGTTGTCGAACAACTAAAACATCTTGAGGCAACTACATTCTGAATCAGTCGAGGCAATTTTGGCCCAGTAATATCCAGCGGAAGCTTCTCCCCTGGTTGTCGTTGCCGTTCTCGATTGTAAGAACCAGACGCACGGTCTGACTCCGCGTATCCATGTTGCCGGTATTTGCGATCTCCGTCCATTGTCGTTGATCGACTCCTTAGAGGGGGCTCGCCGAACAGCTCCCGTATACTTTCAACAGGTGGTGCTGGGTGATTCCCCGAATGATTCTGGTACAGCGTTCAAACCGGCAAATATATTTCACTGCGGGTCTGAATCTCGAAACAAAAACGAAAGCTTTGTCGGTCGTAAGATTTTCACGGCGTATATCGCCGGTACCTAAGTAAGTATGTACCACGCTTTTCAATCAGAAGCTACTATTCCGTGTATAAATCCAAGCAGAAAAGTACTGTGCCTAGTCGGAAATCCACTTCAAAGGCGCGTTGCAGGGCCGTGTCAACGAGTAATCGAAGTGGTTCGGCGTAATACGGACCGAGTAGCCGACGCGGCCTGAATGCTGCACCGTAAACTGGTTAGCGAAAACGACCGCACTGCCTCGCTCCTCCACCGGCTCCAATGCGAGCGTATATGTGCTTTGAAGCTGTCCATTCACTCCTACTTGCCCGATTACGGCCTCCACGCGCACTTCCTCCGGCTTCAGTCCCGCCAGATCTACAGTGGTGCGAAGCGGAACCGCCGACCCGCTTATCACCTGATCGCTTGACCCATCGCCAAAGTCAATGAAGCGAACACTATTCCATGCCTGGCTGACCCGGTTATCCCACATCGTTTGTTCGCGGGCGGCAGCAAAATCATTGTTCGAAACGTTCTTCCACTGTTTGTCGGCCGGCTGGTAAAGCTCACTCATGTACTCGCCCACCATGCGTCCACAACTAAAAAAAGGCGTGATGTTGGCAATACATGTTTTCATACGCCGCACCCACTCAGCGGGAACTTCCCCCTCGGTGCCTTGATAGTAAAGAGGAACAATTTCATTCTCCAGCGTCGAGTAAATCGCGCTGGCGTGAATATCGTCTTGATCCTCCGAATACGGGGCCCGGTCACCGATCGCCCAGCCGCCGGAGATTTCATACGCTTCGTCGAACCAGCCGTCCAGCACACTGAAATTTAAAACGCCGTTCATGGAAGCCTTCATGCCGCTGGTGCCGCAAGCCTCTTCGCCACGCTTTGGATTATTGAGCCAAAGGTCCACGCCCTGCACCATTTCCCGCGCCACCTGAATACCGTAGTTTTCGACAAAGATAAGCCGCTTGGACACTTCAGGATCGCGGGAAAGGTTGACGATCTCACGAATCAGTGTTTTACCAGGATGGTCTTTGGGATGTGCCTTGCCGGCGATCACAATTTGCACCGGCATCTTTGAATTATTCAAGATGCGCTTTAGCCGCGCGACGTCACGGAACAGAAGAGTAGCTCGTTTATAGGTGGCGAAACGACGCGCAAACCCGATTGTGAAGACATCCGGATCGAGGACTTCCGACAACCGGCGCACCTCGGCTGCCGATGCCTTTCGCTCCCCCGCCGCATTCACCGCGCATTCGCGAACGTACGCCACCATGCGGCGCTTCCGTTTGCGATGAACTTCCCAAAGTTCCTGCGATGGAATTTCATTGACCAGCTCCCACATCTTGGAGTCTTCCAACCGGTCTCGCCAATCCGGCTGCAAATACTGATCATATAAACCAGCGAGATCCCCGTTGATCCAGGTAGGCGAATGGACTCCGTTGGTGACCGAAGTGATCGGAACTTCATCCACCGGCAATCGAGGCCACAAATCCTGGAACATCTCCTGCGAAACGTAGCGATGAAGTACGCTCACCGCATTGCGGAACGCAGAGGTCTTCAATGCCAGCACTGCCATCGAGAAACGCTCGGAAGGGTCACGCAAATCTTTCCGGCCCAGTGTCAGAAATTTTTCGAACGGAAAGCCGGCTTTCTGGCAGTACTGCGCGAAATAGTCATAAACAAGACTCGAATCGAATAAATCGATGCCGGCAGGAACAGATGTGTGCGTCGTGAAAACGTTGCTGAGACGGGTAGCTTCCAAAGCCTGATCGAATGAAAGATTCTGCTCCTCCATGAAAACGCGGATACGCTCAATGGCCAGGAACGCGGAATGCCCCTCGTTCATATGATGAACAGTCGGCTTTATACCAAGCTTCTTCAACGCGCGCAAGCCGCCAATCCCAAGAACAATCTCCTGGCGAACACGCTTGTGGATATCGCCACCATAAAGCTGGTCGGTAATCTCCCGGTGCTCGCTAGAGGTGTTTTGCGGGATGTTCGTATCTAGCACATACAGCTTCACCCGTCCAACATCGATGTGCCATACCTTGATGAAAACTTCGCCCGTTGGCAGAGTGACGCTTACTACGATCTCATTTCCCTTTTCGTCGAGGCAAGGCCGCACGGGAAGCGTATAGAAATCGTTCAACGGCGTGCGCTCCTGCTGCCAACCATCGGGGTTCAGCGATTGCTGCAAGTAGCCGCGTTGATATAAAAGGCCAACACCGGACAATGCGAAATCGGAATCGCTGGCCGCCTTCATGTGGTCGCCGGAAAGCAATCCCAGGCCGCCAGAGTAAATCTGCATGCAATCCAACAATCCATACTCCATCGAGAAGTATGCGATCTGCGGAACACCCTCTTTGTGGGCAGAGTGCAAGTAGCTGTCGTGACGCTCGCAGGCGCGGCGGTAAAGAGCCAGGTACCGCGGGTCGGCTGCCGCTTTATCCAACGTGGCCTGTGAAATCGTTCCCAGCAGCGCAACCGGATTGTGATTCGACTCTTTCCACAACGTCGGCTCCAAGCGCCGGAAAACCGACCGAATGGTGTGGTCCCAACTCCAGATCAGATTGTAAGCTAGTTCCGTTAAACGGCTGAGCGACGATGGAAGAGCGGGTCGAACGAGAAATTCTTTTAATGGCTGAATGCTATAGGGCATGCGAATGGGATTACAAACGTATTACTTATGCAAGTAGTGCTGCGGAAACTCTAAAGATAGCAAAAATAATGGTATTTTTTCTCGCGGCAATCTTAACTGAGAATCTCCATCGTTTACACAATTCATCCGGCAGGCGCTCGTCTCCGTTTGCTTGGCGTCAGTTTAGGCTTATGCATCGTCTTCTTCGGCCGAACTTTCGGAGCGGGTTTTGCATGATAGCTCGGCACATCGGGAACGCCGCGGGCATATAAGCGGCGGTAAACATCGGCATTCCGTAAAACAATCTGAATATAGCCGCGCGTCTCATGAAAGGGCACAATCTCCACAAACTCGGCCGGTTCGCGGAATGGACCCCAGGATTGCCAAAGCTTCGCGCGGCTTGCGCCCGCATTGTAGGATGCCAGCGCCAAGTCGGCCCGCCCGCCGAAAGAGTTCAGCAGATTGCGAAAGTAATAAGCGCCGAATTGGATGTTGCGGTCGGCGGTCAATAGTTGGTTGGAAGAGTAGTGCCGCACGTGAAAGTGGTGCGCTATTTCACGGCCGGTGGAAGGTAAAACCTGCATCAGCCCGTATGCATTCGCGCGAGAAATGATCTTTGTATTGAACTCCGACTCCTGGCGAATCAACGCGGCAACTAGATAGGGATCCAGGCTTTCCTGATTGCTATGAACCGTGATGGCGTTTCGGTACGGTATCGGAAAAGCAAGTTTCCAGAACTCGAGCGGTGCCTCGTCCAGCGGCATGTAAAGGTACTGGGGAGCGTAGTGTTTGATATATCGCATCGCCACATCGGGCGAACTTCTTGCTTCGGCTATTTTCGCCAGTTCGTAAGCGTAAAGATTATCTTGTTCGTTGTCGTTGTCTGCAGCGAAGCGCAACTCTCCTTCGGCAAAACTATTTAAACCGGAAAGCTGTAGTAACTGTGCCCGGTGAAGGCGTACCTGCGCGGTCTTTCCCGGCGTGAAGCTCGCAAATTCCGATCGCGACGGCCAATCGATAGAGCGCAAAAATCCGAGCATCGCAGGATCGTCGGTAGCTCTTTGTATATCGGACCCCTTGATGCGATCACGGGCAACCACGGCAAAGTAGGTATTGGCAAAACGGGTAATCAGTTCCTCATAGCAGGCACGCGCAGCGTCGTTCTGGTTCTTTCGTTCCGCGAGACGTCCATAGAAATAGAGCGCATTGCTGATTTCACCAGAAGCTGGATATTTTTGCAGATGAGCGCGAAGCAAGTCCCCCGCGTCCGCCTCGTCATGCCAATAGTCGTTGAAAGCGATACGCCAATTGCACCAAGCGGCCCTCGGCTCATTCGGAAATGTAGCGACGCAGGCATGGTAGAGCGGCAAGTAAGTAGCCGCATCGTTTTCCGTACGCGCTTGGTCCGCTACCGAAATCAGAGCATCCATGCGCCAAAGAGACTCCGGATGCTGCTGGTCCAGTTGCTCGAGAAAAGGCTTGACATCCGCGTGTTTATCGAGCTTGCGCGCGCAACGGATCAAGTAGTTCAGGCGCTCGGCGTCAGAATTTGAATCGTCTACTTTCAACGACGAGAGATACCGAAATGCGACTTGCGGACGATTGTCTAAGTAGTCGGCAACGCCCAGCCGCACCCGCGCCAGATCGCGCGCCGCGCCTGTTAGCTGCGGAATGGCCGCAGCCAATTCAATCCGGGCGCCTCCTCCGTTCTTTGCGTCGAATAGCTTCTGCGCCCGCCCAATCATTTGATTCGGCATGATCGGCGGATAACTATCGCCCATCCGGCTTTTTAGATCGACCAACGCATTGGCCGCATCGGTAGCTTCCCTTGCGTTCGGATAGTCGTAATAAACATGCTGATAGTACTGAGCGGACTGCAGAAGGTCACCGTTCGCTTCGAAGCTGCGCGCCAGCAGCAAATCCGCCTGCGGATGAGGAATGCGACTATAATGCTTCTTAATAAGGCCTAGCGCTTCTTTGGGATGGTTGTTATCCAGTTCGGCACAAACGGCCAAAGCAGCCGCGGGCCCCGCAAACGGCGACACTGGCAGGTGATTCAATACTTGAACAGTCGTCTTGGCGACTTCCTCGTAATTCTTCAATCGGTATTCGGCTTGCGCGCGAATAAATTGAGCGTAGTCGTCCAAAACCGGCGCATCGGAGGAAGCCTTTTTGGCGTACTCCGCTGCGGCGGCGGAGTTGCCGATTTCCAGTTGGTGCTGGGCAATGGCGATCAACCCCGCCGCGCCTACCGCCTTCGGCGCTGGCGGCTTCACAATAGATCTTGTTTTTACCGGTCTATGCTTTTGCACCGGAACGGCGGTCTTTGCAAACCCATCATTGAAAATACAAAGCGTCAGGCAAAGAAAAACCGGAAAAGAAAAGCTTCGAGCAAACGGTCGAATACTTGGCAGCGGGTTAATCCAACTGGCCCGGATAATCGGCTCCCAACTTCTGTTCATCACCCTCGCCGGCAATCTTGACTAGTTCCAGGTGAAGGTAATCGGTCATCTGAGGATTCGTCATGAACTGTTTACGATAAGAGTCGCGAGCCGCATCGATTTCTCGCTTCAAAAAAAGATAAAAATCACCTTCTTTGCGACCGGCGCGGCAAGCCTCGGGTCTCGATATCTCCATTTCGGCGACTTTCACTCGAGCAAACCGCCGGGCGCGCATATGCTTATATTGTTCGTCGGGAGGAAGATGCGCCCAAACAGGCAATCTTCGTTCCGGCGCCTTCGCCGAGGTCACGGAGGCAAGTGTAATCTGCGTATGAAGTCCCAAATTAGCAGGGCGCTGAACAGCTAGCGATGCCACGCTCCCCCACAACTCCATTCCACCAGGATCGAGGTCGTTTCCAACTGCAAAAATCACCGCCACCACACGATCGCCATTCGAAATCGGGAAAAGGTGCGCTCGATCCGCGCGGTTCACACTACTGAGCTTCTCGCCTACTTCCGAAGCGCTGCGTAAGGCCACCACCGGGTCCCTCGATTCCATGGCCGCTCCAAAAGCAGCACCGGCGGAGATCGGCATTGAAAAATCTACCGGCAAATGTAAGCCGTTTTGCGCGCGCAGACGGAGAGATTCAGCACTTATGGTGAATAAGCCGCTCTCCGAAGCAAAGCGGGACGCACCCTCACTCACAGCCGCAATCCAAGCTCCTTCCGTCTCGTAGGACTTTAGGCGGCGCAGCAATTGATTCAGGTCGTTGGTAAGCTGCAAACGTGCTTTCTCACGTGCGCTTGCTTCGGCGTCCTGCACGGTTGAGACAGACTCTGTCTCGAAATCTTGCATCACGAACCTCTATCTTAGCCGAATCTGAGCGGCCCTTCATTGGCTTTCGTTGTCGGGTTGCGCGGAAGGCAAGGTCGGCTCGCCCGATATCAGAGATGTAGTGACCCGACGTTCGTTGACCTCATTATGAATGCTGAAGACGATGGTTCCATTCCCGCCGCTGATAGCCTCGCCGGTCCAGTGTTCGTCATTAGCCGAAGCTTCTACATCGGAAAGGCGGAGATCGGGCCATCCCTTTGCAAACGAAAGCGTGAAAGCACCCGATAGCCTGTCAAAAACATCCCGCTCCGAAAGAGCAAGGGCCTCGCCGGCGAAGGTGCCCGTCGCGCGAAAATTGAGAAGCGCATCCGCCCCAGTTCCAGAAGACTGCCACTTACCCTCCGCATTCAGAAGCCCCCCTTTATAAGGAAACCTAAAAATACTAGAAGTAAAGCGATAAGAAGGACTATTCTCGGAAAGGTTTACATTGCCTTGTCCCTTCAAAGATCCTTCCGGCAGATTCAGCGTAAAAGAGGTAAACTGCACTCCAGTGCCTTTCCAAAGGAAATGCGATTTTATAGAACCCAGCGCGGTTCCATCCATCGAAAGCTGGGCGATGTCGACTCCGCCGTCCAAGTTACGACCGACCAACCAATCCGGCGCACGATACCGCCCTAAATGGAGGCGCGTCCACAAATCCCGCGTTTCCAGCGAAGGGCGAAGCAGGCCGGCGGCTTGCGATAGATCGAGCGAAGGTATTTGCAGGCGCAGGCGCTCCGGCGGCGTTGCTCCTTCGCTGTGTCGATAGTTGCCTCTGATCGAACGGTTCAGAAGCGTTGCGGAAAAATCATCCACCTGGAAATCCGAAGCCTTGAAGGTGAAACGGCCAGCGGCGTGTTTTAACGTGGTGTTAAGCCCAGCCGGCGACATAGTAGCTTCAATGAACTGCAGTTGCCCTTTCCATTGCACTGGTTCGGATTCCTCGTGTCTATAAGAAAGATACCCGCTGAGTTCACCTCCACTCACTATGTCGTGCATGGGATACTCTCCGAACCAAGCGAGCGTCTCGCTTTTCAACATGTCCGTCGAAACATTCTTGACGTGAATGTCGGCAGTCACCTTGCGCGTTTCGGGAACATATTCGCCGGAAGCCTCCAGCGCTTCTCCTGACGGCGTTTGCAAGACGGTAGGGCGAAGACGAAAACGATCTTCAGATATTTCAATATCTGCAGCGGCGGCTGTCAATGGCTGCGCCTGAGGCACGATTGTCAGGAGATTGTTGATCGTCACATTCCCCGATAGTTCCCCTGGTCCGGAATAACTTACTACTCCATCGAGTGTGCCTTGCAAAGTTACATTCTCCGGAAACGACAATCCCATCCGAGCAGCGAGCGGCAGCAAGTTCTGCGCCGGTGCTCGCCTCAATTGCGTGGTCAATTGCCAGCGATTCGTTATGAGAAAATCGCTCACCTGCATCTGCACCGCGACCGGTAATCGGTCTTTTTCATGCCAGGGGATCGTCTGAATTTGTAAGCGGCGCGCCGTAAGATCGATCTCGCCTCCGTACCGAATATGCCAATCCTCACCACTGGACGGGAGCAGATCCCAACGATGCACATCCTCTAAATGCAGATCGCCCGCGAGACGTAACCCATTGGCCGGACCCTCTATATGTAGATGCGAGCTGATCGAACCGTGAATACCGATGTCGTAGCCTTCGAACAAAGTTGTAATCTCACTGAGATTGCTGCTATCGAGAATCAAGTTTGCTTCAAGCTGATTCGCATTTTGAGCTGTAGGACCCAGGTACCAATTAGCCGTTCCATGGAAGTGTCCAAAACCATTCCCCGCCCGGTCCGTACGCGCGGGCGAACCGGCAAATCGAAGATATAGTTTGCCGGAGCTCTCCGGATAGATGGAAAGCCCGGACTCCGAAATGTAAAGAGTTGTCTTACGCACTCCTAGTTTAAAATTCAGGCGTCCTTCAGAGATTTCGATAACCGGAAATAGGTTTAAAGGAACGCGGCGGGGACTGCTCAGGCGCTCCACCAGGGAAGCCACGTTCCAGGTTCCGTCATTCTTCTTCACTAAATTTAAAGAGGGCTCGATCAACCGCAGACTGGAAAACTGGATACGGCCCAGCAACAGCTTATCCAGCCGCAAGCGGGCTTCCAACGTAGGCACGTAAGCGAAGGCTTCCAGTCCATACCGCGGATCTTCACCGATGGTGACCGAATCGAGCAGGAAACCCGGACCGGAAAACAAGGTGAGATGGAGTTTCTGAAACTCCACCGACCGCCCCAGCGCCGATTCTAAAGCCTCTCGAATACGTCCACTGTAACTGGCCATCGTGATAAATGGCGCGACGATCCCGGCAATCAGAAGCAGCAAAAGCGCGGCTAGCGCAATCTTCATAGCCCTGCCGACGAGAGATTTGGCCGGGGTTTTCACTTCTTTAATCGGCATCGAACAGAGCAGCGCCTAGTAGCTTGGTTTGAAAGCTTTCCCAGCAGAGAAGATTCATTGCTTGTGTGCTCGCCATTAGGATACACGGCGGAACTTCAGCCTCGGCAGCGTTGAGGCCGGAGCACGTTTACCTGTGATTCGCCGCAACACGTATCGCCCTGCTACAATCGCCCTTTATGTTTGTTGGCATCGAGCATTTCGCGATCGCCTCGCCAGATCCGCGAGCCCTAGCGGAGTGGTACGTTTCCCGCTTGGATTTCCAAATCAACTACAAATATGCGGGTAATTATTTTGTGAAAGCCAAGAACGGGTTCATGATCGAGGTCATCCCCGCCCAGGGCGACCGCAATGAAGCGACACGACAAACGCCCGGCTTGCGCCACATCGCTATCGCCGTGGATGATTTCGACGCCGCGCACGCAGAGCTTCAGCGAAAGGGCGTTACCTTTGACGGCGATGCCTACACCAATCAGGGAAACCGGTTGGTATTCTTTCAAGATCCCGATGGAAATCTGCTTCACCTTATCGAGCGGGAGCAGCCACTGCCCTAGCTAAGCTGGGAACAATGCAAAGAAAGAACATGGCTTGCTAAGGCGAGTCTTCAAAGCATTTGAGTATCACGATTTCCGTTTGATGTGGCTGGGCGCTTGCACATCCAGCATCGGAAGTTGGATGCAGATACTAGCGCAAGCCTGGCTAGTCTATAAACTCTCTAACTCGTCGGTCTATCTCGGGTTGGATGCTTTCTTCGGTCAAATACCTATCTTTCTATTCTCTCTTTTCGGCGGAGTTCTAGCCGACCGCGCCAGCCGCCGCAAGCTGCTGATCGTCTCCCAGATCATACAAATGGTCTCGGCCTTCACGTTGGCCACCTTGGTATTCACCGGTGTTGTACAGGTCTGGCATATTTGGTGTTTATCTTTCTCAGTAGGTCTGGCGCAATCTTTCGGCGGCCCTGCCTACTCGGCATTGATACCCACGCTCGTGGATAAAAAGGATCTGAACAACGCCATCGCGCTGAACTCTATCCAATTTAATTTAGCCCGCGTGCTCGGCCCCATGCTCGGCGGCATCGCATTGAGCAAACTAGGCGCCACCTGGTGTTTCGCTCTCAACGGTCTCTCCTATCTCGCAGTCATTGGAACGCTGCTGATGGTTCGCATCCGCTTCGTTCCCACGAAAGCAACCGTTTCCGTGCTCGGCAGTATTCGCGAAGGGCTCGACTTTATCCGCAACAAGGAAGGCATGGTCAGCCTCATCGTGGTGGCCTTTTTCCTTACCCTGCTTTCTTTCCCGTTAATCACCTTTTTGCCGGTCATGGCCCGGGACGTCTTTCACGGTGGCCCGGACGTATTCACCCTGTTTCTCTGCCTCTCAGGGGCTGGTTCCGTTACGGGCGCACTGGCAATTGCCGGTACGCAAAAACAAGCAGGTGTGGCTAAGCGGTCGCTGACCCTGATGTTGGCGCTCGGTCTATGCATGTTGGCTTTCGGACTCTCCCGCAACCTTCTTGCCAGCACCACTCTGATTTTCCTGGCAGGAGCCGCGCTCATGATTGTGTTCGCATCGAACACAACGTTGGTACAGCTCCTGGTAAGCGACTCCATGCGCGGCCGCGTCATGAGTGTTTACAACGTTGCTTTCCGTGGAGGCATGCCGATTGGAAGCGTTGTCTGCGGTTATCTGATTAAACAAACCTCAGCCCCGCTCATCATGGCAATTAACGGTGTGCTGATCGTCGTTTTCGCAATGTACTTCCTCTTTATTCAACGTCGCCTGGCCCGGCTCTAACCATCGTTACCTCTACAATGAAAGTTTCCCCTTAAGGAGCTATTCGTTGGCATTAGAAGACGATCTTCTGCGCACTCGCCAGGAGCGCATATCGCAAATTCAGCAGCTTGGTTTCAATCCCTACGGTCAAGCATTTCAGAGCACAACCACCATTCCCGCCATTCTCTCCGAATACGAGTCTAAAACCGCCGAAGAGCTCGGTGCCAACTGCCAGGTTCGCCTTCCGGGCCGCATCGTTCAGATTCGCCGCATGGGCAAGGCAGGTTTCCTTACTCTGCTCCAGGATGGCCGGCGTCTCCAAATCTACGCCCGGAAAGACGCCATGCCGGAAAAAAGCTATCAGCTTTATGAACAGCTGGACATTGGTGACATCATCGGCGTCTCGGGTTATCTCTTCCGCACGCGTACCGGCGAATTGAGCATCCATGTCGAAGACCTCACCTTCCTGTCAAAAATCATATTGACCTTGCCGGAAAAGTGGCATGGCCTGGAAGATGTAGAAACCCGCTATCGTCAGCGTTATCTCGATCTCATCTCGAACGCTGACGTTCGCAATATCTTCATCACCCGCTCCAAAATCATCGGCTCTTTACGCCGTCAATTGAATGAGCGCGGTTTCCTCGAAGTCGAAACACCCATGATGCAGTCGATCTACGGAGGTGCCGCGGCGCGCCCGTTCACTACGCATCACAACACGCTGGATATTGACCTTTACCTGCGTATCGCCCCCGAACTGTACCTAAAGCGCCTCGTCGTCGGCGGCATGGAGCGTGTCTATGAAATCAATCGCAACTTCCGCAACGAAGGCATCTCCACCCACCACAATCCCGAGTTCACTATGCTTGAGTTCTATCAAGCCTACTCCGATTACCTTGGCCTGATGGATCTCACGGCCGAGCTCCTTCGACAAACCGCCATCGACGCCACTGGATCCACGAAAGTCACATTTAACAATCAGGAGATCGACTTTGCCCACTTCCGCCGTTTTTCTATGCGCGAAGCGCTCGTCGAGTTCTGGCGGGGCACCGATAAGCCCACGCTTGAAAATGTAAAAGATCCGGCTTGGCTTCTCCGTCACTCCAAGGAAACCACGCCGGGCGCCGCGCTCGTCGATCTCTTTGAAGAGCATGTGGAAGATCGACTGCTTGCCCCTACGTTTATCTATGATTTTCCCGCCGAAGTCTCTCCACTATCGAAGAACAAGCCCGACGAACCTGATTTCGTCGAACGCTTCGAAATCTACGCCGCCGGCCTGGAAATCGGCAATGCTTTCACCGAGCTCAACGATCCCATGGAGCAGCGCCGCCGCTTCGATCTGCAACTTGCCCGTAAAGCCGGCGGCGATGCCGAAGCGCATCTCATGGATGAAGACTATATCCGCGCCCTCTGCTATGGCCTGCCGCCCACTGCCGGCGAAGGCATCGGCATTGATCGCCTTACCATGATCCTGACCAACTCCAAGTCGATTCGCGATGTCATCTTATTCCCTCTGCTCCGTCCAGAGGGCGAGATTGGCTTGGCGCAACGTCTTCGCGAGCTCGATCAGCCATCCGAGCCGCCCGCCTGACCAATGTCACTTTTTCACCAGACGCATGTCTCGCTTTGACCTGACGTATGTCCCGCTTTGAATGGATGGTGGCGCTTCGTTATCTACGTGCGAAGCGCAAACAAACCGTCATCTCCGTCATCACCATAATCTCTGTTCTCGGCGTCGCGGCCGGAGTCACCGCGCTCATCCTCGCTCTCGCCATCAACAACGGTTTCAGCAGCACGTTGCAATCAAGCCTGCTCAGCGCTACCGCCCACGTCAACATCCTGGAGCGCAACCCCGAGTTCGGCATCGAAAACTGGCAGCCGCTCCTCCCGAAGCTTCGCCGCATTCCTCACGTGCTCACCACCACGCCCGGACTCTACGGTCAGGTTGCGGTGAAAGGCCCTTTTCTCGGCTCCGGAGCCCAGCTGAAAGGTGTTCCCCTGGGACACGGCGCGCCCGTCCCGGAGCTTCTCCGTCATCTCAAAGCCGGCTCCTTATCGGATTTCGATACCAAAGAAGGCGAACGCGGTATTATTCTTGGCTCCGGTCTTGCCTCGCAAATCGGCGTTGTCCTTCACAGCCCCGTCACCGTCCTCAGCTACCAAGGCCAACTCACGCCCTTCGGCACCGTCCCCACTCTCTTTCATTTCCGCGTCGTCGCTATCTTCGAGTCGGGTCTCTACGATCTCGATGCTGCTTGGGCCTTCACCACCTTACCTGCCGCTCAACGAGTGCTCGATTTAAACGACGTCGTGAACACGATCGAGATTCGCCTCGATAACATCTTCGCCGCGCCCGATGTCGCCCGCCAAGCCGAACGCGTTGTCGGACCTAAGCTAATCGCCACCACCTGGATGGATCAGAATCGCGCTTTACTCAATGCCTTGAAACTGGAAAAACTCGTGAGCGTCATCACCGTCAGCCTCATTGAGATGATTGCTTCCCTTAACATTCTGGTGGTGCTCGTCATGTTGGTCATGGAGAAGCATCGCGATATCGCCGTTCTGATGTCGATGGGCGCGAGCCGCCGGCAAATCCAGCGCATCTTCGTCCTCCAGGGTCTGCTCATCGGCGGCCTCGGCACTGTGATCGGCCTGTTCGCCGGCTTCTCCATCTCCGCCCTCTTCGATCACTACCACTTAATCAAACTAGACGAGCATGTTTACTCCCTCAGCTACGTTCCTTTTCAAAGCCATTGGAGAGACGGAGTCTGGGTCGCTGCCCTCGCTCTTCTCACAAGTTTTATCGCGACCCTGCACCCGTCCCGCAGTGCTTCCGGAATCGCACCTGCCGAAGCCCTCCGATACGAGTAATTCGCCATCGCCATGACATCGCACTCTGCCGCCTTCCGCCGCTATCAATGGATCGTTCTTCTGTTCGCCTCGGCCGTCTTCCTCGCCTGCATCGTCAGCCCACCTTCCCTGATGGACGACGTCGATTCCGTGCAGGCCGCCATTTCGCGCGCTATGCTGCAGACCGGCGACTGGACCACCGCGCACCTCGACGGCGTCAAATACATGGAAAAGCCGCCGCTCAAGTACTGGATCATCGCCATCTTCTTCAAGCTTTTCGGAGTCCACGACTACATCGCACGCCTTCCGGTCGCACTCATTACCGTCGCTCTTTGTTGGCTCACCTTCCGCATGGGCGCTTGGGCTTTCGGGGAGCGCGCCGGCCTTTATGGAGGCCTTGTCCTCTCTACCTGCGTCGGTCTGTTCCTCTTCACACGCATCCTCATCTCCGATTCACAGCTCACCTTCACCATCGCGCTCGCCCTGTGGTCGTTCCTCCGCGCCATCGATCCCGAAGAAAAACGCCCGCGCCTCTGGGGTCTCCTTTTTTGGGTCAGCATCGCCGGAGCCATTCTGTTCAAAGGTCTCATCGGGGCCGTTTTTCCCATCGCCTCCGCCGGCCTGTTCCTTCTCTTTACGCGTCAACTATTCGCGCGCGAAACATGGCGCGGACTTCTCCCGCAATGGGGCATCCCGCTCCTGTTTTTGCTTGCCGCGCCCTGGCACATCCTCGCCACGCTGCGCAACCCGCCCTATCTGTATTTCAGCCTCTCCAGCGGCCCCGGCCACTATCAGGGCTTCTTCTGGTTCTACTTTTTCAACGAGCACATTCTCCGCTTCCTCAATCGCCGCTACCCGCACGACTACAACACCGTTCCGCGCGTCCTCTTCTGGGCCTTCCATTTGCTCTGGCTCTTCCCCTGGAGCGTCTACTTCCCCGCCCTTGTGCGCCTGAACTATCGCGGCGCCGATCGCGCGTCCCGCATGCGTCTACTGGCTCTTTGTTGGATCGGCTTTCTCATGGCCTTCTTCAGCTTTTCCTCCACGCAGGAATACTATTCCATGCCCATCTATCCGGCCATCGCGCTTCTTCTCGGCTGCGCCATGGCGTCGACCGATTTCCGCGCTACGAAATGGCTCCGAGGCGGCGAGATGGCTTTATTCACAGTCTGCGCGCTCGCATCGGCGGCTATTCTCTATATCCTCGTCCACGTCTGGAGCCTTCCTACGCCCGGCGACATCTCCGACGCCCTTTCCGTCCAGAAAACCAGCGCCTACACACTCTCGCTCGGCCACATGGGAGATCTCACTCTGGAATCATTTGCCTATTTACGCCCGCAGTTAATCCTCGCTCTGGTGGCATTTCTCATTGGCCTGTCAGGCATTCTTCTGCTGAAAGGAAACCGCCGCTACTGGAGCTTCGCCATCATGATGGTGCTCTTTTTCCAAGCCGCCCGCCTGGCCTTGGTCACCTTCAACCCCTATCTTTCTTCCCGCCCCTTGGCAACAGCCCTGCTCCACTCGCCCTCCGGCAAGCTCATCGTGGACGATCAGTATTACACGTTCTCTTCCGTCTTTTTCTACGCCGACACCAAGGCACTCCTGCTCAACGGCCGCAAAACCAATTTGGAGTACGGCTCCAACGCTCCCGATGCTCCCGACGTATTTATCGACGACAAGGATCTGGCTCGCCTCTGGAAGCAGCCTCAGCGCTTCTATTTGTTGGTGGAAGGCCCCGCCCTGCCACGCATCCAGCAAGTCGTCGGAATCGGCAATATCAAAGTTGTAAAAGAAAGCGGCGGAAAATATCTGCTGACGAACCGGCCGGTCTAATGCACTATCACCTGCGGACTGGCTGGACCTTCAAATGCCCAGTGAATTTCAGGAACATTCTCATCTTCCACAAGTAGCGTCGTATTGAGGATTTTACTTCCAGCAATACGCCCAGAGAGAATTCTATTGTTGATTCGGTACAGCACGGTATCGCCAGATACAAGTAGAATCTCACTATCCGCCTGACCCGTGTCGATCTGAATTGTACGTCCGCCTTGAAGGTTGACCAGCTTCAAAATACCAGGAAGAAGCTCTGGAACCGACATTTCGGAATAGAGTTGCGCGACAGAGGGAAGTCTGTCGGTACGTTCTGTCCGGAAATGCTCATTCCCGGGATTAGCGGAGTGTGTCGGATTATACTGGGCGACAATGACAGAAAGCCAATTCCCAAATAATCGTAGGCGTGAATAATTTCCAGGGAAAGAAAGAGTCGACCACCTCTTGTCATTACGGGCGTAAACATAGACAAACTGTTGATTTCTGCTTTCAATTACTCCATGATCTTCCACTAAGGCCAGTATCAAGAACCCGGTATTTGAGCAAAGAATGCTCACCGGCTTAGTCCTTCCGTTGCTTAACGCCTCGGGTACGGAAGGCAGAAGAACGATTGGTCCGGTAGGCGTATTGTAAATGACGTTGGAAGAAACGGCTTCCGCTTGCAACCCGTCCCACTGGCCAATAGGTCCACCAATTTGCCCCATAGCGTAGAGATAACGTAGGATCGACCATGACACGTCCTTGATGATTCGCTTTACACCATACCCACTAACATCCGGTAGGAGCCCGGCTGAAGTCGTCTGAATTCCTCCTGACGAAACGTTTTTTGTAACTGCTATGAATTCCAGAGGGCCTTCTTGAGGAGGATCGACCGTAACATTGGTGGTAATCGTATCCTTATATTCCAGCTTGACTGGATCGCTCCGCTTCGGGTCCGCAAAATGAATTAGCTCAACAACTGTCGGCTTTATATGAGGATGACCCACTGCCAGAAATCCTGGATAATAACGAATATAATCGACACCAGTACTCGGAGACGCTATCTCTCTTATAAGTTTGAGCATCTGCTTGCTTGCCTCAATGCTATAAAGGTCGGCCGGGTATGCCTGTGGTGAATCGTAAGTAGGTGTCGCCGCAAGAAAATAGAATTTCTTTTCAGCAGCAACGCAATGAGGACAGACGTTCAGATAGAGACTACATGCAATCAGTGTTAACGCAGATGCAGTGATGTTCATCAGAGACTTCGCTATTGAGAAGGAGTGTTACAGACTTTGAACACATAATTATTTGGACCAGGGAGGGTGTAAAACATTTTGTGTAAGAAGCGTTCTCCGAGAATAGGAGAACGGAATGGCAGAAGAAGGAAGTAGACTGGAAGCGGCTTTGGATGAGCTGCTGAAGGGCAAGAAGACGGAAGAGATCGTGGGCCCGAATGGGCTGCTGAAGCAGCTGACGAAAGCGCTGCTGGAGCGGGCCATGAATGCTGAGTTGACGCATCACCTCGGCTACGAGAAAGGGCAGGCAGAGGGTCGCGGCAGCGGCAACAACCGCAACGGCAACAGCCGGAAGAGGGTGCAGGGCGACTTCGGTCCGGTCGAGATCACAGTACCGCGCGACCGCAACGGAAGCTTCGAGCCGCAGATTCTGCCCAAGCACGAGCGTCGTTGGACGGGCTTCGACGATAAGATCGTTTCGATGTATGCGCGCGGCATGAGCACGCGCGACATTGAGGCGCACCTGCGCGAGATTTATGGCGTGGACGTCAGCGCCACGCTGATCAGCCAGGTCACCGAAGAAGTGATGGATGAGGTGCGCGTATGGCAAAGTCGTCCGCTGGAACCGCTTTACATGATTGTGTATCTGGATGCGCTGGTGGTGAAGATGCGGCATGAGGGCCGGGTGGAGAACCGGGCGGTGTTCGTCGCGATCGGTGTGACCATGGAGGGTTCGAAAGAAGTGCTGGGACTGTGGACCAGCGCGACAGAAGGAGCCAAGCTATGGCTGCAGATCCTAACCGAGATCCGTAATCGCGGCGTGGCGGACATCCTGATTGCGTGCGTGGACGGCTTGAAGGGCTTCCCGGACGCGATCGCAACGGTATACCCGCGTACCGAGGTGCAGCTTTGCATTGTGCACATGGTGCGCAACAGTCTGGCGTATGTGAACTGGAAAGAACGCAAGGCGGTGGCCGAGGATCTGCGCGGTATCTACCGCGCGCCGACGGTCGAAGCGGGAATGGCGGCACTGGACAGCTTCGAAGAACGCTGGAACAGTAAGTACGCAGCGATCGGCAAGTTGTGGCGTCGGCATTGGGCCGGCATCAGCCCGCAGTTTGCTTATCCGGAAGAGATTCGGGGGGCGATTTATACCACCAATGTGGTCGAATCGCTGCACATGACGTTGCGCAAAGTGATCAAGAGCCGAGCGTCCTTTCCGAGCGAGGAGTCCGCACTCAAGCTGTTGTACCTGGCGCTACGCAACATTGCGCAACGCTGGCGCGCGGCTCCCAACTGGCGCACATCCCTGAACCATTTCCTGCTGCTGTGGGGTGACCGGATCGAGGCCGCCGCGGCGAGAGCCGGCCGTTAACGAAAAGCCTCCGCGCCTCCGGCGCTCCGGCTCCTCGTTAACGAATGAGGAAGAGCAACTCTTAAGATCTAAGAAAGGAACAAAACTGGAGAATAGCGACTTACACAAAAATCGGGATACTACCCAATATTTCTGGCAAAGAACTGCTTCAGTCATCTCTGCGGCACTTCAATCGTTCGCTTGCCGGCTTCGTTGGTCATCACTAAACTTGGCTCCCCCCTACCACTAGGAACCAGCAGCGATACCGTCTCTTTGTTGTTTTCACCCTGAAGATAAACGCCCGATCCACGCTTCGGTAAGTAATAAAGGTGCGCACGTTCGCGACCCGCTTCATCATCGATACCAAACATAAACGAACCGTCATCCGAAGCTGCGATTCCGCCCCGTTCGGTGCCGTCCGGCGCCTTGAATTGAATGCCCGCTGACACTATCCTGATCCGCTTTTCGGTCTTGCCATTTAAGACGGGATCCGGCAGAGGCGCCGCGAGTACGATCCGCTCTCTCCCTGTTTCATCTACAACGGCCAGTTCGCGAACACGCAGCTTATCTGTTCCTGTCTGTCGAGCGTGAACAGTGTTTGTCGAAATGGCTATTACGATCAGTGCGGCCGTCAAGCCCCATCCCAACAAGTTGAGACGGGCCCAGCGTTCTGACCTTCGAAGCCGCTTTTCCAACAGACGAAATTTCGATGCATCGATTTGTGGTTCCATGGAAGTCGAGTAAGACCAAGATAATTGACTCCACGCATGCCGGTCAACAACGCAGTTATTTCCGGTGTCGCCCATTTCACCGCGTCTTTCTGACCAATTCGATAACGGAATATAACAGCTTCATCTCCGGCCACATCACCACGCTTGATAAAGTCTTATTTCCATAACAAACAAATTTCACCTCATCCAGCATGTTCACCAAAATCCAACGCACTCTATGTTTCGCCATCCTTCTCGCCTCCGTCGCCACCCTCGCCCAAGGCGAAGTCCGGCTACCCAAACTCTTCACCAGCCATATGGTTCTCCAGCGCAACAAGCCTATCCACATCTGGGGCTGGGCGCAGGTGGGCGAACCTGTCTCGGCCTCTTTCAACGGCATCACCGCCTCCACCACCGGCGACCCGCTCGGGCACTGGAGCCTCTATCTACCCCCGCAGCCCGCTGGCGGTCCCTTCACGCTCACCATCTCCGGCACCAATAAACTCAGCTTCGATGACGTCCTCCTCGGCGATGTCTGGTTCGCCTCAGGCCAGTCCAACATGGAAATGCCATTGGCCGGTTTTCCCGGCTCGGCGGTCGTGAACAACGCCGCGCAGGAAATCGCGAACGCCAACCACCCCACCATGCGCCTGTTTACCGTCCATCGCAAGACGTCCAACTACCCGCTGGACGACTTTGCCGAAACATCCTCTTGGCAACCCTGCACTCCCGCAACCGCCGCGAAATTCTCCGCCGTCGCCTACTTCTTCGGCCGCGACCTCAACACGCGCGAACGCGTCCCCATCGGTCTTATCGACAGTACCTGGGGCGGCACCCCCGTCGCTTCCTGGACCAGCCTCGACGCGCTCTCTTCCGACCCCTCACTGATGCCGGTCTTTGCCGCCCGCGCGCAAATGACCGCGCAGCAAGCCGAGATGCCTGCCATCATCGCCAACGAAAAGCGCGAAGATGCCGCCGCCCACGCCGCCCATCGTCCCCCGCCCATCCACACCTGGCATAACCCCGATTCCGACTCCTGGGCCCCTGCCTACCTCTTCAATGGCATGGTCGCTCCTGCCGTCCCGTTCGCCATCGAAGGCGTCACCTGGTACCAGGGCGAATCCGATAGCGGACCCGCTCGCGCGCCCCTCTACCGGCAGGTCTTCGCAACCCTCATCTCCGATTGGCGCAAACAATGGCGCGAAGGAAACTTTCCCTTCCTCTTCGTCCAAATTGCGAACTTCGATGCGAAAGGTTCTGAAAACTGGCCTCTCATCCGCGAAGCGCAGCGCCGCACTCTCCGCTTGCGCGATACCGCTATGGCCGTCACCGTCGATATCGGCGACCCCAACAATATCCACCCCGCCAACAAACAAACCGTCGGAACCCGTCTTGCCCTCGCCGCCCGTGCTCTTGCCTATGGCGAAAACATCGAATACTCCGGCCCACTCTTCCAACAAACTAGTACCGAAAATAACGCCATGCGCGTCTGGTTCGATCATCTCGCCGACGGCTTGTCCGCCAAAGGTGGAGCCACTCTGGAAGGCTTCGAAATCGCGGGTGACGACCACCATTTCCTTCCCGCCACCGCTCGCGTCGATGGCTCCTCCGTGCTGGTATCGAATCCACAAGTGACTCGCCCCGCCTTTGTTCGCTTTGGATGGGCCGACGCGCCCGTCGTGAACCTCTATAACTCCCTTGGCCTACCTGCCTCGCCCTTCACTTCCGAAGAAAAGCTTGATCAGTACTTCCCGCCGAAGTAGATGCCGGTGATCTCACACCCCATACTGCCGAACACTGTACAATTCCCAATGTGCTTCGCTTCATCGCTCTCGTCCTATCTCTCTTCCTTGCCATCCATCATTCCCGCGCGGACGTCGTCGCGAAATGGAACCAGCCGGTAAAACCATTTCGCATTGCAGGCAACGTCTACTACGTCGGTACAAATTATCTTGCCTCGTATCTGATCGCCACGCCACAAGGTGACATCCTGATCAACCCCGACTATGCCGAATCTGTTCCGCTCATCGAGAAAAGCGTCGCCGAACTGGGCCAGAAATTTACCGATATCAAAATCATCCTGATTAGCCATGCCCACGACGACCACGCCGCCGGCTGTGCTCTCGCCAAAAAACTGTCCGGCGCGCGTCTGATGGTCATGGCGCAGGATGTGCGCGAAATCGAGACCGGCGGTGCCAACGACTTTGCCTACCACTCCCGCTGGCAACCCGCGAAAGTTGATCGCATCCTGCACGATGGAGACCGCATCACCCTCGGAGGAACTACTTTGATCGCGCGACTCACCCCCGGCCACACCAAAGGATGCACCACCTGGACCGGCGACATCCGCGATCACGGAAAAATTCTTCACATGGTCATCGTCGGTAGCGCAAGCTTCAACGAAAGCTATCGCTTTGTCAATAACCCCAAATACCCAACGATCACGCAGGACTACGAGAAAACCTTCCGAATTCTCCACTCTCTGCCTTGCGACCTTTTCTTAGGCGCGCATGGCGTCTACTTCAACTTGGATAAAAAGCGGAGACAAATGCGGCCCGGCGCTCCTAACCCGTTTATCGATCCCGCCGGATACCAAGCCTTCGTCCAGCAAGCCGAGCAGCAATTCGAAAACGAGCTAACCCGACAGCGCGCCCAGGTATCCACTGCCACCAGTCCATCCAAGCGCTCGTTACAATAAAAACGAATGAATTTTCGCCCCTGCGGTTGGGTGCTGTTCGCCTGCCTTCCCGCTCTGGCCTCCGTCGCCTCGGCCGGCCTGCAAACTAATTCCTCGCCTTCCGATACCGGTATCGAATCGCCGTGGGACGTGCGCACCACCCTAATCGACATCTTGAAGCAGGCCGATCGGCTGCGTCCAGTGCTCACGCAATTGGATCCACAACAATGGTCCGACAAAAAAGGAGCGTCCAGTGTCTACATCGTCCAGCGAACCACCGCGCAGCACCAATTGAACGACCTCACCACCGCCGCCAATCTCTTTTCGCAGAAAACCGAAAGCCTGCCTCTCGGCCTGGATCTTTATTTCCGTCTGGAAGCCCTGGACGTCACCGCCCGCTCGCTCGACGAAGGCGCCAAGCAATATGCCGCCCGCGTTCAATCCGACAAACTCGCGCAACTCATCGCTGCGGATTTCACCAGCCGCGAAAAATTGCAAACTTACCTTCGCGACCTCTCCAAAACCGCCGAAGAAAACTTTAAAATCGCCGACGCCGAAGCCCAACGCTGCCGCGCTACCATCAGCAGCGAAGCGCCCGCTCACTCCCAAGAAAAAAAGAAAAGATAATCATGGAACCAGCTACATTCATATGCTCCATTTGCGGCGACCCTTCGCGCACCATCTGTGCCTACTGCACCAAAGATGCTTGCGGCAATCACCTCTGTGAACGCTGTCTCCGCTGTAGCGATTGCTGCGAATGCGGCGTCCGTGTCGATGCGAAAAGCTCCAACGCGCCTTCTAACGAACCTCCGGCTGCATCCACCGCATCCCCGGAAACCAGCGCGGCTTAGTCCTTCTGCCCGCACCGGATCGAATCCATGCTAATGTAAACGGCATTAACATTGCTGTCGAACAGGAAAGGAGGAGAATCGAATGGATTATCAAGGCAGGAACGCTCTCATTACGGGAGCTTCGTCGGGTTTGGGCGAGGAGTTTGCCAAGCAACTCGCGGGCCGGGGCTGCGACGTTGTTCTCGTCGCTAGGTCCGAAGACAAATTAAACCGACTCGCCGAGAGCTTGCACCGGCAGCATAAAGTGCAGACTACGGTCATCGCAGCCGACCTTTCCTCTTCGGAAGCGGTAGATCGCGTCGTCGCTAACGTCCAGGGCAGTGGAATAAAAATCGACCTGTTGGTGAACAACGCTGGACTCGGCGTTTTCCAGAATTTTCTGGATACACCCGTACAGCGGCAGACCGAACAAGTGGATGTGAACGTACGCTCTCTGGTGACGCTGACCCACGCCTTCACCCCGGATATGGTCGCCGCCCGACGCGGAGGGGTCATCAATATCGCCTCAAGCGCGGCGTTCCAGCCGCTGGCCGGGGCCGACGTCTACGCAGCCTCCAAGGCGTTTGTGTTGTTCTTCAGTCAAGGCCTCGCCTTCGAATTGCGAAAGAGCGATGTTCGCGTACTGGCGGCGTGTCCGGGACCGGTGGCGACCCGTTTCTTCGCCGACATGAATCCAAAATTGCAAGCTCACCAGATGGATCAACCGGCAGCGATTGTACAACAAATCCTCCGCGCGTTTGCCAAGGGGAAGAGCGTGGTCATTCCGGGCAAGCTCGCCGTTCGTCTCAGCACCTTCGGAGCGCGGCTCATGCCCCGAAACATGCTCCTTCGCATAGCAGCCAGCACGGTGCGGCAGCTCAACCGAAAATAAGCGGCCACCGGCAATCCGACTAGTCACACGGGAAGAACGGACAACCAGGTATGCAAAAAATAGGTAGCACGCTATTGTAAAGCAAACTGCCGCAAATAACTTTCTTCGCACCGACTAGTGGGACTAGGACCATCTCTTGAACGATTGTGTTCCGATATTGCCGCTTGAGCTGATATTTAGTAGCTGATGCCGCCTCGGAAAATCATACGGTCTTACCACCATGGCGACCTGAAGACTGCGCTGAAGGAAGCAGCGCTCAAACTGGTTCGGCAAAAAGGTCCAAGAGGCTTTTCACTTAATGAGGCGTCGCGGCTCGCCGGCGTGACCGTCGCGGCGCCCTACCGCCATTTCGATGACAAGGACGCCCTGCTTGCCGAACTCATCTGTGACGGGAACGCAATCCTCGAAAAAGAAGTGCGGGAAGCAGCGAGCCGGGCGACCGGTATCAAAGAACAGATGCTTGAGGCGGGCATGGCTTACCTGCGCTTCGGCTCCCATCATTCCGACTACTTTTCGGTCATCTTCAACTCGGGCATTGATAAAACGAGATACCCCGACGTGCAAAGCTCGGCAAAGGAGGCGTTCGGCGTCATCCTGGGCCTGGCCCAAAAGAGGGAGCCCACGGCGGAATTAGCTCAGCAGCGGGCTATTTCGGCCTGGGCATTCGTTCACGGCTTGGCGACCCTCAGGGCGGATGAGGCGCTCTTCACTGCGGCCGAGCAGGAGCAGGGACTCGAACAGTTCCGGCCCATCCTGCAACGGTTTCTTGAGCAGTCCTACGCTTGATTTATTCTTTTGTCGGGAACTATCGCCTTTACACAGCCTCGATTCCGGCTCTTTACGAACGGTAGAGGAGCACCGAAGGGCTTCTCCCTCCGATTTGCCAATCGACGCCATAGACTCGGGAAATTCGATAGTTCCCGATGTGAGCGCCGGCTTCAAGACGCCGATGCGCAAGACGCGCATCCACGAGGGGGAATGTAGAGTCAATTACCGGCTGGATGTGCTGTTTTGAAGGCAAATGCGGCCAGACTTTGTGGACGAGCGCCTCCGCGATGGCGCCTTTTTGCTGCGAGCTACGCGCGCGCAAAGTAGCACCACCGATCGTGAGGCGCTTGGACATCAGCGTTGCGATATCAAATTCTCCGCGTGAGCCGCCCTGGGTAGCGATGATGGCGAGATGGCCTTTCGGCGAAGGCGCATCGATATTTCGTTGCAAGTAGGAAGCACCGATCATGTCGAGGATCGCATCGACACCGACGCCATCGGTGAAGCGGTGAATTTCCTCCACGAAGTCCGATTCTTTGTAGTTGATAACCTGTTCGGCCCCGAAACGGAGACAAGTATCGCACTTTTCTTTCGTACCGGCGGTGGCAAAGGGGATGGCGCCCCAGAGTCGGCAGAGCATGATGGCCATGCTGCCGACGCCGCTGCTGCCGCCATGGATCAGGGCCCGCCGATTTGGCTGAAGCTGCGCGCGCGTAATCAGATTGTCGTAAGCGGTGAATAGGTTTTCGGGAACGGTGGCAGCTTCGGTGGTTGTCCAGTTCTCGGGAATGGGCAGTACCTGCGAAGAGGGAGCAGCGCAATACTCAGCGTATCCACCTCCCGAGAGGATGGCGCATACACGGTCGCCTACTTTCCATGTATCGACGCCAGGGCCGTTCGAGCTCACGGTTCCGGCGACGTCCAGGCCGGGGATATCGGAAGCTCCCGACGGGGGCGGGTACTTCCCTGCCCGTTGATAGAGATCGGCCCGAGCTACACCGGCGGCGGCGACGCGAATAACTACTTCATTTTCGGCTGGTTCCGGTTTCGGACGATCGACGGGCTTAAGAACGTCCGGCCCGCCGAACGCAGAGATCTCTATCGCGACCATACCGACATCCTAGTCCGGTGAACACCAGGCCGGCAAGGGCAATCATCGTAAATGTGCCGGGCTCTGGTATAAAGGACTCCGCAGTGCCGGTGACGGCGGCATCGAGACCGGTGGCGTAATTACCGCCGTTTTCGACGACAAAGGAGAGAGTGTTCACGCCTCCGGCAAAAAGCGAGCTGTAGTTCGAGCCAACCGAGAAGGGAGTAAAGCGAGTATAGGTGCCGATGTTCGAGGGACTTACTTGATAGCCGTTCAGTAACAGCGTCACTGTATCGTCGGCTTCAAAGATACCGGTAAGAGAGGCGGTGACCGGATCAAAGCCGGTCAGATCGAACGTTGTCGTGTAGGTGTAGGAATAGATACCGAAGTTTTCTCCTCCACTGCCTGTCCGCGATGGATTGATCCAATCGGTTCCATAGATAGGGGCTGCCCAATCCCCGGCTCTGGACACATCGACATATGCCGGAGCGTTTGCGGGGAGACCGGGATCGGTGGACGCAGTAATCACATAGTGAGGATCGATGCTGCCGTCGGTGACTCCGGTGCCATAGATCGTAATGGGGGCAGCGTAGGCCATGGAGCCGCCCAGGATCGCAGCCGTCAAGGCGAATCCGAAGAGAAGTGATGTTTTCATGCAGATATTCGGTTATCTGCTCTTCTTATCGGACGTAGCCCAAAACTTTTCGGCCCTTATCCCGCCTTTTCCAGTACTGGCTAAGGAGAGGGGCCGATGTACCAATCTTCGGATTGGATAATACGACGGAGTCCGCTAGTTTCGAGCGACACTGGCGGAAAATACTCTCCCACGGCGGTTCTGGTCCACCATGCGCCGTTTTGCCGGTGTTCTTTTGGGGTAGTGAAGCGATATTCGTATAGGAGGGCGCGGATGTAGTGTGGAGGCTTTTCGGGAAAGGGATTGACGCGCAAGAGACCGAGGGTGGGACGGTCGCCTTCGAGCAATTGCCAGAGGAAATGAACGAACCAGGGATATTGCCGGTAGTCGCCCATCGCGGCGAACCACATCAACCAGTCGAGCCGGAGATGATAGGGAGCGATTTGCGGGGGAGAATACCGTGGGTCGCCCGGTTTTCCTTTAAACTGGTACTCTTTCCACTGCGTATGGGAGGTGAGAGAAGCGCTATCGGCGCCCTCGACGATAATTTCATAGCGGGTGCGGGTGATGGTGCCGAATGCGCCGTAGCTGCCGACGAGATGAAGGGAGTTGAAGGCGGTGTTCATGATCTGCCGGCGGGAGAGCATGTTGGTGATGACGGGAATGCTTAAAAGAAGCACCAGCGCTGCCACGGAATACGCCATGAGCTGATAGGCGCGAACAGGGGCGTGCATCACAGGCGCCGCGACGGACGAAAGCAATCCCAGGAATTTGCCGTCGAACGTCGAAAAGGCAAGGATGAGGGTCAGCCAGTTCAGCCAAGAAAGATTGCCGCTGGCAATGATCGTGAGCTGAAAGATGATGGTGATCACTCCGGCGATACCGGCGATGGGCTGGGGCAAAAAGTAGGCAAAAGGAACGATCAGCTCGGCAAAGTGGTTGAAAGCGACGCCGGTTTTGTTTATCCACGACGGAGCCCAATGAAAGTACCAACTCAGCGGATTGGGCATGGGCTGGGTTTCGTAGTAGTAGTGGAGGCAGGTGAGATCGCGCCAACAGGAATCACCGCGCAGCTTAATCAGGCCTGCGCCGAACATGACGCGAAAGAGCAGCCAACGGAAGAGCCAGATGGGAATCTGCTGCGGAACAGTATGTGAGTTGCCGAGAAAGATAGCGAGAAATAGTCCTTCGAGTAAGATCGATTCCCAGCCGAAGCCATAGAAGGTCTGCCCAACGTTTACGAATGAGAGATAAAGAACCCAGAGGGCGGTCCATATGCCAACGGAAAGCCAGAGATTATAGCGCTCCGAGATGCCGGTGATGACGAGGCAGGAAAGGACAATTCCCAACCAGGCGGCGGCGATAAACGCCCAGTCGCGTGGGAACAGGTAGAAGAGGCTAGGCGCGTCATGAAAGGGAACCCGCTTGATAAAAGAAGGCACCGGCAGCAGCCCGCGTTCACCCAGCAAAGGCCGGAATTGATTGAGGGCAGCGAGAAAAGCAATCAGGCAGATGATGCCTAGCCCCCGTTGCAGCAAGAGACGTGTTATCCAGTAACCGCGTTGGTCCACCACTTTTTCTAGACGCCGAACGGTTTGTTTTATTCACACCCCAAGTGTTCACCTTCGGTTATTACGAGGCGCGTGGATAGGCATCGAGCGCGGGAACGCCCACGGCTTGTTCGATCAATCCCACTGCCCTTTTTACACCGCCGGCCTGCTCAATCGAGTGGCGCACCAGACGTGCGTTGGCGGCGTAGGACGGATCGTTGAGCACCTGCCACAAATAAGCTCGCAGATTGTCCGGGTTCAACCGCGAAAACTTCACTACCTTGCCGACACCGGTCCAGGAAACGCGGCGGGCGATAGCGGGTTGTTCGTAGGTGAGGGGAACGGCGACTAACGGCACGCCGTGCGTCAGCGAATCGAGGACGGTATTCAGGCCGGCGTGGGTGAGGGTAGCGCGGGCGCGGGACAGGACTTCCAATTGCGGGGCATAGTTGACGACCAGAGGATCGCCGGGGAAGGAAGAGGCTGCCGCCTTCGTAAGACCGTTGCCGTGTGTGATAACGAGTTGGACATCGAGGCCGAGGCAGGCTTCGGCGAAACAAGCAAATACTTTTTCTTTGCCGTTCTGCAGGGTTCCGAGCGAGGCGTAGATAAGAGGACGGCCATCGAGCTTTTCCCAGGGAAACGGAACCGACGTGTTCGACGTTTTACGCAGCGGACCTACGTAGTGGAAGCATTGCGGCAGAGTCCGTCTCGGAAAGTCGAAACTCGGCGGCTGCTGACTGATTTGTAAGAGTTTGGAGAAGGAGTCTTCCGGGCTTCGGTGTGGCGGAAGGCTCCACTTCTGACGATACTGAGCGACAGTTCGCGTGACGGGCGAAAGCAGCCGATCCGAAACGGCGTATCCCAGTGCATGCAGGAGACGCGCGGCGAGGTGGCCGGAGTAGTTCCAGGAGGTAAATGGCGGCGGCACGTCCGGTTCCCGATTGAGGAGGAGAGCATTGCAGACGGTGATGAAGGGGATGCCGAGAAGTTCGGCGATACTGGCGCCTTCGGGCTCGGTTTGATCGACGAGCAAAACGTTCACGCCTGCTTTGGCAATGACGGCGGGGGCATCACGGCAGATCATTTCGGTGGTGGTTCGAATGGCTTCGATGGTGAAACGAAGCGCCTTCAGGCCATGAAGCTCCGTAAGTTTGGAAAGAGTTTGGGGGAGAGAGCCGCGCGGGTGGTCCGATTGACCGATCTCCAGGAAACGGAGACCTTCTTTTTCGACGCGCTCTCTGATATCGCCGATGTGAAAGACAGTGACGCGATGTCCGCGCTCCATCAGCTCGCGGCCTAATGCGCCGAACGGGTGAAGATGTCCGGATACGGGAGGAGTGATAATTCCGAAGTGCATACGTTTTTAGCTCGCGCGGCGGTCTTTCCCTTCACCGAAGCCCTTGACATAGAGCTCACGCAAAGAATGGAGAAGGCTTTGGCTGGTCATTTTCCTGTAAGGAGCGGCAACCGGGAGTGTTCCGGTGAGTCGGCGGTAACCTTCGGCTAAGTTGTGATAGGGAATTCCGGGGAAATAGTGGTGAAGGGCGTGGTAGCGAAGCCCGACCGGGGCCCAAAGCTCCGTCCAGAATCGGCCCGGCGTATCGATGGAATCGAGAAGCTGACCGTCGCGATCCAGAGGAGTTCCATCGTTCTCATAACCATGAGCGCCGAGCGTACGCAGCGCATTCAGGAAGCTGACGGCAGAGTGAATGGCCAGCCAGACTAAGAAAATTCGCCAGGGAAGCAGGCCGCAGCAGGCGAAAAGAATGATGTTCATCCAGAGCATACAGCTCGCCAAGCTGTGAAGACGGACGCGCGCGATCAGTTCCGGGGTGGGGTCGCGTCGATAGTCGATGTTCATGGTCAGCGACGAGGCACGAGTGACGACCCAGTTCGCCAGCGATGGGAAACCGAGGCTTAGCGGCGTAAGCACTAGAAAACGAAACAAGAGAATCGGCGGGACAATCACCGTGTTCAGAGCAAAGATGGTGGTCATGAGCCAGGATTTAGCGAAGGGCAAGTACTCCGGATCATTCACCGTTCCGTAGGTGCTGAGTTTATGGTGATCGCCATGAACGCCAACATAGAAGAAGGACGGCATAAGAAGCGGGTAGCCGATCAGAACGTTCCAAGCGGCTTCGAAACCGGGCAATGTGCGGGAGCTTTGATGACTGATCTCGTGTAAAAAAGAGAGTCCCCGATACAGAGCGACAACAGCAAGGACACCCATGATCAGAATGCCGGCGGAAAAGTGAGGCGATGCGACGACCGCGATGAATGCAGCCCATCCGACAAAGCTTGTCAGGAGCAGATCGGTCCAGTAAATGAGCGGCCGCGGACGATGCAGGTCCTTTACTAAAGCGCGCGCGCGGCCATGGTCGATGTGGAGAAGGTTTTCAGAAGCGATAGGGATAGCTGAGGCAGCTTGCGACGGCGGCGGCAGTTCCAATAAAGTCGGCAACGCGATTCCTCCTCGGCCGTTCGAAATACGGCTCTCGTAGAGGAAGTGATTTCAGGAACGTACAAGTCTCGTAACGCGGGCTGTAGGGAATTTCCTGCCGTGTTACACCGTAGGTAAAGTTTTCTTATAGTGCTTGCCGATTTCCGCCCAGGCGGGCCGGCTGCAACGCTACTATAAGTTGATTGAACGACTACATACTTTCCTTTGTTCTTGGCGTGATCGAGGGATTAACCGAGTTTTTGCCGGTGAGTTCGACGGCCCACCTGCGGATTGCAGAGGCGCTGCTAGGCGTCAACTTAAGCGATGGGTATTGGAAGATGTTTTCCATTGTGATTCAGCTTGGGGCGATCTTGTGTTTACCGATCTATTTCTACCGGCGAATCGTCGATTTCGTTTCCACTTATCCAAAGGGCAGGCGAGGAGACCGGACGGTGATCACGCATCCGCTGATGCTGACGCTGGTGGCATTCGTTTGTACGGCGGCACCTGCATTTCTGCTGACAAAAGTCATCGGGAAAAATCTGGAGCGATTGAAGTTGATGGCGCTCGCCTTAATTTTCGGCGGGATCGTCATGTGGGTAGTGGATGCTGTTTTCGGCAAGCGCGAGGGGAATGCCCGTTATCGGACACCAGAAGACGAAGTAGAGCACATGAACGTTCCGCAAGCGGTTTGGATCGGCCTCTGCCAGACCGTTTCAGCGGTGATTCCAGGAACATCGCGATCAATGGCGACCATTGCTGCGGGACAAGTCGCGGGGTTATCGCGGACGGCCGCCTTGGAGTTCTCCTTTTTGCTTTCGATACCGACGATGGTAGCGGCGACAGGATACGATCTTCTAAAAACAGTGCGAGGCGGTGACGAAGGCGGGGGGGCGGCTGCCACGCATATCGATTCTCATGGCTACGTGTTGCTGGCGATTGGGTTTATCGTTTCTTTTGGCGTTGCCTTCGCGGTGGTGGCCTGGTTTATGAACTGGGTGCGTACCCGGGGATTCGTACCATTTGCCATTTACCGGATTATTGCGGGCATCGCTGTTTTGATCTGGACATTTACAGGCTTACGCTGACGCGCCTGAATCGATAGTACTAGTATTACAGGGCTTTGTACTAGTAGTATGTCCCCTATTTTTGAAGTATTATTTTTGCGCTGTAAGCGTCACTCTAATACGTTCACGGAACACAAATTATGAATTGGATAGCTTGGATCATTCTTGGGTTAATCGCTGGTTTTATTGGGAGCAAGATTGTCAATAAGTCTGGCGAGGGTATATTTCTAGACATCATTTTAGGAATCGTCGGCGCAATCGTCGGAGGGTGGCTCTTTACCCTATTTGGCGCGCAGGGCGTGACTGGATTGAATATTTGGAGCATTATCGTGGCAGTGATTGGATCGATCGTAGTACTTTGGATCTATCATGCTGTCGTTGGTAGGCGCCGGGTTTAAGAAGTTTCTGTCATGAGAGAAGGGGCGTAGTCTCATCGTAAGAAGAGAGTATGCCCTTCTCCTTTATTGGTTATTTAGGCCGGGACCGCGATGTAGTTCCCGGTTTGGGTGAACTTTTGGGCGTAGTCGATGCCCCTGGTGTGTTGGATGTCGAGGCTGGAGAACCATTGGAGGTCGTTTTGTCGTAGAGCGAAATGATGTCGGGAGTGATTTCGATTCCTGTGGCTGCGTAAAGCACGGGGGTATTGGGGCTGCCAATGTCAATAATAAGGGTGTAGCCGTTATCTTTGGCGTATTTGTCGATCACCGCCATCATACGCTGGCCCAGACCTTGCAGAACCCGCTGTTGTTCTTGTTGTAGAGCTTCCTGATCGTCCTGCACGTCGCGTTGCAAGCGTTTTTTCTTCTCATCGATATCGCGAACTAACTGGTTCCTCTTTTCTTCGTTCATCAAACTGCCGCCTTTGCGCAGTTGATCTTCCGACTGCGTAATCTCTGCCTGGCGGGATTGAACATCCTTTTGTTTAGGGGCAAACTTGGTTTGCAGTTCCTGAGAAGCTTTTTGGCCGTCTTTGGTGCCGATAATGGCGGTCTGTATATTAATTACGCCTACTTTGGGGGACGTTTGCTGTGCCGAGAGGCTTACGCTTAAAGCCAGCGTAGTGAGTATAATCAAATTACTTTTCATCAACATCTTTACTTCTTAAATCCTTTGCTATTTTTCAACTGTTTTCTATTGAGTCTCGACTCTTGATTTGTCGCAGACATTGGATTGACTTACCTAAACTACAGTATCTTCCTAGAATGTCCGGCCAATGGAGAAGCGGAAGGTAGAACTTCTCTCAGTGTATCGTGATGCTCCGAATCCATAGGTACCGGCGTTTTGTATTTGCTGCAAGGCACTCTGGTAGGTCGCATCGTTGGGGAAAGAGGCGCGGTCAGCCACGATGGGAGGATTGAAGGGGGTCACGACTCGGCTAGGATTATAGGCCCAATAAACTCGGAAAGGCGCATTGACGACTGGGAGGAGCACCTGGAGTTCGAGTCCGGTGGAGACGCGAGGGACCTGCGTTCCAGAAGCAATGACCGCTCTCGAGCTAAAGTTTGCTTGAGGGAATTGCGCGTTCAGATCGGAGAGCCGTCCGGGATTCAAAGCAAGCTGGCTAGGAAGCGTGAGGCGGTTGATACCAGCATCGACAAACGGGGCGAGCGTCACGGGACCGACAAGGGGAATACGATACTCGAAGTTGAAAATGCCGACTGTATCACCACCCGGCTGGATGATCTGGTAAGCCGGGACGTTCTGATTAACGCCAACCGAACCGATGGAGCCATTGGCATTGAGTACGGGCTGTACTTTGGCAGTCCCATCGGGATTCAACACAGGTACACCGACGGTGGTTGGGATGTAGGCAAAAGGCGATACCTGATAGATATTGAAGCCGCGAATATCATCCTCACCACCAATGTAATAACGGCTATATGGCGGCGCGACCTTGCCGCCATACCCAGCGATAAACCGACCGTTTAGATGCACACCGATCACGTTGCTACGAAAGAATCCACGGTGGAAATAGGCCACGTCGATGGTGGGCTGGACATAATTCACATTCCCGCCGAGGACACTACCGGAAACAGCGCCGCTGAGATTGATTCGCAGTCCGCGGTGCGGCAGGATCGGGTGATCAACGGTGTTATATGCATAGGTAGGCGTAATTGTGCTGGTGTTGATGCCGTTCAACTGAGACGTATTTCCGCTGATACCTTGAAAGTCCAGGTAGCGAAAGTAGGAGCCGGCGGCCGTACTGAGATTGGAAATACTTTGTTGGCTATACCCGTAGGTGAGTCCGACGCGCGCAAAACTTCGCCTTAACTGATAGGAGGAAAACACGGTGAAACCGCGCCCATTGGAAGTGTAATTCAGCAGATTTTGCGAACCAATGGAATTTCTAATGGCATCGAGATTGGTGGTTCCTGCAAAGTACGAGTACTGCCGAGCTTGATCGTAGTTATAGCGCTGATAGTAAATGTTAAATCCCGCCTGGATGGGTTTATCGAAAAGATAGGGCTCGGTGAAGCCGAAGGAAACGCTGCTGGTGAGGGTACCGATCTGGCTATTCAGGCTTAATGTCTCGCCGAGACCAAGAAAATTATTGGTGGAGTAGGAAAACCCGATGAAGCTACCGGAGATGCCGGAGACGCCTCCATTCAACTGAATGGAATTTTTGCCGCGTTCTTTCACCTTTAGAAGGAGGTCGACGGTGTTGGTCTTGGTATCGCGTTTGATGTCAGCGGCGTCTTCCGCCTTTAGCGGATCGAAGTAGCCCAACTGATTCAGGCGCAAGATGCTGGTTTCCCAAAGACGGTTGCTATACAGGTCGCCTTCGTCAATCAGCAGCTCGCGGCGAATCACCTTGTCGCGGGTGGTGGTGTTGCCTTGGAAATCGATGCGGCGAACAAAGAATTGATGGCCTTCGTCGACGTCCATGGTGAGGTCGACTTGATTCTTGCCGGGAACAATTTGCGGATCGGGAGAGGGGACAAAATCGATATAGCCGAAATCTCCATAAAGCTTGCGCAGGTTGTCCAAACCTTTTTGCAGTTTTTCGGTGGAGAAGACATCGCCGGGGGCCATGCCGAAAACTTGACGCGCGATTAAATCCGGAGTGCGGAAGAGCTTCATGCCGACGAAGTTGAAGTTGCGCAAGTAATACTTTTGGCCTTCGTCGACAACCATGGTGATGTCGACGCGCTTACCAGGCTTGCTGGAGCGCAACAAGGGAAAGAAGAGCTTGCGGCCGTAAACGTCATGGACCTGCTCGTCGTGGTTGATAACTTTAGCCTCAAAGTAGCCCTTTGTTTGATACGCCTGGCGAACGCGCTGAGAATCTTCATCGAGCTTGGTGGAATCGTAGGTACGCGCGAATAGATTTTCAAAGATTAGCGAATGCGGTATACCGATGGGCTTTAGGTTTTTCATGGCGCGAATCACCTCGCGATCGGAAAAAGCACTGTTTCCCTGTATATCGATGGCGCCGACCTTTACCTTGGGTCCTTCGTCGATAGCGAAGTTGATGTCGACGCCGCCGGGCGGCACCTGGCGGATTTGCGGCGTGACGGTGGCGTATTGATGGCCGCGCTCGGCTAGATATTCCTGTAGAACATTTTTGGCGCGCTGGACTTTGCCGGGGTCGTATTGAGACTCAGGAGTAAGGGCGACTTTGCGATCCTTGAAGCGGTCGAGGATCTCGGACTTGGTGAGAGATTTTGCGCCGGTGTAATCGATGGTGTGGACCGTACGGCGTTCGGTGACCAGGAAGCGGACAACTACGCCACCATCCGGCTGACTTTCTTTCTCAACGCGGATGTCATCGAAGCGACCGGTATTCCAAAGGGCAATAAAATCTCGATGGACCTGCGCTTCTTCATATGGATCACCTTTCTTCATGGTGACGAGCGCGCGGAGAGTGTCTTGCGGAACACGGCGTTGTCCGCGGAATTCGATGGCTTCGATGATATTGGCTCCCGTGGCGGTGGGCTTCGCTTCCTGAACGCCATTGAGCGGCGCTTGCGAAGGTGGCGGCGGCGTCTTTTCAGGAGCTTGGGGAACACTTTCAAACGGGTTTTGAGAAGGAGCTTGTGGCGGCGGATTTTGTTGTGGCGGCGGGGTGGACGAGGAAGGATTGGAATTTTGGGAAGGCGAACCGGCCTGCGATGATTGCGCGGCAGGAATGGCGGCGGAAAGCGGAGAAGCGAAGACGCGCGACGTACAAAAGGAAACCATGAGGCCAAGACTGCAAACGAGACAGACGGGCAGCGCGGGGGAACGCAGGCGTGGCAGCCTGTGGAGAATCATCTAGAAGCAAATCCTTTCCATATTACCTGCGCACGACGGTCGACTAAACATCCTGCGCGCTCCTCCTAAACGTACACAACGGCCTTGAAAGAGCCTGTGTGCTTGCATACCGGGCGAAACTCCCCTGACGTTGCATGAGCAACGCGGGTTACAGCGTGAGCGAACCTAGTAGGAAGAAAAAAAGAAACTTTCGACAGAACCAAAATCAAACTTCACTAGTGTAGCGAATGAACTCCGATGATACACCGTAGGGGAGTAAAGAGGGTTAGTCGGCACTATGTTGGGCTGGGTTCGACGAGAATGTTGTCGATGAGGCGGGTGGCGCCGAGCCAAGCGGCAGCGGCGATTAAAACCGGGCCAGACACATAGGTGATCGGCTGCAGCGTAAGGGGATGGACTATTTCAAAGTACTCGACGCGGAAATCGGGGTATTGGCCTAGATGTCCGCGAGCCTTATCGTTCACCACGGCCACCGTTCGCTCTCCGGCAGCAATGAGTTCGGAAGCAAAGCGGAGTGCGCGGTAGAGCCGCGGCGCTGTTTGACGTTCGGCGGCAGAAAGCTGTTGGTTACGCGAGCTGAGGGCCAGTCCGTCGGGTTCGCGAACGGTAGAGACGGCAACGATTTGGACGGGAACATTCAAGTCGATCACCATGCGTTGAATCAGCGCAAGCTGCTGGGCGTCTTTCTGGCCGAAGTAGGCGCGGTCCGGCTGAACGATCCCGAATAACTTCATAACGACGGTGGCAACTCCCTGAAAATGGCCAGGGCGAAAGCGTCCGCAGAGACCGCCGGCAAGGCTGGGAAGATCGACGAAGGTTTTCTGTTCCTGAGGATAGAGTTCAGCGGCGGTAGGAGCGAAGATAAGATGGATGCCGGCACTTTGACAAAGAGCGGCGTCGGCCTCTATGGTGCGCGGATAACGAGCGAGATCGTCCGGGCGGTCGAACTGCAGCGGATTAACAAAGATGCTGACAACCACAAGTCCGCATTCGCGACGAGCTGTCTTCATTAATTGGAAATGACCGGCATGCAGGGCTCCCATAGTGGGTACGAAGCCCGTGGTGAGACCATTCCGCTTTGCATCGCTGACGTGTTGACGCAGGTTGGAAATAGTGGAAACGATGGCTGGATTGGCGAACGTAGTCGAGCGCATCTCCACGTTTAAGGGAATTTTCCGCTTTGGACGTCTTTCTTGAAAGCGGTAGCGGCGCCGAGAACGCTTTCCCGCAGGTTAGCGTACTGCCGAACGAACGGCGGCGTGTTTGGGCCGGACAGCCCGAGAATGTCGTAGATGACCAACACTTGTCCATCGCAGTGAGGGCCAGAGCCGATGCCGATGGTGGGAATGGTTAACCGGTCCGTTACGCGGCGGGCCAGTTCGGGTGGAATACACTCCAGTACGATGGCGAAGGCTCCGGCCTCCTGCAGAGCAAGGGCATCGGCCAGTAGCGTTTCCTGTTCTTCGGGGCGGTCGGCCTGCCTGCGAAAGCCGCCCATTTGATGAAACGATTGTGGCGTTAGCCCCAAATGACCCATGACGGGGATACCGGCGGCAACAAGCCGGCTGACGATGTTTGTCACCGCTGCTCCACCTTCCAGTTTGACGGCGGCGGCGTGACCTTCCTGGAGAAGGCGACCGGCGTTCGTCATTGCTTGCTCGACGCTCACTTGATAGCTAAGGAAAGGAAGGTCGGCAACGATCAGTGAGTGCGATGCAGCGCGAGAAACAGCGCCAGTATGACGAACCATGTCATCCATGGTGACGGGAAGGGTAGTTTCATGGCCCAATACGACCATGCCTAACGAGTCGCCGACAAGCAGCATGTCGATTCCCGATTGGTCGAGCAGACGTGAGATAGTAGCGTCATAGGCGGTTAGCATAACTATTTTTTCACCGCGCGCTTTTTTCGCTTGGAACTCCGGTATGCGGATTGGTTTTGCTGCTGGAGTCATGAGCGTGGAGGGCCGGCGCACCAGTCGAAGAGAAGTTCCCATTCGGCGGTTTGGATTTCGAGAGCAGCTTGCTTCTTTGCGGCGTCCTTCTCGATCCGTGCTTCCTCACACCATTCAATAAAGACAAACGGATCCCAAGCCGGCCTTAGATGCCAGCCTGGGATTCCCTGTACCTGAAGAATTCGAGCGGCATCTCGATGCAATGCTGCAAATATAGGATGTTCTCCGACGCGACGGAACCAATAGCCGGCGTTCGATGCGTCGGGTTCGAGGCGGTGGGCGATGGCATGCCAGTAGCTTCCGTCTGGCGACGCGATATCTTGCGAAAGGTTATGGCTTTCTTCCCAACAGCCGAGAAGAAGCAGCAAGCCGCTAACGGCAGCCTCCGCGTTGCTGGCGTCGGGAAACAGAGATGCAGGCGACGAGGACCTCAGCAGGCCGGCGCTTTCGTGCCGGCAGTCGGCCGAGCGGACTAAATCGAGTTGTGTGTCTGGATTTCGGGCCAACAGGTCAGCCACCGTCTTACTGAACGTGCCCGGGATAGAGATAGCCACTACTCTTCTATTGTCGCCCCTCTCGATACACTGAAGCCATGAGCAAACAGTATTCGGCTCCTCCGCAGATGGGGATCGATGAAAGCAAAAAGTACAGCGCCACCTTTGAGACGTCGAAAGGCAATATTGTCGTCGATCTTTTTCCAAAAGAAGCGCCGACGACGGTAAACAATTTTGTTTTTTTAGCACGGGACGGCTTTTACGACGGCACGGTGTTTCATCGCGTGATTCCCAATTTCATGGTTCAGGGCGGCGATCCAACCGGAACGGGGCGCGGCGGTCCGGGGTATCAGTTCGGCGATGAAACCAAAGGAAGTCCGCATAAGCACAAAGTAGGGTCGTTATCGATGGCGAATGCAGGGCCAAACACGAACGGGAGCCAATTTTTCATCACGCATGTGGCCACGGACTGGCTGAATGGGAAGCACACGATATTCGGTGAGGTGCGATCAGGACAGGATGTGGTGGATGGCGTGAAGCAGGGTGACACGCTGAAGTCGGTGAAGATAGAGGAATCGTAGACCCGCCGGAACCGATGACGAGAAACGAAGCCTGGGTCATTGTCTGCGAGTTCGTACAGAGCGAGGGATTACGGCAGCACATGTTGGGAGTAGAGGCATGCATGACCGCCTATGCAGATAAATATGGCGAGGACCGGGAAGTTTGGGCGATCACCGCCCTACTTCATGATTTCGATTGGGAGATCCATTCCCACGCACCCGACCATCCCACGAAAGGGGAACCGATTTTGGCGGAGCGAGGGGTACCGGAGCAGATTCGGCGTGCGATTTTATCCCATGCAAACTACAGCGGTGTTCCCCGGACTTCGTTGCTGGACCATGCTCTTTTCGCTTGTGACGAGCTATCGGGATTTTTGACTGCGTGCGCGTATGTGAAACCCCGACGGAGCATCTTCGAGGTGGAGACGTCTTCGGTAAAGAAAAAACTAAAAGACAAAGCGTTCGCCAGAAGCGTCAGCCGCGAGGATATCTTGAACGGCGCCCAGGAACTGCACGTAGCGCTCGACGAACACATCGCGTTTTGTATCGAGGCGATGAAGTCGCGAGCAGCGGAGCTGGGGTTAGCCGGCAACGAGCCCTAAAAACACGATCGCTTCGAATTGATGGTCGGCTCCTTGGAAATCATCTCGCCTTGCGGGCCAGACGGAGATTCCGCACATCGCTCAACAGCGCGTCGCGTGAGTTGCCTTGCAGCGTATTGTGATCGAGGACATTTTGGATGTCCTCGATAGCCTGATCCAGCCCATTTTTATCGAATTTGCCCTTTGTTAAATGGCGATCGAATGTGGAGAGGCTTTTCTGTGCGTTTCTATAACGATCGCGCTGCTTGCCCTTTTCATGTTGGAACTGGCTGGCTTGCTGCAGATCGCTCTGTGTTTGGTCGATTAATTGGCGCAGGTCGGGGTGTTCACGGTAGTAGCCTTCGTTCCCATATTGCGGCTGCGCGCTGCCCCAGGCGAGGGGAGAGACCGATCCGGCGATGGTTAAGCCGGCCGCAAAGGACCCGATTGCAATCCAGCTTTTTATTGTGTTGATCATGCTTGTTTCCGAAGAATTACCTAATTGCTATTACAATCTACTAGACGGGTCGGAGACAACGCCGGTAAGCCTAGAACTAAAGGGATTTTCGATTAATTTTCGATGAAGGCGGGGGGCAGTCAGAGCTCTTGACGGGCTAGTACTAGAGCCCCGAATAGTACGCTATCATCGCCTAACGCAGCAGGGACAACGTCGCGTTCGGCTTTGGACCAAGCCGTCATTTGCCGGTTCAGTTCCGCTCGAAGCGGTCCAAAGAGTAGATCTCCGGCTTTGCTAATGCCTCCGCCGATCACAATGCGGGCTGGATTGAGCAGCATGATGGCGGATTTAAGACCGGCGGCCAGATTCACGACATACTTATCGACAAAGGAGGGATCCCCGCAGATGAGCTCCTTTGCGGGGCGGCCATGGTCGCGCTCAAGCCAAAGTCCGCAACAAAGGCGCTCTAGGCAGCCACGAGATCCGCATAAGCAGCTAGGCCCATTAGGATCGACAGTAATATGACCGATTTCACCGGCATACGAGTTTGCACCGCGAAGGACTTTTCCGTCGACGATCAAACCGCCACCGACACCAGTAGAAAGAGTCATGTAGAAAAGCGGATCTTTCTTGCGTCCGGCGCCGAAATACGCTTCTCCCAAGGCGCCGACGTTGGCGTCGTTGTCCATGACCGTGGGGACTCCGGTGAGGGTTTGAATTCGCTCGATCAATGGATAGGATGCCCAGCCTTCGACGTGCGTGGAGAGCACTACCGTCTGCTTTGCAAAATCGACTGGGCCGCCGAAGCCGAGTCCGCAACGCTGGGGGATGAAACCTTTATCCCTGCGCCAGGATAAAAAGATTCGCTCGATTTCAGCAGAAAGCCAGTGCGGGCCGCCGCTTCGGTCCGTTAGAGCAGTTTCCCGGTGAATCAAATTATCATCCTGGAAAGCAGCAACCGAAAACTTTGTCCCTCCGATATCAATGGTTAGTGTATTCACGGCTCTTAAAACAATACCCGACCAGCGGGCAGGCAGGAGGGCCGCAGATACGTAGAAGAGGCCTGAGTATCGGATGAATACTCAGGCCTCTCTCTTTTTCAACTGCGTGTCAGCGATCTGTTGATCAATAGTGACAGTTCACACAGGCCTACAGTCCTGGGGACCCGATCATCAGCTCGCCAGCGCGGCGACGATCCCTAATTTCTAAAAAAGGAGCTAAGCGTGTTGGCCTTTGTGTTTTCCTTCGCCAATTTCTTCAATCATTTTCTTATTAAAGGCCGGGATATCGTCGGGCTTGCGGCTAGTCACCAGGCCTTGATCGGTCACTACCTCCTCATCGAGCCATTCGCCACCGGCATTCTGTATGTCTGTCTTCAACGACGGCCAAGATGTGATTTTCCGTCCTTTCACCACACCCGCCTCGATGAGCATCCATGGCGCATGGCAGATGGCGGCAACGGGCTTTTGGCTTTGAAAGAAACTTTTGACAAACTGGACGGCCGCCGGGTCCAGGCGGAGATGATCGGGATTCATCGCCCCACCTGGCAGGACAAGTGCATCATAGTTATTGGGATCAGCAGATTCCAAGTTGGTGTCCACAGGAATTTCCATACCCCATTCGGTAGAATTCCAGCCTTTGATTTTCCCGTTTTTGGGAGAGATGACTTCCGTCTTGGCACCTTCGGCTTCGAGTGCCTTTTTCGGCTCGAGGAGCTCCACTTGCTCCACGCCATCGGTAGCGAGAATGGCAACGCGCTTATTGATTAGTTTATTGCTCATATTGAATAATTCTTCTATTAGTTCGATTCGAGAAAACAGCTTAAGGCGCCCCCGTAGAAAGGCCTGATTTAGCTAAGGGTGTTGGCGATAGGAGTATGATACCGGAGCTTTCCAAAAAAAAACCAAGGGCCAATCGATAGGAGCCGAGGCGTCTTCAGGAATTTACAAGAAGGCTATCGGCACTATGACGGTCCCTTAGGTTTTGAACAAGCAACTAAAGAACGCGCCGACGATCCGCAAAATACAGCACAATCAGGACAATCAGCAGCAGCCCCAAACCTCCACTGGGATAGTAACCCCAGCCACCGCTATAAGACCAGGTGGGCAGTGCTCCCAATATCAGCAAAAATAAAAGAACGATCAATAGCAATCGAAGCATAGTTTGAAATCCTCCAAATCAAACGATTCTTACGCTATCAAAGAAAAAGATGCGAGTAAATATCCCGTACTAACCGGTCAACTTAGCCCTAACTCATCTGCGGATTCCATGGCTTCGTACTCCATTACCGTTCCTGAATTAGCCAGGGCATCCTTAAAATCCTGCACCTTGCCCTCGGCCACATCGTACTCCCACACTTCGCTTCCCATGAGAAACGAGTCGTCTTCTTCTAAGATGTCGGAGGAATGAAGGGATTCGGGCCCGGTACGCTCGACCCGAACGGCGTCCAAGACGGTTTGGTCATCTAGTTGAGTGTCCAGGAAGCCAGCCGGATTATCGGCCTGCTCACCTTGTTGATTCGGGCGCTCCCGAAAAACGACGCGGAATTTCATAAATAATGGCTTAAGGCAACGTATCCGGATTAGCTGTTCGAGGCAGGCCCCTTACCAGTTAGCCGTTTTTCAATGCCTTTTGCCCTGGAGAGGTGTCCCTCGAGAACCGGGAGAGTATTGGCAGCAAAGGTCTTTATTTGTTGGTTGTTGCCATTACCGGCTTCCTTCTTGAATTCTTTGACGTCCTTCTCATGATCCTGTACCATATGCTTCATATAGTACTTGTCAAAGTCCGCACCTGACATTGTCTGCAACTTACTGTACAAGGCTTGATCTTTCGCATCAATGGTGGTGGGTAAGGTCATGTTTTCTTTTTCGGCGACTTCCTTTAATTGATCGTTTGCCTTGGAGTGGTCGTCGACCATTAACTGACCAAAAGACTTTACGTCCGGGCTTTCGGCTTTTTCAGCCGCCAGCTTTCCCAGTTGCACTTCTGCCATACCGCCCTGAGCAGCCTTTATGGCAAAGGCGACGTCCGCAGACTTCGCCATTTTCTGGCTACCGCTATCCATTTTCTGATCAGTTGGCATCTTCTGATCACTCGACATCTGCTGACTGCTCGAGTTCTGGGCCGTAACGGAAGGAACCATTGCCAGAGAAAGGCCGAATAGGGCTAGACCAAGAAATAAACTACTATTGATTTTCATAACTAAATTCTTCCTACTACAGTGATGACGACGCTCACCGAAGAGAGTTTCGCTTTAGGCGATGTTGTTCGATATGGCATAACGCGTCATCTGAGCGGTGGAGCGCAACTTCAAACGCTGCATGATGGCTGCGCGATGGAATTCCGCGGTACGAACCGAGATATTGAGTCGATTGGCGATGTCCTTGGCACTGAATCCTTCCGCAATGAGGCGAAGAACATCTTTCTGACGGACGGTCAGGCCCGATTTTTCCGCTTCCGCTACGGTGTTGGATTGACTTTCCTCGAGGAGGCTTCCGCCTGCCAATACCGTCCGAATGGCTGAGATCAGCTCGTCGGCAGGAATCCGTTTCGACAGAAATGCTTTTGCTCCTAGTTGGGTCGCCTGATCGATATAGCCGCGCTCGCCGTGCATCGAAAGAAACATGATGGGCAGACCGGGATGGCTCTCCAACACTTTTCGCGCTATGGCAAATCCATTTCCACTCGGCATGCTGACATCGAGAATAGCTACATCAGGTTTGGATTGGTCGACTGCTTTGATGAAGTCTTCGCCGTTATCGACGGCGACAACATCGAATTGCATCCGCATCATCGCTTTCAACGCGTCGAGTATCAAATGATGATCATCGGCAATGAGAAGTTTGGGTAGAGAACTTTCTTGAATCTTTTCTAACGGTTGCATCTCTTCTGTGCTGACCATGACGTTGGTAAAAACCTCCAACCTGTTGGATTGAGAGACATCAGGTATGTGTTCAAGTACTTTTGCATAGCCTGCCCGAATAAGTACCAGATATATACCTCCAGGAGCTGTTTGAAAAAGACCTAGGGACAGTCCACATGCGCCGAGAGGGCCTTTGGAATGAACCATGGGTCTAGGCGCTATGACGGTCTCCGGCTCCGCAGGTAGGGTATGATACGAGATGCTGCCTGTAGGGTTTCAGGCAGTTTTCTCACTAAATAGGCATGCGCGTCGCAATTATCGGAACGGGGTATGTTGGCCTCACAACAGGTGTCTGCTTGGCTTTCATCGGACATACTGTTCATTGTTTAGATACGGATGAGTCGAAAGTAAAAGCGCTTTCCACCGGAAAGATCCCTATTTACGAGCCGCATCTTGAAGAGCTTTTGGAAGAGGCAAGCGCTAATTTGCACTTCACTACTCGATACGAGGAAGCGATTCCCGATGCGGAAGTCGTATTCATCGCGGTAGGTACGCCGCCAACTCCTTCCGGAGCCCCGAATTTGGAGTATTTGTCGCAAGCGGCGCGAAGTATTGGCCAGCATATCAATCGTCAGTTTACGGTGGTGGTAAACAAGTCGACGGTCCCGATCGGTAGCGGAAATTGGGTCGGTTCCATTTTACGCGAGGCTTACGAGCAACGGAACGGGAATGGCAAATTAGAAACCGCCGTGGCTTCGAATCCCGAGTTCCTTCGAGAGGGTTCGGCGCTGCACGATAGTCTGTATCCAGATCGGATTGTCATTGGCGCCGATGAGCCGAGGGCTTTGGAGGTCTTGTACTCGCTGTACCGGCCGATTTTAGATCAGACGTTTACAGCTCCCAGTTATTTACCAAGGCCCGAGTCGGTGGGCGCGGTTCCGCTCCTATCGGCCGATTTGGCATCGGCAGAACTGATTAAGTATGCAGCTAACGCCTTCTTGGCGTTGAAGATTAGTTTTATCAACGAGATCGGTTTGTTGGCGGAGCGCGTGGGGGCAAATATATCGGAAGTAGGGCGAGGGATTGGGCTCGATTCGCGCATCGGGCCACGTTTTTTGAACGCTGGAATCGGGTGGGGCGGCTCTTGTTTCGGGAAGGACACTGCCGCACTCATTGCGACCGCAGAGGAGTACGGACTTCACATGCCGATTGTGGAGGCGGCTCGCGTGGTGAATAAAAGGCAGCGCGACCGAGTGGTGGAGAAACTGTTAGGCGAGTTAAAGATTCTTAAGGGGCGCACGATAGGCTTGCTGGGCTTGGCATTTAAGCCGAACACGGATGACCTTCGAGAAGCTCCAGCCGTAGAGATTGCGCAGAAGCTGATCGACCGAGGCGTACGCGTCAAGGCGCATGACCCCATCGCCAGCGAACGTTTTCAAGCGGATCACGGGCAGATGGGCGTACAGGTCTGTGAGCAGGTGGAGGAGGTCGCTGACGGCTGCGACGCCCTGGTTCTTGTAACAGAGTGGAATGAATATCGCGAATTGGATTGGGAAGAGCTAGGAAAGCGCATGCGCCAAGCCTTAATTTTGGACGGGCGCCACGTGTTAGACGCCGACAAATTGGAAAAAGCTGGTTTCCGATATGTCGGGATCAGTTAATGTCAAGCTTCCTGAAAAATGCGTCGGAATTGCTAGAGGCAGATGAACGCCCGCAGGTGAACGCAGCGCGGATGCAATATACCACCGGATGAATGCTCCTTCCGGCGGACTAGGATTGCACGGCGGCGGCGCGAGACTCGACAGGAAATTCCTCGTCTTCGGCCGCCGGTTGAGCCTTATGAGGAGGGACTACTCGACGACGGGCGCCGCTACTGGACAACTTTTCCAAGGCGTCAATCGCCTCGTCCAGACGCCGTTTTTCTGTTTGCAGTTCTTCTATGATCTTGTGGAGATCCATCGACTTACCAATTTTCCCACATGTAAATGGGGAGCTTTAACCAGAATGGAAGGGGGCTTAACGAACGAAAGCCCCAGTCGGGCCGGGGCTTTCAGAATGATAATCGGGCGATGTCCTACTCTCCCACACACTCGCGCGTGCAGTACCATCGGGGCAGAAAGGCTTAACTTCCGTGTTCGGGATGGGAACGGGTGGAACCCTCTCGCTATGATCACCCGAAGCTTAGATCAAGGGCGTCCACGATAGTGGATGTACCTCGACAAAGAAACAGATAACGGACATGAATAGTATTTTGACAAGCAAACCCAAATAAAATTGCAAATCACTTTAAAACTACAGTTAACTTTATGGTCAAGCCGAACGAGCTATTAGTAACGGTAAGCTCAACGCATTACTACGCTTACACATCCGTCCTATCAACGTGATCGTCTTTCACGGCTCTTCAGGGAGATCTCATCTTTGGGAAGGTTTCGCGCTTATATGCATTCAGCGCTTATCCTGACCGAACTTCGCTACTCAGCTGTGCCATTGAGACAACTGAATCACAAGAGGTTCGTTCACCCCGGTCCTCTCGTACTAAGGGCAAGCCCCATCAAATCTCCTCCGCCCACCACAGATAGGGACCGAACTGTCTCGCGACGTTCTGAACCCAGTTCACGTACCGCTTTAATAGGCGAACAGCCTAACCCTTGGGAGCTTCTACACCCCCAGGATGCGATGAACCGACATCGAGGTGCCAAACCGGAGCGTCGATATGAACTCTTGACTCCGATCAGCCTGTTATCCCCGGCGTACCTTTTATCCGTTGAGCGATGGCCCTTCCATACAGAACCACCGGATCACTAAGTCCTGGTTTCCCACCTGCTTGACTTGTAGGTCTCGCAGTCAACCTGGTTTATGCCTTTGCACTCGACCGCTGATTTCCAAACAGCGTGAACCAAGCTTCGAGCGCCTCCGTTACAATTTAGGAGGCGACCGCCCCAGTCAAACTACCCGCCTAACAATGTCCCTTTCCCGGATGACGGGAATAGGTTAGAACCACAGTACGATCAGGGTGGTATCTCAATGTTGGCTCCCTCAAGCCCAAGAGCCTGAGTTCAAAGCCTCCCACCTATGCTGCGCAGACCGCACCATAGTTCATTGTTAAGGTATAGTAAAGGTGCACGGGGTCTTTCCGTCTAGTGGCGGGCATCCGGCGTCTTCACCGGAACCACAAGTTCGCCGGGCGGAGCGCGCCGACAGTCGTCAGATCGTTACGCCATTCGTGCAGGTCGGAACTTACCCGACAAGGAATTTCGCTACCTTAGGACCGTTATAGTTACGGCCGCCGTTCACCGGGGCTTCAATTCAAAGCTTCGCTTGCGCTAACCTCTCCTTTTAACCTTCCGGCACCGGGCAGGCGTCAGCCCCTATACGTCGTTTTAGACTTTGCAGAGACCTGTGTTTTTGTTAAACAGTCGCCTGACGCTATTCACTGCGGCCCACCGAAGTGGGCACCCCTTCTCCCGAAGTTACGGGGTTAATTTGCCTAGTTCCTTCGCAACTCCATCACCCGAGCGCCTTAGAATACTCATCTCGTCCACCTGTGTCGGTTTATGGTACGGGTACATTAATTCTCCTTAGAGGCTTTTCCTGGCACACGACCCGGCGGATTTACCATTCCGGATCTCGCTTGCGCGGTGCGTCCCCCCATCGGTCTTGATCGAATCAACGTAGTCACGGAATATTAACCGTGTATCCATCAGTTACGCCTTTCGGCCTCACCTTAGGCCCCGACTAACCCTGAGCGGATTAACCTTTCTCAGGAATCCTTAGACTTACGGCGGCCAGGGTTCTCACCTGGCTTTTCGCTACTTATGCTGGCAGAGTCACTTCCTAGCAATCCAGCACTCCTTTCGGTATACCTTCATCTCGCTAGGAACGCTCTCCTACCACTCAATTTGAGTCCATAACTTCGGTGACATGCTTGAGCCCCGTTGGATTGTCGGCACCGAATCCCTCGACCAGTGAGCTATTACGCTTTCTTTAAAGGATGGCTGCTTCTAAGCCAACCTCCTGGCTGTTTCTGGAACTCGACTTCCTTTCCCACTTAGCATGTACTTGGGGACCTTAGTTGATGGTCTGGGCTCTTTCCCTTTTGACAATCAAGCTTAGCCCTGACTGTCTGACTCCCGTATTACTCGTTCGCGGCATTCGCAGTTTGGCTGAATTCGGTAAGCCGGAAAGCCCCCTAGTTCAATCAGATCTCTACCACCGCGACGGACCATACGAGGCTAGCCCTAAAGCTATTTCGGAGAGAACGAGCTATCACGGAATTTGATTAGCCTTTCACCCCTACCCTCAGCTCATCCAAGCTGTTTTCAACCAACACTGGTTCGGACCTCCATTCGCTGTTACACGAACTTCATCCTGGCCAAGGGTAGATCATCCCGCTTCGCGTCTAATCCCAGCGACTGAACGCCCTGTTCAGACTCGCTTTCGCTGCGGCTCGCTTTCGCTTAACCTTGCCACTGAGACTAACTAGCCAGCTCATTATTCAATAGGCACGAGGTCAGACATTGCCTTGCGGCCATAGTCCTCCCACTGCTTGTAAGCATGCGGTTTCAGGTACTATTTCACTCCCCTCACAGGGGTTCTTTTCACCTTTCCCTCACGGTACTAGTTCACTATCGGTTTCGAGTAAGTATTTAGCCTTGCCGGATGGTCCCGGCAGATTCCCGCAAGGTTTCTCGTGTCCCGCGGTACTTAGGAGCCACTTAAAGCTAAGATTGCATTTTAAGATACAGGGCTATCACCTTCTCTGGCCGGCCTTCCCAAGCCGTTCTCGTAACGCTCTCTTATAACCCGTTGAGAATAAGACCAACCTGAACATTTTCGGATTTACCGAAATATTCAGTCTGCTCTTATTCTTAGTGGTCCTGCAACCCCGCACTTTCCTTTCGAATCGCACGGTTTAGGCTGATCCGAGTTCGCTCGCCACTACTATCGGAATCACTTTTGTTTTCTTTTCCTAGGGGTACTGAGATGGTTCACTTCCCCCCGTTCGCTTCAGTCGACTATGTATTCATCGAAAGATAAGCCAGTTACCTGACTTGGGTTTCCCCATTCGGACATCCCCGGATAATAGATTGCTTGCATCTCCCCGAGGCTTATCGCAGCTAGCCACGTCCTTCATCGCCTACTCGAACCAAGGCATCCACACGCATGCTCTTAGTAGCTTGACCATAAAATTAACTTTAGATTTAAAGTTCTTTCTTCTAACTTATACCCGCTTCGATCCAGATATCACTGTTCCCAGCAATCCGGAGTTCAATCGGGCAGCGCTTCCGCCATATAATGAATTCATGGCGGAATATTGCAACTTGTAGTTGCCCGTCAAAATACTATTCAATTTTCAAAGAACTTCAAAGATTCTATCGATTAGCACTTCCGCCAAACAACAGGAGCAAATGTCTAGCGAGACGCTAGCAACTCGCTTCTGTTTTTTGGATAATGGTGGGCCTGGGTAGATTCGAACTACCGACCTCACCCTTATCAGGGGTGCGCTCTAACCAACTGAGCTACAGGCCCATTGTCGAGCTCCTATATCATCGGACTCCAGTCGAAACTCTCCAAACCGCCCTTTGTTCGTTGCGGCAATCCAAATCTCAAAGAGGAGCCTTTCTTTCCTGAGTATCCTTAATAGGGAGCACGAACTGGTGGAGCTGGTCGGGATCGAACCGGCGACCTCCTGAATGCAAATCAGGCGCTCTCCCAGCTGAGCTACAGCCCCGCTATTCAAAGCAAGGAGCTTTTTTCAAAGCCCAAACCAAGAATAAAATGTAATCGAGGCCGATTGGACGCTGTTGCCGATGACCAGCATGGCGACAGAAGAATCATCAAAAATTCAGAGTGGAGATACCAGAGTCGTAATGGACTGGAAAGACTACTACTTACTATCGCATAGGCGATCCATTCGGTAGCTCCAGCCACTGTCTCTCTTAGAAAGGAGGTGATCCAGCCGCAGGTTCTCCTACGGCTACCTTGTTACGACTTCACCCCAATCATGAATCATACCTTGGACCGCTGCCTCCCTTGCGGGTTAGCGCGCAGGCTTCTAGTACAATCCACTTTCGTGATGTGACGGGCGGTGTGTACAAGGCCCGGGAACGTATTCACGGCATCGTTCTGATATGCCATTACTAGCGATTCCAGCTTCATGCAGGCGAGTTGCAGCCTGCAATCCGAACTGAGAACGGTTTTTTGCGATTAGCTTCCTCTCGCGAGTTCGCTGCGCTTTGTACCGTCCATTGTAGCACGTGTGTAGCCCTGGACATAAAGGCCATGATGACTTGACGTCGTCCCCACCTTCCTCCAACTTATCGCTGGCGGTCTCCTGAGAGTGCACCTTTCGGTTAGCAACACAGGACAAGGGTTGCGCTCGTTGCGGGACTTAACCCAACATCTCACGACACGAGCTGACGACAGCCATGCAGCACCTCGACTCCGGTCCCTTGCGGGAAAACCAATGTTTCCATCGGCGATCCAAAGCCGTTCGAGCCCAGGTAAGGTTCTTCGCGTTGCGTCGAATTAAACCACATGCTCCACCGCTTGTGCGGGCCCCCGTCAATTCCTTTGAGTTTCATCCTTGCGAACGTACTCCCCAGGCGGCATACTTAACGCGTTAGCTCCGGCACCGACCAACTGAATGGCCGACACCAAGTATGCATCGTTTAGGGCGTGGACTACCAGGGTATCTAATCCTGTTTGCTACCCACGCTTTCGTGTCTCAGCGTCAACAATGGTCCAGAAAGCTGTCTACACCGCAGGTGTTCCTCCTGATATCTACGCATTTCACCGCTACACCAGGAATTCCGCTTTCCTCTCCCACGTTCAAGCACTCCAGTTTTCGGCGCACCCTCCCAGTTGAGCCGGGAGATTTCACACCAAACTTAGAGCACCGCCTACACACTCTTTACGCCCAGTAATTCCGAACAACGCTTGCTGCCTACGTATTACCGCGGCTGCTGGCACGTAGTTAGCCGCAGCTTCTTCTTCAGGTACCGTCATTATCGTTCCTGCCGAAAGAGCTTTACACCCCGAGGGGCTTCATCGCTCACGCGGCGTCGCTGCATCAGACTTTCGTCCATTGTGCAAGATTCCCCACTGCTGCCTCCCGTAGGAGTCTGGCCCGTGTTTCAGTGCCAGTGTGGCCGTGTGCCCTCTCAGGCCGGCTACCGATCGTCGCCTTGGTAGGCCATTACCCCACCAACTAGCTAATCGGCCGCGGACTCCTCTTCCAGCGCCCCCATCTTTGACAATGGGCGCTTTCCCTTTACAGGCTTATGCGGTATTAGCTTCGGTTTCCCAAAGTTATTCCCCACTAAAAGGTAGATGATCCACGTGTTACTCACCCGTACGCCGCTTTACTCAGGGTTGCCCCCTTTCTCGCTCGACTTGCATGTGTTAAGCGCGCCGCCAGCGTTGATTCTGAGCCGGGATCAAACTCTCGTTTGATCTGTTAGAATGGACCCTATCTTTGGACTATTAGGCTCACCCGAAAGCGTGACCAAGCCCGGAATAGGATCATAAATCGCTCTAGTTATTACTCAAAAAAATCTGACGAATTACTTCATTGCGTCCAACCAGATTGTCAAACAACTGCGCAGAGATTTAGCAATAACAGATCGCTCCGCAACGCTAAACTCTGCCGGCCTCGAAAGCCGTCTGAGTCGATGTTTGCTCCCCGTCTTCGACGACAATGGAACAAACAACTAACTCAAAATCTTCTCGGGTCTACCCGATATTAAAAGCTCCAGAAAAATCTAGAGACTAGCTACATTACTGACGGTAGTTTGGAATGACTTCAAGACTGCTTGAGAACTGCTATGGAGTCCGAACAAATTCGACCTAGCGACCGAATTTTCACTTCACTGTCCGTTAGGCGCTTAATAGATCGCCCTTCAGCTACATTATCAAATCTCACTCAGGCAATGCAACAAGATGTCGATATCGCTGTTGCTCTGACCGAATCGCCACTTACCTTAGTTCGTTAGCGACTCTTGTAGATTAACAAAGGAATACATTCTCCGCAAGCATTATTTTCAGGTGTTTAACAGAATCGTTTTGCTTTCGTAGCCAGCCGCTTCCATTTCATTCTTACAGGCAGCTAAATGCCAAGAATGCCGGACGTGTTCTTTGCCCTTTCTCCTTTTCGGGCGCCCACCGTTGAAGCGAGGCTGCCTTCTATAGCGCCTGGTACCACTAAGCTATGGTTGTTCATCCAGTTGTAACCTGAGTTTCCTATCCTTACGTAACGTAGACCCTACACGACATCGGAGTTCTTTGGATCTCTTCGGCGACAATACCTCATTCACCACCACAGTTTTTCTTCTGCTGGCTTTGGCTCTCGCGTTTGGCTTCGAAATGGTTAACGGGTTTCACGACACAGCCAACGCCGTCGCGACGGTCATCTACACGCATACGTTGCGGCCGACGGTGGCCGTTGTCTGGTCCGGCGTGATGAACCTGCTGGGAGTGGTTCTATCGAACGGAGCGGTTGCTTTCGGGATTGTGGCGCTACTTCCCATTGAGTTGGTGCTCGATATAGGTTCGGGAGCCGGATTCGCGATGATTTTTTCGCTGCTGATTTCTGCAATGATCTGGAATCTGGGGACTTGGTATCTCGGCCTGCCGGCTTCTAGTACGCACACTCTGGTCGGCTCGATTATAGGCGTCGGCTTAGCGAATTCAATGTTCAGTGCGGGACATCACTTTGGTGAAGGAGTGAATTGGGGACAAGCCAAAAGCGTGCTTCTTTCACTTCTGGTCTCACCGGTGGTAGGCTTTGTCGGTTCGGCATTGCTTTTGCTGCTGCTGAAAAGACTCATCAAAAAGCCGGCTTTGTTTCAAGCACCCGAGAAGGATCAGCCGCCGCCGCCAGCCATCCGGGGATTGCTTTTCCTTACGTGTACAGCGGTGAGCTTTTTTCATGGCTCGAACGATGGACAGAAGGGCATGGGGTTAGTTGTTTTGATTTTAGTGGGGATCTTACCGGCGCATTATGCGTTGAACCCCGCGACGCGGGCGCAGGACATTCGCTCTATCGTCCAACAAGCGCGAAAGGCGGCACCGATTCTGAGCAAGTTTGCGCCGACTCCCGTACGCGGGCAGGGGGCGGCAGGAGATCTTTCGCATTTTCTGAAGATAGAGGGACCTGCCACAACGAAAACCTATGAAGCTCTGGCGGGGAAAAATCAGGACATTATCGATGAACTGAGTGGGCGGAAAGGCTATGCGGAATTAGATGTCGATCAGCGCAAGCGTTTTCGCAGCGACATCTACCTGATGAGTACCTCCACGAAACGATTGATCGAGGCGGGAAAATTCAGCGATCCAGCCGACGTGAAGGTTCTCAATAACTACGTTGGCTACCTTGTCAAAGAAACGCAATATATTCCTCTTTGGGTCAAGATAGCGGTTGCTTGCTCGCTTGGCTTCGGGACCATGGTCGGCTGGAAACGGATTGTGGTGACGGTCGGCGAAAAGATCGGCAAAGAGCATCTCACCTATGGGGAAGGGGCAGCGGCAGAGATCATTGCGGCCGCCACGATTGGAACGCTCGACAAGTTTGGCCTTCCCGTCAGCACAACGCACGTGCTCTCTTCAGGAATTGCGGGAACCATGGCGGCGAATCATTCCGGACTACAGGTGAGAACACTGCGCAATATTATTTTGGCTTGGGTTCTTACGCTACCGGTCTGCGTGCTTCTCGGCGCCGGGATTTTCTCATTTGCCCTGTATTTGCTGTTTCATATTTTCGGCGTACATTGAGAGCAGCCTACTCTCTCGCAATCGATTTGGAGGCGATGGCAAAGATCGATACCATTGATGTACATTGACCAAGACTCCTCGAGATACCACTCAGAAATGGGCCTATATTGCTCTTGCGGCGGTTTGTTTCTTTTGGGGAACAACGTATCTGGGGATTCGCATCTCGTTGGAAAGCCTTCCGCCTTTATACTTGATTGCGTTTCGTTACACGATCTCCGGCGGCATTCTGTTGCTGGTGGCCGGTGCGGCGCGGGTGCAAATGCCGGGATGGCGGGAGCTGTTTCTTACCAGCCTATGTGGGGCGGCTTGCATCGGTATCGGGAACGGCTTGCTGGCGATAGCCGAAGTATGGATTCCGAGTGGTTTGGCCGCGCTGATGTACACCACGGTTCCTTTCTGGATGGTGGGCATCGACAGTTTGCTGCCAGGCGGCGCCAAGCCGCTACTATCGACGTTGCGCGGCTTATTGTTAGGCATTGTGGGAGTGGGTGTATTAGTTCTGCCGGTACTGCTTCGAGAGGGTTGGCATGGACGCACGCTGGGAGGCTTCCTTCTTCTCCAGATCAGCGCGGTCGGGTGGGTGACGGGCGCCTTGTTGCAGAGGAGAGTGGAGACAAGAGCCTCGCCATTTTTAACCGGGGCCGTACAGCAGGCTGCAGCCGGTTTAGTGATGTTTGTGCCCGCGGCAGTCTTCGAAAAAGTTCCTCACTCCCTGACGATCCGTTCGGAGCTGGCGGTAGCCTATTTAGTCGTTTTTGGCTCCATTGTGGGTTTTACTTCGTTCATTTACTCCATGGCGCGACTGCCCGTGGCGCTAGTATCCATTTACACTTTCGTCAATCCGGTGGTGGCGGTACTGCTGGGCTGGCTTTTCTTTCGTGAGCCTTTCGGGTATCGCGAATCAGTAGCGATGATGATTATTTTTGCCGGGATTGCGGTTGTGAAATGGAGCGAATCGCAGAGGCGCAATCGCCTGCAGGACATGCAGCCGAAAACCGAGGTGGCCGCTTGAATGGATCATCGAGCGATTTTCTTCGGCTCCGGGCTCAGTTCAGCAGAGATAGGGTAGTGGTCGGAGCCCTTTATGTCTTTTCTTACTCGACCATCTTTCAGTTGCACAGGCCCACGAACGAAAATCCAATCGAGCGCCATGGCAATCGTGTGGGTTCGTTCGATTCGATTTCCTAAAGCACTCCGAAAACCTTGCTGCTGCATTTTTTTCAGGTAGGTGGACGGGAGATACTTGGAATTCAGGTCACCTGCAATCATCGTCGGTATTTCCGGGCCGTATCGCTTAGCATCTTGCAGGATTTCATTGAGCTGCTCGATTTGGAGGCGTCCGTAACTGCGGCTTTCCAGGTGCAGGTTATAGATCACCAGAGGTCTTCCTCGGAATTCGAGCTCGGTCACCAGGGCAATGCGCCCGCCAACCCGCCGCTGCATCAGTGGGATGGCGGAAGGAATCCAAGCATGCGGTTTCCAAAAGCCGGATTGGGTTTTAAAACGCAACACTCTGGCTTTGCGAATGGGAAGGCGTGTGAGGGTGGCTTGCCCAATATAGGCAGTGCGACCGCTGCTTTGCTGGCTCAGCTCTTCAAACTCGATCCCGTAGGCCATGTTGAGGTGGAGAGATCGCGCGAGTTCGGTAGCTACGTCCATGCTGCCTGTTCGTTTTGTACCCCAGTCGACCTCCTGAAAAACACAAATAGCTGGATGTTCGCGGCGAAGCTCTTCCGTAATGGCGCGCAGGTCCGTACCTCGATCAATATTCCAGCTCACAATGTTGGCAGCGGAAGGCCGCAGGGTGCCGGACGGAACTAGTTGCAGTAGGCGCGGCGTATTCAGGTCATCGGGAGAAGCTGCCCAAGCTGTCTCCAACAGGAAGAGACTGCCGCAAAAGAAACCTATTGCGTGGACGATTCGCATCTAACTACGATTATTGCCCCAATGGATACCGCAATAGGGCGCAAAAACTCCACTTTTAGTCCGCGAACAATCACATCTTCCCGAGCATGGTAAATCTGCCTAAGTTAGATCGCGGGCACGCTAGGCCAATACTCCCCCATGCCCTCATTCGCGCAGAGAATCGCTTAAAGCTGACCGCCTAAAGGCGGTGGGTTTAAACCGGGCGGTGGAAACTAAAGCAAGAGGCAACTAGCCGCCTGGCTAGGCCGAGCGGGACACCGCGCTATCGATGGGGCAGCACAAATGTCAAGGTTGGCACCCTTAGGTGATCCCTACGGTTATCCTTCGATTTACGGCAATGTATAGCGAAGATCAAGATAGTACATATTGGTACGGGCGTTTTTAGTGCCATTCGAGATGACCCACGGATCGCGCCACAGATAGGAATACTGACCGATGAGGGACAGCGCACCGTAATTCTTGTTTTTCCAAAGAGTATGGACGATATCGAAGGTGACTTCCTGAATATTCCGGTTGTCCTTCATGCCGGAGGCGGTTAGGCCGGCTGAATTCTTTTTAGTCGGTCCGTAGCCATAACCAATTAAGGAACCATCCGCGTCAACGGCAACATTGCGCCCGAAATATGCGCCGCCATAAAGGACGGAGATCAGGGTGTTCTTGGTGATGTTGGCCTCAAACCCATCGACGGTGGAGTAGGCATGTACCGGTGAAATAGTTCCATCGGCGCGGATGACAAGGTCTGGCCCACTCCCCAGAAGATATCGTCCGCCACCTGCGCCAAAGAAAGTGTTAGCAATGATCCGGACGTTCTTGAAAACCTCCAGGTTCACGTTGACTTCGCCCGTCGTCGCTATCGCGGTATCGGTACGGTAGCGAACTCCAGGAGTCGTTGGAGAGGCTGGGATACCGGCAGGAGTGAACGGAAGCGTGTCTTTGAAGTGGCGGATCAAGCTGCCAGCTTCCACGTGCATAACCTTATCGCCCGCGTGACCGTCATAAGCTGCTTTGAAGATAATATCGGGAGCTTGGTTTGGCGCAGAAAAGGCGGTCGATCCGTTATTGAACTCTGAAGTTGAAGCTGAGGAGCTCAGAACCGAGGCGAATGCCCCGGGGAAGGCTACCGAATTACCCGTGTACTGCTGCGGGTTCTCGAGCGAGACACCGAGAGCAAAGTCTTTCGATGGATGTCCAATGAAACGAAACTGTGCTTGGCGTATCCACGGAAGTCCCACTTGGTAGTTCGTGTCCATGTTTTTGGTGTAGAAGATATCGGTGGGAATCGGAGAAATCCCCTTGCGATTTGGCGTAAACAAGCTCCAGTCCTGTCCTCCTAATACTTCAAAACCGTTTTTCTGCACGTCCACAAACACATTGCGCATACGGAATGTGTTGCTATTACTTGTCACAAGCGAGTTCGGTGCGTTGTCGCCCAAGAAGTCAGCCTCGAAATACCCAAGCACTTTAGCTCCTAACAAAGATGAGTCCACACGGAAACCAATACGCGAGTTCTGTGCGGTAAGATTTGTTTCTGACGTCTGGCCCGCCGGAGAGTTGTTGTACGGAACGCCGGCAAAATTAGTGCCGATGCCGCTTCCCACGTTAGTGGAACGCGCAAAAAATGTAGCATCGACAAATCCCAGCGGTGCGAATGTCGTATTTCCAATGCGGATCGATAACGCCGATAGCTGAACTGTAATATTGTGCTGGCCGGCGCGGCTGGCGGGAAAAACATGGGGGTGCGCAGCATTCGAGACAGGCAACACTTTTGCTCTGGCGCCCTCTGCATCTGGCGTCGGTGCGACTGCCGTGACGTTGCTCACTGTCGCCATCTCGCCGCTTGTTGTGCTTGTTGTCGCAGCGGCGTTCTGTATAGCTTTATCCAGCAGTGCGCGCTGTTCTTGAACAGACTGCTGCAATTGCTTAATCGCTTGTTCCTGTTGAGCAATTCGCTCGCCAAGTTGCTGAAGCTCCTGACTATTGGCTGCGTTTGTGCCTTGATTACCGTTAGCGGACGCTGCCGGTGCGGCCGCACTGGTAGGCGGTGGGGATGCTGTTGCCGCAGATTGGCCGGTACAGAGTTGCGCTGCCAGGATAACCGGGCAGAGTAAGCTCAGAATCCGTTTATTCTCCATAACCTCCTCGTAGTGTTGATTCTTCAACACTGATTATCTAGCAGGATTCTGAAAAACGAGCTGCCAACAAACGTGTTTTTCCCTCTCGACGGCCTTCTAGGCGCCAGCGGCTGGAGTTTGGAGAGTTCTGCGGGAGGGAACAGGGCTCCGAACGCCTGTTTTTCGGCGTTTAGAGGCACTTCTCCCTGGAGTTAAGCAGGATGGAACGGGCAAGTAGACCAGACTGCCGCCCCGGCGTTTGTCGTTCTGCGCCACGTGCGGCGTGCCATTTAGACCTCTGCTCTTGCGTACGAAGTCTTCGCCGTCCTAGCCCACGCGTTGGCTGCCTTCCATCCGCTCGGTCACGGCGGCGCCGCGTCCCGTTCCGCTGTGCAACAGCTTCTCCGGTGCGATCAGGGGTCGGTCCATAATCGAGTATCGTTCATCCAACTTCGCCTACAACCCTTTCAGCGCCTCGTCGGTCATCCGCCGGATCGCCCGCAAGAGATGCTCCCGCAGCACCCGCTCTACTATGCGTTATGGTTACAACACAGTAGCCGTAGGAGGTTTGTGGCAATTCTCACCTGGATCTTGCCGATGTATCTGGTTTAGGCAACAACGATTAACTTAACTTTCGGTACTAAGCTGTGGGTTCGATGAGGAAACAATGGGGGGGGGCAGGACGCTCCGTCGCTGCCCCTGCCGAGGTAGGAAAAACTACTTTCCGACGTAGCTGACGCGCCAAATCGAGTTGGAGCCGTCGTCGGTGACAAACAAGGAGCCATCGGGTGCTACGGCGACACCAACCGGACGGCCCCAAACTTCACCGGTGGGGGTGACGAAGCCAGTGACAAAGTCTTCGTATGTTCCTGTCGCTTTGCCGTCCTTTAAAGATGCGCGAATTACTTCATAACCAGCGCGAGCGGCTTTGTTCCAGGAGCCGTGTTCGGCGGCAAAAATGTCACCTTTATAAGAGGAAGGAAATTGTTTACCTTCATAGAAAGTCAGTTCCAAAGAAGCGTTGTGAGGCTGCAGAAGTACATCGGGAACAGTCACCTTATTCGCCAACTCAGGTTTCTCCGGAAGTCGAGGATCATGATGATCGCCCATGTAATACCAAGGCCAACCATAGAAGCCGCCCTTCTTGACATGTGTTACATAATCGGGTACCAAATTATCGCCGATCATATCGCGCTCGTTCGTTGAGCACCATAACTGTCCAGTAGTGGGATTGACGGCGAGACCGACTGGATTACGAATACCCGAGGCATAGACTCCAAGGTATTTTCCTTCGGGCGTGTACTCACGAATTTCAGCGCGATTTCGTTCGCGTGGATGGGTATCCGGATTGTCGATGTTCGAACCCGAGCCGACGGCTACAAAGAGAGTCTTGCCATCGGGCGAGAATGCCAGGTCGCGAGTGCTGTGACCGCCCTTTGCCTTCAAATCCGGAACGATAATCTGCGCAGGGCCGCTGGCCTTCATATCGCCATTCTTGTAAGGATAGCGAACCACAGTACTAGTGTTGCTGATGTACACCCACTTTGGGTTCTTGCCCAGGGGATAAAAGGCGATTCCAAACGGCCCCGGCAAATCGTTGGTAAAGGTAGCGCTTTCCTCGGGCGTACCGTCCTTCGTGATACCTCGATACACCCTTACGGTATGCCCATTGGTGTCGGCGAGAAATAAATCACCATTGGGCGCAGTAAGGATTTTACGAGGATTGGTGAGCCCTTCGCCCACGTACAAGCCTACTTTGAAACCTTCGGGAGCTTTTGGCCAAGCGTCATTAGGACGCGGCACCACCGTTGGAGAATTTCCTACACCTTTCGTAGCGAAAGGTGCGGGTAAGTCCGCCACTGTTATCTTCCGAACAGTGCCTGGCTTCTCTTTTAAATAGCTAGTAAAAGCCGCTTTGCCGGTGATGACGTTCTTTGCGTCGTTGTTGTCGGGATTCGGCGCCGCGGCATGCATGATAAAGGCGGCTCCGAGCGCCAAAGAACCTGCGCCCGTAATCCAATGTAGGGACTTCAATTTCATTCGAAAAAAACTACCTCGTAAAGTTAGACGCTAAGACCGGGGTGAGCGTATCGCCTTTGTGATATTCGTCCAAACGTTCCGCTATCCGGCTACTGACTCATTCACTAATTTACTATTTATTTGCCCTAGCTCCCGCAAGGAAAGCCGCCCGGTATAGATTGCCATTCCGATGGCGCAATGAATGTTGAGCTCGGTGAGTGCTTTCACATCTTCGAGCGTTGTGATTCCGCCAGCCGCGATCAGCTCATGCGCGGTCGACTCACGAAGGCTTTCGAACCAACGAAGATCGGTCCCCTGCATCATGCCTTCCTTGTCTACATAAGTACAAAGGAAGCCGGAACAGTAGGGTTCTAACTCCCTGATCATTTCTTTCGCCGTCCACCGGGTGGCCTCGCTCCAGCCCTTGACGACGATGCAGCCGTCTTTACTGTCGAGCGCGATCGTGAGACGCTCGGATCCGGCAACTTCTTGAAGCTGCCGCAGGAGGGCTTCGTCAATGCCTTGTTTTGAAAAGGCGGCAGTACCGACAATGACGCGGTGAACACCTTGTTTTAAAAGTTCTTTTGCTCGTTCGGGTGTTCTGACACCGCCGCCCGCTCGCAGTTTTGCATGCTTCGCCAGATGCTCGATAATGGCGCTGTTGTCGCCCTTGTCCATGGCCGCATCCAGATCGATCACTTGAATCTCCGGAAAACCGGAAAACTGTTCCAGCATCTCCTCCGGAGACTTCCCCTCCAATACTTTCTCGCGGCCTTGGACGAGTTGCACTACTTTGCCGTCCATCAAGTCGATACAGGGAATAATCATGCCGTGAACGGCCTTACTGAAATGTTTGCCATTTGCAGAGCGTGTTTCAAGTCTTCCACAGAGTATTTGCCGTAGTGGAATACCGAAGCAGCCAGCGCGGCGTCGGCATGTCCTTCGGTCAAGACGGCGACAAAATCCTCCGGCTTCCCTGCCCCACCGGAAGCAATAATCGGAACATGAGTAGCGTCGGCGGCGGCTCGCGTCAGTTCACAATCAAAGCCGGTCTGTACGCCGTCTGTGTCCATGGAAGTCAGCAAGATTTCTCCCGCGCCAAGCTCCTCGCCTCGTTTGGCCCATTCGATTGCGTCGATGCCTTCATCATGCCGTCCACCTTTGGTGAACACGTTCCAGGTGTTTGCGCGCTTTCGCCGGGCATCGATCGCCAATACGACGGCTTGCGCGCCAAATTCTTCGCTGAGTTCACGGATCAGTTTGGGACGATGGACGGCAGCCGTGTTGACACTGACCTTATCCGCGCCGGAAAGAATGATTTTGCGGGCATCGGCTACCGTACGAATGCCGCCGCCGACGGTTAACGGAATAAACACCTTTCGCGCGGTGCGGGCCACGACGTCGGCCATGATGTCGCGGGCATCGCTCGACGCGGTGATGTCTAAAAACACCAGTTCATCCGCTCCTTGCCGGTTGTAGCGCTCCGCCAATTCGACAGGATCGCCGGCATCGCGCAGATCGACGAAATTGATACCTTTCACCACTCGACCGCCGGTTACGTCGAGACATGGGATGATACGTTTGGTCAACATGGAATTGCAAGAAAGTTTTCCATGACACGCAGGCCTGCCGCGCCTGATTTTTCAGGATGAAACTGTACGGCACAGACGTTTTCATGCTCCAAAACCGCCGTGTACGGATGCATGTAAGTGCAAGTCGCGGCCGTAGCATCGATCAGCGGGGCATAAAAACTATGTGCAAAGTAGGTGAAAGGGATGTCGCCCAGGCCTTCCAGTAGGCGACATGCTTTCACTTTTGAAAGTGAGTTCCAGCCCATGTGCGGGATACGAGCTTCACCGGTGAATCTTTTTACCGAGCCGGGGAACAGTCCAAACCCTCTACTGCCGGGTGATTCTTCGCTTGCCGCAAACAGACACTGCAATCCGATGCAAATACCCAAAAAAGGAACATTGGAGCGGATACGCTCCATCAGACAGCTTCGGAGGTCGAGATCGTCGAGCGCTTTCATCATCTGCCCGAAATGGCCGACGCCGGGAAGAATCAATCTGGTCGAATTCCGCACGGTTTGCGGATTGTTGGTGACGATATACGCTGCGCCTATCGCGTTGAGGGTGTTCTCGACCGATCGCAGGTTGCCGGCACCATAATCGACAACTGCCGTCATAGCAAACCCTTGGTGGATGGAAGCTGGTCTTTTAAGCGCTCGTCGGTTGAACAGGCATACCGCAAGGCACGCGCGAAACACTTAAAAACGGCCTCGACCTTATGGTGGTTGGATCGACCGTATAACACCTTGATATGCAGGTTCGCGCCGGCGTGATTTGTGAATCCCTCGAAGAAATCGTGCAGAAGTTCTGTCTGTAGATCTCCCACATGAACGACGTCTACTTGTTGATTAAAAACAAGTGAAGGCCGGCCTCCGAGATCCACCGCAGCGACAGCCAGAGACTCATCCATCGGTTGCACGAAGTAGCCGGCCCGGTTAATGCCGCGACGATCGCCCAATGCTTTAGCGAATAAATCGCCCAACACGATGCCTGTGTCTTCGACAGTGTGGTGTTGATCGACGTCCAGGTCGCCGGAAGCAATTAACTCCAGGTTGAACGCGCCATGCTTGCTGAAAAGCTCGAGCATGTGATCGAGGAATCGAATGCCTGTTGCAATCCGGTACGTACCCGCGCCCTCGACGAGTAGGCTGCCATCGATCTGCGTCTCCCTGGTATGGCGTTGGACGTGGGCTTGGCGCATATCGCTAGTGGGACGCGCTCTCCACCAAAGCTTCTAATTCGTTGATGTCACGAAGCACGGCGAATGCGCCTAGACTTCGTAGAATTTCCGTAATCTCTTCATGCCGTGGATTGTGCGTCGTGGAGACACCGACAAAAGGAACCTCCGCCGCTTGGGCGCTACGGGCATCGTCAACAGTATCGCCCAAGTACCATATCGTCTTTTCGGGATAGTTCCGCATAATCTGAAAGAGACCGTCGGGAGCAGGTTTTGGATTGGGAACCGAGTTGTCGGTGACGATGGGGTTGAAAGAGATCCCCGCAGCGTGCCGGGCTAACGTGAGGTCCGCTTCATATTTTGCCCGTCCTGTAAAAATAGCAAGTGCGGCATGCTTTTCCAAGCGCTCCAGCAGACCGTCTTGCGGCATCCATTTTTCACGGCGAATGAGGCCGTTTCCGTTTTCACCAATGAACACTTGGTTGAAATAGGCCACAACATCGGCGTATGGAATTGTTTCGCCATGGTCGGTAATCAGGCGATGTGATAGCAGCCAATCGTTATTCCAGCCGCCCTGGTTTTTGAAATCTTGAATCAGATCGTGAGAGACGAATTCACCCGTGAAATGATGTACCGTTTCGCGTATTGCTTCTCGATAGGAGGCGGTGACTTCCACCAACACGCCATCCATATCGAATACGATGACTTGGGGCGCCCTCATCACCAAATCTGCTCCAGCTCTTCCAGGAATTGCTGCACCTGATCTCGGGTGCCGACGGTGACGCGCACGGAGCCGGGTATTTCATAGCTGCGATCACGCACCAGGACGCCGCGATTTTTCAACTGATCACGAATGGACACTGCGCGTTCGCCGGCGTCGAACAAGACGAAGTTCGCCTGGCTAGGAATATAGGGGATGTGTAAACGCTCCAAGCCCACATACAACAACTCGCGCGCGGTAAGAACTTCGAGTACGTAATCTTCGACAAATTTTTCTTCTTGGATGGCAATACGGGCCGCCATAACTGCTAATGCATTGACGCTGTAGGGCGATTGCGCCTTGCGCACGTAAGCGATGTTAATCGCCTGTGAAAACAAGCAGCCGCAGCGCATGGCCGCCATTCCGTATGTCTTAGAAAAAGTCCGGCTCACAAACAGATTTGGGTATCGATCAATGAGCGACAGCGCCGTTACCCCGCTGAATTCGTAGTAGGCTTCGTCGATCAGCACCGCGGCGTTGGAAGCTTTTTGCAAGATTTGTTCGATGCTAGCTAGATCGGTGCCGGTGCCGGTTGGGTTATTCGGATTGCTGAGCAAAACAGCGCGAGTAGCAGGAGTGATTCGTTCCACAAGTTCGCCGAAAGGGAATGCCAGTGTTCCAGGGACGTAATCGACTTCTTGCACGTTAGCACCCGCAAGCTGTCCGTAGAATTTGTACATCGCGTAGGAAGGGCGAAGAATCACCACTTCATCGCGATCGTCGATATACGTATTCATCAGCACCTGTATGGCTTCGTCAGTGCCATTCGTTAGCGTGAGTTCATCGATGTTTACCGAGAAGTGTAGACATAAATCCTCCAGCGCGTGGTCGTACTCGGGGTAGATAGCAAGATCCCCAGCTGTCAAATAGCGTTTGATGAAGTCAAGAACATGCGGAGGCGCGCCTACTGTATTCTCGTTGAAATCCAATCGGAGCTTATTGCGGCGGCCTCCCGTAGGCGGATGGTATTCGGCCATGCGCAGCACCGCGTCGCGCGGACGCGGGGAGACGCTATCGAACTTCGACGCTGGGACTTTTGAGGCTTCGTTTGTTAGAGACATATTCAGACTAATCCAGCGGAGCGAACCTCTACTGCCCGCGCATGTGCCTCCAAGCCTTCGGCTCTGGCAAGCGTGGTAATCGCCGGCGCCAAATCGGCCAAAGCATTTCTGGAAAGCTCTTGCACTGAAATAATTTTCACAAAATCGACGGCGGATAAGCCGCCGCGTAGGCGCGCTGCTCCACCGGTGGGAAGCACGTGACTTGGTCCAGCGGCATAATCTCCCGCCGATTCAGGCGAATGAGCACCGAGAAATATCGTTCCCGCGTTTTTGATTTGTGGAAGCAAGGCTGAGTCGTGCAAGCTAAGATGCTCCGGCGCAATCGCGTTCACGACATCAACGGCTACCGCTAAATTCGGCACAACAAAGATCGCACTATCACCTTGTATTGCCTTTCTAGCCACCTCCGCAGTGGGGAGCGATGTTAACTGATCTTCAATCGCTTCAGAAACAGATTCGGCGAACTGCCGCGACGTGGTAACCAGCGTCGCGGAAGCGGTGGTGTCGTGTTCGGCTTGAGCAAGCATGTCCGCGGCGACGATCCGCGGGTCACCTCCTTCGGCAAGAATGGTGATCTCGGTCGGTCCGGCGACAAAGTCGATGCCGACCTCTCCTGCTAGCAGCTTTTTAGCCACCGCCACGTAGACATTTCCAGGACCGACGATGCGGTTCACCGGTCCAATCGTTTCGGTGCCGAACGCCATGGCAGCAATTGCTTGCGCCCCACCAACGCGGTATACTTCTTCGATGCCCAGAATATGGGCGCACCCGAGTATTTCCGTTGACGGCTTAGGCGACGTGATACAGATGCGCGGCACTTCCGCTGTCTGCGCCAGCAAGGCCGTCATCAATAAAGTCGATGGTAACGGATAGCGACCGGAGGGAACATAGCATCCGACGGCATCCAACGGACGTACAATCCAACCGAGTTTACGACCGGGAGAAAACTCTCTGAATATCTCCTTCGGCAGCTGTGCGACCGCGTACTCGCGGATGTTCGCCGCCGCAACCATTACCGCTTCACGAATGCCCGGCTTCATATTTTGCGCTGCATCGGCTAGTTCTTCTTTCGAAACACGCAGGGGCGTATCTCCAAGGCCGTCGAACCGACGCGCATAACGGAGGAGAGCAGCGTCGCCCTCTTCCCGCACGGCATTCAGAATCGGTATCACAACTGCTTCGTACTGCGAGAGATCGCTGTTTCGTGCGAGCTTCAAATCCCCGGCACTACGTAATGGAATAATCTTGATCATCGACGCTACATCACAATTTTATTGAGAGGATACTCGACAATCCCCTGCGCGCCGGCCTCTTTCAAGCGCGGGATAATGCTGCGTACGGTGGTCTCTTCCAATATCGTGTGCACGGCTAACCAACTATCGTCACTCAACTGCCCGATGGTTGGATTTTTGAGCGCAGGCAGTACTGCAAGCACAGCCGATAGATCGTCCTTTTGCACATTCAGCATCAATCCTACTTTCCCCAGCGCATTCATCGCTCCCTCCAGCAGCAGCTTGATGTCTTGCAATTTTTTACGCTTCCAAACGTCAGCCCACGAATCGCGATTAGCGATCAGCTGCGTGTTGGATTCCAGCACCGTCTCAAGTATTCGCAGTTTATTTGCACGTAATGAAGAGCCTGTTTCGGTTACCTCCACGATGGCGTCGGCCAGTTCAGGCGGCTTCACCTCCGTAGCACCCCAGCTAAACTCAACTCGCGCCTTTACGCCTTTGCCAGCCAAGAAACGCTTCGTGGTACTCACCAATTCGGTTGCAATCGTTTTGCCTTGAAGATCTTCCACGGTACGAAACTGAGAAGATTCCGGGGCCGCCAAAACCCAACGTACTTTCCCAAAACTCTGCTTTGCATAGACAAGATCGGCTACAGTCTCAACGTTCGCCTCGTTCTCTTCCACCCAATCTCGCCCGGTAAGGCCTGCATCCAACACACCATCTTGAACGTACCGCGCCATCTCCTGGGCTCGAATCAACATACATTCGATTTCGGGGTCGTCAATGGCCGGGTAGTAACTTCGGCTAGCGGTGGTGATGGAAAAGCCTGCTTTACGAAAAAGCTCGATCGTCGCGTTCTCCAGGCTCCCCTTCGGAATTCCGATTTTGAGGATCATCGACTAGCCATCCCGTACACCTCTTCGGGATTGTAGACGCGTTGCTCTGTTTCGTTCCAAACACCTTCCTGATAGGTTCGATAGAAACAGCTCTCGTAACCTTTATGGCAAACGCCCGGGCCAATCGATTCGGCAAGCACCAGCAGCGCATCGCCATCGCAGTCGGTCGCTATCGATTTCAGCAGAAGAAAGTGCCCGGAGCTTTCGCCCTTCGTCCAGAGTTGGCTGCGTGAACGGCTAAAAAATGTGACTCGTCCGGTGGAAACCGTTTTCTGAAAGGCTTCTCGGTTCATGTAGCCCACCATTAGCACGCGCCGTGTTTTGGCGTCCTGGACGACGGCAGCCAGCAGTCCGCCTTGTTTGTCAAAATCGAGAACATCGCTCATTTCATTTTTCGAGACAAAAAAACCCGCCGTTCCTGGCGGGCCTTTCGCAATTTTTTCAAATAGATAGTCAGTAAACCGCGCAAGGCCATTAGGAGCCGACAAATTTGCCGTGATGATGAGGGCGACGCACGAACCGAATCACTACCGAAATTATAACAACCCGGGGGTGGTGAGCAATTGAGAAACCGAGAGGCGCGAAAACTTCGAAACACTTTTATAGGAAAATGTAGTGAGGAAAGCATTGTGGAAAACCGATTTTTTTCAGGCTCGATCAATACCGATTGTTCGTATTTGGCTTGTGGACGGATTTTATCCGCTTCGATTTTGCTTGAGTTCGTTTAGCGTGTACGTTAACTTGAACGAGTTCCCAACTATGGCTGTTCGCGACATCACTCTCGACCATCCCCTTCCGGACAACCTGGATGCAGAACGCTTTGTCTTAGGCGCCATCATGAGCAGCGAGACGGCGTTTCTTCAGGTGGCCGGCAGTCTCTCCGCCGATGACTTCAGCCTGGAGAAGCACAAACGTATTTTCACGCGCATGACGGATCTACACGATCGCGGCGACATGATTGATCGCGTCACCCTTGCGAATGAGTTGATGCGGCATGGCCAACTCCAATCGGTGGACGGTCTTAGCTATCTGGTTTCTTTAGACGATGGCCTTCCCCAGCTCCACAATCTCGAGAACTACGTAGGCATTGTCAAAGAAAAGTCGCTGTTGCGGCGCATCATCACCGTTTCACAGGACACCATCAATCGATGCCTAGCTTGCGACGACGAAGCGCATCAGATCCTCGGCGTAGTCGAAGACGCCTTCATGAAGCTTGGCGACGTGCAAACCAAGAACGCGCTTGCCAGTCCGGCGCAAATTCTCACCGAGTACGACGGCGGAATCAATGCATTTCTCGACACAACAAAACGGATCAAAGGTATCAGTACCGGATTCATGAAGTTCGATGAAATGACCGGGGGCCTTAGGGAAGGGGAGCTAATCATCCTGGCTGCACGTCCCGCCATGGGTAAAACAGCGCTTGCCCTTAATATGGCTTACAACGTGGCGACGAATAAGGCCAATCCCAAAGCCGTGGCAATTTTTTCGTTGGAGATGTCGAAGGAATCGCTGTTAACCCGCTTAATTTGTGCCGCGGCAATGGTAGACCAGCAGCGTTTCCGCGCCGGGTACCTGAATGCAGATGAGCGGCATGCGCTGCAAAACGCTATGTACAACATGGTGGAATCACCGCTGTTCATCGACGATACGGCGGGAATCAATTTGATGGATATTCATTCCAAGCTGCGCCGCCTTCAAGCCGAGCATGATTTAGGGCTGGTGGTGGTCGACTATCTACAGCTAATGCAAGGGCGTGGACGCTTTGAAAATCGGGTACAAGAGATCAGCTCTCTTTCGCGCGGCTTCAAGTTGATGTCGAAGGAACTCCGGGTACCATTTCTTGTGTTATCCCAGTTGAGTCGCGCTCCAGAAACGCGGCCGGGCGATCATCGCCCCATGCTCAGCGACCTTCGCGAATCGGGCAGCATCGAGCAAGACGCCGACATGGTCGGCTTTATTTTCCGCGAAGAGGTTTACCGCCCCGACAAAGAGAGCCTCAAGGGAATGGCGGAGCTGATTCTTGCTAAACAACGCAATGGTCCTACCGGCCGGATGAAATTAGCCTATTTGAATCGCTTTACAAAGTTTGAAAACTTAGCTACGGACACCGGCGATGAAGAAACGCCGTTTGAATGAAACTAGCAAAGGAACTTTCGGAGTGAGTGCTCCATGCAAGCTTAGAAGTGCAGGCAGATCTTTCCGATATGTTGTTGCTGCTCCATGTGGCGAAGTGCGCCCACAATTTCGGTCCATGCAAACGTTTTATCGATGACCGGTTTAATTTTGTGAAATGCGATGGCGCGATTCATCCGCTCGAACATCGTTCGCGAACCGACATAAATCCCCTGCAACCGAATGGATTTCGTCAGTACCGAACTCAACTCGGCTGTGATCTCACGACCGCTCAATACACCGACTAAGCTGATGACGCCATACGTACGAACCGCGCGGATGGACTGTGCAAAGGTGTCGCTTCCACCTACGTCGATCACGTGCTCTACGCCCTTGCCCTCGGTCAACCTGCGCGCCTCTTCTTCCCATTTCGGCGTGCGCTGATAGTTCACGATTTCATCGGCGCCGAGCTGCCGCGCTCGCTCCAGCTTTTTGTCGCTGCTAGAGGTGATTATCGCGCGCAGGCCCGCCGCCTTGGCAAACTGCAGGGCGAAAGTCGAAACACCGCCAGTACCTTGGATAAGCACCGTTTCGCCCGGAGACATCGGCGAATTTTCGAACAGTGCGTGCCATGCCGTCACCGCAGCACAGGGCAAAGAGGCTGCTTCTTCGTCGGAAACGTCGGCAGGAATAGCCATTAATCCTTCTTCCGAGAACACTGCAAACTCGCGCAGTACGCCGTCGATCGCACCCCCCAAGGCGGAAGCTGCTTTTTCAGGTGTCGGCGGTCCCTCAATCCATTTCTGCATAAAGCATGCTGCAACGCGGTCGCCTTTTTTGAAGCGAGTGACTTCGTTTCCAACTTCGTCTACCACGCCCGCACCATCGGAAAGGGGAACCATGGGGCGCGTCATTTTGGGATTATAGGTACCCTTTACGACCATGTAATCGCGATAATTCAGCGAAGCGGCTTTCATTTGCACCAGCACTTCCTTGGCACCCGGACGCGGCATTTCGCGATCCACAAACGCCAGCCTTTCTAAACCGAACTCCTGAATCTCAAACGCTTTCATGGGTAAACTCCCTTGCCGCCGTTACCACTTGCTCTAACTTTCGACGCGCCGATCCGCTCTCGATGGAGTCCACGGCCATTGCCACTGCGTTCTTCAGATCTTCGGCTTTGCGCGCGAGCAGCAGTGCCGCCGCCGCGTTCATCACGACAATATCGCGTTTCGGCCCAGTTTCGCCGTTCAAAATAGCTTGTATGATTCCGGCGTTCGTGTCCGCGTCGCAGCCTCGCAACTCGTCGATGCTGCTAGGTAGCATGCCAAAATCTACCGGATTCCATTGTCCTTTTTGAATACGCTGGGCTTCGACTTGAAACACGGTTGTCAGACCGGTCGTCGTAATCTCGTCTAAACCGTCCGAACCATGAACCACAAATGCACGCTCCACGCCCAGCCGGAGTGCGGCCAAGGCCAGCATTTCCGAGGCACGCACTGAGAACGCACCAATTAATTGGATGTCGGCCCGCAACGGATTGGTTAGCGGACCAAGCAGATTGAAAATCGTCTTACCCTTCAGCGACAATCGTGCTTCCCGCACATGTGCCAGTCCGGGATACACAGCCGGTGCATAAAGAAATCCGATGCCCGTTTGCCGAATACATTCCGCGGCTTGCTCTACCGATAGAGTTGGAGGAATGCCGAGGCGTTCCAGTACATCGGCGCTTCCGCATTCACTCGAGATGCGGCGGTTGCCATGTTTTGCCACTCGTAAACCGGCTCCTGCCGCAACAAAAGCAGTAGCAGTAGAGATGTTGAACGTTTGCGCGCTGTCGCCGCCGGTTCCGCAATTGTCTAGTAAAGGTTCGTCTTGTTGATCCAGCGGTGTTGCTTCGTTCAGATCCCGCATCGCCTTCGCAAAACCTACCAGCTCCGCAACGGTCTCCCCTTTTTGCCGTAGGTATTGAAGCACCTGAATAATACTCTCGGTTTCCATTTCGCCAGAGAGCATATTGCTCATCAAGTCATAAGCTTCTTCTTGCGTGAGGTGAACAAAGTTACGGAAAGGAAGATACAAGCCTCCCCCTTTATTCATTCAATCACCAGCATCTGCAAACTACACATTTAATCTCACCAATTATCATTTAAGACTTTGTTTATTGCGAAATTACTGCCGCTTCGGCACGTTGCTCTCATGCATTTTCAATCGAAACAATAAGGAGCAACCCCAAAGCGCATACCGCTATTGTGCCATCCAACGCAATCATTTATTGTGCACTACCGAAACAGCAGAGATCTTCTACACCCTGAGACGGCATCTACTACGCTAGAACTTACCTGGAAATTCAACAAAGGGAGAACATCGCCATGTTGATCGTCATGAAATCGCAAGCAGGAAGGGACGAGATCGCTCGCGTTTGCGAAAGGATCGAAAGTCTAGGATTCAAGTCACACATCATTCCCGGGGAACAACGCACTGCGGTGGGGATCACCGGAAACAGCGGACCGGTGGATCAAGCGGAATTCGCCGACCTCCCCGGTGTAGCGGAGGCGATCCGGGTATCGAAACCCTATAAACTCGTCAGCCGGGAGATGAAGCCGGACAGAACAGTCGTACACGTTCACGGCGTACCCATCGGCGGGCCGGAGCTGATATTTTGTGGCGGTCCCTGCGCGGTGGAAAGCCGCGAACAAATCCTGGAGTCCGCCCATGCGGTAAAAGCTGCCGGCGCGCAGCTACTGCGAGGCGGCGCTTATAAGCCGCGCACGTCCCCTTACAGCTTTCACGGTCTTGGCGAACAAGGTCTACGTTTGCTTGCCGAAGCACGCGATCAAACCGGCTTGGGCATTGTCACGGAAGCGATGGACACGGATACGTTCGATCTCGTCGAGCAGTTTGCCGATTGCATACAGATCGGGGCACGAAATATGCAAAACTTTTCACTGCTACGTCGCGCCGGCCGCTCCCGCAAACCCATTCTCCTGAAGCGCGGGATGTCTTCCACTCTGGAAGAGTTCTTAATGGCCGCCGAGTACATTCTCTCGGAAGGAAACTACCAAGTTGTTCTTTGCGAACGAGGCGTTCGAACGTTTGCTGATCATACTCGAAACACGCTCGACCTTAGTGTGGTGCCCGCAGTCCAAGACTTAAGCCATTTGCCCATTATTGTCGATCCAAGCCATGGCACAGGGAAACGCGATAAAGTACTGCCCATGGCGCTTGCCTCAGTAGCCGCTGGCGCCGCGGGTCTTATCGTCGAAGTACATCCCAGACCGGAGAAGGCTCTGTCCGATGGATATCAAACGCTGGACCCCGCACAATTTGCCGAACTGACCGACGGCTGTCGCGCTATCGCGAACTTATTATCCAGCCGCAAAGAAGCGCTGGTAAACGCTTAACGCGGAGAGCTTTGGTTGCTAGGCCGCGCACATTCTTTGAATTGCGTCGAGCGCCTCCATCAACTCCTCCGTCCGAATCGGTTTAGTCAAATAACCATCCATCCCGGCACCCAAGCAATGGTCGCGATCGCCGGTCATTGCATGCGCGGTCAACGCCAAAATTGGGGTATGTCTCCCCTTATGCTGCTCTCGCCTTCGAATCAGCCGGGTAGCCTGCAACCCATCCAGCTCCGGCATCTGCACATCCATCAAAATCAAATCAAAATCTTCCGCGGCCGACTTTTCCACCGCTTCCACACCGTTGTGCGCCACTGCCAACGAGTGGCCCTGCTTCTCCAGCAGCCGCAAAGCGAGTTTTTGATTGATCGGGTTGTCTTCGGCCAGAAGAATACGCATTCCCGTCGTCGGCGACAAGCACTTCACCTTCCTGTGAAGTTCTGTCTGCCTTTTGCTTTGCGTGTTGATCGAAGATTCCTCGTTCTGAACCGGCCGCGCATTCGTTTCGCGATGCACAACGGGGCATGCGATCGCAAAATGAAAGGTACTCCCCACGCCAACCTCGCTTTGCACCGACAATCTTCCACCCATCAGCTGCACCAATTGAGACGAAATAGTTAGCCCCAGCCCGGTTCCTCCGTAATGCCGGGTGACGGATCCGTCAGCCTGTGTAAATGCCTCGAATATTCCCGCTTGCTTCTCGTGGGGAATACCGATGCCGGTGTCGCGCACAGAAAAATGAATGACTACATCCTGTCCCGACCGCGAATCGGCCTTCACCTGCAGTTCTACTTCACCCTGTTCCGTAAACTTAATCGCATTGCCCAGGAGATTAATGAGCACCTGACGCACCCGATCCATGTCCGCCAGTATCCAACCGGGAACATTCGGCTCCACGTGACACCACAACTTCACGCCTTTCTGATGGGCTCGGATTACCAGCGGTTTCATCACCCCGTCGAGAGCGGGACGAAGCTCGCATTCTATTGGATCGATGGAAAACTTACCCGCCTCGATCTTTGAAAAATCCAGAATGTCATTGATGATGCTTAATAGCGAATCCGCCGAGCTCTTCACGCAGGTCAAATATTCGTGCTGTTCGCGGTCTAGATCCGTGTCCAGCGCCAGCTCGGTCATGCCGATAATGCCGTTCATCGGCGTCCGGATCTCATGACTCATGTTGGCCAAGAACTCGCTTTTGGCATCATTAGCCGCCTCGGCAAATTTCTTCGCTGTCTCTAACTCTAATGTCCGCTCGGCAACACGCTGCTCAAGATGTCCGTAGAACTGTTGTAGCTGACTTGCCGCCTGGTTATACGCTTCTCCCAAAGTGGCAAATTCGTCGGAACCGCTGACCATCACACGATTCCCGAAGTCTCCCGCTCCCAAAGCACGCGCCCCAGTTTCCAGCTGTCTCACCGGCCTTGTAATACTCCGTGTTGCCGCAAATGCCAATCCAGCAGTAGCTAACAAAGTGCAAGCCCCAAACAAAAGCAAGGTCGCAAACGCCTTTCTCCGCGCGGCGTCGATCACCAGTAATGACATCCGGCGCTCTCTAGCTGCCTCGCTGTCAATGTCCTGAACCAAGGTGCTCAAAACCTCACTCATGCTCCGCACTTGCTTATCCAGTCGTAGATGAAGTGCCTGCCAATCTTCAGCTTTAGCTAAATCCAGCGCGGCATCGATCTGGTGCGGAATTGTCCTTTTGAAATACGCCAGCAAAGTTAACGTCAAGGCATGCCGCTGAGCCTTTTCCTGCTTTGTTCCCAGCTCACGGCAAGCTTGGTTAATATCCCGGACTAACAGAACACGAAACGGGCGAACTGCAGCGGCGAGTTGGCCCGCATCCTGGTCAGCAGCCGCATTCTGCAGAGTTTGTTGATACGCGAGTACATCATTGTCTACCCGCAGTATCGCTTCCACTTGCCGCGCAACCTCATTCAGCTCTTGTATATGTTCGCTGTACGAGTGAAATTGCCACAGAGACAGTCCGCCACCGGCCGCAAATAGAGATAGGATTGCGCCAAAACACAAAGCAAGGCGCGCGCCGATCCGCATGAAGTCGAAGCGCCAGTATGGCTTGGGAACTCTCATGAACTACGCAAAACGTCTCATATATTACGTAGAAAAAAAGACCGAAACCGCTACTTAAATAGTGAATGATCTGCTACGGAAGAATGGTAGGATTTCTCCTATTTGGGATATGTCCTCTGGTCTTCCTTGATGGATGCGGCTCTCCTTCCACACAATACCCCCTTCCCACGACGTCCGAAGCAGAACGGCCATCGCTGATCGTGATGTCTATTGCTTCTGGAGTGAATGGCCAATTTGAAGCAAAAACATTGAAGTCGTTTGTCAACCGTGGGGGATATCAACTACGTTACATACCTACTTTTGAATCCGACAACGATCGCCTGGAGATGTATCAGCAGCTCCTTCACAACCATTCCCATCAACCGGACATCTTTGAAATCGATGTTATCTGGCCTCCTCTCCTGGCTGACGACCTGGTCGATTTAAAACCTTACATTGGATCCGACATCGATTCCTTCCCGCCGGAGCTAATCGAGACGTATACAGTGAAAGGTCGCCTCATCGCGATTCCCACTTTCGTGGATACAGGGCTTCTTTACTACCGGTCGGATCTCCTAAAAAAGTATGGCTTCTCGGGGCCTCCAAAAACCTGGGACGAATTAGAAAGAATGGCTAAAGCCATTCAATCGGGGGAAAGGCGCGCAGGTAAAAAGCACTTCTGGGGATTTGTGTGGCAGGGCCAAAAATCGGAGGCGCTGACCTGTAATGCGCTGGAATGGCAAGTCTCTCAAGGGGGCGGCCCTATTTTGAATGAGGACCACACCGTGGATGTCGGCAATTCCAATTCTGTTCGCGCCTTGGAGCGGGCAGTCGACTGGATTGGAACGATCTCGCCCCCAGGGGTAGTCGCGTACGGCGAAGACGATAGCTTCAATGTATGGCAATCTGGGAACGCAGCATTTCTTAGAAGCTGGGTATATTTCTACGGAGCAACCCGTGAAGCATCCGGGCCCATTCGGGACCGCTTTGGCGTTGCCATGCTACCAGGCGGCATGGGGGGAAGAACCCGTATGCTGGGCGGTGCCGCTGTTAGCGTTTCAAAATACTCCGAGCATCGCTCCGAAGCAATCTCCGCCATACGACACCTGACGAGCGTAAATGTTCAACGAATTCGTATCGTGGAGGATGGAAGCATTCCTACTCGATCGCTTCTCCAACAAAGTCCCGACTCGATGCTGAATACTCCCTTTCACGGCCCACTCGCAGGACAAGTGATGAACGGTGTCATCTCCCGTCCCGCCGTATTGGCGGGAAAATCTTACGACAAAGTCTCCCGAGCTTACTTCGAGGCCGTTCACGCCGCGCTCATGCGTCAGATGACCCCCAAGGAGGCCCTCGCGAATCTGCAAAGGCGACTTGTGCAAATTACCGGGTTCCCGCCGGTTCACCAGAACTGAAGACCGCTACGCCGGCTTGCACAATCGTGTCCCGCGGCGGCCGTCCATGCGCTCGAGCTATTTCTTCCGCGGAAGGCTCGTTATGGGGTGGCCGATCTGTCCACACCCCGTATACGCGTCCATTCAATGCAGCGATTCCATTGTAATCGCCCATGAACACACCGCCCGGATCGAAAGCCTCACCTGTCCAGGCATAATTCTTAAAGCTCTGGCCGCCGTCTTGTGATCGTGCCAGCACCACAATCTGCTTCTGGTTTTTGGGATCGCCACGCCGGTCATAGAAGATCATGTTTACCGATCCATCGGCCGGATCCACTGCCAACCATTGAAAGTATTGATCCGCGCCATTGTGCATGGCGTCGTCGTTCACTCGCGTGGCGTCGCTCCACTTTCGTCCGCCATCCTTCGATGATGAGCAAAAAACGTCCAGATCGCCATTCCGGTAATCGCTCCAGGTGATGTATAACTTGCCCCGATGCCCTTTCCCACGCGGATCAATCGCGATCTGCGGAAATCCGTTTGCGCGCGTCACGCCTTGGATCGCAAACATGATGGGAGCAGTTCGAAGAATCATTCGGGCGCGGGAAAAACGTCGGCCGCCATCCCGCGAAATAGCGTGCATAATTCCGTCCGGTCCGCTCCATACTGCATGAAACGCGCCATCGGGTGCTATTGCGCCCGCAAAACCCTCCAGCGCTCCATTATCGTCGCGAGGCAATCCCGGTCGATTATCCAGCTCCACCGGGGCCGACCATGTCTTTCCGTCATCTGTGGATCTGCTCAACAACAACAGCGATGAAGTCCGTGTCCATCGTGTCCAACCCACGTACAGGGTTCCCCTGCCCTTTCCACTCTGGGTATCGGCAACAATGTATGGCTTATCTTCGAAGGGAACACCCGGTTCGCTCACCTGCTGCGCAACCGGAATGTGCTGGGTTTCCCATGTCTTCCCTCCATCGAGCGACCGCCGGACAAATATTCCATTGCGCGTCGCGCCGTGTCCCCAGTAATTAAAGGTTCCCAGTTTGTCGAACGCGATGTAGCAGAGAATCGCATGCCCTTGATTGTCGAAAGTCACCGAAACGTCACCCGACACCTTATAGTTCGGGGGCGCAACTCCCTTCGCTAAGTTCCAGGTATGGCCTTCGTCGGAGGAATAAGCCACATGTGCATTATCTTGGAAGGCAGCCACGATCTGACGCGGATTTTTCGGATTAACCGCTATCGAAGGCTCTGTGAAGTAGCCTGAGGCCGGAGTTAAATTCGAAATTAATTTTCCTGGTGCTGGCGGGAGCATCGAGTTGCCTGCTTGCCGCGCGTAAAACAGCCCCCCACCGACGGCCATTGACAAAATCAGCAACACCGTCCGCATTTTGCTTATTTCTCCACCGCGACCACCGGCTCGCCGGTTTCAACCTGCCGCGCCCGGAACATTCCCAGGGTGTTAAAGCTCCATACCGGATCACTCTTTCGGTCCAGCACAATTACGCCGCCTTCACCGCCTTTCATCCCAGCCACTTCTTTATGAATGACAAAATCCGCCGCCTCCCTGGTGGACATACCCTTGTACTGCACAAGTGCGCAAATCTCCTTTGCCACCGCGAGCCGTATGAAATATTCGCCAACCCCGGTCGAAGAGACCGCGCAAGATTGATTTGCAGCATATGTGCCTGCGCCGATCACCGGTGAATCGCCTACTCGTCCTGGCAGCTTGCCTTGCATGCCTCCCGTCGATGTGCCCGCAGCAAGATTTCCCCGTACATCGCGCGCCACCACGCCGACCGTGCCATGTTTATGCGTTAAGTAGCTGGCATCAGGAGACAACGCGCTTCTCCTCGGATTTGTTTCCTTGGGAACGCCGACAGGCCGCTTTGGCAAAGGTTTGCCGGCTTGACGCAGTATCCCAAGTAGCTCCTGCCACCGCATCTCCGTAAAGAAGTAAGAGGGAGGCATCTGCGGCAGCCCTACATTTACCGCAAACGAGTCTGCGCCCGGACCAGCCATCATCACGTACGGCGATCGTTCCATCACCGCCCGCGCCGCCGCAATCGGATTCTTGGTAAACCGCACTCCGGCTACAGCTCCTGCTTCTAAATTAGATCCGTCCATCAGGGATGCATCCATCTCATTCTGCCCCTCGGCGTTAAACGCCGACCCTCGTCCGGCGCTAAAGAGCGGATCGTCCTCCAACACGCGAATAGCGGCTTCGGTCGCATCCAGGGCCTGTCCGCCATTGCTCAGCTTTTCTACTCCCGCTTGCAACGCCCGCTTCATCGAAGCCCGGTAAGCAGCCGCGCTCGCCGCATCCATATGCTTCCACTCGCTTTCGCCCGCGCCGCCATGAACCGCGATGGCCCATTTGCCCGCCGCACCCTCCGCGTTAAACACAAACACTCCCGCCATCAGAAATAAAGATAAAAAACGACCGAATCGGAACGCAATCATCGCTCTATTATGCAGCGCGCTCGCAGCTTCGACTGATGGGCTTCCTTGATTGAGTCGCAAAGGGGGCGCACAGAACTATGCTGCGCTCGGATGCGTCACCAGCCGGTCCGATCCCCCGATTACCGCCTGCCAAGTGAGAGAACGATCAAAGGTCACCATGGTCCCTCTATGTTTTGCTACTAAGCCGAGCAAGTAGATGTCAGTGACTTGACGTGTTCCTGCAATAAGAATGCCTTGGAACACGAACTCATCGCTAATCGATATGGAGTCGGGCCAGAATTGATAGGACTTCTTAAAGGAGGCTTTCAACGCATTTAGGACTTGAATTACTTCGGTCGGCGTGTGTCGACCGCTTTGGTATGCAGGTTGCGATAATACCCGCACTGCCCCGTTTTCGGTAAGGGGACACGTTGCCCAACCGGAAGCGTGATGTTTAATAAACCACTTTTGCATGGCTGGATTGCCGATATGATCGGAGTCAATCAGGGCAATCAATGCATTCACATCTAACAAAGCGGTCATTGCGCTAGCTCTCTGATTCCAAAAGTTCCTTCACCATCTGAGCAGTTACCGGGCGGGCGCCGGGCTTTCGGCTCAGTGTGGGAATTTTCCCAGGCCGCACAGCCTTTCTTTGTGCCGGGTGCAATCCTTGGCGTGCCAAGTCCGACAACACTCGGCCAAGACTTTGCTCTTGTTCCTGCGCTAGATGCTTGGCAACTCTCAGGACGTCCTCATCTAAATCGACCGTTGTTCGCATAGTAATTTTAATCTATAGAGTTGATGCAATGATGTCAAGATGTTTGATCATCAAACAGAGACTACAATCAGGAGCTAATTTCCGAAGGCAAATTTCAGTTAGACTATGCCATCCTTTTGAAGGAGCAAACCTGTGAAATCTTCTACACCCTCCCGTCGTCGTTTTCTGCAAGCCGGCGGTGTGTCACTTGCTACCCTTTCAACCGCGGCGCCGATCGTGCTCGATGCACAAGGAGAGTCCACGAAGCCGGTCTCCCCCAGCGACCGCATTCGCTTCGGCATCATCGGAGTCGGGATGGAGGGGTCGGGCCTACTGGAAAACGCGATCGTGCTTCCCGGCATCGAGTGCGTCGGCGCCGCCGATCTTTATGACGGCCGCCACACGCTCGCAAAACAAATTACCGGAAACCCAAACCTATTTACCACTCGAAATTACGCCGAACTGCTTGCCCGCAAAGATGTCGATTGTATTCTAGCGGCGGTTCCTGATCATTGGCACAAACGCGTTGTGATCGATGCCTGCAACGCAGGTAAAGATATCTACTGCGAAAAGCCGATGTCCCACTCCGCCGAAGAAGGTTTCGAGATGGTGGAAGCTGCTGAAAAGAACAAACGGATTGTACAGATCGGCTCGCAGCGTGTCAGCTCCTCGCTTTGTAAGAAAGCGCGTGAACTTTATCATGCCGGCGCCATCGGCGACATTGAAATGGTCGAACTCACCTTCGGCCGCAATAGTCCGAACGGAGCTTGGGAGTACCCGCCGCCGCTCGATCTTTCTCCTACCAATCTCGATTGGGATACCTGGCTGAATAACGCCCCGAAAATCCCGTTCGATCCTAAGCGCTTTGCCCGTTGGCGTTGTTGGAAAGAATATGGTACCGGCGTCGGCGGCGATCTGATGGTTCATCTTTTAAGCGGCATGCTGTACACGCTGGGCTGGAACGAAGCCCCGCGCTCGGCCTCTGCGCTGGGCGGCATTTTCCGTTGGAAAGATGGGCGTAACATGCCCGACTTCCACACCGTCCTTTTTGACTACCACGGTATCCCCGTCTATGTCCGCCTGGATCTAGGTTCGGAAACACCAGAAATCGCTCGGTTCCTAGGGCCGAAGGGAGTGATGGAAGCTCAATCGAAATCGCTGCGCATCGATGCGCAAACCGGCGAAGATAATGAACCAAGCTATTACAGCAGCAGCTTTCCCGCTAAAATGCGCGCCGACTATATCCGCCAATGGCATGCAGAGCATCCTCGGAAACTAGGCGGCGAACCTTTAGACAAAAACATGGCCTACGAAGGTCCCAACTGGGACGACCTTAAGCCACATTTGGCAACCTTCTTCAAAGCCACAAAAACGCGCGTGAACGTACCGGAAGATGCTGTCTTCGGCAACCACGCCGCCATTGCCTGCCACATGGCGAATACTTCCTATTTCCAGAAGAAGCCAGTTACCTGGAACGAGCAGTCACGCACGATCTCCACTTAAACTGATACTAATGCTTCGCACGACCACCGGTTAACATGCAAACGCGCCGGGCTCGCTGGCTTACCTGGCTACTCAGCCTCGCGCTCGTCCTTCTGGCCGCTAGCTTGGCAGCCTCGGCGATACTGGCTGAAGCAGCGGTGCATCCCCTTCGTATGCGCCGCGCGAGTGACACTGCTGTTCTTGTCCATAACCTCGCGCAAGCCACCGGCGCAACCGAGCAAAAGGTCGACCTCAAAGCTCATGACGGCGTCACACTCAACGCCTGGTGGTTTACGCCAGAGCGCACAAACGGCCACGCTGTCATCGTCTGTCATGGAATTGCCGATTCGGCCTACGGCGCTCTCGGATATGTTATGTTTTTCCTAAAAAACGGCTACTCGGTCCTCGTCCCGGACAGCAGAGGTCACGGAGCAAGCGGCGGAATCGTTACGTACGGGGTGCTGGAATTCGATGACATCCTGCGATGGCTCCGTTGGATTGAAAGCCATGGAATCTATACGACGTTCGGCTTCGGCGAGTCACTCGGTGGAGCCATCCTCTTACAATCCCTGCCAAAAGGCGCATCATTTCGCGCGGTCATCGCTGAATCACCTTATTCTTCTTTCGAAGCAGTTGCCGATGAACGCGTCGCCCGATTCCTGCCGGCTCCTCTCGCATCTCTCTTAGTCAAAGAAGGCATCTGGTACATTCGCTTGCGCTACGGAGTGAACCTCTCAAACGCGCGGTCAGATAAAGCCATTGCCCACGCCCATATTCCAATCCTGCTAATTCACGGCACGGCCGATGACGAAACCAGCCCGCAACACTCCGTTCGCCTTGCTCACGGAAATCCCGCATTCGTCGAACTTTGGCTTGTTGCTGGCGCGAAGCACACCGGCGGATATGCAACCGCTCCTGCAGCCTTCGAGGAAAAAGTATTGTAGTGCTTCAAGTAAATACATTACTTCGGATACGCCGCCGCACGATCCTCATCGTTCAATTGCCTCAGCACTGCTGCATCTCAAACCGGCCGCCGTTTCGGCAGCTTCCAACGCAGCTTCCAGTGGCCGCTTCCAAACCCATGTCCTAGCCCCTCAATATGCCCCGCCTCAATACTGAGCACGCCGCCGGCGCAAATCAATAAAGTGCCCAGAACAGCCAGCGTGTCTGGAATGGCGCCAAAAACCCACCACCCGAGCAGCCCCGAGAAAATGACCACCGTGTAGTTGAATGGCGAAAGCTCCGTTGCGCTCGCATACCGATAAGCCAAAATGATGAAATACTGAGTTGCAGCAAAAAATAAGCCGATCCCCAACAGCAGTAGCCACTGCCTGCTTGTTAATGGCCTCCAAGCTCCAATAGAAATTGGCGCTAGCAAAACTGCGGAAAGTCCGAAGTTATAGATCAATATTCGCGTAGGCGGCTCTGTTTCGGCCAGCTTGTTTGTTGCTACCAGGGCCAGTGCCGAAAAAAGTCCCGCCAACAACGCCAGCAGCGAGGCCGGATTCTGAAAGAGCTGTGGCCCAGGTTTGATCATCAGTAAAATTCCTGTCAGCCCGATCAACAAGCTCACCCAGACTAATGGCTGGACCGTCTTGCGAAACCAAACATAAATTACAAGTGGAATGAACAGCGGAGCCGCATTCGACAGCAATACCGAATCCAGCAAAGACGTCGAGCGTACGGCAATGAAGAAAAGAAGCTGGCAAACCGATCCCGCCAAACTTCGGAATAATTGCAGCCAAAAATGCTGTGTTTTCAGGCTTGCTGTTCCTGCTTTCGCCACCGCCGGAACGAAAACCAGGAAGCTGATGCCGTACTGCAAAAATAAAATCAGTAACGGTGGCACGCCTATTGCTTCTTTACTGAAGGTACTCATCACCGCGGAGCAAAGAAAGGCTAAAGTAATCAGCGCAATACCCAATCCCAATTTGTGTCCAGCGCTTTGCGCTTTTATATCCAAAATTGCTCCAAGGATTTATCGTAGGCGTGGGAAGCATTCGACATCGCCCACGAGCGGATCGGCATATTCAAGAAAATCATTGGTGACATCACGACCGGTTTCGCCGAGAAACTCCGGGGGAAGCGGACGTTCTTTGCGAGCCACATCTTCCAAGGGCACTAGGTGAGCAGTGCAAGCGTAACGGGATCCCGTGCCGCGTTGGAGCGCCACCATCTTACCCGTTTCGCCACGGATAACGGCGCGAACGGCTTCGCGGCCGCAGAGTTCGGCTTCACGACGGTCGACGTCAGAAACAAAGGCAGAGGAGCTACGGCCCAGCAAGGAGGGTCGTTCACTGCGAGCGCGCAATTTCAATTCCTTCGTCACAAGTTTGGCAATCGTATGGCCGAGGTTAGAGGCAAGGCGATGTTGCGGATTTTCGGGACGGTCGACGTCGGCCCCGAACGCGTGGCCGGTTTCATCAAGCTGTCCCTCACAGATACAAACAAACACGCGGCCAAGACGACGATATACCGCCTCGATATCGGAGAGTAGTTTTGCCTTAGGAAGAGGGCGCTCCGGACAATAAATAAGATGAGGAGCATCGTCGGGAAAACAACGCGCAAAAGCGGTGGCGGCCACTATCCAGCCGACGTTGCGGCCAATGACTTCGCAGATGAGGATCGGCGAAGGCAACGCAAGATGATCGAGCCCCATATCGCGCACGGCATGTGCCCAGAATCGCGCGGCGGACCCGTAGCCGGGAGTGTGATCGGTTTCCATCAAGTCGTTGTCCACGGTTTTTGGTATGCCGATAACTTGTAGTTCGTAGCCCGTCGTTTGTGCGTAGCGTTGAATATCGAGCGCGGTGCCCATGGAACCATTTCCGCCGTTGTAGAAAAACCAGCGGATATCGTGGCGAGCAAACCCTTCGAAGACCTGCTCCATGTCCTCCTCACAAAGCTTTTCCCGCGAGGATCCAAGGGCGGCTCCCGGTGAATCGATCAAACCATCAAGCACGGAACGATCTTGTTTCAGCAGGTCGTAGATGCGATCATGTACAACGCCACGAACGCCATGAGCACTGCCGAGGAATTTGGGAATGGTACGCCCCACCTCGCGCACCTGCCGAATAGCAGCCACGAGAGTGGAATTCATTACGGGAGTGGGACCGCCGCCCTGGGCGATCAATGCGGCAGGCATCGCGGTAGTTCGAATCTCATTTTTTCACGGTCGCCTCGGCTTCTTGAAAAGCGGCAGCAATAATCTGTTTAGCTTCTTCTTGAATGCGTTTGAGATGCTCTTTGCCTTTAAAGCTTTCGGCATAGATTTTGTAAACATCCTCCGTCCCCGAAGGACGGGCAGCAAACCAGCCGTTGTGTGTCATCACCTTAAGCCCGCCAAGCGACGCATCATTTCCCGGAGCTTTCGTCAACATTCGTTCGATTTTTTCACCGGCCAACTCTTTGGCGGTGACCTGATCGGGAGAAAGCTTGGCGAGTATTGCCTTTTCGTCCGGCAAAGCAGGAGCGTCAATACGCTCATAAACAGGATCGCCAAATTTCTCCGTCAGCTGGTGATAGAGCTGGCCCGGATCTCCCTTACCTTTTGCCGTGATTTCAGCGGAGAGCAGGGCGAGAAGCAGGCCATCTTTATCGGTGCTCCACGGAGATCTGTTCTTCATCAGGAAAGATGCGCCTGCACTTTCTTCTCCGCCAAAGCCGATACTGCCGTTCAGGAGTCCATCCACGAACCATTTAAAGCCCACAGGCACTTCCACTAGTCTTCGTCCGAGTCCGGCGGCAACCCGGTCGATCATGCTGCTGCTGACAAGTGTTTTGCCAATACCGGCGTCTTTGCTCCACTCGGGCCGATGGCGGAAGAGATAGTCAATGGCGACGGCAAGAAAATGATTGGGATTCAACAGCCCAGCGCTGGGAGTGACGATGCCGTGCCGGTCCGCGTCGGTGTCACAAGCAAAAGCAACATCGAAGCGGTCCTTCAAAGCGATGAGACTGGCCATCGCGTAAGGCGAGGAGCAGTCCATGCGAATTTTGCCGTCCCAATCCAGTGTCATAAAGCGGAAAGTGGGATCGATTTGCTGGTTCACCACCGTCAAATCGAGGCGGTAGCGTTCTGCTATGCGATTCCAATAGGCAACACTCGCGCCTCCCAGCGGATCGACGCCAAGTTTTAAGCCGGCAGCAGCTACCTCCTGCAGATCCAAAACTGTATCGAGATCATTGACGTACTCGGAAACGTAGTCGTGGCGGTGCGTGGTTTCGGCCCTCATGGCGGCGGCAAAGGAAAGGCGTTTAACGCCCTTCAGTCCTGTCGCTAGCAACTCGTTTGCATCATTTTCAATCGTTTTGGTCGCGCTGGCGTCCGCCGGACCTCCCGTAGGCGGATTATATTTGAATCCTCCATCCTCCGGCGGGTTGTGCGAGGGAGTAACAACAATACCATCGGCAAAGCCGTCGGTTCGACTTCGATTGTAGGCAAGAATGGCATGGGAGAGCGCGGGCGTTGGAGTGAACCCTCCCCCTTGGTCGATCATGACATCGACGTCGTTTGCAGCCAGAACTTCCAAGGCACTGGCGAAGGCAGGCTCGGAAAGAGCGTGGGTGTCCATGACAAGAAATAACGGCCCAGTCGTCCCTTGCTGTCGGCGATAGCGACAGATGGCTTGTGTAATCGCGAGGATGTGATCTTCATTAAAGGAAGATGAGAAAGCAGAGCCACGATGGCCGGAGGTGCCGAAAGAAACTCGCTGCGCTTTTTGGGCGACATCTGGTTTCAAAGAGTAGTAGCTAGTAATTAGTCGAGGGATATTCGCCAATACGGAGGCGTCCGCAGGTTTTCCGGCACGTGGGTTGTTTGCCATGGTGACTCCTATTTCATCTGAATGCAGCAGCTTCTAGCGTCACACAAGGGGTTCGCTTCTAGAGGGCTCGTGTAAATCGATGGGAATTTTCAAAGCCCATGATACGCTTTTGTTGCACTTGAATGGGCATCGAGCTTATACCTGCGGATATTCGAGACCATTACGAGATTCACGAGTGGCGGCATGCCATCGCACTACTCCACACAGAATTCAACGACGAGTTCCAGGAGATTATGGAAGTACTAAGGACTTTCCGGCTGAAAAGGGAGTACATTAGTGTTCCTGGCGGCAGGAAATCTAAAGTCTCTGAATTTATCGACGGCGCTTTGTATGCGAAGGGGTGGAAAGAAAAAAGTTTTGATACTCGGGTGAAGATTGACGATATTGAGTATGAAAGCCCGACTCACAGCGTAAATTGCTTTAAAAATCGAATCGCCTTAGAAATCGAATGGAACAACAAAGATCCCTTTTTCGACAGAGATCTCAGTAATTTTAGACTTCTTTTCGATTTGAGAGTGGTTAGTGTCGGTGTGATTATTACACGTTGTGATGAACTCCAAAAACTTTTCAAGAAGCTTGGAAGAGGGCCCTCCTATGGAGCCTCGACCACACACATGAGCAAACTCTTATTTCGGATTGAAGGCGGCAGTGGAGGGGGCTGTCCTATTTTGGTTTTCGGGATACGCCCATCCTTATTTAGCGAAGAGTAATAAGGGTGATAAACAGTACTTCCTGGAAGTATTTTTATAAAGTAGGATAGGAGAAGTAAGAGCGAAGGAAATGAAGACGCTAGAAACAGATTTTTCCGCCGATTTACTTCGTAGTGTCCATGGGCGATTTAAGACGATTTTGGCTGATCCGCCTTGGCAATTTACAAACAGAACCGGGAAGATGGCTCCAGAACATCGAAGACTAAGCCGTTATAGTACGATGACGCTGGAGCAAATTAAAAGTCTTCCTGTTTCCCAGGTGGCGAGCACCGAAGCGCATCTTTATTTGTGGGTACCTAACGCACTTATTTTAGAAGGGCTCGAGGTGATGAAGCTGTGGGGTTTTCAGTACAAGACGAATCTGATATGGCATAAGGTCCGCAAAGACGGCGGACCAGATGGCCGTGGAGTGGGCTTTTATTTTCGTAATGTTACCGAGTTGGTTTTATTTGGCGTTCGCGGGAAGTTGCGGACGGCGCAGCCAGGAAGAACACAAGTAAATTATTTGGCTACGAGAAAAAGGGAACACTCCCGTAAGCCGGATGAGCTGTATCCCATTATAGAGTCTTGTAGCTTCGCCCCTTATTTGGAGTTATTTGCCAGGCATAGTAGGAGAGATTGGATATCATGGGGAAACGAAGTCGACGAGAGTTCCGTCTCCAAAGCTGACCGGCAGCAACAAGCATTATTTAATCCCATGTACTTGTAATTCGTTCATCTCGGCTCCCAACGTCCGCAACTAGTCCAATCTATGTAGCTACAATTAGAACTACTTTCATTTCCATAGAACCAGTTTCAGGTTTCAACACATCTAAAAAAATGTTCAGGGAGGAGTGAGAGGCTTTGGGAGTTGCCGGTTTGTTAAACTAACAAATCGGTTGATCCATCGGATTCCATACCGCAGTAGCCGCTGGTATGTATATAAACAGTTTACGTTTGAGGGGTTTAGTCATTTTGACATCCCTATGTCTGCTGTTAACGTCTGGTTGCGACACTTCTTCGTCCGAGACAAACACGGAAGATGCAAGCATACCAAGTCAATTAACAGGTCCGTCCGCAGACATCATTCATCGATATTTACAGGCGACTCAAGGACATGAGGATAGTCTTCGCGGGGTATCTATGCAGGTGGACATTGACGCTTCCGTGCCAAAGTTGAAAGAGCAGGGTAAGCTGAGAGCACTTCGCAGCATCTCAAAGGTGGGGCAAATTACTTATCGCGTTCTTAGTTTCCAAGGAGATAACACGATAAAGCAACAGGTCATTGGCCGATTTCTGACTGCGGAACAACAGGCGCAAAGCGATAACAATTTAGCGATTACCCCGGCCAATTATAAATTCAAGTATAGGGGGAAGCATCAACTGACCACCGGACAAGATGTGTTTGTTTTTCAGCTATCTCCTCGCAAGAAAAGAGTAGGCTTGTTTAAGGGTGAGCTTTGGTTAGATATACGCACCTATCTTCCCTTGTTCGAAAAGGGGCGTTTAGTAAAAAATCCTAGCGTATTTTTTCGCAAGGTGGATTTCGAACGCGCTTATTCAATAAGGAACGGTGTATCTATTCCACAAAGCGTAAACAGCACGATCGATACCCGCTTAATAGGAACCGTGCAGTTGAATATCAATTATTCAAAATTCGAGCAGAATGCTGAAGCGGATCATGCCGATGGCGGCGCGGAAACAGTGGCTTTTGTCTGTGGAACCATGTAGCGCAAGGTTTCCATTGAACGTCGTTTTTTAACTGGAGATAGCAGCACGGTCTCCATAAGGCTCACGAAGGTTGAGTCTCCATGTGGCAAACAAGTAACCTAAGGAATTCATTCTAAGGAAGTTCATGAGAACGCTTTTTTTAAACCCTCCTTCGTTCGAGGGCTTCGATGGTGGTGCAAGTTCACGTTGGCCAGCCGCGCGTGAAATCGAGTCATACTGGTATCCGGTTTGGCTTTGTTATCCGGCGGGCATGATTCCCGACAGCAAGGTAGTGGATGCGCCGCCCCATAAAATCTCGATCGAACAAACGGCGGCTATGGCTTCCGATTTCGAGCTACTAACTCTATTCACCTCCACGCCGGGCTTTAAGGTCGACGTAAAAATAGCGGAGATGATGAAGGAGATAAATCCAAAATTAAAGGTTGCATTTGTTGGTCCGCCGGTGACCACCGAGCCGGAAAAAACGTTACGCGCGTCGAGAGCCATCGATTTTGTGGTGAAACGTGAGTTCGACTATGCGATCAGGGATTTTGCGATGGGCAAACCGTTACAAGAAATCCCAGGGGTGGTTTTTCGAAACAACGGCGGCTTTCAAAGTAATCCGGAGGGCGGAGTAATTGAGAATCTGGATGAGCTACCGTGGGCAACGAAGGTCTATCGACGCGATCTTGATTTCCGCCGCTACAATGTTCCGTTTCTCCTGAATCCGTTTATCTCTTTCTACACCAGCCGTGGGTGTCCAGCGCAATGCACTTTTTGCTTGTGGCCGCAGACCCATTCAGGACACCGTTGGCGCCTACGGTCGTCCGACGATATCGTGAACGAATGCCGTTGGGCGCTAGAAAACTTTCCGGGCTTGCGGGAGATTTTCTTCGATGATGATACGTTCAATTATCAGAAAGCTCGCACTATCGAACTATGCGGCAAGTTAAAGGAGCTGAAGTTCACCTGGAGCTGTACCTCCCGCGTCACAACCGATTACGACACGTTGAAGGCGATGCGCGATGCCGGTTGTCGATTATTGATTGTGGGCTACGAATCGGGAGACCAGGAGATCCTGAAGAATATAAAGAAAGGCGCAACCATAGACATGGCGCGCCGGTTTACCGCAAATTGCAAGAAACTTGGGCTCGCTATTCACGGTGATTTCATCGTCGGCTTGCCTGGCGAATCGCGGGAAACGATTCAGAGAAGCATCAGTTTTGCGAAGGAACTGGATGTCCAAACCATTCAGGTCTCTATTGCCCATCCATTCCCCGGCACTGAGTTTTACGATCACGTGAAAAAAAACGGCCTGATCGCCATTGATGAAACAATGACCGACGAGGCGGGTCACCAACTGCCAAACTACACATACCCTGGTTTGGATCGCGGTGAACTCGTGAACTGGGTCGAGCGATTTTATGGCGAATATTATTTCCGCCCTAAAGTAGCCTTTCGGCTGGTAAGCAAAGCGATGTTCAATGGTAACGACAGAAGACGGTTGTATAAAGAGGCGCGCGAGTACCTAGCACTTCGCTCTAAGCGTAAACAGTTCGTTAAATCGGAGAAGGCAGGAAGATCTGCACCGACGGTCATGAGCGCGGGAGATTAGTCTGGCAGCGGGAATGACATCGGGTATCTCGTATTTAGAGCCGGTGGCGGCGGCTCCTCCGCCACGTCAACGAAAGCGTAGAGTCAAAACTCTTCTGCTGGCTTTGATAGTGGTGGTGTTGAATGTTCTGGGCAACGTTTTACTTGCCTGGGGTATGAAACATCTGCCCGTCACAATGGGGATAAATCCCTTCGATTATCTGCAAGCGATGATGAGTCCATTTGTGATGGTCGGGGTAGTACTGCTGATTCTTTGGCTATTGACCAGGATGACGTTGATGAGCTGGGCTGACCTGAGTTTCGTTATGCCTGTGACGAGTGTTGGATTTGTTATGGCTGCTGTGCTGGGTCAACTTTGTTTAGGGGAAACAATAACAGTTCGCCGTTGGCTGGGCATCTTCTTTATCTTTGCCGGCTCACTTGTCGTCGGAACGACCATTAAACACTCCCAGCCGGATCCCGGGTTGCGGAAATGAATTGGATACTTTTAGCGATTATCGTCGGCGCAACGATTGCGGGCGACCTGCTGCAGAGCTACGAAATGAAGCGCAGCGGAGCGCAAAGCGCGCGTTTGAAGGGCTTGGCTAATCTCTTACAAACAATTGTTCGTAAGAAATTCTTGCTTCTAGCAATCGGCTGCATGGCGGTTTCGTTTTTTGCTTTTATGGCGCTGGTGCAAAGGGCTCCGCTTAGTTTCGCTGTTCCAGCTTCTGCAGCCACTATTGTATTTGAGACCTTGCTGGCAAGAGTTTTCTTGAGTGAGGCGGTTGGATTCCGCCGAATTTCCGGTGCCGTGCTGGTATCTATCGGCGTTCTCTTGATTGCCGAGTAATTCTAGTGCGGTGGCTGTCGCTTATATTTCTGCCGTCAGTCGCTTACCAGGTAGTTGCCATTGCTGGGGGACTCCGGCATCTTTATAAACGCTCGTATACCCAGCGCAGAACAAGTCATGCACCTATGCCCGGCGTTTCTGTTTTAAAGCCGGTGCGAGGCTTAGATCCCAACACTTACGAGGCATTTGTCTCACAAGTTCACCAAGACTATCCGACGTACGAGATCCTTTTCGGCGTTCGTGACGAGAGTGATCCGGCGGTCCCGGTCATTAGGCAGGTGCAGCGCGAATTCCCAAACGTGTCCATCCGGTTGATCGTCGGAGGCGAAGAGACTCCCAATGGAAAAGTGGGTGTGCTGATGAACCTGGGTCGGCACGCAAACTACCCCATTTGGGTCGTGAACGATAGTGACATTAAAGTCACGCCTTTTTACTTGAGAGCAGTTACTGCTCCCCTTTCAAATGAGTCAATAGGCGTAGTGACTTGCCTTTATCGGGCAAAGGCGCGTAGCGTTCCCGCCGCTTGGGAAGCATTAGGCATCGCAACGGATTTCATGCCTAGTATATTAGTGGCGCCGCTGGTGGGAGTGCAGGAGTTTGGTTTGGGCTCCACGCTAGCTTTTCGGGCCCATGACTTTTGTGAAACGGGCGGTTTCGAGGCTTTAGCCGATTACTTAGCAGATGACTATCAGCTTGCGAAGCGCATTAACGGGATAGGAAAAAGAACTTTACTTTCGACCTACGTTGTGGAAACCGCCTTAGCGGACGCGAGCTGGGTCGGCATTTGGCAGCATCAACTGCGCTGGGCGCGCACAATTCGTTCATCGAAAGGAAGTGGCTATGCCGGCCTTCCCGTCACGCACGCGGGAGTTTGGGCAGTATTCGCCGCTTTAATGGGCGCTCCGATTCCGTGTGTAATTTTGGCTTCGCTTCGAATCCTATCCGGCTTGATTACTGGAGTTTTTGTATTGGAAAGCACTGTAGCAAAGGCTTTCTGCTGGCTTGCACCGGTTTGGGATATCTATGCCTTCGGCGTGTGGATCGCGTCCTACTCAAGCCGCCAAGTCCGCTGGCGCGAGCGCGTATTGACGGTGAATTCCGCAGGGCACCTACAGCCGTCCTCGAGCAACCGGCCGGATGCATGTTAGCCTGTTATTCGCATCGCGATCTCCACGGATTCCATCAGTGAAGCCGTTTGATTGCCACTGCATTCTATTAGGAGTCGAAATTTCATGTTTTTTCACTTTCGGAGCGCCGTAGTTTTAGCTGCCAGCGCCGTCCTTCCCCTTACGATGGCGCAAGCCCAAACAATTGCACCGGCAAAGGTCGCAATCGTCAACGCGCAGAAAGCGGTAGCCGAGACACAGGAACTGAGGAAGGCGCAAACAGCGCTGGAGGCGAAATTCCGCCCTCGGCAACAACAGATCGCCAGCCTGCAAACCGAGCTACAAAGTATTCAGCAACAACTGAACGCACCGAACGTCACCCCCGAACGCACGGCTCAATTACAACAGCAAGGCATAGAAAAGCAGAAAACGGTGAAGCGACTGGGTGAAGATTTACAAACGGACGCCGAGCAAGAGCGTCAAGATATTCTGGGACACGCGGGAAGGCAGATGCAGGAGGTACTGAAGACCCTCGCGGAACAGCGCGGGATTGACGTCATTGTGGACATTAGCAATACGCTTTACTTCAAACCGGCGCTGGATATCACGGCCCAAGCAACGGCGGCATACGACAAAGCTTATCCAGCAAAGTAAGATAGAGAAGGATCGCGGGCGCGGGCGAACAAGAATAAGTTATGGGAGCGTACTTACAGAACTATGGTGCCGGGGAGGATCGCCGCAACAGCATCATAAAACGGATTGTGCTGATTAGCTTAGCGATCATTGTAGTAGCTTGTACGCTGTTTTTCATTCTCCATAACTATCCTGAAAAGCAACTAGTGAAGCATTTTCTAACCGAGGTGAACGACAAGCAGTATAAAAATGCATATAAGACATGGAACTGCGCAGCCAGCGGCACCTGCCGGGATTATGATTATCAGCGATTTGTCCAGGACTGGGGACCATCCAAAAACATCTCTTCACCCTGGAAGATTGCTTCCGTGGATGGATGCACAGCTTTTGTAACGATCAACGTACAAGCTGGCGGAGCGGAACTACAGTCGCTGAGCGTGAACCGTGGGTCGAATGGAATCGGCTATGCGCCTTCACCGGAGTGCATGGAGAAAAAAATCCGTTTAGGGCGATTTTTTCACCGCTTATTTAACGGGAACTCTGCTCCTCCCCCGCAATCGCGGCAATGAGGAACAGCTGAGAAAACAATCAGGCCGACAGCAACTGAATCAACTTGGCCTGAAATTTCTCCGCGCTCTCGTTATCGGGCGTCACTACCAAAACAGTGTCGTCGCCGGCAATGGTTCCCGAGACCTCTTCCAAGCCGTTTTGATCGAGAGCAATGGCAAGAGAGCTGGCGTTCCCGGGAGAAGTACGCAAGACGACCAGATTTTGAGCTAGGCGAATGTCTTGCAAATACTCATTGGCGACGTACGACAGTTCGGGCCCGACAGTGCCCTGCGGCAACGGACGATATCCATGCTCCGTTTTCACTAAACGCAGTTCGCGCATATCCCGCGACAATGTGACCTGCGTAGTCTGAATGCTTTCTCGCGCTAATTCACGGGCCAATTCTTCCTGTGTGTGGATTTCCTTGCCTCGGATGATCTTTAGAATTTGGCCCTGACGAAAGCTTTTGTTCATCGTTGCACTTCCAAATGCCACTTTATGCAATCGCCGACGACAGATGTACCAAACGCTCTTCTGCCTCACGCAATGCTGCATCTACGGTATTGGGGCCGGTACCTCCCGGTATTTCACGGCTCTTCATCCCCTCCGCTGGTTTCAGCAAACGGGCCATATCCGGTGTAAATTCGGGAGCGAATTGGGAAAGAGCTTCCGGATTCCAATTGGAAGGAAGCACTCCGCTCTTGACGCTCTCCAATACGAGTTGGCCGACCACCTGATGGGCACGATGGAAGGGAACGCCTTTACGCGCAAGTTCTTCGGCGAGATCGGTGGCAACCACCCAGCTTTCTTCTGCGGCACGCGCGGGACGATTTTCGTGCAACGAAACAGATTCGGCAACGGCTCTTGCCATCGCCAGGGATCCCGATGTCTGATGAAAAGCGTCGAAAAGAGGTTCTTTATCCTCCTGCATGTCGCGATTGTAGGTCATGGGAAGACCTTTCATCGTCACGAAGACAGACGTGAAGTCGCCGAAGACACGTCCCGACTTTCCGCGTATCAGCTCTAACGAATCCGGATTTTTCTTCTGCGGCATCAGGCTGGAACCGCTAGTGACATCATCGCCTAAGGTCAACCATTCCCACTCTTCGCTGGAATATAGAATCCAGTCTTCAGAGAGACGGCTCAGATGGAGCATCACTGTACTACAGGCGTACAAGAAGTCCAGCACAAAATCGCGATCACCTGAAACATCCATGCTGTTGCGCGTGATCGCCGCGAACCCGAGGTCAGCGGCAATGGCTTGGCGATCAAATCCGAAACCGCTGCCGGCTAGCGCGCCAGAACCTAGAGGTAGAACGTCGATACGTGCTTTTGTTTGCTGCAGGCGCTCAAAATCTCGCCCGAACATCTCGAAATAGGCAAGTAAGTAGTGTGGCCACAAAACAGCTTGCGCACGTCGCAGATGCGTGTAGCCAGGAATGATGGCATACGGATACTTTCTGGCGAGCACAAGTAGTTCACCCATTAGCTCCTTTATCTGCTCCAGAAGAGTTTCAACATAAGCGCGCAAGCACAGGCGCGTATCGAGCGACACTTGTTCGTTGCGGCTGCGACCAGTGTGAATTTTACCCGCTAGCGCGCCAACTTTTTCGCTGAGTTTTCGAATAACAAACGTATGTACATCTTCGTCATTTGCGCCCTCGAAATAGCGCGGGTCCTTCGCCTCCTCCGCAATTTGGTCGAAAGCGGCAGTCAGTTGACCCACTTCATGCTCCGTCAAAACGCCTTGACGGCCAAGAGCTCGCGCAAACGCCTGAGAACCCTTTACATCGACAAATATCAGTTTCCGATCAAAGTGCAGCGAACCGGAAAAATCCGCGAAGACTTGCGATGGTCCGGACTCGAACCTTCCGCCCCAAAGTTTCATAGTTTCAAACTCCAACTAATCGCGGCGCGCTTCCGTGATGGAGGCCTGCACCTTGATGGGCAATCCCACAATATTGATAAAACCTAATGCATCTTTTTGGTCGTAGCTTGCGCCCATGGTGAAACTGGCAATGTCCAAGCTGTAAAGAGAATGGTTGCTTTTCCGGCTGACCGGTTCCAAGTTGCCTTTGTAGAGGCGAAGGGTAATCTCGCCGGTTACCGGTTTAGATACATCTGCGAAAAAGGCGTCCAACGATTCGCGCAGAGGCGTAAACCAAAGCCCGTTATAGACCATTTCGGCGTAATCCAAGGCTAGTTTTTGCTTATAGTGGGTGGTGACGCGGTCTAAGGTAAGCGCCTCCAGCTCACGCGCAGCAGCCATCAGAATGGTGCCACCGGGTGTTTCGTAACAGCCGCGCGACTTCATGCCGACAAAGCGGTTTTCAACCAGGTCGATACGTCCAACGCCGTGCTCGCCGCCTATTTGATTTAATTGCTCCAGCAGCGCCACGCCGGTCAGGTTCTTGTTTCCATTGAGGGAAACGGGCATTCCCGCCTCAAAACCAACAGTGACCTCCAATGGCTGATCGGGTGCATCCGATGGGCTTTTCGACAGCATCCAAATTCCATCCGGCGCCGGATTGGCCGGGTCTTCCAGCTGGCCGCCTTCGTGGGAGACGTGCCAGATGTTTCGGTCGCGGCTGTAGATTTTTGCCGTGGATTGCGCGATGGGGATCTCGTGCGTTTTGGCGTACTCGATAGCATCCTCGCGGGAAACGATTTCCCACTCGCGCCACGGCGCGATCACGTTCAGGTGCGGTGCAATTGCCTTGTAGGTTAGTTCGAAACGAACTTGATCGTTGCCTTTGCCCGTGCAGCCATGAGCCAGGGCGTCACAACCGGTTTTCAACGCGACCTCGGCTTGCCGTTTTGCCAATAGGGGCCGTGCGATGGAGGTGCCTAGCAGATATTTGTGCTCATAAACACCGCCGGAGCGAACCAGTTTCCACAGATAGTCCGTGACAAACTCCTCGCGCATGTCCTCCACATACACTTCTGAAGCGCCGGTTTGGAGAGCTTTCTCCTTCAGTCCGTCCAGCTCTTCTCCGCCTTGCCCGATGTCGCCGCACACGGCTACTATTTCGCAGCTATAGTGCTCCTTCAGCCAGGGAATAATGATGGACGTATCGAGCCCACCGGAGTAGGCGAGCGCTACTTTTTTTGCACTTACTTTGTTCATGTTGCTTTTCTTGTTCATGACGCCACTCCCGTTTACAGGAGACAGGCGCGAGATCCTGCTTCGTTCCGAAATTCTGATCGAGAGCTTCTCGACGGACGGCGTATTATTGCAGAAGCATTAGCAGCAATGCCTTCTGGGCGTGAAGCCGGTTTTCTGCCTGATCGAAGGCCACTGACTGTCGCGACTCGAGTACTTCGTCAGTGACTTCCAACCCTCGTTTAGCTGGAAGACAGTGCATGAAAACCGCATCACGGCGAGCCTCGGCCAACAGTGCTTCGTTCACCTGATACGGAGAAAACAATTTCTTCCGTTCGTCGGCTTCGGATTCTTGCCCCATACTGGCCCAAACGTCCGTATAAACGGCATGAGCAGCCAGTAGCGCGGTTGCGGGATCGTTGGTGACCTCGATTTCCGCTCCGGATATTTGCGCAAACTGCTTTGCTTTCTCGACGATTGCCGCCTGCGGCTCATATCCGGAAGGTGTTGCTACGGAGCAATTGATGCCCAGACGCGCACCGCAAAGTAGCAACGAATGGGCAACGTTATTGCCATCACCAACATAGGCCAGCTTCAAACCTCGCAAGCGTCCAAACTGTTCCTTCAAAGTAAACATATCCGCCAATGCTTGACAAGGATGGTAAAGATCGGTTAGTGCATTGACCACCGGAAGACCGGACCAGTGCGCCAGGTCGTCGACGGTCTGCTGCAAAAAAGTTCGCGCGACAATTGCATCGGTCCAACGGGCTAAATTGCGGGCGACATCCTTCAGCGGTTCGCGATCACCAATCGGACCGATTTGAACAACGCAATCGCCGCCCAATTGCTTGATAGCCAATTCAAAGGTCATCCGCGTACGGAGCGAGGGCTTCTCAAAAAGCAGGCTTAGATACCGGCCCTTCAACGCGGAGGCGTACCGTTGGCGAGACTGCTTCACCTGCTGCGTCAATTCGAGCAAGCTGGAGAGCTGCTCAACGGAAAGATCGAGGTCGTGACGAAAATTAATAGCCCCAGATTGGGGCACAGATTGAAAAGCGGTAACAGCCACCGGACGAACACTCCTCTGAATTTTTATTCACTACAAAGAATAATTATACACCGAAGTATTCGCTTGCAATGGATAGGTTTGACGAGAATCGGCCCGGTGCGCGTTGGCCTCGAGCATGGGAATCGCAACTATTGTTCCAGCGGTAAGCGAAAATAGGGGCATTCATGTTAAGAGCTGGAATCGTAGGTCTTCCCAATGTCGGGAAGAGCACTCTATTTAATGCGGTCACGCAAACGCGCAAAGCAATGGCCGCCAACTATCGATTTTGCACAATCGAACCCAATACCGGCGTGGTAACCGTTCCCGATAATCGCTTGGAAGTGCTCTCAAAAATGAGCAGTTCACAGAAAGTTGTCCCCGCTGTTTTTGAATTCGTCGATATTGCCGGATTGGTCAAGGGGGCGAGTACGGGAGAAGGGTTGGGGAATCAGTTTCTCGGACATATTCGGGAAGTGGACGCCATCATTCAGGTAGTCCGATGTTTTGAGAATTCTAATATCGAGCACGTGATGGACACCGTCGACCCGGTCCGCGACATCGAAGTTATTAACACGGAATTAGTGCTCGCCGATCTGGATTCGGTGGAAAGGCGAAAGACAAAACAGCAGAAAGCAGCAAAGAGCGGCGACAAGAAGGCGATTGCGGAGGTGGAACTCCTGGAGAAGCTGGAAGGATATCTGAACACGGGAAAGACGGTCGTCACACTCGACCTTACGACCGAAGAAAAGGCCCTAGTCAAAAGCTTCTTCCTGCTGACGGCCAAGCCGACTCTGTTCGCCTGCAATGTGGCTGAAGAGGACCTTGCGACGGCGGATATGAACAAGTATGTGCAGCAGGTTCGCACATATGTCAACGAGCACCACGATACGAGCGCGGTGGTTGTATCGGCTGAAATTGAATCGGAGCTGGTGATGCTTTCGCCGGACGAACAAGCCGAGTACCTCGACAGCCTAGGCGTGAAGGAAACCGGGGCGGGAAACTTGATTCGGGAGGCTTATCATCTGCTTGGGCTACGCACGTATCTTACGACCGGCGAGAAAGAGACGCGTGCGTGGACGATTCATGCCGGCGACAAGGCACCGCAGGCCGCCGGCGTAATTCACTCCGACTTTGAGAAAAGTCTAATTTCAGCCGAGTGTGTCTCCTTCGACGATTTAGTAACGGCGGGTTCATATGCCCGTGCGCGCGAACTGGGAAAGCTTCGTACGGAAGGCAAAGAGTACGTGGTGCAGGATGGCGACGTGGTTGAGTTTAAAACGTACGTGTAGGCTTGATTTTGCAGTTCACAAAAAGCGGATTGTAGCCGTCGGAATTCACCCCCAAGAGATACTAGGCTCGTGACTTCTAGCGACAACATAGTGGGCCTAGACGTTGGCACCTCAAGCGTTCGCGCTCTGCTTTTCGATCGACAATTCAGGCAATATAAAGAATTTGGCTTTCAGCGGAAATATCAGTTTACGACCACTTCCGATGGCGGCGTGGAGATAGATCCTGACTTGTTGGTGAGTTTCGCCTGTGAGTGTCTAGAAAATTTGCATGCCCAAATGGCGGCAGCGAGCCTAAACGTTTCGGCGGTAGGTATCTGCACTTTTTGGCATTGTTTCGTCGGCATCGATAAAGACGAGAAGCCGACTACCCCGATCGTGCATTTGCTCGATACACGAGCGCACCAGCAAGCCCTACGACTGACTGAGACGTTTGAGCCATCGTGGATACATGCGATCACCGGCTGCATGCCGCACACAAGCTATTGGCCGGCCAAGCTTCTATGGTTTCGGGACACACACCCCGAACGATTCAACAAGACATTGCGGTGGCTTTCTGTAGGTGAGTATTTGCTGTTGAAGCTGACCGGGCAAGCAAGAGACTCGCTTTGCATGATCTCTGCTTCAGGCATGTGGGATCAGCGTAGGGATGACTACTGTGAGGAAATGCTGGAGGCCACCGGAGTGAAACGGCATCAGCTCACGCCGGCGGAAGAGCTCGACCAACCAGCACACGCACTACTGCCGAGTTTTGCCTCGCGATGGCCATTTTTTCAAAGTATTCCATGGTATCCGGCCTATGGCGATGGCGCATGCAATAGCATCGGTAGCGGATGCGTGACGCCCAAGCGGTTTGCGTTGATGGTGGGCACCACCGGTGCACTGCGGGTGATTGTGAAACGAAGAAACATCACCCTGCCGAGAGGTATTTGGGGCTATCGCGTAGACCGTGAGCGCTCTATTCTGGGCGGGGCCACTTCGAATGGCGGCGAAGTATTTCGGTGGGCCAGCCAGACTCTTTCGTTGACCGAAAAAACAGAAAGTAGCATCGCAGGCCGCGAACCGGGTTCGCATGGACTAACTATTTTGCCGTATTTAGCAGGCGAACGGTCTCCTTATTGGCGACCGGAACTTCGGGCCACCATTAGCGGCATGAGCCTTTCCACCACGCCCGCCGATATCTTGCAGGCCTGTTTGGAAAGCGTATCGTTAAGGTTCCGCCAGATATATACGCTGCTGACGAAACCGTTTGCGCCACCGGATCAAATTATCGCCTCTGGGGGAGGATTACTACAATCCCCAATCTGGCCGCAGATGATGGCGGATGCGTTGGGCCGCTCTTTACTGAGCTGCCTGGAGCCGGAGGCTTCCTGCCGGGGAGCAGCTATGTTGGCGGCGGAGCAGATGGGCTTGATTTCGGATATAGAAGATGTAGCTACGCAGCTCGGTGAATCTCTGCATCCGGATCCTCGGCGCACTGAGATCTACCGCCGCCTGCTGGAGCGGGACAACCGATTATTTAACGCGCTCTATGGTCCCAGTTCCGTTTTTGAGCATTCGCACCCGCTGCGCTGACACTCAGCGCGGATTGTTGCCGGATGGGGGACGGAATTGGGGGTTGAATAGATCGATCGGTGAAAACTCCACAATCTTCCAGCCATGTTTTTTACGAACCATGCGGATTTGAATTTTGCTCTGGCGCGTGTTTTGCACTCCAGGGTTTGTCAGATGGCCTAGCGTGATGGTCCAATTGACGGTCAATTCCACCTGATCGGAAGCATCTCGCTCATCGACAACGTTCACCTCGTTGGTGAGCTGATAACCATTGGTCAGGCCGTCGAAGTAATCTCGCAACTTGTCATAGCTGCGGAAAGCCGAATCGAAAGGCTTCATTGCATCGGCGGGATTGCCATCGACTAGCCCTGTTGTTACGTGCTCAAGAACGGTGCGAATATCCGACGCCTGATCCGAAGAAGCAGAAGGTGCAAACAAAGAAGCAAGAAGCAGAATCGCTGCCACCGAGCTCTTACGTACGGTAGCTGCCATTAATCCGAATGTAGTTTTCTGTCAGATCGCAGGTGAAAAAGGAAGACTTTCCTTTGCCGCCACCGCGCAGCACTACTTCTATCCGCACCTCTGAATAACCCAATTTGTGTATTAGTTCTGTTTCATAGTACTTTCCTGCTAATCCACCGCGGCAGACAAGCTGGCCTTGCAGGTAAATATCGATGCGGGATGGATCGAACTGCGCGCCGGAATAGCCTGCAGCCGAGAGGATACGGCCCCAATTCGGATCGCTCCCTGCAACAGCTGTTTTTACAAGAGGAGAATTGGCAACAGCTCCTGCAACTTTTCGCGCGTCCTCCTCCGTTTTGAAACCCGATGCTTGCACGGTGATCAGCTTTCTTGCGCCTTCGCCGTCCATCGCAATTTGGCGTGCGAGATTTTCCATCACCCGCGCGATGGCCTCTCCCACCGTCTGCCGCTGCCGCCGGTCCGGCCGGACGCGAGATGCTCCACTTGCCAGCAGGACGACTGTGTCGTTCGTCGACATGTCGCCATCTACCGTCAAGGAGTTATAGCTGTTGCGAACAGCGGTTGCCAATATTTCCCGCAGATATTTCGCCTCGATCACAGCATCCGTCATGACAAAGCCCAGCGTGGTTGCCATGTTGGGGTGAATCATGCCGGAACCCTTGGTCATGCCGGCAATGCGAACTTCAGAGTTCCCTAGCATCACCGGTTCCGCGGCAACCTTTAGGCGTGTATCTGTGGTGAGCATCGCCTGCGCGGCAACTTCGAACGAATAAGAGGACAGAGTAGACACCAGTTTGGGAACAGCAGCGGTCAGGAGTTTAGGGTCTAGTTCCACGCCAATGACACCCGTGGACGCAGGAAGGACATACTGTCTTCTTGTTCCTAATGCCTTCGCCACAGCCTTGCAGGAGAGAGCAGCCACGCGGTCGCCGGTACGCGTAGCGCAGTTAGCGTTACCCGCGTTTACCAGAATGGCCGATACCTTTCCTCGGGATGATCGAAGGTGCCTCCGGGAAAGGCGAACAGGCGCTGCCTGCACTAGATTTGTTGTAAAAACTGCGGCAGCTTGCGCGGGCGGGTCCGCGGCAATTAAAGCAACATCATCGGAGGGCTGCTGTCCGGATGATTGCTGGCGAATGCCGGCGTAAGTTGCCGCATATCGAAATCCAAGCGGTAAGTTCATTGGTGTTCTCCTAGCAATTCATCTACACGCAAGCGATAACCGTTCGAAAATGATTCTGCGGACACTTTCTTTTTCCCCGAGATCTGTACTTCTTCGAGCTCCAGGGCAGTGTTTTCACCGCAAGCCGCGAAAAGCGATTTGCCGTAAGAATAGAGCCGACCGGGAGGAATACCGTTTCCATCCGCAACGCGCGCGCGAAGAACCGAAAGCTGCTGACCGCGGAATGTCGTATAGGCCCCGGGCCAAGGAGTGAATCCCCGCAGACGATTATAGATTTCCGGGCCAGTGCGGGTCCAATCGATCAGCCCATCCTCCTTCTTCAAGAGGGGTGCGTAGGTGGAAGCAGCGTTATCTTGTTTTACCGGAACGGCCATGCCTGCCGCCAGCTTCTGTATGGATTGCTGTAAAAGCTCCGCACCCAGCGGAGCCAACCGGGCGCTGAGCTCGGGTGCTGTCTCAGCAGGATCAATCGCCATCTCCGCCCTCGAAAGCATCGCGCCCGTATCCAGCCCGGCGTCGATCTGCATGATCGTCACGCCGGTCACAGCTTCTCCATTCGCAATAGCCCACTGAATCGGAGCCGCACCCCGGTATTTCGGAAGCAAAGAGGCATGCACATTCAAAATGCCGTACTTTGGAAGCTCGATAATCGATTGCGGAATAATCTGTCCGTAACCCACCACTACCATGCAATCGGGATGGAGACCGTTCAGCAGCTCCACGCTTTCTGGACGTCGGATTCGCTCAGGCTGGTAGATGGGGATAAAGAGGTCACTGGCGGTCTGTTTAACAGCGGACTCGGCCAAAAGATTGCCGCGTCCTTTTGGCCGATCAGGCTGGGTAAAAACCGCGACAAGTTCATGACCCGCAGCGGCTAACGCCTGCAATGATGGAACCGCGAACAACGGCGTACCCAGAAAAACAATGCGCATGGAATCCGTGAATTAATCCCATTCGCCGGACTTTTGAAGTTTTTTTATTTTGCGGCGAATCATATCGCGCTTCAACGCACTGAGATGATTGATAAACAAAACACCGTTGAGATGATCGACTTCATGTTGCAGGGCACGGGCAAACAGCTCCTCTGCCTCCAGTTGAATCGATTCCCCTTTCTCGTTCCGGCCCTCTACGAAAACCTTGTTAGCACGTTTCACCGGTTCACGAAAACCGGGAATACTGAGGCATCCCTCCTCACCGACTTGCGAGCCCTCGCGTTGCGTGATGGTCGGATTAATCACAACCACTCTTTTGGTTTCATCCTCTCCAGCACTGACGTCGATGATAGAGATGCGTTTCCGCAAACCAATCTGGGGCGCGGCAAGCCCTACGCCCTTCGCCGAATACATGGTTTCCCACATGTCGGCAACTAGTTCTCTTAGCTCGTCCGTGTCGAAATCCGTGACGGACTCGGCGACTTGCTCCAACACCGGATCGCCGTACTTTACTATCTTTCGAATCATCCTTTTCGTGTCTATCTATGCGGTTGTAAGCGCGTCGGGTTCGGGCGCGCTTACAACCGACTCAGTAGCTCTTTACCTGGGCAGCAAATCCGTCATAATTACGGCGTGTTTCGACGAGCGAATCGCCACCGAATTTCTCCAGAAAAGCTTGCGCAAGAACCAACGCCACCATCGCTTCCCCGATCACGCCGGCAGCCGGAACTACTGCCACATCGCTTCGCTCATAGGCCGCAAGAGCCGGCTCACGCGTTGTTAAATCGACCGATTCCAGTGGGCGACGAAGCGTGGAAATAGGCTTCAGAAATCCTCGCACGACAACGTCCTGACCATTAGTAATGCCGCCTTCCAGTCCTCCCGCCCGGTTCGATCCCCGGGAAAAAGCACGGCCCGATTGATCGTACTGAATCGTATCCTGAACCGACGAACCGTAGGAAGCAGCACCCTCCTCCGCAAACCCGACCTCTACGCCCTTCACGGCTTGAATGGAAACGATAGCTTGCGCCAGACGCCCATCCAAACGCGTATCCCAAGCTATGTGAGATCCAAGGCCCGGGGGAAGCCCATGCGCCACCACTTCAAAGATGCCGCCCACCGTGTCTCCGGTGCGATAAGCATGGTCCACCGCCTCTTTCATTTTTGCTTCGACCGTGGCGTCAACGCACCCCAATAAAACTTCATTCCGCTCGCTTAGCGCCATCAGTTCGTCCCACGCAGCCGGCCGCGTCAAACGCACAGCGCCGACACCCACAACATGACTCAGTACATAGATATCGAACTGTTTCAAAAGTGATTTGGCAAGTGCTCCCAAGGCAACCCGTGCCGTCGTTTCGCGCGCGCTGGCACGCTCTAAAATATATCGTGCCTCGTCGAAATTGTATTTAATAGCACCTGCTAGGTCGGCATGACCTGGCCTCGGCCTACTCACCGGCTTGTCGACGCCCGGCTGGGCGTCTCTCGCATCTACCGGCAGAATGCCGCTCCAATTCTTCCAATCTTTATTTTCAATCAGGATGGCAATGGGCGAGCCGATTGTCTGAGAATGACGTACGCCGGAGACAATATGTACACGATCCGTCTCAATTTTCATACGCCCACCACGGCCATAGCCCTGCTGACGACGCCACAATTGGCGGTCCAGGTATTCAATGGAGACCGGGATCCCGGCTGGAAGTCCGGTAATCGTGGCCACCAGACACTCGCCATGTGACTCTCCCGCCGTCTCAAAACGCAACATTGTTTCCTTTATAGTAGCGAATTCATCGGAACACAACGGAAACGTCCACCACCTTAGTCACAACGGAGTGTATAGGTGTAAGTGGTTGATGCATAAGGAGTTTTGGTACGCTTGGGTCTTGCTGCGAAAGCGATAGTCTAGCTACCATCGTGTTCGTGATGGCAACGTACACTGCTCTTTCCGACAGCGCGAATCAAAGTAGTGCCCAGAGCAATATCCCGCTCTGCGTCGATCTGGATGGAACACTGATCCGGACAGACCTGCTATGGGAATCATTGCTGCTGCTATTAAGGCAGAATTTTTGGGCCCTTTTCTTAGTTCCATTCTGGGCGCTTGGAGGAAAGGCAACGTTGAAGCACCAAGTTGCCAAACGCGTGACGATAGATGTCGCTTCACTTCCCTTCAACAAGGCTTTATTGGACTGGCTCTTCGAGCAGAAACAACTAGGAAGCAAAATCGTGCTGGCGACCGGAACCAATCGCAAGCTGGCCGAAGAAGTAAGCGAGTATCTGGGCTGTTTCGACGAGGTGCTTGCCAGCGATGAAAAAACAAACTTAACTGACAGGAAGAAGCAAGCGGCGTTGACTGAAAAATTCGGACATAAGCAATTCGACTATGTAGGTAATTCCGCTGCCGATATCTCCGTTTGGGAACACGCGCAAAAAGCTATCGTTGTCAACGCATCGGGAAGAACCGCGCTTGCCGCGCAAAAGGTCAGTCAAGTGGTCCGTGTTTTTCCGAAACCAGCTTCCAAACTGAAACATTGGCTTCGCGCCGCTCGCATTCATCAATGGGTGAAAAATCTGCTGGTGTTCGTTCCCCTTTTCACGTCGCATCAATTTGGGGAGTGGGAAAGCATCAAAAATACAGCCGTCCTTTTCTGTGCGTTCAGCTTTTGCGCCTCGGTGATCTACATCATCAATGACCTGCTGGACCTCACCTCCGACCGAAACCACGCCACCAAATCGAAACGTCCGTTTGCTAGCGGCGCGCTGTCGATTCCACAAGGCTGCCTGCTGGGATTAGGCCTGCTATTTGTCTCAGTCGCGTTAGCGTCTTTTCTGCCGCTACCATCGCGTTTAGTTCTCGGTTTCTACTTTGTGCTCACGTCCATGTACTCGATCCGGCTGAAGCAGAAATTGATCTTGGACGTGTTGACGCTGGCCGCCCTTTACACCGTGAGAATCGTCGCGGGTGCAGTTTCCACCGACACAAAGCTGTCCCATTGGCTACTGGCGTTCTCGCTGTTTTTCTTTCTCAGCTTAGGAATCTGCAAACGGAGCTCGGAGCTGATGAATCTACTGAAAGCGAACAGAACGGGTGCAAGCGGCCGGTTTTATGAAACTAGCGACTTGGAACCGCTAAATATTTGCGGTATTTGCAGTGGAGTCTTGGCTTGCTTGATCCTGTTGCTTTATAGCACCAGCCCCCAAGCAACGCTGATCTATGCCACGCCCAGCTTATTGCTCCTGCTCTGCCCCATCCTTTTCTACTGGCTGTCGCGAGTGTGGATTCTTACCTTTCGCGGACATCTGAAAGAGGATCCGATTCTGTTTGCCGTGCATGACCGGACAAGTTACCTGGTAAGTCTCAGCATTGTTGGCATTGTGCTGGCTGCGGAGTTTGTAAAACTGCCGATCAATCGGTTTCTTGAATAGGCATCGCAACTTTAAGCAGCCATCGATTTTCCATGGCAGCCGTCGCTAGGGTGGGATAATTTGGGCAAGCGACGATCCTCTTGTCTACACCACAAAAATCCCGCAAGAACCCGGTGGAGTTGCTGGTGCAGTCCGCCTCGCGAAGAAGACTCGGTATTCTCGCGCTCCAACACTTTAATCTCACAGCGGCGGTGGTGCTCGGGGGATTGATATTGCTGCTTTTGCTGGGCACGCAGATTCTTCATTGGTATTGGCTGGTTCTGCTTGCAGTCGGCGGACTGGTATGGGGCGGGTTCCGTCTTCAGAACCAATTTCTAACGCACTATCAGATCGCGCAGATGCTCGACCGGCGGCTTCGGCTATCCGACACGCTTTCGACCGCTTGGTTTCTGTTAACTGCCTCGTCCGACTCCGGCGCGGCGTCCCAACTTCAACTACGGCAAGCAGAAAAAATTGCCCGCTCGGTCCAAACCCAGCTTGCTTTTCCATTCCAACTGCAGCGGTCATGGGCAATAACGGCGATGTTGCTGTTGGTAGCCTGCACGCTCTTCGGCTTCCGTTATTTTTCGGAAGATCGCCTCTCTCTTCAACATGCGTTCATTCCAATACACTTCGGTAGTTTTATCGAGCAACTTGAGGGGAAGCTACCGGCGCGTGCCGCGCGCTCCCAAATGTCGCAAACAAAAAACAAACAGCACAGTGGTGACGCCTCCGACAAAACGGAGTCTCCGAAGGACGAAGACAACTTTAAATCCGGCGCAAAAAATGCGGGTGACCCACAAGGGTCCGAGGGGCGGGTAAACAATTCCCGCGATGATCAGCGGCTCAACGACCGGATGAGTAGCAGTAGCGAGACAAATAGCCAAGGGCGTGACAACCAGCCTTCCGCCGATGCCAACAGTAAGCCGGAATCATCCGACGAACAGCGTCGGCAGCAGCGGAATTCCACAAACAACAAAGCAGCCGGGGGAGAAGATGAAAACGGCAATAAAGCCCCAGGCAACACTTCCCAGCAGCAAAGCCTAGCCGGCAAGATACGGGAGGCACTCTCCGGCTTGATGCAGAAAATACAGAGTGCCTCCCGTTCGACATCCGCTCCTCAAGAGGCGAAACAGTCGGCGGCTGCGAAATCGGGCAAGCACCAAAATTCTTCCGAACAAAACCCGCAATCCAACCCGGAAGAGGACGCAACCAGCGAAGCAAACAATCGCGACGCAAACTCTTCACAGGCGCAGCAAGCAGGGAGCGACCAGAAAACAGGCGCATCGCAGGGTGAGGGGTCGGATTCCGCAGGACAGCAGTCCGCCGACGCGCACTCCGCTGCGGGCCATCAAGATGGGTCGAAAGGCACAAAAGAAGCAGAGCAGCAAAAAGCAATGGGCAAGCTGGCAGAAATCATCGGCAAGCGCTCGAGAGAAGTCAGCGGCGATATGACCGTAGAAACACTCTCCGGCAAGCAACAATTAACAACCGAGTACACCCAAAAAATGGGCCGACATGATGGCTTAGGTGGTGAAATCCATCACAACCAAGTGCCGTTGGATGACCAGCAGTATGTCCGCGAGTATATGAAGCGTGTGCACGACGAACAGAACGAAAAATAATCCTATTTTTTGTCCCGGCTCGCTAGTACGGATTGCGCGTAATAGTTAACGACTTTGGCCTGGCTCCGCGCCACCTCGTAAAAAGCCGACTTCAACAACTGATCTTTACGCTGAAAAAGTTCTGTGCGAATGTTTTCCTGCACGCGAGGGTCACTTAACTCTCTTTGTCCGGCTGGCTCTTTCGAAATCAGCTTAATAATTCGATAACCCTCGCCGGTATGAATGATCTTCGAGACCTGCCCCGGCGACATCGCCAAAATAATGGAGCGTAGTTCGGGATTGGCTTTATCGAGCGAGGATTCGGGGATAAAACCAAGATCGCCGCCATTCGGTGCCGTCTTGGAATCCTCCGAATAGTTTTGGGCTAACTCACCGAAGTTCTCGCCTTGCCGAATCCGCAATTGTAGGGCTTGCATCTTGCTGCGTGCCTGCTCTTCGTTTTTCGCCTTGTCATGCTTTAGGTTTTGCACAGTTGGATCCGGTGTCGGCGTCACAACAATTTGAGCAAGCCTCACCTGATTCTCCGGCAGATTATAACTTGCTTTATTCGCATTGTAGAAATTTGCGACATCGGCATCGGAGATCGAGATATGCGAGCCAATCTCTTTATTGAAAAGCTTCTGTACGCTGAGGTCCCGGCGAATTTGGGCCCGCAGATCGTTCGCCGACATCTTCCGCTGATCCAAAAGCTTCTGAAACTCTTCTCTCGTATATGGTGCTTTCAACTCGTTATATTTCGTATCCACATCGGCGTCGGAGGCAAGCAGCCCTTGCTTTTCAGCCCGCTGTAACATGATTTCGTTATCGATCAGCGCCCGCAGGGTGTCCAGATGCAACTGCGTTGATTGATCGTCATTCGATTGAAGCTTTGCACTGGGAAACTGCGCGCTCAGAGCACGATTGAGTTCGGAATAAGAAACAGGTCGCCCATTTACCGAAGCCGCCTCGTTCGCCGATACGGGATGCCGGCAACTGGACACCGCCATCAACAGTAGAGCCAAACCCAGAGAATTCAGGCCGGCACATAGATTCCGGTGTACTGTATTACCCATTTATATTTACGTTAGAAATACTTGGCGGCTCGCTTAACTTTTCGCCTTCTTGAACTCTTCTACCAGCGCCGGAACAATCTCAAAGAGGTCGGCAGCAATACCGTAGTCGGCGGTCTCGAATATGGGCGCATTCTCGTCCTTGTTGATGGCAACTACGGTCTTCGCGCCCTTCATGCCCACCAAATGTTGAATAGCGCCAGAGATACCGATCGCCAGGTAGAGTTTTGGCGAGACAGTTTGCCCAGAACTGCCTACCTGTCTTTCCATCGGCAGCCAACCGTTGTCGCAGATGGGCCGGGAAGCAGCCAACTCGGCATGAAGAGCGTCCGCCAGCGCTTCTACGACACCGATATTCTCTTTCTCCTTGATGCCCCGCCCAACCGAAACGATGATGTTAGCGGCTCCAAGATCCACCGAGCGCTGCGTTTCGCGGAATGGCTGTTCGGGCTTGCTGCGAATTTCGGCTGCAGTCAGTTGCAGATCGAATTTCTCGATCGGAGCAACAGCCGATCCCGATTGCGCAACCCGAAATGCACCGGCTTGAACGGAAGCAAACTGCAGCTCACCATTCACAGTCACCTCAGCGTTCAGTTTGCCCTGGAAAAGCTGTCGAACATATCGAAAACCCTTCCCTTCCCCGTCTTGAGCGCGAAGATCGACAACGTCGCTGACCAGTGCCTGGCCGAACCGTGCTGCCAGCTTCGGGGCGTAGTCTCGCACCTGATAGGTGTGGGGAAATAAAACCACGCTGGGCTGCTCACGCCGAATAAGCTGTTCTAATGCGGCAGTGTATCCATCGGGAGTATAGGTCTGGAGCAGAGCGTGATCGAGCAGCCAAACTTTCCCGAATTCATAGGCCGCCGCCTGGCCAATAAGCGAATCGAGGCCCCCGCCGATGGCCACAGCCTCCACTGGTACACCTTGGATAGCAGCAATTCGTCGACCCGCTTCGAACGCCTCGAACGACATCCCGTTCCACTTGTCGTTAGTTTGCTCTAAAACAACCAAGATACTCATATCACTCGCGCCTCGAACTTCAGCTTTTCCACCAATTGCTGCGCAACTTGCTGCGCAGAACCCGAGAGCATTTGAGTCTGTTTAGTGCGTGTTGGCGCATACACTTGCTTAATAGCCATGCGCGGTGTAATCTCCACCCCCAGTGACGATGCGGAAACATTTTTCACGTCTTTTGTTTTCGCCTTCTTGATGCCCATCAGCGTGGCATAGCGTAGTTTCTTAATGCCGGATTGCACCGTGAGAACAGCCGGAAGCGGAAGCAGTACATGCTGGTACCAACCATTTTCCAGCTCGCGCTTCACACGGATTTCACCATCGTGCGGCTCCACCTCCATCACAATGGTGGCATGCGAGAAACCTAGCAACTCGGCCAAAATCACGCCGGTCTGTCCATATCCTAAATCGTCCGACTGTAGCCCGGTGAGTACCAAACCGGGCGACTCAGGCTCCATTGCTTTGCTCAGAAGTTGTGCCGTTGAAAATGCATCCAGCCAACTATCTTCCTCGGTTTCGATGTGAATGGCCCGGTCCGCGCCTTTGGCGAGAGCCTCCCGCACCGTCTGCATTGCTCGCTTCGGTCCCAACGAAATTACAATTACTTCTCCGCCGAGCTTGTCTTTCAGCTGCAGCGCTTCTTCCAGGGCATAAGCATCAGGCTCATTGATTTCATAAGTGAGATCGGAGTCGTCCAACCATTTCTTACTCTCATTGGGACGCAAATTCGAATCGCGTGCGGCAACCTGCTTAACGGACACTACAATTTTCATTTCAATGCCGGCATGCCAGCTATAAGGCTGACCTAGGCCTTCTTACAGTATGCCGAAGTATGGATAACGAATCCTATTTTGCGGTTCCCCTACGCAAATGTGAGCCGCGGAACGCCGTGCGTAAACGTTCCTTCCGGCGATAAGCTGGGCCGAATAGGCGGAGGCGTCATATCCCGCTGCTCGGAGGTAAATATTTTGTCCCCTTGAGAAATCAGGTAATCTGCTGTCCGCGCCGCTAACGCCTGTATGGTTAACCCCGGATTTGCTGACCCCTGTGTGGGCATCAAGCTGCCGTCACATACAAATAGATTTGACACGTCGTGAGTTCGCCCATACTTGTCTGCAACCGATGTACCGGGATCATCCCCCATCCGAGCTCCACCTACAAGGTGGGCATAACGTTGTTCTTGAATTACTTCTTGCGCTCCCGCCGCCCAAAGAACCTCCTCCACCTTATTCTTGCCGAACTCAATCAGTTTTTTGTCGTTTTCGTGTAAGCTAAACGTTACTTTTGCGACAGGAATGCCCCACTGATCTTTCTTTTCCGACACTTCGACCCGGTTATCGGCCCACGGTAGAATTTCACCCAATACACCCAGCGTTGCCCAGTGGTTGTAATCCATCATCGCTCGCCGAATACCCCATCCCCAAGCCCCTTTCGCAACCATCATCAGCTTTGCAAAAGCGATCGGCAGCGGAGCTACCGTTTGAATGGAAAACCCGCGAGCAAATCCTCGTTTCGGGTCGGTCTCATAAAAATCTTCTGAAAGAGCGTGCGCTGGAGGCGCTTTGTAAAGGCGGACCAGCTCTTCAAACCTTCCCGCCACTACGTTTCCAGCCTGTGCCATCAAATAGCGGCCTACGGTATCGCTGGAGTTCGCCAAACCGTTTTCATGCCGGGCGCAGGCAGAGTTCAGCAGCAGACGAGGCGTCTCAATTGCATAACCCGAGACAATCACTGCCTTTGCCCGCTGAAAATGCTCCTTTCCTTGGCGGTCGTAGTAGAAGATGCCGTTGGTCCGGTTCTGCTGATCCATAGAAATGCGGAATGCCATGGAACGGTCTCGGATCTCTGCTCCATATTCGAGCGCCTCCGGTACATGCGTGATCAAGGTACTGGCTTTGGCGCCCACCTTACAGCCTTGTAGGCAAAAACCGCGGTAAATACAATGCGGCCGGTTGCCATGCGAGCCCGATAAGATAGCAACAGGTCCGCCTGCGCAAGTACGGATTCCCAGCTTGGTGCAGCCCTTAACGAGCACATCGCCTACGCCGCCCATCGGATGCGGACCGTATGGATAGCCATGGGGATCGCCCCAGGGATAATAGGCAGGCCCCGCTACCGGAATCTCACGTTCCAATAGTTCGTAATAAGGCTTCAACTCGTCATAGGAAATGGGCCAATCCGCGCCCACGCCATCTTGCGAATAAATACGAAAGTCCGAAGGATGAAAACGAGGCGCAAAAGCTGCCCAGTGAACAGAGCCTCCGCCAACGCCCTTGCCGCTATTATTACTACCTAACGAGAGTGGGTCTGCCCCACCGGTGATCCGCAAATCGTTCCAATAAAGTTCATGAGAACCGTTTTCGTCGCTCACCCAGTCCCGTTCGGTATCCCAAAAGGGTCCGGCCTCCAGCCCAACTACCTTGAAGCCGGCCTTCGCGAGACGTTGCGAAAGGACTCCACCCGCCGATCCTACCCCGACGATACAGTAATCGACTAATTCATCGTCACTGAACCGCTGCATATCCGGCGAGATCCGCTGCATGGGACCCAAAATCTTCTTATCGGTCTTTGGCGCGCGGAACTTGCCAAAAATTGGTTGATTCAATGGGTGCCTCCCTGACGTGGATGTTCGCCGCCGCCCATTTCTTCGTACCGGTCCGAAATGGAGTTCGCCGGAGCTCTCCACTCATAGCGTTTTTCCGGCTTTTCCCACGGTTCGGGTTGTCCACCCTCCAGACGCATGTACGGCCTCGGATAGGCAGGACCTCCAAACCCAATCTCATCCCATGCCCAAGGATGCGCATAATAAACGGTAAAACAATCGCTGGCCAAAAGCGCCCAAAAGCGATGGACCGACATTCGTTTCCAAATACCATGGGCTGCAATCGGATTGGAATCGTGTATCGACTTTAGAATCAAATCTTGCCTTGTCGGATCTAACTCGGCGAAAGGAGCGGAATACAACTCTCGCGCCATCGCTTCGATGGCTTCGATTCCCAACCGATAGGCTTCCGAATCGATCGGCATATCGTCATAGACATAACCTTCGAGCTTTTCTTTGAACAACCGCTCGTCGATAGAGTTTACAATAGGAATTCTTCTTTCCTCGACTCGATCGTCTTGCGGAACTAGGCGAGCAATTACCGCGTTTATCGTCGCCAACTCATCCGGCCTGAAGAACCGAATCGGCGGCAATTCATGAACCCGCTTCTCCACTACGTCGCGCGTCTTCGCATCCCAATAATCTTTCTGTCCTAACGTACTGAAGCCTGGATAGTAACCAGGCTGCTGCATAGGTGGCTTAGGCAACCCTGTTTTTTCGTCGACGATCCAGGAATCGGTGTTGGTTTCTGTTTTAGTCACGACTTTCTCTCCGCAAAACACTTGCTAATAACCCCAAAACTCCGCATGCCGAAAACAGTAAAGGAGCAAAGATAGGCGGGCCGTACATGATGTTATAGAGCCACTTCTTTTTTCCTCCTGGCCGCCGCAAGACTCCTCTCGCATGGAATCCAGCTCCAATCACACCATCGAGTGTTGTAATCGCGGATACAGCCGGTAAAAGAGTTGTCGCCATCCGCTCATTGGCGATCGCAGCCACGCAAGCACCCAATTGTAACGGCGTCAATAGGATGGGCGACCACTGCACCTTAAATTGAAAGTTGTTTTTGTAATGCGAGTACCAAGCCTCAAGACCGGAGAACACTGCCCACAGCGCTGCTACTCCCGCCAGATGTTTTTGGAACTTGCCTTCATGCAGATCTCTCTTCCAACCACTATATTTCGCCGAACTTACTTTCCTCAACTCGCTTTCGGACAGCTTTGGGTCTTCCTCCGGCCTCAAATAGGAGGCCATCAATCCCATATAAGCGGCAGTGCCAAACAACAACGGCGCGAAAATAGGGGGGCCCATTACGATATTGATAATGGGAATTCGCCAGCCGCCCGGTTTACGCGCGATCCCGCGAACGTGGAAGCCAAAGCCAATGATTCCATCGACAAATGTTGCCGTGGAAAGCCAGCGCATCCAAGTCTGTGCCGCTCGATTACTGAAAACGGCAACCCCGCTTGCTACCGTTAGGGCGCCGCTGAGCAAAACCGGACTATACATGAACGGATTGCCGTAACTTCCTCGGTAGTGTTCGTAGCCGACTTCCAATCCGCTGATAAAACTAGATCCAGCAGTCACAAAGGCCAGCGATCGTTGAAAACGTCCGTCGCGAATATGCTCGGTCACCAATTGGAGCACGCCCTCGGCACGGGGAGCCAACTCCTTCCCTGCCTCAGTAATACTTTTATTTGTCTCAGTCACATTCATCCTAAATAAACGCATTCTTAATGCGATGCAAATTCTTGCGAGTCCCGGGTAAGTGCACGGGCCCCGACACCCATGCCTTTCACTTCTTTTTTAACCAGATAGCGATTCGATGTTCCCCTAATAGCAGGGCAAATACCCATTGCGGCGGACCGTGAAAAACAGGCTGACTTAGGTCGTAGATCATCTCTTGGAGTACGCCTCTTGGCTTCTATAGCGTAGACGGGAAAGCTGGTCATCTGTTGCTGCAATTCCTTCTACCTTATTGCTACTAGCCGCTTTTGCAAGGATTTCCATGTATACCTTTTCTTCGGAATTAAATCTCAATTGTTTAGGAGCAAAGATTTATAACTATGGCCAAGACAGCCGGTGACGTAATTTTCGAGACGCTGATCGATTGGGGAGTGGATACGATTTTCGGCATCCCCGGCGATGGCATTGACGGCTTGATGGAGTCTCTTCGAAAACAGCAGGACAAGATCAAGTTCATCCAAACAAGGCATGAGGAATCAGCGGCCTTTGCTGCTTGTGGCTATGCCAAATTCACCGGAAAGCTTGGTGTTTGTATCGCCACCTCCGGTCCGGGAGGAATTCATCTTTTAAATGGACTCTACGACGCAAAGATGGATGGCCAGCCGGTACTTGCCATCACTGGCATGCAATTCCATGACCTGATTGGAACGCACACACAACAAGACGTGGAATTAGATAAAGTATTTCAAGATGTGACGGTATATAACGAACGCATTATGGGAGCTGCTGCTGCACAAAATATTACGGAGCTGGCTTGTCGCACCGCATTGGCTCGCCGGGGTGTCGCTCACATCACCATCCCCGTCGATATTCAAGATCAAACAGTGAGCGACAGCATGCGCTCTAAGCGTAACAAGCCGAATCATGTCTCTGACGTGTTTGCGCGCGGGGCGAGAAAACCCGAGCCATTCGAATTGCAGGACGCGGCCAAGATATTAAATGAGGGTAAAAAGGTCGCCATCTTAGCGGGGCGCGGCGCTTTGAAGGCGGGCGCGCAGTTGGAGAGAGTAGCCGAAATATTGGGCGCTCCCATTATCAAGTCTTTGCTGGGAAAATCCTGCGTGCCCGATAATAGCCCGTACACTACGGGAGGCTTGGGTCTGCTTGGCACAGCTCCATCGCAAGACGCAATGGAGGAATGCGACACTCTCTTCATCGTTGGAACGGTGTTGCCCTACATCGAGTTTTATCCTAAGCCCGGCCAGGCAAAGTGCGTTCAGATCGACATCGATCCCAGTCGGATCAGCCTTCGTTACCCCGTGGATGTAGCGCTTGTTGGAGATTCGGTGGAGACCTTGGATGCCCTGATTCCTTATCTTCAGTCCAGCAAAGACAAATCTTTTCTGCAAAAAGCGCAGAAGCGGATGAAGAGTTGGGACGAAACACTGAAAATTCGCGGCACCGCAACCCAGCTTCCCATGAAGCCACAGGTAGTAGGCTACGAACTCGGCAAGCGCATCCCAGCCAATGCTCTTGTCGCCAGTGATTCCGGAACGAATACAACTTGGTGGGCTCGTTATATTCCGTCGTTACCGGGAGCTATGCACACCTGCTCCGGGAACTTGGCTACAATGGCCTGCGGTTTTCCATACGCCATCGGCGCTCAAGTCGCATTTCCAAACCGGCCCGTAATCGCTTTCGTCGGCGATGGCGGCTTTACCATGCTGATGGGAGAACTAGCCACATGCGTGAAGTACAAACTTCCTATTAAGATTTTCATCATTCGCAACAACGAGCTGGGCCAAATCAAATGGGAACAAATGGTGCTTCTCGGGAATCCTGAATTCGGCACCGAACTGCAGCCGATCGATTTCGCAATGCTTGCTCGTGCATTTGGCGTTGCCAGTTTTGTTATCGAAAAACCGTCGGAAGCAGGCCACGTTATCGACGCGGCTCTATCTACGCAAGGTCCAGTTCTTGTCGAGTGTATTGTCGATCCGAATGAGCCGCCACTACCCGGCAAAATTAATACGGATCAGGCGTATCATTTCGCGGAATCGGTTTTGCGCGGCACAAAGGATTGGCAAAAAATCTCCGTCGGTGTAGCCAAAGACAAACTTCGCGAAGTCATTTAAGTGTCAGCAGACAGAGTCGCGATGCAGTCTTCGAATCCTGTCGTTTCTTCCGGCAAAGTATCCGCTTTTCGCATACCGACCGATTCACCGGAATCGGACGGTACGGCGGAATGGGATTCAACTACAATTATTGTCGTGCAATTGTCAGCCGGCAATGTGACCAGTCTTGGCTACACCTATGCGGATGAAGCGGCTGCTCAAGTATGCAAAGAGCTGATCCAAAAGAAAGTCATCGGTAAGGACCCGCTTGCCATTCCTGAGCTGGCGGTCGCGTTAGGGCAATTTGTTCGCAACCGAGGTAAACCGGGATTGGTATCTTCGGCAATTGCGGCAATCGACAACTCGCTTTGGGATTTAAAGGCACGTTTGCTGCAGCTTCCGCTCCTTTCGCTGCTCGGAAAAATGAAGGACGAAGTTCCTGCCTACGGAAGCGGCGGATTTACTTCCTACACCGATAAACGTCTAGTGGACCAATTAGTTGGCTGGGCCGACAAGGGGTTCCGTTCTGTAAAGATGAAGATAGGGCGCGATCCTCAGCAGGACCTCCAGCGGGTATCGATGGTGCAAAGGGAGCTGAATGGACGCGCGGAGCTATTTGTCGATGCAAACGGCGCATACAGTCGCAAACAAGCTTTATCGCAAGGACAACGTTTCGCGGAGCTGGGATGCACTTGGTTTGAAGAGCCGGTTACGTCGGATGATCTGGTGAGCTTGCGCCTATTGGTGGAGCGCATGCCGCCGCCCCTTCGTATCGCCGCCGGAGAATATATCTATGTTCTCGACGATGCGAAAAATCTCATTGAGGCTCGTGCAGTAGATGTTCTACAGGCTGACGTGACTCGTTGCGGAGGTGCATCTAATTTCCTGAAGATCGGCCATATCTGCGAAATGCATCATCTACCCTTCTCTGCTCATACCTCTCCCTCGCTGCACGCGACGCTCTGTTGTGCTTTACCGGCAGCGTTCAACGTAGAATACTTTCACGATCATGAACGTATCGAGGGCATGCTTTTCGATGGAGCCATTCGCGCGTTTAATGGCAATCTTCGCCCCGACCGTACGCGCCATGGCTTTGGACTAGAGCTGAAGCAAGCCGATGCGCAGGAATTTGCGATTTCCAGTCACGACATTACACGCTAGAACGAATAAGTTGCAACCACGTACGGATAATTGAAATCCTTACCATCTGTAGTTTGATTCAAGAACATTCCGGTGAATAAATGTGCATACCCAACGCCGAAATCAAGCGCACTGTTCCATCGGTAGTTCGCCTGCGCATCCAACTCCGCCCCTATATATCTGCTTACATCGCGCATGGCCGGCCTTACTACCAGAGCGCCGCTTGCGGTGTAAAGCCCATCGCGATTGGTTGCTAACCAGTTGTTATGATAAACGAATTTCCAAGACCATCTTCGATTCTGCTCCAGAAACAAACCAACTTGCAAATTGCGAACGTTACGCCACCCGATCAGGTCAGCCAGACCCATTCGGTCGTGCGCCGAAGGATAGAGCTGGTCGAATGTCCCATTCGTCCGATCACTTGGGTTATTATCGCCCGATGCATAGTTGTACTGAATGTACGGGCGCGGCTTCCCTGCCATATCCTCAAACCGGCGACCGATTGTCCAATACCCAGCCCAAGCCTGAATAGAATTGTTTCCCAGCGATCCGAGTTGCTTAACCATCTCCGTTTCGTAATCCCAGTGAGCAGGCAAACTGCCAATCAATCGAAATCCAAAAGTTTTCTCATCCAAATGGCCGCTTTTGCTAATCTCAGTCGGGGTAAAGCGCGCGGATTCCAGTCGCCAAAAGAAATAAGGCTCAAGCGCTGCTTTCGGAATGACGTTGTAAAAACTTCCAAACACGCCATGTACATTGTCGCCCTGCGAGTGATGATCGATCACGCCATCTCTGTTCTGCACCACCGAGGACGAAAATAAATCGACACGGACGCCATCGCGATGTAGGCCCAACCGCACAGCGTCGAACACACGTGGCGTGTTCAGCCAGTGTGAAACGCCAATCAGCCGGGAACTACCCAGAGCCAACTCTTGACGCCCCACCTCTAAATCCGCCCATCCAGTTTCGCGCTGCCCAATCCGGACATATGCCTGATGAATATCGAATGTATTTTGATACGGCGGTTTCGAAGGAATTAAATTATTGGCAAAAACTCTGGCATCTTGTGTTTGTCCAAAGATAGTGAGCCATTTAGTGGGCCTAATCTGCATCCCCACCCATAACCGGCTTAGTAGGTATCCGTCATCACCCGTCGAAAAACTCAAGCCATCTTTCGCTTCCCAGCGACTCCGGTACTGGCCGCTAAACCTTAACCAATAAGGAAGCTGCTCATTGAAGGACTGCGTAGGACGTAGCCAATCGTCTTGATTGGTTGTCGACGCGCTTTGTGCAAATGCGCCGGCAACAACGAAGGCAAAGGTTCCCCAAAGTCGTAGCGCGATGATTCTAAGCTGCCGCAACCAAATGGCTCCTACGATTGATATCGCTTAAAGATCAAGCAGCCATTCGTGCCGCCAAAGCCAAAGCTATTAGAGAGCGCATGTTCGATGGCTAACGGGCGCGCCTGATTGGGAACGTAATCCAAGTCGCACTCCGGGTCCGGAACTTCGTAGTTGATCGTTGGAGGCGCTACTCCGTCACGAATCGCTAAAACGCTGATGCCCGCTTCCAGCCCACCGGCACCACCCAATAAATGCCCTGTCATCGATTTGGTAGAGCTAACGGCTAATTTCCCCGCATAATCTCCAAAGGCGCGTTTCAACGCAACAGTTTCTGCACGGTCACCCACGCCTGTGGAAGTTCCATGGGCGTTCACATATTGCACGTCGGAGGGCTGAATTCCAGCATTGTGCAATGCTTTTCGCATCACGCGATAAGCACCATCGCCATCGTCCGGAGGAGACGTGATGTGGTATGCATCGCTACTCATGCCATAACCGACCACTTCGGCCAGAATGGTGGCATCCCGGCGCTTTGCGTGCACCAACTCCTCCAGGATCAGCACCCCGGCACCTTCGCCGACAACAAAGCCATCGCGGTTTTTATCCCAAGGGCGCGAGGCCTTCTCCGGCTCGCTATTCCGGGTAGACAACGCGCGCATCGCCGCAAACCCGCCAACGCTCAACGGAGTAACTGCAGCTTCGCTTCCGCCGCAAATCATCACGTCGGCATCCCCATATTGAATCAGCCGATAGGAGTCCCCAATCGAGTGGGCGCTGGTCGTACAGGCGGTAGCCGTCGCCGAATTCGGTCCCTTTGCTCCATATCTGATGGAAACGTAACCGCTTGCCAGATTTACAATACAAGCGGGAATGAAAAAAGGTGAAATCCGGCTGGGGCCTTTCTCCAGCAGATTCCGGTGCTCGCGTTCAATCACCTCAAAGCCGCCAATGCCGCTTCCGATATACACACCGACATTGTCGGCTTCCTCCGGTGAAATTTTTATATGCGCGGACTTCACTGCAAACTCCGATGCCGCGATGGCGAACTGAATGAACCTCCCCATCTTCTTCACGTCTTTCTTCTCGACGTAATTCAGTGGATCGAAATCTTTCACCTCACCGGCAATGCGGCAGCTGAACTGGGAGGGATCGAACTGCTTGATGGTGCCGATTCCGTTCTTCCCACTGCGAATTGCCGCCCAGGTTTCCTCCGTACCGGTTCCCACGGAGCATATCAATCCTACTCCCGTTACTACAACTCTGCGCGGCACACACTATCCTGGATCAGTTTCTTGACTGGGTAACGTTTCTTCGCTCCGTCGCTACGGGGACGGGCAACATGGAGCTGTAAACCATGGAGCTGTGAACGCAAGCTACTTTTTCTTCTTTTCTTCGATATAATCGATGGCGCTTTTCACGGTGGTGATCTTTTCGGCGTCTTCGTCCGGAATGTCTAAGTCGAACGCCTCTTCAAAGGCCATCACCAATTCAACAATATCCAGCGAATCCGCGCCTAAGTCGTCCACGAACGACGCGTTTGGTTCCACTTGGCTTTCGTCTACTCCAAGCTGTTCGACTATGATCTGTTTTACTTTTTCTGCTACCGACATTCAGTTCTTCTCCTGTGTTCGCAAACGCATTTCACTCCGGTTAATCTGTCCGGTCCAACACTTTAAACTACATCATCATTCAAAGAAGGAAGCTCTTTGGGAGGAGTTTGCGGCTGTGATTGACTCAAAAAGGTTGATTTTAGCGAGACTTCCCGTCCGAAGCAAGTCGTTTTAACTGTCATCGCGCCCGCCTATATGAGGAACACACGCTTACACTGTCCATATTGAGGACCATTTTGCGTATCCTTTATCTCCATGGCTTTGCTTCCAGTCCGGAGTCCCGGAAAGCTCGCTTCTTTTCTGAGCGCCTCCGCCATTCTGGTCTATCGTTAGATGTTCCGGATTTAGCCGAAGGCAATTTCTCGCAGCTTACCATTACTGGTCAGCTTAAAGTGATAGCACAATTACTGAACAACCAACCCGCTATGGTGATCGGTTCCAGCTTGGGCGGCTATCTGGCTGCTTTGTACGCGGCGCAGCAGCAATCCGTGAAAAAGCTGATACTTCTCGCACCTGCTTTCCGACTTCACCAGCTTTGGGTGGAACGCTCCACCAGTAAACAAATGAAGGATTGGAAGGCGACCGGAACAATGCCGTTTTTCCACCATCGCCTTCAACGTGAGTTGCCGCTGCATTATGAATTCATGGAGGATGCCGCGCGCTACAATCCGATGCCCTCCTTCGATCAGCCCGCGCTGATTTTCAATGGCACAAACGACGACGTTGTGCCGCTGGAGTACTCTTCCCATTTCGCTCGGGACCATAAAAATGTTTGCCTCATTCCGCTCTCTTCCGGGCACGAGCTGACCGATGTGCTTCCCGAAATCTGGCAGGCATCGGAGCCTTTCCTTTTCGACGAACTTCCAAATTCAGTAGAAGCCGTTTCCCGAATTTAGAATGCTAGACTCAAATTACGATTAGACTCCCGATCTTTCTGCTTGGAACTGGACGTTACAGCATTGCGTCCAAGTGGTACGCAGGTATCGTACGTACAGTTATAGAAGCCTTGTGTCCCCAGTGAAACATCGAACCGAAGAAGAAAACATGGAGCATCCAGAAGTAGCCCACCCCGAAATTCCGATGGAAGGAATGTTTGCGTCCACCGACTTAGGCGGTCCCTGGTATAAATCCATCGTACGCAGTATTCGGGAAGCCATCAATCCGCCTAAACTTCCCCCCTTGGAAGTCACCTCGCAACCTATCGAAAATGTCGATATGGGGGGGATGAGCGTCGTAGAACAATCTTGGTTCAAATCCTTTCTTGGCAATCTGAAAGATGCGATTCGTCCGCCGAAACTTCCTCCTCTAGAGGTGACCTCAAAGCCAGTGCAGGTAGGGACAATTTGGGGCGCATACGGCGGAGGGCAATCACGCTCGGGCGCGATGTCGCTTGCTATTCACGTCGGCGTCATTGGGCTACTTTTACTTTTATTCAAAACTCCAGCAGTCCGCCGGGTGGTGAGCAGCGCCGTGACTCTGTATGCGCCCATCCGCCTGCCTCCGGCTCCGGTAAAACCTGCTGGCGGCGGCGGTGGCGGCATGCATTCGCCAAAACCAGTCAGCAAGGCGGCAGCACCGAAGCCGGCGATCAAGCAGTTCGTCCCACCCACGCCGCCTATCGTTCAACCGAAGCTTGCCGTCGCGCCGACCATCACTGCGCCGGCACCCGAAATCAAATCCGATACCTATGCCGATCCGTTGAGTAAAATCGTCGATTTTTCCGGTGGACAGGGCAGTAAGGGCATGGGGAACGGTACTAACTATGGTTTGGGCAATGGAAACGGCAATGGACGTGGTGAAGGCTCCGGTGGCAGCACGGGAACCGGCGCCTATCGTATTGGCGGTGACGTCTCCGCCCCACAGGTACTCTCTAAAGTCGAGCCGGAATACTCCGAGGATGCTCGCAAGGCAAAATATTCCGGCTCTGTGTTGCTTTCACTCGTTATCGACGCCAATGGCATGCCGAAGGACATCAAGGTCATTCGTCCGCTAGGTCTTGGATTGGATGAGAAGGCGATCGAGGCGGTCAGCCATTGGAGATTCCGTCCAGGCATGAAAGGCGGACGCCCCGTGGCGACTCAAGCCAATATCGAAGTAAACTTTCGCCTGCTTTAATGCTGTTTGCCCGTGCATTGCTTGCATGGGCAAATTTTCCGCAGATGATCGAAGGAGTAGATACCTGTATTATGTCCGTCATTCCAATAAATACGGATCGCATACGAACCGACAGCCTCCACCGACTCCATGCGAAGGGAAGGTTTATACATCGGGAACAACTCGGGCGCGGCATAGTGCGATTTCTGCGGCTCGGTGCCGTGCGCACCGGTGCATGTAGCACAGGGACATTCGTCCCTCAGATAAGCCAATGAGTAATCGCTATAGTGGCCATCTTTCCAATCGATTTTGATGCCGGTGGACTTGGAGATGGCGATGTGCTCCGGCGCGGCGGCGATGGTCTCTTCTACTTCGTTTTGCATGTGGAACAAACGTAAAACAAATCGATAGGCTACGGAGCATGCTGGACACGCTCGATATCCCTCACTCCTGGGATGCGCCGAAACGCTGTTAGGACCCTTTCTAAGTGCTTCTTGTCACGTACATCGATCGTGATATCGACAACCGCGCTGTCGTCGGTACGTAAATGGTCGCCGCGGGCTTCCAAGCTGCGAATGTTGCTCGACTCATTGAACAAAATGGAAGTTAACTGTTTCAAAATACCGGGGCGGTCGTCGGTATAAATCACAATTTTGACCGGCAGTGGATCCGTTCCGCTGCGCGCCCATTCGACATCGATCTTGCGCTCTGCCTCATACAGCAGGTTCTGCACATTGAGGCACTGACCGGAATGCACCGCCACTCCTTTGCCGCGCGTTATATATCCGACGATCTTTTCGCCGCGTAGCGGATTGCAACATTTGGCGCGATACACCATCACGTCGTCGATTCCCTTGACGTGCACAGTCAAGTCGCCATCGCCCATCGGCGATGCAGGCTGCGGATGTGGTGCTATGTCCGGCTCCTCTGCGGCAGACGCTAGCCCGGCTATTCCTTCGCTCTCCGGCACGGCTTTCTGCAAAACCTGTCGGGACGAAAACTTGCCATAACCCAGCGCGGCATACAAATCGTCCACCTTACTCAAACCGTAATCCGACGCCACCATCTCCAGATCACTATTGGATATCCGGCCCAGGTTCACACCCAAGCGACGCGCTTCTTTCTCCAGCGACTTCTGCCCGATCTCCACCGCCTTTGCCCGCTCGGTGGCATTAATGACATGTTTGATTTTGTTGCGCGCGCGAGGAGTGCGAACAATCGCCAGCCAGTCCTTACTTGGCTGGTGCCCGGCTTGGGTCAGGATTTCCACCACGTCGCCATTGCGCAGCGCATACTTCAGCGGCTTAATGGCACCATTCACCCGCGCTCCGATGCAAGTGCTTCCCACATCGCTGTGAACCGCATAAGCAAAGTCGATCGGCGTTGCGCCACGCGGCAAAATAATCACCCGGCCACGAGGCGTAAAGGTATAAACTTCCTCCGGATATAAGTCCACCTTCAGCGTGGAAAGAAAATCACCCGGATCGCGCACCTCGCGCTGCCACTCCACCAATTGCCGCAGCCACGCAATTCGCTGGTCATCATCGCCGGAGCCCTTTTTGCCCTCTTTGTACTTCCAATGCGCGGCAATCCCCTCTTCGGCAATACGGTGCATCTCCTCCGTACGAATCTGCGCCTCGAACCCGTTGCCGCCGGGACCAATGACCGATGTATGCAGCGATTGGTACAAGTTGGGCCGAGGAATCGCAATGAAATCTTTGATACGCCCCGGAATGGGATGCCACTCATTGTGAAGCACTCCCAATGCCGCGTAGCAGTTCTTCACCGAATCGGTGATGATTCGTACTGCGAGCAGATCATAAACTTGGTCCAGCGCAATCTTCTGCCGCTTCAGCTTCACATAAACCGAGTAGGCGCGCTTCACGCGTCCTTCCACCCGCGCCGGAACATTTTCTCGCGCGAGTTTCTGTTCGATTGTGCTCTGAATCTCCGCCAACCACTCCTCGTTCTCCTGCCGCTTGGATTCGATCTCGCGCATCAGCTCGCCCCAGGAGTCCGGCTCCAGCGTCTTGAACGCCAAGTCTTCCAGCGTTCCGCGGATTTTACCCATCCCGAGCCGGTGCGCAATCGGAGCATAAATGTCGAGCGTCTCTTGGGCAATCGCCTCTTGCCGATCACGCGAAAGCGACTCGATTGTTTGCATATTATGCACCCGATCCGCCAGCTTCACAATGATGACGCGAATATCGCTGGTCATCGCCAGCAGCATCTTGCGCAAACTTTCTGCCTGCCGGTCTTCCCGGTTGCCGAGTTTTATTTTGCTCAGCTTCGTGATGCCATCCACGCAATGCGCGACTTCGGCTCCAAACTGCGCTTGAATCTCTTCCAGCTTCGCAGCGGTGTCTTCTACCACGTCGTGCAGTAAACCGGTCTGGATGCAAACAGAGTCCATCTGCATATCGGCAAGAACATGTGCAATCTCCAACGGGTGAGTAATGTAGGGCTCGCCCGATTTGCGCACTTGTTGCTTATGAAACTCAGCCGCAAATCGATAAGCACGCTCCAATACCGCCAGATCTTCGTTTGGCCGGAGTGCTCTGACTTTTTCGGCTAAACTTTGGTAAAGCTCCTCTACGGGAGCCCGGGCCGAAACAATGGTGGACATCTATGTGTTGCTACTAGGTTAGATCAATGCTTAGGATAGAAGGCTGCACCGAATGAAGACAGTACGAAATAGCTAATTGTAAATTGACAGCCAAGCAAACTACAATCAGTCATGGAAGTCTAATCTGGCGGTAGACTAGCCTTGCGTTAGTACTGGTTGTCTCATGAATTCCAATAGACTCGGTCGGATCACTATCGATGATGCTCAATGCGGAGGGCGCCCGTGTATTCGTGGCATGCGAATTCGTGTCTCCGATATTCTTGACCTCCTAAGTGCTGGCGCAAGCTTCGACGAAATTCTAGCTGATTATCCCTATCTTGAAAGAGAGGATATCCTGTCCTCCATCGAGTATGCGGCGCGGCAAATGGACCATGCAGTGCTTCGGTCCGCGTGAAATTTCTTGTCGACAATCAACTCCCGCCCACGTTGGCCCGCTTCATTTGTCAGGATCTGGAGGGAACAGATTCCTTCCATGTAACCGATGTAGATATGGAATCATCCTCAGACATGGATATTTGGCGCTACGCTTCGGAAAACGGATTTATTGTTGTGTCTAAAGATGAAGATTTCTTGACTCTTGTTTCGAAAACGCCAACTGCAAAGCTGATTTGGGTTCGGCTTGGAAATTGTCGCCGAAGTTATTTGCTAGATGCCTTTAAGCATCTATGGCCCAGCATTTTGGAGCGATTTAACAGCGGCGATCAAATCGTTGAGCTTCGCTGAGTTCACGCTATCGTAGCATTTCCAAAAGCTCCCGATACACCGGCCACTTCCCCGCCACGAGCTTGCCTTTCTCCTGAAAAATCCCCGATGCCAACAAACCGGTCAAATCTCCGCGCTTAATCTGCTCATGCCGGCGCGACAGTCCCGTTTTCAGCATCTTCGTCTCCAACTCCAACTGCCCGCGAACGATATCCGCCTTTGCCACGGTGCCGCAAGCGGCATCCAATCGCAGCATAAAGGGAGCTTCGTCATTGCCGCTGGGACCCAAGGAAAAAACCACACTTTCCGCCGGCGCAAGTGAAATAGCAAAGATGCGCGCCGCCAACGGTAGACTCTCGGGATGTTGCAGCAAGCTATCGGCCACCTTTACCCAAACCGGCTGCTCCGGGATCACGGGACTGACTCTTTCCCGTCGCGGTGAAAGCTGATAAGCCGCTTTCTTGTCCGTGCTCACCGCCAAGCCCATGACGTTCCCTTGGATCGGCAAAAATGACGCCCAGCGTCCTCCCGTGCTAGTGGGCACATTGCAAAGCTCGCCTTCGCACGCGCCACCATGATTCATTGCATACTGACGCAAACGGCTCCACGAAAAACGCCCGCGCACCACAAAAAGAATCTGCGATCCATCCGTTGCTCCCGTCAAGCTATCGATGTCTCGTCGATAATCGAATTGAGTTTTGTCGACAAACTCCCGGTATTCCGGCTCTTCTACTCCCCTATTTCCCGCCACCAGCTTCAAAATCCCGGCCTGTCGCAGCAGAGAAAAATTCGCGAAGAAAACGGTCCAATCACCTTGCGGCAACAAGGCAATCATGTCCGCATTGGTTCGCACATACCGGTTCCGATATCTGTCAATACCGAATACCAGCAATGCAACGGTCGCTGCCACCAATACCACAGCAAACAAAGTCTTCCAACGGGAACTCAACCGCTGCCGTCCTAAACTGTCGCCATCTCAGCAACACGTACACCGCGCCAGAGCTCCAGATAGGGCTTCAACTCCGCCATCATCCCGGCAAACTGCTCAAGCGTCAACGACTGCGCTCCATCGCTCACTGCCTTTTCCGGATGTGGATGCACCTCTACTATCAATCCGTCGGCACCAATCGCCACCCCCGCCCGTGACAACGCCGGAACAAGGCTCCGTTTCCCCGTCGCATGGCTTGGATCGAGCATCACCGGCAGATGCGATAGCTCATTCAACACCGGAATCGCGCTGATATCGCAGGTGTTTCGTGTCGCTGTCTCGAACGTTCGTATTCCACGCTCGCACAAAATCACATTTGGATTGCCGTGCGCCACCAGGTACTCCGCCGACATCAGCCACTCCCTGATCGTGGAACTCAATCCCCGCTTCAGCATCACTGGCCGATTGACTTTCCCCAGCACCTTCAAAAGAGCAAAGTTCTGCATGTTACGCGCGCCGATTTGCAGGATGTCCGCGTACTCGGCCACCATCTCCGCATCCCGATCGCTCATCACTTCCGTAATGATGCCGAGTCCGCTTTCTTCCTTCGCCTTTTTCAGCAGCTTTAGCCCGGCCATCTCCATGCCCTGAAAATCGTATGGCGACGTACGCGGCTTAAATGCGCCACCCCGCAGAAACGTGGCGCCCTGCTTGGCTACCGACACTGCCGTCCGTACAATCTGCTTCTCGCTCTCGACAGAACACGGACCCGCCATCACCACAAACTCATCTCCGCCAATCTCCGTACCATTGGCAACGATGTGTGACTTCGTCTTCCGAAACTCCCGGCTGACAAATTTATACGGAGCAGAAATCCGCACCGCTTTTTCCACCTGCGGCATGGCTTCCAGCGATTCCAAACATGCGGTGACGTCCCCTACTCCCACCACACCAATCACCACGCGCTCGTCACCCTGAATCGAGTGCACTTTGTAGCCAAAGTCCCGTATGCGCTCAAAAACCGCCTCTACCTCGGTCTTCGTCGCATGAAGCTTCATTGAGATAATCATCGCCTTCTCATTAGTCTATTCTTTCTCCATCTCGCCGGGGGAGCCTGCAGAAAACACCCCGATTCTTTGCCTCTTATCTGCTCTAGATAATGCAACGGAAACCCCGTTCTCCTAGTACCAGCCCCGTTGACCCTGTTAAGCTGAAACTGTCGCAATGAGATGTGTTTTTGCACTCACGTTGCTGGGGCTTGCTGTAGTTTCTCCGCTACTGGGCTTTAAGCAGCCGATCCAGAAGAAGTCCTCTCCCTCGGCGACGAAACAAAAACCGGCTCGTTCATCGAAAACAAAAAGCCACGCCTCTTCCCGGCGAGGTCGCCGCTCCCGACACGTCACTCTCGCACCCAGCTATCAAACACATCCCGACCCGGAGCGTTACCGGCAAATCCAACAAGCGCTTGCAACACGCGGCTATTTTAAAGGTGACGCGAATGGCGTTTGGGGCGACGATTCCATCGATGCCCTCCGACGCTTCGAAAGCGATCAAAAGTTGGCCGATAACGACGGCAAAATCACCGCGCTCTCCTTAAATGCTCTCGGGCTTGGCGCAAAGCATGACAGCAGTAATCTTTCGCCCACAGCCGTTGCCGGATCGATTCCTGCAGCAGAAACGCCCCCATCGCCAAATCAGGAACCTTCACCCGAAAACGCTTCTCCGGCTGCCAGTGAATCTTCCGCGCCGCCAAAATAAGAAGCAACATTACCCGCCTGTCGGTCACAATGTAAATAAAGAGGAGTTGCTTGGATGGTTATTGGCGTACCTAAGGAAGTCAAAGATCACGAAACACGCGTCGGTTGCGTTCCCAGCATGGTCACTGCCCTGCGTGAGAGCGGCCATGAGGTGCTGGTGGAGACCGGTGCGGGCATCGGCAGTTCCATTCCGACGAGGAATACAAAGAAGCCGGAGCGATCATTCTGGAAAATGTCGGCGAGGTGTGGAGTAAGTCCGATCTCATCGTCAAAGTGAAGGAGCCACAGCCTGCGGAGTTTCCATTTTTCCGCCCTGGCCTGATCCTCTTCACCTACCTCCACCTTGCACCCTTGCCCGAGCTGACCGATGCACTCTTACAATCCCGCGTAAACTCTGTGGCTTATGAAACAATTCGGGAGCACGATGGCTCCCTGCCTCTGCTCACACCCATGAGCGAGGTCGCCGGACGAATGTCCGTCCAAGTAGGCGCACAATATTTGGAGCGCCCCAATGGCGGACGCGGTATTCTCCTCGGCGGCATCCCCGGCGTGGCACCTGCTAATGTTCTAATCGTCGGCGGAGGTATCGTCGGTCACAACGCGGCTAAGATGGCTTGCGGATTGGGCGCGAACGTCACCGTCATCGACCGTAGTCTGAACCGTCTGCGCGAACTCGACGATATCTACTTCAACTCGATTCGCACTATGGCTTCCAATACTCATAACATCCGCGATGCGGTGCGCGAGGCGGACCTTGTCATCGGAGCCGTTCTCATTCCTGGCGCCTCCGCGCCGAAGCTTGTCCGTCGCGACATGATCTCGCAAATGAAGCAGGGTGCGGTGCTAGTCGACGTAGCAATCGATCAAGGTGGCTGCTTCGAAACATCGCATGCCACCACGCACACCGACCCCATTTATTACGTTGGCGGCGTACTCCATTACTGCGTCTCCAACATGCCGGCCGCAGTCCCGCATACTTCAACATTCGGACTGACGAATGCCACTGTCCCCTACTTGCTGGCGCTTGCCAACAAAGGCTTAGAAGGCGCTTGCGAACTCAACGAAGCAATCAGAGCAGGCGTAAACACATATGCCGGTGAAATCACCTGTCCCGGCGTAGCCGAGTCTCAACAAAAATCATGGCGCGAACTAGCAGCGGTAATGTAATCGTCCAAGGCCGACTATCATCTGGACAGGTTTGTATTCAAACCAGCGGTGATCGGTCCGGTGATCTGCACTTGGACGTTTAATCCATCGATCTCTGGTGGAACTCGTTTAGCCGCTTCGGCATCCCTGACGTAAACAACAATTGCTCTACCACCGACGGCATCTTGCGACACACCAACACCTTCCACCCCCTCAATCGCCATTAAGCGCTCCTGCCGTTTCCGCTCTTGCGTATCTGTTCGCAATAACTCTTCGCCCGGAGAGTAGGGCATGGAAGCCTCTTCCATTTGATCCGGCTCAACATTTGGAACATCGTATTTCATCTGGCCCTCTCTGTCCTATGAAGTCGCAACTGACGTTCAGCAGGCCCGCAGCGGGTCCAGAAAATATATTTCCTTCGGACCCGCTGCAGGCAAGTAGGCGCCCACTGAACAATTGTCATCCTAAGTATATAAATGAACGTCTAGCGCGGCCAGTACGCTAGTCATTCGGTTAGCGAAGGTGACGCCGCCGCCACCGGCAAATAAAAGCCCCACCGGATTACGTGCCGCGTTCCACGTCCAGATGGACGAGCCGGAGTCGCCACCCGCGCTAAACGGATTTGCGTTTACACTTTGAATCGACATTTGATCGATGAAGTGAGCCACTCGTCCTGCGCCGTAATTTACATTCACCGCAACGCCGATACCGGTAATCCTTCCCTGCGTCAGTTGTGTAGTACGGCCAGTTTTTCCGACAATCATGCCCAGCGCCGGGGCAACCGGTACAGAGTTGATGCGGAAATAATTAATGGTCCCGCCAGCCTGATAAGCTAACTCTCTTCTCACCCGGTCCGGCCAGCACCAGCCACTCGCACAATCCACTACGTTCGATGCGCCGCTGGAGAAGTTGATAGGTACGAACCTCTCCAGAATTGCAATCTGGTCTGCCGGGCATTTGCCGCCATCGTAATTTCCAGGTTGAGTGATGCAATCGCCATAGACAGCACTGTTTACGTTGGCAAGGACATGGTTATTGCTCAGCACCATCAAACGGGAGGTACGCGGAGCCTTGTTGCCGACGCAAAGACAGCCAATCGTGCCCGCAGTCACTTTGAAGTGTCCAACTGAATAACCGCCCGGTGCCGGACGCACACGCGCCGTATTAGGCTGCGCTTCAATCAAGCCGGTTTGAATAACATTCATGGGGAGAGAGTCATTGTTAGCTGCGGAAGATCCAATCGCCTCCATGATCACCGACTTCACCGCATCGATAGAAGTGAGTTCCGCAACATAAACATTGATGGCATGCTCCCCTGGAGCGATGCCGGAGCTTAACGCCGGAGTTCCCATTTGCCCATGCGTCTCGCCAAGACCGATGCCGACGCCGACAATGTTAGAACTTCCCTGAAACGCGTTGGCCGCCTGTACAGCGCCGTTCACCGCATTTTGAAGAAGCACTTTTTGGATTTGTGCTTTCACGTCTAGCAAGTTCTGGGGTACTGCCGCCGCACTCGATAACGACTGTAGAGACTCTACCTCTTCCATATAGCCCGAGTCCTCTTTCGGTTCCTCGAACTCCTCCGATCGTGCGTCTTCGGTTGAATCGTAAGTTTCCGATTGCCGTTCTGTTTTTGCGGGTTCCTTGAAACCCTGTTCTTCTTTTCCGTTCATGATCTTTGTCCCTTTGTGGTAGTAGTGTTTGCCGTGGCCGCAGGGCGACGAACAACCGCTTAGTAGTGAAAAAGAAACAATTTCGTTTCACGCCGAAAGTAGCTTTTTATAGGTAGTTGAAAGCCGCGAAACGGAAGAACGACTGTTTAGTGAGCGGCACGATCGGTAGTCGGCAAAGACACAGATCGCAGCGCATCATACGAATGGATATAGATCTGAAACGGAGCCCAATAGTAAGGTTTCTTGTAGCGTCCCGACGAATGCCGCATGGCTAATTTGGCTTGGTACAAAGAATCGATAGGAAGCTTTCCAGATTCCACTCCACCGTACAACCAGGTCATCGTCTGGGCAGTGGAACGGTCGTCCACATCCCATAGGCCGGCTATGACACTCTGGGCGCCGGCCTTAAGAAAAGCCCAGGCAAACCCAATCAGCCCCTCGCCCGCGAACGAGCGCGCACCCGCGCTGCGGCATCCGGATACCGTCACCAACTCAGCCTTTAGTGGATATTCGATCACATCTCTCGCGTAAAGCTTGAACGCATCACGTCGATCCGGTGCCAAAATAATCGCTGAATCTAAAGGGCTGTCCGCATTCGCGACTGCATGCGCAGTGAAATGGATCAGTGCGAATTGCCCAGGAGAAGAAGCCCGATACATGGAAGGCGTAGCATCGACACCTGTATGGAGCACGTTAGACCTGGTCTGGCTCACGTCCTGAATAGCTCTTAGCTCTTCTTTGGCATAAATCAATTTCGGAAACTCGGAGGATTGATACGCCGGATCGCCCATCAGCAGCAAAGGCCCACGCCCATTTGCTTGCGGAGTTTTACTGTTAAGCATGCTCAACGATGGCGCAATTGCAAATGACGCTTCGTCGATCCAGTAATGATCTCCTTCCGGCAGCGTATCGAAGCTCAAGCCATAAAGCTCACCGTCCGGAACGATGATAACTTTTCTGCCTGCGCTGATATAAGGCTTCGCCGGCCCGAGAAGCAGCGATGCCAATTCCCGGCTCGCAGGCAGTGCAAGTGCGACAGGATCCCAAAGATCGAGAATCGCTTTCTGATGCTTCTTTACAAGGCTCGCAATCGTATCTTGCCCCGGCAAAGGAAATAACTTCAACTGACCATCGGCAATTAGCCAAAGATAAGATCGTTCCCGGGCGAGCCAATAGAACAAGACAACGGAATCGGTCCTTGTCGCAATCTCCTTAGGAGAGATACCGCCGGTCCTAGGCTCATATTCAACACCTAGCTTTCCGGTCAGTGCGCGAGCGCGACTCGAGTCGGCAACCGCAAGCGCGCTCAGCTCGTCGCCTTCGCCTATAAGAAAATCAACGTATTGCTGATAAAAACGAATCAGGCCATTTAAAAAAGAAATCTGGTAATCGTTTTGCAGAAGCGATAAACGAGTCTTATTGATGATGAGTAACGCTTCCTCAAACTGCTTTCTTGCATCGGAAAAATGGCCGGTTCGGGCGCATAGTTCGGCTATCTTCGCATGCGCTCGCCAGAGAACGGACGGATCTCCGGTCTTCGAGCGAAGCAGTTCGTAGTAAAGGCGAAACGCTCGTTCATAATCATCTCGTCCGGTCGAAATAGCAGCCTCATCGAACCGCAGCTCCGCCGACAATTCAGGATCATCCTGCGTACTCCCCCATTGGCGCATGTCTTTAATGGTCTGTTCGGCGGCGGCCCAATTTCGAACCTCGGCATGGGCGGTAGCGAGACTCACGGCCCAAACCAGCGCAAATTCACGATCGCCTACATCCCGTGCAATAGCCAGGGCTTTCATGTAGAACGGAATGGCCCGCCCCGGATTGCCTTGCAGGTACTCAATGTTTCCAAATTCGCCAAGGCTCACTTGCAGTTTGTCGCGCGCGCCTACTCGACGTTGAATGTCAGCAGCCCTCAGCCGCAACTTCTTCGCTTTTGCGAAATCGCCCAATTTGTAAGAACAAATCGCTAAGTTGCCCATTGCTGAACTGGCGATGAGATTGGCATGACAACGATCGGCCATTTCGACTGCACGCTGCAAATAAGCAGCCGCTTCATCGTAATGATAGTGGTTCAGCAGCTTGTTGCCAAAATTATTCAGCAGCGCTGCCTGATAGTAGCTATCGTTCAGCTTCAATGCATGTTGATAAGCTTCTTTCAGCGCGTTTTCAGCGCCTGGTGGAGTCAATGTGTACTGCGCCAGAATCGATTGAGCGACCTCAATCTCGAGCTGCAGATACCGGTCGGAATTACCAAGCAACTTTGCCTCTTCTAAAAGCTTGTCGGCTTTGTCATAGCGACCCGCCTTCAGCGCAAGGTATCCCAGCTGTAAATGCCGTCGTGCTTCCAGTTGCCGTTGTTCTTCCATCTTCGGGACCGAACGGCTCAGCAAGCTTCCGGCAACTGCCAGGTTCCCTTCCGTCCGCGCTAGCTCTGCTTGGAGAAAACGAAAACGCCAGCACCACGCCGATGCTTCGTCCTTGCGCCAGGAATCATGAACATCGGACAACATCCGATGCGCCGCGGGAAGGTCGCCTTGGCGCAATAAAGAAAGAATACGGGCGTGCAGTTCGTCGCGTGTTGGGCCGTGCTGCCTGCTACACGTGCTTATTAAACAAATAGGCAGCAGATACCAAATACGGCTTATGGCGGGCAAAACTCCCCTCTGGCCCCCACGTCGCAAATAGAAATCTCCCCCTCATCCCGACATCCCAGCTTGACTTTTGCCAGCGTTAACTGCCGCGAATCCGGCAGAACCAGCATCTCGCCGAAGTGTATAGCTCCGAAGCCTTTCAAACTCAGTACGTGGCCGTTAATCTCCACGTCCGGATGACTGCAGGCAACCTTTTCTACGATGGAAAACATGCAGTACTTCGCCCTTGCAAATCGCGGCAAATCGGATCCAAAATCCACAGACGATCCCGGATCTCGGAAGAACCGGTCCCGGTAACGATCGTAAAACTGACGATCTTGAAACTGGCACTGAAGCTGCAGCAAAGTAGCAAAACGCTTCAATTCATCATCCACGGTGACAGTAATCTCATATGTATCCAGTTTCATGCCCGAGAAATTGCCCTCCCAACTAAACGGGGGCTGGCGCGGATCGCCTGGGTGCTGCAGGCTAAGTTTTGCCTCTAGAAAGTCCGCCTCAAATCGTTTCAAAAGGCGTAACTTTTTTACTGCGGCATGTGCCATTACGTCAGCTTTATGCGCCTCGCGAGATGAAGCGGAAGATCCAACAGCTTTGGTGTCTATTTGGTCGAAAGAAACAAAAGTGGCATACCCACCCTTACGCTCACGTTCGCGAAGTCCCGAAACAGTATCTTCGGAGTATCCGCCCGTGACCGACAGAATACTTGCCCCTTGCACACCGAATGCCGGAGCACGATTTACAAGGTCGTCCATTTTTGTCACAAAGCCGCCTATGCCCACCGCGCTTGCACCCATGATCACCATCGGCGTAATTTCGGTAGAAGATAGTTGCTGGTTCTTAAGACTCATTTCGTCGATCCTGCTTTCTGTATTTGGAAAGTATAAATTTCAGGTGTGGTCTGCCCGCCGCTGTGCAAACGAATCGTATAAACTCCGGAAGCAAAACGTTTGCTTGGCAGCAGAAGATGGAGCGGCTCTTCCCCTCCTAATGCGGCTATCGATCCCGAGCTCACCACTTCTTGATCGGGCGCAAATACCTGGAAAGTGTAGCTTCCCGCCCGCTCCTCCGGGACGTCCAACACCAGCTCGAAAAAACTATCTCGCGAACGAATGGTAAGAATCGCCGGACCACTGCCGCGCGTTCCCGCAACCAAAGTGACAGAAGCAAGAACCTGCGGCGCCGAGATACCGACAATTTGTTTCCGCAACTGAATGACGTCAATTAGAAGGATGATAACTGCAGCAATGCAGGAGACAAGACCAATTACCAAGGGACGCCGGAATGCATCGACAAGCTTACGGAACCATGTGACATCGCTGGTTCGCTCTCCGACTTTTTCGCTCGATGCTTCGCGGGAGTCTCTTCGCACCGCTGCGGTGGCACTATCGACAAAAGCAGTTATTTCTCTCACTGAATCCGCGCAACGCGTGCATACAAAGAAGTGCTCTTCGAACTCTTCACGTTCGTCAAAGCTCAGTTCGTCCAGAACATACTTTTCGGCAACTCGTTCCGCCATCACGTTTTCATGTTCCATCGATAATCCCACCCAATAGTGATGCAAGGTATCGTTTCGTTACATATCTTACGCATAAACCTTACCCGATTTGATTAGTTTGCGGGCTCGCTCTACCGAGCGGTGGACCAGCACTCGAAGGTAATTCCGGTCCACTCCGAACTCCACGCAGATCTCGTCCTTGCTGCGTTCCTTCAGGAAGACTTGAGTGAGTAAACTCCGGTCCCGCTCCGGCAACTCGCGCATGACCCGTCTCACTTCCGCCAGGCGCTGTTCTGATACAAGCTCGCTTTCCGCATCGGCAGCGCTGTTCGCCGGCTCATAAATCGAATCCAACGGCTGAGACCGGGAATTGACTCGATATCGTTCAAATAAGATGTTTCTGCAAAAGGAATTTACGAATGCTCCCAGGCGTTCCGGATGTTCGACTCCGCCTTTCTGGCGTAAAGCCGTCAACACGCGAACGAACGTCTCTTGGCGAATATCTTGCATTTCCTCCAAGCTACGCACCCGCCCACGGAGCTTAATAGAAAGCAGCTCGCCGAAGTAGTTTGTAAAATGCTGCTCGGTAACAGGGTCGCCGACCGTAAGTCGTCTCAAGTACTCCGCGTCGAACTGCTGAAAGTCCAATCGGCCTCCCCTGCTTTTAAAGAATGCCTAGATTATATACTTACTTAGCTTCAGGGATTTTTCAACAGCGGGCACATCTCTACCAACCCCCAATACGCAGCACCAGCCCTGTGCTGAAGCGGACGTTATGGCGAAAGCTCGTGTTGTTGAAGTCACTTGCGCTGATGTGAAAGTAATCTACCTCGGCTATTTTCCAACCGATTGCATGTGTAAACGCATAATCCATACCTCCCCCTACCTGCCAACTCAGATGATTGGCTTCGGCATGGCTCGTGTAAGAAGAATGGTTGATGTCGGCTGCCTCCGAATTAGCAGTCACATCAACTTTTCCGGAAGGCTTTCGGTCCGGAAAAATCGTTTCGGTCGTAAGCTTATCTCCGCCCAGCAACGCTTGGGCATAGGGAACAAAACGCCCCTGCCTGCGGAAAGCAAAACGGGGGCCGAATAGGTAATTAGTCGAATCGCCGGAAACATTATGGCCGGGCGAGGTCATTTTACAGCCACCCACATCGGCCACAAGCCCTAATAGTGGAGTGACATTCCAAACAGCCGTTGCCCCTCCTCCGTTACAACTTTGCGCCCTCGCTTCACCGGCGGAAAGCCGGAAATAGGTGTACTCTATGCCGAGCTCGAATATAGGCACCGACTTGCTGATCGGAGCTTCTGAGTTCGTCTCTCCATTGTTCGCTGGCTGTTGCGGCTTCTGGAGAGGGCTGTCCGATATACCCGGGGCTATAAACGAGCGGGCTGCTCCTATCCGAGCTATCTGTGCAGGCGACGTGCGCCCAACTGCAGGACGCGTGTCACGGTACCATGGCCACTCTAGTCGCATCGCGTTTGCCATGGAGCGGGCGGGATTCAGTCCGCCGCGCGCCAGCAATTTCACCCATCGTTTTTGTGTATGTGACTCAATGCGGGAAATCAGATATCTGTCCAACGCATCTTCGCCAATCATCCAGCCCAGACCCACACCGGGTGTAATTACATGATCGACAAAACCCTGCTGCGGAAAACGTGCTTGAATTTTCCCAATCGTCGCTTCACTCACCGGGCCTATTTCGAACTGTTCGCTAAAAGCCCATGCAAAAGCGCCGGCCCGTAGGCGGCTCTTCCAGTAAGCGCGGTTCTTGCCAAATTCCGTCATCCGGTACTTCGAATCGTTTTGCACCCAAATGTAGCCTGTCACCGCACCCTGCATCGGATGGCCAACGTAGTTGATTAAGAAATCGTCGCCATCGCCCCAGCCATGTAGATTGCCTACTGCCTGTCCCCAATTATGAAAGAAACGGCCAGGCAGATTATTACGCGTCGGCTCCTCAGTAGCGAGACGAAACCCGTGTTGAACGCCAAGAAAGAACAACGACTGCGTAAGAAGCGACTTCCAGCGGATATCGGATTGAGAATGCTCTGCAGGCTGTTCCGGCAGAGCATTCTGCGCTGGGGAAGTCAGACAAGCCATCGACGAAAATAACATCGCCGTCAAAATGCGATAAATCCAACGGATACAATATGATGGCATTAATACTAGGAAGACGGAACAGCTTGGGAAAACGGCCTTCGAGGCCTACGAACACCCGATTATCGCAGACGGATTATCCTAGAGACGAACATGCCTTACGCAGCGGCAATCGACACAATCCAGAGCTGCCTTTTAATACTGACCGGTTTGTTCCCAGTGGTGAATCCGCTAGGGAACGGGCCTATTTTTCTCAGCCTGACTCCTGGCTATTCCAGCGATGCGCGTTCTATCCTATCGCGAAAGATCGCGCTGAACAGTTACTGGCTGCTGACCGGCTCCATGCTGATCGGCACGCACATCCTAGATTTTTTCGGTATCTCCATTCCTGTGGTGCAGGTGGGCGGCGGGTTGGTAGTCACCTCCACCGGTTGGATGCTGCTCCATCAGAATGCGCAGGAATCACGCGAAAACGCCCAGAAAAAAATCACGAACGACGACATTGCCGACCGGGCGTTTTATCCTCTTACGCTTCCCTTAACTGTAGGCCCCGGCTCCATTTCGGTGGCGCTTACCTTGGGCGCCAATCGTCCGCCGCATGAAGGCAGCATCGTCCGTCTTCTAGCGGCGATCATCGGACCGGCGCTTGTCGCCATCACCATCTACCTGAGTTACCGCTTTGCGCACCGTCTTGCCTACTTGCTAGGCGAGACAGCGATGAACGTCTTTGTCCGTCTTACCTCGTTCATTCTGTTATGCATCGGGGTGCAGATTTTATGGAACGGCATCCATACGCTTCTCGCGCAGCCGCGATGACTGGCAAACTCGCCGGCTCATCCTTTACCCTAAATAAGGCGGGTCGATTCCGCTATGAATGTCCCCCCGAGTCCTCATTTTTATTGCCGCTATTGTTAGCCTTCCTGGAGCTCTACAGTCGAAAAGCAGCGATCCCGTTTTCGATCAAATTCACTCCATTGTCGAAACACTCTCCTCTATCACAGGTCTTTCGGAAAAGCACAGCGTACCTTATGGGCGCATGTCGAAACAACAACTCAATCGTTTTCTGAACAAACGCATTAGGAAAACAATCAAGCCGACGGAAATCCAGGCCGATGAGCTGGCGCTGAAAATGTTCGGCCTGGTACCGCAAAACTTCAATCTGCGCCAATCTACCATCGCGCTGCTCACCGAGCAAGCCGCGGCTTTCTATGACTATGATTCCAAGAAGCTCTTTCTTTTAGAAGGCTCGCCCATCAACGAACAAACTACAGTGCTGGCTCACGAGTTGGCCCACGCCCTCGCCGACCAATATTTTCATCTCGACAAGTTTATGGACGATACGCCATTAAATGACGATGAAGACCTTGCCCGCACCGCGGTTGTGGAAGGACAGGCTTCGTGGCTGATGATCGCCTACGATTTAAAGCAAGCCGGACAGCCGCCGATCCCCACGCCGGGAATGCTAAGCTCCGCCAATCAGTCCGACGCATCTTCGCTCAACGACTACCCCGTCCTGAAGGCGGCACCCCTCTACATCCGCGATTCGCTTTTGTTCCCTTACTCCGAGGGAACACTGTTCTTCGACGCGGTCTATCGCAAGATGGGGAAGCCTGCTTTCCGCTATGTTTTTACCCACCCGCCGACGGACACCGCGCAGATTATCCATCCACAGCGCTACTTTGCACATACAGAGGCAACTGTCCCCGCCTTACCTGACTTCTCACTCACCGACGAAAAGAAGAAAATCACTGACGGCAGCCTGGGAGAGTTCGACCATCAAGTTTTACTGCACCAATACCTCGGGAAGACACAGGCGAATAAGATTGCTCCGCATCTTCGTGGCGGCGATTTCGCCATTGTGGCAGTGGGTAAGCATCGCAAGCCTGTTCTTGAGTACATCTCGCAATGGGACTCTTCCGCGGAGGCGGCCGCTTTCTTCGACTGCTACCAACAGATCCTTCGCAAAAAATGGAGGCGCTGCGATATCGCCGTTTCCGAGGATTCCTTGTTTGCCGGGACTGGCGATGACGGGTATTTCGTAGTTCACCTTTCTGGCGACGAGGTGTGGAGCGTCGAGGGGATCAATAACATCGATGATTGGCATTCTCTGCAACAATCTCCACCGGCACTTACAAAAGACAATGCGGTGCGGAGCCGATAGGCCGGTTATATCGTGATTGTTGGGGTTCGCTGCCAGGCTCACTGGAAAATGATGCAGGAAAACAGCATTCGTAAACAGATTGAGTACTTGCCGACGGAAAGCTCTACCAGCACCGGTAAAATGCCGGTCCCTGCAAAAAGATATAATTCCCGTTCGCGTTAGCTAAACTAATGGACAGGGTTAAACCTGTGAAGAACCTTCTTTTTGCGTTCGCCGGCATTGCGGCTTTAACTGCGTCCTTATTTGCTGATGCTCCTGCTCTCCCGCGGAAGGCTCCCGAACTTGCCTTCAATATTCCAGGCCAAGGACAGAAGCTCCTTAGCCAGTACCACGGCAAGGTGGTTGCGCTGGAATTTATCTATACGACTTGTCCACACTGTCAAGCGGCATCGAAAGTAATGTCCAAGCTACAGAATGAGCTGGGAAACCAAGGCTTGCAGGTGATCGATGTCGCCATCAATCCAAACGCCGATCTAGCGGTGGATAATTTTTCCAAGGAATTTCAAACCGCATTTCCGGTCGGCTGGGTGTCGCAGGATCAGGGTCTTGCATTTCTCGGATTCAATATGGCCGATCGGTTTGTGGTGCCGCAGCTCGTCATCGTTGATCGGCAAGGCATCGTCCGTTACCAAACCCCTCCTTTAGGCAACGAGAATGCGATGAAGGAAGACACGATTCGTCAGCGGGTGGAGGAACTTCTGTCATCCGGTGGTTCTACTTCGCATCATTCCCCCAGCTCTAGTAAGATGGCTAGAGCACACCGATCTTTGAAATAGAAGATCTACGCGCCCGTAGCTCAGCCTGGATAGAGCGTTTGCCTCCGGAGCAAAAGGTCTGTGGTTCGAATCCACACGGGCGTACCATATATCCACTTCTCGGCAATTGCCACCTACAAGACGAACCAACTCCCGCTTATCCAAAGTCACTAACTTGAGACCAAGTCCATAGTCGCGTAGACTTTTTTATATTAGGGATCTAACGACTCAAAGGACACCAACAGTGATCTATCGTCTTTTCTTTTTGATTCTTTCTGCAACGCTCGCCGCGTTTTCACAGAGTTCGGACATGCATACAGCGTGGCCAACCCAGGACGGCGCCTATACTATCGACAACTTCCGTTTCGGAACCGGTGAATCGCTCCCCAAGTTAAAGCTTCATTATCTGACGCTCGGCAAGCCGCACCGTGATTCAGCAGGACATACCGACAACGCCGTCCTACTTCTCCATGGGACCGGCGGCAACGCTCGGTCTCTGCTCAATCCTGTATTCTCGGATGTTCTCTTCGGCCCCGGTCGGCCTCTGGATATCGCTAAGTTCTACATTATTCTCCCGGACGATATCGGTCACGGCCAATCCAGCAAACCTTCCGACGGAATGCGCATGCACTTTCCGCACTATGACTATAGCGACATGGTTGCGTCTCAACATAAGATGCTCCTCGACGGTCTTCACGTGGACCATCTTCGACTGATTCTCGGAACGTCGATGGGCTGTATGCAATCGTTCGTCTGGGGCGAGACGTATCCCCATTTCTCAGACGCCCTCGCGCCGTTTGCGTGTCTGCCTGTCGAACTGGCTGGCCGCAATCGTATGTGGCGCTACATGGCCATGCAAATCATCCGTAACGATCCGGCCTGGAAAGGCGGAAACTACACAACCGAACCGATCGAGGGCCTACGCGGTGCCAACGATCTCCTCATCATTGCCGGCTCGGCGCCGCTGCAGATGCAGAAGAATTTTCCCACCCGTGCTTCGGCGGAAGCGTACGTGGATCGCACGCTGAAAGCGCTCATCGATCGCACCGACGCCAACGATTTCCTCTACTACGTCAATGCTTCGCGTAACTACAACCCGGAGCCGAAACTCAATGCGATCACCGCTCCTGTGCTGTGGATTAATTCCGCCGACGATTTTATCAATCCACCCGAGCTGGGAATAGCTGAACAATTGGTCAAGAAAATGCCTCGCGCGCGGTTCATTCTTATCCCTATTTCCGATGCAACCCGTGGGCATGGCACGCACACGCAAGCCGCTGTCTGGAAGAATGACCTGGTGAAATTTCTTCAAGAAACCGAAAGAAAGTAGATCCCGCTCCGACTCCTCGCTTCGGAATGAATGTCCTCAGCCCGCCGGGAACAAAAAAGTATGCAGCGAATTTTCCACGGACTCGATTTCCACTAACGGTGGCATCAGCAGGGCAAGCCGGAGAACCAAGCCTGTTTTATTCGATTTTTTTGTTTTCTTGAACCTCCAGCCATACCCTTACGTAAGAATATGTACGAATGGCAAACCGATCCAAACGAAAACGCTGGCTGTGGCTGTTGGCGATCCCCTTCATCGGCCTCGTTGGCCTGTTGTCCCTGAAAGCATTCGGTGGCAAGCCGACGAAAATCGATCCTGAAAAACTCGCTAAAGTCGAGCGCATGAACCTGGCCCGCTCCGTTGTCGCAACAGGAAAAATCCAGCCGCTACGTCAAGTCGAAATCAAATCGAAGGCCAGCGGAATTATCCAAAGCTTGCCGGTGAACTTCGGTGACATGGTACGCAAAGGCGAAGTCATCTGCGAATTGGACAAAAACGATCTGCTGCCAAAACTGAACCAGGCAAAAGCCGCGCTCGCCGTCGATGAAGCGCAAATCCAGAGTGCGCGTGCCGACTTGGAACGATTCAAAATCGATGCGTCCGGTCCAGACCTTCCCTTTTTGCTGCACGACCGTGACCGAGCGCGCCGCCTCTTTGATGACAAACTGATTGCCAGCGAAAAACGCGACGAAGCTGAGAAAAACTATGCCATGGCTCTGACGAAGCAACAGTCCGACATCGTGAATCTGGCAAGCGCGAAGGCCGCCATTGCCAAGGCCCAGGCACAATACGATCAACAAAAGGCAGCCCTTGCCGAAGCCGAGGAACAATTGCGAGACGCCACGATTACTTCGCCCATTAACGGCGTCGTTCTCTCTCGCGTCAGCGAAGTCGGCGGCGCGGTCAGCTCCATTCTCACCATGGGCTCCGGCGCGACGCTCATCATGGTTTTAGGCGACCTTAAGGAAGTTTACGTGAAAGGCAAAGTCGACGAAAGCGACATCGGCAAAGTGTATCTCGGCCAGCCCGCCCGCATCACCGTGGAATCGTTTCCCAATGAGAAATTTGTGGGCAAGGTCACAAAAATCTCGCCCATGGGAACGGAAAAAGATAACGTCACCACGTTTGAGGTGCGCGTTTCCATCTCAAACGAATCGCAAAAACTCCGCGCCTTGATGACCGCCAATGCCGAAATTATTTTAGAAGAGCGCAAGAAGGTACTCACCATTCCCGAGGGCGCGGTGCTTTATGCAAAAGACCGTTCTACGGAGGCCGAGATTCCGGATAGCAGCTCCGACAAGGGCAAACGCCGCATTCCCATCAAAACCGGCATCAGCAATGGCGCTCGTACGCAGGTGATGGGCGGCCTCAAAGAAGGCCAGCAGGTAATCTTGCAGTAATGGCTTACCTTGGAGAATTACTTCGCCAGGTCTCCTCCAGCCTGTTGCGAAATAAGCTGCGTACCGCGCTGACAATGGCTGGAATCGCCTGGGGTATCGCCTCCATCGTCATCATCGTGGCGATGGGCGACGGTTTCAAGGAAGGCCAGCGTAACAGCATGAAGAGCCTTGGTGAGAACATCGTCATTCTCTTCGGAGGCCGCACGGAAAAGCAAGCCGGCGGTCAACGCGCGGGGCGTCGCATTCGCCTCACCTATGGCGATGTGGAAGCCATACGCCGGGAAGGCTATCTGGTCGATTACGTCGTGGGCGAAATGGAAAGCACCAACCGGGGCACCAGCCCGTACAACAGCGGCGCCTTCGACATCGACGGCGTCGAGGCCCACTTCAACAAGCTCCGCACCATCCCTATCGCGACCGGCCGTTTCTTCTCCAAAGAAGACGATGCATTGGCTCGTCGTGTCGCCATTCTCGGCACGAAGGTAAAGGCACAGCTCTTCGGAAACCGCACGGATGTTCTGGGTCGGCAAATCGCTATCAACTCCCTGCCGTTTCGAATCATCGGCCTTCTCGCGGATAAGAACCAGAACTCTAGCTACGGCAGTCCCGACGAAAACAAAATATTCATCCCTTACCAGACGGCCGTTCACGATATTCCGCCAAAGAACCCCGCCTATACGCTGGGCGACTTGGACGACATCATTTATAAACCACGCTCCCTCGACGATTTCGAAGCGGCCCGGAAACAAGTGGTTCATATCTTGGCCCGCCGCCATCGTTTCGATCCATTGGATGACGGGGCGCTGGGCATCTGGGACACCGTCGAGAACGCTAAACAAGTGGACGGCATTTTCCAATCCATGACCGTTTTTCTCGCCTTTGTCGCTTTGGTGACGTTGAGCTTGGGCGGCGTCGGCGTGATGAACATCATGCTGGTCACCGTAAACGAACGTACGCGCGAGGTTGGCCTACGGAAGGCGCTCGGCGCAACCAAACAACGAATCTTGTTGGACTTCTTCACGGAAGGCTGTCTGTTGGCGATCATAAGCGGCGCCATCGGTTGGGCAGTCGCCTTCGGTCTGTCCTCATTACTCAAGCTGCTGCCGATGCCCGATGCGTTTCCCGGGCTTCCCGTCAGCATGGATACCACGCTGCTCTCTTTCGCCGCCCTCGCGCTCATCGCCATATTGTCTTCTTTGCTTCCGGCCTGGCGCGCCGCCTCATTGACGCCGGTGGAGGCGCTTCGTTCCGAAAGGTAACCACTCCATGCGCATTCGCTCTCTGCTTGCCGAAGTCTTCGCCGCGCTCTCCTTCAATCGCCAGCGCACTCTGCTGACTATGTTGAGCCTCGCCTGGGGTGTTACCTGCTTCGTCATCCTATACTCGTACGGTGAGGGCTTCGGCTTTGCTTTAACCACTTCCTTTAAAGCAGTGGGGCAAGACTTGATCCTCATGTTCGGAGGCCAAACGTCATCGCAGGCCGGCGGAGAACGTTCGGGCCGCATCATCAAACTGGAGGCAAGCGACGTCGATGCCATACGCGATTCGGTTCCTCTCGTTGCCGCGATTTCACCCGAAGTGTTGATGCGCGGGACGCCGGTCACCCGTGGCTATCGCTCGCAAAATATGACCATTCGTGGAGTCGTTCCCTTCGACTATCAAGAAGTCCGTAACATGACCATGGGCTCCGGTCGCTGGCTTTCCCCGGAAGACAATCTGGGCAAGCGGCGTGTCGCCGTCATGGGGGCCAAGGCAGCGGAAAAACTCTTCGGCGAAATGCCGCCCGAAGGCGAAACAATCACCATCTCCGGCATGCAATTCTCCGTGATCGGTGTCCTCAAAACAAAAATCCAGATATCCAACTACAACACGCCGGACAACGAGTGCATCTTCATCTCCTACGGAACCATGTCGCTGCTGCACGATACAAAATACCCGGAGGATATCGTCTGGTCACCCGCCAACCCTATCTTTCGCAAGGAGGCATTAACGCAAGTCCGCGGCACCCTGGGGAGATTGCATCATTTTTCTCCCACCGACGATCGCGCCGTCGAGATTATTGTGTTCAACGAATTTATGAAGGAGATCGACGCCATGTCCGACGCTCTTCGTATTCTCCTCGGCTTTGTCGGGGCCTTGACGCTTGCCATCGGAGGCGTGGGACTAGCCAACATCATGCTGGTGGCCGTCACCCAACGCACTCGCGAGATCGGCGTCATCAAATCTCTTGGGGCTACCCGCCGCACCATCCTCGTTCAATTTCTGCTGGAAGCAATGGTCATTGTCACCCTGGGCGGCATCTTCGGAGTCCTGCTCGGCTACATTATCACTACCGCCATCGGCTCTCTACCGCTGCTGGGACCGATATTCAAAGACACCAGCGGAGCAGGCGATATTCACCTCGGCATCTCCGTATTCGCCGTGCTCACCTCCACCATCCTGCTGGAAATTGTCGGCCTCGTCTCCGGTTTGGTCCCCGCCATCCGCGCCTCCCGGCTCGACCCTATCGAGGCATTGCGCTATGAATAAATTATCGATTTCATGCAGTCCCATCATCGGCGTGCGTTCTTGACCCGATACGCCGTATCTGTTCTTCTCCTCAGCTTTGTTTTCATCTCTTCGCCGGCGCAAGCTCTCGACGATAGCCGAAGTTTCAACCGCTATCAGCGCCAAACCTGGCAGGTGGAAAACGGTCTGCCCCAAGACACCGTCCATGCTATTCTCCAAACGCGCAATGGTTATCTATGGCTTGCTACCGAAGGCGGAGCCGTTCGATTCGACGGAATCGACTTCACGATTTACAACTCCCAGAACACGCCGCAACTGCAAAGCAACGATATCCGCAGCTTGTTTGAAGATGACGACGCAGCCCTTTGGTTCAGCACGCCCGCCGGACTGAGTCGCCTGCGCGATGGAGAGTGGAAGACGTTCACTATCGCCGACGGCCTTCCCACCGATAACATCTATTCGCTTCACAAGGATTTTGCCGGCCATCTCTGGGCACTCACGCCAGAAGGGCTGGCACGGTATAGCAATGGCCGCTTCCAGGCTTTCCCACTGCCCGGCGGAAGCAGCTTAAACGCACTTGCCGATGGATGGAACGGAGCGATTTGGCTAGGCACTCCCAACGGCCTCAAGCTATTTTCTTCGGGGCATTATGCGGATGCCAATCTTCCTGCATCGCTCCCCAACGCACCGGTAAACGCGCTTCTCAGAACTCAAAACGGTGATCTGTGGATCGGTACGGCAACTGGTTTGTATGTCTACGACGGTACTCGCGTCCGGGCGTATACAACGCAGGACGGCATGCCCGGCAAACGCATTACGGCGATATATGAAGATCGCCAATCCACTATTTGGCTCAGCACCGACGGTGGACTCGCCCGCATCGTCGGCGGAAAAATAGAGCCTCTTCCCGCCAGTGATCCTTTATCGTCCAGCATCGTGCTTTCTATCTTCGAAGACCGCGAAGGAGATCTGTGGCTAGGCACCGAATCCCAGGGTCTCACCGTCCTGCGCGATGCGCTGTTCACCACCTACGCCGCGCGGAATGGCCTCCCCGGCGACTTAGTGCGATGTGTTTTCGCAGATCGCCGTGGCACCCTCTGGATAGGCACCAACGGCGGCTTAGGACGATTCCAGGATGGCCGTTTCTCCATCCTGACCACGGCCGGTGGGCTTTCCAGTAATCTTGTTTTTGCACTTGCCGAAGATCCCAACGGCGACCTGCTCATCGGAACGCCTGACGGTCTCGACATCTTGCATCGTGACAATGGGCGAATCCGGGTGCTCACCTCCGCCGATGGACTTCCTGACGATTTTGTGCGTTCCATTCATCGCGACGCCGACGGCTCGATTTGGATCGGTACGCGCCATGGCCTTTCCCATTGGCAACATGGCCGTTTCCGCACTTACACCCAATCCGACGGACTCGGCAGTGACTTTGTAGGCACGGTGTTAAGAGATTCCCGCGGCACTCTTTGGGTAGGAACTCTAGGCGGACTAAGCCGGTTGGAAAATGGAGCGTTCATCAATCTGACAAAAAAACAAGGTCTCGCCAGCGATGTGATTACCGCTCTTCATGAGGACGGAGAAGGCAGGCTCTGGATCGGCACGCAAGGCGGCGGTCTTCATCGTATGCAAAACGGAAAAATCGTTCACTACGACAGCAAGTTGGACCTTCCTGCCACCATTTACGCGATCCTGGAAGACGCTTCCGCCCATCTTTGGATTGCCTCCAAAATAGGCATCTATCGCGTCGATGGCCATCAGCTGAATCTCTACGCCGACGGTCGAACAACAACGGTCGATGCCGTTCGTTACGGAACTAGCGATGGGCTTCGCGTCAATGAGTGTACCGGTGGCGGCCATCCCGCCGCGTGGAAAACGCGGAACGGCCAGCTTTGGTTTTCCACCTTGAAAGGAGCCTCTGTTTTCGATAGTCGCCGCACGAAATTGAATCGCTTACCGCCGCTGGTCGTCGTCGAATCCATTACGGTAAATGGGGGGCTTTTACATCCCGAATCTTCGCTCCAACTGGATCCAGGCTCATCGCGCCTTGTCTTCGAATACGCCGGCCTTTCCTTTGCCGCTCCTGGCAAGGTACGCTTTAAGTACAAGCTAGTTGGCTTCGACCACGATTGGATCGAGGCCGGCGCCCAACGCACTGCCTACTACACCAACATTCCCCCGGGCCGCTATAATTTCCACGTCATCGCCCGGAACGGCGACGGTGTTTGGAACACAACCGGAGCCTCGCTGCCCTTCACTGTGCGACCGCATTATTATCAGACCTATTGGTTCTACCTCTCGGTCGCTTTTGCGCTGACTCTTCTTGGCTATGGCATTTACCGCCTGCGCGTGAACCAGGTGCAATTGCAATTTAATGCCGTATTAGGTGAACGAAATCGCATCGCCCGCGAGATTCACGATACGCTCGCGCAAGGCTTTGTTGCGGTCTCCGTGCAGTTGGAGCTCGTTTCGCGGCTGATATCGATATCGTCCGAAGCGGCGCAAGAACAGCTGGAGCGTGCCCGCGAACTGGTGCACGATGGACTCGATGAAGCTCGCCGCTCCATTTGGGAGCTGCGTTCGCAAGCAACCGCTAACGACGACTTTGCGGCACGCCTCTCCAAAAGTGCTACTCGCATCATCGCAACAGCTCCAATCAAGTGGAATCTGCAAGTACATGGAGCATATCGTCCGCTGCCCGCGGCAACAGAAACCGAGTTGCTCCGTATTGCCGGCGAGGCAATTACCAACGTAGTGCGGCATGCTCATGCGGCAAACGTGCAAGTGGATTTGATCTTCGATCCGAAAAAATTCCGTATGACAATCGCTGACGACGGCCGCGGATTCCAAGGAGAACCGACCACCATTGGCGTATCGGGACACTTCGGCCTGCAAGGCATGCGCGAACGCGCCAAAAGCATTGGTGCCAAACTAACGGTAAATAGTGCGCCCGGACAGGGAACAACAGTCGCGGTGGAGGCGGCAATCAATTGAGTGAACCGATTCGAATTATGGTCGTGGAGGATCATGGCGTGGTACGCGGCGGTCTGGTTGCCCTCCTGAAAACCATTCCCGATTTCACAGTGGCCGCTGAAGCGACGAACGGCAAGCAAGCCGTCGATCTTTTCCGTCAGCATCGACCCGATATCACATTGATGGATCTTCGCCTGCCGGAGATGGGTGGCGTGGAAGCCATCGGCCAGATACGCAGCCAAACGCCCGCCGCGCGTATTATCGTGCTCACTACCTTCGATGGCGATGAAGACATCTACCGCGCCTTGCAGGCAGGCGCTCGCGGCTACCTGTTGAAAGGAATGTCGGCCGATGAACTGATCGACGCTATCCGTACCGTGCATGGCGGCGGCAAACGCATCCCCGCCCTGGTCGCCGAACGCCTGGCCGAACGCATGAGCGGTCATGAGCTGACCAACCGCGAGCTCGACGTGCTGCGCCTGATCGTGGCGGGTAACAGCAATCGCGACATCGGCAAGGCGTTGTCCATCTCCGAGGCAACTGTGAAAACACACATCAATAGCATTCTTAGTAAGCTGGACGTGAATGACCGTACGCAAGCGGCAACTACTGCCATCCAACGTGGCATCGTACATCTTCCCTAGCTTCATTGGCAAACAAGCGGTCTTGCTTTTTGCACTAACCGCTGTCTGTTTCGGGCATACCAATGCTTGGCGTCCCGCCACGGAAAAGGAACTGAAGAATATTATCCCTGCTCGTGCCCCGGTCGAAAAAGAACGCATCGAAACCGAGTTTCGCACCGCCTCCGGCATCGTCGGACCAAACGGAAAATATCTGGCCGGTGTCGTCTTAATTACTGCCGGCTACTCCGCCGAAGGCAAGTATTCCCACTTCGTTACCACCGAAGTCCCGCTTAAAATCGGTACCTTTTCTCTTTCCCCGGGTGAGTACGTTTTCGGCTCACGCCACGAAGGAGACGGTCTCGCTATTAAGTTCTACGAAGCGCAATCCGGGCGATATATCGGCACTGTCGATGCTACGCGCCAAAGCCGCATCGGCAAAATCGAATCCTTCCGCATCGCGCCTGTCGGCGATCGCGGCCTGATCGAGATTGGTCGCTTCGGCTTCGGATATCACATCGCTCAACCTTAAGTTGCATCCGCAAATCCTCCTCTCGACTCAATACAGAAGAGTTGCTGGATGGTATCTTCTACTAGCGTCTTCGTCATCCAGGGTTAATTGTGTTTTTGGCGCGGTGTTTGCGCTTCGGGGTTAGTGTGAAAAACCGTTTTCTTGTCATTTGCGCGTTTACGGGAGCGATGCTTCTGCTCAATAGCGCGTTCCTTGCGGGCTTCCCGTCTGCAACGGCGTTCTATGTCTTCAACGTCATTCTGCACATGATGCTCGGTGCAGCCGCCGGTATTCTTGGCGTGCTTGCTGCGCGCGTAGAGCGTCGAGCCCTCTGGATGACCGTTGCCGCTCTTTCCGGCGTCGTTTTGGCAATCGTCGGGAACACGCGTGATCATCAATTTGTTCTTTGGATTCACGTTGCCCTCTCCCTTGCTGCCGTTGCTGTTGTATTGGCGCGCAAGCAATTCTTCCAAGTCGCTCGCCTTACTCTCTCTGCGTCGGCCGTGCTGCTTACCGTCGGCATTTGCATCCACTACCTGCTTCCTCAGCCCAACAATCACATCCAAAACTCTCTGAACGTACCCACCTCCATGAATGGCGAAGGCGCCGGTCCCAAGAGCCCGTTTTTCCCCTCCGCCGCGAAAACCGAAACCGGCCATCTCATTCCCAGCGGCTTCTTCATGGAATCGAAAAAATGCGGCGAGTGCCATCGTGATATCTACGAGCAATGGAAAAGTTCGGCTCACCATTTTGCCTCGTTCAACAATCAGTTCTACCGGAAGTCCATCGAGTACATGCAGGACACCGTCGGCACCAAGCCCAGCAAATGGTGCGCCGGCTGTCACGATCATGCGCTCTTCTTCAACGGCAAATTTGACAAACCGATCAAAGAGCAAATCGACACGCCTGAAGCGCAAGCCGGTTTAAGCTGCATGTCCTGTCATTCCATTACGCACATGAACGGCACCATGGGTAACGCCGATTTCACCATGTCGTATCCGCCGCTTCATGAAATCGCCAGCAGCGCCAATCCCGTTATAAAGGACGTTGAGCGTTTTATCACTTACGCCGCGCCCGAAGCGCATCGCCAGACTTTTATGAAGCCCTTTATGCGAAACGATACGGCGGCGTTTTGCTCCAGTTGCCACAAGGTTCATCTGGATGTCCCCGTCAACCGCTACCGTTGGTTTCGCGGCTTCAATGACTATGACAATTGGCAAGCGAGCGGTGTCTCCGGGGAAGGTGCCCGTTCTTTTTACTACCCCGAAAAATCAGCGAACTGCGCTACTTGTCACATGCCCTTAACCGCGTCTCACGATCCCGGCAACGTCAAAGGCGTGGTTCACTCCCATCGCTTCTTCGGCGCCAATACCGCGGTGCCGCTGGCCAATCATGATGTCGTCCAAGAGACACTCACCAGGAAATTTCTTCAATCCGGCTTCATTACCGTCGATATCTTCGCGGTCACTCCCATGGAAAGCCGCTCTTCCGATATAAAGATGGTTCGGCGCGGCGCCGGCGCGCAACAAGCCGAGACATCGTTCGCCGTTGGTGAAGAAGCCGAGCAAACCTCCACTGCCGTCATCAAAGAAGTTGGCGCAATGGCCGCCCCTATCGATCGCTCCGGCATTACTTTACAACCAGGTGAAACCGTGCGTATGGACGTCGTTGTCCGCACCCGCAAAATCGGGCACTTCTTCCCCGGCGGAACCGTCGATGCCCCCGATGTTTGGCTGGAACTCCAAGGCAAGGACGATAGCGGCCACGTCGTTTTCTGGAGTGGAAAGGTGGAAGACAACGGCAAAGGACCCGTTGAGCCCGGTGCTCATTTCTATCGCTCCTACCAACTCGATGCCGATGGTAACCACATCGACAAACGAAATGCGTGGCAGGCGCGTTCCACTCTTTACGTTCGCCTCATTCCACCGGGAGCCGCCGATGTTGCTCATTATCTGGTCACTGTTCCGCCCAATGCCAAAGGCAAGCTTCACTTCACCGCGAAATTGAACTATCGCAAGTTCTCTTGGTATTACACCCAGTTTGCTTATGCCGGTAAACCGAAACCAGGCCAAAGCCCGCTGTTACTAGCCGCCGATCACAATGGCCTTCAATATAGTTTCGATCCCAAAAACATTCCCGCCAATGTCTCCGGCGCGATCAAGGGCCGCATACCCGATGTCCCGATCGTCACCCTGGCCGAAGCAAATGTCAGCATTCCTGTTTCGAAGGAGGCTCCTGTGTGGCGTCCCGTCACGACCGCCGCCACGCGCGAACGTTGGAACGATTGGGGTATCGGACTTCTTCTGCAAGGTGATCTGAAGGGGGCGGAGTATGGCTTCAAGAAAGCGGGCGCGGCTCAACCGGGTTACGCCGATGCTTGGCTGAACACCGCCCGTGCCTTGATCCAGGAAGGCGAGACCGACCGCGCGAAGTCCTACATCCAACAAGCGTTGAAAGTCAATCCTTCACTCGGGCGCATTTATTATTTTCAGGCTTTGATCGAGAAGTCCGATGGCGATTACGACGGGGCTTTGCAGTCGCTATATCGCACCGCGGCGCAGTATCCGCGCGACCGCGTTGTCCTGAATCAAATTGCTCGCATTCTCTTTCTCAAACGTGATTACGCGGGAGCCATCGGTTATCTGAACCGCGTTTGCGCCATCGATACCGAAGATGTGCAGATGCACTACACCGCTATGCTCTGTTATCGTGGACTGGGCGATGCCCCCCAGGCGCATCACGAGGAATTGCTCTTCCGCCGCTTCAAAGCCGACGAATCGTCGCAATCGATTACCGCAAAGGCACGCATGGCGAGCCCGGAGGATAACAACGAGCGCCAGTTGATTCACGATCACGAGTCGATACCGCTTCTCTAACATCGCTTTTGTAAACATGAAAATCGCCGGACTTGTTCTTACTACCCTCCTTTGTTTGCCTGGCCTCTCCTTGCTGCTAGCTGGTGCCGGCGCGCCATCGTCTCCGATCCAATTCGACGATTGGACGCAAAAAGCGGGCATTCACTTTACACATCACAGCGGACTAACCGGTAAGAAATTCCTTCCTGAAACACTAGGGTCAGGGTGTGCCTTCATCGACCTCGATGGCGACGGTTGGTCCAGCATTCTACTCATCAACGGAAAGGATTTTCCAAGCGTTAAAGGTGCCAAATCACGCGGCACTTCTCATTTCTACCCTGCTCTGTATCGCAATAATCATAACGGCACATTTACCGATATCACCCGCGGCAGCGGGCTCGACGTTGAAATGTACGGCATGGGCGTATCTGTCGCCGACTACGATAACGACGGCCTACCAGACCTCTACATCACTGCTCTGGAAGGAGATCGTCTCTTTCACAACGAAGGTCACGGCCATTTCAAAGACGTCACGGCTGCAAGCGGTATCCACAACGCCGTGTTCGGCACCAGCGCCGCCTGGTTCGATTACGACCGCGACGGCAAGGCCGATCTATTCGTTGCCAACTATGTCGCCTGGAAGCCGCAAAACGATCTGTGGTGCTCCCTTGACGGCGCAACGAAATCCTACTGCACGCCGGAGTCGTATAAAGGAACACCGTCCAAGCTCTATCACAATCTCGGCCACGGCAAATTTGAAGACGTGACGGCCAAAGCAGGTCTTGCCGACCCTACCAGCAAGTCGCTGGGCATCGTCGTTTTCGATTACAACAACGACGGCTGGCCCGACCTTTTTGTCTCGAACGATACCCAACCAAGCAAGCTCTACAAAAACAATGGCAACGGCACATTTACCGAAGAGGGGATGCAAGCCGGAGTCGCTTACGGAGAGGATGGCGTAGCGCGTGGCGCGATGGGAGCCGATGCCGGCGATTACGATCGTAGCGGCCGCCCCAGTCTGCTGGTCGGCAACTTCTCCAACCAGATGATGGGTCTTTATCATAACGAAGGAAAGGGTTTCTTTCTTGATGAAGCGCCCTCTTCCACTATCGGCAAATCAAGTCTCCTCAGCCTCACCTTTGGAGCCTTCTTCTTCGACTACGATCTAGACGGCCAGCCCGACATCTTCGCCGCCAACGGCCATATCGAGCCGGATATCAGCCGCATTCAACCCAAGATTGCTTATCGCGAGCCGCCGTTGTTGTTTCGCAACGAAGGCCACGATCGTTTCGAAAACGTCAGCGACCAAGTCGGTCCCGACTTCCGTCATCCGATGCTTGCACGCGGAGCCGCTTACGCCGACTTTGATCATGACGGCGATCTGGACATTGTGATCAACAATAATGAAGGTCCGGCGGTGTTACTCGCCAATAAAGGCGGCAATCGCAACAACTGGGTCACTCTTCGCTTACAAGGAACCAAATCGAACCGCAGCGCACTTGGAGCGGTGGTCCAGCTGGAGAGTGATTCCGGCAGGCAGTGGAGCACCGTCCATAGCGGCTCCAGCTACTGCTCGCAAAGCACACTCGCCCTTACCTTCGGCCTCGCCCACGACAAAACGATTTCGAAAATCGAAGTGAGCTGGCCCAGCGGAACACATCAGCAATTCAAAAACGTTCCCGTGAATCGATTTCTAACCGTCGATGAGTCGCGGGGACTTGTTCAATCTAAGATGGTCAAGCAGTAGCCGCGCTTTCCGCAAAAAGCGCAAACTCCATTAACGCCGGACAAGCTGCCGTGTTGGTGACGCGAAGCCGCACGCGTTTTGTAGTGACCAGCCGATTCACCCGCACAATCCGGCAAATACCGATGCTGGTGCCGCTTCCGAACAGCACCCATTGGTCCCCATATTCATACTCGACCACGAACGACGATACACGCTGTCCGAGTGGTGTATATTCTCGCAGTCGCACCACATTAAATCGTGATAACCGCGACAGGTTTAAAGTCACATCCGCAATCATCACATCATCGTCGGTCGCCCAGTAAGTAGTAAGTTTTCCGTCCAGCAAATTGCTTGCCGCAAAGGCACGCTCTCGGCCTCGCATATTTGAGGCGTTCGCTATCGAGCCTTTCGCTAAATCGGTTTGGAAGGTCGACCGCAGCATCCTACCGAAACTCCGCAGCAACTGCGCATCCGCATCATAGATCAATCCACGGCGGTCGGGCGGAACGTTTAGTAGAAAGCTCGCTCCTCGCCCGACGGACTCGTAAAATAACGTCATCAGTTCCGCCGGCGTTTTTACCTTTCCGTTTTCCTTCTCATGCCAAAACCACCCGGGGCGAATCGATACATCGCACTCGGCCGGCATCCAACACTTTCCATCCCTCGTTCCCATCGTTAATTCCTTTTCATTGACATCCCCCGGAGCACCCGGTCCTCCATTCGGCGACGCCGGCGTGTACGTAGCCCAGCAAGTCTCGCCCGCAACGCCTTTCTCATTGCCTACCCAACGAACGTCCGGGCCCACATCGCTGAAGATCACAGCACCCGGTTGCAACGCACGTTCCATCGCCCAAGTCTCGGACCAGTGATAGTAATGCAGTTTATCGATTACCCGTTTCTCCCGGGCGCCACCGTAAAAGCCATCCCCGCCGTTGGCGCCGTCGTGCCAGATTTCGAAGATCGGCCCATACCCAGTCAACAGTTCTCTAATCTGCTCCCGATATAGCGTGATGTATTGCGGCGTTCCATACGTCGCTTGGTTCCGGTCCCATGGTGAAACGTAAATGCCGAACTTCAATCCATGTCGCCTTGCAGCCTCCGAAATCTCACGCACAATATCGCCGTTTCCTTTCTTATAGGGGCTGTGCTTAATCGAATGGTCAGTCGTCTTTGTCGGCCACAAGCAAAACCCGTCATGGTGCTTGCAGGTCAGGATGACACCACTGCTTCCGGCCTCTTTTAGGACGCCGACAATGGCATCCGCATCGAACGCTGTAGGATTAAACACCTCCGGACTCTCGTCGCCATAGCCCCACTCTTTATCTGTAAATGTGTCTACTGTGAAATGGAGAAAGTTATAGAATTCCATCGCACTCCAGGCAATCTGGCGCCTCGAAGGAACCGCCCCATAAGGAGTAGGAGCCGATGTTTTCTCCGACGCGATCGCTCTTAACCGTAAACACAAAGCCGTCGACGTCAGAAAGGATCTTCGTGTTATGGTCATCTTTAGCAGAGCAGACTACCCCAAAGCGCATTACGTGTCAGGCCATTGACGACGATCTGCATGTCTCGGGACACCGAACAAGCCTCTGGAAACGCAGTGCAGTGTTTCGACCGCTCACCACAAACCAAATCTGGTTCCGCCAATTTCCGTACACCTCCTTGTCTTACAATATCTCCTCATGCAGACCTATGACACGGTCTTAAAACTGTTGCTGATGTCTTCCGGCGCGTTCCTGCAGCGCTTGGCAAATGTTGAAGTGCAGCAGTGGCTCAATAGCGAGTTGCCACGAGTCCAAAACCTACGCGTGGATCTTCTGGGCGAGACGACGCACGGCCTTCTTCACCTGGAACTTCAGAGCAGTAACGATCACTCGATGGCCTTGCGAATGATCGAGTACGCTCTGCAGATCTATCGCCGGTACGGACTTTTCCCTCAGCAAGTGGTGCTTTATACCGGCAATGCACCGCTGAACATGCAAGCCGGACTTCAAGCTCCCTCATTTTCGTCCCATTACACATTGGTGGACAGTCGCGATTTAGACGGTGAAGTTTTGCTGGCAAGTCCGTTCATCGAAGAAAATATTCTTTCTGTGTTGACCCGTTTGCGTGACCAACGCGCCGCTGTCCGTCAAATCCTTTCCCGAATCGTTACACTGGAAACAGGTGCACGAGACGTTGCTTTCCAACAACTCGGGGTACTTGCGGGATTGCGCCGAATCGGTCATATTTTAGAAGAAGAGTCCATCGCTATGCCAATTACTGAAAGCCTTCTCGACCATGACTTATTGGGCCCTGTTCTAAAGCAAGGAATAACGCAAGGGATTACCCAAGGGATTACCCAAGGAGCTCAAGAAGGTCGCTTGTCTATCATTCGTCATCAGGCGGAAAAGCGTTTCGGCTCATTGCCGAATTGGGCCGATTCGTATCTGTCCAAACTATCGGTTGTGGAATTGGAAGAGCTCTCTCTGCGCCTACTCGACGCGCGAAATTTAGACGAGCTCTTGCCGCGATAATTGTTACTAATCCATGGGTTATTCGACAGGCTTAACGCTGTCCATCAAAGCGTAAAATCCTTCCACCATCGTCGGATGAATATAGATGGCGCCCTTCAAAAGGGTGTAGGGTTTTTCGGCCAACATCAACGTGCTTAGTACTTGAACCACTTCCCCGCCTTCAGCGCTTAAAATGGCTGCTCCCAAAACGTGATCATTGGCGGCATCCACGATCAATTTCATCATCCCGTTCGTTTCACCACGCTCGATTGCTCTTGCCACGCTCGTCATTCTGACTGTGCCGATCTTCAGCTTGTGACCACCAGCCCGCGCCTCTTTTTCGGTCATGCCAACACGTCCCAGTTCGGGACTGGTGTAGACGGCGTACGGCACTAGGCGCTGGTCGGTGGCCAAATCCTTTCCCTCATACAGATTTCCAAACACAATCTGAAAATCGTTGTAGGCAATGTGTGTGAACATTGGACCGCCCTTCACATCTCCCAGTGCCCAAATACCTTCGGCGGTAGTCTCAAGACGGCGGTTCACCAGAATGTAGCCATCTTTGTCTACGTCAACTCCTGCTCTATTCAGTTCCAAGTCGCTGGTGTTCGGCTTGCGTCCGGTTGCGATCAATAAATGCGAACCGTAGATCGTAGCATCCGGCGCTCCTTCGAAAAGCATTTCGATTTGCCGGGCTGTGTTCGCCAATTTCGCAATTCGCGCATTCATGACGAAGCGGATGCCTTCGGTCTCCAATGATCGCTGCAGTTCCTCGGCAATGTCACGATCCTCTCTCGGTAAGACTTGATCGCTATGGGAAACGACGGTTACTTCGCTCCCAAAACGACGGTACATTTGCGCAAACTCCAGGCCAATGTAGCCGGCACCCACCACAATGAGGTGTTCGGGCACTTCACGCAGGTCCAGCAATCCCTCGTTGGTAAGGTAATTCACCCCATCGAGTCCTTTAATCTTCGGAAGTGTCGCATTCGATCCGGTATCGATGAAGACTTGATCGGCCTCCAGTTTGTTTGTCAACACGTCTACTTGCCTGGGCCCGATAAAGCGCGCGCGTCCGTGATAGACGTCTATGTTGTCGTTTTTTTCGGCTTTTTTTTCGTTACCTGCTCGCGATTTCTCAACGATTTCATTTTTGCGGCGCATGACTTCCAGCAGATCCACCGTCACAAACCCGGCGTCCACGCCCCATCGCACTGCATTTCGTGCATAATGCGCCACTTGCGCACTGGCGATCAACGTCTTTGTTGGCGTACATCCTGTATTCACGCACGTTCCGCCAAAGTGACTGTATTCGATAAATGCTACTTTCTTTCCGATGTCCGCCAGCGCTTGCGATAGAGGATTGCCTGCTTGTCCGGCTCCGATGATGATTGCGTCGTATTTTTTCATAAATCAACTAGACCCGTTTCTCGCTTGTTTTTAGTCGCAGAACCTTCCATATTTGGTATTCGCTTCTTTTACTTTCTATATTTCTGTTTTCTCGCTGTTTAGCTGACGATTTTACTTGCGCCCGAAGTAGTATGCACTTATGATTGATCCAACGCTTCAGTGCAAACGCACGTTGGAGATGAGGAGGTCTAGGGAGTGACAAAGAAACTGATGCTGCCGGCAGTCTTGCTGGTGTTATGCTTTTTGCCCGTGATGGGGATTGCCCAGGAGGTCGCCGCCACGCTGAATGGCAACGTGACCGATAGTTCCGGCGCGATTGTGCAGGGCGCGAAGGTGACGATCCACAGCCTGGATACCAACGCCGATGTGCGCACGATTACAACCGGCGGTGGCGGAAATTATACGGCAACAAATATTCCGGCGGGTAATTACACCGTCACGGTAGAATCGAGCGGCTTCAAGACCTACACCGCGAAGGACGTCGTTCTCAATGTGGCTCAGCATCGCACCGTCAATGCGCAACTGCAGCCTGGCCAAGTGAGCGAGACCATGACAGTCCAGGAAGCGGCCACTCCGGTGCAGACCTCCAATGCCGCGCAGTCGACAACCATCACCGGCACGCAAGTTCGTGAACTCCAACTGAACAACCGCAACTTCGAGCAGTTGACGACGCTACAACCCGGCGTAGTTTCGGGACTACCCGCAGTGGTCAATTTCGGTATCTCGAACACAAACTCCATCGTGGTGAACGGGGCGCGCACCGGCGCAAACAATTGGACAGTAGACGGAGCCGACATCAACGACAGCGGGTCTAATTTGACGCTGCTGAATGTGCCGAGCGTGGATGCGATCCAGGAGTTCACCATGCAGCGCAGCACCTACGATGCTCAGTTCGGACGCAGCGGCGGCGGGCAAGTCTTGGTAGCCACCCGGTCCGGCACCACTGCTTATCACGGCGACGTGTACGAGTTTGTTCGCAACGACATCTTCAACGCCAACGATTTCTTCTCGAATTTAGCGGGCCGCTCCAAGCCGCCACTGCGCTATAACGATTACGGGTTTACGGTCGGCGGCCCGATTTTCATTCCGAAGGTATACAGTAAATCTGCTTCCCAGACTTTCTTCTTCTGGTCGGAGGAGTGGCGCAAAACAGGCCAACCGTCCACATTTAACGCAAACGTTCCGACGCAGGGGCAACTAGCCGGAACGTTTGCCGGAACACAACTGAGTGCCAGCTCGGCACCCGCTGGCTGTGTTACCAACACACCGGCAGGAGGCCAAGTCAATCCCACCTGCTTCAGCCAAAATGCCAAGGCGTATCTCGCCAACGTGTACTCGAAATTTCCCGCGAACGCCGGGAACGGGACACAATACATCTCCAACGTGAATGCCAAGCAAAATTTCCGGCAGGATCTCGTCCGACTGGATCAGAACGTTGGGAGTAAGCTCCATATCTTTGGCCGGTACATGCAGGATGTGGTGCCTACCACCGAGCCGGGCGGACTTTTTGCCGGCGAGCCCTTACCAGGCATATCGTCCACATCGACCAACGCTCCCGGTAAGAATGTGGTGGCTAACGTCACCTGGACTTTGTCGCCAACCGTCGTGAATGAAGCAGCCTTCAACTATTCCTGGGGCGCCATTACCAGTGAGCTTACCGGAGTGATCAATTCACCGGCTTTCAACCAAGCGCTGGCGGGGGGCCTGCCATACACCGACACTTACGGACGCATACCCGGGCTTACTATCGCCGGCTTGACAGGAGTGGCGATTCCGGCGGCGCCATATTTTGAACGCAACATCGATAAAAATTTCTACGATAACTTCTCCCTGGTGCACGGCAATCAAACCATTCGCGCCGGAGTCAGCGTGCAATGGATGAAAAAGACCGAAAACGCGCCGAATCCCACTAACGGCACGTTTACTTTCCGGAACGCCTACGGCAATCCTGCGTTTGCAAATTTCCTGCTCGGCAACGCATCGCAGTTCTCGGATGTCAGCCGTCAAATCATTCCCGACCTTCGCTACAACAACATCGAAGGATATGTGCAAGACGACGTCAAAGTGACGCCTCACTTTACATTGAATTTCGGTTTGCGCTATAGCTTTTTCCCATCGCCAAGCGACAACAACAACACCCTAAACAACTTCGATCCCACCATCTATTCTGCCTCGCAAGCTCCAGCGATCAATCCAACGAACGGACAATTTGTTGCGGGGCAGAGTTCCATCCCCGCGCGATATGTGAACGGGATCATCTTCCCGACAGGAGGCGCATGCACAGCGGCTCAGACAATCGCACCGGTGACCTGTTCACCCTATGGCAATCTGGTAAATCCTAATTCGAACAACAATTTCGGTCCCCGCGTGGGCTTCGCGTGGGACCCTTATGGCAACGGAAAAACGTCCATTCGCGGTGGATACGGCATTTATTACGACCGGACTTTAAACGGAATCTGGGAACAGAACGCATTCGTCAATCCTCCGCTATTGCAACAGGCTCAGATCTTCAACACCAGTTTCGACCGGCCAACAGCCGGTAGCGTGGGAGTGAACCTAGGTCCAGCTAACTTACGCGCAACGGGAACTCCGACCTTCAAAGTTCCTTCCTACCAGAACTACAATTTTTCAATTCAGCGCGAGGTCTTTTCCAATACGGTACTGGAATTAGCTTACGTCGGCAATCAGGCGCGCCATCTACTGGGCGACATCGACCTGAACCAGCCGACGCTGGCTGCTCGCCGGGCAGTACCCACCGCTAACGTAAATGCCGTGAGACCTTACGTTGGTTATGGAGCGATCGTCACAAGAGCTCCGGTTTTTATCAGCAACTATAATTCTTTGCAGGTCTCCCTGAATCATCGCGTGGCGAATGGCCTCACCTTCGGCCTTTCGTACACTTATTCAAAGAACCTGACCAACAACCAGGCGGACCGCGCTGCCGGGGTTTATAACACTTACGATTTCCGGAACAACTACGGTCCGGCATTCCTGAATACGCCTCATGTTTTTGTAGCGAATTATGTCTATGATCTGCCTTTCTTCCGGAGCCAACGAGGAGTTGTCGGTCACATTCTAGGTGGCTGGGAAGTTTCGGGAATTACCTCCGTGCAATCGGGCCAGTCGTTAACCATCACGCAATCGAACGATCCTTTCAACTCGGACGATTTTGGGGCAAAACCAGGAACATATCCCGGTGGCATTGGGATCGATCCCAGCTCCATTTCGCCCCGACCGGACTTTGTAGCCGGCACCTCCTTGAGCGGACCCGGAACCGTCCAGCAGTATTTCAACACTGCGGCACTCACCGAAGCTGTGGGACATTTCGGAAATGCCGCCCGAGGAGTTTTGTTGGGGCCCGGGTTGCAGAACTGGGACATTTCTGGAATTCGTAATATCAAAATTACAGAACGTTTCCGTTTGCAGTTCCGAGGCGAATTTTTCAACACCTTCAATCACGCGAACTTCACCACCGTTTCTACGAATATTAATAGCTCCACTTTTGGAAGGCTAACGAATGATCGTGGTCCGCGGCAGATACAGTTCGGGCTAAAATTATATTTCTAGTTTGTGATCGTCTTCTTCGTTCTCCTATTGCTGCTGGGCGTGCCGGATAATGGAACCGCCCAGCAGCAACAACTGCAGACTTTGATGGTGCAAGGTTCGCAGGCTCTGCAACGCGGAGATAACGCAACAGCGGAAGCAGATTTTCGCAGGGCTCTGGCAATTAGCTCCAACTCCATCGAAATCCTGAACGATTTAGCAATTTCCTTGGCTCGTCAGGGGAAGCAGTCGGAAGCAATTGCACTTTATGAGCGGGCGCTGAAAATTGTCCCAAACGAGCCGAAGACCAGCCGAAATCTTGCGATCGCCTACTTTCGCGCGCAGCGCTACCGCGATGCGTGGCCGATTCTTCTTCGCCTGAGCAAGACGACGCCGGACTTTCAAGTGCTGGAATTGGCGGGGCTGACTTCATTTGCGCTAGAACGTTACACGCAAGCAGCCAAGTACTTGGAACGGGCGAACCAACGGCAGCCGACAGACTTGCCGACGCTCGACATGCTCGGAAAAGCGTATTTTCGCGCAAAGAACTATCAAGGCGACTTCGGTGTTTTCAAGCGCATTATGGCAATCGATCCAAACTCGCCGGCAGCGCATGTCATGTTAGGCATGGCGTACGACAAGATGTTTCGCGATGACGAGGCGCGATTGGAATACGAGGCAGCGGAAAAAATCGATCCCCACTTTCTCGGAGTCCACTCTGGTTTGGGGCTGATTTACTGGAAGCAGGGTGAGTTCGATCAAGCCTCCGCCGAATTTCGGGCCGAGTTAAAAAACTATCCCAACGATCCCATTTCCAACTGCCTGCTGGGACAAATCTTACGAAAACAGAACCGACCGGAAGAGGCAATTCCTTTTCTTCGGTCCGCTATCGTAGCAAACCCGAATTACAAGGAAGCGCAATTCGAGTTGGGTAAATCCGAAATGATGGTGGACCATCCGCAAAATGCAGTCGATCCATTGCAGCAAGCAATCCGGTTAGATCCCGACTACATCCAGGCCCACTTTACGCTAGGTGCGGCGTTCAGAAAATTGGGACGACCCAAAGATGCCGCGGAGGAAATGAAAATTGCCGAAAATATCCAGGCCCGGAAGCGGGCCCGGGATATTCGAAATGTTAGTGGCGAAGCACCGTAATGATTTACTTAGCGTTGACCAACGGCATTGCCACCAAGTGCTCGGAAACAAACCAAACCTGGGCTTCATTGGTGCGGATTACCTGGCTGACCAACAGATCGTTCGTTCCGTCATCGCCTTTCTCATCGGCGACATCGGCGTATTCGTGACATTCTTTGAGGATCAACTCGTGCGCTTCCAGAAGTCGGGAAAGCTGGACGGGAACTTCTTCCCGATCGATGGGAGGACGCTCGACACGGGTATGGTCAGCAATATCGTGAGGCATTCCGATGGCAATGCCGCCCAGCGCCTGAATACGCTCGGCAATCGAATCTGTTAACTCTGCCTGGGCCTTATAGTGCTCATCGAAAAGCAGATGCAACTGGTAGAAAGTAGGCCCACTGAGCTGCCAATGGTGCTTTTTGTACATGTCGCGCAGCATCATCGTATCGGCGAGAACCTGATTGAGATTACGGGTGCTTTCTAAAGTGACGTCTTCTTCCAAACCCGAGGGAAGTTTAACGACGGTGCCAAATTCCTGAACGATTTGGCCACGCTGTCCGAGGACCGGAGCAGCTTTAACTTGCGTTTTTTCGTGTGTTGTTGTTCGTGCCATAGGCTTACTGACATTGGACGCGGAATCGATCCGAACCGTAGCTACAAAACTTACCAGGCTTCACCAAAGCTATTTAAACTCCAGGATCTCCTTCTCCTTTGCCTTGGATGCCTGGTCTACCTTGGCAATTTGAGCATCCGTCAGCTTCTGGACAGAATCGAGCGCCTGACGCTCCTCGTCTTCGCTGATCGTTTTTTCTTTCTGGAGTTTCTTTAACTGCTCGTTGGCATCGCGGCGAATGTTGCGCATACCGACGCGACGCTCTTCGGCGATATGGCTGAGCTTTTTGGCCATGTCACGGCGGCGTTCTTCGGTCAAGGGCGGAATAGGAATACGGATGATTTTTCCGTCGTTCGACGGGTTCAAGCCGAGGTCGGAGTTTCGGATCGCTTTTTCAATCGCGCCAATAGTCGAGGTATCCCAGGGCTGCACAGTGATCATACCTGGTTCGGGGACGTGTAGTTGCGCCACTTGATTGACGGGCACGGGCGATCCGTAGTAATCGACACGCACGCTGTCGAGCAGGCCGATGGAAGCCCGTCCGGTGCGAATATTGCTCATCTCGTGCTGCAGATCGAGGATCACTTTATCCATACGCGTTCTGGCGTTGGCTTCGATTTCTTTTACGTTTTCGAATGTGCCGCCGCTGCCGGCAGACTGTTGTTCTTGTTTCATATCGTTCTTATTTGGCGGGCAACTCGCGAATGATGGTGCCGATCACCTCACCCATCGCCATGCGCATGATATTGCCCGACTTATTCATATCGAAAACCATGATGGGCATACGGTTGTCCCGACACATGGCGACGGCGGAGGCGTCCATTACGCCCAAAGATTTAGAAAGCACCTCGGTGTAGCCTACTTCCATATATCGCACGGCGTCTTTAAACTTTTTGGGGTCCTTGTCGTAGACTCCATCCACGCTGGTGGCTTTGGCGATGATGTCGGCGTGGATCTCCAAGCCACGAAGGGTGGCGGCGGTATCGGTGGAGAAATACGGATTGGACGTTCCGGCACCGAAGATCACTACCCTGCCCTTCTCCAGGTGACGAATGGCGCGGCGGCGGATATACGGTTCAGCGACCTGATGCATTTGAATGGCGGTCATCACGCGGGTGGGAACGCCCTCCCGCTCCATGGCATCTTGAAAGGCCAAGGCATTGATCACGGTGGCTAACATGCCGATGTGGTCGCCGGTGACTCGATCCATGCGTTTGGCAGCCGCCGCGACGCCACGAAAAAAGTTACCGCCCCCGACGACCAGGCCAATCTGGACACCGGATCGAGCGACTTCCGCCACCTCATGAGCCAGCTCTTTCACTCGATCGGCATCGAGTCCAAATGAGTTGTGGCCAGCCAGCGCTTCGCCGCTGATCTTCAGCAGAATCCGTTGAAACTGTGGCATTCGTTTTCGGTCTTAGCGCGTTTAGGCAGTGACCGGCAAAGGACTTTCTTCTACACCCGGGGCATCCTGCGCATCGCCGACTTTGTAGCGGGTGAAGCGGGTGACGCGGATGTCATCGTTCAGTTTTTTCGAGACGGTTTGCAGCAGTTCCGCCACGGTGATGGTGTTTTCGCGAATGAAGGGCTGTTCCAGCAAGCAAATCTCTTCGTAAAACTTGCTGAGACGTCCTTCGACGATTTTGTCGAGCATCTTCTCCGGCTTGCCTTCGGCGCGGGCACGGTCTTTCTGGATATCACGCTCTTTGTCGAGCAGATCGGAGGAAACTTGGTCCTTGCTGACACATTGCGGGGAGGCGGCGGCAATTTGCATGGCGATATCGCGCAGGGCGGTGTTGAACTCGTCTTTTTCGATCGCTTCTTGCGTTGTAGTACCGACTTCCAGCAGAACGCCGATCTGCGAGCCGGCGTGAATGTAGTGGCCGACCGCACCATGGCCGGTGACTTGATAGATAACGAAGCGGGAGATACCGATGTTTTCGCCGAGTTTCGCGATTTTGGTTTTCACCATGTCGCCGACGGTAGTGTCGCCGTCCGCACCGAACTTTTGTTCGTAGAGCGCCTGATGAGCCTTAAAGTTTTCACGTTCGGCCTCTGTCACTTGCTCCAAGCGAACAATCTCCGGCCTGGTCTCGGCGATATGGGCGGCAATATCGCCGGTTAATGTTTGAAAGTCTTCGGTACGAGCGACGAAGTCGGACTCGCAGTTCACTTCGACTAGAACGCCGAGCTTTCCGTTGTCCCCGATATGCGCGCTTACTAAGCCCTGCTTGGTGGCACGCGACTCTTTTTTGGTAGCGCCCGCGATACCACGTTTGCGAAGGATCACTTCGGCGTCCGGCAGGTCGCCATTCGCTTCGACGAGCGCCTTTTTACACTCCATCATGCCGGCGCCGGTGCGTTCGCGGAGCTGTTTTACTAACTGTGCCGTAATTTCAGCCATAAATTCCTTTTCTTATCGTCGTATATGCCTCCATGTCTTCGTTGGGGCGGAATCGCGCGCTCTGACGCAAGTGGGGCGGCCAACCTTTCGCAAGCGGGCCGCCCGTCGCCTTTCCGAAGACTGGATTCTTATTGCTCGTTCACCAAGACAGCCGGGACCGCTTCTTCGGCAGGTACTTCGCTGGCGGGTCCTTTCCGAGGGGCGGGTTCCGCTTCCTGGCTGGTGGCGAGACTTTCCGACATCAACTGCTCAGCATACTTAGGATCCAAGTACTGCGTGTAGTCCTCTTCGGTATGTTCCAGACCAGCTTCTTCTTCGCCTTCGGGACGCTCGGCGAGGAAGTCCTGTTCAGTGGCTAAGGTGCGGCCTTCGGCGACGGCATCGGCAATTTTCGTTGTGAAGAGGCGAATCGCCCGCAGCGCGTCGTCGTTTCCAGGGATGACGTAATCGACTTCGGTGGGATCGCAGTTGGTGTCGACCACCGCAACGACCGGGATACCGAGTTTGCGCGCTTCCTTCACAGCAATCGACTCCTTGTTGGAATCGATCACGAAGAGCATGTCAGGAAGACCGACCATGTCCTTAATACCGGCTAGATTCTGCTGCAGGTGCTTGCGTTCGCGTTCGAGACGGCCGACTTCCTTTTTGGCGCGTCCTTCATACTCGTTGTCGGCAGCCATGGCATCGAGATCTTTCAGACGCTTGATGGAGCGCTGCACGGTCACGATGTTGGTGAGCAAACCTCCCAGCCAACGTTGGTTAACGTAATACTGACCGCAGCGGGTCGCCTCTTCCGCAATGGCTTCCTGTGCCTGGCGTTTTGTGCCGACGAAGAGAACTGTTTTACCTTGCGCGGCCATTTCACCGACATAGCGCATGGCATCTTTGAATAGCTTCAGGGTTTTTTGAAGATCGACAATGTAAATGCCGTTACGTTCGCCAAAGATGTATTCCTTCATCTTTGGATTCCAGCGCTTGGTCTGGTGCCCGAAGTGAACGCCGGCTTCGAGCAATTCTTTCATTGAGATAGAGGGCAAATGAACTCCTATTCATTTCAAGAAGCGGCCTTGCTTCTTTTCTGTTGACGAACATCATTCCGAAAGGGACGCGGCCCAAAGCGATATTTGCGTATTCCGGCGCGCCGGACGATTTCCGCCGACGCGTGTTATTACAATGATTTCCGGTTGGGCAAGAAAGCGGCCTCTACAAGCCACTTTCTTACGGGTTTCATGAAGGGGTGTTCAGCTTGCGATGACAAGCTGGACCCAAATTGCTTCACACGAGAGAAGAAATCGGTTAGCGCTTGGAAAATTGGAAGCGTTTGCGAGCGCCCTTTTGACCGTACTTTTTGCGCTCATGCTCGCGGGCATCACGGGTCAAAAATCCGGCTTGCTTCAACTTCGACCGCAGTTCAGCATTGTATTCGATAAGAGCGCGGGCGATACCCAACCGGGCCGCTCCGGCTTGACCGGTGACTCCGCCTCCGTCCGCGAGAATCATAATGTCGAATCGATCGATCATCTCGGCAACCAACAACGGTTGACGGACATATGCACGGGCCGACTCATTGGAGAAGTAATTCTCGAATGGGCGGTGATTCACGGTAATTTCGCCCTTACCCGGACGCAGGAAGACTCGCGCCCTGGCTGTTTTGCGGCGACCGGTGGCTAACTGTTGGACTAACTTCGCTGGCACTACAAACCTTTCCTATTAGTTACTGTTTTCATTATATTTTTCGACGGCCAGCGGTATAGGCTTTTGTGCCTGATGAGGGTGCGTTTCACCCGCGTAAACCTTTAGCTTTCGATACATCTGCTTTCCTAATTTTGTTTTGGGGAGCATGCCGGAAATGGCGAGTTCCAGCATACGTTCCGGGCGTGTTTCGCGCATTTTGCGCGCGCCGGTTTCGATCAGGCCGCCGGGATAACCGGTGTGACGCCGATATAATTTTTGATTTTCCTTGCCGCCGGTGAGCTTCGCCTTGGCGGCATTGATCACAACGACGTGATCTCCCGTGTCGATCGACGGGACATAAATGGGTTTGTGCTTTCCCATTAAAAGCGTGGCGGCGCGGGTTGCGATTCTGCCGATAACGGCATTTTCCGCGTCGATCACGTGCCAGGCACGAGAGATTTCACGCTCAGTGGGATATTCGGTACGTGTGGACAAACTTCTTCTCCGCTTCGAAAACTCGAAACACTTTAGTCTAGCGAATCTGTGAATTTCCTGTCAAATGGATGGATTTTCATTGGTTTATGGTGACCGGTAACGGGATGGAACTCTTTATTTTATTCGTCCTCCGATGGGTGGGCGAGGAGTGGGGCGTGGTCGGGGTCGCCTGTCCGTTGCTTCGGCGTGGGTAGGTTGCCGACGCGGGTCGGTCCGGCATGTTGGCCGGGGGTTTGTTTTTCGCGCTCGATCACTTGGAGCCACGTGTCATAGGTCATGCGCTGGACGCCTTGGCCGCCGCGCGCCTTCGCGACGCATTTGGGGCACCAGCGGCCTGCCTGGCCGAGTTCGCAGGTATCGGGGTGGTGCAGGTTGGTCCAGGCGTACTCCGGCGGCAGGCCGTCGGGAAAGTTCAGGCGGCGGTCGACCGTCTTCGGTTTGAGTTCTTTCTTTGCCAACTCTTCGATCAGGGCCTCGTTGCTCGGGATGTAGTAGGTGACCGTCACGCCGTCGACGATGCGCACTTCCACCCATTGTTCGGCGGTGTCGGAGGTGTTCTTCTTCGTTTTCCCGTTGGTGGTAGATTGCGCGGCGGGTGCTCCCTTTTGTGGGGCGGCGAGTTGTTCGCGCTTTAAGGCGCGGTCTTTTTCTTTGTTGGCTTGCGCGTCGAGGTGCTTTTGTTCCTGGAGCTGCTGTTTGGCTTGGCCGAGCCGGTTCTGCAGTTCGAGCTTCAGGAAGCCGAGGCGGAGCTTTTCTTCTTGTTCTTCGACGCGGCGCAGCGCGTCTTGCTGGCTCAGGCGGGCTTTGCGGAGATACTCCAGTTCTTTGAAGGCGCGCGAGAAGGCGCGGTCGGCGGCGGTCTGATAGCGCAGAAAGCGGCTGTATTTTTGGTGATCTTCGTTGGACCAATCCATCGCGTTCTTACCTTGTAAGGCGAGGTTTACTTCTTCCCCTTTGTGGCGGCAGCGGACTTTGTTCCAGAAGGCGACGGTCGCCTCGGCGACAAAGGTGCGGCTGGTGGCGGTTTGCGGATCGTATTCTTCGAACCATTCCTGTTCGATTTCGCGCCAGAGGGCTTCGTCTTCGCCCGGCAGGACGGGGGTGCGGGCGCAGCAGCCGTGCTTCAGGGCGTTGAAGCGGGGTTCGCGAGGCGGCGGGGGCGAGTCGCTTTCTTCGTGGTGGTCGAACTCGTTCAGCTGGGGCATACGGGCACGAGTATCGGGGTGGCGGCGTGCGGCGGGACCGAATTTTTGGAGCTAAGTGGTTGCTAGCAGGGGAAATAGAAAGTGGGAGTAATTTGTGACGGCGGTTTCGGCGGGTGCAAATTACGAAACGAGATTGCTACGAGTTGGGTTCGTTCCACAAGTATTGTGTGAGATAAATTACTGTTCCAGTCAAAAAAAGAAGACCGGCTATCGGCTATTTCTGGTTTCCGTTGCTCCTTGCGCTTGAAGGGCTGTCGATAGAGAGACAGCGCGCGTAATCGCCAGAGCCTTGCAAGGAGTGTTTAATGTTGCTGCGGGAGCGGGTAGACGGCAACGTTGTGGAAGGCCGCTATCATCCATCGGTTGGCTTCCTTGGTCATGACTTCTTGCAGCTTGACGTGTAGTGCTCCATCTTCTCCGGCTTTCAGCCCGGGGGGAAGACGGAGGGCGTCCTTGAGAGTACCGTCGATGTCCACTACGGCGACGTCGCTCCGGACGAAGTTGATGTGGCTGACCTGCAGAGTGCTGTGGCTTCCTTTGTAGATGGTGTTGAAGATGCGGGCATGCTGATCGATGAACGCTTTACGTCCATAGAGCTGCTGCCCGATGACGTTGGTGAAGCTGCCGTGTTCTGCATAGCGGGCGGCGAAGCCTTCCGCGTCACCTCGGTTCCAGGCTTCGTTTTCATTTTGGACGACCGCCGTAATCTCAGCCTTGTCCTTTTCGCTTTGCGCCATTGCCACCTGGGCTGCGAAAGCAGCCAGTAAGACGGCACAGCCGAGTCTGTCCCAAACAGAATGCATGTTTCTCTCCTAGATAGGCGGACGTCTCAACTGGGAGAACTAAATTAGTGGGATGGTAGCACAGCGGCGGGCTGTATCAGCCGAAACCAAATCAGCGCTTCGATTGGTCTCCATGGCGAATAGGGCCGGCTCTCGCACACGGCTCGGCACCCTTAGATTCGATCTGTATACAGTTGCTCGGGCGACGCGGCGAACACTCGTTTTGCTGCAGGACTAATCCGTTGCCGAGGAAGAGCCCCAAGAACTTCAGGGCTTTCCCATTTGGACTATTATGGTCGTCCAAAGCCGCTAGACGCAGCGTCGTCAGGAAAACTTCATGTTCGTCAGATCCTCGATCAACCCGGGCCCAGTCGGTTTCCAGTCCAGCGTTTGGCGCGTCCACTCGCTCGAAGCCGGCATGTCCACTGCCGCGAAGTGCGCGAGCCATCCAAAGTGCTCGGCGGCCTTGTCCGGATCAATCGATACCACCGGTATCTTCAACCCTTTGCCGAGCGTTTCCGCGATCTCGCGCAGCGCCAAGCCTTCTTCCTGCACCGCGTGGTACACCGTCACGCCCGGTCCCGTCTGCTCGACCGCGAGACGATACAGGTGAGCGACGTCTTGCAGCGGAGCCGCGGCCCAGCGATTCGCGCCATCACCGACATAAGCCGAAACGCCTTTGTCGCGAGCCATCTGCGTCAGGAACATTACTAGTCCCTGCTTGCGCGTGTCATGCACCTGCGGCAGACGCACAATCGCAACACGCACACCTCGCTCGGCTATCGCCTTTGCCGTTTGTTCAGGCTGCCGCGGTATCGCCGCCGAACTCGCCGGCGGATCGCTCTCCGTGCGCAGATGCCCCGGTCCGCCGCTCGCCAGTCCGGTTCCGGAGGTTACCACCAGCAGCTTGCCTCCTTCAAGAACGGAACCTAGCGCTTCAATAGCCTTGCGCTCGTCCTCCGCGCTCTGTGCGAACTTCGAAAAATCATGGTTGAACGCCAGGTTCACCACGGCATCCATTCCTGTCGCTCCGCTGCGCAGGCTGTCCAGGTCCTCAAGAGTGCCGCGATGCACCTCGGCGCCTGCTGCCTTCAACTGCTCCGCGCCTTCATCGCTGCGTGCCAGCCCGCGCACCTGATGCCCTGCCTCGATCAGCTCCTTCACCAGTTCCGTTCCGATGAATCCTGTCGCTCCCGTCACAAAAACTCTCATAAATTTGTCCTTCCGCTGTTTGCTGGCGCGACCCGGAAAGCACCACGCCAGGATAGAAATCCGCGTCTCCGCTGAACCGGAGACTATCTCCGTTTATAGGATAGGTGGAGATTGTCTCCGGTTGCAGAATTTTTTCTGCGAAACTGATGTATGCCGGAAAAGCAGTCCTTGCCACCTTCGGCCGCACGCAAGCCCCGCGCGGATGCGCAGCGCAACCGCGAGCGCATCCTTGAGGTTGCCAGGCTGGCCTTCACCCGCCACGGAGCTGAAGCTACCCTCGACGACATCGCGCGTGAGGCGGCAGTCGGCCCAGGCACGCTCTACCGTCACTTTCCCACCCGAGACGCCCTGATCGAAGCTATTTACCGGAGCGAAGTCGAAAAGCTGACGGTAGCCGGGCAGCGCTTCGCCGCCACGATGCCGCCGCTGGAAGCTCTCCGAGGCTGGATGCTTCTCTTCATCGACCACGTGGCCAGCAAAAAGCTCATCCTTCCCGCCATGGACACTGTTGCGGGCGGCTCCATGCGCCTCATCGAAGGCGCGCGCGGTCTCATCCACGGCGCATTCGTTGTCCTGGTGCAACGCGCGATCGACAGCGGCAATCTCCGTGCAGAAACCGATCCCGACGACTTCGTCCGTGCTCTCGTCGGCATCTTCCACACGACTGCTCTGCCGGGCTGGGAGCCGAGTGCCCGCCGTATCGTCGACATCCTTATTGCCGGCTCGCGCCCGACAAATGAGCAGGTGCATGTTTCACGCCGCGCGCTGAAGAAATAGCCGCAGTAGACATACGAGAAGTGTGCGTGCTTTAAGACGGATAGATCCCGGTAAACGCCCCTCACTATCTCGAGTCCAATTTGCCGTCCACTCGGCGGCAAGCAGTCGGCTTGCTTCGCAATACGAAGAGCGCATTCGACGGCTACTTCGGAACTCTTCACCTGGGGACTCGAAGTCTCTGCCGGATTTCTCACAAGCCGACGATACGTCCAAGTGGATTCCTCTACACTGCGCCGTCACACGTGTTCTATCTGGAACCAAGCCGCACATCTACGATTTGCGCGTTTTACGTCAACTTGAAAATGCACGACAGATTGATCTATCCTTCGCAACTAGGCGGAATTGTGTTTTCATAGGCATCCCGGAACGCCAATTAGCCTAGCCGACAATGATAAGTGAGTCGATACGCTAAACTTCCCGCTGAGCTGTGGAACAGTGTTTTGCAACTTCCAGCTGTCAGAAGCCAGTTTGTGCCGTTCGGTATTTCACGAGTTCGCAACATTCGAGGGTCTAACGCGACAAGCCTGGCCAGCGATAAGGCCCAAGGGTTGCTTTTTATGAACGATATTGTGTCATCTTGCGGATCATGAGAATCACCGTTAGACCAGAGAGCGCGCTCGATGCACCCGCCATCAGCGAAGTCGTATTGCGTGCATTCGAGAGTGTGTCATATAGCGATCACACCGAACAGGTCATGGTGGATCGACTGCGCGCCTCGAATGCGTATCTTCCCCCGCTATCGATGGTGGCCGAGATAGAAAATCAGATCGTCGGGCATATCATGTTGACCCGTATAGCTATACGGGATGGAGAAGCGTCCTTTGCTTCACTTGCTTTGGCCCCATTATCGGTTCTGCCGGAATTTCAGGGTCGAGGCGTTGGGACAGCGCTTGTTAAAGAGGCTCACAAGAGAGCTAGGCACCTAGGCTTCTCATCTGTCATTGTTCTTGGAACCCCTGAGTATTACTCCCGGTTTGGCTATATTGCGCTCAGTACCTACAACATAAGAGTGCCGTTCGAAATCCGGGGAGAAAATCGCATGATCAAACCGCTTACTGTGGACGGCCTCTCCGGCGTGAGGGGTGTAATCGAGTACCCGAGCGAATGGACAGAACGGTAGCGTTGATTACTTGGTACGAAGCACCCCGTGGCTGTAACCTGCTGGTGACGCTGTCCTTCTTGACGTTTGTGCGTGCCGTGGGTCTGTCATGGACTTTTTGGGCGTACGGACTGGTGAGTGTCGGAGGATGGCTGTTCGCGAAGCGCTTCGTTCCGGAGACTAAAGGGCGCTCGTTGGAGCAATCGAGCAGGAGCTAGCTACCAGCAATAGAGGTGTTTGAATGGCTGTGCAGTGTTCGGTGCGCGTGGCGTGTCCAGGCCGCTTTCATTGCAGCAGTGGTGAACGATGTGACACGTTCACCGTCACGGATGTTTTCAGCCGGTTCCTCCCTCACTGTCAAGCCATAAACAGCTTGAGTCACGATGAAGTTGACCGGATATGCGACGAGCCGAGGAGGCCGTACGGAATGCCGGAACGGATATACGAACAGCAACGGTACTCCCTGTAGCTCAGCCGGCGGCTTGGGAATCAGCAAACTTTCGATAACGTACGACACCGTGGGCATAAGAATCAGGTTGAACGGTCTGCCGCGACGAATCGCGTTAAGTGCCTCCATGTAAGGCCACCGCAGTCCGAGTATCTCTCATGGAGACCAGGTGATCGCCGGCTACACGGAAGTTGAGTGCAAAGTCCGATTACCCAAGTGCGCCTTGGATCATGCGGAGCGGGCTTTCGATGTCGGCAACCCTGGTCGCCTGTTTGACCACTTCCCAGAGCACTTTTGGTGTCATGCCGTTTCCCCAAATGCGACCAGCTTTGTTGATTGAACGGAAGATGCACCCTTCTGTGATTCCGCTTGCTGCAGTCCATTTTTTCATCGCATCTTTCACCCAAACCGGAATCGGAATGGTTCGGATATGCCCAACTTTGCCGAGTAGGCCAGCAGGCAGTGCAAGAACGCGCTTCGGCGGTTCTTTTTTTCGGCGGGATTTCTGCGTGCTTCAGCGGCCTCCCGCACCGCCGACCTATAGAATGCCGCTTTGTTCCATCCTTCGCCGGTTCCTGTTACTTATACAAAGGGCAAGCCCTGACGCTGGTTCGACGAGATTGGAATGAGACCTTCAGCGCTGAGACCCAGCTATCGCTTTAGAAGCCCGAATTGCTTTGCTAAGCCGGCATCAAGCATCCTGCTAGGAAGAAGTCTGGGGAGGGTCCAGTTCTTGAAGCGTTGCGGAACAACCGCATAGCGCGCCTTCGGCTTTGCCGTGGTCAGCGCCAGGTGAACGGCCTTGCCCAAGAGTTCAGGCGCCAATCCTTTACGGCCTTCAGCAACTATAAACGATTGAAATCGCTTCATGACATTCCAGTATTCGGTATGCTGGAACTCACTTAAGTCCTCGCTTTCGCCTTTGTCATACATGGCCGTCACCACTGCACCCGGCTGGAGGATGATGACATCGATGCCGAACAGCATCAACTCCCTTCGCAGCGAGTCCGACATACCCTCCAGTCCCGCCTTCGACGCGCTATAAGCACCGAGGAAGGGGAGCGCAACCTTGGCTGAGGTTGAACTGATCATCACAACACGGCCGCTTGGTCCCCGCCTCTTTTTGTCTGTTCCTAGAAGAGGAGCAAAGGCCTGAGTCACGACCAACGGAGCAACGAGGTTGGTCTCCAGCTGCCGCCTGTACTCGCTCGGTCTTTGATAAAGAAGGGGCCCGCTTACCACCACGCCCGCATTGTTCACCAATCCAGCCAGATTACTATCGCCCAGCATGGAGTCGACCTGCTGGGCGGCGCGGTGGATGGCCTCCGCATCTGTTACATCCATGATCAGCGGCACGAAGCCGCCGCCAAGCTCTCTCTGCAAACGATCCGCGTCAGCCTGTTTCCGCACAGAACCGAAGACGCGAAAACGTTTTGCGACAAGTACCTTTGTGGTCCACAAGCCGATGCCCGTGGCAACCCCGGTCACAACGACATCTTTGTTCGCTATCAAGCGTCGACCTCCTAAGGTGTGTGATGATCACCTTCAATGTGTTCATCGTACATGTTCAGTCGCGCAGTGTCAAGGTGTACAGTGTTCTTATGCCTTATCCTTCGAAAACAGACCGCGAGGCGATTCTTTCGGCTGCGGTCAAGGACCTAGCGCATGGGGGTATCCGCGATCTATCTTTACGGAATGTTGCCGCTTCTCTCGACCTTCGCGCCCAACGCTCTGTACCGCTACTTCTCTGATCGGTCCGCGCTAGAAGCAACCCTGGCAGACGAATCGGCCCGGCAACTAGAGCTTGCCTTGAGGAAGGCAGCCGGCGGGTGTGATCCGCCGACAACAATCCGTCGAATGGCCGCTGCTTACTTTAAGTTGGCAAGGCAACATCATCACCCCTACGAGGTGATGATGAGTCTCCATGCGCCGGAGCACGACGCTATCTGCCGCCAAAGTCTCCGAATGTTTACCGTCGAGCAGGTGCGGCGGATCGCGGGCGCAGATCGAGCGGCACGGGCAGCCTTCGCGCTCCGGACTTTACTCCAGGGCGTAGCGGTATTGGAAGCGGCTCAGGTCTTCGGTGGAAATAAACCAGCGGGCGGCTTTGACTTCGGACTTGACGCTTGGTTACTGGCCGTCTCAGCTTCGGCAACTCAGATAAATGCGCCTAGTCTCAGCGCTTCGGTGCAGCAATAAGGGGAAGGCATTGATCGTTGGTATAGATATAGCGACTCAAGCGACTCACTTGCAAAATGCCGGAGGAAGGGTCTGGATTACGGCGGGAGGCGGGCGCCCAGGAGTGAAGAACGGCAGTTTAGCCAGGGGATGATCTTTGTGCTGGATTGCAGGGAGGCAGCGGCTGAGGGGCAGGGGCGCCGAGGACACGCCGATGATACGTCCAAATGGATTCCTCTACACTGCGCCGTTACACACGATCTAACAGGAGGGAAGTCGCACATCTGCACGTCTACCGCTAGCGCATTTTACGTCCAAGTGGCGGACAATCGGCGGATGAAATGCCGACTTAGCTAGACTAATTTCGCTGAGGCAATGCAATCAGTTCGTTATACTCACGGCACAAGGACCTGAGAGCGCGAGACGCCGTGGAAGACAGGCAATGTCGGACCGATCCTTGCACTCTCGAAAAGGAGACAAGATGAAGGCTTTTGCGTTGGTGTCCAAAGGCGGTTCCTCAGATCTGGAAGCGATCGACATCGAAAAGCCATCCCCATCAAAGGATGAGGTACTCGTTCGCGTGCTCGCGGCAGGCGTTACCCCTACGGAGTTGCTCTGGTATCCGAGCACACATAAAAAAGACGGCTCCACTCGTGCCAACGCCGTTCCAGGACATGAGTTCAGTGGCATTGTCGAAGCAGTCGGCTCTGAAGTCACAGCCTTCGTACAAGGCGATGCGATCTTCGGCTTGAACGATTGGTTCTCGGAGGGAGCCACCGCTGAGTTCTGCGTCACCTCGGAGAAGGAAATCGTTTTGAAGCCTTCGTCGCTCTCGCACATCGACGCGGCGGCAGTCCCGATCGCGGCATTGACGGGATGGCAGGGCCTTGTGCAGCACGCACATATCCGGGCTGCCGACCGAGTACTAATCGTTGGTGCCGGAGGCAGCGTCGGTCTTATGGCGGTGCAGATTGCCGTGATGCATAGCTGCCGCGTTATCGCGTCTGCCTCCTTATCGCAATCAGCGATCCTGACGGAACTCGGTTGCGAACAGGTGCTCGACTACAAAACGCAGGCTTTTGAGGATCACGTTAACGATATTGATGTCGTGTTCGACGCGGTTGGTTCTGACACTCTCGCTCGAGCGAAGAAGCTACTTGGTGAGGGCGGCCGCATGGTCACCGTCGCCGCCGATGCTGAAGGTAGCGACGATCGGATGATCAAAGAGAGCTTCTTCATCGTAGTTCCGTCGCGCGAGCAACTCACCTATATTGCACAGTTGATTGAACAGCAGCGACTCAGGGTCTTTGTGAAGGATGTGCTTCCTCTTAGTTCGGCTCCTAAGGCTTACCTAACCACTGGCACCGCACAGACCGCTCCTGGGAAGCTTGTACTGGTTAGCTGAAGAGAGCAGGCCCTAGCACCTTGCGCCGGCAAAGTCGCTCGTGAGCTGCTTGACCGATCACGCGGAGTCGGCATCTCGCCCAAACGTCTGTGGGATGCGATCTCAAGCGCTGCCTGATCAGTACCGAAAACGCCTTTCAGGCCTGGAATCCACTTAGATGAGAAGTCGGCTATGGCGAGATTGGCGTCTGGCCCGGCATACGGAGACATAGATCCTCAGTAGTCGCCAAGGGTAGATCTTTGTTTAGCTGAAGCGATGGCAGGCCAAGTGAAAGATGGTCGGTTTGGAATGAATTTTTCAGGCCTCGGCAATGGCGGCGATGGAAATCTTCAGTCCTGGAACTTTGACAGGAAGCTTGGCGCCTTGGCGAGCGGGCGGGTTCGCGGGGAACCACTTTACCCACTCCTCGTTCATACCTGGGAAGTCGTCCTCTTCGGCCAGCACAACAGTCGCACTTACGATCTTGTCGAGCGAGCTGCCAGCTTCCGCAAGGATAGCGGCGACATTTGCCAGGCACTGTCGAGTTTGTTCTTGAATCGTGGCGCCTTTGATTGCGCCGGTTTCAGGATCATGCGGCGCGGTGCCCGAAACGAATACCAAGCCGGCAGCCTTGACTGCTTGACTATAGGTGACTGGCGGCTTGGCGGCCTTTGAAGTAAACACAATCTGTCTTGCCATTCGATCTCTTTAGGCTAAATTATCCCGCAAAATGCGAGTCGTCTCCCGGGAACACGCGAGCCGTACAAGATGGCCTTCTATTCTGGCGCCAGGCTGTCACCACCGGGAGCTCTCGTCCTTCGGGACCAAGAACCTCTGCTGACTTGGGATGCGATTGACCACCTGGGGCATCGGAGAAGCCGACGTAACGCACCTTGCCCGATTCGACCTGAGTGTTTGCATTTGCCGCAGGTAGCGCTTGGGGTTTGTACCAACAGCCAATGCTAGGAAGAAGGCGTGTGAGGCGCGCCGCCAAAACCGACTGTGATTCCAGCGGTTATTCCGATGGTGGAGGCGGAACTGTTCAGGCCGAAGCGAACTCCTGTATTCAGGGACACCGCGCGGGTTAGCTTGTACGTCACACCTGATAATTGATAGATGCCGGGAGGAGCACTGACTGAGACGGTATCACCAAAAACGTCGGCAGCCAGCGTAATGCAGTCCGACAGATTGTAGGTCACTCCGGCTACCCCTTGTCCCCGAAGGCCGCACCCCGAAGAGTGATAGCAATCGCCAATCAGAGAGCCGTTTACTTTCACCCCCCAATTGGCGAACGTCTGACTGAGAATAAGCGTGCCTCGATGGTAGCGACTACGGAGCATGTCTTCTGTCGCAGACGGAAATGTTGCCGAATATTGAACCGCGACTCCGGGAATAAGTTTCGACTTGCCTTGGTGAAAGAGCACGAGCTTTGCACCGAGGCTGCTATTGCCGAGCCCATCGGTTCTATTTTGGACTCCCGCATCGGTCGAACGCCAGCCAGGGACGGCTCCGTCGATCCGCAACCAGTTTGTGGCGGCATAGTACAAGTTCATGGCCTGTGTTCCATCATAAGGGGAGAAGTATCCGTCATAACCTGCTTCGATCTGCAGCACTCCTTTCTGCTGAATAGCGGCATCACTGGAGACGGTGGGGCGGGTTGCGTCGATGTGGCTGTTTGTTTGCGCATATGCCGGCGAAAGCAGGGCGGCGCAACAAATCCGCAGGCCGACATTTTTCAGAAGTTTAGTCGATCTCAAGAAAAGAGATAACGACAAGCACAAGATTGTTACTCTCTCTCGGAACTATTTCCGAAGCGAGTTCGCGCTCCGGATGCGGGTTAGCCTTTGTTTGCCTGTTCAAAGAATTGGGCGGGAGTGACGGTGGCGGAGACCGGCTCGGTGTCGGGAACTCCGAAGTCGATCCAGCCCGAGTTCATTCCATCCTCCATCTCTTCGAAAAGAGCGGCGGCGCCGGGCGGCATGCCTAGAGCTTTCAAGGTGGCCGTCCACTGGTGGCGAGGGATCGCTCTCGCCTTCACCGGCCGATCGAGCACCTTACATAATGCGTGGGCGAGGTCATCCGGGCTGATACGGGAGCCAAGCTCAATTACTTTTTTGCCACTCCAGCCTTTGATTAGCAAGCGGGAGATTTCCACGCCGATGTCCTCCGTGGCCACCATCGGCACCGGGCGGTCGGTTGGGGTCAGAAAGGTGTCGAACCATCCAGACGCAGCCATCTGGAGCCCGTAGGTGTAGTTCTCGAAGAATGAGCCGGGCCGGAGAAAGGCGGTGGGAAAGGATAGGTTGGCCAGGGCCTGCTCCAACAGATACGCGGCGGCGATGAGCCCAGTGCCGCTGCTTTGCTGCGAGCCGACAGAGGAGAGCAGCACCAACCGCAGTGGAGGCGTCTGTTGTAGAGCTTCGCGGAAGCTTGCGATAATGGCTTTGCTCTCCGGAAAGCCGGGTGCCTGACCGATTAACGGAGGCAACATCAGGAAGGCTCCTTCGACTCCTTCCAGGGCAGCGGCTAGCACTGCGGTGTCGTTGAAATCACCCTGGCGAATGTCAACGCCCTTTTTCGACCACTGGTCGGCTTTTTGGGGGTTGCGGGCTAATGTCCGAACTTTGTGACCCTCGTCCAGCAGATGCCGCGCGGCTGCCCCGCCTACATGCCCGGTAATTCCCGCTACGAAAAACATATCTCCATTCCTTCCCACTTTCCCCGATGAGGATTAGAGGTCTTCTCTTCATCAGGTAATACAGCCAGAGTAACGAGAATTGTCTGCAGGATCCAGATTCCAGGCAAGTAGTTGAGTCCTTCGGCTGGTCTAAGCTGGAGCAGTGAAGTGTTCCCCCACCTGCGTTTTCCTGCTGGTTGCCTTGCTCGGCTTGTTCCCTGCTCTTGCGCAGAAGCGGAGTTCCGATGATCCCAATTCATTTGTCAATCCGCTGATTGGGACCACGAACGGCGGCAATGTCTTTCCGGGGGCTACAATGCCTTTCGGCATGGTCCAGTTTAGTCCGGAAGCCGCTCCCTGGCGAGCGAAATCACCCATTGCCGCGCCGGGTGGATATGAGTACCGATCCAGTAAAATTCGGGGATTCAGCTTGACCAACGTCGAGGGCTGGGGGTGCGCCGGCGGGTCCGGGGATGTTCCTCTCATGCCGATTACGGAGGCTGTGCAGCAGTCGCCGTCGGAGGATTTCCGGGAGCGGTATGCGGTCGGCTTTTCGCACAGCGATGAGGAAGCACATCCGGGTCATTACCACGTGAAGCTCGCCAGTGGCGTGGTGGTCGATTTAACAGCTTCGGTCCACACGGGATCTGCTACTTTCCAGTTCCCTGCGGGCGGGAAGAAGACGGTTTTGATTCGGACGTCGGATTCCGAGGTCGGCTCGACGGACGCGCAGACCAAAGTGGATGTGGATGGCCGGTCGGTGTCCGGCTCGGTGACCAGCGGGAATTTCTGTGGCTACATCGATAAGGCCGATCGTCGCAGTTACTATAGGCTTCACTTCGTGGCGGAGTTCGATCAACCGATCGCGGCGGCAGGTACCTGGCACGACGGGGCGACCAAGCGCGATGACATGGAAGCTACCGGTGGAACAGGCTTCGGTGCAAAGGGTTTTCCGGAGAAGGGCACTGGGTCCGGTGCGTGGGTGGCGTTCGATCCGGCGCAGAGGGAACCGGTCCATGTGCGTATTGGGATCTCCTATGTCAGCGAGGCGAATGCTCGCGCCAATTTGGCGGCTGAGAATCCCAGAGGCACATCGTTCGAAGAGGCGGAGAAAAAAGCGGAGAAGGAGTGGGCTCGCCGATTGCAGCAGATTGCGGTGGAAGGCGGGACACAAGAGCAGAGGACGGTGTTTACGACTGCCTTGTACCACTCCTTGATGACGCCTACGGTGGCCAGCGATGTCGATGGCGAGTATACGGGAATGGACCGCGCAGTGCATCGTGTGACGGGACACCAGCGCGTGCAGTACGCCAACTTTTCCGGGTGGGATGTGTACCGCTCGCAGTTTCAATTAGTGACGTGGTTAGATCCACAGGTGGGCAGCGACATCGCCCAGAGTTTGTTGAACCAAGCAGACCAGAACGGGGGAGCTTGGGACCGTTGGACACATAACAGCGGCGCGACGCACGTGATGAACGGAGACCCGTCGGCCGCGGCAATTGCGGATATCTGGGCGTTTGGCGGACAGCAGTTCGATGCGCGGCGCGCGTTGCAGTCCCTGGTGAAAGCAGCCGAACAGCCCACGAAGGCCGATCTTGCGCAGGAGGGCTGCCCGGTGGAGTGCGTGGGACAACGACCGGGGTTAGACCAGTGGCTGAAGCTGCATTACATTCCGGTGGGCGCGCCGAGTTGGGGACCGGCGGCGGATACGCTGGAAGACGTCACGGCGGAGTTCGGCGTTTCCGCGCTGGCCGGGCGGCTGCGTGACCGGGAGACGCAATCGCGATTTCTGGCGCGGGCGCAGTACTGGCGTAACATTTGGGACGCGAAGGCGACTCCTGGCGGTGGTTATTTTCGCAATCGCAATGCCGACGGCACCTGGGCGCTGGTGAAAGACGGCAAAGAGAAGACGCCGCATGCCTTTACGCCGGCAACCGAAGACGGGTTCGTGGAAGGCACGGCAGCGCAATATGTTTGGATGGTTCCATTCAATGTGGATGGCTTGTTTGCAGCGATGGGCGGCAAGAACAAGGCGATGGAGCGATTGAATGCGTTCTTTTACAACGAGAAGGGAGAGCCCGCGGTGACCAAATCGGGGCCGCTGCACGCGGAATTGGATAACGAGCCCTCCATTGAGACGCCGTGGCTTTATAACTTTGTCGGCCAGGCTTGGAAGACACAGCAGTTGGTGCGGCAGGTGCTGAATACGATTTGGCGGAATGCTCCGAATGGAATTCCGGGCAATGACGATTTGGGCGAGATGTCGTCGTGGGCGGTATTCGCCTACCTGGGTTTTTATCCGGAGATTCCCGGCCGCGCGGAGTTGGTGCTGGGAAGTCCGATGTTTCCCAAAGCGGTGGTTCACCGGGCGGCGGGCGATGTGGTGATTCTGGCGGAGGGTGCGGCTGCCGATGCGCCTTACGTGCAAAGCCTAGAGGTGAACGGCAAAGCGAGCACGGCTACGTTTCTTCCTGAATCGTTCGCTAATGGCGGCGGGACGCTTCATTTCAAGCTGGGGAAGGAGCCGAACCGCCAATGGGGAAGCGAGGAGGGGGATCGGCCGCCGTCGTTTGAGAGCCGGTAATTTCACATGACGGCTCTAGCGGTGGAGCAGGCTTCCAGGTAGGCACGGACGAAGAAAATGAGCTCTTGTTTCAGGGGGGGCGAAGTGCTCTTCGGGATGGTCCGATTCGAGCAGGTTGCGACTGACTCCGGCCATGGCGCCTTGGAGTAACGAAGCGATCAGGTGCGGATCCTTGTTCAATGGTTCACCGGAGGTTTTCAGCATTTCCGCAATAGCTTGCTCCAGGCACTTTCCCAACTGCTGCCCAATTGTCACGCCGTCGACATCGGAGCTGACGGAGTAGAGGGCAATGCTCGTTTTTGGGTGTTTCATTTTGGCGTCGAGGAGTGCGGTGACTAAGGCCGTTGCCATTTGCGGAAGAGTATTTCCTTGCTGTTCACGGCAGACTTGCTCGACTGACTCGGTCACTTCGTCGAGGTGGCGTTTCAAAACGGGCTTGAAGAAGGGTGACTTCGAGAATGGCGTCGACGCTGGCGGTGGAACGCGCTTGCACGGGCGATTTGCGGGGATTTAAGACGACGGCGGAATGCTGGGGCAAATGCGAAGTTCCAATGGCAGCTTTCTTCATCTAACCACGTGTAGGCAAACTTATTGGAAATGATGAATAAGGTAGAGAACAAAGAAATGACAAAACAGATGAATCTCGGCGGTACTTTTACGCTGCCCGGCACCTCAAAGACATTGAACCGGATGGGTTATGGAGCGATGCAGCTTGCGGGGCCACATGTGTGGGGACCGCCGCGCGACAGGGACGCAGCGGTGGCGGTGCTGCGGGAAGCAGTGGCGATGGGCGTGAACCACATCGATACAAGCGACTTTTACGGTCCGCACGTAACGAATCAGATTATTAAGCAGGCGCTTCATCCCTACCCGGATGACCTCGTGATTGTGACGAAGGTGGGCGCTCGGCGGGGCGAAGACAAATCTTGGCCTCGTGCGCTTTCGCGCCAGGAACTGATCGATGCCGTCTATGACAATTTACGCAATCTCGAGCTTGAGCAATTGGATGTGGTCAACCTGCGCGTAGGGGGAGTAAACGGGCCAACAAGGGGATCGATCAAAGAACCGATGAAGGTACTGGTCGAACTGAAGGAGCAAGGGTTTATCCGTCATCTTGGTGTGAGCAATGTGAATCCCGAGCAGTTAGCGGAGGCGCAAACATTGACGGAGGTGGTCTGCGTGCAGAACCTATACAACGTGGCGCACCGGAACGACGATGAGTTTATCGATCAGCTAGCGGAGAAAGGCATTGCTTATGTGCCGTTTTTCCCGTTAGGCGGATTTACTCCTCTACAATCTTCGGCGCTGGACAAAGTAGCAGAATCGCTGCAGGCTACGCCGATGCAGGTGGCGCTGGCCTGGCTGCTGCAACGTTCACCGAACATTTTGTTGATACCCGGAACTTCTTCCGTTGAACATTTACGTGAGAATCTCAAGGCTGCGACGCTGGAACTGTTTCCGGATCATATCGCCGAACTGGATGCAATCTCAGGAAAGAAGTAAGTCGGGGCGGCAGAGGTAAATCTCGTTGAGGCCGCTTATACACTGTTAGTACCATGGCAACGATTAGCCGACGCCGCCTTCTTGCTACCACTGCACTTTCGTTTGCCGCCACTCGGCTTCCTGCACAGAGTGGAGCTAGCGCCTCGATCACTTTGCAAATCCCAGGCGAGGCGAGCGGGCCGCACATGCCGGCGGACTTTGTGGGTTTATCGTATGAAGTGCAGCAATTGACCGAGCCGAGCTTCTTTGCGCCGAGCAACACGGGACTCATTCGTCAGTTTCGAGCTTTGTCGCCACACGGTGTTTTGCGCCTGGGCGGCAATACCAGTGAATTTGCCTGGTGGAAGGCAACGCCCGGTTCCGCGGAACCGGAACACCGGCAAACCCGGGTGGTGGAAGGCGAGCCCAAGCCGCAGTATTACGCAGTGACGGCTGAGGCGGTGCGTAATTTAGCGGGATTTCTGAAGGCGGCGGGTTGGACATGTTTGTATGGCATCGGCATGGGAACAAATACGCCGGAGCGGGCGGCGGCCGAAGCGGCGTTTGTCGCAAAGACGCTCGGCGGCAGCTTGCAATATTTCCAAATCGGCAATGAGGTGGACCTGTTTGGGCGGCACTTGCGCGATTCAAAAACATGGTCGGCGAAAACCTATCTGGAGGAGTGGCTCACGATGGCGCGAGCGGTGACGGCTCGCGTACCGGAGGCGAAATTTGGGATGCCGGACGTGGCGGCACACGTCGGATGGCTGACGGAGATTGCGGACATGTGGGCTTCGGTCAAGAACCCGCCGCATGTGACGACGCTGACACACCATTATTATTTTGGTGGGCCGGCTACTGATCCGGCGGTGAACATTCTTAATCTATTAGCACCCGCGACGATGGCGAAGGTTCAGAAGACTGCCGATACGGCGACCGCCGCAGCCCAAAAAATGGACGTGCGGGTGCGGATGACGGAAGGCAACACTTGCTATCGCGGCGGCAAACCGGGTGTTTCCGATGTGTTCGCGGCGGCGTTGTGGGCGGCGGATTATTCGCTGTTGCTCGCCAGTAATAATTATTCGGGGATCAATCTGCATGGGGGCACCGGTAAGTCGGTGGCCAACTCGGTGGGAGGTTTTTTGCCGGGTGACGTCATGCTGAAGGAAAAAGGCGAAAGCGCGGAGCAGATTGCCACCCATCCACATCCGTTTTATACGCCCATTGCGACGTTCGGATCGGAGTACGAGATGGAGCCGGTGGCGTACGGGCTTCAGTTTGCGGGGAGGCTGAGCGGAGGCTCGTTTATCGAGGATAGCTTTACCGCAAAGCTGCAGGCGACGGGGGTGGACGCGACCGCTTACGCCGCGAAGCTTCCGGGTGGACAGGTAGCTATTGTCGTGTTGAACAAGGACGCCGAGCGGGATGTGGAACTCAGTTTCGACTTCGGCGGTGGGAAAACAGGCGCGGTGGAAGCGACCACGCTGCATGCCCCGGCGCTCGATAGCCGCAAGGCACAGATTACGCGGTCTTCGAAAAAAGAAAGTCTGCAGGGTGGCAAGTACACCTTCACCGTTCGCCATGCGACGGGAGTTTGCGTCACAGCAGGTTAGCCAGCTTCGATTTTTTTTAGATGAAAAGGGCGGCTGAGCAGCGTTTGTTTTAAAGGTACGCGACGGGTTTATCGTGCATCTTAAGACGGCGATGGCACGTGTTTTTATTACAGGATCTTCAGATGGGCTGGGTCGGATGGCGGCGCAATTACTTGCCGAACAAGGACACGGGGTGGTTTTGCATGCGCGCAACGAGCAGCGCGGACAGGAGGCGTTTGCCGCCGTGAGGGGAGCAGAGAGCGTTGTCATTGGGGATCTGACCAGTATCGAGCAGACGCGAGGGGTGGCCGATCAGGTGAACCGGCTGGGGGCGTTCGATGCGGTGATTCATAACGCAGCGGTGGGATATCGGGAGCACCGGCGCATTGTTACCGAAGATGGTTTGTCTCATGTATTCGCAGTGAATACGCTGGCTCCCTACATTTTGACGGCGTTAATTCATAGGCCGAAGCGACTGATTTATGTGAGTTCGGAGCTTCATCAGCGCGGCGATGCAGGACTGGAGGATTTGAGTTGGGAGCAGCGCAACTGGAACGGGCAGAAGGCGTATTCCGATACGAAGTTGCACGATGTGCTGCTGGCGTTTGCAGTGGCGCGGCAATGGCCGGATGTTTTTTCTAACGCGTTGGAGCCGGGTTGGGTGGCGACGAAAATGGGAGGACCGAGGGCGACGGGTGACCTGGACGCGGCGCATCGCACACAGGTTTGGCTGGCGACTAGCGATGACCCGGAGGCGAAGGTGACAAGCCAATATTTCTATCACATGGAACTGCGGCAGCCCAAAGCGGCGACCCGCGATACGGCGCGGCAGGAAAAGTTGATGAAAGAATGCGAACGCTTATCCGGGGTGACGCTGTCCACCTCCGACCGGGCAGCGGTCGCCTAAGCTGCGCCGCCGCCGGGTTTAAAGGCGCGTACGCGAACGACCGAAGAGCAGGTAAAGGACCACTAGCAGCAAGACTAGGCTCAGTCCGCCACCGCCGTAATATCCCATCCCTGGACCCATGTAATAACCGCCGCCGCCGAACAGCAGCAAGAGCACAACAAGGAGAATGATCAATCCCATGGGCGGGAGTTTATCACATTCGCGTGTGTGCCTCCCGGTTGAGTAGTATTGTTGAATTGTTTACTTACTCCAATCAGGTTGCCGAATGAATATGCGGAAAGCTTTTCTTCTGTCGATGGTGGGTTTGATTCTGGCGGCGGATGTTCTTTCGGCTGCATCGGTTTACGATTTTCAGCTCAATTCCATTAACTCCGAAAAAGTGCCTTTGGATGACTTCAAGGGCAAGGTCCTAATGATTGTGAATGTCGCGAGCTTTTGTGGGTATACGCCGCAGTATGAGGGTCTGGAAAAGTTATATCTCCGCTATAAGGACCAGGGATTTGTGGTGCTCGGCGTGCCGTCCAACGACTTCGGCCAGGGAGAGCCGGGAACCGACCTGGAGATCAAGAAGTTTTGCAGGCGCAGATACGACGTCACTTTTCCGATGATGTCCAAGGTATTTGTTTCGGGTAATAATCCGATTCCGCTTTATGAGTATCTGACGGACAAGGGTCAAAATCCTGAAACGGGCGGGGCAATACAATGGAACTTCACGAAGTTCCTGATAAGCAGAGACGGACGCATTTTGGCTCGTTTTGAGCCGGCGACGAAGCCCGAAGATCCGGCTTTGGTAACGGCGGTGGAGAAGGCCTTGCGGTAGCGGGCGGTTTGTTGCCGGCGCTGCTCGGATTACCTTCGACAATGAGGATGATCGAGTACAACGCCGGTCTGCTTCCTGATTTTGAGAGGTTGGCTATAGAGGACCAGCGGCACCGCAGGGGAACTCACAGATACCCGGTGGGTCTACGTAACAGCCACAACCTTCGGGTGTGCAGATGATTTCGATATGTTTTCCGATAGCGGAGCGCTGTTGCGCATCCGGCATTTTGGAAGGCGCGAATTTGACAACGGTGTCGCTATCGATGGTGATATTCAGCGTCCGGGTGACGATGAGCGCCATTTCGTCGAGGCGGGTTTGAACTTCTTCCGATAGCCGTTGCATATGCTCACGGTCTTTGGGTTGCAGCGGTACCTTCTTGCTGGTTGTTTCTGTCATGATACTCTCCATTTTTTGTAGAACTGATCGCTCAGCGTCTCGCCGGGTAGTGAAGATAAGCCACGGATCGTTACAAATCGTGTTGAAATTATTTGTTGGAGTGCGCATGGAACAGGAAAAGGTGATCGATGATATTGCGGCAGGGCGGACGGATTTGGTTTTCGATGCTTTATCGGATGGAGTTCCGGCGATTTATCGGGACCAGAGCGGGATATCGCTGATTCGGCATTGCGCGTATTACGGCGATGTGAGTGCGATACGGTTTCTACTTTCGCGAGGGGAGTCGCTAGAGGCGCTGGGTGAGAATTTCGATCTGAATGGCGCAGTGTTTCATGGACACTGGCGGCTTTGCCTGTTCCTGTTGGAGCAGGGTGCGCAAGTGAATCGGCCTTTGTCCGATACGGGTGAAACACCGCTGCATGCGGCGTTGTGCTCGACGGACCGGGTGGCTTATGACAGAGTGCTGAAGGTGCTGTTGACGCATGGGGCGAACCCGAATGTGGCAACGAAACCGGGCGTGGAGACTGGTGCATTTATGCGGGATTGTCGGACAAAAGGAGAGACTCCGCTGCACCGGGCAGCTGCGTTCGGCGATGTGGAAACGATTCGGCTCCTGCTAGATGGGGGCGCAACAATCGATGCGCGAGATGCCAATGGGGAAACTCCGCTGAGTTGGGCAAGCTGGTATTTGCGTCCGGTCGCTATTTTGCGGCAGCTTTGCTACGGAGAGTTTCGCATTCGTCCGCAGTACGACAGTATGCGGGCCAATTTATTGGGTAAGCCTGGGGGTTAATTCGGCACACTGTTTAGATAAAAAGAGTTCCGAGATCGTCAAGGGCAGAGTTGCATTGTCGGACAATTGCGTTAAACTGTAGGACAGAAAGGAGTAAGTAAATGGACGATCGTGAGGCAAGTATTTCGACGGCTAACTTGCAGTTCAAAGAAGCATGGCGGAAGCTCGAAGAAAGCGGCGTTCTGACGGGCGAAGCCGATAAGGTGAGCGCACGGCTCGATCATGGCTTGCTTGCGGCGGCGGGACGTAAGATTGGATCGGAAAACACAACTTCTATTCTCTCCGCCGCCTTGGCATTGTTTGTAGCATCGGATCCTTTCGTAGATTGGTTTCTGTCAGATAAAGACCGACTACCGGCCGATTTCGAGCTTGGGATCTAAGGCTCTTGGCCGTATTGCTCAGCGTTATGATTTAGCGCTGTATACGGCAGCTTTTCGATACAGAGAGGACGATCGGTTACCGCTCGATGCAAGCGCAGTACCACCGCTTCCGTTGCTGTTTGACACCACCTTGTATCTTGATCGCGGCGCCGGCAAGCTTCCTAGGCCTATTGTGGATTTGATTGCTGCTCGACGGCACTCAGTTTATACCTGCGGCGTGGTTTGCGCAGAGTTGGCAATCAGCATCGGACTGATGGATCCGAACGATCCACGTACTCTGGGGTCCGTCGCGGCTATACAGGCAGAGTTGGAACAGATGGAAATAGCGAAAACGGTCAATCCAAGCGCGGCGGCTTGGACCGAAGCCGCGGTTTTGGCGGGTATTCTGGCTCGGATACAAGGCTTAGCCGTACCGAAGAAAAATCTTACGGCGGACCAGGAGTGCTGCCAGAAGGGACGGCGGCGCGAGTTGCTGTTGGATGCATTGCTGTATCTGACGGCGGTGGAAAACAACATGCTTTTGCTGAGCGGCAATATCCGGCATATGGATCTGCTGCTGCAGATTCGGCCTTCACGGAACGTGCTTTTGTATCGGGCGACGGAGTAAGCGTGGAAGCGCAGCGGAAGAAGGTTCCGGTGTTATTCTGGGAACGCTCCCCCGCGTTGTTCTTCCGGTTACGATTTTTCATTCAAATTATTCATGGATTATTTGGCAGGTCTGAATCCACAACAGCGTGAGGCGGTCGCGCATGTAGAAGGTCCGCTGCTGTTGCTGGCAGGGGCGGGTAGCGGTAAGACGCGGGTGATTACGCACCGGATTGCGCACCTGATCGAGACACACCATGTGCCGGGGCCAGGGGTGCTGGCGGTTACATTTACAAATAAAGCAGCGGGCGAAATGCGGGATCGGGTGAATAGCATTTTGACCGATGCGAGTACGGCGAAGACCCCGCTGGTATCCACGTTTCACTCCTTCTGCGTGAGGCTGCTGCGGCGCGATGGCGCGACTTTGGGTGAAATCCGGCAGGGGTTTACACGACAGTTCACCATCTATGACGATGACGATCAGGTGGCGTTGCTGAAAGGCATTTACAAGCAGCTTGGTTTGGACGAGAAGTTCATGCAGTACCGAGCGACGCTCTCGCGGATCAGCCATGCGAAGAGCCATCATGAGACGCCGCAGGATTGGTATAAGGCGGCGAACGATCCGAAGCTGACCCGGCTGGCGAAGATTTACGAGCAGTATCAAGAGAAGCTGTTGCAGTGCAATGCGTTGGATTTCGACGATTTGCTATTGGAATCGGTGCGCTTATTGCAGCATGACGAGGCGTTACGGAAGCTGTATAACCGGCGGTTCGAGTTTGTGATGATCGATGAGTACCAGGACACTAACCGCAGCCAGTATGAGCTGATGCGGTTGTTGACCGAGGCCCGGCATAACGTTTGCGTGGTGGGCGATGAAGACCAATCGATCTACGGCTGGCGCGGGGCGGATATCCGCAATATTTTGGACTTTGAGCGGGACTATCCGAACGCGGTGGTCATCCGGCTGGAGCAGAACTATCGTTCGACGAAGAACATCCTGGAAGCGGCCAGCGCGGTAGTGGCGAACAATAAAGAGCGCAAGGGCAAGTGGCTGTGGACCGATTCGGGCGCAGGGACGAAGATCGGTTTCTATGAGGCGCCGGATGGAGAGAACGAGGCGCTGTACATTGCAGACACCATCGAGAAGATTCTAGCGAAGAGCCCGACTGAGCGGGTGGCTGTACTTTACCGGACGAACTTTCAATCGCGGCAGATCGAGGAAGCGCTGCGCCGGTACGGACGCAAGTATCTGGTGGTGGGCGGGTTTTCGTTCTATCAGCGGGCGGAAGTGAAGGACCTGCTGTCTTATTTGAAGGCGGTGATGAGCCCGCAGGACTCGGTGAATTTGCTGCGAATCATCAATACGCCGGCGCGCGGTATCGGGAAAGGGACGGTGGAGCAGATTGAGCTGTATGCGCTGCAGAATGGCTTGAGCCTTTCGAACGCGCTGCCACGGATGCTGGAGGAGAAGATATTTCCGACGCGGGCGGAATCGGCGTTGCGGGCGTTTGTGAAGCTGATGGAGGAGCTGCGGGAATCGGCCGGCGGCAAACCGGTGCACGAACTGCTGCGAGACATCTTGCAGAGGACCGGGTATGAGCACATGTTGAAGAACGATGCGTCGCCGGAAGCGGAGTCGCGGCTGGCGAACCTGGAAGAGTTGGTGAATGCGGCGGTGGAGGCGGCAGAGCGCGGGGAGACGGCCGCGGAGTTTCTGGACCACGCGGCTTTGGTGGCCGACAGCGACAATCTGGATGAGCAGGCGGCGGTTTCATTGCTAACGATTCACAATGCGAAGGGCCTGGAGTTTCCGAACGTATTTCTGGCGGGGCTGGAGGAGGGTATTTTTCCGCATAGCCGATCGTTGACGTCGGAGGCGTCGATGGAGGAGGAGCGCCGGCTTTGTTATGTCGGCATGACGCGGGCGGAGAAGCGGCTCTATGTCACTTGGGCACGGTATCGGAGGCGATTTGGCGGGGGACAGCCGGAGGTATGTTTGCCGTCGCGTTTCTTAAATGAGATTCCGCAGAGTTTGCGCGAGAAGCTGTCGCCCTATCGTGACATGCAGACGGACGAAGTGGATCTATTCGCGGAGCAGTATGACGTGCGGGAGTCGGTGAAGAAGAATATGTACACCGGGCACACGGTGAACTCGGTGGACAATATTGCGCAGTTTTTTGCCGAGCGCGGGATGCCGCCACCATCGGGATTGACTCGGCGGGCGGCGCCCTTGGCGACACCAGCGGGAGCTGCTCCTACGGATTCGGCTACCCCAGCCGCGCGGAAAGCTCCGATACCGATCGACCGTGGGAGACTACCGCAACAGGGGTTTTCACGACAGACCTCCTCACAACAGACATTTGCGAAACCGGCACCGTCGCAGCAGACGCCCGCGGCGCAAAGGACGCCGGCTTCGCGGCCATCGCCGCCGCAGTTTCGCTCTCCGGGGGTGAGGCGGGCCAATGGATTCGGGGCCGGGTCGGTGATTAAACACCCGAAATATGGGCGAGGAACAGTTTTACGTCGCGAAGGCGATGGGGAAGATGCGAAACTAACAGTAAGTTTCCCCGGACACGGGTTGAAGAAAATTGTAGAAAAGTTTGCAGGTATAAAAGTCGACGAATGAATACGAAGCACGTAGAAGATAGAGAAGAACGCAAGCGTCTGAAGCGGGAGGCGCGTCGTAAAGCAGCTCCCAAGGCGGCGCGGCCTGCCAGCGTGGCGCGTGGATCGAACAAGAAGAAGGTCCGAACGATAGTGAAGGGTCAGCGTAAACGATAGTTTTTCCTCGATAGCTACACCAGTAGTTTTGAAAAAGGACTCGGCGGACAAAGGTCCGCGGAGTCCTTTTGCTTTCCAGTACTCCTCCGGGTAACAGCTACCCGGATTGTCATCCGTTATTCATCTGAATGTAATTTCTACAAACTAGCTTTGAAGATATGACTTCAAGGTTTCGGTTTTTATGGTTAGCCGCAATCCAGGTCAGTTTGGCGGCAGTGATGTTCGCCCAGACCGATGTGGCCAGGATTGTGGGGGTGGTAAAGGATTCGTCGGGAGGGATTGTTCAAGGCGCAAAAGTAACCGCCAAGAGTGAGCAGACCGGCGCGGAACAGAGCGTAAATAGCGATAGCAGAGGTTACTATGTATTGACGCAACTTCTGCCGTCGAACTACACGGTAACGGCAAACTCGCCGGGGCTGGTGGCAGCGGAGACCAGTGGCATCGTGCTGCAGGTCGGCCAGGAGCGTACCGTTAATTTAACGCTGCGGCCGGCGGGACAGAAGGCCGAGGTCACTGTCTCGGCGGGAGATTTGCAGACGCTCGATACGAGCAATGCGGCGGTTGGAGTAAACGTCAGCCAACGCGAGGTAAAGCAGTTGCCTTTAAACGGGCGGCAGGTTTCGCAGCTCTACCTTTTGGCGCCGGGCGCGGTCAACAACGGAAGTGGCAACTTCGACAATATCCGGTTTAGCGGACGTTCGAATCAAGAGAATGAGATCCGATTCGACGGTGTGGAAGGAACATCGGTGGTCGATGCTTCCCCGGGCAACTTGAACGGTGAGACGTCGTCCGGCTTCCGGCTACAGCAAAGCTTAGAGAACGTGCGGGAGTTCCAGGTTTTAAGCAGCAATTATCCAGCAGAGTATGGCACTGGGACGGGCGGACAAATCAGCTTCGTGACGAAGTCGGGAGGCAACCAATTTCACGGGTCGGCCTTCGAGTATATCCGAAACGATTATCTGGACGCGCGAAACTTTTTCGACAAATCGCAGAAGAGTAAGCTGCGGTTGAATCAGTTTGGCGGTTCGATCGGCGGACCGATTCTTAAGAACAAATTGTTCTTCTTTGGCGGATACGAGGGACTGCGTCAGAGAACGGGCGCACCGATTGTGGAATCGACGTTGAGCGCCGCAGCGCGGCTTAGAGCTGTTCCTTCGATTCAGCCGCTGCTAGGAGCCTTTCCGCTAGGCCAGGGCCCGACGGCAGATCCCAATTTCGACTTGTTGACGACCACCGGCCAGGGCATACTAAACGAAGATTCCGGGAGCATACGTTTTGACTACAACATCAGCGACCGTTTTCGTATTTATGCACGCTACTTCCGCGACCAAGGAAATTCCTCGCAAACACAGAATTCCACCGGCAGCCTTTTTACACAGACGGCGGTTCCGCAGAACGGAGTCATCAGTTTCAACCAAGTTTGGTCACCGACCATCTTGAACGAAACTAAGTTCGGTTTTAACGGTGCAAAGACGAGAGTGGATGGAGTTCCAGGTCCAAGCCCGAACGCGGATCTGAATGGCGTCACCTTGCAGCTTAATGGCAGCGTGGCATTGGGAGGGATTGCCGGGCAGACAGGTTCGACAGGTATTGCGACTCCGTCGGGATTGATCCGGCTGAGCAGCTCCTTTAATGGACGCGGCGCTCCTTACACGAACTATACGCTTTCTTACATCGATAACTTGACCATGATTTATGGAAACCACACCGTAAAGATGGGCGTGGAGTTCCGGCCGATCACACTTTATAACGATCAGCTAGGTGGAACGACTTATACGTTTGGCAGTGTCGACGCATTCCTCGCTAACAATCCGACGCAAATTGCATTTAATGGCGACTTGAGTACGCTAAGCCCTTTCACCGGGCTTTCCGGCAATGCGGAGCTTCATCAGACTTACTACGTCGGCTATATCCAGGATGAGTGGAAGCTGCGCCCGAATCTGACGATGAATTACGGTTTCCGCTATGAGTACTATCGCCCTTTATATGAGCAGCGGAACAAGGATGTAGTGTTCAACATTGCGACCGGCAACATCAATCCTCGCTACAGCCAGGATTGGTATCGGAGTTCGCCATTAAACCTGGGGCCAAGGCTTGCTTTTACATGGGCGCCGGAGAAGTTGGAGAATAAGACGGTATTTCGTATCGGAAGCGGATACTACTACGGACCTGGCCAAACGGAAGATCAACTGCAACCGGAGGCGAATGACCGTATCGGAACGACGATTACATCGGGTCCGCAGTTAGCATATCCGTTGAATATCCCCTCGATTTACGCGAATTACAACATCAACAGCCCGACGTTGGGATATCAGCCACGTGCATACGGATTGGGATACCATATTCCGGAGCGCATTCTCGAATACACCGCTTCCATTCAGCAACAGCTTCCGCATAATGCGGGCCTGTTAACGGTCGCATTTGTGGGCAGCCAGGGACGCAACCTTTTTTTACGCAGTATCACAAATCTGATCAACAGTGTTCGAACGAATCCTACCAGCGGAGCGGCCATTACGACGCGGGAGTTTGGCGGTCGTTTTTCCGAGATCGACTACAAGACGAGCGGCGGAACGGATCATTACAACTCGCTGCAGGTCTCGTATAACCGTCGCTACGATAAGGGTTTCACCCTTGGCGGGCAATATACATACGGACACAGCATTGGAGACTCGGGCGGATCGAACGAGGCGAACACGGCGCAGAATCCCTTCAATTTCGGAGCGGATCGCGGCAACAACAATTTCGACATACGCCACAGCGCGAACATTTCCACGCTGTACGATCTGCCATTCGGTATCGGTCAGAAGTACGGGAGCGGCATCAGCAAGCCCTTGGACTTGGCACTGGGCGGATGGGAGCTGGGCGGGATTGTGAATGCCCGCTCCGGCGTGCCGATGGATATCTTGATTGTGCGTCCCGATGTGGTTTACCAAGACAATCGTAATGGGAGAATCTATTCGTCTCCGGTTTTGGGAACAGACAACACCGTATACACAACGGCCATCATCAACACACCCGGCGGCGGCGCGTCGCGCAACGTACGACGTCCCAACGTGGTGGCGAACACAGATGCCTACACTTCCAGTGGTGGATTGCGGATTGTCAACCCGGCGGCATTTACAATACCGGCGCCGGGAACGTTCGGCAACAGCGCGCGGAATTTGTTATCCGGGCCGATGTTTGCCCAGTTGGACCTGACGCTCTATAAGCGATTCCGGATCAGCGAAGCGAAGAACATCGAGTTTCGGGCGGAATTCTACAACTTGCTGAATCATGCTAACTTTGCGAATCCGGCGAACTTGCGCCTGGCTCAGGCGTTGCCGACAGGCGGAACATTTCCGGGAGGCGTTGTTCCGGCGGGCGGATTACAGCCGGGCCAGCCCTATACGAATAGTGCTGCCGGCGGAAATTTCGGAACGGAGAACGCTACTGTTTCCAACCAGATCGGCTTGGGAACGAACCGGCAGATTCAGTTGTCGCTACGATTCAACTTTTAGTCGATTGGATAGGGAGGCCCGCGGACTGTAAGTTAGTCCGCGGGCCTTTTTTATTTAGATGGGGAACCGATCAATGCTTGATCAGCTTCACTTGTCCGGCGGGTATCGTGAACGTTTTCAGCGTCACCAGGTTTGCCGTAGGGGAACGGATGGTGGTGACTGCTTTGAAGGTGCAGACTAGCTGAGAGGCGGTGATGTCGAGAATGCCGTAGCCATGAGTGGAGGAATCCCAGTATTGGATGTGTGGATTGTTAAGCCGGATGAGCGGGTCCAGGAGATTGGGAGGGACGCCGAACTCTTTGGCAGGCATGGGGGCGCTTGGGATGGGGACGGCGGATTCGATGCCTTCCGCGAGGTTGGCCGAAGTGAGGGAGCCGACCATTAGCTCAATGCCCATGGGCGATTCGAATAAGTTATTGAAGTCGGTCTTCAGATAGCCGGCTAAAAAGGTGTGTAAGTCGCCGGTGAGAGCGACAAAGTTTTGGACCTTGGCATTTTTGATACCGGCAAGGATCGCCGAACGTTCTTTAGGGTAGCCGTCCCACTGATCGAGACTGACGAAGACGGCTCCAGCCACCTTCAACTGCATGAGCATGACTTCGTTGGCCCATAGTTTCCAGGTGGCTTTAGAGGTGGTGATTTGATCGAGGAACCATTGCCGTTGCGCGGCTCCGAGCATGGAGCGATTCGGGTCGTGCAGGGCGGAACAGCCGATAGAGAAGTAGCGCCCAAATGCTTTGGCTTCGCCGCAAGGAGGGCCGTCGCGATAAAGGCGCTCATCGGTGACGACGAGATCGGCCAAGGTTCCGAAGCTGAACTTACGGTAAAGCTTCAGCGAAGCATCCCAAGGCAGGGTGGGATTGAAAGGCGTGTCGGCCAGGCCGTACTCCGCCCAGGCTTGGGTTGCGGCTTGCCGGAGAGCGGGCTGGGGTGTCGCAGGTGAGTTCGGGGCGGTGTTGTTATCGGGATGAAAATCCTGATGGCAGTCGTTGGCAAACTCGTGATCGTCCCAAAGCTGAATGTAGGCGAAGCGTTCATGGGCGGCTTGCTGATCGGGATCGCCCCGGTAGACCCGATAAAGAAAGCGGTAATCGGCGACGTCGACCGGAACGGTGGTGCTGCCGCTGGGGAAGGGCGGATGGAAACGCACGGCAGTTTTTTGGAAGGACGGGTCGTCGTAGGTTTCGTAGATATAGTCGCCGAGATGAACCACGTAGTCGACTTCTTCCTGGGCGAGATAACGAAGCGCGTTGTAGTAGCCGTGGCCGTAATCCTGGCAAACGACATAGCCGATGCGCAAGCCTGCCGGCGTTGTACCGGCGGCGGGAAGAGTCTTGAAGCGTCCGGTTCGGCTGGCGACGTTGTTGTAAATGAAGCGGTAGTAGTAGAGAGAAAACGGCTGCAGAACAGCGTTCTGGATGGGCAGCTTGACGGTGTTATCGCGAGCGCCGTCGAGCGTGGCGACACCTCCTATCAATACGTTCGCGAATCCAGGGTCGGCAGCGATTTGCCAGGCCACAGTGGTGCTGCCGGTGCTTGCTTGGGCTTGCGGATCGACGCGCGTCCAGAGCACGATACCGCTGACGCTAGGATCGCCGGAGGCAACGCTCTGGGGATAGGTCGATAACTGACTTTGTGACGTCGATACCGAGTCCACGGTAAAGAGGGCAGACACATCGGATTCCGTCAGCGTAGCGGCCGAGGGGTCTTTCACGAAGGGAGTGGGGTTCGGGTAGGCCGGAACGACGTCCTAAGCCAGCATATTCAATTTCGGGGTCAGCCAGGCAACCGCGCCACCGGTTCCTAGAGCGCTGATAAATCTTCGGCGGTCCATAATTCGATAAGTTCCTTAAAAGAAGAGAGAACTTAGTATGGAGGCCATGAATCACGAATAAGTTCCGTGACGGTTCCGTGATTTATTCAATGCAAAATCGTTACAAAGACTTACGCCTTTTTGGGAGCAGGTTTTACTTTAATGACAGTCTTGCCGGGAGTGGAGAGGCGGAAACCGGCCCGGTCCATGGCGACTTGTATGTATTGATTGCGCATGAACCAGCGCCAAACGTTGGCGGTCAGCGCGTTTTCGATGCTCAGCAGGGAGATGCCGACGTCGATACCGATGACGTCCTGATTCACCCAAAGTTTCTTGTTGTCCCAATTGGGGTTGAAGGCATCGGAGAAGCCATAGCGGCCATACACAGAGGAGCCGTAGACATCGTGCATTTGGCGTAGCACCGGGATGCAGATACCGGGATCGAACATGACGGAGCCTGCCGCCGCGCAAGGAACCAGCGTGCCGTTAGAGTTGCCGAAATCGATGGTACCACCCCAATTCATGTAGCCGCCGGGACTATCGGATACGGTCAATCCCCACATATTAGGACCGTAATCGGAGTACTTGGATTGCAAACTAATGCAGAAGTCGCGGTGTGCGTAGGTAGCGATTTGCGAGTTCTTGAAATAGTTATGGTCGGAAGGATCACCGTCTACCTGATGACGGAAATCGACCCAGGCATGAGAGTATTGGTGAGTAAAGAGCGGTCCGCCGCTGATGAACGTCCACTGCTGATAGCGCACCTCCGGACGCTGCCAAGCGTACCAGCTATCGGACGGAATGGAATGGGTGGAAGAGCCGATGGCTAGCAAGTAAAGAATAGAGGCTTCGCTATAAACGCTCCAGCGAGAGGGGAGAAACCCGGCGCCCGGCATCACGCCATGGGAAAGCAGGAGTGGGTCGCCATTCAACATCCATCGAAAATCGACACGCTCGAAGATCTGCTTGGCGAGACTGCGGATCTGCTTATCTTTGGGGAAGTACTCGGCGGCGGTAAGGACGCCGGCGACAAAGAGGATGGTGTCGATGGAGGAGATTTCAGAGTTCAACCGGCGATCGCCTGTCGCCGCGTCCATGAAGTGGTAGTACCAGCCGTGATCGTGAAACGCGCGCGCCCAGAAGAAGGTCAGTGTTTTCAGGACGCGGGTGCGGGCCTGCTCATGAGAAATCCAACCACGCTCAGCACCGATGCAAAGAGCGGTTAAACCGAAACCGGTGGCGGCGGTGCTACCTACATTTCCGCCGGAAGAGGAGCCATCCATGCGGGCGCGATCCATCACCATGCCGGTGTGTTCGTTAGCTTGTTCCCAGAAGTAGCGGAAGCAGCGTTTCGAAAAATCTTCTAAGAACGTGCGATCTTGCGGCGAGATGGCCGCATTGATAGGTTGAGCGGGAGATTGCTGGGCGAAAGCGTCGCGAGCGAGCAGCGCCACGCCTGCCGAGGAGGCCAGGAACGAACGGCGAGAAAGACTAAAATCGTTAATCGTCACGACGAAAGAACCTTGAAAATCGGGGTCAATTCCCTCACCAATTAGATGCAAGTCTAGCAAGCTAGAGTTGCAAGCGCTAGACCCAAACCTACTATCGATGGTACTGATTGGAATGAATTTATCTCAATGTTTTCAATAAGAAAAAGATATGATTTTCAGATGCGACGTTATTGGAAATCATATTGTTTTGCCGCGCTTTCTTGCCCTGCCGTTTTTTTATGTTGGTGGGGGCTTGGAAGTCGCCGCGTAGACGCGCAAGAGTCCGGCGGAGTGCCGCAGAGGCCGCCTATCGTAGGCGTTGCCCATATCGGTTTGAAGACAAGCAGCATAGATAAGGCCGACCAATTTTACGGGCACATCCTGGGGTATGACCACTTCAGTTTGGATAAGCCGACAGGTGGGCTGATGTTGAATTACTACAAGGTGAACGACCACCAGTACATCGAGATCTATCCAACGTTGAGCAACTTGTCCGATGACCGAATGACGCATTATGCATTCGAGACGACGGATATGCGGCGGTTGCGCGACTACCTGGAGGCGAAGGGAGTGAAGGTTCCGAAGACGCTGAAGCCGGGGCTGGATAAGAACTTAAGCATGATGGTGAAAGATCCCGAAGGACACGACGTGGAGTTCGTGCAGTATATGCCGGGTTCGTTGCACAGCAGCAAGTTCGGCAAGCTGCTGCCAAGCACAAGAATTTCTCAGCGCATGATTCATGTGGGCGTGACGGTGAAAGACCGCGCGAAAGAGGATGGTTTCTACAAGGACATTTTGGGCTTCAAGCTGAAGTGGGAGGGCGGCATGACCGACGGTAAAACAGATTGGGTGGATATGCAGGTTCCTAACGGGACCGATTGGCTGGAGTACATGCTGGTGAACCAGCGGCAGTTGACGCCGAAACAACTCGGGGTATTGCACCACTTCGCGTTAGGAGTACCCGACATTCAAGTCGCCGATAAGACTGTGCAGAGCCGGGACGACCAGCCAATCGGGCAGCCGAAGATTGGGCGCGACGGCAAGTGGCAGCTTAATTTGTACGATCCGAATAAAACGCGCGCAGAGTTGATGGAGTTCAAGCAAGCGCGGCCTGCCTGCTGTTCGCCGATGTTGTCGATTTTGCGGATGGCGGGGCAAGACCGATAGAAGTGACTCTCGGCCAGGCGAGCGCATGAGAGTAACAGTGTCACACAACCGCCCGAAAGCGGAAGCAATGGAGGCAGTGAACCGGTCCTTCGACGATCTGTTTCGCGGCATCGGCATGGTGCCACTGCGGATCACGAACGAGAAAAGAAGCTGGCAGGGATCGACGCTTGTTTTTTCATTTACGGCCCGGGTTGGTTTGTTGAGCGCACCCATACAAGGATCGGTGGAGGTGAAGGACCAGGAAATCGCCGTGGAGGTGGATTTCGGATGGTTGGGGCGATTCTTTCCGGCTAAGCAGACGGAGAATGTGCTGGCGGGCAGGATTCGCGGGTTATTGGGATAGGGCATGGTGCGCTATGCTCATGCATTAGCCATTTTCCGTAGCTAAAGCGCCGACGCTTGCCGGCCCCGATGCCGATGCCAGAAGAGGTCACCAATGGAGATAGATGTCCCAATTGTTGAGAACGAAGAGCATCGAATCGCTCATAGAGACCGCAGAAAAGAAATCGAACAAATTAAAGAGAACACTGGGCCCGATCAGTTTGATGGCGTTCGGGATCGGGGCGGTAATTGGGGCAGGGATTTTCACGGTGACCGGGACGGCGGCGGCAGGGCAACACCTGGCATTTCCTTCCATTTTAAACGCGCCATTACTGGACTTGATTCTGCATGGCGGCAAGGCGGCTTCGACCATCGGAAGGCCGGGCGCGGGTCCGGGGGTGACGCTTTCCTTTATTCTGGTGGCGATCACGTGCGGGTTTGCAGCGCTTTGTTATGCCGAGCTGGCGGCGATGATCCCCATTGCCGGTAGCGCTTACACCTATGCGTATACGGCGCTGGGCGAGATTTTTGCCTGGATCATCGGCTGGGATTTGATTTTGGAGTATGCGGTATCGAACATGTCGGTCGCGGTTGGATTTTCGGCTTACTTCAACGTGATGTGCGATTACGTGTTCGGCGCGCACCTTCCGAAGTATCTTTCGGAGCCGGCATTGATCGAGGGGCATTTTACCGGCAGCTATTTCAACATTCCGGCGCTGCTGATCGTCATGGGGCTGAGCTGGCTACTGGTGCGCGGCGTGAAGGAGAGCGCCGGGGCAAATAACGTCATGGTGGCGATCAAGGTAGGGGCGATTCTTATCTTCGTCTTCGGCGCGGCACATGCGGTATCGGCGTCGAATCTGCATCCTTTTCTGCCGAATGGATTTTCCGGCGTTTTGACCGGCGGAGCGATCGTGTTCTTTACCTTTATCGGATTCGACTCGGTATCGACAGCGGCGGAAGAGTGCACAAACCCGCAGCGCAACATGCCGGTGGGCATTTTGGGGACGCTGGTATTTTGCGGGATTTTGTATGCGCTGGTGGGCTTCGTGCTGACGGGAATTGTGAGTTGGAAGACGTTGGACAACGATGCGCCGGTGGCGAACGCGCTGCATGCGATTGGAATGAACCGGCTGCGCTTTACGGTGACGCTAGGCGCTTTGCTGGGGATGCTTTCTTCATTGCTGGTGTACCAATATGGACAGGCGAGAATCTGGTTTGCGATGTCGAGAGACCGATTGCTGCCGGGCATTTTCTCGCGAGTGCATCCCGAGCATCGCACGCCTTACGTGAGCACGTGGGTGGCGGGTCTGGCAGTGGGAATACCAGCCGGCATTTGGGATATCGGCACGTTCGCAGAGCTCTCGAATATTGGAACTTTGTTTGCGTTTGTGATCGTATCTATCGGAGTAATTGTTTTACGGCGCAGCCAACCGGACCGGCCGCGACCTTTCAAAGTGCCGCTTTCGCCGGTCACGCCGATGATCTCCGTGGTTTGCTGTTTCGGACTGATGCTGGGATTGCCGCTGGAGACGTGGATACGGTTTTTTGCCTGGCTTGCCGCCGGGCTGATCATTTATTTTTTCTATAGCAGGAAGCGAAGTCCGTTGTATCGTTCTTCGTAAAGCACTAGATTGTAAGTTTGTATGCCGACCAAGAGACCCACGCTGCAGTACGCGATTCTAGCGGCCCTTTTAATTTTGGCGGCGATCGCGCAGTTGACCGCGTCGAGCTTCATGGTGTATCTGCAAGCGAACGATGTTCGCGAAATGGCGTTGCCCTTTGCGACGGGGCCGTATTCGAGCACGGTGGAGGGCCTGCGGCATACCTACGAAAAGAGCGGTATCGAGAAGGGCGATGAGTTAGTAGCGCTGAACGGTCACCCGGTGCAAGGCATGGAGATGCTCCACCGGATGCCGTTCCGCTTACACGAAGGCGATATGCTGCGAGTGCGTTTGCTGAGACGCATGCCGAATGGGGAGATGAAGCCAATGGAGGTGTCCGTACGCCTACATAGCGCGAGGTCCCTTTCACTCGGCTGGGCGGTGACGATCGGGCTGACAGTGATCCTGCCTCTGAGCTGTTTGGTGGTCGGTTTCTTCATCGCATTTATGAGGCCTCGCGATCCGTTGGCATGGATCACGATGATGATGCTCGCCTCGTTCGGACAATTGGTGAGTACCGATTTGATGTGGGCGATTTGGCAGCCCTGGCGAGACATTTTGCTGGTTTATCACTCGGTTTTGAGCAGCACTTGGGTGATTTGGCTGGTTTTATTCGGGCTCTACTTTCCCGCCCCGTTTGCGTTTATTCAGAATCGCCGATGGCTGAGCGTTCTGTTGGCTTTACCCTTTGTGGTTCTTTCGGGAGTCGATCTTTTTGGATTGCTACAGGCGGGTCATCATTTTGACCGGCTGCGCTGGCTGGCAGACTTTTACGCGCATGGGAATGGGATTCTCACGGGGCTTTTCGGTGTTTACGTGAGCGGCTTTTTCGTGGCGTTATGGTCCAAACGTTACCGATTGAGCGGTGACGCGAGGCGGCGACTGCAGTACATGATCTATGGGTGCTCGCTCGCGCTATTGCCCCTTCTGGTTCTGGTCGCAGAGCAAATCGCCAATATCGGGTCGTTACCGGGATGGGTTGTCTCTATCTGCCTGTTGATGCTGCTGTTTTTTCCGGCGACGATGGCCTACGTCATTGTGGTGCAGCGAGCGATGGACGTGCGGATGGCGATCCGGAGCGGCGTCCGGTATGCGATGGCCAGCACCGGGATGCAAGTTTTGCGAATCGCGGTGGTAGCGGCTTTGGTGGGCGTGGTTGCGTTTCTGATACAGCACAGCGCGCGCAGTTGGGAAACGGCGCTGATTATTACGGCGGGGATTACGCTGATGCTGCTGCTGGGGCGAGCGGGAAGAAGTTTAACAAGCTGGATGGACCGGCGTTTTTTCCGAGAGGCCTATAACTCCGAAATTATTTTGACCGAACTGAGCAATTCCGTAGCGAGCTTTCGCGATACAACGAAGCTGCTGGAGACGGTGACGCATCGGATATCGCAGTCGCTGCATGTTCCGCGCGTGTCCGTTTTGTTAGAGAAAGGCGAGCACTATGAATCGGCTTACAGCTTAGGGTTCGATGGAGGCGGTGCCCGAATGGCGCTTCGGCGGGAGGCGCTGACGCTGCGGCTGTTGAAACAGTCGCAAACGCCGTCGAGGGTTTACTTTGACGATCCGCAGTCGTGGGTGCATGGGGCGGAGGAGGACGAGCAGAGTTTATTGCACAGCTTAGATTCCCAATTATTGCTGCCGGTGGCGATGAACAGCCGCATTTTAGGGGTGATCAGCTTAGGGCCCAAACGGTCGGAAGTACCGTATTCGGGAACCGACATACGTCTGCTGAGCGCGGTGGCTGCGCAGACGGGGATGGCCCTGGAAAATGCCCGTTTGACGGAAAATATTCGAGAAGAGATAGCGCAACGCGAACGCATTAACCGGGAGCTGGAGATCGCGCGAGAGGTACAGGAGCGCTTATTTCCGCAATGCCTGCCGCAGGTGCAAGGGCTGGAAGTAGCCGGGTACTGCAGGCCGGCGCTCGGGGTAGGCGGTGATTATTATGACTTTCTGCGTTTACAGGATGGATGCCTAGGCATTGCGGTAGGAGATGTGGCAGGAAAGGGAATCGGCGCGGCGTTGATGATGGCGAGCTTGCAGGCTTCGTTGCGGGGACAGACGATCAAGCCGTGTTCCACGCTATCGGAGATGATTCAGTTGATCAATCGACTGGTATACGAAGCATCTTCCACGAGCAGTTATGCGACATTTTTCTATGCGCAATATGAGACTGAGACACGAATGCTTCGGTATGTGAACGCCGGACATAATCCGCCGATTGTTTACCGGCAGCAAGGGGACCCGTCCGTCTTACGCTTGGAGACCGGCGGAACGGTGATTGGGCTGTTGCCGGATGTTGGTTATCAAGAGGACCAGGTGCAGTTGCAGCCGGGAGATGTTTTAGTGGCCTACACAGATGGGATCAGCGAGGCGATGAATCACGCGGAGGAGGAGTGGGAGGAGAAGCATTTGATCGAGGCGATCGGCGAATGCTATCTTCGCTCCGCGGCGGATATCATTAAGTGCGTTCTGGATCGCGTGGATGGTTTTACCGCGGGTGCAAGGCAGCATGACGATATGACGTTGGCGGTGATGCGGGTGGTGTAGAAGTAGTTGTTGCTGTACCATGGTGCTCGACATTGCAATCGCTGTGTCCTGGAAAATCTATGCGTCTGATCCGATCCATCCTTGTTTTGCTGGCGGTGGGAAGTGTGCTGCAGGGCCTCCCTACGGTTTTACAAGGGCAAATTACTGGTTGTGGGGAATTCTTTTACCGGCGCGGAGTTGGGCAGAGATCCGGTGACGAGATCGATTCGTAAACACATCGCGACCAGGGCGGATCTATCGCGGCAAGCGAGTGGGGCACGGTGCTTTTTGTCTCCTGTATAGTAATCTCCGAGCTGTGGCTTCGAATTGCCTCACCACAATGCAACCCAGTGCTTTTGGTTTTGGACCATACGAGAAACAAGCAACATTGGGGCGGCTGCACCGGCTCGCTTTTAAACCAGGATTGGTTATGCCGTTCGCCGATTCTTTGGCCGAACTGCCAATCAGGTCAGCCTAAGCTTTTCTTGGGAATCAGCCGAACTGAGAAACAAAGAACCTACTTGGTCCAACTTTTCGAAACCGATACCGTCCAGGCGAATGTCGTGTAAAAGCGTCACTGGTTGCCCGAGCCGCCGGTTCGTCCTGCGAGCAAGACCCAGCAGTGCTTAAATAGAGTTATTGCGTAAGCTCATCGCTATCGCCTTGCTGGCCATCTTTGGTCTGCCGTTTGCTACCTCGCTCTTCGCTTTAACACCGAAGAGCGAAGTGAACCTGCCTGCTTGCTGCCGTCGTAACGGCAAACACCATTGCATGATGAGCGTGGCTCAACGCAGCCAACTCCTGGCTTCCAGACCCGGATTCCTCGCTCAGCCGGAGAAGTGTCCGTATACGCCAATAGCGATGATTGGCGCTCATCGCCCTGTTGATACGATGCCGGTGTCGTCGAGACAGCTCATATACGCTGAACTGCTCAGCCATCCAGCAGACACCCCCCAGACAGAATGCAAATTCCGCATTGCACGCGATCGGGCGCGTGGCAAGCGCGGCCCCCCGTCGTTCAAAAACTTCTAGCGTTTGACTCTCGGCTCGCCCTGTATGAGCACACCGCTCCCTTCATGGAAGCGCCTCTGTCAGCGCTCGGGCCCTAACCATTCACAACGGCAGCCGGAACATCACTCATGAAGCGGGCTGATATGGCCTTATTGCACATGCATTCGGCGGCTAATACACATCAAACAAAGGAGAAAATCGTGAATCGACCCTGTGTGTCTCTCTCTGCCACCGCCGCTGGCTGGGTGGTGAAGAACATTACCTCCATCGCACGGAAAACCTTGATGGTCTCGTGCCTTATTGCTTTGCCTGCCTGCGCCCAGAATGGCAGCTCGATCTCTGGCAACGTGTTCGACCCGTCCGGCGCTGCCATCGCCGACGCGAGCATTTCACTCGTTGCGGCGGCGACCGGCCAGCAAATTAGCGGCAAGACAGACAGCGCCGGACACTACAGGTTTTCCTCTTTGCCAGACGATCGCTACACGCTGAGGATCATGGCGCGTGGCTTCGAAACTTTCGAGGAAACTACCCCGCAACTTACGAATGAGCAAGCGCTGAACATGGACGCAAAACTCGTCCTGGGTTCGATGCGTTCCACGATGGAAGTGTCAGCCGTGGCTACTCCATACACTACGCTTGATTCCAGCGCCGGGACGCGCACTCGCACGCCGCTTATCGAAATACCACAGTCAGTTCAGGTGCTCAACCGCACCTTGATCCAAGACCAGGACCGCCGCACGTTGGCTGATGCACTTGTGAATGTTTCGGGAGTGGCTCCAACGAAGTCCGAAGAGATCCTGTTTACCTCGCCCATAGTCCGTGGTTTTCCCGCGGAGATTTACTCCGACGGTCTTGCCATGTTCGGCAATACGACGACCGCGAATGATCCCGCCAGCATTGTGGGCGTAGAGCGAATCGAGGTTGTCAAGGGACCAAACTCCACGATGTATGGTGGTGGACTTGGTTCTCCCCTGGGAGGACTTATCGATCTTGTCTCTGAACGCCCGCAGCCAAGATTAGATGGCTACGTTGCTTTTCGTGGCGGCAGCTTCGGAACACTTAATCCATATGGCGATTTGAACATACCGATCAACTCAAAAATTGGAGTGCGTCTCGCTGGCGAGTATCAGCGAAACGACAGTTGGCTGAATGTCGTAAATGGAGACCGCTGGTCCCTGCAGCCTGCCATGTCGTTCCAGTTCGGGCCCAAGACAAACCTCTTCGTTCAGGGACGGTTCAACCATCGCGACCAGTTGGAGTATTCAGGCGTTCCAGCGGTGCAGGCAATGTCAGGACAGATCGATCGCAATGCGTTTGCCGGTGCGCCTGTTGGACAGCCGCATACACGGCTAGATAGCCGCATGGCTACCGTGGACCTAGACCATACCTTTACAGACAGTCTGCGGTGGAACACGAGTGCACGCTACTACTTCAGCCAGGCGAACGAGCATGGCAGCTTCGTCCTTCCGTCAGCCTATCCGCCCGATCCGGCTACTCCGACCGTGTATCCCATTCTTACTTTGGATATGTCGAACAACCCCGTGAAAGAAGTCAACTTCGACACAAACTTTGTGGCGAGCCTTCGTGGCCTTGGCAGCAGGCATGAACTGCTGGCCGGTGTTAGTTATGACCACACCAACTTTTATTCTGAGATGGGCTTCTCCGGAATTCCAGTGGGCGAAGAGAACCTGGAACATCCTACGTATAACCTTTCGTTCGGACCCAAGACTCCAGCCAATCTCACCCAAACCGACCGCTACCAAACGACCGCAGTTTATGCACAGGACCAGGCTACCTATGGACGGCTCACGCTGACCGGCTCAGTTCGCTATACCAAGCTCGACTTCCGCGAACGTGAGCAGTCAACCGACAAAACGTACAGCCATGTATCGGGCCGCGTTGGTGGCACATTCAAGGTGGTTGATGGTGTAGCGCTGTACGCGGCGTATGCCACCGCATTCCGCGGAGCCTTTGGACTCGTAGTACAGCAAGCCCCAAAGCCAGAAACTTCGCAGAACGTCGAAGGTGGCCTGAAGCTCGCCCTTTCCAGGGCACACCTTGCCGGTACGCTTGCGATCTTCAACCAGACGAGGGACAACGTCGCCACGCCTGACCCGAACAATTTCCTGTATTCAATTCAGACCGGACAGCAGCGTGCACGTGGTGCGGAGGCAGATCTGAGTTGGGAGCCACTGCGCGCCTTCTCGCTGCTGGCGAACTACGCCTACACGCAAGCCACCGTCACCAGGGACGACTCGATTCCGATTGGAGACTTCCTGCAGCGCATTCCTCGCAATAGCGGGCGCATTGCGGGACGCTACCGAATCCACAACGGCGCAGCAAAGGGGCTTTCGTTTGGCGCGGGCGTAACAGCCTTCACGAAACGTCAGATCACCCTTCCAAATACCGTAGCCGTTCCGGGCTACGCGGCTGTTGACGCGCAGGGCTCGTACGACTTTAGCCGCTATACGTTGGAGGTTTCTGCGGTGAACCTAGCTGCGCGTAAGACCTTCGATCCGTTTCAGTACTTCGGGTTCCCGGTCGTCATGCCCAATCAACCGCTCTCAGCTTTCGTGACTCTGAGAATCCACCTCAGTAAGGACTAATTTGTATGACCAGCATCAATCGTCGTAAAGCACTTCAGTTGTCGCTTCTGCCCCCATTGGCATCGCACGTCCTTGCCAGCAAACCTGCCGGCAAGGAAAGAGCGGATCGCGAACCCGCTCCAATTAACCCGCTGGCGCCTCCGGCAGACAGCTCGATCCCCGTCGCCTTTCTTCTCTCGGAAGGTGCTGTCGTCATTGACTTCGCCGGTCCTTGGGAAGTCTTTGAGAGGGTACGCAAGCCAAAGTACACCTATGATGCCTTCAAGCTCTATACGGTGGCAGAGAACAGCAACCCGATTCGCACCAGCGGTGGGATGAAGATTGTTCCTGACTATACCATTGAGAACGCTCCACCGCCAAAGGTCATCGTAATTCCTGCGCAAAGCCCTGCCAGCGAAATGACCAAACGGTGGATTCGAGAGGCCAGCAAGCATACCGATGTGACGATGTCTGTCTGCACCGGCGCGTTTGTGCTCGCAAGCACCGGTCTGCTCTCAGGAAAGTCTGCAACCACGCATCACGGCGCCTATGCCGATTTGGCCTCGCAATATCCAGACATTGACGTTCAGCGCGGTGCTCGTTTCGTTGAAGCCGGCAACGTAGCCACTGCCGGCGGTCTTACCTCGGGCATCGATCTTGCTTTGAGGGTTGTCCAACGCTACTTCGGCGAGGATGTGGCGCGCCAGACCGCTTACATGCTGGAGTATCAGGGAGAAGGCTGGTTGCATCCATCTTCCAATGCCGAGTTCGCCAAGCCTGTGAAGCAGAGCGTGAATCATCCACTCTGTCCCGTGTGCGGCATGGATCCTGATCGATCATTGTCCTCCGTCTACAAAGGGAAGACCTACTACTTCTGCATGCGAGAGCATAAGAAGCTTTTTGATGCCTCGCCCGAGAAAGTCATTGCGAAGGAGTAAAGAAAAAACCGAAATGCGGCTTGCCGCTAGATAGAGGGTGCGCGCGGATTCTTCAGCGTGCTCGGGTTATGACTGCTTGTCTTTCGACCGTGTCTCACCTGACCGCCCAAACGGTTGTGCCCTTAAATACACAACCTGTTCACATCCGCTTGGCCCAGTTCTCGATGACAGTGGATTTGATGGTGCTCTTTAAGAAGAAGAGGCACGGCGAAGGAGTGTTCACCCCACGATAAGAGCTGCAGCCTAACCGACAAAACTGGCAAACGGACCATTCGACGTCGCGAAGCGGTAATGGCAGACGCATTAAGTTCCGGCCAGCCAAAGTAGTTAGCCAACGGCGATCCGGACTTATGGGTCCCGCGATCTGATGTGGCGGCATCGGAACACGCTCCTGACGAGTGACCCGCTTCTCGGACAAAGGTTCAAGATTGCCTCAGTGAGGATTATTCATGCTTAACGGCGATGTATTTAATAGCCGGTCCGGCACTCGCCACACCATGAACGGTTCATATGCCTTGGCAAAGGGCAAGATCGTTTCCTTAGAACGATCCCTGCAGAGCTAGCTCTATGCCGCCGCAGTCACTTGCCTTCGTGCTGGGGTAAATGCAGTTTGATGCTTAAGCATTGACATAAACATCTGGAGCAGCCTATCGGACAACCCGCGCAGAGCTCGCGCATATTGATGGCCGGCCGCTCGCAAGGCGTCGTATTGTTGTCGACTTCTTGAGTCGAAATTGATGCTGGTCGATGCCCAATGGTAAAGGGCTTTTCTTAGCCGAGAATTGCAAGCGTAGCGCATCTGGATGCTTTTCGCTTGCCGCTCTGCTTTGTTATAGGTGCCGTGCCGGAGTAACAGCGCAAAGCCTCACAGTCACGATCCCGAATGGACCGAGCGGCGGCTTCTGTGAGGGAGGGTAGCCGCGACGGCTGGCCCGATCCCCGGAATAGAAAGCATGAGCGCGGCATCGGACTGTGCCTTGTCTTTGTCCGCAGCGGATTCAGTCAATGTAGTGAGGACTTCTTTAATGCAGCGAGCTACGTCTCGGAGCTGCTGGTCTAAGAGCCTGATCTGAGGAAGCAGAAACAACACGTGTTCACTTGCAGCTTCGGCGACGCCAGGTGCCAGCACCAGGGGAACTGCTCGAAGCGCAATAAGCACATCCACTGCAATTACGCTTCTGATCCGATGAGTCTGAGAATACTTTCCGCTCGTTCCAGCGACAGTCGCGCGCCTTTCACCGGAGTTGGAGCTGCATTCGGTAGGTCCCATATGAATGGCGCGGCTGCACCGGTATCGAGGCGATCGGCGAATGCTATCTTCGCTCCGCGGCGGATATCATTAAGTGCGTTCTGGATCGCGTGGATGGTTTTACCGCGGGTGCAAGGCAGCATGACGATATGACGCTGGCGGTGATGCGGGTGGTGTAGGCAGCATACCAGGCGCTTTACGAAAGAGGGTTGAAGGCGCTTTGATATACTGCTCCGGCGAGGAACTCGTCGATGGCGAAAATTACAGGATTCGGTGGCGCTTTTCTTCGAGCCGATGATCCGAAGGCTTTATATGCCTGGTACGAGGAACATCTTGGACTTCCTAGTACTGAGGGTTGCTTTACATTTGCCGCTGACGGACAGAAGGCGGTGATTGCGGTTTCTTTCTTCCCGCGCTCTTCCGCATACTTTCCGGTTTCGCAACCCGCGATGCTCAACTTCCAGGTCGACGATTTAGCCGGCGTCTTGGACAAGCTTTCATCGGCTGGAGTTTCGGTAGACGAGAAGCGCGAGTCGTATGAGTATGGACGATTCGGCTGGTTTACCGATCCAGAGGGAAATCGCGTTGAGCTGTGGGAGCCGTCTGCTTAGTTGGCCTCCGGATAATGCGCTGAGAAGTGTCGGCGACGACGGAGTTCATTGGACTCGTCTTGCTGTACGATGGTGCTCGACATTGCGATTGCTTTGTCCCGGGAAATCTATGCGTCTGATCCGATCCATCCTTGTTCTGCTGGCGGTCGTGAGCGTGCTGCCGGACGTTGCCGCCTTTGCGGCAGAACCCATCCCGATCCCGGCGAATCACATTCGTATTCATTATTTCCGGCCTGACGGAATTTACACGGAATGGACGGTATTCGCCTTCGGTAACACAACCGAGGACCAGGGAAATTTTCCCAGCGGACCGGTGTCCATTACCGGCGTGGACAGCTTCGGCGCTTTCTTCGACGTGGGTATCACCGCGGGAGCGACCGATGTGGGCATCATCGTACACAAAGGCGACAGGAAGGATCCGGGGCCGGACGAGCATGCGAACCCGTCGACGCAGGGCAGTGAATTTTATCAGGTTTCGGGCGTGGTGGGTCTTTCGACGACACAACCGTCGACCGAGTCCAAGAAGAATCCAGCGATTCCCGCGAATACCGCGAGAGTACATTTCTTCCGTCCGGATCAAAACTACAGCTCATGGACGGTTTATGCCTTCAACGACACGACGGCCGATAAGGGTAACTATAACGGCGGCCCGATTCAGCAGACGGGGAGCGATGCTTATGGCGCGTACTATGACGTGCCGCTGACGCCGAGTAATCCGCAAGACTTGGGCTTTATCGTACATAACATTCAGACCGGCACAAAGAACACGCCGGCGGATCTTCACCTGAACGTAGCACTGTATAACGAGGCTTGGATCATCTCTGGCGATCCGACTGTCTACCTGATGCTGCCGACACCGGCACAGCTATTGAATGCAAATTTCCTAAAGCTGCAGGCGTTCTGGATCGACCGAGCGACAATTGCCATCCAGAGTGCTTATGCCGTAAGCGGCGCGACTTATTCGCTGATCGGTTCGCCGGTAGCGGGCTTAGCAGTGACAGCGAACGGCGTCACGGGCGGAACAACGATATCGTTGAACGCCACCGGCGATGGCCTTTCGGCGGAGCAGCTTCGGCGCTTTCCGCAACTTAAGGGATATGCGACGCTGACGCTGCCCAAGAAATTGAAGGCCTCCGATTACAGCGCGCTGGTGAAGGGCCAGCTTGCCGTATCGGTGCAACAGCCGGATGGCTCACTGGTGTACGCGACCGGTATACAGGACGCGGGCATACTGGACGATCTATACAGCTATCGCGGCAAGCTGGGCGTAGTGATAAAGCCGCGCGGACGCGGAAATGACGATGACGAAGCGGTGGACGCGGAGGATGAGGGCGCTCCGGGGGCGGTAAGAATCAAGGTGTGGGCTCCGACGGCGCAGGCAATGCAACTGGAGCTTTTCAACGCCGCCGCGGATACGGCTCCGGCACAAATATTGCCGATGCGCGAACACAAGGGCGTGTGGGTGGCGAAGTTGGATGATTCGTGGATAGGCCGTTACTATCTGCTCGACTTGCAGGTTTATGCGCCGAGTACGCGCAGCATAGTGGAGAACGTGGTGAGCGATCCTTATTCCATCGACTTGGCATTGAACGGGACGAAGAGCCGCATTACGGATGTGGACGCGGAGGTGAACCAGCCAGCGGGTTGGGAAGATGACCGCTCGCCGGCGCTGGCGAGCGTTGGCGATCTAAGTATTTATGAGTTGCATGTGCGGGATTTCAGCGTGGGCGATGCGACGGTGCCAGCAGAGCATCGCGGCACCTATCTGGCGTTCACGGATACGCAGTCGGATGGGATGCGGCATTTGAAGGAGTTGGCAGAATCGGGACTCAAGGCGATTCATCTGCTACCGACATTCCACTTCAACAGTGTTAATGAAGATAGCTCGACTTGGAAGACGACGCCGGATTTGAACGGCCTTCCTCCCGATAGTCAGCAACAGGAGACCGCGGTGGCCGCCATACAAGGGGCGGACGCCTATAACTGGGGTTATGACCCGGACCACTATCTAGCTCCCGAAGGAGCGTACGCGGTAGATCCGGACGAGCGGGTAAAGGAGTATCGGGAGATGGTGATGAGCCTACATCGAGCCGGTCTGCGCGTGATCCAGGATGTCGTTTTCAATCACACGAGCGGGTTCGGTGAAGCATCGAACTCCATACTCGACGAGGTGGTGCCGAACTACTATAACCGGCTGGACGCGGACGGCGCTTTAGAGACGGGCTCCTGCTGCGCGGACACCGCGACGGAGCATTTCATGATGGGCAAGCTACAGCAGGACGCCATCCTGTGGAATGCGCGGAAGTACAAGATCGACGGCTTCCGGTTCGATCTGATGAGCTTCACATTTGTGGACAATCTGCGGCAGATTCGGCAGACGCTGGCTAAATTGACACCCGAGAAGGACGGCATCGACGGAAGCAAGATTTACATTTATGGCGAGGGTTTTAATTTTGGCGAGACGGCGAATAATGCGCTTGGCATCAATGCATCGCAGATGAATCTGTACGGCACGGGTGTCGGCAGCTTCAACGACCGCATTCGGGATGGGGTGCGGGGCGGCGGTCCGTTCGACGACCTTCGTGTGCAGGGTTTTGCAACCGGCTTGTTTACAGATCCGAGCGCCTATACTTCGTCGAATACGGGGCTGGCGGACCAGAAAGCGACGCTGTTGCATCGGTCCGATTGGATTCGAGTTGGATTGACCGGCGACCTGCGCGATTACCGTTTTGAAGAGGCAACAGGAAAGGTGATTACCGGTGGTCAACTTGATTATCAGGGACAGCCGACGGGTTACACCCGTTCGCCGGTGGAAGCAGTGAACTATGTGTCGGTGCACGATAACCAAATCCTATTCGATACGGTGCAGGCGAAGTCTGCCGAAGACGATTCGGCGGCGGATCGGGCGCGACGGCAAGTACTGGCAATGAGCATAATGGCTCTTGGCCAGGGCGTCCCGTTCTTTGCCGCGGGCGATGATCTTCTGCGATCGAAGGACCTAGACCAGAACAGCTATGATTCCGGCGATTGGTTTAACAAGATCGACTGGACCGGCCAGGGAAATAATTGGGGAATCGGGCTACCGATTGCAAGCCAGAACCAGCAGCAGTGGCCGTACGAACAACCGTTGCTGGCCAGTACCGTGTTGACGCCAACGCCGACCGAGATTCAGGCGACAACCGCAGCATTTCAGGAGTTTCTGCGCATCCGGCAGAGCTCCGGGCTGTTTCGCATGGAAAGCGCGGCGGAGGTACAGAAGAATTTGCAGTTCCTGAACACGGGAGCCGCGCAAGTGCCAGGGCTGATTGTCATGCAGCTAAAGGCCCACGGCGGTGACTACGGCGGTTTCCGAAACTATCTGGTTGTTTTCAATGCAACGAAGGAGCAGCAGAGCTTTACCTCCCCCGCGCTTGCCAACCTAAAGCTGCAGTTGCATCCGGTGCAGCAGGCTTCCAGCGACGCGGTGGTTCGGAAGGCGCGCTTCGATGAGACGACAGGAACGGCGACGGTACCTGCTTTGACAACGGCGGTGTTTGCCGATAAAGAATAACGATTATACCTGGCAAAAAGGGCGTACGAAATGTTACTGTTCTATTTTTTGTTGTAGGTCAGACCTCTTCCTTTCACAAAAGTGAACTTGGGCAGGTGATGAAAGCCACGACTTCCTTCGAGTGTGGAGTAGCTGTCTACGACTGTTTTTTTTTGGCCATCACCATTGTCGCAAGGCTATACCGTTCGACTTCCGGAACATTTTCTGTTGCGGTAACAGGGTACGTCCGACGTTTCATAGGTTTGGTAACAAATTTTTTTAACGTGAATTCACCGCAAATTAACTTTTAGATTTAAATCGACATACCGAGGATTTGCTTCTAGCTGATAGATGAAAACGCTGTGTCCAAGGCAATCCGGCGATGACTACGCAGAAAACCCTGAAGAAGCGCTAGTCCCAACTTTCGCGTTCTTTCGCGAGATATTTATCAGGGTATGTCCGTTTAGTCAGGCCTCGGATCGCGGCGTGAGGCAGTTCTGGTTTCTGCAGCACGATAACGCTGCTACCCCGTACGACGATCAGAAGTTTGTCACCAGCTTTCACGCCCAGAGCCTCGCGCGCTTGCTTTGGAATGACAAGCTGGTTTTTCGCGGAAAGAATAGCTTCAGGCACCGCTTTACATCATATATAAAAGTAAAGCGAAGCGGTTTATTGGTGATCTGCCTCCCCGAAAACGAGCCGGATCGGTGTAGGATCTGAAATAATCGAACGCAAGATCGTATACGCTCCGGCCTGACCCATAATCGCCAGCCTGCAAAGCGGAAGAGAAGCGGTTGGAAACTTTCATTGCACTGCTGCGCGGAATCAACGTCGGTGGAACAGGACTTTTGCCGATGAAGGAATTGGCTGGTCTCTGCGCAGGACTTGGATTTCAATCGATTCGTACTTACATCCAGAGTGGCAATGTCATCTTTGGGGCCAGCCTGTCGGAAGGCGTAATCCGGTCCCGTTTGGAGAAGGCTCTGGCCGCCAGGATGGAAAAGAAGATCGATGTCATGGTGCGGACACCGGCAGAAATGCGTCTGGTCCACAGCAGCAATCCATTTCCCGAAAAAGAGCCAGCAAAGGTCGCTGTAGCCTTCCTGGGCGAACCCCCACCGAACGATTTGATGAATTACGTGGTAGCGCCTGGCGGCGAACAGGTCCAGCCAGGCAGGCGGGAGATCTACGTCTATTATCCCGATGGAATGGGTCGGTCAAAGCTGAAGCTTCCGCTGAACGGAGCGGCAGCAACCATCCGAAATATCAACACGGTGGCAAAACTGGTCGCGATGACGGAAAGCCGAGATTGATTTGTCCTCAGGAGTTCTTATGAGCATGGAGGCTCTGCCTCGATCGCAAGACACATCTCGGAACATTTAAGACATCGTCTGTGTAGTTGGGACGCTGATATTGGAACGTCTCCCCCTCAAACACTAAAAGCAGCATTTGTGGGAGACGGGATGAATGTATTTATCCGCTTCCAGTGAGCATCTTAGGTAAGTTAAACAACTTATGGGAACTTTTCGAAAGCTTTTGTGGGGTGGATTGGGCGCGGCAGCCGCCAGCGCGGCATGGTACAAGCTGCAAGAACACCAGAAGATACGGAGCTATGCCGGAGTCGCGCAAAACAAGACCATTGTTATCTTAGGCGCGGGGTTTGGTGGAACGGGGGTAGCGGAGGAGTTGGCACGCCTACTGCCCGAAGACGGCAATGGCGAGATTATCCTGATCGATTCCAAAAACTACATGCTGTTTACGCCCATGTTGACCGAAGCAGCGGGGGGCCAGCTGGATACCAGGCACATTACGAGTCCGATACGGCGTTTGTCGAAACGAATTCGGTTTGTGCAGGGTGAGGTGGCGGGGATAGACATTCATGCAAAAACGGTAAAGGTGGCGAAGGGTTCCGACACGAATAATTCGACGGAACAGACATTTCATGCGGACCACCTGGTGATTGCGCTGGGTTCGGTGAGCAACTTTCACGGGGAAGAGTCGGTGGAGAAACATTCTTTTCAGATGAAGTCTCTCAACGACGCCGGTGAGGTTTGCCGGCAGGTTTTGGCGTGCTTGGAACATGCCGCCGTGGAAGACGACGAGGCCACACAACGAGAGTATCTGACCTTTGTCGTGGGCGGCGCGGGCTATACGGGAGTGGAGACGATGGCGGCGATTAACGATCTCGCGCTGGACAGCATTGCCGAAAATGCGAGTCTGCGGGGCGATGAGGTACGCGCCATTTTGATCGATCCAGCGGAACGGCTACTTCCAGAGCTTACCGAAGACTTGGCGTCGTATGCAGAGGAGAAGCTGAAGGATCGGGGGGTCGAGATTCGGCTAAAGACGCCGATCACGGGGGCGGGCGAAGATTATGTGGAGTTAGACGGGAAGGAGCGAATCCGGACACGAACGCTGATTTGGGCAGCGGGGGTGGAGCCGAACCCGCTGATCAAGACGTTGGATTGCAGCAAGGGAAAACGCGGCGAGGTAAAAGCGAACGGGTTCTGCCAGGTGGAGGGGCATGAGGAGGTTTGGGTGATTGGAGATTGTTCCGCGATTCCGAAGCCGGACGGGAAGGGGACTTATACGGGAACGGCGCAAAACGCGACACGGGAAGGCGCACTAGTGGGAAATAACATTGCGAGATCGTTACGGGGAGATGCGTTGAAGCCATTCACCTACACGCCCATTGGGGAGTTGGCGTTGGTGGGAAAGCGATCGGGAGTGGCGCGCGTGTACAATATGAATTTTTCGGGCGTGCTGGCGTGGGCAATGTGGCGCGGAGTGTATCTGGCGAAGATGCCCGGCATGGGGCAGCGGCTTCGAATCTTGGGGGATTGGACGCTCGACTGGATTTTTGGCCGCGTGCCGACACCGGTGGGCCGAGGGATGGAGCGGTAGACCGGATGAGGGGGCTTTGGTTTTTCTAACAGAAGCCCTCCCACACCAATGCCGGGAAAGTGGATTGCGAGGTGAAGCCAACCGATTCATAGAGGCGGATGGCATCGACATTGGAGCGGGTGACGGTGAGGCTGATGGTGGTGCATCCTAGTTCGGTAAAACGCGTCATGGTCTGGCGAAGCAACTCATAGCCGAGACGCGCGCCACGGATGGCGGGCAGAACGCAGAGCTGGGTGATGTGTCCCGATTGAGTGCCAATGATGCTGCCGAGACAAACGCCGCAGACATGGCCGGTCCTCTGGTCAATGGCAACAACAGAGGCTGGGGCGGAGAACCGGCCGCAACCGGGAAATTTAATGATGTTGGACAGGAATTGACGCGCGCCGGGAATCGTGCGGTACTGATCGTTGATTTCGCTATCGATATGTCCGCGATAGGCCGCGGAAACGAGGCGGGCAATTTCCTCCTGATACTTTTCACCCCATGGTTTGAACGTGACGCGAAATTCAGTGGAAGCCGTCGGCAGATGAACGATATCGCTCCTGCCCACTTCCATGAAAAGACGGTCGTACCGGCTGACGAAGCGGTCGAAGGGCAGGAACGAACCCGAGGAAGCAGGAAGCGTCATGAGCTGCGATTCGATACGCCGGATGCCTGCTGCCAAAGTTAAATAATGTATGACTGCGGTGAGCAGAAGCGTTTCGTGGTGGGAGGTAGCTTGATCTTGGCGCAGATAGAGATCGCCGATGAGAGCTTTATGTTCCTCAAAGACATAGTAGGTGTAGCCGATGAGTTCGCTGCCAAGCTGCAGAGCGAAGCCGGCTAATGATTTAGATTGCGCGAAGCGACGGAGCAGATCCGCCGAGGGGCGAAAATCCCAGCGGAAACGCTGCTGCCAAGTCGATATTTCATCGTTCAGCAGCATCTCCAGATTGTGGGCGGGAACCAACGATAGATCCACTATCGAAGGCAGTGCGGATTCAGGCATGGCAGCCATGGCGTTGTTTTATGCGTGCAAGGAAGGCAGCGACGCGAGGACCTCTCCCTGTTGGAGAAAGTTGCCGATTTTTTCGGCGGCTTGTTGAATCCGATGCTCGCTTTCGATCAAACTGAACCGCACGAATCCTTCACCCATCGGTCCAAACCCGATACCGGGCGAAACCGCGACGTGGGCTTCCCGCATCAGCAGTTTGGCAAATTCCAATGAGCCCACCTCGGCGAACGGCTCAGGAATTCGGGCCCAAATGAACATGGAGGCTTTTGGTGGCGTCACCGCCCAGCCGACGTCGTTCAAGGTTTTGACCAGCACATCGCGGCGGGAACGATAGACTTCGCAGATCTTCCCCGGCTCTTCCGAACATTCGTTTAAGGCGACGATGGAGGCGAGTTGTATGGGCTGAAAGATGCCGTAATCGAGATAACTTTTGATGCGGGCCAACGCCGCGATCAACTTGCGATTTCCAAGGCAATAGCCGACCCGCCAACCGGCCATGTTGTAGCTTTTGGTCATGGAGTAGATCTCCACCGCGTAGTCGGACGCACCTTCGACCTGAAGGATGCTAGGGGGGCGATAACCGTCGAAACCAAGTTCGGCATAGGCAAAATCGTGGATGATGTAGGAACCGTGCTGACGGGCCAAGGCCACGATTTCGCGCATGAAGTCGAGATCCACGGAGACTGTGGTTGGATTGTGTGGGAACGAGATCAGAATGATTTTGGGTTTTTTGGCCGCCGTTCGATAAAGATGTTTCAGCTCCTCCAAAAATGTAGATGCATCCGGCATGGGGAGCATGCAAGCCTCGCCTTCAGCCATGATGACGCCATACTGATGAATGGGATAAGCGGGATTGGGAGACACAACGACGTCGCCCGGTCCAACGACGGCGAACAGCAGGTGAGCCAAGGCATCTTTCGCGCCGACGGTGACAATAGCTTCGCTTTCGGCATCGAGATGGACGTTATACTGCTTTCGGTAACGCTCCACAATGGCTTGGCGCAGAGCGGTAATGCCACGTGAAACAGAGTAACGATGATTCGCCGGCTCGGGAGCGGCTTGCATCAGCTTATCGACAACTGCCTGCGGTGTAGCGCCGTCAGGATTCCCCATGCCCATGTCGACGACATCTATATTGTTCGCCCGCGCACGATCCCGGAGTTCGTTGATGACGGCGAAAACATACGGGGGTAGCTTTTTGATGCGATAAAAATCATCGCTGGGGACCAGCATATGTCCATAGTGTAAACGGGAAGAAGAACGCCGGGATGGGAAGGCAGCCTACACCTACAAAGTAAGTAGGAAGAGTTTGCCGGGAACGTTTCGATTTTTTGTGGCTTAATTTACCGGGCAGCAGAGAACGAACGTCGTGGGAAGAAGAAAATACCATTTTTCATTTTCCTCATAAGCTATTGAAAACAGGCGAATTCACTTTAATTTCGATGTGTCTGCCTGCCCATTTCGGTTCTGGTAGCAAACGTGCTTATGAAAATCGGGATTACGAAATAGTATGGAAATGTATTTGGAAGAGCGCAGCGAAGGTCCCTTGGAGACTCTGATTTTTAAACAGCTCAACGTGCTGATCGATGGAGAAAAAATGCTCGAGAAGCGTTATCGCTCGTTGCATAATGCCAACCAATGGGAAAGCTCGTTGTTTGAAACAGAGGTTCTGGCATTGAGGAGAAAAGTAGACCGCCTGCAACGCATGATCGAAGCGATGGGGTGCGCGGTAGGGTCCGATATTGGGTTCGATTTTGATCCAATTGCCGCCTAAGTAGCGTTGGGACAGAGTTGGGGCGCCTCCGCCGGCCGTAAGACAATGAAGGCGTATTGCGGAGATGCCTATTCGTTATCTTATTCCGGTTTCCACATTATTAATCCTTTTGACTTTCTGCGGATGGGGAGCGGCCAGAGATGCTCCGTTTCTCTGGTATTGGCAACATAGTTATGTTTCTTCGGACGAGGCGCTGCAATCGACCGAGAGACAAATCGACAGGGCCAAAACTGCGGGTTATACCGGAGTTGTTTTTTGGGATTCTGGTTTTAGCTTTCTTTCCGATTCGTTCTGGCCTCCCCAAAACGTGAGCCGTTTGAAATCCGCTCTTCAGTATGCGGCAAACAAGAATCTGCAGGTGATGGCGCCTGTTGCACCGTTTGGATTTTCGAACGATGCGCTCCAGCAGAATCCAAACTGGGCGGAATCGCAGCGGGTGATTGGATCGCAGTTTCGCGTGGATGCCGCACGCCGTAAGCTTACCTTCATCGATAGCTTCCCGGGATTGCAAAATCCGGGGTTCGAACAAGGCGAAAAAGCCTGGTTCGATCTGCACGATAGAGGAGCGGCTATCGACACCGATCATTCTCATTCGGGACATGCATCGGGCAGCATACGGTATGCAGCGGGCAACGCTCGTTTTCGACAACTGGTAAAACTACTTCCCTGGCGGCAGTATCACATTCGCCTTTTTGTGAAAACACAGGCTTTTCAAGGCCTTTCTCAGGTGGAGATACTTGATGCGACGGGTTTGGCTCGATTCCATCCGACATTCGCATTGCTGAATGCGACTTTTAAAGCTGACGATACAAGTTCCTGGAAATCTTTGGACTATACATTCAATAGCCGGGACGCCACTTCCGCGTATCTTTACCTGGGAGTGTGGGGTGGAAGCGTAGGAACCATTTGGTTCGACGATGTCCAGTTGGAGGAGACCGCGTTGATTTATGTCACACGTCGCGTGGGAACGCCGGTGAAGATGTTTGATCCCAAGCAGCCGAAACGGGTGCTTCAGGAAGGAGTGGACTACAACCCGATCGCCGACGCACGGATGACTTCGACACGAACGCCCTTTACGGACAATTATCACGAACCGAGTCCGGTGACGCTCCCGGCCACCACTCATCTGAAGCCGGGGGAGACAGTGGCGTTGGATTCGTATTCGGTATTTCCGATTCCTGGGCTTAACGATGTAGGAATGTGTTTGACGGCAACCGGCGTTCTGGATTGGCAGCGCCGAAATGCCGACGCGATCAAGAGTATTCTGCCGGACGGTGCGGGTTTGTTGATGCAGTACGACGAGATGCGGCAGATGAATTCCTGCGGCAGTTGCCGGGCAAAGCAGATGAGCGCTGGACAACTGTTGGCCTGGAGCGTGAAGAACTCCTTCGGACTCTATCATTCGATGCTTCCCAATGCGCCGGTCTATGTCTGGAACGACATGTTCGATCCGTATCAGAATGCGGTGAACCACTACTACAACGTAGAAGGCGACTTGGCGGGCTCCTGGAATGGGGTTCCCGCGAGCGTGACCATCATGAACTGGAATCTTGGCCATCTGAGGAAGTCGCTGGAATGGTTTTCCGGGGAAAGTTTTCGACAACCGGTGGCGCACAAGCAGATGATTGCCGGCTACTACGATTCGGGCGACGGCGCGGTAGCGGCCCAGAAAGAACTACAAGAAGCGGAAGGCATTCCCGGAGTTGAAGGATTGATGTACACGACCTGGAGGGACGACTATTCGCAGTTGGAGCCTTTTGCTAAGGCAGCGCGAGCACATTGGCGAGCGTATGCTGCGAGTGTTCCCCGACGGGGAGTAAACAAGCTTCTCCCGTCGGCGCTGATTCTTGCAGGAGCGGCGATACTAATCAGTGCGATGGCATGGAAGCGGAGATCGAAGCAGTAGATTGTCTACGCTTCATAACGGAAGAGCCAGCTTGCGTTAGCCAATAGTCGTTGACTAAAGCTGGTTTTCTTCAGCCGTTCTAGCGTAATGCGCTCACTTTGTTGCAGGTCCGCTTGGAAATGTTCGTCGACACAAGCGGCGATCTCCCGATCGAATACCGCCAAATTGACCTCGTCGTTTAAAGCGAAGGAACGATGATCGAAATTCGTGGAGCCGGCTACGGTCCAGATACCATCGACTGTCATCAATTTTGCGTGCATCATGGATGCGGTGTATTCGTAGAACTCGACACCCTTGCGGATGAGCGAAGCAGATAGCAGTTCGCTGAGCTGGCGGATCGAATTGTAATCAGTCTGCTGTCCCACGGTGAGAATCTGCACTTTGACTCCGCGTTCCTGGATTGCGCGTCTTAAGGCATGCCTTACGCTGCGATCGGGAAGGAAATAAGGGCTGGTAATCCGAATGGTGGATTGAGCCGATTCCAGTAAAGTTTGGAACAGAATACGGGCTCGGGACGTGCTGTAGCCGGCACTACTGGTGACCACCATGCAAGTTTTATGTTCGGCGGCAGAAGGCTGGGGACACTCCGTCGAACCAAAAAGCATCTCGCCGGTGGAATCGACCCAATTTTCCGCAAAGGTGGCATTCAAACTGGCAACTGCTCCACCTTCGACGCGAAAGACGGTATCACGCCAAGGAAGTTTCCCTTCTTTGTTTTCGATCCAGTGATCAGCGAAATCCGCGCCGCCGATGAACCCGATCTTGCCGTCGATAGTCAGAAGCTTACGATGGGTTCGGTGGTCGAAGTAGGGCCATTCCTTCCAATCGACGGGATGGTACCAAGCCATCTGACCTCCAGCCGAAAGCAATGGTTGAAAATAAGTACGGCTTACACCGAAGCTGCCCAGAGCATCGATCACAAGCCGCACTTGGACACCTTGGCGAGCGCGGGCAGCTAGGCGACGGATCACCTCCCGGGTGAGGTCGCCTTCGAAGAACTCAAATGCTTCCAAATTGATGCTCTCCACGGCGGCATCGATGGCTTGCAGCTCGGCAGGATAGAACTCGGGTCCATTTCGCAAAACAGAGATGCGAGCATCCCGATACATCACAGCATCGGTGACGCAGGCCAATCGGTTTAAAAACTCCTGAGAGTCCGTTTCGGGGAGGGTGGACCTTTGCAGCCGGTAGGGCTGCGCGGGGCCGAATACTTTCAAGCCGAAACGGACACCATGCAGAAGGAGAGCGCCCGCACCGAAGGCAGCCAAACTTCTCGTAATCAAATGCCGGCGCGGGGCCGACTTTTCCGGTTGATTGTGCATCCAGTGTTCCTTCGATAACCAGATGCCTCGACGAACGATACTCTTTCAGATTGCGTATCGGATGTTAGGGCAAGTGTGTTTCTACTGTAATGATTTCTGCTGGAAGAGCATCCTAAATAAAAAGAGCGTCTAGCGCTATCGATAGGAGGATTTATAGATGAAAAAGACTACGACATTCCTGCTTGGAATCGGTTTAGCAGCCAGCACAGGACTGTTTGCCCAGAATTCTACGCAAAGCAGCAGCACCATGACCGAGCAGAATGGTGACCAGAAAATGGAAAAGAAACACAAGCATAAAACGAAGCACAAAAAGAACGGAAAGACGGAAACCACCGATAAAACAACTACAACAAGCTCTCCGCAGTAACGTGAGGGATGAACGTAGTTGGGGTTAAGTTGTTTTACGTGTTTAGGGTTGGATTTCCGGTTTTTTTGCTGAGATAGTAAGCATTCAGCGGGGGAGTTGGAATCCAACATTCGAAGGAGAATAGATGGCAACTGAAACAAAAGAAGTAAGCAGCGTATTAAACGAGTTGATTGAGACGTGCAAGGATGGCGAGAACGGTTATCGCCATGCCGCAGACAAGGTAAAAGATTCTTCGTTGAAGAGTATGTTCATGAAGTATTCCAGCCAGCGTGGAACTTACGCGCAGGAGCTTGAAAAGCTGGTGGGCGGAATGGGTGAAGAACCAACAAAATCCGAGCACGCAACCGCAAAATTACATCGTGGTTGGATCAGCGTGAAAGAGGCAGTCACGGGCGATTCGGATAAGCAGATTGTGAATGAAGTGGAAGCCGGAGAAGATTCGGCAATGAAAGCATACAAAGAGGCAACTTCAAAAAGTCTCCCACCCGAGGTGGCACAAGTGGTACAAAAGCAGTTTGCTGGTGTTCAAGAGGCGCACAGCATCATGCGAGACATGAAACATAGCCAGCAGTAATTTTATCGACACTCCCTGTGTCAAAAAGTCCTTCGCAGTAGTCAATTTTTTCGGCTGCTACGGAGGACTTTTTTTATGTCAAACGGTGCCTGCCGCAAACTCGGGTGAATGTAGTTCTTGAAGACTCCAGACCCGAATGGGGTCGCGGCGACGGGAGGCGATCGCTTCAGCAGCTGCTTTCGCACCGGCCATTGTTGTAATGCAAGGAGTTCGATAGATGACCGCATTACGACGGATCGTTTGTTCGTCAGGAAATGAGACACCGCTGGTCGTGTAAATTACCAAGTTTAGTTTTCCCGCTTTAAGCCAATCCACTGCGTTAGGACGGCCTTCGTTGACTTTGAAGACTGTTTTGCAAGGGAGCCCAGCAGCCTTTAGAGCAGCAGCGGTACCGCGGGTGGCAAAAAGCTCAAACCCAAATTGACGAAAACGACTCGCCACTTCCACGGCAGCTTTTTTGTCGTTGTCATTCACACTGATAAATAACGCTCCGCTATCCGGGATGGGAGTTCCTGCCGCGAGCTGCGCCTTCGCAAACGCCTCGCCGAAACTTTCACCAATGCCCATCACTTCACCGGTGGAACGCATTTCGGGGCCAAGGACCGGATCGACTCCGGGAAATTTGGCAAATGGAAAGACGGGGCTTTTCACAAAGAAGTTCGAGACGGGTAAGACGCCGTTGGCGAGGCCGCCGGTAAGATGGGCCACCTCTGGCAATGTTTTGCCGAGCATCAGGCCAACGGCCACCTTGGGGAGCGGCACGCCGGTAGCTTTGCTGACAAATGGCACGGTACGCGAAGCGCGCGGATTTACTTCCAACACAAACACTTCTCCGTCTTTGATGGCATATTGCGCGTTCATCAAACCGACGACATGAAGCGCGCGCGCGAGTCGCGTAGTGTATTGCTCGATGATAGCCAGGGTTTTTTTCGCGATGGAGAAAGACGGAAGAACGCAAGAACTGTCACCGGAGTGGACGCCTGCTTCTTCGATATGCTCCATGATGCCGGCGATGAGAACGTTCTCGCCATCGCAGAGCGCGTCCACATCCACTTCGGTGGCGTCTTCAAGGAAACGGTCGATGAGCACGGGACGCTTTATGGAAAAGCTGACCGCTTCCTGCATATAGCGGCGCACTGTTTCCTGGTTGTAGGCGATCACCATGGCTCGGCCACCGAGCACGTAACTAGGACGCACCAGAACAGGAAAGCCAAGACGTTGCGCAACGCTGCAAGCCTCCTCGACGCTGGTTGCGGTGCCACTCGCAGGAGACGGAATGTGAAGTTCATCGAGCAGCTTGCCGAACAGCTTACGATCTTCGGCGAGATCGATATCAGCCGGATCGGTGCCGATGATGGGAAGACCTAACTTCTTCAGAGGCATCGCTAAGTTGAGCGGTGTTTGTCCACCGAACTGAACAATAAGGCCGTCCGCCTTTTCGATGTCGTAGATATTGAGAACTTCTTCTTGCGTCAGCGGCTCGAAGTAGAGGCGGTCGCTGGTATCGTAATCGGTCGATACCGTCTCGGGATTACAGTTGACCATGATGGATTCGACGCCAAACTCCTGCAGAGCGAAGGAGGCATGACAACAGCAGTAATCGAACTCGATTCCCTGCCCGATACGATTGGGACCGCTGCCGAGGATCATGACTTTTTTGCGAGTGGTAGGAGCGGATTCGTCTTCGGATTCGTAGCTGGAATATAGATATGGTGTGAAGCTTTCAAACTCGGCGGCACAGGTGTCGACGCGATTGAACACAGCTTCGACGCCGAGATTCTTACGGGCGGCGCGAACATCCAATGGTTGCGCATCGATAATGCGCCCCAGTTGGCGGTCGCCGATGCCGTCACGCTTCAACCTGCGAAATTCCTTCGTGGTGAGGGAGGAAAGCGAACGACCAACCATGGATCGTTCAAGGGTGACGATCTCGAAGATTTGGCGTAAAAACCAGGGATCGATGTGCGTCATTTCGAAGACTTGGTCGATGGAGTAACCTTGCTCGAAGGCAAACCAGATGTAGTTCAGCCGATCCGGATTAGGCGTAATCAAACGCTTTGGGATCAGCTTGGAGTCGAACGATTCCGAGCTGTCGGCCTTGCCGGTTTCCAGGCTGCGACGTGCCTTGCCGAGGGCCTGTTTGAAGGTGCGTCCGATGGCCATGACTTCGCCGACGGACTTCATCTGCGTGTTGAGAACGGGTTCGGCGCCGGGAAATTTTTCGAACTGCCAGCGCGGAATTTTGATCACGACATAATCGAGCGTGGGCTCGAAGCAGGCAGGGGTGGCGCGAGTGATATCGTTCTTTATTTCATCGAGGCGGTAGCCGACGGCCAGCTTCGCGGCGATTTTGGCGATAGGGAATCCAGTGGCCTTGGAGGCAAGCGCGGAGCTGCGGGAAACACGCGGGTTCATCTCGATGATGACCATGCGGCCATTTTCCGGACTGACCGCAAACTGGACGTTCGATCCGCCGGTATCCACTCCGATTTCGTTAAGGCAGCGGAGGGAGGCATCGCGCATTGCCTGATATTCGCGGTCAGTCAATGTCTGGGCGGGCGCAACGGTGATGGAGTCGCCCGTGTGAACGCCCATCGGATCGAAGTTTTCAATGGAGCAGACGATGATGGCGTTGCCGGCCAGGTCGCGCATCACCTCCATCTCGTATTCTTTCCAGCCGAGAATGCTTTCTTCCACCAGGACTTCGTGAACAGGCGAAAGATCGATACCGCGTTCGAGAATTTCCGCCAGCTCTTCCCGGTTGTAGGCGATGCCGCCACCCGTGCCGCCAAGAGTAAAGCTAGGACGCAGAATGATGGGATAGCCGATGCGCTCGGCGAAGGCAAGACCGTCATCGACGTTGTTGGCGAGCTGCGACTGGGTCATGTCGAGACCGATTTTGCGCATGGCGTCTTTAAATAAGAGGCGATCTTCGGCCTTCTTAATCGCGTCGATTTTCGCGCCGATCAACTCGACGCCGTATTCTTCGAGAACGCCCGACTCTGCTAACTCGACCGATAGATTTAAAGCGGTTTGTCCTCCTACAGTAGAGAGGAGCGCGTCCGGACGTTCTTTGCGAATGACTTCGGTAGCGAAGGCAAGGCTGAGCGGTTCGATGTAGGTGCGATCGGCAAGCTCCGGATCGGTCATGATGGTGGCCGGATTCGAGTTGAGGAGGATGACCTCATAGCCTTCCTGGCGCAGCGCTTTGCACGCTTGCGCCCCGGAGTAGTCGAACTCGCAGGCCTGGCCGATTACAATCGGTCCGGAACCGATGATCATAATACGTTTGAGATCGGTACGCTTCGGCATATCAGCGTTTTTCTTCTTTCATGATTTGGGCAAAGTCGTGAAAAAGGTAGTGGGAATCATGCGGGCCGGGAGCGGCTTCGGGATGGTATTGCACGCAGAAGACGGGCTCGTAACGATGACGAAAGCCTTCCACGGTTCCGTCGTTAAGATTGACATGCGTCAGTTCGACATCGGTGTCGCGCAGCGATTCGGGATCGACAGCGAAGCCGTGATTTTGTGAGGTGATCTCCACCTTGTTTGTGCGTTTGTTGAGCACAGGATGGTTAGCACCATGATGCCCGAATTTCAATTTATACGTTTTGCCTCCCAGGGCAAGACCCAGAATTTGATGGCCGAGACAGATGCCGAAAATAGGCGTTTTGCCGATCAGTTTTTTTATCTGAGCGGATTCGGCCTCCAGCACTTCGGGGTCACCGGGACCGTTTGAAAGGAAGACGCCGTCGGGCTTCAGCGAAAGGATGTCTTCGGCAGTGGTGGCGGCGGGGACAACGGTGACGCGAGACCCTATTTCCACTAAATGGCGCAGGATGTTCCGTTTAATGCCGTAATCGTAGGCGACGACATGAAATTGCTGAGCTTCGGATGCGAGACGCTTGTCCGATACCGAGACAGGATCGACGCCTTCGGTCCACTGATACTGTCGAGCAGTGGAGACGCCGGAGACGAGGTTTTGACCGGCCATGGAAGGAGTATTGCGCACTGCCTTGATCAGAGTATCGTTATGAAGAGAATCGCCCACGGCAATGATGCCGCGCATTGCGCCGCGATCCCGCAGAAGCCGCACGAGCTTTCGAGTATCGACATCGGCAATAACCGGAATGCCATGGTGGGCAAGAAGATGATCGGCGCGTTCATCGGATCTCCAATTGCTGGCAACAGGAGACATTTCACGGACAACCAATCCTTCGATATAGGGAGTTGCCGACTCGCTGTCGGCAGCATTCGAACCATAATTACCGATCTGGGGATTGGTGAGGACAACGATTTGGCCGGCATAGGACGGATCGGTGAAGATCTCCTGATAGCCCGTAATGGCGGTGTTAAAAACTACTTCGCCGCTGCGCTGCGCGGACGCACCAAAGCTAGTGCCCTCGAAAACGGTTCCGTCTTCCAGGGCGAGAACTGCTTGCTCCAACTCTCATGCTCCTAGTTCGTTAAGTTGTGGGATGCTGCAAGAGTTTGCAGGTCGATCGAATTCGGCCGTGCGCATTGAAACACGCACCGCTTTGGGCCGATCACTTTATTTGAGCACGATTTGTACCGGCATTCAAGAAGTTCCTCTTGCGGAGCGCTCGTTTTCCAGTTCCTCAGTGGCGGGAAAGCTGTCTTCAGGGGTTTAAGGTGTTCACCGTGAGGTGAGATGAAACCTTGGCCGGATATGCTGAGACGATGCGTCCGTATGAAGAGTTGTTGCTCCAGGCAAGTCAAACCGGAAGAGTACTAAAGCGAGAAAACATTTATGGCTCCGGGCCGCCGGTGGACGCGCTCAGCGGAGATGCGCAAAAAATCGTGAAGGAGCATTGCAGGAGAAGTGTGGTCGATTTCGGAGCAGGCTGCGGAGCGCTCCAACAATACCTTCCTAAGTCCGTCACCTATCTGGGTATGGAGACCAATCCTCAGGCGGTCGGCATGGCAAAAGCGCGCGGCCGGAATGTGGAGCTAGGCGACGCGGCAAATAGCGGTTTAGCGAACGAATCGTTCGAAACCTGCGCCATGATGGAAGTGTTGGAGCACATCGACGATTACGAAAAAGTGCTGCGTGAAGCGCACCGGGTATGCTCATCGAAATTGATTTTAACTGTTCCGAACATCGGCGTTCTGCCGGCCATGAGCGAGTCGCAGGTGGTGCCGTGGCACATGCTCGAAGCCAGCCACGTCAATTTCTTTACACCGGGAAGCCTGGAAAAGCTACTCCGCCAGTTTTTCTCGCGAGTGCAGGTCTGGGAAATTAACGAGTGGTTCCGGCCTGGTTTGTACATGAATATCGCCGCAGTGGCGACGAAGTAGAGGGTGCTCGCAGAAAAGGCGCAAGGTGGGTCACAAAGTTTACTTGGAATAAGTTCTTTAATCTTTTCTTTCACTTAACGTGGTTTTGGCGGGTTGAGCGGCAAAGGTGTTTTTTACGCTTTCGAGCGGAAAGCACCTATTATGCTAAAAATCAACCTTGCGGCTTTCGGCCTTCTGGCGATAGCCACCGTACTCGTTCTGACCGGTTGTAATCAACAACAGCCGAAACATCCAAACCAAATTAGCGACTTCGATGGAGCTACGTACGATTCTTTGACGTTGGCGCATGGCGCGCTTCTTTCACTGCGGACGGAGATCGTCACTAATTATCCTCAATACGGACCGCGGTTCAACCAGGCAGCGACGGCCTACCAAACTGCTTTCGACCTGTATTCCCAATTTCGTTTAGACACCACCGGCCAAACGACGGCAGCAGAGGCAATCAATACTCTTTTGGTGAGTATGATGAGCCTGGAAGTAGCCATTCAGAAGCAGATGCAAGTGCCGGCTCCATTGGTCCAACAGACCCATAACAAAGCCGCTGCTATGCGCATGAAAGCGCAGGCGCGGAATTTATCCATTTCGGATATTCTGACCGAACTGGAAATCGCAGCGACCATTGCGCAGGCAGTGCCCGCCACGTCCTCCTATGCAGGTCTCGCTTCGGTGGTGATTCACGCCACCAGCAACGCCGTAGCAGCGTACAATCTGGCGGCAGGGCAAGCGATCGATCTAGCTACGATTGGGCCAATCCCCGCGATCTAGCAAGACAGCTTGCTAGTAAAAAGGGCCGAAAACGAGCAGATCGGCCCTTCCTTCCGTAACGTTTCGTTACTATTCCCGCCCGCGAACATCCATAGAATAAGCAGTTTAAATTCTAAAATTCAGGAGAAATTGGATGTCAACCAATAAAATTCTTACCGGCTTGATTTGCGGGACACTTTATTGTTTTTCCGCAGTTGCGCAGACGATGATGGCTACGCCCGCAGATAAAGATTTTCTTGCCTTTGCCGCGCAGACCGACATGACGGAAGCGCACTTCGGCCAATTAGCGCAAGATCAGTCTTCTAACCAGAACGTGAAAGACTTTGGACAGATGCTGATTCAAGATCACACAAAGGACTACAACACGATCTCAGCTATGGCATTAAAGATGGGAACGGAAGTGCCGAAAGGTATCAACGATGAGCACATGAAGTTGATCACTCCGGTGGCGAAGTTAAAAGGAAAATCGTTTGATCGTCATTTCTTGGCGACCATGATTAAAGGCCACGAGAAGGCTATTTCCATGTTCAAGAAAGAAGCCGACACCGCTGACAACGCTCAGTTGAAGGCTTATGCGACGGCTACGCTTCCTACCTTGGAGAAACACTTGCAATCCGCGCAACAACTAGCTGGGCCGATGGCCAAGTCCATGGCTAAATAGCGTTTGGCGATGTAGTTTCAGTTTTCAAATGACCGGTGCGGCTGAGACAAGCGCATTTATCTCCATTGCCCCAAACAGCACTTTCCTCTGGTGCGATCAAATAGAGGGAGATAAATGTTGAATCAGGCAATTCATTGGATCCAAATGGGGGGAACAGTTATCGACGGCTTACTGTTTCTGCGCGTGTTGACATTGAAGCTGCACCGGGTTTATGTGTTTCTCACCCTTTTCTGCGCCGTTGAGTTTTTATTCGATATCGCACAGTGGTGGCTGGGGTGGGATTCACGGTCTACGGAAAGACTTTTCTTTTACTCCCTTTTTCTATATTCCGTACTATTTCCCTTAATGGCGTGGGACGTCTTCGAGGAACTATCGAAGCAAGTTCTAAAATTGAGGCGTGCGTTTGGCGTCCGGTTGATTACCGGGATTTTTGTGAGCGCGCTATTTGGCTTGTTTCTGTACCTGACGCTTGACGATAAGGACATCAACGGAAGCTCCATGCTGGCGGAGATGACAGGAATGGTTCTTTGGACAGGAGCGACGTCAGCTAGTCTGGCTTTCGTCTGGTCGTTATATCGGTTATTGCGCAGACAAAAAATTCCGCTTCCGCACAACACCTCCATATGGACGAAATTCTTTTTGCTGAGCTTACTCAATTCACTTTTGTATTTCGTTTTACTTTTTTTTACCGGTTCGTTCAGTGAGTTGCAGCGGAACGTTGTCGCGATTGTTTATCTTTGCTTCAATTTAGCGTTGACCGGTTGGTGCGGCGTACGTTTACGTGCCTTGCCTTCACAGGATAGACCGGCTACCGAAATAGCCGGGGCCTAAGAGCTTAGTGAAAAGCTACTGATTAACGCGAAAGGCGGATTTCGTCTCCCGACTGCTGCGTAGTCCATTTTTTCCCATCCGGAGACTGAGCATTTTCGAAATGGATATGATCCTTATCGACGAAGATATTCGTATTTCTGTAGTAAGTGGTATTACCGCCCAGATGCCGTCTGGAAGTAAATACCCATCGATCGTCGGAAAGCTGAAGTTCGTCCAGTCCCGTGGCGCGTCCCCCGGGGAGAATGGACTGGGTGTGATAATGGCCGGGCTGGCCCGCAGGGATGAAAACTAAAAGCGCGCTGGCTTCCTTATCTACGCTTTGTTCGCATGCGAAGTAAATTCCTAGCGCGGCACATCGATTGACAAACCGCTGCGTCTTGCCATTTTGGCCGTTTTCGAAATGCCGAGTTACCTGCCAAGACCCCTCGTACTTTTGCAGGGGCTGAAACGCCGGATTTACGGAAGAAGCGGGGGTAGCGGATAGAGAACTGAAAAGAAAAACTAGCGGCAACAACGGTATGCATAGACTGTTTCGAGGATATCGACTCACATCATCCAAGTTAGCGCAGAGAAGTGCCCTGAAACGCGAGAAAGGCCAGCCTCATATGAGGCCAGCCCTTTAAAGGTAAGAAAAATAAACTAAGATTTGCGAGGGCGAAGTTTCGCTAACGACAACGCGCCAAGACCAAAAGCTAGGATCGACCAAGTCGCCGGCTCTGGAACAGCAGGAGGATCGATATAGGCCAAGTTGTCGAACTCAAAGCCGGTGCCAGGACCGTTTTGGAAAGAAATCGATGAGAACTGCGTACCCTCTTGCCCGAAGATGTTTACGTAAGTAAACAACTCATTACCGTCCATATTGTTGTTCGGATTGCCACAATAGGCATTACCGGATCCGCAGGAGCCCAAAGCTTGCACCAAATCGTTTCCTGTTAACGTAAGGACCGCATCGTTCCCGCTGTAAAGAGTGACTGTATTTTGCGCATCGGCGGCAGACCACCAAAACCCAACATAAGAAGCAGGGCCGCCGAAAGTAAGAGTGGCATTTGTATTGCCGCTGTAGCCCACCACGCCGTACTTCGAGTTACCATTCGCGCCGCCATACTGACCGACGTTCTCGACCGCCAGACCGTCGAACTGGCCAATGCCAGGAACAGCTACCGAGGCGGCACTGAATCCTTTGCTTTGCGAAGAAAATGAAAAGTCGGTGGTTCCCGCTACTTCCGTGTTTTGCACCCCCGCACCGCTATAGTCTACAAGTGTAGAAGCAGATCCTGCCGAAGCTAGGCTGCAGGTTAGGAGTGTGGTCAGAAGTACAGTATTTCTCATGTCGTTGTGAGGAAGGCTACCTGTCTATAGTCTAAGTAATTTCCTAGGCTATGACAATACTCACAATTATCGTATAGTAATGGTCTATTTTCAATCCCTGGATTAGTACCAGCCTGATTCTTTGCTCTTAGGCAAGAAGCTGGCTACACTGGAGTTGTCCGTTTTCAGAGATACTTTTCATGGCATCACTTAATATATCGAGCAAAGAACCGCATTCGGCTTCGCCCAAAATGGAGCAGAAAGACAACGTTTACGAGGCTGAGTACCTGGGAAGTGGAACATTCCGCATATCGAAGCCCAAACGTAGAAGCGCCAAACGACGGCAGTCGGCGTTGAAAGGCACCACGCGCGGCGCTCGAAAATAAACTTCGAAGCCCCCCGATTGTAGGAAGTACTTTTAGACGGTTCGAGTCACTTTACTGAGTGTGCGCGGACGGTCCGGGTCCAAATGTTTGACCTCGGCTAATGACGCAGCGAGCAGTTGGGCTGGAATTATGTAAGGTATTGGCGTGAAGACGTCCAAAGGCATATTCCGCTGCGGAGCGTCGGCAGGCGTGAGATCGGCTGGAATGATCAAAGTTCGCGAGCGAAAGTTTCCCGCAAGATGCGAAGCAAGATTACTATGGTCGGAAATCAAGAGTGTTTCCGCTTTCAAAAAAGAAAGTTTCTCCAGCATTTCGTAGATGGGCTTCCAGGTGACACCGGCCGGACCAAATACAAAGGCAGGAAAAGCCTCTTCCAACATGGCGATCGGCCCATGGAGGAGATCGGCGGAGGAAAAGCGCTCGGCTACAACGTAGCATGTTTCCATCAGTTTCAATGCGAATTCGAACGAATTGGCATAGTTCAAACCACGGCCGATACAGACGGCATGGCGCATAAAACAGTAGCGCTCAGCCCTGAGTCGAATTTCGTCCTCCAGTGCTAAAGCGGCTGCGGTATGCTCCGGGATCCGTTGCAGATCCTCGAGCCGAATAGCGGCACCGAGGGCGTATGCCAGCAAGTACATGGAAAGAAGCTGGCCGGTATAGGTCTTCGTGGCGGCCACGCTTTTCTCCTGCCCCGCCCGCACCAGGAACACGTGATCGGCCAAACGTGCCAGAGCGCTCTCGCTTTCGTTGGTGACTCCGATGGTAAAAGCGCCGCCGGCTTTTGCCTGCTCCAAGACAAGATTGGTGTCGGTGGACTCGCCGGATTGGGAGATCGCGACGACGACAGCATTCGTTCGTTGGACGTTGGCCTTATATAACGTGGTGACAGAGGGCGCAGCAAGGGAGACAGGAATACCGGTGAGGATTTCCAACAGATAGCGTCCGAACTGGGCGGCATTATCGGACGTCCCACGGGCGGACAAGACGATCAGATGCGGGGCACGACGATCAAAGTGGCGACGCAGCTTTTCGGCATGTGGCCATTCGGCTTCTAAAGTACGTTCAATTACGGTCGGCTGCTGCCGAATTTCATCGCGCATGGTGGACATGGTAGTGACGATAACATCCGAGTAGGGCCGGGCCTCCCGGAAATTTATGTCATCAGCAACCCAAACAGGCACGGCTCAACGGAGATGGAGCGCTTTTACTTACGAGGTGCTGTATTTAGCTGCCATGCTCGCACTGGGCTACGGCAGCGCCGTGGGCGCGCAGTGGTTATTTCGCGGCCTTGTACTAGGCACGAGCAATTGGGCTCCTCTTTTGCAGGAGTATGTATACGGTCCATTCGGACATTTCCTGATCGCGATCACAGTGTTGTTTGGGCTGCCTTTGCTTTACCTGGGGCGGCGCGCGCTGGTCGACGCATTGTGGATACAGGCGATGCTCGGCGCCGTGTCAACCGGACTCTGCATGGGAAGCGGGGTGGCACTGCTGTTTGGGCTGCTCCTGGGCGGCGGCGGGATTGTTTTTTTCATTGCCTCGACTCTTCTTTTTGGAGGGGTGACAGCCCTCGTGGCAGCCGGTGCATTTAAATTCTTCAGCAGCGGCAAACGGGATGCCACAGACACGGCGGAACGTCGTAAAATCGCTCCCGGCAGGCGTCTGGGTATCGGAGCGCTGGCATTGGCGACAAGTGGCGGGACGGCTTGCTTATTACTTTTTGCCGCCTCCGTTTTAATCGATCATCGACATTCGCCGGCATGGTGGTTGCCACTTTATCGATTCGTATCGATATTTCTGGGAGCCGGTTGGCTCATATTCGGCTTGCCAATGATTATCTTGGGACCGGCTGGTAAGCTCTTCGTCATGCCGGGCCGTTCAGCAGTGTTTGGCGGATTAGCAAGTATCGGTTTTCTGGAGTGTTACTTCCAAATATTTTTTGTAGGGGGTGGAAGTATCGCGGCGATCACATCTCATCTGGGTTTCGATCTGCTGGCTTTCCTGCTCGGCGCGCTGACCACTTACTTATATGTTTTCTGGGTAGGGAAGATTTCCGGACCTTCCAAGGCGAATGGTGATCGCAAGGCCTGGTACCAGAGGATCAATCCGATATCATGAGAACTGCCAAGACATATTTCGCACATTATGCGGAAAACCTTTGTGCAAAGGAACTTCGAATGAATAATTCAGTACTAGTGCCCATGGTGGTAGAGCAGTCATCACGTGGTGAAAGAGCATATGATATTTACTCCCGCCTGCTCAAGGAGAATATTATTTTTCTTGGCACGCCGATCGACGATAATGTTGCCAACCTTGTGATTGCCCAGATGCTATTTTTGGCCGCCGAGGATCCGGAACGCGATATTTCCCTTTACCTTAACTCTCCGGGAGGGTCGATCACTGCCGGTCTGGCGATTCTGGACACCATGCGGCTGGTGGAGCCGGATATCGTGACGTATTGCCTGGGACAAGCCGCGTCCATGGCGGCGGTGCTTCTTGCTTGCGGCACAAGGGGCAAGAGATTCAGCCTGCCCCACTCTCGTATTCTGATTCACCAGCCGTCGATGAGCGGATTGGGCGGACAAGCCGCCGACATCGACATTTACGCCAGGGAGATTTTGCGTATGCGCCAGTCTTTGAACGAGATTCTGGCCGATGCCACTTCACAGCCCGTCGAAAGAATCGCACGCGATGTGGATCGCGATTACATTCTGGAACCGGAGGCGGCGTTGGAGTACGGGATGATCGATCGGATCATCGATAGCCGCAAGCTGCAGCCGGTACCCGCCCGGTAACGCTCAGTTAAAACCTATTCACACTTGACCCATTATGGCGCTGTGGGGTAAAGTGATGAAACTGCGCGCATTCCAAAATTAGATGAAGATTTTTTTTTAATGACGAGTCATCGCCCCTTGTTAGTTGGGATAGTTGTTTGCTTAGGTATATCTTCCGGCATGAGCTGGGGAGAAGGCAGCACGCCCGGATTGAACTTTGCTAATGCGGCGGCGATTGCAGCGGAGGGAGCGTTTGTAGAAGATACTCGTCCGCTGACGTCGCGGTCGGCACAAGCGCCGCAGAGCCACCAGACGGAAACAGATCGGATCATCAATAAAGCCAACATCCATTTCGACTCCGGGCGGCAGCTTTACTTCCAAAATAACTGGGCGGGGGCGCATCGCGAGTTCGATGCTGCCGTGGAATCACTGCTAAATGCGCCGCAGTCGCTGCTGGATCACGCACGAATCGAAAGACGGCTGGAGGCGATGAGCGACGTCATTTACCGTTTCGATGTCGAGAAGCTGGGGGCCGGTCGCGAAGAGGCGGATCAGCCGGCTTATGACGAGGCGCCCATCGACGAGATCAGCCACATGACATTTCAGGCCGACCCTGCGTTGGCTCCCAAACTAAAGGCGGAGTTGAACGGAACAACGTCCGGCATCCCGCTGGAGCTAGCCGATCCGGTACTGAGCTACGTTCACTATTTTTCCACCGATCGCGGCCGAAACATGCTTTTGGCGGGTTTTCGGCGTTCGGGCCGCTATAAGGGCATGATTCAGCGCATTTTTGCGGAAGAGGGTGTGCCGCAGGAATTGATTTATCTTGCGCAGGCCGAGTCTGGATTTCTTCCGCGCGCCCTTTCCAACAAAAAGGCGGTGGGCATGTGGCAGTTCATTGCCGGAACAGGCAGCACGTATTCGCTGGACCGGACTGCCCGATACGATGATCGGTTCGACCCGGAAAAAGCCACTCGCGGAGCGGCAAAATACCTGAAAGACTTGTACGCGCGTTATAACGACTGGTATCTCGCGATGGCAGCCTACAATTGCGGCGCCGGGGCAGTGGATCGGGCAGTCGAGCGAACCGGGTACTCAGATTACTGGGAGTTGCTGAAGCGACATGCATTGCCGAAAGAGACGGCAAATTATGTGCCCATTATCGTGGCCATGACCATCATGGCAAAGAACCCTAAGGACTACGGTTTAGAGCAGATCGAATTGGATCCTCCGCTCCAATACGACACAATTCATGTGACGGCAACCACCAATCTGAATCTGGTGGCCGATGCGACGAAACAGCCTGTTTCAGAGATTCGCGATTTGAATCCGGCTCTATTGACGTCGGTCGCTCCGGAAGGGTTCGATGTTCACGTTCCGAAGGGTGCGGGCCCGAGCACTGTAGCCGCTTTAAACACTGTGCCGGCAAAGAACAGGCTCGCCTGGAGACTGCATCAAGTGCAAAACGGAGATACGCTGCAAGCGATTGCGCGGTCTTATCATTTAACCGCCGGAAGCATTTCATCGGTCAATCGGGGTTCGGATTCTTTGGAACCAGGCGACGTTCTGCTGATTCCTGCCGCGTATCATCCTGAGGTTGCAAAGCGAGCGATCAAAAAACGTAGTCACACCGCCAAGAGTTCTTCACGGCGCTCCACGCATATTGTCGCTTCTCGTCACGTTTCTGCCCGCTCGGTCCATCGAAAAGGATCGGTCGAGACGGCCAGTTTACGCTAGGGGTCTTCTCGCATTTGGGGCAAATAAGCTCGTCCTCAGCTTTGCCCCGGTGGTACTCCGATATTCCTTGCGGCTCTTTCTTCCGGGGCCTAATCAATTCAGTAGCGCTAATCACAACGAAACATTGTTAATCATTCAAAGCGTTTGAAATGATTTGTCGCCTTGTGTCATCTGGATGCGTATAAGCAGTTGCAACGAAAGAGGCGCGAAATGGGCTTTGTTTACCGGCTTCATCCAGAAGACGAAGATGATTTCGACTACGAAGACGAGCATGTCGAGTTGGAATCGGACAAAAATGAATATGACGAGATCGACGCGATGGATGACGACGAAGAACTAGTCGCGGAGATTCCTGCAAGGACTGCGCCGGAGCCACAGCTTGCTGCGAACTTGGATGGGAAAAACAATGCTGCGGAGAACAACGCGGTCGGCGTCCGAAATGAGCCGGTCTCGGAAGCTGCGATTTTCGCAGAACAGCAAGATAGCCCGCTTGACGAACCGGTAAAAAGTGAGCCAGCTTTTCCGGGCGTTGTCGAGGAAGAGATGGCGATGACCGGTGCGGAGAATGGCCTTGCCGAGGGTTTACGCGAACCGATTAAAACTCCTTTACAAAAGAGAATAGGAGGCAGCAAGAAAAAAGCGCCGGTGAAAAAAGCACCCGCAAACAAAGCAGCGGTGGCCGGGCGTTCCACCCCATCCGTCCAAAAGAAGCAGCCGGTGAAAAAGAACGCGGCAAAAAAGCTGCCGGTTCCTGTGTCGCGGAAAACCTCTACGAAAAAGACGGCGGTGAAGAAGATTGCCGCAAAAGCGGTAAAGACTCAGCCGAAAAAAGTCGCCACTAAGAAGACGGTCGTCACTAAAGCAACTGGGAAGAAAGCGGCTGTGAAAAAAGTGGCTATGAAGAAAGTCATTGGCAAGAAAACTGCGATAAAGAGAGCGCCGTTCAAAAAGATAGCCGCGAAGAAAACGGCTGCTAAGAAGGCAGCAAAGAAGAAAAGATAAGATACGGGAAGCGGGGAGCCGCGGATGAATAGCTTTGTTTCCACAACGACGACGGAGCGTCTTCCGGCTCCCCTTTTTCTCGACCTATTTAGGATCTTTACGTACAGTTTTGCGGCACCGCTCAAACAGCTCCAACAAAGAATCGGCGTATTCCTCGCTACTGCGGGGAGCTTTCCCCCCGAAACCGGCAGTAGGTGTGCCTTTTCCATACCCCGTGGTGATCGCGATAAATTTCATCAATTCCAGAGCCACTTCGTCGGGATTCTGTCGTTGTTCCTGTTTTTCTGACGTGTTTTCAGCCATTCTTTGGTTCTGCTCCTTATCTTGCAGATATCGATCTAGCCTGATTTTCTCATTTGCCCGATTCGCATGCCCCTTCGAGCCCATAATTTAATTCGCAAGATGCGCGGCGGAGCGCAAGCGCACCTGATGGAGTGCGACGACGGAGGCTTTTATGTGGTGAAATTCACGAACAATCCTCAGCACCGGCGCATTTTAATCAACGAGTGGTTGTCTTGTGCGTTTCTCCGCTATTTACAGATTCATGTGCCGGAGACAGCGGTGGTGGAGCTGACGCCTGAATTTATTGCAGATAATCCGGAGCTTTATCTTTCGGTGGGGTCACGACGGGAAAGCATCCCGCCGGGTCAGCACTTTGGCTCAAAGATGGCAGTCCATCCGGAACGGGTAGCTGTGTATGATTTTCTCCCCGATAAACTGCTGTACAAAATTGAGAACCGGGTCGACTTTTTAGGCACTCTGGTCTTCGACAAGTGGGTATCGAATGCCGATTCCCGCCAAGCTGTTTTCTTTCGAGCACGCGCAAAGACATGGACCCCGTTGAAGGGCGAAGCGCCGGCGCGGGTGGGATTTTTCGCGCAGATGATCGATCACGGCTTTGCGTTCAACGGGCCCCACTGGGAGTTTCAGGATTCACCGATTCAGGGCTTGTATTTTCGTACCGCAGTGTATGAGGAAGTGAAATCTATCGATTCCTTTCAGCCGTGGCTGGAGATGGTGAAGAACTTTCCAGAGGAAGTGGTGGATTCGGCGTGGAAAGAAATTCCGCGCGGCTGGATAGATGGCGATGCCGATGCTTTAGAGGCGATGCTGGAACGTCTATTAAAGCGACGGCCGCAGGTGACGAACTTGGTGAATGAAATGCATGCAAAGCGAACGGCGGCATTTCCGAACTGGAAGTCATAGAATTTACCTGCCTGTAATAAGTAGCCGGCGGCGCATAGTAACAATTCGTTCATGCATCGTAGCAATAAAACGGATATCAATTGAAACAAATACAAATTGTTCTTAATATTGAGTAATTCTTAACTATTCTCACATTACGTACAGTACTTTTTGCTTCTGATGCCTATCGTAAAAGCGTGTTAGCATTCTCCTACAATCGCTTTTTATGGTTAGTTGTGTGGAAGAGTTTTGGCCGTTTTGTGTCGTCTCGCTCCGAACCTGTAACGGGCGATTAGATCGCGACACAAGACTTTATGCATCGCAACAAACCGATCCTTCACTGTAGGACCGCCCATTTAAGCCTCCTCACCTTTTTGCTTGTTGTTCGCGTTTCCGCGCAGACAAGCGTTGTTACGCAACATAATGACAATGCTCGAACCGGACAGAACACGGCAGAGTATACGCTGACACCCGCCAACGTCACTGCGGATAAATTCGGAAAGTTATTTTCGCTTCCAGTAGATGGCTACGTTTACGCGCAGCCGCTCTATTTATCAAACGTGACGGTTAACGGCAAAGGAACACACAACGTCGTATTTGTTGCCACGGAACATGACAGCGTGTATGCATTCGACGCAGACACACACAGTGGCGCGACGGCAGCCCCGCTTTGGCAGATCTCCATGCTCGACGCTACGCATGGCGCGGCATCGGGCGCAACGGTAGAGTCGGCGACCAACGTCAGCACCACGGACATTGTCCCGGAGATCGGGATCTCCGCAACGCCGGTCATCGATCCTAACTCCGGCACTATCTATGTCGTCAGTAAATCTGTGGAAAATGGCTATCCCGTACAGCGGCTCCACGCTCTGGACGTTGCAAGTGGCGCGGAGAAGCAGGGGAGTCCGATAACAATTCGGGCATCGGTCGCCGGATACGGAAACGGCAGTTCCGGAAACGTTCTTCAGTTCGATCCGAAATGGGCCAATAGCCGGGCCGGGTTGCTGTTGCAGAACGGCATCCTTTACATTGCCTTCGGTTCCCATGGCGACAACGGTCCCTGGCACGGCTGGATCATAGGCTACGATGCATCGACCCTGCGGCAAACCGGCGCGTTCTGCGCCTCTCCCAACGGCACGGGCGGGGGCATCTGGATGGCGGGCGGAGGCCTGCCGGGAGACGTCCCCGACGCTTCGGGCCATCCGTACGGCCGGCTATTTGCCGCCACAGGCAACGGTTCGTTCGATGCCGCCCTGCCTTATACGAATACGATGAACTACAGCGACGATGAGCTCCGGTTCGATTTGAGCAACGGAGCGCCGAAGATCGCCGATGCCTTCACGCCTTACAACCAGCAGCAAATGAACGCAAGCGATCTGGATTTCGGATCGGGAGGCACGCTGTTACTGCCTGACCAAAACTCCAGCGGTGTTCAGCGTTTGCTGATTCAAGTGGGTAAGCAGGGCACGATTTATGTGATGAATCGCGATAACCTGGGAGGCTATCACGGAAATTCCAACACCATCGTGCAGGAGATAGGAGGGCAAATTTCTGGTCTTTGGAGTACGCCTGCCTACTGGAACAACGCTGTTTATTTTTGGGGAAAAGGCGATTACCTCAAAGCTTTTTCCTTCTACAACGGGCGTCTTTCCAATACGCCGGTCGGCCAATCGAGCGAGGCCTATGAATTTCCGGGAGCCACACCGGTCATTTCCGCAAATGGAAATACAAACGGCATTGTTTGGACGGTAAGGACGGATGGATTCGTCTATAATCGTCCGGCTGTGCTGCAAGCGCACGACGCTTTAAATGTGGCAAACACCTTGTACTCGAGTGACGCGAACCCAAACCGGGATTACCCGGGGACTGCTGTAAAATTCAGCGTTCCGACCGTGGTCAATGGCAAGGTCTACGTACCGGCTCAATTCCAGGTGACGGTCTACGGTTTGTTAAACGGACAGCAGGGCGGCGGAGGCGGGTCGAATCCACCGTCGGGCAGCGGCGATCCGCAAGCCGGTATCGACTTCAGCCTGGGATTCAGCGACTCTCCGCAATTCATGAGTTTCAACGGCAGCACGGATCTGGACGATTCCCGACTGCAATTGACAACCGGTGGTCTCTTTCAGGCAGGCAGCGCGTTCTACAAGACTGCGGTGGATATCCGAACATTCATCACAGACTTCGCTTTTCAAATGTCCAATGCGGTAGCGGACGGTATTACATTTACAATTCAGGGCAATGATCCCACGGCGCTTGGCGCTTCCGCCGGCGATCTCGGGTATACGGGAATATCGAAAAGCGTCGCCGTTAAATTCGATCTTTACAACAACAGCGGAGAGGGCGGCAACTCGGTTGGACTCTTCACGAACGGCACCGCGCCGACTATTCCCGCCTCGGACCTTTCGAGCGCCGGGATCGATCTACACAGCGGCGACACGATGACCGTTCATCTCGACTACGACGGGACCAACCTTGCCCTTAAGCTGACCGACGGGGTGACGAGAGCCACCTATTCCAAGCAATGGACGGTAAACATTCCCATGATCGTGGGTGGGAATACGGCGTATGCGGGTTTTACGGCCGGGACCGGCGGCGCCAGCATGAGCGCCAAGATCGGAAATTGGACCTTCAAAACCGTTAGCCGTCCACAGACCGGTTCGAACGCCGGAGCGTTGGCGTTTTATCCCGTGACGCCCTGCCGCGTTGCCGACACGCGCAACTCCACGGGGGTACTTGGGGGACCGGCGCTGACAGCCGGCGGCTTGCGCAGCTTTCCTGTCATGTCCAGCACCTGTGGCATTCCTGCCGACGCCGCCGCTTATTCCTTGAATGTGACGGTGGTGCCGCATCAGTCGCTGCAGTACCTAACGCTTTGGCCCACTGGGCAGCCGCAGCCGGAGGTCTCCACGCTAAATTCCCTCGATGGCCGCGTGGTGGCGAATGCCGCTATTGTTCCCGCCGGGTCGAACGGCGCAATCAGTGCATACGTCACCGGTTCGACGGATTTCATTTTAGACGTGAATGGGTATTTCGCGCCTGCCGGCGGCCAAGGAAACGGAAACAATCCTTCGATTTTTGTGCCGGCAACTCCCTGCCGGGCAGTGGATACGCGGGAGACCAACGCAGCATTGGGCGGTCCGCTTCTAGCAGCGAACACAAGCAGGAGTTTTCCCATCCCATCCAGTTCTTGCTCGGTCCCCGCGAATGTCTCCGCATTTTCCACCAACATCACAGCGGTACCGAACGGATCCTTGCAGTACCTGACGCTGTGGCCGACCGGACAATCGCAACCCGAGGTTTCGACGTTAAACTCCTTCAGTGGAGGGATTGTCTCCAATGCCGCGATTGTACCCTCGGGTACAAACGGCGCGGTCAGCATGTATGTCACCGGTTCGACAAACGTGATTCTGGACTTGAACGGATACTTTGTTCCCCTAAGCAATCCTTCGGCAAGCACGGGCATGTTGATTCCGGTCTCACCATGCAGGGTAGCGGACACGCGACAAACTGCAGGAACGTTCGGCGGTCCCATCCTATCGGCCGGGTCGACGCGCAGCTTTCCCATTCCTTCCGGTTCTTGCGGCATCCCCGCGGACGCCAAGGCGTATGTCCTGAACGTGACGGCGATTCCGTCCGGGACCTTGCAATACCTCACTACGTGGCCGTCCGGTCAGTCGCGTCCGAACGTATCTACGTTGAACTCGACGGACGGCCGCGTGGTGGCAAATGCCGCTATTGTTCCGGCGGGCGCGAATGGCGCCATCAGCGTTTATGTCACCGATCCCAGCCATGTTCTGCTCGACATCAGCGGCTACATTGCGCCTTAGGTTTGTGCTGTCATCGAAATTACAATTTTTCGCCGTTTTGATATTGCTGCTGGCGGGCCGGCCCGCTGGTTTTGGCTTCGAAGAAAAGATGCTGACGCCGGCGCGTATCTTTGCAAAGCCCGGCTTTGAACCGATCCTCGCAAAAAAGATTGCTTGGAGTTCCGATAGCGAACAGATCGCCTATTTATTAGCGGCCGACCCGGATGAACACGCCGGATACGACCTCTGGGTGATGGATGTTCGCACGGGTGCGCGGCGCATATTACTTCCTGAGGAAAAATTGGATTCGCTTGATGGACTGGAGTCCTTTCAGTGGAGTCCCGACAAAACCGGAATGGTACTCGCCAGTGGAACCCGTATTATTTGGTTCGATTTGAAGGCGCGGACATTACGCGTTTTGGTTTCCGGCAATGCACCGGTAACGGAGGTGAAGATTTCTCCGGACGCGCATTGGATCGGGTTTGTTCGGCAGCACAATATCTGGTTATTAAATCGCTCCAGCGGGAGAACGAGCGCGTTGACTCGCGATGAAAATGGGAACGTTTCAAATGGCGAACTCGCTCCGGCGTACGGGAAGGATTTCGACATGGGAATGGCTTACTGGTGGGCTCCCGACTCCTCGGCCATTGCTTTCCTGCGAACAGATCGAACGCGCGTGCTGCGAACCGCGGGGCAACAATATCCTGAGCCGGGCGGTGCGATTCCTTCCGTGAGCGTTTATGTTGTGATGGTGAAAAATGGAGCCATTCGCCGAATGGAAACGGGATTCGACGACGATGGATATCTGCCGCGAGTGGATTGGCTTCCCGATAGTAAGCAACTGGCCATCGAGCACCTCAACCGGCAGCAGACAAAGCTAGAATTGTTGATCGCCAACGTCAACAATGGTAATTCGCGGACGGTCATTCACGAACAAGACCATTATTGGATTAACATCAACAACGGTCCGCGATTTTTGGGTGACGGGCAGCGGTTTCTTTGGTCGAGCGAGCGCAGCGGATATCGTCACCTTTACCTCTACGATGTGAATGGCAGGCAGATCTCTCAACTCACGACCGGCGAATGGGAAGTATCCGAAATTGCGGCGGTGAATGAAAAGCAAAATGCGGTGTACTTTACGGCCACGGAAAAAACGCCGATTGAACGGCATCTATACCGGGTGAATATCGACGGATCGGGGTTTACGCGGCTGACACAAGGCAGCCGCTGGCACCAGGTCGATTTCGCGCCGGACGGGAATAGTTTTATCGACAACTCCTCTACTGCTATGCAGCCCCCGCGCCAGGAATTGGTTCACATCGACGGACAAAGGTCGATGTTGTTATCCAGAGTCGCTTCGGAGAACCTCGACGACTATGCGAACTCGCCGGTCGAGTTCCTGCAAATAAAGACTCACGATGCGATTACGCTCGATGCAATGATGATCAAGCCAACCCGTTTTGATCCCAAACGCAAATATCCCGTGATCGTCTATATGGGCGGCGGTCCGCGCACGCAAGGCGTGCGAAATGCCTGGAATGGCAAAGTAACGCTTTGGCATGAGATGATGGCCGAAAAAGACTTCATCATCTTCGCGCTGGATAACCGGGGAGCAGCCGGACATGGTCATTTGTTCGAGGAGCCTGTGCACTTTCGGCTCGGCGCGCAGGAGTTGTCGGATCAGCGGGAAGGAATCGCTTATCTACGCACGTTGCCGTATGTGGATGGCAAGCAAATAGGGACTTGGGGTTCAGGATATGGGGGTCAACTGGTACTTCACGCCTTGTTTGAAGACCCGCAGGATTTCAAGGCCGGTTTCGCGGATTCACCGATTATGGATTGGCGTCATTACGATGCGGTCTTTACCGAGCGGTATCTTGGACTGCTTCAAAAGCATGCAGAAGAATATGACGAATCGTCTCCGATCAATAGGGCGGGCGAGCTGAAGGGGAGACTGCTTGTCGCGGAAAGTGAAAAGAACCAGGATGGGCGTCTCTCACCGATGCTGCGAATCAAACAAGAGTCGATGAGCAAAGGTTCGCCCATCGAGACAATTTCGCTACGCGAACATTCGGAAGGTACGCTGCAGGGACCAGACGCGCAAGCGGTACTCGGGCGCGTGACGGAGTTTTTTGAAAGTGCTTTGCAGGCCGTTCGGTGAAGAGCACTCTTCAATCAGCGCGTAGCGCCTCGATCAAATTCAAGTATGCGGCTCTTCGCGCCGGCACGTAACTAGCGGTGAGGGCAGCTGCTAAAATCAGCGTGCCTGAAACGCCATAAGTCAATGGATCGACTGGCGTGACTCCAAAGAGTAGAGAAGCCATCCCATGGGTAAGTCCTTGTGCCGATATGAATCCAACCGCTTCTCCAATGCATGTGAGTATTAAGCCTTGGCGTAAAAAGAGTACTTTGATCGTTCGGGGCTCGGCGCCTACAGCGACACGGATGCTTATTTCTTTGCGACGCTGTGCCACAGCATAAGAAAGAACGCCGTAGACTCCGATGATCGCAAGCGTTACCGCCATTGCCGCCGCTATTCCAAGCAGGACGAGAGCGAAGGATCTGTGCGCCATAGTGAGTCGATAAAGATCGCGCAGAGTTCTCACTTTGGCCAACGGCAAGCTTCCATTCACCGCATGGACCTGGGCTGTGATCTCCCTAAGCAGGCCTTCCGTACCGGCGCGACTGCTTCGAATGGCGAAGGTGACGCCGCGGCGAGCCCCGGGGAAATAGACTATCGGCGGTGGCGGTCGATCGACACCATCGTCATAGACGTTTTCCGCAACGCCTACGATGACGCTCCACGGCCCATCGGCGCGAATTCGAATGTTTTTCCCAAGCGCATTCCGCGGCTCGCCCCAACTTTCGCGAGCCGTGTTTTCTGATACGATCGCTACCTGGCGCTGGTGGTTGAGCAGATCGTCCCAGGTGAAGTCCCGGCCAGCCATCAGCCGCGTACCGAGCGCGGCAAAGAGGCCCGGCGAAATATACTTAATGGTTCGATTCGGGGGGATTCGGCCCACCGGCGTCTTGCCTTGAAAGTAGACAGGATTGCCGTTATGGTATTCCAGTTCCAGCGGCAAAGCAGTGGCGAACCCTGCTGCTGTAACTCCGGGAATAGCGGCGAGCTTGTGGAGAATGTCGGCTTGCATTTGGACCACTCGCTCCGGTTCTTGTGTCTGAGCTTCGGGAATGAACAGCCGTATTGTTTCAATCTGCTCGGGGTGAGTGAAACCCGGCTCCACTACGTGCAATGCGATAAAGCTGCGAACCAGTAAACCCGCCCCTATCAAAAGCACCAAAGCAAGCGCCACCTGTATTACCACCAGTGCATTTTGCGAGCGCAACTGCTTCGCACTCAGGCTAGCGCCTCGGGCGTTTTGCATCCTGCCGTTAATGCCTGACTTGAGGATTGCTATCAATCCAAACAAGACGCCCGCTCCCAAGGAGCAGGCCAGCGCGAACAAGATACTCGTTGAACCAATCGATATCTCCCCCGCCCTAGGTAGATCTGCCGGTCCATGGGTTACTAGCAGTTGAAGTCCGGCATAAGCAAGACCCAAACCGACAGCGCCGCCGATAGCACTTAAGGCGAGGCTCTCGATCATAAGTTGACCCGCGATTCGTCCCCAACTAGCGCCAAGCGCAGCCCGAGTCGCAAACTCCTCGCGTCGGGCTTGCGCCCTCACCTGGACCAGGTTCGCAACGTTCGCGCAGACCAGCAGCAGCACCATCGCCAGTGCCGCCATCAGCATTTTGAGAACGGCGCTAACATCCCCAATAACATCTACCTTCAGCGAATGGATGTTGGGTTTGACTCGAAGCTGCTCAAGTATTGTTTGTTCGCCGTCCCGCTTTTCCCAGCTACTCAATACGCGCGCTATGTCTCCTTCGGCTTGTGTAGGGCTCACACCGGATTTGAGCCGAGCGAGGCCGGAGTAGTCGGCGTCTCGCGATCCTGGCGCGTGGCCGGCGATAACTTGTGAAAGGAATACATCGGGAGCGAGGTTGAGGAATTCAAAGCTCGAAGGCATTACGCCGATCACTCGATAAGGAACGAAATCGATGAGAACCAATCGGCCGAGTATCCCCGGATCGCCGCCGAATCTTCGCTGCCAATAGCCATAGGAGAGTAGCATCGTTTTCTGCGCGCCTTTTGTTTCATCGACGCTGGAGAATCTGCGGCCCAAAAAAGGCTTCACTCCCAGCGCACGGAGGACGCCGTGCGTTATGGTCACGGTCGCCACCTGTTCGGGGTCGCCGACGCCAGTCATCGTTGCAGAGCCTTCGGTCCAAACACCGAACTCCTCAAAACTCCGTGCATCCTCTTTGTAGGCGACATACATGTCCAGCGAGAGGGGCCACTCTTTTATGGCCAGTCCTGGAAACACTGCGGAATTGAAAACGCCTACCAACTTTTCCGGGGCAGGATAAGGCAAAGGGCGAATCAACACGGCATCGACAACGGTAAAGATCGCAATGTTGGCACCGATCCCCAGTGCTAGCGAAAGTAGCGCAGGCACGCTGAAGCCTGGTTTCGTTCGAATCATTCGTAGCGCATGCCGTAGGTCGCGCGTGAAGTTCGCAATCTGATTTACTCGTCTCATGTCGCGGCATTCCTCTTTCGATTTTTCCGCCGATCCAAACTGGCGGCGCGCCATTATGCGAGCCTCGGACTCGCTCGCACCGGAGGCAATGGCCTCTTTCACGAGTTGCTCTAAATGAAGCTCAATCTCGCGCTGCAGATCGGCATCCGCGCGAGATCGCCGAAGTAATGAACGAAGGCGATGCATAACCACACGATGGAATCGCATAAGCGCTTCTTCTTAAGCCGTTTCGATTAAGAGCTGGACGGCGGAAGAGAGCCTGGTCCAGCTATGGAGTTCGCGTTCGAGTTGTTTTCTGCCCGTGCGCGTCAACGAGTAAAACTTTGCGGGACGCCCAAGATCGGACTCCTTCCACTCGGCGCGAAGCCAGCCCTGTTGTTCAAGTCGATGCAGCGCCGGATACAAAGACCCCTGACCGACCGAGAGAACCTCACCGGAAAGACCTCCAATGCGCTTAGCGACAGCCCATCCATGAAGCGGCTCCCTCGCAATGGTCTTTAGTATCAGAAGATCGAGTGTTCCCTGCAGTAGGTCCGATGGTTTAGGCATGATGACACCATGACTATCGACAACATAATACCATGACCGTCGACAATACACATCGAACTTTAAGGCGCGCGCGCTCGTTCGTTTTCTATAAAGTTCGCCTGTCTTGTGGGGTGTCTTGCGGGGTGAATCCGCCGTTCCGGGACAGCTATTCGCACATTAAGGCTGGGGTTCCTCACAGGCTTTGGGAGATCTTATGACGGAAACTTGCACTTGTTTCGGCCCGGAAACTCTGTAAGCCGTTACCGATTTCCCGATAACGGCTTTTCCAATGAAAATCTACTGAATTTCTATTCCGGAGATTTTGGCCTGATCGACCGTGCTGGTAAAAGTTATAGCAATCCGGCCGTTGCCATCGGCAACAGCGGAGAACTGCTCCACGAGAGCTTTAAATGAAGCGCCGGCTGTGGCGACGATATCGAAATTCGAGAGCACAGGGGCGCCGTTAATCGCCACGTTGAATACACGTTGGCCGGGCATTGAAAAGTAGAACTCGGCAAAGTGCAAACGAATCGTATGGGTGCTTCCAGCTACAAAGACAGGAATGGTGTAGGTGAATGTATTGCCTACGTGTTCGGTTTGATACACGGCTTGCGGCGCAGGGTTCGTTACACCGGTTGTGTCGATTGTCGCTGCGGTTGCTGCTGCGCCTCCACTATTCACGTAGGCGTCAGCCACAAAGTTGCCAACCGTCGGGCCGCCCCCGTTATAGGCGACTATAGAATTATTGCCGCCGCCGCAGTTGCTGGTACAGCCGTTGTCGGCGGTTGTCGCATTGGTTTCCTGCGAGACCGTGGAGCCGGCCGAGTTCACAGCGGTGACTACGTAGTGATAAGTAGTAGAGGCATTTAGGCCCGTATCGTTATAGGAAGGAGAGGTGAGTCCGCTGGCAACGCGGTTGCTCGCCGACGGAACGACGCCGAAGTCAGTACCCCGGAACACTGCGTAGGTGACCGGACAAGAAGACTGGCTCGCTTGCCAACTTAGATTAATTTGGCTAGTCGATGTAGCGTTGCCACGAAGATCTCCCGGCGCGCCCGGAGCCATACAGGTGCTGCTAGTTTGAATCGCTTCTAAGCCGTTGATGGTGGGCTGATCTTGTCCGCCATAAATAAGCTGAACAATAATCTGCCCGTACATATCGGCTTCCGCGGAGAAATCTTTCACTACCGCCTTGTCCTTTCCTGCCGTGGCGAAGATATCGAAATCAGATAACACTCGGTTACCGTTCAAATCGACATTGAAGATTCGTTTACCAGCGGCAGTCCAATATGTTTCAGCAAAGTGCAGACGCACGTCGTAAGTGGCATTCGCAACTAAACCGGTTAAAACATAAGTGAACGGCACATAGCGTTGGGAATTGTAAACCGCCGCAGGCGCGGCATTGGTAACGCCGGCCGTACTCACCGAATTCGTGTTCGTTGCGGCAACACCGCCATTAAAGCCCTGGTCCGCGATGAACGGCGCTGCCGCCTCGCCGCCGGAGTTGATAGATAGGTTCTTCGTTGTTCCCGGAGTCGCGCCGACCAAGTTATCGCCGGTCGAGGACGGATTCACTTCGATGGCGTTGATGGTGGGGTTCAGATCAATGCCGGCTCCGGATAGAGTGCCGTAGTTGGTTTGAATTTCGATGATCCCGTTTTCGTCGGCCTTGGTATAAAAGCTTTCTACGACGGCTTTGTTTTGGGCACCGGCAGCTTGAAAGATGTCGAAGTTATGCAACACTGTTTGGCTGTTAACAGAAACGTCAAACGCCCGCTGCAGAGGGGCAGTGTGAGCCGTCTCGGAAAAATGGAGACGTACGTTGTAGACGGCGGATGGATTGAGGTTGGTGATTGTCCATGCAGCCGTGCCCCAACGTTCGGTTTGGTAAACCTGCTCGGGTGCCGGATTAGACACCGCCGAAAGGTCGATCTGCGTCGCTGGGTGATAGTTTGTATTACCGCCTAGAACGTATTGCGAAGCCATGTAATTGCCGACGGCATAACCTCCGGCACTCAGCTTCACCCCGGAACTGTTTCCCGGCGCTTGTGTCGCTAAGCTAGCTTCGGAGATAGCGGATTCGCCGCCGAAATTGGAAGCAACAACTTTATAGGTGTAAGAGGCGCCGGCGGCTAGTCCGGTTTGGGTGTAAGACGTATTCGATAGATTCTGAACGACAAGCGTATCTAAGCTCGGCGTAAAGTTCGCGTTCTTGCTCGCATAGATGTTATAGGTCACATCGGGCGTGGAGCTGGCGGCCCAGTTAAGCGTAGCGGCGTTGCTGGTGACATTGCTCACAGAGACCTGCCCGGGCGCCGCGGGAGCACCAGCAGACCATTGGGACACATGCACGTAATCTACCGTCATGTAGGTAGGAAATCCCAAGCCGTTCGGCTGGCCGGAGTTGCCTGCCCCGATGCCCGCGCTGAGGATCAGATAGAAAGGCTGATTAAAAGCCCAAACGTCGGTGGCGCCTAAGCTGCTGAGATAGACCTCATGATAAAGCTTCCCGTCCATAAAAAATTGAACGTGAAAGGGTGCCCACTGGATGGCGAAGATGTGGAATCCATCGCTGAACTTTTGGCCATTCGGGAGATCGATACTGCCGCTAATGCCGCCGTACTCATAGTTGGTCTGGCTATCGGTTTCACCACCGTGCAGGGTTCCGCCATTGTGACCCGGAGTGTTGGAGGTAATCTCCATGATGTCCATCTCGCCTGCCCATGGCCACGGTACATTCTGCGTCACATAATCGTTTCCCAGCGCCCAGAATGCCGCGCCGACACCTTGCGCGTATGGATTCTGGATACGCGCTTCGATTCGGCCGTAAGGTCCCGCCGCATAAAGCCCCGCTGTTTTTAAGCGTGCCGCGGTGTAGGAGTTGGTAGCTTTGTCATACAGCATCGCGATCTTCAAATTGCCATTACCGTCCAAATAGGAGTTCGCCCGGCTGTCCGTGGCAGTTTGGATCTCTCCATCTCCAAAGTTCGTGCCAAGATCGTAGGTCCATTTGGAGGGATCGGGCGCCGAACCGGCCGGCCCTTGAAAATCGTCCGCCCAGGTCTGCGTCCATTGTGCTTGCAGCATCGTCGGCGCGACTAAGAAAGCAAGCCCGGCTACCGCGCATAAAATCAATCTCGAGAAGCGACAAGGTGTTGACCTTCTCCTTCGTTTGTTTAGTTCACTCATAAGTTCCTTTCAAGAGAAAAATGTTTTAACTGAGTAGTGGTTTTGCCGGAGTGAACCAAGACTGACGCGGTTCGGTAAATCGCGATCCTGGTCATCCAGCAATGATGTTGTTTTCGGAAGACGCTACTGCAGTTCCAGCCCGCAGATCTCGGCTGGGTCGACTTTGCGGGTACAGCCGCCAGTTCCGCCACCGGAGTAGTTCAGATCGGCCAAGAAGCCACCTTCCTGCCCACTACCAGCGCTGCTATTCAATCCGTTCGGTCCTGCGTTGAGGAAAGGTGTCGTTATCGTAGCGGTGCTTGCAGGAAGCGAAGTTCCGGCGGCATTAACCGCGTTCACGATGTAGTAGTAAGTGGTTGTGCCGACGACCGAGTGATCGGTGTAAATCGCGCCGGTGACATTGCCGGCCAACAGGGATTCTGCCGATGGAAGAAAGCTGGAGTTATTGCTTCGATAGACGTTATAGTTGACTCCCGCATCGCCGTTGGAGCTCCAGCTAAGCTTCACTTGGTTCGCATCGGCAGCGAAAGCGACTAGATTGGTAGCAGGGCTGGGAGGAACGGTTGCTCCGGGCGCGGCTATCACCTCGATACCGCTCAGAATCGCATTATCTTTCACGGTATTAACGGCGACTTGGATTACTCCATTTTGTGGAGCAAGGATAGTGAATTGCTCTACTACCGCCTTGTCTTTCCCTCCAGCCGCGGCAAACACGTCGAAATTAGTGAGGACTTGCTTCCCATTGACGGAAACGTTCTCCAGCCGCGCGCCGGGAGCCGTCCAGTACGTTTCAGCAAAATGCAGCCGGACAAGGTACGGCGTTGAAGCCCTTAGGTTAGGAATGACGTATGTGAAGGAACCCACCCGGTAGCTTTCATACACGGCAGCCGGTGCGGCATTGGATACGCCCGAGGTATCGATGGCATCTTTAACGGTAGTCGTTGAGCCGCCGGTGCCCCCGGTATCCGCCACGAAAGCTCCTGCCGGGCTGCTTCCACCGCAATTCACGGCGAAGGAATTTGCATTTCCGCCGCTTACGGTTCCGCCCGTACCACCAGGTGTTACCTCGATGCCGTCGATAATCGGCTGGTCCGCCGTTCCGGTAGCGAATTGCAATGTAATATCGCCGCTTTTGTCGGAGGTGACATCGAAGTCTTTCTCAACGGGAATGTTTTTGCCTCCGGCCGCGGCAAAGATGTCGAAATTGTTGAGAACCAACATGCCGTTAAGAAACACGTTAAACACCCGCTGCCCTGCCGCGCTGAAAGTGATTTCGGCAAAGTGCAGGCGCACCGTGTAAGGAGCGTTCGGCGACAAATCGGGAATCACATAGGTTGAGCTTCCCCAACGGCCGGAAGTATAAACCTGTGGCGGAGCCGGGTGCGCCACGGACGATGCGCTGATAGTCGCCTGGCCCGAAGAGGCATTTCCACCGGCCCAATAAACATCCTTTGAGAATGCCCCAACAGCATATCCCCCGTCGTTTATGCTGATGGGGTTCCCGTCTGGGCCAGCGCCGGTTGCCGCTGTTGTGGCCGACGCCACCCCGGTGGGCGCTGATTCGCCTCCCGGCCCAGATGCCAAGACTTTGTAATAGTGAGTAGTGCCGGGGAGCAATCCTGAGTGCTTGTAACTGCTGCCCGTCACGTCGGAAGCGATAAGGCTTGTATTTTCATTCAACTTGAAATTGCTGTCCGTGCTTCCGTAAATGTTGTAGGTGACATCGCTATCCGAACTCGCGCTCCAGTTCAGTTGAGTCGACGTAGCCGACAAATCTGTTGCCGACAAATTGCTGGGAGCTGATGGAGGTCCGCCTGTCCACTGAAATACATGTACGTAATCGACGTACATGTATTGCGGAAACACCGTGCTGCTGTCCGGATTACCCGCAAACCCTCCACCGACGCCCGCGCTGACGATCAAATAGATCGGGTCGTTAAACTCCCACAAAGATCCAAACGATAAATTCGTATTGCGTAAATCACCGTAGAGGGTGTCATCGACATACCATTGCACTCGAAAAGGCGACCAGATAAGGCCGAAGGTATGATAATCATTCTGAAATAGTCCACCATTTGGTAACGTATACGGCGTTCCAATGCCGTAATCGGCATAACCCGGTCCATGTATCGTGCCGAAATTCTTGGACGGCTCCCGGCCGATATGCTCCATGATGTCGATCTCGCCCGATTGCGGCCAGGGAGTTCCGGTGACATAATCGTTGCCTAGAGACCAGAAAGCAGCCCCAATACCGTTTCCATACGGTAGCTTTATACGCGCCTCCATCTTGCCGTAAGGTCCGGCTGCATAAAGACCCGCAGTCTTCAGGTGAGCCGACGTATACCGAGCCGCGTTCGATCCGCAGGGCCCAGAGGCGGGATCGCACAACAGCGCAATGACTAGATTGCCCTTACCATCCTGGTAAGAGTTAGCGCGGTTATCGGTAGCAATATCCAGCTCGCCATTGCCGAAGTTATTTCCAAGATCGTAGGTCCACTTCGAGGGGTCGGGAGCCGTGTTTGCAGGCTCGTTGAAGTCATCTGCCCATACTTGGGTCCATTGTCCGAAGACTTTGGTGGGAGTGGCTGCCCCTATTAAGCCAAGAAAGCACAGGATGCCAATCCGAAACAAACGTGTGCGCAAGTCTGTTTTAAAAAGCCGAACGAAGCGACACTGAACCATGGGCGACCTTTCCAAGTCTTGCTAAGGCATCTGCTACGCGGAAGAAGCTGCCAAACCCGCAAAGACAAGGTCACTGTAGGGCGTATCACGGACCGAAATCAAGGTTAAAGTTCGTTTATCTTTGTTTCAGCATGTTCCAGGAAGCATGTACAAGCTCTGACAAAACTTGGTGGCAGAGACAGAACTGGCCTATTTGCAACGATGTACACAATGTACGTAAAAGTATTTCAGCGCCGGCGTAAAGACCTGCCGATTCAATACGATCTACTCACTTGCCTCATCCACCACCTCAATCGCCGAGACCGTAGCGTAGTTTTTAATCGGCTCAAAAGTTACATTCATCTTGCCCTGCGCCGTAGGCCGAATGTGTCGGAATGTTTTCACAACCGCGTGCAAACTGCCGGCGTGCTTAAAGATGTCGAAGTTTTCCAGTAGGCTTACGCCATTACCCATTACCCGGAAGACGCGACTGCCTACTCCGCCGACACCGGAAGACGGCGAACCGAAATAAAGCTCCGCAAAATGAAGGGTAAGAGTATATTTACTTTGGAGGGCGACGGGTATCGCGTAATCGAAGTGGCCGAAGCGCTCCATCGAGTACAGCTCCGGATTCTCAGTCCCTGTGACGACGGAGCGTTTATAAGAACTTTGCCCCCCGAAGTTGTAGTTCTCCGGTTGCCATATCTTGCCGTTGCGATCGATTACCGCGGCTGATTGGGTAACCAGCCGTACCGGAAGTAAACAATGGGGAGTGCCAGGAAGAATCGCCAACGCATTCAGCAAAGCCGGTCCTGCCTCCCGCGAAAACGCCAAGTGAAGTTTGCCGTCTGAGGCGGGCTGTATATCTTTAAAGACGCGCTCGTCTGCAATATTTGGTCCGAAAGCGTCCGATTCTATGTCAAAGCTTTTCAACATGGGTGCACCATTGACGCTAACCGAAAAGGTCCGGCTTTGTTCTCCCCCGCCCAACCCGGGACCATAGAGAGTTTCGTCGAAATACAAATGCAATTCGTAGGTACCAGGTTTCAAGCGCACGTCATAAGTGAAATCGCCTTCGCGAGCCGATAAAAACATCCAGGGGCGATTCGTTCGCGCGGTAAAGGTGGGCGGATTGGAAATTATCTGCCCGCCATGAAAATCCCGGTCCTCTAACCACGTATCGTTGGAAGGTCCGATCAGTGAATGCCCCCGATAACCGCAAAGGATACGAACTCCCTCGGTTTCCGGCAACACAGAAGTGGACTGCGTAGTGCCTTGAAATGCAACCAGAGGAGTGCTCGGTTTCTCGCGATGACCGAAGTAGTTGACGAAAAACAACGCCCCGCCGACCGTCACGAAGAGTACAGCCAACCATAAGGGCCACCACTGGCGTATACGGCTTGAGCGAACCGGCGGCGCCTCGGAAGAGTAAGGCGCTTCCACTCCACCTTCCAACAGGTGCGGCTCTACTGCCGACGAAGGAAGATCGGTCGGGTTCCCATTCTGCGACTTTAGGTCGTTGTGGACAAAACGCGGAGTGTAGGAACCGGGAGGAAGCGTTATCCGGATTCCGTGGCTTCGCCCATCTTCGTCGTAGAACTCCTTTAACTTCTTTCGTAAGCGATGAGCCTCCACTCTGGCGATGGCGTCTTCGGTAGGATCGAAGCGCTCCGATCGGCCAAATACCTCCGTGGCAATGCGATATTCGCTTAGTTTTTCTGTTTCGTAGTTGAAGTAGCTATTGCCAATGTAATCGAGCAACTGCCCAAGCCGTTTCGACCGGCCCAGCCGTTCGACCATGGAGGCAAGCTCTAACCGCTCTTGCGCCAATTTGGAATCTTCCGGCATCATGGAAAACTCTGAAGAAATCTTAAGAAATTACCAACATTAATATATCTAAAGTTTTAACTAATACCAATTAAGCTGTTTCGCATCTCATCGACAATTCGCAATGCTGTCGCGGGGGCTAGCAAAATCCCGTTCCGAAAGTGACCATAGGCGAGGAGCAGATGAGGCGAGTGCCAGCAACCGAGACGAAGAGAATCGCTTCCCGGCCGAAAACCGATCCAGGTTTCCGACGGCTCTGTTTCACCTAGATGCGGCAAGATACTTGCTGCTTCGGAGGAAAGCTCGGCCACGCGTACCGGATGAATTCGGCGATCGAAGCCGGCGTGTTCCATTGACGCACCAACGATTAATAAGCCACTCGCGCGCTGTAAAACGTAAGTATGGCCGTGGCGCAGAATCGTATTGCAGGTTTGTTCCGGCTGTTGGTAGCCGATGATATGGCCCTTTACCGGCTTTGTTTCCGGCAGCGGGGGAACACCTTCAACAGAAATTGAGCTGCTCCACGCACCAGCAGCGATGACGATCGCATCGTAGGTCTTTTGTTCACAGTTGGTTCGCAACTCCGCACCGTGATTGCTCACCGTGATGCTGTCCGCCTGGCAGCCCTCAATCATCGTCACGCCTAACTGCACGCAAGCGGATTTCAGCGCTGCAACAATTTCACGCGGATTGACGATGGCATCGCCGGGATAGAAAAGCGCACCCGCCAAGTCTCGCGTTTGAATGCGCGGCCAAAAGGTAGCAGCCTGCTTGGCGGTCAGCGGCTTGCATTTGATAGCAAGCGCAAGTTGGCGAGCCGCGCGCCTCTGCAGGCCCTCCCACTCCGCGTCCGAATAGGCCAGATCGAGACCACCGCATTCCTGATAATCGATCGCCGAACCCGACGATTGCTCCAGTTCGTAAACGAAATCCTTGTAAAGCCCGCGCGATTCGCCGGCAAGTGTAGCAATGGGCGATGCGACGTCGAACTCTCCTCCGGGGGCCAACATCCCGGCACCCGCCCAGCTCGCCTCGCCGCCAATCGTACCCTTTTCTAAAACCGAGACTTGTGTGCCGACCTGCGCCAATCGCCAGGCGATCGACATGCCGATTATGCCGCCCCCAATGACGGCTACGGACTGAGACTGACTTTCGCTCACACCCGGCTCTGCACAGGCTCCGGTTCGGTGCTGGCTTTTTTCACTACTTCCAAGAACGCGCGCGCCGCATGACTTAACGCGCGCCTCGCCGGATAGACCAGTCGAATCTTGCGCTGGATATTCAACTCTTTCACCCGAATTTCCCGCAGCAGTTTCTGTTCAATTTCCTGCTCCACACACATGCGCGGCAGAAAAGAAACCCCTTCGTTGTGCTGCACCAGGCGGCGGATCGTCTCGATTGTCGGCATCTCCACATCCATATTGAGAGGAACTTTATGCCGCTGAAATTCGCGCAGGACAAACTCGCGATAAGGTGAAAGCACGTTATGCGCGATAAAGGTTTCCATGTCCAACTCCACTATGGAAATCTCCTCGCGATGCGCAAATCGGTGCTCCGGCGAAACTACGAATGCAAGCCGGTCTGTGTAAATCACCTGCGACACCAGATGTTCGTCGCCAGGATCGTAGCTGATCACGCCAAGCTCTAACTCGCCATCCAGCAGTTGAGAAGGAATCTTGCTGGACTCGCTGCGGCGCACCTGCACTTTCACTTTGGGAAACATCCGGCGGTACTGCTCGATATGCTGGATCAGATAAAGTGACGTTGATTCATTGGCGCCGATCGCAAGCCGTCCCGCATAGTTATCCTTCAGCTCGCGGAGAGCGTTTTCCAGATCCGCCTCCAAATTCTGAAAGCGTTTGGCGTAGTCAAGGACCAGCCGACCCGCGTCCGTCAATAACAACTCCCGGCCGGAGCGGTCGATCAATCTCTCCTTTAGATCGCTCTCCAGCCGTTGAATAGCAATGGAAATAGCAGGCTGCGTGCGCAGCAACTTCTCGCCCGCCCTCGAAAAACTACGCTCAGTTGCTACGGTTAAAAAGACTTTTAAAGGATATAGTTCCATTGCGTGACCCCGGTCGCGCTTATGCCATTAGTTTATCTTATGCAAGGTGGTAAAACTATAAATTTGCATAATCAAGAACGCCGCTTTACGATAGGAGTGTTCATGAGAAAGGGAGCACGCCATTGAGCCGGGTATATATTTTCGATACTACTTTACGCGACGGCGAACAATCGCCGGGATGTAGCATGACGAAGTCCGAAAAATTAAAAATGGCTGGGCATTTAGTGGATTTAGGTGTCGACATTTTAGAGGCTGGTTTTCCTGTTGCATCGGAAGGAGATTTTGAAGCGGTGGATACTGTAAGCCGCGAATTTCCTTGGGTGCAAGTAGCAGCACTGGCGCGCGCTTGCACGGGCGACGTACAACGAGCGGCGAAGGCGCTGGAACATGCGAAACGTCCAAGAATTCACACATTTATCGCAACAAGTGAAATACATCTTAAGTATAAGCTCAAAAAGACCCAAGAACAGGTAATTAATGATGCTGTCGCCGCGGTCACATTAGCGCGAAATTATACCGACGATGTGGAATTTTCCGCCGAAGATGCTACCAGAACCGATCCCGATTATCTGGAAAAAGTCAGTAAGGCGGTGGTGGAGGCAGGCGCAAGAACCGTCAATCTGCCTGACACAGTCGGGTTTTCCGTTCCTGATGAGTACGGCGAGTTAATCGGCCGTATTGCCCGAGCGCTAGGAGACAGCGCCATCGTGAGTGTACATTGCCACGACGACTTAGGCCTGGCGGTAGCAAATTCATTGGCCGCGGTGACGGCCGGTGCAAGGCAGATCGAGTGCACCATGAATGGAATTGGCGAACGCGCTGGAAATGCGGCGTTGGAAGAGGTAGTGGTCGCAATGAAAACCAGGCAGGATCGATTGCCGTTCCACACCAAGATTCAGACGGAAAAGCTTTACCCCGTAAGCCAGGCGTTAACAAGCATGATCTGCTTCGGTCCGCAGCCGAACAAGGCCATCGTCGGCGACAACGCATTCGCGCACGAGGCCGGGATTCATCAGGACGGCTACTTAAAAGAGAAGTCCACCTACGAGATTGTCAGCCCTGCCAGCGTCGGGGTGCCGGAGAGCCGTTTAGTCCTTGGAAAACACAGCGGGCGCCACGCGTTAAAGAAACGCGCCGAAGATCTTGGGTTTCAACTGACAAAGGAAGAATTGGATGAGCTGTATAGTCGGTTTACGGAGCTTGCAGACAATAAGAAGGGTGTACGAAACGATGAAATCGCGGCACTCCTGCAAGACGTTACGGCGCGAGTAGGCGCGGCTCGCTAGATCGATGCAATTGAACATTCTTGTATTGCCGGGTGACGGCATCGGCGTGGAAGTAGCCGGCGAAGCCGTAAAAGTGCTGCGGCATGTCGCCGGTGAGTTTGGCCATGAGGCATTGCTGAGCGAAGGCTTGCTCGGTGGTATCGCCATACATGAAACAGGCGTTCCCTTCCCCGATGAGACGCGCGAGTTGGCTTTGCGCGCCGACGCCACCCTGATGGGAGCGGTGGGCTTGCCGGAATTCGACAATGCGCCTCCGGAGAAGCGGCCGGAGCGCGGCTTGTTGGGTATTAGAAAGGCGCTGGGAGTTTTCGCCAACTTACGTCCCGTGCGCTCCTATCGAGCATTGCTGGATTCGTCGCCGTTGAAAAACCATTTGGTGGACGGCGCCGACATGATTATCGTGCGTGAGTTGACCGGAGGCTTGTACTACGGCACACCGCGCGGCATCTCCGGCAGCGGTAGCGCGGAGACCGCCATCAATACGATGATGTACACACGCCCGGAAATTGAGCGCGTGGCGCATATGGCGTTCCAGTTAGCTTCCAAGCGGCGTAAGAAAGTAACCAGCGTGGATAAATCTAACGTGCTGGAAAATTCACAGCTATGGCGTCGAGTCGTCACGGAGCTGGCGGCGCAGTATCCCGATGTCGCACTGGATCACCTTTTAGTCGATAACTGCGCCATGCAGTTGGTCCTCAATCCAAAGCAGTTCGATATCCTTCTAACGGAAAATCTGTTTGGCGATATCTTGAGTGATGAAGGGGCGGTACTGGCGGGCTCGATCGGCATGCTGCCGTCGGCATCGATTGGTCATGAACGGCCCTCGGGCGCATGGGTGGGCTTATATGAGCCCGTGCATGGCTCGGCGCCGGACATCGCGGGCCAGAATAAAGCAAATCCCTTCGGCGCGATCGGGTCGGTAGCGGCCATGCTGGAATACAGTTTCGGTTTGATGGACGAAGCAAAGGCTATCAATGAAGCGATGGAGCATGTCCTGAATAGCGGACGCGTCACGGCGGATTTGAGGCCCACGGGAAAGGGCGCCTCTACCAGCGAAGTAGGCGATGCCGTATGTGAAGCGATCTCATCGCGGACGATCGCAGCGTAGTAGGAGCAAAGATAATTATGTCGAAAGAGAATGGGGCGGCCCCGAAGCCGCGAACGATCATCGAGAAAGTCTGGGATGACCACGTCGTGGCCGAGCGCGAGGGCGCACCGACACTTCTCTATATCGACTTGCACTTGGTGCATGAGGTGACATCGCCGCAGGCGTTTTCCGGTTTACGCGAGCGCGCCTTGCCGGTTCGGCGTCCCGACTTAACATTCGGAACGACAGACCACAGCATTCCCACTCATGACCGGATGCTTCCCATCCTCGACAAAGTAGCGGAAGCACAGTTGGTGCAGTTCGAAAAAAACTGCCACGACTTCGGCATTCCTTATTACGGCCCGCATAGCAATAAACAAGGTATTGTTCATATCATCGGTCCGGAACAAGGATTGACGCAGCCCGGGATGACTGTGGTGTGTGGTGATAGCCACACCGCTACTCATGGAGCTTTCGGGGCCTTGGCATTCGGTATCGGCACCAGTCAAGTGGAGCATGTTCTGGCAACGCAGTGTCTTCTGCAGAGTCGTTCAAACACCTACGAAGTTCGCATAGATGGCGCGCTGAAGGCCGGCGTTGGCGCGAAAGACATCATTCTAAATTTAATCTCACGCATCGGTATCGGGGGCGGAACACAATCGGTCTTCGAGTATGCCGGCCCCGCCATCCGGTCGCTCTCCATGGAAGAGCGCATGACCATCTGCAACATGTCCATCGAAGGCGGCGCGCGTGCGGGATTGGTAGCGCCCGACGAAACAACGTATCAGTATCTCGCCGGCCGACCGTACGCTCCCAAGGGAGCCGATTGGGAAAGGGCATTGCAGTTATGGCGTCAGTTGCCGACCGATGAAGGGGCGACTTTCGACAAACGAATCGACATTGATGCCGGCGCGCTGGAGCCGATGATTACATTCGGAACCAACCCGGGCATGGGTATTCCGATCACGGCGGCAGTCCCCGATCCTGCATCCATCGGCGATTTGCTGGAGCGAGAATCTTTGGGCAAGGCCCTGCGCTATATGGACCTGCCGGCAGGTAAGCCGTTGTTGGGGCATCCGGTGAATGTGGTGTTTATCGGAAGCTGCACGAATTCGCGCATCTCCGACCTGCGCGCTGCCGCGGGATTGCTGAAAGGGCGCAAGGTGAGTCCGAAGGTTCGCGTGATGGTGGTTCCGGGATCGCAGCAAATCAAGGAACAAGCGCAAGCCGAAGGCCTGGACCGGGTGTTCAGAGAAGCCGGCGCGGAGTGGCGTGAAGCCGGCTGCTCCATGTGCATTGCAATGAATGGCGATCAACTGCAACCGGGAGAGTACAGCGTCTCCACCAGCAATCGGAACTTCGAAGGCCGACAAGGTAAAGGCGGGCGAACATTCTTAGCCAGTCCGCTAACGGCCGCTGCCAGCGCCGTCACAGGCGTTGTTACCGACGTTCGAACAATGTTATAGGAGCACAAAAGCGCATGGAACGATTCACTAGCTTCACAAGCCGTCTGGCGCCGATGCCGATCGACAATATCGATACGGACCAGATTATTCCCGCTCGTTTCCTGAAGACAATCTCCAAGGCCGGGTTGGGAGATTCGCTCTTCTACGATTGGCGTTACGACGAAGGCGGCAGTCCGCGGCCTGAGTTCCTCCTGAATACGCCGGAAGGACACGCAGCGCGCATCTTGTTGGCCGGAGATAACTTCGGCTGCGGCAGTTCACGCGAGCACGCGCCGTGGGCGCTAACTCAGTACGGCTTTCGCGCCGTGATCAGCACATCGTTTGCCGATATTTTCAAAGGCAATGCGGTTAAAAATTCGTTGCTGCCGATTGCCATCCCACGAGATGCTCACATCGCATTGTTCCAGGCAGTTGCCAAAGACCCCGCTACCACGGTAACGATCAATCTGGAACGTCAACAAGTGATTCTTCCCGATGGCGCCTCGGTGTCTTTTCCCGTCGATAATTTTGCAAGATACTGCATGCTGGAAGGTGTAGATGAACTTGGTCACATTCTGCAACAGGATCCCGCCATCGCAGCCTATGAGGCGCAGCGACCATTGACTATCGATACATTGAGTTGAATGGGAGCCGGAAGCGTCAGCGAGCTTTTTCGCTCCTGAGCAACTAGCTGTGCCGGCCAACCGGAGGCTAAGGTCACATCGTATTGAATACCTGACCGAAGCGTTTTTGCATGTTATGGTGTAGCTAGTGTCCACGCAGTTGCAGTTCAGCCTGGAGCAATATGAGGGACCGCTCGATCTCCTGCTGGACCTGATTCGCAAACAACAAATCAACATCTACGACATACCGATCGCCGGCATCACCGCTCAATATCTCGATTTCATGCAGCGTGCGATGAACCTCGATATGGAACTGAGTTCGGAGTTCGTTTATATGGCTGCCACGCTCATCCATATAAAGAGCAGAATGCTGTTGCCGCGGGATCCTGAGCTAGAGAAGATATCGCCCGAAGAGGATCCGCGACAAGAACTGGTAGAGCGCCTGATCGAACACGAGCGCTTTAAAAATGCCGCCGAGATGCTGCAGCAGAAACGATTAATCGAGGAGGCCATCTGGTCGAATTCCCAGATGGATCATTTCCTCGCCGAAGACGAAGGGCCAGGACTGGCGATTACGATTTTCGATCTGGTGAAGACGCTGCAAACCGTTCTGGAGCGGGCCAAGAACCGTCCGGTATACGAGATTGGCGACGAAGAGATAAGCGTACCGGACATGATGGTTTTGTTACAGCATCAACTCCGCCAAGCACAACAGCAGGACCTTCTATCCGCAACCGCGCTCTTCGAGCGTCAACGTAGTACGCGCGCCATGATCTGTCTCTTTTTAGCCATTCTGGAGATGGTGAAACGGCGCACGGTAGAGCTGATGCAGGGGGATGCGTTCGGTGAAATCGCCCTCCGGCGCGGACCGGAGTTCGATGAGCTGCCGACGACAGATGAAGAACTTGCCATAGTAGAAGAGGAATATCGATAGCCCGAAGAAATGCAAGAAGTTGAAGAATTGAGCGACGCGGTACTGGAACCCGAGATTGTTTCCGATGAGGATCAATCGATAGCTTTCGCCCAAGCTGAACACGACAAAATGGTGCTGATTGCCGAAGCCATCGACGAACCGTCGTCCACCAGCGACGGAAGTTCGGCCGCTCTAAAAGCTGTTATCGAAGCTGCTATCTACGTCACTGACGAACCTCTCACTCCTGAGCAAATCGCCATTGCCGTTGAACAGCCCATCGTTCGCGTGAAAGAAGTATTGAATGAACTGGTCAGTGATTACAGCGCACCATCCCGAGGCTTGTCGATACGTGAGTTGGCAGGTGGATTCAAAATGGCCACTAAGCCGGAATACCATGAATCCGTTCGCATCTTCGTGAAGAAGCTGCAGCCGCCGTTGAAGTTGTCCCTTCCGGCATTAGAGACGCTGGCCGTTGTCGCCTATAAACAGCCGATTACCGCACCGGAAATTATGGACGTGCGCGGTGTACAAGGCGCGGGAGTGTTAAAGACTCTGCTAGACCGTAAGCTGATCGCGGCGGCAGGCCGAAAGAACGTGCTCGGCAAGCCGATTTTATACAAGACTACCCGTGAATTCTTGATTCAATTTGGGCTGAGCTCTTTGGCCGAGCTACCCACGTTGAAAGAATTCGAGGAGCTTGGCCGCTTAGCGTTCAGTGATGGCAATAGTGATGTGAACGTACAAGCCGAAGCCACTGAGCCATCGTCAGAAATGGAAAGTGCGATGCACGTGCAAGTAGATGGCTGAAGAACGATTGCAGAAGATTCTGGCGCACGCTGGAGTTGCGAGCAGGCGGAAAGCCGAGGAGCTGATTCTAGCCGGACGCGTCTCGGTGAACGGCGAAACGGTGACCAAGCTGGGATCGAAGGCCGATGTCGAAGCCGATCGCGTCAAAGTCGACGGACGTATACTAAGCGCGCCCAAGCACCATTTGTACATCGCGCTTCATAAGCCCAAGAACTGCGTCACCACTGTCCGCGATCCGCAAGGCCGCGAAACGGTCATGAAGTTTTTTAAGGGATTGCCGGAGCGTATTTACCCGGTGGGGCGGCTCGATTATGCCAGCGAAGGCCTCTTGCTGCTGACGAACGATGGCGACTTTGCCAATAAGCTGATGTCCCCGGCCAGCAGTATTCCGAAAACATATTTAGCGAAAGTCACCGGGATCCTGACCACCGAGCAGGAAGAAGATTTCCGGCGAGGCATTCCCATGCATGGACGCAAGACCGCGCCCGCTGGTTTAAAGCTGATACGTAGAACTCTGAACCCCTGGTACGAGGTCCGTTTGATCGAGGGACGGCAAAACCAAATCCGCATCATGTTCAAACATTTGGGATTTCTGGTGGAAAAACTGAAACGAGTGAAGGTAGGTTTTCTGGAGCTGGGGAACTTGAAGCCAGGCGCTTATCGTACCCTGACGAATACGGAAGTAGCGCGGTTTCGAAAGCTGTTGGCGATAGAAAGCCCATCGGAAAAACCACAGAAGGATGGCAGGACAAATCGATGATCGATGACGCGGAAATGACCAAGCTGTTAAGGGAAGCAAAAACAATTGCGGTGGTCGGCCTGACAAACAATTCGATGCGGCCCAGCTTCGGCGTGTCTCGTTTTTTGCAGCGGCAAGGATACCGCATCATTCCTGTGAACCCCAAGGAGCAGGGCAAAGAAGTGCTGGGCGAGAAAGCCTATTCAACGTTGAGCGAGGTACCGGATTCCATCGATATTGTCGACGTATTTCGGCGCTCCGAGCACATACCGCCGGTTGTCGACGATGCGTTGAAGAAAGGAACTCGTTGTATTTGGATGCAGGAGGGTATCGCCCATGAGGATGCCGCGAAGAAAGCCGAGGCGGCGGGAGTAACGGTAGTAATGAATCGCTGTATTCTGAAAGAGATTGCCCGCTTGCTCGCCTAGTGCGATGCCGAATTCTGGCTTCGATCCGTCGTAGGCTTCCTTGGGTCAAGCCATCCCGCGAAATGCTTTCGATTTTGCCGCGTTTGGCCGTTGCCAGCATTCTTCCGATTGTTTTTCTGGGATTGACTGGCTGCGGCATACAACCTAATGACTCTTGGGGCGAGGCTTATGTCGCCCCGGCTACTTTAAGCCTTCGCCGCGAACTCCGGCAGAAAAATAGCGTTGTTGCTGTTCTTCAGCACGGAGACCATGTCAGCGTTTTGGATGTTCGCCGCCGGTACGTCAAGGTTCGCACCGATAAAGGCACGGAGGGTTGGCTGGATTCGGCCGAGCTTCTCAGCCCGGAGCAGATGCAGGAAATTCGCGAGAGTCGCCGCAAGATGCTCGCCTTGCCCTCGGAAGGGGCAGCGACAGTGTTCGAGGCGTTGAATGTGCATATCGATCCCAGCCGTCACTCGCCTGCCTTCGCCAAAATTCCCGACGCTGGCTCAGTCATGGTGCTGGCGCACAAAATCGTGCCGAAAATTACGGGTCCCGCGACTGGCAACGCTCTAACTTTTCACAAGCCGGAGCGGTTATCCAAGAAGCCGAAAAAGAGCAAAGGCTCAAAGACGACTTTTCGCCCGCTGCGGAAGCCGCCGCCGCCGGGACCGCCGTCAAACTGGCAGGATCTTCCGGGCTTGCCAAGCTATGCCGGCGCGAAGGACGCAACTGCGGCGAATCAATCGAAAGAGTCGGAGAAGCCCGTTGTTATGGAATCCTGGTCGTTGGTTCGCTTGAAGAGTAACCAGTGCGGCTGGGTGTTGTCGCGAAATTTAATGATGTCGATTCCCGACGACGTCGCGCAGTACGCCGAAGGAAAGCAGATCACCTCCTACTTCAATTTAGGAGCCGTGAACGACGAAGAGAAAGGCGTTCGACACAATTGGCTTTGGACCACCCTCTCCGGCGCGAAACCATTCGATTTTGATAGCTGGCGTGTTTTCTTATGGAACAGGCACCGGCATCGCTATGAAACCTCCTATCGCAGGCGCGATCTGGAAGGATACTTTCCGGTACACGTCGATGCGCCGGCTCCTAACGTCCATGGGCGCACATTTGAGTTGGTGACAAAGGATGACGACGGGCAATTACGGCGTAGGACTTACCTGTTCGACGGCACACTCGTACACCTGGCTGGAACAAAAAACTATTATCCCGAAGAAGTGAAAAACGTCAGCGACATCGACAGCGTAGATGGGAAAAAAGCGTCCCCATCCGGATGGCTTGGACGCGAGTGGCAGGCCTTACAACAAAAATGGGGCAAGCGGCACTAGCCGCCTCGCAATAGCTTGCTAAACTTCTTCGATCTTGCCTTCAATCTCAACATTGTCCATGGCAAGGAACTGCTTCACATGCGGATGGTCGCTTTTCTCTAAATCGGCTACTGGACCGAAGTAGATCGCCTCTCCCTTGTAAAGGAACATCACGGTATCGGCCACCTTCCGCATTAGGTCCAGATCGTGGGTAACAACAATCGAGGTAAGTCCCAATTGCTGTTTTAAACGAAGCATCAGGTTGCCTAAGTCATCGGACATGATCGGGTCTACCATGGTGGTCGGCTCATCGTACAAGATGCACTCGGGCTGAGCCGCAAGCGCCCGGGCGATCGCGACCGCCCGTTTGTAGCCGGTCGAAAGATCGGCGGGAAAGGCATCCTTCACGTGCAGCAGATCCACCATCCTCAGCAGGCCGTCAACTACGTCCTCTTTATTCTGCTCATCGTAATCTTCGCGCAGTTCCAGCGAAAAAAGGATGTTTTCGCCCACCGTCAAAGAATCGAAAAGCGCACCGGATTGAAACACCATCGTGACCTTTTTCCGTATGCGCCGCATCTCGGCCTCAGTCATGTTGGTAACATCGTTATAGGCGACGATAACCTCGCCTTCGTCGGGCCGAAGAAAACCCATGATGTGGCCCAGGCTAACCGACTTCCCTACTCCGCTGCGCCCGATAATCGCTAATGTCTGGCCGACATCGACGTGAAAATTAATATCGACCAACACGGGGCGGTCGAATTTCTTGTAAACGTGCCGGAACTCAATGTAGTGCGGATATTCTTCGATTGCCATGCGCGGTGAGGTTACTGCGCTCCGGTTTCCTGCCAGGCAGTCCAGTCTTCCGGCGTGTTCAAATTGGCAACCGAACCGGAAACCGCGACAGTCTCCGCATTCAACTGTTTCAAAACGTCCAGCAACTTCAATTGTCCTTTGGCAAGCGCTCTTTGGATCACAGGCAAGCACTCCGTACGGTAGACCGCGCATAAGGGCTGGAGAACTTCATCACGATCGAGAAGGGCTGTGCAGAGCGCCTTCTGCTCCGAAGCCCGCTGCAAAAGGCGGCGTAACCAGTCGATAGAAACTCCAGGCATATCGCACGCCACTATTAAATTAAATTCACCCCGATCACTCTGTAAAACAGTCTCCAAACCGCTTAAAGGTCCGTGTCCGGGATGCAGATCCGGCAGGCACTCAAACGGCAAATGACTGTATTGGTGAGGATTCCCGATCAAAGTGACAGAACCGCAGGCCGCTTGGACTTTCCCGGCCACATCTTCCACCATCAGCCCCGAACGTCCGGAAAGAAGCGCCTTATCCCGCCCCATTCGCGAACTGCGTCCGCCAACAAGTACGAAACCGGCCACCCGCATGCAAAAATGGTAACACTCTGTTGCGAATTTTCCGGGTATAATCGGACAAACATACTGAGTCGTTTTTGTGTTATTCCGCATTATGCCTGGTCGATAGGGAGAGGGGACCGTTATTCGACATTCGGCGAACACCTTGACGTTCAAAGTATCCCGGCGACCAAGCAGATTGCTGCTGGCTTTGACGGCGACGTGTATCGTTTGCACGGCCCACGGCGCAACCCGTCACAAAACGACTCACATTCCAACTTCTCACATCCAAGCCATTCGATTTTGGTCCTTTGGCGATGTCACGCGGGTGGCCATTCAGACAGACGGTGCTTACAAGCTTAAATCCGATCAGATACGGAAGCCTTCGCGTCTGTACTTCGACCTTTCCGGCATCACCGCTCCGAAAGCGCGGCGTCACCATACAGAATTGATCGCGGTGAACGATCATCGGGTGAAGCAGATTCGCGTGGCGGAAATAAGTCCGGGAGTGACACGTATTGTCTTCGATCTTGACGGGCCAGCGGATGTCAGTTCTTCCCAGTTGGTGAATCCGGACCGCCTCATGGTTGAGATTCGCCCGAAAGACGTTCCTCCGCCGAATATCTCCATCGCCCGCAGCAGCGTCTCTTCGAACAGGGCTGCGCCTACACCGGGCGTGACTGCAGCCGTGAATGCGAAATTCGAGGAAAGCCGCGTTGCGCCGCCTCCTGCTCCGGCTCGTGAACTAGGGCGCGCCGCCGTGCGGGACCGCCCCGCGGTTGCACCTCCCAGCACTGCTCAATCTTCCCGCGCCATCAGCCGCTCCAGCCGCAAGACGGCCACCCGCGATGTAGATGACGTCATTGCCGCTAAATCGGATAGCCAAGGCGACCGATCCTTGGTGCGGGTGTTCGGTCTCAAGATGGGGAAAGTAGTGATCGATGCGGGCCATGGTGGACATGATACGGGCACGATTGGGCACCACGGCTTAATGGAGAAAGACTTGGCCCTGGACGTGGCGCTGCGACTCGGCAAACTGATCTCGCATCAGCTGGGTGCGGAGGTAGTCTACACACGCTCCGATGACGTTTTCATTCCATTGGAGCAGCGCACCAAAATAGCGAATAGCGAGAAGGCCGATCTCTTCATTTCCATACACGCCAATTCCTCGCCGGAGTCGGGCGCAACCGGAGTGGAGACGTATTACTTCAACTTCACCGGCGACCGAAGCAGCCTGGCTTTAGCTACGCGCGAGAACGCCACTTCGGCGAGCTCCATTTCCGATTTGGGCGATCTGCTTCACAAAGCCGTGTTGATGGCAAAGACGGATGAGTCGCGCGAGTTTGCCCAAAAAGTTCAGTCTTCGTTGTGGAGCATGTCGAAACAAATGAACAGTCACTCGCGCGACCGCGGCGTCCGGCAAGCGCCGTTTGTGGTTTTAATCGGTGCGACCATGCCGTCGATTCTCGCTGAAATCGGCTTTGTTTCGAATGCTCACGATGAGACTCTTCTCAAAAGAAGCGATGAGCGGCAAAAGATTGCCGAAGCTTTGTATAAAGGCATCTCGCAATACGCCGGCACGCTCAGCCACCTGCAAATCGCTCGCGCTACTCAATAGGGAGTTGCTGTTCCCTCGCTGGAATGGCTTTGCTTTCGCGGCAAATTCCTCGTTTACTTCGCCGCACAAAATCGATCAAATGCCGGGTGTGTTCCGATGCGATGTCTTTCTCGATTCGCGCCAGCGCATCGTTCAGCTTTAGACCCGAATGGTATAGCAATCGATAAGCTGCTTTGAGGCGATTTACCTCCTCCAAAGAAAAATCGGCGCGCTTCAAGCCGACCAGATTGAGTCCCTTCGCCGCCACGTTGAAGTCGGAATACAGAAAGTAAGGAGGAAGATCGCTATTCACACGCGTATTGCCGCCGACCATTGCCAACCGCCCGATCTTTGAGTGTTGATGAACCACTACGCCGCCTGAGAGAAACGCCTGGTCCTCGATCTCGACATATCCCGAAACAAGCGCACAGCTGGCGATAACGATGTGATTGCCAAGCGTACAATCATGCGCGATGTGGCCCGAGGTCATGATGTAGTTGTGATCGCCGATGATGGTGCTCGATTCCGGTTTGGTGCCGCGCGAGATGGTGTAGTGTTCGCGAATTTTGTTTCGGTGACCGATGCGAAGATAACTCCTCTCGCCGGTAAACGCCTTGTCCAGAGGGTCGCTCCCCAGCACGGTTCCGGCCGAGATCTCGTTGCCTTCACCCATGGTGGTCCAACGTTTGACGTAGACGTATGGTTCGAGCAGGCAGCGAGGGCCAATCACCACGTCGGCTTCAATGACGCAAAACTCTGAAATTCTAACGCCGGGGCCAACAAATGCTTCGGGATGGACGCGAGCCGTGGATGCAATGTACGCAGAGGGATCGGTGGCCATCATGCTAAGTATGAGGGATGTCAGGGATTACGGTGGGGGATCTAGCAGAGCTATGCGGTGGCCAGGCGGAAGGCAATCTACAGCGCTACCTTTCCAGCGCGAACGCATTAGAAAATGCGACTACCGACGATCTTTCATTTGCTGCTAGCGCGAAGGCAATCGAAGCGGCTGCACGGTCGAGTGCGGGCTGCTTGCTTGTTCCGTTTTCCTTCGACAAAACCGGTTCTTGGTCGCTGATTCGGGTAGAAAATCCGCGCCTTGCTTTCGCGCGAGCACTCGGAGTGCTCTTTCCTGAGAAGCCGCGAATAAACTCGATTCATCCCACTGCCATCATCTCTCCTACTGCGCGGATCGGTGTCGATTGCTGCATTCAACCTTACGTCACGATCGGGGAAAATACCACTGTCGCGGCAGGGAGCTTAATCGGTAAAGGCTGTACCATCGGCGATGGCGTGGAGATTGGAGAGAACGCGAGATTACATCCTAACGTCACGATTTACGATGGGGTTCGAATTGGCGCGCGTGTCGTACTTCATTCCGGCGCAGTGATCGGAGCAGATGGTTTCGGTTTCAATTTAGTCGAGGACCACTACGAAAAATTCCCGCAAGTAGGAACCGTGGAGATTGGCGACGATGTCGAAATAGGAGCCAACGCCTGTGTTGACCGGGCAGCGCTTGGGGCGACGCGAATCGGTAGCGGCACAAAACTCGACAACTTAGTTCATGTCGCCCATAACTGCACGATCGGAAAACACGTCATCGCGGCAGCGCAAGTAGGACTATCGGGCAGCGTGACGGTTGGCGACTATGCCGTTCTGGGTGGACAGGCCGGCATTGCCGATAAAGCAATCATCGAAGCGAAAGCAATCGTCGGCGCAAAAACCGGAGTTGTCTCATCGCAACGAGTTCCTGCGGGAGAGCCGGTGTGGGGCATGCCCGCACGCCCATTGCGCCAACATCTGCGGGGATTGGCGAACATTGCGAAGCTATCGGAGTTGCGTGAGGAGATGAAACAACTAAAGCGGCAGATCCGGAAACTGGAACAACACAGCAGCAGGTCGTAATTTAAGACCGCTTCACCGATAGCATACGCGCAGCAATTCGATAGCAAGAAACGGATAGCGTTCCGTTTCCGCGGTAATAACGCAAACCTACCCCGCCGAAGCTGCTTTCACTTCGGGCCGGCAAGTTCTTTTTAAAATCAAATTCGCCTGCAAGACCATCGCCTGAATGCGCTGCAAATGAACTCGTGTTTTTTCGTCAGTTGACGTCAGCTCCAAGTAGTACGCTAACGACTCGATAACACTGAGAGGCTGCCGAATTTCGTGCGCCAGGTCCTCCATTGCCGAAGGCGCTGAAGCGCTCCTAGAAAAAGTGCCGGAAGCAACACGGCTTTGTGTGGTGCCGTTAAAAGTGTGCAGACGTTCGGATGCGAGGGGAGTGTCCATGACAGGTATTTCTACAAATGCTTAACAGCAGCAATTGACTAAGTGTGGCAGTGCCGCCCGTCCGATTGTTGCGCTGAAATTGCTACGAGTCAAGCTCAATTTGAATGTTTGGAGTCCTAGTTCTTTACCCACCTGAGCATGATACGTCTCTATGATATTCTCAAGTAACCATCGCTTACGTGGGCCTGTGGCGCAGTTGGGAGCGCGCTTCCATGGCATGGAAGAGGTCGACGGTTCGAACCCGTCCAGGTCCACCAAATTACTTTCAAAGTCTTCGCAATTTTACTTTTTCAATCGCGTGCGCTTCTCCCTTATGCAAAATAAGGTGTGCGCGTTCTCGAGTCGGCAAAATGTTTTCGCGTAAGTTCAACAGGTTGATTTCCTCCCAAATTCGTTGCGCTGTTGCTGCGGCTTCGGTCCCCGTCAGGTGCGCGTAGCGGTGAAAATAGGATTGCTTGTTTTGGAAAACCGTTTCCCTCAATCGCAAAAAACGCTGTACGTACCAGTGCTGGATGGTCTCCTCCTCTGCATCCAGATAAATCGAGAAATCGAAGAAATCGGATACGAAGACTCGCGACCCGTCTCGCCCTGCATTAGCAGGAGATTGTAAGACATTTAAGCCCTCCACAATGAGGATGTCCGGCCGACGCACGGGTTGTGTTTCCTGCGGAACAATATCGTAATGCAAGTGAGAGTAAACCGGCGCTGTGGTGATCGCTTCCCCCGCTTTCACCTCCGCTAGAAATCGAATTAAGCGCCGTTGATCGTAGCTCTCGGGAAAGCCTTTGCGCTTCATCAAACCGCGCTCTTCCAAGATGCGATTGGGATACAAAAATCCGTCGGTGGTTACCAGATCGACACGAGGATGATCCGCCCATCTAGCAAGGGAAGCTCGCAATACACGCGAGAATGTGCTTTTCCCTACAGCAACACTGCCGGCGATGCCGATAATATAGGGAACGCTTGTCGCGATTGAAGTTCCCAAGAACGATCGCCGCGCTTCGTACAGATGCTGGATTGCCGCCACGTGCAAATTCAATAGCCGCGAAAGAGGAAGGTAAATATCTTCTACCTCGCTCAATGAAACTTGATCGTTGACTCCACGCAGTTCGGACAGTTCCTGCTCATCCAACAGGATCGGCGTACTGGCCCGTAGCGCTTTCCATTGAGCACGGTCGAAATCGACATAGCGGCTAACCGGCGCGGATTTTGCAATGCTCTCCATGTCGAATTGGCTTTCTACGTTCCTTTTAGTTTCCCAGCTTCTGCGTTTGCAGCTACGGTTTCGGTTTGACGGCAGACTTGCGAAAGAAGATGATGTGCTGCCACGGCATGGTATCGACTACCTTCTCAAACCGGTATCCTTCGGGTGTCACCTCCGCCTTCACTTCACCTACGCTCATTTTGTGGTCGGGAAGAATAGGCACGGTGGGATCTTCCTTGCGATACTCCAGCAGCACTAAACGGCCATCGGATTTCAGGGACTCGCGAATAGAGTCGAGCATTTTCTGCGGTTTAGAAAATTCATGATACACATCCACCAGCAAAACCAAGTCGAGCTTTCCGGCCGGCAACCGCGCGTCGGACTCCGTGCCAAGAACCGGCTGAACGTTCGACACTCGTTGTTCTTTTGCATAGGCGCGAAGCCGATTCAACATGCCGGCCTGGATATCGTTTGCATAAACGACCCCGGTGGGCGCGATGCGTTTTGCAATGCGGAGACTGTAGAAGCCGGTACCGGCGCCGACATCGCCGACATACATTCCCGGATGAAGATCCAACGCCGCCAGCGCTTGTTCGGGATGTTCCTCCTTGGTTCGCTCCTCGCGGTTCAGCCAATCAGCGCCGCCTAAGCCCATCACGGGAGCGATATGCCGTCGCGTAACGGGATGAACGCCTTGCGCCATGCCGCAGGATGATGTGGAAGCGGCCAGCAGCGCCCACATCGCCGGAATCACATAGCGGCGAAATAAGATACAAATGTAATCGTTCATACTAAAAATGGATGACGCTGCAAGCCATGAAAGTGTATTTGCCAGTGGTGAAATCCCCTCGATGTATGCCGTATGCCGATTGCCTTCTTGTTTGCCGTCACAGCGTTTTTTCCTTTCCTTACCGGTTCCGATCAACCTTCACAGTCTTCGTTAGCCGTTATTCAAGCGGGCGTACAACAATCCGAAGAAGCGCCGTTCGTCACAACCGACTACCGCTTTCAACCAGGTGACTATCTTTACTTCACATTCAACATTTCGGGATTCGGCGTTCAAACCGATTCCGAGACAAAAACGCGCCGTATTTCGCTTTCCTATGAGGTTACTCCCCAAGATGATAGCGGGCGAGCACTTGCGAAGCCGGAGTCAGGGGATATCGCTGTAGAGCTTGCACCGGAAGACAAGAATTGGACGCCAAAACGGAGCGCATCGTTCATTCTTCCCTCCGGCATTGCGGCGGGCGATTTTCAAGTACACGTCGCAGTCAAAGATGCCATTTTGAAAACAAAGACCAGTAAAGATGTTCCTTTCCGCATAGGAGGCGTTTCCGTTCAACCCACTCCATCGATATCCGTGGAGCACTTCGAGTTTCTACGTAAAGAGCTCGACCACAAGCCGCTCGAGGTACCCGCCTATAGCGCGGGAGATTCGGTTTATCTGCGTTTCGACTCCGTCGGTTTCGAAGTAGAAGCTCACAATCAGTATCACCTTGCCTATGGGATAAAGGTGCTGGGGCCCGACGGGAAGACGTTTTTAGAACAACCCAATGCCGCTGAGGCGGAAGAAGGCAGCTTTTATCCGGCCCAGTTTGTGCCAGGTAATCTTCAGATCAACACAAAACCTAATGCGGCCAAAGGCAAGTATACGGTTTTGTTATCTGTTCACGACCTGATAGCAAAACAAACCTACACGCAAAACGAAAAGTTTACGGTGGAGTGAGGGCGGCTTCCATCGAGCTGTTTTTATTGGAGCAGCGCCTTCATTCTGCGAATACCCTCCTTGAACTCCTCAACGGGCGTGATGAGGCTGACCACGACGTAAGCTTCGCCAGGCATATCGAAGAAGTAGCCTGGTTGTACGAGGACGTTGGCCTCGCTCAGCAGGCGCGCTACCCAGGCGTCTTCGCCGAGGAGATTTGGAAGACGAATAATTGCCGACCACCCCGCGTCGGTTTGTAGACAGGTTGCGGGACTGTGATCGAGTCGCTCCGCGAGTAGCGAGTAGTTCTGTTCGATGCGACGGGCGATTTCAGATCGGATTCCAACTCCTATCTCGAGCAAACGCGGCAGTGCGTTTTGCACCGGTGTTCCGACAGACAAGTAAGTATCGAGCAGGAGCTCCAGGTTTTCGCCGGCAGTCTTCGTCTCTTCGGGAGGGCCGCCGACCGCGATCCAGCCTAGCTTCATTTGCGGCATACCGGCCGACTTGGAAAGGCCATTCAGCGAAAAGGCGAGGACCGAATTTTGAGCCGCCAAACTGGACGCGGCATTTGTTAAGGAACGAAGCCAATAGCCGGCGAACACCTCATCGGAAATGATGGGCAGACGATGCGCAGCAGCAATACCAAGAAGCTCGTCGAGTTCGAATTTTTTCAATACAGACCCGGTGGGATTGTGAGGACTGACGATAATAATGGACTTGGTGCGTGGGGAAAGCCGATGGCGCAGGTGCGCGAAGTCGATGTGCCAGCTTCCGTCATAAACAAGGTGATACGGTATGATTCTGACGCCTTCTAAAGCGGCTAGATACTCGAAGAGCGGGTAGGAAGGGATCGGCGCAAGGACCTCATCACCAAGGTCGCAGAACAGCTTGAACAAAAGGGAGTACGCTTCGCTGGTGCTGGCGGTCAGGAACACGTTTTCCGGTGATAAAGCCAACCCCTGTTGGCGGTAGGAATGGCTGATCGCCTGCCGCGCTTCCGCGTTTCCCGCCGCAGCTGGACGGTAGTGAAAGTCACTCACCGCACCGTAAGCCTCGCGGATGGCCGCGTGTGGGTAGTGGGACAGGACTTCGGTCGGATTGGAGCTCGTCAGGTCCAGAGAGTGAACTCCGGCCCGCCGCTTAGCCGCTAAAAGGTTATTGAATGCGTTCGTCGAAGAAGACCAGATAAGGCGTTGCGAGTACAAGGTCGATTAGAAAACTGAATTAGAAAAAACTAAAGGCGTGTCACTTGCCCCAGCAACACGCCCCTAGAGTAGCACTGGAATGCCCGTTCCAGTGCCGATCCCACGCTCGCCATAGTGTCGGCGGCTCAACCAAGAAGATAGCCGATCGCCCGAAAGGCCATCCCCGGACACGTGTGCCCGCACGTGCGGGAGCCACAAACTAACGAACGTGGAAATTCAATTTCGATGTCTTCGGTCTCGGCTGATCGGTCACGGTAAACACCGTGCGTTCCACGCATGATCCGCCGTCTAAAACAAGTGCCGGCTCGAGCACTTGACTCTCAAACTTTTCTACCTGATCGGCTGAGCTGACAGGTTTTAAGGCCGATAGAACCTGCTGGAGCGACAAGGAAGCAAGGGTTGCTCCTGTTGCTACCCCCGCCGGCAGTCCCACTCGGGAAGCGTTCAATACCGAGAGTATTCCGGCGCTGACATTGATGGTGATGCCTAGAACATTAGCCAACGTCCAGCTTTTATTACGGATAAACGCCGCCAGCATCACCTGACGCCCGATCGGATGTAAACCCGAGCTCGACTTCGATAATGCTTGAAATATTTCACTGCTGACTATCGAGTGTTTTATCTCAGTGGTATTGCAAATGCTTAAATCGTAAGCTTCAATTCCTTTTGGCATTCTGCCGTAATTCTGCTTGACCAACGACGTGGGAATAGGAGTTCCGGTCACGGTAAAAGTGTCTTGCGCGAAACTCTTCAAGCTCAAAAAAGCTAGACTCATTATAACCAAAATCCAGAATTTCACCGGGTTTTTTCTCCTAAATAAACGACCAATTCTTCGTCTCAAAAAATACAAACACTATATTCATACATGCAATCCTTACCTTTTTATTTCCAACTTTTGGGGCTAAATAAATCAATATAAAGCAGATAATTTTATGTTGAATTTTGTGAATGGCGATTGAAGCGGGCGTATAGATCGACGGCCGAGTTCGCTAGTGAAAGTCGACGCAGTCGGGCTGCCGGAAGACAGATAGCCATATTGAGTTGTCAAAGAGCCACGAAGACGAACGGTTAAGCCGCTTCGAAGTAACGATCGGCGGGTTGCGGGTTACTTACCAAAGGCTGTCGGGTATTATCTTGCGAAACAAACCCGACTTTTTCTCCCGGTGCAGGCTGTGAAACGGGATGTTTCGAAACGGAGCTATCCCGAAGGGGTGGATTTTGCGAAACGAAGCCATCCGGTTGGGATACAGGACTGCATACAATGGGCTCGGTTTGCTTTGTACGTTCTTTTTGGAGCTGCCGGAGAGTGGTGAGAGCTTTGTGGAAGGCGCGTTCGGCAGAGGCCATGGTGCGTTGAATCAGCGGCAGTAACGACATCTTTTGGGCGAACTCTTCGGCGGTCTCCGAGGCCGTGACGCGGGTTTCGTAGCGGCGCATGCGGCGGAGCCGCCAGTAGTATCCGACTTACTAACGTCCGCCTGCACGCGCGTGCCAGAAGCACGCTTTACACCCTAAATCCGGAGCGCTGCTAGACCCTCAGAAAGTTAACCAGCGACTGCCGAAGACTCATCACCCGCCGCGAAGCAGGACAGGACCAGTGTGCTTTTTCATTCTGTCCCAGCCGCGGCACACAAGCAAGTACTAAGTGAGGTTGCCGTGGTACGTATAGGACTTTTCAAACTTACAACTTATAACGATTCAGTTACTTTTTTTGCGCCGAGGCGCAGAGGCCGCGCATGAGCTTCTTCAGCGGAACCGCTGTGCGGAAGCCAGCGGGGAGCGAAGGCCGCGACCGCTCGGCTGTTGACGAGAACCTCGTGCTGGTGAGGAAAATGGGAGCACCGTGGTACGACCCTATTCCCACCGAGCAATATACCTGTTTCGTTGATCCTGTTTTCACCCTGACGCCGCGTGGTCATCGCATGCTGGCGTTGCTGCGCTCCTACACGATTCGCGGCAAGGGACCTCAAAGCGGACGGACTCCCTACGCGCATGATGGGCGGCGCACCTTACACCTGAAGGATTTTGCTGCTGAGTTGGGGCTTGAACCGGCAGCCGCTTACAAGGTTTGGAGAGAACTCGAGGAGGCGGGCTTGGGGCGGATGGACGAGAAAAAGCGGCTTTGGCTCACTGGAAAAGTATCACCGCGTAGGCAAACAAAAGGCGAAGACGAAGAGGCTCTTGAACCCGAGCTAACCGAGGATCAGCAATGGGAAAAACTCTGTACTGACAATTTTCCCGCCTATTTGGCCGAGCAATTTCAATGCGTTAGCAAAACGGAACGGCATTCCGTGCACACCGACGTGGAGTCGTGGGACAAGTACGAGAAGCGAGCTGCTGCCGAGGCGATGGACGCCGCGCGCAAACAAGTGCAGACCCTTCGTGACTGACATTTCTCTGATCGCTATGGTATCAAAATCCGGCGCTTCGAGCGCTAGCCCGATCCAAAAGCCCAGCTAAAGGCCGCGCCCATCGTCCAGCTCTCTCTCTTAAGTACGCCCGACCTGGCAACTAAATTGTCTGTACAGAATTTTACGGACGACTCTGTACAGAGCGCCAAAAGCACTTCGTACAAAGCGCAACGCGGGTCAGTACAAACCCGCTCTAATAAAGAAGTCAGAGTAGTCAGAGAATCAGATATCTATTCGTCGTCGTTTCTTGCACCGGTCCGCATGGAGCTCCGGAAATACGGGACTGTTGACGACGACGTTCTCGCTGAACTGGTGAATGCTTGCCTTCGAGCAGCGCCGGATTGTACTGAGCAGGAAATCCTTCACTTCATTGAAGTGAAGGCCAAGCTCATCACGAAGGAAACACGCAACCCCATCGGGCTCCTAAAAGTCGCGGTCCCCAAGTGTTTTACCCCTGAATCATTGCGCGAGTATCGCCAGACCAAGCCTAAGACGGAGCCGGAGGTCAATGCCGGGGCCTGGGGCACCGATCTCTCGCGCGAGGAACTAGAACGCGAGCTGGCGGCCGAAACTGATCCACGACTGCGGCAGCTCATCGAGGAGCGGCTGCGAGAGCTGAATAACGCGCACGCTCAGAAAGCAGGCCAAAAATGAGCGCGTTGCTACTGTCGTTCCTGGTCCACCAGATGTTTACGGTAACCGGCATAAAAATCAAGGAGAAGCCTTCTCTGACGCGCACGCAAATCGGCGAGTTCCGCCGTCACACGGTCGTACCGATCCTTTTCTTCGGTCTGCAAAAAAGCGAGAGCTTCTCTGAATTCGTCGTCGTTTTCGATGCGGTATTTCCGCAATTCTTCGCGCACCCAACAGGCGGCACCCAAAAGCTCCTTGCGGGTGCCCTCCCGATAGGGCGGTCGTTTCAGTGGAACGGTCATCATGCCTCCTATTCAGGCAGCGGGAGGGTGGGAGGAATAGGCTCCGCGCCCCGATCCGCTGTAGATACCGGGAGCGACCCGGCAAGCATTCATTCTAAGCGCGAGGAACGCAATGACACGGGAACAAGAACGGGTAATGGAATTGATGGACGAGCAGCTCCACCTGCTCGAGCGGGGCTACGGCAACGCCAAACGAGGCGCGGGAACGCCCCAGGACCCGCCGACCCAAAAGGACCGGCAGAACCAGGAGAAACTGGCGCGGCTGCAGAGCGTGATACGCGAGTTCGCCAGGATGCGGGATATGGTGGGCGCCTACTACGAAACGCAGGCGAAGCAGGCGCAGGCCCCAGCGGTGGCCGCCGGAGGTCCACGATGACCCCCCTTCGCGACGAATCCATCCGTTTGGTCGAGCATGCTTTGGCCGAAGTGCTCGGAGAAGCGGACGTCGCCTTCCACGACCGCGCCGACGCCCTGGTGTGGATCGCCGAGAAGTTTCGCGTCTCGGTCACTGACGCGCTGCTGCCTTGGATCCATCGCCACGCGCCGGAGAAAGAGTGGTCGGCGGTCGAATGGCGCCACTGGTGCGAAGCCTACGCGGAAGCGCTGGAAGAAGCCCGGCAGCGGATTCTCCGGGACCTGCTCGACCTGCCTCGGGAGGAGCGATGAGCGAAGAATTCCTGACGGTGAATCACCTAACTGAGAACGGCGAGTATATTCCGCCAGAACCGGGGAGCGCAGTGTGTGCCGATTATGATCCTGCCGGGATAGACGCAATAGACAGTGACGGATACCCACAGTGCGCCGCGTGCGGCTGGCCAAAGTCATTCCATGCACCAGCGGAATGCGGCCGCCTGCTGGTGGTGGAGTGGGAAAATCCGCCGGAGCCTATCGGCCGGCAGGAGGGTGCGGATGCCTGAAACCGCACTGAATACCCCGCAATCGCGCCAGGAGCCCGCGACTCCGGCGCGGAGGCATCGGAAGCGCGCCCGAGCCGAACGGGACGCCTATTACGCGCATGCGGCCTACTACGGCCTGTATCTACGTCATGTGGAGGGCTTGGCCGCGGACGAGGCGGCGGTGCTGGTGATGGAGCGCTACCCGCTGGCGCGGCCGTTTCTGGAGCGGCTCACGCGGCGGGCGGTGCTCGATCCGCTGGCGGGAGACGCGTAGATGGCACAGAAAACGCTCTATATGGAAACCACCGAAGTAGTAGCGGAAAAGACCGAATGAGTGTCGTCACGCGATTGGTAATTCGCCTTTATATCGACGGCCGGTTGACCGAAGAAGAGCGCGTCCAGTGGACCGCCGAGCAAGCGGCGGCGGCTATCCCGGCGATGGCTACGCGGCACGCGCGCTTGTCGGTCGAACGGCTGGCGATGGTCGAACTGGAGTTTTTGGACGAACCGGAGCTTGCCAAGCGCTTCCTGCGTTTCGGCAGCGATCCGCCGGCCATGAATGTAGAAAAAGGAAACGATGTCAAAAACGAAAATCGCCGTCCGGGTGAAGCGCGACACCGGCAGCAGTGCCACGATCAAGTTCGGGGGCGAAATCCGGTTCGACATGACGAACCCGGAGCAGGCCCGGGATGCCATCGCCGCGCTCTTCGACTTGTTGCGTCAATTTTACTCGCCGGTGGAAGTTCAGCGCATCGCCGTGGATTTGATGGCGGAATTGGAGCAGGCGAAGGCGCAGTGGGCAATCGCATCGGAATGAAGCCAGACCGGGGCGCCGACCGGCTGGCGGAAGATTCATCATGAGCAGCGCCGAAGAACGCCTCCTATCGTTGCTTCAACAGATTTCGGTGGAGCAGCGGCCCTGCCGCCGCTGTGGTCGCCCACTCTACTTCGTGCGCCTGAAATCGGGCAAGCTCGCGCCTTACACCGGCGAAGGCGTCGATCACTTCGTCGATTGTCCCTACGCCGACACGTTCCGCCGTCCGACGCCACAGCGGCAGGAACGGCTGTTCGAGCCGCCTGCCGAAGCGGCGTTCGACCCGAAATAATCCGAAGCAAGCGCAGAATAGAAGCTATGGTTCCCATCGAAGAGACCTCCGGCCGGACGGCAGCGCTTCCCTCGCTTGAGGAGCGGCTGCGCGAGGCGGCGCGCCACGCGGTCGACCTAGGTTTTCTGCTCCGCGACTTTCACGCCGCTTTCCCCGAGGTCCCGCCCGGAGACCTGCTGGACTTCACGGGTTCGGTGATCTTGGACGGCTTCGAGGCGCCGCCCGGCGTCGAATCGATCGCCGTGGAAGTAGGCGTGATGGGCGCGCCGCCGAAGGCCCCCGCCATGCGGCGTCCGGCGACGGTGCAGTAGAGACCGATACGGCTTTTAGAAGCAAAGACTGCTCCATAGGCCCTGGGGGTCGTGACCGGTAGACCTTGTCCGTCCGTTTCAGCGGTTGCGGACGCGTCGATGAAAATGAAAAGTATGGCTCACTTAAGTGACTTCGCAATCGACAAGAGCGAGTGGCCCGACGGCCCGTGGAAGACAGAACCCGACTGGATGCAATGGCAACACGCCGGCTATGCCTGTCTCATTGTTCGCCATCCCCGTTTGGGGCACCTGTGCGGCTATGTGGGGGTTGATGCCGCCCATCCGTTCTACGGCCGGAGCTACAACGACTGCGACGTAGAGGTGCACGGCGGCTTGACATATGCCGCAAAGTGTCAAGGCCACATCTGTCACCTTCCTGATTCCGGGATGCCGGATGACGTGTGGTGGCTCGGATTCTATGCGGCGCACCTCGACGATTTGTCTCCTGCCATTGTCGTGGGCGAGACCGGGAAAAATCGTCTCCTGCCGCAAGAACTCGCCGAAAAGCTACGCGTGATCAATGATCGGGATTTGCTGGAGAATCACTATCGCGACCTGGCTTATATGCGCGCCGAAACCGAACACTTAGCTGTGCGTCTGCGTGACGTTGACCCGAGCCGCTGAAAACCCACACCCCCGCCCCCCTCTGGAATAGCTCGATTTGCGTCGCAGGCGGCGAAAACGCGGGCGCAGTGCCGTAGAAACCGGCAGTACTTGAAAACTCGCCGAACCCATTGTTACCATGACCGCGCCCATCGACTGACCGTCTTCTGTCAAAAGCGTGAAGACGGTCAGTTGGGACGCGCACCAAAAACACCATGCCAACCACCACCACGATCGATATCACCGAACTGCCCGATTGGCTGACCAGCACCGAAGCCGCTGACATTTTGCGAACGCAAACGCGGTTCGTCCAAAAATTGGGAAAGAGCGGCCTTGTAGAAACCAAACCCGCCGACCGCCCCGGCCTCGCCCGCAATGCGCTTCTCTACTCGGGCGAGGACTTGAGAAAATATTTATCGAACCAACAGCGGGAGCCGTCCACCAATCCCAAGGCAGTACTGCGCCGCGAGTACCGGGAGAAGCAGAAAGAGCGTCTCGCCCTCGTCTCCGGCGCGCGTTACAAAAGCTTGACGCTGATTCTTCGGGCAGAGGCGGGCAGTACCCGTATCACGCTGGGCAATCCGGAGCGGAACTTCCTGCTCGCCAACAAAGTCACGGCCTCATTGGTTCGGCTTCACGAGTACTCGACGCCGTCCGCAATAGATGCAGAGGGTAGAGGCGAGGAGGATTAAGACACTGTGGCATTTGCCCGCACCAAAGCCCCGCCGTTTCGTAGCAATCTCGCTGTCTGCTATCGCTGCGACGCCACGATTCAGCGGGAGGACGAGGCCGTTTTCCTCTTCGAGCCCCCCGACTACCTACCGGAGAAACCCGCCTTTCGCGAAGCGGATACACGCCGCTGGATGGGAGTTCTAGACGATGAAGGGAATAAGGGCTGCATCCTGAAATTTATATGCCGCGGCTGCGCGCCGGAGTTCTCGTTTTTGAAGGAGTACGAGTACGACGCGGAAGACGAAGCATCTCCGTGGATCAATTGACGCGCCGCCGGTCCGAGCAACCATAAACGCGAAAAGAGCCCACCCGCCCCGCGTACTCGACGGGAAGGGTGGGCTCTTGTACTCGCAAGGAGTGGGGTAAGGACTTCCTCAATAGCGATACCACACCGCCAGCGCATCGCCCGCTTGCGGAGCGCGCGCAAAGGTGAGCGTCGCCCCGGCCAGCGCGTAATCGCCGCCTGCTTTGAGTAGCATCCCGTTGAGCGAAACGATCGGCACCGAGCCCCCCCCTGCGGCGTGTGCGCGAGCGTAAAGGCGGCGTTCTTGCCGTCCAACGCCCCGATGGGCGTTTCGGCGTCGGCGAAGCGCGGCCCGGCGTTATCGAAGGTGAGCGTCTGCCACTTTGACGAAGCGGCATCGCAGTAGTCCATCTTGATGTGGAAGACACCCTGCGCGTCTTTGGTGACGTAGCCCCATATCCAGCCGGGCCAGTTGCCGTTCAGGCAGCCCTGCCCCGACCAGTCCGTTCCGCCCTGGGACACCGACCACATCGGGTTGGTGTACGTGGCCGTCTGCGCGTGCGCCGCCAAAGGCGCGAGCCAGAGCAACAAACGTAGTGTCCGCATGGGTTACGCCGCCTGCGGCAAAGCCGGAGCCGGAATGCTGACGCCCAGCGCGGCGAACACCTTCTTGGCCGAGTCGATATCGAGCACCGCGTCGCGGTAGAGCTGTTGCGCCGTCGCCAGCACCGCCGCGTCGAGGGCGAAGTTCGACCCCCGCGCCAGGCCCGCCGCCTCGCAGGCGGCCACGAACGCCAGCACGTCCTGGAGCGTTTTGACCATGGCGGCTTTCGCCTCCGGTGTCATCGCGTGATAGATCGCGTCCACCTTTTCGACGCTGTCGAAGAAGCGCAAAACGCCCGTGCCGACGCTCACAAAGCCGCGCCCGATTTTGATAATGATACTTTTCATAAAACCTTTCTGTGGTTAGTGCCTGCCTAACTGGTCCAGTGATTTGCTCGCGCGGGTGACGCCGAACACCGGCAGAATTTTTTCTTCGGTGGTCGGCACGTGCCCTTTCTTTTTTGGCGGCCGCAGCGACATCGGCGTGAATTGCCGCAACGCATACGCCGCCAGCTCCTCGGCCCGCTTGGTGAGCGGGTGGTGCGGGTTGGCGATGGGGTGATGGAAGTAATCCTGGTTCTGCAGCATGTCGATCATCGTGGTCAGCAGCGGATGCACCTTGCCGGTCGCCGTGCCGACCGGATCGGTGCCCCAATGGAAGACATCCTTCATATATGTCGGCAGGTTCCAGCGGTGGCCGTTCCGGTCGCGCGGCAGGAAGTAGTCCATCGCGTGCTCGGGCGCTTTGCCGTGCCAGTAGTAGTAGAGGATGCCGCCCATGAGACCCGCCACGAACGGCAGCGCCACGATGTAGCTCATGCGGTGCGTGAACTCGGCCTCGCCCGCACCGGTCAGCTTCGCTTTGGCAAACGCCGCCGTGTCGGCCGCCCCGCCTGCCACTTCGCGAATCGTGCCCAGGTTCCAGCCGACCGAGCGCACGCTGGCCATCGCTAAATCTTTCATCATCTTGTGCCAGAACAGATTGTCGTAGACCATCTGGCCCAACCGGTTATCGACCGAATCCCACACCCGCGCGAGTGCGGCTCGCTGCGCGTCGTCGCCGGCATTCGGTCCGAGCCGGTCCAGCTCGTACTGCGCCAGGTTGGCGAAGACGCCCAGCTTCTGCCGGGGGACGAGATACTCCATCAAGGGCCGCGCCGACTGCTCGAAGAGGGCGAACGGAGCCCGCAGGCCGGCGCCGAGGAGGTTGCCCGCGCGCCAGGCCTGCATCATGCGCTTGGTGAGCTGCGTTTCATAGAACGAGTCCATGCGCGCCCGTCCGCCTGCCTGCACCAGCGCATCGACCAGCGCCGCGATCCGCGAGCCCTGGGTGCCCGGCGCGTAGTATTCCTTCAGTACTTTGTCGCCTAGCAGCACGTTGGTCACCGGCGAGACCGGCGTGGTCGCGATGGTCTTGACGCCTCGCCACACGTCGCCCTTGGCCCCCTGATAGAGTCCCAACGCGACGCGCGAGGTGGCCACGTCGATGGTGGTAAAGGCCAGATGGAAGGCCGAGAATCCGAGCTGCGCCTGATTGAGCAGGTTGCCCACGCCCAGGTAGGCGCGGAAGGCGCCGCTGCGTTCGCGCAGCCCCGGCGACAAATAATTGTTCAGTACACGCGCCACCGGCTCCGGGGCGACGTACTCGCCTTCCAGTTGCAACGCCCCGGCGTGCGAGGGCTTTCCCCAGCGCTTCGCCACGCTGTCCTCGATCTTCACGTAGCCCACCGGCAGATTATCGCTCGCCCCTTCCATTGCGCGAGGCCGCGATCCTTCAGTTCCGTCAGGATGCGGTGCGCCATCAGGTACTTATCCATCTCGCGCGCCTTGGCCAGCACGAGATCGACCGGGTTGGTCGACACAGGCTCCAACCCCGCCGCCAGTCCCTCGGCGAAGGTAGCGATGGTGCGCTGCTTCAGAAAGCTCTTCGAGCCTTCGAGCGGCCGCTTGCCTCCGTTGGCGAAGACTTCGGCTGCCTTGGCGGGCTGCTTCCACAAATGCGGGAAGTAATCTTCGATGAAATTCCGGAGCTTGCCCGTGCCGAGCTGCCGCATGGCCTCGCGCCGCGTATCGAGAATCGTGCGCATCGTTTGGGCGATGCCGTCCAGCGTTGGATCCTTTTGCGGCTGCCCCTGCTCCACTGCGTCGATGAACGCCCAGCGCTCCTGCTCCGGGATGGAATCGAAATACTTGGAAGCCGCCGCCAAGGCTCGTTCCACGCGGGCCGTGGCGCGTGCCAGCTCCGCCGCATGCGCCCGCACGCTCAAGGCGGCGGTCTTGGCCTCGTCGCCGCGCGAGGCGGGCGCCAGCACTTTGGCAAAATCGTCCTTGCTCAGATGGACCAGCTCGGCCAGCTGCCGGGCGGTGGGAACGATGTCGTTCTCCCAGAAGCGGTCGAAGACCGGCTGCAGGGCACCCAGGCCCGAACCCAAAAACAACGAGCCTTGCGCGGGAGAGTTGTCTTCGAAGAGACTCGACTGCGGATCGGTTTGCGAGCGCTTCAGCTTTTTGAGCTGCTCTTCGCGCGTGAGCGGTGCATTCAGTTGCGCGGTGAGGCGGCTGCCTTCGAGCGTGTCGCGGTCGCGCGCCGCCTCCGACGCTACCTGGTCGCCGGTGGCGGAGTCGAAGAGGGAGCCGGTTCGGTCGTCTCTGCCGTCGGGCTTGCGCTGCTTGGCGAAGAGACCGTCTCCGGGTACATCTCGTCGTACAGCCGGTCCATCCCCTCCGGGCCGTCCTGCACGTAGGCGTCGAACAGTCTCACTGACGGCGGGTCCTCGTCCCTCTCCGCCGACTCGCGCCGAATGTTCATGCAGCGACTTACCATTGTTCGCATTTCGGGAGAAAGTGGGTTCTCCCGGTGGTACCGTTCGATCTCTTCCTGATCTTCCTTGCTTCTGGGAAAGTGCGGCACGTTGTAACTCCCTCCTCACTATTCTAGGGGCAAACCGCAGCACTTGGCGCGCCTTCTCCTCGCCGTTCCGTTCCATGAGTAAGCGGTAGTACTCGCGCAAGAGGGTTCTCGCGCCGCGCGCGGTCAGCCCCAGCTCGAACGTCTCGCCCGCCCCCAGCTTGGCCCCCGCCTCCATGGCCAGGATTTCGGGATCGTCCTTGTACCCATTCTTCAGCAAGGCCGCGCGTACTGACGGAAAGAGCCGGTCCGAGGCGAAGGCCCGCGCGTCGAGATGCGCGATACCGTCCTGGTTCGGACCGAGCTTCCGCTGTTCCCAGTGGATCAGTTCTTCCCGCAGCGTATGCGCTTTCCAGGCCAGGTTATATGAGCCGTCGCTGACATACCCGATGAGGCGCTGCCCGTTCAGCGCTTCGAGTGCTTTGGCGAAACGGACCGCGTGCGTGAGGGCCGGAATGCCGATTTTTTTACGGTTGTACTGGCGCATCGCGTACAGCTCCACCTCGCGCGCAAAGCGCTCCGGCTCGCCCGGGATCATGGAAAATCCATCGATCTTATCGCCAGGCGTTACTGCATCCGCCAGTAGATCGAGCGCCTGCCGGTTCAAGCGGAGCCGTACCGGCCGGTTCTCGCGTTTTTCAGGCAGCACTTCCCAATCCGCGTGCCGATAGGCGAGGTCCGGACTGATCTTGCCCTCCGGCAAATCCGGAGTCATCTCGTGGTTCAGTTCCTTGGCGAACGCCACGCCGGCATGTTCTTTACTGCCGAAGGCCGCCTCGAACGATTCTTCCGGCGTCGGCGGCTCCAGGAACCCGAACGTGTCGCCCTGCCGCCCGATGTCGGCGTCGCTCGCGTACTGCTGAAACGCGTCGGCCGCCTTGCGCGGTCCCTGCTGCAGGGTCTTGGCCACGGCGAGCGCTTGCGGCTCGTAAGCGCTCCGGCCGAACAAATCGCGCTGGTCTTCCAGATCGTCCAGGTGGCGGACGCCGCGCGCCTTGGCTTCGGTGAGAATGCCGATGGCCTGCTTCACCGTGGGCGTCACGTCCCACTCCGGCCGGTCCTGCACCCGCGAGAGCGGAGCGACCACGCGCTCCAGCTTCTGGCGGAGTTCCGGCGCGGTGCGATCGAACTCGTCGGGGGAATCGAAGAACTGCCCGACCATCAGGCGCGCGATGCGCTGCTTGCCTTCGGGGGTGACCAGGCCGCGCTCGTCGACGTACTGCGGCTTCTCCTGCGGGGTCAGCACGCCGTCGGCCACCAGCCGGTTCACGATGGCCGGACCCTTGGCCCCGCCCAGAACTTTCGCCAGCGTGGCGTCGTCGCCTTCGTCGGCGATCCGGCGGCCCAGATACTCCAGCGTGTCGCCCGCCACGCGCCGGGCATCGGAGACCGCCCGCTCGGAGCTGGTCAGCGCGGCCGTGCCCGTCTTGTTGAAATCGGTGATGGCGTTCTGGGGATTGTCGATGTTTCCCGCCTCCCGCACCAGCACCGGCTGTTGCATCGCTTGCACCTGCGCGGGATCGATGCCGAAAGAGTCCGCTTTCTTCGCCAGCAGCTCGCGGTAGCGGTCCGCCGCTTCCGGATGGCCGGCATAGACGCGGCCGAGCGTCATCGTACGCGAGTTGCCGCCCAGCACGTTGCCGCGCTTATCGATGACCGGAGGACCGTTCACGGCGTCCGGATTGTCGTTGATCAGATAGGCCGGATCGAACGCCTGCGCCTGGCGCACCACGCGCTCGGCGTTGGCCGCCTTGGCGTAGTCGCGATCGTTGCGGTGCTCGTAGGCGGGGTTGGGCTCGAAGTTTTGCCCGTTGTGCGAGGCTTCGACAGCGGCGAGTTCGCGCAGGGCATAGCGCGCCCGGTAGTTCGTGTTGTCACCGGGAACGGCAATGCTGGTTTCCGAGCCGTAATGGGAAACGCCGCGCTCGGAGGCGGTCTCCCGCTCGACTTCGGCCGGCGCTGCGACGGCGGGCGGCGGAAAGAACTTATCTTTTCCCTTGCGCACCGGCGCGGCGGCGGCGCTAGGTGCGTCCTCGATCTTGGCCACCTGCCAGTCACCGAGCGCGGCAACGGGTGCGGGCTCGCTGTCTTTCGCTGCGTCGGGTGCAGGCGCGTCCTCCACCTTCGCCACCTGCCAGTCACTTGCGGCGGCTTCAGGAGCTTCCGGCGGCTTCGCCGGGGTCGGCAACGGGGCGGCTGCCGTTTGGGGCGTGGGCTCGGGCTCGGGTGCCGGATTCACCTCGCTCGCGGGCGCTTCCGGCACGGGAACCGGCACGTTCGTCGCCTCGGCGGCGGCGCGTTCGACCCGCGCCAATTGCGTCAATTTACGAGCGGCGCTGTAGGTCACGCCGAACTGCTTCTGGAGTTCGGCCGGTTTGGCGTCCGGGTTCTGGCGCACATGCTCCAGCGCGGCTACCGGATCGGCCGGCCGAACAGGATCGTTGGCCGGCTCGGCAACAGATGCGGGCACGTCCGCATTCGATTGCACATCGATGGTGGGCGCTGGCCCGGAGGCAAGCGCTTCGGCTGCGGGTGCTGCCTCGGGCGGCACCACTTCGGGACGGAGCGCGGGACGCGGCACTTTGGTTGTCGCAATCGCGCGCGCACTGGCTTGGAGGTGCTTCGCCCCGAAAGCGGCAAAGAGCGCTTCCACGCTGCCCAAGCCCAACGCTTGCGCCACGCCGGGATAATCCCGCTGTTGCCAGGATTGGTAGGCGGCGTTCACGTTTTGGGCCGCGCCACGGCCCATCTCGTAAGTGAAATAGGCGCCGAGCCCGGCGTTCAAGGCTTTCGCCGCCACGGCTGCATAACCCACTTCGGGGAGCGCCGGCGCCGTCACCGCCAGTCCGGCGACCGTAGCCACGTTTTTCGGTATTGTGACGGCTTCCAGCCCTTGCGCCACGCCGCGGAGTGCGCCGCGTTCGGGAAACGCATTGGCGAGCGGAACCATCGGCTGCTCGGCGGCCCGGTCCACCCGTTGGATTTGCCGCGGCGTCGGGACCTGCCCCACCGGTCCGCCAAACTCCGGGTTCGCCTGCGCCACGTCGCCGGTCGCGCCGACCAACTCGCCGATGTTGTGCACCGCCCCGGTAAGGACGCTCTTCGCGCGATCCAGTAAACCAGGCGCGGCGGGAGCGGCGTCGGCCACCGAGTGGATGCCCCACTCGTCTTGGCCTTCGGACGCGGGAGGAGCGTTGGGGGCGTCGGCGACACCCGCCACGCCCCAAGGGTCGTGAGTCGGCATGAAAGTTAGTTAGTGACCGGGCGCAGCGTTCCGTCTGCGTTTTTCATCCACTTCTGTCCGTTGTTGAAGGTGACGATCTTGCCCACCGGCATCTGCGCCGCGACGGTAGCCGGCGGCTGCGCGGTGGCGGAGACAGCGCTGCTGCCACTGCTTCCCCCGCTGAGCGATTGCTGAAATTGCTCTTCGCTGACCTTCGGCTGCCGCCCCGGATTGCGCGTGCGGAAGGCGGCGTTCTTCACTGCGTTGGCTTACACGGCGGCGGCGGTGGCGCCCTCGTAGGTGGCCCGCATCTGGTCTTGCAGCGCCCCGATGTCGTCGGCGCTCAACGGATCGCCCGCCGCATTCTTCATCTGGGAGAACGGCGTGGCTTTGCCCTTGGCGTCCACATAGAGGTTATTGGCCTTCAGCCCCTGCCCGATCCGGTTCCGGACCTGCAGGTTCTGCTGCTCCGCCGTCGCTGCTTTCTCGTAATCGGCCTGGGACTTCTGCTGCGCCGAGAGGCTGGCGTCCGGCGTCACGCCGCCGCCTGCTACCGCGCCTCCGCTTGGCATGACGATATTGGGATTGACGCCGGTCGCTCCGCTCTTGCGGTCGAGCGTAATCGGGTGGCCTTTGGCGTCGGCATAGCCGGAGAACTGGTAGCGGTTGGCGTCCTCGCGGTCGAGCATTCCCTGCTGGTAGGCTTCGGCCCGCGTTTCGGCGGCGTCGGCGCGTTTCTGGTTGGCCGCGTTGGCTTGCATCTGCAGGCGCAGGCCGATTTGCTGGTGTGGCACGATGGTCTGCCACAGCATGCCCTGCACCGTCGCGTCGTCGGGTACTTGCTCGGGATACTGTCCCGGTTGGATCAGTCCATTCTGGTATCCCTGCCGCAGCGCCTGCGTCCAGACGGCCTGCTTCTGCGCGGGCGCTGCTTCGAGCACCGCGCCGAGCCCTTGCATCGCCATCGTGGTTTTCGTGCTCAACAACTGGAGCTTCGATGCGTCGAGCTTGTTCAGCTCGTTGTCGAGACTGGCGATCTCGCTTTTGTACTTCAGGGCAATCGGGCCGTGCCCGGTTTTGGCGAGCGTGCCCACAACCCCCTCATGGTCGATGAACGGCTTGCCGTCCGGCCCGCTGCTCGCATTGGCCTGCATCGCCTGGTCGAGCGCCTGGCGGTCGGCGGCCGCCTGCTGCTGCTGCTGGAGCGCAAGCGCGTTCTGCTGCTGCCGCTGCTCGCCGAGCGCGAGGTCCTGGCGACCTTGCGTGAAGCGCTGCTGGAGCGCTTGCAGGCTCATCGCCTGGCCCTGCAACTGCAAGGGCGTCTGCGACTGCAAAATGATGTTCGGGTCGATCATATTTTAAATTCCCGGAATCTGATAGTTCACGCCGACCGGCGCCTGATAGGGCATCTGCGCGCCGGTGGCCTGGCGATACAGCGCGTTGGCGTTGGCTGCCTGCGTGCCGTAATTGCCCGCCTGCGCCGCTGCGCCGATCAGGTTGCCGCCGGCGTTGGCCGCGTATTGCGCCCCTGCCTGGCCCAGCTGTGCGTTGGCCGTCTGGCCGATCCCGGCGAGCGTGGCCAGCCGGTTGAAGTTCGTCGTCTGGTTCTGCTGGCCCACGTTGTAGTTGTTCTGCTGCTCGGCCAAGCCCCGGTTGAACGAGTTCTGGTAGCTGGCCTCGGCGTTGGCGATGTTGGCCTGGCTCGCGTTGAACGAGTCCTGGAAGTTCTGCTGGTTCTGCTGCGCCGCCCGGTCGTAATTTTGCCCGAACACCGCTAGCCCGTTCTGGATATTCTGCTGCTGCTGCTGGGCGCTGCGGTCGTAGTTGCCCGCGAAGGTGGCGAGCGAGTTGTCGAAGTTCTGCTGGTGCTGGCTCGACGCGTTCTGCAGGTTTTGATTGAACGTTCCCTGCGCCCGCTGGTAAGCGTTGCTGTAGGCGGTGCCGGCGTAGTCCTGCGCATAGCGTTCTAAGGCTTTCGCGGCCGCCCCGCCCGAGATGCCGGTGGCCGACTGCGAGGCCAGCAGCGCCTGGCGGCCCTGATCGAGCTGGAACTGGAAGCCCGGATCGTTCTCGAGGTCCGAGCCGTCGAAGTGGAACTGGGTGTTGTCGGTGAACGGCGCGGGGGCGGCGAATTGCGTGGTGCCGGTCACTTGCGACGGCCCTCCATACTGGGTGTTCCCACCGAAGGCCTGGTAGGCGCCGCTGTAATACGGATCGACGCCGCTCCACTGGTTCTGCCCGTAGTAGCCGCTCGGCGCGGTTTCGGGATTGAACTCGCCCTTCGCCTCGCCCCCCATCAAATAGCCGAGGCTGGTCTGCCCGGCCTGGAGCCAGGGCGCGGTGTTGGCCTGCTGTGTGGCGAACTGATCGCGCTGCAACTGGTTGGCCTGATTGGCCGCCTTATAGCCTTGATCGGCCGCGTATTTGGCTGCGTCGGCCTGTGTATGCGCCGCGCTGGTGATCGCTCCGGCCTGCGCGATCCCCGCCCCCAATGTGCCGATGCCTTGTGCAATGCCGCCCATAAGTCTCCTAATCCTTCCGAATTTCCATCACGATCGAATCGTGGTATTTTCCTTGTTTGCGAGTAGCGCCCCGCCGGATCCCCACCGGCTTCATGCCCGAGCGCTCCGCGATGCGCAGCGAGAGCCGGTTATCGGCGCGAATCGGGCCGATGATGCGGGTCTTCGGGGTATTGCGCCAGATCCAGGCGATGCCTTCGGCGTAGACCCGACGCGCCCGCTCGCCCCACGAGTGCGGCAGCAGGCAGCTATGCGCTTCCCAGCTCTGCCGGTCGTAATCGACCAGCGCGATCAGCCCAAGCAATTCGTCGCCGTCGCGTACCGCTAAATAGAAGGCCTCGCGCGGCGGCTCGAACTCCGCGGGCCGGGGCGAGCTGTCGTCGGCGTGCCAGGGCCAGATGCGCGGATGCGTCACAATCGAGCGCACCAGCTCGTAATCGCGTGTGCGTTCGAACCTGAGCATATCGCTTTACGAAGCGGTGAGCGAACCGCTCGCCAGCGAGCCGAACGTCATCGACTGCGCGCCCAAGCCCAGCACCACCTGCTGCGCCCAGGGCCTGAGCGCTTCATTGGCAATGAGCGTCCAGGGGTCCGGATGCAGTAACAGCAGGACCGCATCGCCGGCCTTATGCGCCGTACCCGGCTGAATCGGCGAGAGCGCCATGAACGGGAACGCCGCGGGGTAGCGCTGCACCGTCAACGTGCTGCCCGCGAGGCTCACCACTTGCATAGGATCGTGGCCCACCAGAACGGTGCAGCCCGGCGCGATCGCGACGCCGCTGGTGGCCAGCAGCGGCGACATCGACGATATGCTGCTGGTGCCGATGGTAAGGACCGTGTCGGCGTCCGCCACATCGTTGGCGAGCGTGCCGGCTTGCTTCCGCGTGCACGGCCGGAATCGCCTCGCCCGCGTAGTGCTCGCTGTAGGCGTAGGCGACGTCGGAATCGCAATCCAGCGCCAGCCAGACGCAGGCGGTGCGGCTGAAGCCCACGTCCATGCCGAAGCAGCGTTTGTAGTGTTCGGGCACGGCGAAGTCGGGAATAACGTAGTCGGACTCCGGAAGCGGATAGATCGCGCCCGAGCCCAACGAGGGCGTCCCGTTCATGCGCGCTTCCAACTCGTGCGGCGGATACGCCTTCGCCATGTCGGCGATGGCTTCCGCGGTGAGATGGCCGACGTCTTTCCAGCCCGCCTGAATGACGAATTTGCTCATTTCCGAAACGGCCCTTTGTGGCGAATCATGCTTCTAAGAGCCCTATTGCGCTAAAGCGTAACCGCTTCGCGGCTATGGGTCTATTTGCCGGAAGCGATCAGAAAGTGGTAGGCGAGCCAGCCGAGGATCATCGCTCGCGCCCACACGGGAATCGTGGTGCGGATCAACTGCGTGAGCGTCGCCTCGTTCTGCCGCGCGAGGCCCAGTACTTCGAGGGCGAACGCCCCCGCCAGTACGAAGGCCCAGGCGGCGGTGTCCCAAGCCGGATAGGGGAATTTCATGCCTTGGCTTCCGTTCCTAAAAACTCTTCGATCAATTCGTTCCAGCCGTTCAAGGGCGTGAACGTGAGTGTGATGAGGCCGCCGCGCGCGTCGCCGGGCACGATCATGGTCCGCATCAAGGCTTCCCGGTAGACTGCCGCCTCCGGCTCCTCGTCGAAGTGGATGAAGTGCTTCGCGGTGCCCTGGAAGTTCTTGCGTCCCTCCGCGTAGCTCTTGAAGCCGAGCTTCGAGACCTGGCCCGTCACGTGGCGGACAAACACGGTATCGACCGCGTTCGGCACGCCCGAGCCTTTGCGTGTCCAATCGACGATCAGCTCGCCCGGAATCATGCCCGTGCCGAAGTCTTCCCACTCGCCGAGCAGCTCCTTCTGGAGAATGTCGCGCGTCGTGAGGTTCGTGTCGCCCGCGACCCAGCCATCGGTCGGGCAGGCGAAACGCCGACCTTCCCACCAGTCCGGGTAAAGCCCGGTCAGGTGCAGGGTATCTTCGTAGGTTCCGGCGAACGTCTTTCCTGTTCTGTTGCCGGCCATGAAACAGCGTTCTTTATGCGTTCGGCCCGCGTGGAAGAACTCTAAATGCTTCGGATAGCGTTCACGGTTCAGAGGACCGGTCGCCGGAAACAGCGTCGCCAGCTTGTTCCGCCGTCTCCGTTCTCGCTCCGCCTGGATCGCTTCGAGTGATAAAAGCCCCGGCTTTACGCGCCAGTCGTTCAAGGACATCCAGCTCTTCTTCGGTGTAGTGGGTAAGGTCTACGCTGATCGCGCCGCCGCCCGGCCCGCTGATCTCGCTGGCCACGCGCGTCTTGTACTTCTCCGGCTTCGCCCCGGTCAGCAGAAACATCAGCAGCCGGTCGCTGCCGCGCATCGCCCGCCTCGTGGCTTCGTCTTCGAGCGCGTCGCCCGCTAACTGCGCGGCGTGGGCGAAGGCGACAGCATAGTCTTCGTCCTGCGCCTTCCAGTCATAGTGCAGCTCGCGGCTGATGCCGGCGAGCTCGGCCGACTGCTTCACTTCGCCGCACTCGCTGTACGCCGCGAGGAAGGCGCGCTTCTTCGGGTGTGCGATGGTGTCAAACATGGCCGAAGTACAAAGGGTGGCTAACTATATCGTTTTTGAAGTGCATGGGGATGCCGACGCTTACGATGCAGCATTACCGGAATGGCGGGCGCTATCTGCCAGAATGAAGCCGCTCGGCATAGGCGTTATCTGGATGTATGTACGCAGTCGAAAGCAAGCGGTATAGCTTGTTTGGAGAGCACTTCAGCCGCTCGCCGGGCAGCAGCCCGAAGCAACGCTGCAACACCCAGAGGGTCAGCTCCGAGCAGTACCAGTCGCTATTCGGACCATCGCCTAACCACGGGCACAGAAAGCGGTACAGCCCGCGCCACTTGAACGGCGACCCTGCGAGCACTTGGCAGAAGACGCGCGCGACGCGTTCCTGTTCGGGCGAGGCCGGGAGAAGGAGAAAATCCCAGCCCGCGCCGTGCGGCTCGTGTTCGAACCGCACTCCGGACGGCACACGCCCCGAAGCAGAGAAGCGTGCGCCGTCGGAGAAGACCAATTCCACGTGGCTATAAGGACCGCGCGTGAGCAGGCGGATGGTGCGCGTGATCCAGTCGCCCGGACCGCGGTAGAACGCGAGACGCATTCCTTCAATGGCCCAGCAGCCTCAGCGCTGCTTCCACGGCAATGAGGCCGCCCGCAAGATAGTTCAGCTTGCGCTCGTTCGACGATACGCGCAGCTCGGTCTTTTCCTGCCGCGCCTCGATCCGCGTCACCCAGGCGGCATCCGCTTTCGCGGTCAGGGCATCCTTCATCTCGGCCACGACTTCTTGCAGCGCTTCGGTGCGCGCGTCGATGCGCACCAGCAGATCGTGATCGTTCATTTGTTGCGGCATCAGAAAAATCCTAGTCGGAAGGGAGGCAGGGGAGAAGAAAAAAGGCGCGTTCCGAAGAACGCGCCCCAGGGTGGAGTGGTATGAAGCTCGTACAGGAGCTACCGCAAGAGAAGTGCCGCCATTAGGCCGCTTGTCTCGCCACTTGTTTGAGCGGAGCCCGCAAGGGCGGCCGCGCGAGCGGCAACGCCAGCGGCTCGCGCTTGGCGCCGCGGATCGTGCCGCCGAAGTACTCGTCGAGCGGATAGAGCGCGTGCGGCGCGGTTTCCTTGAAGGCCCGACCGAGCTTCTGCTCGACGCGATAGACCTCATGAAAGAACTCGCCGCGATTGCCGCCGAGCTTGCGCACGCAGAGCTTCCAATCGGCGCCGAGCAGGAAGTGATAATTGAAGACGCGCCAGCCGAGGCTGCCCACGCCCAGCACGCGCTTCGCGGTGAGTACGAAATCGGCCAGGAATTCCTCGTTGCGGAAGCCGTAGGCCTGCGCCCGGCGGTTGCGGGCGCTATGCACCTCGCTGTAGTAGGAGCTGGAAAAGCGCACCGTCGCCGCGCACTCCTCGAAGCGGCGGTAGCAGGCGCGGAAGATCGCTCGCTCGACGCAGTGGCAGGGCCGGTGCTTTTCGCGCGACTGTATCAGGCCCAGGCCGAAGCACTGGACGCAATGCTGCTGCGCGAGGGCGAGGGTATCGGATTGCGTCCAGATCAACGTCTCGCTCATGCGCACCTCGATCGACCCGTAGGGTTCGTCGCAGCGATTCCTTGCAACCGTCTGTTTCGGTCTTCGGAGTCGAACTCGACCGGGCGCGCCGGCTTCGGTCTGCGCCCGGCGTCGATAGAAACGACTTTGGCCGGGGCTTTCGGCTTGGCCATGCAGCTCAAAGGAACCGAGCGGAAGATGGCGCGGATAAACAGCTCGGCTTCGACCAGATCGTCGGGCGCTTCGCCGAACAGCGCTTCGAGGCTGCGCTGGTCGCGCGTCAGCTCGCGGTGCCGCCAGGCGCTATGGCCGGAGGGCAGCATCTCTTCGAAGCTGTACGCGGTGCCCATGTGCGCCGTCGTTTGAATGGGGTTGGCGCCACTGAGCGGACGGAACATCGCCACCGTGATCGCGCCCTTGCGGTTGCGCTCGACGGCGACCAGGTTGAGGCTTAACAAACGCTCGATGGCTTCGAGCGTATAGCGCCGCTGCTTGCGCCCGTCGGCAGAGTAGGTCGGTATGGTTTTCGGCACGAAGATACGGGGCTGAAACGCCTCTCCCCGCTTCTCAGCGGGAGAGGAGGCGAGGAGCGCGTGCCCCTCGCGGTCCGATGGATTTCAGTCGCTCGGTTCACGACTCGCCAGCCATCAGTATCGTGCGCAAACGGTAAGAATTTCTAGGGGTTGGCCGATAAAGTACACCCCTGGCCGATAATGGCGCTTCCCTAGCGACACTTAATGTTTTATGACCATTCTCGGTCCGAAGGACATCGCGGCGCGGCTCGGCATCAGCGAGCGCGGCGCCACTCGCTTGATGCGGCAGGGCGATATCCCGAGCTTCCGGGCAGGCGCAAAACCGTGGCGCACCACCGAACTGCATCTGGAATCTTACATCGGCCGCCAGATGGAAGTCGAGCGCAAAGGCTATACCTTGCCCGCCACGCCTTCTCTTGGCTTATCGATCACGACCCCCGGAGTCCCTCGTAGCCAAGTCGCCTCTAACGGCTTATCGGTCACGAACCGCGATCTTCCGCCAGGCGTGCGCATTATCGGACAATTCCGCAGGCGCTGAGGCGCGGGAGACCGGAGCGCGTGCGATGCTCGCCCGCGCATGGAAGACCTTCTCGGACCGAAAGATGTAGCACGGATTTTAGGCATCAGCGAACGCGGCGCGACCCGCCTGCTTGCCTCGGGCAAGCTGCCCGCGCTGCGCGTGGGCAAGCTGTGGCGTACCAGCCAAGCGCGCCTCACGCGCTACGTGGAAGCCGAAATCGCCCGGTATGGCGATGTGCCCCCCGGCCTCCGCGACGCGGCCTAGCGCGTCGTGGCGCATTAAAAAAGCATGAAACCCGCGCGCTGTGGCCGAAACGGTCCGATAAGAGGAGGCGCACGGCGTTGCGCGTTGCGGTGCGAGATTTTTGCGAACGGCGCGTTGTGGTGTGGAGTTTTCGGCAATTTTCGGGCCAACGCCGCCGCGCCCCGCGAACCCCGGTCACATAGATCTAAGAATCTCCAAAGCCCTGAAATAGAAAGGTGTTGGGAGTTCTGGCCTTTACTGAGTTGAACGGAACCCATTACGATTTCCGCGTGCCTCGACAAACTAAGAACGCCAGAACAGCCTCCGGCTACATCGCCTATTACCGCGTGTCCTCCGTCAGGCAGGGAGAAAGCGGACTGGGCCTCGGCGCCCAGAGGGAGGCCGTCGGGCGGCTCGCGAAACTCGACCGCCTGGCCCGCAACGTGGCCTTCATCTCCGGCCTGATGGAATCGGGAGTCGAGTTCATTGCCGCCGACATGCCGCTCGCCAATCGATTGACGATTCACATTCTGGCGGCCGTCGCTGAGCACGAGCGCGAAATGATCAGCGCCCGCACCAAGGCCGGCATGGAAGCGGCCCAGCGGGAAATCGAAGCCAACGGATTCCGGATCAGCCGCCGCTCGGGCAAGCCCTACTCCAAACACGGCAATCCGCGCTGGCAGGAGTGCATCGGCAAAGCGCGTGCCGCCCGAAAACCGGCGCACGAGGTAGCGGCGGAAGTGGCCCGGCACGCCACCGAACTTCGGCAGCAAGGCTTGAGTCTGCGCGCCATCGCCACTCAACTGAATCATGCCAACATCCGCCGGCCGACCGGCGCGGCCTGGCATGTCTCGAGCGTACAGACGCTTCTGCGCGCCAACGGTCAATCGACGGCCCGCATTCCCGCCGCCCAACGACCCGATTCGGAACCGAAGCAACTCTCCACCGAAACCCATGTGCAGTTAGACTCGTTCCGCGCCCAGGGCAAAAGCCTGCGCCAGATCGCCGCCGCGCTCAACGAGCTGGGGCTGAAGACCACTAGCGGGGCGCAGTGGCATCCGTCGAGTGTGCGGACGGCCCTGCAACGTTAGTCATGCTAGAAGAAAGTATGCACCCCGGCCTGAACTCGATCCAAACCGAAATCCTGGAACTGAGTGCCGAAGTCGTTGCGCTTCTGCGGAGCAAAGCTTCCAGCGAGGAGGTCATGCTCGCGGCGCTGGAGGTGGCGGCGAAGGTGGCTTGGCTTCCGTCTCCGGCGGCACGAGCTTCTGAAGCGTCTGATTCATCTGTCTAAGCTGGTCGCGGATCTCTTTTAAATAAGCCGCGACCATGCTTAAGGTCTGCGCGTCGCTGGAATTCAAAGACATGGTTTCCTCCTATCCGCGCAAATTCTTGCGCTGCTCGCGCCTCAGCGCAGATTCTCCGGCGGAATGCGCCGGACCAGCTCGCCGATGGCCGAGACGATATCGGCTATGCGCGGTCCAGATCCGCATCGCGCCGTCGCTGCTCCTCCATCTGCTGCTTCATCCGGTCGGTTTCCTCGGCCTGATATTTGAGCTGCTGGCTCTGCTGCGCCGACTGCCTCGACCGGCGCGGCGTGGCCCGGCTTTCGCCCACCGTCGCGTATTGCCTCTGCGGGTGGGTGTGGGCCAAGCTCGCGCTCGCCGCCTGCGACGCCGACGGCTGCGCCGCGCTCTTATGCCCCGAGTGCCGCCGCCCGACGGCGGACCCCGATCTTTTTTCCTGCGAAGCACATTCCCGCCCGGCTGTCTTGGCGGCCTGAAGCGGACCCAAATCGACCGAATACAGAAAGGACACACCCATGAAATACCTACTGATTAAAAAAGCGAGATACTCCCTCGGCTACGAGCTGGAGGAGTTCGCGAGCGCCGAGCAGCTCGCCGAAAAGCTGCTGGCGCATGGCCTAGGGGAGGACGCGATTATCGCGCAGCGCATCGGAATCGAGATGCAGGTATGCGAATGGCGGAAGCCCGCCGAGACTCCCGTCGATCTACAGGAGGCCGCCTAGGGACAGACACGATGCTTCCCCGACTCCCAGGGTACATCGGAGAAATTGTCCACGACCTGGAAGGGAGGCGAGCCATGCAGCGCGAAGTAATCAAGCCGCAGCCCGATATTCCCGTCATCGTCAAACTCGATAAAGGACCGGAAGGCCAAGAACGCGAAGGACGCTTCGGTATCGACTACCAGTACACGGTCAACGACGACCGCTGCGTGATGTGGCTGCCGAAGGAAGCCCGCGATCGGCTCGTCCGTTGCGGAGCGCAAGCCGGCGATGAGGTGCAGATCGTGAAGTCCTTGCGCGGCCTCATGGCGCAGTGGTCGGTCCAAGTAATGCCCGACTCGAATGAACTCGCGCCGTCTCCCTCGCAGGATCGACCAGTGCCGGCGCAGGCCAGGCCCAACGGCTATGTCAACGGCCACGGCAACGGGCATTACGCCGGTCACGCGCAACCGCCGCGACCCGAGGCCAACATCTCGCCCATCGCCCAGCAGCTCGCCGGCTGCCTCCGCGCCGCTGTCGATGCGTGTGTCGAAACGGAAGCTTACGCGAAGTCCAAGGGCATGCCGTTGGAGTTTTGCTCCGAGGACATCCGCGCGATGGCGTTGAGCGTCTACATCGGCGCGCAGCGGAAGGAGCGAAGCTGATGTTACGCCCCACTCCCGCCGCCTATGCCAACTTGCGCCTGGTGCCACCGGCTGCCAAACCCACCGCCGCGCAATTGAAACGGGACGCTCACGCGCAGCGCACCGCCGAGACCAGCGTGAAACAGAAAGTCGAGCAGGCGCATTCCGTGCTCTGCCGGTTGGAGGCGCGCTCGGCGTGCCTCGCCCTCCGGATCAAGGAGCTGCAACGGCGAAAGGGAGCCGCCGAGCGCCGCGACGAACGCATCGAGGACGGCGTGTTGGCGATCATGTCCGCCGACGACCTCGAACGCCTCGACGGGCTCCGCGTCGCCTTCACGATGCGCGCCGCGACGCCGGCGCTCATCGTCGACGACGAGGCGCTCATCCCTCCCGAGTACCTGCGCGAAACGCTGGTGAGCGCGCCCGACAAGCACGCCATCAAAGCTGCGCTCTCGCGAGGAGCCGCCATCGCGGGGGTGCATCTGGCGCAGAAGGTGAGTCTGCTGCGCAAGTAGTTCGCCTCCGGACACAACAAACGCCCCGGCGAACAAGACCGGGGCGTTTGTTTTGGGGGGCGATACTAAGGGAAGTGACGAGCTTACAAAATGCGCTGCGCCTCGCCGAAAGCGCGCAGCACGAATTGAACGCAGCTTTGCGCGAATCGAAAGCCACCCCCGGAGGGTTAGAAGATCTCACCTTGCGCGCCGCCCGCAATCAAATGGCCAGCAGCCTAGCGAGCATCCAGGGCATTCTGTACCGCGCCGCCGTCGCCTCGCGTACCAAAGCAGCCATCGATTCGCGTCTCGTGTTCGAGTCAGCACAGTGGACGCCCGACCGGCTAACGCTCGCGCAAGGCATCGGTCGAGACGAATAGGGACGAGCCGGTGTATTCGTGTAGGCGCGTCTCCAACGACATTTGCGTCCACATGAGCTGTTCGATTTGGTCCTGCTGCTTACGGCTGCGCCGCGCGAGCTTATGCAAAAGCAGCAGGACTACGGTGATGGTGTAGGCAGCGAGAAATGGATATAGCCATACCGTCAAGCCGACATGCTGCATGTCTGCGATTACAGCACGCCCGCCGGCGGGTCGACAAATAAGCCCGGTTGCACCGTCGGCGGATCGGGAATCACCGGATAGCGTTGTAGCCGCAGCGCGCGCTGCTCGGCCAGGCCCGGATGCGCCTCGCGCCAGAGCACGCGCAGCAGATCGTCGAAGCCGTAGGCCGGGCGCCGCGTGTGGTGGACGCGCTGATGGCAGGCGCGGCACAGTGTGATCAGAAGAGCCATCGCGTTTGCGCCGGGACGGCGGTGATGCACGAGAAGCTGCTCGATGGAGGAGCAAACACGGCAATGCCACTCATCGCGCGCGAGCACCCGGCCGCGAAGACCTCCGAAGTCTTCCTCGCTCAAACGCTGCCTTCGGTTGCACTGCGCGCAGTTGACGTATCGATCCACGACTGGGCAGCCGCAGGCGCACCAGAAAACTTCTTGAGCAAGCACTCCGAAATTGTAACTCCCCGCTACTTGCTTTTTTATTGTATAATCTGCGCTGTTTGTGTAATAATAAATTTATGAAGGTTCGCGACATCGTCAAGCTGATCGAAGCCGACGGCTGGCGCATGGTGTCGCAGGAGGGAAGCCATCGCCAGTTCAAGCACGCGGTGAAACGCGGCCGCGTGACTGTCGCCGGGAAACCCGGAGTTGATGTTCCCATCGGGACACTGAAGAACATCTATCGCCAAGCTCAAATCGAGAAGGAGTCTTAAATCTATGCAATACACCATCATGATCGAAAAAGGACCAACGAGTTATGGCGCCTCAGTGCCCGACTTGCCCGGATGCGTGGCAGTCGGCGAGACACTCGATGAAGTCGTTACGCTCATCAAGGGAGCGGTCGAGATGCATTTGGAAGGAATGCGCGAAGACGGAGATCCGATTCCGGTTCCCACCACGACCGCGGCGGTCGTCGAAGTGGCGGCGTAAGCGGAAATGAGAAAAACGAAATCGCCCGGCGCCGCGCTCGCGGCGATGCGAAAGACCTTCGGCGGCGGCCGGCCTAAACTATTGCGAACCTGTCCGAATTGTGGTCTAAAACTTGGAGTGCGCGAGATGCGGGAACACTCGGCACGATGCCCGCAGCGCCAGCGGTAATCTAAAGCCGGAATGCCTCAACCGAACGAAGACATCCAAGTGAGAATTCAAGGCGGCCTGATGAATGGCGTCCCGAAGGTAGAGCTGTCGCTGCTCGATACCGGCGACCGGCTCCAACTCGACCCGGACGGAGCGCGAGAGATGGCGCGCCATCTATGCGACGCGGCGGACCGGGTCGAGCAATTGGCCCTGAATCCGTCGCTGGGCGTCCCGCGATCTCCAATGCGGTAATTGGCGTCTTTGCGGCTGGCGGTAATCTAAACCCGCATTCTTATCTCGCTTTCCGAACCGCTTTCTTAGCCTCGCGTGTTTTGGCAATGGCGCTGCGTTCTGCAGGCGTCATGCTCGCCCAGTTTGCTCGCGCAATCATACTCCGTTGCTCACGTGTGAGACCCGTTGGCGGAGCCGGTACGCCGGCGGCGCGCATTTCGCAGAAGCGTTCGAACCGCAGGCCTGTCAGCGCCCGGGAATAAGGCTCCATTTCGGAGATCAGGGTTTGCAGGGCGTCCCGGCGGGGTTGTTTCCTTTTCTGCGCGCGAGACTGAATGACCAGAAGACTTTCGCGTAATCGAGTGATCGTTGCATGCCGCAGTTCGACGAAGCCTTGTTTTAGCGGCAGACGCGTGGATAGGCGCTGAAAGCCAGGAAAGAACATCTGGTAAGGATCATCTGATTGCTTCGGACGGAACTGCGCCACGATCAACGAATGCGCCTTCTCACGCGCTAAGTCCTTCGCCCACTCTGTGAACAGCTCTGGTTCGTCACCCTCCAAATGTTCCACGATTTCACGGGTAGGCGTTTCCGGCTTTCGATCAATAGCGGTGCGAATTGCCGCCAAGATTTTGGTTGAGTTGGAACCCGTCATATACTCCTTCTACGCGACTGGGTCTTGCTTTGGTTTAAAGCTGGAGCTTGCATTGCTTTTGCTTTGCTCCCGAAACAAAATAGCCTTCACTTTTCGAGACTATTCGGTCTGCCGTTTAGTCTCCGGTCGTGAAGACTATTTTGTCTCAAGTGTGATCCGCGTCAGCTTGGGCGCATGGCGGTAATCTAAACGTTGCCCCATGTCCAAACCCGAATCCCGCAAGCCTGTCAGAGGCGCTTTGCGCCGGTCCGACTCAGCGAAGATTTCCGCCATCCCCTCCTACGGATGGTTTACCGGAGCACTCGGGGCACCGCGCTGTCTGCGCGCGGCTCTTTATGCCCGCGTCTCCACCGGCGATCAGCAGACGCTGCCCATGCAGCTCAAGGCGTTGCGCCGCTACGCGGGCGAGCGGGCCTGGTCTGTCGTCAACGAGGTGCGCGAGATCGGCTCCGGTGCCAAGGCCCGACCGCAGCGGGAAGAGATCGTCCGGGCGGCGAGGCGCAGCGAGATCGACGTGGTGATCGTGTGGAAGTTGGACCGCTGGGGCCGCATGATGGCGGGGCTACTGGCCGTCTTCGCCGAATTCGAACAGGAGGTGCGGCGCGAGCGTATCCTCGCCGGCATCGCCGAAGCCCGCGCCAAAGGAGTGCATCTCGGCCGGCCGCCCAAAGTGATAGTGCGCCTGGCGGCACTGCGCGAAGCGCGTGCCGAGGGCAAAACCATCTCAGCCATCGCTCGTGAGTTCCACATCGCACGGAGCACCGTGCGCGCCTACCTTGACAAAAATAAGTCCTAGAGCACGCCTTTCAAGGGATTGGCACGGAAGACCGTCGCCGGCCGCACGTAGCGGCGCAGGGTCTCGTAGCATTTGTGCCCGGTGCGCTGCATCACGGCGGTTTCGGTCGCACCGGCTTGAATCGAAGCGGTGATCATTCCGGCGCGTAAGCTGTGCGCTCCGTACGGCCGCGGATCTTCCCCGATTTGCGCTAAGGCGGCCTTAGGGCGCGCCGAAGCGCATCGTCGTTGAGCCGCTTCTCCGAGAGCTGCTTGCGACTATCGAGCGCGGTAAACAACGGACCCGCCCACGAACCGCGAAGGTCCAACCAGGCCTTAAGTGCGGCAATCGGGCAGGTGAGCAGTCGTTGACCATAATGCACTCCCACGTAACGCCCCTCGCCTTCTTGATCGGTCTTCGATTTGCCCAGCCAGAGAATCACACCCTCCGGCACCCAATCCAAGTCCCGCAGGTCGAGCGAAACAATTTCGCTTCGTCGCCAGCCGCAGGCAAAACAAAGCGTAATCAGGGCGCGATTGCGAATGTCGGTCAACCGCTGCCGCGATTGCAGCAGCTGCGAAACCTTGCGCAAGTGCGCCGGCGAAAGCGCGAGCTTGCCCTGCGAACGCTCGCACAGGTCACGCCGCGCATTGCGCATAAACGCCGCTACGGTGGCATCACAGGGCACGGCGAACTTGCCCTGCCGATGATGAAAGTTGATCGCCTTCAGCCGGTTCTCGACGGTGAGGAGCCGAAAACCTTCGGCAATGTTCCAGGCCGCGTAGTCGACGCAGGTTTGCGCGTCGGTGGGCAGGCACGGCGAACCCGTCTCCTGACACCAACGTTCGAAGCATCGCCAGGCCGAGCGATAGCTTTTCATCGTGTTGGCCGCGAATGTCGCGTTCATGATTCTTCGTTTGACCGCCTCTATTTGTTGTAGCGCCTGAGACGCCGGAAAAAGAGTAAGTTGCTCGGAAAGGTGCATGCAGCCTAACTTACTCGGTATAATTCCGTTGTGTTTATTTGCCGAAGAATGGCGAGGAGGGATTCTCCATAAAAAAGAGAGGCGGTCTAAGTAAGCGCGATACGCCAGTAATTTTCGGCTAACTCGTTGACCAGGATTTCTTCGGTGGTGTTGGCGGGCTGGTGCTCGCGGCGGAGGTCGTCGCGGAGGGCATCGAGATCGGCCGGGTCCTCGCCTTGGATGACGAGCTTCCTGGAGTAGAGGCCGTGCTTGAAGGAATTGCGGGACGAAGCCAATTTGCCTTCCGCAGTGCGCGGGCCGGTGGAGAGCTGCGCGTTCTGTTTGTTGACAAGTGCGCGATGGACATCGGCGCGGACGGGAGACGCGGCGGGTTCGACCTGTGTCCCGGTGATGTTTTCTGCTTGTTGTTTCTCGGTTTGCTTTTGGGCTTTGTAGGCTTCCTTGCGGGCCTTGTGTTCTTCGCGGCGGCGTTGTTGGCGTGCGGTCATAAAAGTTATGAATTTCCTTTTCGGCGACTTGAAAATAGCATGAGTTGTCAAAAAAGCGGGCTGTGGAAAATGGCTTAGGAAGAGGTAAGTTATTGAGAGAAGGCGGGAAATAATTATTTTCGAGATTTGTCACCGAGTGAGAAGAGAGTCGAGGGAAGTGCTGTAGAAAGGCTCTTTTTACTATTTCTTAGGAAAGCCGTTCTTTGACACTGAGAGAGCTGGGTTGCTTCTTCGAGGCGCTCTTAGCAGAGTGCAAATTTTTATGCCGGTGGGAGTAGAGACTCGGATTTAATGTGCGTCCGTCCCTAATTTGCCTTCTGCAGTAAGCCTTGCGGCAGCGTCGGCTTTGTCTTTTGTCTCGCTTCTTCGTCCCAATACTCGTAGTGAGGCTTGGAATCGCCGTATAGAGTTTCGAACTCTCCGAGCGTCAGCTTTGCAGGAGCCGCTACTGTGGCCATTTGGCTATTATAGTTCGGATTTGCGGTGTTCGTCTCTGCTTGGCGGTGTTACGGATTGTTGGGCTCTGGAATCGAAATGGGTTTCCGTTCGAAGAGGGCGATAGCGTAATGGTAGCGATGGGCAGGTGGCGGAACTTGTGAGTAGCGTTTTCGGATAAACTGCTCGATTGTTTTAAATTGCAGGGTGGAACGGTCGGAATTGGGCCAGATGGCAAGGACCATTTGTGGTGAAAGTTTATGCCAAATGACCCATCGCGGCGGATGGACGGTGAGTTGCTGTAGGACCGCTGTTTCGTCTCCAGCAGTCATCATTCCGGGTTGAAGAAAATTAAAGCGCGTGGGGTTGACTCCGCCGGTCAGCGAATACCAGATCGGCTGATAGGGGTAAACAAAAAGGCTGTCACCGGGCTGGATGACCGAGGTGGCGAAATCGACGTTCGGCTGGTCTCGATAAGTACAATGCAATTCGCCGAGTTGCGTAGAAACAGGGATTGTAGGCGGAAGATGAACCAGTGCGCCCAAGACAATCAGAAAGCTGCCAGTGGAGGTCGCCGCCGAGGCGATACGGAGGATGGTAGGCGGAGTAAAGCTCGAAGCTATCAGGAAAATCAGCGCGAGAAATAACGGTGCGGCGAAAAGAAGCTGGTCTGTGGACCATCGTGGATAGAGGGAAGCGACCATGCCGAGTCCGGCGATCAGCAAAACGGGTGCCGGGTAGGGGAGCCTAGTACACCTGATACGTAGAACAGTAATTAGCAGGACGCTCACCAAGGGGAGCAGTGCCGGGATTTCGGAAGTTAGGCATTGAATAGCGGAGAGTTGTCGTACTACGTCCGGCGCCTCTGCCCAGAAACCATAAGGAACGATGTTGGCGTCACGGTAGTGTTCGCCAGCCCAACTGAAGCTGGCGAGCATGGAAGTCAGCGCGCCTTGCGAAGCCAGAACTGAGACGGCGATAGCAAGGGGAATGCAAACTGCGCCGGCATACCAAGCCGCCTGCTTCCGCGTTTTTTGCCTTATGAGTAAGTAAGCTATAAGAAACAATCCGACCAACAACGTAGGTGGGGTGAATAGGGCGGCGGTGCCGGCCAATAAGCCGGAAATGAGGAAAAGGGTTCGCTTTTGCTCGCTGTACAGCAAGAAGGTAACGGCGAGAACGAGACAGCAACAGCTATCCCAGCGATGATTGACGTAGAGCCGCTGGGAAAACGGCATGAGGAGAGCGAGAAACGATGCTGTTGCAGCGATCCCGGCTGATACAGGACCCATGCGCCGAACGATAGCAAAGAGAGCAGCGGAAATCGATCCGATTTCAAGAGCCAGAATGGCGTGAGCCGCCGCAAAACTCGGACCAAAGAGCCTGAATAAACCCGCAAAAAACCAAAGAGTGCCGGGACCGGTAAAAAGGAAAAAGTCGCGATAAAGTTGCTGGCCCGATAAGAGGCGCTCAGCTCCGTAGATGTAGATTCCTTCGTCTAGTGTAAGTGCAAAATGGGACGCACCGAGCCGAAACATGATAAATGACGCGATTACGAAAACTGCCAAGGCTGCGATTGCGCGGTAAAGCTGCGTCGCAGGATTGCTTTTTTTCTGCCCACCGGCATAGGCAGTATCCGAACTTTTCGCCGTCATCGCGATATTTGTTTTTGATGGCAATTTCTTAGATTACAACTTGGTTTCATATCGATCTGTGAAATGGATGTATCAGTTCAAACTCATATGTCCAATTGGCCCCAACTATCCAGTTCTTAATCACCTCACGGGTGTTTTTGCCGACTTAGTAAATCGAATTTACTTAACCTCGTACATACATTTGAATTTGAACTCGTCCCCATCCTCCCGGCAAGGAATATGATCGCTGCAAATTCGTTGCGACTCCATAATAACGGTGAGTGGCATCTGAAAAACAAAGCAAACACGCGGGCGGCCCCTAGTTCCCCTACCAACTAAATAATAGTTATAGTTAAGTACAATTGTAGATTCCTTTGGCTTATCTCCATGATAATTAAACTTCCATTTTTTGACGTTATTGACGGCATCTATTTCCAAGAGTGGATTTCCGTAAAGAGCGCTGGCGCTCTTTACAGTTCCATCAGGGTTCAGGCTACATTTCACTTTAGCTACTCCTTCACTGTTCGAAGCTCTCGCTAGCCGGCTATAATCTTCCAGCGCTACCACTCGTGAGGCTTCCCACTCAGAACTGAGCATTGTAGAAAGCGGCATTATCGTCAGTACAATAAGTTTTAATCTATGCATAAAGTAAGATCATTAGAACTTAGATAAAGTATTTGCGCAGTGTGTGTCAATCAGGCTGTCGTTCGATGCACTTGCGTCGATCCCGAATTTCCCGTCCCTATTTGCCCCATTCCAGTACATCCCAAATGTCAAAGATTCCGACTTTCTGATTTGACATTAACCAGTGCATAATCAGTGATTATAGTCTTCAATTCAGCGTGAAAAACACTTCGTGCATGTTCTTCATTATCGAAAAAACGCTCCCAAAAACCCGCTTGCTTCCATGGGTATGGGCTAAATTCTATAGCTCCTTTGCACACATCAATTTTCCAATTCGCTGGAATATTCCCATCAACAATCTCGAATAAAGACATGCTGAATATGGCTGGCATTTGATCTTGATCTGTTAAGATTTGGACTGTAACTTGTCCTTTTACGTCGACTGCCATGGTAATTACGTCATAGGTATGTCCTTTGGTAAGCCAAGGAGAGATGCCAACTTCAAAACCTAGTCCATTTTCGATGCGTATACAGTGCACTTTCATAGCGTATTCGATCTCCAATTATTTTTTAGAAAGGAGCAAACTTTGTCTTGTAGTCTAACCCGTAGAACACCTCTTCTGTAGCTGGATTCATATAAAAATGAGTTTGCGCGCCGCCAAGAGGTGCATCGAAGATTGATGTTGTGTACTTTGCAAATCCCTGTGGAATGGCCGGATTATTCAGGCGTTCTGCGCGCATAATTCGCGTTGAGCCAGCGATTCCCTCCATAGTTAGTTCTCCGGACTCTGTAAATAAAACAGAAGAGGCTTGCTCGGCCGAGAGTTGAGCATTTAAAAGCTCAAGCGCACCGGCTTCTTCGGGCAAAACTACAGCTCCAACCGGAGTAAAAGAAGGCAGTACGCTTGCATAAGCAGTAGCAAGCTGAGCGCCACCTTGCACAAAGTCGCTAGCATTATGGGCCGTCACTAGCGTGGCAAAGCCATTAGTGAAATTGGAACCTACGAAATTGACAGCGCTGCTGGCAGCATTTCCGATGGCATGGCCGATGCTGGACAGGAAGCCCGACGAGGAAGGGGCGGTCACTGTATCGGTGAAAGTCACGCCCGAATTGTAGATAGGACTGCCGCCGTAAGTACCAACATTGAAGCCGTAGTCGAACTCTAATCCGACCGACCTCAAATACTCGCTATAGAAGCTATCCAGTCCGTTGGGATCGAAATTGTTGGCTGGATCGTTGCCGGCGTAGGCATAACGATTCCAGCTTTGGGGATTGGTTTGGTCGGCGCTGCCGCCGAAGGGATCGGGTTTGGTGAAGCGTCCGATGAGGTTGTCGTAATAGCGCTGGTTGGCGTAGTCCAAGCCGGTCGTGCTATCGCGGGTGTAGGTAGCGAACTTTTCTTGATCGTTGGGCGGATTGGGCGGGTTCACGTTGGTGCGCTCTTCGCCGTAGGGGTAGTATTTGCCTTTGGAGCCGAGGCGGTCTTCGGGGGAGACGAGACGGGAGCCGAACCATTGCTTGGTCACGCTGGCCTTGAGAAGCACGCCGCTGGTTGGGTCGATCTGCCAGGTGCCGTACTTGTGGCCTTCGACGCCGTAGAAGTAGAACTCTTCGGCAGTGTAGGCGCTGCTGTTATACGCACCTTTGTAGATGCGGTGGTTGGTCGTGTCGTAGCCGTAAAGCACCGTGCCGCCGCTGGCCGGGTGGGCTTGGATCAGGCGGTTCTGCAGATCGTAGCTGTAGACGTCGCCGGCATAGCCGGTCATGTTGCCGTTGTTGTCATAGGCGGCGTTGGTGGCTAGCCGGTTGGTGGCGGGGTCGACCGCGACCGAGAGGGCCGAGGCGTTGCTTCCGGTTTTCTGCGTCAGGTTGCCGAAGCCGTCGTAGGTAAATGCTTGCGACCAGGCGCCGCTGGGGTCGCCTTCGCCGCTGGCCTGCACCAGGCGCTGCAAGGAGTCGTATTGATAGCTAATGGTCTCGCCGCTCACCACGTCGGTTTGCGATTGGATCTGCCCATTGTTTGCCGTGGCCGCATAGTTGTACCGGTAGTGCACATTCGCGCCGGAGGCGAGCTCGGTCAGTTGCAGGTTGGCGTTGTAGGCGTGGGTCTCGGTAAAGCCGTAGGCTTGCATTTGGAGCATTTCGCCGGCCGAGCCGTAGGTGACACTGTCGACCCAAGTCTTGTTGGCGGCGTCTTCCGCCATGTGGTTCAGCCGGCCCATCGAGTCGTACGTGTAATGATAAACCGGGCCCGAGGCGGTGGTGTGGTCGCTATTGACTTGCGCAAAGGGGTAGGCGATGGCGGTGACCCGGCCCTCGTTGTCGTAGGTGTAGCCCGCGTCCATGTCGATAGGCTGGGAGCCGAAGACCGCGCCGCTGAGCTCCACTCGTTTTTTGGTGATCGCCCCGGCGTTGTGGTAGCTGTACTGTTCGGTAAACGACAGCCCGTGCGGACCGGCATAGGTGATCTGCGAGACACGGCTGGTAGTGGCCTTCGAATAGTCGCCGTTCGCGCCGTCATAGGCGTACGTCGTGCGCTGCGACGGGTCTTCGGTGAAGGTGCCGTTCACGACCGTGCCGCGGGCGATCTGAGCGATGCGGCCGTAGGAATCGTACGAGTAGACTTTGCGCTGGGCTTTGGCGTCGGTGACGGTGGCCAGGGTGTTATCGGCGTTGTAGGTGTAAGTGACCGTACCGGCTTCGGGGCTGGTTTTGCTGAGCAGCCGCAGCGTCTGGGAATCGTAGTTCCAGGTGCGGGTCTGCGTTCGGACCTGCCCATTGACCGTGCGATCCATCCGTGCCTGCGTCAGATGGCCGAAGACGTCATAGGTGTAGAGAGTGACGTGGTTGGGTTCGACAGTGGGGCGTGGGCTCGGTTCGTCCACCCGCGCGAGTTCCCCGAAGGCATCGCGCGTTATCTTTTTCCATTTGCCGGCGGGGTCGGTGATGGTGACGGTGGAGCCGGCGTAAGCATAGGAGGTAGTAGAGTGGCCGTCGGGCTGCGTCACGCTGAGCGTGCGGCCGAGTGGATCGTAGGTGGATTGGGTCCAGACCGCTGCAGCGCCGGGTGCATGCGGCAGGCTCTTGCGATAGACCTTGCCGATGGGATTGCAGCCGCAGGCGTCGTAGACGGTCTCGGTCACGGACGCGGTCGAAGACGGATCGCCTTGCTCGACTTTTGTCACGCGGCCCAGGCCGTCGAGGGAGGTTTTCACGAAGCGGGCATTGGTGGTCACGACCATTTGCGGCGCTCTGGTGCTGTAGGAGTACTCGGTGTGCGCACCATAAGGAGAGATCATGGTTTGCGGACGGTCGAACTGGTCGTATTGCATCGTCATGGCGTCCTGGTTTGGCCCGGTCCGGCCGGTCATGTGGAGCGACCGGCTCCAGGACAGGCCGGTGTTCCAGGCGTTGCCGGTGGTGACCATGCTGGGCACGGCGTAGTTGGTTTCGGGCGCGGTGACCAGGCTGGTGTAATGGTTCGGGTTGACGTCGTTGCCGGTCCAGATGGCGGTGCCGGTCTGGTCGTAGTTGGCGTGCGAGCTGGTCCAGGGCGTGGCTGCGTCGTAGAGATTGCCGCGCGCCGTAAAGGACGGTCCGTAGTTGGAGGCGTCCTGCATTTGGACGCCGGCGGTCGGTGCGATGCCGGTGGGGTATTGGTCGTAGGTGTTCTGGTTCAAGGTGGTAGTGGTGCCGTTGCGGTCCGTCAGTGTCACGTTGGCGACACGGTTGCGGATGTACATCGCTGGATAGTCGTTTCCGTTCGCATTCGTCAGATAGCGGGTGCGATAGGTTTTGGCGGGCGTGGCCAGGTCGCCGTAATCGTAGAGCTTGGTTTCGGTGACGTTGCCGTAAGCGTCGACCGTTTGCTCGACCTGCTTTGTCGCGGCATACGACTGGCCGGGATCGCTCACGGTTTGCAGGCGACCGATGTAGAAGTTGCCGGCCGGGTCTTGCGCCCAGGCGTACTTGGTTTGGCGCAGTGCCGGCCCGTTCGCCGCGCTGCCTTCGGTGTAGCTCGACACCAAGCCGAACGTGGGATCGGGGTTCTGCCCGAACTGCCAGGTTTTCGACGCGCCCGCCTGCGCATCGGTCAGCGTGCGGGAGTCTGGAATGTTGCCCGACGCGGACGGCGCGGCGGAGAAGCGGTAGGCCCGTTCGCCGATAGTGGGATCCCACAGAACGTAGCGGTTGGCGACCTCGCGCACGGTGGATTGCGAATAGGCCACACTGCCGTACTCCCAACGGAGATAGCCGCCGTAGGGAAACGTCACCTGCGTCAGTTCGCCGGTGTTGCCCGCGCCGTAGGCGAAGGTCTCGGTCAGGCTGGTGAAGTTGTTGGTTGCCGATTGCAGGAAGGCCACCGTACTAAACGGCGTGGTAGACGAGCCGAATGGGGCAGCGAGCGCCGTGGCGCCGCTGTAGGAAAACGAGAACGAATCCTGGCTGGCGATGTGATTGTCGAGGTTCAGCAGGTGCGGCGTGGCCTCGCTGCTGTAGCGGAAGGAGAAGGTGGGGCTGCCGGTGGGATCGTTGCCCGGCCGCACGTCGCCGATCTGCAGGATGCGCGCGCTGGAGTTGGCCCAGGTGACGCCTTTTCCGGCTTGATACTGCACGGCGATCTGATTGCCGTTGGTATCTTCGAGCAGCGTCGGGTACATGGTCCCGGCGTCGCCTTCGGTGCCCGCCGCAATGCAACCCAAGATCCAATGCATGCCGTTGTTGAAGTAGAGGCGCTGCCGGTTGGCGTCGTAGGTGACATACACGCTGTCGCGCGAGGTCCATACGCCGTTGTTGTTTCGATCGAGCCGGTAGGTAGCGCCGCTTGCGTCGCTGAATTGATAGAAAGCCAGCGTGTCGTAGGAGCTGTAGTAGGGCGTGAGCGAACCGATCTGCAGCTTCCAGCCGAAGCCAAAACCGGTGTCTTCGCCCAACTGCCAAGGCGTGCCGTTTCCGTCCAAACGCCAGTTTTGCGAGTTGTAGGCGAGGCGCAAGGGAACCGACCAGCCCCGGCTAATCGCCTGGACCAACGGATAGGCGAAGTGCAGGTTGCCCGAGCGGGTGTCGATCTGCTCGCCCATGCCGCCCCAATAAGAACCGGTGGGCCGGACGCCCACTTGCCGGGCATCGACGAGGGCATTGGCGGGAACGGGCACGGAGAAAGTGAGGGGAGGCGAAAGATTGCCATGGTGATCTTCTGCTTGCACGCTGTAGGCATGGGATTCGCCGGCGTGGACGCCGACATCGCTCCACTCGGGGGTGGGCGTGCCGGCGACTTCCGCGCCGTCGCGGAACCAGCGGTAGCCTTCGATCCCAATGCCGTCGGCACCGTCGGACGAGCCGGCCGTGCGCAGGTTCACCTCCGTGGAGGTGGCATAGGTTTGCACCGAAGCCGGGTCGATGGGCGCAGGGGCGACACGGTCGCAAGGCCCAAGCTGGACCAGGTTGATGCCGTTGCCGCTGGGCATGCCGTAGCCGCCGACGCCGGGATTGCCGGTGAGCGGCTGGGGATCGATCCAGTGCAGATACTCGACCTGGTTGGTGTAGAAGTGCAGGGCATTATCGCTGCCGAGGGCGGCATGGTACACCGCACCGTCCGCGCAGGGGACCGTGTTTGCGCCGATCTGCGACACGGACCCGTTCACCACCTTGTAGAGCGTGGCGGTGGCGGTGCAGCCGCTGTCGACGAAGGTAGGATTTTGCACGGCCACCGCATAAAAACTACCCACCGAGGTGGAGCCGAGCAGCGCGTTGGGCGTAGCTTCCAGGTAGAGCACGTAGTTGCCGCCCGCGCCGGCGAGCTTCACGGTGGCTTTCACCTCGTACTGCCGCGAGCTTTCGGGAGCCGATTTCGCGATATAGGAAGCGCCGGACGCCGCCGTGACGGTGAGGCCGGTGCCGCCCGCGTTCGATCCCGTGCCGTTGATGGTCCAGTTCGGGGCGGAGTTGTTATAGCTCGAGAGCTCGTCGCCGGAATAGTAGGGGTAATCGGCCCGGAGCTTGCCCGGCAGCGCGGCGCAAGCGATCAGACAGGCAAGCAGCAGAACGCGTCTCATCGCGCACCGCCGAGTAACATCGAGATCTCCAAATCCTTTTTGAATCGGCGCAGGGACGCCAGCAGTGTGTCCGGGCGGGTCGTCTGCAGGTCGAAGACGGCGAGCAAGTTGTGTTTGGCCAGAATGGGCTCGAACGCGGCGCGGTCGCGGGCGGTGAAGGCGACAATCGCGTGCTGCCCGTCGTCGGTGAGGACGCTTCGATAACTGACAATCCGCGGCACTTCGGCAAAGCCTTTGCTCTTTTTCGGCGGCGCGAGCGCCCCGTCTGCCGGAGCTTGCCCGGCGACCGGGGTAAACAGCGGGCGCTTCGGATCGGCCAGCGTGCCGGCTCCGATCATCGGCACCACGCAGAGCAACGTCGGATAAATGGGGCCGGAGGCTCCATGAGGACCGGACCAACCGGGGCCGGCCAACAGGCACACGCCGGCTGTGACACGCAACAAGAAATGCCGCATCGAGACCGCCCCTCCTCGGGCGGGAAAACCAGTGCTATCGATCGAAAAAGGACAGAACCGCATGGCGCGCCTGCGCGGCGCGCTACTCGCGTAAAACGGAAGGTACCGGTAGAACTTCCAGCCATTCTCGGCTGGACGAATTCCAATTGATCCCGGAATTCTCCTGAATTCAAGCGGAATTTTCGGGAATTATCGATAATTTTAGTTCTAAGGGTACTAATCCATTTGGCAGGCGTGGGGGTAGTTCTGCTAAACGACTACGCTAAACAGTTACACCACAAGATATTCAGCAGCTTCGGGACGTCTGGCAGGAAGCTCTCCAGGACAAAACTCCCGGGTGCCGTCCTTATGTTCCGATACATGCCTCTCGTTCTAAACAAGCCGGAATGCCTTCGCGGTAGCAGGGGTATTTTAACGAAATGTTCAGGGCGCGGCGAATGGCGGAGCCGTCGACACGTCGGTCGGCGCGGCGGGTTTCGCTGAGTTCTTCGTCGTTCGAGGCAGGAGGTAAGGCAACGCCCAGTAGTTCCGCGCTGAGACGGGCGACAGCGAGGGACGAAGCGGGTTCTTCATCGGCGACGGGGAATGCGCCTGTTATTTCGGACAACAGGGCGCGCATCGCTTGTTCGGCAAGATCGTCCACGTGAATGCGGCTGGTCATTCTTTGCGTGTCGTGCGGGATTTTGAAATGGCCGGCGCGCACGGCGGTATGCACGCCGCGTCCGGGTCCGTAGATGGCGGCGGGACGGAGAATGAGCGACGACCACGGACCACGGGAGACGGCGCGTTCGGCGTCTATACGCAGAAGAGCTCTTTCGGTGTGGGGAGCGGGCAGCGTGTGTTCGTCGACAAGGCGCGTCCCGCCGTAAACACCCGTTGTGGAGAGATAGACCATGCGCCTGGGCGGACAGCTATTCAACACATGGAAGATGTCCTCGGCGGGATCGGTCAGTTTATCGCCTACTTTGACAGAGGGGATCGAGTAAAGTACAAGCATGCCCTCGCGGAGATGACCGTGAAGATCAGCAAGGCTTCCGGCGTCGGTTGCCTCTAGTTTCAACGTTTCAGCACCTTCTAGTTTCGAACCGTCCCGATTGGTACAGAGAACGCGAACCCCTCGGGAGATGAGCTTTCTTGCGACCCGTTGACCAGTAAAACCGCAACCGAGGATGAGTACGTCCGAGGGAGACATCATTTCTTATGATGCTTTGGCGAGAAAGAACGTGCGGGCGTAGGCGGTATGCTCATCCATTCCCCCATCGGCAGCATCGTATAAAACGATTGCTCCGAAGCCGGTCTTTAATAGCAGCGAGTGCACGGCGTCGAGATTGTGGCAGGTCTGTCGCAAGACCAAATCGCTACGATTCCAAGCACCTTGCACCAGGTTGAAAAGTGTGACTTCGCAGGTGGCAACGCGGGTTGTTTCATCATAAGCGGAGCGGGTCGCACAGACACAATCAGGATCCACGATGGCATTGACCTCGTTCCATTGCGCAACGAATGCCTCTTCGCGATTGAGATCGAACAGGAAAGGCGCACCGCGTTTCAGGTGCCGGCGGATGTTAAGAAAGGCGACTTCCAGAGCAGCGAGATCGGGCAAATGGTTCAGGCTTTCAAAGATAGAGTACGCCGCATCGAACTTGCACTGAAGCGAAAAGGAGCGGACGTCGGCGAGGGTGAATGGGATGCCTGGTGCGTTTTGCCGGGCGTAGGCCAACATATTGCTGGAGGCGTCGATCCCAGCCGTCCGAAAGCCTTCCTGATGGATCCTGGCGGTGAAATGCCCGGTTCCACAGCAGACGTCGAGAATGGATGCGTTGCTCGGTAATCGCGACAGCAGTAAACTGCTCACCACTGGGAACGCGAGCGCATGATAATCGCGGCCCCAATGACGGTTGTACACCGCGGCAAATCCGTCGTACTCGGCGCTGTGTTCGCCCACAAAGTCCTTGTTGTATAGTACGAGAATCCAGCTGTGTATCGGCAAGTTAATGCTGTTACAGAATCACTCGTTCGCCACGTCGCGGGCCAAGTAAATACTGGGGGCTGACGGTGTCGGACATGGGAAGACGGGTGATAGTGGGCTTGATGACGAGGAGAACTTTGCTGGTGCGATGGTCGCGCGTATTTTCGGCGAGAACTTCTTGCACGCCGGGAATTTGAGAGAGCCCAGGTAGGCCGGTGCGCGTGGTGGTGTGCGTGTCGGCATCGAGACCGGTGACGACAGCCCACTGCCCTTCCCGCAGAGTGACATTGCCCTTGAAGATTCGCTGCGCAATGGAAGGGATTGTTTCGATGGTGATTGTGCCAAGCGCGTCATCTTGCGCTTCCACTTCCAGTGAGATGTCGCCCTGTCCGTTGACATGAGGTTTCATCTTGAGCAGCAGGCCAAGATCTTGAAAGGTGACTTGTCCGATGGGATTGTAAATGGAGCTGCCGGATTGTTGAAACCCGCTGTAGATAGACTGCGGAATGGGGTACTGATCGCCGACATGCAAGGTGGCTTGCTGGCCATCCGCCGCGACGAGAGTGGCATCGAAAAGGCGGCTGGAGATGGATTTCGTGTAGGTAGCGAAAATGGTCGCGTTCATGGTGCCGATGCCGAAGAGGCTGGCGCCGCCGCCGAAGGTAAAAAAATTAGCAGCGGTGGCGGCGGTGGAGAGAATCGATTGGAAGCTCCCGATACGGCCGAAGTCCAGTATCTGATAGCTGGTCGGGAGGGCGACACCGTAGTGATAATTGCGGTCGGTATCGAGCGTCATCAGCTCTACTTCGATGGAGACCTGGGCTTTCGGCAGCAGAAGCGCTTCGAGAAGCGAACGGGCAAGATGGGCGCGGGAAGCACGATCGTGTACAACGACCGTGCGTGTTGCCGAATCGTAGCCGACGGTACGCAACCCGAGCGCACCACGGACGGCATTGGCGGCTTCGGTGAGATCTTTCTGATCGAGCGCGTCGGGTAACGGGATACTCAACGCGATGGTAGGTTCCAATTGCGCCCGCTTCATCTCGTTGTCGTTGGCAAAAAAGACCAGGTGAGAGTTCACGGGAAAAACAAAAGTGCCGGTGGCGGCCGTGAGAGCCTCCATGGCGGCGTGGAAATCGGCCTGAGCAATGTGGAAATGAATCAGCGGCTTTGACTGGAGATCGCGATCCCAGATGGCGCGCACACCGTAGGCAGAGACGACCTGCTGTAGAAGTACTTTTTCATCGACGTCGAGATCGAAGTCGCGTACGGCTCCGTTCAGCCGCAGTTTGGGAAGCGGCTGCAAGTCGGGAAGCTTTGTTTCGTTTTTCGAGGCAGCTTCGAGCACCGATCGATCATAAGGATCATTCGGGGAACCATCGGGAGTGTTTTGCGCGGCTTGAATATCAGCGGCAATATCCGCGGTTTGGACGTTCTCCTTCGATAGCAGCTTGGCAATCGGTTCCATCGCATCGCGGTTGGCGCGATAAGTTGGGTTTTGCGGATCGCGCGCGGCCGCCTCGGCAAAGAGCATGTAAGCGCGAACGAGACGACCGGAGTTGCGCGCTTCATTGGCCGACCGAGCTAGCTTTGCCGCTACAGGATCGCTTTTCGCCCAGCAGGCGACGGCAATCAGCAGAATCGGCAGGAGACGATAGTTCAAGTGTGAAAGACGTACAAAGACGGCAGTGCGTGGAGACTAATGGCCCGGAGCAATGAAACCGGGCGGATGCGCCGCGCCCTCGCCGAAGAAGTACTCCTCCATTTGCTTCAACAGGAACTCTTGCGCTTCCGGCGTGCCCAGGTTCAAGCGATATTCGTTCATGATCATTTTCATTTGTTCCACCCACATTTTCCAAGCGTCTTTGGAAACGTGCTCGTAGATGCGCTGTCCAAGGGGGTGATTATCGAACGGGACTTCGTCCAAACCGGGCAGTTCACGTTGTAGTTTGACACAAAAAACCATGCGCTCCGGCTTGGGACCGGCGGGCGTAGTGGCACTCATAGAAATATCCTCAATCTCTTTATATTGAGGATAGCCCAGAAGAAAAAGTAGCCGGGGCGGAGGGGGCTGGACACTCGCGACGAGGAGTGCGGCGTCCCGACTCGCAGGCGAGGAAAGCGGGAAGACGCAAGGGAGCTTCGTTCGGATTTCTTGCGCCGTGTAATTGAACGGCTCTCAGATAGCGGCGGAGAATTTCCGGACGCGACGACTTTCGAAGGTGGCAAGTTTGCAGATCCAACAACAAGTCGAGCTCCCATTGCGTAAAGGTATTACGCTGGACGGCACCGCCGATCAGCTCTTGGACAAGCTGGTGGAAAGAGGTGAATGCGGAGCGTTCTGTGTGTTGGTCCGGCAAATCAATGAGTGTGCGCGGGTAAGGAAATTTCTTACATTTTCTGCGATTCGCGGCGATGAACCGGCACTTTCTTCCAGTAAGGAAACGTTTGTCCTGCTTTTCCATTTCGTCGATTTGGCCGTGGATCATCGGCCCGCTCGCCGCAGCTTTGCTGGTGTGCGGGATAGACGATCTGCTGCCGACGGCGATTTTTCTTTGGACAAAGTTTATCCGTCGGCACGGGCCGGGGCAGGCTGTAGCTAGGCAAGCACCGGCGTTCGAGCGCCGTATCGCTATATTTGTGCCCTGCTGGAAAGAGTCGGGTGTGATCGGCGACATGGTGCGTCGAAATCTGGCGACGATCTGCTATCGCAACTTCGACTTGTTCCTGGGCACCTATCCAAACGACGAAGAGACCATCAGTGTGGCAAACGGTCTGGCGAGTTCGTTTCACAATGTCCACGTTGCGCTATGTCCGCATGACGGACCGACATCGAAAGCGGATTGCCTGAACTGGATTTACCATCGCATGTTGCGGTATGAGGAGCAGCATGGCGGCTACTTCGACACGATTGTCTTGCATGACGCCGAAGATTTGGTTCATCCCGACGCGCTTTCCACCATCAACGCAAAACGGGAGGAGTACGCGATGGTGCAGATACCGGTGCTGCCGCTGCCAACGCCGTTCGGTGAATTTACCCACGGCGTGTACTGTGACGACTTTGCCGAGTATCAGACCATCGATATGCATGCGCGCCAATGGTGCGGATCGTTTTTGCCTTCGTGCGGAGTGGGAACAGGATTTGCGCGCGAGATATTAGACCGGCTGGCGAACGAGCGGGAAGGGCAGGTTTTTAGTCCCCGCAGCTTGACCGAGGATTACGAGATCGGCGTATACATTCATCAGCTTGGGTTATCGCAACTTTTCACGCCTTTGGAGATGGGGCCGAAAGGATTGACGGCGACTCGCGAGTATTTTCCGCGCCGAGTCGGCTCGGCCATTCGGCAACGCACGCGATGGGTCACGGGGATTGCACTACAGAGCTGGGAGCGGGACGGGTGGAAGGGAAGTTGGCTCACCCGCTACTGGTTTTGGCGGGATCGCAAGGGCTTGGTAACGAATCCTCTAAGCTTTCTAGCGAATATGCTGCTGGGATTGGGATTGTTGGATTTTGCTTTTTCGGGGACAGTGCATCGAGCGCCGGCTTTAGCAATTATCAATCCGGTAGTGGCTCTTCTTTGCTGGTGCACATTGTGGCTGCAATGCTTACGCATTGGATTGCGGATGTTTTGCGTGGGACGGATTTATGGGCCAACAGTGGCGGCCGGCGTTCCGCTACGTATTTTGCACGGCAACCTGATCAATTGCTGCGCGTCATTGGGAGCGATTTGGCGCTATGCCGATGCGCGCCTGCACGGGCGTCCTCTGGTTTGGCTAAAAACGGAGCATGCCTATCCGCATCGTGACACTGTTCCGATGCATCGGCGGGAGTTTGCGGATGTGCTGACCGGATCGGGACGCATCTCGGAAGAGAAGCTGGCGGCGATACGAAGCAGGATGTCTTCGCAGAGCGATCTAGCCGACTTTTTGCTGGAGACAGGCGAACTCTCCGACGAAGACCTTTGCAGGATCATCAGCCTGCAGTCGGGATTGCCTTGGACGCGTATCGATACGGGCGATGTGAAGCCGCGCGTGGTGCGAAGTCTGCCAGTCCATGTGGGGGACCGATTCGGCATCATTCCTTTCGGCTTTCAGGAGGGTCGCTTGCTGGTAGCGGGGACTCGCGTACCGCCGCCCAGCTTCTTTGAGGAGTTAGGACGATTCACAAAGCTGCCGGTAGAATTCACACTGATTCCGGAACGTAATTATCGAGAATTACGAGGACTGCGGATGGCGACGGATACAGTAAAAACACCAGCAGAGTACTAAAACGGACAGCATTCAGTAAAAAAAGTCTTAAATGTAAGCCAATGTTCACTTCAGTCGGCCGTGATCATCTTAAGATCGGGTAGAGATCAAACCTGATCGAAAAGGAATCAAGCAAACAGATGAAGCGGAATGTGGTGTCGTACGGAAGGCAATTTTTGATGGCGGGCCTATTAGTAGGCTGTTTAGCACGGACGGGAAGTGCTGCGAGTATATTCGACTTTGAGGGAGATCCGGTTAACCAAGGTACGGCGTTTACCGACATTAGTAACGGAATATCCGCAACCTTCACGAGCCCGGGCGACCCTGGCGGTTTCGGTATTAACCAGGGCTTCTTCTCGGCACTAAGCGGAAACGTGCTGATCGATCCTGGCCCGGCTGGATTGAACGATCTTGTATTGAATATCGGCTTCAGCAGTGTTTTAAGCAGTATCGATCTTGATTTTGCGGTGAATGCGGCGAATCCAGTTCCGCTGATGCTTACCGCTTCATTAGATGGCGCCACGGTAGGAACGGTGAACGCAGCCAGCGGATTTCCGAATGCTGGCGCGCAATCGCCAGAGGGACACATCACATTCAGCGGGGTTGGTTTCAATTCCGTGGCCCTGAGCAGCGACGCAACAAACTTTGCGATCGATAACGTCACCGTGGTCAACGCTGCCGCAGTTCCGGAGCCGGCGACGGCGGGGCTTTTGGGAGCGGCCTTTGGCGTGTTGGGCATAGGCGCGACGGCACGGCGTTTGCGGCGAAGGTAGTATCGTTGTTCTATAGACGTGCCAACGAGTATCGAAGTCGTTCCTAAGCAAGATTCACCGCTTTTGGAGGGTCTGCGCAGGCGCGGACAGTTTCTGATGGGCGGGCTGCTTTGGGCTACCGCAGCCGGTTTTCTGGTTGTTCTTTCCGGGTACCTGTTGATTCTTTATCATTTCGAAATGGCATTGGCGGAGCGCCTGCGCTTAGGCCTTGGTCTGCGAATTCCTTTGCATGGTCCCGACTGGTTTTTGCTAGGCGCGCTGGCCGTGATTCCGGCTTCGGTTCTGCTCTGTATTCTCCTGCTTTGGCGCTGGTATCGACGGGTCTGGTATCGACGACTCCGTCGTACATGGCCCGATGCGAGCGCCCGCAGAAAGTATTCGCGCTGGCACGATCTTCCGGTGCGCGCCGGGGCAGCACATCGCGAACGGCGCAGCGATTATTTAGGGGCTTTGATGGCAACGGATGCGTGGGCGGTTGAAAGCCAGGTTTCGAAGGCGCCGGAGAGTTATGAAGCGCGGGCAGAGTGGGTGCTGGCGGATCTGGAGAAAGATATCGCCGAACGCGCACTGGCCACGGGACTCACCGTTGGCGTAAGCCAAAACCGGTATATCGATTTATTTACAATTTTCGTGGCGGCGTTGGAGCTCCAGTTGCATGTTCTTTCGCGGTTGGGAAAGCGGCCGTCGTGGCATGCCTGGCGGTTGTTGATTCAGCGGTGCGGGGCTAGTTTGTTCATCAACAGCTATCTGAACCGGCAGGATTCGCTTGCGCTTAACCTCATGGTGAAGAAGGCGGGCATGGGACTGCATGCGGTGGGCGATTTGATGGAGGGAACGGCGACTCATTTATCGGAAAGCGATATCGACCTGGACGAGGCGTTCAATTTGCAGCATGCGGGTCTGCTGGGAATGGCGACCAAGAGCCTGGAGCTGGGTGCGACGATGGCGTTGACGGTGGGGCAAGTGGGATTGCATGTGCTTGGCAACTTGATCGAGTCGGTGGGTGATGAGTTGGCGCAGGGAGCGCTGGCCGCGGGAATTATCTACTATCACGGCATCGCACTGGCGGCGGACACATTGGCGCTCGATCAGATTCATCGGGCGAGCCCGGCGATGAGCCGTAATGTTCGGGAGGGTATCTGGAAGATGGGTGAGATTGCAGGGGCGATCCTGCGCGACTTTGTGCGCCAGCGCCGAAATGCTTACCGGGAAAAACGGCGGCATACGGTGCGCACACTGCCCAAGAGCGCCTATGCGGGAATTCAGGCGCTGTTCGGCAGAAAAGTGGAAGCTAGTTAACTGCTGAGTGCCGGCATGCCTAGCGTTTCGTTTCCCGATTTTCTTCGTGCTTCGCTGCAACAAGGACCGACGAATATTGTGTTTGAACATGGGATGTGCTCGCTTTTGGAAGACTTAGAACTTCTTTTGCGAGTATTCGAAGAGGCTGCAGTCCCGTAGAGATGATTGGCGGAGTAGCCATGGGCGGAGTATCCGCATTCCGGTCGGGTGCGGCCCAAGCTGTAGGACACGTATGATAATCGGTGTCTAAACTGGTTGTCTCCGCCTAGGGGCCCACTTCAATGGATTCTTAAGAGTCACCGGGCATCGGGCCCAAGTCGATCTTAAGCTTCGGGAAGACAGCAAGCCGAAGCTCGGTGTTGCCGTAAGGAATGAGATCAATCGTTTGTGAGGGACCGGCTACCTCATTCATCAACAAGGCCGGATCGGGTAAGGGCGGCGTGAGCTCTACCGCCTGGCCGTTCACAGAGGTCTTGGACAGCTCCCATCCGGTGACTTTTCGCGAGCGCACGCGGATTGTGGATGCGGGGTTACTCCACGGATCCGTATGTTCTCCCGGCACAACTGTGACTTCCGCTTTCGTCAGGCTGTCGGCAAGCAGCGAGTGATTCCAGGCAGCCGTCGGCCTCAGGTCCCAGGCTGGAAAGGCTTCTGTGGAGCGCTCGTCAGGTATCTTTGACCACTGCTGCGGGATGGGGTATGCGTAGACCAGGGGGCCTCGCTCGATGGCGACGCCGTCCGCGGGCCAACGGGAGGTCTTCACCGGCATTGGAAGGGTCAGCGTCACTGTATCGCCGGATCGCCATGTGCGGTGAAGCGAGATAAAGCCGTTGCGCGCCGATGGAATCTTTTGTATCTGACCATTGATCTGAATTTTTACGTCCGAGGTCCATGCAGGAATGCGCAGATGCAGTGGAAACGGAACCGGCTCGCTCGACTGGATGGCGAAGTGTATCTCGTCTGAGTACGGATACTCCGTGGTTTCCACAAAGGTGACCGGCGTCCTTCGTGGTCCAACGATCGCCTCTACTTTAGAAGGTCCGTAGAGCGTTGCCGCAATCCCGTTTGTTGCCGGATCGGACATCCACATACGCGTGACGTAGTTCGGCAAGGCACGATTCACGTTCCCAGGGCAGCAGACAACGATGTAACCCGGAGAAGGCCGAAAAGACATGCGCTGCATGTAGCGGTAGTGTTCAATCGTCGCAAGGGGTGTGCCTTTCATCAACGCCAGGTGGTCCGAAGTCGATGTGCAAAGGAATTGGTTTGGACTCGAATAGTACTGCAATGCCTTCCAATCCTTGCGGATGGAACCGGGCAGCGCGTTGAAAGTAGCCCGCTCTATTCGATCCCCGTACTCGCCGTCGCGTGTCGCCTGCAGCAAGTAGCCCCAATCCCAGGAGTAGTCGACGATGTCGCAGACCTCATGCGCATCGCGAGCCGTTGTTGTGGAGAGATACTCGGACGTCGATGGAGCGCCATTGACCAGCATGTGAAAATCGCGAATTTTGCGGTGCGCGGAAACAGAAATATCGAGATATCTTTGTGTTCCTGTCGCCAGATACAGGAGACAAGGCAGCTTGCTGACCTCCGCATAGGAGACGCCGTGCATCTTTCGTACAGGTCCCGGGCTCAGCATCGCGGCCTCGGTAAAATCCCATTCGCGAGGAGTTGCTACGTCTCTCTCCTGCGTTAGCCGCCATGTTCTTTCTGCAAGCTCCAGAAGGCGAGGGTTGCCGGTTTTCTTATAGAGCCATAGCATGGGCTCGATGTTGGTCTCCTCCCGAAAGCCATCGAAAAGGTACTCCGAGCCGAGATAATGGCGGCTCATTTTTTCAACGATGTCCGGGTTCCGGGTGGAGTCGTACCAGGCCATGGCCGCGCGGAACAGAACGGTATGAGGCCAACGGTGATATGCACCCGGCGGCTTCAAAAACGCGGGCCCCAGATAGCCATCGGGTTGAGGATGGGAGAACGTGAACTGCAGCAGTTCCGTCGCCTTCGCAACCAAATCGGCATCATCCAGCAGAATGCCGCAGCGGATCGCACCGTCGCACCAGTAAGCCCGCACCTCCCATGGCGTCCATTTGATCTTCGTTGAGGTTTCATCCGCGGTCCAGGCCGTTCCGGTGAACGGAGGGTAGATCTCAGTCAGATGACCGGTAATGCCCGCGGTCTGCTTCCGCAACTCCCGGAGAATCCACCCCAGCGGGCGAACACTGCCAACAGGCAGTTCCTCAAAGCTTTCCAGCCGCGCCGCGGCCCTGCCTGTTTGATCCGAGTCTCGTATTTCGGTTGTCGGATGCTTTGCCGCAAGCACATCGGGAATGGTCGCCGCTCCAGCCAGTCTAGCGGTTGCAATTTGGAGTGCCTTTCGGCGATTCATACGGTTCATTTTCAGCCCTTTCTAAGCACATTCGTATTGGCCACTGTCGCTGATTGCCGATTGACACCGGCATCGAGATGTAAGGGCGTCGATGCTCCGCGCAAATCGTTTTCACTGAGCAGAATCTCCGCGGTACGTGATCCCTTGAGCGAAACGTAGGCGGGTGCATCGGCCGGTGCTCTGCCGTTGCGAATCCAGGCGTTCGTTGTGTCCTGCATCTCGATCACAGGCGATCCTGTATTCCGAGCGGGAACGCGAAGCCCCACAATCTCAATGTCCTTCACATCGTCGCAATAGATAGCGGGACGTTCTTCTTTCGCGGACGCGTCCAGGACAACGTCCCGCATGCGGATGCCGCGAGCATGTCTGCAATAGAAACCGTAGGCAGGCAGACGGCCGAACATGCGTGCCTCCGGATACTTGCCGGCCTCTTCCGGAATCGGGCGGCTCACCCACTCGCGTTTCCCCTCTTCGTCCGTCGAGATGCGGATATTCGACAGCGTCACGTCCTCCACGTCGAATCCGGGGATGCCGACAATCGAGCTGGTCAGAATGGCGCCTGTTGCATGAATATCGCTGAGGAGCACTCCCTTCAGCCGGCCTGCCTTGCCGTCGGCATTCGGGGTTCGGTTTCCAAGGCGCAGGAAGATGGGTGTGCGCGTGCGCTGCATGCGGATATTCGAAATAATTACGCCCTCTGCCCAGCCGCCATCGACAATCTCGATAGCAATCCCGGCGATGATTCGTTCGGCAAGATCGACGTCGTCATTGAAAATTACGGAGTTGTTGAAGACGATGTTTTCATAGCCGCCGTGTGAGGACGTGCCGAATTTGAAACCATTACAACAGCCTGACAGGATGCAGTTAGTGACCGTGATGTTGCGGGTGAAGAGGTTTTCAGGAGAGTACGGATTATGTATTTCGCTCTTGAGGCAGATAGCGTCGTCCGCGGTACCGATGAGTGTATTGGCAATGCGAACGTTGGAGGAGTTCGTCACGTCGATGCCGTCGCAGTTCGGACCGAAGACTGGGTTTTTGATGGATATGCCGTCCACCAAGACGCCGTCACAGTTGATGAGCCGCATGGTCCAACCGGAGGAGTTCTGAAGCCGAACCTGCTCCAAACGTAAACGCTTGCAGGCGACGAGCTCCAGCATGGGCGATACACGCGGAAGTTTTTTATAGTCGAAGGTGGCGACGTCACGCCAGTGCTGCTCCGGCGGAAGAGGTTTGCGGCCGGACGGGACCCAGAAGGATCGTCCCTGACCATCGATTTTTCCCGGGCCGGCCAGGGTGACGTCCTCCACATCGCGCGCGAAGATGAGATGGCGCTGGCCCGCGTCTTCATTGAGGCGCGGGCCTGGTTGCGGCGTATAATCGTTCACGTCCTTACTGCCCAGGATCACTGCGCCGGCTTCGAGATAAAGCGTGACGCGGCTCCGCAGGATGACCGTGCCGCACAGGTAAGTACCAGCCGGAACGTAAACCGTTCCACCGCCCTGAGAGCTTGCCCTTGCGATTGCAGTGTTCAAGGCTGCCGTGTCCAGTGTCTTTCCATCAGCCTTCGCGCCGAACTGCTGCGGCGTAAGGAACGGAGGAAATCCACTGCCGGTTTGCGCGATCGCGGCGCCGCTTCCGGGCGCAACCAGAGCACCGAGCGCTCCGCTCGTCAACATTTGTAGTACATTTCTGCGTTCCAAAACTAGCATCTCGAAGGTGGTGCGCTCTTCCGATGTTATGACGCGATGGTTGTCGAAAACGATAGTTAGAAATTCAAACGGGCGACAATTTGCAGAAACCGGTTCGAGATGGAACCGCCGATCAGGCCAAAGTTCGGTGAGTTGAACGACGCCTGGTTGCCGGTTGTTGTCACGGCAAGAGACGTGTTCGGATTACTTAAATTATTGTGATTGAAAACGTTGAACGCATCCACGCGGAGAACGAACTTAACAGTGTCACGGATCGGAAAGGCTCGTTGCACCGACAAGTCCAGGTTGATCTCGCCTGGCGCGCGAATAGTGTATCGTCCCACTTCGCCGAGACCCGTCGCCACGATCTGCCGCCGGTTCGCCCCCGTGCCGGTAAAAACTGGGCCGCTTGGCGTCAGTGGGAAGTCGCTTGCGCTCACCGGCTTCAAGTACTGAATGCCGCTGCCGTTCCGGTAGGGGGTAACTAGCTTCAACATCGATGTGTCGCCGTTCGGCCTCTGCGTGGAAACACCCGGAAATAAGTTGCTCTGAGTGATCGTAAGCGGAAATCCGGTACGCGCGGTGAAGATAGGCGCAATCTGGATGTTGCGCGTCCACCGGGGACCAGGTGTTTTGTACTGAATCGCCAGCGTGTAATTGTGGCGAACGTCGAACGAGGACGAACTGCGATCCAGCCTGCGCAGATTCGGGTTAATCGGGTACTGGCCGGAAACCAGACCGTTCGCCTGGGAGAAGTTATAAATACCGGAGCCGTCGTCGATGCTATGCGACCAGGCGTAGGAGCTGAGCAGCGAGAAGTTCGATCCGAAGCGGCGGCGGGCTTTGATCTGGAGGCTGTTATAGTTCGAGTTCCCCACGTTGTAAATACCGGTAAGCGTCCCCAGCGTGTTGAAGGGGCGGGCGTTCTGCGTGGCGAGCGTTGTATTTGCAAACGCAACCTGTGTTGCCTGATCGAAGGCGGGAAGATTGCCGTTCAGAAACAGAGGCAGATGCACGCCGTGACTACCCACGTATGCAACGTCGATTATGGTGTCTTTCGCAAACGCCTGTTGCACACCGAAAGTCCACTGCTGATTCAAGCTCATGGGAGAGATTTGCTGATAGGAAGGAGCGCCGGTGGTGAACGGGTTCGAAGGGGTTGCTTTAGCGATCGCTGTTTCAGGGTGATCGAAGTTCTGTACGCCGGTCAGGGGCATGCCTTGAGACAGAGTGAACGGCTGCGCTACGCGTGTGCCAAGACTGGTGTACGAGACCGGCACGTCGTAGCCGGGAAAGGATATCTGCCCGCCCAGGTTCGACATGATTTGGCTATAGAAGGTGCCGAACCCCGCGCGCAGGACGGTGCCCTCGACTGGAGCGTATGCAAGTCCGACGCGGGGCGAGAAATTGAGCTTGGCGCCTTCGATGTTCAGGCTTCGAGAGGCATTTTTATTGGCAACGAGCAACCGGCCGGTGGCGACATCGAACCTGCTGTACCGGTCTGTAGCGATATACATGGGCGACTCATACTCATATCGAACGCCCAGGTTCGCCGTCAGCTTCGGCGTGATCTTATAGTCGTCCTGAAGGTAGACACCCACGTTGTAGTTGCGGCGTCCCAGCAGCGGCTGCGGCAAGTCGTACTGACTGGTCTTTACCGCGCCCAGCAGGAAGTCGGCAAGGGAGTTGGTCGCCTTGCCTCCAGAGCCGGTGATGTCGGTAATCGCCCCGGTGAAGCTATACGTTCCGTTGAATGGCGTTCCCGGGTTAAATACGTTGACCTGGTTTTTGCGGAGCAGAGCGCCGGCCTTGATGGTGTGAGAACCAATCACCTTCGTAATGGAACCATACGGCGTATAGGTATTACTGTAGGTCCGGCTTGAGGAACCCGTGTTCGGGCCTATCGCACTGTATGAGGATATGTTGATCGCCGGCGGTTCGTCCGCGGGATTCCGCTCGATGCCGTAGGTCGAAGCAGGATCGATGCCGGCGGCGATCGGCGTGCGCAGCTCCACCCAGCGATTCCACCCAAAACGGATGTCGATGACGGTACTTGCATTCGGCGTAGCTGTTGCGCCAGTGGATGCCTGCCAGCCTTGGTGGGAGTTGGTGGAATAACCGGGCGCCAGCGCGGGAACGTTATAGGCGATCGTCTGGTTTTCGAACTGGTTCCAACGGTTCACGCTGGCATACAGCCGGACATTATCGCCTATGGAGTGGTCGATCCGGCCAGAGTAGCGGGGCGAAATATTCGGCAGCGCGGTCTGATAATTAAAGTTGTTGGTATAACGGTTGCTTACTCTGTCGAATGTTCCGGTGGTGTTCGGAAGCGGCATAAGGCTCAGAATCTTTCTCGCCGCCGGATCGATCCTTTGTTGAGGAATGATGTTTCCGGGGAAGGGAGCGTTCGTTAACGGGTCATACACAATCGCGGGCGAGGAAGAAAAGTCGCCCGCCCGGAAAGCCGCGGACGGCACGGTTTGCGTCTGGAAGGATGGCACACGCTGGAGTGTCTGGTCGTAGTTGAGATAGAAGAACGTCCGGTTCCGGCCATTGTAGACGCGCGGGATCCAGACGGGACCGCCGAGGACTGCCCCGAACTGGTTATATTTGTACGCCGAACGCTTCACCACCGGTGTTTGGAGTTTGTTGGCGAGCGTGTTCGCATTCAGCACGGTGTTGCGGAAGAGCTCATAGATGCCGCCGTGAAACACATCTGTTCCGGACCGGGTCAGAATGGTGATCACGCCGCCGGAGGTTCGGCCGTATTCGGCAGATGCGTTGGATGTGATGATTCTGAATTCGCCCAGCATGTCCGGGGACGGCAGCCGGCTTACCTGTCCCGTAACGCCTTCCACGACTGAGTTTCCGTCCAGCAGAACCTCGTTGTTGAGTGAGCGGCTGCCATTGATGGAGAGCTGGGAGGTGTTTACCGAGGTTGCGGCGCCGCCATGCACCACGCCAGGCGCCAAGGCAAGCAGATTCGTGATTTCTCGATTCGGAAGCGGCAGGTTATCGACGTCCTGAGGGCTGATAAGTGTGCTGACTGTGGCATCGGATTTGTCCAGCATCTCCGCCTGGCTGATCACGACGGTGGTATTCGATACATTTCCAACGTGTAGCGAAACGGGAAGCTCGATTCGGGAGGCTACGGTGAGTTGTACGGTGGTTTCGGTGCGCTGGAATCCGGGCGCCGCTACTGTCACCGTGTAGATTCCGGGAGGCAGTTGCAGTGCCGTGTACTCACCCCGGTTATTACTTGTTACGTGAGCCATCTCGGCCTTGGTGGCGGAGTTCGTCAGGGTAACGACGGCGTTCGGGACCGCGGAACCGGTTGGGTCGGTAACGGTTCCCGACAGACGGGCGGAAGTGTCCTGTGCGGCGGCATAAAACGCCGCCACGGCGAAGATAGTCGCGACACGAAGCAACTTGCGGATTCTTGTGTTCATCTGACCCCCTGGAAAAACTGCTCTTACAGACCAGAGTGCGGAAAAAAGCCTGTCTTCGCCAAGGGAATAGCAGAAATAACAATGTGAAAACTTTGTTAACCGTGCATATGATTGCTTCTTATATACTTGTTTTCGATTCCAAGCTTTTCGTTTCACGCTTGGACTCTTACGGGGGATGCCGTGCGACGTGAGCGAAAGTGTGGAACTCCGTCAACGGCGAAAGGCTTAGATGAAGATGGTGGCACTGAATCAAAGTGCAACAGCGACACGAATTCCTGAGGCTAGCCGAACCCCTGACTTATCGGCTGATCCCAGGTGGCAGCTCGTGGAGCGAATCGCCCAAAGCGAGCCCTTTCAGAAGTCGAGCAAACTTCCGGCGCTGCTTTGTTACCTGGCCAGATGCACCATCACGGATGATCGCCACGGATTGACCGAACAAATGATCGGCAAGGCAGTCTTCGGCAAGCCCAAAGACTACACCCCTGCCGAGGATAGTTCTGTTCGTGTGTATGTTCGGCATTTGCGGTTGCGACTGCATGAGTACTACCAGGTTTCAAATCGGAATGAGCTTCTTGTTGTCTCTTTGCCGAAGGGCGGCTATGGCCTTACCTTTACTTCCGTCGCGGCGCCTATGACAGGGAAGCTGATGGTTGTGGACGAGCAAAGTCCCGGATCCTCGCATCGTCCAGTGTTTCCGCGGTACACATCCCTTTTCCTGCTCGCTCTGGCAATTTGCTGCGCGGTTGGCTGGTACCGGACGGCAACCGGATACCGCTACAGAACACCGTGGCCCTTAAACCAGGTGATTAGCCGAAAATCACAAACCACGGTCGTACTGTCGGATGCCGGGTACTCTCTGCGAATGCTTGGCAATCGGGAGGTTCCGCTCGATCAATACATTGATCGCAGTTTTCTCGCACCCATCCTGCCGAAACACATGACTGAGGGAGAGGTCCGGCTGATCCACTATTTTGAAGTCTCACGACTGACATCGCTTGCAGACGCCCATGCGACAGCCGCGCTTTCGGCCCTTGCCGCACCGTACGCACAGAATCTTATCATCCGATCGGCAAAAAACATAAACTCCAACGACCTGTCGCATGGTAATTTCATTTTCGTCGGCGCCAAGAGCTCTAATCCCTGGGTAGAAATCTTCGACGATCAACTTAACTTCCAGTTTGTAGAAGATTCTCCCGGTGGTTCACGGTATATCGTGAACCGTAAGCCACAGCCGGGCGAGAACACCAAATATCTTGTGCCTGAAAATACAGGTGCATCCGGACAGGACTACGCCACGATTGCGCTTCTCCCCGCAAAAAACGGGAGTGGGAAGGTTTTGCTGATCCAGGGCTTGCGATTGGAGGGCACGGAAGCAGCAATCGAGCTGCTGCGGAACGAGGACCAACGCTTAAAATTGCGGCAGAAGCTTGCTTCGGCCAACAGAAATCGGACGCCGGTGTATTTCGAGATCTTATTGCGCGCACAGTCGGTCGCCGGCTCTCCGGTCTCGATGGATATCATCGCGGTTCGAACCGGTGCCTGAGGCGATAGTGGAGTTAGTTCGTCCACAGCGGCTTCTATTCTCAGCGCTCGTGATTACGACGCCGCCAGTTTTTGGGCGGAAGCCTATTTGGGATCCAGGATGGTAGTAATCAGCCTATATACCGGCTCAGGGCCCGGCACATCTTTCAGGTGGTAGTCGAGGGCACGCACCAGGATGGCATTGCGCCGATTGCAACGATCCGAGGTGGAAGCGTAGATGCGGCTCAGATAATATTCGATTGGCAAGCGCGCGTCGATCTCCGGCATGCATTCTGGCGCGTGCGCCATAGCAAAGCGGCTCCTGTCTAAGCCACTGCTTACCGGAGTTGGCAATTGGAAAAAGCGCTTCGCCAGGCACAGGATGTCTTTCTGCAAGGCAGCCATCACTTGTTGAGCCAGCGCGATAGCAGATGAGGAGACGAGAGAGGCGACTCGCTTCCTTTTTTCGTTGAATGATAATCGGTGTCTAAACTGGTTGCCTCAGCTCAGGGGCCCCACTTCAGTCAATATTCAAATTGCCTTAGCTATGTAAGGCGTCGCAGACGGCGCTGGTTACATTGTCGGTTTTCGCGGTGCCGCCGAGATCGGGCGATAGCACGGATCGGGAGGCGGTCACGCGCTCGATGGCATTCATGAGGCGATCTGCCGCTTCATCCTCTTTCAGGTGCTGCAGCATCATGACGGCGGTCCAGAAACTGCCGACGGGGTTGGCGATTCCCTTCCCTGTGATGTCGAAGGCCGAACCGTGAATGGGTTCGAACATGGAGGGGAAGCGGCGCTCCGGGTTGAGATTCGCCGTGGGAGCGATGCCTAAGCTGCCGGCCAGCGCGGCAGCCAAATCGCTTAGGATGTCGGCGTGCAGATTGGTACCCACAATGACGTCGAGGCTTTGCGGCTTACCGACCATGCGGGTTGTGATTGCATCCACCAGCATTTTGTCAGTCTGAACATCGGGATAATCGCGGCCGACCTCCGCCGCGATTTCGTCCCATAGGACCATCCCGTTTCGCTGGGCGTTGGACTTGGTGACCACCGTCAACTTTTTGCGAGGACGGGATCGCGCCAGCTCAAACGCAAAGCGCATGATGCGCAATGTAGCGGCGCGGGTAAACAGAGCTGTCTCTGTAGCGACTTCTTCGGGCAAGCCTTTATGCGAACGGCCGCCCTGCCCTGCGTACTCGCCTTCGCTGTTTTCGCGGACGATGACCCAGTCGAGATCTTCTGCCGTCACACCGCGCAGGGGGCTGGCGATGCCGGGTAGGATGCGGGTGGGCCGCACGTTGGCGTATTGATCGAAGCCCTGGCAGATGGCAAGGCGCAGACCCCACAGCGTGATGTGGTCAGGGATCAGTGGATCGCCCACGGCGCCGAAGTAGATGGCATCGAGCGGCCGTAAGAGTTGGAGGCCATCCTTCGGCATCATGTGTCCAGTCGCCCGATAGTAATCGGAGCCCCAGGAAAACGTCTCCACGATAAGGCGGAAGTCACCGCACCTGTTCTGCAATGCTTTCAGAACAGTTAAGCCGGCAGGAATCACTTCCTGTCCGATCCCATCGCCGGGAATGGACGCGATGTTGTATTCACGCATAGTTTTGTCCGGGACCGCTCTCATTTCCCGGCAAGCGGGATCTAGTGACGATGAAAGTCAAACCGCAGGAGAGCAGCAGAAGAGCGGCAATCGCGAGCAGCCCTGCGTGGAAGTTACCAGTCAGCTCCGTTGCCCAGCCCATCACGTAAGGGCCAACAAAGCCTCCTAGATTACCGATTGCGTTGACGAGGGCGATACCGGCCGCAGCAGCTTGCCCGGCGAGTATCTGTGTGGGCAGGCTCCAAAACGGCGGACGGGTGGCCATTATGCCGGTTACGGCCACTGTGATGCAGAGGAGCGAAAGCAGAGCTGTGTGCGCGAAGGCTGCGGCGATGAACCCGGCGGCGCCAAGGAACGCGGCACCGACGACGTGCCCCGTCCTTTCGCCAAGGCGGTCGGAGCGACGAGCCCAAAACCACATGCCTAGGATGGCGACACCGTAAGGCACAGCGGCTAGAAATCCAATTTGCAACGTTCGGAATCCGAAGCCTTTCAGAATCAGAGGCAACCAAAGTTCCACGCCATAAAGTCCGGCGCTGAGGCCCAGATAGATGAGGCCGAGACCCACGATGCGCAGGTCGAGCAGGGCGCGAACGGCGGTGACATGAGTTTGCCGCTCGGAGGGAAGCTTTTCGTTTTCCAGCGCGTCTGTGAGCCATTTCTTTTCGTCGGCGGTGAGCCAGTCTGCTTGAGAAACGCTGTTTGTAAGGCGTTTCAGAACAACGAATCCGAGCAGCACAGAAGGAACTCCTTCGAGCAGAAACATCCACTGCCAACCGGCAAGCCCTAGAAAGCCGTGGAGGTTCAGCAGGGCCGCGGATACGGGCGCTCCGATGAGACTCGCTACTGGAATGGCAGCCATGAAGCCGGCGGTGACGCGAGCGCGCCAACGTGTAGGAAACCAATAGGTAAGGTAAAGGATAACGCCGGGGAAGAAGCCCGCTTCAGCAGCGCCGAGGAGGAAACGAAGCGTATAAAGCTGGTGCGCGGTGGTGACGAAGGCGGTCGCGGAGGAGACTATGCCCCAGCTCACCATGACTCGCGCGATCCAGAGGCGCGCACCCACTCGATGCAGAATTAAATTACTAGGAACCTCGAAGAGAAAATAGCTGAGGAAGAAGATGCCGGATGCCGTGCCGAACATGACGGGCGTCAAGCCCAGTTGCTTATTCATGGTGAGCGCGGCGAACCCCATATTCACCCGGTCCACAAAGCTGACGATATATAAGATCGCCAGGAAAGGGATGAGCCGGCGCGTGACCTTTCTCATGGTCCGCTCGCCGAATTGATCCGAGGTCACGGCATGCGACCTGGAACAGCGGCTTTGCGCGACCGAAAGCAGAGCACAGTGAGAATAGATGAGATGAGACAACAGAAGGCAAGCATAAGAAGGGCCCAACCCATGCTATGGGTGACGTCGCGGATTTTACCGACAAAATAAGGGCTGAAATAACCGGCGAGATTGCCTACCGAGTTGATCCAGGCGATTCCGGCCGAAGCGGCGGTTCCCGACAGAAGCGTGCTGGGAAGCGCCCAAAATATGGAGTAGGCGGCGGTCATGGAGGCGGTCGCTACCGTGAGAGCGACTAGGCTCAGCACGCCCGATATGCCGGGAACGGCGGACGCCGCGAATGCGATCGAACAAATGATGCCTGCCCCGGCGATGTGCCAGCGACGCTCTCCTGTTTTGTCGGAGTGGCGTCCCGCGAGCACCATCGCCACCGCGGCGACACCCCAGGGGAGAGCCGTCAATAAGCCGATCTTCAAAGGATCCTTCGATAACGTGTCTTTCACGATCTGCGGCAACCAGAAACTGACTCCGTAATTGACCATCACGAGGCCGAAGTAAATAAGGCAAAGGAGCCAAACTTGACGGCTACGGAAGGCGTCGGCAAGAGTATGGTGTCCGGGTGATTCCATGCTTTTGGCGGATTCTTCTTCATCCAAGCGCCGCTCCAGCAAATTCCTTTCCTGCTCATTCAACCAGCGCGCTTTACGGGGTGAGTCGTCCAGGAAGTAGGTGGTGGCTAACCCGGCCAGGATCGACGGGATCGCCTCGAATAGGAACAGCCACTGCCAACCGCGAAAGACTCCACCACTGGACATTGTGTCGAGTATCCATCCGGAGATAGGACCGCCGATGACTCCCGATAGAGGAACGGCAGTCATAAACGCGGCAATCATCTGCGCCCTATACTTGCGGGGGTACCAAAACGTCAGATAAAGAAGAACGCCGGGGAAGAAGCCGGACTCCACCACGCCCAGCAGAAATCGGACAGAATACAAACTGGCGGCGTCCTTCACAAACATCTGACAGCCCGACACAAGGCCCCACACAATCATGATGGGTCCCAGCCATCGCTTGGCACCGATCTTTTGCAGGGCAAGATTACAGGGGATTTCAAAGAGGAAATAGCCTAGGAAAAAAATGCCGGCGCCCATGCCATAGACGGCATTGCTCATGCCGAGATCGCCTTGCATTTGCAGCTTGGCGAAGCCTATATTGACACGGTCGACGTAGGCAAAGATGTAGCAGAGAAACAGGAATGGAATGATGCGCCAAGTCACCTTCCGATAGGTAGCCCGTTCGAAGTCGCTGGTCGGGGAAGCGGTCAAAGGGTTCGCGTCGTCCAAGGGAATAGCTTAGCGAGCACACCAACCGCCGTCGATGAGAATGTCGGTACCGGTGATAAAACCAGCGGCTTCCGAGCAGAGAAACGCGGCCAAAGAGCCAATCTCCTGCACTTCGCCCCAGCGGCCCATGGGGATACTGGCAAGAAACTGTGCGTTCATCTCGGCGTTCTGGATGACAGCCTGGTTCATCTCGGTGGCGAAAGGCCCGGGGCTGATGCCGTTTACGGTGATGCCTTCGGAGGCGAGCTCCAAGGCAAGGGCGCGCGTCAAGCCAAGCAACGCCGCTTTGCTGGATGAGTACGCGCTACGGCCGGGAAGCGAAACGTGGCTCATGATGGAGCTCATGCTGAGGATGCGTCCGTAGCCGGTTCCGCGCATATGAGGGACGAAGGCACGGCACATCAGAAAAACGCTGGTGAGATTTGCATCGAGAACACTCCGCCATTCTTCGAGCGAAAATTCGATGAGGTTTTTGCGAAGATTGATTCCCGCATTGTTAATGAGAATCTGCACCTTACCGAGTTGTCGGGAGACCTCGCTTTCCAACCGCTGCACATCGTCTTCTTTCGTGATGTCGGCCACAAAAACCATCGCGCTTCCACCGGAAGTCTCGATTTCCTGCTTCACTTCATCCAGCTTCTCGCGATTGCGGGAGGCAAGGGCGATGGCCGCGCCCTCGGCACTCAAAGCAAGCGCCATTGCCTTGCCTAGACCTTTGCTTGCACCTGAGATGAGAGCGATTTTACCCGATAAAGAAGAACCCTGTTTGGTAGGAGACATAGTTAGTCGGCAGCGTGAGTTAAAGATCAAACGTATGCTTTAGCCGAGCCGCCGTCAACCCATTTCGCATTAAACAAGTTTAATTGTTTTTACTCTTGCAATGTAAGCACCTTTTATGAATAAATCGGGGACGGCAGTAGAAGTAATAGGAGGTGAATACCTTGCGCCTGGCAGCGTGGTTACTACTTTTGAGCAGCGCCCTTGCGAGTGGCACTGTTTGCTTCGGGCAGACCTTTGGAACGTTCACCGGCGAGGTGAAGGATTCCTCAGGGGCAGCCATTCAAGGCGCGTCGGTGATGTTAACCGAGGGGGCAACCAATGCCCAACGGGCACAGCGCACGAACGCGGACGGGCTGTATGCGTTTCCATCGCTTCCTCCGGGAAGGTACAACCTGCAGGTAAAGATGGATGGATTCACCACGCAAAACCAGACGAACATCGATTTGCAGGTGCAGCAGACGATACGGTCCGATTTCACGCTGCAACCGGGACAGGTGAACGAGTCGGTGGAGGTGAGCGCTTCGGCTGAGCAACTGAATGCGGACAACGCCACGGTGGGGACAGTCATTGAAAACAAGCGAATCGTGGAGCTGCCGCTGAATGGACGTGACTATCTGCAACTGGTACAACTCAGTCCGAATGTCAGCGCCAGCTTCGGCTCGGCGCAGAGCACGAATCGGCAAGGCGGCACGCGAGCAAATGAGAATTTATCCATAGCGGGTCAGCGCTCCACGTTCAACCACTACACGCTGGACGGTATCGAGAACACCGACGTGAACTTCAACCTGTACCTGTTCCAACCCTCGATCGACGCCATCCAGGAGTTCAAGGTACAGACAGGCGTTTATCCGGCGGAGTTTGGGCGCGAAGTTTCGCAGGTGAACGTGTCTACAAAGTCGGGGACCAATGAGTATCACGGTGCGTTATTCGAATTCTTTCGCAACTACAAGCTGGATGCGGCCCCTTATGCTTTCACCAGCAATCATGCTCCCAACCAGCCATTCAAGTGGAACCAATACGGTTTCACATTAGGCGGTCCGCTTTCGATTCCAAAGTTATTCAATGCCAAAGACCGGCTCTTTTTTCTGACGAATTTCGAGGGATTCAATCAGCGAGCGACAAGCAACGCTTTGTACAGTGTTCCTACGCTAGCGATGCGGAATGGCGATTTTTCGTCTTTGCTGCCGCGGCTAGGAGCGCAGCTCTACTATCCGACTGGACGAATTCCCGTCGGCGGAAGCTACCAAGCAGCGCCGATTGTGGGAAACATCATTCCACAAAATCTGATACCGCAGCAGTCTTTACAATTGCTGAACTATCTGCCGGTTCCTAACCAGCCGATTCCTGCCAATGGGTCACCGGTAAACGACTACTTATTGAATGCAAACAATCCCACCGATAAGGACCAGTTCACGGTGCGCATCGACTGGGTGGAGAGCGCAAAGTCGAGTTGGTTTGGGCGCTATAGCTGGTCGGATGAGAGCTCGCTGACACCGTCGCTCAGCTTAGCGGGAAACTCATTATCGACGAATGCGAAACAATACATGATCTCGAACACGCGCGTTTTCTCGCCCACGGCAGTGAACGAGTTCCGGTTCGGTATCAACAGCTTCTACAACGCCGTTGCGCCCGCGCTTGCCTGCCAGCAGAACGTGGTGCAGCAGTTGGATTTGCCAGGTCTCGACACGTCGAATTGCCAGACCTGGGGGATACCGAATATGCGAAATCTCGGCGAGATCAGCGGATGGGGCGACGATACGAACGGTCCGTATATTTTGAACGATGCGATCGGGCAAGTGATCGATAATTTCACCTGGATTCGCGGTAAGCATTCGTTTCGTTTTGGAGGAGAAGTGCGGCGCGACCGGTATAACCAGTTGGGCAACGAATTTCCGCGAGGCGCGTTCAATTGGGGTGCATCCTCCACTGCGAATCCTGGCGTTAGAAGCAGCGGGTATGGATTTGCAAGCTTCCTACTCGGCGCACCCACCGAAGTCGATGGCGCTTTTGGAATTGCTTTTGAGCAGTTACGCGCCACCAGCCAGGCGTACTACTTCGATGACACCTGGCGAGTGACTTCCAAGCTGACTGTTTCCATGGGTCTTCGTTATGAGTTGACTCCCCCGTACTATGACCGCAGCCAGCACGAGACAAACATTCAACTGCCGGTGTTTGCTACGACCGCGAATGTGACTGCTCCTAATTTGCAGCCGACCGATGTTCGCGTGGGCAACGGCAATTTCTACCAGGGCTTGCCTTTCGTGTTTCCAGGCGTGCAAGTGGCGCGGGACGGACGTCTGGGTAAGCGTTTATACCAGACAGACTATAACGATTGGGCTCCAAGGTTGGGAATCGCTTGGACGCCTACTCCGACCTGGTCGATCCGCGTAGGGGCCGGCCTTTTCTATGCTCAAGACAGCAGCAACTCACGTTTCGATCTTGCGCGCACTCTTGGCGGCAAAGCCAATAACGTCAACAATAACGAACCGGCTGGTTTACCGAGCCTAACCTGGACAAACTTCGTCACCCCCGGCGCAACCATCAGCATCAACAATCCTACTTTATTCGGCGTGCTCTATGATGTGCGGACGCCCCGAATCCAGCAATATCTAGTAAATGTCCAACATGAGCTGTCCAAATCGATGCTGTTCGAGATTGGGTATCTAGGTTCGGAAGGGCATCGTTTGCAGGGCTTATTCAACGCGAACGAAGCGACGCCGGGAACAAGCGGGCTTCCCAACCGACTGCCGTTTTCGACCATCGGGATTATGCAGACGGTACAGGGTGGCGGCAATGCAAACTACAATAGCCTGGGGATGAAATTGACGCGGCGGCTTTCTTCCGGGCTGACGTTGTTGGGAGCCTACACATGGGCGAAGAGCATCGACGATGTCAGCGCCATTCGCGGCCAGAGCGATACGATCTTTCCGCAAAACAGCCGGTGTCTCCAATGCGAGAGGGCGCTATCGGCCTTCAACGTGGCGCATCGCTTTGTGGTTTCGGCGCTGTATGAGTTGCCGGTCGGCTCTGGCAAGGCGTTCCTCAATCGCGGCGGCGTTGTCAACGAACTGCTAGGTGGCTGGCAGATCGGGTCCATCTATACTCTGCAAACAGGACTGCCGGGTTATCCGACCCCCGGGCCCGACCAATCCAACACGGGTGTAGGCAACGGCCGCGATAGACTGAACGCTACTGGCCTATCGCAATCTCTTCCCAATGCAAATGTTCACGAATGGTTCAACGTCAATGCGTTTGCTCTGGAGCCTTTCGGCACATTCGGTAACGCGGGGCGCAATACAATTGTCTTTCCGGGACGCAATGAATGGGATTTTTCGGCAATTAAAGATTTCCGCATATGGGAGCGTCAAACGCTGCAGTTCCGCTTCGAGGGGTTTAATTTTGCAAATCACCCGAACTGGGGAAACCCGAGCACGAATTGGGGACAAAACGTGAAGCCTTCGGCGAATTTCGGTGTGATTAGCAGTACGGCCATCGCGATGCGCCAACTGCAGTTTGGGCTGAAATATATTTTCTAAATCGATTTTTTTGGAGACAATAGATAGCAGAGCATGAATTAGTGGCAATGGATTCCTTTACGCGTCGCGGTCTTCTCGATTTAGCCGTTCGTGTTGCAGCGATCCCGGCCGGTGCGCAGTTTTTTGCTGCCTTTAGCAAAGCGGGCGAAGGTCATCGCTATGCGAGTGGAACTAACGTGCCGCCCGATCCCGAACTGCTGCGCGATTACCAGCCCCAGTTCTTTAATACTGAGGATTTTAAGGCGCTGCAGTGGTTTACCGAAATACTGATTCCTAGCGATGAGACACCAGGTGCGCGGGAGGCACATTGCGCTTTATTTATCGACTTTTTGTTGCAAGCTGATGCCGATGACGATTACGCCGGAGCGGTTCGGCAACAATGGCGCGATGCGATGGCCGCTTTACGAGCCGCAGGATTCCACGCGGCGGATGCAAGAACACGCAATGCTTTGGTGGAAGCCATCTCACTCCCCGAACGCGACTCGGCAGCCAAGCACTCCGCCTACTTTGCTTACCGCTTGATAAAACGGGAGAACACGTTCGCATTCTATACAGCACGCACTGGGACGATCGACAACTTGAACTATAAGGGCAACTCATACAATCTGACGTTTCCGGCGTGCACTCATCCGGAGCACCATTCGATTTAGGAAGGCAATTTAAGAACGACGACTGGGCGCGTCATTCCGGTTGTTAAAGAATATCTCTATGGCTGCAAAATACGACGCGATCATTGTGGGATCGGGAGCGTGCGGCGGTTGGGCCGCGATGGCCCTTTCACAGGCAGGCATGAAGGTGCTGATGCTGGAGGCAGGAAGCCTGATCAGCGCTCCGAAAGACTTTCATCACACGTTTCTTTATCAACTGGATTATCGCGGGCGCGGCAAGCCGGGCTTATTGCGTCGGTACAGCGGTAGCGAGCGCAATTACCGGATCATGATCGATAACGAAGAAAACCCGTATACAACTGCACCCGACACGGTATATCGATGGGGGCGATCGCGGTGTTTGGGTGGCCGCAGTTTACATTGGGCGCGCGCCAGTGACCGCATGGCGGATTATGAGTTTAAGGCAGCCTCTCGAGATGGCTACGGGATGGACTGGGCGGTCGATTACGCCGGCATGGCACCATACTACGACCGGGTGGAAAGCTTTATCGGTGTCAGCGGGGCAAGAGAAGGGCTTCCTCAGTTTCCGGATGGCATGTTTCTTCCTGTCATGCCACTGAATTGTGCTGAGGCGATTTTTACAGCCGCTTGCAAGGACCTCCGGTGGCCTTCCACCCATCGACGTTTGGCGCAACTTACGCAGATGCACGAAAACCGTCCGCCTTGTCACTATTGCGGCAATTGTGTGAACGGCTGCGATGTCGGTGCGATGTTTAGCACCATCTCCAGCACGCTGCCTCGGGCATTAAAGACCGGCAATCTTCAAGTACGAACGGACAGCGTGGTGGCGCGGATTCGGATGAACAATGAGAATCGCGCGGCGGGAGTGACGTACATCGAGCGGTATACAAAGAAGTCGGTGGATGTAGATGCGAAGCATGTGATCTTGGCAGCCTCGACGCTGGAGAATACTCGACTGTTACTACTTTCGGCAAAGGGCGGCCTGGCCAACGGAAGTGGAACGCTGGGGCATTACATGATGGACCAGGTGGGCGGAGGCGGCGTAAGCGGATTTCTTCCAAAGCTGAAGGGCGGTCCCAGTCGGCTAGACGACGGCAAGTCGGCCGGTATTACGATACCGAACCTGGTGAACATCGACAAGAAGACAGCGGATAAAGATTTTATTCGCGGGTACGCGATGAACGCCACCGGCGGACAAAGCGAGTATCCGTTGTTTGCGGCTTCCTTGCCGGGCTATGGCTCGGCGTGGAAGCGAGAAGTAAAGAGCCGCTACGTCGCCCAAGCGCGTGTTTGGATCGCGGGCGGAGAGATGCTGGCGCGCAAAGAGAATTTTGTCGAGCTCGATCCGGAGGTGAAGGACCACTGGGGCATTCCTGTTTTAAAGATTCATTTCACGCATTGCGACAACGACAGGAAACTGCTGGTGCATTTTCAGGAGAAGGCCGAGGAGCTTTTCAAGAGGGCTGGAGGCGAAAAGATGGCGGGGATGGGCCATCACGGCCCGGTTGGCTTTCCGGGCGCGCCCGGCTCGCCCGATGCCAGTCCCCAGCGTGCTGTTGCAGCCTCCGGGCCGAGTCGCGGGGCATCGAAGGAAGGAGAGCGTCGGGGTGGCGTGACGCGCAAAGATACACTCGGAAGCTCTATTCACGAAGTGGGTACAGCGAGGATGAGCACCAGCCCGAAAGACGGCGTGCTGAATTCGTTTTGCCGGACACATGATATCGATAATCTCTATGTATTTGGAGGCAACGCTTTCCCGTCAACGGGCGATAAGCATCCCACGCTCACCATGATGGCCCTTACGGCGCGCGGCTGCGATCATTTACTGCGGCAAGCCAAGGCGTAACATGTCACGCAGGAGGATATTGGCGGGGTTGTGGTGTGTTGCCGCATGCCTTTTGTACACGACTGCGAAGGCACAGCAGAACGAGCCGCCTAAACAGGAAACGCAAGCCGACAAGCGCGCAAAAGGGACTCGTGATTTTTTGGGTCTCGGGACCCCACCCGATGCGGCGGCAGCAGAGCGCGGTCAAAAGCTATTCACGCCGAACTGTTCTTTCTGTCACGGGATGAAAGCAACGGGCGGAGATACAGGGCCGGACTTGGTTCGGTCCACACTGGTATTGCACGACGTGAAGGGAGACCTGATCAGTACTGTCGTCCATAACGGTAGGCCGACCAAAGGTATGCCGGCGTTTTCGACGTTTACCAATACGGAGCTTTACGATTTAGCGGAGTTTCTACATATGCGAGTAGAGCTGACGGCCAATCGCGGCACCTACAAGGTGCTGAATGTGCTGACCGGTAATGCGCAAGCCGGCAAGGCATATTTTGAAGGCAAGGGCAAATGTAACACCTGCCACTCGGCTACGGGCGATCTGGCGCATGTCGGATCGAAGCTGAGCCCGGCAGACCTGCAACAAGCATTTCTATATCCTAGCCGCGACGCCGCGCAGACCGTAACGGTAACGCGGCCAGCGGAAAAAGTGATTACAGGCACCTTAAAGCATCTGGATGATTTTCAGGTGAGTCTGAGTGACGAATCAGGAGAGTATCATTCCATTCCGCGCACTCCGGGAACGCACGTCGAAGTAGACGACCCACTTGCGGCTCATCGCAAGTTGCTGGACCAGTACACCGATGCCGACATGCACAACGTCACGGCTTACCTCGCCACATTGAAATGATGATACGCTTTTTTGCCGCTTTGCTATTAGCACTTGTTCCTGCGTGTGCATTTACACAGTCGTTGAGTCCGCAAGAACTGCTGAAGCCGGATGGAACATGGCCGACCTATAATGGCGATTACTCGGGCCGGCGATACAGCCCGCTTAACCAGATCAACGCAGACGACATTGGCTCTTTATCGGTGGCGTGGATGTTCCGCATCACGAACGTTGGCGCTCTACGCGGCGTGGGAGCTCCCGATATCAAGTCGACGCCACTGATGGTGGACGGTGTTTTGTATTTCACTATCCCCGACCATGTGTATGCGGTGGATGCCCGGACGGGACAGGAGATTTGGCATTACGACTGGCAGGACCAGGGTGGCCATCTGGTAGGAAACCGTGGGGTCGGCATGTACGGCAATTGGCTTTACTTTCTGACGCCGGACGATTGGTTTATTTCGCTCGATGCGAAGACGGGAAAAGAGCGCTGGCGGAAGAAGGTCGCCGACGAAAAGATGCAGTATTTCACCACCATGGCTCCGATGGTCATCGGAAACCACGTTATCGTGGGCGTGGGCGGGGATGCGATGGACGTTCCTGGATTTCTGGAGTCGCGCGATCCCGAAACGGGCGATGTGCAATGGCGTTGGAACACTGAGCCGAGAGTTGGACAGCCTGGCGCGGAGACGTGGCCGAACGGAGGCGCAATGGAGCATGGGGGCGGCATGACGTGGTTGCCCGGCACGTACGACCCTTCGCTGAATCTGCTCTACTGGGGCACAGGAAATCCCAATCCTGTCTACGCGGGCCAAGGACGACGCGGCAGTAATCTGTGGACCTGCTCCATTGTTGCGCTCAACCCTGACACGGGGAAGCTAGTCTGGTATTTCCAAGCCTCGCCGCACGATACGCATGATTGGGATAATGTAGAGACGCCCGTTTTGCTGGACGCCACCATCGATGGGCAACCGCGCAAACTACTGGCGCAAGCGGCGCGCAACGGTTTTTTCTTTGTTCTCGACCGGACAAACGGTAAGAGTATCGTTTCTAAGCCTTTCGTCCCACTGAATTGGGCAAAGGGCGTGAACGCCAGTGGGCAACCTATTCCCGATCCCCAAAAGGAACCGACGCCGGATGGTTCTTTGATCACGATTCCCGGCGGTGGCGGAACAAATTGGCTGCCTCCCAGCTTCAGTCCCGAGACTGGCCTTTTCTATGTGAACGCGACGAAGGGTTACAGCGTGAATTACCTGACCGATACCGATGAGCGACCGGAAGGCTATGGCGGTTCAGGGCGAACGCTTTGGTCTCAACACCTGTTGCAAGCGCTCGATATCCGGAACGGCCATGTTGTTTGGAGTCACCCCTATTCGACCGCAGAAGGACGCGGATTAGGTGGTCCGGGCATTTTGACAACTGCCGGAAAGCTTCTTTTTACGGGTGATTACGTTGGGAATTTGATTGCTTTCAATCCGGCCGATGGCACAATCCTTTGGCATTTTTCGCTACTTCATCCGGTAGGAAATGGCCCGGAAACATACATGCTGGATGGGAAGCAATATGTAGTGGTGGGTGCCGGCGACACACTGTTTGCCTTCACGCTTCTTCAACCTTCCATTGCCATGCATTCTTCGTCTACGCGCTAGCCGACATCGTTTTTGCGTATTGGAAGCACGCTTCGATGTTTTTGTTGACTAATTGGGAACGGTCGGTCGGGGCCAGATTGTTGACAGTCGGCAACGGCGTCGAACTTTTGCGACTCTCCACGTAGCGTAGCGTTCGCGCCAGATAGATCCCGTTTCGCTCCGGAAAAGTAACCCAATAACGATCTGTCAGGCAGGGCACTTTCAATGGGTCTCGCGTAATCATCTCCAGAGGAAAGTGAACATTGGAATTGGCCTTTTGCACCAGCGAAACCATACGTGGCAGGTCCAGTGTTCCTTTTCCCAGCGGGACTTCGGACAAGAGAAATCCATCGTGATAGGGCATTACGGCCATGTCTTTCAAATGCGTTGTTTTTACGAATGGAGCAGCAGCCTCGGCAACAGCCATGGGATCGTCCAGCAAGGAGATGTTGTTACCGAAATCCAGGCAAGCGCCTAGATATTCGCTCGAATAGGTCTTGAATAGCTTCACATAATCATCGGCTGTCCAATCCTTATGGTTTTCCACGGCGAGCGTAAACTTGTGCTTTTCGAAGATGGGGAGAACCCTGCTTAACGTCTCATGAGTCTTTTGAACAAAGGCTTTCCAGTCCGCCAGCGAGTTGAATGTTTCGTACCGCCGCCCGTTCAGCATCGCGTCGCGAGCGAGGGAGCAGCCGGCTGCCTTGGCATCGGAGATGGTCTTTTCAAGCTGTTCGGGAGTGCTGTGCTGTACCGATGTCATCCCCTCCATCCACATACCCAGCTCTTCGGCGCGGGCTCGCAGACGCGGGATGTCGCCGTGGATATGCGTTTGGATTCCGGATGCGCCTAGGCTATGGCATTTTTCCAGGAACTCCAAAGTATCTCCCTTTTGCGGGCCGCTGAAAGACGTCGCGGCGATTCCCATGCTTGCGAGAGGCGCGGATGGCGCGGCGGCCCGCAGCTTGGCGGGCAAAGCTGCCAAGGCAAGTGGCGCGATGGATGTGTAGAAAAAATCTCGTCTTGTCGACTCGCTTTTCTTCATGGTCTGATGAACTCCCGGATTGAAAGCGTATCACAAGATATTGGAAGGACCGAGCTCCCGATCAAATGGTGGAACGGCCGCGAACGAAATGGATGATGAACAAGATAACTGCGATGACCAGCAGGAGATGAATTAGACCTCCGGCGACGTGGAATGCCAGCCAGGAAACGATCCATACGATGAAAAAGATAAACGCAAGTATGAGCAGGAGAAACCGCATATGACATAGACGCAGTGGCGCGGTAAAATTGAACGGCGAAGTTTACTGCTGGCTATGGGGCCTTCTCTTAGGGTTAGCCGGTATGTATCCGTTGAGAAGCTGGCGATTTCTTGGATTGCAGTTCACATAGTAGCCCCGCTCAGTGGCTGGATCGAAAACCGAGCTTCCTTCCTTACGTCCTTGGCACGCCTTCTCCATCGCGCGTAGAATTTGTGTTCGATTGGCCGATTTGAAGTAGGGGCGTACCGCCTTCAGGCCATCCTTGGCAGGGTCCTGTTTCATCGGGAGAAACTGGTCGAAATGGCTTCTTTCATCGGCGATTCCCCGCTGCCCTTGTGCCGAACAAGCCAACAGGCTCAATACGCAAAGTGTTAGACCTATCGTCACCAGTCTCATGGGCATTTATCGAGTGCTCCTTTGTCTCTCAGCATTATCATGGCATCGCGTCGGAAAACGCACTACGAAATTTTTCTTGATTTGTATTATTGTGTTAGTACATAATGATATTGCGATGCCGCCCCGCCGCCAAAGTAGTAATGACGGATTTGTGTTCCGGCTCGATTTGCATACCGGAGTGCCCGTATACCGGCAGATTATCGACCAGATTGCGATGGGAGTTGCGGCGGGACTGCTTTCGACGGGCGATCAACTCCCCACCGTTCGTCAGCTTGCAGTAGATCTCAGAGTGAACCCCAACACAGTGGCGCGGGCCTATCGCGAGCTGGAAATACGCGGCTTGTTGGAGACACAGCAAGGTTCCGGCACTTTTATCAGCAGTCAGAAGCCAAAGGGGAGCGAAGTGGAAAGGCAGCGCCAGCTCGATCAGATGGTAGGTGACTTTTTAGCACGCGCAGGCAGCGCAGGATTTACCGTAAGAGAGCTGCTGCAAACCATCGAAAGTTTTGAATCAAGCCCCAGGAAGAACAGGAGATAAAAATCATGTCCGTCGGTTCACCTAATGCACGTGGTTCCGGCTCGAAGACGAGCGGAATCGCCGTTGCACTCTTTCTTTTAATCGATGCGATCGGCGCGGGTATCGCTCTCTTAACGCAGAATGCGGTGCCTTTTGTCGTCTGCATGCTGATCGGCTTCTATTGTCTTTTCGCCATCAAAGTCGCCGACCAATGGGAAAAGGTAGCTGTGTTGCGGCTGGGTCGCTACACCGGGTTGAAAGGACCAGGGTTATTTCATGTGATTCCCATCGTGGACCGATTAAGCCGGTTCGTCGATCAACGGGTGCGGGTTGCCGACGTTCGGGCTGAATCCACATTGACACGCGATACGGTTCCTGTGAATGTCGACGCGATCGTGTTTTGGCTTGTGTGGAATGCCGAGAAATCCATCCTGGAGGTGGAGGACTTTGTTGGAGCTATCTTCATGAGCGCGCAGACAGCTTTGCGAGAGTCCATCGGGCGCCATGAGCTAGCACAACTCATCACGGAGCGGGAGACGATGGGGCAGGAGCTACAACGAATCCTGGATGAAAAGACTACCGGTTGGGGCATTACGGTGCAATCGGTAGAGATACGCGATGTGCGCATTCCGCAAGCGTTAGAAGACGCGATGTCACGCCAAGCGCAAGCTGAGCGCGAACGGCAGGCCCGCAACATTCTCGGCCAAGCGGAAACGGAGATCGCGCAAAAGTTCTTTCAAGCAGCAGAGACCTACAAAGACAATCCTGTGGCGCTGCATTTACGCGCCATGAACATGCTGTACGAGGCAATCAAAGAAAGAGGCTCCACTATTATTGTTCCTTCTTCGGCGGTGGAGACGATGGGACTGGGAGCTAATCTCGCCGTGGCTTCGTTTGCGAGAACAACGCCAGGCAATACGCCCGCCAGCCCTGTTATGACTCCTGAGCAACAGGAACGTCAGCCATCGGAGCCCGAGTGAGCTCAAAAATAGGCAAGTTAGTTATAGTCGGGAGCGTTCAACGTGACTAAGGCATTCCTCGCATCGCTTAGTTTCTGCTGCACTTCTTCAATACGCGGACTATGTTCGCGAGCAGACTCGGTGTGCTGCAGTGCACTTTCCACGTCGATCAGGGCACTGATAGCGCTTTGAATCTTCTCTCGTTGTTCGGCGGTCATAGTTTCAGCGTATCGTGAGTTGTTTTGGGGCTTCTATTTTTTCGAGAGTTGGTGGTGCTTTTAGAAGTCCCACGCTGCAGCGCCGACACTTCCACCGGCGTTAAATCACGCCATTGACCAATACGGAGCCCTTCCAAAGTAAGCGGCCCAAGCTTCACGCGCACCAGTTTGAGCACTTTACTATCGACCACCTCCAACATCCGCCGCACCTGCCGGTTTCGCCCTTCGGTGATGGTGATTTCCAGAAAGGTGTACTTCTCCGAATCACGCTGCCGCCGGACGCTCGCCGGACGGGTGCGACCGTCGCTCAATTCCACGCCGCTCGCCAACCTTGCTAGTTGATCATCGGTGAGCAGAGTCGAAGCCTTCACCAGATAAGTCTTCGGCAGTTTGTGGTCCGGATTGGTCATGCATTCCGCCAGCGCATTGTCGTTGGTGAGGAGGAGTAGCCCGGACGTGTCTAGATCGAGCCTGCCTACCGTTCCGACAAACTGCCCCAGATCTGGAAGAAGATCGTAGACTGTCGGCCGACCTTGGGGATCTCGATACGTAGTGAGGTATCCCTTCGGCTTATAAAGCAGCACATACCGGCGCTCGGCTTTTGCTAACGGCTTGCCATCCAACGTAACTTTATCGCGTTGGATGTCTACCCAATGGTCGGGTGTTTGAATCAGCTTGCCATTGACACGCACACGTCCGCCGCCGATCCAGCTTCGCGCCTCTGTTCGTGAGCCTACTCCGGATTTCGACAACACGCGGTCGAGTGTCTTCAAAACGCGGGTACTTGACATACGAGAATCATCCACCTAATATCTAAAGGCTAACCAACATCACCCTTACCAGGAGTTGAACATGCCCAAACTATCACCCATCATGCTTGCCATTGCCGGCATCACCGTTACCTTACATAGTCACGCGGCTTCATATACATTTACCGCGATTAAACCCGATCCCACCAATTTAGTAAGTAGTTACGCCAGAGGAATCAATAATGCCGGCGAAATCGTGGGAAATTACGTCACAGCACCAGATCGCAGAGACGTCGGCTATAAATATTCAGGAGGCGACTTTACTACCATTTCCGGGCCGCCGGGCTCCCAAAACTTCGATCTGTTAGCCATTAACGACGCCGGCACAATCCTGGGATACGATTACACGACCAATAGCAGTTTTGTCATCAATGGTTCAGTCACTACTTCGTTTCAACTTCCTGCCGGTATTGCCCCGCCCGCGGGGCTCACGAACAGTGGACAAGTACTTGGGAATGGTCCTAACGGCCCCTATCTGTACGATCCCACCAATGGCAGCTTCACGCCTCTGCCGCAGTTCGGACTCGGATCAGTTGTCAACAGCATTAATGATTCTGGCGCTTTCGTCGGAACTTATCAAGCGCCTGGTGGGGGTAGACCTTACATATATCAGAATGACCAATTTACGGATCTTAGTAATCCTCTCGGTTTCGCTGTCCCCCAAGCGATTAACAACAATGGCGACATAGTTGGTAGCTACAGTCAATTTCCAGTTCGAGGATTCTTTTATTCGAATGGTTCTCTGACTAGTATCGAGTACTCCAACTCTTTTCCTACGAATACGAGACTATACGGGATTAATGACGCGGGGCAAATTATCGGTAATTATGAGAATGAAAATGACGGCTCCGTGACTGGATTCTTAGCAGACCCGGCTACCATACCGGAACCCGCTTCCATCGGCCTTCTCCTAATTAGCTTGTGCGCGCTCGGGGCGGTAAAGGCTTATCGCGTTGCCCGCCAGCCATAAAGCGACTGCCCGGAGGTAAAGCTTGCCCGCACAGTTTGCGCGTATTTACGGGCGGTAGCGCGGATGATGGCGGACGTGGTGAGAATGCCGCCTCCGAGCGCGAAGGCTACCAAAAGAATCACCAGGTAAGTAGCAGGACCACTATCCTCGTCGTCGGTGTTGAACGTTTTGCCAAGATCGCCCAACACGCTGGGCAGCGTAGTGGCTGCGGCATAAACGTTATGCACCTGGGCAAAAGTGTTGAACCCTGCCACGCCGATGCTCATCATGTCGCGTCGGCGCCAGGCAGTGGTGATCGAATCGATCGTGATACCGAGGCCGGAGCCAATCAGCGGCAAGATGATCATGACGTAACCCAGCTCTAGCGCCGCACGGACATACTGCGGAGGCAACAGGTGGAAAGCCCCCGCCCCAAGGGCAAGAACCGTTAAATAAACATAGGTAAATCCGCAAGCGGACATCACGGCGGCGCACCAAGTAACGATGCGCGGCCAGCCGCCGATGGCCTTTGAATCGGCCCAGGAACGGCCGACCGACCAGGCGTTAAACCAGCTAATTCCGAGATTGACGAACAACAGAATAATGGCGAGAAACATGACTCTAGTAATTTGACGTACAACTTAATAATAAGTATTCAGCGACGCAAGCGTACGAAATGTCTTCCTATTCTCGCCCATCGCGCAACTGCCGCTACGGTCTAATTAGGTATGCGATTAGTGGTGGGGATTACGGGAGCTTCAGGGGCCATCTTCGGAGTTCGCATCTTGGAAGCGCTACGAGCCCTCGACGTCGAAACGCACCTGGTCATGAGCCGTTGGGCGCGAGTGACGCTTGCCCACGAAACCGACCATAATCTAGAGGCTGTGGAGAAGTTGGCATCGTTTGTCCATCATCAGGATAATCAGGCAGCGCCGATTTCCAGCGGTTCGTTCAAGACCGACGGCATGGTTGTCGCGCCCTGCAGCATGAAGACAATTGCCTCCATTCGGGCCGGGTTCAGTGAAGGATTGCTGAGCAGGGCCGCCGATGTCACGTTGAAGGAGCGGCGGAAGCTGGTGATGCTGGCCCGGGAAAGCCCGCTAAGCGAGATCCATTTGGAAAACATGCTGGCGTTAACGCGAATGGGAGCGATAGTTCTTCCGCCTGTTCCAGCGTTTTACAACCGACCGAAAACTATCGATGAGATGGTGACCTATATTGTGGCTCGCTCACTCGACCAATTTGGTTTGGAAATGCCTAATACAAATCGTTGGAAAGGATTCGCCAATTCGTAACCGTATTTTCATTCAAAGATGTTACATTGGCGGGTTGCGGGCGTTTCTGTGGCTGCAAAGGAAGACATCTCATTGCGTACTTTGATTGTGGGTGGGGACGGATACTGCGGCTGGGCAACGGCTCTTTATCTTTCTGAACAAGGGCATGACGTAGCGATTCTCGACAATCTCATTCGGCGAGAATGGGACCGCGAACTTCACGTTCAGACGCTAACACCTATTCAGCCCATAGAGAAAAGAGTTGCTTGTTGGCGGGAGCTGACGGGGAAAACCATTGAGCTGTTTCTTTGCGACGTGCAGGAGTACGAACCGCTGCGGGCAGCCTTACAACAATTCCAGCCCGACGCGATTGTGCATTTTGGGGAGCAGCGTTCCGCGCCGTATTCCATGATCGGGCGCGAAAAGGCGGTGTTCACGCAAGTCAATAACGTAGTGGGAACGCTGAATCTTTTATTTGCTATTCATGAAGAGCTGCCGGAATGCCACTTGGTCAAGCTGGGCACGATGGGCGAGTATGGAACGCCGAACATCGACATCGAAGAAGGCTACATCACCATCACGCACAAGGGCAGAACCGATACCGTGCCCTATCCGAAGCAGCCAGGTTCCTTTTACCACCTCAGCAAGGTTCACGACAGCCATAACATTCATTTTGCTTGCAAAATATGGGGACTCCGGGCCACGGATTTGAATCAAGGCGTCGTGTACGGCGTGATGACGGAGGAGACTTCGGCGGATGAGTCACTGATCAATCGCTTGGATTACGACGGGGTTTTTGGCACAGTTTTAAATCGCTTTTGCATTCAAGCAGCCATTGGGCATCCCTTGACTGTCTATGGCCAAGGCGGGCAGTGCCGCGGATTTTTGGACATACGCGATACGGTGCGTTGTATCGAACTCGCGATCCAGAGTCCTCCCGACAAGGGAGATTTCCGCGTTCTGAACCAGTTCACGGAGCAGTTTACGGTCAACGACCTGGCGGGCAAGGTTCAGGAAGCCGGCAGGCAGATGGGATTGGCAGTGGAGATCGATAATCTTCCCAATCCGCGGGTAGAGAAAGAGCAGCACTACTTCAATGCCGCCAATACAAAGCTTTTGGATTTAGGATTGAAGCCTCACTGTCTGTCACAATCTTTGCTCGATTCGCTGCTGAACGTGGCCGTTCGTTACAAGGAGCGCGTGGACGAGAAAGCAATTCTTCCTTCTGTCTCCTGGCGCGGCCAATCGCGCAAGTAGATGCGGATCGCTCTATTTACCGAAACGTTTTTGCCGAAGATCGACGGCATTGTCACTCGCCTGCGATATACGGTTTCTGAGTTGCAACGGCAGGGCGATCAAGTATTGGTGTTTGCGCCGGGAGAAGGTATCACGGAGTATGATGGCGCTGAAATAGTGCGGATGAAAGGCAGTAAGTTTCCCCTGTACCCCGAGCTGACGCTTTCCTTTCCGAGGGCATCCATCCGGCAGCGTCTTTTAGCATTTCAACCCGACGTGATTCATGTGGCCGATCCAGCGTGCTTGGGACTTGCCGGCATCTACTATGGCGATGTGTTGCAGATCCCGCTGGTGAGTTCGTATCACACACGACTACCGAAATATCTGCACTATTATGGGCTGGGCGCGGCAGAACCACTGGTCTGGAAGGCGATGCGATTGCGTCATAACCGAGCCGAGCTCACTTTGTGTACATCCTCGGTGATGGCGCAGGAACTCACGGAGCATGGAGTGCAAAAAGTTCATCTTTGGCCGCGGGCGGTGGATACGCAAGTCTTTCACCCACGATTCGCCTCTTCGGAAATGCGGCGGGAACTCAGCGGTGGATGCCCCGAAGCGCCTTTGTATTTGTATGTTGGACGATTATCGCCCGAAAAGGAGATTGAGAAGTTACGGCGAGTGCTGGAAACGGTGCCCCAGTCCCGACTAGCCATTATCGGCGGAGGTCCGCATCGGAAGCGATTAGAGGAACACTTTGCGGGAACAGCAACTTTTTTCGCGGGTTATTTTACGGGACAGCGTTTGGCGCAAGCCATGGCCTCGGTAGACACTTTGATTTTGCCTTCGCAGACGGAAACGCTCGGATTAGTTCTGATGGAGGCAATGGCGGCGGGGAGCATCGTCGTCGGAGCACGCGCGGGCGGCATCACCGATGTCATCGAGCACGAGGTAAATGGATTCCTCTTCGATCCAAAGCAAGAGAGTGGGTTGGCGGATTTGATGCTGGCGATGCAAAGCCATCCGGAAAAGATGGAGGCAATACGACGGCACGCCCGGGAACAGGCCGAAACCTGGGGTTGGGACGCCGCCACCCATCGATTGAAAAGTTTTTACGCAAAAGCAATAGCGACGCCAAGAAAAGAAAAATCCGCTATGGCTAACGCTTTCTGGATGCAGGCAATCAAAAAGACAGCAATCGGCGGCATCAAAGTATTCCTGCCATAATGCCGCCAATCAATTGGAGAGCGATACGAACTTATAGGTCTACTTTTGCGTGATCGCCAAGGTCGCTGACTTTGCCGGTGACATACGCTTTGGCAAAACTGAAAGTGCGGCCTATGAAAGAGCTAGGCGAGTCCCAATACTCCGCTTTTTCGACATTCACCTTTAGCAGGGCAATTTCCGGATCTTCCAGGCCTTTTGAAAAATATATTTTGTAGGCCGGTTTCCAGAGCTCCTCGATCTTCTTCCGGTCGCGGACCAAGTTAGCGATGCCGGACGCTGAGATGTATGTATTCTTCTGCGGGTTGGAGAACGCAACGTTTACCTGGTGATCTTGTTTGGCTTCCCACACCTTTCCCGAATCGGCCGACGTAAAGAACCAGAGATCGCCATCGAAATCGCGGTCTTGCATGGCCATGGGGCGGGTATGAAGCGAGCCGTCCGGTGCTGCCGTGGTCAACATCACAAACCGAAACTCCTTCATCAGCTCTCCTAATTTTTCATGCTCGTCTGTATGTGTTTTTTCGGCCATCCTCGGCTTCTCCTTCGTTTTTCATGGGACTACTCTCAAGGGTAGCCTGTTACATTGGGTTCGTTTCGCAAATGGCCGCCAAACCTAAAAAGCCGTCACTTTGGTTCGGGAAATATTTAGCCCTGGCCCTCACTCTTCCTGCCTCGGTGATGGGTGGTTACCTGTTTGGCGCATTGTTGGATCATCTTTTCCATATCCCTTTGTTGCGCGCGGTCGGCATCGTAGTTGGAATGGTAGCCGGCATCTTCCAAATCTTGCACGAGTTATCGCGAGATGATAAAAGATCGGGATCTTCTTAATGACCGATTACGAAGCACCAATCCGAAGGCTCTATTGGCTAACCTTCTTTTTCGGTATTGCGGGATTTATTTTTTGCCTTCCGTGGCAAGGTATCGGTGCCGCATTTGGGTTTGCCCTGGGCGCGGCTGGTTCGGTGGGAAATTTATGGCTGTTTAGCTGGCTAGCTCGTGCGATGAACCCTCAGGAGCAGCGGCGGAAACCTTGGAAAGGCGGCCTTTTCGTCGCGCGTTACTTCGTCCTGGTCGCTAGTGGATATGTTATAGTCAAGCTTTTGAGCGTCAATGCTTTGACGATTGTTCTAGGTCTTCTTGCCAGCACTGCTGCCGCGATGGTGATCCTCCTTTTAGAACTGTTGCAAAGTATATTTCGGCGCGCTTCCAGCCACTGAATGGAACACAAACTCTGGGTCACCGCTCTTTTCGATCACTATCTGAATGCAGTCGGCAATGGATTTTTGAGCGTGGTCGGCAGGCCATCGTCGGACCAAGCACATCCATGGAGCGACTGGATGGTTTGCGAAATTCTGGTTTTTCTCTTTACAATCATTTTTTTCGCTGTGGTGAGGGCTCGTCTTTCGGTTGATAAACCGGGGCGTTTGCAGCACACGCTGGAAGTCACCTACGAGTTTATTTACGCGCAGGCGGAGGAGACCGTGGGTGAACTTACCCCTCGTTACATTCCCTTTTTCGGTTGCCTTTTCTTCTTTATCTTATTTTTGAACCTGATTGGATTGATCCCGGGTTTCGATTCGCCGACGATGTCGCCCATAGTGACGCTCGGTTTTGCGGTCGCGACGTTTATTTATTACAACGTTGAAGGTCTGCGCGTGAATAAGCTGTCGTACTTCAAGCAATTTCTTGGCCCGATAGTGTTTTTAGCGCCTCTGTTGATACCGATCGAGATCTTTACTCACTTGAGTCGCATGCTCTCCTTGAGCGTGCGTTTGTATGCGAACATGTTTGCCGGCGAACAAGTCTACATCACCTTTTTAACGCTGCTCAAGATCGTTATTCCTGTTATTTTTATCGGCTTGCACCTGTTTGTCGCGCTGCTGCAAGCTTATATATTCATGCTGCTCGCGATGATATACGTTGGACAGGCGGTATCGCACGAGCACTAGGCCTTATCTCGCTCTCAGTGTGAGCGCCCGGCGTCCCAACGTACGGTGTCGAACCACCTCCTGAGAGCACATTCATAGGAGAAACAATGAAACACAAAATGATGATGCTCGCTATCTTTCTGTTAGCTCTAGCGAGTCCGATATTTGCACAAGGAACGCAAGGAGCAAACGGCGGCGGAGACAACGGCCTTCGTCTGGCGGGTGCCTACATCGCGATGGGTATTGCTTCGGGCTTTTGCGGCGTCGGCCAGGGCAGAGCGACGGCGTCCGCCGCGGAGGCAATTGCACGTAATCCGGGCGCGTTGGCTTCCATCCGGTTCTTTTTCATTTTCGGCATGGTGTTGATCGAGTCACTGGCGCTTTACACACTAGTGATCACGTTCATCGTGCCCAGATAGCGGCTATTTTTCCAATCGGCCTGCAGGCGTGTTTGCGTCGGCAGGCCTTTTGCATCTATGAAACTCCAAGGTATTTTCCCCGCGCTGACAACACCCTTCGATGACGAAGGCAATCTCTACAAAGTAAAGGTCCTGCACAATGTACGCAGGCTGAACGAGATTTCACTGGGCGGATACACCGTCTGTGGGTCCACCGGCGAAGCCCCATTGCTTACAACGAGTGAGCGGGTTCAAATGATGGAATGGGTGTGTGAGGCCAGCGGGTCGGACAGAACCCTGATAGCCGGAGTGGGATGCGAGAGTGTTCGGGAAACGGTATCGTTGGCGAACAGCGCTGCCGATGCGGGCTTCCACGTGGCGCTTGTTCTTACGCCGTATTACTATCCCAACCAGATGCAGAAGCCGGAGACGCAGGCCCTATTCTTTCGCGCGGTAGCGGACCGTTCAAAGCTGCCGGTGCTGTTGTACAACATTCCCAGCGTGACGAACTATCACCTGCCGCCCGAAACAGTAGCGGCTTTGTCGCAGCATCCCAACATCATTGGCATGAAGGATAGCTCCGGAAACATCGACAAGTTTCGCGAGACGATAAAGGTGGTGGAGTCCGGCTTCCAAATGCTGTCCGGCTCCGGCGCGAATTTCTGGGAGGCTCTGCAAACAGGCGCCAGCGGCGCGATCCTTGCGATTGCAAATCCCCTGCCCTATGCTTGCGTCACCATTTGGGAGGCATTCCGTACGCGACAACAGGAGGCCGGGCGCGATTGGCAGGAGCGCATCTTGCAGGCTGCTCGCTTAATTGCGGCAAAGCACGGGATTCCGGGACTGAAACATGCCATGGATTTGAATGGATATTATGGTGGGCCGCCTCGCCTGCCGCTGATTCCTCTGCATGGAGAGGCGCGACGAGAGATCGAAGCGGCCTTCGATGGATTGAAAAGTTAAGTTTTGCGACGGCGTCTTGTTACCAAGCCGACGGAGGATCGCTGGCGGGAAAACTATCTTCCATCGCAATATCTCGAAGATGATCCATGTGCTGTTGTCTCTTGCTGTATCTTCCAAAAAATTCCGTCTTGCTCCAAAGGAAGTAAGTGGCAATGGGCAGACCCACTCCTAATGTAAAGTAAACCAATTTCTGGGCTGTGCTCTTTGTTTCTGTCATTCAACGGGACTCTTATAATCATCCCATTGACGCGGCAATCGTCTCTACTGCTACATGAGAAAGAGTCACCGACAAGCAAGCTTAGTCGAACTCACCTTCACGCCGCAGGCCGTGCTTTTCCATTCGATAGATAAGCGTACGGCGACTGATATCCAGATAACGAGCCGCTTGGGTTTGGTTACCGCTATACTTTTCAAGGGCACGTAACAACAATTCCCGTTCGACGCCCTCCAGACTGATTCCTTCTTCGGGCAAATTCAGCAGAAACGAATTTTCTTTGGGAGTCAGCTTGCGAATTTCTTCGGGCAAATCGTTTTCACCGATCTCGTTTGCGATGGAGAGCACCAGCATGCGCTCAATGACATTTTCCAGTTCCCTGACGTTTCCAGGCCACCGATATCCGGCAAAATATGAATTGAGTTTCGATGAAATCCGTACCGAGTCTAAGCTGTGCCGCTCCTTCAATTTCCGGAAAAGATGCTGGGTCAGCTCGGGAATGTCTTCCTTACGCTCCCGCAAAGGAGGAAGCTCCAGAGGCACAACAGCCAGCCGATAGTACAAATCTTCGCGAAAGGCTCCATCCTCGATCATGGCGCGCAAATTACGATGCGTCGCCGCGATCACGCGAATATCGACAACAGTGTGGCCGGTCGCTCCTACTTTTTCGACTTCGCCATTTTGCAGCACTCGCAGCAGCTTTACTTGCATGTCGAGCGGCAACTCACCGATCTCATCCAAAAAAAGCGTGCCACCATCGGCCATCTCGATTTTGCCTGTCTTCGCCGCGTGCGCGCCGGTGAATGCTCCGCGAGTAAATCCGAACAACTCGGATTCGATCAGTTCTTTTGGGATCGCTCCGCAATTGATGGTGACGAACGCTTTGTTTTTGCGGCGGCTGTTGTGATGGATGGCGCGGGCGAGCAGTTCCTTGCCGGTACCGGTTTCACCATGGAGCAACACGTGAGGCCATATCCAGAAGACGAAGAATGCTTTTGGAGCGGCCAACGATCCCTTCAAATCCATACCGCTGGTCGAGCGCGGAACGGAGGTTTCGCACCTCTTCCAGCAAGTTCTGGCGCTCCATGGCCCGGTGGACAACTAAGACCAACGCTTCATAATCGATGGGCTTGGTAATGTAGTCGTACGCGCCGGTCTTCATCGCCTCCACCGCCGTCTCCACCGTTCCGAAGGCGGTAATGACGATGACGGTCGTCTCCAAATGCTCGTTACGAAGGTAATGTAATAAATCGATTCCGGAACTGTCCGGCATACGAAGATCGGTGACGACGAGTTTGGGCTGATGCTGGTTTATGACATCCTGAGCCTGACGAACGTCGGCGGCAACGGCCACATCATAGCCGGCTTCTTCCAACTGCATCTTCATCACGCGCCGAAGACTCACGTCATCATCCACCACCAGCACCATATTGCGATTCATATGGGACGGCTCCTATCGCGCGGCAGCTCCAATTGAAAAGTCATACCCCGGCTATCATTGCATCGGGCGGTGAGTATTCCGCCGTGCTGAGCAACAATCATCGATGCAATGGCTAGGCCAAGGCCGGTGCCGTTCTCCTTGGTGGTGAAGAAGGGATCGAATATTTGATCATGGTACTCCGCCGGGATTCCACTGCCTTCGTCACACACGCTCAAGTAAACGCGATCGAAGCCGGTGGAGCCCGATAACCAAATGGTGCCGCTGCCGGAAGTCGCTTGAATCGCATTGATCGCCAAGTTGAGCAAAACCTGCTTCATCTGCTCCGGATCGCACTCCACTTCCGGCAGTCCGTCATCGAACGCTTCAATGATTTGCACGTCACGAATGTTAGTGGCATGCTCGGCTAACGAGGCGACGGATTTCATTACGCCGGCAAGATCCGTAAGCTGAAAGCGCGGCGCGCGCGGACGCGCAAAATCGAGAAAACCGGTCAGCAGCTTGTTGAGCCGATGCGACTCTTTATCGATGATTTCAAGACAGTTTCGAACGTTTTCCGATGTCGCATGTCCCCGGCGCAATATGCCTGCCGCGCCTGAGATACTGGCCAGGGGATTGCGAATCTCATGCGCCAGATTGGCGGAAAGCTGTCCCGCGGCATACAGGCGTTCGCCTTTTTTTAGCCGCTCAATGTTTTGCTGTAATTCACGATAGACGTTTTCCAGCTCCTGCTTCGTTCTTTCGAGATTAAATCGCTGGCGGCGTTCGCGATCCGCAAGTAATCCGGCGATTACGCCTGCTCCGCCGAACACGGAAAGTTCAACAATTTGATCGCTTGCATCGAAGCGGTTCACGTCCCAGTTCAGGTAGAGGTGCGGCTCATACGCAAGCCCGGCAAACAGCATGCACAGAATCGCGCCTCGCCAGCCAAACAGCATTCCGGCAACCATTAGCGGAATAAAGTTCAGATGATGGAGCACGTTGTGAATCTGGAAGTGCCTAGCGGGAATAAACCAGGGCAGAGACGCTAAGACGACGATGTTGACGCCGATCATAGCCGCCTGCCATTGTGGTCTCCTCATTGCGGCTTGAAAAGGGGATCTCATCGAATTAACATTCCGCTGTCTTAGTTTCCATTTTCCTGATGCAATCCAATGCCCCAAACCGTAAGTACTTGGCGGCCGGCAGAAGAGTGTCCTATTTGGGACACTTACCGCGCTAACGGCTGCCCCAAAAGGGACGTTCAACAGAGTTGCCACGGCGTTTTCAGCAACTTACGGGTGGAACGCAAATTGCATGATAGACGGCTGTGACGATCTGTGCACCCGTTCTGCTGGCGTTGGCCTTTTTCGGCATCGCCGCGCAGGAGAGTCCGCCTACCAAGCCAATGCCGGGCACTCCGGCCCAATCGACAATCGCAGCGAATTCCGTGGACCCGCAGCCACTGACTCTTCCGGAGGCTCTTTTGCTTGCGGAACAATATAGTCCGCAGCTACGCGCCGCGCAGGCCCAGATAGAGGGGGCGGCAGCCGGTATTGTCACTGCGAAGACGTACCCGAACCCGGACGCGCTTTACTTGGGCGGCAATCAGTATGGGCGTCGCGGCTTCGGAGCGGTACCGGGATTAACACAGCATTTTGGAGTAGCGCAGTCCATCGATCTTCCCCATCGGCGCCGAACCCGAATCGATGCCGCGACACTGAGCCGCACCAGTACAGAGTTTGGACTGCAAGAAACTCGTCTGGAAGTAGGTACCACGGTCAAACAGGACTTTTACGAAGTATTGCGTCGCCGGGGAGAGTACCGGTTAGGGCAAGACACCCTGAAGCTGGTGGAGGAGTTGCGACGACGAATCAAAGTGAGAGTCGATGTGGGCGAGAGCGGAAGGTTAGAGTTGATCAGGGCCGACGCGGAATTAGCAACGGTTCGGGCCTCCGTCCGGAGCTCGCAACTACGCCTGGTCACCGCCATTTCCGCGTTGCGGGCGGCGATCGGGTTGCCGCTTAGTAAGAACATCAATGTGCAGGGAGCCGTCGATCCCCGTATTCAGCTTCCGCCATTGAGCGATTTGCGAACGGTAGTGTTTGCGCGTCATCCTTCGTTGAAAAGAGCGACCACCGATGTGCGCCAAGCACGCGCATCGTTAGAAAGCCAGATCGCACAACGCGTACCACAGCCCGCTTTTCAAGCCGAATATGAACCGCAGCCGGACTTACAGTATTTTCGCATTGGAGTTTCCATTCCGATTCCCATTTGGAATCGCAACCAAGGTCCTATTAGACAGGCGCAGGCGCTCATTGATCGCACAACCGCAACAGCTGACATACAGCGCCTTCAACTGACGAATAACCTGGAAAGCGCCTACGGACAGTACCAAGTAGCCGATGAGCAGGCAGTCTCTTTCGAGAGTGGCCCTTTACGCGAAGCGAACGCGGCTGTGACGGCGGCGGAGGCAGCCTATAAGTCGGGAGAAAGAGGAATCATCGACGTATTGGACGCCCAGCGGGTATTACGCAGCGTTCGCCTGGACTACCTCAACGCCCAGTTCGATAGACAAGCGGCGTTGATAGAGCTGCAGCAGCTCCGCGCGTTGGATCCGGTCAAAGGCACGAAAGGGAACACACCATGAGAAACAGGAATACGTCGCGGCAGTTGAGCTTGCTAAGTTTCGGCCTGATTTTGTTGTTAAGCAGTTGCGCAACAAAGCCTAGCCCTTCAGGCGCAGCGGAAAACGATGTCAGCAAGACGGGGAAAAATCCACTGGAGATCAATGTATCGGATCGGTTGCTGCAACAGACGAAGATCGGCGCGCCGAGTTGGGAGCCGGTGAGCCGCACAATGCATGCAGCAGCACGGATTCAGGCCGATGCCACGCGCATGGCTCGCGTTGGTTCGCCCGTCGACGGCCGGATCACAAAGTTGCAAGTGATGGAGGGGCAGCATGTCAGGCGGGGTGAGACCGTCGCCGATCTTCACAGCACACAATTGTCTCAATCCGAGTTCGCCTTCTTGAAGGCTTATTCGCAGGAACAACTCTCTAAGCGAAGCGTGGATCGTGCAGAGCAATTGCTGAAAGCGGATGTGATCGGCTCCGCGGAGCTGCTGCGCCGTCAAGCGGAGTTGCAGCAAGCAACCGCCGAAGTAGCCGCATCGCGTGCCCAGTTGCAATTACTTGGTATGACGGAAGGGGCCGTTGCCCGGCTTGCAAAGGATAACAAGATCAGCTCGGCTTCGGAGATCATAGCTCCGGTAAGCGGCACTGTTTTGAAACGCAACGTGACCATCGGACAGATTGTACAGCCCGCGGAGACCGTGTTCGTCATCGCCGATCTAACAAACGTATGGCTGGTAGCGGATATTCCAGAGGAAATATCCGGCAACGTCAAGGTAGGCAAGACGGTGCGCGCCGAAGTTGCAGCGTTCCCCGGCGTCACCATTAGCGGGCGGCTTTCCTTCGTCAGTTCCATTGTCAATCCGGACACACGAACGGTGCAAGCGCGAATGGAACTGCCTAATCCACAACGCCAATATAAGCCGGACATGCTGGCGACCATGTCCATCGAGGACGCGGCACATACGGAAGAGCTGGTTCCTGAAGACGCCGTGGTTCACGAAAACAACAAAGAATACGTGTTTGTGCAGACCGCGCCGAAGACATTCTTGCTGCGTCCGGTATTGCTGGGAGAAGAGGTGGGCAATAAGCGCGTGGTCACCGGCGGTGTCCAGCGCGGAGAAAGAATTCTGCTCGAGGGCGCGTTTCATGTCAACAACGAACGCAAGCGGTTGGCGGAGCTAGGCGAGGGCAGCTAATGGTTGGAGCCATTGTTCGCAGCGCTTTAAAACAGCGCATTGTCATTGTCGTTATCGCGGCAGTGTTACTGGCTTTCGGGATTTTCGCCGCGCAGAACTTATCGGTAGACGCCTTTCCCGACGTCACCAGCGTGCAGGTGCAGATTGCAACGGAAGCGGCGGGACGTTCGCCCGAGGAGGTGGAACGTTTTGTAACCATACCTCTAGAGATTGCCATGACCGGGCTGCCCGGTCTCACCGACATGCGCTCGCTGAATAGACCGGCGCTCTCCATCATCACATTGGTTTTCAGCGACAAGATGAATGTCTATTTCGAGCGGCAGCTTGTGATGGAGCGCATGATCGAAGCAGGCGGCAAGCTACCGCCCGGCATTACTCCCGTATTGGGACCCGTGTCGAGCGTTCTAGGCGAGGTCTATCAATACACGCTGGAAGGTCCATACGACGGAAAGCGGGCCTTATCGGAGAAAGAACTGACCGAACGCCGCACGGTCCAGGACTGGGATGTGCGCCCACTGTTGCGATCCATCTCCGGCGTGGCCGAGATCAACTCAACGGGTGGATATGTCAAGCAGTATCAGGTGTTAGTGGACCCAGTACGCCTGCGCTACTTCGGAGTCACAATTGAGGACGTGCGCAATGCGCTATCCAGGAATAACGGTAATTCTGGCGGCGGCGTTTTGGCGCAAGGCCCGGAACGCTTTCTGGTAAGAGGCATTGGGCTCATCGACAGCCTGGATGATATCCGCTCCATTGTTTTGAAAGAAGTAAGGGGCACGCCGGTTTACGTACGCGATGTGGCCCAGGTGCGCTTTGGCGAGGAGGTTCGCTACGGCGCCATGATCAAGGGTGGATACACCGAAACGGTGGGCGGAATTGCGATGTCTCTGGCAGGTGGCAATGCCAAGGCAATTGTCACCAGGATCAAGGAAAAAGTGGATGAGATCAATCGCAATGGCATGCTCCCGGGCGGCCTTAAAATCGTTCCCTATTATGATCGTTCCAATTTGGTGGATGCCGCCTTGCACACGGTTAGCGAAGTGCTTTTGGAAGGCATCGTTCTTGTGGTTGTCATCCTGTTTCTCTTTCTCGGCGATCTGCGGTCTAGCTTGATTGTCATTGCAACACTGGTGCTCACGCCGCTGATCACTTTTATCGTGATGAACCATTACGGTATTTCCGCTAATTTGATGTCTTTAGGCGGACTAGCGATTGCGATTGGCCTGATGGTGGATGGTTCGGTGGTAGTGGTGGAAAACGTCTTCGCGCAGCTTGGGCAAAGACGCGGAGAGAACCGGCTCCACATCGTACTCGACGCAGTGATGGACGTAGGAACGCCGGTGATCTTCGGTATCTGTATTATTATCGTGGTGTTCTTGCCCTTGATGACGCTGGAGGGCATGGAAGGAAAGATGTTCGCGCCGCTCGCCTTTACTATCGCTATTGCGCTGGCGGTCTCTCTGGTTTTGTGTTTAACGCTCTCCCCCGTGCTTGCCTTTTATTTGCTGAAAGGCGGATCGGAGCATGACACATTGATCGTTCGTTTGATCAAAAGACCCTATACGCGTATTTTGCACTGGGCCCTTCGAAACAAGTTGAAAACGATTTCGACAGCTCTCATTCTTTTCGTGGGTGCCATCATGTTGTTTCCTTACCTAGGCACTTCATTCATCCCGGAGATGCATGAAGGTACCCTTTCTCCGAACCTTGATCGCGTTCCTAATATTTCGTTGGCTGAGTCCGTGAAGATGGAGTTGGAAGCGACCCGGCTGATCGGCCAAATACCGGGCGTGCAAACGCCCATTATCTCCCGCCTGGGACGAGGCGAGTCCCCTGCCGACCCAGCAGGCCCGAACGAAGATGACGTGATGGCAAATCTGAAACCGCTGGACGAGCGGCCTGGGATTACGCAGGATGACGTGGCCGAGGAAATCAGAAAGCGCGTGGGTCCAGCTCTGCCAGGCGTTAATGTCGTGATGGCTCAGCCGATTTCGGACCGCGTGGACGAAATGGTCACCGGTGTAAAGGCCGATATCGCGGTGAAGATATTCGGCGACGATCTCAATACACTGATCGAAAAGGCGAATGATGTGGCGAAGGTGGCGGGCACGGTTCGCGGCCTGCGCGACATTCGTATCGATCGTGTAGGCGGCCAGGAGTATCTGAACATCAGGATTAACCGTGAGGCAATCGCCAGGCAAGGAATCAATGCTTCCGATGTGAACGATGTTATCGAAAGCGCGATCGGCGAAAAGCCGGTGACCGAAATCTATGAAGGAGAGCGCCGCTTCCAGGCGGTGGTGCGTTTGCCGGAGCGTTTACGAAACAATGTTTCTGAAATTCGACGAATCCTCATTGACACGCCAACCGGCGCGAAAGTGCCTCTTTCGCAGCTGGCCGACATTCGCCTGCAAGACGGCCCCGCGGAAATCCGACGCGATCTTGGGAAACGCCGTATTGTCGTGGGAATTAACGTAAAGGACCGTGACTTGGGCGGCTTTGTCAAGGAGCTACGGACGGCAGTAGGTAAACGTGTTTCGCTGCCGGAAGGTTATTACTTCGTGTGGGGCGGCCAGTTTCAGAATATGGAACGGGCGCTGCACCACCTGATAATCATCGTTCCCATCACAATCGGCGCGATCTTCTTTCTTCTCTTCCTTCTGTTTAATTCAGTGCGATTTGCCGCGCTGATTATTACCGTTCTGCCGTTTGCTTCGATTGGAGGAGTATTGGCGCTGTATATTTCGGGCGAGTATCTTTCTGTCCCGGCTTCGGTCGGCTTCATCGCGCTCTGGGGTATCGCGGTCTTGAACGGCGTGGTTCTTGTGTCATACATTAGAAAGCTTCGAGAAGATGGACTAGGACAGTACGAGGCGATTGCCGAAGGAGCAAGACTGCGTTTCCGTCCAGTGATGATGACGGCGACAGTCGCCGCCCTGGGTCTAGTGCCGTTCCTGTTTGCAAAGGGTCCTGGTTCGGAAGTACAGCGTCCCTTGGCGGTGGTCGTCATCGGTGGCTTGATTACTTCTACGCTGCTAACGCTGGTTGTGCTTCCCACACTGTACGGCTTTTTCGAGGGAAGAAGCGCCAAGGCGCGCGAATTTGAGGAGGAAAGAATAGAGGTGGCCAGCTAAAAAGAAAGAGTCGCAATTTCGCAGGCCGAGATTCGCTACCGGGGAAATCCGGTGTTGCTTCGCGGAGTTCAGCTATAAAGTTTTATCCGTGTTCCGCCGAAAGATCAGTAGGCAAGGCGGTGGAACGGATGGCTAAAGCGACAAGGACGGATTGCGAGGAAGCGAACGGCGACAGAGGCTTGCCGTCCCGCGCAAACGAACGGGATGAGCTTATTTTGAAGCATCTGAACCAAGTGCGATTGATTGCTCGGCGCGTTCAGGACCGGCTGCCTCCATCGGTGAAATTGGAAGACCTTGTTTCGGCAGGTATTGTGGGGCTTATCTCAGCCATTGACCATTATGACGCCGCGCGTAACGTGAAGCTCCGAACCTATGCGGAACACAAAATTAAAGGCGCGATTCTCGACTTCCTCCGAGAGATGGACTCGGCGCCAAGGCACTACCGCAAACGCTCCAGAGAAATTGAGGCCGTAGTAACGGCACTGGAGCAGACTCTTCAGCGCGCCCCGAGTACTGAGGAAATCGCCCGTTGTCTTGGGCTTTCCGTCACTGACTATCAAAACTTGCTATTCGATTTGCGGATGCGGACACGCTGCGAGTCTGAGCAGTCGTCATGCGATGAAGAGGGAAGTACACGTCTTCAAGAGATTGCCGATCCCGCTGCCTTAGTTCCTTTTCAAATTGCGGAAACAGCCGAAATGCAAAGCGCGTTAGACGAGGCACTACAGCGGATGTCCCACCCAGAACGCACTATTCTGCGCCTCTACTATTACGAAGAAAGACCGATGCGAGAAATTGCAAGCCTTCTCGGAGTACATGAATCCCGCGTTTCCCAACTAAAATCTCGCGCACTACAACGACTCCGCTCACATATGCATGCATGCCTTAGCAGCGTCGCTTAGTTTCCCTACTCCGGGGGTATGACATGCAAAGTAAGATCTTTATGATTTCGGATCATCACAATCGGGATATTTCTTTTATCACGTCGATCCAAGCGCAAGGCCGCGGTAATGTCCCGCGGAGTAGCAACCTGCCTGCCGCCCACCGAAGTAATGACATCGCCAGCCCTGATACCTGCCTTTTTTGCTGAAGAATCATCAAGCACAAAGCGCACCAGAACACCACGTTGCACCCCGAAGTACGCGGCAAGTTGTGAATCCACTCCTTCGCATTCTATGCCGAGCATAGAGCTCCGCCAGAGGAGCAAAGGACTGGGAACATCCACACCGCCATAACTAGAAAAGGGTGGACCTTCCATATGCGCCATTTGCGTTGGCATCGTTGCATCGGAAGCTTTTGCCGAGCCGACTACCAAGGAAAGATGCCCCGAGTCTCCATTCCGCCAATACTCTAGCTTCACTTTTCTTCCAGGGGGCGTTTCGCGCACCAAGCGGCCAAGCTGCTGAACACCCAGAATGGTCTCGCCGTTAAAGCGCAGAAGAACGTCCCCGATTTGAATGCCGTATCTATCCGCCGGACTCCCTTCTTCTACTGCTACTACTTCGGCACCGCCTTGGTCGCCCAGTTTCAATACGCTAGCTCGATCGGCATCAACGTTCTCCAATCCGATTCCTAGGAATCCAACATCTTTGGCCGGGTTGGACTCCGTCATCATCGCATGACCGGATGCCGCAAAGGTAGGAGCATCGATGCCGGCGCTTACCAACAAAATTAGTACGATGAGAGTGCGCATGGTGTAGCTTAATAGATCACCGGCGGAGCGCCAATATTCTGGAGTATTTGCACACAACGCATGCGTAGATAATCGTCGTTTTGCTCCGAGTTCACCAATGTCTTTAAAGTACTTTCCAGTTCCGGACTAACACCGGTTCGCTCGGTTGATGGAACGAGTAGATCGATAGCTTGCGAGCGGACCCCGGGGTTATCATCATGCCCAAGCACGAAGGTAATCCCCTGACGCGTCGTTGGATCTCCGGCAAATTGTCGCAATGCCCCGAGCGCCCTCAAACGCACACCCGCATTGCCGTCATGCTCAGCCACATCCAACAACACATCACGAACATCATCGCCGCTTTGACTTTTTAGTATGTCTACCGAGTCAACCTGCAGGCCAGGATCGGCCGCATTCTTAGCCGCAGCCAACAGCATAGTACGTATCTGCCGGCTATCCACTTGACCCATCACTTGTTCTTGCCGGGTCTGATCGTAAATGATATTTACTCTACCGTCGCTCCCCGCCTGAATATTCTTGATATGAGAAGTGTAAGGACTCAAAAGCCCCATCTGAACCGTACTATCGAGTGAAGAGTTCCCGCTGTTACGATCGACAAACTGCCCTAAACTGAAGCCGATGAACACGAGAAACGAAGCCGCAGCAATACGAAAAGACCAGTTTGAAGTTGAAAAACCGAGCCATCCCGTCCAACCGGCAAAAGAACTCTTGAAAGCAGAGGGTGCGGACGTTTGCAAGGCATTTCGCAGATCCTGTCGGCAACCGGACAAGACATCGAGCGGCAAATCGCGCTTTTCGGCATTGACCGATGCGTGCCAATTTTTTTCGCGTGTCAGCGCACGCTCGCACAAGGCGCATTCTGCTAAGTGGCGTTCCAGTTCTTCTTCTTTTGCAAATTCGAGCTCACCATACAAATACAGTGAGAGATTGAGTTGAGCTTCGGGGCAGGTCATACAAACTCTCCTAACGCGGACCGCATTTTTTGAGTCGCCCGAAACAGGCAATTTTTAGCTGCCTCCTCGGTCACACCCAGCGCTTCCCCAATAGCGCGTAGACGCATGCCGCTAAAGTGCCGCATTTCAAAGACAAGCCGTTCCCGGGCAGTTAATTCCGCCAAAACTTCTTGTATCCGGTTATTGACTTCGGCGCTCATTAGCTGCCGCTGTGGATCGACATCGGCGCGTTTTTCCGCTACGAATTGGAACCGGTCCATTTCGCCGTCTCCGGTACTGATGGCGGGGGCGTCTTCCTTCCGCACTTTTCGTTTGCGGATTTGATCGAGGCAGAGGTTCGCCACGATGCGGTACAGCCAAGTGCTGAAACTGCAGTCGAACCGGAACGTAGGCAGCTTGCGGTAAACACGGAGAAAGGCTTCCTGGTAGACATCCTGAGCATCTTCCTCCGAGCGCAGAAGATTGAATGCCATCCGCAACACATTCGCATCGTACGAACGCACGAGTTGCTCGAAGGCCTCCTCATCGCCGCGTTGGGCAGATCGAATCAGGGTTGCTTCATCTGTTCGCTCAGTCGCGCTGCGTACTCTGACGTTTCCGATAATTCCTGCCTGAGGTTCCACTAATGCGATGGACGTTTGAATCGGGATTTGGTCACGCGTCCGTCCGCGGCGGAGGTTTAAAAAAGGTTAAATCGCTAACTCTAGCTCGATGACACGCTTAGTGGAATCGAGCGCCGAAATGCGAAAAGTGTGAATCTCCCCGGCCCGGGCAGCCGGTTGTGCCGACGGACCGCCCGCTCCGCCGCCCTGTTTCCATTTGGCCGACAGCATGGCGCTGAGAGACTTTACATCGGTTGTCTTCGGTTGCTGGGCTTCGACCGGTTTGCTTTCAGAAGACTTTACTGTACACATCGCAATCACACCCTCGCCCAGCTCCACTTTCGCCTTGCTTCCCTGGATCTCCACTAACCGGCCGCTCACTGTTTCGCCCGGCTGATGTTCCGCAATGTAGTGGTCCACCGTGGTTGGCTCCAACTGCCTCATCCCTAAGCGGATTCGCCTACGCTCCCGGTCAAGCTCCAATACCACCGCTTTCACCGGCTGACCTTTCGCCAGTTTATCTTTGGGATGATCCAGGCGCTTCTCGTTGGTGATATCGGAGATGTGCACCATGCCCTCGATTCCGTCCCCTAAGTCAACAAAACCGCCGAACGCAGTAATGTTCGTAACAGGACCCTCGACGGTTGAACCGACAGGGAATTTCTGCGGCACGGCATCCCAGGGATCGCCCAAGACTTGCTTATAACCGAGACCGATTTTTCGATCTTCGACATTGATTTGGAGCACGACGACGTCTACTCGGTCGCCGGCTTTTAGTAGATCGCCGGGCTTGCGAACGCGCTTATCCCAAGAAAGCTCCGACAAATGTACCAGCCCATCCACGCCCGGCAACAGCTCCACGAAAGCGCCAAAGTCTGTCAGGCGCGACACCGTACCGCCGACACGATCGCCCACATGCAGCGTCCGCGCGGCAATGCTCCACGGCTCCTCCTGCAACTGCTTCAGGCCAAGCGAAATCTTTCTCGTTCCCGGATCGACTTTGAGAATTTTGACTTCGAGCTCGTCACCGACATTCACCGCGTCAGCAGCTTTGCTCAGTCGTGTGTAAGACATGTCCATTACATGCAACAAGCCGTCGATGCCACCCAAATCGACGAAGGCACCGAAATCCATCACATTCCTGACGCGGCCCCTAACAACAGATCCTTCTCGCAGCCCGGAAAATGCCTGTTGACGTCGTTCTGCCTGCTCTTCTTCCAGCACCACGCGGCGATCGACAACTATATCCTCTTTTTCAACATCCAGCTTGGTAATTCGGCATTGAATCTCCTGCCCTACCAGCTTCGGCATATCGTCCGCCTCGCGGACGCCGCTCCGGGAAGCAGGTAAAAAAGCACGCACGCCGATGTCTACGCGGAAACCGCCTTTTACTTGCTCGGCTACCGTGCCGGCGATGTTCTGCTTACCGGCAAGTGCCGCTTGCAAGCCCGTCCAATCCTTGGGACGTTCAACCCGAATCGTGGACAGGTCGTAATAGCCCTCGGCGTTTCGCGGCCCAACGGACACGGCCACCTGCACGCCAGGACGCGGTTCGCCTTCCTCTGTTTCCCGCCATTTTGCGAACGGCAACGAACCTTCAATCTTTCGCCCCACATCGACTAAGATATTCTCGGGCCCGGTGGATACCACCGTGCCGGTGATTGTCTCGCCTTTATTTCCCTCGCGATGCTGTTGCTCGAAGCTGGAAAGAATGTCCGCAAAGCTTGCGTCTTCCGAAGCCGAGGAAGCGGCGGCAGAAACAAGAGGATTGATGTTGGTGTTACTCATAACTACGTGAGGGTTTCCCTTATTCTGTCATAGAGCGCCACAAATGAAAGGCATAACAATCTCCGGCGAACAAACACCGCCGAAGGCACAAAATCTATTCGGAGCACAGGGTTTTGCATGGCTCCTGTTTGTGGCCGTATTGATCGTCACCACTCCGGAAACGAACTATAACGCCACAATTTTGCTGATACTGATCGGTGCTTTTCAAATAGCCGAGCCGCGTTGGCCCTTATTTTCTTCCCGGCGTGGTCGAACGGCGTCGCTGGTGCTGAAGCTTGTATTAAGCTATCTTCTGATTGGCTACACCCATGGCATTACCAGCAGCTACTATCCTATTTTCCTGATTCCGGTCGTTTCGGCTGCTACGACGCTCGAGTTTCCCGGCGTCGTTTTAGTCACGGCGATTGCGTTCGTTGCTTATCCCTCATTTTTGGCATTTGTTCCTCGTAGCCGTTTGCCCGACTTTCTGCTTCCTGACGATTTAAGGCTGATCGCACTCCGGGTTTCTTTCTACCCAATTGTGGCGTTTCTGGTTTTTCAGCAGGCCAAAGCAAAGCGTGATGAAATGAAGCGGACACAGGAAGCGGCAGACCGCCTGGCAGAATCGAATCGCAATCTAAATTTGGCAGAGGCTTCCCTGCGCAGAAGCGAACGTTTGGCTGCGCTAGGGCAGCTTACCGCCGGACTTGCCCATGAGTTGCGCAATCCGTTGGGAATCATCAAAGCATCCGGCGAGATGCTGACCAAGGCAACTGCGCAGAGCCAGCCGCGGGTGATGTCCGAAATGGCCGGTTTTGTGGTCGATGAAGTCGACAGGATGAACAGTTTGATCTCGCGATTCCTGGATTTCGCCCGGCCGTTGGAGATTCATCCGATCCATGCCGATCTCAGCGAACTCATCCACCGAATCGTGCGGCAATGTCGCGAGTCGGCGCAGCATAGTAACATCAGCGTTTCTGCTCACATCGCCGAAATCAGCTTCCGCTTCGATCCGGTCTTGCTCGATCTGGCGATTTCCAACCTGGTCCAAAATGCCGTGCAGGCGAGTACTTCGGGACAAGAAGTGACTGTCACCGCTGAAGTTGGGAAACAAACGATTACGATTTCGATTGAAGATCGGGGTAGCGGGATACAGCCCCAACACCTGGAAAGCATTTTCAACCCTTTTTTTACAACAAAGCCGCAGGGAGTGGGGCTCGGCTTGGCCATCGTCTCGAAGATCGTGGATGAACATGGCGGCAAAATCACGGTTGCCAGCGAACCGGGAAGCGGCACGATGTTCTCGATTGCCCTGCCTATAGAACAAAACGCGTAACGATGACCTCTGAAAACGCTAAATCCGGCCGCATTCTCATCGTCGAAGACGAAGACAAGCTGCGGCGGATTATCGAACTCCAATTGCAATCCGCCGGCTTTGAAACAGACGGAGCGGCCGCCGCCGAACAAGCCGTACCGCTAGCACCACTGGCAGACCTGATCATCACGGATCTGCGTCTACCCGGGATGGACGGCTTGGAACTCATTAAGCAACTGCATTCACAAGGCCTCCAGGCGGGAGTGATTGTTATGACTGCCCACGGTTCGGTTGACAATGCCGTGGAAGCAATGCGGCGCGGGGCGTTGGACTTTCTGCAAAAACCTTTTTCGCTGGACCACCTAATGACGGTCGTGCAAAAAGCAATGACGGTCCAATCGCTTCGTTTCGAAAATCAGCGGCTTCGGGAACAGCTTGACCAAAGATACCGTTTCGATAGCATTATTGGCCACAGCGCAGCTATGCGCGAAATCTTCCGTACGGTCGAGCGGGTAGGGCCAACACGAACCACGGTATTACTCGCCGGAGAGAGCGGGGTTGGCAAGGATTTGATCGGACGAGCCATTCACCATCACTCGCCTCGCAAAAACCAGCCGTTTGTGAAGATCAACTGCACCGCCATTCCGGAGAACTTGATGGAGAGCGAGCTCTTCGGTTATGAAAAGGGAGCATTTACCGGAGCGAGCATCAGCAAACCGGGAAAATTCGAGCAGGCGAATGACGGGACTGTATTCCTGGACGAGATCGGCGATGTACCTGGACATATTCAGGTCAAGCTATTACGAATTTTGCAGGAGCGTCAGTTTGAGCGGCTAGGTTCGAATGTCACACGTGATGTAGACGTGAGAGTAATCGCCGCGACCAACGTGGATTTACGAGCTGCCCTGGAGGAGGGTCGCTTTCGCGAAGATCTTTACTATCGCTTGAATGTTGTGCCCATCAACATACCTTCCTTGCGCGAGCGGAAAGAGGATATCCCATTTCTTGCCATGCACTTTGTGGAAAAGCTGGGGAAGGACTTGGGGACGGTGGCAAAAGAACTGAGTCCGGCAGCTCTGGACCGCCTGATGGAGCACGCCTGGCCAGGTAACGTTCGTGAGCTAGAAAATACGATCGAGCGCAGCATGGTGCTCGCTTCCGACGAAATCTTGCAAGCGGCGGATATCAGGCTGGAAAGACCACGCCATACCGCGGCCACCGCGTCCGTACAGACGCCACTTCTCCCTGTGGGCGAGACACTGGAGCATTGGGAGCAACTCATTATCCGTGAAGCTCTCCGCCGCGCCGGTGGCAATAAAAGCCAAGCAGCGAGAAGTTTAGGACTTACCAGGAATGCTCTGCGCTATCGGCTTTCGCAGATGGGCTTGGATAGCGGTCCGGAAGAGGGAGAGAATGGATAGCTACATACGACCTTCATCCTGACAGATGACTACTGGCAGTTTCATTTCTAAATGCTTCCATACAATCTTTTCAGTCGATTCGTCATAACCGAACGATCTTTTCTGACTTGAATCGCTTTAGTGCATTTCTTGTGTCGACGATCACCCTGCTGTGCTCAATCACGGCGGAGTAATCTATACCGGAGTGATCGGTCACAATCACAACGCAGTCGGCCTTCTTGACGCCTTTCATCATGTCTTCGGATTTTAGGGTTGCACCTTCGATTTTGATAGATGCTACAAACGGATCGGAGTAGGAAACCGTTGCGCCGCGCCGCTGCAGCAGCATGATAATGTCAAGCGCCGGCGACTCCCGCACGTCGTCGATATCCCGCTTATACGCAGCGCCCAAAATATGGATTTGCGAACCACGAACCGGCTTTGAGACGTCGTTGAGCGCATCTTGTATTTTCTCGATGACGTACTCGGGCATGCGGCCATTGATGTACCCGGCTAGCTCGATAAAGCGTGCCTCAATACCGGCTTCCTTGCTCTTCCACGAAAGATAAAAGGGATCGATGGGAATGCAATGTCCGCCGAGACCGGGCCCTGGGTAAAACGGCATAAAACCGAACGGCTTTGTCGCCGCCGCATCGATCACCTCCCAAACATCGATTTTCATGCGATTACACATGACGGCCAGCTCGTTTACCAGACCGATGTTGATCATGCGAAAAGTGTTTTCCAGCAGCTTGACCATCTCCGCCACTCGCGTGGAACTGACCGGAACAACAGTTTCCAAAGCCTGCTGATAAAAGAGCGCGCCGGTTTGAGTGCATTCGGGTGTAATGCCGCCAACAACCTTAGGAATGTTCGCTGTCTGAAACTTCGGGTTACCGGGATCGACCCGCTCGGGAGAAAAGCATAGGAAAAAATCTTCTCCGACTTTCAAGCCGCTGGTCTCTAGCTTAGGAAGCACCAGTTCATCCGTCGTCCCGGGATAAGTAGTCGACTCCAACATCACCAGCAAGCCTGGATGAATGTGCTCGGCGATCGCCTCCGTCGCGGCGACGACATAACTCATGTCGGGATCTTTCGTCTTGCGCAGCGGAGTGGGAACGCAGATGTCGATGGTATCTAATTCTTTGATGACGGAAAAGTCCGTTGTCGCACGCAGTTGACCGCTCTTAACCAGTGGTGCAAAAATGTCGTTTCCAACATCCTTGATGTAAGAGTCGCCTTGATTAAATTGATCGACTTTACTTTGTTGTACGTCGATGCCCACCACCTGAAACCCGGCGCGCGCGAACTCAACGGCCAACGGCAAGCCGACATACCCAAGACCCAGCACGCCCACCCGTGCGGTCTTTTTGGAGATTCGCTCCCGTAATGCAACTGCAGCGGACGACGGCTGCTTCGAAGTATGTTCAACTGTTTCGGAGATCAAGAAAGAATTTTCCTTCGCCGACGATTTCCGCCGGCCCTGTTAAATAAACACTATCGGCCCAACGAAGATGGAGACTGCCGGCCGGCGTCCTTATCTCCACTGGGCTATCGACGTCACCCCTGAGGATAGCAGCGGCAGCGGCTCCCGTCGAGCCCGTTCCGGAGCTCTTCGTTTCTCCCGCGCCACGCTCGAAAAACACTGTGTCAATGGTATGGCGATCCACCACACGTACAAACGACACATTGGCACGCGCCGGAAATCGCGGATGACTCTCCGCGGCGGCAGCAAACGAACGCCAATCCGCAGGTAGCTCATCTAAAAATATCGCGCACTGCGGGTTGCCCACATTCAGAATTGTTGCATCGAAATTCACTGCATGGAGGAGAAGCGCAGCGCGGAGTTCTTCCAAACGGGGAAGGCCCATGTCCATCTCAAAAAGAAACTGTCCTCCGGTCTGATCGATGAGACGTAAACTTTTCTCCCCGGCAGCGGTCAGCACGCTGATTATCGGGCCCATCGCCGTCTTTGTTATCAGACCAAATGCGGCAGCGCAACGGGTTCCATTCCCGGACATCTCCGGTTCGCTGCCGTCGGAGTTAAACAGCCGAGTCTGCAAGCATCCACCATTGTTGGACACCAGCATCCAACCGTCGGCACCGATTCCCGTCGTCCGCGCACAAATGCGGCGCGCCACTTCGGGTAGATTCCTCGACGGGGCATCGCCACTCCACGTTAAAAGAAAATCGTTTTCCGCGCCGTGCAGCTTGGTAAACGGCAGTTCGGTCATGGTTTGCTTCTTTATGGTCTGCTTCTTTGTAGCATCTCACCAACTCGCTCCCGGCGTTCGTAGATCTCCAGGGCTGGCTCGCCTTTTACTTCCACTCTCTCCACTAGTTGATAATTCGCGTAACGATCACTCTTCAAGCCGTTCGACACTGCGTCGCCCTCCGCCGCCACTGCCCATCGTTCACTGTGTATCAAATCAGGCCGTTTGACGGACGCTAACCACGCCGCCCCGTTTCCTATATGTAACGTATCGGCCAAAGGAATAAAAACTTCAGGAAAGATTTCAGTTAAATCACCAGAACCGGAAACAGTCAGGATGCCGCCGCTCGCGCCATCGTGCCGACGAAATAAGTCAATACCCGCTGCAATCCAAGCTCGCCTTCCAATAGAATTCACTTGCGATTCTTTCCAACAAATCCAACCTTCCGGACCAGGCTGAAAACACCAAAAACCTATTGATATGACGGGTAAGGCCAATGCCCACAATCGAAGACGGCCGGACAACGCCAACACGATCGCACCCGCCGCAAAAGACGCCGCAGGCAACAGAGCGGTCCCATAACGCGTGTTGTAGTAGGAAAAAGGCCACAGTTGCGGAACGTAGATAGGCGTTCCGGAAGAGTGAATGCTCCAAACATAAAATAACGGCGTGAGGAGCAGAAAACAGATTGGCGCCAGCACATTTCGCCGTGCCGCGCAAAAGATCCCCGCCATCGCCAGCAGCAACAAGGGCCAGCCGGCGCAAAGTTCGGCGGCCTTGAAGTAGTAGAGAAAAGCCAATCTCCAATCATAAAAGCCGGGATAGGGATGTCCATCCTGAATAGCCGCCGCTGAGTAGGGTCCGCGAAAAAAGTCGAGCGCATCCCCTGTTTCCCAATAGTTATGGGCCAGCCAGTACAAAGGAGCCGCACATGCTAAAAATGTGAAACGCAAAAACACGGCTATATGCTGGCTTTTAGAAAAAGCGGCGAAAGCAAAACCTGCGAACGGGATTAGAAACCATCCGTCGTAACGCGTGAGGCTCGTGGCACAGGAAGCCGCTGCGCCCAACAAGATGAAATAACGATTTTGGGACTCGCGGAAACCCAGAAGAGCCAACAGCAGAACGGAAAGCCCCGCAAAGAAGACCATTTCGCTCATGGGGATCGATGCCAAATATAGTACGTTGGGGTTTAACGCAAAACAGGCGACAACTATGGCTGCGGCCAGCGCATCTTTGTAGGCGAAACGGGCGGATAAATAAAAGCAGGTTCCCGCCAAAACAAAGCAAAATCCAACCGGAATACTTCCCGCAAGGCCGGTACGCCACAGCCAATCAGTTCGAACAAATGGCAGGCAAATCACGTGAAGCAATGGCAACCACACGGTACCAAGTTGATCGTAACCGGGAGTACGAGAATCTATGATGCTGCGGCTAATGTTGAGGTGGGACGCGGCATCGCCGTAGTACAAGATATAGCCGTGGCCAAAAAACCAGAAAGCGGCGAGACCAATGAATACAGCAAGGAACACAGCCACCGCACCCGCTTCGGCGGCAACGCGTCGGTTAAAAATGGGTAAATCGCCGGAACTCTTCAAAGCGCTGGTCGATATCTTTGCGTGTTAACGTGCGAAAACGTTCCACGCCAAACTCTTCGCAACAGAAACTACCCATCACCGAGCCGTAAATCACTGCGCGGTGAAGTTCGTGTACGTCGATATTACCGTTGTTCAAATCAAACCCACGCTCCGACAAATACCCCACAAACCCTCCGGCAAAACAGTCACCCGCGCCGGTTGGATCGAAAACATCTTCCAACAGGTAGCCCGGAGCCATGAACAATGTGTCGCGACGGAACAGCATCGCGCCGTACTCGCCGCGTTTAATCACCAGCGTATTTGGCCCAAGGCCCAGAATTTTCTGGGCTGCTTTCCGAAGATTATTCTCGTCGGCGAGCATACGGGCCTCGCTATCGTTAATCAGCAAAAAATCCCAATCTTTGATCGTCGTCAACAGGTCTTTCCGGTGATCGGCAATCCAGTAGTTCATCGTGTCGCCGCCAACAAAGCGAAGCTTTTTCATCTGCCGGTAGACATCCCGCTGCAAAGTAGGCTGTATATTGCCGAGAAACAAATACGGTTCCTCCGCATAAGCGGCCGGCAGCTTCGGTTGGAAATCCGCAAAGACATTCAGATCGGTTTGCAGAGTCGTGCGATCGTTCATATCGGCCGAATAAACGCCCGACCAGAAAAATGTTTTACCCGGAACCTGCTCCAACCCGGCTAAATCAACTCCTTTCGACGCAAGCAATTCCCGATCTTCTTCTGCAAAATCCTCGCCCACCACACCGACAATGGAAGCCTTTGTGAAGTAGCTGGCACTCAACGAAATGTAAGTGCAAGCTCCTCCTAGCGCCCGTTCTCTTTTTCCATGGGGGGTTTCAATCGCATCATAAGCGACCGATCCGATAACAACTAATGACATTCGTCTTGCATTGTACTGGATCGATATTTCGTCGCCTCAACCTGAAGTTTTTCACCGGTTCTGCCGATACTAGAATTGTGAGCCACGATAAGACGATTGGCGACGGTCCTATACTGCTCGCTTGCTTAATAGGGGTTGCCTCTCAGATTCTCATTGGTCGGCGTTTCGGCATGCCGCGTAAGCTGAACTACTTTGTAGCGTTTAGCCTTTTTGCAGTTTATTTGTTGACCGATGGCGATAAAGTTCCCGTTGTCTACCGAATTTTCCAATCCTCTTACGTCGGCATCGTTCATGCTTCCATATTTCTGTTGTTTTTCGCTTCGATAGCAACGGCTGCTTTGTTGCTTTTGCGAGATCGCGTCCCTGCTTTTCATTCGGAGCGCCGAGAACTGCTGCGAAGATCGACCGCCGCACTTTGCGCAGCACCGGCGGCTGTTCTAGCGTTCGGGGTAATCACCCGGAAAGAGTTTCACATAAAGGAAGTCGATGTGAAGCTGGCAAATCTACCGCAGGATTTACATGGTCTTAGATTGCTGCAGTTAAGCGATATCCATCTCGGTACTTTTTTCGGAACGAACGATTTAGCACGTGTCGTCGACGAGAGTAATAATTTGCGGCATGACCTTGCCTTTATCACCGGCGATCTCATCACCACCAAGTGGGACCCGCTGGATAAATGCCTGGATGAATTGAAGCGACTGCGTTCGCCCAACGGTGTATGGGGATGCATGGGCAACCATGAACTCTACGCAAAGGTACAGAACTATACACAGGTGAGAGCTCGACAGCTCGGCATGAATTTTCTTCGCTACCAGTCGGCCGACCTGCAATTTGGCGACAGCCACTTACATCTTGTAGGGGTCGATTATCAGCGGCGTCATTCACCCTATTTAGTGGGAGTAGAAAAGTTCGTGCAACCGGACGCTTTCAACTTGTTACTTTCTCACAATCCCGACGTTTTCCCGGTTGCCGCAAAACAAGGTTTCGATTTGACGCTGGCGGGCCACACTCATGGCGGACAGATCAACGTGGAGATACTCGGTGAGAATCTGAACCCCGCCGATTTCGTTACGCCTTATACCAAGGGGCTGTATACAAAACCGAAATCATCCATTTATGTCACCTCCGGCCTGGGCACCATCGGCATGCCTGTGCGCCTTGGGTCTCCGCCCGAAATCACGCTGATACGCTTGTGCAAAGCCTAATTCTTAGTGACATCCATGCGAACTGGCATGCGCTGGAAGCAGTTCTAGCGGACGCGGAAAACTGCTATCGGCAAATTATCTGTTGTGGGGATATCGTCGGCTACAATCCCCAGCCGGCGCGCGTTCTGCAATGGGTAAAAGAGAACTGCGCCAAAACTATTCGAGGCAATCACGACAAAGTCGTTGCCGGCATCGACGATCTAGAATGGTTCAATCCCATTGCGCAAGCGGCTGCCCGTTGGACCATGACGCAACTGGACAAGGACGCGATGGATTACCTCCGTCACCTGCCTCAAGGACCCTTGTTGCTGGATCCATTCGGTATCTGCCACGGATCGCCGCGCGACGAAGATGAATACGTTACGACACCCAGCGAAGCCGACCAGGTTTTCCCGCATTTGGATCTTCCTTTAACTTTTTTCGGCCACACCCATATACAGGGCGGCTTTTTTCTTCAGCGCAGGCAAGTAGGTCGTATCCCCGCTGTGCCCCGAAACCACGTAGAGGCTGTTTTCGAACTGACGCCGGATGCTCTCTACTTAATAAATCCGGGCTCGGTAGGTCAACCACGGGATGGCGATTCGCGGGCGGCCTACGCGATCTTCGATTCCGATCAGAAAACAGTTACTTTGCGTCGGGTGAATTACCCGGTGGAGAAAACAGCTGACGAGATCAAGGCGGCAGGTCTACCCGACATGCTCGCGCTCCGGCTTTTCCAGGGTAGGTAAATCAGCATTCGTTACCGGAACTTCTGCGTCGATTTGCACAAGGCCAAGCGGAAATTCAATTGTCTTGCCTTGCAAAAAAGCTTTGAGGCGACTTGCTGCTATTTTACCAACGGCTGTCATCAAATCCTCTTCCGATGTTTGCCTCACCCGATCTAAGCTGCCGAACGTCCGCAAGAGTTTTTCAACCGTTTTCTGCCCAATACCGGGTACGTCATGCAACTCCGAAGTGAGCCGTTGTGCATTGCGCCGCGTCCGGTGAAAAGTAACGGCAAACCGGTGTGCTTCGTCCCGGATTGTTTGCACTAGATGCAGAATCGGCGAGAATTTCTCCAGGATGATGGGCTCATTTTCTTGCCCGTAAACATAAATCCACTCGTCTCTTTTCGCAATGGAAGCGAGCGGCTGATCGGTCACCCCAATCTCCTCCAAAGCGCCGGCCGCGGCATGCAATTGGCCAAGCCCCCCGTCAATCAGCACTAAGCCCGGAAATGGCTGCTTTTCTTCCTGTAACCGGCCATATCGGCGAGTGACGACTTCGCGCATCGATGCAAAGTCATCGTTACCCACCACCGTTCGAATGATAAATTTCCGGTAGTCCGCCTTCTTCATTTTGCCGTCTTCCCAGACGACCATGCTCGCCACTTTGTCGGTGCCTTGAATATGTGAAATATCGAAGCATTCGATCCGGCGCGGTGCTTCCGGCAAATTCAACGCTTCCTGTAAAGCATCCTTGATCACTGTCGAGGAGGGCTTCATCACCCGAAAGCGCTGTTCAAAACTATGTTTCGCATTGGTCTCTACCAAAGCAAGAAGAGCCTTCTTACTGCCGCGCTGCGGTGTCACGATTTCGACACGTTTCCCCCGGCGCTCCGAAAGATACTCTTCTAATTCGTCGCGCTCTTCGAAATCCGCCGGAACATGAATGTGACCTGGAATGAATGGCTCGTTCAGGTAAACCTGTTTCAGCAGCGCTTCAAAAAACTCTCCCGGTGCAAACTCAATTTGGTCCTCCCAAAAAAACTCGCGACGGTCGACAATCTTCCCATTGCGCAGGTGAAATAAGTTCACCGCGACAAGTGGCGGTTCCGCATAAAAAGCAAAGATATCGGTATTTTCACCTTCTGCAGCCGCCATTTTTTGCTTCTGCTCCATCTCGCGCACGGTCGACATCAGGTTGCGCAAACCAGCCGCTTCCTCAAAGCGCATCTCTTCCGCAGCGTTCTGCATCCGTTGTTCCAGCTCGTCGGCCAGGTCGCGATGCCTCCCTTCTAGAAACAAACGCGTATTACGAACAGCGGCGGCGTATGCTTCGTCCGTTGTCAATCCCGCGACACATGGCCCAAGGCAGCGGTAGATGTGAAACTGAAGGCAAGGATGGGTATGGCGGCGCGAGAAATCCAGTTTGCAAGAAGGGACTTTGAAGTGCCGGTGAATGAAGTGAACCAGTCGATAGGCCAAATTCCCGGGAAAGAAAGGACCAAAGTAGGTTGCGCCATCTTTTAAAATCCGGCGCGTAACGTAGACTCGTGGATACTTTTCGTTCGTCAGCTTGATATATGGGAAAGTCTTATCGTCGCGTAATAAAACGTTAAATCGGGGCTTATATTGCTTAATGAGATTGTTTTCAAGGGCAAGCGCCTCCTTATTGTTATCGACCTGAATAAAATCCAGGTCGCGGGCTTCCGCAATCAAGCTGCCGGTCTTCGCTTCTCGTAGGCGATCCTCGTTGAAATAGCTTCTGACGCGGCTGCGAAGGCTCTTCGCCTTGCCAACGTAAAGCACTTTACCCTCGCCGTCTTTGTACAGGTAAACGCCAGGCTTGGTGGGAAGCTGCGCTACTTTCTCTCGAAGTTCCATGGCAGCTATAATTCAATTGTGACACGTAGTTGGCGTTATGTACTGCCGCTGATAGCGATATCGACAACTACAGTGTTTCCGCAAGCCAAGTCTCAGCCGCAGCAAAGCAAACAGCAAAAGACAGCGCCACAGTCGGCTAATCCGCCGCCCGACTCGCAATTGCCTCCTTCCGAAGACCTCCCACCGGAAGAAGATCGGACGGTCGCGCCCACGACGTATGCCTTCAATCCGCTCGAGTCGGAGCGCAATATAAAAGTGGGAAATTTCTACATGCACCAAGGCACACCACGCGGCTACCGTGCTGCGGCGGGGCGTTACTCCGATGCCACAAAGTACAATCCCACGTCGCCCGAAGCGTTTTTTAAACTGGGTGAAGCCGAAGAAAAGCTCAAGAATAAAGATGCCGCCCATTCCGCTTTTCAGAAAGTGGTGCAGGTTGCGCCTGATTCAAAACTGGCGCACGAAGCGAAAAAGAAGCTGGCCAGTAAAGGCTAGCTTCCCAGCTTAAGTCCCGCTTTTCGAAGAACCATCTGCCGCAGCATCATCGTCGTCAAACGATCCACTCCCGCTTCCCATTCGGGGAAAAAATCGACATATTGCGTTTTTCCTGAAATCTGGCGTGGAACTTCGCACTCATCCAGGCGGATCGGCACCAAGAAAATATCTTCCAAAGGCACCCGCGCAGCTAAATCAAGCGCATAACGAAGCTCACAATGAAAGTGGCCCCGCTTCACCGCCGAACGTCGCGAAAAACACCCGACGAAAAAGTCGGAGAGCTCGATCGCCCGTTCGATCGCGCGCGGCCAGTTCTGCCCGGGAACTAGTTTTTCCCGATCCATCCAAGGTTCGAATCCTGCTTTCTGCAGGTCCGTGTAAAGTCGTTTCACTTGTGCTCGATCTTCATCGGCATAGGCGAGAAACACCCGTATCCGTTCGCTTGGTTCAAATGCCACCTGGTTCTTAGCATCCAAATGAAACGATCCAAAACCGTCGATGTCGATGGAGCTGTCTTCCCGCAAACAGCGTTCAATCAGCCGAAAAAGAGTCCGCTTGCTAAATGTATTGTTCACTGCTTTCCCTTTGGCTTGACCGAGGCAGACGGAAGAGGATTTGTACAATCCGGTGTTTGCATCCCCGCTGCATGCGATCTTCTGAAATCCTTCAACAATTGATAGACCAGCGTGTCTACGTCATCCGCCGCTTTACCCCGGGAACGATGAGACTCCTTCGCTAGTCGAGAGGCCAAATCGCGCTTGTTCATCGGTTTCACGCTAGTGCATCGGGCCTAACAACCAGAAGGGGAGCATGGGGCTTTATTGGCTGGATTCGGTTATAACCTACGGAGTGACAAAGGCTTAGGTTGTCGACAAATTTTTTCGTTTGCCTGTGAACGTATACAATCGACTTTTGCACCTACCATTGACTGGAAAAGTTTCTCTGGTCACCGGCGCCTCTCGCGGCATCGGTGCCGCGACAGCGCTCAAGTTGGCAAGGCTAGGATCGGACGTTGTCCTAAACTTTCGAAGCAAAGCACCCCGCGCCGAGGAGGTCGCAAATCAAATCGTCGCCTTTGGAAGAAAAGCGCTCCCGGTCCAAGCCGATCTAACCTCCGAGCGCGACCTTACGGCCATGATGGACTTCATTCAGCAAAGCTTCTCCTGCTTGAATGTACTGATTCTCAACGCCAGCGGCGGCTTGGAAAAAGGAAAGTCCGAAGATTATGCTATGGCTCTGAATCATACCGCTCAGCTTCGAACTGCACAGTTAGGGAGCGAAATCATGCCCTGGGGAAGTCGCATCGTGTTTGTAACAAGCCACTGGGCGCATTTTTACGGAACGAAGCCAATAGCCGACGGCTACGAAGCGGTAGCAAAAAGTAAATACGCCGGCGAACACGCTTTAAGGCAATACGCGGGAGAACTGCACCAACGCGAAATTTCGTTGGTGATTGTGAGCGGCGATGCGATAGAAGGAACAATTACGCCGCGATTGCTGGAGCGGCAGAGTCCTGGATTGATGAGCAAACGGCCAACTGGAGCCGCAAAATTACCTACGGTGGATGAGTTCGCGGAAACCATCGCCCAAGCAGCAGCAAATCCCGCGCTAGTGAGCGGTCATACAATGTTCGTAGGTTCCACCGAGTTCTAAAAAGACAAGCCCCTCGCATAAACACTCCCCGCAAGCTACCGTCGCGAATTACTATAGATGAATAGGATCTAGCGGTCTCCCTTTCCCCCGCGAGCCTCTAAATAATATGCCTACTTACCGTTCCCGAACCAGCACCCATGGACGCAATATGGCCGGAGCCCGTGGGCTTTGGCGCGCCACCGGCATGACCGACTCCGATTTCGGCAAACCGATCATCGCCATCGCCAACTCCTTTACTCAGTTTGTGCCGGGGCACGTGCATCTGAAAGACCTCGGCCAGTTAGTCGCCCGCGAGATCGAACGCTCCGGTGGTGTCGCAAAAGAATTCAACACGATCGCGGTCGATGACGGGATCGCGATGGGCCACGGCGGCATGCTTTACAGCCTTCCCTCTCGCGAACTCATCGCCGATGCAGTCGAGTACATGGTGAACGCACACTGCGCCGACGCCTTGGTCTGTATCTCCAATTGCGACAAAATCACGCCCGGCATGTTGATGGCCTCCTTGCGGCTGAACGTTCCTACGGTATTTGTGTCCGGCGGTCCGATGGAAGCCGGCAAAATACTGAACGGAGATGTTGTGAAGACAGTAGACCTCATCACCGCGATGGTCGCCGCCGCTGATTCCTCTATCAGCGACGAGGAGACTCTGGCCATAGAACAGTCCGCCTGTCCTACCTGCGGCTCTTGTTCCGGCATGTTTACCGCCAATTCCATGAACTGTCTCACCGAAGCGTTAGGCTTAGCGCTGCCCGGCAACGGAACCATCCTCGCCACTCATGCCGACCGCAAGGAACTCTTTCTTCAGGCCGGCCGCGTCATCGTCGATCTCGCCCGAAGATGGTACGAAAACGACGATGGTTCCGCCCTTCCTCGCGGTATTGCCACCCGCGAATCCTTCGAAAACGCCATGACTCTGGATATCGCAATGGGCGGCTCCACGAACACCGTTCTCCACCTTTTAGCCGCAGCGCACGAAGGTAGCGTGGATTTCACCATGAAGGATATCGACGCCCTCTCGCGCCATGTACCGAACCTCTGCAAAGTGGCTCCATCTGTTTCGAACGTGCACCTGGAAGATGTTCATCGCGCGGGCGGCATCATGGCCATTCTCGGCGAGCTGGATCGGGCCGGCTTACTGCACCGTGACGTGCCTTCGGTGCATTCTGAAACTTTGTCGGCCGCGCTGAACAAATGGGATGTGAAACGAACAGACAGCGAGCAGGTAACAACGCTGTACCGCGCCGCACCCGGCGGCGTACGAACGACGGAAGCGTTCAGTCAATCCCGCCGCTACAACGAATTGGATACAGATCGACACGCTGGAGCTATTCGCGACGCCGAGCACGCCTTCAGTAAAGACGGAGGGCTAGCCGTTCTTTACGGAAACATCGCGGAGGAAGGCTGTATTGTGAAAACGGCCGGTGTCGATGCGGCGAATTTGGTATTCACCGGGCCGGCTCGCATTTTCGAGAGTCAAGAAGCGGCAGTGGAAGCTATTCTGGCCGATAAGGTAGTTGCCGGCGATGTCGTAGTGATCCGCTATGAAGGCCCCAAGGGTGGACCAGGCATGCAAGAGATGTTGTACCCCACCAGCTACTTAAAATCGAAGCATCTCGGTAAAGCCTGCGCATTGATCACCGATGGACGCTTCTCCGGTGGCACCTCAGGCCTTTCGATCGGCCATATCTCCCCCGAAGCGGCGGAAGGCGGCGCCATTGCACTGGTCGAGGAAGGCGACAGCATCCATATCGACATACCGGCCCGCATCATTCGCGCGGAGGTCAGCCAAAGAACGATGGCCGCCCGGCGTGAAGCGATGGAAGTAAAAGGCGGCAGGTCATGGAAACCGGCTCATCGTGAACGTCAGGTTTCGCCAGCCTTGCTCGCGTACGCTGCTCTGACTACCAGCGCCTCGCGGGGCGCCGTCCGGGATGTTACACAAGTCACCCATCGCGAAGCGCCCGTACCTGCCTACACGAGCTAGGCTTTGAAAATCGGAGTGACGCCGCTCGCGCTCGCCAGCAGGTCTCGTCGTTCTTCAGCACCCAACGGCTTATACATGGACGCCGCCCGCAATGCCATTTGGAAATGATGCGCATCCCCGGGTGGAATCGCCGCAGTCACATCTTCCGATAACGTAAACCGCAGTGCGCGGTGCGCCAACTCCGGATCGTCGATAGGCCGGTACCAGGCATTCGGATACGTATGAATTTCGTCTTGCTTCCATTTCGTCAGCGCCATGGCTTTCAAAGCCAGCCGGGCGACGCCTTTCTCCTTGGCCTTGGCCATTATCTGCGGCCCGAAATTGCCTTGCGACCACGTGACGTAATTCACCGGGAAGAGAATCGAATCGAATTTATACTGATCCATCAGGCGGATGGCCGCATCGGCATTATGCGCCGAAAAACCAAGATGTCGAATCTTACCTTCCTCGCGCGCCTTCAGAAACAATTCTCCCGCACCATTCGGAGCCAGAATCTGGTCGACATCCGATTGTTTGCTCACCGCATGAAACTGATAAAGATCGAAGTGATCCGTCTTCAGCCGCTTCAGCGATGATTCAAGCTGCGCACGAGCCCCCGCACCATCGCGTTTCTCGCACTTCTCAGCAAGAAAAACATTCTTACGATAGGGTGCCAAGGCTATGCCTAGCTTCTCTTCTGCCTCGCCGTTTCCATAAGACGGAGCCACGTCGAAATAGTTCACGCCCCGCTCAATCGTCTTTGAAATCGTGTCGTTGCACTCTTTCTGCGGCGTACCCAGCATGATGATTCCACCAAATCCGATGATGGACAGGTTGATGTCGCGGGTAAAAGGCCGTTTAGCAATCATGTCTTCCGCTTTCAGTTGCGACAGCGCAATACCTGATGCGAGCCCAGCTTTTATGAAGTTACGTCGATCCATAAATCTCCTTCTACCTCAAGTCTCCCATCATTGAAACAGCAGGTTTCATTCTCCGCGCAAGACTTCTAGCGGCCGCTGATCCAGGATCCGAGCACTTGCCAGCCATCCGGCGATGTTCGCTAACAGCACCGTGCCGACGATGACCAGCAGCAGAGATGCCCAATCGAAATCGAATGAGGCCTGGATGAACTTGTCGGCAATGACCTTCGTGAATAAATTCGCAAGCACCCCGCCGACAAGGCCCGCAACCAATCCCATGATCGAAAACTCTATCGAAAAAATGCCCGTAATGCGGCGTCTTGTTGCACCCAGTGTCTTTAAGATCGCCACCTCGCGCACGCGACGATAACGCGTACCCGCTACGCTGGACGACAAAATAATCACCCCCGCGATAATGGCGAATGCCGCAAGAAAATGAATCACCACCGCTACCTGATCCACGGCCTCTTGAATGCGCTGCAGCACATCGGCTAAGTTCATCACCGTCACGGTAGGGAACTTTTCAAAAAGCCCCTGCTCCACCGCTGGTATTTTCCGCGGATCGACAGTGACCGCGCCGTAATACACCAGCGGCAAACCTTGCAAGGCTGATTGCGGAAACACAAGATCGTAGCGAACCAGCGCACGCGATGCCCGTTGAAAAACAGCAACGATGGGAGCACTCACCGTACGACCCACCATCTGAAACTGCAGCAGGTCTCCTAACTTCAACCCGTAGGAACGCGCCGCATCCTCCGATACCGCAAGCTGGGGCGCGGACGCTTGCGCGGTCCACCAATGACCTTTCCTCAGCTCCAATGTGTCCGGCATCGCCTGCGCCGTGGTGATGCGAATGGTTTGCAGGTGGCCTTTCATCTTGGCGGATAAGGGAAGCTGGGCTGCCGGCACCCCGTTCTTCGACACCATCCGCGAAACAATATAACCTACCAACCGTACGCGCCCCTTCACGCCATCTTGCGACTCGATGAACCGACTGACGCCCGGCGAGTTACGCACATCCAGCAAAAATAGATTGCCGGATCGCCCCGGCCCTTCGCCTCGCACTTGGCGCAACACCGTTTGCTGAAGAAGATACGTACTCAAAGTAAACATCACGCCAACGCCAAGCGCCACCAACACAGCGCCAGCCTGATTACCGGGACGATACAAATTGGCGAACCCATGGCGGAAGACCGGCGGCAGGACAGCGCTCATCCGCCTTACGACTCGCCGCATCATCGATAGAAGAATGACCGCCGCCAAGGCCAATACAAAAATGCCCAAGCTAAGCCCGGCAATGAAGTACAGCCCCATCTTCAGAGAACCGCTTAACCACACCGCGATGCCCGCGAATCCGAGCACAATCAGCAGCACTCCCAGCGCGCTTGGGATGCGCTCGCGCCACTGCTTGCGGCTCTCTTGGTTGGCATCCTCCATGTTCCGCCGAAACACCAATGCCGGGCGGACGTTCCGAATGCTGAGCAACGGCGGGATGGTAAAAAGGAGCGTCGCCAGTATCCCGAGGCTCATGCCTTGCAAACTAAACGACCAATCCCAAGGCACGTCCGGCAGCAAAGCGAACACTTTCTGCATCAACAGCGGAAAGGAACGCTGCACCAGCGCCCCCAGCGCTACTCCCAGCAAGCCGCCAATAAATCCCAGCCAAAGCGTCTGCAGAGCGTAAATCTGTATCACCTGCCAGGAACGCGCTCCCACCGCCTTCATAATCGCGATGGTGTCCATACGCTGCTGCAAGTGAGAATACATTGCCATGGCAACACCGAGCGATCCGACAATCAGCGCAATCAAGCTGATCAAACTCAAAAATCTGGTCGTGTTGTCGATTGCCTTGGCGACCGCCGGATCGCCTTCGCGGTAGTCGCTGAGCAGCGCATGGGGAAGTATCTTGCTGACCTGTGCTCTTAATGAATCGACGTCCATCTCCGGCTTCACTTTGAATAGAAAGCGCTGTGCCGCGCGGCTCCCAAACTGAATCAAGCCCGTCCGTTGTAATCCAGCCCGCGTCATCATGATCCGCATGCCGGGTCCGAATCCGGAGGTCAGGCGATCCGGCTCGGTCATGATCGTCCCCGCAATTCGAAAGCGCTTGCCGCCGACCCGAACGTCGTCGCCCGGCTTCACCTTCAACCGCATCAGTAGCTCCGGCGTCACCACCACTGTGGAATCGTTATTCACCAGCTTGCCTAGTTTGTTTGGCGGCTGCAGCGTCAAGCGCCCGTAGTAGGGATACGCATGTGAATCCACCGCTTTCACCGAAACCATCTGCGGCACATTCTCGCTGTCCGAAGCGGCCATGGAAACCGTTTCCGTCACCTGCGTCATCGATCCGTACTTCGTGCCCAACGCACGAAGCCGTTCCATCTGTTCAGGCGTCGGCAGCGCCCAACTCTGCGCCTGCAGGTCCCCGGCCACCAACTGCTTCGCATTGCGTAGCAGCATCCCCTGAAACGCATAGCCGAATCCCTTCACACCGCTCAGTGCGCCTACGCCGATGGCCACCGCGAGAACGACGAAGGTAAATTTAGCCGGTGAAGCGCGTAGCTCCCGCCAAGCGATTCTGGAGGCTTGTTTCGCGAACATCGCTACACCTCCTGCGCGCTGGCGACAAGCTCATCGCTATGAATCCGGCCATCGCGCAGAGTGATGACTCGGTCCGCATAGTCGGCTAGCTGCTGATCGTGCGTCACCAGTATCAGCGTCGTGCCTTCCTCGCGATTCAATTGCAGAAGTAACTCCATCACATGCTGCCCGTTTGCAGAGTCCAAGTTGCCCGTCGGCTCATCGGCCATCAAGATCGGAGGCTTAGTGATAAATGCTCTTGCCAGCGCCACCCGCTGCTGTTCACCGCCGGAAAGCTGCACAGGATAATGATGCCCACGCTTTCCCAAACCCACCCGCTGCAAAAGTTCTTTCGCCCGCGCGGCCGCGTTCGCAATGTGTCCGGTTAACTCCGCCGGCAAAAGGACGTTTTCCTCCGCCGTTAACGTCGGTATCAATTGATACGACTGAAACACAAACCCGATCTTGCGTCCGCGCAATTGGGCCAACTCATCTTCGCGCAAATTCGTAATGTCGGTTCCATCCAGAATGATATTTCCCGCGCTGGGAGTATCTAAGCCCGCCAGCAGTCCCAGTAGAGTACTTTTCCCGCTTCCCGACGCACCCATAATGGCCGCAAACTGGCCGCGGGGCACGGAAAACGTCACCTCACGGAGGATCTCCACCGTGCTGGCGGACCCTCGGATTACTTTCGAAGCCCGACGCACTTCGACAATGTCGGCTGGAACCAAAGATGTGGACATGTGAATCTTAAAACTGTGAGGAAACCGCTGTACAACTTCATTCTTGCAGTCTGCCTGGCAGGAAGCTTTTTTCAAGTGGCTTGTCACAAAGAAAAGCCTGAGCAGACTTCCGCAACCAGCACTCCAACCGTAAATCAACCGATGTCACCGGCTCCTACCGCGCAAGATAATCGTCCTGTGATCGTCGCGTTCGGCGATAGTCTCACCGCCGGTGTCGCCGGCAGAAGCTATCCCGAGGACCTGCAAGACATCCTGGACCAGCACGGATACAACTATCGTGTAGAGAACCAAGGCATCAGCGGCGACACCTCTACCGATGGGCTAGCGCGTATCGAGAACGTCATCGACGCGCATCCCGTGCTGGTGATACTGGAGTTCGGAGGCAACGACGGGCTGCGTGGGATTCCCGTCGCGTCCACCCGCGAGAATTTGACACAAATGATTTCGCGGCTGAAACAAGCCCGCATCCCCTTGGTGCTTGCCGGTATCACACTGCCGCCTAACTACGGCCCTGAATATGTTAAGCCCTTCACGGCGATGTTTCCCGAAATGGCGAAGCGATTCCACCTGCCACTGCTACCCTTCTTGCTCATTCATGTCTACCAACACGGAGATATGATGCAGCCCGACGGCATTCATCCGAACGGTGCCGGCAATGAAGTTGTTGCCCAGGACATCTATCACTTGATACAGCCATTGCTGCAGAAACCCCGCTCTACGACGAAATGAGCTATCCCGACTCAGTCCGCTATCTTTACGCCCTTGGCAACGAGCTGAAGATCGGTGCGAAGTTCGGTCTCGAGCGCATGCAAGTACTACTGGAAGAGCTCGGCCATCCGGAGCGCCAACAGCGTTTCATTCACGTCGCCGGCACGAACGGCAAAGGCTCCACCTGCGCCATGATTGCAAGCGTCCTTAATAAGGCCGGCTATCGCACGGGGCTTTACACGTCGCCGCATCTCATCGAACCCACAGAGCGCATTCAGATCAACGGGGTTCCCGTCACCGCCGAGCAATTTACGGAGGCCTTCGACGTCGTTCACGCAGCAGCAGAACGGCTGATGAAGGAAGACCGGCTCGATGGGCATCCCTCCTACTTCGAAACAGTCACCGCGATGGCGCTTCTACTCTTCCGCCGGTATTGCGACATCGTTGTACTGGAAACAGGGCTAGGTGGTCGCCTGGACGCTACCAACGTCGTAAAGTCCGAGCTAAGCATCATTACTCCCATTGCCTTCGATCACGAAGCCTTTTTGGGCAACACCTTGGAATCCATCGCTTTCGAAAAAGCCGGCATCATCAAAGAAGGAATTCCCTTACTGTTGGCGCAGCAGTCCTCCATCGCCGAAGCAGTAATTATCGTACGTGCGCAAGAGCTGCATGCCCCAGTCACGCGCACCTGTGAAACGCAGCTAACAAAAATCTCAGCGCAGCCTAGTCGATCCACCTTTACCCTCGACGGGCGGCAATATCAATGTCCGTTGGCAGGCCGTCATCAAATCGAAAACGCCGTTACTGCTATCCTTGCCTGCCGACATTTCAACATCGGCACGCCTATCATTCAATCCGGCCTACAAGAGACACTCTGGCCAGGACGCTTGGAAACTGTTTCGCGCCATCCAGATTTCATCCTGGACGGTGCCCACAATCCTGCCGGAGCGGCTGCCCTCGCTGCTTATATCAAGGAGTTTCACCGCCCTCGTCCCGTTTGGCTGGTTTATGGAGCGATGCGCGATAAGGCGATTGATGAGGTTACCTTCCAACTTTTTCCCTTAGCCGAAAAGCTGATCGTGACCGCTCCCAACCTTCCGCGCGCTCTACGACCTGAAACTATCCTCGACATTGCTCCTCATGCAAATGCCTGCATTGCGCCCACGGTATCGAATGCTGTCGAACTGGCCCGCGCTGCACCGCCCGCGGCAGTTGTCTTCTTCACCGGCTCGTTGTTTCTAGTGGGTGAGTCGCGGGAACTGCTTGTGAAACAGAAATCGTCCGTTTCGTAGAATAGGCTTTCATGGCAAGGCTGCGCGGCTTGTTGTTGGCCGATCCCACTATCATCCTGGCGACGATTGTCTTAGGAACGATCGGCGTTCTTGTTTCGTTCTTCGATAAGACCGGGAACTTACAAATACGCCTCGCTCGTATTTGGGCGAAAATCCTGCTCTCCGCAGGCGGCGTAAAGGTGCGCGTGGAAGGTTTGGAGCATCTCGAGCCAAAAACCAGCTACCTCTTTATCGCCAATCATCTTAGCTATATGGATACGCCGGTCATGCTGGCCAACATCCCGGTGCAGTTTCGTTTTCTAGCAAAAAGCGGCTTATTCAAAATCCCTCTTCTCGGTTCTCATCTCAGCCGCGCCGGACACATCTCCGTTCCGCGTCAGGATGCTCGTGGCTCCCTAAAAGTAATGCAGCAGGCAACAGAGGCTTTACGAAGAAAAGCAATCTCTCTTCTCATTTTTCCTGAAGGGGGCCGGTCGCATGACGGCGTGCTGCAACCTTTCAAAGAAGGGGGAGCACATATTGCCATCAAGGCAGGTGTGCCGGTGGTTCCAACGGCATTGATCGGCACCCGGGAAATCCTGCCGTTCGGCTTTGGAGTCGTACGCGCAGGCCAAGTTACGCTTCGTCTGCTGAAGCCTATTGCAACGAATGGAATGACTCCAAAAGATCGCGGCAAACTGACCGAAGAGGTACGAGTAGCAATATTGCGGGAACTGCAACCAGTAGCGGAACCCGCGTTGCAGGGCTAACTAACAGCAGCCTGTTTTTGCCAGGACAACTTCACCGATCTGCACCAGCGTTGGATACCGACCGGTGTAACAGGAATAACAAAAATGGTGTTGACTATCTTGTAACGATTCTTGCAGCGACTCAAGAGACAAGTACCCCAGCGAGTCCGCTTCCACATACTCTTCTATCTCTTTGATCGTGTTATTTGCCGCAATCAACTCGCGCTCTGTGGGAGTATCTACGCCGTAGTAGCAAGGTGAAATTGTCGGCGGGCAGGAGATGCGTAGGTGCACCTCGCGGGCGCCGGCGCTTCTTACCATGCGCACAATCTTTCGGCTGGTGGTTCCGCGCACAATGGAATCATCGACCAAAACCACGCGCCTTCCTTCCAGCAGATGACGAATCGGATTGAGCTTCAGCTTCACCCCGAAATCGCGGATCTCCTGCGAAGGCTCGATGAATGTCCGTCCTACGTAGTGGTTACGAATCAATGCTTGGCGATAAGGAATGCCGGATTCCGCCGCATAACCCAGCGCCGCCGTCACCCCCGAATCGGGGACAGGGACGATCACGTCCGCCTCCACCGGATGCTGCTTCGCCAGCAGCCGTCCCATCATCTCGCGCGTTTGCGCCACCGGTTTTCCGAACACGAGCGAGTCAGGCCGGGAAAAGTAAACGTGCTCGAACGCGCAATGCTGCGGCGCCTCGGGAAGCGTATAACGCTCGCGCGTTATCCCTTCAGGACCGACAATCACCATCTCTCCCGGTTCTACATCGTTCAGGTACGTAGCGCCAATCAGATCGAACGCGCACGTTTCCGATGCAAATACCGTCGCCAACTGTCCATCCGCCAGCTCTAAATGTCCCATCGCCAAAGGACGAAACCCGTACGGGTCGCGCGCCACAATGATGCGGTCTTCCGCCAAAAACACTAACGAAAAGGCACCCTCGATCTGCAATAACGCTTCACGCAGCGCTCCCGCTAACGTTCGCTCGCGGGAGCGGGCCAACAAATGAAGAATTACTTCGGTATCGCTGGTGGATTGAAAAATAGATCCGTCAGCCTCTAGCTCCTTGCGCAGCTCGATGGCATTGGTCAAGTTGCCATTGTGTGCAACCGCCACCTGTCCTTTGCTGCAAGCCACCGACAAAGGCTGGGCATTGGTCACCACCGTATCGCCCGACGTCGAGTAGCGTGTATGGCCAATAGCGAGTGTTCCCGGCAATTGGTTGAGAACATCCGGCGTGAAAATCTCGGCCACATGCCCCATCTTGCGAGTGCTATGAATCTTGCGCCCATCACTGGAGGCGATTCCCGCGCTTTCCTGGCCTCGATGCTGCAACGCATACAAGCCCAGGTAAACAAGATTCGCCGCCTCCGGATGGCCGTATAATGCAAATACTCCGCACTCTTCGTGCAATTTATCGAATGGATCTTCGTGGCAGGGCATTAAATTAGACCAGTACAGGATTCTGAAGAGCGTCTTCCAAAGCCGAACTCCATCGTTGATGAAGCTCACTCACTTGGCAATCGATCAGAATTTCATTCCGGTTACGAATCGTCATTCTCCATTCGAGTGTAACGCCAATTTCCAGCGCTTCAACGTTATTCTTGTCGGCTGCCGCTAGGACTATTTCCGGCTTGGTAGTGGAAAGTAAGATACGCGACGGACGCTCATGGAAAAGTAGCAGTTCCGGCGCAAGTTCCGTATCGAAATCGACTGCCGCACCTACCTGCGCCGAACCAAATGAGCACTCGGCTAGGGCAACTGCGAGGCCGCCTTCTCCCAGATCATGCGCCGATTCGACGGTACGGGATGTCACCAGTTCGCGAACTGTCGCTTGCACACGCTTCTCATAATCCATATCGAGTTTCGGAGGGATGCCCCATAAAGATTGACAAACAACCTTGGCGTACTGCGTTCCTCCAAACTCCGGCGCATCGCAAGCGCCAATGCCGCCCAGCAAGATTACGGAGGACCCAGCTTTCTTAAAGAAAGCGCCTACTGCCGGAGCGGTTCTTAACATTCCGACGATACCCACCACCGGCGTTGGTAAGATCGGCGAACCCAACGTCTCGTTATACAAGCTGACATTGCCGCCCGTTACAGGAACTTGGAAATACTCGCAAGCTTCGGCCAAGCCCTCGATGGACTCCACAATCTGCGCCATAATCTCAGGCCGTTCCGGATTCCCGAAATTAAGATTGTTTGTGGTCGCAATCGGCAGCGCCCCCACCGTCGAAAGATTGCGGCAGCACTCCGCTACAATCAACTTCGTTCCCTCGCGTGGGTCCAATGCGCAATAGCGGCCGTTACCGTCCAGCGAAATGGCTATGGACCGATCTGTTTCTTTGATGCGTAGAATTGCCGCGTCGGATGCTTCCGGCCCCGCAATGGTATTCGTGCGCACTTGCCGGTCATACTGCTCCCAAATCCAGCGCTTGGAACACAGGTCACCGGAAGCAAGCAGTGCCTTTAAATCGGATTTCAAATCTTTGCTATGAACGGTAGGCCCAATCATCGGCGCGGTTCGCAACGGTTTCGTAAAAGGCCGCTTGTAGACCGGCGCTTCATCGGCTAACGCCTTGTTGGGGATCTCGGCATACACTTCGCCGTGGTTTTTGACACGCAGAACACCATCGTCGGTTACAACGCCGATGGTCACTGCGTCCAATCCCCATTTCTTAAAAACCTGGAATACTTCGTCCTCGCGGCCACGCTCCGCTACCAACAACATGCGCTCCTGCGATTCCGAAAGCATCATCTCGTAGGGCGTCATGCCTGCTTCGCGCTGGGGGACATGCCGCAGGTCGATCTCTATGCCTGTTCCTGCCCTGCTGCCCATCTCGCAAGTCGATGAAGTCAACCCGGCCGCGCCCATGTCCTGAATACCCACAATCGCGCCGGTCTTCATTGCTTCCAAACAAGCCTCCAAAAGAAGCTTCTCCATGAACGGATCGCCTACCTGCACGTTCGGACGTTTCTGCTTCGACTCTTCCGTAAATTCCGCGGAAGCCATCGACGCGCCATGGATGCCATCGCGTCCAGTCTTCGCCCCCACATAAATGACCGGGTTGCCTACTCCGCTTGCCTTGCCATAGAAGATTTCGTTATGGCGAAAGACGCCCAACGCGAAAACGTTGACCAGCGGATTGCCGTCATAGCTCTTGTCGAATACACATTCGCCGCCGACGGTCGGCACCCCGAAACAATTACCGTAATGGGCGATACCGGAAACAACACCTTCCAGAATGCGCCTGTTGCGCGCTCCCGTTTTCTCGTCGTTCAAATCCCCAAATCGAATGGAGTCCAGGACGGCAATCGGCCGGGCGCCCATTGTAAAAATATCCCGTAAAATTCCACCTACGCCGGTTGCGGCACCCTGAAACGGCTCGATAAAACTGGGATGGTTGTGCGACTCAATCTTGAATGCAATCGCCACGCCATCGCCGATATCGATGATCCCCGCGTTCTCGCCCGGTCCTTGCAACACGTGCTTACCTTGGGTCGGCAGTTTTTTTAAATGAACACGCGTGCTTTTATACGAGCAGTGCTCGCTCCACATCACGCCGAATATGCCAAGCTCGGTAATACTGGGCTCGCGTCCCAATAAGCTCAGAATCTTCTCGTACTCGGAAGGGGTAAGCTGATGGGCCGCGATCACTTCCGGGGTGATCGTCCTCATGAAATCGATGTTTTGACAGGCAAGGAGGCAGTGGCGTCCATGCTCGACAAAGCGGTATGGGCGTTCGAGATCGCGGAAAGCATCGAGGAAAAAATCGACAGTCCATCTGTGCCGCCCACCAGAGGATCCACCGCGCGCTCCGGGTGCGGCATCATTCCCAGCACGTTCCGCTGCTTGTTGACGACGCCCGCGATATCGTGCATAGACCCATTGAGGTGTCCACGATAACGCAACACCACCCGGTTCTCCGCCTCCAATGTCGCTAACGTTTGCTGGTCGACAACATAACAGCCTTCGCCGTGAGCGACAGGAATCGTAAGAGTCTGCCCTTTCTGCGCTTGACAAGTAAACGGAGTGTCCGCGGTTACAATCTCTAACAAAACATCCCGGCAGATAAACTTCAGCTCAACATTTCGAACAAGAGTCCCCGGTAACAAACCCACTTCCGTCAGCACCTGGAAGCCATTACAAATACCCAAAACCAAACCGCCGTTATGAGCAAACCGCTTTACATCGCTCATGATGGGCGAAAACTTGGCAATTGCCCCACAACGAAGATAATCGCCGTAGGAAAAACCACCCGGAATAATCACGGCATCTACGTTGCCCAGCTTGTGAGAAGTGTGCCAAATGAATTCCGCTTTTTGATGGAGACGATTGGAAACTGCGTACCATGCATCGTGGTCGCAGTTGCTGCCCGGGAAAACGACAATTCCAACGTTCATGATGCTAAGAACCGAGAGGATTGCTGATGGACAGTTTTAAGCGCCGGCTGTTGCGGCAGGCACTGCCTTCTTGCGAGTGACGCGACGTTTCTCCGCGGGGGGTTGACGATCACTCTTTTTGAGAGCCGGTAATACAATGGATGTTACGAATTTCTTCTCGCCATGATCATCGAATTTAATAACGATGTAGTCGTCATTGCAAGAAAGAACTGAGCCGAGACCGAATTTTCCATGCTCGACTTGGGCACCTTGGGCGAATGCTGGTTTACTGGCCATGGCTTCTCGAATGATCCCTCTATAGGTGATTGTAACAGTTCGATTTATGCCCTGTCGATTCGCTCGAGATAACAAAACGGTGGTAGCGAATTCAGCTAGGTGCAAGACAGGCGCAGTTAGTCTTTTATAATGGAGTGAGTTTTTTAGATGGAAGATATTAAAAAGAAGCTGCAGGACGAGATTTCGGCGCTCGAGTATGAGTTGCATAACGAGTTGCCAAAAGAAATTCTGCGGGCGCGCGAACACGGAGATCTTAGCGAAAATGCGGAGTACCACGCGGCGAAAGAGCGACAGTCCTTTGTCAATGCGCGCCTTGGGCACATACAAGCAAGACTCCGTGATTTTGCGATGGTGGATTTCTCGAAAATTCCGCATGACCGCGTGGGACTCGGTTCGCAAGTCGTCGTGCTCGATATCGATAAAGATGAAGAGGTGACCTACAATCTCGTCACCAGTGAGGAGGCCGATGTTGCCAAAGGAAAAATTTCTACCAGTTCACCCATCGGGCGAGGCTTGCTTGGCAAGCAAGTCGGCGATACAGTAAAGATTCAAATTCCGGATGGAATGAGAGAGATGGAAGTGCTCAGCTTGGCAACCATCCACGATCACGCCTCGTTGCAGGGGAACTAATTCGATGACTTACACCCGTGCTATCGGTCTGGGCACTAACAAGATTATCCGGCTGATTGTACGGGGATTGGCGCTTTCCAAAATCGATCCGAACGTCCTCACGTTTCTCGGACTGGTCATCAATGTAGTAGCAGCCGTATTCCTCGCCTTTGGCCGTTTCCGCGCCGCGGGCTTTGTCATCATCTTTGCGGGACTATTCGATATGGTGGACGGCCGCGTGGCTCGCGAAACAAACCGCGTGACCCGCTTTGGCGGCTACTTCGATTCGGTGCTTGATCGGTACTCGGATCTCTGTCTCCTCATCGGCCTGCTTGTTTACTACGGAACTATTAACAGGCCGCCGTATGTTGTACTAACGGCGGTGGCAATGACGGCTTCGGTTATGATCAGCTACGCCCGTTCTCGTGCCGAAAATATCATCCCCACCTGTAAAGTCGGTTTCCTGGAGCGTCCGGAGCGCGTTGTACTTCTGATTATCGGGGCTTTGTTCGACCATATGGCGCCGGTTTTGTGGGTAATTGCGGTGCTAGGAAATCTGACGGTCATTCACCGTCTGGTATTCACTTACGGCGAAACAAAGAGCTTGGAGGATGCGCAGCTCCGAATGCGCTCTGCCGCGCCCTCCGGCAGCACTCAAATTTCGTAGGTTCTATCCATCGCTTTCTAACACCACCACCGCAAACGCAAGTGCTGCGGTATGGGTTAATGAAATAACGACGTTTTTGACGCCCATGGCGTTTGCCCGTTCAAGAGCCACGCCGTGAAAGACAAGACTAGGCTTTCCCGAGGCTTCGTTGATCACCTCGAAATCCTTCCATCTCACGCCGCCGCTCATCCCAGTGCCGATCGCTTTCATGGCTGCCTCTTTGGCGGCGAAACGAACAGCGAAACTTTCGGCGGCACTGTTCTTGCGTAAGCAATGCTCTTGCTCGGCGGCAGTATAAATGCGATCGCGGAAACGAGCACCGTAGGTGTCGAGACTTCTCTGAATCCGAGTAACATCGGCCAAGTCGGTACCCATCCCCAGAATCATCGGTTCTGCCTGTATTTAGAAAAATACTAGTTTTGACTTCAACCTACTCGGCTTCGCGAAAGTTGGCCCAACGTTTTTTCTGAGCGGCGGAAATGCGCTTTCGAGCTTCCGCGCTCAGGATTCGTTTCTTCCGGGAAGGAGCGGCGGATTGCGACGCTGCGTATTCCTCCGCGGCACCTCCTTTTCGAGGTCGTCCCACGCGCCGCCCCATCATTTCTCTCACTTGGGCAATCTGCTCATCCAACCGATGCCTCTGTGCCTCGAGTCCGTGGAGAGCCGCTTCCAAAATTTCTCTGCTTGGCGCTAGCGCCGCTTTTGCCATATATCTAGTTAGTAACACAAAAATTAATTTGCACCAACATCTACCCACAACTTACTTTTTTAAGTTTCCGCTTCACACATAAAACTTACTGGCCCGTCATTTACTAAACTCACCAGCATTTCCGCTCCAAAGACACCGGTTCGCACCTCAATATCCCCTTCGCGGCAGTACTTCACAAAAAGTCGATAAAGCGGCTCTGCTATCTCGCCCTTGGCGGCTTCCGAAAAAGACGGCCTATTCCCCTTCCTAGTGTCTCCATATAAAGTAAATTGAGACACAACCAAGACGTCCCCTCCTACATCGGTGACATTTCGATTCAGTTTCCCGCCCTCGTCGTTAAAGATGCGAAGCTCCAGGATTTTTTTTGCGAGCTGTTTTGCGCATGCTTCCGTGTCGTCGTATTTCACCCCTAATAACACCAGCAGACCCCGCCCGATCTCGCCGGTGACGGTCCCCTCCACAGAAACACTGGCCTTCGCTACTCGTTGGATAAATGCGCGCATAAAAATCGGTCAGGTGAGAAGATGGATCGGCGATTATTTTGTTTATCCTTAAATCATCGGCTCTTCGGCAACTGCTTTGATTATTCTCCAACTTGTCTTCTGGCTTGCGGTCGCCGTACCGCTATATGCTTACTTGGGATATCCGCTAACACTTTTGTTACTCCGAAAGGTTCTTCACCGCGAAATAGACAAACAGAACATCACGCCACGCCTTTCGCTTTTGATCCCCTCCTACAACGAAAGCGAAAACATAGAGAATAAGATTCTCAACTCGCTGGCGCTTGACTACCCTGCCGACCTATTCGAAATCGTGGTCGCCTGCGACGGATCGAAAGACAATACGCCGCAGCTCGCTCAGCGGATGGCCGCTCTGCCGGAAGCTCAGGGTCGTGTACGCGTCCTCGACTACCCCGTCAACATGGGAAAAATCGTCGTTCTCAACACGTCCGTCAAGGAGCTCACCGGCGAGATCGTCGTCTTCTCCGATGCGTCCGCTATTCTCAACCCAAACGCCTTGCGATTGTTAGTCCGCAACTTCGCCGATCCCAAAGTCGGTTCCGTCAGTGGCAAATACACGGTGATCAAACCGAACGAGGTGAATATCGGCGGCTCTGAAGATTTTTATTGGAAGTATGAGACGTTCCTAAAAACCCAAGAGTCGATGTTGGCTTCGGCCATTGGTGGACACGGCCACTTACATGCAATCCGGCGCGAACTGTATCCTTTTCCTCCGCCCGGCACCATCAACGACGACTACATCATCCACGCGTCCGTCATCGGCAAAGGCTGGCGCGCCGCCTATGAACCGGAAGCGGTCATTCAAGAAGAAGCAAAAGAAATGACTGGCTTCGGCCGGCGTATCCGCATCATGGCGGGTAACATTCAACAACTGCGCGAAATTCGCCCCTTACTACGCCCGTTTCGACCGCTCCCCGTCTTTTTCTTTATTTGCCACAAGGCACTGCGTCTGCTAGTGCCATTCGCAATGATCGTGGCGCTGATAGCAAACGTGTTTCTGCTGGGATATCCGCTCTACCGAATTCTTTTCGCTGGACAGGTCATCTTCTACGTACTCGCTTTATTGGGCTGCTATGTACGGCTGAATCCTAAGCCACTCATGCTCCCCTATTATTTTTCGATGATTAACGCGTCGGCTTTTCTAGGCGTCTACTACGTGCTTACCGGAATGAAACGCATGCCCTGGAAGTAGTAATGCACGTTCATCATTCTTACTGGATCGACATTGGATTCGACGAAACGGTCCAACCCTTCTTTTGTCCCGCGTTTTGCTTCCGGAGCCAAACCAGCAAAGGGTGAAAGTAATCGATCATCGCCGAGGCATCCGCTTTTTCCTGCCCGGTCATTACTTTCATGGCATCGGGCCAGGGCTTCGACTGTCCCATCTGGAGCATGGAATTCAACTTTGCCCCAGCTTCCTTCGATCCGTACACTGAGCAACGATTTAATGGCCCTTGGTAATTCGCAGCCTGGCACATTCCGCGATAGAACTGAAACTGGTAGATCGCCGCCAGGAAGTATCGCGCATACAGCGTATTGGCAGGAATGTGGTACTTTGCGCCGGGATCAAAATCTGCCTCCGTCCGGTTCACTGGCGGCGCGATCCCTTGATACTTCTCGCGCAGCTCCCACCATGCTTTGTTGTAATCGGCAGGCTTCACCTTGCCGGAAAACACCTCCCATCGCCATTTATCGATTAAAAGTCCAAACGGCAAAAAGGCCACCTTATCGAGTGCCGTGCGCAGCAGCAGCGGAATATCGGCGTCCGTTGGCGGAACTTCTTCAATCAATCCTATTTTCTTCAGATACTCGGGAGTGATGGAAAGTGCGATGGCATCACCGATTGCTTCATGGAATCCATCGTTGGCTCCGCCGCGGAACGACAAAGGCTGGTCGCGATAAGCCAATTGATAGTAGTTGTGGCCCAGCTCATGATGCACCGTTCGAAAATCGTCGGCGGTCATATGTAAACAAACCTTCAGTCGTACATCTTTGTCGTTATCGATATCCCACGCGCTGGCATGGCACACCACGTCGCGGTCCTGCGGCTTTGTAAACAGCGATCGCTGCCAAAAAGTCGCAGGCAGAGGACCAAAACCGAGCGATTGAAAAAAGGATTCCCCATAATGTACCGTTTGCTGCGCAGTGGTGTTTCGGTCGTGCAGAATTTTCGTTAGATCATAGATGGGCGGAGCCGAAGCAGGAGCCACCAGTTCGTAGATATTGCCCCACTGCTGCGCCCACATGTTTCCTAGAAGATCGGCGGAAATCATACCGTCGGAACGGTTCGCCACCGCTCCGTATTTTTCGATCAAGCGCCGCCGCACGTAGGTGTGTAGCTCCAGGTAAAGCGGTTCCACCTGTGTCCATAAACGCTCCAAATCCGCAGAAAATTCATCCGGCTTCATGTCGTAATAAGAACGCCAGAGAGCGCCGGTATCGGCGAATCCCCACTCTTGCGCCCCTTTGTTCGACAGCTCCACAAAACGCGCGTAACGGTCGCGCATGGAGACGCCCACCCGATGCCAGCCCACCCACATATCTTGAAGCTCTTTGGCGTCGCGGCTCTTTGCCATGCGTTCCTCCAAGTCATCCACGCCCACACACTTGGAGGAATCACCGCCAAGGCAGTATTTGCCGCGGCCGTAACTGCCCTCCAGCGAAGACTCGATCCGCGTCAGCTCTCCCAGCAGTTTCGGATCGCTGGGCGCGGAGCCGCCGGCAAGTTTTAACAGCATGAACTTGCGTTGCAAATCGGCAGGCAGGGTAAGCGATTCGAATTGCCGGGCTTGCTTCGCCAACTCAGTCATGCGCGCACTGATGCGCTCATTTTCCCGGGCCGCCACCGCCTCGGAATCGCCGGTAATATAGGTCGCCTGAACCCAAGCTGCTTGTGCTGCAAGGGTAGACATCGGCAGCAGCTCCGCTTCGGCTTTGTTCATGAATGTCTGGGCGTCGGTAACAGTCGGCTGGCCGGCGGCGTTAGCAATCCCCAGGCATAGCAGAAACAAAATTGCCGATTTCTCCAAATTTCTCATGGATGCCTCCGCTTCAGCGATCGTTCAAGCCGCCATCCACCGCCAAAATCTGACCGGTGATAAAAGTGGGCGACGTTAGGAAAAAGTGTACAGCATCGGCCACCTCTTCGGGCTTCCCGGCGCGGCGCATGGGCGTGGCGTCGATCATCTTCTGTGCACGCTGGTCTACATCGTCGAAGGGAATGACGCCCGGCGCTACCGAATTAACTGTAATTGCCGGAGCGAAAGCCTTCGCCAAAGCTTTCGTCAGCATGACGACGCCTGCTTTGGAGGCGCAATAATGTGCGTGCTCGGCCCAGGGACGGATACCACCCAAGGAGCTGATATTGACGATTCGTCCGGAACCGAGTTCGTTCATCTGCCGCGCCCCTTCCTGACAGCAAAAAAAGGTGGCCTTGAGATTGACGTTGTGGATGAAGTCCCAATCCTCTTCGGTGACGTCCAAAGGATCGAAACGCGTAAAGCGAGCCGCGTTATTGACCAAGCAGTCGATCGGTCCCCATTGTTCGCGCACTTGGCGAAACAAGCGGCGAATCTCGCTGACCTGGGCCAAATCTGCTTGGAAAATCGGCGCGCCGTTACATTCGCGGGAGACCTGCTCGGCTGCCCGGTGCGATGTGCCGTAATGAATCGCAACTTGAAAACCCCGGCGGGATAGCTCAATCGCAATTACCCGACCGATGCGTTTGGCCGCGCCGGTGACCAGAACACGAGGACCGGTAACCATGTCTATTGAGCGAAGAATTGTTTTACGGCATTGGCCGTATAGGTGATGTCTTGCGGCGTATGGGCGGACGACAGGAACGCAGCTTCGAACTGCGAGGGAGGAAAGTAAATTCCCCGCTCTAACAGATGATGAAAGAATCGACCGAACCTTTCCGTGTCGGACCGCTTCGCTTCTTCGTAGTTCCGCACCGGGCCTTCCCCTAGAAAAATGGTGAACATGGAGCCCACGCGGTTGGCATGAACACCCAAAGGCAGATTGACCGTCAGTTCCGCCGCCGCCTTCTCCATCGAGGCGTATATATCGGGATTCGCTTCCAAGTACTGCAACATAGCAATACCGGCCGTTACGGCGACAGGATTACCGGAAAGCGTTCCCGCTTGGTAGACAGGTCCGGCGGGGGCCACCTTCTTCATCACATCGGCCCGGCCACCATAAGCAGCCATGGGCAAACCGCCCCCAATGATCTTTCCCAGCATCGTCAAGTCCGGTTTAATGTCAAAAAGCTGTTGGGCACCCCCGAAGCCCAGACGAAATCCGGTCATCACTTCGTCGAAGATCAGAAGCGCGCCATGCTGTTCTGTAATCCGGCGCAAGCCTTCCAAGAACCCGGGAACTGGAGGAACGCAGCCCATATTGCCGCATACCGGTTCCACAATGACGGCGGCAATCTGGTCGCCGTATTCACGAAAGGCGCTTTCTACTTTCTCCAGGTCGTTGTACGGCAGCGCGATGGTTGTTTCCGTAAAACGCTGCGGCACACCGGCGGTTTCGGGTAAGCCAAGTGTTGCGACACCGGAACCCGCCTTTACCAACAAGGAGTCGACATGGCCGTGATAGCAACCCTCAAACTTCACCGTCATGTCACGGCCGGTAAACCCGCGCGCCACCCGCAGCACGCTCATCGCCGCTTCAGTGCCGGAGTTCACCAGGCGAACCATCTCCACGGAAGGAACGGCATCGATAATCAGCTCAGCGAGCTCGACCTCGCGTCCGGTGGGCGCTCCGAAGGTGGTGCCGATTTCTAAGACGGCCGTGATGGCGTCAATTACCGGCTTCGGGCGGTGTCCGGTAATTAAAGGACCCCAGGAACAGATGTAATCGATGTATTCGTTACCGTCCACGTCCCAGATATGGGATCCTTCGCCGCGAGCCATGAAACGAGGGACACCGCCCACTCCACGAAAAGCCCGTACCGGCGAGTTCACGCCACCGGGGATGTACTGCTGAGCCCGGCTGAATAACGCTTCCGATTGCGAAACGTTCATACGCGCGTTTGGCCGAGGATCAGTTTACGAAACAAAAAGCTCATGAGAATTTCATGGACGGTTGTGTTGACGTTGCGCAGCAAGCGGCTTTTCAATTCCAGATAGGGTTGTGTGCCGGCAAACAGGTCTTGCATAATTTCACAGAATTTAGGGCTGCGCTTCATGAAGTCGATCATGCGCGTCGGCACTGCACCAAAACAAACGACACCACAGAAGAGTCGTTTCGCCAATCCAGATCCGTAGGTAAGATCAAGGCCGAAATCGCGGGAGATGAGCTGCCGGTAGTGTTCGGCTCGCTTGTCTTCTGCGTGATCGCCCAAGACCACCTGGCTTGCCAAATCGCCCGAGCGAACAGCATAGTAAAGCCCCTCTCCCGTAATGGGGTCGACGAGTCCGCCGGCATCGCCCACCGCAATCCAGCCGTCACCAGCTAAACGATTATTTCGCCAACCGCGATACTCCAATGCCGGGAGCATATGTCCATAAAACTTGGCATCTTGGCGGGAAATCCCCCGCTCGTCCATGTAACGTTCCAGACGGACGCGAAGGCATTGGGCGGACTCGCTTTTGCCACAAATACCGATCGACAAATGACCGGCGCGGGGGAACACCCAGATGTAGCCTTCCAACTTAGGAAGAAACTGAATATCGATGTGCGCCTGGTTGGAAGGAACCCAGTAGCCGAGCGCGTACATGGTGTCTTTCGCGGTATATTGCGTTCCCACATCGCGCAGCGGATTGCGCGCGCCGGTCGCAACCACACAGTAATCGGCATCGATCTTGCCGGAACGCGTACGGATCTGCCAACCGGATGTAGTTCGGTCCAGACCCAGCACCCTTTCTTTTTCGATCTGCGCACCGGCTGCTTCGGCACGCCGGAGCAACATGCCATTCAGGTCGAGACGCGAATAAATGACGAGCGGTTGGCTGAGAGCCATTTTGTAAGCACCCGACTTCGGTGCTGCCAAAAAGGTGTCGGTCACCAGCTTCTTAGGCGTATCGTTTTCGATCAAGTATGGATACTGTGAATACGCTTTGTAGGTGAGACCGCCGCCGCAAGGCTTTTCCCACGCCAGCTTTTCGTCCAGGATGACTGTTTTCAAGCCGGCACGCGCCAGCCGTTCGGCGGCCGACGCACCGGCCGGCCCCCCGCCTAATACTGCAACACTTTTCATTGCGCTTGCTCGCTTGCTCCTTGTTGCCCGACCGGGGGATGTCCGGGCGGCAACTGATCCGTCCCGCCGCCAACCTGATGGCGCCGGGAATCACCCGCTTTTACAACCACCCACTTGCCTCCGCGATCTTCCAACGTGTACTTCATGGTCATGCCACTGTTGAGACTTGTGTCATTCTTAGGATGAAACGCCACGGTGGCATACGCAAAATTATTACGAAACGAAACGTCTGTAGTTGTGACATCCAATGCCTTGAGGTCCAGCCCGGAACTGGATTGAAGCCGTTTTAAAATTGCTTCTTGGACGTTTTCTTTGTTTTTGATGCTGTTTCCACCGCAGCCCGCAAGCAGCAATGTGGCGAGAAGAACAGCGGCTGAGTGGCGGAGCATCATCCAATTATCAACTAGGTAAGTTCGCGTCGTTCCACCATTTTCTCATGCGCCTTTTCACTATTCCTCTATTTCTACTATTCACGTTTACGGCGCATGCGGTAAATGTTCCGGCAGGGACCGAAATAAAACTTCGCCTCACGAAGGGCGTCAGCAGCAGCGTAGCTTCGGGGCAAGAGGTATCCGCAGTGGTAATTGCGCCTGTACCGGTGCATGATGCGCCGGCCATCGGTCCCGGAACGCAATTGACCGGCAAAACCGCCGATGTGCACAGCAATAAGCCTGCCACCGACGGCTCCCAAGAGCAGCCCGCGCAGATGCGCATTGAGTTTACAAAGATACAGGACAAAGGAGTATCGCAATCTATTTCCTGCGTGGTTGTGGGCGTGGACAATGCGCGGGAGTCGGTCAACGGCAGTGATGGGACGATCACCGGGATTAAAGCGTCGCAGACTTTTGCGGCTTTGGCCGATAAGGGCGTAAACAAACTGGAGGAAAAATACGGCGCCCTAGGGCAGCTTCTATCGAGCGTGAAAGGCTCCCTCATCAAGCAAGCCGATCCGGTCATCGACTATAAGCCAGGCGTCGAGCTAACCGTGAAGCTTTCGAAAGCGCTCGATTGGAATGGTCCTGCCGGGACCGATAGGCCGGGTACGATTGCCGATCTAGAAGCATTGAAGGCCCTGGTAAAAGAAGAACCGTTCCGGACCAATGCCGCGAAGCCTCCGAGCCCTTCCGACCTAACGAATCTGATGTTCATCGGCACGAAAGAACAAGTGGAGAAGGCATTCGGAGACGCAGGCTGGCTCCGAGCAGACGAACTTGACCGAGCCTCCACATTGAAAACGGCCCAAGCCATCATTGAAAACAACGGATACAGCGAAGCGCCGATGTCGATGTTGACCCTGAACGGCGAACCGCCCGCTATGACATATGAAAAGCAAAACAACACGTTTGCCTCCCGCCACCATATCCGCATCTGGCAGATGCCGCAGACATTCGATGGAAAACCCGTCTTTGTGGCAGCGGCTACGCACGACGTAAAGATCTATTTTTCAAGGACCAGTAAATCGATCACGCACGGGATTGATCCCGTTATCGACAACGAACGTACTAAAGTCACAAATGACCTATTGTTTACCGGCCAAATTGAAGCAACCGCGCTGGTGGATCGTCCCGCTGTTCCCGATGACATCTCGAATGCGACTGGCGATCATCTTCAGACGGACAAAAAGATGTCGGTGCTCGAATTCAAAACGAACAAGTAAATGAAGGTCCCCGAACAAGGTGCGCCACCGGCGTCGTTGCTACATAGTGATCACCGATATAAGTACCTTGACACGCTGATCACGCTGTTTGTTGTTGTCTTGCTTGTTTCCAACATCGTTGCCGCGAAATTTTTCGCCATCGGCTACTTCCGAGTCAGCAGTGCGCAACTACTTTTCCCTATCACCTATATATTTGGTGATATTTTTACTGAAGTTTATGGTTACGGGGCTTCGCGCCGGGCGATTTGGTACGGATTTTTTGCCTCCTTTATTTTGGTTGCCATATGCTTCATCGCGGTAACGATTCCACCGGCGCCGGAATACACCGATCAAGCCGCGTTTGCGACCGTTTTTGCTCCGGTGGGTCGCATTGTTCTTGCCAGCCTACTAGCCTACTGGTGCGGCGAGTTCGCGAACTCATTCGCGATGGCGAAATTGAAGCTACTCACCAATGGAAAGTATCTTTGGACACGAACAATCGGCTCCACGATTGTGGGGCAAGCAGTTGACACCACAGTAGTTATGTTTGTGGCGTTCTACGGAACGCGACCGCTACCCGTTATTTTCAAGCTCATTATCTCCGGATACCTGATCAAAGTCATTTACGAGACACTGATGACGCCGGTGACTTATGCAGTGATTGGGCGCTTAAAAAAAGTAGAAGGCGCAGACTACTTCGACAGAACAACGAACTTCAATCCTTTTGTGACCAGCAGCAGGGTGCAAAACTAACCACCTTCGTCCGGCGGGGCACGAAGCAGCTTGACCGGAATAGTTAGGTTGCGGCCGTTACGAAAGACGGTGAGTTGAATGGTGTCGCCGACGCGTTTATGAGAGATGGCGCGCACCAAAGCATCTTCGCGGTCGACGGGCTGGCCATTGATCGCCATGATGAGATCGCCGCCGATTCCTAGCTGCGTATTCCCGACAACGACCACTTGGCGAGCTCCTTGAATTCCGGCTGCCATTTCCGAACTGCCGCCGGCAACGCCTTGCACCAGAAGACCGCCACGACGGGGAAGTCCAAGCGCTTCGGCGAGGTCACCCGCAACATACTCCGTTGTGATTCCGGTTCTGGGCCGTTCGGTGACGCGGCCAGCTTGAAAATCGCTCAAGAGGGCTTTAGCTCGATTGATGGGCAGCGCGAAGCCGATCCCCACATTGGTTTGACCGACGATGGCGGTGTTGATTCCGATCACGTTACCGGAAGAATCGAGCAATGGGCCGCCGCTATTACCGCCGTTAATGGCAGCGTCGGTCTGGATCATGCCTTCGATTCGTTGGTTGTCTTCGCTTTTGATGGCTCTGCCGATAGAACTGACAACCCCGGTGGTGAGCGTGCCCTCCAGCCCGAAGGGATCTCCGATGGCGAGGACTTTCTGACCGACTTGCAAATGGTCCGAATCGCCAAGATTCAGCAAAGAGAGTTTGGTTTTAGGAGTGATTTTGATCAGCGCAAGATCGTCGGAGCGATCAATGTCGAGGGCCTGCGCTGTGTATTGCGATTGATCGAAGAGCGTGACTTGTATTCGGCTGCTGCCCGAGATGACGTGAAAGTTAGTGAGAATGAAGCCTTTGTTGTTGACGAGAAATCCAGAACCGAGACTGTTAGAGGCCACTGGCTGGAAGAAGAAGTCGCGGCGAACGGTGGTGCTGGTGATATAGACTGTTGCGAGGCGGGCGGATTTGTAAATGTCGATATTGTTCCGCTCTTCGGTGCTCAATCCCGCACCGTGAACGGGAGTGGGTTCAGACCACGAAGCCCCTGCCCGGAGAAACGGTTGAAGCAGATTGCGCATGCTCCAGCGGGAATGCGAGGTCGCCAAGACAAACCCGAACAAGATGAGCAGCGACGCAATAAACACACGGCTTTTCAATGAGTCGGAGTCTCCGCCAGATGTTTTAATTCGTCGAACATTTTTCTAACCTGCTGTGCAGTTTGCTCCTTTGTTCCGTCGGTATCGATCACGTAGTTTGCGTATTTCTTCTTTTGTTCCAGCGGCAGTTGATGAGCGATGCGGGCCAGAGCTTCCTCACGGCCGATACCATCACGGCAGGTGCCTCGAGCGATCTGTGTTTCTTCACGACAAGCTGTTACGATAAGCCGATCGAAAGAAACGTACCGCCCGGTTTCTATCAGGATAGCCGCCTCGATGACGGCGATGCCGTTTGGATTCCGCGCCTGCCACACGGACAGCTCCTTTTCTTCTAAACGGAAGACTGCCGGATGAACAAAACTGTTTAGCTTGCCAAGCAGTTCCCGTGATTGGAAAACGATTCCGGCCAGTTTTCGGCGATCGACTGAACCATCGGGTGCCAGGATATCGTACCCGAATGCGTTCACCGTAGGGGCGTAAGCCTCGCCGTCTTTTTCCAGGACACGATGGCCCAGCTTATCGGCGTGAATCAGAAAACAACCGAGGCGCTCCAGTTCGGCGGCGACAAACGATTTTCCGCTGGCATAACCGCCGGTGAGACCGACCTTCAACATCAGCTTAAATGCTGCTCTGCTAAACGAACGGTGTTGGACATCAACATGGCGATGGTTAACGGTCCCACGCCACCGGGCACGGGGGTATAGGCAGAGGAAAGCTCCTGCATGGCCCATGGTTCGACGTCACCCACAAGAACACTGCCGTTCTTGGCGAAAGTAACCAGGCGATCCGGTTCATGGGCAAACAGGCGTTTTGCCTCCGTCTCATCGGTCACGCGATTGATTCCGACGTCGATGACGACAGCCCCGGGCTTGATGTGATCTTTTCCGAGCAGCGCCGGTTTTCCGATAGCAGCAACTAAGATGTCGGCGCGGCGGCACTCTTCGGCTAGGCCTTGCGTGCGCGAGTGACAGACGGTCACCGTTGCATTCTCATTCAAGAGCATCATCGCCATCGGTTTGCCGACGATTTCGCTACGGCCGACTACCGTGGCGTGGCGACCGGCGGTAGGAATGTCATAGCGCTTCAGCAGTTCTATAATTCCGGCAGGCGTACAAGCACGCGGGGCGGGACGATTAGCCACTAAGCTGCCTACATTGAACAAATGAAAGCCGTCGGCGTCCTTGCCAGGATCGACAGCCAACAGGATTTGCTGCGCATCCACTTGTGGAGGAAGGGGCATCTGAACGAGTATGCCGTCGACCATGGGGTCGGAATTATAGGTGTCAATCAATGTGAGCAGTTGTTCGGTCGTGATGCCGACGGACGGCTTTGTATCGAAGCTACGGATACCGAGATCCAAGCAAGCCTTGATTTTATTACGCACGTAGATTTCCGACGCCGGATTTTCGCCCACCAAAATTACCGCGAGGGCGGGAGGACGGCTCTTTGTACGAAGGGCCTCAATGCGCGGCCGTAGCTCGGCTAAGATCTGGTCTCTAATTTTCTTTCCATCTAAGATGACGCCACTCATTCCAAGGTGAGGATAACAAGAACTTTCCCCTTTCTAGGCGGGCAAGCGCATGACGGGTTCGGCGACTCTCAACGGCTGCCGTCTTTTGACGCAATGACCATAGGCGTCGAACACTTTTTCAAAGACACTGTCCCAGGACATACTTTCGGCGTAAGCACGAGCGGATTTTCTCATGCTGGCATACGTTTCGGGATGGAGCAGAATTTTACTGACGTACTCGATGAATTCGTTTCCCGAAGAGGCTACGTATCCGGTGATACCGTGCTGAATGAGGAACTTAGGGCCTCCGCTGGAAGTGACTACCGCCGGCACGCCGGAAGCAAGCGCCTCCAGGATGACGTTACCGAAGGTATCGGTAGCAGAGGGGAAGACAAATAGGTCCATGTCCGCGTATGCCTCGGCGAGAGGAATGCCTCGCACCACGCCGGGAAGGGTGGCGTTAACTACGTTTTCGCGGAGCCAAACGCTTTCTATTCCCTGGCCGATAATGACAAACTCGAAATCTCGGTGTCCACGGGCAACAAGAGCTCGGGAGAGCTCCGCGAGGAAACGAACGTTCTTTTCGGTGGTTAAGCGACCGACATAGCCGATACGAAAACGAGCGTTGGCGCGATGGCGGCGCACGGGAGAGAACAGATCGGTTTCTACGCCGCGCTGCATGAGCGACACAGGGCGGCGGGTAAGACGCTGCATGAAGTCGATGACCTCGGGATTGGGAGCGAGAATGATTTTCGCCCAATGATAGAACCACAAGAGAATGCCGAGCGAGAGCTGTTCGGCACAGAATCCGAGCAGGTGACTGAGACGATGTCCGAGAAATGCTGTAAGGCGTTCTAAGCGGCGGCTGGCGTATTCGTGCAGGCTGGTGTGCCAGGAGATCACAAGGGGCAAGCGCAACCGCCAAGCAGCATACAGACCGAGCGTTCCCATGTCACCGGGGCCGGTAAGATGGATGACCTCCGCGCCAAATTGCTTAATCTGCCTCACAACGCTATTGGCATAACGACCCATTAATAAATCGTAGGGCAGATTCGTATCCAGCGGGACCGAAGCCGGCCCGCGTTGAAGCTGTCGAATGGTGACCGGGCCGTCGGTAACGGTTTCATTGACCGGGCCGGGATGAATGCTGAGGAAAGGGATTTGCCGACGGCGGGCAAAGGCCTCGAGTTGACGGCTGGTGAGTGCGACGCCGTTTACCTCGTGAAAGGTGTCGGGTAAAAACGCAACGCGGGGGTGGGCCGTCAAATAACGGCCTCCCCATCGGACCAAACGGAAGCACGGTCGTCTAGACAGAGGCGCAAGGCAGAACGAACGCCGCGCCATTCCAGGATGCGCATGGCAGCGACAAAGCGGCGCACCACGGGGGGACCGCCTCCTTTCCAAACAGTTTTCATGGGAAGAGGCGCGGCGTAGTCTTGTCCGTGGAAGAACACACGATCGGACCACGAACGGCGGCCTTCAAAGGTCTCCGGGTAGTCGCGGACAACATCGACCATGGTTTGAAGAATTCTGAGCTTAAGCGGCTCATGATATTGAGGCATAAAAGCTACGTGGCTGATACGTTCATGGCGAACTTCGGCTACGAATTCAGTCATGGACTCCGCACGGGACAGATTCAGGATGGCATTGGGTTCCAAGCCATGGCGGTCCCCGCCGGAGATCAATGGAATATCCGCTTCGCGGCCGAGCCGAATCACCTGTCGATTCTCATTCCAAGAACGAAGGCCATTTAATTCCAAAGCATGAAAGGACTGGCCGCAACGTGCGAGTAAGCGACGGAGAACTTCGACGTGCTGCGGCAGGCCGATTCCTTTTTCATCCCACATCGGGTGATTGAGAACTAATAAGACATCGGGATAGTCATTCAGAAGGTGAAGCAACTCCGGAAGGCGATGCTCGTCCGGATTTTTAGTGAACGAAGCCAACTGTTCAGCGACTGCGTTGCGGTGCTCGGCAGGAATGTTATGGACGCCGAGATGAAAGAAAGTAGGACCAAAGGGAATGGTCCATTCGGTAGAGATGGGCGCATTACGGAACCGATCCAGCACCTGCAGCATGGCGCCAGCGCGAATATCGTCGTGGTCCGTGATGGAAACAAGGCCGGGAAGTTGAAATTGCGACTCGATTTGCTTTTCCTCGAGCCGGTGCGCTTGGCGTGGCGCTAGGGGAGGCGTCCAAAAGGCACGCCCAAAATCCAGTCCAAAGCCCTTGTCTTCCGCATAGGCCGCTTGTTGACGGCGAATGGCGCTGCCCAGGTATGGCACCTTGGCGGTATAGCGCGGGATCATTGCCAGACTTTCTTCCGAGTACATGGTGTGACTATGAAGCGAAACACCTGAACGGAAATGCTTGCAAATCGTATGGTTCTGCCAGAAAAACTGAAACGTCGTGGTCACTTTTCGATTGGTCACAACTGTCATGGATTTGTGATTACAGCCCTGTCCTCATCATGTGATAAGGATGTTACTCATCCATTTGCATTTCATGAATACCACGTGAAAATTATAGGGATTGTTGCGCGTTCGAGACTCTCTTCTGTGACAAGAGACGCAGTAAAGTTGCAATCATGTAACGAGAAATCCGAGATATTGCATATTTGGGAAACGCGCTTTTCTACGCCGCTATCTTCCTGGAAATTTCCGAGGCGCAAGGAGAAGAAAATACGGTGCTGGAACGCCTGTTTTGCGGAACGAAGCCAAGATCGAGTTGCCTGGTCGCGGGAGCTGCGTTTTCAAGCATCGGGTTTGTGATTGTGGGACACGGCGTTTCTGGATTCGATCCCGTTTGCGGAACGAAGCCATGGGGCATCTTCGACTCCCGTGCAATAGGGGCTGCGTTATCGATGCGTTCTTTTTGGAGCTGCCGCAAGGTGCCGAGCGCTTTGTGGAAGGCGCGTTCGGCGGAAGCCATGGTGCGTTGGATGAGCGGTAGAAGCGACATTTTCTGGGCGAACTCTTCGGCGGTTTCCGAGGCCATGACGCGGGTTTCGTAACGGCGCATGCGGCGGAGGCGCCAGTAGTTTTCGGCTAACTCGTTGACCAGGATCTCTTCGGTGGTGTTCGCAGGCCGGTGCTCGCGGCGGAGGTCGTCGCGCAGGGCGTCGAGATCGGCGGGGTCTTCGCCTTGGATGACGAGTTTCCTGGAGTAGAGGCCGTGCTTGAAGGAATTGTGGGACGAAGCCAATCTGCCTGCTTCGGTGCGGGGACCGGTGGAGAGCTGCGCGTTTTGTTTGTTGACGAGCGCGCGATGGACATCGGCGCGGACGGGAGATTCGGTGACCGATTCGCCCTCGGTCTTGGGAAGTTTCTCTGCTTGCGACTCTGCTTGCTTTTGGGCTTTGTAGGCTTCCTTACGGGCCTTGTGTTCTTCTTGGCGGCGTTGTTGGCGTGATGTCATGGTGATCGTCAGTCTCCTTTTCGGCGTTTTGACCCACAGTAGATCGAAGCAGATCCGGTGCCCGGGTCGTAACGGGTTTGACGATAGCATGCAAAGAGTCGAAAACGAACTTTGTCCTCCAAAAATAATCCGTAAGTTATTGCAGAGCGGAGAGAAAATTCTTTTTTGAAATTTGTGATTGTGCTTTTTTGAGCCCTGCGAATGATGACTAGTAGAAAAGTTCGTTCAGGGTTTCGGCGTCTAGTAAGCGGACAGAAAGTTCGTCTAGTTGATTGAGGGAAAGCTGGGCTAAACGGTCTTGATTGCTTTGGGATAAAGGACCAAACCGCTTTTCCAGTTGACGGGAGAGAACCGAAAGACGGCCTTGCTGCATGCCTTGCTGCATGCCTTGCTGCATGCCTTGCTGCATGCCTTTCTGCAGACCTTCCTGAAGGCCTTCCTCCAGCCTTTGCAGGATCAGGGGACCTAGCACTTTGTTTTCGAGAAGATTGATGGTGTCGGACATATTGGCTACTTCCTTTCGAACTACTACCTCCAGACCGCGCAGACCGGCGAGAATAAGTAGCTTGGCCAAAGCCGATTGCCGTTGCGCCCCTTCCAGTGTAGCGATTTGGGAAACGATTTGGTGTACCGCCTCTTCCTGGTGCTTCAACTGCGTGAGAACCGCCAAGATATTGTCGTTGATGTTTGGGCTGGCAAGCAGGAGATCGCCGTCCAGGGTGCGGATATCGACAACTTGGCAGTCAAACGCCAGCCTTGGCAGGACAAGGGAACTCGGCATATTCATGGACCCTTTACCTACATATAAGACAATCTGCTGCGGGGGCTGAAGGTGAAGTTCATAGATATCGAGATAATACTGGGCCATGCGCAGCGGCATTTTTGGATCGTTGCCCGTCTGTAATTCGAGGTGGAGCAGGGTACCGGCATCGGTCTGTCCCAAGCGGTCGACGCGTCGGTTTCTCACCTGCGGCAACTCGACATCCAGCCAAACTTGGATCGTTTGCCCGGTCAAAAGGCGAAGAAAAGCGGCACCCGCGTCCTGCAACAAGGACTTCAGCGTGATATCAAACGGCTGCATTTCTTAACACAAGCTTACCGGCATCCGGAATAAGCCAAGGAAAAACGAAATCTCAGGTGACGAAGCTGAATCAATGAGGAGAGCGATTTGTTTGTAACATAATTGCCCCCAAGGGTAATTACATTTTCGGAAGGGGAAAGATAGAAATGGAATATTCAGATTTGGTAGCAAAAGAACCAGCAAAAGGAGCACGGCAAGAGCACCGGGAAGGACCTGTAGCCCGCAGCATCGAGATGCAGACGGCAAAGCTGCCTTCAGACACATGGCTTTGGGCGGCATTTGGCTCTATTGGAGCCTCGTTGATATTTCAGCTTACAGGCGACGACAAGAAGGCCAACTTCATCGGACACTGGGCTCCGACCTTTTTACTGTTGGGCTTGTATAACAAACTGGTGAAATTACACGGCTCGGAAGGAGTCTAGTTTTCACTGACGCAAGTTCATTTAAGAGTTTGCCGGAAATTCCATTCTTTTTGTGCACGTTGGCGAAGAAGTGGAAAATCGGAACGAATGAGATAGTCATGACGCGCGAGCTCGTCTGAAGCTCTATCTATTTCCGACAGGTATTTATTTTCATTGGCGTAGCGATCCGCAATAGAGAGACGAGGATCGCTACGCTTTTTTCGTTCTTGAGAGGTGAGTGAAAACGGGAGCCAGGAACCGTAAAAGCTAAGCATTTCTGAAGGAGCGTCGATAGAGGGAGAGCGTAAATTCCAGCCGGTATTCGTAGCGAGAGGAACGGCGACTTCAGGCATGGAAATGCCTCCTAGATCGTTGCCGTCAGCATCGACTTGTGGCACATAACTGGGGTAGGCTGGACCGACTGTAGGCGGCTCGACGGAGAAATCGAGCTGGTAAGCTTCCCGCTTATGAGCCGGGAGGGAGACGCTTGGAATGGCCGGGAAGTGCAATTTCCCGAGAGTGACGAGTTGGTGTTTTTGCAGAAGGGGAAAGCAGGAGGCGGGCGGTGGTGTTCCCTCTTTCAACCAGCGATGCATGGCCAGGAGCAGGGCGCGCAGCCCATAGCGATAGTCGTTGATGTTGGTTCGATTTTGTGTTGCTGCCGGAATGGGCGGGATGGAGCCGGCGAAGTGTTGCGAACCGGAGAAGAAGTAGATGCGTGTATTGGACGGCGGCGAAAGGTCGCGCTTTCCATCGGGCGTGGTGTGGATGAGAGAAGCTGCCCGTCCCCAGTATTCGTAAGAACCATTGCTGAGAAACAATTTGGGCGTGACACCGTGTTCACGTTCTTTCGCCAGCAAACCTTCCGGATCGAAGGGCGGCATGTCGACGGGATAGAACACATTACGGAAGGAATGACCGTCGCGGGAAGGCTGTGCGAAACGCCGATTGAAACTTCCCCGCCCCGCGCCGGCGACATGGGCCCAAACGCCGTCGAATACACGGCGATGCTGTTCATCCTGATTGAATCCATCGTAAAGATATTGGCGAAGAAAGCGGCCGCTTTGAGAGACGCCGAAGCCTAAAGTGCGTTCGACGGGGGTGATGTCGTTTGGTAGTACGTTGTTTGGACCTCCGTGCTTGAGAAGAGAGACGAAGTCCCGGACAGCAGCCATGCCAAGCCCGGCCACGACAGGATTCTTAGCGAGGTAAACCACCTCATAAATGCGACCGGGCTGAAAACCGCCTTTCAGGGAAACATGGGCGCTGTCGTTGAAATGCCATTGGGCGCGAGGAATGACGGTGCGCGGACTTAATACAGCATCACGAATATAAAGTTTGTTTTGAGGTGATTTTTCGTCGGCGACAGGGTAGCCTGTTTGGTGAAGGTCGCCGAGCGGGATGGTGTCGGTGAGCTTCTCGCCGATCCACTCCGAGCGCACAAGGCCGGTGATTGGTTTGCCGTGATTCATTGCAACGGGCGCATAAAGGCGTAGAAGATTTGCTTGCTGAGGAACGTCGAATTCCCAGCCGATCCAGACGAGGGTAAAACCTTCTTTCATCAGAAATCCGTCTCCGACGGCGGATACGGAGGCAGGGTCGAAGGGTCCGTGGGCAAAGTTAAATTCGTTTGTGAGAGACTTGCCGCCGCGATTGGAGATTTCCACCAGAGCAGTCCCATTGCCGGCGGAAGAGTTGCGTGGCTTTAACATATATAGGTCAGCGGAGAACTCGACCAAGCCGTGTGAGTTTCTGGGGGCGAGGGCGATGTCGGCAATCGCGCGATTCACCGATGCATTCGGATCGACGGCAAAGTGTACCCGGGCGACAATCGACTGATACGGCCCTGTTTCCCCGAATGGCTTACCTTGCAAAACTTCGGATTTACTGATGATTTGGATCTGAGTGACGGCAGCCTGCACGAACGAAAAGGGGCCGAGCAACACCAAGGCAAAAAGGCAACACAGTTTGAGCATTTACAGACGAACATCCCTTCACAAAATTATTTACTTTATATTCCTGCTGTTTGTTATGGCGCACGGCGCAAGGGGAAAAGCAGACCAATGGGGACCCCCCGGCGAAGCAAAACCCGCGTATTCGGTAGTGTACACGGGCCGGCTGTTCGGATACTTTCGCTACCCGGATGTGCAGCGAACCAGCGACGTTGGTTGTCCGAGCGAGACGGAGACGCCACTGCCGGCAGCAGCAGAGCAGTATCGGAGAACGCTGCGCCAGATGCAATCACAAAGGGGATCATCGCAGGTACTGGTCTCCATGGGCGATAACTTTGCACCGGAGCTTTTGGCCCGCAGTATGCAAACGGCAGCGCAGCCAGCCCGTCTGGTTCGGAAGGATCTTTTTGCGGTGAGAGACGAAGGGAAGAAATGGCAGACCAATCTATCCAGTTCCGAGACGGTAACGGACAAGGGGCTAGAACCGGGAACTGTTCCTTCGGACAATGTCGGTTGCTTTCTTCGTTTGATGGGATTCAACGCGGTGGTGCCGGGAGAGCACGATTTCTACTATGGGCCCGAGCGGCTACGGCAGCTAGCCCGTTTTTTGGCCGAGCCGCAAACGGGTAACTATTTGCCGGTGCAGATGCTGGCGGCCAATCTATCGATCACGACAAAGCCGCACACACCGGCACCTCCCCTGCCGGCAGGAACATTGTCGGCGAAGAAGAGAGATGCCTTGAGCCCGACGGACGCGCTGGAAATACAGTTGCCGTCCAATGTGATGCCATGGTTGCAGGATGTAACGGTGACTAGTGAAGCTTCCGATTTACGAGTGTTTGATTGCCTGGCAAGCCGTGATGATCCAAACCGGTTTACGCTGCCGGACGATGCGAAAAGCGATTGCGTACGGTTGGAGAATACAAGCGGACACAGCTACCCGTTTGCCAAGCCTCCACGGCCTTCGTCTAATTTCATCGCCGGCTATTATGCGCTGGACCCCGGCGACAATCATGCCCTTTGTGTTGAGTATCGGGAGCATGGACAGCAGCAGACACACTGCCAATTATTCAGCGTTCATTATCCGTTTTTTCAATACCGGCCGCACACTGACGGGACAACTCCGGCACCGTATTTTCTCAGCCAGAAAAATGCCGATGGAAAAGGCGTCGCGATATTCGGCGTGATCGATCCTAACTTAGCGAGCTACGTGGGGCAGTTGAATGGCGTCTGGATGAACAAGAACCGGCGCTATGATTCCGAGATTACGATTACCGATCCATTGGAAGCGCTGCGGCAGGTTCTGAGCTTATGCGCCTCCGATGAGCATTGCCGGGGAAGGCGTAAAATTTTGTTGGCGCAGATGCCGTATTTCAAGGCGACAGCGCTAACAACAAAAATCAGCGGTTTCGACGTGGTGATTTCGCAGCCCGATAGTGAGCACGCCAACGGCGATGAGCATAGAAGCCAAACAGTAGAGAACGGTGACGCGGAAAGCGATCGCGCGTTTCTACTGACTCCAGGCACTCCGTTCGATACGAAGCGCGACGGGTTTCTCTCGACGAACTTGCGGCAAGCCGATTTATATGTCTCGCAAGAAAATGGCAGGTCGCTACAGGAGTTCTTAGCGAACCAGGTCGGCAATCGACCGGTGACTCCTGCGGAGAACGATGGGAATTGCCGGAGTTGTACTTTGAATGCGGCGGTGGCAAATGTGACGAGTGAAGCCAATGCACCGCCAGAGAAGACTTACGAGACGCTGGCGTTGATGGCGATGGAGCGGTTCTGCCAATCGGACATTGCGCTGCTGCAACACCGGGATGTGTTCGGCGGGTTTGGAAGAGCGGTGGCATTTTGGCCGCGAGACGTCGACTACTCGGCGCAAAATTTGCTGGACGAGGCGCTGTGGAAAGGTGATTTTACGTTCTGCCTACCGCTGAAGGGATCGACGTTGAAGAAGATGCTGGCGGACTCGGCGGCATTCGATAAGCAGGACAGCGACAATCTGTCTCCGCAGGTAGAAAAAGGCCGGGGCCTGAGCACGCTGGGGATTGTGATCGATCCGGGCTCGAAAGTACCGCTGATACGAGGCGAGCCGGTGGAGGACAACAAACTGTATGGCGTGGCGATGACGGACTATCTGGCGTTTGGGAACACTGGTTATGCGGAGATTTCCAGTGAAGCACTGCCGCCGTTGATACGGGTCACCGCACTGAAAGACTTGAATCGTTTAACTGGTTTGGCGTGCGAGGAGCTCCCACAAAAAGTGACCGATGGATCGTGCCAAACGGAGGAGATACAGGCTTCGCAATATTTCGAGGCGTTACGGCAACGGCCTTTCGATACCAGCCGCGGATTGACGGCTTGGGTGCAGTTAAGAGAGTGGGCCACGCATCCGCTCCAACCGCAGCAAGCGTCGACGACGTTGCTGGGTGAACATACTTCATCCCCCGAACAAGAGGTGGAAAGCAGAGGAATGTGGTGGTTTGCGTTGCAGAACGTTTCGCTGGATTACGACTTGTCTTTCATTGGAGGTTCGGATAAAACGGTGCCGGGGAATTTCGCCGGTATCAATACGTTCTCGCAGTTATCGACAGCGGAGTCGTCGCGGATCGGATTTTGGACGCGGGCAAGGGGAGGTTATTCGTTTCCAAAATATGTCGATTTTTTCGCTTCGGGGGAGACGAAGTATGCGCGGACGGCGATCCGGAATTCGGCAAGCAATGGAAACTTCGGCGCGTACCAGCTTACGTTAAACAGCAATCTGGTGCGAGGGCAGGTGGGCGTGTTGACCAAACCACTTTCGCGGAAAGCGCCGATACGCGGGCTATTGTCGGAGAATGTTTTCACGCAGGCCACCGAACCGTTTCAGCAGTTCAATGTGCCGGGGGTGGCCGGCGGTCCATCGCAGATCGCGACATTTAATTTAGGAAAGAACTTTCTGGTGATGTCGCGTATCGGTGCCCGCCTACAAAATAACCAGAGTTGGTTTGAAGCGGGGCGGGAGTATGGCGTAAACATTGGCATTCCGGTTAGCTACACGCTGCAAGACCCCGGCAATGTGCCGCCTTTTTCTTGTGCGCTCACTGGAAACAGATCGTTGAGCCGCTGCGTGGCTAGCGACCCGGCGTTTACTGCGCAAAGTGCGATTCTGCCGGATTTACGCAACCAACGTGTCGCCGGCTGGTTTGCCGACTTTCATACCGTTGCGCCTTTGTATCGCGATCGGTTGCAGTTGGCGGTGGACAGTTATGGAGAGGTGTTCGACAACAGGCGGGATGATACGGGATTCAACACTCGTTATTATGAGGACTTTACGCTCTCATTGAATGTGCCGTTATGGGGAAGCTTGACATTTGCGCCCAGGTGGAGACGTTCTACTACCAGAACAAGGTAGTTCCAGGTCAGCCTTTGTCGACGAATCACTATGTTTTCGTGACCAGCTCGGTGAAGCTGGAGTACGGATTTGACTGGCATCGAGGAGTAGGCATTCTACGCGCTTTGCGGCATCCCAGTGAGTTACAAACATCGGCTAGCCCGACGGCACCGGCACCGTGAGAAAGTTAAATCGATTGGGATGGGCGGAAGAACTTAAGGAATGAAAATAGCGTGAAATGGATTAGATTCAGCCATGTTTTGCCTTGGATGGTGATTTTGGCAGGATGCGCGGCGGCGCAGAAGCAGCCGGGATTGCAGATTGTGTTCGGCGATCGCGGAATTCAGCAGCTCAAATATAACAATGTTGTGCTGGAAGACTCCAATACTTTTTCGACCGATGTGTTTCATATCGGCCATATGAAGATGACCGACACCGCAGGAAACGTGTTGGCCGGGAATCAACATGACTGGGGCGAAGTAAATAAAAGCAGGAGTTGGAACTTAGCAACGCGTACTTGGACATATCGTTTCGATTGGGGCTTGGTCAGCGTGCAGTTTGTTCAGTCGGGGGATGCGCTGGATCTGAATGTGACGGAAACAAACCAGGCGAACTCCGGCGTGATTTTGGATGGAGCAACGATTTACCCGTTTGTGCTTCATTTTCCCCGGCTTCCCGAGGGATTTGTCAATCCACGCTATCAGCAAATAGCGTTAGATAAGACCGGCCCTAGTGTGACGGTCGCGGATTTCGGCGGAGGCGAGGTGGGTTCGGTTGTGGCGGATGCGTCGAAGCCCTTATACAGTGGGTTTTTACCGGCGGATGGCGCGGCGAATGCTTACGTTCCCGTTATCAGCGGCACCGCAATCGACAACATGGCGGCTTTCTTTCCTCGTGCCGACCGGCCCGTGCGGCCTGGTCAAAGCGATCGTTTTACGGTTTCGTTGCGCTTCGCTCCATCGGGCACACCTGCATCCAGCCTAGCCGCGGATGCCTATCGCGATTGGTCGAAAAGCTGGCCCGCGCAACTGCACTGGAGTGACCGGCGAATCATCGGAACGGTGTATCTTGCCAGTTCGCCGCAGGGCGCGAGGAATCAGGCGGGCGGGTATCCCAATAATCCCCGGCGCTATTTCAATAACAGCAATCCGAACGAGTTCGACATTCGGAGCGTCGATGGATTGGCAGTATTCCAAAGAAGGATTCTTCAGCAGGCCGACAGCAACGTGCAGAATTTGCGCAAGCTGAATGCGCAGGGCGCCATCACTTGGGATATCGAGGGGGAGCAGTACCCGCAAGACACCAGCTACGTTTGCGAGCCGGACGAGATTGCACAAATTGCGCCGGAGATGGAAAGCGTGATTTCGGACGGCTCTTCACCATATCGGGGCATGAAGCTGGACGATGCGTATTTCAAGATCATGCGTGATGCGGGGTTCAAGGTGGGCGTGTGTATTCGTCCGCAGCACTTTACGCTGCAGCCGGACGGAACGGCGAACCAGGAGACGCTACCGGAGGCGCAAGTAGCGAGCGAACTAATTCGCAAGATGAGATATGCACATGAGCGCTGGGGAGCAACGCTGTTCTATGTCGACTCTTCGGTGACGGCCTTAGGGTTTGCTCTTGATGCAAGTGTTTTTCAAGAAGCGGCAGCGGAACTACCGGACTCGTTGATTATGCCCGAAGAAAGCACGACCAAGGACTATGCGTACACGGCTCCTTTTCAGAGCTTTATTTTTCACCGAGACTTGGGAACGCCGCCGAATGTTCGCAATTACTATCCGCAGGCGTTCAGCGTGAATTTGGTGAACGACGTGGATGCAGGAACCTTGGCGAAGGATCGGACGCAGCTGACCGAGGCGGTGCGGGGTGGGGATATTCTGATGGTCCATGCCGACTATTGGCAGCAGAACAACCCCACCGTGGTGCAAATGTACTGGGACGCCGGCGCAAAGAAATCAGCTTCGCACGTTTCCGGGCCGTAACCAAGTCCACGTTCTGAACAGAAAATAGAATTTCACTTCGCGAATTGTTGCTCCGGTCGAGGGGTTCGATGGGTCGGCAGACCGTGAATCGGAGGGTGTTTCTTCGATCTCAATCGCAAGCTGAAGAGTCGGTTCGTTTCGCGAAGCGACCGTGTGTTCAAGCGGCGTCATCTCCGGCAGAAGTTCCTTTCCATCGACGCTGTTTTTGAAGATGTGCAAGAAGGCGCCTAGGGAGGGTGGCGGTGGCGCCTCAGCTGTTCGTGCCAGCGAGAGTTGGCCGGCGCGCAATGCGAAGCTGAGACGCCAGGTGTGGTCGGCCTCTAAGGTTTCAAAGACTTCCTCGAAGGATTCGTTGCCGAGCGTAAGATGAACGGAGGAAAAGCCCATTTTCCGACAGGCGAGGCGCGCGATTTTCCAGTAGTCTCTGGCGGTGGCAGCTTGCGAGAGAGAGTGGCGTACGGTCTCAAGGGAAACTTCCTCCTGGACCATTTTCAAGATGCGATTACTACGGAGGATTTGCGTGGCGGTACGGAATTCGATATAGCCGAGCCGTTTGATACCGAGAAAGGAGAGGACGCAGAACAGCAGGATGATGAATCCGCCGGCGTGATGGGAGAGCGAACTTTGGAGCAGAGAGAGAATGGCGGCGATGCCGCAGGCGCCATAGAGAACAAAGGCAGCGGCGCGGGTATCCAAGCCGAAGCCAAGCAAGCGATGATGGATGTGTCCACGATCGGGTTGAAAAATCGGCTGATCGCGGAGAATGCGTCGCGCGATGGAGAGAGCCACTTCGAACAGGGGCAACGACAAGGCCATCAGCGGCGCGACCATTCCCAGAAGGGTCGCCGATTTCTGACTCCAGATGACGCTGAAGCAGCCCAGCAGAAAGCCGATGGTAAGACTTCCGCTGTCGCCGAGAAACACGGAGGCGGGATTGAAATTATAGAAGAGGAAGGCGAGCAAGCAGCCCGCCAGCGGCACGGTGGCCATGGCGAGTCCCCAATTGCCTTGCAGGATGGCGGCGAGCAGTGTTGTCAGGGTGGCGAGGAGACCGACTCCCGAGGCAAGGCCGTCCATACCGTCGATGAGATTGAAGGCGTTAGTGCAGCCGATGAGCCAGCAAACGCTGACGAGGAAGAGGAGCCAGCTTGGGATGTGATGTCCTCCGAGGACATTGATTTGCACACCCATGCTGACGGCGCAGACGGCGGCGACGATTTGTCCGCCGAGTTTGTGCGAGGCCTTGAGCCCCCAGATGTCGTCGATCAAACCGATGGCAAAGATGAATCCAGTGGCGGGGAGAAGAGACCAGAGCAGCTGGCCGTGCTGCACCGAGATACCGGCACCGTGCGGCGCAAAGGCAGCAAGAAGCCCGATCGCCATGGCGTAGGACAGAGCAATGGGAATTCCGCCGATGCGCGGCACCGGACGGCGGTGGAGTTTGCGGTCGTTGTCCGGCAGATCGACCAGTTTGAACTTCAAGAAAAGGTCACGGCACAAAGGCGTGAGAATGAAGCAGAAGATAGCGGACAGAGTTCCAAGAGCTAAGAGTGCATGCATCTGTAATTTTTCCTTTTTCGCGGTGATGAAAATGATTGAGCTTTTCCTTTCAGGCTCCTATCGTGTCCACAGCGGAGAGGGCCAGGGGCGCGGAGTGTTCTTCCAGCGCGGCAGCTCCGATGGCGGTGCAGATGCGGGCGACACCCACATGAATGTCGTAGTGCTTCACGAACGTCTCGCGGGCACGAGCGCCCGCTTGTCTTACTTGTTCGCGATTGTTGGCGAGCAGTACCAGTAACGCCGTGAGCGCGGCCACGTCTCCGTTATCGATTTGCCAGCCGCAGCGATGACGCTCGATGAGTGCCGCGACGGTAGACGTTTTCGGGCCGATGTAGAGGATGGGTCGTCCGGCGGCGAGAAGACCATAGGCTTTGCTGGGAACCACCGAACCGACGCATTTGGCTTGTTGCGTGACTAAGCCGATGTCGCCCGAGCCAAGGCTTTCGCCCAAGTTCGCGCGTTGGCTGTAGGAACGAAATTCGGCTGAAGCGATGCCTTGTTCTTCGCACCAGGAAATCAGTTGTTCGCGCCTGGAGCCGCTGCCGGCAAAGACGAAGCGGAAGCCGGTGTCGCGCTTGAGTTGCAGCATGGCAGAGGCAATGGTATCGGTGTCGTGCGCCAGCCCTAAGTTGCCGGAGTACAGGACGGTTAAGGGGCTCGTATTGTTGGCCCAAGGAGCCGGTTGGATGAGGTTGCCGTCGGCCCAGTTTTCAGTGACATGAATTTTGTCAGCCGGAATGCCGCGTCGAAGTAAGCGGTCGCGCATGCAGGGACCGAGGGCGAGAATACCATCGGAGGTTCGCCTTGGAAGATCGGCCAGCTTGCCGAGCACGCGGGCCGGGATTCCGTCCCGACGAAGATAATTCAGATCGATAGCGACATCGGGATAAACGTCCATCTCCCAGATGAAGTGCTTCGAGCGGCGGCAGAATTGGACGAAAGCACCGATGAGGGAAAGCAGCGGCGGCGTGGTCAGCGTGATGACAAGATCGGGACGCGGCACGCGCAGGGCGCGCAGGGTGGCCATGACAAAGAAGGAGGCGTAGGAGAGAACCCGACCGACGCTGCCACGGACAAAGGGCGCGGATTTGACCCGGTGCACTGTACACGCGGGCGGTTGGGATAGGTCGGCGAGCGCATAGTCGGAGGCGGCGCAGATCACGTGGACTTCGTGCCCCCGTTCGGTGAGTCCGCGGGCCAGATCGGTGAGGAACTGACTTGTGGCCGCCGAATCCGGCCAAAAGAACTGATTCATCAGAAGGATCTTCATGAAGCGTACCTGCTTTCCAGAAGCGTTTCGACCGCGCCGGCGGCGATGGTGCGCTTCCGGCAAAAGACGGCGGGATTGCCCGCGTGGACTTCGTAAGGAGGAATGTTTTTGGTGACGACCGAACCGGCGGCGGCAATCGCGCATTCGCCGAAAATCACGCCGGGGGCGAGGAAACTTTTCGCGCCGACCCACGAGCCGTCGTGGAGCCGGATGGACCCGACTTTCAGACCGAAGGCGGGATCGGACCAGTTATGATTGCCGGTGCAAAGATAAGCGCCTTGCGAAATGCAAACGTCGTCGCCGAGGGTGACGGTGGTGAGATTGTCGATCCAGCACCCCTCGCCAAGCCAGCAGTCGTTGCCGACGCGCAGATGCCACGGGTACTTCACGCGGACTTCCGGCTTGATGACCACGCCTTCCCCGATGGAGGCTCCGAACAAACGCAGCAAGCGGACGCGGAACGTCGAGGAGGGGATCAACGAACAGCGCAGCAACGGCAGTCCCAAGAAAAACCACAGCGCCTGCCACAGCTGGGAGCGGCCGGGTCGATACCACGAGTTATCGAAGGCGCGAAGATTGACGTCAGACATAAGTGGTTCCTCCGCTGTTCCGCAGGTCTAGTTCGGAAGACAAGGAGCCGCCTTGCGCCCATTGATAGAGCGCGCTCATTTGTCTGCCGATGACGGGCCAACTGTACTGGCGCGCGACGAGTTGACGGGCGCGATGGCCCATCGCGCGCACGGCGGCCGAGGGCGTTTTGAGGAAAGCTTCGAGCGCGTCCCGCAGCTCCTCGGCGTCGGGCTCGATCACCCAGCCACAGTCGTGCCGGCGCACTTCGGGAAGGTGGCACTGCCGCGTAACGATGACGGGCAGACCCTTGCCGAGCGCTTCGAGGGTGGTGACGCTGAGACCTTCCGAGTAAGAAGGAAGCACGAAACATTCCGACGCGGCCAGCGCGCTCCATTTCAGGGAGCCGCGCAGCATGCCGGTGAAGGTGACCGAGTCGGCGATGCCGAGTTCCGAGACCAGGCGCTGCACCGTAGCGAGGGTATTCTCGAAGTCCGGACCGGCCAGCACCAGATGCGCATCGTCGCGGGAGGGACCGAGATCGGCCCAGGCGCGACACAGGAGGTCGAGCCCTTTTTTGAAATGAATGCGACCAAGAAAAAGGATGAGCCGCTTGCCGCTGAGACCGGGAAAGCGGGCCGTGAATTCTTCCGGGGAAACGTCTTGCGCGACTTGCACTCCATTGGGAATGACCGCGATGGGATTCCGCAGCCCGAGGCGACGGTAGTCATCGGCCTCGGCGGTGGTGAGCGCGTGGAGGCCACGGGCTTGCTGCAGATTGTGGCGCTCGACGAGGGCCAGATAGAGCTGCTTCTTCAGGCGCTTATTCCTGAGCGCCCAAGGCTCCAACATGCCGTGAGCAGAAACGATGTAGGGTTTGCCGAGTTTGCGGGCGGCTTGCGCGACGAAGTTGGTGCCGGCTTCCCAGAGTCCGTGAATATGGAGGCCTTCGGCAGCTTGCGCCCAGTTATAGAATGCGGCTGTGTTCGGTGCCGGTGTCCCGATTGGCAGGCGGCGGGCGGGAAGGTGAAGAACCGACTCGCGGTCGAGCGCGTCGGGCAGATAGTGTTCGCCTTCGTGGCAGAAGCCGGCTAACTGAGCGCGAAAACGTCCGGTTTCGGTCACAGCGCGGACCAGCTCCGGGACGACCGCGCTGAGACCGCCGTAGCGAGGGTCCAGATGCGTGACGGCATGGAGCCATGGCGCTGCGTTCGGTGCCGGGTGCGAGGGAAGATGGCCGACGGGAGCGGCTCTCTCCGCGCCGGAGGAGAATGACGCGGTATCGATCATGCGAACACCACCCGCGCCACTTCCGAAGCCCATGCCGCGGGCGAGAAGCGGGCAACAATCTCCGAAGACCGGCGCGCCATGCAACGAAGCTCTTCCTCGCCGGAGCGATCCATGCGATGCAGGCATGCGGTCAATTCGTCCGGCTGCGCAGGATCGAAAGTCCATCCATTGGCGCCGGATTCCACTAAGTCCTCCGCGCAACCGCAGCGGGAAGAAACGATCACCGGCAAGCTGGAAGCCAGCGCTTCGTTGACGACCAAACCCCAGGGCTCGCGCGTACTGGGCAGGACGAAGCAACGGGCGAAGGCGTAATAAGGCGGAAGTTCGGCGGCGCTTTTCAGTCCGGGAAAATGGATGTTGTCGGCAAACCCGGAGAGTTCCGCTTGTCGGCGCAACTCTCCCTCCAGCGGACCGCCGCCCACCAGCACCAGCGGTCCGCTGCCTCCCGAGCGACGAAAAGCGATGTAAGCGGTCAGTAGGCCGCTTAGATTTTTTTCTTCGGCAAAACGTCCGACGTAAAGAAAGTAGGGCGAGGGCAGTCCGAAATCGGAGGGTTGGCAACGCAGACGGACATTCCGCACCCGCTCTTGAAAGAAGCTGTTATCGACGACATCGTAGAAGCCGGCGACACGATCCCGACGGAAGCCGAGTTTGTCCAGATATCGTTTATGCGCCTGGCCGCCCGCGACGGCCCAATCGAAGAGCGATCGGATGAGCAAGCCTTTCAACGATTCTTTCCAAGTGCTGCGCGTGTGATCCTGCTCGGCACTCTCCGTCATAAGGACGGTTTTCTTGCCGTGGAGCTTGCCCCAGAGGGCCAAAGACAGCGCCGGCGGATTGTAATAGCCCGGCACAAGCACCACCGCGGGCTGGAGGCGGCTTGCTTCTTGCCAGGCCAGCCGGGCGAGTTGCCAAGCGTTCGTCTCCCGCCAATTAGCGTTCGGCAGCAGAGTGCGGACGGCGGAAGAGGCGAGGCCGTTTTCGCGGAATTTCAATCCGGCGTGGACGCCGGCGCCGCCCACCATTTCCAAGCCGATGATCTTGCCGGCGAGATGGGGGTGTTCGGTCAGCGCACGAAAACGGGCGTGATGGTAGGAGTACCAATCGATCCAGGCCACCAGGACCTTCGTTCGCGCGGCAACGCGCGTGGGTGCAAGTGGTTCTTGCACAGACGGGAGTGTAAATGTGTCAGACATGACCGGCATACCTCGACGAAAGAGAGATTTTTCGCATTAGCTGCACCCGCACCGGGGCGGTGATAGCCGATCCGCGCAGCGCCCACTGCCACACAATCCAAGAAGGAACCGACAGCAGCAGTGAACGGAAGATGACGGCCTCCATGGTCTGCATGACCAGGTACATGGAGAGGGCCATCAAGATCGCGTACTGGCATTTCCAAGCGCGCCCATGAAGGACGGCTTTGCGCCAAACCCACCCGTAGGACCATCCGAGCAGCGCCATGGCCGGAACAGCCAACCACCAAAGTTCCAGCCACAAATCCGCCACGATACCCGGCGCCGACCCGACCGCTCCTTCCCATCCGAGAACGTCGGCGAAGCCTTCGCCGGTGCCCGCGTTATGCAGCAGCTCCGGTACGCCGAAGTCTTCGTATTTGGTGGGCCAGACGGCGCTGGGAATCGGGCGGACCAGCAGCTGCGCCAGATAACGGCGCATCCAGAAATAATGGCCGCGGCGGTCGGCGCTGACCACCGCGCCGGTTCCGTAGATGTATTCATTGCCGGTATCGGCCTTGTCGACGATCTTTGTAATAGTTGCGACGTCGGTGTTTACATCGAAATGAGAGCCAAGATAGATGTTGCTCCGGTTGGAGACCAAGAAGAGGGCCAGCCAGCCCGCCATCACCCCCGCGACGACGACGGCCACGATGGGTGGTCGGCGATTGCGATTCAGATACCAACCCATGCCCACGATGACGAGGATGGCGAAGGTAGGACCGCGCCGAGCCATGAGCAGGGCCTGGGCCGACCAGGGCAGACCAAAAAGGCCGGCCAGAAGAAGACTTGCAATGCGAGGTCCTTCGGAGGCGATGGCGGCCACGGCCAGCAGCACGCTCACCAAGAGAAGCAGGTTGCCGTCGCGAACGTAGCCGCTGTCGTCCCAGCCGCCGGCATAGGATCGGCTGAAGGCATTGACGAAACCGCCGACATTGATGATGGAAACCAGCCAACAGGCCAGGCCGATGCTTCCGACTAGAAAGCTACCGATACGCAGACGCCCACAAGAGAGCGCGGAAAGCGCCGGTTCCCGACGCCTCGGCGAGGAGATCCGGCAGCCAACGCTTAAACAACCCCCCACGAAGGCGAGTACGCCGAGCAAGTACAGAACTTGCACCCAGAGCAGCTCCTCGGCAGTGAAGTACTGCAATAAGCCGCCGGAGCCGGAAAGCTGAAACGGCATCCAGACGTACAGAAAAGCGAACATAGGCGCGATGAAGATCAAGGGGTGGAAGACATCGCGGCTGCCGTCGAAGGCAGAGAGCGCACCGATCGCGGCAATGGCCAGCGTCGCCCAGAGGAGTGCGTCAAACATACCGGTTCACGAGCTCCTTTGGCGCCGCCTCTTCGGCGAGATGACGGCGAACGGCCTCGACGATACCCAGCCGGAAGCGCTGCCAGGTGAAGGTCTCGGCCCGTTGCCGGGCAGCGATTCTCATTTCGGCGAGTGGGGCGCGATGGAGCAAAGCCCACTCGATGCGCCCGGCGAGAAGATCGGGCCGTCGCGGGTCGACGACGAACCCTTGGACGCCGTCGGTGACAAGGTCGGGAGCGGCCGTGCTGGTGGTGCTCAAAATCGGCAAGCCGCAAGCGAGAGCTTCCAGCAGCACTTGTCCGAAGCCTTCGGCAACGGAAGGGAAGACAAACAAATCGGCTTGTCGATAGGCGGCCAGCAGTTCGTCGGCGCGGACCGACGGCCGCACCTGAACATTCGGGCCGAACGACCGAAAGAGCGACAAATCATCGACCACGCGGCCGCAGACGGTGAGCTCGACTCGACGGCTTCCGAGCAAGCGCATCGCTTCGAGCAGGTACTTGATGCCTTTGCGCTGATTGATGGTGCCGACAAACAGAAGCCGCAGGGGCGCATTGGCGTTTCTTTGTCTTTGCTCGCCGAGGGCGGGAGAAAACTTTTGCAGATCGACGCCGTACGGAACCACGGCGATCGAGTCGGCCGGGATGCCGTTTTCAAGAAGCGTCCGGCGAGTAAACGACGAGGCGACGATCCATTGGGAGGCCATGCGCGTTTCGGCAACGAGCCGCGCGAAATCCTCTTCAGGCAGCGAGAGCTCCCATTCCTTGCGCAGCGACGCCGCGCAATCGGGATGGTCTTCGAGCTCTTTGGCCAGGATGGTACGAATGCTGGCCGGATGAGGATGCAGTTGGAAGAGCATGCCCCCCTGGCCGTAAGCGGAAAAAGCGTGATAGCCGTAGTAGCTATAGCTGAGCAGGGCGGCCCCGCTGGCGGCCGCGCGCTTACCGGCCCACGTGCCGAGCGACGCGTCGGTGGTCCGCTGCGCCTGCCGACGCCAGGAAAAGGGCGCGCGGGGAAGCTTGTCGAGCAGAAACGACAGCGGACCCATCGGCCAATCGACCCGAACCTGCGAGGAGGGCAGTCCCGGGGCATGGCGAGCCGCCAGCATGCGCCGCGCGCTTACCGGTAAAAGGCGTCCGAGCGAGCGCGCCCAGCGGCGCTCGGCGGGCCAATATAGATCCGTAATCAGCTCCTGCAGGAGTCCGGCCTGCTGCAAAGCAAGAGATGCCTGGTAGGCATCGCGAGCACCACGATGCACAACGACGACCTTCGGCAATGGTTGGTTGGAAGATAGTTTCATGGTTTGTTCTCCCTTCACACCAGCAAGTCGAACTGCCGTTTCAACGCGGCGGCGGAGGCGTCCCAGGTAAACCGTTGCGCGCGGCGCCGTCCGGCTTCACGGAGATCGTTTTGCAGCCGCTCGTCTTCAAGCACGCTGCAAAGAGCATCGATATGGGCCACCGGACGATCGGGCGAAGCAAGCAGGGCCGCACCGCCGGCGATCTCCGGCAACGACGAAGCATCGCTCGCCACCACCGGTGCCCCGCAGGCCATCGCCTCGACCACCGGCAGCCCGAACCCTTCGTAGCGGGAAGGAAACCAAACCACCCGCGCCTGCGCATACAGAGCGGGCAGCGCCTCATCGGGAACAAAGCCTAAAACACGAACGCTTTCGCCCAGCGCTTTGGCTCTGGCGCCGTACTCGGGACTGGAATGATTGACGATGGCGAGCGTTAACTCGGGAAAGTGCCGATGCAAGACAGGCCAAGCGGCCAGCAGCAGCTCCGCGTTCTTGCGGTAGTGCAGTCCGCCGGGAACCAGGACAAACGGGCGATTTGCCAAGCCGGCATCGCGGAGGTAAGACCGGCCGGCTTCGCTCACCGGCGCGAAGAAATGGGGCGTCACCGCGTTGTGCACGACGCGGATCCGGGACCGAATGGCGGGGAAAAAGTGCGCCAGCCGCTCGGCGGAAAAATGAGAAACAGTGTGGAACAGGTCGGCTTTGCTGGACAGCTTGCCGTACAACAAGCGCCATTTAAGGCGCTGCGCCCAAAACCGGCGGTCCTGCCGGTGGGCATGCTGTTCGAAGTAGGCGGCATCGTGAAGCGTGACCGCCAGCCGGGCTGTCTTTGCCGGGACGTAGGATTCGGCAGTACAAAAGACGATCTGCGCGCCGTGGGAGTAATCTTCCGCCCGAGGGCGATTGAAGAAAAACCAGCGGGCTTGTTGCCGGGACGTGGTGGACCGAAAGAAGCGGTAATCGAAGGAATCCCAAGGCGCGCCGACCTGCGGGACGATGCGCTCGTAGTCCGCGCGATCGGCCAGGATGCGTAGATCGACATCGTGCCGCCGCGCCAGATGTTCGGTGAGTTGGCGGGCGACTCGTCCGGCGCCGGTGGAGCGATGGATATTCCGCAGGTGGACGTAGGCCAACAGATGCAGCATCTTGCCACGCGCTTCGGTTCCGTCCGTGGCGGGAGCTTGCAAAGCGGACTCCGGTACGCTAATCGCGTTTCCCATCGACTCCCCTCCTTGCCCGTCCCACGAACGCGGCCAATCGGCTGCCAAAAACGAGCCGCCATAAAGCAGCGGCGGTGGGAAGCCAACCATAGCGGCGTCCGATCAGCAGCAGGAGAACGAACCCGGCAACAAACACGGCAATCAAGCCGAGCGTGAGCGGGACGGTAAGCTGTGCTTGCCCGGCGCGAAAGCCGGCCAACAGAGACGCCGCGACCGCAACGGCAGAGCTCACGAGAAACAGGGAGATCATCCCTCCGGGAACGGAGGCATACTTCCGCAGAGCGAGAAGAACCAAGACAGCGGAGAGCAGGTGAGCGCACCCATAAATCGCGGCGGCTTTCCACGCGTTACCGGCATGAAACAGAAAGAGCGTTGCCGCCAGCGCGACCATCACCGCCCAAACCGTGTTGATGATCCCGGTCGACTTGATAGAGACAATGCTCAACCGGCCCGCCGCCGGCGCATTGCTCATGTGAACAATCGCAGTGGCCAAAGCCAGAGCAGCCGCGGCGCATGCCGGAGCATAGGAGTTGCCGTACAGCGCCGTCAAGCCCCACGGCAGAACAACGATGCCGAGGCCGGCCAACGATAGCGAGGCCACGGTGGCGAAGAAGGTACAAACGGCCATCACATGATCGGGCGTATTGTCTTCCGAGCCGCCGTTTTCGGCCATGGCGGCCAGACTGCCTTGCGCGAGCAGCCCGGGTGCCAGCGCGGCCATGTTCCGCACCTGATTGGCAACCGCGAAGAAGCCCATCTGCGCCATGGAAGTGTCCGAGCGGGCGACCAGGGAAGTCAGCCACCAGCCGGCCGCGTTGACGCCGATCAAGCCGGCAAGCTGTACCAGGCCGAAGCGCCAGATCTCGCCGAGCACCGGCAGCAGACGCGGACCGTCGGCAGGAACGGGCGCAGCCAACCCCAGCGGTCGGAACAGCAGCAAGCAGAAGAGGACGGCCGCCAAGGTGATCGCGCCTTGGCCGCAGATCATTGCGACCGGTCCCCAAAGGGAGGCCAAGGGAAGAAAGAGAAGCAGTCCCAAGCCCACGATGGAAGACAAAAGAAAAATTCCGGTGAACCGGCGCTGCCCGAGGAAGAACCCGCGGCAGCACTCGAGCAAAAGCATGCCTGCCGCCGAAAAGGCTGCCCAGCGCAGCAGCACGCTCAAGCTGTCTTTCCGCAGCAGATGGGCGAGAGGCCCAGCTCCCAGCCATAACCCTAGGGCGGCCAGACCGGCGGAGAAGACCGAAAGAATGACCAAGGCTTGGCAAAAAGTGCGGTACCCCGCGCTGCCACGCGGATACTTTCCGGAAAAGCGAATGGCGGTGGAACCGATGCCGCCGGCGGCGTAGGTGCCGATGTTGTTGGCCGTCACCATCGCCAGCGAATACGCGCCGAAGGTGGATACGCCACCGAGTCGGGCCGCCAGCAGGTTGGCGGCAAAGCCCAAGCCGCGTTCGAGGACCGTCGCCACGCCGAGCGCGGAGGTGCCGCCCAGGATATCGCGCGCCACCGCCGTTCGCACCGTCGAGGAGGACGGGAGTGGCTGAGCCGGATTAGCGGGAAACGGCGTTGCCGCAGCGCCGGCGAGTTCTTCGGGCATCTCGACCGTGGTACTCACGCGCCGCTTCCCTGCCCGATGGCTTCTTCGTCCGCCAGTTGCTCATAGTAGGAGTTGTAGTAGTGCCGCTGCCCTTCTTTCAAGGGATCGAAATCGTTGAGAATCGTGCCCAGCACACGGACTCCGTCGTCCTGGAACACATCTCGTGCGCTGATGGCATCGGCACGGTCGGTGGCGCGGGAGCGAAGCACGAGAATGACGCCATCGGTGGCTCCGGCAACGATGCGGGCGTCGGCCAGATGCAGCGCGGGCGGCGTGTCGATGAGAACGATATCGAAGGCGTTGCGCAAAGAATCCACCACGGCTTTTAGCTGCTCGGCATACAGCAACCCGCCGGCGTCGCCGGAGCCGGAGCCACTGGGAAGCACGCGAATGTTCGAAAACTCGGAGCGGTGACAGAAGAGTTCGGCCGAAGCGGTCCGAAGATCGAACTCGCCGCGCAGGACGTTCCGCAACCCGACCTTATTCGGGACGTTCAAGGAGGCGTGAAGGCGGGGCCGCCGCAGATCCGCATCGACCAGCACCACCCGTTTATTGGCCTGCGCCAGTGCGAAGCCGAGATTGCACGTCACCGACGTTTTTCCTTCCCCCGGATTAGGACTGGTGACGACGTAGGCCTTTCCGCCCGTTCCGGCCTGCGCATCGCGCAGAATCGAATAGGTCGCGCTCCGGTAGGCTTCGGCGACGAGCGATTCCCCCGCACTCCAGGTGGCTAGATCCACCGCCTGTTCCTTCGTCGGTTTTGCCGGAGCGTTGCCGGTCGGAGCGGGAAGAAGAGAAAGAGTCCCCCCGGAGGCGGGCAGGCGTTTGGCATAGGCACCCGCTAAGCCGGTGCGGGCCGACGGAATGACTCCCAGTTCCCGCAAATTCAGATACAGGGGAGCCTCGCCGGGCGCCCGCAGCGCGGTTTCGGTACGCTGTTTGAAGAAGGCAAGCGCAATGCCGAGAATGGCGCCGATGACCAAGCCCGCCGCCCCGGCACGGGCCGGACGGGGAGCAATGGGCAGTAGCGGAGCAAGCGCCGAATCGACCACCCGGACGGTACTGGCCTGCATGGCGGAGGCAAATCCGGCCTCTTTGACGCGCTGCAACAGCGTCTGGTAAAGATGCTGCCCGGACTCCACTTCTCGCCGCAGCATGCTGACCTGCGACTCTTTTCCCAACTCCTGCGAGACTTTCTTTTCCTGCATCGAATAGGCAAAGGCGAGCAGCCGTTCGCGGTGCTGCGCCGCTTGAAACTCATTACCGACGCGCTGGGTGACTTGGCCGCGGTGATGATCGAGATCGCTTTCCAGCTCTTGAATCTGCGCTTTCAGATGCTGCACTTTGGGATGGGCATCGGTGAGCGGCGGCGAGATTTGCGCCAGTTGCCGCCGCAGATCGCCGAGCTTCGACTGATCGTCGCGGACTTGTGAATCGTCGAGAATCATGGGAAGAGAGTCCACGGACGCCGTTTTGGTAATTTCATACTGCGCTTCCTTGCCGACCCGGTCGGCCTGGGCTTTCATCAGTTCGGCTTGCAGCTCGCGCAGCTTTTCTTCCCCGACGGTGGTGTTTTGATTGCTGAACAGCAGACCGTCTCTCTGCGCCGCGTCATCCAGCTTTTTCTCCGACTGGGCGAGTTGCACGCGCACATCGGCCAGTTGGCGCGACAGCCATTCGCTTGTTTTCTGCGCTTCATTGAGGCGAACCTCCCGGTCCTGCTGCTGGAACTCGCTGATCATTGTGTTGCAAAAGTCCGCCGCGAATGGGGCGTCCCAGCCGTCGCAGGTGATCTCCACCAGATGCGTGAGTCCGATGGGCTTCACATTGATCCGCTTGGCCGTAAAATCGAGAACGGCTTTTGCATCGACGGGCGCGGCGCGCAGCAACGGAATCCGGTCCCGAAGCTGCGCGACGGGATTGCGCGGCGCAAGCGAAACCTGCGCGGCGCGGGCCTGCATACGCCGCACGGTACGGTCGCGGAGGGTCGCGCTTTCGAGCAGCTTGATTTCCGTTTGAATATACACTTCCGCCGAAGCAGCCCCCACCTGCCCGGTCGGCGCGATCTCGCGCATGTTCATAAAGTCGGCGTTCAGGTTTTGAATATCCAGCGACGTCCGAGCCCGGTAGACGGGACGGGTGACGAAGCTCAGTAGAAGCGCAACGGCACATCCCGCCGCAACAAATGCCAAAATCAACCAGCGGTGACGCAGCACCGTTTCGTAGTAGTCAGCCCAAAGGCTCCGGGCGCCTCCGGCACCTCCTCCCGCGTTCGCCGTCGAGGGACCCACTTCGAGTATTCTGCTGATCTCCGCGCCGGTGAGAGGCAAGTACAGCGGTTCGTCTTGCTGTCCGTTGCGTCGATGTCGATTCGTTTCGTTTTGCATGGTGATTCTGTTTCTCCCGGGGAACTAGCGGTAAATAAGGACGCCCGTCCCGATCTGCAGCGCCGCCTCGAGGGCGCGCCGCGTGGTGGATTTCGCCAGGTTGTTCGGCACAAACAAAACATCGTTGGCATGTAGCTGGATATCCGGGGCTTTCCCGTCGAGAATCTGTTGCAGATTGACGGTGACCTCATTGAGGTTGACGGACTTGCCACCCGATTGATGAACAATGCGAGCCTTTTTCGGCGCGGCATCGCGATCCAGTCCCTCGGCCAAAGCCAACGCATTCAGCAATGAAATCCCGTCGTGCGAGGTCAACGGAAAACCGCCCGCTTTTTTCACCTGGCCCAGAACATAAATGAGATCGGCACGTGGTACCGAGATGACGTCGTTCGGCTTGATCAGAATGTTTTCGGCTGGGTTTTGGCCGGCCACTAAGCCGTCGGTCGACACCTCGGCCACCGAGAATTGTCCCGAAGCATCGACATGCGCGTTCGGCAGCGGCAGCACACCCTGCTTCATTTGGCGGGTGATCACCAGCCGCGGTCCGGCTTCGGACCGCCAGCCCCCGGCAAGAGAAATTACTTCGAGAAGCCGCTTGGGACCTTGCAACTGATGAACGCCAGGAGAATTGACCGCTCCGAGAACGGATACCGGGCGGCTGTGATATTCGAGCACATTGATGTTAATGCGGGGCGCCGTGATATATTTCGTCAGCTTCTTAACCAAGACACTCCGCAATTGCTCGACGGTCATACCGGCGGCGTGGATTGTTCCGACTAATGGCAGATCGATAAAACCATTCGGATCGATCCTGACCGGCTTATCGGACAGATCGTCTAAATCGATGACGTGAACAGAGAGTTGATCTTCGGGACTAAGAACGTAACTGACTGCTTGCGAGGAATCACTCGGCTGCGTGACGGAGCTTCCTTCCGAGCCGAAAGCAAAGCACCGTCCCAACATCAACATCGTTAGTAATAAATAAGTCGATTTCATACAAGTTAGCTTTCTTTCTAAGACGATCCTGACCACTCGTCGCCGAATGGTTTGCAAAATGAAGACCGGTAATGAGGAATTGCTACTTCAGCCGAATCGAATATCGTGTCGGAGATATTCTAAAATCGACCCTGGCGAGACCGAATTTGTCATCGGATCGCCCGCATTGATTTCACTGTAAATTGATGTCGTGTCGATGGCAAATGCCCACAGTAACGGGACCGATGGGACGCGGTAGCAAATCCCAAGGGCTTCAGTACTTTCCTTAATGGAGTCGATTGATCCAAAAAGCATCGAACCGCCGTATATCCCTTTATTGGCTAGATATATACGTCGTGATAAGTTCTTTAAATTCGCGGGGGAGAAATCGGAGCAGTGCCTTTAGCAGAGGTTTCGGGAGTATTGCCGGATTACTTTCGACGGACTAAGTGGTCGGACCGGTACCAGTACGAGAATACATTTTTATAGCCTGGAAAGTTCCATTACCTAGTTACTAGATCGTTACGAAACAATCCGCGCCCGTTTTCGACAGCATTGAAAATAAATTGCTAAATACGTCTTCCATCTGAGAGACTTTTATTGAAAAAGGTTACACAGATTACAGTTCGATTCTTATTAACGAAAGACGATGATGTGGCAAATTTTAGACGTGGGAAGTATTTGGATGAGGGAGTTTGCGAGTGCGCTGGCAGCTTGTGTTCCCACGTTGGGCTGGTCGCCCGTGATGAGCTGGACCGGAACATGGGAAGGCTGGGAACGTGAGGAAACGATAGAGGATCCTTTTCAGCGCGTGCGGTATTTTCCTTTGCAGCGCGGTTACAGCCGTTTTCCGATATCCTCATTTATTCCATTTGGACCGAAGCTAGTTGGAAAGCTAAAGAAGCAATCAACAAATGAGAACTCCACGGTCCTTGTTTGTACGACACCTTACTATGCTCCGATCGCGGAGAAATGGAAAGGTCCGGTGGTTTACTACCAAACCGACCTCACGATTGCTTATGCCGGAGTAAACCCTAGTTTGGTTCGCAGCTTAGATACAAGACTATGCCGGGTCGCTACGTTGGTATGTCCTAACTCGGCACGCATTGCCGACTACATGACCAGCGAAGCAGGATGCGCCGGCTCTAAGATTGTCGTTCTGCCGAATGCGACGAGAGAGTCAAACGTCTCCGAACAAAAGCCTACGGGCTTGGGTCAATTACCTTCCGATCTGACTGACTTAGAGCGTCCGATCATTGGGGTACTTGGTAATTTGGCAGCTAATCTGGACTGGAACCTGATACTGGGAGCCGTTGAGAAAACGCCCCAATTCTCTTGGGCGTTTGTGGGGCCTACAACGATGGACGTGCCGGACATGGCGCAGCGTGAGGCAAGAGCAAAACTGATGGATTGGGGTGGACGTATCCGATTCACAGGTTCTAAGCCATATGGTCTTCTGCAACAATATGCGCGAGCGATAGATGTAGCAGTGTTGCCCTATCGGCGCAAGGAACCTACCTACTCCGGAAGTTCGACGCGGTTTTATGAGCACCTGGCTGCCTGCCGTCCGATGGTGGCGACCAGAGGATTTGAAGAGCTGCTTCATAAAGAGCCGTTGCTGAGGCTGGTGGACACTCCGGCGGAGCTGGTGGCAGAGTTGAATAAATTAGCGGAAACCGGGTTTTGCGATGGATGGGAGGAAGCTCGTTGGAGGGCAAGCCGACAGGGAACTTGGCAGGCGCGGGCAGCGGCAATGGTATCGGCCTTGGAGGAGCGGTTACCGCACGGGACTTTAACGCGTCCGAACTGATGAAAGCGTCAATTCTCTTCATCGGAGGCTAGGTCAGATTTGCTATTGGGCGATGAACAAGATTAGTCGCGCCGGATGAGTCAGCCTCTTCAGGTGCTAGCGGCCGACCACGAGATGACGGATTTTTGACGATTGGCTAAGAAGATTCTGAGCTTCAATAGTGATTCGATTGTTGGCCTAGCCCTAAAAAGAGTGCATCACGTTTGAGTTAGGCGGTCACGAAGGAAAGTTGGTTCCCCGACATGGATTCGAACCACGATTCTCGGCGCCAAAGGCCGGTGTCCTACCGTTAGACGATCGGGGAATGAACAGATGAACAATCTGTTTCGATCTTCAGTTTAGCAAAGCAAATTGGCCCATCACCAGTCGGCGTAGGGTGTGCCTTCCAGCGACGTTTTGTCGGAGCCACTGTGGATGTCGAAGATACCGGGAGAAGCATTCTGACCGCCGATGGGGGTGTCTTCCATGGTCGTCCTCCAGGTCTCGTTGGAGTTGGTGATAGGGTCCTGGGGGATTTGGCGGAGATAGCCGTCCGAGACGAGGTCTTGCAAGGTTTCGGGTGCCTTTTGCTTGTCGACGGTGTATTCGTCGATCATGTTGCGGAGAGTGAATATGTTGTTCCTCAGCACGCTTTCCTTGGCGCGGATGATGGACTTCTGATAAATAGGGATGGCAATGGCGAGCAGCACGGAGATAATCGCCATGACAATCATCAGCTCGATCAGGGTAAAGCCGCGCTGCAGCCGATTGGCGCGCGTGGGATCGCTTTGCAAGCGTTGGATTCGATAGCGTCTTTCGCTAAGTGCCTGTTTGATTACCATTCGGAGTACGGCGTCCCGTCGCTCGCTTTGTCGTAAGTTTTGGAGTAAACATCGAATAGGTTCTGGCCGCCGAAGGAGCTAGAGGTAGGTTCGTCCTGCATGCTGCGCTTGCCCCAATCGGTATCGCCGGTCATGGGGTCCTTGGGAATACGGCGCAGAAAGCGCATTTTTCCGGTGTCGCTACCCGAGCTGATTTGGTTTTGCATCTTCACGCCGTCGACAAGGACTTCTAGCGAAGGGGGATAGCAGAACGCCTCGGGAGAAGGGGATTGAATTTTGCCAAGATCGCACATGTCCTTGTATTTATCGATGGCCTTGCGCATGCTTTCGAGGTCCTGACGCAGTTCTTTCTCCCGCTCGCGGCGGATTTGGAAGCGGGTCATAGGCACGGCCATGGAAGTAAGAATCAACAAGATGGTGAAGGCGACGATGAGCTCGATCAGGGTGAGGCCGGCTTGCGTTTTGCGGCGCCTTCGAAGAGCTAGGTTAGTTCTACTGCAACACATTGGGGCAATGTACCTATTGTGGAGGCGGCTGAGGGGGAGCCGCCGTCGTGGGCGGCACAATGGGCCTAAAGGGAGGACGGCTATTACTCGGCGGTGGTTGCGTGGGGACATTGTTCGGCGCGGGGGCGCTGCTGGGCGTTGCGGGGTTATTCGGCGCGGTCGTTTGCGGAGCGGTAGTAGGAGGAGCCGGGTTCGGCGTCAACGGCGGATTCGGAGCAGGAGGCACGTTAGTACGAGACCCAGGCGCGGCTGCCGGCGCTGCCGAGTTAGCCGGAGCGGATGGCGCGGAGGTGGAGCTCTCATCGGCGCTATCGGATTGGCGAATGACGCGCACAACGCGCTCGGTTCCGGCGTCGACGCCTTCCTCGGCCATCTCGCTCCGGTCAGGCGAGCGGACGATATGGGGGATCAGTGCGATGAGGGTGCTATCTCTGTTTCTGGTCTTTGTTCTTGTGCCGAATAGGTAGCCAAGCACCGGTATGTTTGTCAATCCGGGAATACCGGTATTGCTGTCTTCGTTATCTTGCGTATTCAAGCCGCCGAGAACGCTTACTTGTCCATCCTTAATGCGGACGTCGGCTTCGTTTACTGTTTGCGCAATAATCGGCTGCTCGATACCCCCGATGTTGGTAGTGGATTGCACGTTAGAAATTTCGGCTTTGATGTGCATAGTAATGTCGTCGGTGCCGTTCACGCGAGGCTTGATATCGAGTTTCACCCCGACGTCAACTTGCTGAAACTGAGTAGTGGCATAAGGAATGGAACCGGGGGTAGCCACAGCGGAGTTCAAGGAGCCGGAGACATAAGGAATCCGGCTGCCGATAGTAAGCACCGCTTGACCGCCATCGGTAGCGCGCAACTGCGGGCGCTGCAGGATACGAGTGGAGGCATCGGACAGCAGAGCTTGGATCAGCGCGCCCGGTAGAGTAGTAGAGAAATCGCCGCTGGAGACGTGTCCGAGGCGGGCCAGTGAAATTCCGGTATTGTTGGTGCCGGTGGATCCGCCTCCGTATGCACCAGGGATAATGCCGGTGCTGCCGACTCCTGTACTGCCGGTGCCGGGAACGGTGCCGCTGCCGATTGTTCCCGTGGTGCCCGTTGTACCGGTGGTAGTCCCGGTGGTGCCTGTGCCGGTCGTCGTTCCCGTCCCAGTCGTACCTGTGCCAGTGGTGGTGCCTGTACCGGTTGTTCCGCCGAATAACACTGGATTTCTAGGAGTAAAGTTAATCGGAATATTAAGGCCGCCGGTCTGTCCGGCGAGCGCCGCGCCCAGCTTTCGAGTTTTATCGCGGTTCACAACCATAATGACGACATCGATCAAGACCTCCGATTTCGGCTGATCCAAATCGTGAACTAACTTTTCTGCCAAGGCAATGGTGTCGGGCGTACCGCGTACAACAATGGCGTTCTGGCTGGGGATCTGGAAAATACCGGTAGTCAGCTTGGCGCCCGTGCGGACGCCGTTGAAGATCTCGGAGAGCTCGTTTTGGGTGGTGGCGTTCTGGATGTAGAAGACTTTGACTACTTCATCCTGGTATTCCTGGCGTTTTTGTTCACTTTCCTGCGTGACAAAGATGGCGTTATGGCTAATCGGTTTCCAGAAGGTATGGGTGATCAGGGCGACGTAGTTCAACGCTTCTTCCAGTGTTGCGTTATTGAGATCGAGGTTGAAGTTTTTGCCGGCCGTGGTATCGACACCGGAAGGGTCGAAAAGCACATTGATTCCAGCGAGCTTGCTTACGGTTTCATAGAGTACGCGAGTCGGCTGGTTATTCATGCGCAAGCTGCTGATTTGCTTGTTGATGGGGCGCAGAGTAGGAGGAGCTTGCAAGGTGTTGATGCGTTTTTCCACAGCTTGCCGCGCCTTTTCCGCAGCCGTCAGGACCGGGGTACCGTTGGGAAGAGTCGCTTTTTCCTTCACCATGGCGGTGGTTTGACGAATTTCCTGCAGCGCGACCTCCGATGAGGGGTCGGCGAGGAAGGCTTTTTGAAACTCGACCAGCGCCTCCTCTAACTTCTGCTGTTTTTGCAGTTTGCGGCCCTCCGCGACGTGTCCGTCGGCGGCCTTGCTACGGATGCGCTGATCGTCCAAGAGATATTCAGGGTCCTGGGGATCGATTTCAAGTGCCTGATCGTAGTAGTTCAGCGCGGCGTCATAGTGCTTCTGCTCCTCCGCTTTTTGGCCCAGCTTCAGGAGTTTATCGCCTTTCCTGGTACGGGCTTCCATCGGCGGCGTGAGCAGAGCAAGAACGCAGCAGAGCGCGACAATCGGCCGCAATGTATTTAAAAACTTCACCTTGAACGTATCCCAGCTTATGTTAGACTACCGGCGCATTACGCCCATAGATATCAGAAAGAATAGTCCCGCGAGGGGTACCTTTTTCTCCCGGTCTCAGTTTAAATGCTTCCGAGCTTTGCAGTAGATGACGTAGACGCGGGCATTCTCGTGTAACTGAAGTTTGCGTTGCAACGGCGACTACCGTTGGGCGATTACTTAAGATGAGAATTGACAGGACAGTGAGCAAGAGTGGCCCAACAGAGCGGAATTAAGATTTTGAGCGATAACAGGTCCGCAGGGCATAACTACCATCTATTCGACCGGTATGAGGCGGGCATGGTGTTGACCGGGACGGAAGTGAAGGCGGCAAAGGACGGAAAGATACAGCTGAAAGAGAGCTATGCCGACGTGCAGGACGATGAGGCTTGGCTGATGAATGCCCACATCAGCGAGTACTCGCACGGCAACATTATGAATCATCCACCGGTGCGAAAGCGAAAGCTGTTGCTGCACCGGTCGGAGATCGAGAAGCTACGGGCGGAGATCCGGGAGAAAGGATTAACCCTGGTTCCGACGCGGCTGTATCTGAAGGGCGGGCGCATCAAGGTGGAGATTGCCGTGGGGAAAGGCAAAAAATTCCACGACAAGCGCGAGGCGACAAAGGTGAGGGAGATGCAGGCGGAAGCCAAGGCAGCGATGGTGAGGCGTAACCGGCAGTAGGCGAATCTTTCGCCGGCGAATTGTTTCGACGGCGGATTAGGTCAGATAAGGATAATTATGCAAGTTCAAGTAGAAACAACGGCGATAGAGAAATTGACGGCGGACGCGCTGGCGGTGATCTGTTTTGAGGCGGAGACAACGGATGTCAGTGGAAACGCGGCTGCCTCGGCGGCGAACCTAGACCCGGAGATCACCGGGCAGTCCGGCTGGCTGGCGGATTTGCGCTTGTCGGGTGAGTTTACGGGAAAGCTGTACGAGATGGCTACGCTGTACCGTCCCGAAGGCTTGGCGGCCAAGCAATTGGTGGTCATCGGCGGCGGAAAGAAGGAAACGTTTGCGGCGGTGGAGGCGCGGCGGGCCGGGGGAGCCCTAGTACGTGCGCTGAAGCCGAAGGGGATACGAAATCTGGCGATGGCGCTAGAGCCCGAGCAGGCGGGGCTGGCGAGGGCGTGCGTGGAAGGGATGATTCTCGGCGCGTGGGAGGCGGATAAATATAAGTCCGATCCCAAGAAGAACGAGAAGCGGGTGGACACCTTTACAGTGGCGGTACCGGGCGGCGATCGACAGGCGCTGCAAAAGGCTTCGGAACAGGGCTGCATTATTGCCGAGGCGCAGAATTTGACGCGGGACTTGGTGAACGAACCGGCTAACAAACTAACTCCGGCGGTGTTGATGGAGGCGGCGAAAGAGGTTGCTTCGAGTTTCGGGATGGAATGTGAAGTATTGGACCGGGAGGCGATGGAGAAGCTGGGCATGGGGGCGCTGCTGGGAGTGGCGCAGGGCAGCGAGAACCCGCCGTATCTGATCCGCATGCAGTACCGTCCGTCGGTGCAATGGGACGGTGAGCATTTGGCACTGGTGGGCAAAGGCGTGACGTTCGATACGGGGGGCCTTTCGATAAAGCCGGCTGACGGCATGGAAAAGATGAAGTACGACATGGCCGGCGCGGCAGCGGTGATCGGCGCGATGAAGGCGATCGGGCAACTGAAGCCTTCCATTGCGGTGACCGGGTATATCGCCACGGTCGAGAACATGATCAACGGGAAGGCGCAGCGACCGGGAGACATTGTCACATCGCTGTCCGGCAAAACTATCGAGGTGCTGAATACCGACGCGGAGGGCCGGCTGATATTGGCCGACGCTCTGACCTACGCCAATCGGAACGGGGCCACGCACATTGTGGACGCGGCTACGTTGACTGGCGCAATATCGATTGCTTTAGGGCAGTATAACGTCGGCGCATTTACCAACGATGAGGGGCTGATGGAACGGTTTTTGGCTGCTTCGCGCGCGGCGGGCGAAAAGACGTGGCGGATGCCGATGGATGAGGAGTACAAAGAGTATCTGAAGAGCGCGTTTGCCGATCTGCCGAACATTGGTGGACGTTATGGGGGATCGGTAACGGCGGCCTGGTTCTTGCGGGAGTTTGCCGACCCGACTCCCTGGGTGCATCTGGACATAGCGGGCACGGCTTGGTTGGACGACGGGAAAGCGTGGTTATCGAAAGGGCCGACCGGCGTGGCGGTTCGTTCGTTTGTTCAGTTGGCGCTGGACTGGAATCGCCATTGAAAATAGCCTTTGCTGTAAGCTCATACGACGGAGACGATTAGTTATGGATGTGCGTGTTTTGGCGTTCGTTCTAGCAGGCGGGAAAGGAACGCGTCTTTCCCCTTTAACAAAGGAGCGAGCCAAACCAGCCGTTCCCTTTGGCGGGCGCTACCGGATTGTGGATTTTGTATTGAGCAACCTGATTAATTCAGGCATCTACTCGACTTATGTATTGATTCAATTTAAGAGCCAATCCTTGTTGCAGCATCTGCGGGAAGGGTGGGAAGTCAGCGGGTTGTTGAAGAACAACTTTATTATTCCTGTTCCGGCACAGATGCGGTCTCAGCAGGAGGATTGGTATCGCGGAACAGCCGATGCGATCTATCAGAACATCAACTTGATCGAGCAGGCGGACCCGCACGTGGTGGTGATTTTCGGCGCGGATCATATTTACCGGATGAATATTCGGCAGATGGTGGAATACCACGTCAATAAACATGCCGGGGCAACGGTAGCGGCGATTCCGGTGGAGAAGCAGTATGCGTCGGAATTCGGGGTGATTGAGACCGCGCCGGATGGAGCCGTCAAGGGCTTCCATGAAAAGAAGAAAAACGCGCCGACCATGCCGGGCGATAGCAGCCGCGTATATGCGTCGATGGGGAACTACATTTTTTCCACAGATCTCTTGTTGCGAGAGCTCTATGCCGATGCGCAGAACGAGAAAAGCGCGCATGATTTCGGGAAAGATATTTTACCGGGGATGATCGGGCGGGAGGACATGTACGCATACGATTTCCAGACTAATGTGATTCCGGGCGACCCGATCGACGTACGCCAGTATTGGCGAGATGTAGGAACGCTGGACGCGTATTACGAGGCGAGCATGGATCTACGCGCGGTGAAGCCTGAGTTGAACCTGTATAACCGGCAGTGGCCGCTGCGCACAGCGAGTTATTCGGACGCACCGGCGAAATTTGTGTTCGATGAAGAAGGGCGGCGCGGCTTGGCGGTGGATTCCATCATTGCGGGAAGCTCCATCATCTCGGGCGGTTTTGTGAAAGGGTCGATCATCGGCCGCGGCGTGCGGGTGCACACCGGCGCGTTGGTGGAAGACTCGATATTGTTCGACAACTGCGATATCGGACGCCGTGCAAAGGTTCGACGAGCCATTCTGGACAAGAACGTAAAGATTGCTCCGGACGACGAGATCGGCTACAACCTGGAGAAAGACCGGGAGAAGCACCACGTGACCGATAGCGGGATTGTGGTGGTGGAAGGCCACCGATCGACGGTCGACGTATCGACTTTGCAGGTGTAAATTTCGGACGAAAACGCTAGCGGGCGCGATTTTCTTTAAGCTCTTCGCGCGCCTCGCCGGAGCCGGATTCGGACGCCGCCCAACGGATTTCCGAGTTAACCTCGGCTCCAATGAGCAGGATCACGGCAGTGAGATAAAGCCAAAGCAAAAGCGCAATCACGGCGCCCAACGAGCCATACATGCTGGTGTAAGAAGTAAAAAATTTATCGATGTAAAAGCGAAACACAAAAGTGGCCGCGATCCAGCCGACGACGGCCAGAATCGCGCCGGGAAGCACGGCTACGAGAGTTTGTTTTTTGAGATTTGGCGCGACTCGATAGATGAGCGACACGGCGGCAAACAAGAAGAAGATCAGGAAGCCCCAGCGCAGAAATGGCCAAAGGCGAACGAAGAGCCACTCCGTTCCCGATTTTTTAGCGCCACCTTCGGCGATGCGTCCTCCCCAAAAGATGGTGGCAAAGGCGAGCAGGATGGCGACGTCCAGCACCAAGGTCAATCCGATGGCCAAAATGCGCCGCTTCCACCAACTACGGCCGTGCTGCACATCGAACGACATGTTTACGCCGTCGATCAAGGCCTCGACGCCGTAGGAAGCGGACCATATTGAAAAAAGCAGGCTGAATCCGAGGCGGGCATGACTTGGATTATTTAAAACTTGATGGATAACGTTCGCCGTCAAGGAAAAAACTTGATCGGGCATGGTGGGCTTCAAGTAATTAAGCAACTGCTGAGAGAACTTTTGTTCATTGGAAACAGCGAGGGCGGCTACGGAGCACGCAAAGACGATCAGCGGGAAAAGGGCCAGAATAAAGTAGAAGGAGAGTTGTGCCGCGCGTCCGATCGCATCATCGCGGCGGGTGTCCTTAAAAGTGCGCTTCGTCAATTCCCATGGGCTCAGGCCACCCAGTCGCAGCACCCATTGGGCGCTACGCTTATTGGCCTCTAACACGCCAATCTTCCGCGGGTCTGCTCCTGAGATGCTCATGAGGCGCGCATACTTCTAACTTTACGAGCTTGTTAAAAAAACACCTAGGAACAATCCACACTCAATGACAGTCACCAGGTTTCTCAACAAGCTTCCATACATGTTCCGGTGGACGAAGTTGAAGCGGGTAATACTTCGGTAACCAATCCGATCAAGATGACTCCAATCTAGTGAGATTACTCTAGCGCGTGCATTGCGGTTCGACCTCGCCAAGGCATGAGTTCAACGCGTTTAGTGATAATGAAAGAGAAAAAATCATGAAAATACTTGCACCTGTAACGATATTTTGTGCGGCCTCGTTTGCCTTCGCCCAAGCGCCGCAAAACTCGACCTCGCAGGCCGATAGCCAGTTCGTAGAACGAGCAGCTCAGATCAACATGGAAGAAGCGCATATGGGGCAGCTTGCGCAACAACAAGGTGGAACCCAGGCGGTAAAAGATTTTGGCAAGACGATTGAGCAAGAGCACAAAAGCGCTTATCAGCAGCTTGAATCCATTGCGCAGAAGGATGGATTTAACATTCCAAAAGCGATCGATGACGCGCATGAGAAGATGATCGGTCAATTGAACGGCTTGTCGGGACAAAGCTTCGATAAAAAATTTCGCCAGATCGAGATGCAGCAGCATGAGAAGGCGATGGCCTGGATGCAGTCGGAGATGGGTCAGCTTCAGAATGCGGATTTAAAGTCGTACGCGTCGGATTTCGCCTCGCATTTGAAAGCGCATAGCGAACTGACGCAGGAACTTGGAAACAAGCAGGGTGGCACGGGGGCTTCGGCTGCCAACCAGGCAATGCCTATGCAGACGAGTGGAAATGGCGAACAAGGTGATGACAGTAATGCAAATGGCGCAGAGAAATCTCACCACGCCACCGTCGTAAAGTATCAGGCAGGACAGACACTGGAGCTGAAGGTGCGGGGGCGGCTGGGACGGCACGTCTATAACTTGTCGGACGGATCGACGGCAACGAACCAAATCTCCGATTTAAAGCCGGGAGACAAGGTAACGGTGAGCGAGATGGTCGACGACAATGGCCGACGCAGCCTCAAGATAGAAAAGGATGGGGCAAAAAGTTCTTCGGGGAACCAGCAGTAGTTCGGTAGCGGCTCCATGCAAGGTTGTCGCGCAGGCCGGAATTCTAAGAAGTTGGAGATTTTGCCGGTCTGCGAAGCAGAGATGTGACAGACCATAGCAGCCCGACGGTGACCACAACGATGCTGCCGATGACGTTGTACCAGAGAAACGAGATCTGAGTAAACGCAGCAGCGGCGAAGATAGCGAGTTCTCCGGCAAGGACCCCGATGAAAGTAGCGGTGCCTCCCACTTGTTTGAAGAAGAATGCCAGGACAAACGCGCCAAGCAGTCCACCGTAAAACAACGAGCCGACGATATTGACTCGTTCGATGAGAGGACCGAAACCGCGGGCTCCGACGATGGCGAAGCCGATGGCATAACAGCCCCAGAAGACGGTGAGCCAGCGTGAGGCGGATAAATAATGGCGATCACTTTTGTTGCGCACAATGAAGCGACGGTAAATGTCGACTACCGAAACGGTAGCAAGAGAATTGATCTCACCCGAAGTGGAGCCCATCGAAGCCGAAAAGATTACCCCGACCAGTAGACCGATTAGGCCGATGGGCAGGTAAGATTTAACAAACGAAAGAAAAATATAATTCGCGTCGTCGAAGCTATCCGTGTGATTCAGATCGGCAACAATTTTGAGTGCGTGCTGACGAGTGTGCTCGAAGGCGATTTGCGATTGACGAAAGCGGGTCAGGGCAGCCGCGCGATCTTCTGTCGAGCGGTGATTCGCGTCCGCTAAGTTGTAGGCAGCTTGACGGCGCTGTTCGAAGGCTTTGGCATAGTTCCGCTCGGCGGGTTTCCAAGCAGATGTCTGGGCGGCTCGGCGAGCCTGCACGGGTTGAAAAATCATCGGTGCCGGTTGAAAAAGGTAAAGCACAAAGACCATCGCACCGATGAATAAGATGAAGGCCTGCATGGGAATCTTCACCACGGCATTGAAAAGCAGGCTGGCCCGGCTTTGTGCAATGGACTTTCCGGTGAGGTACCGCTGTACCTGGCTTTGATCGCATCCGAAATAGGCCAGTGCGAGAAAACCTCCTCCGATGAGGCCGCTCCAGACGTTGTAGCGGTCGTTCCAGTCGAAGTGAAAATCGATAGGATTGATGCGGCCTGCTTCACGCGCCAGGTGGAAAGCGTCGGCAACGGAGATTCCGTGCGGCATGGCGTGAAAAGCAGCGATGAGACTGATCACCAGAGCGATAAAAATCATGGTCATCTGCTGGACATCGGCCCAGGTAAGTGCTTTGATGCCGCCGGCAGCTGTGTAGCTGATGACAAGTACGCCGATGAGGACGGTGGTTAACCGGTCCGACCAGCCGAGAACCGCGGAGAGTGCGACAGCGGGCGCATACAAGCCAATGCCCGCCGCTAATCCGCGCTGAATGAGAAAAATACCCGCTACGAGTGCGCGGGTTTTGGCATCGAAGCGACGCTCCAGATATTCGTAAGCGGTGTAGACCTTCGCCCGATGAAAAATAGGAACTGCCGTGACGGAGAGAATGACCATGGCGAGCGGAAGTCCGAAATAAAACTGGACAAATCGCATTCCATCGATATAGCCTTGGCCGGTAGTGGAAATAAAGGTGATCGCACTGGCTTGAGTGGCAAGAATGGAGAGACCCATCGCGTACCAGGGCATGGTTTTCCCGGCGAGCAGATACTTGTCGACGCTATCGCTTCCGCGGCCACGGTACAGTCCGTAGCCAACCAGGGAGATCAACCATGCAAAAAGAACGAACCAATCGACGGCGCTCATGCGAGAACGCTTTTAAGAGAAGCTATGTGGGCGGGATCGACTGTGCCGGAAGCAGAGCAGGGATTGCGGGCAGCGCGGCCCACGTGAAACTCGGTGAGGGTGGGTTGGCAGGCTAATTTCGATAAACGATCGGCGGTGAGGCCTCCACCGACCACGATCTTCATTTCCGGAGCGGCTGCCTTTTGCCATTGCAGGAGGCGGGCGGTGCGCTCCTGCCACGAACCGTCTCCGCCATTGGTAAGAATGCGGTCGATCTGCGGGAACTGCTTGAGCTGCTGGATGGTTCCAAGCGGGTCGAGGACGTGTTCGAAGGCGCGGTGAAATGTGGCCCGGACATTCGGAGCCGCCTCCAGCACGCGCGTTAGCAGGGCGGCGTCAAGCGCGCCATGGCGAACGAAACCGATCACCAATCCATCTATATTGCTGCCTGCAAAAGCATTCGCTTTGGCGAGCAAGAGCGCAATGTTTTCTTCGCCATGCATCTCCATGGAAGGAACATCGCGAAGGAGAACACGAACCGGGATAGAAACGGCTTGCGTGGCTTCCCGCACCGTTTCGCTACTGGGCGTAAGTCCCTCATCCTGCAAAGAATGCGCTAGTTCGAGACAATCGGCCCCCCCCTCCTGCGCGCGTAATGCTTCTTCGGCAGAGGTCACTATCACTTCCAGCGTTCTCGTCATCAAATCCCAGTGTGCATTCTAGCGTGAACCCGAAGAAATGGACGCTTTTTGACACTCACTGTGATTTATTTCACAAAATGCCAGCAATCTCGCCAGTAGCAAGGAAGGAAGAACCTAAGTTAGGTTAAAAAAGCGATTAAGATAAGATTCCATTGAAAGTGGGTACGTTTCGCATTGAGATGCATTGTTGACGAAAAAGCAGCCTCATCGGCTACACTGAAAGCCGTGGGAAACCAAGCCACACGCGCTGCTATCAACGTTTTAGTCGTCGACGATGAAGAGTCACAGCGTACCCCTCTGGCCGCGATGATCTCGGCGTGGGGGTACAACGTGGAGACAGCTCCCGATGGGCAAGAAGCGCTCGATAAACTGAACAGCTACTCGGCCAACGTGATTGTGACGGACTTAATGATGCCGCGCATGGACGGGTTCGAGCTAATGAAGCGGCTGGGGTCGGACGGAAATATGCCGCCCGCCATTGTGTTGACGGCATTCGGAAATATAGAAACCGCGATCCAGACGATGCATGAGCTGGGTGCTTACTGGTTTTTAGAGAAGCCCATTCAGCCGGCAGCATTGAAGGTATTGTTGGAGCGCGCCGCTTCGCAAAGCAAACTGGTGGAGGAAACCGACCGCCTGAACCGTCAGCTTGCTTACCAAGGGGTGCTGGTGGACATGGTGGGAACCTCGCCGCAGATGCAGCAGGTGTTTTCGACTGTTCGTCAGGTGGCCTCCAGCAAAGCGGCAGTTTTGGTAGTAGGGGAAAGCGGGACCGGCAAAGAGTTGGTGGCGCGCGCCATTCATCAATTGAGTAACCGGCGCGGGGGGCCTTTTGTAGCCATCAACTGCGCGGCCATGCCGGAAACACTGATGGAAAGCGAGCTATTCGGCCATGAAAAAGGCGCCTTTACCGGCGCCCTGGAGAGAAGGGCCGGGTGTTTCGAACTATCGCAGAACGGCACGCTTCTTCTGGATGAACTAGCCGAAATGCCCGCCGGGACACAGGCGAAACTACTCCGCGTACTGGAAGATTCCCGGGTCCGACGATTAGGCGGCAAAAGCGAACTATCCGTCGACGTGCGAGTGATTGCCGCGACCAACAGGAACCTGGACGATGCTTTAAAGAAGGGGGACTTACGTGAGGACCTTTTCTATCGTTTAAATGTCTTTCAGATTTCACTGCCTCCTTTACGGGCGCGTCAGGGCGATTTGCCGGTGCTGACGGAAACCTTAATTACTCACCTCAATCGAAAGCACACTTGTAACATCACCTACGTGAATCCGGAGGTGATGGATGCTTTTAAGAAGCACAACTGGCCGGGCAACGTACGGGAATTGCGCAACGTGTTGGAACGAGCCGTGATTGTGGCCGGAGAAGGCGCAATTCAAATGTCGCATCTGCCCTATGATTTCGGTGTGCAGGTAGGATCTCGTCCGCCAGCGCAGGTGTTCGAGCCGGAAAGCGTCCGCCTACAGGTGGGGACTACGGTAGGCGATGCCGAGAAAGCGCTGATTCAGATCACGCTGCAGCACACCAAGAACAATAAAACTCGTGCGGCGGAGATTTTGGGGATCAGCTTGAAAACCCTGTTCAACAAGCTGAAGGAATACGGCACGTCCGACGGGACAGATCCAAACTGAACGGTCTTTTTCTATCATTTTCTATCGTTCCAGAGGCTATCCGAGCCTAAGACAGGAGGAATCCCTATGATACGCTGAGGATTCCTAACCAATGAGCGTCATGACCGAGCTGAAGAGAACGCCACTCTTCGATGTTCATACCGCGTCCAAAGCCAAGATGGTCGACTTTGGCGGATGGAACATGCCCGTCCAATACTCGAGCGTATTGGAGGAACACAAAGCCATTCGCCAGGCAGTGGGCCTGTTCGACGTCAGTCACATGGGGGAACTTGAAATACGGGGACCCGAGGCGCAGCAACTTGTGGACTACGTTTCGACAAACAACGCGGCGAAGCTGAAGGTGGGACAGGCGCATTATTCGGCGTTGCTTTACGAACACGGCGGATTTGTCGACGATATTCTTGTTCACAAGATTTCTGAAACACATTTTTTTTTATGCGTGAATGCCTCCAATCAGGAAAAGGATTTCGCGCATATTCAGGCGCTAAACCGGTTCGATGCCACAGTGGAATTTGCCAGCGAACGTTATGCGCAGATTGCGGTGCAAGGACCGAAGGCAACGCAGACGCTGCAAAAATTGACGGGAACGGAGCTGGCGGAAATTAAATATTATTGGTTCAAGGATGGCCAAGTAGCGGGAGTTCCCGCGCGAATCGCACATACCGGTTATACGGGCGAAGACGGGTTTGAGATTTACGTTGCGCCGGAAGAAGCACCCGCCATTTGGAACAAGCTGCTCCAAGCCGGCGAGGAGTTCGGCATCAAGCCCTGTGGACTGGGCGCGCGCAATACCCTTCGGTTGGAAGCCAAAATGGCATTGTACGGGCACGAAATTACTGCCTCCATCAATCCATTTGAAGCGGATTTGGCTTGGGTTGTCAAAATGGACAAGGGCGATTTTGTAGGGCGAGCGGCGCTTGCCAAAGCACTGGAACAGGGCGTGACCCGCAAGTTAACCGGATTTGAGATGCGGGACCGGGGCATTGGCCGGGATGGCTACGAAGTTTGGCTAGGAGGAGAACCGGCCGGTTGGGTGACCAGCGGCGGCCCTGCGCCTACACTGAACACCAATATAGGGCTTTGTTATCTGCCTACGGAGAAGGCTGTTCCCGGAGAAACGATTCAGGTGCTGATACGGAATACGCCGGTGGATGCCGTGACGGTACCCACACCGTTCTACAAGAGAGCAAAATGACGAGTTATCCAGAAAGTTACAAGTACACCAAAGAGCATGAATGGGTGCACGCGGAGGGCGAAACGGGTACGGTAGGTATTACGGACCATGCGCAACACGAGTTGGGGGACATCGTCTTTGTCGATCTGCCGAAAGTCGGCGCGCAACTGACCAAAGGCGAAACTTTGGGCTCAGTGGAATCGGTAAAAGCAGTGTCCGACATCTACGCACCGATTTCCGGCGAAGTGACGGAAGTGAATGAACTTCTTTCCAAGAGTCCGGAGAAGCTGAACGAAGATCCACATGGCGATGCCTGGCTGGTGAAAGTGAAGCTTTCCACGCCGGACGAAATTAATAATCTGTTGCCCGTTGGCGAATATCAAACTTATATCGGCGCATAACGGCTGGTTGCAGTCGAAATTTTTTTCTGCCGAACCTTAGGAATTATCTTTGCGTTATTTACCAAAATCTGATTCTGAGCGTCGGGAGATGCTGGATGTTATCGGACTGCGGACGGAAGAAGACCTGATCGGTTATCTGCCGTCCGATGTGCTTTTCGACAGGGGATTGAATATTCCCGACGGAAAAAGCGAATACGAGATCGTCGATTACTTCAAGCAGCGCGGCGCACAGAATGCCACTGGATATGCCAGTTTTCTCGGGGCCGGTGTTTACAATCACTACCGCCCTGTTTTGGTGGACACCATTGTTTCACGCGGTGAGTTTTTAACTTCTTACACGCCGTATCAGGCGGAGATTTCGCAGGGCACGCTGACCAGCATCTTCGAGTTTCAGACGATGGTGTGCCAGTTGACAGGCATGGAGGTGGCAAATGCATCCATGTATGACGGTTCGTCGGCGGTGCCGGAAGCGGCGATGATGGCGGTACGCATCACTAAGCGAGATAAGGTACTGGTGGCACGCACCGTGCATCCTGAATATCGTGAGGTTCTGCAGACCTATGCTACCCATCAAGGCATTCCGGTGGAAGACTTGGCGTATTCCGAAGACGGGCAACTGAATCTGAATGATCTGAAGAAAAAGCTGAGTGACGAAGTAGCGGCAGTGATCGTTCAGACGCCGAATTTCTTTGGATTGCTGGAGCAGGTGGACGAGATTGCCGAGATACTGGCGCAGAAAGGCGCGCTTCTTATCGTTGTGTTTACCGAAGCGGTGTCGCTTGGTTTATTAGAGCCGCCGAGAGCCGCGGATATCGTTGCCGGCGAGTTGCAAAGTTTTGCTACGCCGCCTAGCTATGGTGGACCTTACGCCGGGATTATCGCTACGAAAGAAAAATATATCCGGCAGATTCCGGGCCGGGTGGCGGGCGAAACAACAGATGCGGACGGCCATCGTGCTTTTTGCTTGACGTTAGCGACCCGCGAACAACACATACGGCGGGAAAAAGCGACATCGAATATATGCACCAACCAAGCCCTGATTGCCCTGATGGCGACGGTCTATATGACGGTCTACGGCAAAGAGGGCTTGCGTGAACTGGCGCAACAAAATTTAGCAAAGGCGCATTATCTGGCGGGCAAACTACCGTTGGCATTCCAAACTCCGTTTTTCAATGAGTTTGTTGTTCGCACCAATGGCAAGTCTCCGGAGCAGATTAACGCAGAACTGGTAGAGCAGAAGATTATCGGTGGTTTGCCGCTCGGTCGCTTTTATCCCGAAATGAAGGATTGCATGCTGTTTTGCGCCACCGAGATGAATAGGCGGCAGGACATGGATGCCGTTGCCGCGCTGTTTGCAAAGAATTGAAGGTTCCCAAATCGCTGATGATCAAAAAAGTCTCTAAGCACATTGTTCAAAACGAGCCCTTGTTGTTCGAAATGAGTTCGCCGGGCAAGATGGGTTACCAGCTTCCTCCGCTGGACGTTCCCGAAGTGGATGCGGAAGCGGTTCTTGGAAGGCAAAATGTGAGGCGGGAGATTGAGGAGTTTCCCGAAGTAAGCGAGGTGGACGCCATTCGTCATTTCACGCGGTTATCTACTTGGAACTACGCCATCGATCTGGGGCTTTATCCGTTAGGGTCTTGCACGATGAAGTACAACCCACGGGTGAATGAGTTGGTAGCCCGGACCGAGGGTTTGGCTTGGGCGCATCCTTATCAGTCGGAAGAGTTGTCCCAAGGCTGTATGGAAGTAATGGCCATGCTCGAACAGGCGCTGGGGGAGATCACCGGAATGGATGCGGTGACTTTACAGCCGGCGGCTGGAGCGCATGGCGAGTTTACCGGCATTCTTATGATTCGGGCGTTATTGGAGAAACGGGGCAATCCGCGCAAGACCATCCTGGTACCTGATTCCGCGCATGGGACGAATCCCGCCACGGCCATGATGGTGGGCTATAACGTTAAGAACATTAAGTCGAACGAGCGCGGGATGGTGGACCTGCAAGCACTGGAAATAGCGGCATCGTCGGAAGATGTTGCCGGCTTGATGATTACAAATCCGAACACAGTGGGCGTGTTTGAGGAAAACATCAAAAAGATCTGTAGCGTCATGCACGACAAGGGCGCGCTGGTTTACATGGACGGCGCGAATATGAACGCGCTGGTGGGTATTGCGCGGCCGGGTGATTTGGGCGTGGATGTAATGCATTTAAACCTGCATAAGACGTTTTCCACTCCCCATGGCGGAGGCGGACCTGGATCGGGCGCGGTGGCAGTGGCGAAGGTGCTGACACCTTATCTTCCCGGACCGAGACTGAAGCGTGACGGGGAGATGTGGCGTTGGAATTATGAGCTTCCGGATTCCATCGGTCGGGTGCGAGCTTTCTATGGGAATTTCGGCGTTCTCGTACGCGCGTTGGCGTACATTATGGCGCATGGCGGGAATGGACTGCGACGAGCAACGTTAGATGCGCTTCTCAATGCCAACTACATTCGGACACTGCTGGAACCCTACTATGAATTAGCCTACAAAGCGCCTAGCATGCATGAGTGTGTGTTCAGTGACGATCGTCAGGCGCGAAAAGGCGTACGCACAGGCGATATCGCGAAGCGACTGATCGATTATGGATTCCATCCTTACACGGTGAGTTTCCCGTTGATTGTGCGCGGCGCTTTGATGATCGAACCCACCGAAACCGAGAGCAAGCGGGAAATCGAGTTGTTCGCGGATGCGATGATCTCCATAGCCAAAGAAGTGGAAGAGAATCCTGAGTTGGTGTTGAAGGCTCCGCATTCGACGAGAACAAGGCGGGTAGATGAGGTAACAGCTGCCCGGAAGCCGATCGTACGCTGGAAAGGAACGCAGTCGACGGCTAGCCTAGCAGCCGATTAATCGCGTCCCGAACGGTTGCCACCGTAAGATCATCGAGCGGCGTTGATCGAAGCACGGTTACGTTTTCGCCTCGTGGGGCCCAAGTCTCCGGCTTTGTTTCTCCAAATAGTGCGATCGTTGTCACCCCAAGCGCCGCGGCAAGATGAGTAATGCCGGAGTCGTTTCCGATATACAGGCGAGCTGTTCGCAGCCATTTTGCCAATTCCAACAAATTGTCGAAGCGAGCTGATTGTAGTGGAGCGGGTAGTTCTTCCTCTGGACCGGCGGTCCATTCGCATGGATACTGCAAGCTGGCTGCCAGTTGCCGAAATGCATCTAGCTTCCAATTCTTCCGCAGGCTTCCTGAGAACGGATGAATGGCGATGGCATTGCGGCGGACACAAGTGGCTTTGAGTTCGATTTTTGGAATAAGGCCGTCGGAAGCTCCTACTTGTCGAGCAAAGAAGTCGGTGGCGTGCCCGGCATAGTCGTCAGGTGGTAGGGCTGGATAAAATTCGCAGGGGACATTCAAGTGCAGCATTGCCTCACGAAACTCCGGGCGGTTGGCGCCATACCAACTGACGATGGAGTCGAAAGATTGTAGGCTTTGTTTCAGCGCCGGCCTCATAGGGATTTCACCGACGCCGACGAGGTCGAGCCCGGTTGCTGAGATAGAGCGCACTCCATCCGCGAAATCGATCAGAGGAACCATTGGACTTGAAATCCAAACCTCGGTGTAATCCGTTTTTAGATGCCGGAGCGCAGGAGTGGAAAGGATACAATCGCCGATAGCTCCCGGCCGGATGAGAAGCCGCCGCACGACTGGAGTTAATCACTGAATAGAAACCGGAACATGCACATCTACCGTTACCGGACGTAAGCACATCTGGTTATTGCAGGCTTGGTATCGCAGCTTGCCGTTCATGATAGAAGAACTCGGTGTGGCATTTTGAGGAACGGCGAAGCGACTTTCAATATTGAAATCGCCGGTAAATACCGTCAAATCTTCAGTACCGACCTTGATCTCCTCCGGTTGCGGATACTTCACCGATTCAATCGTGAGTGGGCCGCCGAGCCAAGTAAGCTTCAACGGGATCACATATTCGTCTTTCGGCTTATCGCTGTTGACGTGAAACTCGGGTTGGATGTTGAGATGCAGCTGCTGCGTTACCCTGGCACCGGGATGAGCCACGATCGTGTTGGCAGGTTGAATGGAGACTTTTCCCGCCTGCGCAAAAAGGAAAGAGGGTACCAGCGCGATAACGAAAAGTGCAAGGTTACGTGCCAAGTAGCGATTTGATTTCACTGAGATACTCATTTCGTCCAGCAAGCCCCACGTGAACCTTAGAAATTTTGCCGTCACGGCCAATCATAAAGGTGGTCGGAAGCGAATCGACACCGCCATAAAGCTGCGTCACAATATCATTGCCGAGCAGTATCGGGTAGTTCACTTGATGCGCCGCAACATATGGCCTCACGGCCTTCCAGCCGTCTTCATCCATCGATACGCCAAGTACTTCGAATCCCCGCGATCGATATTGCTTCTCAAAATCGATAAACCAAGGGATTTCGAGCTGACAAGGTCCGCACCAAGTTGCCCAGAAGTTGAGCAGCACGACTTTGCCGCGGTAATCGGAAAGCTTCACTTCCCTTCCCTCGGCGTCTTTCAACTTGAAATCAGGGGCTGACTTATGATCGTCAGCAGACTGTTTTTTCGTCTCGGCCTGACTAGAAGGATGTGAATTAGAGCATGAGAAAAGAATAAGTGCGGCACTCAACGCGACCAGTAAGGAAGACTTCATTTCTAATGCGATGGCGTCCGAGGCGTACCCGGCGAAGGAGGCCGCTGCAAAGACGGAACAGCCCGGCCGGATTCACCCGAACTGAAAAAATTGGGATCGTTCACCTGAATTTTGTACTTTTCAAATTGCTGCTTGAGCACGGCCTGATTTCGGTCGGTTTGGATCTTTTTTGTAATTGCTTCGCGTGCTTGAATGAACGGAACCTTCGTCTTACTGTCGACCCGGAAGATATAGAATCCATTTTGCACCTGAACCGGCTCGGACACTTGACCGGCCTGAAGACTGGCTAAAGCGTTTTTGATGTTCGGAGGAAGATTAGAATCTCCGAGTGTTACCGCTCCCAGCTCGCCATCGTGAGCCGCCGATGATTTATTGTCCGACTCAGTTTTCGCAAGCGTCATAAAATTGACTCCGCTGCGCAATTTTTTTAATAAGTCCGATGCTTTAGCGCGCGCTTGTTCCTCGGTTCTCGTAACGCCGCTACCTTGCGCCGCGGCACCGGCAGGAGCAAATCCGACTAAAATCCCAGCTAATTTGATTTGTTCAAATTCGGACGGATGCGCGTTGTAATACTGTTGCGGATCGGGCGCAGGCGCGGAACTTGAAGATGCCAAGTGGTTGAGGTACGCATTCCCCATAATATTGGCTCGGGTTGCGGCCAACTCGTTCTTCCAGGGCTCTTGTTGATCCAGGTGAAGCTGATTGGCCTGGTCGGCGAACTTGTGGACCATGTAAATCTGCTGCAGAAGAGAGGCAACACTAGGCGCGGTTCGTCGTTGTTCCGGCGTCACATCCTTCAACATATCGGCCGCTTGTTTGGCCGTGATCGGATTACCTTCAATTGTCGCGACAACTTTGTTCGGCTCCTGTTGAGCAGTGACTTCTGGACCTCGCAACTTCAATTGTCCCGAGGGGTTTCCCTGCTGTGGCGGAGCTGACGACTGTGCTTGAGCCCACGTGAGCGTGGAGCAAGATAGGGCGAGAACAAGGGAAAGACGACGCTTCATTCAGGTGCCAGGTTAACTCTTCCAACTCTAGCACGCAAAAATGCCGAGAAATGCCTGCCGAAGCTCCCAAGTGCGGTGTTCGCAAGCTCTTCCCTACTGAATTTTCACGGTAGCTTTTTTCAGGTTCGCGGTGGCTTTGCTTTTTCCGGCGCTGCTTACTTGAATGTTATTGACTACCTGCGCCGCGCCCGCACTTCTGGCCATGCGTGTCGCCGAACCTTTATGTTGCATCACGTCGGTAGTGCCTTCCCAGGTCACTACGCCCCGTTGGACTTTATAGCGAAATCCGTCCCGCCCTATTTTGGACTTGGCTAACTTAGCGCGAATTGTCGCGTCGATTTGGGAGTCGCTGGGCGTGGCGGCGTGAACGGCTGCCGCGCTCTTGTGAGAAGTACTCGCCTGCAGCGGCGAAGTGAAGGTGGCGATATATATCGGGAAAGCAAGAAAAAGCACAAGAAGGCTGCGCATAGTAAATTTCCTCTGACGTTAGTGTAGTGCGATCTACCCCAGATACTCTCGCCCTGATGTCAGATTACAATTCTCGATTTGCGACAAGATTCCAAAAGTAGCGGCATTCCGACAGAATCTTGTTCAACCGCCGAAGCAAACATCCCGACAGCTCCCGACGGAATTCCTTACACTAGAGGTGTGGACGGATGGAAACCTGAGAAGCAACCGCCCACTACTACGAAGGAGAAGGAATTACATGTCACAAAGCTTGTTAGAACAACTCCGTAAGATGACTGTCGTGGTGGCCGACACCGGAGAGATCCAAGCCATTGAAAAGGTAAAACCACAGGACGCGACTACCAACCCATCGCTGATTACCGCCGCGGCCCAGATGCCGCAGTATCAACAGATTGTCGACGATGTTCTGCTAGCGGCCAAGAAAGAACTCGGCGATGCCGCCAAGGATAAAGAAGTAGCGTCTCGCGCATTCGAGCATTTGGCTGTTGCGTTCGGAAAGAAAATCCTGGCGATCATTCCGGGTCGCGTGTCCACCGAGGTAGATGCACGTCTATCGTACGACACTGAAAAGACGATGCAAACGGCACGCTCCATCATTAAGCAATACGATAAAGCCGGCATCTCCAAAGAGCGGATTCTTATCAAAATCGCGTCAACTTGGCCCGGCATCAAGGCCGCCGAGAAGTTGGAGAAAGAGGGCATTCACTGTAATTTGACTCTGCTGTTCGGCCTTCATCAAGCGGTCGCGTGTGCCGAGGCGGGCGTCACTTTGGTTTCGCCGTTTGTGGGACGCATTCTCGATTGGTACAAGAAGGATACCGGCAAGGACTATCAAGGAGCCGATGATCCGGGCGTGCAATCGGTCACGACCATTTACAACTACTTCAAAAAGTTCGGTTACAAAACAGTCGTGATGGGTGCCAGCTTCCGCAACATCGGAGAAATTAAGGAGATTGCAGGCTGCGATCTATTGACGATCTCACCCAAGCTGCTGGCCGAGCTCGATTCGACGCAGGGAGAGCTGCCGCGCAAGCTCGACCCTGAAAAGGCAAAGGACATGCAGATTGAGAAAATCTCGATGGACGAAGCTAAGTTCGAAGAAATGCACAAGGCGGACCATATGGCATCCGACAAGTTGTCGGAAGGCATTGAGGGATTCGGCGATGCTCTGGTCAATCTTGAAAAATTGTTGGCGGACCGTCTGAGCAAGCTCGGAGCTGGTGAGAAAGGCGGAAAGCCGGAACTCGCCTACCGGTAATAGCTAGTTTTCGTCACAAAGCAGGCAACCCTGTCGCTTACGCTCTGGGCTTAGTTTGGGTGTTCTTCGTTGAGAGCAACTTTAAATGCGACGAGCGTAAGCGATTGGTTTTCTCGGCAGTTTTGTGACGTAAAGCAGTTATTGGAATTTTCAGAGGCACCCGATGCTTTCATTACCGAAGCGTCCGGTGTCTTATTTTTAACTGGTCACTACGCCCGCAAAGCACCTCGTGCCAAACTTCTTACAGTGGTCCAAGCGCCGCCGGTCATCCGTTGCGTGTCGTCCAGCACTTGCTGCATCGCCGTTAGAAAATAGTCGATATCCTCTCGCGTAATGTTCAGCGGCGGAAGGAATTTAATGACTTCGGTATGATAGCCGGCGACTTGCGTCAGTATGCGATGCTCTTGCAGCAAAGGCACTGTAATCATCTGGCTGAATACGCCGAAATTCAAGGTGTGGAGCATGTCCCAGGCCGCTCGTAATTTTAACGAGTAAGCGGGGCGATGGAAATCGACCCCAAACATCAGCCCTTTGCCCCGAACCTCGAAAACAAAAGGACAAGTCCTCCCGATATTTGTCAACTGCTCTATTGCATAGGCGCCGAGTTCTGCCGCATTTTGAACAATACGATCTTCTTCCATAACATGCAACGTAGCTAGTGCTGCCGCCATGGCCATGTCGTTCTGCCCGAAAGTACTGGAGTGCACAACGCAGCGCTCCATTGAATTGAAGACCGCGTCCATCGTTCGAGGCGAGGTAATGACTGCGCCTACGGGAACATACCCTCCCGAAAGGGCTTTGGCGGTACAGACAATATCAGGCTCTACGCCGGGAGAATGCTGGTAAGCAAACCATTTCCCGGTACGGCCAAGCCCGCACTGCACCTCGTCCACAACCAACAACGCTCCGGCTTTATGACAGATTCTTTGTGCTTCGGCGAGGTAACCATCCTCCACGACAGCGCAACTTTTTCCTTGGACCGGCTCGATGACGAAAGCAGCTACATCCTTGCGCATCAGTGCACGTTCCAGCGCAGCTAAGTCGTTAAACGGCACAGCTTCGGTCCCCGGCATTAAAGAGCCAAACCGTTCGCGAAAAAATTCCGCGCCGTTCAGGGATAGCGAACCGGTACTCAATCCATGAAAAGCGTGATCACAGTAAATAATTCGGCACTTGCCCGTGACACAGCGCGCAAATTTGATTGCGGCTTCCACGGTTTCCGTGCCGGAGTTGCAGAAAAACACACGACTGAGACCTTGTTTTCCTCCGTGTGCGGTATGACTAGTTAGTTTTTGCGCAACCAAGCCCGCCAGCAGCGAACAATCCATCCGCACCAGGTTCGCCATGTCGCGGGACATTACTTGCTCCAGGAACGCTTTCACTTTGGGATGATTTCTTCCCAGAGCGAAGACGCCCCAGCCGGTAAGGAAATCGAGATAACGGTTACCATCGGCGTCGTAGAGGTACGAACCTTCACCGCTCTCGTACCCCTTATCGAAGCCTATGGTACGCAGCATTTTGACAAAAGCAGGATTGATATGCCGCTCGTGTAATTCGTACTGCTTACCCTGCTGCTGGTCAAGCCATGCTAGGAGATCGGTGCTCATGAACAGTCCTACTCGCCAGAGACGTTACCGTTCATTGTGCCATGCCTTCGCCGGAAGGCGCGGGGAGAGGCGTTCCCAGCGGAACAGGCCGTCCGAAATCAGGGGTGCCGTCGGCATTCCAAGTGAATGGTTGGGCACGTGGCGAGCGCTTTTGCCCGCAGCCCTGGTTGGGTTCGCTATTGGCGTGATAAATGATCCAATCCTGTTTGCCGTCCGGCGATTTAAAGAAGCCGTTGTGTCCTGTTCCATAGGCATGGGCTTCGGGAGACTCCCAGAACACCGGCAACGGTGCTTTTGTCCACGAGGCGGGATCCATCAAGTCACTGGAAGCAGAAGCTTGCACCATTCCAAGCTCGTAGAAATTGGTCCAACAAGCACTTCCCGAATAGATCAAAAAGACTTTGTCCCCATGCTGCAGTACCTCCGGCCCTTCGTTCACATCGATATGAAGAGGCTCATCTGTATTAGCGCCTGGATTTGCTTCTCGATTCGCGCGGTTATCCGGACGATCGCCGATCTTCTCCCATGGATAAGTAGGAGTGGAGACGATGATTCGTTTGCCTTCCACCGTCCAAGGATTACTCATTTGAGCTAAATAGATGCTCTGCGTACCGTTCTCGTCTCCAGCCCAACCGGACCAAACCAAATACAGCTTGCCGTGATTCTCGAACACCGATCCGTCGATGGCCCATCGGTCGGAAGGAGTGTTCAGTTTTCCTTTCAGCGTCCAAGTGCCTTGCAGTGGATCGGACGAGGGGTTCTCCAGCACCCACAATCTGTGCGAGTGATTCGTGCCGGCATCGGCGGCGAAGTAAACGTACCATTTTTCCGATAGGAAGTGCAGTTCCGGCGCCCAGATATCATGCGAGTATGATCCCTCAGCAGGCGGGGTCCAAATTACTTTCTTTTTCGCCGTTTTCAAGTCACCGATGTGGCGCGTCTTCCAAATTACTAGACTGTGCCCGGTGGTGTTCATGTAGTAGTAATAACCGTTGCGGGATGTTACCCAGGGATCGGGACCAGCGGGGAGCAGAGGATTGGTGATCGTTTGTTCCGATGACGCGGACTTATGGAAGCCGGGATTGTGTCCCTGAGCAGGTAGTGAAAGACACGCCGTAATTTGCCCTAAAAATAAAACAGCAGTAACTGTACGGACGCGGGCGTTTGCCATAGAAACTAAATTATGCAACACCCCTCCGGCCATAAGAATCGCAGCTAAATTATGTTCCAGTAAATCGAGTAGCGTTGTCCCGATACTTTGTTAAACGGGGAGAAAGTGATGTTCTGCTGCTGGCCGGTCGTCTGGAAAGTGAGAGGTTTGCCGGCAGGCTGAATCCAAGCACTGGGTTCCCTGCCTTTTGCTCGCAGTAAGGGCAGAGGCGCCGCGGGATGTTTCTTCAAATTGGGACCGCTATGCCCAATGATCATCTCTTCACTTAAGCCTGTATCGCCCAGCTCCCCTGCCAGCACGAGTGGCCCGTACAAGACGGCCTGCAGCATGGAATCGTCCGGCATCGCTTCGGTACGCAATTCCATAGGCAACTCCACCTGCACTCGATCGCCGCTTTGCCATTCGCGGAAGATGGTTATGTAGCTCCCTGGACTTGCAGAGACTTCAGCAAGTTTGCCGTTCACTCTTATCTTCGGGACTGCGGAAACCCAAGCCGGGATGCGAACGCGCAACGCCAGCGTGGTCGGTTGCTGAGCGTCGATCGTCAGTTCTGTCCGTGCTATCTCCGGGAACTGTGTTGTCTGACGCAGGCGTATTCCTTTCTGCGTCCAGTTCACCTCCGAAGGGATAAACAGGTTGACATAGATGCCATCGCTGTCGTGGAAATAGATGCTGTCGTTTAACTTTGAATACTCCTCGATGCCAGTGCCATTGCAGCACCAAAACGAGTCATAGACGGTAGCAAAGGTTCTCCATGAACCGGGAACAACCCCGAGATAATACTGCGTCTCGCCGGTATCCATCCGAATGGTGCCGAGACGGTGATTGTAAAGAGTGCGCTCATAGAAATCGAAGTAGCGCGGATCGGCGGTCCAGGTATAAAGCTGCCGGGTCAGCTTCAGCATATTGTAGGCACAACAGCATTCATTGGTGCTGGTGCCGAGACTGAGCTCTTTTGCCAATCGATTCGGTTCTACCAGCCAGCCTTCGTTATTGCTATTCCCGCCAGTGACATATGTTCGCGTTTCCGTCAACTCATCCCAGAAGTAATCGGCGACATCGCGAAACCTACGGTCGCTACTAATCTCATAGCGCCGAGCCGCACCAATCACTTGTGGAATATGAGTATTGGCGTGCAAGCCTCGCAATCGATCCTGGCGCAAAGCCAAAGGATTGAAGAAACGCTTCTTGGTGAACCGGTCGCCGATCGCAGCAAAATGATCGTTGTCCGTAACAGCAGCGAGATTATAAAGCACTTCGTTCATGCCGCCGTACTCGGTATCGAGCACCATCTGTAAGTGCTCCTCCGGCATGGATGCGGTCCATCCATCGGCCCATGCCGCCATGCCTTTCACCACCGCCAATGCTTGCTCGTTATCGCAGTGCTGGTACATGTCCAGCATTCCGGCCATGATCTTGTGCACCGTATAGAAAGGCGCCCACACCTTTTGACGGGCATTCAGGCGGTCGAAATATATGGTGGGAAAGGCGCTGAGATACTGGCCGCCGAGCTTCTGCTGGCATCTAGCAAGTTCGCTGACAACATAGTCGCCTTTTGCTTTGATGGCCGGATCGCCGGTGGAGGAGTACATCAAGCCGCAAGCGGATAAGAAGTGGCCTACGTAATGACCGCGCACTTCGCAATCCGGTTTCTCCCACCCGCCCAGAGGCTGCGCGGTGGACGGCAGCCCGGCGTTCAATCGAAACGTATGAAGCAGACGGTCGGCGGGAAGTCGGTGGAGGAGCGCGCGATTGGCTTCCTGAGCCTCTTTAAAGCTGCTCGGCAACAATCGAACTTGGTTCATGGGAAATGCTTTAACTATTGGCCTGACGTCACGGCGCGTAAACACCAGGGTGTCGCCAAATGGCATCGTTTCGGGAACAGTTCCCGATTGCGGCTCAGGGGCCTCCGGATCTCCTGGAACAGAAGCTTGTGTAATCGGTCGCGGCTGCTGTTGAGCGAGGAGGGCCGTCGCCGCCGAGCCTCCCAATGCTGTCGACGCGAAAGCGCGTCGGCTCAATCGATTCTCCGTTTTCGGTCTGCTCATAAAATTGCTCTGGACAAACGCTCCAGCGCTTTCAGTTTACGCCCCTGAAGACTACACGTCGAACGGAGAACATCCGCTTGCGTCTAGCCATTTGTAAGCGAGCCTACGCGCCGATGAATGCCCCATTTCCTTCACCAACCATCTTTCCGGCGCGGCATCGCGAAACCAATCTTCTGGGGCGGCGCTGGACCGTCCCGCTTCCACGCGGGCGAAAGCCGCACGTATGGCTTCACGCTGTTCGCTTCCGGTAGCGGTGGGACCGGGTGAAATAAAAAGCGTTGTGCCCGTATTGGCGATTAAATCGAGAAATTGGCGGTTCAAAGCCCATGGAATCTGCTCGGTAATGCCGACACAATCGGCATCCACGGCAAAGAACGTATTGTGCTGCGGCAGGCGGTAGGCGAGGGTATTTATGCCCATGCGACGGGTCCGTTCCCAAACCTTTCCACTGGTATCATCGCCAGTCCGCTGCGCTTCGAAAAGCCCGGCACCCAGCTGACCCACGGTGTTGCAGCCAATTAGCACCACCTCCTCACCGGCAGCTTTTCGCAGCCGCGTGTAAAGATCGCGAATCACTTCGGCATTGGTTCGCGACCGATCATACAGATGCCAGCCCGGAAACGTCGGGTTCGGGCCCATCTCGCGCCCCCATTTTCCCAATAAATCATAGGTAGAAAAATCATGTTTGATCAATGCGTAGCCCCAGTTTCGGCTTTCGGTGACCTTTCCTGCGATGAGGTCCAACGCTTCAGGGATGGTTGGGTCGTAAGCTCGCTCCTGCGCCCGCTCGGTAAGCTTGCCGAAACGGGCATCCGCAATAAGAAGATGAGCCGGTGCATCGTTCGGCGCAATCAAGGGTCTGATCCAGATTCCGGGACGAACGCCGCGCTTATCGATTTGCCTCGCTAGTTCGGACATGCTCGGAAAGCGCTTCGAACCTTCTTCCCAGCCTCCATCGATTACGGTAAACGGCTTGGTTTTGTTGCCTGGCGACAGGGCCGCCATTAAATCCGCATCACGTAGTGTCTGCTCCGCACTGTTTTTGCCATACGCGTAATACCAATCATTACTTCCGTAAATAGGTGAGCGATATAGTCGCGGTTTCGGACAAAGCAGTTGACAAAAGGCGTGCGCTGCTTCCATGGCTGTTTCATCGCGAGAGCCTTTGCGGACTGTAACGATAGCGGCGCAAAGTTCACGATCGCCAAGCTTCACGCCAGAGCCGCCATTACTAACGTCGAGCCAAAGCGATACGCCCTGTCCATCGACTTGCCAGAAGCAGAGGGCGGCAGCCCCAGTTTTAACGCCGATTCCGTGCGTGATCCCCTTGTCGTGCATCAGAAAATACCAAGGCATTACTCGCTGCGGAACGATGGATTGCCAGGCTAAGCCGCCATAGCTTCGCTCCCAGGCGTCTCCCAGCAGCAAAGGATCTCCCGCTATTACACTGTTCCAACGGAGGTGAATGCGGACCGGTTCGGCGGCTGGCGCCGAAATCATTACCGGTAAAGTTGCTCCTGACAGTTGAGTTTGTATGCTAATCCCCGTTCCGTTCCAACGAGACCCGGAGCGGTTCAGGGGTATCATTCCGTCCAACGAAAGCGCAGCTACATAATCAGGTGTCCTCACAACATTCGGACTTGAGAAATTCGACGATGCAGTCTCCTGTGTTTGTCCTTGACCGACCGCCTGGGCCCGCAGCAATGAAGTAGAAGACCCGGCAGTCATGAGGCTACCGAGCGCAGAACGACGAGTAATCATTTGTTTAACAGTTTAGGCCCTGACTCAGTCCTAATGGAAAGGTAATGCTTATACCGAGGGTCATTCGTGGATTTTGACAACAGGATTGTGCAGTTATTGGGGCCTGGACTGAGTGCTGCTCGCGAAGCGTAAGCGCATTTGACTTAAATACTTCGGGAGGTGCTAAATAAAAGTTAAAGAACAGGAAAGAGCAAAACAAATCTTCGCTCTTTCCATTCCTCGATCCGCTATGTAAGTTGATACCTAGCTACACCCGGAAGTTCCGCCGCAGTTCTCGCATTTATAGCAAGACCCGTTGCGTGTCATAATGCTGCCGCATTCGGAGCATAAAGGCGCGTCTCCCAGCGCGATCGCCTCGAAGGGCAGCGCTTGCTGCGGCTCTGGCTCGGTCGGACGTAGCTTTGGCGTTTCTCCTGCTTCGGTCGCGTCCGTGATTCCAAGGAAACGGGCACCCAACCACCGGAAGATGTAATCAATAATCGACTTAGCGTATGGCACCTGCTGATTTCCGGTCCAGCCGCTCGGCTCAAAACGGACGTGACTGAACTTGTCCACAAAGAACTTCAGCGGTACACCATATTGCAAGCCGTAGCTGATCGACGTCGCTAGCGTATCCATCAGGCCCGAGATAGTGGAGCCCTCCTTTGCCATCGAGATGAATACTTCGCCCGGCGTACCGTCTTCATACATGCCGACCGTAATATATCCCTCATGACCGCCAATGGAGAACTTATGCGTTAACGATTGACGCTCATCCGGGAGTTTGCGGCGAACGGGTCGGTACACGATCTTTTCTATCGTCGCCGGCACTACCGGAGAAGCCGCCGCCACAAAAATGCCTTTCTTCTCGCCCTTGCCTGTTCCCGAGCTCAACGGCTGCACACGTTTCGACCCATCCCGATAGATCGCAACTGCCTTCAAACCGAGCTTCCAGCTTTCCGTGTAGGCTTCCATGACGTCTTCCACCGTGGATTCCTCCGGCATGTTGATGGTCTTTGAGATTGCTCCCGAGATAAATGGTTGCGCCGCACCCATCATGCGAATGTGACCGGAGTGATGGATGAACCGCGTTCCATTCTGGGGCCGGAAACTGCAATCGAAAACGGCCAAGTGCTCGGGCTTCAAATGCGGAGCGCCCTCGATTGTTCCCGTGGAATCGATATGTGAAACAATCTGCTCGGTCTGCTCCGGCGTATAGCCCATCTTGATCAAAGCTTGTGGAACAGTGTTGTTGACGATCTTGATCACGCCGCCGCCGACCAGCTTTTTATACTTCACCAAGGCAAGGTCGGGCTCAATGCCGGTGGTGTCGCAATCCATCATGAAGCCGATGGTCCCCGTCGGCGCCAGCACGGTGGTTTGCGCGTTTCGAAAACCGGCGCGCGAGCCTAGCTCGTGAGCTTGATACCAGCATTCTTCCGCTGCCCGGAACATGGCTGCCGGTACACGCTTGCTATCGATGCCGTTCACCGCATTCCAGTGCATGCGAATCACGTCCAAAAATGAATCTTCATTCTCCGGATAGCCGGGACAGGGACCAACCGCTTCTGCTACACGTGCGCTGGTCAGATACGATTGTCCGCACATGATGGCCGTAATCGCACCCGCGAATGCACGTCCTTCATCGCTATCGTAAGGCAGTCCCAACGACATCAACATGGCACCCAGGTTGGCGTATCCCAGCCCTAACGGACGATAGTCGTGCGAATTCTTGGCGATCTTCTCCGTCGGGTAGCTGGCATTGTCCACAATAATTTCTTGCGCCAGCGTCACAGTATCCACGGCGTGACGAAACGCTTCCACATCGAAGCTGCCGTTCGCGCCCACAAACTTCATCAGGTTCAAGGACGCCAAATTACAAGCAGAGTCGTCCAAGAACATGTATTCCGAACAAGGATTCGATGCATTGATCCGCGCGGTATTCTTTGACGTGTGCCAACGATTGATGGTCGTATCGAACTGCATGCCGGGATCGCCGCATTGATGCGTAGCTTCAGCAATCTGCCGCATTAGCTCACGCGCCTTATAGCGATTGACTGGCTGCCCCGTCGCCACACTGCGTGTCCACCAATCGGCATCGTCCGCCGACGCTTGCATGAACTCATCGGTAGCACGTACCGAGTTATTCGCATTCTGAAAGAAAATCGAGCCGTACGCATCGCCATCCAGCGACGAGTCGTAACCGGCGTCAATCAGCGTATGCGCCTTTTTCTCTTCCTTGGCTTTGCACCAGATGAATTTCTCCAAGTCCGGATGGTCGGAGTTGAGGATCACCATCTTCGCCGCGCGCCGTGTCTTTCCGCCAGATTTAATCACGCCCGCAAAGGCATCGAAGCCCTTCATGAAACTTAAAGGACCGGAGGCGCGACCGCCGCCCCAGAGATGGGCATCTTCTTCGCGGATAGAGGAAAGATTCGTACCTGTTCCCGATCCCCACTTGAACAACATGCCTTCTGTTTTTGCTAAATCGAGGATCGACTCCAGAGAGTCCTGAACTGAGTTGATAAAGCATGCCGAACACTGCGGATGATTCTCGCCCGGCTGGAGCTTCTTTACTACCTGCTCGGCTTCATCGAAATAGAATCCATAGCCGCGTGCCTCGCGGACCCCCACGTTAAACCATACCGGAGAGTTAAAACAGGCCTTCTGATTTAACATCAGATGCGCCAGCTCAAGGCGAAAGTTTTCGCCTTCGGCTTTTGTCTTGAAATAGTTCCCCTCTATTCCCCAATCGGCGATTGTGTCAACGACACGATGCACAAGCTGAGCAACACTCGACTCGCGCTCCGGCGAACCCATGCGGCCATGAAAATATTTGCTGGCGACGATATTAGTCGCTGTCTGCGACCAATCGGCGGGAACTTGTACATCCCGCTGCTCGAAAATCACCGAACCTTTATCGTTGCCGATGGTGGCCGTACGCAACTCCCAGGCAATTTCATCATAGGGCGTCCGGCCCTGCTCCAGCTTCTGAGTAAAATAACGGGGGAACGAAACTCCCGTACGCTCTTCCCGCTTCAACGATCGATGTAGTTCCTTGACTTTAAGGGCTAGATTAACGCTTAATTGTCCCATTTGGCCTTTCTTTGGGGGAGGATGCCTGTTCTGATTCCATCCGGCCTTGGAGGAGCCATAATTACAAGCACTTCGTCATCATGCCCCTACAGGTAGTATCTCGTCAAGAAAAATATCTATAAGCAGTGCACCAGTTTACGGACGGTGCTGATATCTAATTTCCAGGAGGTATTCTAACGAAAGAGATGCCGGAAACTTTGGAGCCGAAAATCCTGGAAATGGACCCGCAGCAAGTAGCAGCACGTATGAAGGCCGGCACACCCACTGTTCTGCTCGATGTTCGTGAACCGGAGGAATTTGCAGTTTGTAAAATCGAGGGCTCGCAACCGATGCCCATGAACACCATTCCACCTAACCTGCAACAGATAGAAACCCTTGCCGATACCGCCGACGTAATCGCTATTTGCCATCACGGTGTTCGCAGCTTACAAGTTGCTTATTGGTTGCGTCAACAAGGCGTCGAAAACTGTTTCAGCATGTCGGGCGGTATCGATCGTTGGAGCATGGAAATCGATCCCAAAGTGCCGCGATACTGAGTTTGCCTACGAGTGTTTCTTCTTCTTAGGTTCTTTCAATTTTAGGTCGACCGTAATTCTGTTGTGGCTATCGAAGACGCTGACCGTTTTAATATCACTGACCATTCCACTTGCTTGAGCCCTCACTTCGTAAGGAATGTCCGTACTTAAACCGAAAAAATGGTAGGTGCCGTCTTTCAGCCCGATAAACGACCGCACTTGTAAGGTCTTCATATCCTTCAACAAGACAATGGCGCCAGGAACGATAGTGCCCCGTTTGTCGATAACTTTGCCGACAATAGCACGCGTTGCCGGACTGCCGCTATTCCGGCTTGACACACTCGGCAACTGCGAGGCATTCACCTTCTGCGCAAAACATAACAGAGTTACGAGGAAAACGATCAGCAGAGGACGTAGCGGTAAAGCGAATGGGAATCGATCGCCCGTACTCATCAAGAATTTACGAAGGAGCAGAAAATCCGGACAAATTCTCAATGCCAGGATTCTTCCTCCTCCCCTTCGTCATCTTCTTCATCCTCGTCGTCATCATCGAAGTCGTCGTCGTCCTTCGCTTCGTCTTCCTTTTCAGGCTCCAATTCCACTGGATTCAGGCTGGCAACCGTCAACGAAGCACCGCACTCATCGCACGAAAGAAGATCTCCTTCGTCCAACTCTTCTTCTTCTACGTCAATAGTGCTATCGCACTTTGGACAATTGACCATATCTTCGTTTTACCTAAATAAATTTTCGTCTTTGGAATCAATAAATTTAACGGCACCGCTTCACCGAAGGCTAGCTTCTGGACGCGGCAACTGTGTTGACCTGCTCGTCGTAAGCGGCCATCTCGTCCGCCGTTACAGTGACTAATGTTTTGTCCATGTCTTCCGTGGTTTCGATCATATGCCTCATATGCGCCGCAGCAAGTCTCATGCAGGCAGGATCGCTCATCTTACGACCGTGCCGGGCAAACAAGTCCAGCAGCATCTGATGAGGAAGAGCTATAACCTTCTCCTCTGGCGAACCGCCGTCGGGGGTCACAAAAAATTTCACATCGACGGTGTCTGCGTGCCGTATCGTAATGCCTGTCTGGAGCCAACGGAACTGCACTTTCCACATGCGCCCGAACGGATCCGGTCCCGCTTCGAAAAGGCGGCTCTGGTCACTCATGATCCCGATGCTAACATGCGCGGAACACAAGAGATTTAGAACGTGCTGAACCGTTGTCCAATAAGGGAAAGCAACTCGTTTCGGGTCTCGCGATTATTACGAAACGCGCCAAGCATCGCGCTGGTGGTGGTGCCCGAATGTTGTTTCTCGACGCCCCGCATCATCATGCAAAAGTGACGCGCCTCCACAATGACGCCGACGCCTTTAGGCTGTACCAGCTCTTGTATTGTTTCGGCGATTTCCTGCGTCATCCGTTCTTGAATTTGGAAGCGACGCGCAAACACGTCGACGATTCGAGGAATTTTGCTCAAGCCGATTACTTTTTTATTCGGCAAATAAGCAACGTGCACTTTACCGAAAAACGGCAAAAGATGATGCTCGCAGAGGCTGTAGAATTCGATGTCCCTGACGATCACTACTTCGTCATAATTCACATCGAACAGAGCACCATTCACAATCTGCGGAATATCAGCGGCATAACCTTTAGTGAGATCTCGCCATGCTCTTTCGGAACGCTCCGGCGTCCGTTGCAATCCTTCGCGCGAAGGATCTTCACCCAACGCGGAAAGCACTGCCCGCATGTGCGAAGCGATATCACCGACAGACGTGTTGCGCTGCTCCACAGCGTCGCCGTTATTGCCCGAGACCGACTCGGATACTGGCTTTGCAATCTTTCCGTTATACATGAACAGGCAACTCAGAATCCTTTGAAATCAGAATTTCAAATTCATTACGGCCTGTTTCTTGGATGTGAATACGGTGAAGCCAGACTCGGGAATTTTGCCAATAGCTCTCCCAATTGCTCTGCAGCAGCTCGGCGGCGAACAGCGCCACATTCTCGGTCGTAGGGACGACCCGCGAAAACTGCTTCACGTCCTGATTCAAATTACGATGAGAAAAGGTATCCAATACTCTCTCTCGCACCAAGCTGTCCAGCTTTCCTATCGGACAGATCAGGCCGCTGCTTCCGTCAACTTCGCCTGCCACCGTCACTGCAAGTACATAGTTGTGGCCATGGCCGTATGGGTTATTGCACTTCCCATATAGCGCTTCATTTTCCAATGCGTTAAGCTCCGCGGAATGCAAGCGATGCGAAGCCGAAAAATGATACCGCCGGGTCAAAGTCGTCATGCCGAAACACTCCCTTTCGTCACGTCTACGTAAAGGTCCGGCGTTTCAAACAACCTCACCTTCGCAAGCGCCGCATTCTTTCCTGTCAGTCTTTTCTCTAGCCGCCGCCATATCTCTTGCGCCACGTTGGGAGCGGTGGGAATCAAGCTGGAAAACGGCTCTACTTCGTAGTTTAAGAAACGGTGATCCATCGGGCCAGTCACCTCATCCTCGATGATTTCCTTTAAGTCTTTCAAGTCAAGGATCATGCCTGTTATAGGATCGGGCTCGCCCTCTAACGTCACTTCTAATACATAGTTGTGGCCATGGCCGTTCGCATTCGCTTCTTCGCCGAAGAGTTCGCGATTTTGTTCGTCGCTCCAGGTACTCACTCGGCAGACGTGGGATGCGGAAAACTCGGCCTTTCGCGTGATAAACATTTTCTCCTTCGTAGGATGCCCCGTCCCGTATGTTGGATACTCGTTAATTGTGCACCATTGTCCGCACTCTTGCCCTGCTTATGCCGTGTCTGAAGATGCAACATGAATCTCAATAATCTTCTCCGTGCTTCCATAGCCGCGCTCACTTTCTGCTTTATCGGCCTAATTGCATGGAATTTGCGGGATACTTCGGCGAAAGAAGGCGGCCCGGCACCGGTCTTTTCTATTCGAACCGACAGAGGCCAGAGCATCACTCCCGCATCGTTTGGCGGCAAAATTTTGGTGCTCAACTTCTGGGCGACCTGGTGCCCGCCATGCATTCAAGAAATTCCTTCGCTAAGCCGATTTCAAAAGCATTTCGCTCATTCGGGCGTCATAGTCGTAGCCGTCAGTATCGACAAAAATGCAGCTAAATATCGTTCATTTCTCGACAAAGTCCATGTCGCTTTCCAAACTGCGCGCGATGGCAACGCCGATATCAGCAGTGAGTACGGAACTTTTCAATTTCCCGAGACCTATGTCATCGAAAACGGGCGCATCCTGCGCAAATTTGCCAATGCCGAAGATTGGACTAGCGACGATATGACACAGTACATCCAGAGCTTGCTGTAAAACGTCTAAATGGCCATGACCAGAGTGCGCAGTCTCGTCCTTGTACTGGGCGATCAGCTCGACCCTCACTCCGCTGCCTTCGATGGCTTCGATAACGCGCGCGATCTGGTGTTCATGGCCGAAGTAGCCGAGGAATCCACGCATGTTCCCTCCCATAAGGTCCGTATCGCCTACTTCTTTTCCGCCATGCGACACTTCGCCCAAGATCTTCACCGTAAGCGGACTCGCATTGAATATCGCAAGCTCGATGCGAAGGACAACGCGGGCAGCCTGGAGAGGGAATGGCGTCGCGCGATTGCAAAGTTCCAGCCGGAGCGGGTAATCGCGGTGGAGCCCGGTGAGTACCGAGTGGAGCAGATGCTGAAGACGGTCACCGAAGATCTCGGAGTCCCACTGGAACTACGGCCCGATCGGCATTTTTATTGCAGCCGACAGGAATTTGCCTCTTGGGCGAAAGCGCACAAGCAACTGCGCATGGAGTTTTTCTACCGTGACATGCGCAAAAAGACCGGCATCCTGATGGAGGACGGAGAGCCTACCGGCGATCAATGGAACTACGATGTGGAGAACCGCGGCAGCTTCGGCAAAAGCGGTCCTGCTGACGTTCCAGCCCGGCACAATTTTCTTCCAGACGACATTACCGAAGAAGTGATAGAGCTGGTGGAGGAACGATTTCCCGACCATCCAGGGTCGCTAGAAAAATTCGATCTCCCCGTAACAGCCGCGCAAGCACGAACGGCGCTAAAAGACTTCATCGCGCACCGCCTACGGGAGTTTGGCGCCTATCAAGACGCGATGTGGACCGATGAACCGACCCTCTATCACTCCCACCTCTCAGCCACTATGAACCTTAAGCTTCTTGATCCTCATACCGTGCTTCCCGCCATTCAAGATGCCTATCATCGGGGCGACGCGCCGCTGGCGGCAGTGGAAGGCTTCATCCGGCAGGTATTAGGTTGGCGCGAATATATTCGAGGCGTCTATTGGACTTACATGCCAGGCTACTTGGAAGAGAACGCACTCGATGCAACCGAGGAGCTGCCTGATTTCTACTGGACCGGCGATACCGACATGAACTGTCTACGTCATGCCGTCGGGCAAACGCTGGCGTATGGCTACGCTCATCATATTCAGCGATTGATGGTGACGGGTCTTTATTCTCTGCTCTTCGGCGTAAAACCGGTCGAGATACACAAGTGGTATTTGGCGATCTACTGGGACGCAGTGGAGTGGGTAGAGCTGCCGAATGTCTATGGGATGTCTCAGTTCGCCGATGGCGGATTGATGGCTTCCAAACCTTACGCCGCCACCGGCAAATACATCTCCCGTATGAGCAATTACTGCAAAGGTTGCCGCTATAAGCCCGATGAGTCCACCGGTGAAAACGCTTGTCCATTCACAACGCTCTATTGGGATTTCTTGATGAAGCACCAGGAGCGCTTGCAGCACAACCCACGCATGAGTCTGCAGGTGAAAAATCTAAACCGCCTTACCGCGGAGAAAAAGCAAGCCATTCGAGACCAAGCAGTCGCGCATCGCCAATCCATGCCGAAAGGGAATTATTAGGAAAGGCATTGAAACCGATAAGTTCAGAAGAACTTAGGCTAGAGTCTGTTTGAAAAAGCGGGGACCGTCATATGCAGCTGGAGAGGAAAACGGCCTTTACAATACAAACTGGAAAGAATATGCTTTCCTTGTTCAGCGGATGCACTCGGAGGAGCAGCAATGATCCAAGCGGAAGGTCTTCAGAAAATCTTCAAAGACAAGAAACGTGGAACCCACTACGCCGTGGAGGATGTCTCTTTTTCAGTCACACGAGGAGAGATATTCGGGTTGCTAGGGCCTAATGGTGCCGGGAAAACAACGACCCTCCGGATGTTGGCCACTATTCTAAAGCCGACGGCCGGCACTGCCCGAATTGGTGGCGCGGATGTGGTGCGCGAACCGGCGCAGGTCAGGCGTAAAATCGGTTTTCTCTCCGGAGACATGGGCCAGTACGCACGCCTCACTCCCCGCGAGGCGCTGTTGTTCTTTGCGAAGTTAAATGGCCTCAGCGATACACAAGCAAAGCTTCGGGTCGAGCAGGTAACAGACCAGTTTGGCCTGACAACTTACGCCGACACTAAAATCGACAAACTCTCCACCGGCATGAAGCAAAAGGTGGCCATCGCCCGCACGGTCGTACACGATCCCCCGGTGTTGATATTAGACGAGCCGAGTTCCGGGCTGGACGTGCCGGCGGCCAGACAAATCGAGGATTTCATTCTTTCCGCCAAGGAGTCCGGCAAATGCGTTCTGTTCTCCACGCATGTCATGGAAGAAGCGGAGTATCTATGCGATCGCATCGGCGTTGTCAATCGCGGAAAAATCACTGCCTTGGGTACAGTGGAAGAGCTGCGCGCCAGTACAGGTAAGCAACGGCTGCGAGATGTGTTCGTTTCGCTACTTAATCTAGGTGAACGACAAGGCAGCGAGGTGACGGCATGAACCTGCGAATAGCAACGACGGTTTATCGGAAGGAAATGCTGGAGGTCTTCCGGGATCGCCGGACACTGATCAGCATGATCGTAATTCCTCTGGCAGTATTTCCCTTATTGTTTGGAGCGATGAGCAGTTTTCTAAGCTCACAAACCAAGGCCGCCAAGGCTGCCGCCGTGACCATTGGCATCCAGCCGACGGCATCGCTAGGCAGCGCAAGGGATGCTTTAGTCGCAGCAGGCTTTCAACAAGTAACGGTAAACGATCTGCGGAAAGCGGTGGAAGAAAAGCACGTAGCGGTTGCATTGGATTCGCAGAGAACACCCACCGGAGAGCTTCAGTATCGAATTCTCGAAGACCAAACACACGAGGCGTCCCACATTGCCGGCCGAAAGCTGAAAACGGTCCTCGATAAACATAAATCGAACTTAGTGCAGGCAAAGCTCCGTAGTTTAGGAGTATCTAGCGAGGTTCTCAAGCCTTTCACGGTAGAAACAACCAATGTAGCTTCAAAAGAACAAATGGGTAGTTTCGTTCTTGGCCGGATGGCTGGTTACCTGATGCTCCTGCTGATGTTCACCGGCGCTATGTATCCGGCCATCGATACCGCCGCCGGGGAGAAAGAGCGCAGAACGCTGGAGGCAATACTGAGTTCTCCTGCCGGCCGCAACGACATTTTGCTTGGCAAAATCGCCGCATGCGCAACGGCATCGTTCTTAACTGCCGTGCTGTCACTCACCGGTTTCATGTTGTTTGCTAAACGAGGAATGAGCAGCATGGACGGAGCAAACATGCAGTTCAATCTGAACGGAGAAACACTCGCGTTAGTGCTGCTGTCGGTTATTCCCGTTGCTATTCTTGCTGCGTCGGCAATGGTCGCCCTAAGCCTGTTCGCAAGAACTTTCAAAGAAGGTCAGACATACACCATGCCATTCATCATGATTGTGATTTTTCCGATTGTGCTCGGCACATTCGCAAACGTCGAGTTAACCCCGGCCGTGGCTTTGATTCCCGTGTTCAATGTTTCCTTGGTCATGAAAACCATCTTTGGCGGGACGTTTCCTGCCCTCGGGTTCAGCATCTCCATGTTGGCGAACCTTGCCTTTGCGGCACTGGCGTTTTTCTTAGCCTCGCGAATTATTCATAACGAGGGCGCGCTATTTCGAACATAGGTAAGAAACCATGTCCGGCATGATAATTTAAAGGGTGTGTTGGCGCTCGTCCGAGCCGATCCTCCCGCATTCTTAGCCCGTGAACGAAGCCCTGCTTACTTTATCCTCCATCCCTTTGCTGATTGATCATACGCTGCTGAAGCCTGAAGCGACGCAAGGGGAAATCGCTCGTCTCTGCCAGGAGGCTCGGCACTTTGGATTCGCCTCGGTTTGTATTCACCCGTATTGGGTGCCTTTTGCCGTCGGAACACTCCAGGACCAATCGGCGCGCTTGTGTACAGTCATCGGCTTTCCATTGGGCGCGAATCGATCCCAAACGAAGATCGCTGAGGCGCGCGAAGCACTGACCGACGGAGCGCGCGAACTCGATATGGTCATAAACATCGGCGCTTTGCGCTCTGGGTTTCGCGATGTAGTTCGCGAAGAGATTGCCGCTCTCGCCGAAATCGCTCATGAGCGAGGCGCACTTCTTAAGGTGATTTTAGAGACCTGCTTACTAACGCAAGATGAAAAGGCGGCTGCTTGTGAAGCCGCAGTCGAAGCCCACGCTGATTTCGTGAAAACTTCTACTGGTTTTTCAGCCTCCGGAGCCACGGAGGCTGACGTGAAGTTGTTGCGCGAAACAGTGGGAAATGCTCTAGGGGTAAAAGCCTCAGGCGGAATCCGCACGGAGGAAACCTTGCGGCGGATGGTTCTGGCGGGGGCAAACCGTATTGGAACCAGTTCGGGCGTCAGCATCCTTCGCGAACTTGGCTTCGCCAACGCCGTGCAATCGAAACTGACAAACGCCGCTTCCTCAGGCGAAGATAAGTATTAGATGCAAGTGTCACGCGAAGGCCAGACGCGTTTCCGGGAACGCGCCGAGCTGCTCGATTTCCTGCTCGAGGTGAGCACACTCACCAGCGAGACGCTCGATCTCGATATATTACTGTCGAACATCGCGGCGGTCATCAATGATGTGATCCCTTACGAGCTTTTCGCCATCCTGCTTTTCAACGAGCGCGCGCGCACGTTGCGTATGCGCTACTCCATCGGACACAGGGACGAGGTCGCTAAGAATCTCGTCATCGGGCACGACGAAGGCATCACCGGTCACGCCGCGGCAATGCGGCAGCCTTTCCTGGTTCCCGATGTACGCGCGGAACCGCGCTATCTGAATGCGTTAGACGCGGTGCGCGCCGAGCTGGCCGTTCCCATGCTGATCCGGGGCAAGCTGGTGGGCGTCATCGATCTTCAGTCCACCCGTCCGCACGCCTTCTCCGAGCAAGATCAATCTCTACTTGGCCTCATCGCCAGCCGCATTGCTGTTGCCATCGACAATGCCCGCCTGTACCGCCGCGTCGAACGGCAAAATCGCACACTCCGTGTTCTCGCGCACCTTTCGCAGGAATTTAGCTCCATCCTCAATCTGGACGAGCTGCTAACGAAAATTGCGGTCACCATTCGCGCCCTGATTAACTTCGACGCCTTCAGTATTTTTCTGGTCGACGAAGATCGTAAGCTGCTGCGCTGCCGCTTCTCCCAGCGCTACGACCAGCGCGGCACGATCGACAACATAGAGTTCGGCAAAGGCCTCACCGGCGCCGCCGCCGAAACGCGCCGCGTGATCCGCGTCGGCGATGTCACTCAAGATCCGCGCTATATTCCGTCGCATCCCGACATCCGCTCCGAAGTGACCGCCCCGCTTATTTTGCAAGATAGCGTGATCGGCGTCCTCGATCTCGAAAGTACCCGGTACGCCTTTTTCACCGATGAACATATCCGCGCGCTGACCTTGCTGACGCCGCAAATTGCCACCTCCGTTGAGAACGCCCGCCTCTACGAGGTGTTGGCGCAACGCGAGCAGCGCATGGAGCAGGACTTGAAAGCCGCCTACAAGCTTCAATCGGTTTTACTGCCCCGCGCCATCTCCGATATTGCAGGCTTGCAGGTGGGTGTCCGTACGCGCCCGGCCCGCGAGATCAGTGGCGACCTCTACGACTTCTTCGAGCAGAAAGGCGAGTACAGCTTGATTGCTTTTGGAGACGTGAGCGGCAAAGGAGCAGCCGCCGCCTTATATGGAGCTCTTATCTCAGGACTTCTACGGATCCTCGCGCCGGGACGTCGCAGCCCGGCGCCGCTGATGAAAATGTTGAATGAGGCCTTGCTGGAGAGGAAAATCGACGCCCAGTACGCGACGCTTTCTTTGTTGTCTTGGGACGCGCCTCACTATACGTTCACCATCGCAAACGCAGGCGGTATTCCGCCCATGATCTGCCGCAAAGGAGAGATCCTCAGCACGCGCATCGAAGGCGTCCCGATTGGCTTGTTGGATGATCAAGAATACGATCAAATTCAAATTACAGTACAACCGGATGACCTGCTGCTGCTTTATTCCGATGGCGTGGAAGATCAGTTATCGGCCGATGAAGAAGAGTATGGCCGTGAGCGCCTGCGAAATCTGATGCGGGCCACCTACCAGCTTGCTCCACAGCAAATTACCCAAACCATCTTTGGCGCTTTGGATGACTTTCGCGGTGCTACTCCCCTAACCGACGACCAAACTGTGATTGCGCTGAAGGTGCTTTAGTCCAAATTCATGTTCATCGACGGGGAGTTTTTTTATCGCGGCAATTCGCTGCTTTGCGAAGAGATGAGTTTATCCGCGATCGCCGAGGAGCACGGCACGCCCTCTTATATCTACTCGAGACAAGCCATACTGAACCGCTATCACGGCTATCGGCGGGCGCTGAATGGATTGCCGCATCGAATCTGTTACGCGGTCAAGGCAAACTCAAACCTGGCAGTCCTGAATCTGCTGGCGCGCGAGGGCGCGGGCTTCGATATCGTCTCTGGCGGAGAGCTTTATCGCGTGCTGGGAGTCAACGCATCGGCTAAAACAATCGTGTTTTCCGGTGTCGGAAAGACAGAAACAGAGCTGCGCTTTGCACTGCAATCCGGCATTCATAGCTTCAACTGCGAATCGGAGGACGAAATATACAAAATCTCCTCGCTTGCTGTCGAGCTGAAGCGCACTGCATCCATTGCCCTTCGTGTCAATCCCGATGTCAATGCTGTAACGCACCCTTACATCTCCACCGGACTTCGAGAGCATAAATTCGGTGTCGATATCGCGATGGCTCCCGAGATATACGAGCGGGCTGCCGCGCTTCCCAATATCGCGCTCGAAGGCGTAAGCTGCCATATCGGATCGCAAATCCTGGAGGCCGATCCCATGTTGGAAGCGGCTGACAAAATGCTGCATCTCGTGCGGCATCTCCGCTCGCGTGGTCTGCCGATCCGCTATCTCGACCTGGGTGGCGGTTTGGGTGTATCCTATCGCCCGAACGACCATGCCCTGACGATAGAAGAATTTATCCGGCGGCTACGCAGCAAGCTGGAGAAGCTCGATCTTACCCTGATGCTGGAGCCAGGCCGTTCCATCGTCGCCGAAGCAGGTATCTTACTGACGCGTGTTCAGCTGCTGAAGAAAAACGGTACAAAGACTTTTGTCGTGGTAGATGCCGGGATGAACGATCTTATCCGCCCCTCTCTCTACCGAGCGCATCACGAGATCGTTCCTGTGGAGCGCAACGTTTTGGTGGACAGGCGGATGAAGGCAGACATCGTAGGACCTGTCTGCGAAACAGGTGATTTTTTCGCTCACAACCGCGAGATAGCGGAGGTGAAGGCAGGCGATCTGCTGGCGATCTGCACCGCGGGAGCTTACGGGTTCACGTTGGCTTCTAATTACAACTCTCGACCTCGCCCCTGTGAATTGCTGGTTTCGGGCTCCGAAGTGCATGTAGCCAGGAGACGCGAAACTTACGCCGACCTCATCCGGCAAGAGTACGAGCTAGATGGCATACTCGACGATGAATTGCAGTCAGTTGGTCATCTTCTCAAAGTCGGGAAATAAAGTTACCGGCTAGACTCCATCTGCGATTTGAAGTCCGTAGCTGGGATATCGAAACAGTCACTCACAATGTCGGGCGCCCCGGAACTTTTATCCTTGTCAAGGGATTCTACGCCATCAAGGTCGCTGGCCCAGTTTCGCCATGGTGCCGTTTCATGCGGTTCCGCAACTCCGCCCGCGCCCGTAAAAGCCGACTCTTCGCAGCAGCAATGGAAATACCTAGCTGCTGTGCAACCTCCGGCATCGGCTTTTGCTGTACATCGCGCAATAAAAATACGTGCCGTAGCAGTGGCGGGATTCGCTGTATTTCTTCATGAAGCACTTTTGCAACTTCCGTTTGTCCTAATCTCTGCTCTGGCGAACTGCGTTGGTCCTTCAACTCCAGCGTCATCACATCATCGCCCACCTGCGTGTCATCCAGATAATAAAACTTGGCACGGCGACCTTGGCGCAAACGCATCAAACATTGGTTCACTACGATTCGCGTCAACCAAGTAGAAAACTTAGAGTCACGCTGAAATTGCCCAATGTGTTCGTACGCTTTCCAAAAAGCATTCTGCACTTCGTCCTCAGCATCCTGTTTATCCCGAAGAATCGAAAGAGCCAGCTTCATCGCGGTGTTTTGATGACGCACCATCAACTCAGCGTATGCGCCATCTTCTCCCTCTTGGCATAGACCCACCAGACGGTCATCGGCCATACTCGAATACAGTTTTTGGTTTTGCATCCGGCCCGTTTTAGCAGAATCCATCCAGTTAAGCCTCTATGAACGACTTTAGTCCTGAGTTGAGTACACCGCTACACAATACGAAATTTGGCTTCAGTCGTGCCGAAATTACAGCTCAAAATGTTAGCCTAGATAAAGACAGTTTGAGACCTGCTGAAAGTACGGATGAGACGATTCGGCGCTCTCTTTCCAATTACGATATTGGTCAGAAGCTCAGGCAGCTTCGCTTGCGGAAGAAAATTGCGCTGGTCGATCTTGGAAAACATACTGGCCTATCGGCATCCATGCTTTCGCAGCTTGAGAATGGCAAACTGATTCCTACGCTTCCCACTCTAGCGCGCATTGCGATGGTATTCGACGTCGGGCTCGATCATTTTTTTGGCAATAAACGAGTAAAACGGGTATTCACCATTGTCAGGGCCGAAGAGCGGCTGCGCTTTCCGGATCGGCCCGACAGCGCGATTCCCGGATACTTTTTCGAGGTGCTTACCTTTGGAGCGCCGGACAAAGCCCTTTGCGCCTACTTAGCCGACTTTCCTCGCCACACAGAACGAGAAGTACGCGACCACGTCCACGATGGCTCAGAATTTATTCACGTCCTCCAAGGCATTCTCGCGATAAACTATCAATCGGAAGAACACGTCTTGTCTGCGGGCGACAGCGTCTATTTCGATGCCTCGGAGGCCCATTCCTACTATGGCCAATCGGATTCGACCACCAAAGCGATTGTCGTCACTCTCCCGCCTCGCCTCTAGAGCGTGTCTCCTTCTTATTGCCTTAGCCGTCTATTGCCGTTCTGCCCATCTACAGCCGCGTGAACAGTGGACCGAGTTAAATATAGGTCCGTTCATCGTCGATTATCGGGACGATGCTGTCGCCGCGCGCAGCGCTCTTACTCAACTCGAACAGCTTCGCTGGGTGCTAGGCGGATTGCTGGAATCGAAGGATCTGCAAAGCGTTTGGCCTTTTCGCATCATCCTCACTAAAGGCGGGGCCGGTGCTCCCACCATTCAAAGTACATTTGTTTCGCCGAACTTCGAAAAAGCTAACCGGTTCGTTTTGCAAAATGGGCAGTATATCTTAGTGTGCCGTCCCGATGAGCCGCTTCCATTAGGTGAAGTGGCAGGCATCTTGCTAGACGCCAATACGCCCCGTCTTCCCCCGGACGTCGAATGGGGATTACGGCAGCTCTTCAGTACCTTGCAAGCTCATGGCACTCACGTTAGGTGGGGTGGTGCGCCTGTTCATCCCGATCTTGCTTGGGCGCGTATGCAGCTCTTCGCCACTAAGTTCGAGTACAGCTTAAGCTTCCACATATTCCTCACCTCGTTGCGTAATGGAAGTACGGTGCGCACCGCCGAGCAGAACGCATTCGGCAAGAAGGCCCAAATCCTCGAATCGGAGGCTGCCGGCAATCTCGCCGCCGGGCACTGGGACGCTTCTTCGGTCTCCGGCCGTCCCTTGGACGCCAAACGCGACTTCGGGGAACATTCGGCGGACACTGCCGTTATCGATGTTTACCTGGCCGTTTCTTCTGGCGACAAAGCCGCCGAGAAGGCATATAAAGTGGCTATCGAATCCGGCAGTCCTGCCGCGCCGCTGGGTTATACCGGACTTGCCGAGCTGGCGAAGAAGTCCCATGAACCCTACAAACCATTTCTGGACGACGCCATTCAGGCAGGCAGTCGCAGTGCGCCCGTTTATGTCCAAGCCGCCGAGGGTCTTTCCGGCGATCCCGCGCTGGAGCTGTTGAAGAAAGCTGCCTCACTCAATCCGCTTTGGGCTGAGCCTGTGTACCGGCAAGCCGAGCTTGCTTCTCAACCTGCCGAACGGCAAGCTCTTCTCCATAAATGCACGGAGCTCGATCCCCGTCAAACAGAATGCTGGGTGGCTTTGGCGCAATCGGAAGCCAACAGCGGTCATAGCGAACTAGCCCAAGGCACCTGGTTTCGCGCCGAGCGTTCCGCCCCCACGGAACTCGAACGCAACCGGATTCACCAACTTCGTCTCCGTTCCGAAGAGCAACGCCTCGATGCCGCCGATGCCGAGCGCCGCCGTCAGCAGGAAGCCACGCAAGCCGAGGAGGATCGCGCTATTCACGCCGAAGCTGCCCGCATCCATGCCGCAGAGCGGAAGGCGAACCGGCAGTTGGCCAACGAATCGGGGGATAACTCTTCCACTGCGGAGGCCATCCCCTGGAACGAACTCACGTCGAAGAAACTACGCGGCTCCATCACCGACGTGGCCTGTTCCAACGACGCAGCTACGTTGACGCTGCGTGAACGTGGAGGCAGCACGACAAAATTGCTGCTGCCGGATCGATCGCAATTGGGATTTTCCTGCGGAGTACAGCCGCATCCCATGCGCGTGGTGGTCACCTATGCGGCGCATCCCGATACGCAGCTAGGGACCGCCGGCGAGATCGTCAGCCTCAGTCGCCAGTGAACCTTACGATTCGTCCCGCGACTCCGTCGGAAGCGCCGGTCCTGGCCGCGATCGAACGCGAAAGCTTCGGGCGGCCCCACTGGTCCATTGATGATTTCCGTCGCTATGATTGCCTGGTCGCCGACGCCGGCGGTCAGCTTGTCGGATTTCTGGTTTCCCGCCAGACATGGGCCGCGATGGATGGCCAGGCGGCAGAACGCGAAATCCTGAATCTGGCGGTCTTGCCTACTCACCGCCGCCAAGGTCTGGCCAGCGCCCTGTTGAGGCATGAATTGAACCAGAACTCAACATTCTTCCTGGAGGTGCGCGCATCGAACCTCGCCGCCCAGAAGCTCTACCACCTGTTCGGCTTCAATGAAATCGACCGCCGCGCTAATTACTATCAATCTCCCGTGGAATCCGCTATTGTCATGCGTATGAAACGGAGTTAACCTTTGAATGCACGGGGACGTTCCTCCCCGCCTTAACTATCGAAGGAGAGTACTCATGGAGAATGACGCGCAGGATGAGCAGTTGAAGGCGCATCTGCTGGCAACGGACAGTGATTTCCGCAAATTAGCTGAGCAGCATGCGCAATTGAAACAGCAGGTGGAACAATCGGAATCCAGACACCTTCTGACGGAAGAAGACGAACTGGAAGAGCAGCGACTGAAGAAACTGAAGCTTCATATCAAGGATGGCATGAATGAAATCCTTGAAAGCCGTCGGCACGCTGCTGCTGGATAAAAAAATGGGGAGTCGCTAAGACTCCCCTCCAGTCGGCAAGTAGCTGCGACGATCTTCTACTTAGTAAAAACTCGGAGATGTGGGCGTACCGCTGCTATCGGTATCCACATCCGACGGACGCCGTTTCAGCTTGGGACGGTCTTCCTCATCACCCTTCGGCTTCTTCGATGGATCGGTCTCATCCTCAATCGGCGTTGTTGAGTTCGGGTTCCGGCGCAACGTCGGCTTATTCGGATCGATATCCGCCTTGTCCGGCCTACGCTGATTCTCCAGCATCGCCAATCGCGCTTTTACATCATTGAACTCCGAGGTCGTCACCACATATTCCGGCCTCGCCTTCAAAATAGTAGAAATTTCGCCTTGCGATTTCTTCACCCGGTCCTCAGTTGGAGGATGTGTCGAAAATACTTTGGCCACCATGCCCGGACGTCGTTTTTCAATAGTTTCGATCTTCTCGAAAAAATCGACGAACGCCGTGGGATCATAACCGGCTTTATACATGTATTGAATCCCCAGGTAATCCGCCTCCGCTTCCTGCGCCCGGCTGAATTTCAGAAAGGTAATCGGTATTAAAAGACTGGAAGCCTGGTAGATGCCGTAAGCCGCCGCGCCGCCCATGAAAATCAATGGAATAGTAGCCAGCTGCGCAATCTGGCCGCGCGTTGCTTGACGCGTCCCGTGCCGCGCGGCCACGTGTGCAATCTCATGCGCCAATACGCCCGCCAGCTCGTCTTCGCCGTCCGCATGCAATATCAGGCCCGTGTTCACGAACATAAACCCGCCCGGCAGCGCGAAGGCATTGATTGTCGGATCTTCCACCACTTTGATCGTGAACGGCACCTTCGCATCCGAGTTCCGCACCAAATTCTGCCCTACCCGGTTCACATATTCAGAAACAATTGGATCATTGACGATCTTCGATTGCCGCTCTACCTGCTGCGCCAAGCCCTTGCCAAGCGCAATCTCTTTTTCAAGAGAATAAAAATTGACCTTGCCGCTGACATTCCGGTCGCCGATATCGTCCGGATTGCCTTTTTTGTTCTCTTTTTTAGGGAAAGCAGAAAATGGCATGGACAGCATCACTGCCATCGCCAAGCTGACGGGGGTTCTGAGAAGAGCCGATTGCCGCATAAAACTCCTTTTTACGACAGACATTCAGGTACGCCAACTGCCGCCGGCTTCGATTGGGTCTGTTCTAAGTATAGGGCTAAATTATCTGCGGCGTGGCATGGACGCGCAAGTATACCCACACAGGGTTAACGTATGCTCGAAAGAATGGGTTACGACAAAGTAGGAACGGCGACCGATCCCCGCGTTGCCGAAGAACTGCACAGTTCCTACCGCCAAGAGTTTCCGGTCGCACAGGAGCTGATCTACCTAAACCACGCTGCAGTAACGCCCCTCTGCCGCCGCGCTTCCGAAGCCATGAAAAACTTTGCCGACGACTCCTGCCGGTACGGTTCCCTCCACTACAGCGATTGGATGGAATCCTACGCCGGACTTCGTCAAGCCGCGGCACGCCTGATCAATGCATCTCCCGGCGAGATCGCAATCGTTAAGAACACCTCCGAAGGCATCGCCACCGTCGCGCTGGGACTCGATTGGAAGCCGGGCGACCGTATCGTCGCTTTCCGTGAAGAGTTCCCCGCCAACTACTACCCCTGGCTTCGTCTCGCAAACCGCGGCGTTGACATTACGTGGCTCTCCATCTACGATCCCCTCGAAAAAATCGCCGACGCCATTCCCGGCGCGCGCTTGCTAGCTATTAGTTTTGTCAATTATCTCAGCGGCTATCGCGTCGATTTAGAAACCATCGGCCAACTATGCCGGGAGCACGGCTGCTTCTTCTTCGTCGACGCTATACAAGGCATGGGCGTTCTGCCGCTCGATGTCGAGGCCTGCCACATCGACGCGCTTGCTGCCGACGGTCATAAATGGATGCTCGGCCCGGAAGGAAACGGTATCCTTTATGTGCGTCAACGCTGGCTAGACTCCATCGAACCGGTTGAGTTTGGCTGGACCAATCCCGCCGGCTATGAAGACTACAGCTCTCGCGACATGACGCTGCGTGCCGATGCCGGTCGCTACGAGTGCGGCACCCTGAATACCATCGGCTGCTACGGCCTACGTGCCGCGCTCGATCTCATCTCCGAAGTAGGCGTTCCAAATATCGCCTCCGCCGTCCTCGCGTTAGCCGATCGAATTGAATCGGGTGTGCGCGCCAAAGGCTATCAAGTGATGGTGGAACGTACCGCTCAAACGAGCTCCGGCATCGTCAGTTTCCGCCATCCTTCCATCGACTGCCGCGTTATCGTCAGCGATCTTAAACGGAACCGCGTTACCTGCGCACCGCGCCAGGGCTGGGTTCGTATGTCGCCTCACTTCTATATCGGCCCGGACGACATCGAACAAGTCCTGCGACTGCTGCCCGCGGTTTAATGCTCTACGATCGCGTCCTTTCAACGCATGGATCGATTATGCGGGAGAAGATTAAGGAAGCACTAGCGAGCAACGGTAAGTATGCGCAGCTTTCTCATGTGTTCCAGAATTTGCTCTCCAATACATTGAAGTATCGCCACGTTGACCGTCCACTGCAAATCGATATTAAGGCTCACAAACGGGAAACGGACTGGGTTGATCTCGGTAGGCGATAACGGGATTGGATTTGAGCCGAATCAGACCGGGCGCATCTTCGATCTGTTTAGACTCCTTCACCGCGAAGACGAGTATCCTGGCACGGGCTTGGGACTTTCCATCTGCAAATGCATCATCGAGCGTTATGGTGGCCGGATGTGGGCCGAAAGCGAGCTTGGCGTGGGCTTCGTCTTTTTCTTCTCGCTACCTGAAGCGCTGTGATGAACGAACCCTTGCAGATTCTCCTTGCTGAGGATAACCTGGGCGATGTGCTTCTGGTTCAAGAAGCGCTGACCGAACATCGCCTTGAGTACAAGCTCCATGTCTCACTCGCTACCTTCGAAAACCGTCCGATATCGACGAGTTCATCCGGCTGGGAGCAATCGTGCGTGAGGTCATTGAAGGATAGTCCAAAACCATCGCTAAGCAAGTCCCAAACGACGTCCGGCTTCCCGCGGAAGTTTTATTCCTATTGCCCCAGACTCACGGCTCAAGGCGAAACATAAAGTCACATCACATTCACACAAACGTAACCCTTCATATAAGCAATTCCGGTAAACTGGGAAGCTTCCAACCGCCATGCCGAAACCGAATCGATGCGCCCTGCTCTCCCTATATTTTATTGCCGCCACGCTTCACCTGGCAGGCCAAACAAATACGAATCCCGGCCCGGTCAATCTGCCCTCCAGCAAGCAATTGATCCTGCCGCTCCCTGGCGCTCCGCAGAAAATTAACAGCCTTCCCATGGCAATGGCCCAGTCACCTGACGGCCGCTACCTGGCCATCGTAAACGCAGGCTACGGTACCGCCGAATCCCGCTACCTGCAATCTATCGCGGTGGTCGACACGCAAACCGGAAAGATAGCGGACTTCCCCGACGATCGGACCGCAGTTCGCTTTGCCCATCAAACTTTATATGCCGGCCTCGCCTTCAGCCGCGATGGCAAGCACCTCTACGCCAGCCTCGATTCCTTGACCGCGCCCACCGGAGGCGGCAACGATGCCACCGGGAATGCCATCGCGGTCTATAGCTTCAATAATGGCGTAGTGGCATCGGAGCGTTTATTACCGATCCCCTTGCAGAAGCTTGCCCCCGGTAAGTCGCAGGCCCAGCTCAAAAAGCCGATTCCCGCCGGGATGGCCATTCCCTCCCCTGCCGGGCTCACCGTCGTAGCCGGTCCTTCCGGCGAAGACCGCATTTTGGTGGCCGATAATCTCTCTGACGATGCGCTTCTGCTCGATGCGCGAAACGGCGGAATCATCACCCGCTACGACCTTTCCGATAGCGCTACCGTTCCTGCCGCCTTTCCCATCGCTGTCGCCGCCACAAAAGACGGCAAGCGCGGATTTGTCGCCTTATGGAACGGCTCGGCGGTAGCAGAACTCGATCTGCGCAACGGGAAACTCCTGCAAACCTTGCCCTTGGAAAAACCGACCTCAAAAACCGGTTCCTCCTCTCACCCCACTGCCTTCGCTTTGGACAGCGACGAAAAAACGTTGTACGTGGCCCTGGCAAACCGCGACATGATAGCGGCAGTCGGACTAGACTCCAACAAAATGAAGCTAAATGGACTTTTCGACGCTCATCTCGAAGGGCAGCAGTATTTCGGCGCCGTATCGAACTCCCTGGCACTTTCTGCCGACGGCAAGCGTCTTTATGCCGCTAACGCCAGCTCCAACTCTGTTGCTGTCTTCGACACGGAAAAGCTGAAGGACGATAACGACTCCGCGAACGCTCCAGTCAAAGCAGAAGGCTTCATTCCCACCGGCTGGTATCCCACCGGCGTCGCCCTCGCGGGTAACAAGCTATACATCGCTACGGCCAAAGGACAAGGCACCGGTCCTAATAACTTCCCCCAGAAGCGCGTCCCTGGAACCAACCCCCGCTTCTACCGCGAGAACACTTACATCGGCACTCTCCTCTATGGTTCCCTTGCCGGCATCGACACCGCCGAAATCGACCATCAGCTTCCGAAGATGACGGCGGAAGTGCGCCGAAGTAATCTACTCGGCAGCGCACAAGAGAAGATTGCCTTCCACGCAGGCGCGAACCCTATCAAGCACGTCATCTACATCATTAAAGAAAACCGCACTTACGATCAGGTCTTCGGCGACATCAAAGGCGCGAACGGTGACCCAAGCCTCACCATGTACGGCCAAGCCATCACGCCGAACGAGCATAAACTCGCCGAACAATTCGGCGTCCTCGACAACTTCTACGATTCGGGCGAAGTCTCCGGCGACGGTCACGTCTGGTCCAACGCCGCCATCACCAGCGATTACACCGAAAAAACATGGCAGCAAAGCTATCGTGGCGGCGAGCGCATGTACGACTTCGAAGGCGTCGTCGCCGAAGGCTATCCGCTGCTGCAAGGCATCCCCGATGTAAACGAACCAGATAGTGGTTATCTATGGACCAACCTCGCCAAGCACAACAAGACCTACTATCACTTCGGCGAATACGTCTCTACCAAATTTTGCGGTGAAGCATCCAATTCGGCTGCCGCTGCCGCATCTCCTCTAGAGGGGACCCCCGAACCAGGGCCCGCCTCCTGCCCTCATCCCGCCATTCGCAAAGGCGAGCCGATCCCCGCCAATTATGGTGGCGGCGTCAGCCCGTATCCATGGCCAATTCCGCTCATCGCCAAGGACATCGCCACCAAGCCGGAACTCGAGGGTCACTTCGATCCGCAGTACCCGGACTTCAATCTGCAGTTCCCCGATCAGCTACGTTTCGAAGAGTTCCAAACCCGATTCAAGCAATGGGTCGCCGCGCGCAAGGGTGGCCGCGATACCATGCCCCAGTTCATTAACTTGCGCTTTCCGAACGACCACACGGCAGGCACGCGCCCCGGCAGCCCCACTCCCAAAGCATCCGTGGCCGATAACGATCTGGCAGTGGGCCGCGCTGTGGATTTAATCTCGCACAGCCTCTACTGGAACGACACTGCTTTTTTTATCTTGGAAGACGACGCGCAAGCCGGAGCGGATCACGTGGATGCCCATCGCAGCATTGCTTTGGTCGTGAGCAAGTATGCTCCCCCGCCCAAGAACGGAACGCCCTTTGTCGACCATACCTTTTACACCACCGTCAGCATGATTCACACGATGGAAAATCTGCTCGACCTTCCCCCGATGAACCAAAACGACGCGCTAGCGCCATTGATCGGCAGTGAGTTCTCCGGAGAAGGAACACAGCCTGCCTACCAAGCCGATTATGCCAACCGCGACAACGGCCTGATCTATGCCGCTAATACTCCGAAAAGCCCAGGGGCGAACGAATCCAGCAAATTAGACCTTCGCCATGCCGATCAAGCCGACACGCAAAAATTGAACGCCATTCTTTGGCGCGACGCCATGGGCAACCGCCCTTTGCCCAATGCTATTAAATACGCCAAACCGCAGCCTAAGGACGACGACGCTAATTAAGCGTCTAATGCAGAACGACGAATACGCAACCTAAACGTGGGGTGCCCAACCTTTCTCATAATCGCGTCCCCAGTGCTTCATCGCTTCGGGATCGTCCACAATATGCGCATCTTTGGGGTTTAACTTTAGTTCCCGCTGCACTTCCCAGGCGATGTTCGAAAGCTGAAGCATCGTTACCGTGATATTGCCCGATTCAATCGGCTGAGTCAGCTTCGCTCCGGTACGAACGGCCGCTATAAAGTTGGCAAAATGAAGGTCGGTCATATTGTCGGCGCCGGTTAGATCTGACGAGGATGCTGCCTTGCCTTCCTGGAAATCGCCCGTCTTCTTGCCCTTCAGGTCGAAGACCTCATACCCGCCGCTGTCCAGCACAATCGTGCCCTCCGTACCGACGATCACCGAGCCCCGGTCGCGATTGTAGAGCTTCATATCATTACAGCTCTTGCCTTCCCAGGAGATGAGCTTGCCGTCATACTCAAAGTTGGTGACCAGCGTGTCATAGAACTGCCAGTCGTCTTTGAACTGATAGCGTCCGCCGGACGCGGTCACTCGATTGGGATAATCCACCCCCAGGACCCACCGGCAAACATCGATCTCATGCGTGCCGTTGTTGAGCGCTTCCCCCGTGCCCCAGGTCTTGAACCAGTGCCAGTTGTACGGCTGAACATTGTCCCGGTACGGCTGGCGCGGAGCAGGCCCTTGCCACAGGTCCCAGTCCAGAACGGCGGGAACAGGCACCTCTTTGCCGGTACCGATGGACTTGCGGTGATTGCCGTACCAGGCTTTCGCATAGTAAGCGCGGCCAACCAGCCCGTCCTGAATCTTCTTCGCCACGTCGATGAACAAAGGCGAGGAGCGCCGCTGCGTTCCCATCTGCACCAGCTTGCCGTATTTCCGCTGCGCTTCCACCAGCAGCGCGCCTTCCGCGGGATTGTGACTGCATGGCTTCTCCACATAAACGTGCTTGCCGGCCTGCAACGCGGCAATTGCCATGGGGGTGTGCCAGTGGTCCGGTGTCGCAATCGTGATCGCATCCACATCTTTGGAAGCGAGAAGATTACGGAAATCTTTGTCGGTGGCGGGCATCTCGCCAAAATCTTTCTGAACAGCGCCGGCAAACTTCTGCAGAGTGTTGCTGTCCACATCGCAGACGCGCGTAATCCTTGCATGCTTCTCGTTTGCCTTCAGCGAGGCGAGATGCGCAGAGGCGCGGCTATGAAGGCCGATCACCCCGAAGTTGAGCCGATCATTTGCCCCCGCTATCTGACCATAACTTTTTGCACTTGAGCTGACCGCTAGGCTCGCCGCTCCTACCGCCAGGTTATCGAGAAATTTACGTCGAGAGACCACATCTTCTCCTTTGCAAGCAAGCCTATCAAAGTTCTCCGGAGACTTTGCGGCCAACCTCGTGTAAGCAATCGCTCCGAATGCCTCTCGCGGCCAACCGGAAACTTCCCTGCTCTTCCCGTCCTCATGTAGAATGTTGCTGAACATGAACGCAGGAGTGTTGTTAACATGCCTGATGATGGCAACGATTCCACTTGCCCCCGCGCAGGAGATTCAGCGGCTCAGCCCGGAAGCGAAACGCATCGTTCCGGCGGACGCGAAACTGGAGCGTGTCGCCACGGGATTCGACAAATGGACCGAAGGACCGGTTTGGATCCCGGACGGCTACCTACTCTTCGCCGAAATTCCCGCCAATAACATCGTCAAGTGGGTGCCCGGGCACGGCGCATCGGTCTTCATTCATCCCAGTGGCTACCAGGGAACAACTCCCTACAAAGGTCCGGAGCCCGGGTCCAACGGCATGACGCTCGACGCGGACGGCAAGCTTACCGTTGCCGGACACGGGAGGCGAAACATCTGGCGTCTGGAGTCCATGAGCCCAACCGCCCTGATTACCGTACTGGCCGATTCGTACCAGGGCAAGCGCCTGAATAGTCCGAACGACCTGGTTTATCATTCCGATGGATCGCTGTACTTTACCGACCCCCCCTACGGCCTGCCAACACAAGGTGATAAAGATCCTGGCAAGGAGTTAGAGGTCAACGGTGTCTACCGGATTCCGAACGCGCGGCAGCAAAAACCAGGCACTCCGCCTGCTCGTGAAAAGCTGCAGTTATTGATCAAGGACTTGGGCCGGCCGAATGGCATCGCCTTCTCGCCAGATGAAAAGATCTTATACATCGCCGATTCCGGCAAGCGAGTATGGATGCGCTACGACGTCGCGGGCGACGGCTCGCTCGGCGTGGGAACCCTCCTTCTTGGCACTGAAGGAGAAAAATCTCCGGGCGGACCGGACGGCATCAAGGTAGATAAAAAAGGAAACATCTACGGCTCGGGACCGGGCGGCGTCTGGATTATTTCGCCGAAAGGGAAGCACTTGGCCACCATCCCAGTGCCTGAGGTGGCGGCAAACCTAGCCTGGGGCGGCAAGGATGATAGAACGCTTTACATCACCGCCAGCACCAGTATTTATAGCATCCGGCTGAATATCGCCGGGATAAAGCCCTAGGTCGCGATATTCTGCCGGTTTCGCCCCACTCCTAGCCAATACAAACCGACTTGCGACTACCAGCGCCTGTTTCATTGATAAAAAAGCGCCGGATAACAATCGATCCTCATCGTCCGGCGCTTGTCCTTTGACACTCTCTACCGATTACCCTAGTTCAACCGCTGTACCGGCGGACAATTGATAACGAACTGGCTATCCCCAAACGGAGCGCCGTCCGGTCCCGTAAGCAGGCCATCTTGCGCGTATGTCAAAATTTGGAACTCCTCGCGAAGCTGCCCGCGATAGCCCTTGCTGATGGCGTCATCGGTCCATTGATATAGCTGTCCGTTCCACGCCGGGCTATAGTCGTTTGCGATAAACGGAACACCTCCAAAAGTATTGTTCGGTCGATATCCGTCCACGATCGCCGCATCCAGACCTTGTCGCTGTGGGTTCGCGCAATCCGTCGCGCCATTGATCGCGATGAATATTCTTTCCACCGGACTGCTGAAGCTATCATCTTTACCCGTTACCGCCTTAGCCAAACGTGGAGCATACGTGTTGCCTTCTATTCCGGCCACCAGCGGAGTACTGGCGTCCATGGAGATGTACCAAAGTGGCCGTCCAAAACTAAACCCGTTCACTAGCTGAAGCGTTACGGTCTCGTTAATCGGATCGATGGCCAGCACTTGATCGTGGACCTTGCTGTAATCCACGTTTCCATTCGGGAAATTGATTTCATTCGCCTCCACGCCATACGCGACGATGGGAGCGTTGTAAATTACTCCGCCCGCGTTCAACACCCGAACAAAGGGACTGTAGTTCTTATCGCCCACCGAGCCAGGTTGCGATATCGCTGGCGGGAAAACCGCCGTGGACGATCCAGGCGTCAAAATGTGTTGCGGAGCGAAATTCACCGTACCGGCAGTGAAAATCAAATCGCCATTGCTGTTAAATCTTGCGGGACGCGCGGCCGGACCGGAAAAGGTCAGCTTGGCGGAGTAGTTGATCCCCAGCAAAGTTGCCACGTTTGCGTCGCTGACATCGGTGATGATGTACCAAACCGGAGTGTGGCTTTCCTTGATGTATCCCTTGTAGAGAGGAAGCGTTACAGTCCCTTTCTGATCGTCGACCACGCCCGACTTCAGAAACTGATAGGGACCGACCAAGCTCGGATTACTATCCGATGGTGGAGGCCCAAAATAGGACAACCCTACCGTTGCGCCCACACTGGCGGGCGCAGGAAACAAATTACAGCCCGGCCCTGGGCCGAACGGGCCTTGCGAAGGTCCGTCGCTGGTCGGTCCTTGCGGCGTAGCTGCTCCGCTGGCGTCTGTCATAGCCGCCTTCAGGCTTGCCTTCGTCGCATTGCTCTTCGGCATCATTGCCGTTGCCTGTCCTGTTGCAGCCAAAGACGCTTGCGCTAAGTTTTGGCTGCTCGTCTGTTGTGCTGTTGCCGTTCCGGAAACCCAAAAACAACCCGCCACCGTGAACACAGCAAGCAGAGCCTTCTTGTAAGTTCGAATAGTTACTTTTGATTTCATTAATACCCCTTCGGAGGAAGCGCTGTTACGAGCCGATTAGCTCGCCGCGCCGTCTCACCAAGTCAGATGCGGACAGTTTGGCATGATACACACCTCCGCCTTTCTTTCCCGCAATGCTGTGATAAACAAAGCAAGGTTTCGACAATCGGCAATCAATCGAATTCGAAGTCGCCGCGTCACTTTCGGCGGCTTCGCACCGAACTCATCGTTGAGGAGCACAAACAATCCAATGCCCGAACCGCAATCGCAATCTTTCGAATTCGCTCTCAGTCGAATCGTCATGTTAGGAACCGGACAAACCGCGCCTCGACTCTCCTCTGCCCCGCTTTTGTCCAGTGCCCAAGCAGGATGGAAAGGCATTCGACTCGAGCATCACCGTATGCAACCACGACAGGAGTTGGCGGGCACGGTCGAAGGCTATCAGGTGTGTCTGCATCTCACCGGTCCCGTACCGATGATCTGGCGCATCGACGGACATGCCTCGTTTCAGACCTTACAGCCGCGCGAACTCTGCACCGCCAGTCATGGAGAATTTCGTAGCGTCTCCTGGCAGCGGTCATTTGAGACGATGTTTGTCTCCATCTCGCCGAAGATCATGAGTGAATTAAGCTCCGAAAGTAGCGGTGCCCAGCCAGTCGAGCTGGTGAAACATCGCGGCATTCACGATACGCAGATCGAGACGATCCTCCGCTTGCTGCGCGCCGATGTCGCCGGTGGAACTCCCGCCGGGCCGCTCTTCGGCGAACAGCTTGGAACCGCTTTGGCCCTGTATCTTTTTCGGCGTTTCGCGGTACATCAGCGTAAAACAAAGCATTATCGCAGCGGATTGACGGGCAACACGCTCCGAAGATTGTTTGAATACATCGATGGGCATCTCGATCAACCCATTTCCCTCGACGACTTAGCACGAGTTGCCGGAATCAGCCGCTTCTACTTCTCTGCTCTATTTCGGAATAGTACCGGAGAAAGTCCTTGCCGCCACGTTATCTCGCGCCGCATCCACCACGCAAAGCGCCTACTGGCAAACGACTCGATCACAATCGAAGAAATCTCCCGTATTACAGGATTCTCCAGCCAAAGCCACCTTGCTTCGCTCTTCCGCTGCCGCGTAGGCGTCACCCCTTCTAAATACCGCTCCTCCCTTCGGTAATATGCCCATTGCACCCGATCATCCTGGTTAACTTTTTACCGCCTGCGGTACTATTATTAGAAGGTTATTGTTCCCGGCGAGTTCTGCCGGGCACTCCACGGTCAACTTACTTCCTTCCGCTGCTTCTCGCGAAGGAGACCCGTGATCCCAACAAAGGTTTAGTAAAGTAATGTACGCAGTAATTGAAACAGGCGGAAAACAGTATCGCGTGGTGCCGGGACAGTCAATAGACGTAGATACCATTGCCGGCGATATCGGCTCGGCAGTCGAGTTCGATCGCATTCTCGCCATTTCCAACGAATCTAATGAGCTGGTTGTCGGCGATGCGCTTCTGTCCGCTCGCGTGCGGGCGAAAATAGCGGCTCATGGCCGTGGCGACAAGATCTTGGTCTTCAAATTCAAGCGCAAAAAGCAGTACAAGCGCACCATTGGCCATCGCCAAAATTTCACGCGGGTGCAGGTGGAAGAGATTGTGGCATAGTCGGCCATCTATTTAGCGGAGATTCAAAAGAATGGCACATAAAAAAGGATTAGGTAGTTCGAAAAACGGGCGGGATTCGAATTCCCAGCGGCTCGGCATCAAAGTGTTTTCCGGTGAGTTCGTCACTGGCGGTTCCATCATTGTTCGGCAGCGCGGTACCCGCTATAAGCCCGGAACGAACGTCGGTTTAGGTAAAGACGACACTTTGTTTGCCACCATCCCCGGCATTGTCGAGTTTCGCGACCGAGGCCGCATGGGCAAGTTCGTCAACATCCTCGCCGACCAGCAGTAGCCTTTGTTTATCGACGAAGTTATCATCACCGTTAAGGCAGGTAATGGCGGCAATGGCTGCCTCGCCTTTCGTCGGGAAAAGTTCGTCCCGCGCGGAGGTCCCAGCGGCGGCGATGGAGGTCATGGCGGCAACGTCGTGCTCGTCTCCAGCGAACATCACAACACTCTCCTTCACTTCCGCTTCAATCCGGAACATACCGCCGAACGCGGGCGCCACGGTGAAGGTAGCAATCGTACCGGACGTGAAGGCCACGATGTCGAAGCGCCCGTTCCTATCGGAACCATTGTTTATAACGCTGAGACTGGCGAACAGCTTTTCGACTTCAACGCAAAGGATCAAAGTTTCATTGTCGCCACCGGAGGTCGTGGTGGTCGTGGCAACGCCCGCTTCGCTACCTCTACTCACCAGGCACCCACTGAGCATGAAGAAGGAAAACCAGGCGAACTATTGAAACTACGGCTGGAGTTGAAGCTGCTCGCTGACGTCGCTTTAGTTGGCTTTCCTAATGCAGGCAAGTCCACCCTGATCTCGCGTCTTTCCGCCGCCAAGCCCAAAATTGCCGATTATCCCTTCACCACCCTCGAGCCCAATCTCGGGGTCGTTCAAGCTGGCGACCACACCTTCGTTATCGCTGACATCCCTGGCTTAATCGAAGGCGCTCACGCGGGCCATGGACTGGGCGACCGCTTTCTGCGTCACGTCGAACGCACCCGCCTCTTAGCGCACTTGATCGACGTTTCAGAACTGAGTAGCCGCGACCCTGGGGAAGACTTCGACATCATTCTTGAGGAACTGCGCCAGTTTAGCGGAGAATTGGTGGAGAAGCCCATGATTGTCCTTGCCACAAAAATCGACGCTTGCCAGGACCTTTCGCGCCTCGATGTCGTCCGCGCGAAAGCGGAGCAAAACGACATGCCTTTTTACGCCGTCTCCAGCGTCACCGGGGTAGGCATAGAAGAACTACGCTTTGCCATGGCCGAAGAACTTTTCCGCCCGATGAAAAATGCTACGGTAGCAGTCGGAAGCTAGATTCTGCCGGTGCAGGGCCCGGTCTTCAAAACCGGAGTGCGGCATTTTGTGTCACGGGTGGGTTCGACTCCCATTAGCTTCCGCCAACTTGCTCCCGTTCCGCTGGTAGCACCCGCAGCCCTTTATAATCGCGGTTACCTGCCTTGGCCTGCTTGATTAACTCGGGTAGCTTATTCTTGGCTTCCGCCACCGTGTAAGTCATGCGTTTAGTATTGCTATTAAGATAGCTATCTGCAATCCCGCTCCTCTTTCCCCAACCTTCCTGAGAAAAAATAAACCGCCTGCTCACTTCCTCAATGCTTGCTAGTTTTCCGCAAGCAGAGCCATGCCGTTTACGCGCAGTTGTCCATCACTATTCAGGAAGCGTCCTTCTCGACGGCTCACTCTTTTCCTACTTTTCGTCGGGACAGCAGCCCTTTCGCCCTGTCAAAATGTCACGCCCTCTGTAGATATGGCCGACAAAAGCATGGAAGAGCTGATGAACGTCGATGTCACCTCTGTATCGAGAAAAGACCAGAAACTCACCAAAACGCCCGCCGCCGTCTACGTCATTACCCAAGAAGCCATTGAGCGTTCCGGAGCCACTATCATTCCCGATCTCCTGCGCATGGTCCCCGGCGTGCAGGTCGCCCAGGTAGAAGCCAACCGCTGGGCGATCAGTGTACGCGGCTTCAACGACATTTACTCCAACAAGGTTCTCGTTCTCATCGATGGCCGCACGGTCTACACCCCCACCTTCTCCGGTGTCTATTGGGACCAGATCGATATTCCCCTGAATACGATCGAGCGCATCGAGGTCGTTCGCGGTCCCGGGGGCACGGTCTGGGGAGCTAACGCCGTGAACGGCGTCATCAGCATCATCACCAAAAAATCGAACGAAACCGAAGGCGCTTTGGTCAGCGCAGGCTCCGGTTCCGAACAAACCGCCGACTACCTTGCCCAATACGGAGGAAAAGTCGGCTCGGCCTTCTCCTACCGCGCCTTCGGCCACTACGCTAGCTTCGGAGACTTGCCCACTGCTCAGGGCTCCAACGGCCACGACGGCTGGCTGATGCGCCACGCAGGATTCCGCACCGATTGGAACCGCTCTGCGAAAAATACGTTCATGGCCGAAGGCAATTTCTTCCAAACCAACGGCAGCCAAACCACAATTGACCCACTCGGCGCCTTTATCGGCGGACGCACGCTTAAGCTCACCAATAGCGCCGCCGATATCTTATTCCTTTGGACCCACAAACACTCGGAACGCTTCGATAGCGCCTTGCAGATTTATGACTCCAGCTATCTGCGCTACGACGCCGGACTTCGCGAGAAAACCAATGTTCTGGACTTCGACTACAAAAGTCACCTGCTCCTCGGCTCGAGAAACGACATTGTTTGGGGAGCTGGCTATCGCTTAACAACCGATCGGCTCGGAAGCCAGGACAACCGCGTAAACACCCTTTCTACGCTCGGCTTTTCGGTCTCCTTTGCTCCTCCGTCCAAGAACTACGGTCTCTTCAACACCTTTTTTCAAGATGAAATCCGCCTTGCCGAAAATCTCTCCCTTACTGTAGGCTCTAAACTCGAGCACAATGCTTTTACTGGCTTTGAATACGAGCCCAGCGCGCGATTCGCCTGGACGCCGAAAGACAATCAAACCTTGTGGTTGAGCGCTTCCAGAGCCGTTAGGCAACCCTCCCGATTCGATACTGCGTTAAATATCGATTTCCCACTAATACCTTTGGGGCACGGCCTATTTCTCAACCAAAAAACCCTTGGTAATCCTTACCTCAATGCGGAGACCGTAAAAGACTATGAGCTGGGATATCGTATCTCTCCGACTAAGCGTATTCTTTTCGATTTCACGGGCTTCTACAGTTTCTATAACGATCTGGAAAGCAGCGCTCTGGCCGCTCCAATCATTTCGCCCAGCCCCCAGGGATTAATAATCACAAATCGCCTGGTAAATGGGAACCGTTTAACAGCTCAAGACTACGGCGTCGAAGCTACCGCTAATTGGAATGTTAATTCCCGATGGAAACTCTCGGGAAACTACTCTTTCCTCAAAATGAATTTGTATAGCTCGGCCGCCGACGCGGGCCTGCTTGCCGCCGCTTTCCAAAGCAGCGTTTTTAATCAAGCGCTAGGTATGCCGCTGGTGCAAGGAATTCTTCTTGGCGTCTTGAACAAGTTCACTAACGGTGACAACGTAGTCCAGAGAACCTCCCCCCGTAATCAATTCAACCTCCAATCCTACGTCGATCTGACGCCAAGGCTCTCCTTCGATACGTCGCTCTATTTCGTAGGTGAACTCCCCGCGCCGAGCATTCATGCCTACGCCCGTCTCGACAGCAAAATTGGTTGGAAATTCGACAAACACATTACTGTCGCCCTCGTGGGGCAAAATCTTCTCGATCCTCATCACCTGGAGTTCGGAAGTGCTTTTCAAGCCGTTGCCACCGAGGTGCCGCGCAGCGTATTTGGGAAGGTAGTGTGGACTTTCTAAGTTTTCTCATGCGCCTTCGGCTCCCCGCCGCACTGTGGCTCCTCGCCACCATGTTCGACGTTTCCGGTGCATGCGCCGAAACGCTGACCGAAGCAAAGGTGAAGTCCGCCTTCCTCTACAATTTCGCGAAATTCATCGTTTGGCCCGCCGACTCGTTGTCCTCCCCTCGGCAGCCCTTCACCTTCTGCACACTGGGAGACAACGCCTTAAGCGGCACGCTGGATGAAACCTTGCAAGGCAAAACCATTGATGGTCATCCGCTCATGTCCCGACATCTGAAAAACGCCTCCGCGGTCAACGGCTGTCAGGTTCTTTTTGTCCCGGCTTCGAAAAGCTCCGACGGCGGCACATTTTCTGCGAACTTACTGCCGCGCGGCCTACTTACTGTTACAGAGGACGAAAATCACGAGTTACCGAAAGAGGGAGCGATGATCACCTTCGTGTTAAGTTCCAATCGCGTCCGCTTTATTATTGACGCGAAATCCGCCGAAAAAGCCGGCCTTAACATCAGCTCTAAACTGTTGAACCTTGCTCTCGCCGTCAATAAGTAGCACAATCATGCGCCCATTCGGCAATCTGTCCATTCAACGCAAGCTGCAACTGCTGATCCTGCTCACCTCGAGCATCGCCCTTCTTAGTTCCTGCGCCGCTTTTTTTACAAAAGAATCCTTGGATCTCCGTACCCGTATGGTGCAAGATCTCTCCATCATCTCGGCGGTGCTCGCTTCAAACAGTACGGCAGCGCTTTCTTTCGACGATTCGAATGCCGCCAAGGATGTTCTCAAGGCGCTCAAAGCTAAACCCCATGTCGTCTCCGCTTGGATCTGCGCCGCCGATGGAAAAGTTTTCGCCTCCTACTTCCGTGATTCCTCTCCTGCTCGACTGAACTGTCAAGCTAACGCGCTTACCTCCTTCGACGCCAACGGTCTAACGCTGGTTAACCCCATCCTGCTTGACGGGCAGACTGTGGGCACGCTTCACCTACTGGCCGATCTCGATGAGCTCCGCTCGCTCATCTGGCGCTGTTTAGTCATCGCAGGAACTATTCTTTGCGGATCGCTTTTGTTGGCCTACATCGTTGGCTCGAAGCTGCAAGGTTTAATCTCGGGCCCTGTCTTCGAGCTGGTGAAAACCGCTAAATATGTCTCTACATGGCAGGACTATTCCGTTCGGGTCAAAAATTCGGGAACCGATGAACTTGGCCTGTTGATGGACAGCTTTAATGGCATGTTGCATCAAATCCAGTCTCGCGATGCCGAGCTGAACAGCCATCGCAACACCCTCGAGCGCCAAGTTACCGCCCGTACCGCAGAACTGCTGACTACTAACACCGAACTCCTGCAGGCGAAGGAAAAGGCCGAAGAAGGCAACCGCGCCAAAAGCGAATTTCTCGCCAACATGAGCCACGAAATCCGCACCCCCATGAATGGCGTTCTCGGGATGACCGAGTTGGCTCTCGATACCGAATTGACGGACGAGCAGCGCCAATACCTCACCACCGTCAAATCATCCGGCGATGCCTTGCTCTCCATCATCAACGACATCCTTGATTTCTCAAAAATCGAGGCCGGAAAGCTCGGTTTGGAAAATATCGACTTCGATCTCCGCGCTGAAATCTCCAACACTCTCAGAGTGCTGGGTGTCAAAGCCAACGAAAAAAAGATCGAACTGGCCTGCGACATTGATCCGCACCTCCCCGAAATGGTCGTTGGTGATCCCGGACGCCTTCGGCAAATCCTGACGAATCTAGTCGGAAATAGCATTAAATTCACTGAGCATGGGGAAGTCGTCGTGCGTGTCGCCGAAAAATCCAGAAGCCCGTTCTCCACCTTTCTCCAGTTCTCTGTTTCCGACACAGGCATCGGAATCCCGTTCGATCGCCAGGCCGAAATCTTTAAGCCCTTTACCCAAGCCGACGGTTCCACCACCCGAAAATACGGAGGAACCGGTCTTGGGCTCACCATCTGCCGACAGTTGGTTGAGTTGATGGGAGGCCGAATCTGGATGGAAAGCGTACCGGGAAAAGGCAGCACCTTCTACTTCACTGCATTGCTTGCGCCGGCTTCGGCCGCTTCGTTGCCGGCCATCTCCATCAAACCGGAAAGTCTCAACGGACGCTCTGCCTTAATCGTCGACGACAACGAAACCAATCGCCTCATCCTCGAAAAAACACTGACACACTGGGGCATTCGGCCCGTAACGTTCGATGGCGCCGATTCCACCCTTTCCATGCTTACTCTTCCCAGTGGGATCAATGAGCCCTTCGATTTCATGTTGCTCGATATCTGCATGCCCGGCACCGATGGCTTTACTCTCTGCCGACAAATTCGTCAAATTCCCGGCTTCGCAGACATCCCCGTTATCCTCCTAAGCTCCACCGGGCAGGGCAACAACGCAGATTTCTATGATGAACTGAAAGTATCCGCCTACCTCATGAAGCCAGTGGCCCAAAAGGAATTGAAGGAGACGGTTCTTTCCGTTCTTTCCTTGCAAAAAAAGGCAAAGACTTCGAATCTCGCACCAAAGCCCGAGCAGACTATTGACGCTGCGGTTCAAACGTCACTCCGCATTCTCCTCGCCGAGGATAACCGGGTCAATCAACAGGTGGCCTCCAAGCTTCTACAAAAACAGGGCCACTCCGTCAAAGTTGTGGGCAACGGTCGGCAAGCCGTCGACGCCCTCAGAGCGGAACCTTTCCACCTCATCCTGATGGATATCCAAATGCCCGAGATGGGCGGCTACGAAGCTACTGCCGAAATACGGGAAGCGGAATACCCCACCGGTAAACGAACGCCGATCATTGCCCTGACCGCGCACGCCATGCAAGGAACCCGTGAACTCTGTATAGCCAAAGGCATGGACGGCTATCTGACAAAGCCGATACAAATCTCTGCGCTAAAGTCCGCCCTCGAAACTCTTTCCGTCATCAACGGCCCGCAAACCGCGTCCGAATGGCGTACAAAGACGTTCGTCCCGGTATAAATAAAGTCTTGCCGTCCGCTCCCCCAAACACAAGTCCCAGCGGTCGCTCCGGAACTTCGATAGTCGCGATCTGTTCTCCCTGTGGATTGTATACGAAGACCTGTCCCGCCGCTATGTAGACGTTGCCCTTGCTATCTGTTGTCACCGCCGCGCCGCCCCGCTCGGTGAAGAGCTTCAAGCCGGAAATCGCTCCGTCGTTCGCCACGTTTGCGGCGTAGGTCTTCTCCCCATTCTCATCGCAAATGTAAAACGTTCGGCCGGGCATTACCGGCGCTAACCCGAAGGCCCGCAGCACGCTCTCCATCTTCGCGCCATAATAAAGATGCCCGGTAAAGAAATCTTCGCTGGCCGGAAGAAACGTGCTTCCGTCGGGCGACACATATTGAAAAGGCTTGCGCTCCGGTATCGCCGTTTCGAAATCGTTCTCGTTCCGCCAAACATTCACCGGCAAAATAGGCGTCATCCCGGGCCGCGCTTGACTCGGCTCGGCCTTCAACAAGGTGATCTCATCTCCCGGCGCATCCGGCCGAAACGAATACACCGTTCCTTTGCCCGCATAAGACACCACCAATAAATTTCCTGCTTTATCGAACGCGAGATTCGTCGGTTCTAGCGGGCTGTCCCGCACTAATTCGAGTTTCGCTTCCGGCGACCACCGGTAAATTCGCTGCCAATACGCTTCCACAAAGTAAACCCTGCCCGCAGCATCCACCGTCGCGCCCGAGATATTGAAGAAGCCTCCCGCCAGCCTGCGCACGGTTTCTCCCGTCGCAACCACCGCCGAGTCACCCTTCGATCCGCTCGAGGCCTCTCTCGTAGCATCCTTACCTGACACGTCTAGGAACGCAAACTCACGCTGCCGAATCTCCATCCCGCGCGTCTGGTCATACACCGCGTTGTCGAACGACACCTTGCTATCGCTATAACAATGAAAATTCCGAAAGTGAATATCGTGTGAGTTTGTAATTTTCACCGCATACGGAAACGGCTGATAGCTGCTGACCACTCGATACAAGTGAAAGTTCGCCAGCGTAATATCGCTCGAATTCTCTACCTGCAAGGGAAGAGCAAACGCGCTCTCGCCCCGCTCCTCCTCGGTCTGCAAAGCATAGATGTGCCAGTGGGAGGCATTGCGTATCTTGATCTCGTTACGCACATGATGCTCACTCGATAGTTGATAGACCCGGCCCTCGGTCGACGTATCTGAGATGTACACGCCCGCCTGAGCGAACGTGTCCGGCGTCCAAATGTCCATAAACGTCCCGCCGCCGCCCTGCGTCACCCACAAGCTCGGATATTGGCTGTCCCATTTCCGCTGTGAATCGGGATCGGCGGTATGCGTATTGTTGTAGATATCCGCTTGTCGACCGTTGATCTCCGATGTCCCATGCCCGCCCAAAAAGCGAACATCGTTGACTAACGAATCGGTACCCGCCATCCACCGCAAAGCCACTGCCCGGGGATTGATGCCGTTCGCATAAAGCCCGATCCCGGTCACGATATTCGTACCCCCGCTCGGAGCCTCCATCATCGGCTTCGGGTCGCCAATCCCCTGAAACGCCGTCGTGGAATCGCTAAGAAACAGACGTGTGGCGCTCGGGTGTAGCCCGATCAGCACTGTATCCACTTTGAGCCGGATGGTATCGCTGATCCGGTAAGCCCCCATGGGAATGTAAATCGCCTTGTGATGATCAATCGCCTTCTGAATCGCCGCCGTATCATCGGTTTCGCCATCGCCCTTTGCTCCCAGCGAACGCAGGTTTACCCAAGTATCACGCGCAGGCAAGGCCGGCACGTCGGACTTCACCGGCCCGGGCAGCGAATCCATCTTACTTGCCTGGAAGTCTGTCTCCATCTGCGGGACATCCGCCATGTTCTTAAAATGCAGCCCCTGTGAAAATGCCTCTACCTGATAAACGTCTCCCCTCCCCGGCACCTGCTTACCGCTCTCCCGAAACTTCGCGAAAACACGCGTATGCGCGCAGACGATGTTCTCCAGGTTGATCTCTGTCCTGAAGTTTTTCTCATTGCTGATCGTTATCGCCGGGCCTGTGATGTTCTCCATCCGGCCATCCTTCATCCAAAGCTCATCCGAATACCCCGAATCGATGGAAATCGCTTGCGGAACATTCCGGAACCGCGGACGAATCAGCGTCAACCCTGCTTCATGCTCCTTGATCGCCGCCTCGCGCTGCCCCTCGAACGTTGCGTCCACCAAAGTGAACTGCCATCCCGGCGACGGCTTGCGCGTCATAATCCCGTACTGCCCGCCATGAAAATGAACGTCTTCGATGAAATTTCCGCCATCCAAAATCCCCGTCATCCCGGAGCCGATCCGAAAATCCATATGCGCCAAAAAACAATGTTGCGCATAGTGCGCCCGCACCGCCGCTGCCGCCGGATTCCCCTCTCCGATCTCCAAATCGATGTTGCTGATCGCCGAATAAAATGTTCCCGGGTTCGCATCGGGTGGCGGCGCCCCTTCCTTCACCGCGGGTCGCCGGTAACCGGACTTTGCTAACTCCCGCTCCGCCGCTTCTTTCTCCTCAGCCGTCGGCGCGCGAAGACGAAAGCCGCGGTCGAAAGGGCCGCTATGCCCAGGTCGGGCTCCGGCGAAGAACACCATATAAGCCGGACTCCCCTGATACCCAGGCGTATTCTTTCCCAGATAAAGCACCGGCCGCTTCGCGCCGTAGCCGATCAGCCGTATCCCCGGCCATACGTAGATAGTCTTTGTTAACCGATACCGGCCTGGACGGACAAACAACACGCCCTGCCCCGTCGTTTCTTGTACCTGATCGATGGCCTTCTGCAAGCCTTCGGTGTCGTCGGCCACCCCATCTCCTCGAACTCCAAACCGTTGGGGGGTCAGGTAAACCGCTCGCGCATCTTCCAGCCGGTCGGTGTAGTAGGAAGTGGCCCAAGTAGGCGCAACGCCCGCCAGCAAAACCAAAAACGCAAACAATCGCATTCTACGCCTTCCACAGCAACGTCATAATGGAATCTCCGGGCAACGAAATCGTAGCCTCTTTCCCCGCCATCCGCAAAGTGGATTTGGTCGCCGGTCCTGGATTGGTCAACACCGCCACATACGTACCTTCCGGGTTGGCAAACACGGCATGCGTCACTTCTCCCGAGCCTCCCAATGACTCGATCCGCTTCGCACCCCTGCGAATCGCCCGCGAATAATGCGCGAACGCCCAATACTGCCCGCTGCGAGTCACCTCTTTCGTCTTCGAATCAATCGTCACCATCCCGCCGCAATCGAACGGCCCGATATTGGGCTTGCCCACTTCGTCCAATGCCAGATTCCATCCAATAATGCACCGTGCCCAATTCCGCAGAATGCCCGTGTAGGTTGTGCTCCATCGCGCCCACTCCGTCTGATAGGTAGGGCTGTTGTACGCCGGGCCACCCTCGGTCCAATAGGCATTTTTGTTCGGATGCGCGTCATGAACCCGTGTCATCTCCGACGGACTCCCCAGGTAGCCATGCCAGGCAATCCCATCCGCGTACTTCTCTACCAGCGGATCGTCCAACTCGGCAATCGCCCGCCCCCACAGATTGTAGTTGTGGTCGATCAGCCAGATCTTTGTATCGATCTGATTCTTCTCAAACTGCGGCCCCAGGTGCTGTCCGACAAACTGCACCTCGTACTCCTGGCCCCACTGACAGGCCGGCATGCTCCCGTCTTGGTTGGTATCCACCTCGTTCTGCACGGACACCGCTTTCACCGGGACGCCCGCCTCGCGATAACTCTGCACAAACTTCACAAAATAATTGGCATAGGACGCAAAATACTTTTTCGGCATGCACCCGCCCAGCATCGACTTGATCCCCTTCATCCATCCCGGCGGGCTCCACGGCGTTCCCAGCAGGAATAAATCGGGATTCTCTCCCATTGCCTCCTTCAGCATCGGCAAAATATATGCATGGTCATGCTCGATCGAAAACCGCTTCAGCTCCGGATCGGCCTCCCCTTCGTCGTAGCTGTACACCTTGGTCGAATAGTCGCTCGACCCCATGCACACTCGCCCTACGCTCAAGCCCATCTCCGATGGATGGAACAGCTCCCGAAACAGCTTTTTACGGGCATCGGGTGCCATCTGGTTGAACATGTAGCAAGACGCATCCGTAAACGCCGCCCCAAACCCAAGCACTTCTTGATACTGCTGTCGAGGATCCAAAATAATGGCCTCCCCAGGCGAACCACGCTCCGGCTGCCAATCTATGGACGGGGCTTCCGCATACCGTTTAGTGCCTGCCGTCACCCGCGCCGTAATCGTGCCCGGCTCACTCTGGGCCGTCGACTGGCTTCGGGAAACCCGCGGTGCGACGCCAACCGCCAATCCAACCGAAGCAAGTCTCATCAAATCGCGGCGAGTTTGGTCACTCATAAAATTTCTAGTCTTCTCCTACCTACAAATTAAGATCGCCCCGTTTCTCCCCGTGTAAAAGGTCGTTTACGGCACTGTACTTGTTGATCCATATCACCCTCGAAACTCGCCTGTAAATATCGCCTCCAAGCTGCTTTTCACGGTAAAGTACGGCTTCGTTAACCACGTAAAGTACCCCTTTCTCCGCTGTGTTGATTCACGTGATACCATCGATCTCGGGGTAAGTTGCAAACCAACGCTCAGAGTTTGAGTGTCGGGATCGTGTCCGGTTGGTCCGCGATTCCGAAAAGCGAAGCAGTAAACGAACTCGCCAGGGTACTGGAGAGCCCGCAGTTTCGCACCAGTAAAAAGTGTTCGCGATTCCTGCGCCATGTGGTAGAGTCAGCCCTCGATGGCCGCTTTGATTGCTTAAAGGAACGTTCCATTGGCGTCGACGTCTTCGAACGCGAACCGCAGTACGATACCAACCAAGACCCCATTGTGCGCGGTACGGCTAGCGAGGTTCGCAAGCGCCTGGCTCAATACTACGTCGAGTTGGGGCATGAAAACGAACCCCGCATCAGCTTACCTGCCGGCAGCTATGTCCCGGAAATTCATCTTATTGCTCTAGTTTCCCCACTGCCCGCGCCCGTTGAAGATCACGTACCGCCGCCCGTACCCCCCGCAGTCGAGCGAAATTGGCATGCAGGCCTTCTTCGCATCGCCGGAGTATTGGCGATTGTTGTTGCCGCAGGCCTTGTTTACTCATATACCCGCGAGAGGCCGCTGGATCGTTTCTGGAAACCCTTATTTCGTTCCGCCAATAGCGTATTGGTCTGCTTGGGACAACCGCAAGTCTATGTGTTCCAATCACAAACCTTGCACGCTCTCAATCGGTGGTTCGAGAATGAGTCCGATGCTGAGGGACATACCCGGGATCATCCTCCCGCGGCGATCGCTTCCATCCCGCTGGCTAAAGTGCAGCCCATCTGGGGCACCACCATCACCCTCTCTGATGCGCAGGCATTTTCCCGCCTCTCCAAGTGGTTTGCTCGTACCGGCCGCCTCATGGATCTTCGCGGAGAACGTTCCCTCTCTCTCGCCGATCTGCGCAGTAAACCCTGCATCTTTATCGGAGCCTTTAATAACGACTGGGCCCGTAGTCTCGCCGGCGATTGGCGTTTCTACTTCGATGAAAACAAACAAACTCATACCCAGACGATTCGCGACCGCCAACAGCCCAGCTTTTCCAAGTGGCAGTTGATCGATGCTTGGCCGCCCGGTCGTGATATCGACACCGACTATGCGCTTGTCACCCGAGTGGTGGACCATACCACCGAACAGCCCATCGTCATTCTGGGCGGTATCACTCAATACGGTACCGAGGCTGCAGCCGAGTTCGTCACCAATCCCGCCTACTTTGCCGCTGCCATGGCCGGCGCTCCCAAAAATTGGAATCAAAAGAACATTCAGATTGTCCTCTCCACCCGCGTCATCGCCGGAAATAGCGGCCCTCCCACTGTGCAGTCCGTCTACGTTTGGTAGGTTCGTCGCTTCTACTTTTCGTAGGAATCCACTAAAGAATTCCATTCGCGGTAGATCCCCTCCTGTCCTACTGCTAATTTATCCCCCCACCAGGTAATTTGCACGTAAAGCGCCGTAAAGCACCTCCTTTTTCTGCGACTAAAGTCTTACTCTGATGACTATTAGCTTCAGAGCTACTAGCTTCAGATCTAAAAGGAATCTCCCAGCATGAGAATCAGTTTTTCTTTCGCGTATAAAAGGTGGGCCAAAACGTTGCCCGCCGTTTTGGCGCTCGCCATTGCCACGGTAGGGCTACCCCATCTAGGACAGGCGCAAAACACCAACTCCGGCGACATCCGGGGTATTGTTCGCGATCAATCCGGCGCGGTGATCCCAGGCGTCAATGTCACCATTCGGAACGTGGACACCGGTGTTGCCAAGAATCTCACCACAAACGATAGCGGCCTCTACGATGCCGTCTCGATTTTGCCCGGCGATTATCAAATTACGTTCGACAAGCCCGGCTTCGGTCAGTTGGTTCGTAACGGCGTCCAGTTAACGGTCGGTGCCATCTCCATCGATGCCACTTTAAACATCGGCAACACCCAACAGAAAATGGAAGTCACCGCCGCTGCGCCCGTTCTGGACACCGAAAGCGCCACCCAAGGCACCACGCTGGAGGCGAAGTCCATGCGGCAACTCCCTAACGTCGGTCAAAGCTGGGGAACTTCACCAAAATTCTTCCCGGTGCCGCCGGTTCCGGTACCGGCGTCGCGGTCAACGGAAATCTTCCGTTCTATACAAACTTCCTCGCCGACGGTGCAAACACCTCGTTGCCCCATAGCGCGAACGTCGACACGACCGTGTTCGAAGACCTGGCCGAAGTCCAAGTCTCCACCTCGTCGTTCTCCGCGCAGTACGGAATCGGCGGTGTTGTCATCAACCAGATCAGCAAGAGCGGGACCAACCAGTTCCATGGCGCCGGCTATGAATATGCGCAAAATGACTTCTTCAACGCCCGTAACTTCTTCGCCGATAGTGTGCCGCGCCTTCGCTATCACAACTTTGGCGGTGCCGTCGGTGGCCCGATCATCAAAAACAAATTGTTCTTCTTTTTCAATGTCGATAAGGTAATCAACAACACCGCTACCTTCTTCAGCAATACCTATCCCACCGCCGATCAGAGAGCCGGCAATTTTTCCAACGCCGCCCTCTATCCAACCATCTATGACCCCGCTTCGCCAGTAACTATCGGTGCGGATGGACAACCTACCCGCACTGCTTTTCAGGGCAACATCATTCCCCAGAATCGCCTGGACCCGGTGGCATTACGGATACAGAATCTCTACCCGATGCCAAACCGTGCCGGTTACACCAATAATTGGGTCGGCTTTCTCCCTTCGTCTTCTCCGTTCCTCCGCTACTTCGGACGCGCGGACTACAACATTACCGACACCAATCGCTTAACGCTTTCGGTCACCCAACGGGATAACCCGAATACCTACCCCGATCCGGCGGCTCCCATCAGTACTTTTATTGGCGACGTGGATAGCTATAACGGCCAAGTCTCCGATGTCTGGACCATCAATTCCAATACTGTCAATGAGTTTCGTTACGGGTTTACGCGTCAAGGAAATTACTTCAGTCCTTTGACAACCGGTCTAAACATCCCCCAAAACCTCGGAATTAACTATTCGAAGGCCAACGTAGCTCCTGGTGTCAATATCAACGGTAGCTGCTGTAGTGGTCTCGGTCCCGGTACCGCCGCTCAGTATGTGGAAAATAGCTTCGAACCCTCCGATGTCGTCACTTTAATCCGGGGCAAACACATCATGCACTTCGGCGGCGAGGTTCTTATCTATCAAGACAACTCCACGCCTTGGGGTAACGTCAACTCCGGTAACTTTACCTTCAGCGGCGTGTTCACCCAGCAGGCTCCCCGTGTCGGTAACGGCGGCCTCGGCTATGCCGACTTCCTGCTCGGTCAGGTGGACAATTGGAACGCCACTAACACCCCGATCGTTGGACTAAGGCAGAAGAGCCCACAGTTCTTCTTCCAGGATGACTATAAAATCCTGCCAAACCTGACCTTAAACCTTGGTATCCGCTACCAGATTCAAGGTGGATGGAGCGAAGTTGCCAACCGTATCGGCACCTTCGACCCGGCCATTATCAATCCGGTCACCAATACTCCCGGCGCGATCTGGTTCCCTGGGGCCCGGGGCCGCGACAAGCTGCAGCAGACAGACTACAAAGTTATTCTCCCGCGCCTCGGCTTCTCCTGGTCTCCGGCAAACACCTGGGTTATTCGCGGTGGGGCTGGCATCTATAGCTACGGCTGGAGTGTCGATACGTATGCTGGCGGTGCGGAAGGCTTCGGCACCGATAGTCGAGGTTCACTTACTCAAACCAACAATGCAACGCCGGTCTTCCTTCTTTCCAACCCCAACCCGCCTTTGAACTATGGCTCCATCGGTCAATCGCCAGGTGGCTACAATGGACAATCCGTAAGCTTTTATCCTTACAAGACGCCTGTAGCGCGTAATTACCAATGGTCGCTCAGTATTCAGAAGCAACTCGCGGGTGGATTAGTGGCGCAAGCCGCCTATGTGGCCAGCCACGGTACCGGCCTCTCGTTCCCGGTGGACATCAACCAGGTGCCGGGTAATCTACTTGGTGCTACCGTCGCCAACGGAGATGCCCAGCCATTTCGCCGCTATACCCAATTCCAAGGTATCAACGGAAACTTCTATAACGGAATCTCCAACTATCACTCCGCGCAGGTCTCGATCAATAAGCGCTTCAGCCAAGGACTCAGTTTCGATCTGAACTACACTTGGTCGAAATTCCTGTCAACACAAGACTCCGCCGGCTGGGGCAGCCACGACGGCGGCCAGGTTTACCAGAGTGCCTATAACCGGCAGGCCAACTACGGACCGTCCAACTTCGATATCCCTCAAATGTTCAAGGGCAGTGTCGTCTATCAATTGCCCTTCGGCAAAGGAAAGATGTTCATGAACCAGAATCGTATCTTTGACGCTGTCCTTGGCGGTTGGCAGGCTTCTACCTTGTTCACGTTGGAATCTGGCCGACCATATACCGTCACCGTCGGTGGACAGAACAACAGCGGCGCGGCTGCGGGTAACTGGTATCCCAACATCATCGGAGATCCTTCCGTGGCCAACCCCAGCGTTAGCCAGTGGTTCAATCCGTTGGCTTACGCCATTCCTACCGCGGGAACGTTCGGCAACTCGGGACGCAACACCTTGCGTGGTCCCGGCATCGAAGACGTCGATTTCTCCCTCGGGAAGAATTTCGCTGTGCCGCTGCCCAAAGAATCGGGTAATCTCCAGTTACGCTTCGACGCCCTCAACGTGTTCAATCACGCAAACTTTGGTATCCCGAACGCGCAAATCGGGAACGCCAACGCTGGCGTCATTACCGCGACCACCAACAACTACAACTCCACTAACAACGCCTTTGGACCCCGTACGCTCCAACTCGGCGTCCGCCTCTCGTTCTAAAAGCAATCCCGGCAGCGGGGCTGGCCCTTCGAGGGCTATCCCCGCTGCGGTAGCTTATCTGTAGACCACCCGCATGATCAAATCACCGGTCATTTTCTCCACCCTTTTCTTTTTCCTCTATACCCTCCCCGCCTTCTCTCAGCTCGACGCTGCCAAGCAATCCGAAATCCAATCTCATACCCGTCAAGCACAGGAATTCCTGCAAGCTAAGAAGCCTAGCCTTGCCATCGACGAATATAAAGCCGTCCTCGCGCTCGATCCCGAAAACCTCGACGCCAAAGCCAACCTCGGTGTCGTCTACTTCTTTGCGGGCGATTACGGCAAGGCGACAGAACAACTCCGCGCTGCGCTGCAACTCCAACCCGGCTTAACCAAGCTGCAGGCGCTCCTCGGCATGTCCGAAAAACGCATCGGCGAAACCACGAAAGCTCAATCCGATCTCGATAGCTCCTTCCCGCAATTAAGAGAAGAAAAACTTCGCGTGCAAGTCGGCATGGAGCTTATCGAAACCGACTATGCCCTCAGCGATCTCGGTAAAGCAGCCGAGGTCGTCAATGTTCTCCGCCAACTGAAGCCCACCGACCCCGACATCCTCTACACCGCCCATCGCATCTACTCCGATCTCTCTGACGAGACCATGCTCAGCCTTGCGATGACCGCTCCCAACTCCGCCCGTATGCACCAGCTAATGGGGCACGAACTCGCGCGTCAAGCCAACAACGAAGCAGCCATCGCCAACTACCGCGAAGCGCTCAAGATCGCCCCCCAGCTCTCCGACGTTCACTTCGAGCTCGCCGAGATGTTAAACACCTCATCCTCTGCTGCCGATCGCGCCGAAGCCGAAAAGCAATATAAAGCCGCTATCGCCGAAAATCCCCTCGACGAAAAATCGATCTGCAAGCTGGGCGACATCGCTCTCCGTCGCTCCGATACGAAAACCGCGTCAACCTACTACGCTCGCGCCCTGGATCTTCAGCCCAACGACATCGATGCCAATCTCGGCATGGCAAAAATCCTCATGACGTGGCAAGAACCTAAAAAGGCCCAGCCGCTTCTCGAGCGCGCTGTGAAACTCGAGCCCTTTACCCCTGCCCCACACTACCGTTTAGGCGTTCTTTATCGTGAACTGGGGCACCCCGAAGAAGCCCGCCGCGAACTAGCCGAGTTTGAAAAACTGAAAAAAATGAAAGCTCGTCTGGGCGATATTTATCAGCAGATGCGCCTGCAGCCCGGCAAAAATGAACAAGCCAATGCCGACCTCCCTTAAAGGCGGCGGCACCGTGCACTTTCTAGTGTGACTTTTTCCTTCTTCGCGTTGTCCTACAAGCATGGCAGACGAAAATAGCCCCAACCGCCCCGCTACCGAAAACATCCGAGAGTTAACCGAAGCCAGCAAGCAGCTATTTGCAGCCGGAGAACGCCTCACCACCAACCTCAATGAGTTAGAAGAGCGCGTCGAATACGCGCTAGACTGGCGCGCGAGACTAGGTGATCACGCTCTGCTCTTATCCGGCGTAGGTTTAGCCGCCTCGGTCTTGCTTTGGCGCGCTATCCGGCACTAGGTCGCTCAATATGTAAAGATCTTAAGTGATCCTGCAACAGCCCCATCTAGCGGACGTGTAAACATCATACTTGTCGAACTTTTTTCGTCCGCTTCTTACCTTCCTTCTGCATGCTGGCTACTTTGGCCCGCTGCTCATGGGCGTTTTGGATTCTTCCTTCCTTTTCCTACCCTTCGGCAACGATATTCTCGTCGTCATTCTTGTGGCCAGGCACCATCAAGGAATATTTTTTTACGCATTGGCCGCAGCTACGGGCTCCACAATCGGCGTCTTTTTTATCGATCTCGTCGCCCGCAAACTCGGTGAAGAAGGAATTAAAAAAATGGCCGGCGAAAAACGCTTCGGTCAATTGAAGAAAAAGGTAGGAAGCCATGCCGGATGGGCCGTCGTGCTAGCCTCGCTCCTTCCTCCCCCGTTCCCTTTTACGATGGTCATCGCCACCGCCAGCGCACTCAGCTATCCCCGCGTGCGTCTTCTCGTCGCCAATTGGGTCGCTCGTGCGCTGCGCTTTATCATTCTTGGCTTTCTTGCCATTAAATTCGGACACGCCGTGATCTCCATTGCGCAATCGGATGCCTTCCGCTACACGATCATCGGGCTGGTGGTTCTCTGTCTCATTGGAAGCGGTTTCTCCATCTGGAACTGGGTGCGCCACTCTAAATCCGCGGGAGATAAGTCGCAAAAATCCTCTTAATGCTCTACATCTTCCTCGTGCAAATACACGACCCGCACCAAAGCATATCCCGCCGCTGCCAACGGAGTCGCCACCATCACGCCCAGCAAGCCGATCCATCGCCATAACAGCAACTGGGCCAAGATCGTTAAAACCGGAGGCAGCATTACCGCGCGCTTCTGAACCAGTGGCGTTAATACGTAGCCCTCCAACCCATGTAGAACCAGATAAAGTATCACAACATCCAGCGCCTTGTAAGGTCCTACCGTCAGCGCTACCAGCACGGTCGGCACAAACGCAATCCAACTTCCCACGTAGGGTATAAAAATCATGAGCCCGGTGATCAGGCCCAGCGTAAAAGCCAGCGGAATTCCCAATACAGTAAGTCCAATGGTTGTGCCGAAACCCAGAACTACCATCGGTACCAACTGTCCCAGCAACCACCACCGCAGCGTGTAAACTATCTTCCCGGCCACTTCTTGTACCCGCTCTTGCTTTCTTTTGGGGAATAATCGCAGCAAACCCCGGGCGTCATCTCGCGCATTGAACGCTCCATAAAATCCCACTACCAATACCACGATCATCCCTTCCAACCCGCTTCCCAGCACGTCGGTTAAGTGGCTTACATTCAGCCCGGATTTCGAGGAGTCCATCAAGCGTTGCACAATGATGACAAAGTATCGGCCCCACTCCGATTGGTTTAGATCGTTCTTTATCCGTTGCAGCGATTGCGGCATAATTCGCGAAATGTCGCTGGCCTCGGAGATCGCCTGAGGAATGATTAAATATCCCAGCAAGCACGCTACAAGCAATATGCCCAATAACGTCAAAGTATAAGAAAACCTTGGCCCCACTTTGGGCGGTGAATGTTTCTCAACCCACCGCGCGCAAGTATTCAGCAAAATCGCTAATAGCAATCCTGCAAAGGTCAAAAGCACCAACTCGAAGGCAAACCAGAAAAAGATAAACAGCAACGCAGCCAGCGCAGCCCAAAGAATTAGGCGCCTCGGCCAATCGTCGTAACTCGCTGGGCGCGCCACCTCTACGCCTGCCCGTGATTTCTGCGCCCGATCTTGTAAGTCCATCTTAAAAAAATAGGACTCCGCGCACCTTAGATAGTTGCCGGTCGATAGTACCCGCTTCCGTTTTTCCAAATCGGAACACGCAGGCCCAAGTTGAAACACGGCACGGGTTCAAAACGAAATTGAAACGCCTCTCCTCGGAGACGCTTCATTTGTTTTCAATCATTTAGCTCATGCACAGTGTTGGCGAGCTTTGTGCCTTAACAAGGGCATGAACATCTGGTTGATTCTCCTGGCCCTGCAAATCCTAGTAACGGTTGTCGCCTTCTGCCGCGAGCGCGGCGAAGACAAAAACTTCGAAGGCGAGAAACTCGGCTACCGCAGCTAAGCTTCTCCCCTTCCAATTCGGTAAACCGAATAGGGCATCCTGTACTGTATGACCTGCATCCGTCAGCGTTCCAGTACTTTCTTCCTTCTGCCGATCTTTATCGCCGGTCTTCTCGTCATACCGCATCTCTCCCACGCCGCCCCATCCCCGACTCATAAATGGGCTATCGTCCTCCACGGAGGAGCAGGCGTGATCGACCGCGGCTCCATGAATCCAAAAACCGAAGCCGCCTATCGCAATGCCATCCAACAATCCCTGGACGCTGCCTCTGCCGTGCTCGACAATGACGGAACCGCCATCGACGCGATCGAGGCCGCCATCCGCCTCATGGAGGACAATCCCCTATTCAACGCGGGCCGTGGAGCCGTCTTCACCGCCGAAGGTAAGAACGAACTCGACAGCGCCATCATGGACGGAGGAACCATGAAAGCCGGAGCGGTCGCCGGCGTCACCCACACCCATCATCCCATCAGCCTGGCGCGAGCGGTCATGGAAAAGTCCCCGCATGTCATGCTCATCGGTCCCGGTGCGGACGCCTTCGGTCAGCACGTAGGGCTACAACGAGCCGATCCCAGCTTCTTCTTTACCGAACGCCGTTGGCAAGGACTCGTTCGGCAACTGAAAAAGGAAGGCCGCCCCCTCCCGTCCCGGCCTGCCGGAGTCCCACCCGCTCCCTCCGCGCCCGTCGCCGCAATGGAACCACCGGAGGCCCACAAATTCGGCACCGTCGGACTCGTTGTCTTGGATCGTCACGGGAACATCGCCGCCGGCACTTCCACCGGAGGGGTCGGTGGCAAACAGTGGGGCCGCGTCGGCGACTCCCCCGTCATAGGTGCCGGCACCTACGCTTCCAACGATTCCTGCGCTGTCTCAGCCACCGGAACCGGCGAATACTTCATCCGTCTCACCATCGCACGCGACGTTTGCGGCCTGGTCCAATACAAACATATGAAACTCCAAGCTGCCGCCGACCAGGAAATTCAAAAACGCCTCACTGCGTTCCACGGCGATGGCGGAGTGATCGCCATCACCCCCGACGGACAAATGGCCTGGAGCTTCAATACCTCCGGCATGTACCGCGCCCGCCTGGCCGAAGGCGGCGCCCCGCAAATCTCGATCTACAAAGACGAGCCCTAAGCTTCTGGTGCTTACTGCGCCACGCCAGTACCCGCGCCCTCCAGGTGTCCGCCTACGGTCAAAAATTGCCGTTGCCAATCATCCGCGCGATGCATGTCGCTTGCATATTGTTCTTGCGTATCGCGAAGCAGAGCCCGCTCCCGCAAAATCCGCGAGGTAAGAAGTAAAGCCTTCGTGTATTTCGCATTCATCTCCGACGCCTTCTGCGCATTCGCAATCGAGTCTTCGATAGTGCTCCCGAATCGCTGTTGCAGCGCCTGGCGTAACGTCGCGTCCGGCAGCGGCCCGGCGCTCTTGGGAAACTTCGCCTTGGCTTGTTGCAAAACAGGCCCGAACTCATCCCGCTCCACCTGCGCCAACTGAAGATAAACTCGGGCGTCCCCAGGTTCCAAACCGATCACCCGTTTCAGCAGCTCCTGCGCGCTCCGGTAACGCTCCGACCGTTGTGCCGGATCGGGCGAACGCTCCGCCAACATTGCCTCCAGCCTCGACCACTGGGCCAACGGCGCAGGCGACGAAGGCGACAATTCGCTAGCCTGTTTCAAGTGCCCTTCCGCGCGCTCCACTACATCGGAGTCTGCCGATGGCCTCACCTGCCCCGCCAAAATAGCTTGCGATAAAGCGACGCCCAACCCTTCCTGCCCTTTAGCGGAAGACGGATTTAGATCGACAACTTTCTGGAATGCCGCCGCCGCTTCCCGAAACCGGCCCCGCTCCAAGTCGACCGATCCCTGCTTCAGAAGAGTCGGAATATCGGTCGCCTCGTCTCGCGTCTGCCCCAAAACACAGACAGCACTCAACAGCATGACCACCGCCGCGGTCTCCAGCCTCAACAATTGAGCCATCATAAAGCCCCCTGGTTAAGATGTGCCTCGGAAAATCCTCGTTTCATTCGACTGGTTCACCTCCGCGAGGAACTTTTAGATATCCAGCTGCGTACTCCCTGACGGAGAAACCCCGTGTACCGATCTATTTCGCTATTCATCCTGACCGCCACCCTCGCTGCCGGTGTGTTCGCTTCCACACCGTCCAAAGACTTCCGGCGTACCGTCCCTCTGACCGATGATGGCCGAGTTGAGCTCCAAACCGAACGCGGAACAACCCACATTACTACCTGGGATCGCAACGAAGTGGACGTCCTCGTCCACATCGAGGCCGATGAAAAGAGCCGCGATCCTGAGGAAAGCGTCCGGCGAACGCAGATCCGATTTTCCGCCGCCTCGAATACCGTGAATATCGCCACCGACTTTGGCGAGCGCATCCAAACCTGGTTCGACAAGGACCAAAATCCGCGTCCGCACGTCTCTTATGAAATTCGCCTGCCTCGCGGGGTGAATCTGCAAGTCCGCGACAACCGTTCGCATATCCAGGTGGGGAAGCTCTGGGGCCATTTAACCCTTGAGACGGATCGGAGTTTTGTCTACATTGCCGATCTGACCGGGACGATCGACGCCCATGCCGACCGCGGTCAGATCGTCATTGGACGGTTGAACCTGACGCACTCCAGCCGGTTTCAGACCGATCGAACCGCGATGGAGTTGGGGCTAACGTCAAAATCAAGCCCTCGATTGGACCTCGACTTAGACCGGGTCTCTCCTGCGGTAGAGCCAAGTCTTCTCACCGGCGTGACGCATGAGACACGCCATCACACAACTTATCGAGAACCAGCAAAGCATGACGGTCCCACTCTATCGATCGCGGCTGACCGAGGATCCTTACGCTTACTCACGGCAAATTAGCGACTTCCGTTGGTAAGTACGTTCGCCCGACTCGGCATCGTTCCATCCTTGAATGGAAACCTCTGTGATAATAAAGAGCCGGAACAAACATGAGCAACTTCTGTCTGGTTCACGGGTCGGCTCAGAGTCCAAAAGGCTGGGATCTTCTTGTCGCCGAGCTACAGGCGCACGGCCATCGTTGTATATGTGTGGACCTATCGACCGACCGCCCCGAAGCAAGCGCAACCGAGTACGCCGCAGCCATCGGCACTGCAATGAACGGGCTGGATAAGCCCATCGTGGTTGCTCATTCTGCCAGCGGTCTTTTCCTGCCGCTTGTTCCTGACTATGCGTCAGTGGCACGGCTAGTCTATCTAGCGGCGGTGATTCCACTACCCAGCGAAAGCTTCGTCTCGCAAATACAAAAAGATCCTGCCGCATATCGGCCTGATTTCCTGCGCCTCAGACCGCCAATCGACTCAACTGTCGCACGCCAATACTTATTTCACGACTGCACACCGGAAATAGTTCCATGGGCAATTTCCACCCTGCGAATGATGTACGCCAAGCAGGCAATTAGTGAGAAGTCCCCACTAGCTAAGTGGCCGCAGGTGCCTTCTTCATACATATCCTGCACCGAGGATCGAACCATCAATCCCGATTGGTGGGAAGCCGCCGCTCGCGAAAGACTTCAGATAGACCCGATCTGCATGAAAGCCGGTCATGCCCCATTCATATCGCGCCCTAAAGAGTTGGCGGACACTCTGGCGTCACTTTCCGAAACCTAAGCAGCCGAGCTAGGCGCCACCCCTTCGCGTATCTCCTCCCAACTCATGCTCAATTTGCGCCTAGCCACCGAGACAAATTCATTGAGCGATTGCACACTGATCATTCCACCCGCAGTTAGTAGGCCTTGCGCCGCTTCACTCCAGTCTCGTCCCCGGAACGTCATTCGCCGCTCGCTTTGTCGCCGCTGCCGCTGCGTGAAATGTAGAAACTCCAGCGCGCCGTCCTACGGGCGTCGCAGGGCTCCGCTCCAGCGCCCCCAAACCCCGAGGAAACCTCCCAATCAAGCAAAGCAGTGGTTCCCTTTTGCGCCGCCGCGATGGGAAACTTTTACTCCGCCCATGAAACTTTGGGCTTGACGACAGCGAGGCCGCTGGTACGGGCCGCCCAACGGAAGTTTTCCCTCGGCGTGTCCTTCATCCGATGAATGCGATAGCGCGCCATGCGGTTCAGAGTAACGCGGGAATCATTTCGATATAATCCAACGCGTCAGAGGCATGAGAAGTTACGCGCGAGTCTTCGAAGTAGCGATTCTGATGCTTTTGTGGCTGCAAAGCTGCCTTTGGGGGGCGGCTGGCATTTCGGTTGATTATACCCGAAGGCTCTGGCGCGCCACGGATGGGCTACCCGATCAAACGGTACAGGCGACCGTGCAAACTCCGGATGGATATCTTTGGATTGGAACAAAGGGCGGCCTGTTGCGCTTCGATGGCAATCATTTTATGGTGTATGACCATGAAAACACTCCAGGCCTTTCCGAGAGCAGCGTGAACTGTTTGTTTGTTTCACACGATGGCAGTTTGTGGATCGGCACGGAGGGAGGCGGCCTACTCCGGCTGGCCCATCGTTCCTTTCGTTCCTATCCCACGGCTGACGGCGCGTCAAACGGCTTTATTCGCGCGATTTACGAGGACAACAAAGGAGTGGTGTGGGTGGGGGCGGACCAAGGGCTGTTCCAGGTGGCCGGCGCTTCCCTGAAGCGTATCGATGGAACGAACGGCGTGCCCGCGGTCTTTGTGCGGTCAATTATTCAGGATCGCGCAGGCGATGTTTGGGTGGGAGGAACGAGGCTGCTGGTATTCGATGGCGGGAAGGCACATGAGTACCCGCTTCCCGGTGGCCCGAGCCGAAATCTGGTTACAGCCATGGTGCAGAGCGGCGACGGAACGATATGGGCCGGAACTCTTTCCGGATTGTACAGCGTGACCGGAGCGGGGGCGTTGCACAAGGCCGCCGATATTACATGGCCGGTGCAAGTGCTGTGCGAAGGGACGGACGGAAGATTGTGGGTGGGAACACTGGGGGGAGGAGTGTTTGTGAGGCGGCAGCACTCGTTTTCGGCGATGACGGCGCCATCGTTTCTTCCGAGTAATACGGTGCTCGCGATTTTCGAGGATCGCGAGAAAAATGTTTGGATAGGAACTCCCGCGGGCATCCTACGGTTAAGCAGATCGGCGGTGAACATCACCGCTCTTCCGGATGCCACCGATTCGCAGTATGAAACGGTGTATCAAGATCACGACGGGTCGGTTTGGGCGGCGTCGGCGCGCCTCTTTCATATACAAAATGGAGCGGCCACTCCGGTTGTGTTTCCGCAAATTGCCAGGGCGAGGGTGCGCACAGTGTTCCGCGATAGGGGAGGAAACCTTTGGATCGGCACGGATGGGAATGGGCTGTACCAGCTTGCGGGCAAGCGGGTAAGACATTTCACGCATGAAGAAGGCCTATCCAACGACTTTATTCGCGCGATTATGCAGAGCAGGGATGGCAGCTTATGGGTCGGCACGGATGGCGGCCTGAGTCATATCGGGCCAAAGGGGATTACGGCCTATAACACGCCGAATGGACTTGCTTATTTCAGCGTGACGGCGCTGCGGGAAGACCGTCAGGGCGATCTATGGATTGGAACTAGCCGGGGTTTGAGTCACCTGCGTGATGGGACGTTTCTTAAAGACGCGGCCACGGGCGCGCTGAGACAAGAGAAGTTGTGGAGCATTCATGAAGACCCCCAAGGCGGATTGTGGTTTGGAACAAGCCGTGGATTGTATAGATACCGGGATGGAACGCTCGCACATTACACGACCGCGCAAGGCTTGGCGAGCAACATTATTTACCAAATTCTGGAGGACTCCGCCGCGAATCTTTGGTTGAGTAGTCCGCAGAGCGTATCGCGCGTGAACCGTCATGATTTAGATTCCATCGGCGGCCCCGAAGTGAACGCGGCAGATCCGCCTCGCCTGAGTCTTACGCTTTTTCCGGTTTCGCAGGAGTCGGCGGAACTCTACGGCGGCATGCAGCCGGCCGGCTTTCTGAGCAGGCGAGGGGATGTCGTGTTTCCGAGCAACAAGGGGCTGGTACACGTTCAAACTTTGCCGGCGCGACAGAAAGCAGTTCCGTCGTTTCCGGTGGCGATCAACCGGGTTATTGTCGATGGGCAGAATCTGCCGGTGGCACAGAAGATTGTCATTGCGCCGGGGGAGGGCAGATTGGAGATATCGTACGCGGCCATTCTGCTGCGCTCCCAGGAGGCTCTGCGCTACCGGTACAAGTTGGAGGGGTTAGACAAATCATGGAATCGCGCGTTTGCCCGGCGCACGGCTTACTATACAAACCTGCCGGCAGGAGAATACCGATTCCGGGTGAGAGCGTATGAGACCAACAATCCAGAGGCAGCGTCGGAGGCGTCGATGGAGGTCGTGCAAAGGCCGCACTTGTACCGCACGGGGTGGTTTGCGGGGATTTGCCTAGGGGGATTGGCGCTGTCGGTTTGGGGAGCTTACCGATACCGATTGCGGCAACTGCGGATGCGATTCGATGCCGTGCTGGAGGAAAGAAACAGGCTGGCGCGAGAAATGCATGACACGTTGATTCAAGGCTGCACGAGCGTCTCAGCGCTTTTGGAGGCGGTAGCCAGCACGGACTTCGCCCATAAGGACTTGAGCCGCGAACTGGTGGACCATGCGCGCCGCCAAGTGCGCGAGACGATCGACGAAGCACGATCGGCGGTATGGAATTTGCGTCACCGCGCCCCAGGACAAGAACGCATCAACGCGTTGATCGAGAAAATGGCGGAGCGCATGGCCCGGGATTCGGGCATACCGGTCCGATGCGAAAGCGCAGGCAGGGCGAAGAGTCTTTCGGCAGCGATGACGCATGAAGTATTGATGATTGTTCGCGAGGCGCTCTCCAATGCGGTGGTCCATGGACGCCCTGAGCGAATTGACGTGAAGATTATGTGCCTGCGCGGAGATTTGAAGATCGAGATCCTGGATAATGGCAGAGGGTTCGCGGCCGGATATTTGCAGACGGAGGGGCACTATGGTCTCCTCGGCATGCGTGAACGGACAGAGCATTTGGGCGGAGAACTCAGACTGACGACCTTGCCGGGGGGCGGCTCCGCCGTCGCTATTCAGATTCCATGCGGCAAGCGGGGGCATGATGCGGCGTTTGCGAAAGGATGAACAGTGAGCCTTAGTTCCGGAGAGAAAGCCGGCGTTCTGGTTGTGGATGATCATCCGATTATGCGGCTGGGGATCGCGGCGATGATTCAAGCAAGCGGCGACATGATGGTGGCGGCGCAAGCGGGAAGTGGGGAAGAGGCCGTTCGTCTCTTCGCGCGGCATACGCCGGATCTGACGTTGATGGATTTGCGTCTTCCCACGATGAGCGGAGTGGAAGCGATTCGCATGATTCGCGCGAGCCATCCGGCGGCGTGCTTCGTGGTGCTGACGACATATGAGGGCGACGAGGATATCCATCAAGCGCTGGAGGCCGGGGCGAAAGGATATGTCATCAAGGGAATGCCGCACGAGGTTTTGTTAGAGGCGCTGCGCCAGGTGCATGCCGGTGGCCGCTACTTACCGCTGCCGGTAAGCCGCACGCTGGCAAAGCGGACGCCGAACTCCGATCTTAGTCCGCGGGAGCGCGAGGTATTGAGTTTGCTGACGGCGGGGAAGAGCAATAAAGAGATCGGTACGCAGCTTGGTATTACCGAGGCGACGGCGAAGTGCCATGTGAGCGTGATTTTGTCGAGGTTGAATGCGAGCGATCGCACGGGCGCGGTGGTGGCGGCGTTGCGGCGAGGGTTGGTTCATCTTTGAGGGGCTCGCGCACAACGACCGCGCGCACGGCACCCCATCTACCGTTCCTTTCCCGTATGGCGCCGTGGCTCACGGCTGTGCGCTTGGAGGGGCTGGGATAGAGCAGCTTTGCCGGGCCGCGAAGCCCGGGATGGAACTCCGCATGTCAGGCGCGCGGGCGGCTGCGCCTGAAGTATATCCGGTTGTGACGGATAAGGCGGAGGCACAGCCAAGCGATGATGCAGCCTATGAGGAATGAACGATAGGGCGGGTCCCAGACGCGCCGGAAGAACTCGTTAACCAGGAGAAAGCCGAGCACCGCAGCAAGTAAACCGGATAACACCTGAAAGGCATATTTATTGCGGGTGGACATAACGATCACCGCAGTCACCAGCCTAACCCCCGCGCCACGGTCTGTCAAATTCGATCGAGCCCAGCCAGCTTTGTCATGATGCTGAAAAGAGTGAAAGGCCGCTCGAGGAGGCAGCATGGATCGGCAAAGCTTCGCTCTAGAAAAATGTTGCGATCCGACTTTCGTCGGATTTGTGTTGGCCGCGCACATGATAGTATTCCTACCGGACGGCCCAGGCGCCAGTCCGGAATTCCTTGGAGAAGAAGCTTGTGCGTGCTGCATTATTCGGTTTTCACTCGTTATTTGTCGCTTTTTTGTTGTTGCTGCCGGTGGGGCTGTGGGGACAGGTGGACCATGGGACGGTCACGGGCACGATCACCGATTCGAGCGGCGCAGTAGCGCCCGGCGTTGCGGTGACTGCCACCAACGTCGCCACGGGAGTAACGTCCACCACCGTGTCTAATAATGACGGCACTTACACGCTGGTGAATTTGCCGATCGGGACATACAGTATTCATTACGTCAAGGCGGGATTTAAGGCGTTTGATCGCACAGGCGTTGCGTTGCAGGTGGGGCAAAGGGCCCAACTCGACATCGAGCTGCAAGTAGGCGAAAACACGCAGACGGTTACGGTGAGCGGCACGCCGGTTTTACAGACGCAAACGGAGCTGGGGACAAACCTCACCAGCCAGGTGGTAACCGATCTACCGTTGACCGCCAACGGCGGGCGAGATATCACCTCTTTCGCATTCGCTTTGACACCGACGGCGACGGGCGGCGACTATTCCGGGCACATTGGGGGATCGCAGGCGTTCAGCAAAGAGGTTTTGATTGACGGGACTTCGGCCGACTCGGGGCAGGTGGGCCATATTGGGGAATCGGAGCCGAGCATGGACGCGGTGCAGCAGTTTCAGATCGACACCAGCGGCATCGGGCCGGAGGCGGGGAGGACGGGCGGCGGCGCGTTTCTGTTTACTTTGAAATCCGGGACGAACCAGTTTCATGGGAGCGCGTTCGGTTTTTTGGCGAATGAGTTTTTAAATGCCAACACGTGGGACAACAATTACTATCGCGCCTACTACGATGCGACGGACCCGGCCGCTAAGGCGGCGACAGATTTGAAATATCGTACGCCGAAGAGCCGCTATTTCGACTACGGCGCCAGTGGTGGAGGGCCGATTTGGAAGAACAAGATGTTCATTTTCTCGGCTTATGAGCGCTACCAACAGTCCGATTTCTCGGTGACCGAGGGGCAGCAGACCGTGCCGACGGCGGCGTTTTTGAACGGGGACTTTAGTTCGCTTTTACAGACGGGGAAAGGACCGATCGGCAAAGATCCCGCTGGTAATGCGATCTATCCGGGCGCGATTTATGACCCGGCCACAGGCAATGTGTTTCCTGGAAATATCATTCCTCAGGGCCGGATCAGTCCGATCTCGCGGAACATCGCCGGTATTTATCAGAAGTATTATGCACCGACATTTAGCGGCCGAGATATTAATAACTATCCGCAGCTTAATAATGGATTTCCGCAGTTTACGCAGGATCAGCTTTCCTTCAAGTACGACTACGACATTACGGACAGGAACCACTTATCGGCTTCTTATATCTATACGCTGCGGCCGCGGTATAACCTCAATCTTGCATCGAGTAATAGCTTGTGGCAGGCCGGCAGCAGTACTGGCGGTCCTCTGACGCCAGCCGGCGTGCAGACGACGATTGCGAACGCGTATCGTATCAGCGATTCCTATACGATTACGCCCAATATCTTGAACGTTGCCTCATTTACGTTCAATGCCTTTCAGAACAAGGCGATTCCGTTGACGTCGATTGCCGGAAATACATCGTGGCCGGACCAGATCGGGCTGGGGGCATCGTCAACGGTCCCCAATTTCCCGCTGATTACTTTTGGAGCAACGGTGAATGGCGTAGGCGAGCGGCAGATTGGAAATTCGTACACGCCGGGCAGCGGCTATGTCGCTTATAACGGAATCTTCAACGACACGGTGACCTGGGTAACGGGGCGAAATAACATAAAACTGGGCACGGAGATACGCGCACTAGGGCTCAATTCGGACACACGAGGCGGAGAACTGCATTTTAACTACAGCAATCTATCGGGCGCGCCATTGAATCCGGCGATCGATTCGGTAACAGGATTCGGCTTCGCTAATTTTCTGCTGGGAGACGTGTATAGCGCCAGCAAGGACACGCCGTTCAGCCAGTACGGCCGGCGGAAAGAGTATGCATTTTTCGGCGAAGACACGATTAAGGCGACTTCGCGGTTGACGCTGGATGTGGCGCTGCGCTGGGACATTCCCCTGCCGGAGCATGTGAAGTACGGAGAGTGGTCGAATTTCACGACGAGCGCGCAGAATCCGAACTTTGCTCCTTATTCGGGGACCATGCAGTATCTGAACAGCTACGGCCAGACGTTTGAGACTTACAAGAATTTCCGGCAATTTTCGCCGCACGTTGGAGCGGCTTATCGGTTGAACAGTAAGACGGTATTGCGGAGCTCTTATGGGTTGTACTATGTTCCGCTGGGAAATAACACGTATGGCGCGGTGCCTTATTCGGCGTCGACGGGGTATCAGGCGATCAACCAGGTGCTTCCGCCGAAACAGCCCAACGGCTACCAGTTTCAATGGGACGGCGGCTATCCGGGCGTGCCGGTGCTGACACCGCCGACCCCGAATTCGACTTACGTGCCTTACGGTCCGGCGTCGGTGGACCCGAACACGCTGACGATGGGGTACACGCAGAATTGGAACGTCAACGTGCAATATGAGTTTGCAAAAGATGCGGTGCTGCAGGCGAGCTACATCGGGAATGTGGGGAATAAGCTTCACGATGGCGCGCTGAATCCGGTGAACTATCCGACGTGGCAGACTTATTCGCCGATTTACAACTCCGGGCACATCAATAACTACATCAGCGGCCCGAGCGATGCGGCGGCCGCCGGAGTTCCGTATCCGTACGCGGGATGGACAGGAAACGCTTATCAGGCGATCAATCCGTATCCGCAGGTGGCGAATACTTACGGGCCGATTTATTTCGTGAATTCGCCGCTGGGCCAATCGAGTTATGAGGCGTTTGTGCTGGAGGTGACCAAGCGAACGGCCAACGGGTTGAGCATGGACCTGAGCTACACGGGTTCGCGGGCCACCGGAAATACGGAGACCGCGTTTGTGGATACGTATACGTCATCGCAGGGCTTCCAGGATCCCTATCAATATCGAAATTATGCGAAGTACCCGGTGAGTTACGACACGCCGCACGAGGTGAAAGGGTATGTGAACTACGAATTGCCGTTCGGCCATGGCAAACGGTTTCTGGCGAACGGCCGCTGGGCGGATTTGCTGGCGGGCGGATGGCTGGTGGGGGTGATTGTGGACTACCGGTCGGGATCGCCGATTCCAGTGGTTGGCGCGCAGAATTATTATCCGGGCTGGAGCGCGGTGTGGACCAATGTGGCTCAGAATGCAAACTTCAAGAACACGTTCACCAATCTGAATCTGATTAACCAGACCGATCCGTCGAGCCTGTTTGTGAATCCGGCGAATTTCAGCAATCCCGCGAATGGACAGCTTGGAAACAGCCCGTATTATTTCAATGACTGGCACACCTGGGGGTATGACGACGAGGATGTGAGCGTGATTAAGACGCTCGGCTTCGGGGCGGAGGAGCGCTACAAGCTGATTTTGCGGGCGGAGTTTTTCAACGTGTTTAATCGGCATTACTGGGCGAATCCGAACTTGACGATGGGGAGCCCGCTGTTTGGGCATGTGACGGATACGACGGGCAGTCCGCGGCGGGGACAGTTAGGGGCGCGCTTCGAGTGGTAGGGGCGAAGTGGCTGTGGCTGCCGGTGTTGTGTTTGCCGGCCTGGACCGCCACCTATTATGCGGACGCGGAGCACGGAAACGATGCGAATTCCGGCATCAGTGAGGCGGCTCCCTGGAAGAGCTTGCGGAAGGTAAATGAGGCGGACTTCCGGCCGGGAGACCGGATTCTGCTGAAGAGCGGGTCGGCTTGGCGGGGACAACTCGCTCCGCGGTGTTCCGGGGCGGAGGGGCAGCCGATTGTCCTCGACCGTTACGGCGAAGGGGCGATGCCACGCATCGACGGGGCGGGAGAAGTAGAGGACACGGTCCGGCTATATAACGTGCAGCAGATTGAAGTTCGTGGACTGGAGATCACCAACCATGGCGCGAGTATCGAGGCGCGGCGCGGGGTCCACATCTTTCTCGATAACTTCGGGACGGCAAAGCACATTGTTGTGGCGGACCTGTACATTCACGATGTGAATGGCACGGAGCGGAGGAAAGATAACGGAGGAATTATTTTCCGGACGAATGGCGATAAGACGCCGTCGCGTTTCGAAGGGTTGACGATTGAACGCAACATTGTCTGGCGGGTAGACAGGTCGGGGATCGCGGCGGAGAGTTACCACGCCCAGCGCTCCCACTGGTTTCCCAGCCTGCAGGTTGTGATTCGCGACAATTTTGTGGATGATGTGGGTGGGGACGGCATTGTGCCGTGGGCGACGGATGGCGCGCTGGTGGAGCACAACATTGCTCGCGCTTGCGATCAAAGATCGGGAGATTACAATGCGGGAATCTGGCAGTGGAGCACCGATAATACGCTTCTACGGCTGAACGAGGCTTCGTTGACGAAGGGAACTCGCGATGGGGAGGGATTCGACTCCGATTACAATTCGAGGAACACGACGTTCGAGTACAACTATAGCCACGATAATACGGGTGGATTCATGCTGCTATGCACGCCTGGGCGGCGCAACCCGCGAATGAATATCGGGAACATTGGCTCGGTCGTCCGGTATAACATCAGCCGGGATGACCGAACGCGATTGTTTAACGTGAGCGGGGCGGATCAGGTGACGGTCGAGAACAACGCGTTCTATATCGGACGCCGGGACCACGTCCAATTATTGGTGAGCGACTGGAGCGGCTGGTCGTCGGATGTAAGTTTCCGTGGAAATAGCTTCTACGCGCGGGGAGTTCTTCGTTTCGGGCACCAGGTTGCGCGGCATGAAAATGGAACTTATGGGATCGCCCCTGGTTGGGGGCCGGCGAAGGACATTGTGTTTTCCGGCAATCGTTATTTCGGGCACATGATCGATAAGCCGACGGATAAGACCGGCGTGAAGGGCGGCTCGAAAGAAATCCCCAAGATCGACTGGGGCGGAGAGCCTTCCTTCGATCCGGCGCATCCGGAGAATTTCGATGTGTTTCTCGCAAACCATCGAAAATGGATGGCAGGGTTGTTTCAGCAGGAGTTTCATCGAGCGGTTCAGTGATCCGGCTCATCACTCATTCGGAACGCGCCAATCTATCGGTCTGTCACCATTAGGACGATAGTTGTGAAAACGCTTATCGATATAGGGGAAGAATCGGTAACCCGCGCGTTCGGCGCTTGACATGATCCGTTATTATAAGCGCATGCAAGCAAAGCATATTGGCATGGCCTGCTCTATATGACATTTGTACTTGGATCTAATTCCTCCGTGCTAACGACCTATTCGACAAGCGATGGGGGCGCAAGTTGGCTGATGAAAACCAGCATTGCCTTGCCGATCTCACATAACCTCGCAGTGTCGTCGACGACTCGACGGTGATTAGGACGTTCCGTAAGCAAGACAATCAGCTTGTGATTGGCAGCGGGGTCACCCAACATCAACCGAAAATGCCTGCTGAAATGCCGCCTGACTTGTCCGTAAGACGACATTCCGGTGACGACATTCCGGTGACAGTCACCATGATTCGTCCGGAACTGCGGAACTCGTCCGAAGTTCGGGAGTTGTGGTGTGGCCTGCGATGGTGGCCGGTGAGAGTCCGACAGCGATAGCTCGAGAACTGGGCATCCGATGCAAGTTTCTATACGCCTGGAAAGCCTCGGGAAAAGGTAGCTAGGGCGCTCCACCGGTACCGGAGAAAGCGGACAATGATCCGCAGCAGCACGAGGTTGCGCGGCTGCAAAGACGGATTTCGGAGCTGGAGCGACTCACGGGAAGGCAGGCAACGGAACTGGATTTTTTCGCCGCAGCCTTGCGCAGCGTCAAGGAGACACGCCGGAAGAGCGGCGCAAGTTCCGGCGCGGAGTCTACCAAGTGATTCAGGACCAGGTAGCTGCGCAAGGCCAAGCCAGTATCGAAAGAATGTGTGAGTTGGGGAAAGTGAGCCGCGCCGGTTTTTATCGGGATTGGCAAGAACGCCAGCCAAAGGAAGCGGAAGTGGATCTTCGTGATGTGATTCAAAAAGCGGCGCTCGCACGACGGATCTACGGCTATCGCCGCATCGCACCGTTTGTGCAACGTGCCGGCATTGCCCTGGGCGAAGGCGTGGTGAGGCGTATCTTGCGCAGCGATAATCTGCTGTCGATTCGCAAACGCAAGTTCAAGCTCACCACCAACTCCGAGCATGGCTTCACCATTAATCCGAATCTGGCGCACTATGTCGAGGTAACGGCGATCGATCAACTCTGGGTAGCCGACATTACGTACCTGCGCCTGGGACGTGAGTTTGTTTATCTGGCGGTAGTGCTGGATGTCTTCTCACGGCGCGTCGTGGGCTGGTCACTCGGTCGAAGCTTGTAGACAACGTTACCGCTGGCGGCATTGAATCAAGCCATCCAAGATCTATCCTGATGCCTAAGCAAATACAGACTCAGCGAAGAGCGGCTAGCCGCCCTCCGCTGTCTCATCAGGATGAGTTTCCAGCAGAGTATTCCTTAGCCGGTTGCTCTCCAGCAGTGCCCGCCTCTGCTTTCTCTGCTATGCTCATCCTCAACCGAAATTTAATCGCTGGCTACTGTTTTTTAGCCAACGGCAACTGTCCCCGAACGCCCTTGTCTCATTTTTTCACCGCAGGCCATCACCATCTCCCCTCAACCCCCAAAACAAGAACGCCGCGTCGACGCAGGAAACGGAACCGGCCACGACATCAGCGCAAGGTGATCGTACGCCCAGAAATTGATCAGCCCCATTCCCGAACTAGACGCCAATTGAAGCTCCGCCGTCCACGGACAAGCGCCATTAAACCAGGGAATCAGATATGCCACATCCGGCAGCCCCCAGCTTAGAGCACCACTGAAGGCAAACGTCACCGCCTGCGCCGCTAGGTCGAAATTCCTGTATGTCGCGCCCCAACTAAGCGCCTCCACTTTAATGCGGTCCAATCCACTGCCCGCTTTGGTCCGCCACTCTGCCGGCAAATTAACCGCTGCATTCAACCGCCCGCCCTGCGGATAACGATTCTGCGCATTGACGTAGCAAACCGGATTGTTCACATCGTTCGGGTAAAGAAGCTCGAATTTCGCGTTCGGGTACGCTGTCAAAACCGTGTCCCGAATCGCATCGACGTGAGCCTTCAACCGCCCAGCCAGAAAGTTCACATCCGCGCCGCCGTTCACCGATGGATCGTCATCCTGGCAAGTAAACTTGTAAAGCTCCCTCCCCAAGGCTGCCCTCGCCGCCGCCGCCGTAATTGGGTCATAGAACGCCATTGATGCCCCCGAAACCGTTCCGCTCCCACTCACCCAATCCCCGTTAGCGCTCGAACTATCCAACGTGAAGTGCGTCTCATCCGTTTTGGTAATGAGCCAAGTCCCGTTCGCGCTGGTCATCCCTTGTACGCCGGAAACGATCACGCGGTCTCCCGTCGACAATCCGTGTGGCTTCTCCAGGCCAACCGAAATTGGGCTCGTGTACGCGGCGTACCCCACCGGAACATTCTGCCTGTTATTCGCGCAAAAATACCACCAGACGAACTCACCGAATTGCAGCCAGGGCGTTAATCCCGCTGCGCTCTGCAACCCCGCCATCTCCTTGTAAACTGCTTTCTGAAAATTTGTGACGTTAGGAATCGGCGCGCACTGCGAAGAAAGAATGCCATTAAAATCGGTCGCGGTATCCACCACCGTGCCGTCGTAAAATCGCGCTTTCCAGATCTTGTCGACCCTGCCGTCATCCGGTGGATTCACAAGCTCCATCGAAAACGCCGTCGTAATCGACATCCCCGCCGCCGCCACCTCTTTGAAGAGATCCGCATGCCATTGCCGTACCGGAAAATTCATCGGGCTCGCGGCAGTAGCGTCGATCTCCCACCTGCCATCCAATCCCGATGCCTTGCCGTCCGAATCCAGGTTCAAATTGCCCGCATAGTCCACGGTACCGGTTGCCGATGTCTTATCTACGGCAAACGTATCGTTCCAATTCGGCGTCCGGACATGAATCGTCAACTGCCCCGCCCCGGTCTTCTCCGCCCAAGTCCCCACGCTGCCGCTATTGATGTAGTAAACGAAATGGCTCGCAATCGTATCGGAAGTATCTCCAGCCACAACTTTCTTCTTGTACGCAAACCCGCCAATCATAATGGTCGCGATATCGCCCGCCGCCCATGTCCCACCAAAGGTCACCACCGCGGAGTTTGAAATCCCACCCACTCGCCTGCGCTGGTTCCACCAATAAACGCCTACGTACTCGTTCATCTGCCCCATCAACCCAAGCTTCCTCAAATGCCAAAGTAGCCGCTGCGGACTCACCTTGTAGGTAGCATCCGTGTCGAAGTCCAACGCCGCGCTCATGTTCGGATACGTCACCATCGCATCCGGCAAATCCGACCGAATCGCCGCCTCGATATAGTCGAACAGGAACTGGTAGCCGAGCGAGTTCACATCCCATATCGAGCCTGCCGCCGCCTGATGATTACCAGCCAGCAAAGTCAATGTCACCGTATGGGTGCCGCCCGCCACTCCCTTCTGTAGAATCCGTCGCGTCACCACTTCGGAGCTCACGTTCAGGAAGCAATCGAGATCTTTTAGACTCGCGCCATCCAACGTCACGCTCACCGTACCCCGGTCTTTGAAAAGCGATGTTCCAAGATATAAGTCATGCGCACCGGCACAGCGATACGTCACCGTCACGCTATCGCCGGTACTACCCGTTTTGTACCCGAAGCCACGCCAGTAATTGTTGGCCGCCACCATCGACCATCCCGCGCCGGAGTACGTGCATGCCCCGTCGGAGTTCCCCACCCGCATACTTCCCGGGCCCGCGCACTGTAGCTTGCCCACGCCCTTCGGGTCCACTAGCGACCAGTTCGTGAAATTCGCCGTCCACTCGCTATCGTTGTACGCCGCCCCCGGGGCGAGCTGCGGAGCGAACGTAAGCCACGCCTGCCGGATATCATCGATTCCCAATGCCGTAAAGTCGAGCGAAATATGCCACGTCACGTCATCCGAATTACCGCCTGAAAACTGCACCACCGAACGGTCTACGCTGAGCCTCTGGTTCGTCCCTCCGCCCAGCATGTAAACCTGAACATCGTTACCATCCAGCCCGCCATACTCCGCCAGATAGGTAACTCCCTGCCCCGATGGAGCCGCCCCCGTCAAGGAAAGACTCCTCGGGCTCTCTACTGAGCTCACGACGTAAGCCGCTCCATCGAGATAAAGTGCCGAACCCGCCGCAATGCCCGCAAACTTCGTCCCGCTCTGCCAGGAAATGGACCTGCCCTCGACATTGACTCTGCCCGACCGCGCATTTTTCAATGTCAAGCGCCCGCCGGCCTCCGTCGACGCCATCACCGCAACGCTTGTATCGACGAACGAAGCCCAGTCGTAGCTGTTAATGCGGCTTGCCAAGTACCGCGCCACGTCATCCGCCGTTTCGCCGCCATGGGCTTCGAAGGTAAAGCTGACATTATTGACGAACAGCGTGAGCCGGTCCCCCGCACCGCACCCGCCTGGCGCCGCGAACGTATAGCTTCCTTGCGCCACCGAATACGAACCATCACGAAGGGTGGCGTAATCCCAAAGCCGTATCCGCGCCGGCTCGCCACTGCTCTTCACCACGTCCATCTGCGCCCAATCGATCCAACTATATTTCGCCGAGTCGATCGGCTGTAGCTTCTGCGTGGTCAGGCTGAAGTTCAGCACCATCCCCGAAAGATCGAAGTCAGGTAAATACTTCAGCGAATAATGCTCGTAGACGTTGTCCGCGTCATACACGATCAGCACGCAAAAATCAGCCTGATCGCGGAACACTCCATGGACTTTGAACCCGGTCGGGCTTGTCTCGCAGAGCGAAGCCGCCGCTCCAAAACCGGTGAATCCGCGTAACGAAAGTGTGCGATCAGGCTGAAATTTAGTAATCTGCTCGGTGCTCATGCGCGTTTGTTAGAACGGAAGCGTTCTGGCTCAAACTACCGCGACTTCCCGAACAGACGAAATTGAGCTCGATAGTTATCGGCTTCTGCAGAGCGACTTAATCTACTAAAAAAGAACGACTTAAAGGACTTTCGACAAATTCCAGAACTTCTGTGACCGGCTTATCGGCGGCGTCGCCGGTCCTTATGCTTACAACTCGGCTCGCTCCCGCACCCCGCGCTATCCTAGCTAACCAGGAGACCCACTCAATGAATTATTCCCGTCGCGACCTCAGCCTGCTCCTCCCCGCTCTGCTCGCCGCCGCCCAAACCAACGCCTCAGCCGCGACCGAAGGCAACATGCTGCCCTCGCACTGTTACAACTTCGACGCGCTGCCTGTAAAAACAAACCCCAAAACTCATAACGAGTCCCGTCAAGTCTTCGACGGCACAACGCATGAAGGTGTTCCCATCGACCTTCATATCACCACTCTTATGCCTGGCGAATCGCCTCATCCGCCCCATCGCCACGTTCATGAAGAGCTCATGCTGATTCAAAAAGGAACCTTGGAATTCACCATCTCCGACCAACCCCATACCGCCGGTCCAGGCTCGGTCGTCTTCGTCCACTCCAACGATCTGCACGGCCTCAAAAATACCGGCGCCTCACCCGCGCAGTATTTCGTACTGGCCATGGGCCACCGAAACTCCTGATGCTTTTTTAGTAATAGATTTGTGATATAGTTTCTCTCAAATCGAACTTGCTCTGGGTAACGTTTTTGCCCGGATCTCTTGGGAGTCTCTATGAAAAGCCTTCGTCTGGCCTGCGCCGTGTATGCGCTTGTCGTTCTCTCGCACGTGAGCGCTTATGCGCAAGCCGTCTCCTCCACCATTCTCGGCACGGTGACCGATTCCTCCGGGGCCGTTGTCGCCGACGCCAAAGTCACTGGCACGGAAGAAAGCACCGGCGTCAGCCGCTCCGTCCAAACCAATGGCAGTGGTAACTTCACCTTCCCTAATACAAGTCCAGGTACTTACTCGGTCAGTGTCGAAGCGTCCGGATTTAAGAAAGAAATTCGTCAGAATATCTCCGCCACGGTCAACTCCAGCGCCCGCGTCGATGTGCAATTACAACCGGGTGACATCCGCGAAACCGTACAAGTCACCGGCGCGCCGCCGCCGCTGCAAACCGACCGCGCCGACATCTCTACCACCATCACCACTGAGCAAACCGCCAATCTCCCGGTCGGTACCAATCGCAACTTCCAAGGTCTGCTGAACCTGGTCCCCGGTACCACCCGCGCCTCATTTATTCATTCCAAATTCTTCAATGCGCAAAGCTCTCTGCAAACGCAAGTGAACGGCCAACTGCGCCAAGGCAACAACTATCAAATCGAGGGGATCGACGACAATGAGCGTACCGGCCTTCTCCAGATTCTCGTCCCGCCCATCGAGGCCATTCAAACCGTCGACGTCACCACCAGCAACTTCGAAGCCGAGCTCGGTCGCGCCAGTGGAGCCGTCACCAACGTTATCCTGAAATCCGGCGGTAACAGCATTCATGGCGCCGCCTACGAATTTCTTCAGAACAGTGAATTCAACGCCCGCAACTTCTTCAATCCATCGGTAGGTCATCTCGTCTACAACTACTTCGGCGGCAACGTGGGCGGTCCCATCATCAAGAACAAGCTGTTCTACTTTGGCGATATCCTCCGTGTCACCGATCATGAGGCGAATACGAACCTCCTTACCATCCCCACGCGTCAACAGATCTCAGGCGATCTCAGCGCCTCTACCACCAGAATCTACAATCCTTTTACCGGAAATCCCGATGGCACCGGACGTCAGCAATTTGTGGGCAACAAGATTCCAGCGAATCTGATCAACCCGCTTTCCGCAAAACTGCTCTCGTTTCTCCCCGCGCCGAACAATCCCAGCACCAGCGGTGTCAACAATTATTTCGCGCTCCTACCCTTCAGCAACGATTCCACCTCCTACGACGTCAAAGGCGATTACGTACCCAACCAGAAGGACCGCATCAGCGCGCGGCTCAGCTACCAGCGCCCCAAAGTCTTCCAAGCTCCTGTCTTCGGCAGCGCGGGTGGCCCGGCGCAAGGTGCTTTTCAGGGCACCGGCATCCAGCGGACCTATAGCGCCGGTATCAACTACGATCACATCTTCTCGCCCACGCTGGTCACCGAAGTACGCGCCGGTGTTGCTTACTATCGCAACGAGACGCAACCCGCCGATTACGGTCAAAACGACACCGCCGCTCTCGGCATCCCCGGCGTCAACATCAGCCAGTTCACCAGTGGTTTTGTTGGCGTCGATATCGGGTCCTTCTTTTCCAGCCCGATACTCGGCTACTCGGCCTCCATGCCCTGGATACGCGCCGAAACTAATATCGACGTGGCCAATATCTGGACCAAGGTAATCGGCAATCACACCATTAAATTCGGCGGCGATCTCCGCCGCATACGCGACAACCTGCTGCAAGGCCAAAGTTTCAGTCCGCGCGGCCTTTATTCGTTCAGCAACGGCCAAACCGCTTTAAAACTCGGCAATAGCACTTCTCCCACCAGCTACTACAATAATTTCGCTGCCTTCCTGCTCGACGTTCCCAACCAAGCCGGTCGCGATCTCGCTACCTACTTCCCGTCCTACCGCGCCTGGCAGCTCTTCGCCTTTGCGCAGGATAAGTGGACAGTCACGCCCAAGCTCACCATGGATCTCGGCCTGCGCTGGGAGTTCTATCCGCCCGCTACCCCGCAGTTCTCCGGCGGCTTCTCTAACTACAATCCCGACAACAACAGCTTGGTCATCGCCGGCGTCGGCACTAACCCCAAGGATCTCGGCTTGATCACCCGCTACAAATACTTCGCGCCGCGTTTTGGACTTGCCTATCGCCTCTCGGAAAAAACAGTGATTCGCGCCGGCTTCGGTATCAGCTACACGCCCTTTCCCGATAACAACTACGCCTATAACTACCCGGTTCGCGCCAATAATGTCTTTCAGCCGTCTGTTGCCACCTACGGTCCCGCGCTGCTTCCCTCCGGCCAAATCGCTACCTTCGCCAACGGCTTCCCCGCACCCATTCTTCCCGCAGTTCCCGCCAACGGAATCATCACCGACGCGCCCATCAATCAGTCCTACAACACGGTTTCCCATGACTTCAAAAACCCTTACGTCGAGTCCTGGAATATCGCCGTTCAACAAGCGCTTCCCTGGAAGCTTGTGCTGACTGCCGCCTACGTCGCCAACCATGGGGTCGATTCGGTGGTCAACTACAATCTCAATGCCGGCCTCATCCCTGGTGCCGGAAACGCCGGTCGCCCACTCTATCGTTTCAACAAACGTACCGCCGATGTCAGCCTTCTCTTTGCGCCGTACTCGAACATGTACAACTCCCTCCAAGTCAAGTTCGATCGCCGCTTCTCCGATTTCAATATCACTACCGCTTACACCTACGGCAAAGGTATGGGATACCAGGACGGCGACGACGGCGGACTCTTCTTTTACATCAATCAACGCCGCAACTACGCCCGTAACAACTTCGACCGCACCCATACCTTCGTCCAAAGCTACGTCTACGATCTTCCCTTCGGGCCGGGCAAGAAATGGCTGAACTCGGGGATCGTCGGCAATATCGCCGGAGGATGGCGAGTCACCGGCATTCTCACCGTGATGACCGGCACCCCGATGACGTTTTTCGCCAGCGGTAATGCCCTGAACACTCCCGGCAACAGGCAAACCGCCAATCAAGTCGCCCCCGTGGAGATCCTGCATGGTGTCGGGCCGAACGATCCCTGGTTTAGCCAGTCCAGTTTCACCTCGCCGACCGCGGCAGGTGTATTCGGCAACAGTGGACGCAACATCCTCTCGGGGCCCGGCTTCTTCAACGTGGATGCCTCACTCTTCAAACTCATCAAATTTAGAGAGCGCTACACCCTGCAACTCCGTGGCGAAACCTTCGGCATCACCAACACGCCGCAGTTCAACAATCCCGGTACCGACCTCAACAGCAGCAGCAACTATGGCTACGTCACCGGCGCGGGCGGCGCCCGTACCGTGCAACTCGGCATCAAATTCGAATTCTAGGCAAGCGCGATAATTAGAAAAGAAGGAAATCATGGATCAATCAACACGTCGGGATTTTATGGCCACTTCGGGCGGAGCGATCGCTGCCTCCTTGCTCACCGCTAGGCAGTCTTTCGCCGCCGCCATCGGAAACTCACCGTTCCGCATCGCCGTCATCAACGACGAAATCTCGCAAGATCTCGACCATGCTTGTCATGTCGCTGCCAACGAGTTCGGCCTCGGCTGGATCGAGCTGCGTAGCTTCTCCAAAAAGAACATCCTCATGCTCGATGACAACGAGCTGGCCGAAGCCAAGCGCACCATCGCCAAATACAACCTGCGCGTCACCGATATCGCCAGCCCTCTTTATAAAGTCGATTGGAAAGGAGCCCCGCCCTCCCGTTTCAGCCCCAAGCACGATGAGTTCAAAGCTCACTTTGGCTTTGACCAGCAGGATGAAGTACTCGACCGTTCCATCCGCCTCGCCAAAGCATTCGATACCGAGCGCATTCGTTGCTTCGACTACTGGCGTCTCGATGACCAGGCCCCCTACCGCGCCGAGATCGACTCCGTACTCCGCCACGCCGCCGACAAAGTCGGCAAACAGAAACTGCTGCTCATCTTGGAAAACGAGATGGCTTGCAATACGGCTACCGGACCGGAAGCCGCCAAAATATTAGCCGCTGTAAAATCGCCGCACTTCATGTTGAATTGGGATCCCGGCAACGCCGCCGCTGCCGGTGAACCGAAGCCTTACCCCGAAGGCTATGCACTGCTGCCGAAGGACCGTATCGGCCATTGTCACGTCAAAAGCGCCGTGCACAAAGCCGACGGCAAGTTCGGATGGGCCCCTGTCGGTCAAGGCATCGTCGACTGGGTCGGCCAGTTCCGCGCATTGAAACAAGACGGCTATCACTATGCTGTCAGCCTGGAAACCCATTGGCGCGGCGCGGGAACCCCGGAAGCCTCCACTCGTGTCAGCTTTGCCGGCATGAAAAAATGCCTCCAAGAAGCAGGCGCGCTCACTTAGGTGCCGTGCGCCGCGAACTTCTAGTATCCCGAATCGCTAGCGCAAGAAGCACTTATTAGATCCGATTCGCACCGGAATTCGTAAAAAACTAGAAGGCGAAACTACGTCGGAAGAATGCGGTCACAGCTTTAACAAACGGACGTCAAAGCTGAGTCAACCCGCCATCGATCACCAATTCACTTCCCAGCATGAAAGAGGAGTCATCGCAGGCCAAAAACAACGCCGCTTGCGCCATCTCTGCAGGGTCGGCCACTCTCTTAGCCGGCAGAGATTCGATCACCTGCTTTTTCATCTGTTCCAATTTTTCGGCTGGCACATCATCGGGCGAGAACACATCGGTGTCGGTTGGGCCCGGGCTCAAGACATTTACCCTTACTTCGCGATCCCGGAGTTCTGCCGACATCCCTCGCGCAAAGCAGCGGACAGCCGCTTTGGTTCCGGCATAAACAGTGTTGCCCGGCCAGCCTTTCACGTTTCCAACCGACGACGTCAAGATGATGGACGCCGGCTTATTAAGAAAAGGAATCGCCTTTTGCACCGTGAAGTACACGCCTTTCACATTCACCGCGAATGTCTTATCGAATCCGTCCTCCGGCATATCTACTACCGTGTTTGTTGGATTGTTCATGCCCGCATTAGCGAAAACGACATCGATCTTCCCGAACCTCCTACTGGTTTCTTCAAACAAACGCTCTAAATCCTCCATTTTCGACACATCCCCGGCAACAATAAGCGTTTGGGGACCGATCTCATCGCGAGCCTTCGAAAGCTCCTCCTTATTACGGCCGAAAATCGCAATCTGTGCGCCCTCCTGCTGAAACAGCTTGGCGCTGGCCGCCCCGATTCCGCTGCTGCCTCCTGTGATGACGGCTACTTTCCCCTTCAATCGATCCATTATCTTTCTCCTTTTCAAAGTGAACTCGCTCTACGCGACCTAACCATGCCGCGCTCAATGTCAATAACCTGTGCATTTGTCATTTGCGCGCCCAGAAATACGTTAGGTACACCTGTAACCCGATGGACGGCTTCCCCGTTCGGCCGCCCGCAAAGCTGCGCACTCCCGCGCCTACGCTGATTAATCGCTCGCCAAACGTGATTGGCTGGCTGGCGCTGATCGTCACTGGCACGTACCATTGGCCACCCGTCCAATCGTAGGTGCCATCCGCACTCGCATTGAGAGCCGTCTTGCTTCGCAGAATGTAGCTCACGAAAGGGTACATGTAAGTGCGATTCACATCCGAACGGCCTGGCCGGAAGCCTGCGAACGCTACGGTCTGATTAGCGATCAAGCCAACGGTCAGTGCGCCGTCTTGCCGCGTGATAAACCCCGAAGGACCCGCGCCCCATTGGTGCTGACCCAAAGCAGAAGGGATCGCCGCCGGTGCTAACAGAACTGCGCCCAGTCCCCAATTGATAGCCCTCTTTTCCTTGGTCGTCGCACTGCCGGAATGACTGGACGGAGAAAACCAGGTATTCTGGATCAGATCGCCCATGCCGGTGATCGGCTCGCCTGGCGCTACGTCGGAATGCTGGATCGGTATCTGCGTGTTGCTGATCACATTCAAACGCGACGAAACGTTGAAAACAGCCGCTGGATTGATATTTAACACTGTGCGAAAGCCGCTGCCGTCTCGTCCTCCGCCGAAATCCGTGTTCACGGTGAAGGGCAACAGCACAATATCGGTGCTGCGGCCCAGGCGGCTGGCCGAATCCACGTTACCCTGCTGGTTTTGCGCCAAGCTCGGCATGGCCCTCGTTATCATCAGCAATCCAAAAACGATTCCCGAAATACTATTGGTTCGCAACGTCTTCCAGTAACCGTTCCACTCGCTTGCGAATCATCTCTCCCGAGCCGCGATTCGGGAAGACATGCAGTTTGTTGGCTTCAATGGCCGCTAGGGTACGTTCCGCGCACACCTCCGCATCCAGTACTTCGGCACCCTGCGCTTCCTGATAGGAGGGCTGGGAATCGCCATCTTCGGGCTTCGTTTTTTGTCCGTCTTTACCAATGCTGGTGCGCACCAACCCAGGACAAAGAACGGTCGTCCCAACGTCAATGCCGCGTTCATCCATCTCCGCCCGCATGCTCTCGGTCATCGACACCACTGCGTGCTTGCAGGCGTCATAAATTCCGTTAAACGGCACAGTGCCGACGCCGGCGAGCGAGGCGGTATTAACAACGTGCCCGCTGCCTTGTTTTACGAACAAAGGCACAAAGCTGCGAATGCCGTTAATCACTCCCCACAGATCGACATGCAGTGTCTTTTCCCATGCCTCCCGCTCGAACTCCCAAAGCGCCTTGCCCGCGATCGCAATTCCGGCATTATTGCAAGCAATGTCCACCCGGCCCAACTGTTGCAGCGTCGCATCGCGGAGCCCGTCCACGCTCGTCGGGTCGCCCACATCGCCCGCAAATATCATCCCAGCTCCGCCCTTCGCCTGCAGGTCGCTCAGCGCCGGCTTCAACTGCTCCTCGTTCAAATCCGACAACACCACTTTCAACCCTCGCCGCGCAAAGGCATGGGCGAGAGCCAGGCCGATCCCGGAAGCTGCGCCGGTCACCACCGCCACTTGTCCCTGCTCTAATTTCATTGCGATCCACCTTGCCCGTATGCCTTTACATCGGTTACCGTGATTTTCAGCTCGATCGGGCCGCGCACCATCGGGTTCGTCCGGTAGGGCGGCGGATCGATCACCAGCTTGGGCTCCACCAAACGGCGGAACAGTGTCGGCAGCGCTAGTTGCGCCTCCAGCCTGGCCAACGGCGCGCCGAAACAACTATGCTGTCCGCTGCCGAAACCGAGATGTTGATTGTCCTCGCGATCGGCATCGAAGCTATCGGCATCGGGAAAGCGCTTGCGATCCCGATTGGCCGCGCCCAAAAACAGCAGCACCGGAGATCCCTTCGTTATCGATACTCCAGACACCTCCATGTCCTTCAAAGCTGACCGCTGATGCAGGAACTGGACTGGACTCTCGAACCGCAGCAGCTCTTCCACAAAACGGATCACATACTCCGGCTCCTTCAGCAGGCGACTCACTAGGTCCGGTCGCCGCAACAGAAACAGCATGCCGTTGCCGATCAAATTTACGGTCGTTTCATGCCCGGCGCTTACCAGCAGCGAGGCGGTCGCAACCAGGTCGTCGTGCCCCATGCGGCCATGGGGGCCGTCGTCGTTCAGCATGCCGGAAATCATGTCGTCGCCTGGCCGCCGACTATGTTTCTCAATCAATTCCGAAATATACGCATTGATCTCGTGAAATGCTTTCGCGCTCGCCGCTTTTACTTCGTTCAGAGAACCGGGATTGGAAAGGGCATGCGTCCATTTCTCAATCTTTGGCTTATCTTCATCGGGTATTCCCAGCAGTTTGCAAATCACGGCAACAGGAAACGGATAGGCGAACTTCTCGATCAGGTCGATCTCGCCGCCTTTCTGGCCCGCAATCTCATCGACAAGGCCATCCACAATCCCTTGCAGCGTGTCGTGCAAATCCAAAATATAACCGGGCTTGTTGGGCGGCCCGAACTGCCTCATTGCCTGCCGCCGCAGAACATCGTGTCGGGGTGGATCCACTTCGCTTAAGTCGGTTTTGTGCTCGGCGACAGGTTCACTGTCCTCCTGTTGTGGAGACGGATTGCGTTTGGTCAGGTCGGATGTCACCCTGGGGTCGTGCAGCAAGGCTTGTACGTCGGCGTACGTACTTACAACGTAAGTTCCGTCCTCCTGCCGCTCCACCCCCGCCTGCCGTACTTCTTCGTAAATGTCGAAAGGGTTGGGCCGCACGGCATAATCCATCGCTCGCTGATATGTAGTCTGGTTTGGCATTATATTTTGTCTTGGCCCTAGTTTTTCGGAATCACCATTTCCGCCTGCGGTTCGCTGACGCTGTGGCCGGTCAGCATAATGTAGGGCGAGGATCCAGCCGACGAAGGCGGCGGGAAATCAGCCGCTAGAATCTCTATTTTTGTTGGGCGGTCGATTCCTTCCAGATCGGGAGGGAAAGGCGCTTGCCTTGCTATCTGCGCCTCGAACAACTCCAGCCATCTCGGTGAGTTCACGGTCAAAGCCGCGCACAGCCTTCCTTTCTTGCCGTAAGCGACCACAAACCGGCGTGACTCGAACGAACCCAGCGTCACCACTGCCTCGTCGGCAAAATTCGGCGCGCCCAAACTCTTGATATTCAAACCGAACTGGTTCGACCAGAACGCCGGCACCTCCAGATGTGGACGCCGTGTCGTTTGTGGTGACCGCATGTTATGAGCCGCCGTCGCACCCTGCGCCACCGCGTTGCCCCAATGCTCTAAAGTCACAAACTGAAAATCGAACAGCGGGTGCGGAAATCGCGCCACGTCGCCGCCTGCATAAACGTCATCGACCACCGCTCCGAACTTGTCGAAGGCACGGCATCCGGCATCGCACGCCACGCCCCACGGCCCCACCGCCAATCCGGAGTCCTTCAGCCATTCGATATTCCGCACCGCGCCCAACGCGGTCACTGCAATATCGGCTTCCACTACTGAGCCGTCGGAGAGATGCGCGCGCCGCAGCTTGCCGCCTTCGCCCTCCAGCCGCTCCACGCCGACGCCGCAGCGCAAGTCCACTCCGCGTTCTTTTTGCACCTCCGCCATGACGTCGCCTACCGCTCCGCCCAGCGCATTGTGGAGCGGCTTCGCGCCTTGCTCAATGACCGTGACGGAAAGTCCCAGATCCAAGCAAGCCGATGCAATTTCAGAACCCGTGAAGCCTGCTCCAATCACCAGCACGCGCTTCGGTGCTTTTGCGACGAGCCTTCGAAATTCCACCCCGTCTTCTACCGTGCGAATCGACAAAACGCCTTCCAGCTTCGCTTCTTCCGCCTTGGGCCATGGCCGAGAACGAGCGCCGGTGGCAATCAACAGCTTGTCGTATGCGAGCTTTGACCCATTCGCCAGTTGCACCGTCTTCTCACCAACCGAAAGACTTGTTGCCGCCCTACCCAGACGCCAGTCCACATCGAAGGTATGCCGTCGCGGCAACGCAGTATGGGCAGGGTCCACCCAGCCGATGGCCACCTGCTTAGAAAATGGTGGACGGTCATATGGCTCATGGTTCTCGTCTCCAATCACCGCCAGCTTGCCCTGATAGCCTTCTTCCCGCAGAGTTTCGGCGGCGCTCAACCCGCATAACGAAGCGCCTACAATAACAATCGATTCCGGTTCCTCGGCCCGCCTCACTTCCCAGCGCTCCCATCCGTCGTGGCGTCGCTCGTCAACTCGACGCGAATGGCCTGCACCGGGCAAGCGGCTAAGGCACGGAGCACCTGCTCCTTCCGTGCATCGTCCGGCTGTGGATTGTAAAGCAGGGACTCGTCTCCGCCATGCAGTCGAAAGTCATCGGGGTCTAAGAAGCAACACTGCCCATAGGCTTGACAGCGGTTGAGGTCCACAACAATTCGCATTCCTCAAACGTTAAGATCGAATTCTTCTCAAGTCAAGCAATGCCAAATGGCACGCCTTGACAGTTTCCTCGATACCCGTAAAGTACCGAGGACGATACTATTAGGTTCTAACCGGAAGCAGGTTTACTTAGTTTGAAGGCCGATTGCGCCACTCGGTTTAGGCTGACTTTCCCGCCACTCTCGTGCCAAACATCGAAGGCTACATTTGCCGATGCAATAGCGGCGGCGACCAAAACCCGCGCCCTCGTGTCTTGCTCACGTCCACGACCGATTCTTTTCCGCACTTCCGGAAGCAGCGCCGTTTCCCAAGTCGATGGTATTTCGAACTTCCTTGCTCGCAGCGATGCATTTTCCATCATCATTCGATGCAGGGAAACCATGCCCACGGCATTCAGTGCGCTCCGTTTTATGAAGCGCGAAAGCGACGCCACCAGAGAGTCCCAAATCGGTTCCTCCTGAGGCCGCGACTGCAAATCGATTTGCACGTCATCGCAAAAGGACCGAATTCGCTCAAGAATAACGTCCTCTTTCGTGCGAAAGTATCGAAAGAAGGTCCTTCTCGAGACGTCCACCGAATCGACGATCTGCTGAATCGTCACTTTCCGAAAACCATGGTGCAAGCAAAGCGTAACGGTGGCCTCGATAATTTGTTCCCTCGTTTTAGCCCTCTTGCGTTCCCTCAGTCCAGAATCGGTATTCATTGTCGGCGAAGCGGATGTGTTCGCTTCTATTTCTAGCAAACGCGAGGCGCTCCAAACCTCGGTCACAGATTTCAAAAAATAATTTTGCGCTGAAAACGAAGCACTTAACCTCACTTTTCGACTAAGCATAGTTCGTTTTACCGTTCTCCCATGCTATCGTCAGGTCGCCTTAAAGGAGGCTCTCACAACCATGTCGACCGCCGCGCAAATCATCGCTAATCAAACCAACGCCCAGGCGTCCACCGGGCCAAAAACGGAAGCAGGCAAGGCCGCCTCTTCCCAGAACAGCTTTCGCCACGGCCTCTCCGGCGAATTCGTTCTTCAGCCCTGGGAAACCGCGGAACATTACGACGACCTGCTCGACGGTCTGCGCGATGAACATGAGCCCGCTACGCCCACCGAAGCCTTGCTGGTGGAGAAGATGGCCCAGCATTGGTGGCTCGGACAGCGCGCCTTGAATCTGCAGGAGCTGACCTTCAGCCGCCAGACACCCCTCTGTGACGACGAAAAGGCGCTCGCCTTATATCTCCGCTATCAATCCACGCACGACCGTGCCTTTCACAAATGCCTCGGCGATCTTACCAAGCTTCGCGCCGCCCGCCAAAAGGAGCAGAAAAACCAGCAAGCACAAGAGCTAAAACAAGTCGAAGAAGAGCGAAAACAGGAACTCCACCACGCCAAACTTCACGCTATCAACATGAAAATCGTGGCCGAAGAGCTGAAAATCAAAGCGCAAATCAGCAAACAGCCTCTTGTCCTCAGCACCGCCCACTCTTCACCAAGCGCCTCCCCCCTGCCGGTGCACAAGACACAAACGTCTCCTGTCCCATCCAAAGCGGCTGCCTGATTGGCTTCGTTTCGTAAGAAGAACATATTGCTAATTTGGAAAGAAGAATGGAAGTGAATGGCAAAGCCGGATTGTAAGGTCTGCGGAGGGACCGGATGGATCGTCGAAAGGAGAGATGGCATTCCATCGGCTGGCCGCTGCGGCTGTGTGGCCGAATCGCAAATCATCGAGTTCAGGGAGCGCTCGCAAATTCCCGAAAACTACCGGAATGCCTCGTTCGATACCTTTCATCTGCCGCAAGACAACCCCACTGCGCAGCGCGGCCTCTCCGACGTCATGCTGGCCGTGATGTCGTACACGCGCGGCTTTCCCAACAATCCAAAGCCGGGGATACTGCTAGTCGGCTCCCCTGGAACCGGTAAGACTCATCTCGCCGTGGCAGCCCTGCGCCTGTTACTCTCTAGAGGCCATGAAGGCACCTTCTTCGACTACCAGAATCTCCTGGAACGCATCCGCTCCAGCTACAACCCTGATCTCGGCACCAGCGACCGGGAAGCCTATCGTAGTGCGTTAGAGACCGAAATCCTTCTCCTAGACGATCTAGGAGCGCACCGCGTTACCGATTGGGTGGAGGACACCGTCACATCCATCGTCAACTTCCGCTATAACAATCGTAAGCCGCTCATCGCGACCACCAACCTTCCCGATCCTGACGCCGGCAGCATTCTGATCGAGAAATCTTCCCGCCCCGGAGGCCACTCGTTCCGCACCACGCTCGAAGAGCGCATCGGTGAACGTGCCCGCTCGCGCCTCTTCGAGATGTGTAGAGTAATTAAAATGCCCTCGGTAGATGACTACCGCATTAAGCGGATGAGAGCTTAACTTCGGAGCGCACAGGCCGTTCGGTGGCCGTCGTGCGCGTTTAAATTCGGAGCGCACAGGCCGTTCGGTGGCCGTTGTGCGCGTTTAGCTTCGGAGCGCACAGGCCGTTCGGTGGCCGTTGTGCGCGTTTAATATTAGGCTTTGGCCGTACTGGTTGTTTGGAAGCTCTCCACTGCCTTCTGCTCGTCGTCGAAGGTAGCGAACACCGTATGCAGCTTCGTAATCTGCAACAGGTCTTTCATCTTGCCCTGCAAATGCAGCAGCTTTACCGAACCGCCCTCTTTCGCAACGGTGGTAAACGCGCCGACCAGTTCACCAAGCCCGCCGCTGTCCACGTAGCTGACATTCTGCATATTTAAAAGAATATTTTTCTTGCCGTCCGCCAAAAGAGACCGTACTTCTTCCCGCAAAATGCCCGTATTTTCGCCGAGCGTGATTCTGCCGTGAAAATCCACCAACGCGACGTCGCCTACTTGTCTTGTCTTAGCTGTAAGTGCCATTGAAGTTCCTTCTATCCGAGTAGTAAAAGCTTATCTGGAGGTCTCATTCTATCCCATCGAGAACCCTATTTGGGTTCGTTTGGTACTACGCCAGCAGCCGCTCCAACTTCGATCCGCGAAAGATCATCGTTTCATTGCGCTCCGGCCCGTTCGACACCGAACCGATCTCGATGCCCGTCTTTGCCTCCAGAAACTCCAGGTACCGTTTGGCTTCGTTCGGTAAATCTTCCAGCCGCGTTGTTCCCCGAGTGGATCGCCGCCATCCCGGCAGTCGCTCGAACACCGGCTTAATCGCCTCCATACGGCGAGTGCTCGCCGGCATCTGCGTCATCACTTGGCCGTCTACCTCGTAAGCAACACAAACCGGAATCTCTTCCAGTTCGTCCAGCACGTCGAGCTTGGTAATGATCAAGCTGTCGAACCCATTCACCTCCGCCGTGTACCGCAGCAAGGGAACGTCGAACCAGCCGCAGCGGCGCGGCCTGCCCGTTACGGCGCCGAACTCTTGCCCCGCCGTCCGTATCTGTTCGCCTAACGGCCCGTGCTCTTCCGATGGGAAGGGGCCGGCGCCCACACGCGTAATATAGGCTTTCGACACACCCAGGATGCCGTCGATCTTCGTCGGAGCCACACCGGTCCCCGTACAGGCCCCACCCGCCGCCGCGCTGGAACTCGTCACGAACGGATACGTGCCGAAATCGATGTCGAGCATCGTCCCTTGCGCCCCTTCGAACAGCACGCTCTTGCCGTCGCCGATCATGCTGTTTAGCAAATGCGCCGTGTCGTAGGCTAGTGGCCGAATGTCGTCCGCATAGCGCCGGTACTGTGCCATGATCTGGCTGAAATCGCCCGGCTCGCTGATTTGAAACGCCTTCGCGATCAGCTCTTTGTCTTCCGCCAGCGATCGGTACAGCTTCTCGAAATCCGGGTCCACTAGGTCGGCGATGCGAATGCCGCGCCGCGCCACCTTGTCCTCATAACAAGGCCCGATGCCGCGCGATGTCGTCCCGATGGCCGTCCGATCCTCGCGCCCTTCCGACATCTTCTCCAGCGTCCGATGGAATGGAAAAATTACATGCGCTCGGGTGCTGATCTTCAACTGCGATTTTACGTCCACCCCTGCGGCCTCCAGTGTGGCTATTTCCTCCAGCAACGCACCGGGATCGATCACTACGCCGTTGCCGATGATCGCCACTACCCCGGGCCGTAGAACGCCGCTGGGGATGAGCTTTAACACATACTTTGTCTCGCCGATATAGACGGTGTGCCCGGCATTATGGCCCCCTTGGTAGCGAGCCACGGCATGGAATTTTTCCGAGAGCAGGTCGACGATCTTTCCTTTGCCTTCGTCGCCCCATTGCGCCCCAAGAACAATCAAGTTACTCATGTTGTTGACGGGAGAAGCCCAAAACCTGAAATTCTAGCGCAGTCGTCCCCCGCCCCTATGTTAATCTTGGCTCGATGCAGATGTGTGGCGTCTATTTGGCGCTCGGTCCCGACGTCTTCCGTCAGCTCATTCGCGGTATTTCCATCGGTAAACTGAAAACCTATCAGGTGTACGAACGCTTCAAGCTTCGCGCGCACCTTTCCAAGCTCAACTCCGAGTCCCTCCGCAAAGCCGAACCCAAAATGTGGGCCCGCATCCAAGCCGGCGAAGAGGATTTCGCCACCGATCTATCGCAAGTGTTTCTTCTGTCGCATCTGGGAATGATCGTCGACGTACTCAATTCTCTGGGCATTCCGAACGAAGAGGGCTTTTTCGACAAGGACCTCAAACCGGACGCTTATCTCACCGACGGCTGGCAAGAACGCGTATTCAATGAGTTTTCGGGAAAGCATCCACGCGATATCTTGTTGTTCTACATCAACCACCTCGACTGGGAACTCAACCAGACCGACAAAGTGTTCCTTCCCGCCGCCTAGGATATGGCCGACCTGAATTCTTTTCACGATGCAGTCAAGCGTGGCGATCTGCCCGCTATACAGGCAGCGCTGGAGGAAGATCCGTCATTGCTCGACGCCCCGAATCAGGCGGGCCAAAGCGCTTTTCTGCTGGCGAAGTACTACCGGCAAGATGAGATCGCAGACTACCTGCTCAGCCGCAATCCCACCATCGACCTATTCACCGGTTGTGTCGCCGGCTTGGGCCCCTACGTCCTGCGGCAAATCGATAGCAATCGAGATTTACTGGAAGCGCGCAGTCAAGATGGCTGGACACCGCTTCATCTAGCCGCCTTCTTTGGACAGCCCCAATTAGCCCAGGAGTTCCTCAACCGTGGAGTGAATGTGGACCTGCGGTCGACTAACGCCATGCGCAATACACCCCTCCACGCCGCCGTGGCGGGCCGAAAGATCGAGCTGATACGACTCCTTCTCTTAAACGGCGCAGACGCCAACGCGAAGCAGGAAGGCGGCTGGACCGCATTACATGCCGCCTCGCAGAATGGAGACCGCGAGATGGTGGAGCTGCTACTTGCGCACGGCGCCGACCTCAACGCACGGGCCGACAATCAGCAATGCCCCTTGGACATGGCGCTCTTGAAGGGAAACAAAGACATCGCCGCTCTGTTGGGAGAGCTAGGCGCGAAACTATAGTTAGAAATGTCACTCGATGGACAACTAGAGGAGCTTCGCCGCGCAACGCTCGCCAGCTTTACATCGGCCATCTCACTCGACGAGTTGGAGGAAAGCCGCGTCGAGGCGCTGGGCCGCAAAGGAGCGTTGGCGCAGATCACCAGAGAGTTCGGAAAGCTAGCGCCCGAAGAACGCGCCCAACTCGGCAAACTCTTGAACTCGGTCAAAACCGACCTGGAAAGCGAGTACGAAAACAAAAAGCGCCGCTTCGAACAAACCGAGCTGGAAGAGCGCCTTGCGAAAGAGTGGATCGATGTCACCCTGCCCGCTCCCGGTATTCACCCGGGTAGTCTGCACCCCATCACACAATTGCAAAACGAGATCGAAGACCTGTTCACTTCACTGGGATTCACGGTTCTTGGCGGCCCTGAAGTCGAAACGGAGGAGCACAACTTCGACGCGCTAAATATCCCGGCCACTCATCCGGCGCGCGATATGCAGGACACGTTCTGGCTGTCCAGCGGTCATCTGTTGCGGACGCATACATCTCCGGTACAGGTGCGCGGCATGCGGAAACTCGGGCCGCCCTTACGTATGATCGCTCCCGGACGCGTGTTTCGCAATGAAGAGGTGGACGCCTCGCACGAACACACTTTCTATCAGCTGGAAGGCATGATGGTGGATCGCGAGGTGTCGGTGGCCAACCTCATCTACTTCATGAAGACGCTGTTGAGCTCCATCTTCCAGCGGGATGTCACCGTACGCCTGCGCCCCGGCTACTTCCCCTTTGTGGAGCCCGGTTTTGAGCTCGATATACGCTGTCTCATCTGCGATGGAGCCGGCTGTCCGGTTTGTAAGTACAGCGGCTGGGTGGAACTCTTACCTTGTGGCCTGGTGCATCCGAACGTCCTGCGCATGAGCGATATCGATCCCGAAGAGTGGGGCGGCTTTGCCTTCGGCCTTGGACTCACTCGGCTCGCCATGATGCGCTTCGGCATCGACGACATTCGTCAAATGCAAGGCGGCGACCTGCGCTTTTTGACGCAGTTTTAGAAGGATTGCGAGTTGAAGTTTTCTTATCAGTGGATACATGAACTGGTTCCTGGTCTGGCGACCGAACCGGCCGAGTTGCAAAGCCTCATCACCATGAAGACCGCCGAATGCGAGAGCATCGAGGCCGTGGGCGGTCATTTTGCAAACGTAATGGCGGTTCGCGTTCTTGCGGTGCGGCCTTTGCCGAAAGGAAAGAATCAGGCGGTCACCGTCGATGCCGGACAGGGTAAACAGGCAACTGTCGTCTGTGGAGCAAATAACGTGCGCGCGGAATCACTATTTCCTTGGGTGCCGCCCGGAACATCGCTAGGCGGAAAAACCATTGGCCGTGCGGTAATCGAAGGCGTGGAAAGCGAAGGCATGCTGGCCAGCGCCGCCGAACTCGGCATCAGCCGCGATCATGCCGGTTTGCTCGAGCTCCATAACATTGAGCCTGGACAATATCTGGAAGGGCTTGCTCCGGATTGGATCATCGAAATCGATAACAAAAGCCTGACCCATCGCCCCGATCTATGGGGACACGTCGGGATGGCCCGTGAGGTCGCGGCCATCACCGGGACACGGCTGCGCGATCCGGTACAAGCGCAGTTACTGCCGGAGGGCAAAGGTAGCATTCAAGCGCAAATCGAAGACTACGCACTCTGTCCACGCTATAGTGCTCTGGTCTTGGAAAACGTGAAAGTAGCTCCCTCGCCGCTTTGGCTGCAAGCACGGCTGGAGAGCCTGGGCATGAATCCCATCAACAATGTGGTGGATGTCACGAACTACGTTTTGGCGGAACTGCCGCAACCGATGCATGCGTTCGACGCGGACCGGCTGCGGGGCGACACAATCTTCGTCCGACAAGCAAAAGAAGGCGAAGCTATTCGCGCTCTCGACGGTGAAAATTATGCCTTAAGCACCGTCGATTTGGTGATCGCGGATGGCGGCGGCCCGGTTGCGATCGCCGGCGTAATAGGCGGTTCCGACAGCGCCATTTCGGAAGGAACTACACGGATTGTTCTGGAAAGTGCGAACTTCCAAGCGGCCAGCGTTCGAGTGACTTCGGCGCGACATAAGCTACGCACGGACGCTTCGATGCGATTTGAGAAGTCGCTCAATCCGGAGAACACGCTACGCGGATTGGCACGCGCGGTAGAACTCTTAAAAGAACTCTGCCCCGACATCGTCATCAAGGGCGGCGTCACGGATAATGCCGCTCCGCAACCGAGCAGGACGCCTATTGCTTTGCCGGTGAACTTCGTCGCGCGAAAGCTCGGCAAGCTGTTGACGGCGGAGGAAATCACACGCATTCTACTTTCGCTTGGCTTCGGTGTCAGCGGAACAACGCCGGAGTTGTTGACTGTCACCGTACCCTCCTGGCGCGCCACAAAAGACATTGCGCTGAAAGACGACTTGGTGGAGGAAATCGGGCGAATCATCGGCTATGGAGAGATTCCGCCCACACCGCCGCTGACTGCCTGCACTGTCCCTTATGTCGATCCCATGAGGACGTATCTCCGCCGGGTTCGCGCGCAGCTCGCCGCGCAGGGCTTCACGGAGGTCTACAATTACTCCTTTGTAAATGAAACAGAAGCGACGCGCTTCGGACTGGATATTGCGGAACATACAGCAATCCGCAATCCCATTGCGTCGGAACACACGCATCTACGCCGTAGTTTATTGCCTGGAATATTCCAAAATCTAGTCGATAACGTCCGGCACTATCCCGAATTTCGGCTGTTTGAAATTGGTCGCGAAATACATCGCGGCACGGCGGAGGAGTTGCCGCAAGAAAGCACTCATGCTGTCGCCTTGTTCTACAACAACGAAGGGAATGAGCAGGATTTCTTCGAGTTGAAGCGCGTGGGCGAATGCCTGTTTCCGTGGTGCCGGCTGCAACCGGCGGAGGCTCGCGATTATGAGCATCCGGCGCGCGCGGCACAGATGTTATGGCGTGATCGAATGATCGGTCGTTTCTTTGAACTTCATCCGTCTTTATTGATCGCCGAGGGTATCGAAGGACGCGCCATGCTTTTCGACGTGGATTTGGATATCGCCCAGGAGCTTTCCACACGGATCCCCGTCAGGTACCAGCCCTTAAGAAAATATCCGACCAGCGGCTTCGATCTTTCCTTGGTGACGGACTTGCGTACGCCGGTCGACGAAATACATGACCAATTAACAAAGTTGGCGGGATCGGATTTGGCGATGATTGACTTTGTCCGGCAGTATGCGGGCCCGCCTTTGCCTGATCGCAAAAAGAGCGTGTCGTACCACCTCGAAGTCGGCGCGATGGACCACACCATGAACGCAGACGAAGTCACGGCAATCTACAATCGCGTGATTGAGGGCATGCGAAAACTGGGCTTCGATCTGCGCGAGTGACTTTATTGCCTAGGCAAGAAACATCCGCCGCACATCCTCCCAGCTATTGACGCGGCGAAAGCGCGATTCGGCGACATTATGCGGCGCTGTGTAAACAATCCCTTCGCCGCGAAAGTTGCCAAGGTGGCGCGTGTTGTCGTCGATCAAATAATCGGCTGCGACAATGCTTTTGTCTCCACAGAACACGATGTTGCTGGTCGGAATAAAGGGGAAATGTCTTTTCAGCCAGTTGTATTTAGCGGTAAACGAGCAAGGCACATCCATCGCCGCGGAACTCACAAAAACCTCATAACGTTCTTGCAAGGCGCGGATTACTTCCTGGCTCCCCGGCATCAGCTCAATGTCGGCAAAGAAGCTCTCGTCCTCAAAGTATTGAAAAGCACGCTCCCGGTGTTCCTCCGGTATGACATCGAAGATACGCCGGCCGTGGAAGTAGCTGGGGGTGAGATTAAGATTGAAATCGGCATTATAAAAACTGAGATAACGGGCCATTGTGTCGGCCATCACTTCATCCATATCGATTGCAATGCGCTGCATTCTTTTTAGCCTAACTTGCTTGATAAGATGCACCTCCACCGCCGATTGAGATACTACATATTTGAGTACTATTGTTTCGCTTCATTCCGGTTTGGCGGCGCACTCTTCCGGTGCGCTGTGGATGCCGGAATCGAAGACCGTCCTTATCGCCGATATTCACCTGGGTTATGGCTGGGCGCAGCGACGCCGGGGAGAACTTGGCCCCTTGGCGGACGAACGGTCGCGCCAAAAATTGCTGCAGTTGAGCAGCGAATTACAGCCGAAGCGCTTTATCTTTCTTGGAGATTTAGTACACGCACCGCGGCCCTGCGAACCGGAACGCAAGTGGGTGGAAGACCTGTTGCTAGATCTCGGTAGTTCCGCTGAATTGATTGCCGTAAGAGGAAATCACGACCGTGCGTTTGCACATGAGTTTGGTCATTTGCCCGTGAAAACGATTTCGTATTGGAGCGAGGGAGCCATTACGGCTATTCACGGCGACCGGCTCACGGCAGCTATTCCAGAGCACGGGACGTTGCTGATGGGGCATTTGCATCCGGCTTTGCCGGTGCGTGACGCCTCTGGAGCCGGCCGCAAGCTTCCAGTGTTTCTAGTGACTCCGTGTTGCATTATTTTGCCGGCGTTTTCTCCGTTTGCGGGCGGGTACGACATTGCTGGCGGCCTGCCGAAAGAACTCAACACTTTCTTTCGTGGAGAAGAGATCGAAGCCTTTGCTGTGACCGGTACTCGCGTTGCTCAATTGGGGCCACTGACCCGATTGCTGGAACGAATGTTTGCCGTGGATGTAAGCCGCCCCAGACGATTCCAGCGACACCGCTAACGCTAGCAAAAACTCGGAGGAGTAAAATAGCGACAAATTACTTTTCGGGTACTTTTATGGCTGACTTCGACATTGATTCTCCTTATCAACTCACCCAGGAACAAATCGATTTCTACAAGGAACACGGTTACGTCAAGCTGAAGAAGGTGCTGGCGCCGGAGACGCTGGAGCACTATCGCCAAACGATTGCGGCCAAGGTACAGGAGCTGAATACCCTCCATCTTCCGATGGAACAACGCACCGTCTACGAGAAAGCATTCTTGCAGATCATGAATCTCTGGACCAAGAGCGATGAGGTAAAAACTTTTGCCTTGGGGCAGCGGTTAGGCCGCATGGCAGCTCAACTGATGGGATGCCGCGGCGTGCGTATGTATCACGATCAGGCACTTTACAAAGAGGCCGGGGGCGGGATTACACCCTGGCATGCCGATCAGTACTATTGGCCGGTGGATTCGGACCGCACGGTGACGGCTTGGATTCCACTGCAAAACACTCCTTTGGAAATGGGACCCTTGGCCTTCGCGCCCGGCAGCTATCGAATCGAGACAGGCCGCGATTTAGAAATCAGCGACGAAAGCGAGCAAAAGCTTCAACGCAGCTTGAAGTCCTACCCGGTGCACGAAAGCCCATTCGAGTTAGGCGAGGTGAGCTTCCATTCCGGTTGGACTTTTCACCGGGCCGGGGCAAACGCGAGCGACCGTCCGCGCGAAGTGTTTACGGTGATCTATGTGGATGAGGACATCCGACTTACCGAACCCAAAAATAAAGATCAACAAAACGATCGTCAACGCTGGTGCCCAGGAGTGGAGATCGGCGAGATACTCAATTCGCCTCTCAATCCCGTGATCTTTAGCGAGGCGGGGTGACACCCGCCCGCCCGCTTCAGACACTTACTTCACTTTCGTCAATCGACATCCTCGTCATTGCGCTCTACTTCGGGGCGGTGATTTTCCTTGGTGTTCTGCTACGGCGAAGAGTCCGCACGGGCGAAGATTTTTTCCTGGCAGGCCGGGAAATGTCGGCCTGGATTGCCGGCTTGAGTTTTATCGCGGCGAACATGGGCGCATTGGAACTCATGGGGTGGGCGGCTGCTACTTACGAGTACGGTATGTTAGCCGCCCATTGGTACTGGATCGGCGCCATTCCGGCGATGATTTTTCTTGCGCTGGTGATGATGCCGTTTTATTACATTTCGAAAACGCACTCCGTGCCGGGCTACTTGAAACTGCGGTTTGGAGAGTCCACGCGGGCGCTCAGCGCGCTTTCTTTCGCCGGTATGACGATCCTGGTTTCCGGCATCAACATGTTCGCCATGGCCAAGGTGATGGAGGTGGTGTTGGGATGGAATCTCACCTTTTCCATTTGGGTATCGTCAGCAACGATTGCGGTTTACGTCACGCTAGGCGGTCTCACTTCCGCTATCTTCAACGAAGTTTTACAGTTTGTTCTTATCTGGCTTGGGGCACTGGTCGTTCCCATCCTTGGGTTAGTAGAGTGCGGAGGCTACGAAGGCCTGCGCCAACGCATTCTGCATAATGCAAACCTTCCGAGCGGGTTTCTCCATCTTTGGACCAACACCGCGCGCTTCAGCGACAATCCGATGGGCATTCACTGGACCGGTATTGTCTTCGGCTTGGGATTTGTGGGAGCGTTTGGCTATTGGACGACGGACTTTCTGGTCGTGCAGAGAGTGATTGCAGCGAAGAATCTGCGTGCGGCGCAGATGGCCCCGATCATCGGAGCGTTTTTCAAGCTACTGGTGCCGGCGATTGTAATTCTGCCCGGACTGATCGGCGTCGCCGTACTGGCCGGTGAGAACAACGGCCAAGGACTTCTGCCGGAAGGGGCGGCGACGGCTTCTCAACATACCTATAACGAAGTTCTTCCACTACTTTTGATTCGCTATGCGCCACCAGGTTTGCTGGGGCTGGGCATTACAGCCCTCATTGCGGGGTTCATGTCCGGCATGGCTGGGAATGTGAGCGCGTTTGCGACCGTCTGGACCTACGATCTATACCGCCCCCTGCTGCGTTCGAATGCCACTGACGCGCATTACCTTGCAATGGGCCGCTGGAGTACGGTTTTAGGTGTCCTAGTCAGTATCGGCACGGCTTATCTCGCTATGCGCTTCAACAGCATTATGGATTATGTGCAAGCGCTGTTCAGCGTACTGGTCACGCCGCTATTTGGAACCGTCCTATTGGGAATGCTCTGGAAACGCGCAACGCCTGCTGCCGGTTTTTGGGGTTTGCTTGCGGGCATTGGGTCATCGTTAGGAATGTGGCTTTGGGTAAGGCAGGTACCGTCAGCCTTGTCCACGATTGCTCTGTCGGCAAGCGCCAAGCCAATGGCAGAGAATCTGTACCGGATGCTTTGGTCTTGGCTGATCTGCGTGGCCGTTACAGTGGCTGTCAGTCTTCTCACCAAACCGCGCCCGGAAACAGAGTTGCAGGGCTTGGTTTATGGCTGCACCGCATTACCGCAGCAGAAACACTATCCGCTGGTCTTTCGTCCCGTGTTTTGGGCGGGCGCTGTGCTTTTTGTATTTTTCTATCTACAGTGGCTGTTCCGGTAATGTCGAATCAACCCAACGCAGGCAGAGATTTTTCAATCTGGTTTTATATCGGCGTGCTACTGCTTATCTATGGCTTGCTCTTATTAGCGGCCGGAGTTTATCAACTCTTTCATCCACCTACTACCTTGCTGGCCGGGCTTCATGCGACACTTTGGGGCGGCGCTATCTTGCTTTTACTTGGGGCTATTTATGTTGTGCTCTGCCGACCAGGAAGAAATGGGCAGAGTGGTTAATCACCTACTCGGTTTGTACGCCGGCCGACATTAGAAGTTGCCGCAATTCCTCCGATGAGATCAGTGGAAGTTGTATCTGTAATTTGTCGTTTTCTTTCACCTGAACATCTGTTGCTTTCGACTCCAAGGCTTTACGAAACTCAGGATTTTGAACCTCGCCGAAATTCAATTCTTCCAACGCGTAGGCCTTATAGCGACCCGGCGGGACTTGTTTTAAAGTGAAGCTACCGCTAGTATCCGTGCTGCCAAAATGACTACCTGAGCCGTCGGTGTTCAGCACTTCCGGCACTAGGAGAACCTGCCCGGATGGAGGAGTTCGCGACGCCGTGTCCGCACGCTGGGCCTGTTTGATACTGCCATCGACCTCGGCGGCTCCGTAGCGAAAGGTGACGTTTATTTCGCCACCGACGCCGCCGCTCAGATCGAGTTCTTTTCCTAAAATGTCACTCGAGCCGTACGTTACCGAAGCAAGGTAGGTTCCCTGAGGCGGGTTCGTTCCAATTGTGTACTTTCCCGGCAGGACGTTTTCGATGCTGAATGTACCGTCAGGCTCGAACTTTGCCGAAGGTGGAGCCCCCATCATTATTTGCTCAACGGGAAGCAAATATAAATGCAAATGCGCCAGGTCTACCTGCGGAACGCCAGTCGATGGGGCGCCTTCGATCTTGACGCGGCCATGCAGCGAACCACTTACCGCCATCGCCAGTTCAACGCCGTTGACATCGCCTGCGCCTACGTCTATATCCTGATGAGCAACGGTCCGCAACTGACCCGCTATTCGAAATAAATTCAGGGTGTAAGAACCAGGAGCAACACCCGGTATGTCGAAGGTACCATCGGGCTTGACGCGAGACTGCCCGTCAAAGAAGAAGTGCATTCCTTCATCGCGCGGTGTAAGGTTTAGCGATGTACGTTCGGCACCGTCTGTTGGTAACGCTCCCGCTACTTTGCCACGCACATGATACGTTTGCGCCTCTTGTATTTGAATGTTTGTACCGGGTGCATCTTGACCAGCTTTGACCTCGATCAGCGTAGAATTGGCCAAAGTGGTGGCAGAGGGATAGAACGTGCGAACAGGCCTTACATCCGGCTTGCCCGAAGCTGGCATTGGCTCTGGACCACCCATGCGCGACCCGGAATACATCTGAGTACAGATGTAGTATTTGCCTGGAGAGAGATTAGCGATTCGATATTCGCCGAGATCGTTGATCTGTCCTCCACCTCTTGGCAGGTATTGCTGTTTGCCATGCATCCAACTTTGCGCTAAAGCCTGCACCATGCCGCCGCCGACCGGGTCGCCGTCGCTGTCCACCACTTTTCCTGAGATCACTGCTTGCGGGGATAGCCCCAGAGTGAGATTCGTCAGTTTTTGCGCCGGGCTCAGGCTGAGAATAGTCCCCATCTTCATAGGGCCTTTTGCGCCGTAATTAAAGGTTAAAAAACCAATCTTGTTAGCAGAAAGGTTGTATTGGCCGGGCTCAATCCCCTCCATGTGAAAGGATCCATCGGCTTCCGAAGTGGCGGAGTAGCCTTGGCTACTCACCGAACCAAAGCGTGACATCGTGTTGCCCTGACCGGAGCCGTGAGCAATCAAACGAATGTTGACTTTTTTTAGAGGTTCACCGGATACAGCATTGGTGATCTGTCCGCCCAAAGCACACTTTTTCTCGGGAGGCGTGTTGCTGGGCGGAGCGGTGAGTTGAGCGCCATCGGGATAGTACATCCCTTGTGAAGCAGCAGTTCCCGAAAAAAGCAACAAAGCGGCAATTGATGCAGCCGATAACCTGCACAAATGAAGATGAGCGCGCAAGTAGGTAGACAAAGGCATCCTCCAGGCCACACCAGTATAAACAGCAGCGGCATTTCCCGGCAACAGGACCGATTTTTAAGGAAAGTTATAGAGGTTCCCAAAGACCGGTCTCAGCCGAACGGAACAGGGCGTCGATCGCGGACATGTTAGCGAGCGCATCTTCCAGCGGGACCGGAACTTCGGTGTTCTCCTGGATCGCTTGAGAAAAGAGATCGCCTTGAACGGTGTATTGATCGCAGACGGGGAACTCTTCGATACGGGCATTGCGACCAGCCAAGGCAGAGCCATCGTCGACGAGGATACGGGTGGGCACGTCAGGCGGCAGATTATAGGGAACCGGGATTTCGATGCGGCCTTTCGTGCCGAAGATCTGCATGGATTGAGACGGCACAAGCTGGGTGCCGCAGGTGAGGGTTCCTTGGCCGGGCGCGAAGTCGAGAAGCGCGGAGGTGAGACGGTCGATGCGCGTCCGCGGGTCGCGGTCGATGATGGCTACGACACGCGAGGGTTCCCGACCGAAAAGGAAGCGGAACATGGTGACGGGGTAGCAGCCGATATCCATGAGCGCGCCGCCGCCGAGTTCTTGAATGTTGCGGATATTCCGCGGGTTGTCGTTGAAGTAGCCGAAGTTGCTGGTGATGGAAAGCAGGTCGCCGATGGCTCCATTGCCGACAAGTTCGCGGGCGCGCAACCAGAGCGGATGGGTACGGACCATGAATGCTTCGCCGATTTTGACCGCAGCGCGGTTTCGGGCTTCGATCAAGGTCAGGGTTTCAGACGCATTCAGAGCAATCGGTTTTTCGCAGAGAACATGCTTTCCAGCCTCGGCGGCTTTCACCGACCAAGGGATATGGAGGTGATTCGGTAATGGATTGTAGATGGCCTCGATGTCCTTGTCGGCAATGAGGGCGTCATAACCTGCGTAAGCTTTAGAAATGCCGAGTTCAGCGGCGGCTTTCTCGGCTACTTCCCCATCTCGGGAAGCAATCGCCACGATTTCGGCGCGAGCACATTGTTGCATGGCGGGAATGACCTTGGTGAGGGCGATTTTGGCGGCTCCAAGGACGCCCCAGCGGATTTTCGGCGGCATCCCTTCAATTTCGCACTTTTCCTACAGACTTCATCTGCTACATTGAACGCGTGAGACTGTACGACATCGATCCGGGGCCTGATTCACCCGAGTTGGTGCGAGCCATTATCGAGATCCCGAAAGGCTCAGCAAACAAGTATGAATACGACGGGAATCTGGAGATGTTCCGGCTGGATCGCTCCTTGTATTCTCCGATGCATTATCCGGGAGATTACGGTTTTATTCCGGGGACGCTGGCCGAAGATGGCGATCCGTTGGATGTTCTCGTACTGGTCACAGACGCCAGCTTCACCGGATGCCTCATCGACGTACGTCCCGTGGGGATTTTGCGCATGGTCGATAAGGAAGAGAACGACGAAAAGGTACTAGCGGTGCCGAACAGGAATCCACGTTTCGACGGCATTCATACGGTGGACCAGGTTTTCGCGCATGTGCGGCGCGAGATTGAGCATTTCTTTTCCATCTATAAAGAATTGCAAGGCAGCAAAACGAGAATCGACGGATGGGAAGGCCCACCCGTCGCCCGGAAAGTAATCAGCGAATGCCGGAAAGCTTATCTTGACAGAAAAGCACAAGCTCCACACGCCTCTTTGGAAGTCCAGGTACAGTCTTAAATGTAACGGCGGCGTTTCGGTTCTTTGCCGGCGTTAGCGTTAAGAAAAATTATCGTCGCTAAAGCCACCATCACCGAAGCCGCCATCGCCGAAATCGGAACCGCTACCGAAGTTGTCATTGCCGACGTCACCACCATTGTCGTTAGCCTGGAGGTCGTTACCGCCAGGCGAATCGTAATAGTTGTTGACGATTTCTTCCTGAGGCGCGCCTCCACCCATATAGCCTTCGCCTCCCCCACCGAAGAATCCACCGCCGCCGCCGTAGCCGGGGTGTTCGAATAACGAGCGGACTCCTTCAAAAGCGAGGGCTCCGGCCGCGACGCCGGCAGCGGTTTGCGCCGCGCCGCGGAGAAAGCTAGGTTGTCCGGCCGGGGCAGCAGCATACGGAGCGCTGTATTGCGGCGGCGGCGCGGAATTGTATCCTCCACCGGAAGCGGAGCCGTAGGAGCTTCGCTGTCCGCCACCACCAAGGAAACTGCCGCCCGATACCTGTCCTTGCGAAGAAGCACTTCCCTGCATTTGGGCGAGTTGCTGTTGTGCTTGCTGGAGAGCCATATTCTGGATCAGCACGGTTTGTGTCATGAGATATAGCGCGTCGGGCCGATTGCCGATGCGGGTGCGGATAAAGTCCTCGGCCTCCGCATCCTTGGGCGGCGCCGGTGTCTGCGCGATTTTGTTCGCCAGATCGGTCAGCATATTGCGTTCATCTGCGGTCATGGATAAAAACCCTTCTGCTTAAGAGACGTAGCGGACGGTGAATTTGTTTTCGAAAGTTGGAGGAGTCGTCTCCCTGGCCCCGCTTCTAATTTAAAGAAGTTATTCGTTTACCGGTGATTCCGGACCCAATACGGCATCCACTTCAGCGAAGAGTTCTTGTAGTGAAAGAACCGGTTCGCCATCGGGATTTGTAAGCCGATCGGAGGGTGCTAATTGTACTGGCGCGGGATGAGCGGTAGACATGGAGTAGGCAATGCGGCGGTCGGGATCTATAATCCAAACACAACCGATTCCCCAGTCGAGATAGTGAGCAGCCTTTTGAAAGGTTTTTCGGAGATCGTCCTCAGGAGATAGAATTTCGATACAGAGGTCGAAGGGTTGAGTTGGATAAGGATTTTCAATACGGCGGCGGTCCGCAACAACGTCGGGAACTGGTGAGGCGAGAGCAGACAGTTTCAACCTGACTTCGGTCGCAGACTTCCAACCACGCCGGGCAATTAACATCGCCAGAACCCATTGAAAAGTCCCGTGCAGGTAAGTTGGCATGGATTTTTGGATGGCTTCGCCGAACCAGTACTCGAAATGGGGCTTTTCTCCCCGGTAAAGGGACTCAAACTGTTCGAGCGAAAGAAAGCTAGGGGCGGCAGCCATGGCGAATCCTGAACCTAGTATCGCTGAAGTAGATCCTGTAGTTGCTAGAAGCTTAAGAATAGGGTCGCCATGAGCACAGCCTTTAGTGCTGGCCGAATTATGGAAAGAACTCGCCTGACTTGGCCGCTCCGGGTGAGGAGTACTTGCTATCCTTTGCCACATCGTGACAGTGTGTAAATAGACTCCTGGACACGGAGCGTTAGGAGCATTAAGAGTCTTCTCCGCGATGCGAAGACCGTCACCTTCGTGCGCCTGGAGAGGAATTGCGTATGAATGAGGAGTTTTTGCGATGTTGCTGGAAATGACGACCACGTCTGTCGACCATGAGGTAAATCCGTGGCAATCGGCAGCCCATCGATTCGATGAGGCAGCCGAGTTATTGAGGCTCGATGACGGGACACGGAAAGTGTTGCGGACGCCCACGAAAGAGTTGATTGTCAACATTCCAGTGGTGCTGGATGACGGGCGGGTGGAGGTGTTTACCGGCTACCGGGTACAACATTCGATTGCGAGAGGTCCGGCGAAGGGCGGCATACGGTTTGCTCCGGACGTTTCTCTAGACGAAGTGCGGGCGCTGGCGGCGTGGATGACCTGGAAGTGCGCCGTGGTGAATATTCCGTTCGGCGGCGGGAAGGGCGGGGTGATTTGCGAGCCGCAGATTATGAGCGAAGGCGAGCTGGAGCGGATTACCCGGCGCTACACCGCGGAAATTTACGATTTTATCGGGCCGGAGCGCGATGTACCGGCTCCGGACGTTAACACAAACGAACAAACAATGGCCTGGATGATGGATACCTACTCCATGCATAGGCGCCATACGGTGACGGCGGTTGTGACGGGCAAGCCGCTCGAATTGGGAGGTTCGCGGGGCAGGCCGGAGGCGACGGGCCGGGGCTGCATGATTATGACGGTGCAAGCGCTGAAGCGGTTTGGGCTGCGTCCGGAGGACACCCGGGTGGTGATCCAAGGATTTGGAAACGTCGGCGGGATGGCGGCGCGGCTGATGAGCCGGGCGGGATTCAAGATCGTTTCCATCGTGGAGTACGACGGCGCGGTTTATAACCGGCATGGGTTGGATGTGGAAGCGTTGAGCAAATGGCGGGAAGAAACCGGATCGGTGGTCAATTTCCCGGAGGCGGAAAACATCGACAAAAATGACGCCATTTTGATGGAGTGCGAGGTTTTGATTCCGGCGGCAAGAGAGAACGTGATCACCTCCGGGAATGCGCATCGAGTCAAAGCGAAGATTTTGTGCGAGGGGGCGAATGGGCCCACGACGTTTCTGGCCGATTCGGTGTTGGCGGAGAATAATGTGTTTGTGATTCCCGATATTTTGGCAAACGCCGGGGGAGTCACCGTATCCTACTTCGAGTGGGTGCAGGACCGGGGCGGTTTTTTCTGGAACGAGAAAGAAGTGAATGGCCGCTTGGAAGAGATTATGGTGGCCAGCTTCGACGATGTGATTGCGTACGCGGAGAAGCATGAAGTCCACAATCGAACGGCCGCCTATATGCTTGCGCTGGACCGGGTGGCATTGGCGATCAGGCAACGTGGACTCTACGCGTAAGTTTTTTCGTTCTATCGTTTTCCTGAGTATCGAGGCGGTGGGATAAGTGAACATCCCCGAAGCAACCACGCCGCTGATGCGGCAGTATCAGGCCGCGAAAAAACAAGTTCCCGGGACGCTGCTGCTCTTTCGCTTAGGCGACTTTTACGAGTTGTTCTACGAGGATGCCGTGATAGCGGCGCGTGAACTGGAGATCACCTTAACGGCTCGCAACAAAGAGAAGGGTGAGCCGGTGCCGATGTGCGGCGTACCCCACCACGCGGCGGAAGGGTATATCTCGCGGTTGATACAGCGCGGATATCGGGTGGCGCTTTGCGAGCAGATGGAAGAAGCGGGAGGGGGCAAAAAGCTAGTCCGCCGCGAGGTAACCCGTATTTTGACGCCCGGCACGGCCACCGAGCCCAGTTTGCTGCGTTCCCATGAAAACAACTATTTAGCGGCTGTGTTCGAGAAGGCAGGTCGCTGCGGGCTGGCTTATGCGGACATCTCGACTGGGGAGTTTCGGGCGACGGAACTGGACGCGACCGAGCTGCTGCCGCTATTGGAGACATTGAACGTGCGGGAGGTGCTGCATCCGGAGACTCATCCGCTGGAGGCGCGGTGTTTAGCGACGCCCTTGGAGGATTGGGTGTTCGGCGGCGACTACGCAGGGCGGCAGGTGCTAGAGGTATTCCGGCTGTTGTCGCTGGATGGCTGCGGACTAGGAGGAAAACCACTAGCCACGGCGACGGCTGGGGCGGTGCTTCACTACCTGCGCGATACGCAGCGCTCGGCGTTGGATCATTTGAACCGTCCTTCGTTTTTCCAGCGGACGGACCATATGGTGCTGGATGCGGCCACGGTACGCAATCTGGAGCTGGTGGAACCGCTATTTGCCGGGGAGCGGCGGGATTCGACTCTGATCTATGTGCTGGACCAGACGCGCACGGGGATGGGCGGTCGGCTGCTACGGCAGCGTTTGCTGCATCCGTCGTGCGATCGGGCGGAGATCGAGGCTCGGCTGGACATGGTGGCGGAGTTGAGCAGCAAGGTGATGCTACGGGGTGAGCTGCGAAAAGTCCTGGGATCGGTGCTGGATCTAGAGCGTTTGCTGGCAAAGGTGATGCTGGGAACGGGGACGCCCCGGGAGATGTTGGCACTGGGACAATCGCTGGCGCAGTTACCCAGGGTCGCCGAGCTGATGGGACAGTTGGAGACGCTGCGGCCAGAAGAACCCCTGGACGTGATGGAAGAAGTCTGGGAAAAGGTCCTAACCGCCATCGCCGAGGAGCCGCCGGTGAACTTGGCCGACGGCGGGACGATTCGGGACGGTTTTCATTCGGAGTTAGATGAGCTGAGGGATATCAGCCGGAATAGCCGCCAGTATATTGCGGCGGTAGAGGCGAGAGAACGCGCCAGTACCGGCATACAGTCGTTGAAAGTCCGCTTCAACAATGTCTTTGGCTATTATTTGGAAATTTCACGAGCCAACCTGGCGTTAGTACCTTCGCATTATGAGCGGCGGCAGACGTTGGCGAACGCGGAGCGGTATACAACGCCGGAGCTAAAGGAGTTGGAAGCCAAGGTACTCGCGGCAGAGGATCGCATTCTGACTTTGGAACGGGAGATTTTCGGAGAAGTCAGGGCGTTTGCGGCAGGGCAAGCAGACCGGATCAAGGCAGCAGCGCGTGTGATCGGTCAGTTGGATGTAGCGAGTGCTTTGGCGCAAGTGGCGGCGGAGAACCGTTATCGAAGGCCGCAGTTTTCGGAATTGGGCGAGATGCGGATCGAGGCGGGCCGTCATCCGGTGATCGAGAAACTGATGGAAAGAGAGGCGGGCCGCTTCATCGGGAACGATCTTTATCTTCATGCGTCCAATGGATACATAGGTGTTATCACAGGGCCGAACATGGGTGGAAAATCGACATATCTGCGTCAGGCGGCGCTGATGGTGATTTTGGCCCAAATGGGGTCGTTTGTTCCCGCGGACAGGGCGCTGCTGCCGATGGTGGACCGTGTATTTACAAGGATCGGCGCGGCGGACAATCTGGCAAGAGGCCGTTCCACTTTTATGGTGGAAATGACGGAAGCGGCGGCGATTCTCCATACGGCCACCGAAAACAGTTTTGTAGTACTGGATGAGATAGGCCGGGGAACATCGACCTATGACGGTCTGGCGCTGGCGTGGGCAATAGTGGAATACATCCATGACCGGATTCGGGCAAAAACACTGTTTGCTACCCACTATCACGAGCTGACGGACCTAGGAGAGCAACTAGACGGAGTAAGAAATTTACACGTCGCCGTGAAGGAGTCCGGCGACGGTATATTGTTCATAAGAAAGGTAGAACCAGGACCTGCAGACCGTAGTTATGGTATCGAAGTGGCTCGATTGGCAGGACTACCTATGCAAGTAATTGAGCGCGCGAGGTCCGTTTTATTGCATCATGAAGTAAGGGAACAGTCGCTCAGCGAAGAATTAGCTCCTGACGATAATAAAGCTCCCTTACAGATTAAGCTTTTCGAGCCCGTGAATCAGGGGCTCGCTGATCGGATCCGGGCTGTGAACATAAACGAGCTACGGCCGATTGAGGCACTACAGATTCTACACGAGTTACAGCAAGAGTTGCTAAAGAGATGAGAATAGCAGGCATCATGAGTGGGACCTCGCTCGACGGGATCGATGTAGCCATCATCGATATTACCGGTTCGGGTTTCAAGGCCAAGATTAACGTTTTGACGAGTCATTCCGTCCCGTATCCGCGGAAGATCCGGGAAGCGCTGTTCGCTATTTCCAATGCGAGCGCCGAGACCGGTGACGTGTCGCGGCTGAACTTTCTGCTAGGCGAACTATACGCCGAAGCTTTGGAAGAGACGGCGGAGCGGGCGGACATTCCGTTAAATACGATCAAGTTGATCGGCTGCCATGGCCAGACGATTTTCCATGAGGGACAGGGGGCGCAGTACCTGGGTAAAAAGGTAGCGAGCACTTTCCAGATCGGCGAATCGAGCGTCATTAGCGAGCGGACGGGAATCGACGTGATTTCGAATTTCCGCGAGCGTGACATGGCGGCGGGAGGAAAGGGCGCACCGTTGGTTCCCTACCTCGATTACATGTTGATACGGCATCGCGGCCGGGGTCGCGTGGCGGTGAATATTGGAGGAATAGCAAACCTAACGGCGATTCCTCCGAACACAAACACCGACCGTGTGATTGCGTTCGATACGGGACCGGGCAACATGGTGATCGACCAGCTTGTAACACGAATTACGCAAAGTGGGTTGACGTATGACCGGGACGGCACTTTTGCGGCTGCGGGCGTACCTGATCCGAAACTGCTGGCGAAGCTCCTCCGGGATAAGTATTTTCGCGCGAAACCGCCAAAGACGGCGGGGCGTGAACAGTATGGAGCGGATTTCGTCACCAAGCTACTGGATACGGAGCTGAGCAGTGAAGATTTGATTGCTACCGCTACAGCTTTGACGGCGGAGAGTATTGCCGCGAGTGTGCGCAATTTTGTGCTTCCCGAGATGCGCGTGGATGAAATCTTCGTTTCTGGCGGCGGCACACACAATCCGACGCTGATGGGTATGCTGCAAAAAGCGATGGATCCGATCCCGGTGAAGGAAACAACAGAGGTCGGACTGGACGTCGACGCTAAGGAGGCGATTGCTTTTGCGGTGATGGCTTATGAAACGGCGCATGTTCGTCCTTCGAATATTCCGATGGCGACCGGTGCGCGACGATCAGTTGTGCTCGGCAAGATTACGCCCAACGGTAATACCAGAAATGGCGGTTCCAATGGGAACGGCACTTCTAATGGGGCCGTTCGCAACGGAGCGGGTACGGTGGCTCATAAAGCGAAGACGACCCGGGGCGGCAATGTGAGTCGAACTTCGGTGCCGTCGAAGGTGAAGGCAGCGGCGCGGTAGAGTCAGCATTATTTAAGCGAAGGCCGCTTGTGCTTGTCACAGGTGGCCTTTTTTTTGCACTAAACCGTCTAGATCAGGTATGATCGGCGGAATCTTTACTTCTATCGCCAGGAGCTTGACCGTCGGCAGATCGGTCCAGCAAATGCCCATTCGGGGACAGCTCGTTTTCATACCCGGCGTTTGCGGTGGAAAGGGGAACAGCTTCACCATTGTGGGATCGGGCATAAGCTGAGGCTTGCTTGGCAAACGCTTGCGCCCTTGTTCCCGCCCGGCGCATGACATCCTCCAAAGCTTTTGTGTCCCCGGTATGGAACACGGCAATGTCGTCCAGCCCTTCGGCGTTTACTTCGAAGTACGGTGCTTCTCCAAAGTGACAAAGGTTCGCCACAAACACCTGCGGCACACGAACCCTGTGCGCGTTATAGCGCTCCACCACCTGGTTGTAAGTTTCCCGGCGCTGTAGAATTTCGGCCTCGATTTTTTCGAGTTGCTGCATGAGCTGCTGATAAGTTTGATTTGCTTTCAGATCGGGGAAGTTTTGCGCCATCGAGACGACCTGATTGATCATGCGATCAGCCTTCTTGTTGACCGAGGCGAGTCCTGCGATGGAGGTGAGGTCTTCAGATACCTGGAAATGCGAAAGCTTCTCGTGGGAGCCGTAGTTTTCTGCAATGTTGACGAGCTGGGCGGCAAGATCAGCCCGCTTTTTGGTCACCGCAAATATGTTCGCGCGCCGGGAGCGCACCGCCTCCGCCAAGCCTTTCAGGCTGTTATAGAGCTTAACGCCCCAAACGGCAACAATCGCAACGACAATAAAGAAAATTATCACAAACCCTCCTGTTGGTAAGGAATCCGCAAGCAACAGGGTACAACAGGGTACAACAGGGTACAACAGGGCGTGACAAAGCGCATCCGGGCAAGCGCACGCTATACTCTTTCTTCATCAGGTTTACAGCATCGTGATTCACTTACTTCGGCCTATACACATCATCAGTTTAATTGTTGGATTGATCGCAACGACTTCGTTGGCGTATGCGCAGAATTCACCGGGTCCGCAGCCGGTGCCGCTGCCACCTCCGATTGCGGCACCCGAAGATAAGCCTTATCCGGGCACGATTGATTTGGCAGTGGATATCACGAATATTCAACGGCGGGTGTTGAGTGTCCACGAGACTATTCCGGTGAAAGAAGGCAAATTGGTTCTTTTATATCCGCAATGGATTCCGGGGAACCATTCGCCGACGGGGCCGATTTCAAAGATTGCGGGATTGTTTATCAAGGCCGACGGGAAGACGATCACTTGGGTGCGGGATCGCGTAAATGTGTATGCATTCCATGTCGATGTACCGGCAGGGGTGAAAACGCTGGACGTGGAGTTTGAGTATCTGGCTCCCGAAAGCTCCAGAGAAGGGCGAGTGTCGATTTCAGCGAAGCTGGCCGATTTAGCGTGGAATACCGTGGTGCTTTATCCGGCGGGTTACTTTGCGCGCCGCATCCAGTTTGCCCCATCGCTCAAGCTGCCGGAAGGCTGGCAGTTTGCTTCGGCGTTGGAGGTCCGTTCGCATGAGGGAAACACGGTGCGGTTTAAAGACACGTCTTTTAATACGCTAGTGGATTCGCCGGTTTACGCGGGAATCAACTTCAAGCGCTTGGACCTTTCACCGTCGCCCGATAACCATGTGTTTCTGAACATAGTGGCCGATTCGCCCACCGATCTGGCGATGACGCCGGAAAAGCTGCAATTGCACCGGAACTTGGCGCAGCAGGCGGCTAAGCTTTATAACTCACATCACTACGATCACTACGACTTTTTATTTCTGCTGAGCGATGTCGTAGGTGGGATCGGGCTGGAGCATCATCAATCGAGCGAGGACGGCGCACGTGCCAATTACTTGACCGATTGGGACGCTGGAGTCGCTGGGCGCGATCTGTTAGCGCATGAGTATACACACTCGTGGAACGGCAAGTTCCGCAGGCCTGCCGATCTGTGGACGCCGAACTTCAACACCCCTAAGCGGGATGATTTGCTTTGGGTGTACGAGGGGATGACGGAATATTATGGTTTCGTGCTGACGGCGCGCGCGGGGCTACGCACGCCGGAGCAGACACGCGATCTGATTGCTCTCATTGCCGCGAACTTCGATGCGAGTCTTGGCAGGACGTGGCGACCGTTGATCGATACGACCAACCAACCGATCATTTCGCAGCGGGCTCCGGTGAGCTGGGTGACTTGGCAGCGTCCGGAGGATTATTACACGGAGGGTCTGCTGATTTGGCTGGATGCCGACACAAAGATTCGGGAGTTAAGCGGCGGCAAGAAATCGCTGGACGACTTCGCGAAGTTGTTTTTAGGAATCGATAATGGCAGCTACATTACCAAGACTTACAAATTCGAGGACTTGGTGGCGGCTTTGAACAAGGTTCAACCGTACGACTGGAATCAATTTCTGCGCTCTCGTGTGTATGAACTGGCACCTCAAACGCCGGAGGCAGGCATTACTCAGGGTGGGTACAAGCTGACTTATAGCGACAAGATTCCGGAATGGCTGAAGCAGGAAAAAAGGCCGAATCTGGCGGTGAGTTTTTCTACCTCGCTCGGATTTTCGGTTCGGGCGAACGGTGAGATCGGTACGGTTTGGTGGGACAGCGTGGCGTTCAAAGCAGGGATTACTCCGGACATGCAGTTGATGGCGGTAAATGGCCAGACGTTCAAAGTGGAGGAGCTGCGCAAGGCGATTATCGAAGCGGAAAAAGGGAAAGCGCCTATCAAGTTACTGATGAAGCGAGGCGATACATTCCAAACATTCGAGTTGGATTATCACGGTGGCTTGCGCGTGCCAAAGCTGGAGCGGGTGGACGGCACGCCGGATCGGCTGGGCGAGATTTTGACGGCGGTGAAGTAAGCTCGCCGAGACTTGCAGAATCGCCTGAGTGGTCGCGCACCTCTGAGTTACAGATGCTAGTCCAAATACTTGGACTAATTGGTACTTCATATATCCTTCGGGGAATAGATTTGTGAATGAAGCGTTGTCACACTACAAAACAGTGTGGGAGCGCTTATGCATTTTGTGATCACGATGCCTGTCTACAACGATTGGGAGGCGGCATCTCTGCTTTGCGAGCTGTTATGCCGGGAAGCGTCAGTTTTCGCCAAAAGCTCATTAACAATTCTCTTGATCAATGACGGGTCTTCCGTGGAACCCCAGCAGGACCTGTTCAAAAATTGCCGGGCTTCCCACTTACGAGATGTGAAAGTTCTCTTTCTCGGCAGAAACTTAGGACATCAACGCGCTATCGCGATCTCACTCACGTATATTCAGCAAAATATTCCCTGTGATGCCGTAGTTGTGATGGATGCTGACGGAGAAGATCGGGCTTCGGATATTCCTCGTTTGATAGAGTCGCTGGTCAAACAGCGCTCTCCTGCCATTGTTTTCGCCGAACGCGGCCGACGAGTAGAAGGCGCTCTGTTTAAAACATTTTATTTCTTCTACCGAATGCTTCACCGGTTTGCGACTGGAACGGGTATTCGTGTCGGGAATTTCAGCGTAATCCCTTTTGAACGGCTGAACAACCTAGTGGTATTGCCGGAACTCTGGAACCACTACGCCGCGGCAGTTTTAAAATCTCGCATTCCTTACACCACCATCCGTGCCGACCGAGGCACCCGGCTTCATGGCCGGTCGAAGATGAATTTTGTGAGCTTAGTGATCCACGGGCTTTCAGCGTTGTTTGCTCATCATGAACTGGTCGGAACTCGCATTTTTGTAAGCCTGTTGGCAGTTGGGGCGGCTCTTCTTGGCACCTTGACCGCACTCGCAGCCATCTGGACCTATCGCGGCTGGGAAATCCCTTTGTGGGAGATCATCAGCGTCGCAACGGTCGTCCTACTCGGAGGTCAATTGCTGGCCATCTCATTTGGTTTAGTTTTTTCCATCATGATGGCTCGGATCAATCCAGGGTTTCTGCCGGTACGCGATTACAGCTATTTCGTACTAAAGTGTACTTCCATTTTGCCGAGTGTGCAGGTGATCGAATCCCGAGCGTCGTAAGATGAACCCGACTATTGAGCAGCCACAACAATTAAGTTCGAAAGAAGTGGAGCAGTCTTCCTTTATCAGCGGACTTGAAAGACGCGTATCGCATCTCATCGCCTTGCGGGCATCTTGGTTTGTCTGTCTTTCCTTGGCATTCTATCTGTCTCTGACATTCTTTTCAGCAACTCACCACAAACTCTGGTTCGACGAGATAAACACTGCCCTATTGGCTCGCCTTCCGTTCTCTCGCTTGTGGGAAGCCCTCAGAGCAGGGGCGGACACCAATCCGCCTCTCCTCTATGTACCGGTTCGATTCTTCTATTGGTTTACTTCTAATACAGAATTGGCTGTTCGCTTGCCGTCGTTGCTTGAGTTTTTGCTCATGATGGGCTGCCTGTACGCTGTTGTTCGCAGGTACGTCAGCTTCACCTATGCATTGACTGTTTCATTCTTGCCGTTCTTAACAACCGCAGCTTTGTATGTGACCGAAGGGCGAGGGTATGCCGCAATGCTCGGCTTCGGTTCAGCAGCGTTGCTCTGTTGGCGCAATGCTTCTCTCGATATTCGCCGAAGGACATCGCTTGCGCTTCTGGCCGCGGTTGTTGCAGCCGCTGTCAGCAATCATTATAGTGCTTCGCTGATTCTCCTTGCGCTGTTTGCCGGTGAAGGAAGCAGGACATTCCTCCGCAAACGGTTCGATGTTCCGATCTGGATAGCTATCTGCATAGGCGGATGTCCACTTCTGTTTTACAGACCATTGATGCCCGCAATTCATCGATACTTGAGTTCTTACTGGGCCAAGCCCTCAATCAAAGAAATGGTTTGGTCGCTTGTCGGATGGAAATGGTCCGCCGGTCTCATTCTGATTGTGCTTCTCATTTTGATTATTCGAGACCGTCTACCTGTTTGGATGAAATCCGAAGGCTTCCGAGAACCACGCGTGCCTTTGTATGAACACGTAGCTTGGTTAACTGTTCTCTGCTCTCCGATTTATGGTTATTTGCAGGGAAAGCTGACCGGTGGATTTACGATGCGCTATGCCATTGTTATGGCAATACCGGTCGCTCTTTACACCGGAATTCTTGCCTATCGCGCATTTCGCGGAACAACACTCCCGGCTTTGCTGATTCTAGTTCTGACCCTCTCCATGATGGCTGAGCGGCTAATCGTACCTAACTACCGGCCTCTTTCTTTCGAGCAGCAGGCCGACTGGATCGCTAAAGAAGCTGATCGCGCCAAAGGACCTATCGTAATTGGAGATCCCGTCGTTTTCTCTCCAATGTACTTCTATGCTCGAGGTGCAATGAGGGCAAGGTTACAGTATGTAAGCAATCCAAAATTAAGCACTAAATTCTTGGGGAGTAACTCTGCGGATTTGAATATGTACAATCTCCGTGAGTTTAGTCCGATGGCCGTGTCTGACTATGGGGACTTTTTGAGTAGGACAACACACTTTTTTGTTGCCGATGACGAAAACTCTTGGGTGGTGCATCAGCTTCATGCCGACCACGCACGGATCAAGCAGATTGCTTGCAAAAACACGTGGTGCTTCGATGAAGTTTGGAAATCTAAATAGCTTACGTCTTTGGGCGCCGGATCTCGCACAGTGGAAAACTTAATGACAATTTTGCGAGAACACCGAATGTGGAGAACTTCAGTGAAGTAGTAAGAGTAGAGAATAAAAAAGTCGGTGATATAGTTCATAGCGGTTTGCTACGAACTATGAAATTGAAATTTTCGTTCATTTCTCTGCTCTGCTTGACGTTGTTTGGCAGTTCCTTTTTTGCGGCGCAACCACAGGCGTCCGACACCGGCATACCGCACCTTCAGCACACTGGGCGCGCGACACAGTTGGTGGTGGACGGCAAGCCATTTCTGATGTTGGCGGCGGAAATCCATAACTCCAGCTCGTCGAGCTTGGAGTACATGAATCCGATTTGGCCGCGCCTGGCAGCAATCCCTTTGAACACTGTTTTAACACCGCTTTCCTGGGAACTGACAGAACCCGTGGAGGGTAAATTCGATTTTTCGTTAGTGGACGGGCTGATCAAACAGGCGCGCCAAAACAATCTACATATCGTGTTTCTTTGGCTGGCGAGTTGGAAGAACGGCATGTCGAGCTACCCGCCTTTGTGGGTAAAGCAAGACACTCGGCGATTCCCGCGAGCGATGGAGCGAAATGGCGCGACGATGGAGATTTTGAGCACACTGGGCGAGGCCACCGTGAAGGCGGATGCGCGCGCGTTTGCAATGGTGATGCGCCATATCCGGCAGGTGGACGGGGATAAGCACACGATTTTGATGATGCAGGTAGAGAACGAGGTAGGCGTGCTGGGCGACTCGCGGGATCGCTCTCCAGCAGCGAATAAAGCATACGAAGGTGCAGTACCACAGCAGGTTTTCGATTATCTACGGCAGCATCGAGACAATTCGATTCCGGAGTTTCGACAGATTTGGGAGGCCAACGGCGCGAAGACAGCGGGGACTTGGGAGCAGGTGTTTGGGGTGGGTGCGCGGACGGATCAGATTTTTATGGCCTGGAACTACGGGCGTTTCGTGCAACGTGTAGCCGCAGCCGGAAAAGCAGAGTATCCGATTCCGATGTATGTCAACACCTGGCTGGGCGGGCTAACGAAGCTGCCGGGAGAGTTTCCTAGCGGCGGTCCTCTTCCGGAAGTGATGGACATGTGGAAGGCTGCGGGCTCTGCCATCGATATCTACTCGCCAGATATTTATGCGGCGGATTTTACGGGATGGTGCGACCGCTATCATCGCAGCGGCAATCCGTTGTTTATTCCGGAAACGCGCGGTGGGAAGGCTGGACAGGAGAACGTTTTCTATGCCCTGGGGCATGAGGATGGCATGGGCTTCGCGCCGTTCGGCATCGACTCTTGGAACGATCGAGATAACGATCTCGGGAAGAGTTACTCGGTGCTTTTACAAATGGCTCCGCTGATCTTGGCTCATCAGGGCAAAGGCGAAATGACGGGGTTTGTGCTGACAAAAGAGAACCCTGACGCGTTCGCCAATCTGAACGGTTACCAATTACATATTCGGTTGGATGAGATCTTCGGCAGCAGCGCCGAGCGAGGCTATGGATTGATCATGAACGATGGTAAGGATGGATTTATCGGGGTTGGTTCGGGCTTCCGCGTTTCCTTTGCGCCGCTGACGCCCGGACTATCGTTGGTCGGCGTCGGTTCCATCGAGGAGGGATCGTTCTCCGGCGATAATTGGCATCCTGAGAGGCGGCTGAACGGGGATGAGAACGATCAGGGGCGTTATTGGCGCTTTTCGCCGAGCGGCACGCACATTGAGAAAGCAAGTGTTTACCGGTACCGGTAGTTAGAATAGCTGCTTTTTGCTTGCCCGGCGTTCGACTAGCTGGCATTAGGGATATCTTCGAGACGAAAGTAGACCGGCAAGCCGCGGCGCTGTGCGATAGAAACGTCCTGATCGGCTCCTTTTGATGTACCAGGAATTCGCAAAACGGCATCGCAACGTTCTAGAAGGCGACTTGCCACTGGGTAAAGAAACTCCTCATAAATCAAATCTCCGACCTTTTGAGACCCGGCATGGCGGAGTATCGGGAGAGCAACCCACTCACCGATCATCGGCATATGCCCGGCGCGGAAAAGAGGAAGCGCATATTGTTCTAAGGCGGAAAGATTGGCTGCCATTTTTTCTGGCTGATCGTTGGTGCCGGATCGATAAGGACCGGCAATTAGGATGAGGAGAGACTTAGAAGTTTCCATACAACTTAGAACCAAAGAATATCGTGCAGGTTCGTGCAATGTCAAGCAAGTTAGTAGAATGAACTTTCGCCTTAGTGACGTGTTAACAACTCATCGAAAGCAAACAATACTTAACAAGCTTAAAGAAGAGGGCCAAATAGTGGTCAAGCTGGTTAGTCAAGAGATGGGTTTGTCCGAAGACACTATCCGTCGCGATCTGCGTGAGCTTGCGCAAGAGGGTTTACTACAGCGTGTTCATGGTGGAGCGCTACCGGCCTCCCCTGCTTCTGTCAATTTCGCGGGACGCGAACAACTTGCTTCCTCCGCAAAAACGGCGATCGGCAGAGTCGCAGCTGCCATGTTACAGCCCGATCAGGTCGTGTTCATGGATGGCGGAACCACCACACGCGAGTTAGTTCGTCATATTCGTCGCGATCTGCGAGCAACTATCGTAACGCACAGTCCTACGATTGCTGTCGAGCTTACCGGGCATACAGCAATTGACGTGATTTTATTAGGGGGTCGACTTTTCAAGCATTCTATTGTGAGCGTGGGAGCCGCAACAATAGAAGCAATAAGCCGCGTCCGGGCAGACATTTTTTTCATGGGCGTTACAGGGATCCATCCTGACGTGGGCCTTAGCACCGGTGATTTAGAAGAAGCTCACGTTAAGCGCGCCATGAGCGAGGCTTCAGCGGAGACGATAGTTTTAGTAACTTCCGAAAAGTTCAATGCCGCATCTCCTTATGTTATCGGTCCCGTTACAATCGCCACCGGAATAGTTGTCGAGCAAAAGATTTTCAAGGAAGCGGAGAGCCTTTACGAGCATTTAGGGCTTGCTGTTACATACGCTGCCGCAGAGGAAGCGGCGTAGCTGAATACTACGCCGCCGTTATTTTTAGTCGCCGATTTTGCGCTCGGCTTCGGCGTCCAGCAGGTGCAGGATAATGCGCAGCGGCACTCCGGCGAGTTCGGGTTTTTCGCTGATGTCGGCTCGAACATCCAGTAAGGCGCGTTCAAGTAGATTGCAGTCCAGCAAGATTTGCTGATCGGCCGGCGAGGGCGGCAAGTAAGGGGCATTCTTGGCGGTTGACCAATAGCCTCTTAGAAAAGCGGCGCTGGCGTGAGAGTACCAGAAGCGACCCCAAACGCGGATCACTTGGCGCGTAAACATCTCGTCGCGTTCGCCTGCCGCAAATCGACGCATAGCGGAGGTGGTGGCGTATCCAAACGAATGGAGCATGTTGGCGACGTCGCGCAATGGGCAACGCTTGATCCGGCGCTCGCTGACGTAGAGAGTAGGATCGCCCTCGAAGTCGACCATAGTGACATCGTCGCCGTTTACCAGCAAGTGACCGAGGTGGAGTCGGCCGTGATAGCGCGTACGCAGCGAATAGATACGTTGTGCGTAAAGCTGATGGAAACGGGCGGCGACGGCGTCTGCTTGCTCAAGGACCCGGGTTGCCATCATGCGAATGTCGGGCTCCATGTCGCCATAACGCTGGCGGAGAAATTCAAACCGCCGATCCGTCAGTCCGACATAGCTGTGATAAAGACTTTGCCGGTAGAAGTCGGTGAAGGGCTCCGGTGAGAAAGCGGGATCGGCGGTGGGCCGGGCGAGAAGCGCATGCATGGCGGCTATCCGCGTACCCATCGTTTCGGCGAAAGGAAGATAGGAGCCGATGAGTTCCTTCGCCAGATCGGGCGGCTCAGCCAAAGCGAAGCTGAGATCATAGAAGTTGATCGGTGCGGATTTTTCCACGTCGGCGCGAGAATGCCCTGGAGCTTGCATGCGGTCGAGAAAATCGTCTAGATGATCGCGCGTGTAGTGCCAGGCATCGCCATCATTTGGAACGTAGCCATGAAGAACTCCGAAAACGGCTTCGGTGCCGACGGCGGTGTTGCGGTAAGTTAAGTCTCCGGTGTAAGGAGCGGCGTTGGCGAAGGAATGCTGCTCAGTCAGTACGTGGCCCATTTCTACGCCGGGATTGGCGCCGGCTTGAATTTGACGCAATAGCTTGAGCATGAATCGGTCTCCAAACCGGATGGAAGTATCGACTTCCGAGGAGGGCTCTAGAACGGGCTCGAGATTCGGATGAGTGCTTCCCCAAATGCGGCGAAAGACGCGATTGCGCTGACCAGTAAGTACGCCAGCTTCGCCGGTGAGACGCTTGCGCCGAGCGAACACTTCCAATATGGCACTGCTGAACTCATCGCTGCTGGTCGCATCATAAAGAAATTTACGGCTGCCATCGGCGGCACGGACCTCGGCGATCAGCCAATCGGAATGATCGGCGCTGAGGATCTGCGCTTCGTCGCCGCGGGCGGAACCGACCGGGAGCAGATAGGTTTCCGGATCCCCTGCAGTAAATTCGATGCGGACGAGAAGCAGAACATAGCGATCCGCGCTAACGGGAATTACATCGGCAATGCCGACGGAACGGAAGCGGCGTTCCTTGCTTTTGAACCAACGGCGCGAGTAGATGTACTTGGGCAGAATCGACGCAATGTTTGCGCGAACGTTTTCATGCCAGATTCCGGCTAAATTAGGAACAGCAACAATCGGGATGTCAAGCCGTCCGTCCTCCACTGAAGGGTTGGACCGAGTGACGGGAACGGCGCGCTGCTCTAAGGCAAACCAGTAGAAAGAGTTCGGGCCAAGCGTGACGGGATAGTAGCCGTCGCCGACTAATGGAAAATCGGTGCGGCCGAACATTTCCACGGGCGTATAGCCTTTGTAACGATGCAGATCGAGCTCGACAGGTTGGGCGAAACGGGAAAGATTCGCTACCACTAGAATGACTTCATCTTCGTAGCGACGGAAGTAGGCAACGACACGCTGATTGGAGGGCGAAAGGAACTCCAATGTACCTCGGCCGAAGGCCTTATATTGCTTACGCAGCGCGATCAGGCGCTTCATCCAGCTCAGCAGCGAGTGCGGGTTATCCTGCTGCGCTTCCACGTTCAGGGATTCATAGTGGTAAGCAGGATCGATGGTGACCGGCAGATAAAGCTTCTGCGGGTTGGCGGCGGAGAAGCCGGCGTTGCGGTCGGGGCTCCATTGCATGGGCGTACGAACGCCATTGCGATCGCCAAGATAAACGTTGTCACCCATGCCGATCTCGTCGCCGTAATAGATAACGGGGGTTCCGGGCATGGAGAACAGCAGCGCATTCATTACTTCGATACGCGGGCGGTCGTTGCCCAGGAGCGGGGCCAGGCGGCGGCGAATACCAAGATTGATACGGGCGCGCTGGTCGGCTGCATAGACGCGATACATGTAGTCGCGCTCCTCGTCAGTGACCATTTCCAGCGTGAGCTCGTCGTGGTTGCGGAGGAACATGGCCCATTGGCAAGTCTCCGGAATCTCCGGCGTACGGCGCAGAATTTCAATGATCGGTAGTCTCTCTTCCAGTCGCAGCGCCATAAAGAGGCGTGGCATGAGCGGAAAATGGAACGACATATGGCACTCGTCACCCTTGCCAAAGTAAGCAACGGCATCTTCCGGCCACATGTTGGCCTCCGCAAGCAGCATCAAATTGGGATAAGCCTCGTCGAGGTGCGCGCGTAGTTCCTTCAGGAAGGCGTGCGTTTCGGGAAGATTTTCGCAATTTGTACCCTCGCGCTCGTACAGGTAAGGGATCGCGTCCAAGCGGAAGCCATCGACACCCATATCCGCCCAGAAATCGAGCGTCCGCATGATGGCGCGACGAACAAGTGGATTATCAAAATTGAGGTCAGGCTGGTGCGAATAAAAGCGGTGCCAGTAATAGGCTTTCGCGACCGGATCCCAACTCCAGTTCGAAGGTTCGAAATCCTTGAAGATGATACGCGTATCCGAGTACTTGTCGGGCGAGTCGCTCCAAACATAGAAATCCCTCCATCGCGAACCGGCGGGCGCACGACGCGAACGCTGAAACCAATCGTGTTGGTCGGAAGTATGATTGACGACCAGCTCCGTAATGACGCGCAGACCTCGACGATGGGCCTCCTTCAAAAAGTGTTGAAAGTCGCGGAGCGTGCCGTAGGCTGAATGAACATTTCGAAAATCGGCAATGTCGTATCCATCGTCTTTCCAAGGCGAGGGAAAGAAAGGCAGCAGCCAAATGGCGGTTACGCCTAAGTCGTCAAGATAGTCGAGCTTGTCGGCCAAGCCACGAAAGTCTCCCATGCCATCGGCGTTTTTATCAGAGAAGGCACGGACATGGGCTTCGTAAATGATTGCGTCTTTATACCAAAGTGGATCATCTTCCAGCCCGCTAAGCAGTTGCGAGTGATTCATGCGGTTTCGCGTGATTTAACCAGTTCAGAAATTGGCCTACCGAAGGAACGTCAGGCAGCGTGTAATGTGCCTCGGTTTCGATAGGATCCCCGACTTTGATAGTAATCCCTTCGCGAATCGCGGCAAATGCATCTTCATCAGTAACATCATCGCCGATGTATAACGGAAGGGCGCCGGAAGGCAGAATTTCCTTTAAAATCCACTGAACGGCGTAGCCTTTATGCCATTCGATCTGCGGCTTTATGTCGATAACCATTTTGCCTTCGCGGCAAAGAAACGAGCGGGAACGTCCGACAGTGCTGAACGTAACACTACGCACCCAATCGTGCATGTGCTCGGTGACACGACGGAAGTGAACAGCAAGTGTTAGGCCTTTATCTTCGATTTCCAGGCCATCGTTATCGCTAAGAGCCAGTTTCAGTTGCAATAAAGTACACTTCAACTCGCGGCGCATGGCGTTGGCTTCGGGGTTACGGAAGCTGATGGTATTGCTCTCCGCCTCCAGGCCATGATTACCGGCATAAAGCAGACCTTCGATCCCTACCCGTTGACGCACGTCGGCCATGGCGCGCCCGCTGATAATAGCGATATCCATGTCGTCCCGCTCGGTTAGTTTCTCGAGCACCGGCCGAATTTCCGGATCCACTATTGCGTCTTCCTGCTTAGGAACGATCGGCGAAAGGGTGCCATCGAAATCGAGGAAAACAGCTAGGCGCGAGGCACCAGCTATTTGTTTTTCAATAGAAGCCAAATTGTCGAGGATCGCAATCGGATGTATTGATGTCCCATGATTGGAAAACGCGGCGACGGTTTTTGTCATACTGTTACTCCTAATACTTGTGCATTATTATATCGAGACGGGGGAGGATCGGATTCGGGGTGATTGCCGGGACGATGGGGAAAATCGATCTCAACTTGTTCCGACAGAAAAGTACCTGCCCAGCAATATACGTTGTTTTGCTCTACGGTTTCGCGCAATCTCCGCATGCGGCGGCGTCGTTCGACAGGCTGCATTTGGAGCGCAGTACGATATGCCTCCGCAATCTGCTCTACGGAGAATGGATTCACCAGCAAGGCCTCTTTCATTTCCTTAGCCGCGCCGGCAAAGCTACTCAATATCAAAACGCCGTCTCCATCGATGCGGCTGGCCGCGAACTCTTTCGCGACTAAGTTCATACCATCATGCAGAGAAGTCACTACGCAAAAGTCCGCCAGGCGGTGTAGTGCGATCATTTCCGGAATGGAGTAGTTGTTTTGCAGAAGCGTAATGGGTTTCCAGTTTTCGGTGGCCCAGCGCAGATTAATTTGGGTAGTTAGAGACTGGACCTCGTCCTCGATTTCGCGATAGGCAGGAAGACTCGAGCGGGAAGGAACCGCAATTTGCACGAAAACCAATTTCCCCCGGTAATCGGGATTTTCAAGAAAAAAGCGATGCAAACCACGCAGACGCTCCGGAATCCCTTTAGTGTAGTCGAGGCGGTCGATCCCCACGCCGAGCATCTTGCCTTCGAGCGATAGTTCCTGCCACCAACGATCTAATTGCAAGGCGACATCTTCGGATTCCGCAGTTTGAATCTGCTGGTCGAAATCGATGCCAATGGGAAACGGGTTTATAGACGTAGCGCGATTCCGATAGAAGGCACTCCTGTTCACGTGATCGATGCGGGCCTCAACAGACCGTTCCACTGTGTCAAGAAAGTTTTGGCAGTGGACCGGGAGATGAAAACCGAGAAGGTCGTTACCGAGCAGCCCGTCGAGGATTTCTTCCAGCCAAGGAAAAGCGCGAAACACCTCCGGGTTCGGCCAGGGAATGTGCCAGAACTGAGCGATTACCAGATTAGCGTTTGCACTGCGAAGCATGCGCGGCAACAGTCCAAAATGGTAGTCCTGAATAAAGATAAAAGTAGGTTCCCCGTTGGCTTCTTCCACAACGGCATCGGCAAAGCGCTGATTGACGGTGCGATACATGCGCCAATGATCGGGATCGAAGTTAGGCTTGGTGAAGGCGACGTGACACAGGGGCCAGAGACCCTGGTTTGCCAGCCCGCCATAGTATCCTGCTTCTTCTTCTTCCGAAAGCCAAATACGGCGAAGTTGATATTCGGGATTTTCGGGCGGCACGGCAACGTGATCGGCGCGGTCCACGGTTTGCTGGTCCGCAGTGCCGCTTCCATGAGCGATCCAGAGTCCTCCACATGCACGCATGACCGGATCCAACGCTGCGGTGACGCCGCCTGCAGGCTCAATGCACCTTACCTCATCTTCGGTCTGGCGGTGTTGATAGGGTTCGCGGTTCGAAACAACAATAAGGCGATGGTCGTTAAGCTTATCGCGGACAAAATCTTGCAGTAGCTCGCGCGTCCAGACCTTTAACATTAACAGCCTTTCACTAGCAAGTTAGACAAGAGCGATCTAGTAGGATTTCCTGCCTGCCCCCGGTAAAGAAACCAAGGGAATACGCTTGCTTAAATAATCTTCATTTTACATGAAGGAGGGATAGAACTAATCGGCGATCCACCGAAGTTGAAGCATACTGTTGCTTTCTGCCATATGCTTCAATTCCCGATCACCAGTAACAAGAGGTACTTTATGCAGCAACGCAGTTCCCGCGGCAAATGCGTCCGCATAGGAAATGGGATACCGCGCCTTTAGAAGTGCCGCATTCATCACCATCTGGTCGTTCGCCGGCGTAAGAGAAACCCGCCTTTTTAACTCCTTCAGCAAACGCTCACTATAGGCAACATCTTTTGCCTTCGCGGATATGTAAAAAACTTCGCCTAAGTTGATAATGTTCATTCCCAGCCGGTGTTCCTGACGCTCTGCGGCTTCCAGCAACAAACGCATTCTTCCAGCGGCAGGCTCCTGCCCTTTCAGCCAAGCGATGATTCCCCAGGAATCCAGGATAAAATCCGGCATTAGGACCAACGCTGGTCTTTGGCCAGTTCTAAGTCTCTGTCTTCGCGCATGAGAAGATCGACATCGACGTCGGCAAGGGAACCTTGTAGTGCATCCAACGATTCTAGGGAAGCTTCTGCTATAGGAGAGTCCCAAGCACTGATCGCCTGATGAACCGCCTCTTGCAAGCTAATCCCTTTTTGAGCAGCAAGACTCTTTACACGCCGTACTTCTTCTTCAGGTAACCGTACGGAAAGTAGCTTCTGGCGCTTGGTTGCTAACATGCTGACATTCTAGCAGGAAATAATCGGCTATTACGATGGCAAATTTCTTTCCGCTATAAATAATATATGGACTTAACAACGCTGGGCTTTGCCATGGGCTCGGCGTGGCTCTCGGGAATCAATCTCTATGCAACGGTTCTGACCTTGGGACTTTTGCAGCGACTTCACTTGGCGCATCTTCCGGGCGACCTTGGATATTTGAGTCAAGATTGGGTGATCGGCTTGGCAGGAGTGCTCTATCTCCTTCAATTTATTGCCGATAAAATTCCGGCGGTCGACTCTGTTTGGGACGCCGTACATACGTTTATTCGTGTCCCTGCGGGTGCGATCCTGGCTGCGACAGCCTTTGGACACTTCGACCCGCAAATTCGGCTGTTGGCCTTGTTAATAGGGGGCGGGATCGCGTTGAGTTCTCACAGCGCAACCTCAGCAACACGTCTGGCGGTAAACACGTCGCCGGAACCTTTTTCTAATTTTATTTTCAGCTTATTGGGCGATGCGCTGACAATTGGCGGAACATTACTGATGGTGGTCCATCCAGCGGTTCTAATCGGCATTGTGCTTTTGGCAATCGCGGCCACCTTCTTGTTTTTGCGCTGGATTTCGCGTCTTCTCAAGCGGCGCTTCGGCCGTAACGCTCACCCGTTAACAGCGTAGACACGCCCTCGAAGACGATAAAACTGTGGCGCGCATTGTCCTGAATACATTTGGATCGTTTGGTGATCTTCATCCTTATTTAGCGGTAGCAATCGGATTACGGGAGCGGGGCCATCGGGCGGAAATCGCCACATCGGAGGTGTACCGGTCCAAGGTCGAAGACGAGGGCATCGGGTTTCATCCGGTGCGGCCCGATGTCGGCGAACTGCTGGGCAATGAGGAATTTATTCAAAAGCTTTGGCATCCGAAGCTCGGGACCGAGTATTTAGTACGCGAATACCTCATGCCGCGCGTGAAGGAGGGCTACGAGGACTTGGCCGCTGCTTGTCACGGCGCCGATTTGCTGTTGACGCATACCGTCGGTTATGCAGGCCCGCTGGTTGCCGCCCAACAAAAGCTGCCTTGGCTCTCAGTGGCGCTGCAGCCCGTTGTGTTTCTTTCCAAGCACGATCCGCCGGTTTTAGCACCTGCTCCCTGGCTGCGCTATCTACGGCTGTTAGGTCCGGGCGTACTAGAGGCCGCCTTTGCTTATGGAAAGCGCGTCACATCGCGTTGGGCAGAGCCGGTGATGGAGCTTCGACGGGAGCTCGGGTTACCCGATGACGGATTAAACCCGATGTTCGAAGGACAGTTTTCGCCTTGGGGAACACTGGCCTTGTTTTCCGGTCACTTCGCCAAACCGCAACCAGATTGGCCCGAAAACGTCATTTGCACCGGATTTCCGTTTTTCGATCGAGAGAATAGCTCCAATACGGAAATGGATTCGGGCTTACTGGAGTTTCTCGATGCGGGTCCTCCTCCGGTTGTGTTTACGTTGGGATCGTCGGCCGTAATGGCTCCCGGATCTTTTTTCGAGGAAAGCAAGAAAGCTGCGCAGAAACTGGGTGTCCGGGCGGTTTTGCTGGTGGGCATCCAGGCCTCCGTGGAGTCGAGTGCTTCCGACTCGATCTATGCGGCCCGCTATGCGCCTTATTCAGAGCTCTTACCGAGAGCCGCCGCCACGGTCCATCAAGGTGGAGTGGGCACTACCGCGCAAGCGTTACGTGCCGGCCATCCGATGCTCGTGGTTCCCTGGGCGCATGACCAGCCCGACAATGCTTTTCGTATCCGAAAGTTGGGGGTAGGCCGCAGTCTGAAGCGAAGCCGATACAAGGCAGCGAAAGTGGCGGCTGCGTTAGAAAAGTTGTTGGGCGACGAAAGCTATGCGGTGGCTGCCAACATCCTGGGGTCGAAGATAGAAAACGAAGACGGCGTAAGCGTGGCTTGCGACACAATCGAAGCCACGCTTCGTACGAGATAAGGAACTACTTCCTGCGGACTAAGCGGCGCGATTTGCGAACCACCCCGGGTACGTCGGCAAACGCCTCATTAGCGATCCACTCCTGCTGATCGTGATGGACTTTATGCGCACCCGCAGCGGGACTTGCGGCGGCTGCCCGGCCCAGATAGCGCAAGTACCGACGTGACGGCTTACTGTTTCCATCTGGATGGAGAATGCCCTGCATCTGCTGATTCATGAACGTCCAAGCGCCCATGTTCTCCGGCTCCTCCTGTACCCACAACAATTCCGCCGCATCGGAGTAGCGAAGCAGGATATCCGATATTCGCTGTTTGGGAAACGGATAAAGCTGTTCCAAGCGAATAATGGCAACGTCGTTCCGGCCAAGTTCATCGCGCTTATTGAGAAGGTCGTAGTAGATCTTTCCGGAGCAAAGCAGAACGCGATGCACGTGATCGCCGATATACTGCGAGTCTCCGACCACCTCTTGAAAGGAGCCGCTGGTCAGTTCCTCCAACCGTGAGGCCGCTTTGGCAAACCGCAGCAGGAATTTGGGGGTAAAAATAATCAGAGGCTTACGAATGCCGCGCCGGTCCTTGCCACCGTACATCTGACGCCGCAAAAGATGAAAGTACTGGGCAGGCGTGGTGCAGTTGCAGACCTGGATGTTGTTTTCGGCACAGGCTTGCAGGAAACGTTCGATGCGTCCGCTAGAGTGCTCCGGACCCTGGCCTTCCAGACCGTGCGGCAGCAGCAGAACCAAGCCGCTCGGTTGATTCCACTTTGCCTCCGCGGAGACGATAAATTGATCGATGGTGATTTGAGCCCCGTTGACGAAATCACCGAACTGCGCCTCCCATAGAACGAGAGTGAGCGGATCGGCCACGCTGAAGCCGAACTCGAAGCCCATAGCAGCATACTCGCTCAGAAGGCTATCGACCACCTCGAATTTGGCTTGCTTGGAATCGAGATGTTGGAGTGGGATGTATGGTTCTCCGCTTTCGTAGTCCCGGAAAGCGAGATGGCGCTGCGTAAACGTACCGCGAGCGACATCTTCGCCGGTGAGGCGCACCGGGGTGCCTTCCAGCACAAGACTGCCGAAGGCCAGCGTCTCCGCAAATCCCCAGTCAATCTGCCCACCCTTGATGGATTCTCGGCGTTTATCGAGGAGAGATTTCAATTTGGGATGAAGATGGAATTCTTCGGGAAGCGAGGTGCAACGCTCGACCACTTTCGAAAGAATATTCTCATCCGCGGCCGTGGACGGGATCGGCTGAAAGACTTGTTCCGACGGCGCTTCGGCAAACTCCTCGATGATGAACTCTTCCCGGCGCTTTTTTGCTTGATCGAAGGCTTCGTTTAAGCGGGCGCGGACCTGCGTTCGCGCTTGGTTTGCCTGCTCCGGCGTAAGAAATTTCTCGCGGACCAAACGCTCGGTATACTGCGTGGCGACAGTAGGTGTGGCCTTGATCTTGCGGTACATTACCGGCTGCGTGTAACTGGGATCATCCGCCTCGTTATGGCCCTGACGCCGGTAGCCGATCACATCGATGACGACGTCGCGCTTGAATCGCTGGCGATAATCGTAGGCGAGTTGAGAGACACGCAAACAGGCTTCAGGATCGTCGCCATTGACGTGGAAGATAGGCGCTTGCACCGTAAGCGCGACATCCGTGCAATAGATGCTGCTGCGGCCATCGAGCGGGTTGGTGGTAAAGCCGATTTGATTGTTCGTAACCACGTGAATGGTTCCGCCGGTGGTATAGCCTTCCAATTGCGAAAGCTGAAGAACCTCCGCGACAATTCCCTGCCCGATAAAGGCGGCATCGCCATGGATCAGGATGGGGATCACGCGCTCACGGGCTGTATCTCCGATACGGTCCTGCTTTGGTCGGACCAAGCCTTCCACCACGGGATTCACTGCTTCCAAATGGCTGGGATTGAAGGCGACAGAAACAAGAAGCTCTTTGCCTTCGCTCGATCTATGAATACCGCTGGCGCCCAGGTGATATTTCACATCACCGGAGCCCTGCACCGACTGAGGATCGCCTTCGCCTTCGAACTCGGAAAAGACCTGCGACAAGGGTTTGCCAACGACGTTCGTGAGAACATTTAAACGGCCGCGATGCGCCATCCCGATAACAGCCTCATGCGCGTGCTGGTTGGCGGCTTTTTCCAAAATTTCGTCGAGCACAACGATTGTGCTTTCCAGCCCTTCCAAACCGAAACGTTTTTGACCGACAAACCGGCTTTGCAGGAAGTGTTCGAACTCCTCGGCCTGCACAAGACGGTTGAATACCCGCTGCCGAACACCGCCATCCAGCTTCCAAAGATTCATGGTGGCTTCCATGCGGTCCTGCAGCCATTGTTTTTGCTGCGGATCCTGAATGTGCATGTATTCGGCTCCGATAGCGCCGCAGTAGGTGAAACGCAGACGATCCAAGATCTCGCGCAGCGTTTCGTAGGGCTGCATATAGGACGCGATGGCTCCACTGGGTGCTTTCACCGCACCGGCTAAAAATGGCCGATCAAGATCCCAAATGGACAGACCGTAAGACGCAGGATCGAGTTCGGCGTGATAAGCAGGATCGTTCCCCAAGGGATTGGTATTGGCCAGCAGGTGCCCGCGAATACGGTAAGCGTTGATAAGCTGAATGACTGCCGCTTCCTTTGCGACATCGGTATTGAGCGCCGCATAGCGACTCGGAGAAAGCTGTTGATCCGTCTGCCAGCGAACAGGCATATACGGAATTTTCAGATCGCGGAAAATGCCTTCGTAGAAGCCGTCCTCACCCTGTAGGAGTTGCTGCAGCTTGGCGAGAAACAGGCCTGATTCAGCCCCTTGGATAATACGGTGGTCATAGGTGCAAGTAATCATGAGCACCTTGCTGAGGCCGAGCATGGCGCGATTTTCCTCGGTCACGGCGGCAAACTCGGCGGGATAATCGATAGAGCCGGTTGCAATGATCGCACCCTGGCGAGGCATCAAGCGAGGCACGGAGCCCAACGTTCCGACTGTGCCGGGATTCGTCAGCGAAATAGTAGTGCCTTCGAAATCGGCGATCTGCAACTTGTTGGCGCGGGCCCGGGCAACGATATCGTCGTAGGCGGAAACGAATTGGGCGAAACTCATCCCTTCGGCATGTTTTACATTAGGGACTTTTAGCGAACGGGTGCCGTCTTTTGCCGGGACATCGACTGCCAGGCCGATGTTCACCTGAGTGCGCGTAACGCGGAAGGGCTGGCCTTCTTTCTCTTCATAGGCGTGATTCAGACTGGGATTGGACTTGATGGCCTTCACGATGGCCCAAGCGATCAGGTGTGTATAGCTTAATTTGCTCCGGCCTTGTAATGCGCGCTGCTGATTGATGGTGTTCCGATTTTCCTCGATGACGCGCACCGGAACCTGCCGTTGCGACGTGGCCACGGGAATAGCCAAACTGGCCGTCATATTTTCAGCGATGCGGGCAGCGGCGCCACGCAGAGGAATTAACTGATCGGCAGCGCCGACGCTGTTCTCCGTCTGCCGCGCAGGCTGGGCAGCGGTGGTTTTCGCGACGGCAGTAGAGGCAGGGCTCGGAAGAGCGGCAGAGGCGGAGTTGGCGACTGCGGCAGGTGCCGAACTTCCGCTGGTGACCATGGGAGGACTTGTTTTCTCTTCCCGAACGGATTGCCCTTCCTGTGGAGTGGGCGCAGGCTCGCCGGGAGGCTCTTCCATGGGCGGCTCTTCGCTAGGTGGATCTCCGGCCGGCGGCTCGTCATCAGGCGGCCTTTCGAGCAACGCGGTAGCAGCGAGTTGATCCTTCACTTCAGCAACGCTGGTGGAAGGGTATGAGTCGTTATTGCCGGGCGACCCTGGCGTTCCATTCGACTGACCCGACGGGCTGCCATTTGCGTGATGGAGAAACAGGTCGCTCCAACCGGCATCGACACTCTTGCGGTCGAATTGGTACTGATGATAAAGTTCGTCTTCTAACCAGCTATTAATACCCAACGCGGGGTCGGTGGATTGCGGCATGAGGCTTTTGCGGGAAGGTATTGAAACGTTGTGGATGCACTATCCAGCGATCTTCCTAAAAGAAATACGGAAACACCACAAGTGTTTTAGTTTCCCGTACTTATATTGTAACGAAAAGTGCGGGTCCTTATTGCTAATAATGAAAGCTGAACAATTGCAAAGCCATGCGCCGGCATGGCAGTACACTACAGATGAATGACTCTGGATGAGCTAGAAAGAGAATACGTTGCGCTCCGACAGCAAGCCGAAGCTGTGCGGAGCTATCTTTGACGCCCCTACGAAGCAACAGCAGCTAGACTCGCTCGAAGGCGAGATCAACGATCCGGATTTTTGGAATCAAGGTGAAAAAAGCCAGCGCGTGATGCAGGAACGCAAACGGCTGGAAGAATCGGTAGAGAATTCGAATTCTGTTGCCGCCGCCACCTCCGATATCGACACCCTTTTCGAGCTTGGCAAAGAGGGCGAGGACATAACCGGCGATCTTGAGCGCGAGATGAAGTCGTTGAGTGCGCGACTGGAGCAACTGGAAACGGGGATGTTGCTTTCGGGAGAAAACGATGCCCGCAATGCCATTGTGACGATTCATCCCGGCGCGGGTGGAACCGAAAGCCAGGACTGGGCAGAAATGCTGCTTCGCATGTACCTGCGTTGGGCGGAGCGGCACAAATATCAGGCAGTGATTACGGATCGGCTGGAAGGTGAGGGCGCGGGCGTGAAGTCGGTAACCTTCGAAGTCGATGGCGACAACATCTACGGGCAATTACAGGCCGAGGTCGGCGTGCATCGATTAGTACGCATCTCGCCGTTCGACGCCAACGCGCGCCGTCATACGTCGTTTGCGTCGGTGTTTGTATTCCCGCAGATCGATGAGACCATCAACATCGACATTAAACCGGAGGATTTAAAAATCGATGTTTTTCGTGCGAGCGGGGCTGGGGGTCAGCATGTCAATCGGACCGAGTCGGCGGTTCGTTTTACACATCTTCCGACAGGACTGGTGGTGCAGTGCCAAAACGAGCGTTCGCAGCATAAAAATCGCGCCAGCGCCATGAAGCAAATGCGCGCCAAGCTGTACGAGTACGAGATGGACAAAAAGCGCGCCGAGGACCGCAAGGTAGAAGATTCGAAGATGGAGATTAACTTCGGCAGCCAAATTCGGAGCTATGTGCTGGCTCCCTATCGTTTGATCAAGGATCACCGGACGAAGCTGGCTGTCGGCGACGTGGATCGCGTCTTGGATGGCGACATCGATTCGTTGACCCATGCCTATCTGGTATGGCACAAGACGGGTAAGACATCGGGAGCTGAAGGCAAGGAAGATTTGCCGGAGTAATGCCCGGAGTAAGTCCCAATTTAAGGCATTGCTATGCGTCCGGCACCGGATGAGATCCGTCGCGCGGCTGAACTGATTCGCGCAGGTAGGCTGGTCGCCTTTCCTACCGAGACGGTTTATGGACTGGGGGCGAATGCACTTGACCCCAAAGCCGTACAGCGCATCTTCACGGCGAAAGAGCGGCCTTTTTCCAGTCCACTGATCGTACATATTTCCGGGGTTGCCATGGCGAGGCAAGTAGGGGCGGAGTGGCCGGAGATCGCTGAAATACTTGCGGCCCGGTTCTGGCCCGGACCATTGACGCTAGTGGTTCCCAAAAACCCGATTGTGCCCGATATCGTCACCGCGGGACTGCCGTCGGTGGCATTACGCATGCCGGCGCACCCGGTTGCGCTCGAACTAATTGAGGCGGCGGGCCTTCCCATCGCGGCTCCGAGCGCGAACCGGTTCACTCAAATATCGCCGACCACCGCCGAGCATGTACGCGCCGGGTTAGGAGAGCGAGCAGAAATGATTCTAGATGGAGGACCGGCGATGGTCGGGATTGAATCGACCGTTGTCTTGCTCACCGGCGACGAACCTTTAGTGCTGCGCCCCGGCATGGTCGCACTTTCTGACTTGGAAGAGGCCACGGGTATTCCGTGGAAGCAAAACAGCGGCATAATCCAAGATTCTGCTCCATCGCCCGGCTTGCATCCACGTCACTATGCGCCGCATACTCCGTTTTACGTGTTGGCGCCGGGAAGCGCTGTTCCTCCGGGGCGTGGGCGCGTGATTCGGTTCTCCTCAGATCCGGCCAAGTATGCCGCAGAGCTATACGCCGAGCTGCACCGTGCCGACAAAGAGCGCTGGGATTGGATTGCGGTACAGCAACCTCCACAGACGCCGGAGTGGGCAGCCATACTCGACCGTCTGCAAAGAGCAGCGACAAAGGTCTAAGCCTTCGTGAGCTCAAAGACCTTGTTGTAATCGCTGAGAAACTGTTCGAGCCCCCGCTCGGTCAGCGGATGATAAAAGAGCTGATCGAGAACTTTGGGAGGCAGCGTGACGATATGCGCACCCGCTTTCGCCGACTCGATTACCTGTAGCGGGCCACGAATGGACGTAGCAAGAACCTGCGTCTGGAAGCCATAGTTTTTAAAGATCAGAACGCAATCTTCAATCAACTTAACGCCCGACCATCCAATATCTTCCACCCTTCCGACGAACGGACTCACAATGTAAGCGCCGGCTTTCGCCGCAAGCAGTGCTTGCGCGGCGGAGAAACAAAGCGTGACATTGACGCGAATCGCTTCTTTGGAAAGCGCGGCGCAGGCGATAATGCCTTCTTTGGTAAGCGGCAGCTTGACGACCACGTTACGGTGAATCTTTGCCAGCGCGCGGCCTTCGGCAATCATCTCGTTAGCGGCAGTAGAAATGACCTCCGCACTGACATCGCCGTCCACAAGGCCACAGATACGGCGGATCTGGTCTTCGAACGGAACGCCCTCTTTTGCAATGAGGCTTGGATTGGTCGTAACACCATCGATAATGCCCCACGCGGCAATCTTTTCGATCTCTTCCAGATTGGCCGTATCGAGAAAAAACTTCATGCTTCTACCCATGCAGCGAAAAGGACGGCGGCGGCGGTATTTTTTATAATCGGGACAATGCCGGTTACCTCGGCGGCGCTACCTCGTCTTGCCGCAATCCAAAATCTAAGTGTTTTCACGGAAAGCCCTTTAGCAAACTATACCCGATTCGGTCTTGGCGGTCCGGCGGCCGTGTTTGCCGATGCGTCGAGCGTGGATGCCTTCGTCGAAGCCTTTCGTATTGTACGTGACATGGGACTGCCCAATGTAGTGATTGGCGGAGGATCGAACCTGGTGGCTTCCGATCTGGGTTTTGATGGCGTGGTGCTGCGCTTCAGCGGATCGCGCCTGGAGCGGCGCGGAACGCTGTTGCATGCCGAAGCCGGTGCCGCCCTGCAGAGTGTCGTCGATCGAAGCATCGCGATGGGACTTCGCGGAATGGAAACGTTGACGGGCATTCCGGGCAATCTCGGAGCGGCTATCTATGGCAATGCGGGTGCTTATGGCCATTCCATGCAGGAACTAGTGGAAGAGGTGCAGTTTACCGACGGGCAGGCTGTTCGGACGTTCACCAATGAAGAATGCCGGTTCCACTATCGCGAAAGCGTCTTTAAGAGCCGGAAGAACTGGGTGATCCTTTCCGCTCTGCTTCGATTTGTTGAGGATGAGGTGGCGAAATTAAAGAAGATTGCGGACGATATTCGCGCGATTCGCGATGCCAAATACCCGCCGACGATGAAGTGCGCTGGTAGTATTTTCAAGAATCTTTTGTTGGCAGAGTTACCGGACGATGTGCAGGCGCGGATTCCGGCGAGTGTGATTCGGGAAGGCAAAGTTCCGTCGGCCTGGTTTCTAGAACAGGTAGGGGCGAAGGGCCTGCGGCGCAGCGATATTCAAGTGGCGAGTTACCACGCCAATCTGATTTATAACGACGGACAGGGAAGTGCGTCCGATCTGGTTGCCGTCATCGAGGAATTAAAGCGGCGCGTGCGGGAGGAGTTCGGGTTCGATTTGGAGGAGGAAGTTCAGTATGTAGGATTTGGGAAAAATCGTACATGAAAATAGTAACACCTAAATAACAATGAGCCAACTGTTACAGCGTCGCAATGGATTCGCTCTGGACACGAATTTTGAAGTTGGCGCCCAAAGCTGTATGGATTATTTCACCAAGCCAAAAACTATCACAATTATTATTTCAAAAATCATCAGAGTTCCTATAGCAAGACAAATCATCGCGAGAACGCCGATCACTTGCGAACTAGGTTGTTCTTCTACGAACCCCGGATAACGTCCAGTTCTGTATCTAACATATAGAAAGCAACCGATGCAAATTAGTAGCCCACATACACAATTCCATACTGTGCTGACTTCTGTATGTTTGAAGGCAGCAAGAACAGTTGATGCGGCAGACGCAACTACGCTACCCGCTGCCATTTTTTGGACAGAGCGAGAGTCGATTATCATTTCCAACATTCTCCATTTCTAAGACAAGGAGCGCCAGGAGGCGATCCTTTTCGCTCTTCTTCCCCTAACGAGTAGGCCATACCACCGATCGCCGCAGCAACTATCCGGGGATCAGGTGGAGGCAGTAAATTATAGATAAGTTCAGGATTAATACAATTGTTTGCGGTTGTTGCAACACCTGATATGAGCGGCAGGGGAATGCCACTTTGCCCTTGTGCGCAAAGCATTGTAGGCAAGAGAGCACTTATCCCTATGCTATTGCGCAAGAAACATCTCCGATGTGTCCGTGTTATATCCTTTTTCAACATTGCAAGATTTCCTCGTCTTGATTGGTTTGGATTAAAGGGGCTACATCTTCGAAGATGCTACTACAAGATTCAAACAAAAGCAAAGTCATAGCTGATTTAATTTGCTGGTAAACAAGAAAAACTCTTCCCAAATCGCGAAAGTTTATGTTTCAGTCGGGGGGAAAGCTCCTGATAATCCACGGTTTGAAAGTATTCGCTCTTGGCAAGAGTATCCCATGAGCGTTATGTCTTCCCGTTCAACAAGCGAGCGGATGCGAGGCGATGTCAAAGCCTCCAGCTCACGAACGCGGGACTCCTTCAGGCGCGTGGCGGCCTTCTGCAACTCTGCCCCTAGATAGCCGGGATGACACATGAACTCCGTTGTGCCTTCCCGCAGCGAAGCAAGCGCAGGCGCTAAAGTCGCTTCGGTCAACTTGCCGGTGAGACGGAATCCCACGAAATGATCGGTCGTGCGGACATGGTGCCGGCGTGCCATGGTTCCGTAATAGCGCCGCAGCAGTTGACGCGCTCCTCCGGCATAGGGGACAGTTGCATCCAGCGGCAGGCGTACATAGGGAATTTCAAACTCTTCCGCCAGGCGGACAACCGAGCGAAACACGCGGGGAAGAATGTGGGTATGCTTGTGGGAATCGAGATGGGTAGGACGCAAACCGGTACCGATGATTTTGCGAATCTGCGCGCGAAACTCCGCGTCTACGTCGATTCGACGCCTCGATAAAGCCAGCAGTAAGGCGGAAGGAGTCTCCGGCAACGGTTCACCGGTAACGAGAGAGCGTCCCTGCAGCAGCGCAAGATGACAACCGATATCGAGAGACGGCGTCTGGTGAGCCAGGTACACGGCATCGTCGAACGCATCCCCATTCGCCATCAGGGTGGTCGCAGTAAGAATACCCTTGCGATGCGCCTGCACAATTCCGGCATTGACGTCCCGCGTGAAGCCAAAATCATCGGCATTGACGATAAGCGTCTTGCCCACGCTAGAAGATGTGCAGCTTGATACTCAGGAACTTCTTCGGATTTGCGCGGAAGTCCTTCAATAAAGCATGTAGCTCACGGGTTGTTCCCGTTGCTTCATCATAAAGCTGTGGATTCACCAGAAGCTGCCCCAGGGTACCTTGGCCTGAGTTTAGCTTATCGACCGTCAGATTAATCTTGGCCAACGTACCCGATAATTGGTTGGCAATTTTGTCGCGCTTAAGAAGCTGACCCGCAGTGCCTTTCCCGGCGTTCAAGTCCCTCAGAATTGTATTGAGCTGCGTTACCGAAGTATCCAGGTCGTCGTACACCTTGCGATCGTTCAACAGCAGCCCGGCTGTTCCCTTCCCCTGCTGCAGCCCTTGCATAATGGAATCCACCTTGGCAACGGCGGATTGAACCTCGTTGTAGATCGTATCGTCGTTTACCAACCGTCCGACTGTACCCTTTTTGGTATTCAACGTGGTAGTCAAAAGCTGAACTTGATTCACGGTGGCTTGCAAGCTGTTATAAAGCGTCTCGTCCACCAGCAGCTTGCCGATGGTGCCATGACCTACTTCCACCTGTTCGACAATCTTCTGTATTTTGGCAACTGTGCCCTGCAACGAATCGAGTACAGAATACCCTTGCCGCACAAGCTGATCGAATTCCAGCGTATCGGCCGACTTGATCGTAGCGCCGGGCTTTAGTGTTTCCTGATTTTTCCCCTTTGCAATCGACAAGAACTTTGTGCTTCCTAGAAGGTTATCCGAACCAATGGAGGCAAGCGAGTCGTCCGGAAGCTGCTTCAGCATATCTTGATAGACTTCGAAATTGATCTTAATAATGCGCTGCGGATCATTCGATCCGGAGAGCGCAACTTCCGTCACTTTCCCAGCCTGTATGCCGTTGATGCGGACCGGTGCTCCCGCATTCAGCGCCGCTGCGTCGGATACGTAGGCGTGCAGCTCCACTTCCTTTCGAAACGGATGTGTATTCCCGGTCAATAAGAACACCAGAAGCACCACAAAAAACAGCGCAACTAAACCAAGAATTCCAACTCGGAACTGCGCGAAATTTACTCTCTCTTTGCTGGGCATATTTTTTTAAGCGTCGTGCCTTACAAATCGTTTTACGTAATCGTCATCGGAGCTTTCCAGCTCTCGGCGGGTACCAAAGAAAACAATTTTCCCTTCTTTCATCACGATAAACTTTGTCCGCGTTTGATTCGGGTCCTGGTGCTCTTGCTCGGTCACTTTCAACAGCTCCTCTTTATCGGCATCGTAGCGAAAATTCGCCATCATCTCACCGTCCTGATAACGATGGGTGACGATGAGAGCGGCGGTGTTGCGCGTATCCCGCTCCTTTGCCACCAGCGCCATAATCGTGTTGGCAGTGATCGGATCGAGACCGGCGGTCGGCGAGTCGTAAAGAACCAGCGGCGGTTCCGTGATAATCGCCCGCGCAATTCCCACCCGGCGGCGCATGCCTCCCGAAACCTCGCTCGGGAACTTATCGAAAGTATGCTCCAACTCGACGAAACGCAAAGTTTCACGGACCTGCTCTTCAAAGCTGCCGCTTTTCGAAGGCTTTTTGGAACTATCCTCGTTTGCTTGTTGGTTCAGCAGAGGGTATTCGACATTCTCTCCAATGGAAAGCGAGTCGAAGAGGCCGCCCTCCTGAAGCACGATACCGGCCCGACTACGTAAAGCGAATAGGTCATGTTCGGTCATAGCAGTGACGTCCTCACCGAAAAGCTTCACGGTGCCTTCATCGACGCAAACAAGTCCGATGACCGCTTTCAACAGCGTTGTTTTTCCGCTACCCGCTGCTCCTAGAAGAATACGGGTTTCCCCAGGCTGCAAAGACAAGGAGACATTTCGCAACGCCCATTTCTCGCCAAAGCGTAGGCTGATGTTGCAGAGTTCCACGATCGGTGCGGAGGATTCAGGCATGGGAAGCTACAAATTCACAAAGATCTTGTCGATCAAGAACGTAACAAAAAATATCCAAATGGAGGCGGTGACCACAGCCTGTGTTGTTGCGCGTCCCACGCCTTGCGTACCGCCCTTGGTGCGCAATCCATAAAAACATCCCACCAACGCGATAATGATCCCAAATAGAAACGGTTTGATGAGGCCCTGCGCCAAATCGTTCCCGACCAGTGCGCGCCAGGAGGTAGACCAATATGTTGGCCCGCTGATCACATGAAGCAGCGGTACAGCCACCAGGTAGGCACCGAACCAACCGATCGCATCGGCTACCACTGTGAGACAGGGAAGCATAACAGCCGTCGCAATGAGGCGGGGAGTCACCAGCTTTTGCGTCGGATCGGTACCCAACGCGCGCATCGCATCGATCTGCTCGGTGACTTTCATGGAGCCAAGTTCGCTGGCGATGCCCGATGCATTACGTCCGGCAACCAGGAGCGCCGTTAACACCGGGCCCAACTCGCGAACCAGCGTAAGAGCAACGATTGCTCCTACCTGACTTGCCGCGCCATAAGTGCTGAGCGCTCGCGACATCTGCAGCGCGATAATGGCGCCGCTGAAGAAGCCGGTAAGACAGGTAATCGGGATACTCCCGATCCCGATTTGATCCATCTGCAGAAAGACGTCGTCGAAGTAATGCGGGCGGCGGACAATGTTCACAAACGCCTGACCAGCGAGAACTAAAAACTCTTGAAAGGACGCAATCGGCGAAATCAGGAATCGGAGCAAGCAGAAGCCCCCGGCAACAACTTTGCTCTCATATTGCTCGATGCTAACACGAATGTCATTGTGACCAGCATACCTACCGGTCGCTTTTGTCCGCCGAAAGTCACTGGGAATCTCACGCCGCCGGCGCCCCGATCACACCAACAAAGTAGACCTAAAGTTTTAGCTTGACATCAATCTTTAACTCTGATTATATATATCCAGTCTTGATTGGTTTCGTAGATTTACGCACTTCCTAGACCGACCCGCTTTCTCGTAAAAGGAGTTGTTCCCATGTTGCAGAACTGCTTGGTTCGCAGTGTTCTGGTTGCGGTACTCTTTCCAGCTTCGATGATGTTTGCGCAGGCCGACCGAGGCGTGATCACCGGCTTGGTCACCGACGCGCAAGGAGCCGCGATCGCATCGGCCGAGGTAGCGGTCAAAGACAGCAGCACCGGCGTCGTCACGACGGTAAAAACAAGCTCGGACGGCAACTACAGCACGCCTCCGCTATTGATCGGAACCTATGAGGTTTCCGTCTCCTTGCCGGGATTCAAGGCATTTCACGTCGCGGGCATCTCGTTAGCATCCAGCCAAACATTTCGTCAGGATGTAACGCTGCAGCTTGGCAATGTGCAGCAATCGGTCGAAGTAAACGCGGAAGCACAGCAATTGAACTCGGATAACGCGCAGGTGTCGGGTTCGGTAAACCAACGCTACTATGAGTCGCTTCCAGCAGTGATGGCAGGGGAAAATCGCGTCCCGGAGTCCCAGCTTTATACGTTTCCCACCTTTGTCGCTCCAAGCCAGGGAAACATTTATCCAGGCAGCGCCTTCGGAGCGCGTATCAATGGTGGGCAACGCAGCGATTTTGAGAACTTTCTGGACGGCGCGTCCTATGGAGAGGTGAGCGGCCATAACGGCACCCAGGAGCGTTCCGCGCCTTATGAATCGATACAGGAAGCGCGTATTATCACCAATACATTCAGCGCGCAGTACGGCCACACTAGCGGCGGTTTTGTCGAGTATACGACCAAAAGCGGAACATCGCAGTATCACGGAGAGGCTTACGAATACTTCGATAACGACAAGCTGCAGGCCCGCGGAGAAATCGCTCCCGTACGGCCTCCCGTGCGGCAAAATCAATATGGATTTACGCTGGGCGGTCCTATCATCATTCCGAAGGTCTACAACGGGAGAAAGAAGACCTTCTTCTTCTTCAACTACGACTACTTCAAGTACACCAACGCGGGCTCCGGCAGTGGATTGGGAACGGTGGCCAACAACCAGATTCGCAACGGTGATTTTTCTAATTTTTTGACCGGCAAGCAGACGGGCGCCGATGCTTGCGGCCGCGCCATCTTCGACGGTCAAATTTTCGATACCCGCACAACGCGTGATGCCTCCACTTGCGGCGGCCCGGCGGGAGTCAGCGTGCGAGATCCGTTTCCCGGAAACATCATTCCAGTTGCGGCGCAAAGCAACGTAGCGCGAAATATCACAGCGTTGCTGCCCGCGCCCACCAGTACCGGTGTCTTTAATAACTATCTGCTGGGACCCGCTCAAGCGTTTCTGAATGCCAGAACCATTCTGACGCGAATCGACCACAACATAACGGACAACATTCGGTTTACCCTCACTTACAACTACACCGATCGTCCGAGAGAGCTCGATTGCAACAATATCGGCGGTTGTGGCGGCCCCATCGGCCATCCGCGCATGCAGGACATTACCACGCATACGGCCCATGTCCAATTGACCGACGTGATCAGCCCTAGCTTTTTCACCCACTTCGTTCTGGCGTACGACCGTTGGGTACTGCCCGACACCTATCCTTTGATTGTCGATAAAGGGCTGGCTTCGCAGGTGGGCGTTACCGGCATCCCCTACGCAGACCTTGGGGGTTTCCCAAATATCAACTTCGACGAGCGCTATAACAACTTCGGCGTTAACGGTACCGGCGGCCTGCAAGGAACCGACCGATGGCAGGTGCTGGATGACACCACGAAGATCATCGGCAAGCATACGTTGAAAGCAGGATTTGAATACCGCTGGGAACGATGGTTTACCGGCAGCTACATCGGCAACGCCGGCTTCTATAATTTCCGTGCACCCACGACGGGAGCGTTCGATGCCACCGGCACCCCTATCGGCGGAACAGGCGACCCGTATGCATCCTTCCTTTTAGGGCAAGTGGACCGCGGCGGATTTAGCGTACCCTCTTTCTCCGACTACCGTCGTCCGTACTTCGCGCCTTGGGTCAACGACGATTGGAAGATCACCGACAAACTCACCTTGAGTTTCGGTTTCCGCTTCGATCTCCAATTCCCGCGCACGGAACGCCACGATCAGTTTTCTTCGTTCGAACCGACTCTGCCAAACCCGGCAGCCGGCGGACGCTTAGGAGCGCTTGCCTTCGCCGGTCGTAACGGACACGATAGTACATTTGAAGATCTGCAGGCAGATACCTACGGTCCCCGATTTGGATTTGCTTACCGGGTGAACGACAAGACCGTAGTGCGAGGCGGCTATGGAATTTATTATGCCCCGGTTACCATGAATGGCTTTCAGGCGAATTCAAATTATGGCTTCAGCACCAATCCATCGGTAACCGACCTCACCAATGGCCGTCAGGCGGCTTTCACGCTGGATGGCGGCTTTCCGCAAAGCGCTGTCCGGCTGCCTCCCCAAATCAGTCCATCACTCCAAAACGGAACCGACATTCTGTACATGAATCCAGGCGGAGTCACTTTGCCTCGCTACCAAAATTGGACGATTTCCGTACAACGCCAATTGACCAACAGTTTGGTGATCGATGCAGCCTATGTCGCCAATCACGGAACACGCCTGATTTCGCCGGATGCCCTGGGCAATCTGAATCAAAATAACCCAGGCATACTACAGCAATATCCGCAAAGCGTATTAACTGCGCAAGTGGGAACGCCGGCAGCGAACGGCATTGCTGCTCCTTATCCCGGTTTTACCGGAACAGTCGCCCAAGCATTACGGCCCTATCCGCAGTTTCAATCGGTTCCGCAGTTCAACGCACACAATGGCTGGAGCACCTATAACTCGCTTCAGCTCACGTTGAGTAAGCGGTTCACTCAGGGCCTTCAATTCAATGTGGGTTATGTCTACTCCAAGCTGATGAATAACGGCGCCGAATCCGGTCTCACCAGTGGGTTTGGTGGTTCAGCGCCTATCAGCGTCTTTCGTCCCTCCAAAGCAGTGTCTATCGATAACGTGCCGCACGTCATCACCATTACTTTCAACTATGCCTTGCCGTTTGGGGTGGGAAGGACGTTCCTCAATCGAGGTGGCGTGACGAACTGGATCTTAGGAGGGTGGCAGTTGGCCGGTAATCTGCGTTATGAAAGCGGTCGACCGTTAGGCATTTATTATGGCAATAATCGCTACTCGGGCATTTTATTCAACACCGGTCTGCTGCCCGACCGTGTCCCGAATGTCAGCGGTTATCTGAATACAAACAATTCTAAATTCGATATCGTCACCAGCCGGTATATCGACAGCGCCGTCTTCAACACTCCGGCCCCAAATACGCTGGGAAATGAGGGCCGGATCGATTCGGTGTTGCGCGGCTGGGGCAACTACAATGAAAATGTATCGCTGTTCAAAGACTTTCCGGTTTACAAGGAGAGGGTTTTGTGGAGACTCGGCGGCAATTCCTCGAATTTGTTCAACCGGCACCAGTGGTGTAATCCCGATACCAATCTCAGCGACGGAACCAACTTCGGAGCGGTAACCGGACAATGCAATCTGCCCAGGGCCTTCCAGATTTATACGAAGATTACGTTTTAAGCAGGCGCAGACCGATGGCTCGGTTTGGCTGTTTACGTATTCTCGCAATGGCCTCGGTTGCGGCGCTTTGCCCGTCGATGGCCTTCTCGCAGGACCAGGCTTTTCAAGATGCCTTTGCCCTTTACCGGAGTGGCTCGGTAGCGCAAGCACGAGCCATACTCCAGTCAGCTATTAAGCACTCTCCTTCCGCGCTTGACTTGAGCTTACTGGGCAGTATCGAATTTCAAGAAGGGGAGCTTGGACCTGCCGAACAATATCTGCGGCGCGCGCTTGCCCTTGCTCCCGCTTTACCCGGCACGCGCATCACTCTGGCGAATGTGTTGGAGGCGACTGGAAAGAACGCCGAAGCAAGGCGTGACTTGCAGCAGGTACTAGCTGCGGATCGGGGGAACGTCGAGGCGCTGCTGGCACTGGGCAAGCTCGACCTCAAAGACCGGCAGCTTACAAAAGCGACAACTCTTTTGGAGCAGGCGGAATCGATAACGCCGGAAGACACGCGCGTACTGCTGGTGCTGGCTCGGGTGAAAAATCTGCAAGGAAATAGCGAGGCGGCGCTGGCCCGTCTGCTGAAGGCTAAAACGATTGCGGGAAACGATCCCGGCATTCTCTACGCCCTGGGAGCGTTGTGTCTTCAGATGGATCTTTTGAAAGACGCCACGGCCAACCTGGAGCAGGCGGTGGAACTTCAACCGGGGAACCCTTCCATGCTTTATGCGCTCGCTTCAGCCCGCGTGGCGAATCGCGATTTTCCGGCAGCCATTGCCATCTATAAAACGCTTTTGCAGTCGGAGCCGAACAACGCGCAGGTAAGCTACGCATTGGGTGCAGCCTACTTCTTGACCGGCGATAACGAACACGCTAAATCCTCCTTCGAACAGAGCATCCACCTGCAGCCAGGGCAAGTGGAATCGTTCTATTATCTTGGATTGATCGCCGGTCAAGAAGGCAAGAGCGCCAAGAGTATCGACTTATTCAAAACGGTCATCAGCCGCCGACCTGATCATGCGCGCGCCCATTTAGCACTTGGGATGGAGTACCGATCGATGGATCGGTTGCCTGAGGCAAAACAAGAGCTGGAGTCCGCTGTCCGATTAAGTCCTACTTCCCAAAAAGCTCACTATCAGCTTGGCTTGATTCTTACCGCGCTAAAGGAGCCGGCCCAGGCGAAGGCCGAGTTGGATATGGCCGGCCGGTTGCGGACGGGAGCGGACGACAAAGTAAGCTGGGAATTGGCATCGCCGCCATCCCATAGCCAGCCGCAACATGAAGTGGCCAAGAATTAAAACTAAAGCTCTGGGAATTGTTTTGTGCGCAGTGTTCGCAAGACTCGCGCTCGGTAGCTCCTCCTCGATTGACGCCAATTCTGTCGAAGAGGAACAAAGCACCATTAGCCGGTTCGAAGCGCTTATCAAAGAAGGGAAATACTCGGAGGTGTGCAGTCAACTGGAAAGCTTCACCGCCCATCATCCCCATTCCTGGCGTGCGCTTTATCAAATAGGTTATGTAGATTTCCGACTGCATCACATTCGAAAATCTCTCTTTTCGTTGTCTAAAAGCCTAGCTTTGAATGACGGCTTTGCGGATGCACACAAAATTCTTGCTTTCGATTTGAATATTCTGGGACGGCAGGATTTGGCCATCGTGGAATTGAACGCCGCTACTCGTCTTGATCCGGCGTCTGCGGAAAGCTTCTATGAACTAGGTCGCATTTACTATGAACGCGGATCGTATCTCCAGGCAGTAGAAAAGCTGGAGCGGGCAAAAACGCTTGACCCGGCATCTGTCCGGGTTTACCACAATTTAGGGCTCGCCTACTCAGCAATAGGCCAGAATGCTAAAGCCATCCCCAACTTTGAGGAAGGCATTCGTCTGAATGCTAAACAGCCGAAGCCGTCTCCATGGCCGTTGATCGACTACGGCACTTACCACAACTTACAAGGTGAGTTTCAAAGGGCGAAGGATGATTTACTGCAAGCGATCGCAATTGATTGCTCGTGGGACCAGGAGTATGATGAACTCTCGAAGGCTTACCGCGGATTGGGGCAAAGAAAAGCGGCTATCGACTGCCTGAAACACGCAATCGCCATCAACCCGACCAAGGCTGAATATCATTACGTCCTCGCACGTTTATATACGCAGACGCAGCAGCCGGAGAAGGCGCGGCAAGAACTGGTCGATTATGAAGAGTATCATCGGCAAAACGGCGTTGCGAAAACATCCATCGCACCACAGTAAACTCAGCTTTGCCGCCGCCCTATCCAGACTGTTTGTGCATTGACAAACTCACGCAAGCCAAAGTAAGAAAGCTCGCGCCCGTATCCGCTTCGCTTTACCCCGCCGATGGGAACGCGCGGATCGGAGGCCGTCGTGCTGTTGATAAAAACGCTTCCCGTCTCCATGCGACGAGCCAATCGACGTGCCCGCTGAAGATCTTGCGTCCAAAGATTGCTGCTCAACCCATATTCGCTTTTGTTGCCAAGCTGAACGGCCTCATCGGCATTGGCTACGCGGAAGAAAGCCGCGACCGGTCCGAACGTTTCTTCGTCACTAGCCGCCATACCGGATTTAACGCCGCCAAGCACCGTCGGTTCGTAGAAAAATCCACGCCCCTCCTTTATTGCGCCGCCCGCCAATTGTTTTGCTCCTGCCTGGATGCTGCTCTGCACCTGCTCATGCAAAGTCTTCCGTAAATCTTCTCTCGCGATTGGACCCACCTGCGTTTCCCGGTCGAGCGGATCGCCTACCCGAAGCTGTTGCACCGCCGCAATAAATTTATGTTCGAAATTGTCAGCGATGCGCTCCGTCAGGATGAAGCGCTTAGCGGCGATACAAACCTGTCCGGCGTTCGCGAATCGCGCCTTCACCCCGGCCCGGACGGCTGCATCGATATCGGCATCTTCCAGTACGATAAACGCGTCGGAACCGCCTAACTCCAGAACAGATTTCTTCAAGGCTTTACCCGCTTGCGAAGCGACGGCAGATCCGGCGCGCACGCTACCGGTAAGCGTCACGCCGACGATCCTCCTGTCGTCAATCACGCTTTGTATCTTCTCGGTCGGAATGAGGAGATTCTGGAAAGCTCCCTCGGGAAATCCGGCTTCCCGAAAAACCCGCTCCAGTTCCACTGCCGAGCGTTGCACGTTCGGCGCATGCTTTAAAACCACCACGTTTCCCGCCAGCAAGGCCGGGATAGCAAATCGAGTCACCTGCCATAACGGAAAATTCCAGGGCATAATCGCCAGCAACGGACCGAGCGGGAGAAAGGAAACATAGCTTTCCGCCTCCTCCACTGGCGCGGGCTCATCTGCCAACATCGCCGGACCATGCTCGGCATACCAGTCCGCTTCACGCGCGCACTTCTCCACTTCGGCTTCGGCCTCAGCGATGATCTTGCCCATTTCGAGTGTCATCGTGCGGGCTAACTGGTCTTTATTCACGTGAAGAGCTTTCGCCAATGCCGCCAGCAAAGATGATCGCTTCTCCAGCGGCGTATTACGCCAGGAACGAAATGTATTTTCCGCGCGGGCAAGCACAGCTTCAATTTCCCGGTCGGATTGAAAAGCAAACTCCTCCAGCAGCTCGCCCGTAGCAGGATTGATCGTCTGAATATCTGCGTTCGACATACCTTGATTACAAAACGCCGATCATTTCAGCCAGAATGGTCATGTGGCGCAGAACTCACTTACCGGCCGCATTCTTTCGGTCAACGTCGGCCAGCCCCGCCCTATCCAAATGGCTACCCGCTCCGTAATGACCGCCATCTTCAAATACCCCACCGAAGGCAGACTGGCGATTCATGGCCACAATATCGAAGGCGACCGGCAGGCCGACCTGCGTGTACACGGCGGACCCTACAAAGCAGTCTATCTCTATCCCTCCGAACATTATCTTTATTGGAAAGGGCAGCTTGACTTATCCGATCTGCCGTACGGTGCCTTCGGGGAAAACCTGACCACCAGCGGATTAACCGAGGAAAATGTCCGCATTGGCGACCAGTTCCGCTTCGGCACTGCACTGTTACAGGTAACGCAGCCTCGCATGCCATGTTTTAAGTTGGGGCTGCGGTTTGAGCGTTCCGATATGGTCAAGTTGTTTTGGAAGAGCGGCCGGTCGGGCATTTACTTTTCAGTCATTGAAGAAGGTGATCTGGCTGCCGGCGACCCGATTGAGAAAGTAACCAACGGCCCCGAAGACATCACCATCGACGCTGTTTTCAGGCTTTATGCAGGCGAAGAGTGGAGCAACGAATTACGGGAGCGCGCGCTTCGTTCACCGCTTCGGGGAGGCTGGAAAAAAGGTATCCAATCACGTCTGACAGAAAGCGATGGACGAGAATCCAACCACTCAGGCGATTGATTCTATGGCTCTAAAGATCGCTCGCCCAATTGAGCGTCGTCGGCAGATCCGGCAACTGCATCAACGCTTTGTCGTTTGTAACAAGAATGGCGCCAGTAGCGATGGCGTGGGCTGCGATCAGCAGATCGAGATTTCCAAGTGTCTTACCCATCGCCTCCTGGTTAGCCCGGAGTTTGCCGTACGCCAGCGCTTCGTCCCGGCCCCAATCAAGAATCTGGATTTTGGCGAAGAAGCCTTCAATCAATTGGGTTAAGACTTGAGCATTCGAGCATTTTGCAAGTCCATAGCGAATTTCCGCTTCCGTGATGGTCGATATGCATGCAATCTCATATGGCAGAAGGGCCGCGAGCTCCCGTCGCGCGGCGGGAGAATTGCCCTTCACGATACAGCTGACGGTGTTTGTATCGATTAGATAGCGCTGCCTCAAACCTCCTCACGTTGTTGTGGAAGTCCCTGGTTACGGTCGGCTAAGAAGGAGTCGGGGAACCCGGCTTTGTCGAGAGAAGCGAAAACTTCATCCCAGCCGCCCGGCGCTTGCGAGAGGATCAGATCGCCACTTTGCGGATCGTGACGGATATAAACCTCGTCGGTGGTAAAGCGATATTTGGCGGGAATTCTTACCGCTTGGCTCCTGCCGTTCATAAAAACACGTGCTTTTTCATTAAAGGTCATGGTGTGAAAAGTAGCAATCCCCTCCTGATATGTATCATGCTACATGACACAGAAGAAGTCAAGCATATATCGCTAACGGGCGGACGTTTCGAGCATTGCTTTCCAGGATTTCTCATCGTAACCGATGCTGAGGCGTTGCGCGGCCCGGATGAGGGGCAGTTTTAGCAGCCGTGGATCGTGCTCGATTTTTTGGAGGAGTTCGGCGTCGGAGAGCTTCAGGTACTTCAATCCGGCATCCAAGTATGCTTTGCCTTCGGTGTCGAGCAGAGCGGTCAAGCCAAAGCGCTGCATGAAACGGCCAATTTCGCCGGAGGCCATAGGCTTTTGTTTTAGGTCAACCAGGTGAATTGAGATGCGGCGTTCTTTGAAGAAGCGCTCCGCGGCACGGGTGGTTTGGGAGTTCTTCAGGCCAAAGATCTGAACACCGGTCATTCCTCTACAATTTTTGCAAAGCGTTCCGGCATAAGCGATATTCTTCAGGAATGCGTTTTGCACTCCTCACCTTTCTTTTTTCGATGGCGGCTTGGACGCAAGAGGAGGCAGCGACCGGTTGGGCTGGAATGGTGCATGACGAAGGCGGCGCGGCAGTGGAGGGAGCGGAGATCGGGCTGCGGTCGGGGAGGGTTTCACTCTCCGCACGCACGGGGCAAAGCGGTGATTATCATTTTTCTTCCGTGCCGCGAGGAAGCTATCGACTGACCGTAAGCATCGGTGGACGTTCATTCGATTATCCGCAGCAAGTCAAGTTTCCGGTGAGCGGGGTGGCGGAAATAATTGCTTCAGCCGGTGGGCTGGTCTCATTAGAGATGCAGTCGCGGCTGACGGCGATCGGCGGGGAGACGCTTTCGGCAAATGCTGTCGCGGCGATTCCGTTGAACAAGCGCGACTTCAGCCAGCTCGTGTTGTTGGCAGCGGGCACAATGACGGACTCCAACGGCGCGACGAACTTTACGCAGCAATTCGCCATTAACGGGCAGCGCGGCGTGGAGGCGGTGTTCGCGATGGATGGTGCGGATATCAGCGACCCGGAGATGGGCGGTGCTACGTTCTCTAATTTCAACGTCGACGCGGTGCAGGAGATACAGTCGTCGGCGGGATGGATGCCGGCCGACACGGGGCGTGGCGCATCTGGATTTACGAACATAGTGACGCGTTCGGGCACAGATAGCCTGCACGGTTCGATTTTTGAGTTTGTGCGCAATTCGGCGTTCGACGCGCGGAACTTTTTCGACCGGCGATCAATTGGAAACCCAGGGCGTATTCCACCGTTCCGCAGGAATGAGTTTGGATTTACCGTCGGAGGACCGATCCTGGTACCGCGAGTGTATGACGGACGTGGAAAGACATATTTTTTTGGCGAGTACCAAGGGTTCCGCCAGGTATTAGGCACGACGCAAGTATTGCCCGTACCCACAGCAGACGAACGGCGAGGATTGGACACCACCGCGTTTGCAGGTGATACGTTGCTGGTGCCGGTAGACCCGAGGATCGCCGCCTTGTTAAGCCGGTATCCTTTGCCGAACGACGCGCAGGGGCCATTCGGAGCACGCACGTATGCGACATCCTCGAAGGTGCGGACGAATGCGGACCAAGGGTCACTGCGAGTGGATCATCAGCTTTCGTCGAAAGACCATTTGTTTGCGCGATTCACATTGGATAATCTCACCGGGCCGACAACGAATCCCAATCAGACCGCCATTGATCCTTCTTGGGGAGTTTTATATGTAGATCATCAAAGGAACGCCGTGTTGACTTGGATACGGACGCCATCCCCTCAGTTTTCGGCTGAATCGTCGATCGCATTTACACGAACAACTCCGTCGTTTCCCACCGGCGATCATGTGAATCCAGCGTTGACCTTTAGCGATGGACTGTATGAGCCATTCAACGCGGCGGGCGGCTCAGTTACGGCTGCGTTCGGCAATCTATTCCAAGCGCGCGAGAACATGGCGTGGACCAGCGTGAAGCATTCTGTAAAGGCAGGGGCGGAGTTCAGGGCGAATCGCGATACCACTTACTTTGGGACGGCTCCGAATGGGCAGTATACGTTTGGCGGAGGAACGGCGTATGCTCCGGTGGCAATAGCTTCGCGAAGTGGATTGCACGATATCGCGCCAGGCACCGCGCTGCCCGATACGCTGAGCGGGCTGCTGACGGGCAGCGCATTTGCTTATACAGTGGCGGTGGCTCCGCCGGCGTTTCCGCAAGGAGATCAGATTGGGGTGGCGGCGATCTCGCGCTATGACGTCAATTTGTTTTTGGAGGACACATGGAAGATTTCTCCTCGTGTGGTGCTGGATTATGGCTTGCGATATGAGCTGTATTGGCCGATTACCGAGCGGGCGAAACGGACGGCGGGCGTTTCGTTTTCTAGCGGGCCAGGGGGGCCGCGTCAGGATTACCTCATTAATCCCCAGCCTTCGTACCGATTGTGGGGAAATAACTGGGGACCGCGGGTGCGGGTGAATTGGCAGGTCGGGAACAATTTTTGGGTGCGAGCGGGTGGCGGGATCACAACGATACCGCCGAACATCTGGCAAGATAATTCGTTGACCGGAGCAGCGCCTTACGTGGACTATCCCCGGTTAACGGCCTATCCGGGATTTGCGTTGACGTTGGGCACCAGGGTGAGACCGCAGGATTTGCCGGGTGTTTATAACCCGGCGGGCGTGAATGTTTTGGCGTCCGGCGATTCAAAGGCTGTGCCCGCCAACACCGTCTGGGACATCGACCGTTTTGCACAAGGCATCGCAGCGCTGACCGGAAGCGGACAGGTCACTCCTTTGAACGTGAACGCGGTTTCGCAGGACTTTCGGAATGCTTATTTGGGAACCTGGTCGGCGGCACTGGAGCGGACGTTCGGCGGGTTGACGGCGAGTGCTGCGTACGTGGGAACAGCGGGGGTGAGTTTACCGGCGTTCAATTTTCCGAACGGGTATGCGGGAGCCACGCCGGCGTTTGCGCCTTATACGAGATTCGACACGTCGGGCCAGACCATTGGCGGGTTCGGCACGGAGTCGCTGATGACGAACCGGTCGCACTCCAGTTACCACTCGCTGCAGACTTCGGTGCAGGGCGCGGTTGCCGGCGGCGGTCCGCAGATTCAGGCGAGCTTTACCTGGGGGAAATCATTGGACGATGCGAGTACGGTAATCGGCGGATTTGTAAGCGGGGCTTCAGGAGCGACCGCGCCTGCGTCGCCGCAAAATCCTTTCGATACGCGGGCGGAGAAAGGGCCTTCTACTTTCGATATTGGGCGCGCGTTGACGTTGACCGCCATACAAGATTTGCATGCGGACCGATGGGAATTTTTAAAGCCGTTGGGCACTAAGTTTACGCGTGGTTGGGAGGTGCTGAGCGTCACGACGATCACCAGTGGTCCGCCGTTTACCGTTTATTCCGGCGTGCAGCAGACTGGAGCGGGATCGAATGGAACGGACCGCCCAAATCAGATCGGCGTTCCGGATTTTTCAACCGGCCGCACGGTTCGCGAAGACTATTTCAGCAGGGGTGCGGACAACGGGTCGTTCTTCGCAATTCCTACTAATGTTCCCGGCGGCAGTGGGCCGAATAGCGGAGTGTTCGGATCGTTAGGCAGAGGGACGTTCCGCGGGCCGGGGCTGCGGAATTTCGACTTCGCGTTGATTAAAGATACGGTTTTCGAAGCGGGGCGGAAGTCCATCGACGTGCAGTTTCGGTCCGAGTTTTTCAATATCTTCAACGTCGTAAACTTCGGGCTGCCTTCGAATACAATTCGCGGGTCGGGGTTTGGAGTAATCAGCCGGACTGCGGCCAGTTCACGGCAGATACAGTTTTCGTTGAAGGTGATGTTTTGATGCGCGGTATTGAGGGGTTTAGCAGGCCTGCTTAGCAGGACGGTAATGCTGTTCGTTCTATGGCCGGAGAACCAGCCCGCTAGGAAGATGTTTGTCGGAGGAGCGGCCCGGACCTGCAACGACTTTCCCGTTGAAGATGGTGATGCCTACTTTTGTGTCGGCGATCTTTACCGGCTCGATGGCGAAGATATCATCCGTGAGAACGATCAAGTCGGCAAGCTTGCCGGGTTCTACCGAGCCTTTGATTTTATCGTCGAAGCTGGCGTAGGCGGAGCCCATCGTATAGGCGTATACGGATTCAGCAACAGTGATCTTCTGTTCCGGCACCCAGCCGTTCGGGTGTTTGCCGTCGAGTGTGCGGCGGGTCACGGCGGCGTAGATGCCCATCAAAGGGCTCATGGGGGCTACATCCCAATCGGAGCCGAAGGCGAGGGTGGCGCCGGAATCGAGTAGCGAACGGAATGCATACGTAGTTTTGGCGCGTTCAGGACCGATACGGTGTTCGGCCCAGCGGCCGTCGTCGACGCAGTGATAAGGCTGCATGGAGGCGATCACGTGCAGTTTCGCAAAGCGGGGAATGTCGGACGGGATGAGGTGCTGCGCGTGTTCGATGCGGAGACGGCGGTCGCGCGGCGCTTGCCCGTGCGTCAAACGGTCGTAGAAGTTCAGGATGGTGTTGTTAGCGCGGTCGCCAATGGCATGGATGGCGATCTGCAAGCCGGCCTTGTCGGCCGCTTGAATGTTGCGCCACATCTGCTCGGGATTCGCCAGTTCCGCGCTGGGGATGCCGCTGGTGTCGGGGGAATCGAGATAAGGCTGGAAAAGGAGGGCGGTGGTGGAGCCGAGGGAGCCGTCGGCAAAGCCTTTCAGACCGCCGATGTGCAGGTTTGGATTGCCAAAGTCGGCGACGATACCGACCTCGGCGAGATGCTGCCAAGAACTAAGCGGCTGGTGACCGGAGACACGCACGTGTAGATTGCCTTCATGAAGCATGGTTTGATAAGCGCGCAGGATATTGGGCGCGGCGGACATGTCCTGGACGCTGGTAACACCGACGGCATTGGCATAGGACTGCGCGGCGCGAAGAGCGCTGATGATTTCATCTTGCGTGGGAGGCGGAATCACTTTTTCGACGAGAGTTTGAGCGGCGTCTTTGAGGATGCCGGTGGGATTGCCTTCCGCATCACGGACGATGACTCCACCTGGCACGTCTTTCGTATTTTTGTCGATGCCTGCCAGTCGAAGGGCGGCCGAGTTGGCAAGTGCCATATGACCATCGAGGCGGTTGATAAAGACCGGGTTGTTTGGCGTGACGCTGTCGATGAGTTCATGAGCAGGTAGGCGGGGCGGAATCCAGTTTTCCTGATCCCAATTGCCCCCGGTGATCCACCGTCCGGAAGGAAGATGCGTAGCAAAAACCGCAAGCGTGGCGCGCAGTTCCTCCGGGCTGTGCGAATAGCGGAGTTGCGGACCGGCAAGACTTTTTCCACCCGCATAAAAATGAACGTGGGCATCATTGAAACCGGGGAGAACGCGTCGGCCTGCAAGATCGATAACGGCGGTTTGTGCGTCCTTTAGCTTCGTGATCTCTGTCGTCGTCCCAACAGCAATAATGCGACTGCCCGTAATAGCGACGGCTTCGGCTTCCGGCTGCCGGGGATTCACTGTCCAGATTTTTCCGTTGGTTAGAAGGAGGGTAGGCGCGGTTTGCGCCCTTAACGACGGCAGGATGGCAAGCATGAGAAACAGAAAGGCCAGAGTGTTGGGCATTAGTAAAGAGTAACTGGTACGGGAAGGTGCGAGATAGAGCGTAGGATGAGATGGTGAATATTGTTTCGCGGCGCTTACGCGCGCTGGGCGTTTTACCGATCATTCTTTTGGCGCCAACGATGTGGCAAGGCATTTTGCAGGCGCGTCCTGCCGAGTCGGCGCCCGAGCCGGTGGAACGCAAAATCAACACCGACGTGGCACGTATTGTGAAGCGTTCGGACATCGTTTTGCAGCGCGCAAATACAAAGCCGGAAGAAGCGATGCCGCTGGGTAATGGGCGGCTCGGGGTAGCGGTTTGGGCTGAGGGAGGGTGCACTGCGCAATTGAACCGGGCGGATACGCTTCCGTATCGGCGGTCGCCTGGGCAGGTGACGATTCCGGGGCTGAAGAAGCTGGCCACTGCGACCGATTACACGGGAAAGCTGGACCTTTATAACGGCGAATTCACGGAGCGGGGAGCCGGCATGAGCGCCACCTTCTCTGTGCAGCCGGATGCCGATGTATTTGCAATAGAGGTGACGGGAGCCAATCCCGACGTGGCGCAATCCGCTACTTTACATTTGTGGGCTCCCCGCCGACCGGGCACTTATTTACAGACCACAATGGGCGTGTTGTTTGAGACCTGGAGGGACTCGGAAGGTCCCGGCGCGAGTGGCGCAACCTTTGGCTCATTGGCGGCAATCACGGCCAGGGCTAGGGCCGTACATGTGGAGTCGGCGGGTCCCGTGGGTGTGCGGCTTTCGTTTCTTCCCAACCGGGATGGAACGTTTCGCTTGATGGTGGCGGCTCCGCATTGGGCCGGTGGCAATGCGTTGGACACGGCGAAGAAACTACTGCCGAGCATACCGAATTTTTCGCCGGAGAAACACCGTCTTTGGTGGAACGATTTTTGGCGCGGCCTGGGTTTGTTCAAGATGGCTTCCAAAGACGGTGCTGCGGAGTACATGGAGAATCTGCGCACGATCGATCTTTACGCGGCCGCCGCGGAACGGGGTGATATAAGGCCTGGTTCGCATGCCGGTGTCGCGGATTTATTTTCAGCGTTTCGCGATTTTCACCGCTGGGATCCGGCGGCGTATTGGCATTTTAATTTGCGGATGCAAGTGGCCGCGAATTTGGGAGCCGGGGCATTCGCGTTGAACGAATCTTATTTCCGTCTTTATAGAGACAACTTACAGAACATCGAGGCGTGGACAAAGGCACACATGAAAGGGCGTCCCGGCGTTTGTGTTCCCGAAACGATGCGGTTTAATGGACAGGGATATGAGAAAGAGGAGGGGGCACCGCTTGCGCTCGATTGCGATGCCGATTTCAAGCCCTACTACAATGCGCGGACGCTGACTACCGGCGCGGAGATCTCCCTCTGGATATGGCGGCAGTATTTGGCGACGCAGGACGAAAAGTTTCTAGCGGCAAACTATTCTCTAATGGCTGATGCGGCGCGATTTTTGTTGGCCTATGCCACCGTTGGAAAAGATCATCTACGGCATACATTTCCATCCAACGCGCATGAAAATCAATGGGACGTACGTGATCCGGCGACGGACATCGCAGCTAGTCAATCACTGTTTCCAATGGTTGTGAAGGCAGCAACGGTTTTGAAGACCGATGCGGATTTAGTAAAACAGCTACGCAGTGCGATGCAGCACCTTCCTCCATTTCCACGCAGCGATCAGGAGACGCTAACCAAGCTGCTGACACCGGCAGCCGATAGCCGCGGTAACGATGCGATTGCGCTCTCCTACGAGCCCACCGCACCGATTCATAATACAGAAAATGTAGGGCTGGAACCGGTTTGGCCATATTCCCTAATTGGCGATGACGGGCCCCTGCATAAGCTTGCGATAAGGACATACGAGCACCGGCCGAACAAGCTGCAGAACGATTGGAGCTTCGATCCGATCCAAGCGGCCCGGCTTGGTTTGCGCAGCGAGGTGAAGGCGTCACTGATCGGACTAACGGAGAAGTATCAAGCCTATCCTTCGGGCTTAGCTAAGTTTATTGGACCGGAGTTTTATGGAGAACAAATCGGAGTAGTGGCTGATACGCTTCAGGAGGCTTTGGCGCAGAACTACAATGGTTTGCTTCGTATTGCATCGGCTTGGCCAAGGGAGTGGGACGTGGATGCAACTGTCTATTTACAGCGCCACGGCAAGGTAGATGTGCAGATGCGGTCGGGCGTGCCGGCTACAGTGACGATTACGGCAGGATTTACCGGGACGATGCGGATCCGGAATCCATGGCCGGGTAAGACGCCGGAGATGTTTGCGCAACTCGGGCGGAAACGCGTTGATATCCGATTGCGCGGCGGAGGCACGGTGGTGGAAGCTCCAGTGAAGGCGGGAATGAGCTATGCGCTGCAGCCCATCGGACGTGGCAAGAGCTTTGTGGTTGCGCTCTTACAGGAAGGGGCGGCTGCCGGTCCGAGGAGTTTAGGGACGCGGTCAATTGGTTTGTTACGGGCGCAAAAATAGGAGTTACCAATGTTACGTCCTCTCGTCGTCTTAATTCTCTTCAGCCCATTGGTCGGCTTACCTCCGGCAATGGCACAATCGTCGATCCAAACCGCACACCCAAAGCGTCCAGTGCCGCCCACGCGCGATCCGGACACGCCCGGTTTTGTCAAAGCGAAAGACTTACCTGACGGCACCAATGCTCCGGCGACGATGGATGGAAATTTTATTCTTGGCCCTACGCACAATCCTGCGCCGGAGGTGACTCCGCAGGAACGCGTGCCACAAGGAAGGGTAATCACCTTCACCATGGAATCGTCTAACAGCAAGGTTTATCCGGGCATTGCGCGAGAGCCCGGTACTTTCGGCACGGCAGACCCGACCGATCCGGCTAAGTTGATCGTCACCACCAGTCATCCGGCGCCTTACACTCGCCGGGTTGCTGTGTATGTTCCTGGAGAATATGTTCCCGGTTCGGCGGCGCCGTTCATCGTCGGAGCGGACGGGCCTGATCGTCTACTATTCACCGCGCTGGATCACCTGATTGCCCAGCACAAAGTGCCGGTGATGATTGCGATTTCCATCAGCAACGGCGGGGGCGACGCCCAGGGAAGCGAACGCGGCTTGGAGTACGACACAATGTCGGGTCGATACGCGGAGTTTGTCGAACAAGAAGTGTTGCCGCTGGTGGAGAAGAAAGGACATGTAAAGTTGACCAAGAATCCCGAAGGCCGGGCAACGATGGGCGGCAGTTCCGGCGGTTCGTGCGCCTTTATCATGGCGTGGTACCACCCGGAGCTTTACCACCGCGTTCTCACCTATTCAGGTACCTATGTAAACCAGCAGTGGCCGTCAAACCCGCGAAGTCCTCACGGCGCATGGGGGTTGCACGAACACCTGATTCCCGAAAGCCGGGCCAAACCGCTGCGAATTTGGATGGAGGTGGGCGATCGAGACCTTTTGAATCCGAATGTCATGCGCGATGGCATGCACGATTGGGTGATTGCCAACGAGGATATGGCCAGGGTACTTGCAGCCAAAGGCTATCACTATCAATTTGTATTTGCGCGTAACGCGGGTCATACGGACCGCGCAGTGAAAGAGCAAACTCTGCCCGAGGCTCTGGAGTATATTTGGCAGGGATATCCTGTTGCCGGGCTGGGGAACTGATTGCACTACTCACCACCGATCACTGCGCGAAGATATCGATTTGTGAGTTGCCGATATGAATTTGCCTTCAGCAAGTTTCCGAAGGCCGCACCATCGGAATATGGGAAGGAAATAGTCGCGTCCGAGCCGGAATACAGCAACGTCGGCCTCTCGCTGGTGACCAATTTTACTGACCAGCGGCTAAGTCCAGTAAAGAACGCGCGCAGCTGGTAGATATTCTCCGAGCAGAGACTCCATATATGCCCTCATCGCTTTCATTGAATCAGCGGGATAGACGTATTTCAATGAACCGAACTTTGTCCGCTTCTCCGCCCGTGCAGATTCTTCCATTTCCAACGGCGTCCGGGGATACCACTTCAGCAAAACTTCCTTCGAGCCGGGTGTGAAACGATGCGTGATGAGCTCGGCGGTTAGGTCAAGTTCCGGAACATCTTGCAAAGCAGTGGCCGCGTTTGCAATCAAAGTCCGGTACGCCTCTTGCCAATCGGGAATCGGCATAATCGGCGCTATGGTCAGGCCGACAGGGTAGCCGGCCAATGCCATGCGGCGCATCGCCCCTAAGCGCGCCGAAACGCCTGGCGTGCCCCCCTCGAAGTTGTGTGCTATCGACTCCGCATTCACCGAAAAGCGCGCCCTGGTCTTGCCTCCATGAGGAAGAGACAACAAAGGCTCTACATTGTCGAACTTGGTCGTCCAACGGAGCTGTACCGGAGCGTCCCATTGTCCAAACCAACGAATTGTCTCGGCTAGAAAGCCAGTCAAGTGTTCGATCCCTAACGGATCCGTGTAGCAGGAGGCTTCAAAGGTGGTGCCTTCAAAACTTCTTGCCTTGGAGCGTGAGGTGACTTTTCCCATACCTAAGTAATTCGGCAGATTTGCGAGTATTTCCGCTACATTTGCATAAACACGAGTGATGGGCGGCCCGGATAATGAACCTGCTAAGTAACAATACTGGCAATGCGCTGGACAACCTTCCGCCAGATGAAATTGCCAATCGGCGCTGGGCGGAATGGGTTGTAGCTTCAGCTTACTTGGCGGTGCGGTGACCACGGCCAGCGTTTGCTTAGCTTCAGCATATGCCTTGCGGTCGTTTTCGGCTTCGATACGCGGAATACGGTTGTTCTTCAGGTAGATAACTTCGGAGCCCAGCTCGGATGCCCGCTTGACCATCTCGTTCGCCTGATCCCACTCCGCTGCCGCCGGGGAGACGTACACTCGCTTGGGCTTCCATAATCGGGGCTGCCCAATGGGCTTGGCGCTCTGCAGTATGGGTAGTAGATCGATCGCCACTATTACTTAGATGACATGGTTAGAGTGACGGGTGCGAGGATGCATCCTGTTCACCGACGGAAAGGACACGTTGCACCGCGAGTAATCCATTCAAGATCGCCTCCTTGTTCTTCTGCGGCGCCCGATTTACCCACTGCGGGCTAGGATGCGGAATCTCGAATAGTTGCAGGTGCGGAAACTCATGGGTCAATGTAGCGCGGTTGCGTCCTGCCGCGCGGCCTACCAGCACCGCGATCCGTAATTTAGTTAGAAGCTCGATTAGCAAACGCAAGTACTTCAGACCTTCGGTAACATCGGCAGGTTTGGCGGCACGCAATCCCGTTTCGTCACCGATGTACCAAGGCACGCAGTTCCAAACCGCGGTACGTTTACGTTCCATTCCCGCGGCTTTTGTCAGATGCCAAAGATTGCTGGATGTTTGGCTGGGATTATTGCGCGATACGAAGCCGGTGTTCAGTGCTTGCGGCCCGGGAGCTTCCAAGATAAACAGACATTCGGCATGTATACCGCCATCGAGCGGATCGAAATCGGGAACATTCGCCTGGCCGCTATCGCGGCGCACAAACTCCGCAAACTGCGACAACGGCCGCATAAACTCCTCCTCGGCAAGCTGCCGCCGCAGCGCAAGCTGTTGTGGATCGCGCAAACATCCCGGAAGATCAACTAATCTGGCCGTCATAAAACATAAAATCTTAGGCGTAGGCTTGAACTTTTCACGGCTTATTCACACTACTTTAATGGTTGCCGGGTTACTTTACTGTTAATCACTATGTCGAGAGCAACTCGCCGTCGCGCGGTGTTCGTAGCCCGCGCTTGGATTGTATCTTTCTTGCTTGTGTCGGCCGCGCGCGATGCTTTCCCGCAAACCGCGTTGGCGGCGGTTATCGGGAGCGTTCGCGATAGTCAGGGCAAACCCGTCCCGGACGCTGTGGTCCAAGTCGAGCAACAGGAGACCATGCTTACTCGCCAAACGCGTACTACCGGTGCTGGAGTCTATTCGATTACGGCATTGCCGATCGGAACCTATTCGGTCTTTATCTCCCATGCCGGCTTCAGCACGGCGGAGTCCCGCAGTCTTCGTCTGCTAGTGGGTCAAACACGGACGGTAAACGGAAACTTGCGCATCGCACCTCGCAACGAACACCTGGTCGTGGCCGCCGATGTTAGTGAGATTCAACAAACAGCGGCCACCATCGGCGGACGCATCGATCAAACACAGATTCAAAACTTGCCGATCAACGGACGGAACTGGGCGACGCTACTTCCCTTAATACCGGGCGCGGTCGATCCGGGGACTTCGGACCAGCGCAGCGTGCGATTCGCCGGCCATGGCCGCGACGATAACAACTTTAGCTTCGATGGAGTCGACGCGGGCGGAATTTCGAATCAGCCACAAAAATCCGCGATTCGTCTCGCGATTCCGACGTCCGCGATCTCCGAGTTCAAAGTAGACTCTACGTTATACACAGCCGATTCGGCGGACGGCACCGGAGCGCAAATCATTCTGGCGTCCAAAGGAGGTACGAACACATTTCACGGCAATGGCTTCGACTTTTTGCGGAACGATGTTTTCGATGCCCGCAACCCCTTTTCGCGAACGACGCCACCTTTCCGGTTGAATCAGTTTGGAGCCAATTTAGGCGGTCCGGTGATTCACAACAATACATTCCTCTTTGTGGCCTACGAAGGACTGCGTCAGCGCCTCGATCAAACCCTGCAAGGATTTGTACCCAGCGCCTCTTATCGTGCGCAGGTCATTTCCCGATCGTCTGTTCTGGCTCCTGTTATCGATGCTTTTCCCACCATCGGGTCCATTCCACAGGCCAACAATCCATCCATCGATCTTTTCAACGGGCTCAGTCCGCAGATCGACAACGAAGACTCGGGCATGGTGCGCATCGATCACCGGTTCAGTAATGCTGTGACGTCCTTCTTGCGGGTGAATGTAGACGAAGCTGTGACCGACGTTCCGCTCTCGAATTTGCGAGACCGGCAAGTCGCCGACTACCGCCCCATTAATGCCATATTGAACATCACCCAAGTTCTTTCGCCTACGCTGCTGAATGAGACGAAGTTCGGTTTCAACCAGGTGTTTTCGCGAACGTCGAGTCTCGGAACGCTTCCCTACACTCTGTCCGTGAGCGGGTTCACATCGCTGCCCGGTTCCAGCACTCGGGAAGAGGACGATTCTTCAGCTTCGATACAGGACGATGTCTCATTCACCCACGGCCGGCATACGGTGAAAGCGGGCGTTCGCGTTCGCCGTGTATTCACCGATCCTGGAAGCTCCGCTAGCGGAACGCTGACCTACGTAAGCCGGAACACACTGGCGGACAACCAGCTCGATCGCGCGTCGGTGACGGATGCTTTGCCGCTAAAGCGTCTTCGCAAAACACAGGCCTTCGGATTTATTCAAGACGAGTACAAGGCCACGGCCGGCCTGACCTTCAATCTCGGCCTCCGCTATCAATTTTTCAACGTATTTCATGAGACTGATGGACGGGCGATTCCCTTCGACTTTGCAACCTGCGGCGGATTCTGTCAACCGGGCGCGGAGTTCTCCGATCCGCGTAAGAACGATCTCGATCCTCGTATCGCGGTGGCCTGGGCGCCGACTTCGTTCCACAATAAAACGGTATTCAGAGCCGGATTCGGAATCTATCACGGCGACGGCCAGTTAGAAGACCAGAACCTGCCGGCATCGAACGATGTCCTTCGTTATTCGCTCAACTCCAGCGCGATCCGAAACCTGTCCTATCCGATACTCCCTTTTCTAGCGACCACGCCGGGTACTCTTTCGCCGCGTGCTCAAAATCGCAATCGCAAGGATGAGTACAGTTCGCAATGGGGCTTTTCCGTCCAGCGAGAGTTGGCGCAGCGGCTCACTGCCACGGTTTCTTATTTCGGCAATAAAGGAACCTTCCTGCAAACAATTACGACTGCCAACGTTGCCGATCCGCTGACGGGACTTCGGCCCTATCCGCAGTATGGGCAAGTGGAGTACCGCACGAACGACAGCAACAGCACTTTCCATGCTCTACAGCTCTCGGTGCAGCAAAACTTTCATTCGGGACTAGTGTTCGGCACGAACTATATGTGGTCCCACGCCATCAACGATGGTTCGCTAGGAGGTGGAGAAACTGACGCGATCATGCCCCAAAACGTTTTCTGCCGGGCCTGCGAGCGAGCCGACAGCGCGCAAGACATCCGGCATTTCTTCACCGCAAACGCGGTCTACAATCTTCCCTTCGGCGCTGGTAAACATTATCTTTCACAGCCGGGCGTGTGGCGCGCCATTGCCGGGGACTGGTCCTTAAGTAGCATCGGTACGGCGCGTAGCGGACGGCCCGTCAACGTCACCATCAGCCGTTCGGCCTCATCGGTTCCCGGCGGATATAACGTCAATCAGCGTCCTAACCTGGTGCCGGGCGTTTCCCTGACACCGCCCGGCGGATCGACAGTGGAGCAATGGATCAATTCGGCGGCATTCAGTGCTCCCGCGGCGGGAACGTTCGGAAATGCGGGGCGCGACATCGCGCGCGGACCCAACCTTTATCAGCTTGATCTCGGACTGGAAAAACAATTCCCCGTCACCGAGCGTCTGGCCATCCAGTTCCGGACGGAGGTCTTCAATATTTTCAATCGCGCGCAGTATGGAGATCCCCTCAGCGATGTCACTGTACCTGCGCAGTTCGGCTCTATTCAATCCACCATCAATAAAACTCCGGTAGGAACGGGAACGCCGCGCCAGATTCAATTTATGCTCCGGCTATCATTTTGAGGGAGCTGCTTTCAACTTTTTTTTTCTGAAGTGATAAGCTCTCCATCTTGGGAGACCGCGTGAAATTATCTCGAACTGCGACGACATCCGTTCTACTCACCCTCTCTATCGGAGGATTTTTCTACTGGAACCAGGCGAATGCCCAGACGGCGACTCCGCCCGTTCCACATGCCAAACCGATTCATCTGAAACATGTTTTGGTGATTGGAGAGACCAAAGGCTTTGAGCATGATTCTGTTCCCGATGCAATGGCGAACATCTGGAAGATGGGCCACGACACCGGCCTTTGGGACACCACCTTGCGCACCGATACGGAGCTAATTACCAAGAAAGACCTAAAAAGGAACACCAAAAATCTTGACTATTTTGACGCTCTTGTCTTTTCCAGCACCACCGGCGAACTCCCTTTGGATGACAGCCAGAAAAAAGACATGATGTCGTTTATTAAAGAAGACGGCAAGGGCTTTGTCGGGATCCATGCTGCTCTGGATACGAACTACAAGTGGCCGGAGTACGGAGAGATGATCGGCGGTTGGTTTAACGATCATCCCTGGACGACCTTCAATGCACCCATTATCAATGAGGCTCCTAATTTTCCGGCAGTTCGTCATTTTCCAAAAGAGTTCGTGAAATACGACGAAATCTACCAGCCGAAGGATTGGTCGCGCGATAAAGTAAACGTGCTGCTGAGCCTGGACCCCAACCGGATCGATCTCAAAAATCCCCGCGTGAAACGGACCGACAAAGATTTTGCAGTGGCCTGGGCCAAGATGTACGGTAAAGGGCGGGTGTTTTATTCCACGCTGGGACACACCGAGGAGTCTTGGGACGATCCCGATATTACGAAAATGTACTTCGAAGCAGTGAAGTGGGTGTTGGGAATGACCGACGGCGCCACGGCTTCGCATCCCCAAGCAAGTTCGACATCAACCGAGACTCACTAGATCGGTATTGACGCGCTTGAGTTGGCCGCAAGCGGCAAAGGCATCCCGGCCGCGCGGTTTCCTGACAAAGCATGGCAGCGAACGGCGGATGATGGCCTGAAAACTCACTACCCGGTTCTCATCGGGCGTTTCGAAGGGAATGCCCGGCCCGGGGTTCAGGGCAATAAGATTCACCTTGCAATTTAAGTGCGCCAGCAGCTTCACCACTCGGCGTGCATCGGCGTCGGTATCGTTTACCCCTCCTAGCAGCACGTACTCGAACGTCAACTTCTCCCAAGGCCGCAGAGGATAACGGCGGCAGCTTTCCATCAGCTCCGCCAAATGATACTTGCGAGTAATCGGCATTAGCTCTCGCCGCTGTTCTTCCGTGGAGGCGTTCAATGAGATCGCCAGTTTAGGACGCGTTTGCGCTTGCCCCAGCTCTTCGATTTTTGGCGTGATCCCCGAAGTGGAAATCGTGATTCTTTTAGGAGACATACCGATGCCGTCCGGATCGGTCAGCAGCCTGGTGGCTTTCAGAACATTGGGAAGGTTCAGCAGCGGTTCGCCCATGCCCATCATCACCACATTTAAGCGCAAATTGTCCGCGCGCACCCCGTTTTCCTGTGCCACGTGAAGAACCTGAGTCACGATCTCGCCTGCTGTCAAATTCCGCTCTAGCCCCATCAGTGCCGTCATGCAGAACCGGCAATCTACCGGACAGCCTACTTGGCTGGAAATACAGATGGTGTTGCGGCGCTCCTCCGGCATCCAGACCGCTTCTACCGTCCGGTTATCCGCCAACTGAAGAAGATATCGCTTCGTGCCGTCGGAAGAGTCGAACCTGCGTTCCAGGGTGAGTGATCCGAAATCGCTGCTCGCCGACAGGTAGTCCCTTAGCGAATGCGGCAGATTGGAAACTTGCGACAAATTAGCCACTTGTTTCTTGTACAGCGCGTCATATAGTTGGTGAGCGCGGTAAACAGGCTGCTCCGGACCTAGCAAATCTTTGAGGTCTCCCAGCTCCATTCCGATCAGCGTTTGACCCTCAACTACTTGCAACATCTAGGCTTAGTGTATCGCGATACACTGGAAAAGGCGTAATTTTATGGTGCTGACATCCTCTCCTGTCCGGCAAATCGAGCGGGCAACGCTTTCTAACGGACTTCGGATCGTGACCGAAGTCATGCCTCATGTTCGTTCCGTGTCTTTGGGTGTGTGGATCGGTAGTGGCTCCCGCGTGGAACACGGTCCGGAGAACGGTATTTCCCATTTCATCGAGCACATGGTGTTCAAAGGAACCAAGCATCGGTCCGCCGAGGACATTGCGCGCTCCGTCGATTCGGTGGGAGGCGGGTTGGACGCCTTCACCAGCAAGGAACTGGTTAGTTTCAATACCAAAGTTCTGGATGAGCACTTGCCGTTTGCTCTCGATATTTTGGCCGATCTCGTGCTCCATCCCCTTTTCCGCAAGGAAGATATCGAAAAGGAAAAGGGAGTGATTTTGGAGGAGATCAAGATGGAAGCCGATCAGCCGGAGTTCGTCCTTCATGAAACCTTCCTCAGCAATTTCTGGAAGGGGCACGGGCTGGGAAAGCCGATTCTAGGCACTAGGGAGACGGTCAAGAAGTTTGGGCAGGAGATGCTGTTCGACTACTATAGCCGTGTCTACTCGCCTAAAAACATTCTGATTACGGCCGCCGGAAATCTGAAGCATGACGATATCGTCCGGCTGATTCGCGAAAAGTTTGAAAATCTGGAAGGCCGCGGACCCACTCCCGTCGATTCTGTTCCCAAGCCGCATGCTTCCATCGTGCTGAAAAAAAGAGAGTCGTTGGAGCAAGTCCACATTACGCTGGGTGTTCCCGCGTATCCACTGGCCCATGAGCTGCGCTTTCCTCTTTACGTATTAAACACAGTACTGGGCGGCGGAATGAGCTCTCGCCTGTTTCAAAACATCCGTGAAAAGCAAGGATTGGCTTACGCGGTTTATTCGGAGCTGAATCTATTCAGCGATACGGGCTGCCTTGCGATCTATGCCGGCACGGGCGCCGAGACGGCCAAGCAGGTGGTCGCTTCCACGATGCATGAAATTCGTCAAATCAAGGACGAACCGATCGGGGCGGAGGAATTGCGCCGTTCGAAAGACCATCTGAAAGGCTCGTTAATGTTGAGCCTGGAATCTACGTCGAGCCGTATGTCGAATCTGGCCCGACAGGAGCTATACTTCAAAGATTTCATGTCTCTCGATGAGATGCTGGAAAGCATTGAGTCCGTGACTTGCGAGAAAGTGCGGCAAATCGCTCATGAGTTCTTCCAAACGGATAACATCGCGTTGGCGATGCTCGGCAAGTTGGGTGACCTCCATATCAGCCGCGATGATTTAGTTTGTTGAGCGCTTTGCTTCCGTTTGGCATTGGGCGAGTTTTGCATCCAGATGCTGTAAAGTGAGCCGCAACACATCGCGATACTTGGGGTTTTGCGCAGTCTCCAAATCTCGCAATACTCGAACCCGAGAAAGCTGAATGCTCTCGAGTTCACGCTGATGTTCAGCCTCTTGTAAGCTACAGTGCCTCGCCTGTTCCTGAGCACGCCGAGACTCCTCTCGCTCTTCCATCTGCGATTCGACATCTTTGCTTTCCCAGCCGCGTGCCATGTCTCTAGATTATCGTTACGCGAATCTTAAAGTTATGGTGATCGGATGACTACGGGTTCCCTGCTTGCGTTCCAGCCTGCGACTCTTGACGATATAGAAGTGCTTGCCAAGATGATGGAAGCACTGTATCGACATGAGGGCCATCCCTTCGATGCGGCGCAAGCCAGACGGGCAACACGTCGTTTATTGGAGTTGCCAGCGTTTGGTGCGATCTGGCTCCTGCGCCATGACAACGAAACCGTTGGTTACGCTGTTCTCACCTTTGGCTTCAGTCTGGAGTTTGGCGGGTGCGACGCGCTGCTCGATGAGTTGTTCATTGTCGAGTCTCATCGCAGGAAAGGGCTCGGTCAGCAAGCTCTTCGTTTCATTGCGGATCGATGCCGCGAGAAGAAGATTCGCGCACTGCATTTAGAAGTGCTCTCCGGCAATGATAAGGCGGCTGCGATTTACCGCCGTTTCGGCTTTGAAGAAGATACTCGCCGACTGATGACGAAGTGGCTCGATTAAGCTTTCTGGAGCTTGCCCAACAATTGCGCTGCCGCTCGCGCACCGCTTGCCATTGCGCCGTTTACTGTCCCACCGTGGCCGGTGATCTCTGTTGCTTCGCCGGCGAAGTAGAGCGTATCTTGTACCGGCTCGGTCAGCGATTTGCGTGCCTCCATCGCATTCGCAGGCACGTAGCTGTAGGCGCCTCGCGCAAACGGATCTTTATCCCACCTGTGCAAATAAGCTCCTTCCAGGAGATCACTTAAACGCGACTGAGGGAATTGCGTGATTCTCGATAGGCTTGCCAACGCCGCTTCGATGATTTCGGGTTGTTCTTTCTCTAGTAAGCTGTCCGCGTTTGGCCCCGCGCTCCAACCGGTGATGATGGATGTTCTCATCGGCAGCGTTGTCCACCAAACAGGAAATAACGGTTCCTGGGAGAGCAAAAAGGATGCTTCTCGAAGTTCTTGTTTACTTTCCCAGAAAGCTTCGCGGAAACGCAATACAATGCGCACTACTTGTCCGAAACTCAACTGTTTAGCAGAGTCTAGAATTGGTTTCGGCTCCGGAGAAAAGCGTATTGCTCCATATGCGGCTGCGTCTGCCTGCAGTACGCCTAGCGGCACGGTGACCACCACCTTGCGGCAATAAATTTGCGCGATTTCACCCGTCAGTGTGGAACGCATACGGATCGTTGCCGCTCCCTCTTTCCATTCCACATGTTCCACCACCTGGTTCAAGCGGAGCTTTTTTCCTGCATCCTTCACTCCTTCCAGCAGGTGCCGCATCAATGCATCGTATCCCTTGGCGATCCGATAATTCTGGTCTGCTCCGATCTCTTCCGAGGCCCGCCCGTCGAGTGACAAGGAGGCGATGCCGATCACTTCTTTACGCGCTGCGTTGAAGCCTTCGACGAAAGAGGTCGCCCGCCTTTTTACTTCATGGGCGTAGGTTGTCTTTTTCAACCAGTCCGCGAATGCACAGTCGCGCTCATGCTCTCCGGCTTTGACAAGATCGGCCATCACTTGCTCGAAGTCGTCCGATAGCTCGTCGTCACTCCGCATCTGTCCAGTCCGTGTATCGATTTGTAGTGCTTCCGAGCCGGCATCGTAAACCGCAAGGGCAGCGGAGCTTGTGGCGTCGAAGATTTCAGGTGGACGCCCGTGAACAAACTCCGCGCCTAGCTCAATTGGCATAGGTGACCTAGGGTCATGCACCGTCAGGATTCTGCCGCCGATTCTGTCCCTGGCTTCTACTCCCAGCACACTGACTCCCGCGCGGTCCAGTTCCCGTAGAACAACTAGGCCCGATGCGCCGGCTCCAATCACCACAACATCGACATGAATCTCCCTCACACCGCCAGTGTCGCAGAAGGTGAACCTTCCAACCTCTTCGGCACTTCAGCAGTTCTTCAGCTTCACCGGATAGGCTGCGAGTATCGGGAACCATCTGTTCACTTTTCACGTTTTCGCAGTAGGCAAATGGTTGTTCGTCAACTGCTTCCGAGAGGTCCTTAATGATTCTTCCGCGCTTCATCAGTACTTTTACAGTAAGCTTGTGCCTTGCTTCGGTCACCTTCGCTCAAAGCGCGCCTACGGACGCTGGAAGAGCTCCCCTGGGCGCTATCGGTCCTTCTCGTGCTGTCAGCTTGAAAACGATTGTGCCGAATATCCTGGAAGACCAGAAGCAGATTTATTGGACATTTCCCGGCCAGGTAGCTCATGGGAAACACTGGATACCTGTTGTAAGCGTGCTCGCCGCCACTGCCGGTTTAATCGCAGCCGATCAATTCGACACTCCTTACTTTCGCCGAACTACTGCCTATCATGGATTCAACAACGCTTTCTCCGGGACCAATACCTCGCTCGGCATTTTAATTGCGCCTCTGTCCCTTTATGGCATTGGCTTAATTACAAAAAACTCTTACGCTCAAAGTACGGCGCTACTGGCTGGCGAAGCAGTGGCGGATGCGGAGATATTAGACGAAGTTTTGAAACTGAGCACTCGCCGCGCCAGGCCGTCCAGCATCGCGCCACGGGGGAATTTCGCCGATACATGGCTCGACAGCAACACCATTACCGACGGCGGTTTTCCTTCCGGGCATACCATTGCCGCATTTTCGGTGGCGACTATCTTTGCGGAACGTTATGGCCGGCATCACAAATGGGTTCCTTACGTAGCCTATGGACTGGCGGGCGCGGTTGGCTTTTCCCGCGTTGGTTTGTCGGCGCACTTTCCCTCCGATGTGTTCGTGGGAGCTGCTTTCGGTTATGCGATCAGCCGCTTCACCGTACTGCATTCCATGCGTCCGCGAGATTAAAAGCTCCCCCTGATTCCCGTTACCATGGCTCTATACCCTTGACAGTTCTTATCGTAGAAGACGAGCAGAATATGGCCGCCCTGCTGAAACAAGGCCTAACGGAAGAAGGCCATCAAGTGTGCCTTGCGCATGACGGGCAGGCAGGCTTGGAGATGGCGCAATCGTCCTCCTTCGATGTCGTTATTCTCGACATTATGCTTCCCCGGCTCAGCGGCCTAGCCGTTACCCGCCGACTGCGAGACTCTTCCAACAAAGTTCCCATTTTGATGTTGACCGCGAAGGACAGCATCGCAGAGGTAGTAAAGGGGCTGGACGCCGGAGCCGACGACTATCTAACGAAGCCGTTCTCCTTCGAAGTCCTGCTGGCCCGTGTGCGCGCAGTGAGCCGGCGCGGCCCAATTCCCCATACGGTTCTTTTGCAGTTGGCCGATCTCAGTCTCAATACCGCCACTCGAGAAGTGATGCGAGCAGCGCAGCCGGTCAATCTCACGCCAAGAGAATATAACCTGTTGGAGTTTCTGCTGCGTCGTTCCCCAAGGCCGGCTAGCCGTAGCTCCATTCTGGAATCTGTTTGGGGCTTCGACACCGATGTCGGGGAAAACACCCTGGAAGCGTATGTCCGCCTTCTCCGAAATAAAATTGACTTCGTCGAACCTAAGTTGATTCACACCGTTCGTGGGATTGGCTACTGTATGCGGGCTCCCACTCTGTGAATGTGTTATGAAATGGAAACCATCCATCCGTTTCCGTCTTACCTTGTGGTACTCGTTTGTTCTGGCGGCGAGCCTGATTTTGTTTGCGGTGGCGATTTGGATATCGATGAGGCATACGCTCCTTTTCGATCTCGATCGTGGGCTTCGCAACCAGGCGCTTCGTGTCGGTTTGTTCGTCAACAACGAGTCGAGCGATCCATCCACCAAGTTGCCGGAGGAGCTAGCTGAATATTCCAGAGGTCTGCCAGACGACACGTATCTCCAGGTTGTGAAGCCTGGTGGCCAATCGGTTTATCAGTCGCTTCCTTCCTTTCCCTGGATCTTGCTTCGAACAGAAGGCCGGGGAGCGCATCAGTTGCACTGGAATGGTCACAATTACCAAGCGCTGGTGGAGCCGTTCACGGTAGGCGGGCAGCAATGGCGGGTAGTGCTTGCCGCATCGCTCGATTCGGTGGAGCATCTTACCCGTCGGCTTCGAATCCTGTTGATTGCTTTAATCCCGGCGGTAGCTCTGCTGGCGACATTCGGAGGACACTGGCTCAGCCGGAGGGCCTTGAAGCCAGTGGATGAAATCACCGCAGCAGCGCGTTTCATCGGCATCGCAAACCTTTCCGAGCGCCTGCGGGTGCCGGATACGAATGACGAACTGCAGCGTCTTTCCCAAACATGGAACGACATGTTGTCGCGTTTGGAAGATGCGGTGACAAGGCTTTCGCAATTCACTTCCGATGCCTCGCATGAGCTGCGAACGCCGCTTGCGGTAATTCGCACCACGGCGGAGATCGCAGTGCGCCGGTCGCGTTCAGCCGAGAGTTACCATTCCGCGCTCATACAAATACTATCGGAATCGGAGCGGATGACTCATTTGGTGGACGATCTTCTTTTCCTTGCCCGCTGTGATGCTGCCGCGCAAGAGATGCCGATGGCCAGGTTAAATCTCGCCGCGCTGGTACAAACGCTGTGTTCGCAAATGGAACCACTGGCTGACAAGAAGGAAGTTGGAATGACAACCTATATTCCATGCGAGGAGATCCCGGTCCTGGGAAACGACCTCGCTCTGCGGCGCTTGGTGCTTGCACTACTGGAGAATGCGATCAAATATTCGAAGGTAGGGGGAACCGTACTCGTGCGTGTATCGCAACACGCGGAGTCTGCTTCATTGGAGATTGAAGACAAAGGGTGCGGCATACCGCAGGCCGAAATTCCGCTCGTATTCGATCGTTTTTATCGAACTCCGGAAGCGCGCGAAACATCCGTCAATGGTTATGGACTGGGGCTTTCGTTAGCGGCGGCCGTTGCACTACGACATAATACCCGGATCGAAGTGCAAAGTGAACTCCGATCCGGCTCTGTCTTTCGATTTGCTCTACCGCTGCAAAAGTAGCAGCATGTTCGGTTGGAAGCGCTCACTAACTCACGTTGTAGACCTGAAGTCCGGCGATGCCCTCATCGGTTTTCGTGTGAATAATAAAAAACCGGTTGAGTGACGCGACGTACTCAGATGTTTTTCCGTGTTTGGTGTCGAACTGCGTAAGAAGCGTGTATCGATCCGGGCCTTGCTGCTGAAAAACGCTTACTCCGCCCACACCCGTCACCAATATTCGATGGTGCGCGGCGTCAAAGGTCATGTCATCGGCAACTTCAACACAATCGAGCGTGGCAACAAGCTGCCCGTTACTGGAGTTGATGACGAATAACTTGCCCGGTTTGCGGCCCGCCACGAAAATGCGGTTATTTTTTTCGTCGAATCGTAGCGGTGTATTACGATTCAGGCCGGGGATTGTCCAGGCTTTTTCGAATGTTTTGGTTTGCAGATTCACTACTCCTACCTGCGCCTTGTCGCGCATGTTTACGTACAGCAAATGGGCTTTGTGGTTGATCGCCATTGCTTCCAAGTTGTTGGCCGGAACCTGAATCTTATCCGTTTCCGCCATGTTTTCGGCTGAAATCAAGCTGATGTACGAGTAATCTTGGTGAGCGTTCTTGCCGCCGTTGCCAACGTAGAAGATACGCTTTGCGGAATCGTAAACACCTGCGTCAGGACCGGCGGCTACGGCCACTCGCTTAATCAGGTGATGATTCCTTCCATCAAAAAATTTGACGGAGCTATCGCCCCCGTCCGCCACCAACAGATTATTTTTCTGGACATCGAAAGCCAGTGTATGCGGAGTTGTCACATCGGTAATGCTTCCGACATGTTCGCCTTTCAGATTGAATATCTCGACGGAGTGATGTTTCTCCGCTGAAACAAACAACTGATCGCCTTTTATATCGACAGCGAAATGATCGAAGTCGCCTTCGAATCCGGGCAGCGAAGTAGCATGGATCAGCTGCAAAGGACCATGCTCAGGTGCTGCGGCCAGTGCGGCCGCCGCCATGGCGAAAGCAAGTAATAGGGGTCTTAGTGTCATAGACTGGTTTTGTAAAATTGTTTTTTATTCTTTTGCCGAGGCCATTGCGGTGTTGGATTTCTCTTTCACCATCACCTGCGGCAAGATATGCCCAACCGAACCGCTAGGCGTTTCCACCTGGAGCATCGCAGCCAAGGTAGGAGCCACGTCCGAGATGCCAACTTTGTTGTAATACGTTCCGGCGCTAATGCCGCTTCCGTAGAAGATCAGCGGTACGTGCGTATCGTAATCGTACGGAGTGCCATGGCTGGTTCCCTCGGTGCCGAATAGATAATATGGCTTCATCACCACCAGCACGTCCGGACTACGCTGCCGGAAGTACCCGCGAGTTACTAAGCGGTCCATCTCCAAAGCCGGATCCAGGTACTCCATCAACTGATGCGCGGTGTAAACTCGCTCGACATACGGCATGGTGCGGACAATATCGGCAACAGTATTCTCAACATCTTCCCGCTTCAGCTTCTTCTGTTGCAAAAGGTTGTAGTTGAGATAAAAGCCACCTTCCGAAACCGCGAGGATGTAATTTCCGTCGCCGTAGCGTTCAGTGAGTCCACGATTCACCGAATCCATGTATTCTTTCTTATTTAACCGGCCGCCCGGCATCTTTCGTGCTTCCATTACCTCCGGCTTGGGTGCGACGCCATGATCGGCGCTGAAAACCACCAATAGATTGTCCTTGCCGCCCGCAGCTTTTTCCGCGGCATCGAGCAATTTCCCTAGCGTCGCATCGGTCCTTACCGACATATCTTCCACTGCGGGCGCATCCGGTCCTACATCATGCCCTAAATGATCGTTGGCCGAGAAGCTGACCGTTAAAAGATCAGTGCCGGGGTGCTTGCCAAGCTGTTCATTGGTTATCGCTTCCTCCGCCAGATGCTCTTCGGCATCGTTGGCGTAAGGCGTCTCTTCCCATTTAGAATAAAACTTTTTGTTTGCCTCCGACGGAAGCTCCATCAAAGGCTTGGCGCTGTTTTTATCCGCATTCTCGGCATACCATTTTGCACCTAGCGATTTCTGCGGCCAGTGCTCATCGTTATACTTGCTCACCCATGAAGGCAGTTGCTGCATGTAGTAGGTGCTGCTGACGACAGACCCGGTTTTCGAGTCGAACCAGTAGGCGGCGTTCGCCATGCGGCCCGCCGGGAGGATGGCCGCGCGATCCTTCATGGAGATGCCAACGGTCTTCGACTGACCAAAACCCGCCATCTTGATTTCGTCGCCGAGCGTACTGACAATCAGATTGTGCGGTGAGGAGCCTACGCTGTCAGCACCACCGCCTACGAGTTTCGTATCGTGATCTTCCACCGATGTTATTGTTTTGCCGGTGGTACGGTCATACCATTCGTTGTTGATGATTCCGCACGTTGCCGGAACCGAACCCGATAGGAAGGTTGCGTGGCCGGTGGCGGTCACGGTGGGGTAATGATCCTGGTGAGCATCTACAAACACGGCTCCCTCTTCCAGCATGGTTGCCAACCCACCCGTGTAGCGGTTTCTGAATCTGGTGGTGTAGTCATAACGAAACTGGTCGACGATAATCGCCAGCACTAACTTCGGCCGGTGAACTTTTGGCGGCGGCGTAGCTGCCGTCATGGTCGAGGCGGCAAGAGCCACGAAGGCCAGGAGTCTTGTTGATCTCGTTTTCATAGATGTCTTTATATTCCCGCGATTGCTTTAGAAACTAAGTCGCAGCGCAAACTGCAGCTGTCGCGGCGTTCCGGTCCCGGTGAGTCCCTGGCTATTCACCAAGCTTTGGATAACGCCGAAGTTGGATGGCGAGCTGATATTAGTCCCGCTGGGATTTCCATATTGCGCCCGATTGAAAATATTGAATGCTTCGCCACGGAAGTTTAGAACAAAACGTTCCGTTACATGGAAGTTTTTATCTAGGGCTATATCGTCTTGCCACAAGCTGGGTCCTCTCGCAATGTTTCGCCCTGCGTTACCCCAGGTTCCGGGTGCCGGGACCGCAAACGCGGCGATGTTTAACCAGTTGCTTGCGTCTTGATTGGCGGGATACAGGCTGACTCCCGACACAAGATTGGGCCGTTGGCTTGAGTTATTGCCGTCGGGAAGCGCCGCTCCTGACCGCGACACCATAATGTTCAACGGCAGTCCCGTCCGCGCTGTGAATAGATCGGTGAACTCCCATCCCCCGACAACTGCGTTCACCACTCCTCGCCTATTAAAGAACTGTCGGCCTTGTCCGAAAGGCAGTTGATAGGTCAGGCTGATGTTACCGGTATGGCGAACATCGTAGGCGCCGCTTGCCCTTTCACAGCGAAAGCAACTGACATTCTCCGCCGAACTAGCATCTCCCGAGCCGAATGATCCGTCGTCGATCGCGTGTGACCACATATAGTTTGCGTCAAAGAACAACCCACCCTGAAACCTCCTCTTGGCCGAGAGCTGGAAAGCTTGAAAGCTGGAGTTTCCTTCTTGAGTCTTGTTATCGATTTGACTGGGAAATCCCGCCGCTGCTAATGGCCGTTTCCCAGTAGCAGGATCGATAATGTTGACGTACGTTCGCCGAAATAAGTGTGTTCCTTTCGATCCAAGATAAGTGCCGGTGAAAATCACTTGCCCCGGTGCCAGTTGCTGGATAGATGCCGTCCATTCGCTTAGATAGGAGTCCGGATGATATAGCGAAAGTGCCCGGGGCGTCGCCGCGATCCCGGTTGTCGGAATCAACGCCGGATTGATGGGATAAGTGTAGGTGACGTTTTTGCCCGTCTGGAATAGGATCGACGGCACATCGTTGACCGACGGGCTATCTTGATCACCCAACTGAGTCTCTCCGTGAAACATGCCAAAGCCCGCGCGAATCACGGTATTGCCGTGCCCGGCGTCAGGCGACCACGCGATGGATGTCCGCGGATCGAAGTCCAGATAATTGGGATTTGTAAACTGGCCGCCGCGGGCGCAGTAGCCACCGCATTGGACAATATCGAAGCCGTACGCCCGGTTGTTGACTTCATAAAACGGTCCGAAGAATGAGTAGCGTACGCCACCATTGAGGGTCAAGTTCGGTTTCAGCTTCCACTCATCTTCCACATACCCGAAGTACTGTGTTTTCCGGAGTCCTTTGGTTGGCTCAACGGCAGTATCGGAAAACGTCGTGAGCTGATTGGCAAGAAAATTTTCGATTGTCGGACCCCACGTCACGGTGCCGTCATTAGCATTGCCTTCGTTGATATCGATGCGCCGAATCTCAATACCGCCTTTGATGGTTTGACGCCCATGCGTCCACGTCAGATCGTCGCGCCCGTCATAGCTGATGGAAGCTTGCACCTTGCTATACGTCTCATAAAGTTGCGAGAAGTCGGGGATCGAAAAGTTGTATGGAAGACCGGAGTTGTAAAACTGCGAATAATAATCCCGATTAATTCCATATCGCGCTTCATTCAACAATGCCGGGCTGAAAATATGCAAATACTCCACCATCCCCGTTTGCAAAGTGGCGGGTATCGTTTGCGATTGATTCAAATTACCTAACGGTGAGGTGCTATTGCCGACATCGATGTTGTAACGGGCATAGGCTGTGTTGGTGTCGTTGAAGCGATGGTCCACCCGAATCAAGCCCGCATTCTCGGTAACGGGACTGGAAACGTCTCCGGTCCATGTCTGCGCAATGGCAGGAGCGCTTCGGCTGGGGGCGCCATTGCCGGCGGGAAAGGAATCGAGTATCGACGCTAGACTCGGCTGTACAGCAGCCACCTGATTGCGAAACGCAGTGGTCGGCACGAAGCCCTGCTGCGTCAGGCCGAGAGTTTGACGAAAGGCTTCATAGCTGGCAAAGAAGAAGGTCTTGTCGCGAATGATGGGACCGCCCAGGTCAGCGCCAAACTGATTAAGATGAAACGGCGGCTGTGGCGCCGGGGCATGGTTAAAGGGCGATCTCGCATCGAAGATATTATTGCGGAGGTAATCAAAAAGGGAGCCGTGAAACGCGTTTGTGCCGCTTTTCGAAACGACGTTGATCTGCGCCCCTGCGCTACCACCGTTATCGGCCGTATAGTTCGACGTTTGAATAGTAAATTCCTGGATTGCTTCCGTTGAAATCTGCAGGCGCAATGCCGACTTTGGAGCTTGATTCTGGATGCCGCTGAAATCGACGCCATCCAGCCGAAAGTTGTTATCGTCGTTACCTTGCCCGTTAAAGCGAATGCTTTTTTGATTGCCGCTTCCCGTATCGACCGCCCCCGGCACCAGTTGCGTCAGCGTGGTCCAGTTCCTGCCGTTCAGCGGTATTTCGTGAATTTGCTCCTGCTCCACACTTCCCCCTAAAGTTGCCGTTGTTTTATCCAACGCCGCGGTTGCTTTTACTTCGACGGTTTGGCTGGTCTGCGCTACTTGTAAATGGGCATTTAACGTTCTACTGCTACCGGCCGTTTGCACAACGTCCTCGTACTTCGACGTGGCGAATCCCGGCATGGAGAATGTCACCCGGTAAGTTCCAGCGGGCAGTGCCGGAAGCGAGTAGGTTCCACCTCCGCCGCTGGTTGTTTCTCTTTCCAGCCCGGTGGACGCATCTTTCACCTTCACCGTCGCTCCTTTTGCCGCCGCACCGCTTTCATCGGTAACTGTACCGTTCAAACCCGTTCGGTCGACCTGCGCTACAAGGCAAGTGGACAACAGGCACACCAATGCTGATACCCGCGCCAGATTCTGCATAAACTTCTCTGCTATTCCTTTTTTGAACCGTTCTCTGCCGTACCCGCCGCCCTCTGGCATCGGGCATAAGACTTGGAAATCCTGATCCCATTACATGCGCCGGACCTTAGAAGAACCTGAGAAATCTGCTTGTTTCATTGAAGATTCACAAACAGTTTGCACAATGTTGATAAGAGCCACGAAATGCCGCCGCCTATGAATGTTCTAGTCGTGGAAGACGATCGCCGAATTTCTAACTTGCTGCACCGCGGCCTGACCGAAGACGGACATCAGGTCTATGTAGTTGGCGATGGCGCGGAAGGCTTGGACATCGCGGCTACCGGTAATTTTCACGTCATCATTCTCGACGTTTTATTGCCTCGGCTGGATGGATTTCGCGTTCTTCAAAAGCTTCGGCAAGATCGCTGCTCTACGCCGGTACTGATGTTGACGGCACGCGATGCGATGAACGACATGGTGTATGGGCTGAACCTGGGGGCGGATGATTACCTCACCAAACCATTTTTGCTGGATAATCTACTAGCGCGCGTGCGGGCGCTAGGACGTCGTGGTCAGATTACTCAGCCGGCGTCGCTGCAGGTGGGTGAGCTGCATCTTCACTGCGGAAAAAAGCAAGCATCTCGCGCGGGCCGTTCTATCTCGCTTACCAAAAAAGAATACGCGCTGCTGGAAATGTTGATGAGACGAGCCGGCCAGGTTATTTCTCGTGATGAATTGATTCAAGCCGGCTGGGGATTTCAAGTGGATGTTCGTGATAATACACTCGACTTCTACATGCACAGCTTGCGTACGAAAATCGACGGGAAGAGTGCAACACCCATGCTGCACACGCTGCGTGGCTTAGGCTATCGGCTAACTGCCGGCGACGAAGAATACGCACGAGGATAATGAACCGGCAGTCCATCCGTTTCCGGTTAACGCTCTGGTATACGCTTGTTCTTCTCAGCGGCCTCATCTTATTTAGCGTGGGTTCATGGATCACCTTGAAGCACTCCACCGAGAGCGCCAAGGACCAGACGTTGTTGCATCGTGAAAAGCGGCTGATCGATACTCTGACCATTCCGTTACCTTCGCTTGCGAACGTGCGGTGGCAGGACCGTTTGACCTTTTACTCATTGAACGTGCCGGAAAGTAATTTGGTGCAGGTATTCGACACCGCAGGGCATCGTATTTTTCCGGAAACGGCATCGGTGGGCAAGCTGCCTTGGCCCGCCGGCGTCTGCCGGACACCCTGTTTCGGCGAGTTCTGGTTCCATGGCCATCCCATACGGGCGATCAGCCACCTGGTTCAAGTCGATGACAGATGTGTGCGCATTTGCATCGGTGGTTCGCTCGACGAGCATCAAGCGATTCTTACCCGCTATCGCGACGCGCTGTTTGTCATGATTCCGCTGCTCTGTTTGTTTTCGGTAGCAGGTGGATATGTTCTCAGCCGCCGCGCCCTATCGCCAGTCGATCGCTTGACGACAGCCTCCTTGCATATCAGCTTCAGCAATCTTTCGGAGCGCTTACCTGTTACTGCGACCGGCGATGAAATTGAACGGCTCACTCAGGCGTGGAACGGCTTGCTGGACCGGCTGGAAACCGCTGTTTCGCGCCTGATGCAATTTACAGCCGATGCATCCCATGATTTTCGAACTGCCATCACAGTGATGCTGACGACAGGGCAACTTGCTTTGAAACGTCACCGGAGCGAAGATGAGTATCGCGAGGCGCTGGGGACGGTGGTGGCCGAGTGCCAATCTACAGCGCAACTGCTGGATGATCTTCTCGTTTTGGCTCGCGCCGATGCGTACACCGCCAGTATTTTTAAAAGCAACATCGATCTGGCGGAGATTGCGCGTGAGTCCTGCAGGCGAATGCATAGCTTCGCGGAGTCGAAACAGCAGACGTTTCATTGCTGCGTTCCGGCTATTGCCGTTAGTATACAGGGAAACGATGCCCTGCTTGGTCGATTGATCACTATTCTGCTCGAGAACGCGATTAAATACACGCATGCCGGCGGTTCTATCCTGGTCACGCTGGCGGCGGAAGCTGGCGGCGCAGCGGAGCTTCGCGTGCAAGACGATGGAATCGGTATCGAGCCGGCAGTGCAGCCTCGTATTTTCGACCGCTTTTTCCGGGCCGACCCTGTTCGCAATCGGGAAAGCGGAGGAACCGGCCTGGGATTGGCCATTGCCAAATGGATCGTCGATGCTCATGGGGCGCGGATTTCAGTGACGAGCGCTCCTGCGCAAGGCGCCGTGTTCCGCGTGGTATTTAGGAGTGTCTAGAAATCACCGCACATTGGCCGTCTCAATCACGGTGATGTCAAAATGTCGAGCAAAATCTTTCACACTAAGGATTATACGGACTGGTCGGAATAGGGAACCATGCCCTGCCGCCTTCTTCTCGTAGCGAGGGCTCTGCCCCTTGGTCTCCTGGGATTTTACGCTTTCCTGCCAGGGCTGGGTGGTTTATGGTGCGGGTGGGCCAGCCGGAGGATAGGGCAATGCAGGAATGCAACCCGAGCGCCGAGCTGGAGGCCGGGACTGGTAGGGGTATGGAAACATGCCCTGCCGCCTTCTTTCCTGGCGATAATAAAACAAGAGGCTTTCACGATGATGATGAAACTGGAGCTGACACCCGAAGTACAGGCTGGTTTGATGAGCCAGGCTCAGGCAAGTGGTTTATCGCTGGAAGCATTCGCGGAGCAAGTGCTTCGAGAAAAAAGCCGCGCTACTCAGGTGCATGAAAACACCGAATCTTTGGCAGCCGCACGCCGCCTGGCGAATTTCGGCAAGCGCCATAACCTTTCGCTGGGTGACATAAGCATTAAAGAGCTGTTGCGTGAGAGCAGGCCGTGAGCCGGTTCGTTCTCGACGCCTCAGTAGTCCTCACCTGGTGCTTTCCTGACGAACAATCCGAAAAGGCCGAAACCATATCGGAACGCATCGCTGTCGGTGACAAAGCCATGGTCACGGCATTCTGGCCGCATGAAGTGCTAAATGCCCTGCTTATGGGCGAGCGCCGTAAAAGGTTGACGCCGGAATTGACCGGCGCATTCCTACAGGATTTAAAGCGCCTGGCGGTAGATATAGATATCTCACCGCCTGCGGTGAATGTATTCGATACCGTTCAGACACTTTGCCGCAAGCATCGGCTGACCTCATACGATGCAGCCTATCTTGAGCTGGCAATGCGTGGGGACCATCCTCTGGCAACCGTGGATGACGATTTAGCCAAAGCGGCTCGGCAGGAAGATGTTGAACTCCTCTAGAGTGTGGGGGGGTGTGGGTGAGGCGATCAAACCCAAAACGCCGCTGTACGTGCGAACTCTATGCCCTGGCGATGATTTTAGAAGGAGTTCGGGGACGGTGGAAAATAAACCGTGGCAACCCGCTACCAGGGCGAGGGCAGCGTCCTTAGTCTTTGGTTTCTTTTGGAGCTGGAGCTGCCCGTCTTGCGGCCTAGGACGCCTTTTGCCAGGCTTCGGAGTGCCGGAAAAGCCCGGCGATTTCCGCTTCCGTGGGCTTCTGCTTCGAGGAAAACCGCAAGGTCTGATAGCCCGCCGCGCGCGTGATGGCATCGCGCTGCCGGTCGGCGCGGGGAGCATGGGTGCGGTCGTCCAGCTCCACCAGAGCAACCACCTGGAGCGTGCGCCGGTCGCATATTCGCGTGATTTGCAATCTTGCGATCGAACCGCGCACGCAGCGACCAGCGGGCATTCGCGGAAAGCTTGTCGTCATCGGTGAGCAGGGCGGCAGTATGCGCGCATCGAGAATAGCCTGCCAGTACAGCGCGGCAATGTAAGTCTGAGTAACCTGCAGGTGCTGAACGCAATTCTGTATGTGGCGGAACAGGGCTGCAAGTGGCGGGGACTTCCGAAGCGGTTTGGCCGCTGGCACACCATTTATATGCGCATGAACCGTTGGGCAAAGAACGGGGTGCTGGACCGGGTCTTTGAGCAATTGCAGGCCGAGCAACTTGTGCGCATCCGGGTCGAGGCGTTTTCGCTCGATTCCACTTCGGTGAAGGTTCATCCGGACGGAACGGGCGCTTTAAAAAAAACGGACCACAAGCCATCGGCAAATCCCGCGGCGGATGGAACACCAAGATTCATATGGTTGCCGCGGATGCTCGAACAGCGATCGTCCTTGCGTTGTCTCCCGGCCATGACCACGATGCGCCGCACGGGCGGGCGTTGTTGGAAGATTTAGGACCCCTGCCGGACTGCTTTCCGCTGCTGATGGATCGTGCTTACGAAGGCGATGAAACGCGGCAACTGGTGCTGGAACTGGGCATGATTCCGGTGGTTCTGCCGAAGTCCAACAAACTGCATCCCTGGGAGTACGATCGCGCCCTTTATAAGAAGCGTAACGAGATCGAACGCCTCTTCCGCAGATTGAAAGGTTTCCGCCGCATCTTCTCACGCTTTGAAAAGCTCGACGTCGTCTTCCTGGCCTTCCTCTCCTTCGCGCTCATCATCGAGGCACTCCGCGTAGTGTGAACACGCCCTAGATAACCCAAAAAACAACCCCTGCCAATTGTTTAATAGGTATGATAAAGGATATTACCATACATATGCGCGGAAAAATGCCGCATTCATCAGTATCGGCATTACGGCAAGGTGCTTTCGTGTTCTCAGGCGAGTGTCGTAAGCTGGATGCACTCGCCTGATGCACGTTACACGCGAAGCCCAATGATGACAGCTAACTAATTGAGAAGTCCGTGGTGCTGGAGGTGGGGGTCGAACCCACATGAGAAGTGAATCCCGCGGGATTTTGAGTCCCGTGCGTCTGCCAGTTCCGCCACTCCAGCAATTTTGAGAATTAAAACGAGTATAACAATAGCCGCAGGCTCTTAAAAGTCACAGCCTATACTGATCGCACAATGTGATCCGGACATAGCAGCTGTGCGTCGTTCAGCAGCCTTTGCGGCAAATCCATCCCGTGTTTAGCCAGAAAGGGAACAATGGAATAAAAACGCTCCTGCAGATGGCGATGCGGGTAGATAGAATTTCTCAGGTACTCCGCGCTGCTCATTGCTCCTGCATCGCGACGCATCGTTTCCCGCGCAGTCTTACGGGACATTTTCTCTAGCTGATAGCGGATTTTGCTCGCGCTCTTGCAAGCCGCCTGTTCCAGCGTGCTATCGAACGCGGCTAAGCTCAACTGTAATTTCCCAAGCGTTTCATCGAACACCGTCTGCGCCGACCGAAACTCATCTGCTAGTGCTGGAGACATCATCTTTGCGGCAATACGGCCTTTCACCTGTTCTTCCGCCCCTAATAAATCCGGTACGCGCAGATGATAGCGCCGTAAAAGCTTGCTTGTCTTTGCATCCAGTAGCGTATAACTATTCCGCGGATAAATCACCGGCATGCGGCCCAGCAACTTGGTGTACAACACCTCCGCTTGTGCCATGTAGGCAATCTCCGAAGGCCCCCCTACATAGCTGATCGTCGGCAGCAGGTAATCCTGCATCACTGGACGCAACAGCGCATTTGGCGAAAGCTGCAGGGGCATATTCTGAAGCTCTTCCACGCTGTATTGCCGTTCTTTTTCCAAAAATCGTCCGTCTTTATAACGCAGCGCGATGCGTTTTCCATCACGAATCACGAACATCAGTGATGTATCTTGCTCCACATGCACTTGCGCGTGATAACCATCTTCGGACAACGCTTTATCCCGCTCGCGAAGCCCTCCGGTCAGCTCCGGAATCCGTCCCACCACATCGTGCAGGAAAGGTGCTGCTATGTTTCGGATGGCAGGCGCTAACGGGTCCAAAAACAAAAGCCCGTAACCCTTCAGCACCTCGCGCAAAAACGAAGTAAACGCGCTTCCCAGCGATGTGCCGCGACGGTAACTCGCCTCCAAACGGGAGACAACCTCGTCTGCAAACGGCAACCCGCTCAATGCCTCGCGCAGATCATCCAACGGAACACTCTTCAGCTTCACATCGCCTACCGGACCGCCGGTTGCGACGGCATCGAACAGCGAGATTTTTCGAATGTCCCCTCGATTGTTGAAAACCCAGGTATGGTCTATCTCCGCCAGATCGTGATCTTCTGTTGCCAGCCAGAATACCGGTACCGCCGGGATGCCTAGCTTGTCTAGCTGTGCTGCTAGTTTCACCGCCGTTAACGCCTTATAAACGGTGTAGGCAGGCCCGGAAAACAGGCCCACTTGCTGCCCGGTCACAACCGCCACCGTCGACGGCTGCCCTAACTTGGAAAGTGCGGCGCTATCACCGTTTTGTTCCCGCAGCGCGTCTACCAGCGCCTTGCGTCGTTCAGCGGGATACTCTATTTCACTTGCAGCCGCCGGCCACGCGGACTCATCTGAAAAATGCTTGTGATAGTACGAGCTTACTCTGTCAAAATCATAAAGAAAGTCGCCAAACAACTTGGTGGTTCCCGGGATTGAAGTTTGACGAATACACAACGGCTCCATATATGGCTGCGCAGTTTCCAGATGACTTCTCGCATCCCAAAGTTACCAAACTTTGGCTTGTGAGGCGAAAATAGAAACAGATGATGGACGAACAAGAATTTAAAAACCGCGCCGACACCGCATTGCACTCCCTTTACAAAAAGTTGTCGAATGCATCGGACCGCTTCGATTTTGAGCCGGACTTCAACGCGGGCGCGCTCGCCATCGAATTTGAGCAGCCGAAGGCAAAGTTTGTCATCAGTCCAAACACGCCGGTACGCCAGATATGGGTCTCCGCCCATTCAAAAAGCTTTAAGCTGGACTGGGACTCCGCCCGACAGGTATTTGCTATGCCCGATTCCAAACAAACACTCGATGAGTTGATTGCTTCGGCCATTCAGCAGCTTCTGGGTGAGCAGGTAACTTTATAAAAAGTGGCTGGCGTTTACATTTCGTATCCATTCTGTAACCAAAAGTGCAGTTTTTGTAACTTTGCGTCGGATGTTTTCACCGGCGATGCGCGATCTAGTTACGAAGGCGCTTTGCTGGCGGAACTCAGCATGCATCAGTGGAACTGGATGCCCGAAACACTTTACTTTGGCGGTGGCACTCCCAGCTTGATGTCGCTTCGGTTCCTTCGGGAGATGATGAGTCGCATTCCGAAACATGATCCGTGTGAAGTGACTTTCGAGTGCGCGCCCGGAACAATAACGGCGGATGCGGCCAGCGCCTGGAGCGACATTGGGGTCAATCGCGTCAGCCTGGGAGTGCAGTCCTTCATTACAGGTGAGCTGCGTCAAACCGGGCGCCGTCATACTGCCGCAACAGTCGAGCAGGATCTCGATGTGTTGCGCGCAGCCGGAATCGCGAACATCAACATCGATCTCATTGCAGGACTTCCCGGCCAAACCACCGCGTCATGGGAGCATTCTCTACGCTTCATCGAACGCCTCCGCCCGCCTCACGTCTCCATTTATATCTTCGAAATAGACGAAGAAAGCCGCCTCGGCAAAGAACTGTTAATGGGTGGTATCCGCTACGGGGCCGCCACGGTTCCCGATGAGGAATGCACCGCCGCAATGTACGAAACAGCAGTTCGTTTTCTCGCCGGCCTCGATATCCATCGCTACGAAATTTCGAACTTTGCAAAACGCGGATGGGAGTCCCGGCACAACCTCAAATACTGGCAAAACGAGCCATACATCGGCTTTGGCCTCGACGCGCACTCCTTCGACGGCAGGCAACGGTGGGGTAATCCCGACAGCCTCATCGATTACTTAAAACCGGAAATGTCCCCAACGCATACCATGCTTCCCGACATCGCCGAAGAACACTTCTTTGTCGGTCTTCGCTTAATGGCGGGCATCGAACCCACGGCACAGGAATGGGCCCGCTTCAAAGCGCCCATCAGTAAGTGGGTCGACGCCGGCATGCTGGAGCGCCAAGGCAGCCGCCTCCGCCTTACCGATCGCGGCATTCTTGTTTCGAACGAAATTCTTCAGGAGTTTGTAAATGTCTAGTAGACAACTGATCGACCTTCGGAGCGACACCGTCACCAAACCAAGCCAATCCATGCGCGCCGCCATGGCCGAAGCCGAAGTGGGTGACGACGTCTACGGCGAGGACCCCACTGTCAATCGTCTGGAGCAAACTGCCGCCGAACTCTTCGGTAAAGAAGCCGCCCTGTTTGTTCCCACCGGAACCATGGGCAACACCATCGCTATTAAGCTCCACACCAATCACGGCGAAGAAGTGATCTGCGACGCCCGCTCGCACATCCTCGATTGGGAGCTCTCCATGATGGCTTGGTTCGCCGGATGCCTCGCCCGTGCCGTCCCCACCGACAACGGCATTCTTACCTGGAAGCAAGTAGAGGCAACCATTCGGCGGCATGGCCCGCACAATGCGCCCACCACGTTGATCTGCCTGGAAAATACCCACAATATGTCGGGTGGAACAGTTTATCCGCTGGACACCATCGACGAGATCTGCGCCAACGCGCATGGGCGCGGCTTGAAGGTGCACATCGATGGCGCGCGCATCTTCAACGCCTCCGTTGCATCCCAAACTCCTGTCGCGCGTATTGCGCGCGATGCCGATTCCGTCATGTTCTGTCTGTCCAAGGGCTTGGGCGCGCCGGTCGGTTCGCTGCTCGTCGGTACGCAAGAAGCCATCGCGCGCGGAAGATTGCTTCGTAAGCGCTTGGGCGGTGGCATGCGGCAAGCCGGAATACTGGCCGCTGCCGGACTAATCGCCTTGCAAGAATCTCCGCAGCGCCTCGGCGAAGATCACGCCAACGCCCAGCTTTTGGCCAACCGCCTCGCCTCCATTGAGGGGATTGCCATCGATCCTGGCAAAGTGAAATCCAACATCGTCATTTTCGACATTTCGGGCCTGGGGCTTTCGTCCGGCGATCTCAGCGCCGCTCTTAAAGAACAAGGAGTTCTCGCCAACGGCATCAACCCCACCCATATGCGCTTTGTCACTCACCGTGATGTTTCGCGTGAACAGTGCGCGAAGGCCGCCGAACTTCTCGCCAGTGTCGCCCAAAATACAGCACCGCAACTCACGATTTGATAGCATTTGACGAATGCTGATTTTAGCCGCCACCCTTGCCATCTTTGTCTACGGTCTGATTGCCCCCGTCTTGGGTGCTCTGCTGCCCTCCTACCATCTCACCGCCGGCGAGGAAGGCACACTCGCGCTCAGCTATGCGATCGGCTTGATCATTGCTACGCTCTCCGCCGGTCCCACCATCGATATCCGCGGCCACAAGGTGGCGCTGGTAATCGGATTGGCGCTAGTCACCATCTCTCTCTTCGCCGCTCCTAACGCCGGCGGCTACGGCGGCCTTGTCCTCGATTACTTGATTATGGGCATCGGCGGCGGCGTCGTTGTTACGGCCTCGAACGCTCTTGCCGGCGCGGTGGACCCCACTCGTCGCGGCTCCGCGCTGAACTTCCTCAATCTATTTTTTGGATTGGGCGGCATCGTCACCACCTACGCTGCCAGCAATCTGCTCGGACCGGTGACCCTCTGCTACTCCATCGGCACCCTCACTCTCATCGCGCTTCTCGTCAACTTCGCAACAAAGATGCCCGCACCTTCCGGCGAGCTTGGGTTCAAGCTGAGCGAAGTGCCCGAGCTCCTCTCCAAACCAGCTCTTCTTCTGCTATCGCTCTTTCTCTTTCTCTATGTCGCCTGCGAGATCGGCGTCTGGAATTGGTTGCAGTCCTATCTCATTTCGCTGAATTTCACTCCTCGACGAGCCGGCTCGGTGGTTAGCTACGGCTTTGCTTTCGGAATCCTGGTGGGCCGCGTCGTGGTTTCCCGAGTGCTTGTCAAAGTCCCGGCCATTACTGTCACCTTCGTTGCAGCCGTCCTCATGACCATCACCACCTACGTCATGCTGCAGCTACACACAGCCACCGCCATCACCATCGCCGTTTTCTGCGCCGGCTTATCCATGGCGCCGGTCTTTCCCACGACGCTGGCTATGGTGGCGGACGCCTTCCCTCGCGGAACGGCTACCGCGATGAGCATGGCGATCACCCTCGGGTGGGTGGGTCTTGCCGTCAGTTCGCCCATCATCGGGCACGTAAAGGCGGATAGCAGTCTCAGCCGCGCGCTTCTGCTCCTCCCTCTCTTCTCCGTGTTGATGATTGCCGTCAACTTTCTCCTGCGGCCCGTGTTGAAGCGCCGTGAAAGCGCCGTTGCTGTCGCTTGACATCGCCTCACATCGCGTACCGGAGCCGCTCGACAAAACGTCTCATACTGAAGTGGTGAAGTTTAAGTGGTTACTGGCCGTTGTGGCTTGTGTCGCGTTACAAGCGGAAGACATTACTCCTCGCATCGGCTACATAGAAGTGTACGGGGCGCATAAAACGTCCGAGAAGAAAATCCGGTCCGCGCTTGGCGTCGAGCCTGGCGGTTTGCTACCGATATCGCGTGCAGATATGGAAGCGCGCGTCGATAAAATCCCTGGCGTCATCGATTCTCGCGTGGAGGGAGTCTGCTGCGATGGTAAACAGACGGTCCTCTACGTCGGAGTCGAAGAGAAAAATACGCCGCGCATAGAATTTCATCCGGTTCCGGGCGGCGACGTGAAACTCCCGCAAGACATGCTGGACACCTACCATTCTTTTCTCGACCGGGTCTCCGCCAGTGTCGCCCGCGGCAGCCAGGACGAGGATTTAACCAACGGCTATTCCTTAATGGTCGATCCCGATTCCCGTCAGCTTCAACAAGAATTGATCAGCATGGCCGCCCGCGATCTGCCGCTGCTGGATGCAGTCATTCGCGGCTCCCGCGACGCTGAGCAGCGAACCGCCGCCGCTTATATTTTGCAGTATGCTCCGCGCGGATCCCACACCACACGGACATTCGTCAATGCTCTTCAGTACGCCTTGCAAGATCCCGATCGCGATGTTCGCAAAAATGCCATGCGGTCCCTAAAAGCCGTCGCTGTCGGTGGCAGACTTCATCCCGAGCAGCATATTCGCCTGGAACCGACGTGGTTCGTGGAGTTGATGAACTCTCTGGTATGGTCCGATCGGCGGAACGCCAGCCTGGCCCTGGTCGACTTGACCGAGAAGCATAACACCGAGTCGCTCAATCTCCTCCGCGACCGCGCCTTGGCTTCCGTCGTGGACATGGCGCGCTGGCACGATCTTCGGCATGCCCTTCCCGGGTTTATCTTGGCCGGACGTTTGGCCGGACTCACCAATGGAAAGATCGAGGAAGCCTGGGTCAGCGGCGACCATGAGCCGGTGATCGAAGAGGCCCTGAAATCGGCTAAAAATCACCGCAAATCCGCAACACTCACCTCAAGCCTGAACTAGAAGCAGTCTCCCACAACTCGCTACGCCGATGCGAGAAGTACATCATCGAATCAGGAGCCCCGCGCCCTACCTTGCTAATTGATGCCGACAACGATCATGCTAACCACATTCCATAAGCAACAACTGGAAATTGACGGACTGACAGGCGATAATGACAGATTGGCCGATTGAGTAGTAAAACTACATGGTCAAGGAGATGGATGTTTAACGAACTGCAAGACCGCCTCAGCCTGTCCTACGGAGAATTGGAAGAGCTGAACCTCCGCGCAAAAGAGCAGCGCATGAATCGAAATTCACCTGGAAAAGTGCAAGAGGAGCGGCTGAAATACCTCACCGATGAAAAGCGAATCAAGGCTGTCACGCTGCTTTTCAGCGATCTGGAAGGGCGTCTCCATATGCTCGATTACGACAAGAATTTTCTTGTCAAGAGTTGGGACAATCTCACCTTCGACGGTTCCTCCATCCGTGGCTTTACCGCTCAACGCGAAAGCGATCTGCGGCTCGGCATCGATTGGAGCGCCTTCCATTGGGCCCCTGCCGATGTGTTCGGTCACGGCAAAGTGCTGGTATTCGGCGAGGTTATCGATAAAAGCGGCGAGCCGTACCGAGCCGATGTGCGCGGTCTTCTGAAATCGTTTGCCAACAGCCAATTCGATGAGAACGGGTATACGCTGAACGCCGCCAACGAAATCGAAGGATTTCTGTTTCGCGGAGCCGATGCCGAACGGCGTTACTACGAAACCGGCAAGTTCGAGTACGTAAACACCGGCGGTTACTATCACTCGCTTCCCGGTGACCCTCTTCGCCTTTTTATTGATACCTGCGCCGACGTCCAACGCGCAATGGGCTTTCAAAATGAAAAGGACCATCCGGAAGTAGCGCCTTCGCAGTTCGAAATCAACTACAGCTACGCCGAAGTCGTTGCGGCTGCTGACCAGATCCAACTCTATAAGTTGATCTGCCGACAGGTGGCTACCAGAATGGGCCTTACTGCCTGCTTCTTGCCGAAACCTGTTGTGGGCGTCAATGGCAACGGAATGCACACCAATGTTTCCATTACCAAAAAAGGCAAGAATTTATTTTGGGACCCTAAAGGCGAAGAAAAATTGAGCTCTTTCGCCTGGGAATTTATTGATCGCATTCTCACCCACGGCAACGACATCTGTTTGCTTTTGAATGCCAGTGTGAACGCTTACCGCCGCTTGGATCCGCATTTTGAGGCTCCAAACCAGATCAAGGCATCGGCCATTGATCGCGGTTCCATGGTGCGCGTCCCCATCGGTAACGAACGCAGCGCGCGTGTGGAGGTGCGCTCCGTGGGTCCAGACGCTAATCCGTACATGGTCATGCTTTCGGTGTTCCGCACCGGCCTCGAAGGAACTATCGCGAACGTAGCGAATCTTCGCGGCGCGGAACGTTTTTTGCCGGATAACATCTACGATGCTCTCGGCCATTTCCGCGGAGCCGAATGGACGACGCAACTTCTGGGAGCGGATGTAAAGGGAAGATATGCGGACCTGAAGCAAGCCTCCGCCGATCGTTGCTCCCGCTTACTGGGAACGTTCGTCAAACCACCGGAAGTGCAATATCACCACGAAGTTTATAACCAGTTCTTGTGGAACATGTTCTAAGGAGTGCAAACAACGGCACTTTGCGCGAGTACACTGTAATTCTTGAAACAGGCTCGACTAACGTGGGCGCATGGGTACCCGATCTCCCAGGCTGCGTATCTGTGGGAAAGACGCCCGAAGAGGCCGAAGCTAATATGCGCGAAGCAATCTCCTTTCACTTGCAAGGCATGCGGGAAGACGGGGAGCCAGTTCCTGAGCCGGTTGCTCCCACAGTACAAGTGAAGCTTGCCTAGCATCCATCGCTTCCTTACTAACGCTCCTAGGAAAACAGCTGGCTATACTTCTACTATGCAGGTCAATTTGCATGCAGCCGAAACAACACTTCTTCAGTTAATTGAAAAAGCGGAACAGGGAGAGGAGATTATTCTAGCCCGGGATGGACAACCTGTTGCGAAGCTAATACCGATAACCATTCCACGCAAGTTTGAATCCTTGAAGGGGCTAGTGTCAGCGCCGGATTGGGATCAATTTCGCCCCCTGACAGAGCAGGAAGCCAATGAGTGGTATTAAAGAGTGTTGCTGGATACTCACATTTTCCTCTGGCTTGCAATTGATATCTCTCGAATTCCTACTCACTTACTAGAACAAATAAGCCTTGCTAAAACCTTATGGGTTAGTCCAATATCTTTTCAGGAAATCAGCATTAAGAATCGCAAGCATCCAGCTAGTTTTCCCGTCACGGTGCAACAGGCGCTAAAAATTTACCTCGATCTGCGCTGTCAAAGTCTTGCCTATAAGTTAGGCCATGTTATTCAATATGATCGTTTGCCTCAGCATCATTTTGATCCATATGATCGAATGTTGGTCGCACAATCGATATCTGAGCAGATTCCTCTAATTTCTATTGATCCCATCATTAAAAAGTATGAAGGCACTTATCAAAACCCTGAAGGTATTACAGTCGATTTTCGCGTCCTCTCTTAAACACTAAGAACTCACCGCCGCCTGCGCCGCCGCGCTACGCGTCACATTCCAAGCCATCGCCAAGCTCGCGAATAACAACGCCGAAGCCAACCAGTAAGGCGCACCCGGCATAAAACCTGCTCCACGCTGTGCAATGGCAACGGCGAAGACCTGCGTAAAAACAATGGGGCCAATCATCCCGGCAATCCCGAAAAGGCTGCTCAGCGCGCCTTGTAATTGACCTTGTTCGGATGAGTTCACCCGCTGGCTCATCATCGATTGCATTGCCGGACCGGCTAATCCCCACAGTGCAATGAATGGACATCCAATCAGGAAGACTGCCGTGTTGGAGGCCACAGCATACAACGCAAATCCCGTGCAGCCAAAAAGCATACCTGTATACAAAGTGCGAACTTCGCCCAGTCGCTTAATAGCCATCGAAATCAGTAGCGCCGAAACAATCGTGGAGCACACACCGATTCCCGCCAGCGCAGCGCCGGTAAGCTGATTGCTCCAGTGATACCGGTAATCGGTGTAGATCACAAACATACTGGGTAACGCCTCATGCGCAATGTAGTTCAGAAACAAAGCCGCCGACAAACCGAACAGTTCTGGATGCGAGCGCAAAAGCTTCAGCGACCCAAGGGGATTTGCTTTCCGTAAATCAAAAGACGCCCGGCGCTCACGCGGCAACGATTCCGGCAGAATGAAAAATCCATACGCTGCATTCGCGAGACTCAGAATAGCGGCCGCCCAAAACGGATAGCGTAGCCCCATGCTGCCCAGCAATCCTCCCACGGCCGGGCCGATGATAAAGCCAAGACCGAAGGCCGCTCCCAACATCCCGAACTTGGCCGCGCGTCCCTCCTCCGGCGTTACATCGGCAATGTACGCCGAGGCGGTCGGAAAACTCGCGGCGGTAATGCCGGAGATTACCCGCCCAAGGAACAGCCATCCCAAACTCGGCGCGAGCGCCATCAAAATGTAATCGCAACCCAGACCGAAATTCGATAAAAGCACTACCGGACGCCGCCCGAAGCGGTCGGAAAGCGACCCAATTACGGGAGCAAAAAGGAACTGCATCGCCGCCCAGACCAGGGAAAAAATCCCGGTTTGCGTGGCGGCCAGCGACATGTTGCCGTGCTCGAATTGAATGATCAGTTTGGGCAACACCGGAACAATCAGGCCCAAAGCCAGCATGTCCAGCAGCACCGTCACGAAAATGAACGCAAAAGCAGCGCGGCCATGGCGATCGCCGCCGGGTAGAATCATCGATGCAGTCCTCAGCCCTTCAGTGTAGAGCAGCGAAGTATGTCCTGGCTTAGCCATTGCTTCTCGGTTCGAGGTAAAACTAGGCATGTTCTTGTCAAGCTGGTTCAACTTGCTCAGAGTGCTCGTGGTCGGCGTACTTGCCTACGCCTCGCTCGTCTTTCTGCTCCGCATCTCCGGCAAACGTACGCTCTCCAAGATGAACGCCTTCGATATGGTGGTGACGTTTGCCCTGGGGTCGACGCTCGCTACGATGTTTCTATCGAAGGATGTGGCGTTGGCCGAAGGCGTAGTTGCTTTCGCGGTCTTGATTGGGATGCAGTTCGTAGTGACATGGCTCTCTGTGCGCTCCGAAACGGTTCGAAAAATCGTGAAGTCGGAGCCGACATTGCTTTTTCATCACGGTGAGTTTCTTCGTAGTGCGATGCGTCGCGAGCGGGTGACCGAAGAAGAGGTTTTATCTGCCGTCAGAACGCAGGGCCACTTATCGGTTAGTCAGGTAGAGGCCGTGGTGCTGGAGACGGATGCGAGTTTCAGTGTGCTGGGAAAATCGCAAGTGCCGGATCAGTCTGCGTTACGAGGAGTGCGCGGGACGTCGGAGATTTAGTCGACGAGCTTCGCGGTCAGAACTACAAAGATCGCCGAGCCGTCGTTCGCTACGTCGGTTTTGCCTACGACAACCTTTTGTCCTTCGCGAATATCGACATCGGACTTTGTGCCTATTTCAAAGGTTTGGTATCCCGTAGAACTGGTCGGTATGCTAATTCTTGAGCTAAATCGAAGATGATCTAAATGAATGATTGCTTTCGATTTGTCCGAGGAGATAACAGCCGAGTCATAGGCAATCCCGTAAGTGCTTGGAAGCGGCGGTTTTCCAGAATTAAAACTATAATTCAATATTCCTGAAGTCTCAGCAGATTTTCCTTGCTGGGAGCGAAGCAACATCGTGCCCAATAACCCATAGCTCTTATACGGGAAAATGGATCCTAGTTGCTTGATTACAGGTTCAATCGCCGGTGGATTCTTGGTGGACTCTTGAACAGAACTACTGGAAGCACCCACTAAATACACGACTACCTCAATATCGTTGCCGGTCGAGACCGCCGGTGCAACGTCGAGTTGTTTAATTGTTTGTTCAGCGCGAGCAACATTTTCTGGTATTCCATTCAACAGAATGATCCCAAGCGCGTTGTCTGCGGCGAGATTAATAGAACCAACATGCAGAAGGAGATCTGCAATCTTTTGGGGATTCCCGTGTTGAATATGAACAATTTTTGTCGCCCTCTCCGGTGCTTTTGGCGGTAGATCTTGCGAAAACACCACCTCCGGCAAAACCGCCAACATAAAAACAAAAATGAACCTGATCATTGACCCTGCATCCTTTCATTCAACTGCCAAAGAATCACCACATCGGGATCGGCTGTCGTCATTCTTAACATCCGCCGCCCATCGCCTTCGGCCAGCAACGTCACACTCCGTAGTCCCGGCGTAGGAGTATGTCGATGTTTTGCTGGTACTCGCTCCTCATATTTTGCAATGTGTGGCACCGACAACCGAATCACGGGCCGATAGGGAACCTGCAAAGAAGCTATAGTAAGCCTAGGTGAGGATTGATTTACCGGCATCGATCTCTGCTGTCGCGGAATCAACAGCACAGCCAGAACAATCGCTGCCGCCGCTGCCATCACGCTTCCCCAAATCCGAATCCGAGCCGCCCGTTTGCGCCCTTCCAATCTCCGAACCACGCGAAGCCGCACATCCCGCAGGTCCTCATCCGCAGGCTCTTGAAAACTACTGAGCAGCATCGCCCGGCTCTCCTGCAACTCCGCCAGCGATACCCGGCAATCCGCACAATCGCACAGATGCTCTTCTATCTCGCTGCGCCGGTCCCAGCCCTCGCCGTCCACATACAGCGCCAGTTGCTCCTCCGAAACATGCCTCATCACGAACGCCTCCCCAACCGGGCCATCACATAGTTCCTGATCTTCACCCGCCCCATGGAAATCTGCGAACGCACAGTGGTCTCCAACGATCCCGTCATTTTCGCCACCTCCGCCGTTGAAAGCCCCTCCAGATCGCGCAACACAATCACCTCGCGCTCCCGTTCCGTCAAACTTCCCAGCGCCGCCAGTACCATCTCTTGCTGCTGCCGAAACACCACCGCCTCTTCAGCACTGGGCGCAACATCGGCCACCTCCATCGCGCCATCCAGGGCAACTTCGGGTCTCCTGCGCCGCCGAAGATCATGGCAAATGTTCACCGTCATCCGGTAAAGCCACGGAGCGAAATCCGCATCGTGCCGAAATTGCCCCAAGCTCCGGTGCAGCCGCAAAAATACCTCCTGCGCCGCATCCTTCGCATCCTCGCCATTCAATAGCAGTCGTTGCGCCACCCGCAATACAAGGCTCTGGTGCAGAATCACGATCCGTTCGAAAGCCGCTATGTTCCCCGCCTTCGCCTCGATAATCAACTCATGAAGCAAAGAAGGTTCCATCATCGACGCGCCTAGCCACTGCACTGTTGAGGGGACCGTCATCGCTGGACCGCCACTATGTGTCTCCACTCTTTCTACGTGGAAAAGGCCGGCAGTGTTGAAAGAAAACCGCCGGCCTTCGATACTATCGAACGTATTTTTTCGGTTCTATTGAGAAACGACCAGTACTTTGAAGCTTCCCGGCACCGCCGAAGGCCGAGGGTGAGCATTACTCGCCGTAGCGGCAGGCGCTGGTCCCATCGTCGCCGACGAAAGATAGATTTTGTGTGTCTCGGGATCCAGCGCCATCGTCCGCGCGCTTTTCGCTGTCTGCACGGTCTGCACAGGCTCAAACTTCTTGCCGCCATCCTCCTCGCGCACTACCGTCAACGTTCCATCATGTCCATTGGACGAAAAGGCCAGGTGCTTGTCGGGGTCGAACGCCGCGGCATCGGGACCTTCGCCAATCGCCGGGGTCGCCAACACCTTTCCCGTTTTTGCATCCACCACCGCCATCATTTTGTTTTCGCAGACCGAGAACAGCAGATGATGTTGCGTATCCATCGCCATGCCCGAAGGAGACTCGCACGGCGATAAAGGCCAGTGCGCTTCTACCTTCATCGTCTTAGGATCGATCTTCGCAATCTCGCTCTTGTCTTCGATGTTCACGTAGATAGAACCGTTCTCATCGCTTTGGGGAAACTCCGGCTTCCCACCCAAATCTATCGTTCCCAACACGTTCAAATTACGAGCATCGATCACGCTGGCATTCTTGCTCCGGCCGTTGAATGCAAATACACGCTGTGAGAACTTGTCATAAAGAATGCCGTCCGGGTTTGTCCCCACGGGAATTTTCTTCTTAACTGCATCCGACTTCAAATCGAACGCCGTCACTGTATTATTCTTCCCATCGCTGATAAAGCCCATTCCCAGATCGTTCGCGATGGCGATCCCATGAACAAAACCCAGCCCGTCAATAACACCATAAGGTTTGCCCGATTGAAGATCGACGACATCTACCTTCGTATCATGTGATACAAAAAGCCGGTGGTCGGGCGCGTCAACAGCAAGATAGTCCCAGCGTCCATCCCCTTTCAGCGGGATCGACCCTGTGACTTTGTAATTTTGTGCCCAGCACGGAGCCGCGGAAACAGCCAGAGCAAGGGCAAGCCAACGAAGTGGAACTAGTTTCATAAGAAGTTTTGAACCTCACCCAAGTTTAAGGGCAGGCTACACTGACGCTGCCGCATCCGCCGCGCGCTGCCCCGACGTAATGGCGCCTTCAATGGAGGCAATCGTCGTATGATCGCCGCACATAAACACACGATCGGTCACCTTTACCGGCTTTGCCACCGTGCTCAGCGCCGGAGGAGACTGCAGCGGGAGCGCGTCAGCCACGTCATAAGTGCGCAAATGTATCCACTGCATCACCGGAGGTCCGTACCACTCGCTGAGCTGCTTTCTCACAGCCGGTTCTAACTCCTCATCCGCTAAATTTTGCCGATCCAGCACCGTCACCGAAACTAATGAACTCCCTACCAACGCATAAGTACGTTGCACTTCCGTCAATACACAAAGATTATTGATGGGTCCCTTTCCGTCTCCATTCAACACCAGCCACGGACCTTGTACCGGTGTCTTCGGCGCCGAGTAGTAAAGACAAGTCGTCGACGTCGCGCGTTGCGCAGCGCCGCCATCCATCAACCGGTACGCCTCCGCCTGACCCGTTGCAATCACCACGTTTCTTGCCTCTAACCATTCACCATCCGCAAGCCGCACTCCTTCGCTAGTGATTGAATCCACACGAGTCCCCACCCGCAAAACACCGGGACGAAGGCGATTCGCCATCTGCTGCGGAATCGCTTGTATGCCTTGCGCCGGCAACGTGGCTTCTCCTTGCGCAAACATACGAAAGATGAATTCAAATTTACGACTCGACGTGCTCAACTCGCGCTCCAAAAAAATGCCGCCCAGGAACGGTCGAAAAAAACGATCGATGATGACCCGCGAAAACCCAAGCTCCTGCAGCCGCGCCAACGTCGTCACCTCCGGATTCTGTAGCAGTTCTGGAATGGTAGGCGAACAGACGCGTTGTCGCAAAGAAATGACGCGCAGCTTATCGGCCAGGGTTGCTACCGGTGCGATCAGGGAAGGCAGCGCCTCCGCCGGCATGCGCAATGGATCGGCCAACTGATGAAACCGTCCGCGAAAACGGACCAGGGCACCCGGATGAAAACTCTTCAGCTCCAGCGCGCCATAATCCAGCGTTCGCTGTGTCTGCGGATAGGCCGACAGCAGCACCTGAAAACCAAGATCGAGGCGAAACCCATCCACTACATTGGTTTGCACCCGCCCACCTGTGCAATTAGATGCTTCCAAAATCTGGCATGCCACTCCTTGCTGCTGAAGCCGCAAAGCGCACGCAAGCCCGGAAAGTCCGGCACCGATAATCACCACTGGTGGGAAAGGCATGGAGTCCTACAGCCAGTTTAGAATCGGTGCAATGACAAAGCTTCTTTCTCTCATTCACCAACCGACCCCGCAAAAGTTTTAGAATCATAAAGGGCAGCAAGCTATTCCTGCTGACCACACCAGGAGGACTCTGTTATGAGTTGTTATTTCTCTCCCCGTAAACGATTGCAAACATCGTTGTTTGCCATCACGTCACTTTTCCTCATCGGTGCCGCTACTTCACCGGCAGCGACAATCAACGATCCGGCAGGCGATTTTCTGCCTTCCTACGCCGGCCCCCAAAATGGAGACCTCGACGTATTGAACGCTGAGGTGTTCTTTGATGGATCGAATTTTACATTCACTAGTACGCAAAACGCCGCCGTCGGTACAACCACCGGAGGCATTTATGTTTGGGGTATCAATCGCGGTGCCGGAATGGCGGGGTTCCCGACGATTGCTCCCGGCGTTCTATTTGATTCTGTCTTTGTTATCAATCCGTCCGGCAGTAGTGTCGTTCGCGATCTCATCTCGGGCACCGCAACGCCCATCGCGGACATCACCATTTCGGGCTCGTCACTGTCCGGTGTTGTACCTCTGAGTGCCTTACCTTCGCAAGCTTTTGCACCGGGAAACTATCAAGTAAACCTCTGGCCTCGTTCCCCCGGCGCCGGCGACAGCTTTGTCTCCGACTTTGCCCCGGACAATTCCACCGTGAGCGTCACCGTCACTCCGGAGCCTGCCACGTTGCCGCTCTTTGCGTTGGCGTCTCTCATGGGTGTGTTTTTCCTGAAGCGCCGCTTCCGCTCAGTCCGCTAATCAAGTACTTTCTAGAAAGAAATAGAGGGCTTTCCTCACGCTGGGAAATGCCCTTACCTCCGCTAGCAGTCAGGTACCTTGATGATCAACTTAGCCTGACATTCTTTCTGTCCCGGATAGCGACAGCCGCCCTCGGCCTCTTCGGCGCGTTCGGTCTCCTGCTCTCCATCACCGGTACTTTCGGCCTCGCGTCATACACGGTGAGCAAGCGCATGCGCGAGCTGAGCATCCGTGTCGCGCTTGGCGGGCAAGCAAAGCAGATAGTAGCCGCCGCGGTCGGCCGCATGCTGATCCTGCTCGCCGGCGGCTCGGTAGCCGGCATCATCCTGGGCGCAGCCTCAAGCCGGGTACTTTCCGCTATCGTCTATCAAGCCTCCGCGCAAGACCCGTTCGTGCTTGCCGCCGTTGCTTTCACGATGACGCTCACCGCAGCCCTTTCCGTAGCCGGTCCGGTAAGACGAGCGTTACATGTCGATCCGGCAACCCTGCTCCGCGAACAATAATTTTCAAGCGCGCCGGCCCCGCTACCATATATACTCATTTGAAACCGCCTTGCACGAACAGGGAGCATAGCAATGGGGATGGATCTAGTGCTGGCAAATACAGTCGTTTTTCGATGTGTCCGACGAGTCGGAGGCGTGCCGCAAATCGACGCCGACGACGAACTGCGGCAGGTCGGCATCGCCTCTCCCGATCATCTCCATTCCTTAGTCAACGTCATCTGCAACGATCCATTGCGAGGCGTTCCCCATGAAAACTATTCCCTCGATCCAAATTTCTTTCGTGAACTAACCGTCGCGACCCACGTCGGATCCTTATCGGAAATCGTCGCCGAAAATGCCGACCCCGCTAGGGAATCGCAGTGATCTCTGCCGTGCTTCGCTGTCTCGTGGTTTTACTCGCAGCAACGGTGCTTGGTCCCCCCGCCTCAACAGCACAGTCCTCTGATAGCGCAGGCCTCTCCATCCTCCTGGCCCAAGCCGCCCTCCGTCAAGGAAGCCTCACCGACCCCTTGAAACACTGGAAGATAGAAGTCCAATTCAGCAGCTCTCTCCTCCCCGCTAATCTGCCCACCCCGCAAACCCGCTTCGAACTTTTCGATCTCACCAGCGGTCAAGCCGTCACTACCGTGTCTGCTACTCCAGCGCCCACCAACCTCGCCGTGACCCAAAGCCTGGACTTCCCGCACATCCTCGAAATTACGCTCCCGCCGGACGCCCTCGACTCTTCGCACTCCTACGTTCTTTATGGCGTCGGCTTCCTCGCTGCCGGGCACACGGTAGAAGACCTCCATGCAAAATTGCGCTTCCTCAACATGCCCGCGCCGCCCTCATCCGCACCCGCGCCCATCGCGCCGCAAGCACGCCGCCCCACCTTGCACCAAGGTATTGCCGACAGCCGAGATGAAGCCGACATCTATATCAATGGAGAAGCCGATTTCGTCACCGAAGCACCCCGCTCCCGCGCCGCCAACGCCATCGCCGACGTGAAGCTTTCCGTCCCCTTCTTCGTCAACTGGAAGGAGCTGCAAATCTTCTCTCCTAAGTTCTCGTTGAACGCCGCCACGGTAAAAGGCCATAATTCCAACTCCATGCTCTTCGGCCTCACCTGGGATTCGTTCACGCCGCTACCATGGCTGATCTTTCGCAAAAATTTTTTGATCGAGTCCACCACCAACTTCCATGTCTCCGATGGCGTCTTCGCCCCGACCCTCCGCTTTCCGATACCCAGTAGATGGATTCGCCCGTTCGCGATTGTTCCCTTCGTTGGCGGCGAATTCGGCGGCAACATCAGCAGCCCTTTTTCGCTAGCCGGCGGCGCACCAATCGCTCGCGGCATCTTCGGTGCGGACATCACCGCCTTTTTTCATCTGGAACGAACTAGGCTGGGGTTGAAAGGAATCGGGTTTGAGGGGCAATGGCTCCGCCGCGTTCTCGCCGAACCGGAAACTCGCGTAAACGAATTCGCTCCTGGCAACTATGCGCTAGCCGCCTTCGATCAAAGGCCCCGCGACCGCGCGTTCGTGAAATTGAAGTTCGCTCTCACCAATACCTTCGGCTTCTCCGTCAGCTATGAAAACGGACAACTGCCACCCTCCTATCCATTCGTCCACAACCTCGTTAAGATCGGATTGCTCTATCAAGCCCAAGTGAAGGCGAGGCCCTAAGAAAAGGCACACCACCCCGCTGCCATCAATGCTCTCGATGTTTTAACGTAGGCCGCTGAAACGGCTCGTCCACCGCTTTTGCGGCTGCGCTCTTCTTTGCTTTCAGCGCCTTCACATCCGCCGGCAGATCGAAAGTTCCCTCCGGCACCGGACCATTGATCACCACGTCTGTCACTTCTATACTCACCGGCTGTCCCGCGACCTGCGTGTCCAGACGATGTGCCGTTTTGATCGGCCCATTTTGCCGGTAATCGCTGAAGTTGAAATCGACCGGTATCTCGCCCATCTGCGTTTTTATGATGCTTGCCAGCTTCACCAGATAACCCGACTGCACATCGAAACAGGTATCGGTTACATGTCCGCCCTGCTTCGGCGTCATGCGAACCAGATAACACGGCGCACCCGCCACATTCTCCTTCGAAAGCGTTTCCACCTTCTCAAAGGCTTTTGCCCACTTCGAAATCGTGTCCGTGTCCGGCCCCAGCAGTGTCGATCCTGTTTCCCCCTTCGGCATTAAACGAGGGCCCATCATCACCGAACGCTCCCAAGTCGTCGTGCCGTCGCTGCCCGCTTCGAACTTACCCATCCCCGGCAAGTCGAACGACACGTACTGCTTCCCACCCTGCGCCGTGTAAATACTCATCGCCGCTTGCAGTCCCGCCTGCTTAAAAATCATGTTTGCCTTCGCGGCCTCAGTTTTTACGGCACTGTAAGCCTCCTTGCCGCCGGTAGCAGTGATAAACTTCTGCATTAGTTCCATACCGTTCGGCAGCGCCTTTTCTGACGCTTTCGTCGCCTCCTGCGCCACCGCCAACGTGGAAATGAAACAAAGTCCAACAATTAGTTTCACGGTCTTCTTCGCATTCGTCATCGCTGTGCGCTCCAATTTTCCGCCGTTTCTAAAGGTAAATCGTGTCCCGCCAATAACCCCGCCACGGTAGGCGCCACCACCACATCCGGTTCTACGCCGTTCCCCTCCAGCACTCGGCCTTTCATCGAAACATAACTCGCCTCCGGATATTGAAACCGGTCTCCATTGGGAAGCCGGATCACGTTGGAGGGCAACGCCGCGCCCGCCGTCCGCGTTCCAAACAAACGCGCGCGTCCCAAGTCCCGCAATCCCTGCGCTAGTATCTCTGTAGTCGACGCCGATCCCCCGTTGACCAGAATCGCCACTCGCCCACCATACGCATCCAGCCGTGGATTGATCGTGAAGTCGATCTTCAAATCGCGCATCGTCATCGTGCCCAGGCGCATCCCTTCGTCCGCCACAAACCATCCCGCAATGCCCATCGCCATAACGCCGATGCCTCCTGGGTTGTCTCGCAGATCGAAAACAATGCCCGGCGCATCTTTAAATTCGTCCACCGCCTTCTGTATCTCCGGCATCACCATTACCGGGTCGAGAAACAAGTTAAGCCGTAGATAGCCTACCCCACTCTCCAGTTGCCGATGCTCCACCCACACTCGCTCCGGCGGCAGATTGCCGAAGCTGACCGATTCCCCCAAAGCGCGTCCCCGCTCTACCCGCCGCGTCACATTTTCTCCCTTGCCGGAGATAAACATTACGGTAGCCGCGGATCCTACCGGTCCGGCCAGCCATTGGCGAACCACCTCGCCCACCAGCAGTTCCGGAGTCGTTCGCGAAATCCCTCTCAGCATCGGAAACAGATCCTTCGTAGCCTTTCCATCGACCGACTGAATGATCCAACCCGACCGCACTCCCGCCTGGAAAGCCGGCGAGTTTTTCTCCACCGAACCCACCACCGCCTCCGAGCCAATTACCGCAACATCCAAGCCCATCGAGCCGGATTCATCATTGTCCTCGTCGCTTTCACTTTTCGGCAAGTTTCCTCCGGTAGTCTCTTTATGTGCCCCGCTTTTTGCGGGAACGCGATAAGCCGATCCCGGAATAATTGCCAGATGTGACGACGGCAGCAGTTGCAGCATCTGCGCCATGTCCTCGCGCGCTTCGTCGCTACTCTGCGCCGCTTCCACTTCGCGCTTGTATTTTATGTGGATCGCCGGCCAGTCCAGCCCGCCCATTGTGGAATCCCAATAGCGATCACGCAACGTGCTCCAAATCAGTTCGACCGATTCAACATCGGCCTTCTTCTCTTGCAAACGGCTCGTTTTGCGCTCACTGGCCGGATGATCTGCCGCCCCAACAACAAGCGCTGTGAACAGCAATACGGTAATCATCTGTAACAAACACACCATCACGATGTAAACCTCCATCATCATCGCCTGTAACTCTTCTCGACGCAATAGGACCAACGGTGATAAGGCAATACAGATAAGTCATGATGGGAATCATCACGCCCGAAACTCTGTTACAAAATTGTGAAGCGAACCCGAACCAATGCGAAGCCCTAAACTACCTTTCTTGCTTGCCGTGTCCGTCTTTGCGCTATCGCTCTCAGCACAGCCGTCGGTCACCATCCGCGTCGATGGATCGCAAAGTACCGGACAGTCCTTTCCCTCTTCCTGGAACTACTTCGGCTACGACGAGCCCAACTACACCTACATGAAGAACGGCCGCAAGCTCATCGGCGAACTATCCGCATTAGGCAAAACACCCGCTCATCTCCGCACGCACTTTCTCCTCTGCACCGGCAGCGGCCAGCCTTCCCTGAAGTGGGGCTCCACCAACGCCTACACGGAGGATTCCAACGGCAAGCCCATCTACAACTGGACGATCGTCGATAAAATCATCGGCGCCTTCGTCGATGCCGGCGCAAAGCCCTTTGTGGAGATCGGTTTCATGCCCGAAGCTCTCTCCACCCATCCGCATCCCTACACGCCCGTCTGGAAGCTCGGCGCGAAAAACGAGCATTACGCTATCGGCTGGACCTACCCGCCAAGCGACTACGACAAGTGGAGCGAGCTTATCTATCAATGGGTCCGGCACTCTATCGAAAAATACGGCCAAGCCCAAGTAGAGACTTGGAATTGGGAAGTTTGGAACGAACCGGACATCTTCTACTGGCACGGTACGCCCCAAGAGTACGACCGTCTCTACGACTACACTGCCGCCGCCGTCAAACGCGCCCTCCCCTCGGCAAAGATCGGTGGCCCCGCCTCCACCGGTCCCGCCAACGAGAAAGCCGCCGCCTTCCTGCGCCAATTCCTTCAACACTGCACGTCGGGAAAGAATGCCGCCACCGGGCAAACCGGAGCCCCGCTCGACTTCATCAGCTTTCACGTCAAAGGCCGTCCCGATGTGGTCGACCGTCACGTCCGCATGGGTATCTCCAAAGAAATGAAGGATGCCTCGCAAGGCTTCGCCATCGTCCGCTCTTTCCCCAAGTTTCAGCACCTGCCAATTGTCTTAAGCGAAGCCGATCCGGAAGGCTGCGCTGCCTGCTCCGCTCGTTTCTATCCCGATAATGCCTACCGCAACGGAACGCTCTACCCCACCTATGAAGCAGCCGCCTTAAAAACTCTTCTTCACCTCGCCCAATCGAACGGTGTCAATCTGCAAGGCATCCTCACCTGGGCCTTCGAATTCGAGAATCAGCCCTACTTCGACGGCTTTCGTACCCTTGCTACTAACGGCATCGATAAGCCTGTCTTAAATGTCTTCCGCATGGTCGGCCTCATGGGCAACGGCGATCTGGTGAAGGTGGATAGTTCAGGGAGCGTGCTACCCGATGCCGTTCTCAATAACGGTGTTCGCAAACAACCCGACGTAGACGCCCTCGCCACGCGCTCCAATCGCAAAATAGATGTGATGATTTGGAATTATCAGGACAACAACATTGAAGGTACCGCCGCCGAGGTAAAACTGGCCGTTTCCGGTCTGCCTGCCGACGCGAAACGCGCTTTGCTCCGACATTACCGAATCGACAGCAATCACAGTAACGCCTACACGCATTGGAAACAACTCGGCTCCCCGCAAACTCCATCTGCGGAACAGTACAAGCAGCTCGAAAACGCCGGTCAGCTTCAACTATGGGAATCGCCACATTGGATCGACGTAACGAAGGGCCAAGCCACTCTGCAATTCCCGCTCCCGCTTCAATCGGTCTCTCTAGTCGAATTGAGCTGGTAAAGAGCTACGCAGGAAGCCGTTCCTGTATCTCACAATGGAAGATATTTAGCTCGTCCCGCGCAAGCCGGAAAGCCTCATTGTCTTATCGGGAAATACAACCCTGATCTCCAATTCGCCGCCCATTGCGGAAACAAAATTCGATAACGTACTCAAGTACAAATCTGTTCGTTTTTCCAGCTTCGAAATGGACGACTGATTCAGATTTAAAGTCTCCGCCAGCTGTTCCTGCGTCAACTTCCGGGCCCGCCGCAACTGCTCCAAAGGCATCTCGTCCATCATCTCTTGAAATCGCCGTTCCGACTCCTGTTGAGCTTCAACCGACATCTTCGCTCTCAGTTCCGAAAACTTTTTAGCCATTCTGTTTGCTCCTTTCGTAACGTTTCTAAATGCTCTTGATTGCGACCTGCTCTTGCGCGGACAACTTATCCCACCACTCGGCAAATTCATCGGTGTACTCCACCTTCCAATGCATCTACATTCATTATGCACTGAAAGGCATAAATCCGCACTGTAAAATTCTTTGTGTCATAGTCAAAAAATCATTGATGCGCGGGTTTGCTGTCCGTATTTTTAAAACTGTTTGCAGCCTTGTCCTTACAGCTTTGATTCAAATCGGCTACGCCAATGCAGCCCCGCTCAGCAGCTACAGAGTGATTGCAAAATACCCGCACTCCACCGAGAGCTACACCGAAGGCTTCTTCTATTTAGGAGGCCTCTTCTATGAAGGCACAGGCCTCAAGGGGCGCTCTGGAATCACTGTCTCTGAACCTGAAACAGGAAAGATCATTCAGCGGCTCGCTTTATCTTCTGAATACTTTGGGGAGGGCATCGTGGATTGGGGGCCGAACATCTATGAATGGACCTGGCAAGCGAATATCTGCTTTGTCTACGACCGCTTCAGCCTGCGGCCCCTCAAGCAGTTTACCTACAAAGGTGAGGGTTGGGGTATGACGCGCAATTCTAAGGAAATCATCACCAGCGACGGAACCGCCACGCTTCGGTTCCGTAATCCGAACAACTTCAGAGAAATTCGCCACATCGTGGTTAAGGATGAGGGTAAAGCTGTCGATCTGCTCAATGAAGTGGAATATATCCAAGGCGAAATTTACGCGAATGTCTGGCACTCCGACCGCATCGCACGCATCTCCCCGCGCGATGGCCACGTGATCGGACGGATCGACCTAAACGGTCTACTGCCGGTAAATCAAAGACTCAACGACGAATCGGTGCTGAACGGCATCGTCTACGATCCGCAGCATGACAGGCTCTTTGTGACTGGAAAACAATGGCCATCCATCTTTGAGATCGAGATTGTTGATCGACACTCCGGCGAATAACGACGCGATGGGTTACTCCGCCATCCTCGCCTGAGCCCCGGCGGTGGGTAGTTCGCATTAGCATCATCTAACACCAACACCCAATCCGGCCCATACGGAGGTGAACGAAACGCCTGTTGCCCCCCACCTTTCTTTGTTCCGATAAGCGTGCCAACGCCGGTTCGCGGGTCATACCACCAGGCACGTAGCGACGATGCTGGCAACTTCGCCAGATCCAGCCGAACAGCGAGGTCGTTCATCGGAAAATAAACAAACGTATAACTCCCCTTCGTATCGCGCGTCGCCTGCACATGCAGCGCCCCTTCTCCTGCATCGCCAACGATCATCGTTTGATCGGGTATGCGAGTGAAAAATGGCCGCGACTCCATCAGCTCGCGCAAAAAGAACATCTGCCTTCCTGCCGGACGCTGCAACGCACTAATCCAATCGCGATCCGCATGGTTGATCACCGGGTTCCGCTTACCGACAAAACCCCATACCGCATGATGCCCGTACGTGACGCCGCAAGCTCCCGCAAATACCGATCGATAAACCTGCTTACGCACATCCAGGTCCCGGAAGTATCCCGTAGCAGGATCCCACTCCGGCCACGGATTGTACGGATGATCCTCGTAGTTCGGCTCCAGATCTAACGTCGGCTTCGCGGGCTTCTTCTTGTAATCGCGGGCAATCCACTCCCAAACCGGCACATCATGACCCGACCCATGGCCGCTCTGCATGCCGTTCACCGAAAGCCAAGGTTCATCGTGTAGAAACACAGAAGAAGAATCCGGGCCACCCTGCGGATGATACAAAATCAGCGGCTTCTGCTTGGAGCCTTCCGTCAATCCTGCCGCCAACTCGCGCCAGATCGGCGTCCAATCCTGATCGGGAGGAAAGCCTGCTTCTTGCGCTCGCTTTCGTAGTCCATCGTTATGCAACCCAGCCAGCCGGGGCGGCCGATCGCCTCCCAAAATCCACATCACATTCGTACAGTCTTTCAACTTCCCGGCTAAGTATCGCGCATAGTTTCGTGCAACAGGTAGATTATCTAGGCGAAACAAGCGCGGTCCCACGCCCCAAGGGGCGGTTAGCTTATCCCCCCAGGTCGGCACCAGCGCCACATAAAGCCCTTGCGCAGCGGCTTCCTTGGCAATCTCCCGCACCCGGTCAAAATACCTGTCGTTCGGACGTTGCGGGTCGTCATCGATAAAGGGCTTTTCGCCCAAGGCGCTGGGTTGTCGAATGCCATCGAACTCGGCTAAAACAACCGTCTGAATCACTGTGAAACCCTGCAGCGCGCGTGTATGCAGATAGTAATCGCATTCTTCGCGGGTAGTATGGTCGATCAGTTCCCAAGCCGTGTCGCCCAGCCAGAAAAAAGGACGTCCGTCTTCTGTCTGCAAAAAGTGCCCGCCCGCATGAACACCGATGCGAGGCAGCCGGTCTGCCGCCTGCGTAGCGAATGCGTTCGCATGAAAGCCACCCCATCCAACCACGACCACCAGGTAAATCACAAATCGGCAAAAACAAAGTAAGTTCAATCTCATAGGCTGACTATTTGCAAATTCATTGATAGGAAAACCCCTCTGAACAAGCAGCTAACTTGACCGCGTCTAAATCGCGGCGCAGCCTATTGTAAACTGCGCCGTAAAGCAGAATTCAGAGGCGACAGTCGACTTGATCCGCGGACTGCATTACATCTCCTCTCGGTAAATCCCGTCCTTTCGAACAGCTTCTAATGAGCGCCGCCAAGGAGCTGCATGTCGCCTTCACTTTTTGGAAGATCGAAGTATTTAGCCACTCGAAACTCCGCCCAATAACCCGTCCAGCGCGGATCTTCATGCAGAGCATTGCCCAGTCGCTCGATCATCTGCTTTCGAAGCGAAGCGTGTTCCGGCTTTTGCGCAAGATTTTCGGCCTCCACAGCATTCAAGTCATACAGTTCATCCACCGGCGAGGAGCAGTTATAAGAGTAGAGATAATGCGATCCGTCGGGATTCCATTGCTGTATCCCGCAAGGAAAGTTCACCCCTACATGCCAGCCGCCGAAAAACAGCAGGTCCCGATCTTTAGGTTCAGCGGATTGTTTCAGATAAGGAACCAGCGAGCGTCCGTCGAATTTTGCGTCCGGTTCCAAACCCGTGGCCGCCAAAATGGTAGGGCCGATATCCATCAATGAGACCGGCGCCGGGGCCACATGCGGCTTAACACCCATCGCGGCTGGAGGCTTGATGACCAAGGGCACTCGAAGCACATCGGGATAAAGGTACACGCCTTTGTCGATCATGGCCCAACGCCCGTTCATCTCTCCATGGTCGCTGTTAAAGACAATCATCGAGTCCTCATACAGGCCGAGTGCTTTCAGTCTTTCAATAAAGATGCCGATCACCCGGTCGACTAACTCCATCTGCAGCGCATACGCGATGCGGTATTCGCGCAACGATGCGGCGTTATAGAGCCCCCAATACTTTCGATAGATATCGTAGATATCGGGTTGATTTTCAGTTCGCTTCCAGTCGTGGGCTTTCACTTGTTCGTAGGTTTTCGGCAAGTCCATCGACTTCCGTAGCTCGCTCTCCCGTTTTTCGAAACCTGCGGGAATGCTCAACGGCTGGTGTGGGTCGAACAAGTCCAGTTGATAATAGACGGGCCGATTTTTCGTTGGCGGACTGCTGGCGATATCAACCAGTTCATCGCATGCCCGCTGCATCAGGTAGTAGCTGTACTGCGCTTCAAGCGGAAATGGCTTACCATCCTCTTGCACAATCCATCCGCCCGCCGAGTTTCCAGGCGTCTTCCGGTCCTGCTGCAAAAAGACGATTTCCCGCGAATACTTCTGCGGCTTGACCCCCATCCGCCGCTGGTAATCGAGATATCCATCGTCCACATAGATGGGCGGCGACCAGCGGTTCCAGGGATGATCGTTCTCTCCAAAGGCATCGATGAACTTTTGCGTGCCGACGTGGCTTTTGCCCGAGTGCCTAGCCACATATCCGCTTCGCTCCAAGTACTCCGGCCAAATGGTATCGGACGATTTCAGCTCGCTATCGAGGCCCTGAGGAGCACGCTCTCCGTTTCCCAGAATATAGCTATAGCGGCCCGTCAAATAGGAAGCGCGAGATGGCGCGCAGAGGGGCACGGTGCAGAACGCATTTGAAAAAAACACCCCATCTTTCATCAATGACTGAATCGCAGGCAGATGCATCTCGCGAGACATCGGTCGCGATGGATGATAAAAATCAGGACTGACCATATCGGCCGTGATCAGAAAAATATTGGGAGCGCTCCGCTGCCGTCTCTCCTGAGGTTCTCCACGTATCGCGCCGGCGGCTGCCGCGCCCGCGGCCAAGCCAAGAAGTTCGCGCCTCTTCATTTCGTCCTCACGCTGCAACAATACCGAACTCGAATCTTCATTGTTTGTGAAGAGTGATCACGGTAAGGCTGGACGGGGGAAAGGTATAAACAATCTCCGGCGAATGGACTTCCAGGCTGCTGGTTTCGGGAACGATATGCTGCGTGTTCGCCTCCTCATTCTTTTCGTAAATGTCTTTTGCTTTTAAGACCTGCACGTCGGCCTTAGAGGAACCTTGAAAACCATCCAGATGAATGCGCGTCGGCAGGTCTTCCGCGAAACTGCGGTTCACGCAAAACAGCGTGAGCACATCCTTCTTCGCGTTCAGGGCCGCTACCACGTCCAGATAAGGAACATCGGCAATCTCGGATACATCGCGAGTTCCTTTGCTGACTGAATAAACGCCAGAGTTTGTATCCACCTTGACCAGCCGTGCCGCATCGGCGTTCGAATACATCTTGAAGGCGTAGTAAGCAGGCGTGCCGAATACCTGCCCGCGCTTCTTCCAAATACCGCCGAACTCCATGATGCCGGTCATATCATCGATAGGCGCAATTTCGGAGTGCCGCATCAGCATGTTGAGAAAACCCGCCGCCATAATACCGCCTCCCATGTTCATATAGCTCGGAGATGTGTTGATGTCCGCGCGGCTTCCGGCCTTCCTGCTGGCGAAAAGCCACTCTGTGACCGCCAGATGAGCCTTGTTGGCGAACGCCGGATGTTGGTTAATCTCGGCCTGCATGGATTCGAGTTTGCGCCCCACCGCCACAGGCAGCGCGAATGCCGATTCGGCCAGAAACTCCCGTTTTGGATCGGGCAGTTCGACAAGCGCTGTATTTCTGATGAAGTGCGTCGAGATGTAGTCGAACGTTCCCGCCGGATTGGTCAACTGCGCGGCGTCATAAGGATCAAAGTCTTGCGGGCGCCTGCCGGTGGCGATCAGTTGCGCATTCGCGTCCACGGCGCGCACGGCCTTGCTAAAGGCAAGCGTTCTTCCGGGCAATTCTTGCAGGGACGGAGAGCCGGTCTGATGCGGTCCCCACAACTCGTTCCCCAGTTCCCAAACGACACTTCCTGCATGGCGTTCTTTGATGTAGCGAGCCCATGCCGCGGCTTCGTCCGGTGTACCGGTACCCATATTCAAATCGATCTGAGGCTCCGCGCCGATCAGCCCGCAAAAACGCAGGAAGTCGTCGGTTCCGAAGTTGTTGTACTCCGGAATGCCCCAGGCAATGTTCAACATACTGATACGTTTATCCCGGGGGCCGGTGCCGTCGCGCCAGTTGTAGCTTGAGGTGAAGTTGCCGCCGAAACGCAGGATCGAGACATGCATCTCCTTGGCCATCGACACCTCGTCCGGATCGAGTCCGTCAACCGCGTCGGCCGGCGCTAGCGAAAGTTCGTCCACTTCAACACGTTCGTCCGGCGCAACCGCAACCGCGAAGTCGGCCGCTTCAAGCCGGGCCAGACTGTTCGCGGGTAAATCCAAGGTGAAGCTATATTTTTTCCAGGACATGGCCGTGGCGTCGACCTTTGCCGTCACGAGCGCCTGCTGCGAGTTTTCATGACGCAGAGAAACCGTGATTTCCGACGATCCGGTCAAATGCTTCGCGTAGAGGCTGCCCTTGTAGCGCAGAGTGCGATGAACCGGAAGATACACGGACTGCTTGATGCCTACGGATTCTCCGGGGAAGCCCATGATTTCGAGCGAGCGCCAGGAGTTGGCAGCTTGTCCGTAGTGAGGTTGAAATCGTCGGCCCTCCTTGCCGAGCGGCTCCCATGGCAAAGGCAGACCCAACTGGCTGGCTTGCGCTAGCCGGGGCTGGTCGAGGACCATCGATTGTTGATTCTGAATGCTCCATAATCCCTCTTCCAAGCTGGGGTTCTCCAGAATCTCGGCCCATAGACCGCCGTTGATTGAGTGCCCTATCGGCTCCAGGAAGCTTCCGAACACTCGTCGCGAGAGAGGGGCGTCGAAAGGCTGGTCCGCATGCACCTCTACCGTGCTCTGCTTCGGGATTGGGGTCTTGACGGCGATCTGCGCCGATGCAATCGACGCAAAGGCGAGGAAAAGAAGTCCATCCGCAATAAGATTTTTCGAGTGCAGATTCATAGAAGTAAATATTTGAATTTAGGCCTATTATCGAGATTTCGGCAAGTAAACTTCTTGAGTATTGATTTACGCCTATCGCGGGGAGTCTCGGCAAGTGAAAACTCTGTGATTCACAGGTGAAGCACAGCGTCTGGCAAATGGATGTTACTCCGGTCTGTCCACGTTCCGATTCGGATTGCCTTCAAGGGTTCACCGCCACATGCGTCTTGATGCTCGAGAAATCGAAGCGACGTCTGCGCCGGGAAAGTTGAAGACCTGTTTCGACGGTAGGCATATAATGAGTGCCTGGCAAGTGAATGCTCTGTGAATCACAGGTGAAGCAAAGTTTTGGCAGGACCCTACCACGTGGTAACCAACGACTCTTTGGAAACAAACGGCTCCAACGCGCAAGAGTGCTGGGAACGCATTCAAAGGATCGCGGCCAGTAACGTTTTCCATCGAGCCGCGCGGATTCGCGAGCTGCTTCTTTATCTGGCGGATCGGAGCTTGCATGGTTCGCCTGAGGAGCTGTCGGAACCCCACATCGCCGCCAAGGTATTTGGGCGTCAAAATTACAATCCGACGGAAGATAATCTCGTCCGGGCCAGTGTGCGACAGCTTCGTCTCAAACTGAAGGAATATTTTGAGAGCGAGGGCAAAGACGAATCGTGGATCGTGGATTTGCCCAAGGGCAGTTACCACATAGCGTTCCATCAGCGCCAAGCCGAGCAGCCGATCTTTATTGCTTCGCCGACGCTGGAATCCACTCATCCGGTTCCGTTTCACCCCTCTCCCAAACTGTTCGCCATCACTGTTGTGGCGGCGGTTTGCGCCATCGCGATCGCCCTCGCCCTTGCCCTCCGCCATCCCGGTCTTCGGACCTTGGCAAACCTCAAGCCCACGCTGATGGATTCTCTGGTTGCAAATCCAAAACAGCAGACGCAAGTTGTCGTCATCGACTCTGCTTTCGTTCTGTTCCAAAGCTTCGCGGGCAAGGATATCGGACTGGAAGAATATGCGGGGCGAACCTATATTTCGGAACCGACGTTCACCGATAGGCTGCTGTCCGGAAGCAGTCGTCAACTCTTGGGCTCCCGGCAAATTACCAGCTTTGCGGATGTCGAAATCGCTTCCGCAATTTCCCGCGATTATGGCGCTGTCTATCCTCTCCGCATCCGGCATGCAAGAAGCATGAACGTCCGGGATTTCAAAGGCGATAATAATTTCCTGCTGATCGGCAGCCCGTTAGCGGATCCATGGACGGCGCTGTTCGACCGTACCCTGAATTTTCAATTCCAAAATCACGCCAATTCCTGGCCCGTCATTCGCAATCGTCATCCCCACGCCGGAGAACGCCCCGCCTACGGCAGCACAGGCAGTTACGACGAGGCCGGTCCGCAATATGCGCGGATTGCCATATTACATAACCCTTCCGGCTCGGGACGTGTCGCCTTGATCGCCGGCACGTCCATGGAGGGAACCGAATCCGCCGGTGAGTCATTTCTCGATCCGAGCTTTGCCGGTTCGCTGATCAAGCTCTTCGGTGTCGACCGGGTAAAGCACCTGCCTGATTTTGAAGTGGTCATCCAAACCGAAGGCGTCGGAGGCGCGGGATATGGCGCCCGTATTTTGGCTACTCGCAAGATCCCGTCTCCCTGAGGCTGTTGCGTTTCACGTGTGATTCACACAGTTTTTACTTGCAAGGCTTTTGCTCCTGAGAATACGTTAGGTTAATCGGCGGCCACAGGGAGCCGACCACGAGGGAGAATAGCATGCGAATTTCACGCAAGCGAACTTGAAAGAAAGAGACTTGGATTTTTGGCGCGGGTGCTCGCACACTGCCGGGTGGCAGTCGCCGCATCCCGACCGGGAAATTGTGGCCTACGACGAGTGGATCAAAGACCTGGGCGGCGGAATCTTTCTCTGCAGCCGACTCCTTTTCCGGTTCAGGCGCAATTTCCCTACCTTATCGTTTCCGACGCGATCGACTTCATGAAGCAGGTGGACCATGGCGATTATCTGATGGATTACGGCCTGGGGCGGAAGGGGGTCGGACTGTTCGAGTGCCTGACCCGCATTCCCATGGTCTGGTCAGGGCATGGCATTCGACCCTCGGCGGTTGGGTCGTCCGCGTTCACATCCATGGCGGACGTGATGCCGACTCTATGCGAAGCGGTGGGAGCCGAGATTCCGCGCGGCGTTCAGGGACGGAGCTTGCGGCCCTTGTTGCTGCAGGGGGAGGCTTATCCCCGCGAGGAGTTCCGCAGCATCTACTCGGAAGTGGGCGTGGGCGGCCTCTATGGGGTCGCCTACTCGTCGGTTCCAGGCACCGATACGCTCAATCTTGTGACACAAAGCGGCATCGAAAAAATGGTGCGCATGGGCGACTGGAAGCTGATCTACGACATGATGGGGTACGGCCAGCTTTATCACCTGCCGTCGGACCCCTGCGAGCTGAAGAATCTCTTCGGGCAGCCCTCGGCGGCGAAGGAGCAAATGCAGCTATTGGCGGAGTTGCTGATGTGGACCATCCGCTCGCAAGATAGCCTCCCCACCGGCCCGCAAAGCCGTCACTACCAGACCACGTGGCCCCGAAAGCACAACTGGTACGCGCCCTACCGGCATGGCAACGCGCCGGAGGCGTTCATCGCCTAGGATGATCGCCGCGATGGGCTTTGATGCAAAAGCGCAGACGGTCGTAACTTCGACGTGCTTCACATGTGATTCACAAAGTTTTCCCTTGCAGGGTGCACCTGCCGGGAATAGATTGAACCAAGCCAGGGAAAAAACATCTCGCGAAAGGCTACGGAGGGGGCGGAATTGTGAAAAAGAAGGGTTTGTTTGTTCATGCATGGACATGCATGTTTGTCGGAATCTTCGTGCTCGTTCTTCCGGCCTGCAGGCTTTCTGCCCAGACCGACACCGGGACGATTGTAGGAACGGTGGAAGACCAGAGCGGAGGCGCTATCCCGGACGCCAAAGTGTCGATCACTAATGAAGATACCAACGCCGTCAGAACGACGACGACGAATCGAAAGGGCGCTTATACGCTGCCCCTACTGCCGCCCAGCCAGTATTCCCTCAGCATCGTAAAACAGGGCTTCAAGCAATATGCCCGCTCCGGAATTACATTGCAGGTGAATCAAACAGCGCAGGTGAACGCTGAGTTGGGGTTGGGCAACGCCAAACAGTCTGTGAACGTCGTCGCGGCTGCACCGCTGCTCGACACGGAAACGGCTTCCCTGGGACAGGTGGTCAGCAGGACCACCATTGCGAACCTTCCGTTGAATGGGCGGCAGGTGTTCCGGCTGATTCAACTGACGCCTGGAATTCTCGCCGCGCCCTCCGCCGGAGGTCAGTTTGGGGATATCTCGGTGAACACGAACCAGGACACGAACTTTTCCATCAACGGCGGCCGAGCTACACACAACGAGATCCTGATCGATGGCGTGCCGTCGACCGCTGGCTACTTCGATTCAATCACCACGATACCCTTGGTAGAGGCCACGCAGGAGTTTAAGGTCCAGAGTTCCGATCTTCCGGCGCAGTATGGCCGATTTTCAGGTGGAGTCGTCAATGTAATTACCAAATCGGGAAGCAACCAGCTACACGGCAGCCTGTTCGAATTTCTGCGTAACGACAAACTGGACGCGAACGATTTCTTTACGAATCAGGCCGGAAAGCCGAGACCGAAATTCCGAATGAATCAGTTTGGTTATGCGGTGGGCGGGCCGGTAGTCATTCCATATGTGTACAACGGTCGCAACCGGACTTTTTTCTTCACGGACTACCAAGGGACGCGTTGGGTTCAAGGGAACGTCTTTGTGGGCACCGTCCCGACCGCGGCTCAAAGGGCAGGCGATTTCAGCCAGACCTTCAACAACAAAGGGCAACTGGTCAGGATCTTCGATCCCACTACCACTCGACCGGATCCGAATCATCCGGGTCAATACATTCGTGATCCCTTCCGAAATAACCGGATCCCGGTCAGCCAATTGAATCCGGTTGCCTCTAAGCTGGTGAGCTACTATCCGCTGCCGAATACTCAGGGCGCTCCCTTCACCAACGCGAATAACTTTATCAGCAATGCTCCCAGAACGATCAGCAAGGACCAATTCGACGTTCGGATCGACCATAACTTCAGCGACCGAAATCGGATCTTCGGGCGCTACTCGCAGAACCTCACGCCTCTTTGCCAACCCAACCTTTACGGCAACGCCGCAAGCCCGAATCCAGGTTCGGTCGGGTGTACTGTCTTTCATGAGCACTCGACTACGGTGGGCGATACGATTACCCTTAGCCCTTCGTTTCTGCTGAGTTTGCATTATGGTTTTGCGCGGTGGTTTCAGTCGCGGAACACGCTTAGCTACGGATTCGATCTGAGCAGCCTGGGTTTTCCGTCATCCTATGTGGACGCGGTACAAATTCCCATGTTCCCTGCCATTAACGTGACGGGCTTCTCCAATGAAGCAGGCCAGAACTTCCTGCGCGACGGCAACGACAGTCATTCCTTTCTGGCATCCGCAACAAAGGTTGCAGGGAAGCATCTGCTCACCTTCGGCGCCGATATCCGGCTTCACCGAATCAATATCCTCAGCGTCAGCAATACGGGCGGCTCGTTCGGTTTCACGCCGGGCTTCACCCAAGGCCCCAACCCTAACGTAGTTTCGGCGCTAGCGGGATCGGCAATGGCAAGTTTACTGCTCGGAACCGGCGCGTCCGGCTCGGTGCCGATCGGCGCCGGAGCATCCATTCAGAACTGGTATTACGCAGGCTACCTGGAGGACGACTGGAGAGTCACAACCAAGCTCACGTTAAACCTGGGGCTGCGGTACGAGACGGAGACTCCTTACACGGAGCGCCACAACGCCCTAACCGCGTTCAATGCGAGCGTTCCGAGTCCAGCGGCCAACGGCCAGTTCCCCGATCTCACCGGCGGGTTGATTTATGCCGGGGTCGATGGACGGTCGCGCACACTCTACAACTGGAACACGAAGAATTTCTCGCCGCGCATCGGATTTGCCTACACTCCGTTGTCCAAAACCGTGTTCCGGGGCGGATTCAATCTCTTCTATCCCCCTTTGGATATCACCGATAATGCCATCGGTACAGTTCCCAATATCGGTTACAGCTCGTCCACACCCTTTGTGGGTTCGATCGACGGCGGGTTGACGCCATTCAATTACCTCGACAATCCATTTCCGAACGGCCTGGTGCAGCCGACAAACAATTCGCTTGGAGCGGCAACCAACCTTGGCCAAGGGCTGACCGTGTGGGCGCCCAACGTGAAATCGCCCTATATGATGCAGTGGAATTTCGACATACAGCAGAGTCTCACCCCCACCATCCTGCTCGATATCGGCTACTCGGGCAGCCACGGCGTGCATTTGACTCGGAATCTCCAACTAGACCAGCTAAACCCGCAATATTTATCGCTCAGTACCGGTCTTCAGCGTCTGGTACAGAATCCGTTTGCGTCCTATGTGGACACGGGCGCCTTGTCTCAGCCCACGGTAGCTCGACAACAGTTACTGCTGCCCTATCCCCAGTTCACAAGCGTGAATGAAATCAACAACACCAGCGCCAGTTCCGTGTACCATTCCCTGCAAGCCAAGGTAGAAAAGCGTCTCTCGCACGGAGTCAGCTTCCTGGTGGCGTATACGACCGGGAAGCTGATTACGGATACGAATACCCAACAGGCGCCGATCGGCGGTAATCAAACTATTTCGAACAGCACCCAGAACTACTACGACCTGAAAGCGGAGCGGGGGCTCTCCGAACTTGACGTGGCCCAGTCATTAGTCGTTAGTTTCGTGGGGAACCTTCCGTTTGGACCGTCGGAGCCGTTCTTCGGCGGAGTCCACGGCCTGCCGGCAAAGCTGATCGGCGGGTGGCGCGTCAATGGCATTTTCAGCGCTCACAGCGGCTTTCCGCTTGGTATCAACACTGCTATACCGCATGGCGGCAATCGTCCGAACAGCACGGGCAGGAGCGCCAACCTTCCGACGAATCGACCCGATGGCGAGAAGGTCGCGGAGTGGTTTAATACCGACGCTTTTATCCAGCCGGATCCGTTCACTTTCGGGAACGTTGGACGGACGTTGGGCAACGTGCGTGGACCGGCTTTCGTGAATACGGACCTGTCGTTGATTAAGACCACCCATATCACCGAGCGGTTCGGGTTGGAGTTCCGGGCGGAGGCTTTCAACATCTTCAACAATCCTCACTTTTTCCTGCCCGATACCAATTTGCAGGATGCCGGGTTCGGCACCATCTCGAGCACCGTCTCGCCGCCGCGCGTCATTCAGCTTGCGCTAAAGTTCACCTTTTGAGGCGTCAAGGATTTATGAAGCGACGTGAAATGTTCAAGGGGATGTTGGGCGCGCCCCTATTAGCAAGCGAGGCGGCAAGCGGGGCCGTGGCCGGCCAGGCCTCGGAAGCCGCGCCCGTCATTCAACTCCCCCAGGTCAACATGATGCAGCGGCCGAGGGGGGCGGATGGCCGGCAAATGCCGAACATCCTCTGGATCTGTGTAGACCAATGCCGGTTCGACACGATTGGCGGCTTGAACAATCCCCACATCCACACGCCGAACCTGAAACGGTTGACGGAGGAAGGGATCACATTTACCAATTACGCTGTCCAGTGCCCGATTTGTTCCCCGTCGCGCGCGGCTTTTCTGACCGGACGATATCCCCACACCACCGGCCTGCGCGGCAACGGACAGAGGATCCGGCCGAGCGAACGGCTGGTCACCAGGATTTTGGCCGACAACGGCTACGAGTGCGGCTTGGCGGGCAAGCTTCACTTATCGCCCTGCGAGGGCGGACGAATCGAGGATCGGATCGACGACGGCTACGATTTTTTTCAATGGAGCCACGATCTAAGCAATCAGTGGCCCACGGCGAATATGTGGCGGGTATGGCTGAGGGAGCAGGGCGTCGAGTGGCCCAGTCCGCCTCCTCACGCTCAAGTATGGGGAGTGCCCATCGATCCCAAATACACCCAGACCGCATGGTGCGCGGACAAAGCCATCGAGTTCATGCGACAGGAGCGAGAGTTCCAGCCTTGGCTGATGTCGGTAAATATCTTTCAGCCGCACTCTCCGTTTTTGCCGACCGAGGAGTATTTCAAGCGTTATGATCCGGCGAAGATGCCGGCTCCGCACTATCGAGAGGGAGAGCTGCAATCCAAATCACCGTACGCGAGAACCGACCACCAGGGAGCTTACGGCGGAAGGGCCGTATCGTTCGCAAATACCGATGACGCCACGCATCGCAAGATTACCGCCGCTTACTACGCGATGATCGAGCAGGCGGACCACGCCGTCGGCCGCATGCTCGACGTGCTCAAAAATACGGGACAGGATCAGAACACAATCGTCATCTACAGTAGCGACCACGGCGAGATGCTCGGCGATCACGGAATCTATCTCAAGGGGCCTTACTTTTACGAACCGCTGATCCGGGTACCGCTAATCATTCGCTGGCCGAAAGGATACAAGGCAGGGTTGAAAGTGAACGCTCTCGTGGAAGAAGTGGATTTGGCGCCTACTTTGCTGGAAGCGGCAGGCGTTCCCATACCGTTCCGGATGCAGGGCCGGCCGCTTACCAAATTATTGAAGGGCGAGACCGGCACGCATCGCACCTCGATTTACAGCGAATTCTACAACTCCAATTTCACTTATTCTCCTCCGCCATGGGCCACGATGGTGCGCACGGAACGATATAAATTATCGGTCTATCATTCGCTTGGCGGATGGGGAGAGCTTTACGACTTGCAAAAAGATCCCCACGAGTTTGACAATCTTTGGGGCGTTCCGAGCGCCCGCAACATCAAGGCGGAACTACAAGCGTTGATGATCGCGCGCATGTCCGAAACCGTCGATCCTCATCCTTTACAGGAATGCAACTGGTGATTTTAGCTGTACCAAGGTTTAATATCGTGGAAAGAAGAGAATTTCTAAAAGCTGCCTCAATCGGCGCGCTCGGAGCGATCATGCCCTCCGCCGCCAACCAAGAGCCTGCCGCATCCCGCGCAGGGACCAAGCCCAACATCGTCTTCATCGTCTCCGACCAGCATCGTACCGGGCTTACCAAGCGGTCCGGCTATCCGCTCGATACCAGCCCCACGCTGGACAAGCTGTCCGACAGCGGGGTGAGCTTCGACCATGCTTACGCGACGTGCCCTCTTTGCGTTCCCAGCCGCATCAGCATGCTGACCGGCCGCTGGCCAGAGGCCCATCGCGTGCGCATGAACTTTGCGATGAACGACGCATTCTTCGAAAAAGACCTCTACCAGGTAGCCAAGGAGATGGGCTATCGGACGGGCTTGGCGGGAAAAAATCACACTTACAAAAGAAAAGAAGATCTGGACTTCTGGAGAGAGTATGGGCTTGCCAAGGGCTGGATGCCTCCCGATGCGCCGCCCGCCTACCAGGAGTATCAACACTGGCTGGGTGGCTTGCATGCCAATGTCTCGCTCTCGTCGACGCCGTTCCCGCTGGAGGTGCAGTTCCCATATCGGATCGTCTCCGACGCCATCGAGTTCATGGACCAGGCGGGGACTCAGCCGTTCATCCTGCAAGTCGGTTTCTCCGAGCCGCACGACCCGGAGCAGGTGCCGAAGCCGTATTGGGACATGTACCCGCCGGACCAGGTGCCGGACCGCTGCGCCGGGCCCGAAGCCCTGCAAAAATTGGGCTACCGCGCGCAGTGGCTCCACGGCTATGCCAATGCGCGTTTTCCCACCGACCAACACTGGCGGCGCTACAAATCGAACTATCTGGGCATGTTGCGCCTGCTCGACGATCAGTTGACGCGGCTGGTGGAGCATATGAAGCAGAAGAACCTGCTTCGCAACACCATCGTGATCTATCTGGCCGATCACGGCGATTACCTTATGGACTACGGCCTGCCGCGTAAGGGCGTGGGGTTGTTCGAGTGCCTGACGCGCATTCCTATGGTCTGGTCCGGATACGGCATTCATCCCTCGGCGGTGGGTTCTTCGGCGTTCGTGTCGATGGCGGATGTAATGCCGACGCTATGCGAAGCAATGGGCGCCGACATCCCGCACGGCGTGCAGGGAAGGAGTTTGTGGCCGTTGCTGCAAGGCAACGATTATCCACGGGAAGAGTTCCGCAGCATCTACTCGGAAGCCGGCCTGGGTGGACTCTACTACGACAGCAGCGACGCCGTCCAGTACTCCTCGCCAAAGGAGTCGGCTCCGCCCAAAATGAGTGACTCGCCCACGCCTCCCGGTCACGGTTGGGACGAGCTCAACAAGGTTTCGCAAAGCGGCCTCGAGAAAATGGTGCGCATGGGCGATTGGAAGCTGATCTACGACATGATGGGGTACGGCCAGCTTTATCACCTGCCATCGGACCCCTGCGAGTTGAAGAACCTCTTCGGCCAGCCCTCGGCGGCGAACGAGCAAATGCGACTGATGGCCGAGCTGCTGATGTGGACCATCCGCTCGCAAGATAGCCTCCCCACCGGCCCGCAAAGCCGTCACTACCAGACCAAGTGGCCGCAAAAGCACAACTGGTACGCGCCCTACCGGCATGGCAACGCGCCGGAGGCTTTTATAGCCTGACGATAAGCCCGACATAAGCAACGACATGAACACGCGAAGACAATTCTTACAAACCACTCTGGGTGCCGGAGCAGCCACCCTGCTGCCAACGCACGGAGAAGCATCCGCGCCGGCCAACGTCGGCGGATCGCGTCCCAACATCGTCTTTATCCTGGCGGACGATATGGGTTTCTCCGACATTGGCTGCTACGGCTCGGAGATCGACACGCCCCATTTGGACGCGCTCGCGAAGGGCGGCCTCCAGTTTACCGACTTCCACAACAGCCCGCGCTGCTGTCCGTCGCGTGCCGCGCTTATGACGGGACTCTACTCGCATCAGGCGGGCATGGGCATGATGACCGCCGACTACGGGCGCTATCCCTATCCCGCCTATCGCGGCGATTTAAGCGAGAGTTGCGTCACCATCGCCGAAGCCCTCAAACCCGCCGGCTACAACACGCTGATGGTGGGCAAATGGCATTTGACGCCGTTGTCGGTCGGTCAACACAATTACCCTCTGCAGCGCGGATTCAACCGCTACTACGGCATCATCAACGGCGCGGCGAGTTATTTCGATCCCGCCTCCTTGACGCGCGACAATACGCCGATTCAAGTCGCCAAGGATCGGCACGACTACTATCTGACCGATGCATTCGGTGACAACGCCGTCCAATACATCGAAGAGGCATCGCGCGGCAAGCAGCCGTTCTTTCTCTACGCGGCCTTTACCGCGGGTCATTGGCCCTTGATGGCGCCCGAAGAGACGATTGCCAAGTACAAAGACCGCTATGCCGGCGGCTGGGACAAGCTCCGGGCCGAACGGCATGCCAAGCAGCTTGCCTCAGGCATTGTACAGGAACAGTGGGGCATCACGCCCCGCGATCCCAGAGTGCCCAAGTGGGAACTCGCTTCCTATCACGAATGGGAGATGCGCCGCATGGCGGTCTATGCCGCGCAGATCGATAAGCTCGACCAGAACGTCGGCAAGATCGTGAGCAAGCTTCGGCAGCTCAACATCCTCGACAACACGCTGATCTTCTTTATGTCCGATAACGGCGGCAATTTCGAGGAGATGGCGCGCCACGGGCCCAACCAGAAGCGTCCCCCCTACATGCCCTACCGAACGAAGGAAGGCAGCGAAGTCGTGCCCGGCAACGACCCCTCCATCATGCCCGGGCCGGCGACCACCTATGCCAGCTACGGAATCCCTTGGGGCAACGCCAGTAACACGCCCTTCCGTCTCTATAAACACTATGCTCACGAAGGCGGCATCGCGACGCCTTTCATCGCGCATTGGCCGAAAGGGCTGGAAAAGAAAGGTCTGTCGCACATCATCGGGCATGAGATCGACGTGATGCCGACGTGCCTGGATGTCGCGGGCGCCGCCTATCCCAAAACGAGCAAGGCAGGAGCGCCACCCCCGCCGCTGCAGGGCAAGAGTCTGGTCCCGGTATTTAAGGGAGACCGGCTTGCGGAGCGCTCCCTCTTCTGGGAACACGAAGGCAACTGCGCCGCGCGCGAGGGCAAGTGGAAGCTGGTGTCGCGTTTCCCGGATTATTGGGAACTCTACAACATGGAGGTAGACCGCGCCGAGATGCACGACATCGCCGACCAATACCCGGACCAGGTACGTAAAATGGCTGCCGACTATGCCGATTGGGCGAAGCACGTAGGCGCTCAGCCGTGGCCCATGCCGGAGACGCCCGAACGAGAGCGTACCGGCGCGATGACGTCGCCTCCCTATCTTCGAAAAGATCGGCCATAAAGGATCACTGCATGCCTCAGAATAATTCCACTTCCCTTGCCCCCTCTAGACGAACGTTTCTGCAGGGCGCGGCAGCCACACTGGGCGCGGCCGCCCTTCCCATAAAGTCCTCGGCATCCATCGGAAAGTTTGCAAAGCAGCCGAACATCCTGTGGATCATGTCCGACGAGCATAACCCGCATGTCACCGGCTGCTATGGGAACCGCATCGTTCGCACTCCGAACATGGATGCTCTCGCGGAGCAGGGTGTCACCTTCGACACGCACTACTGCAACTCCCCATTGTGCGTTCCGTCGCGGCTATCGCTGACCGCGGGGAAATACGCTTCGCGCGTAGATGTCTGGGGATTGACTTGCCGGCTTCCCAGCGCGGATATTCCTTCGCTGCCCCGCGTCATGAACGATGCCGGCTACGAGTCGTTTCTATGCGGAAAACAGCACTACGATTACAGCCGCCGCTATGGCTTCACCGAAGTAGGCGGAAATTTCAACCAATGGTACAAAACCGGTAAAGGACATCGGCTTCCCCCGGAGCACCTCACGCAACAACGTCTCTCTCCCCGCTTTGACCATTTCCATCCGGGTGACCACGGCAGCACCGTGGAACATGACCGTCTGGTGACGGCCGGCGCCGTCGATTTCCTCTCCAAGCGCACCCAGGGCGAGAAACCCTTCTTCTTGTTTGCCGGCTACTTGGCGCCGCACTTTCCCCTCATCGTGCCGCAGCCATACTGGGATCGTTATCGCGGAAAAATCGACATGCCGGTGATCCCTCCCGGATTCCTCGAAAACCTTTCCTTGAATTACAAAGTCCAGCGGGCAGGATTCGAAGAGATCGGCGTACCCGACGATACAGTGCGGCGCGGTCGCGAGCTCTACTATGGACTCACCGACTGGGTCGACAACGAAATCGGCAAGGTCCTAGCCGCTCTCCGCATGCATCCCGAGATAGCCGAAAACACGGTCATCATCTACTCGTCCGATCATGGCGAAAACATGGGCGAGCATGGCATGTGGTGGAAAAACTGCATGTTCGAACAAGCCTCGCGGGTGCCGCTCATCGTCTCCTGGCCGCGGCGATGGGCCGCCGGACAACGGCGAGCCGGTGCATCCGCTCATGTCGATTTGGTGCAGACCATCGCCGCCATCGGAGGCGGACACGCACCGGACGATTGGAACGGAGAGTCCATGCTCCCCTGGCTCGATCAGCCGCGGCAGGCTTGGAAAAACTACGCGGTCATCGAATATTATGCGCACAATACGGCATCCGGCTATGCGATGTCTCGCGACGGCGATTGGAAATACACCTATCACACCGTGATCGATAAAGATCATCCGGCGCAGCATGAGCTGTACAACATCGAGTCCGATCCGCGGGAGTTCACCAACCTTGCCGCAAAGCCGGAGCATCGGGCGCGTGTACAAGCAATGCACGCGCGGCTGGTAAAAGAGGTGGGCGGCGATCCCGACGAGACGGAGCAGCGTTCGCGGCATCAACTGGCGCGCGGCTATCATCGTACTGACAAAAATCCACCTGCCACCGGGGCGACGGCGGAAATACATCGTCTGAGCCGCCCTTAACCGCGATCTCAGGTGAACCACCATCGGACTTCCTTAAGCCGCCGCCCGCCAGATCACCTGGCCAGTCCTCACCGTCACTCGCACATCCGCAAAGGCGGTTGCCCCTCTTGCCGGATCGGACCCGAGCACCACAAAATCGGCCAACTTCCCCACCTCTAAGCTCCCCTTCTCGCCGGCCGCGCCCATTCGCCTCGCTGCTGTCACCGTCAGCATCCGTAAAATATCCATCGGTGTGAGTCCACACTTGGCCAGCGCGGCAAACTCATCCAGAGTCGAATAATCGCGCATGTAACCCACATCGGTGCCGAACATCAGCACTCCCCCGTCATTATGAAAGCGCCGCACTAACTTGTAAATGGGATCGAGATAAGCCGGTTTGGTCGTCACCGTCGTGCCGAACATCTTCAAGGTCGGAATCATCGCCATCTTGTGTGCCATCGTCGCGATCAGCCCATCATCGATTCCATCGGTCGTATCCGGAGCATGCGCCAACACGTCCACGCCGCTGGCCAACGCCACCCTGATCCCTTGCACGTCGGAGGGATGCGCAAACGCGATCTGACCGTTTCGATGCGCCGCATCCACCGCCGCTCGGGCGATCTCTTGGCGCATCGGCTTGATCTGCCCATGCGCAACATAGGACCCGGTGAAGAGCTTCAACACATCGGCTCCCCTACCGATATTTCTCTTCACGTCACGTACGGCTTCCGCAGGCGTCGAGGGCTGCGGCATCAGCCAAAGAATGTACTTCGGCGTACTCTCTCGCACATAAAAAGGAATGCCGTTCTCCGGATAAATCGGTGAACCGGCAGTGTAGATGAACGGTCCATGCAGTTCGCCGTTTTCGATGCGGCGGCGCAAACTGACTGTCACCCGCAAATCCGACCCCAAATCGACAACAGTCGTAAATCCCCGGCTCGTCAGCATAGCAGCAAGTTGCTCGTCGAGCCTTTCCGGTTTCTGCCAAGCCGCGTTCAACCACTTCGGTTGCGTGAAATGCACATGCGTGTTCCAGAAAGCGGCGGTAACGGCGCACCCGTGGCAGGGAACTATGCGGGCATCTGTCGGAACAAGGACGTCGGCGCCCACCGCGACAATTCGTCCATCGCGAGCCAACAGCGTCGCGTTCTGCAGCGGCGGCTTGTCAGGCGACACATAGATGGTGGCCCCTCGAACCGCGATAGCGCCGTGAGCGAAACGCAATGCCGGGTGCTGATCTCGCAACGGCCAAACCAGCAGCAAGTAAACTACGGCTGCCCCAATCAGCAAAAACGCAGCAACAAACACCAGCAATCTTTTCATACCGATGAATTGTACTCACTACGGTTCCCCGCATGCGTAACCCTGTCAACCTCGACTTAATCCTCCTGGTAACGGTATTTACTAGATCAAGCCCTGTTGCGAGTTGTCGATGCAGGCGTGGTGAGGCGGCTGGCGAAGGTGTTCGTCGCACCATGACATTTAGTACTCGGGAGCAAGTAATTGACATCGAAGGAGAAATGATGTGCCGTTTCGCTTGGCTTCTAACTAACAAGATTGCGATCGGCCGCCAGCACCACGAAGTCCTTTTCGACTGAAGGCAGGCTCGGTCGGATTGCAGCCCCGGTTTTCCTAACGCGATGGCTTGATCAAATCTTCCTGAATGCCTTGTCTTCATCGGAACCGCTATAATTCTGGAGCCGTACTGCGCTTTCAATAAGCACGATCCGGGCAAGGTGTGCCGCATTCTGCCGCTCGACCGAGAATGACTCAAGCCTGTCACAGTGCGTACCGTGCAGAATTCTCGATCGACCGTAGTCGTAGATGTCCTTGATTAGCTGTTCCAGTGTGCGAGGGCGACTACCCGGTACCACTTGTTTATCTCCGCTGCAACCAGTGAGGTGTACGACCATATCTCTGATACCGGTGTTCTTCCCTGCGCAAGACAGCACGTCCAAGCAGGTTCCCAACTTCGCCAACGCAATGGCATCATCGGATTCACGGTGGCCCTCACCAAACCAATTCAGTGCTGTAGCCCATCGCTTGGCGAGCTTTGGATGCTTGTGGGTGCTTGGGTTGATCAATCCTTCAAGAATCGCTGCAAACGCCGGAAGAATTGACTCCAGGTCGACCATTGCCTGTTTCACCTGATGGGGAGGCAGCCGAGGAATCCGTTTCCCGAGCGAACGTCCAGGGAGCCAGAGGAAACCATTTGTCGCGACCAGATTGCTGATACCTATGGGGGGTAAGCGCTCCTCTTGAAGCGCCTGTTGCTGAAAGCACTCCGGTGCCCCAAAACCCAAAGAAATGGCATCGAGAGCAGTTTTTGCAGTCAGTCTGGCGAGCTTGCGAGAGAGCTTGAGCTCGTAGCCACGAACGGTAACTTTGATCAAGGCAGGGCACTCGGCGATTGCGCTGTAAACGGCCTTAGCTATCCCCTCTATGGGAGAGTTGGACTTAGGTTTATGCAGGGCATCTTTGAGAATCTTTTTCCAACGACGGTTTGCCTCCGGCTGCTTTAAATAGCGATCTATTGCCTGCTGGGGAAAATCGACTGAATTTATCCAGTCAGCTCGACTCAAAAACGTCGCCGGGCCGAGCGAAAAAGGAAATGCCTGCTCGATACCCATCGTCCAAGCGGGGAAGTAATGCGTATACTCGTCAGTGATACTTGCAAGTCGACTTTCAATGAGCGACTTCAGTTTGCGAACAACTTTGTCTGGCTCACTCTCATTGAATCCTGAAAACTCGTCAGCGGCATGCATGTCGGCAACGGCTTGGCGCACAATCTGTCCATACTCCTCAAGTTCGATCTTCAGTGACTTCTGATTGCGATTTTGATGGAGGGTTCTAGACAACTGCCAAAGGGTTTCTCTCGCTTTTCGAGTAAAGTATCGTTGCATGCCGTTCTCGGCGGTGACAAATTCTGGAAGACCAACTTCTTCCGACCAAGGATATGCGCCCTTGTGCACACGGTCTAACTCATCCACCAAAGATTTAAACTCAGCCTTCAGCCCCATATCTTACGTGGTACCAATTCCCTGCTGGATTTGTCTGGAATTTATTATGCGGCACAGTTGCCAGCAAGACTCGCTTGTATCGCTAACTGTCCGTCACATGCGATCCGTCTTTTTCGGAGCGCATTCGCTCCCGACTATACGTTCGCGGTTTTCTGGTAAACACGGGTCCGAATTTGCTGCATCATAGCCGCCCGGCTTCGTAGCTAATGATCGCTCCCTTGGCGGCCAGTAGCTTTTCCACGTCGCGGAACGACATCGCAAAGCGGTAAGACAGCCAAACCGTATACGCGATAATCGCCGGTTGGAGTCGCTGACCCTTGTAGAACGGGCTAAGCACCGCCCCAGTATCCATCACTGCACCTCCTTGACTTGTCGATACCCCATCGAACGCTCATCACAGTGTCTCGATGTTTGACCCTCGGATCTTCGCATCATGACTGATCAACGGCACTCGAAGCGAAAGAGTGGTGGCTGCGATCACGCGATCAGGCATATCCGGGATCTCGTCACGGCTGACGAACTCCAGTGCATCAGCAATCAACCGACCGACAACTTCCTAGATTAGGATATGGGGTTCGACGAGTGAGATGTGGTGTGGCCTGAACCGCCATGCATTCGCATAGAAGCTAATACTTTTCGCCCGGTGGCAAGTGGATGGGGCGGAGCGCCCACGATGAGCAAATGTAATCTAAGTCACATTTTATTCTATGGAACGAACCCAGCTCCTGGCTGAATCCGTTTCGTAATTTGCACCCGCAAAAGCTCCCGTCACAAATTACCTCCACTTTCTATTTCCCCTCCTTCCAACCACTTAGCTGCAAAAATTCCGTCCCGCCGCACGCGATCACCCCGATACTCGTGCCCGGATGCCCCGTTTAGACGAGCACAGCGAATTCTACAAAGAGGACCACCACGAAGAAGGCGAGTCCTCGCCGCCGCCATCACCCCCATCGCCCCGCGAACCGCGCTTCAACGCCCTGAAGCACGGCTGCTGCGCCCGCACTCCCGTCCTGCCCGGCGAAGACGAAGCCCTCTGGCGCGAAATCGAGCAGGAGTGGTTCGAAGAGTACGACCCGCAAACCGCCACCAGCCGCACCTTTGTCGCCGAAGCGACCGTCGCCTTCTGGAACAAAGTCCGCTGCCGCCACAAATTGGAAGAAGTGAACCTCGCCTTACAAGGCAAGAACGCCATGGATTGGTCCAACGAAGATCACCAAAAATACAGCCGCTTTCTGCGCTATCAGACCGCCGCCGACCGCGCCTTCTCGCGCGCCTTCAAGGAACTGGAATACCTCCGCAAAGCCCGCCTGAGCCAGGGAGAAGCTATGCGCCGCGTCGAAGAACAAGAAGAAAAACTCCGCCTCGGCTTCCTGCAGCTCGAACTGCAGAACCGGCTCGGCCAGGCCAAGCAGCAGCTCCAGGAACAAAAGCACCTCGACCAGCAGGCCAACAAAGAAAAAGACCGCGCCCTCAAGCGCGAACAACTCGCCGCCGCCACGCAGCAGAAGGCAGCCACCACCCCCACCACCAACATGAAAAAGAAGAAGAACACCTTCGACACCGCCGAACAATGGCTGGAAGTGCGCATCGTCGACGGCGTCACGACGACCTACTACATCCCCAGCAACGACGACCTGATCGAAGAACTGGAAAAGAAAGAAGTAGAGCCGAAGATGGTCTACCGCCGCCTGAACTTTCCCGACGGCCTGCCGCCGGAGTACGCCTGGACCAACCTCCACCGCCCGGAGACCTGCGAACTCGGCCAGGCAGGCCGCTGGTGCCCCAAATGCATTGTCAAGGAGCGCGGCGGCCAAGGCCTGCAGCGCATGACTTGGGACACCTGGCTCCAAGTCATCGAGCGCGAAAAACAAACGCCCGGTCGGCACGCCGGACCTACCGGCGTCGGCAACCTACCCACGCCGAAGGAACGCGGCGGCGACCTCGACTACGCCGAACTCCTCGCCCTCGAACAACGCCAAAAGGAACTCCGCCTCAACTACCTCGAATCGGCGCCAGAGAACGAAAAACCAGAATGATTTGTTCGATCCATGAGCATGAGCTAAATCCCTCTATCAGCGAAATGGCTTGTTTTTCCGGCCCATCGAACCGCAATAGACATCCTACTGCCTAGGAGGTAGAATCTCTACATCCACCATGAAAGAACGCTACCGGAATCGAATCGAGCTCCTGCAGGGCACGCTGGACATGCTCGTCCTGCAAACACTCCAATGGGGACCGCAGCACGGCTACGCCATTAGCAACGCCATTCGCAGCAACTCCGGCGAAGTGCTGCGCGTCGAAACAGGTTCCCTCTATCCCGCGCTTCACCGCCTCGAAAAACAAGGCTGGTTGAAAGCCGAGTGGAAAGTGACGGACGAAAACCAGCGTGCCAAGTTCTACCGTCTTACCGCCGCCGGCAAAAAACAGTTACTCACCCAACGCGACCGCTGGGATCAACTCACCGCCGCCATCGCCGGAGTTCTCAATCCAGCGGAAGGACCCAAGTAGCCATGCGCCTTTTCCGCCGCAATAACGACCTGAACGAAGAACTCCAAGCCCACCTCAGGATGGCAATGAAGGACCGCATCGAGGCAGGCGAATCCCCGGAAGAAGCTCGCTTGGCTGCTCGCCGCGAATTCGGAAATCTTGGCCTCATTAAAGAAACCACCCGCGACATCCACGGCTGGACCAATCTCGAAACCTGTTGGAAAGATATCGGATTCGCTGCCCGCGTGCTCGCAAAAAACCGCACATTCTCCCTGATGGCCATCCTCGCCTTGGCGCTCGGCGTCGGCGCGAATACGGCAATTTTCACGGTGGTCAATGCCGTCCTTCTCCGACCCCTGCCCTACCCCAACTCGCACCAACTCACGCGTCTATGGGACTCCTTCGGCACTCCCGGCAACTTCTCGCCTGTGTCTTATCCCAACTTCGCGGATTGGCGCGCCTGGAATCACAGCTTCTCCGATCTAGCCGCTTTCAAAGGAGTGGAATACGTACTCACCGGAACGGGTGAACCCGCACACCTGCAAGGAGTCACCGCGACCGCCAATTTATTTCCGCTTCTCGGAGTCCATCCCGCGCTTGGCAGAAATTTTCTACCCTCCGAAGACCGGCCCCATGCCAATTACGGGACCGATTCCATCATCATCAGTCACGCTCTCTGGCAGGGACGCTTCGGCCTCGACCCGCATATCTTAGGGCGTACTCTCCATCTCGACGGCCAGCTATTTACCGTTGTCGGCGTCATGCCGCGCAAATTCAACACCCAAATCGGTACCGCTCACGAGGACTTCTGGACCACCGCCGCCGTTTTAGCCGAACCATCTCCCGGCATGAACAAACCGTTAAGCGAGCAGCGAGGAATGTCTTTTCTGGGAACAGTGGGCCGGTTGAAACCAGGCATCTCGATATCGCAAGCACAAGCCGACATGGACCGTGTGGCATCTCTGTTAATGCGCCAAAATCCGAAAGAACCCGGAAAAGAAGGCGTCATCGTTCAATCCCTAAAAGACTCTCTCACTGGCGATAGCAAGCCATTATTACTGCTCCTGTTCGGCGTAGCGGGAACCGTCTTCCTACTCGTCTGCGCCGACGTAGCCGGTCTCATATTGGCCCGCACCGCCCGTCGTCAGCGGGAACTCACCATTCGCAGCGCCGTCGGAGCGACACGCGGGCGCATCGTTCGCCTGCTCCTTGTGGAAAGCGCCGTCCTCACCACCATCGCGCTCACTCTCGCTATAGGTATCGCCGCGTTAGTCACTCAGTACTTACGCATAGCCCTCGATCTGCCCGCCTCCACGTCCACAACCTTCGACAGTCGCGTTTTCGGTTTTGCCTTCGGTATTGCCGTGCTCGCGGCAGTGATCTTCAGCATCGCGCCGGTGATAGAAACCTTGCGGATCGACGCTAATTTCGGCCTCAAAGAATCATCTCCATCCGCGGGCGCCAGTCGTCGGCAAATTCGACTTCAAAATTTTCTGATTACCGGTCAGATCGCGCTGACCATGCTGCTGCTAAGCGCCTGCGGCCTGTTTACAGTCGCCCTGATTCGACTGCAGCACGTCGATCTTGGGTTCAACCCGGATCACGTTCTTGCAATACTGGTCGACCTGCCCGACGGCAAGTACAACGCCTCCCAGCGTGCCAACTGGAAAGAGCAGCTAATCGGCAGCCTAAGCCAACTGCCGCAGGTTGTTTCCGCCAGCACGGGAAGTTCGCTGCCGCTCGACGGCCAGTTCAACAACACCGTTCTCGATAACGTAGCGGGGCGCAGAATTCCAGAAAACAAGTGGACCGGGATCACTCTTGCATCTGTCACTCCCCACTACTTCCGAACACTACGAATTCCACTCAAAACCGGTCGCGAATTCCAAAGCACCGACACGTCCGCGTCACTGCCGGTCGTCATCCTGAACGAAGCTGCTGTACGCAAGTACTTCGGTAGCCAAGATCCTATCGGCCAACAAGTGGAGCCGATGATGTGGCCGGGTTCCGGCGGAACCACCCGTCCTCGCACCGTCGTCGGTATTGCCGCCGACGTCAAGATAGGAGGCATCAGTGAAGCCGCCCGTCCCATGATCTACTGGCCTTCTGCACAAGTCCCCTCCGGCACCGGTTTCTATGCCATCGTTCACACCACCATCGACCCACTCCGACTTCTTAGCAGCATCACCGTCCAACTGCACTCGCTCGACAAAAATCTTCCCGTGGACCGCGCGGAAGTACTCACCGAATCGGTGTCCAACTCCCTTGCCCTGCCCCGCCACTACACCGCGCTGATCGCGTCCTTTGCCGGCTTGGCCATCCTCCTCACCGCCATCGGACTCTATGGCATCATCGCCTACACCACCACTCAACGCACCCAGGAAATCGGCATCCGCATCGCTCTCGGAGCCACCCCGGCAAACATCCTCATCCGCTTTCTCCGTCAAGGCTTAATCATCAACGTCACCGGAATCGGCATCGGCCTGCTGCTCTCGGTGGCCGCAGCTCGCGTGCTCAATGGAGCCTTGTTCGGCATCCCAGCCGAGGAGCCCTTATCGCTCACCGCCGCCGGAGTCTTCCTCCTGATTGTCACCATGGCCGCCGTCTACGTTCCCGCCCGGCGCGGAGCTAATATCGATCCCGTGAACGCCCTACGCCATGAGTAAAACCATGCCGGCCACCACAAAAACGCTACATCCGGTTCATCATGGCCTGCGCTGTCGGCTCAAAGTAAGCCCGCAGCAGTCGCTCCACGTCTTCCGGCAAAGCGGTCTTCTTCAATGCCCCATCCATCAACAGCAGCCAGTGGTCTCGCGCCGCTGCATCCACCGTAAATGGAGCATGCCGCATGCGCAGCCGTGGATGCCCTCGATTCTCGATGTACCGCGGCGGGCCGCCGAATCGATAAATCAAAAAGTCGCGCAGCCGTTCTTCCGCTCCCGGCAAATCATCGGGAGGATAAATCGGCCCCAAAATATCATCCGTCGGAACTTGCTCATAGAAAGCACGGATCAGGCGGCGAAACCCGTCTTCTCCAATGACACCGTAAACTTCGTGCTCTTCCACGACCGTGAGGGTAACACTTACGCGTATAGTTGGAAGAAACATGGAAGCGTCCGTGTAAATATGCTGGCCAAAACCGAACCCGCCGTGGTCGTCGACACGCAACTTGCCACCTTTCCCTCCTTGCTGCTGGATTGTGGCGTCACGTTGCTGCATGTAGAAGCCGCCTACGAAACCTATGGCGCTCTGAACGAAACGCGCACCAACGCCATCCTGGTGCTCCATGGCTTTTCGGGTGACGCGCACGCTGCCGGCATCGGCCGCGAAACGGGACAAATCGGCTGGTGGTCCACCATGATCGGCCCTGGTCTCGCCTTCGATACCGATAAGTACTTCGTCATTTGCACCAACGTTCTCGGTGGCTGCCGCGGCGCCACCGGCCCGTCCTCCATCGACCCCGCTACGGGACAGCCCTATGCCATGCGCTTTCCCGTCATTACCATCGCCGACATGGTCCGCCTGCAAAAAATGCTGGTCGATCACCTCGGTATTCAACAACTGCTGGCCGTAGCCGGAGGGTCCATGGGCGGCATGCAGGCCCTGCAATGGGCCGCCGCCTATCCGGAGTCGGTGCGCGCGGCCATACCGATCGCCACTACCCTCCGCCATAGTGCCCAGCAGATCGCCTTCAATGAGGTAGGCCGCCAGGCCATTACCGCCGATCCCGACTGGAGTGAAGGCGATTACTACGCCGGCAAGCCTCCTGCCCGTGGTCTCGCCGTGGCCCGCATGGTCGGCCACATCACCTACATGAGCGATGCCTCCATGCGCGAAAAATTCGGGCGCCGCTTACAGGATAAAGACGCCTTCGGCTTCGACTTCTCCGTCGACTTTGAAGTGGAAAGCTATCTCCGTTACCGGGGCAGTCAGTTCGTGAACCGCTTCGATGCGAACTCCTACCTCTACATCACCAAAGCCATGGACTACTTCGATCTCTCGGCCGAAAGCTCCACCATGGCCGCTGCCTTCGAAGGAACACCCACCCGTTTTCTTGTCCTCAGCTACACCTCCGACTGGTTGTATCCTACCTATCAATCGCTCGATCTGGTCAGCGCGCTGCGTGGCCGCAACGTCGACGTAGCATTTTGCGAACTCACCTCGCACTACGGCCATGACGCGTTTCTGCTCGAGACAAAGGAGCAAGAGGGCCTCGTGCGAGGCTTCCTCCAAAGCATTTTTTGCGAGACCGAAGAAGGAAAACCCGCCGCCTCGAAACGCCCCTCGGCCGCGACCGCTTCCGCGGAAACCCAACTGAATCACCGCCGCGATTACGCCATGATCGCCGAACTGGTCGAGCCCGGCTCGCGCGTCCTCGATCTCGGCTGTGGCGAAGGCGAACTATTGGCATGGCTGCGTGAGTACAAAGGCGTTCATGCCCGCGGCGTCGAAATCGAAACAGCGAAAATCCGCAGCGCCATCGCTCGCGGCGTCTCCGTCTATCAAGGCGACATCGAGCAAGGCCTCGCCGACTACCGCGACGGCTCCTTCGACTTCGTCATTCTCAGCCAAACCTTGCAGGAAATGCGCTATCCCCTGCGTACCCTCCGTGAAATGCTGCGTGTGGGTCGCCATGCCATTGTGGCGTTCCCCAATTTTGGGCATTGGACCGTGCGCTTGTCCCATCTGTTCAGCGGTCGTGCGCCCCGCACTAAGCTGTTCCCCTACGATTGGTACGAGTCGCCCAACCTGCACTTCCTTACCGTCGACGACTTCATTCTGCTCTGCCGAAAACAAAGCTGGACCGTCGAACGCCAAATCTTCCTGCATGGCGACCGCGAGGTGCGCCTTCTGCCTAATCTAACCGCCGAGGTGGCTGTCTTCTCCATTCGGGGATCAGCATAAAATGAGGACTTCGAGGACTTTGCCATTGCCATCCGTCGCGCAAACTTTTGTTGACGAAAATCGCAGCCGACTGCTAAACGAACTGAAGGATTTCCTTCGTATTCCCAGCATCAGCACCCTTCCCGAGCACAAGGAAGATGTGGCTCGCGCCGCGCAGTTCGTCGCCGATAGTCTCCGTAAAGCCGGGTTAGAAAACGTCGAGGTCATTCCAACGGGAAGGCACCCTCTGGTCTATGCCGATTGGCTTCATGCGGAAGGAAAACCGACCGTGCTCTGTTATGGACACTACGACGTGCAGCCGCCCGACCCTGTCGAACTTTGGGAGACGCCTCCCTTTGAACCCGACGAGCGCAATGGCAATCTTTATGCCCGTGGCGCTTGCGACGACAAAGGCCAGATGTACATGCACATCAAAGCCGTGGAGGCGCTGCATTCAATTTACGGAGGCAAGCTACCGGTCAATGTGAAGTTTCTGATCGAAGGCGAAGAAGAGGTGGGCGGCGAATCCATTTCCCGATACCTTCCCGAACACATCGCCAAGCTGAAAGCCGATGTCGCATTGGTATCCGACACGGAGATGTTTGCCGATGGTGTGCCTACCCTCTGCATTGGCCTGCGCGGGCTGATGTACCTGGAGATCTCGGCTACCGGACCCATGCGCGACCTCCACTCCGGCATGTATGGAGGAGCGGCGCCGAACGCTGTCTATGGATTGATCGAGTTGCTGGCCCAAGCCAAGGATCATGACGGGCGAATCCAAATTCCCGGTATCTACGACGATGTGGCCGCGCCCGATGCAGCCGAAACCGAGAGCTGGAAGACGCTTCTCTTCTCCGAAGAAGAATTTTTGAAGAACGAAGTCGGATCGACGGCGCTCACCGGAGAACCCGACCAGTCGGTGCTGGCCCGCGTTTGGGCGCGCCCCACCTTCGAAGTGCACGGCATCGCCGGAGGCTTCACCGGCACCGGATCGAAAACCGTTATCCCAGCCAAGGCAACTGCTAAGGTCAGCCTGCGTCTGGTTCCCGATCAGGACCCGCAAAAAGTCTTGGCCTCGGTCAAACGATGGGTGGCGGAAAAAACACCACGCGGCATTCAAACCGAGGTGCGCCTCCTAGGCGCCGGACCCGCTATTTCCGTCAACCCGCACCACCCGGCTATCGAAATCGCCGCAGAAGCATTCAGCCAGATGCTGGGCAAGCCCACTGTCTTCGTCCGCAGCGGCGGCTCGATCCCCATCGTGGGAGAATTCGCTACTCATTTGGGTATCCCAACGGTACTGATGGGCTTCGGCCTGCCTGACGATGGCCTGCATTCGCCCAACGAAAAGTACCGCATCGGCAACTACTACGACGGGATTGTGACGGTCGCGCATTTCCTGGATGAATACGGAAAAGCGCAACAGTAGCGAACGGCCTGCCCCGTCCGAGCAGGTGGCTCGTTCGGCGGGCGTTGTTTCCGTCGCTATCATGATTAGCCGTGTTACCGGCCTGGTTCGCGAAACCATGATGGCCCATCTCTTCGGCGCGGGTCTCATCTTTGACGCCTTTCTGCTCGGTTTTCGCATACCGAGCCTGGCCCGCAACCTCTTCGCCGAAGGGGCCTTTTCTTCGGCCTTCGTCCCCACCTTCACCACCACGCTGGCGGAGGAAGGAAAAGAAGAGGCGGTGAAGCTCCTGCGCCTGGTCAGCACCGCCACGGTCTTCGCCATGGGTTTGCTGTGCCTAATGGGGATGATCTTCAGCCCCCAATTTGTCTGGCTTTTGGCCCCCGGCTACGCAGCGGTTCCCGGCAAGTTTGCTTTGGCGGTTCATCTCAGCCGAATCATGTTTCCCTTCCTTTTGCTGGTCACCTTGGCGGCCCAGGCGATGGGGACGCTCAACTCATGCGGCCAGTTCTTTATCCCGGCTCTCGCCTCCACCATGTTCAACATCGGTTCGGTCGGTTTTGGGCTGCTGCTCGGGTACTGGCTCGGAGACCGCCTTGGCATCTCCCCTATCGAGGGGATGGCGTATGGCGTAGTCATCAGCGGCGCATTGCAACTGCTGTGGCAGCTCCCCAGCCTGCGCCGCGCGGGCTTTCAACTGTGGCCTAGCTTTGCCTGGCGTCATCCCGGCCTGCGCAAAATCCTGCGCCTGATGGGACCGGCCTTGTTGGGCGGAGCCGCGCTACAAATCAATGTAATGGTGAATACCAACTTTGCCTCGCGTCTCTCCGACCCGTTGCGCGGCCACGATGGCCCGGTAAGCTGGCTTTCGTACTCCTTCCGCTTCATGCAGCTTCCGCTCGGGCTCTTCGGCGCGGCTTTCGCCTCGGCGCTCCTGCCCGCTGTGTCGAAAAGCGCCGCAGCGAAAAACTTCGACGAGTTCCGCAAGACGCTCTCCCGCACCTTCAGCCTCGTGTTTCTCATGACTATTCCGTCGTCTATCGGACTGGCGATTCTCGGCCGTCCCATCATTGGTGCCATCTTTCAAGGCGGCCGCTTCGATGCTTACGACACCAACCAAACAGCCGTTGCGCTCTCCTGCTTTGCCGTCGGACTGCTCGGCTACTCCGCTACCAAAATCCTCAATCCGGCCTTTTACGCGCTCTCGGATGCCCACACACCGATGTATGCCAGCTTACTTTCCATCTTCGCGAACTTTGGCATCGCTTTCGCATTACTCGAATGGCTGCACTTCGGCCACGCGGCATTGGCGCTTTCTACGTCGACTGTTGCCATCTTAGAAGCGCTGTTTCTGTTCGAACAACTGCGCCGCAAGCTGGGCGGCATCGAAGGCCGTTACGTTGTGGACCGGCTCAAGCGCATCTCTGCCGCTTCGCTATTGATGGCCTTGCCTGTTGCGTTAGCGTACTTTTGGCTACATCGATATCTGCCTCCATCCCGACTCAGTTATCTATGCGAGATATCGGTCTGCCTGCCCATCGGCCTGCTTGTTTTTGCAGGAGCTTCACGCTTGCTGGGCGTGGAAGAAATCGGCTATGTCGCCGGTTTGTTTCTGCGTACGCGTGCTAAATTTTAAATACAATGTTGCAGGACCTTACTCGCGCGCTGCATCTTCAGGCGCTGGACCGCAAGATTGCTCAGCTCGACACCCAGATTGCGACTCTTCCCAAGCATATTGCCGAGATTGAGAAGAAGCTGGAAGCGCACACGCGGCGCTTGGAAGCAGATAAAGCAGCCCTGGTCGCGAATGGTCGCGACCGTAAAAAGCTGGAAGGCGATAACGGCCTCCATGAGCAGAAGATTTCTAAGTTGAAGGGCCAAATGATCGAGGCCAAAAACAACGAACAGTATCGCGCTTTCCAGAACGAGATCAATTATGCCGAAGGCGAGATTCGCAAAGCCGAAGATCGCATTTTGGAGCTCATGGAACAGTCCGAGCCGCTCGATAAAAACGTGAAAGCAGCGGAAGAGGACTTGAAGAAGCAGCAATCGCATGTGGAGGCTGAAAAGAAGCGCGCCCGCGAACAAACCGGCCTCAGTCAGAAGGCGTTAAACGAGCAGAAGACCGACCGTCAATCGACAGTAGAGCAGATTGACAAAACTCTATACGCGCACTACGAACGCATTCGCAAAAAAACAAAAAACACCGCCATTGCCGACGCCACCGACGGCCGCTGCAACGCTTGTCAGATTTCGCTACGGCCACAGTTTTTCCAAGATCTGCGCCGTGGCGACCAGGTGATGTTTTGTGAGATGTGCGGCCGTATTTTGACTTACAATCCGGTGGTCGACGTGTCCGGCGATGTGGCGGCCTCCCATCAGATTGCATAGAGTTTATGCTATTCGCACGAGCGTATAACCGTTCGTTTGTATATCGGTAAAGTAGGTCTTCGCGGCGTGACCATGTAAGGAAAATTGCTGCTCGAAAAGGGCTGTTACGTCCTGATATCCGCTCCGGTAAAAGACAAGGACAGACGGCCCGGCGCCACTGAGAGCACAGCCAAGCAAGCCTTCTTTTCGGATTTGCAGCATCTCGGCAAAGCCTGGAATCAAAGGTGCGCGATAAGGCTGATGTAAACGGTCTTGGAGAGCGGCGGAGAAGGAGTCCGTGTTGCCGGTGAAAAGCGCAGCGATTAAAAGAGCAGAACGTTGCACGTTGAAAACAACGTCCTCCCGGCAATAGGTTTGCGGCAAGATGGAGCGGGCATGGAATGTCGGCAAAATGAAATCAGGCACGACGACAGCAACACCGTAGTTGGAGGGCAGATCGACACGCACAGCGTGTGTTCCGGCGCTATCCATGGAGCTGGCGACGATGGACCCGAGAACGCAGGCGGAGACGTTGTCGGGGTGCCCTTCGATGCAGGCAGCTTCGTCGAGAATACGATGGCGCGACCACCGCAAATCGAGTAATAGGTTCGCTAATACTACCCCTGCCGTAAGAGCGGCAGCACTAGAGCCTAATCCTTTGCCGATCGGGATCTCATTATTGATCTGCAGATGAACGGGAGGTAGATCCTTGCTCTGCGCCGATGCGATTTGTAGAGCGGTTTGCCAGATAAGATTGCTTTCGTTCTCCGGAATTTCGCTCGCATCTATGCCCTCGCAAGTGACGTTCAACGATTGCGCCGGCTCAATGATACAGGCGAGGTGAAGGTTGAGAGCTAGGCCCAGTGCATCGAAACCCGGACCCAGGTTAGCGCTGGAGGCGGGTACGCACAAGCGATGTTGCATGAGGTGTTTATTGTAGGGTAACGAAGAACTACATATCGTGCTGGCAAAATTGTGCGTTCCTCAGTAAAATAGCAACATGCAGTCGAATAAGACTTCTTCAAGAAAGCCAAAAACAGCGGCCATCGACGGCGCTGGACAAACACCGGACGCAACTACGAAGGCACCCGCCGCGAAAGCACGGAAGACATCTCCCAGTTCGAAGAAAGAGGCAGCTACAGAAATGGCATCCACGACACACCGCCGGAAGGCAGCGACGGCCACACCGAAAACGATGGCTGCCGCAAGTGCGGGGGGCTCTTACGTTTCAGAGACTCTTGAGTCGGGTGGCAACTCAATTCAGTCAACTACTATTGAACCAACCCATGCAGAAGTGGAAAGAGAGGATGTGGCGGCACTTGCACATTCTTATTGGGTGGAGCGTGGCCATCGACACGGCTCGCACGACGACGACTGGATCCGTGCCGAGCAGGAACTAAAAGCAAGGCGCTAAATTTTCGCTCGTTCCAAACGATCGTTGGAGTTGTTCGTCTTAGACGTGTCTTATGATCGAGCCTATGCCGGAAACGGTCGCTAATTCGATCGTAGTACCGATACCAGCTACTGCGAAGCAGTTGTCGGACAAAACAACAGCGATCGAGTGGGCGCGGGATTTGTCGCTTTCGTTTCTAATCGCCGTTTTCGTCATTCTGTTTTTGTACCGGCCGGTAAGAGTGGAAGGTGTCAGCATGATGCCGACGCTAGATGACGGGGAGCGCCTATTTATCAACCAATTCAGCTATCGTTATGGCCTCGGAACGATCCGTCGCGGAGATACGGTAGTATTTTGGTTTCCTGGCGATACTACGAAATCCTACATAAAAAGAGTGATAGGACTACCCGGCGACAAAGTCGAAATTAAGAGTGGTTATGTCGTCGTGAATGGTAAGAAGTTAGCGGAGAACTACGTACCGAAACAGTACCGAGACACTCAAAGTTATGGCATAACGACGCTGCCTGCAAATGACTATTTTGTATTAGGTGATCACAGGAATGCCTCGAACGATAGCCGGGATTGGGGATTCGTACCTAAAAGCTATATCTATGGCAAAGCAGACTTTGTTTTTTGGCCGTTTAATGAAATCGGCACCATTCATTAGAATGGCCGGCATGGAAAGTGCCCCCCTGCCAGCCTTCATCTCGGTGTTTATACGTCGTCTTTATCGTCCGTATCGTCGCGATAATTCATTCCTGTTCCTCGCGGCCCACCGACAATTTCGGTAGTAGCTGCTGAGTCAGAAGTAGAAGGGGTAAGCCCCGTCGATCCTGCTCCAGCGCCAGCGCCCGTCCTCACGCCAGAAACATCCACACCGCGTGAGCCATCCGACAACATAGCATCTGCCCCGATCGACTCCTGGGCGCCAGTAGCAGCCCGAGCGAGCTTGGTGCGGCGTACTTTCTCTTCTTCGGTCAACGTGGATTCCGGACGGTTGGCGAAATCTCCTTCCTCATCGACGGGGAGTTCATTTAGTTTCGGATCTGTCATTCAATTGAACCTCATTCTGTTAGACACAAGGCGCGGGAAATTTAATACTAAAAGATATGCTGTCTGAAACGGCGACCGATAGGCCGAAAAACGCTGTCCGAACAAACTGGTCCGGTAATTACCGCTATGGCACGGATCGGCTGCACACTCCCAAATCGATTGAAGAAGTCCAGGAGATCGTAAAGACCTGCACAAAGCTGCGAGTTTTAGGCTCCCGACATTCCTTTAATGGAATCGCCGACAGCAGCACGAATCAGATCTCGCTGATGCATCTGAGCCAAATGGTTTTGGATCCCAAAACACAAACTGTCACGGTTGGCGCAGGGATTAGCTACGGAGAGTTGTCTCAGTATTTGGACGAAAATGGATACGCTTTACACAATCTGGCGTCGCTTCCCCACATCTCGGTTGCAGGCGCGTGTTCGACGGCAACACATGGAGCGGGAAACGGGAACGGAAATCTCGCAACGGCTATTTCCGTCCTGGAGATGGTTACGGCAGATGGGGACTCGCAGACACTATCGCGGGAGCGAGATGGTGACCGATTTCGCGGAGCAGTTGTTGGTTTAGGCGGGCTTGGCGTGGTGACGAAGCTGACACTCGATTTGCAGCCAAGCTTCGACGTGAGACAGGTAGTTTACGAAAATCTGCCGCTGGATCAATTAAAAGACCACTTCGATGAAATCTTCGCGAGCGGTTACAGCGTGAGCCTCTTTACCGATTGGCAAAACCACCGCATCACTTAGGTTTGGATTAAGAGCCGGGTAGTGCCGGGTGACTCATTCGCCATCGGGCCGGACTTTTTCGGAGCGAAAGCGGCGACGAAACGACTCCATCCGCTGGCGGGCCATTCGGCTGAACATTGTACGGAACAGATGGGCATTCCTGGTCCGTGGCACGAAAGACTACCGCATTTCCGAATGAATTTTACACCGAGCAGTGGAGATGAGTTACAGTCGGAATACTTTGTTCCTCGCGAGCGGGGCTACGAAGCGATTCTGGCGATAGAAAAGCTAGGTGAGCATATTACGCCTTATTTAATGGTTTCAGAGCTACGCACAATCGACGAGGATGATCTTTGGATGAGCACATGTTACCAGCGGAAGGCAATGGCGATTCACTTTACTTGGAAACCAGAGTGGTCTGCCGTAAAAAAGATACTACCGATGATTGAGGAGCAGCTTGCGCCTTTCCATGCCCGGCCACACTGGGCAAAGGTGTTCACAATGGAGCCTTGCCGGGTGCAATCGCTCTACTCCAAGTTGGCCGACTACCAAGCATTGCTGCAACGATATGATCCCGACGGCAAATTCCGCAACGAGTATCTGAGCGCATACATTTACGGCAACGCCGTTCGATCGAACACATAGGATCAAGGAGAGTAGAAATGGCGGAAAATCAGATGAATCAACGAAAAAACGATATTCAATCTGGCAGTATCGAAAGGCGCGACTTTGTCGCTTTTTCGGTTGTCGCGGGGCTTGGTGTTGTGGCGGGAGAGGCGACGGCGGCAGACATGGATTTAGTCGAAAAGGATGTGGAGATCAAAACGCCGGATGGCGTTTGCAACGCGGCGTTCATCGCTCCGAAAACCGGTTCTCATCCAGGAGTGTTGGTCTGGCCGGACGCATTTGGGTTAAGGCCGGCTATGAGACAAATCGGCAGGCGCGCCGCCGCGGAGGGCTACGCTGTTCTGGTGCCGAATCCGTTTTATCGTATCGCCAAAGATCCTGATTCCGACGCTTCCAGCTTCTCCTTTCAAAACCCGGCCGATATGGCTAAGCTTCGTTCGTTGATGGCCGCCGTGCATGCGCCTGGAAACACGGCGAAGGACGCAACGGCATTTGTCGGCTTCCTTGATGCACAAAAAGAGGTAGATAAAACAAAGAAGATCGGCACACAGGGATACTGCATGGGCGGACCGCTAGTGGTGCGAACGGCGGCTCTCCTTCCCCAGCGAATCGGGGCAGGCGCTTCGTTCCACGGCGGCGGCCTGGTGACAGACAAGCCGGACAGCCCGCATCTGCTTGCGCCGAAGATCAAGGCCCATATGTATTTCGGCATAGCGGCAAGCGATGATGCGCGCCAGCCTGAGGCCAAAGTGAAATTGAAAGAAGCCTTTGCGGCCGCTAACGTTCCGGCGGAGATCGAGGTCTATCCAGGAACGCAGCATGGCTGGTGCGTACCGGACATACCCATCGAAAACGGCAAGCCGATCTACAACAAGACTGAAGCGGATCGTGCCTGGAGCAAACTCGTTGCGCTGTACGCAGCGGCACTGGCCTAATTCATTGCTGTTGCTGACTAGACAGGTCTTTCACTAACTTGTACAAGAAAGTTTGACCCTCATAGAAAGATTGAACGGGCATCCGCTCGTCTCGTCCGTGGGCGCGCACATCGTTACGATCCATAAAAAATCCCTGTACGCCGTAGGTCGGGATACCGGCTGCACGCAAGTAACGTCCATCGGATGCACCGGTCGACATGCTGGGGAGTGTGACAACGCCCGGCCACATGGAATCGGTTACTTGGTTGAACGCCTTCATAATTTCCGGCCTCATCGGAGAAGGCGGCGCTTTTCCTTCGTCCAACTTGATGGTGACCGCTACCTGATCGTCGGCGACTACCTTCTTCAGCGTCGCCAGAACTGCTTCCGCGTTGTCATCCGGGAAAATCCTACAGTTGACATTGGCAGCGGCCAACTGCGGCAGTGCATTCGGGGCATGTCCTCCTTCCAATTGCGTCGCAACACAAGTTGTCCGGAGCATCGAATTCATGCCGGGCGATTGTTGCGCTATTTTCTGCATCGCCGTTTGTGAGCCCTGCGCCACTTCGGCCAGGGTTGCAGCCATAGGGCCCTTCTCCACTTTGGCCAACTGTCCGAAATAGGCACGGGTGACGTCGTTCAGCTGCATCGGGAAGGCGTAGTTCGATAGCCGGGTGAGAGCCGCTGCCAAGTGATAGATTGCATTGTCGGGAACGGGCCGCGAACTGTGCCCTCCTTTGTTGTGTACCTCGAAACGAAAATCGGCGTACGTTTTTTCGGCAAGTCCGATATCGTTCGAGACACGCCTGCCATCAACGATCTCGCCGTGGCCGCCTTCGTTTAAGCAATACTCCGCATCGATCAGCGCACGCTTGTTTTTCAACAGCCAATCGACGCCATTATACGGGCCGCCGCCTTCCTCGTCGGCAGTCAGGGCGACAATCAAGTCCCGGTCAGGATGGAAGTTTTCGTGCTTATACCGGATTAAGTTTGCGATCCAAATAGCAGCTTGGGCTTTGTCGTCGGAGGTTCCGCGACCATAAAAGTAGCCGTCTTTTTCAATCAGTTGGAAGGGATCGACGCTCCAGTCGGCGCGCTTTGCTTCCACTACGTCCGTGTGGGCCAGGAGCAGTATGGGTTTTTGCGCGCCAGTGCCGTGATAGCGAACGACCAAATTGAACTTTTTTGGGATGGCGCCGCCGACGTAGATATCGGAGTCAGAAAAACCGGCTGCTTTCAGGCGCGCCGCTTCGGTTTGAGCAATGCTGGTTGTTTCGCCGGTGGTGAAGCCCGATTTGCTTTCGACCATTTCCTTATAGATCTCTCGCGCTAGTTTTCGATCTGCGTCGGGGGGCAAAAGAGAGGCAGCGGATAAGGAGATGAGGCTAAACAGAACCAAGGAAGTAAGCTTGAGCATCTTTGTATGTTTTTGTATGTCTTTTTTGTATATCTTGGCACGACCGATTTCACTAGCTCAGCTCGGCGCCATGGGTTTCCGGTATCCACAGGGCAGCGATAGCAGCGGCGGCAAAGGCAACCGCGCAAGCTGAGAAACCCCAGGAAAGGCCGCGGGCTTGGCCGAGTGCTCCGATGATCAGCGGCGCAAACGCGCTCACGCCCCGAGCTGCGTTGTAGGAGATGCCGAGAGCAGTGGCGCGAATGGCGGTGGGAAAGAGCTCACTACCTAGGACGCTCGATCCGACAAAGAATCCGGTTCCGAAGAAGGCGGAGATGGATGCGGTGAGAAGAATGATTCCAGGGCTGCGCGCCAAGGCGAACGCGGGAACAGACAGAGCAGCCAAGACCAGGTAAATAATCAACGTTTGCTTGCGTCCAAACTGATCGGCCAAGACGCCGAAAAGTAAGTAGCCCGGCAGCATGCCACAGAGATTTAGAACGACGAGAAAAGCAGTGAGCCCGAGCTGGCTGAAGTCGCGACCGCCGAGCGAAACGGGGAGCGCCAGATAAGCGGGGATCCAGGTAAAGAGACCCCACCAGGCGAACATTCCGAAGGTATTCATTATGAGTAAAGCAAGTAGCCCGGGCAATGCGGCCTTCCATTGACGATTTTTTTGGAAACGCGAAACGGGCTGTTCTTTATGTCGCCGCCAAAGCTCCGGCTCGGGAACGCCGTGCTGAATCCAGAGCGTGACGGCAGCGGGAAGTACGCCGACAAAGAAGACCCAGCGCCAATTGGCACGCGAAAGGACGATGTTGGCGATCACGGCAGCCAGAGCATAACCTATCGCCCAACTACTCTGCACGATTGCTAGAGCGCGGCCACGCCATGCACTGGGCCATGTTTCGGCCACCAGCGTGGCACCGGAGTTCCATTCGCCGCCCATACCGAGTCCGAGGAGAAAGCGAAACACCGCAAGCATGGTGATGCTGGTGGAGAAACCGCAAGCGAAGGTGAAGACGGAGTAAGTAAGAATGCTAAGGCTGAGGACACGGCTACGACCCAAGCGGTCAGCTAGGAGACCGAAACCAAAGCTGCCGATGGCCGAGGCGATCAGGGTGAGCGTATTGAGAAGCCCGGCAGTGGTTTTGCTCATCCCGAAAGTGCGAAGCAAAGTGGCCAGCACAATGGAGTAGAGCATGACGTCGAAGGCGTCGAGCATCCAGCCGAGTGACGCAGCGATCAAAGTACGGCGCTGTGCGCTGGTGGTGTTGCGCCAGCGGAATGGAGGCGCTGCCGAGGCAGGCGAAGTTGAACGGAACGCCGCGCTGGACTGTGATTTCATCGAGCGTCAGAACACATGTCAATATGTACATTGAAAGCTTACACCGTGCTGGTATGGAATCCATTTAACGATCAAACTGTAGCTATTTACATGAGCAAGAGCGTATAACCATGCGTATTGCAATCGACACCGGCGGCACATTTACGGATTGCGTTTATGATTCGGCGCAAGGGTTGAAGGTGTTGAAGTTGCCCTCTACCTCGGCTGATCCAGGCCAGGCAGTGTTGACGGCCATTGCGCAAATCGGTAATGGCAAACATCACGAAGTACGACATGGAACCACGGTGGGAACCAACGCCCTGTTGGAGCGAAAAGGAGCCCGCGTAGCATTTGTGACAACGTCAGGCTTTGAAGACACATTGGCGATCGGGCGGCAGTCGCGGCCGAAACTCTATCAACTGTTTTTCAGTAAAGAACCGCCGCTGGCGGGGGAAGGAATGCGCTTCGGTGTCGCCGAACGGACGGCCGCGGATGGAAGCGTCTTGCGGGCGGCAGAGGAAGCCGAACTGGGCCGCTTGGGGCAGAAGATTAAAGAAAGCGGGGCTGAGGCCATTGCGATTTCTTTGTTGTTTTCATTCGCTAATCCAACAAATGAAAAAACAGTGAGCGATTCGCTACGCAAGCTGGGGCTGCCGATCTCTGTTTCGCACGAGCTACTACCGGAGTTTCGTGAGTACGAGCGCGGCTCGACAGTGGTGATCAATGCCTATCTAGCGCCGAAAATGCACGCATACCTAGACGGCCTAGATCAATCGCTGCATTCGGCCGGTTCGCGGCTGCACGTGATGCAATCTTCGGGCGGGATTATTCCGGCGTCGGTGGCATCACGCGAGCCTGTGCGGACGATTCTCTCGGGTCCCGCAGGCGGCGTAGTAGGGGCAATGGCGGTGGCAAAGACGGCGGGTTTTGCGCGCATCATGACGTTCGATATGGGTGGAACGTCCACCGATGTGGCATTGATCAACAGCGATAGAGGACTGCATATCACCAGCGGATCGCAAATCGCAGGGATGCCGGTGGCGGTTCCGATGCTGGACATCCATACGGTAGGTGCAGGCGGCGGATCTTGCGCGGGATTCGATGGCGGAGGAGCACTGACGGTGGGTCCGCAATCGGTGGGTTCGGACCCGGGACCGATCTGCTACGGGCGGGGCGAACAGCCCACTGTAACGGATGCAAACCTTTTGCTGGGCCGACTTGACGCGGACGGGTTTCTGGGCGGCGCGATGAAGTTGCAGGCCGACCGGGCGCGAGACTATCTGACGCAAAAAATGGGAAAACTACCCGATGCGGAGACGTTCGCCGAAGGAATTATCCGGCTGGCCGATACACACATGGAGAAGGCTTTGCGCAAGATCTCGGTGGAACGCGGGCATGATCCGCGCGACTTCACGCTAGTGAGCTTCGGCGGCGCGGGTCCTTTGCATGCTTGCGCTCTGGCGCGTTCTTTGCGTATTCCACGCGTATTGGTGCCCCCGATGGCAGGTGCACTTTCCGCTTATGGAATACTGGCATCCGATGCCGTTCGCGATTACTCCCGCACCGTAATGCTTCCTCCCGACGATCCTCGACTTCCTTCTCACTTTGAGGTGCTTGAGCAGCTGGGCCGGGCTGAAATAGAAGCTGAGGGACATGAGGCGCTGGCGATGAGAACGGTGGACCTTCGCTATGCGGGTCAAGGTTACGAGTTGAACGTCAACTGGTCCGGCGATGTCACGGCTGAGTTTCATCGGCTCCATGAGATGCGGTATGGCTATGCCGATAGTAAGCGTGTGATCGAAGCCGTGAATGTACGGGTTCGGCTCGTTGCCGCAACGGATCCGATTCCCATGCCGCGCCAGGAGCCGAGGGCGGGCGATGGTCGGGCGGCAGTGATCAAGCAAGCCTCCGTTCGCTTCGAGGGTGAATGGCAGCAGGCGTTGGTTTATCAGCGTGAGCAGCTTGTTCCGGGTGACATGCTTGCCGGCCCAGCTATTATTTTGGAGTACAGCGCCACAACGTTTCTTCCGCCACGCTGCGGTCTGCAAGTCGACGAATATTCCAACTTGGTAATCGAGGTAGGCCAATGAGCTCGGCTACCGAGCAGTTCGATCCAATTGAATTGGCGATCTTCAAAAGCGCGTTTCACTCGATTGCGGAAGAGATGGGATCGGCTTTACGACTGACGGCATTCTCGCCGAATATCAAGGAGCGACGTGACTATTCGAGCGCGATCTTCGACGGTGAAGGCAACATTGTTGCCATGGGCGACGATATGCCGGTTCACCTTGGCTCGATGCCGATGTCCGTGCGAGCGGCGCTCGACAGGCTGACGCTGGGGCTGGGTGATATCGCGATTTTGAACGACCCGTATGAGGGAGGAACGCACCTTCCGGATATCACGCTGGTGCTTCCGGTGTTTTTCGACGGGCAGGAGAAAGCGGCATTCTATGTGGCCAATCGGGCGCATCACGCGGATGTGGGTGGGACGTATCCGGGCTCCATGGGACTCTGCCGCGAGATTTATCAGGAAGGCCTGCGAATCCCACCGGTGAAGCTGATGGAAGGTGGTGTTTTGAACGAGGCGCTGCTGGCGCTGATCCTCAACAACGTCCGTACCAGAGAGGAGCGGCAAGGCGATTTGACCGCGCAGATTGGGGCTTGTCGTATTGGCGCGCAGCGCGTGACCGAGATGTTGGAGAAGCACGGGGCGGCCCGCGTTCAGGGGAATGTTTCTCGATTGTTAGATCACTCCGAACGGATGATGACGACCGAGTTGATGGGATGGCCTAGCGGCGTATTTGTTGGTGAGGATTATTTAGATGATGACGGCATTACAAGGGAACCAGTCCGTATCCGTGTTGCTCTTACCACGGACCCGAAGTGCGGACGACTTCGGGTGGATTTCAGCGGATCCGCTCCGCAAGTAGCAGGCAGCTTGAATGCGGTTGCCGCTATCACCTACTCGGCGGTTTTCTACGTGCTTCGGTGCTTGCTTCCCGAAGATGCGGCGCCTACCGCCGGCCTAATGCGGCCGGTTGATTTGGTCATCCCTGAAGGGACGATAGTGAATGCGCAACCGCCGTCAGCGGTGGCCGGCGGCAATGTCGAGACATCGCAGCGCATCGTGGACGTGCTGCTACGGGCATTGGCGCAGGCTCTGCCGGATCGTATACCGGCGGCAAGTTCCGGCACGATGAACAACATGACTATCGGCGGTATGGACCCGAGGACAGGCACGGCGTATGCGTATTACGAGACGATCGCCGGAGGCTCCGGCGCGGGTGCTTGTGCTCCAGGTGTTTCGGGGGTTCATACGCATATGACGAATTCGTTGAATACTCCCATGGAGGCTCTTGAGTATGCGTATCCGTTCCGGGTACGCGAGTATTCTTATCGCCGTGGTTCCGGCGGGGCTGGAGAGCAACGCGGGGGAGACGGGTTAATTCGGGAGATTGAGATACTCGCGCCAGCGCAATTGACGCTGCTTGCGGACCGTCGTTTATTGGCTCCTTATGGGCTTCAGGGCGGGTCTCCAGGCAAATGCGGCCGTAGCGTTTTGATTGAAAATGGGCGTGAGACGGAGTTGCCAGGGAAGTGTAATGTGCAAGTGAACACGGGCGCGGTGGTAAGGATCGAGACTCCGGGCGGTGGGGGTTGGGGTGTGGAGGGGATATAGCTACAGCACTGAAGACCGAAGCGGATTCCAACATGAAATTAGAGGTGAACACGAAGCGCGTTCCGACTATTCACATGATCCATGGTTATCTGGGTGCTGGGAAGACTACTTTTGCTCGAAGGCTGGAACGAGAGTTGCCGGCGATCCGCTTCAGCCAGGATGAATGGGTTACGCGGATTTTCGGCCAGCAGCATTTAGACCCAGAAAAGATGCTTAGGCCGGTGCTTGAAATCATAGACGGCTGCTGGACGCGTTGTGTCGAATTGGGGCTAGATGTCGTCCTTGACAGCGGCTTCTGGGACCGCAAAGGCCGTGACGAGACAAGGGCCAAGGCGGCGGCTCTCGGGGCGGAGTGTCGGCTCTATTCCCTTTCAGTTCCGGACGAGGTTGCCTGGGCTCGCGTTGAGCAACGCAATAAAGATCTGGAAGGTAGCTGGTTCATAGACCGAAACGCGTTCGACGTTTTGAAGGATCTGCGCGGCTTTGATCCTCTTGGCCCGGATGAATTACATATTATTGTCGATTCCTGATCTCACTGTGGCCGCAAAGTAAATTGAGCGGAGCGATAGGGTGGTTAGCGAAACAGACTTCAGTGCTACAGAGCATGGCCTGATGCCTCGATTTTTCCCGCGGTTATCAGGACTTATGCGCGGCGAAATGCAGCGTAACAACACAACTAGCTGATAATGTTTAACAGAGGGGCACTTGGATTTGAACGCTCGTGAAAACTTCATTGCGAATGACGATCCGAGGCTTGCACCGACCTACACGCCCGTCGAGGCTGCTCATTATTTGAGGATGCCGCGAGAGACGCTTCGGAGCTGGGTTCACGGTCGATCGTACGTTGTCGCGGGTCAGGCAAAGAGGTCCCCGGCACTGATTCAACTCGATGACTCCGATCAGAAGTATTTGTCATTCATAAACTTAGTCGAAGCCCATGTCTTGGCTGCGATGAGGCGCCGCCACGGTGTCAAGCTTCCGAAAGTCAGGGCAGCCTTGGATTACGTCCGAAGCAAATTCGATAGCGCTCGCCCTTTGATTGATCAGGCATTCCAAACTGACGGACTCGATCTTTTTGTTGAACGTTACGGAGACATGATAAATGTGTCCCGTGAAGGCCAGAACGCTATGAAGGAGCTCATCGCGGCCTATCTCCAGCGAATCGATCGGGATCCTATTGGAGTACCTTTCAGGCTTTATCCATTCACACGCATTACAGAGTCCGCTTTATCTCCGAAAGATGATCCACGTGTGATTGTTATGAATCCAGCTGTTTCGTTTGGGAGGCCGATCATCGTGGGCACGGGAATTCCAGTTTCGGCAATTTACGAGCGCTATAGAGCGGGCGATTCCGTAGCTGAACTCGCGGAAGACTTTCATTTGAATATCGGTGCCATCGAAGAAGCGATCCGCTGCGAAGCCGCCTGAAGTCGTATTCTTCATAGATCGGTCGCTTGGTGTTGAGCCGCTGCGATCGACGCTCATCGACGCAGGCCTCTGTGTCGAGATTCATGATGACCACTTTCGGCGGGACGAAGAAGACCAAGCCTGGTTAGCCGAAGTAGGAAAGCGTTCTTGGGTTGTGTTTACGAAAGACCAGAGACTCCGGTACAGGCCTCTGGAAAGTTCCGCTCTGCGCACGAGCGGTGCTCGCGTTTTCGTGCTAACGGCCGGCAATTTACGAGGTATCGAAATCGCTGCGACGTTCGAAGCTGCATTGCCCCGAATTCAAAGGATTCTTGCCAGTCGCGCGGGTCCATTTATCGCACGCATCAGCAAAGATGCTCTGGTTAATTTAGACAAAATTAGGAACGAGTAGAGGGTTTTAGAGTAGTCGTTTCTGTAGTTTGCTTGAGCATTGCGCGATGAGTTCCCGCGTACCGCCAGCTTTACGCTACACTAACCGCTGAAAAGCCTGTATCCCTATGAGTGAATCGCCGACTTACGCTCCCAGTCCTGAGTTTGTTTCCCGTGCCAATGTGCAAGGCATGGAGGCGTATCGAACGCTTTACGAGAGCGCCCGTGACAACGCCGAGGCGTTTTGGGAGCAGCTTGCCCGGCAGGAGTTGGCGTGGTTTCAGCCGTTCACGAAGACGTTGGAGTGGCAGGCTCCTTTTGCCAAGTGGTTTAGCGATGGCAAGCTGAATGCTTCTTACAACTGCTTGGACCGGCATCTGGAAACGTCGCGCAAAACGAAACCGGCACTTATTTTCGAAGGAGAGCCGGGAGACCAACAGATTCTTACCTACGAAGAGCTACACCGGCGGGTTTGCCGGTTCGCTTCCATCATCAAAAACTTAGGTTTTCAAGTGGGGGACCGCGCGGTGATCTACATGCCGATGGTTCCTGAGTTACCGATTGCCGTGCTGGCGTGTGCCCGGCTCGGTATTACGCATAGTGTCGTGTTCGCGGGATTTTCAGCGGAAGCGTTGAAGATGCGGATAGCGGACTTGGGCGCAAGTTTGGTGATTACGGCCGACGGGGGTTGGCGGCGCGGGAAAGAAGTGCCGTTGAAAGGGGCGGTGGATGAGGCGCTGCAAGATGCAAGCGGTGTGAGACATGTAATTGTGCATCAGCGGACCGGTTCGGCGGTATCGATGCAGGCAGGCCGTGATCTTTGGTGGCAGGAATTGGAGGAGAAGTTAACGGCCGATATCCGTGCGGAGAAAACAACAGAGCTTTGCCCGGCGGAACCGCTGGATGCGGAACATCCTTTATTTGTGCTGTACACCTCCGGCACAACGGGCAAGCCAAAAGGCATTCTTCATACAACGGCGGGATATCTGCTGCAAACGTCGATGACGATGAAGTGGGTTTTCGACCTGCAAGAGAGCGATGTTTATTGGTGCACCGCCGATGTGGGGTGGATCACTGGCCATAGCTACCTTGTTTACGGACCTTTATGTGCGGGCGCGACCTGCGTGATGTATGAGGGGGCTCCGGACTATCCGGCTTTTGACCGGTTCTGGCAGATCGTCGAGAAGTACAAGGTTTCGATCTTCTACACTTCACCGACCGCAATACGGGCGCTGATCCGGCAAGGAGACCATTGGCCGGAGGGACGTGACTTATCGAGTCTGCGGCTGTTGGGATCGGTGGGCGAACCGATTAACCCGGCTGCTTGGAACTGGTACTACCGGGTGATTGGGAAGGAGCGCTGTCCGATCGTCGACACGTGGTGGCAAACGGAAACGGGGGCGATTATGATTGCGCCGATGCCGGGAGCGGTGGCGCTGAAGCCAGGCTCGGGGACATTGCCGCTGCCGGGCGTGGTGGTGGATATTGTGGATGCCAGCGGGAAAGTGCTCGACGAGAATAAAGAGGGCTACCTGGTCATCCGCAAGCCTTGGCCGAGCATGACGCGCGATGTTTGGGGAGACTCGAAGCGTTTTGAGGAGCAGTACTGGAGCCGTGTACCGGGATCCTACTTTACGGGTGATGCGGCACGGCGGGATGCGGATGGGTACTACTGGATTTTGGGCCGCGTGGACGATGTGATGAACGTGAGCGGGCATCGGTTGAGCACGATGGAGATCGAGTCGGCACTGGTTCACCATCCGGCGGTGGCAGAGGCGGCGGTGGTGAGCAAACCACATGAGATTACCGGGCAGGCGGTTTGCGCGTTCGTCACTTTAAAGAATGGGGACTGGAACCACGATGAGCTGGGGCGTGACCTGAGGCAGTGGATTGCACGCGAAATCGGTCCGTTTGCAAAGCCGGAGGAGATACGGTTCACCGATGCGCTTCCGAAAACGCGCAGTGGGAAGATTATGCGGCGGCTTCTTCGAGAGATTGTGGCTAGTAAGGGCGTGACCGGAGATGTGACTACTTTGGAAGATCTCAGCGTGGTAGCGCAGCTTTCCGGGCACGGAGAAGAAGAGGCTTAGCAGCAGGTGTGTTTGGGAGACAAGCGGATCAGGAGCCTATCTCCCTACAAACTCAGCTTTGTAATTTAGCGTCGAGAGTGATGTTGGTTTTGTAAAGCTTCGACACGGGGCAGTTTTCTTTCGCACCTTTAGCCGCCTGTTGGAAGGCTTCGTCCGAGGCGCCGGGAATCTTAGCGGTTAGCTCCAGATGGCTTTGCTTGATGGCGAACCCTTCGCCTTCGCGGTCGAGCGTGATGGTGCAGGTTGTATCGATACTGTCCGCTTTCAAGCCGTGCTGTTCTAAAACAAGCGACAGCGCCATGGAGAAGCAGCCGGCGTGAGCGGCAGCAAGCAACTCTTCCGGGTTTGTTCCGCTGCCCTGTTCAAAACGAGTCTTGAATGAGTATTGCGCGTTCGAAAGAACACCGCTTGTGGTAGACATGATGCCGGACCCCGACTTCAGGTCTCCTTTCCATTGCGCTTTGGCTGTACGATCCATTGTTTCTCCTTTTTGGTTTCCCTAGAGTAGATGACCCACAAGTTGGAAAGTGGGCAGAGAAAACAAGTATTGCTACTTGAAATCCTTTAAGAGCAACGGCAAATAGAGGCCAGCATGCGACCAGGGTCATTCGGCTGGCGGCGATAGGAGAAAAACAAGTCGGGTTCGCAGGCGGTGCAGCGGCCGCTGTCATAGATGTATTCTGCTGCTATTCCTGCCGCTATCAACTGACGGCGGTTCGCTTCCGGAAGATCGAGTTTGCGCTTGCCTTCCACCGGTGTCCATTCTGGAAAAAGCGGGTCGAATTGTGTACTCACTTCTGTCCCGACTTCGTAACAGCAAGAACGGATGCAAGGGCCGATGGCGGCGTGAATGTCCGCGGGAGCGACTCCGAACAAGCCGTTTAGATGCGCGACAGTGCGCTTCACGATTGCGGCGGATGTACCCCGCCAGCCAGCATGAACAGCGGCGATACATCGTTGGGACGAGTCGAGCAATAGGATTGGCACGCAATCGGCGGTCCGGATGCTGATTCGATGATTACTTCGATTGGTGATGAGCGCATCGCCTTCCAGAACTGGATCGGCGGATGTTAGTGCTTGGACAACATGGGCAGAGTGGATTTGTTTCAGCGCGATTCCTGTGGGTGGATTGCCGAGCCGGGTACCAAAGCCGTGAGTTTGCCAACCGAACTTCTCGTCGAAGGCGACGCATCGATAGATTCCGTCCTGAGAGAGTTGAAAGGGAGAGTTCAAACTAACGTAACCAGCTCGTCGGCTGGTTGAGCGACTTGTGCAATCATGACACGCCTTTTAAAATTTTCCAGCATGTCTTCATGCAAGCGGACATGGGTCGGCTTGCGCACAAGATTGGGGGTTTGCTGAATCTTCTCCTGCAATTTCAGAAGTGCGTAGAAGAGGTTTTCCGGCCGCGGCGGGCAACCGGTGACATATACATCCACGGGCACGATTCGATCCACTCCCTGGAGCACCGAATATGTATTAAAGGGACCGCCGACACTGGAACATGCACCCATCGAGATGACCCATTTTGGATCGGGCATTTGGTCGTAGATACGCTTCAAAACCGGCGCCATCTTCAGAGTGACGGTGCCGGCCACAATCATCAGGTCCGCTTGCCGAGGACTCGGGCGGAAAACTTCCGCGCCGAAGCGGGCGATGTCGAACCGCGAGGTCGCGGAAGCCATCATCTCAATGGCGCAACATGCCAGCCCGAAAGTTAACGGCCATAGAGACGATTTACGAGCCCAATTGAAAACGTAATCGATCGAGGTGGTGAGAAAATTACTCTCCAATCGGTTTTGCAGGAAAGGCATTCAGTGCAGAGGAGCGCTACTTCTCCAGTTTAGCGCCCGTTCCCACTAGGTCTCCTTGTTTCTGCTGCAAGTCGGCACGGTACCAGTCCAAGGTAAGGCGCAATCCCTGCTCGAAGGTATATTGGGGAGCGTGGCCGAGGTCGCGGATGGCGGCCGTTGTATCGGCTTGCGAATCGCGCACATCACCGGAGCGCGACGGTCCATACGAGGCGGGCAGGTTCACTCCTTCAATCTTCTGCAGAAGCTGCCAAGTCTGATTCAAGGTATATCGATTTCCGTTTCCGGCGTTGTAAACTTTGCCGGAGACGCCCTTGGCCTCGGACGCTTTGAGAAGCAGACTGACCACATCCTCTACATAGGTGAAGTCACGCGATTGTTCGCCATCGCCAAACATGGTGGGACTGCGGCGCTCGATGAGACAGGTAAGAAAGATGGAAAGAACGCCGGAGTAGACGCTGGTGGGGTCCTGGCGAGGGCCGAAAACATTAAAGAACCGCAGGGAGACGGTTTCCAGGCCGAAGCAGTCGGAAAAAGCACTGGCGTAATATTCGCCGAGAAGCTTTTGCACAGCGTAAGGGGACTTGGGACGGGGCGCCATGGTTTCCACTTTTGGCAGGACCTCGGTGTCGCCGTAGGCCGAAGACGATGCAGCGTAAACAACGCGCCCGGCCTTACCCTCGGCAGCCGCGTGGAATACGTTGAACGTGCCATCGATATTACTTTGGTGGCTGGGCACCGGTTGGAGGATCGACTTCGGCACGGACGGGAGGGCACCCAAATGGAAGATGCGGTGGGCTCCGGCGATGACCGGCGCGATGCGGTCGTAGTCCCGCAAGTCGATTTCGTGAACGGTGATTTGGTCTGCGATCTGTTGCAGATTGTCGAGTTTGCCCGTGGAGAGATTATCGATCACGTGGACGCGATGACCTTCGGAAACTAAGCGCCGAACGAGCGCCGAGCCGATGAAGCCTGCTCCGCCAGTAACGATGTAACGATTCATGTTGTGAGTGTGATTAGATTTTCGCGACGAAAGTTCCGTTTTAGGAACGGTCTTGCTTCCGGCAAATGCCTATTTTAAACCAAATTAGAGCGAAGCGCTCGATGGCTGGTTAAGATACGCTTGGAGTGGCCATTATGTGTTCGGACGAGGTGGTACTGGAAACAAATCTTCCATTTCCCCTGCGGGGGAGAGGCAAGGTGCGCGATATTTATGACCTGGAAGATTCTTTGTTGTTTATTGCTACCGATCGTATTTCGGCTTTCGATTGCATTCTCCCCAGCGGTATCCCTTGTAAAGGGCGGGTGCTGACACAGACATCGTTATTTTGGTTCGACTTTTTGCGAGGAACGATTCCGTCGCATTTACTCAGTGCAGATATGCGGGAGTATCCTCCCTTCTTGCAAGAGCATCGCGCCATGCTGGAGGGTCGGTCGATGCTGGTGAAGAAAGCACGGATGATTCCGGTGGAATGCGTGGCGCGAGGCTATTTGTCGGGTTCCGGATGGAAAGAGTACCAAGCCGGGGGAACGGTTTGCGGAATTCCGCTTCCGGCCGGTTTGCGGGAGAGCGATCGCCTGTCCGAACCGATTTTTACCCCGGCGGCGAAGGCGCAGACCGGACACGATGAGAATATTTCGTTGCAGCGCGCGAACGATTTAGTCGGTTCGGAACTGGCAGGACGGCTTGAGCAAATGACGCTGGCGATTTATTGCCGGGCAGCCGACTATGCGCTGCAACGCGGATTGATCTTGGCGGATACCAAATTCGAGTTTGGCTTTATCGGCGACGAACTGGTGATTGCGGATGAGGTACTGACGCCGGATTCGTCGCGCTATTGGCCTGCGGATATCTATGAACCGGGTGGTCCGCAGATGTCATTCGATAAGCAATATGTTCGTGATTTTTTGGAAACACTAACGTGGAATAAGCAGAGTCCGGCGCCGAGCCTACCCGCGGACGTAGTGCGCAAGACGAGCGAAAAGTACCAGGAAGCGTATGGCAAGCTGACAGGGCAATGTTTATGAACGGCTTCAACTGGTTCGACACCGTTCTGCTGTTGATTCTGGTGGTGTCGACGTTGACTGGCTTACGGGCTGGACTGGCAAGATTAGTTGTCGGATTGTTGTCCACGGTTTTGGGGTTTGTTGCCGGCTTTTGGGGCTATCGTGCTGCGGCCGGCTATCTACTGCCCTTCGTTCAGACCGAGTCGGTAGCCAATGTTCTTGGATTTTTGATTATTTTTGTCGGCGTGATGATTGCGGGTTCGATGTTGGGCATGGTCTTGTCCCGGCTTTTCCGATGGATCGGGCTTTCCTGGTTTAATCATCTTCTGGGAGGATTGGCGGGCATACTGCGGGGCGCTTTAGTGATTGCAGCGCTGGTAGACGTCGCGGTTGCGTTTGCTCCGTCGCCTACTCCGCTTTTCATCAGTAGCTCTCGTGTTTTGCCCTACACCGACGAACTATCCGGGTGGGTGGTCCAACTGGCACCGCGTGAGTTGAAAGACATGTTCAGGGAGCAGATGGAAAACCTGAAGAGATACCACCACTATACGAATCGGAAAGAGCCGCAGGAAGCATGATCGCCGACAAGCGCATAGGGTATCTCAGTTGTTAGTTGTTTTCGATTTAGACGGGACGCTGATCGATTCGAGCAAAGACCTGGCGATTGCGATGAACGCGACGCGGGAGCATCTCGGAATGGCGCCGATTGCGGCTGAGCTCGTTTATTCCTATGTGGGCCACGGAGCGCGGGTTTTGGTGCAACGCGCCTTGGGAGAGGACGCCGAGGAAGAAACCGTAGAAAAAGGGCATCGGTTTTTTCTTGATTTTTATCAGAAACATGCGGCAGACAACACATTCGTTTATCCCGATATGATTACTGTTTTAAGAAGATTGGCGACGAAACACAAACTAGCTGTCCTCACTAATAAACCCTATAAAACAAGTGACAGTCTGATGAAAGCGCTAGGATTAGCATCCTATTTCTTTCGGGTTTATGGAGGGGATAGTTTTGCGACAAAAAAGCCGGATCCGGCTGGGCTTATGGCGCTCATGGAAGAAGCAAAGAGTTCCGCCGTCGATAGCTTGATGGTGGGAGACAGCTGGGTGGATGTACAAACAGCACGGAATGCCGGGGTAAGAAGCTGCGGTGTTTTGTGGGGTTTTCAGCCAAACGATTTGAGAAGCAGCATGCCGGATATGCTGCTGGAGCGACCGATAGAAATATTGGATCACACGAATTAACAGAAAAAACACATTAAAACTTACTCAGTTATTTGTTCGATTCAGGGAGTAGTACCGGTCAGAATTTACCTAGTGTAAGAACTTTTTCCTATGCCCACTATTTTGGTGTATTGTGATTGTAACGGGTTATGTGACCTGGAATAAGGTATAGGAAGAAGCCAAGGAGCTTCGAAGGTGAGATGGAGGGCGAACAAAAGCGATAAATAAAGAACTGCGCAGTAGTTTTCTCGGACACAAGAAGAAATCTAGTCTATTGATATGGGTGTAGGCTGTACCGTTACCTTTGATGGCTATTCCTACACACTTTAATAGGTTGACAGTACCTTCCTCCCCGTGGCTTTGTTGACCTGAGGGGTACGGACGTCGTACAGTCGGAGTGTAGGCACGTCACCAAACGGCCTATTTTCTTTGGAGGAGGAAATTAGTGCGTAAGTTTTCTTTACTGGGCATCATCGCATTGAGCTCAGTTTTCTTTTCATCTTCAGCATCGGCAACACCAGTGACCGGGACGGCAAACATCGCCGGTTCGGTAACGGTGAGCACTGGCGGAGTGTTCTTTACGAGCACAGCTCCGACAAGTGTAAACAACGGTAGCTTTGCAGGCACCACGGCCGTAACGCTTCAAAATTTGGTTGGACCGGCGCAAACTGGAATGGTTAGCATTCCGAACTTTGCAACGTTCACCACGCCAACGAGTACTGTTTATTTCGATCTGCAGAACATTTATGCAGGTGTAGGAAATGTTGGAGCCTGTGGCGGCAATACGGTGGGCAATGTTTGTACACCCACGAATTCGCCGTTCACGCTGATTCAGTCAGCTCCTGGTCAAGTGACAATTTCGTTGTCGCTTACTGGGCAGGCCTATACTGGGACGGCCGCTAGTGGTACGTCGACAGCACCATTCTCGTTTTCGACTCAGAACACCATGCCGGGCACCATCACGGGAATTCTGGCTGCTGTGAACACTGACGGTGGATTTACCAATTCGTATTCCGCCACGTTGACGGCTGCTTCCGCAGTTCCTGAGCCAGCTTCCGTACTTCTGATGGGTGCTGGTCTTTTGGCTGCTGGCCTTGTTGCACGTCGCAAGGTTCGTAGCTAACGCCAGTCAAGCAGTTTTAATTAGTAGTTAACAAAAGAAGAAAGCCGACGGGGAAACCTGTCGGCTTTCTTCTTTTTCTGGAGAGATGGATTTACGATCGCCTAACGAAGGCGATATCGACCAGGGGCCAGAATGCCGTTCGGGTCGAGGCTCTTTTTCAAACTTTGTAGTAGGTGCATGTATTCGCGGGAAGCAGTGGATTGGTTCTGTGATTGGATTCCCAAGCGATAGGGATAGTAGCCCTGTTTCTGACACTCCTGTACTAGCTCTTCATAACAAGCCATCGCTTTTCTATCTTCATCCTCAATTTCGCGATCGTACGTAATAGCCAACACGCTGTAGATCAATCGAGGAGTGATCATCGTCAACGAGATCATCGGCTCGAATCCAAACTGCAGCATAATCTTAACGGTAAGATTAGCGAGATTTTCTACCTTTTTACCATCGGCAGGCGAAGTAGGAGCATACCAAAGCAAACCACATAGATCTTTGTCAGGATCAGGTTTAGATGGCGGTGGATTACGTTTACGCCAATAAGCAGAACTCAACGCGAAGTCCGAGGACATAGGCTCGCCGCGCATAAGGCCCATAACGGGTTTTACCAGCTTCGCCGTACGCCGGATATCCAGACCGCTAAATATTTTGAACGGCCGTGCGAATCGTATCGCTAACCGCAGTTTGTCTTCGCTCAAAAACTGTAGTTTGCCCCGTTGAGAGAACAACTCCTTCTGCAACAGGCGCTTCCCCTCTGTGACCTGGAGCTTCGTCCCGTAGAGACCTCCTGAAGCGTTCCAATGTCCGATCGTGAGATCTTTCCGAAAGGCCTTCATGGCGGCAGGCATTAAGGGCGTTGCTCCACTTGTTTCCGCCCAAGGATATTGTCGTAAGCCGCCCAATACTTTGTAGTCGTTCACAATATGCATGGAGCTACGCAGAATGTCTCTCAGCCGAAGCCGGCGCAAAGAGTCGATCAAGGCGGGAAGACCATCAGGATCGGTACAGCGAAAAAAGAAAGATTCAAAGCAATCCGGCTTGGGCATCAGCCAAATAGTCATGCGAGTGACGATTCCGAGATTCGATTGGGCAAAAAGGCCATCAAGGCTTGGGCCGACTCCCCACCGGCTGACGGAAGCCGTCAAGGAGCCAGGAAAGCGCGCCGCGCCGGTTTCGATGACACTTCCATCCGGGAGTATGACCTCCAGCCCGCACAGGTGCGAACAATGGTCGCCATAAGGAGTATGACCGAAACCCCGCTCCATGGCATTGCCGACCAGACTGCAGTCGGGGCTTGAGCCGGTAGCATCCATCCACAACAGAGACTTTTGCTCCTGGAGAAATACATGAAGTTGACGTTGAGTAACGCCGGGCTCGACCGTGACGAAGCCAAGATTTTCGTCGAAATCGAGAATGCGATTGAGCCGGCTTAAATCCAGAAGAGCACTTTCGCTTAGCGGAGGGACACGCGATCCATAGCCCCAATTTTTTCCGCTACTGACCGGATAGAGGGGTGTATTCCAACGATTTGCAATGCGAACGCACTCCTGCGCCTGGTTTCTATCGGCGGGACGGAGAATCACGGGGATTTTCTGACTTGTGGCGAATGTCGCGGTTTCGGCAACGGTCAGCGAATGGCAATCTGAAATGACAAATTCCGGGCCAAGAACTTGAACCCAGGAATCGACGGCAGCGGCAAAACTATCCGAACGCACACGAAAAGTTTACTACGATGCCAACATAAATGAGGCATCTCGCTTCGTTTGGAAGCTCGGGAACGCCCACACGGGAGTCGTGATGCCCGAGATGACGACTGACTTCGCCAGTTTTCCCTTTATCTGTTCGATAATAGAAACGAATCGCTGATCGACAGTGCGCGAATCAAATCGCAGCAGCTCCATTAAGCAGCCATACTGCGGGTCGCTGTAGGTAGGTAGAGACTCATCGTCAACCTGTAAGCTTCTAGCGCCGATCCGCCGCAGGATGGAAGCGGAATTATTGCGCACCGTCGCAGTACAGGCGCAGATACAATTTCCAATCGATTGAGCCCAAGCGTAAGAAGCTAGTAGGATTTCCAAAGCGGCTTTGGTTCCACGCCATTCTTCCGCTAACGCCCATCCGCCTACCTCAACATAAGAAAGTCCTTCCTTGCGAGCGTACTGTACATCGGCCTCAACCGCTTTGCGCACCTTTTCACACCAGGAGGGATCATTGGCAATCGCCGCGTGACGCAAACGCAACTGATCATAACCGACACTATCGGGATGCACCAGATAGCGGGCGCAACCGATCGCTTCTTCGTTATCGTCGATCAGGAGAAAGTGCCAACTCTGCTCATCGCCCTGCATCTGGAAACAGCCGGATTCGTCCAGTTCCCAGGGTTGAATCGCGCCATCCTTCAGATAGACACGCCCCCGTAGACGTTGCATGGAGGAGAAGTGCCGCGCATAGAGGTCCTCGTCCACCATCGAGCGTCCAATTGTGTTATTGGTGCGCGATTGAAGCGGAGCAAGCAGTTGAAAACGGTAGTTCTGGGGCATAGTAATGCTACATCATCCTCCTAGACTTCTTCCCTGCGCATGATGCCGCCAGAGGTCCGCTTTCACGGCGTTCCCTGCTTAACGAGCAACACACTCCCGAACCCATCCTGGGATGAATTGTTTTTCATCATTGTAGTACTTCTAACGCCATAAAAATACGCAATATAAAAAATATTTTTTGTTCCTACTGATCTTTGTAGAAGGAGACCGCCCCGGAGAGACTCGTTTGTGACAGAAAACGCCTCATAGGTTTCGCTCCGCTATCAGATGATAGCGTTATGATTAATAGGGCTTCACCTAGACGCAATGAATTTTGCTTCATTCGACTTTTGATCAAGATTTTGTGAAAGGAGGATGATGGAAAGCGTCTACGCTTCATAGCACATATAGGCGATTAGACCAGAACAATCTTACGACGGCTGCCCGCTAGATCGAGTGATTGAGCTGTGAGATATAGTGCTTCAGGCGCACTTATTGAATTGATAGGAGGAACGCGCGAGTATGCGGAGATTACAGCTACTCGAAATTCACGATCATTGGCTATGTCCGAAGACGGTCCGTGATGGTTTGACGGACTTTCTAGAGACGTCCATCGATCTACAGGATACTTATGGCCCGATCAGAACCCAGATTCTAGAAGCGCTGGAACAGTCAGGCGCGCCGTCAATTTTGGATTTGTGCTCTGGGGGTGGAGGTCCTTGGTTTCATTGGTTAAAAAAGGGGAAAGTCCAAGCGACAGCTCTTCTTACCGATAAATATCCCAATCGGAGGACTCAGGAGCGCCTCCGAAAGGCTAACTTAAGTAAGCTTTCTTATCGTGGGGAGTCGGTAGATGCAACCGCAGTACCTGAGGAGATGAAAGGGTTCCGCACCATGTTCACGGCCTTTCATCATTTTCGGCCCGAACAAGCGACAGAGATTTTAAGGGACGCGGTCGCTCACCGGCAGCCCATCGGGGTATTCGAGTATACGTCTCGAACGCCACGAGCTTTGCTTACTATGTTGTTTTCTCCGCTGGCAGTTTGGCTATTTACTCCACGCATGAAAACCATTGGGTTTAAAAAGTGGTTTTTAACCTATGTTTGCCCTGTCATTCCTTTTGTAGTGACGATTGACGGTATTGTCTCCTGCCTGCGAACCTATTCGGCCCAGGAGTTGAAAAGCATGGCGGATGCCAGCTGCGATTCCGGCGCGGAGTATACCTGGCATTCGGGCGCGGAGAATGGCGGCCTTTTCCCGGTGACCTACTTGATCGGCTATCCGACGGTCTGCTAGCGGATCGACGTTTGTAGAAATGAGGTAAACGAACAGGTATAGAATCGAGAGCAGGCTTGAGTCAATGAAGAAAACACTTCGCTCGCGTGTCAGCAGGTTATTACCCATCGGCATTTTATTTGCTGCACAGACATTTTCATTAGCCGCGCAGGTCGACTCCGATAATGCTGGTAGCGAAGTATGGACAAAGCAGCAAGCTAAGCAATGGTACGCGAAAGAGCCTTGGCCGGTGGGTAGCAATTATCTTCCGGCAGACGCTATTAACCAGCTTGAGATGTGGCAGGCGGGGACCTTCGATCCGAAGCGCATCGATTTAGAGTTGGGTTGGGCGCAAGGACTTGGGATGAACACGATGCGCGTGTTTCTTCACGATCTACTTTGGAAACAGGATAGCGAGGGCTTTAAGAAGCGGATCGATACGTTCCTTACCATTGCCGACAAGCACAAGATTCGGCCGATTTTCGTGCTGTTCGACTCTTGCTGGAATCCGTTCCCGCATTTAGGCCAGCAGCCTGCTCCGACGCCTGGCGTACATAATTCAGGATGGGTGGAGAGTCCGGGAGTGAAGGCATTGGAGGATCCATCACAATATGCGCGATTGGAAGCGTATGTGAAGGGAGTGGTAGGAGCGTTCGCGAAGGACCAACGGGTATTAGCCTGGGATATCTGGAATGAGCCAGATAACCTGAATAACTCCAGTTACGGGAAAGAGGAGCCGAAGAACACCGAAAAGCTGGTACTCGCCTTGTTACCGCGGGCATTTGCCTGGGCACGGGCCGCCCATCCGCAGCAACCTTTAACCAGCGGCATCTGGCAAGGGGAATGGTCCAGCTACGCGAAGCTGTCTCCTATGGCCAAGAAGCAGATCGACTTATCGGACATTATTTCCTTTCACAATTACGATCCGCCCAAAAGTTTCGAGCAGCACGTTCAGTGGCTGCAGCAGTATGGCCGTCCGATCCTTTGTACGGAATACATGGCGCGGCCTAGAGGAAGCACGTTCCAGGCGATTATGCCATTAGAGAAAGAAGAGAAGGTCGGTGCGATCAACTGGGGATTTGTCGCGGGCAAGAGCCAGACTTACCTGCCGTGGGATTCGTGGCAGCACCCGTATGTGGATCATCCGCCAGCGGTCTGGTTCCATGATATTTTTCGAACCGACGGAAAACCGTACCGGCCTAAAGAAGCAAAGTTTATACGGAAAGAAACAGGCGCCGCCAATCAGACGACAGCCAACTCTGTTTCTTCAGCCGCAGTAAAGTAGGCACAATCGGGATGGTGGAAGACCAGCGCGGACACGCTAGCTTCCGGCTCCATCATAAAGCCTTCCGTCAGATCGACTCCGATCTCTTCAGGACGTAAAAGTAACCAAAGCTTGGCTTGATCCTCAAGATTTGGACAAGCGGGATAACCGAAGCTGTAGCGTTTACCACGATACCTGGAAGTAAAACGCTCCTGCATGGTCATTGTGGGGGAGTCGGGGAAGCCCCAATCTTCGCGGATGCGGCGATGAAGCCACTCGGCACAGGCTTCGGCTGTTTCGATGGCTAGCGCTTGTGACGCGTGAGCTTTGAAGTATTCGCCTTTGTTTTTTGCCTCTTCGGAGTAGGCGCGCACGCCCTCCCCCGCCGTCACGACGAACATGGCAAGGTTGTCGCGCCGTCCGTCCTGCGAATCGAGCGCATAATCGCTCAAACAGAGTCCATCGGACTTGGCTTGGCGTGCGAAACGAAACTCTTCGATGGGCATTTCCCCACCGGGAGTGAACAGACGAAGAATATTGCCCGCCCGCTCGGCTTCGAAGAACTGCCAAACCGCACGAATCTTCATGAACTTCGTCGCTTCGTGCTTGATTTCTTCGACGCTATGGAAGAGCTCCAGCGCCTTCCCGTCGCGCTCCGCCAGTAATTTATCGAAATTGCCCTTAAAACCTAGATGCCGGCCGTACAGCATGAACGGATTGATGTAGCTCCAGACTTCGGCCAAATTGGGTACGGTTCGAACCTTCCGCTCCGCGTAAGGCAACGAGGGAATCGGGATCGCGGGGCGGACTTTAGGACTGCGCGACTCTCCCGAAGGCACGGGGATTTGCTCGCGAGGAGGTGCTTCGGCGGGCGTGTCGCGGAAAATGTGTTGGGTAAGCACGTCCGCACGGAGTAGCGGGTCCATGATCTCATTCATCAAGCGGAGACCGGTCATCGCGTCTTTGGCGTAGAAAGTGGGCGCAAGATAGTTGGGGCCGATTTTGGTCGTGGTAAATTTTTCGGAAAGCGCCGCGCCCCCCACTAGAAGAGGCACGTCGATTCCCGCATCCTTGAGATCGCCGGCCGTGGTGACCATTTGCTGAGCGCTTTTGACAAGCAGACCGGAAAGGCCGATGGCATCGGGTTTGTGCTTTTGAAAGGCTTTAATTAACTCTTCCGGCGGTACTTTGATCCCCAGATTAATAACGTTGTAGCCATTATTACTCAAGATGATTTCCACTAGATTCTTGCCGATATCGTGGACGTCGCCCTTCACGGTAGCGAGAACAATTTTGCCGCGGGCCGAGGTGTCCGATTTTTCCATGAATTGCTCAAGGTGATTGACGGCTGCTTTCATGGATTCTGCCGACTGCAGGACCTCAGCGACGATCAATTCATTGTTGTTGAACAGGCGACCGACCTCGGACATGCCCGCCATGAGTGGTCCGTTGATAATTTCCAAGGGAACGGACTCTTTGAGCTTGAGGTCGAGATCCGGGATCAGGCCATCTTTCGTGCCTTCGATGATATAGTTTGCCAGACGGTCATTCAGCGGCAGGTCGGCGGCCTTCTTCTTTTCCTTCTTGCTTGCACCACGAAAATGTTCGGCGATGGCGGCAATATGTAGTTGATTGACGGCCATCTTCTGCTCGCGAGACTGTTGACGCCAATCCTCGGGCACACCTTCAAGTACAGCGGCGGCGGGGTGACCGGCGGGAACTTCTGCGGGAGGCGTATTGAACAGCAGCGCTTCCGCCAGTCGCCGTTCATTTTCCGGAATGGATGCAAATCTTTCCAATTTCTCCGCATTCACGATGGCAAGATCGAGTCCGGCTTTGGTGCAGTAATAGAGAAAAACCGAATTGACGACCTCGCGAGCCGAAGCGGGCAATCCGAAAGAGATGTTAGAGATACCAAGGATAGTTTTCACATACGGAATCTGCTGCTTGATCAGCCGGATAGCTTCAATCGTCTCCACCGCTCCACCGATGTAGTTCTCATCGCCGGTAGCGCAGGGGAAGACGAGCGGATCGATGATGATGTCCTCGGGCTGGATATCGTATTTAGTGGTGAGAAGTTCAACCGATCTCTGCGCAACACTCAGCTTCCGCTCCCGGGTGAAAGCCTGCGCCTGAACCGGATCCTCATCAATGCAGCCGACCACCAAAGCCGCGCCGTATTGCCGAGCAATGGGGCAAATACGCTCAAATTTCTCCTCTCCGTCTTCCAGATTGATGGAGTTAATGATTCCCTTGCCCTGGCAATAAGTTAACGACAGCTCGATCGATTTGAGATCGGTGGTGTCGATCATGATGGGCGCTTTGATCTTGCGAATCAGTTTTTCATAAAACGGAGGGATGTCAAGCAACTCCTCGCGTTCACTGGTTTGTAGACAGACGTCGATAATGTGGGCGCCATTCCGCACCTGCCATCGCGCGATTTCGGTGGCCTCCTCCCACTTCTCTTCGCCAAGCATGTTCTTAAACAAGCGGGAGCCAATGACGTTGGTGCGCTCGCCTACGATCAGGGGACGGTTGCTGTCGTCCGCTTCGACCAAATCGATACCGGAAAAATAGGTGCGGTGGGTGGATTGTTTTGCCTGCCGCGGCTTTTTTCCTTCTACCATCTGCACCATCGCTCGAATATGATCAGGGCGGGTTCCACAACAGCCCCCGAGGATATTGAGCCAACCGTGGGTGACAAAACGCTCGAGTTGTCCCGCCAGACTGGTGGGAGTTTCCAGGTATTTTCCTTCCTCATCCGGCAGTCCGGCATTGGGATAGCAAGAGATGCGAGTGGTGGACAGTTCATGCAAGGACCGAATGTGGTCGGTCATGAACTCGGGGCCAGTGGCGCAGTTTAGACCGATGGACAGCAGGTCGGCATGCGAAAGAGAGGTGTAAAGTGAGTCGGCGGTTTGTCCGGCAAGCATGGTACCGGTCGCTTCGATGGTACCCGAGACCATGGTGGGGATACGACGTCCAAGTTCGCGCCCGAGACGGTCGATCGCCAGCAGCCCGGCTTTGATGTTGCGCGTATCCTGACAAGTTTCGAGCAGCAGGATGTCCACTCCGCCTTCAACCAGCGCCTTGGCCTGATCATAGAAGTTTTGCACTAGCCCAGGGAAGGTCACTCCACCCGTTACGGTAATTGCCTTGGTGGTGGGGCCCATGGAACCGGCAACAAAGCGAGGACGACCGGGTGTGGAGAACTCGTCAGCCGCTTGGCGGGCAAGCTTTGCCGCCGCGACGTTCAGTTCGTCGGCGCGGGACTGCAAGTCATATTCGGCAAGAACAATTTCCGTTCCGCCGAAACTATTAGTCTCCACGATATCGGACCCGGCTTCGAAATAGGCGCGGTGCACATCGAGAACGACATCCGGACGAGTAATCACCAGATTTTCGTTACAACCTTCCAACGCGCTCCCGCCAAAGTCCTCGGAGGTCAGATTACGATCCTGAAGCATTGTGCCCATTGCTCCGTCCAGCACGAGTACACGTGTGGAAAGGGCATCTTGGAGCGCATCGAACCGGATCTGCCAATCGTTCATAGTGAAAATTAGAGCTTTCCCTATATTGTAACGGGGAAATAGGCCCTAACCTAGTCTTTGGAGGAGATTGCCTGCGATATCGGCAGAGCAATTCGGACGCGCTAGGACTTTACGTGAAGACTGTTGTGAATGGCGTACAAAGCCAATTCCAGTCGGTCGGAAACGCCCAGCTTATCGAAGACGTTGTGTAAGTGGTTCTTGACGGTTTGCTCGGTGATAAACATCTTTTCGGCGATCTCCTTATTTTTGTAGCCTTGGGCAATCAGGATAATGATTTCCCGCTCACGCTGGCTCAATTGCGCCCGTTCTCTAACCAACTTTGTACCGTTGGTAGGCGCAACAGACATTTCTAAAGGAGATGCGAACTGACGGATCACAGCGGCAGTTGTGTTCGAGTCAAGCCAGATTTCACCCTCATGGATTTTAATTAGGCTCTTTTCGATGAGGGCCGTGGAGGCTTCTTTCAGTAAAATACCCGAACAGCCCAATTTCATCGCTTCCACAAAGTCTTCTTTGCTATCAGAAGACGTGAAAAGGAGCACTTTGGATCTTGGAGCACGAGTTTGAAGGCTGCGTAGCACGGTAAGCCCGTCTACTCTAGGCAGCTTTAAGTCCATCAGCACGACATCGGGGTCGAACTGAACGGCTTTGTCGATCGCTTCGATACCGTCAGAAGCTTCGGCAATAATTTGAACTCCCGTGCTGCCGCCTAGAATACAGCGAAGCCCTTCCAGGACAATGGGCTGGCCATCTGCAATCAGCACGCGGGTTGGCGTCATAGACATCTAAACTCCCAAAAGCTTCTCGATCGAGGGATCGGTCGATATCTTCGGACCCCACGATTTAAAAGTTTCCACTTCGACTAGGATTATAGTTCTAAATTGCTCATTTCACCTAGCAATTATGAGACTGCAATTACCAGCGCCTCACATACAAACTATCGGACGAACACTACGTTTTCTGTAGGCTACTCTTTAATATTTTGTTCTATTTCCTTATGTAAGTGTGGTGGCGTAGCCGAATCCTCTCTCCCCTACAATAGTTTTATGGCTAAACTGTCGATCAAAGACCTGAATTTGAAAGACAAAACTGTTTTCATACGCGTGGATTTCAATGTTCCTTTAGCATCGGGAGGAAGGGAAATTACCAGCGACAAGCGGATTCGAGCGTCTTTACCCACCATCCAGTATGCGCTGGAGCATTGCGCGGGGGTCGTGTTGGCTAGCCATCTAGGCCGTCCCAAGGGCAAGCCAAATCCAGAGATGAGCCTGGTTCCCATTGCTGCGCGCCTAAGTGAGCTGTTGGGTAAACCGGTTAACATGGCGCCCAATGCAGTGGGCGCAGAAACAGCGGCTTTGCGACCGAAAAGCGGGGAAGTTCTGCTCTTGGAGAATCTACGTTTTCATGAGGGAGAGGAAGCGAACGATCCGGATTTCTCCCGTCAGTTGGCATCTTTGGCCGACATCTATATTAACGATGCATTCGGAACCGCCCATCGGGCGCATGCTTCCACGGTCGGGATGGTGTCTTACCTGCCCCAGGCCGCGGCTGGTCTCTTGATGGATCGAGAGCTAGAGTGGCTAAGCCGGGCGATTATGAATCCGGAGCGTCCGTGTGTCGCCCTGCTGGGCGGCGCGAAAGTGTCGGACAAAATTGAAGTCATCCAAAATCTGATTACGGTTGTGGATAAGCTGCTAATCGGCGGCGCAATGGCGTATACATTTCTTCGCGCCCGTAATGAGGAGACCGGCAAGTCCCTGGTGGAGAACGACAAGATCGAGCTCGCGCGCCAACTGCTGGCGAGCGCGGGAAGTAAGCTCGTCCTACCTTCCGACCATGTGGTGGTGCAAGAGGTGAAATCGGGAGCCGACCATCAAGTGGTGACCGAGATCGGTCGCAACGATATCGCGGTGGACATCGGCCCAAAGACGGTTGAAGAGTACTCGAAGATTATCGGTGGAGCGAAGACGGTGATTTGGAATGGGCCGATGGGAATTTTCGAAATGACTCCTTTCGATAAAGGAACTGTGGCATTGGCCAGGGTCATTGCGGATTCGGATGCGGTTTCGGTTGTTGGTGGAGGCGATTCGGAGAAGGCCATCAAGAGCGCCGGGGTTTCCGACCAAATCACGCATGTCTCGACTGGCGGTGGTGCGTCGTTGGAATTTCTAGGGGGTACTGAGCTTCCCGGTGTGGCGGCATTAACCGATAAGTCAGCCGCGGCCGTTCGCTAGACGAGGGTAGGCGCTACAAGTAGGAAGCCGTAACTTATTCCGGTTCTGCTGCGAAAACATACGCAGAGGATACTCCGGAATGCGGCTTTCTGCGCTGATCAAACTAGTCTGCCTAACGCTAACAACTTACACAAGTCCACTATGGGCCCAAAAGCAAGAGGTAGGTTTAACTCTTGGCCAACTGCTCCAAAGCGATCGAACATCCACCGACGGAATACGATTCAGCTTGGGATCGGGTGTGGCGCTCCAAGCCGATTATGAATACCGGCTATTGGGTGTTCGGCCGGTCGCACTCTATATAGGGGCACACATTTTGGCAAATCCGCAGCGGGTAATAACGTCCTCGAATGGTGGATTGACACGCGATGTAGCGAGTCTCTATGTTACGCCGGGTTTGATGCTGAAACTGTTTCCGAGAGGCCGCATTGTGCCTTGGGCTAGTATCGGCGGCGGTTATGCCGACTACCAGCAGAGCACAACTGTGCTCAATGGGCAGCTTAACCCCGCTTCTCGGGACACATCGCATGGAGTTTTTCAGTTCGGCGGCGGCGTCGATGTGCCGATCTGGCGCTTTGTAGCGATACGCGGCGAGGTGCGGGATTTCTACACGGGAAATCCGTCTTATAACGTTCCGTTATCGGGCGGCCAACATAATGTGGTCGCCGGTGGAGGAATTGTGCTTCGCTTTGGAGGGAAATAATGTTTCGCGCTTCTATGCTGGTCGGTTGTCTTGTTTTTGCTCTTCCGGGTTTGGCGGAAGAGATGCTGCAAATTGCTCCTGTGCCTGGATCGGATTTTTCGCTCGACGTCGCAAAAACCGGCTTGATGGCGGGGAAAGTGCATCATTTTGTATTTACCCAATATCACGGGACGATTGTCGAGGACTCCACTGGCGGAAGTAACAGTAAAATTTCTTTGACCGTTCAATCACGCAGCGTCACATGCAAAGATACTTGGGTTAGCGAGAAGGATCGGGAGAAGATTTTAAAGTATACGTTGACCGACATGCTGGACGCAGAGCATTACCCGGAGATTCGTTACGTTTCGTCTGCGGTGGAGGTAGATGGAAAGGGTCGCTATACCGTTCGCGGCATGTTAACGATTCGCGACCGTACTCAACCGGTAACAGTAATGGTAGATCGGCAGATGAATAAGTCCCAGAAGATTTGGTGGGTGGGATCGGCGGATTTTTTTTTAAGTGTATTCAATCTGAAGAGGCCGACCGCCGCACTCGGTGCAATTGGTACGAAAGATGAAGTGCATCTTGCCTTTCGCCTGAGTGCGGCTCATTCGTAACGAAGCGCGATCAGAGTCCGATAATGCCAAGAAGCAGGGACAAAAGGCCGGAGATTCGGTATGCGTCGAATTTCAAGGTATTTTTGTCCAAAGGCAGTGTGATCCTAAATCAAGAGAAGGCTAAGGGTTGACTTGCAAGAGATGCAAGGTTCCGATGAAGGAACTGAAAGGGCACTTATACCATAAGAATCGAAAATGGTTCTGCCCCAAGTGCAATCGGGTGAAGATGCAAAAACCGAAGTCTAAGCCTTCGATGCTTGATTCTTAAGAAATTCAAACATCACCTCCGTGCATACTTCCGGCTGGTCGGTCATTAATATGTGTCCGGCATTCTCGATCAATCTAAACTGTGCGCCGGGAATGCGCTTGGCAACCACCTTGCCGTTCACTGGCGGCACAAGACGATCTTGTTCTCCATGGACCACTAACACGGGAGCTTTGATCCTCGGCAGGCGGCGATAGGAGGTCCACGGAAGAATCGCCGCAAGTTGATTATAGAAACCTTGGGAGCTCCATTGGCATTGATGACGGATGCGAATATCTTCTTCAATGCGCTCGATGGGAGTCGTATCGGCGTAGAGCATCGGAATAATGGCCTGTTCCCGCGCAAGCCGATCTGTTTGCGACCATTTCATCCCACGTGGGCGGCGGCTGAAATCGGGCCAGCGCGAGAGAAAACCGCCGTGGGTAGTGCAGCCGAGTATCAGGCTTCGTACTTTAGTGGGGTGATTCAGCGCCAACTCTTGAGCGATCATGCCGCCCATGGACGCTCCGATCACATGGGCTCGTTCAATTTGAGCTTCATCGAGAACCGCCGCAGCGTCTCTTGCCATTTGGCGAATCGAATATGGGCCTCGCGGCACGCTGCTTCGCCCCATGCCGCGGTTATCGAAGAGAATGACGCGATAAGAGGGAATCAGCGCGGGGAGCAGCCGAAACCACATTTCCAAAGTAAAGCTGAGGCCCATGATCATCAGCACGGGGTCACCCGCACCATGATCTTCCCAATGCAGCGTTGCACCTTCGTTCGAAACATATGGCATGCCTAATTTCTAGCTAGGATGACATCATGCTTCACCAGCAGGTTGGGCTTCTCGCCGTAAGAAGTCTACAAGCACCACCGAAGTCTCAATCTGACGTTCAGGAATACTCCAGTACGTATGGAGCAGTCGTTCCTTTTCTTCGGGATCGACAAGCCTGAAGCCGTGAGTCTGGTAGAAACGAATGGCCCAGGATGCATCGGCCCAGGTTCCGATGAGCACGGGCTTTGTCGACAGCTTTCGCAGATGAGATAGCAACTGTGCTCCGATACCTTGCTTTTGGCTTTCAGTGCGAACGTAAGCATGTCTGATCAGCGTGACATCTTGCACCTGTTGAATACCCATGATACCTACTAGCTGAGAGCTCTTTTCGTATCCCCAAAACACTATGCCCTCTGCAATCTCATGCCGTAATTTCTCGCGAGACATGTATGGATCCTCCCAACGGTCGAGTGGGATTGCTCCTTTATATGCTTGAGCACCGTCGTTGATGATGGCCCAGATCGAATCGAAATCAGCTTCGTTGCAGCGACGAATCATGCGCATCAGACTCCTCTAGCTGGCGAACGATACTCATTATTGACAAACTGAACATGCCGAGTCTTGAAAAGAATTGCATGCGGCTACTCGGTTCAATGATGGCGCACATCGTTGTTACCAAGCTAGTTTAGGATAGGAAGAACCCCCGGGAAAATACGAAAGAAGGATTGATCTTTTTTGCTGAAGCTCAAGCGTGTCGAGATTCAAGGCTTTAAGTCATTTTACGACCGGACGGAGATGAAGTTTAACGGCAGCGGGATTGCTGCCGTGGTTGGTCCGAACGGATGCGGCAAATCAAACCTGAGTGACGCCATTAGCTGGGTACTGGGTGAACAGTCCGCGAAGAGCCTGCGCGGCGCGCGCATGGAAGATGTGATTTTTGCCGGGACTCGGGATAAGAAGGCGCTCAGTATGGCATCGGTGACCATGACGCTGATTCCTGACGAGAGGGCGCTAGTCAGCGCTGTTTTGAAACCGGAAGCGGCAGTGACGGCGCCCGAAGAAAGCAGGGCGGCGGACACGGGCGAGGTGGCGCCGCAGAAAAGTGTTGCGCAGGCAACAGCAGAGAAGACAGGCGAGATCACCATCACGCGCCGGCTGTATCGTTCCGGGGAAAGCGAATATGTAGTCAATGGAAAGACGGGACGGCTGCGCGACATTCAAGATCTGTTTCTGGGTACGGGGTTGGGGCCGGAGAGTTACGCCATTATCGAGCAGGGCCGTATCGGGCAGATTCTGAGTAACCGGCCGCAAGATCGCCGGGCGCTGGTAGAGGAAGCTGCGGGAATCACGAAGTTCAAGACTCGCAAGCGACTGGCGGAAGCGAAGCTGGAGAGCGCGAAACAGAATTTGGCTCGTGTTTTCGACATTTTAGAAGAGGTCACGCGACAGGTAAACTCGCTGAAACGTCAGGCAGCGAAGACGAAGCGGTATTCCGAATTACGGGTGGAAGCGGTGGAGCTTCTGAAGCAGATTCTCGCGGCAAAGTTTAAGACGCTGGAGCGAGAAATAACAAAGATTGCGATCGAGCTTAATTTAGCGTCAGCGGAATTGCAATCGATTGAAGAAGCAATCGGCGTTCACGAGGGCGAACAGGCAAGAGCAGCGGGAGCGCTACACCGTACAGAGCAACAGTTGACCGATATGCGGAAGACGCTCGCCGACTTGCAGCTCGAGTTGGAACGCGCGCGCAGCAGGCGGGAGTATCAGATAAAGCAGGCACTGGAAATGGAACAGCGTCTGGTGACTGGCGAGCAGGAAACACAATTCCTGGAGCAACAGGAACAGGAGCGCTCGCTCGAACTGAAAAAGAATGTGACAGAGCTGGGCGAGGTGGAAGCGGAGTTTGCCCGGATCAGCGAAGAGATCAACCAAAAGGTATTAGAACGCCAGCAGGCGCAGGACGAGCTGAATGAACAAAGCCGTGGATTGGAGCTGGCGCGTCAGCAGGTTTTAAAGTTGCTGGGCGAATCGTCCGCGTTCAAAAATCGTATGATTCAGGTAGAGACGCAGCTTGGGTTGACGGATCGCGAAACGGATCGGGCGAAGGGAGAAGAGCAGCAATCGGCGAGCGATTCGGCGCGAGTAGACGAAGCAAGAAAACAGCTTTCGGAGCGATTATCGGCGCGACAGGTGGAATTAACTTCCATTACCGAACAGCGCCGAGTGATTGAACGAGAGCTGCAGCAGAAACGCTCGGAAGTTGGCGAAACACGACAGAGGGTAGATCGGCTGCGCAGTGAACATTCTCGCGTGAAGGCGCGGCGCGATTCGTTAGACGAGGTAATTCAGCATCGCAGCTATAGCACCGACACGGTGAAGCGTCTATTTACCGCAGTAGCAAAGGACAAAGCGCAGGATTTGCAATTGGTCGGTGTGCTGGGGGACTTTTTGGAGGCGGACCCACAATGGGAGAAAGCTGCCGAAGAATTTCTTCATGACGAATTAGAGTATGTTGTGGCTCGCGATTGGGCCAATGCCGAGCGGGGCATGGAGTTTATGCGCGGCGACATCAATGGACGCGCGACATTCTTGGTGGAAACGGCGGAAGAAGCAGCAAATCTGACGATGGAACTACCGCAGCCATCTGTTGCATCAGGCCGGTTGACGAAGTTCGCCGACGTACTGCGCTTTACCAATGGCCTTTCTCATTTCCCTCTTCATTCTTTGCCTCGCATCGCTCACTGTTATGTAACGGAAGATCGTGAGTTGGCCCGGGAGTTAGCTGGACAGTACAGCCAATGTTGGTTCTTAGCAAGTGATGGCGTTAGTTATCACGGGCAAGCGCTCAGCGGCGGAAAGAAGACCGGTGCGGGCCCGCTTGCACTGAAGCGTGAGCTGCGCGAGGTTTCGCTTCTAGAGCAGACGAAGCAAGCCGAGCTGACGACAACGCGGCAGCAGCTCGACAGTTTAGAGCGAGTCATGACGGAGTTGACCGAGGGGCTGGAAAGACTCCGCGCAAAACAGCAGAGTGAAGAAAAACAAGTGCTGGCGCTGGATCATGAGAGCCGCACATTAGCAGAGGAGTTTCAACGGGCGCAAACACGTCTTTCGCGTGCGCGATCAGAGATGGATCGTCTTGGACGAGACCGGGCAGCGTTTCGAGAAAGCCTGCAGCGCGATCACGAGGCACTTGAAGGCATTGAGACGAGCAGGATTGCGCAAGAGAGCGCGTTGGAAGCGGCGCGGAAGGAACTGCAAAGTTTTCAGGAAGACGTTGCACAGCTCAGCGAGGAGCATTCTGTTCTGCGCGCCAACGCGGCTAGTTTGGAGGAGCGTCAACGTTCCGGTTCCGCCCATTGTGGGCGGCTGGAGGCGCAACTGCGCGACTTGGGAAATCGACGTGAAAATCTTGTGCGCGAAAGCGAGCGACTGGTGACGGATCGAGGTCGGCTGCTGGTCAGTAACGCGGAAATTGAGTCGGCGCAAGCACAACTAGTTGATTCTGCCGCAGCGGCGGAGACGATGGCTCGCGATCTCGGAGCGGAGGAGACGCAATTACGTGCGCAACTGTCGTCTCTAGACGGGCGATTGAAGGAGATCCGGAGCCAAGCCCATTCGGCGCATGAGAGGAAGTCGAACTCGCAGATTTCGATTGCGAGAGCCGAGTCCGATCTGAAACATTTAGAAGAGACCTGCCAACGGGAATTGCAGACCAACTTATCGGCGCTTTCGACGGAGCTCGAGGTGACGGACGAGGCTCAGCTAGCGGATTACGATGCGAAGTACGGGGAGGTGCGTCGCAAAATAGAGGCACTTGGCCCGGTGAATTCGCAGGCGCTGGAAGAATATGAAGAAACTCTGCAGCGGCAAGAGTTCTTGAATGCGCAGCGCCAAGACTTGCTCGATTCCATCCGCGATACAGAAAAAGCTATTCATGAGATCGATGGTGAGTCGCGTAAACGTTTCAGCGAGGCTTTTCACATCATCAATGCAAATTTTGGCGAGATGTTCAAGACGCTGTTCGGAGGCGGTACTGGTGAGATGAGGCTGACCGACGAGGACAACGTTGCGGAATCGGGTATCGATATCGTGGCTTCTCCTCCGGGTAAAAGGCTACAGAGCGTGCTTCTTCTTTCGGGCGGCGAGAAATCGCTAACAGCAATGGCGCTCTTAATGGGTATCTTTCAATATCTTCCCAGCCCTTTTTGCATTCTGGACGAAGTAGATGCGCCGCTGGATGAACCAAACATCGAGCGGCTTACACGGCTACTGCGGGAGATGGCGGACGATACGCAATTCATCGTAATTACGCACTCCAAGCGCACCATGGAAGCCGCGCAGTCGCTTTACGGCGTCACAATGCAGGAACCGGGCGTTTCCAAGCTTGTTTCAGTTAAGTTTCGGAATGGTCAATCGGTAACTTCACCGAAAGTGCGTGCTCAAAGCGCGACAGCGGCACTAGAACCAGCAATGGCGTGAGGGTTGCGCTACCATGAGCCATCAAACATGATGCTTAAGGTAACGCTCTTCTTACTCGCTGTTTCTAGCTGTGTTTTGGCGGACGCATCGCTCGATTCGATTAACCCACAGGTTGAGAAAATTGTTTCACAGGTTTCCACTGATCGAATCGCTGCGATCCAAAAAAAATTAGGAAGCTTTGAGACACGTAATATATATTCGTCGACGACTGATCCAAACCGTGGGATCGGTGCTGCCCGCGAGTGGATTGCAGCGCAATTGAAGAGCTATAGTCCCAAGCTGCAGGTTTCGTTCGATAAGCACAATCTGGCGAAACAAAATCCTCGCATGATCGGCAACGTCGAGATATGGAACGTATTGGCCGTCCTGCCGGGGAGCGGCGAACCTGAACGTCAGGTAATTATCAGCGGGCACTACGATACGATTCATCTGGTTTCTAAAACCGGCCCGGGTGGGAAACGTGAGATTGATTCCGAAGCTACGGCGCATGCTCCGGAGGCGCCGGGCGTCACCGATGACGGCAGCGGCACGGCAACAGTGATGGAGTTAGCTCGCGTGATGAGCCAGTATCAGTTTAGAAAGACCATCGTCTTTATCGCGTTCGCCGCGGAAGAGTACGGCCTTTTTGGAAGCGGACTTTATGCCGAAGCAGCTGCCGCCAAGCATCAACAAATCGAGGGCGTTTTCAACAACGACATCATCGGGAGTGACATTACCGGCGATGGACGAACCACGAATCATTACGTGAACGTCTACTCGGAAGAGCCTAACGATTCTTCTTCCCGGGAATTGGCGCGCTACATGAAAGAAATGGGGGAGCGTTACCAACCGGGTTTTGGCGTGCACCTTGTGTTCCGTCATGATCGCTTTGGCCGTGGCGGTGACCATAGCCCGTTCAACGTTAACGGGTATGCAGCAATTCGCGTGACCACGCCCAGCGAAAACTTTTCGAACCAACACACCGCTACCGACACCTTCGCCAATACTTCACCGGCATACACCGCGCTGGTGGCGAAGGCGAACGCCGCTGGATTAGCTTCACTCGCATTGGCTCCCAAAACGCCTGAACTACATACGCCGCATGCGGCAGGAGGATTGTCTTTTGCTTCGCCACTCAGCCGCGGTAATGGGTACGATGCGGTTATGCATTGGAGTAACGAAAACCCTGAGCCAGATTTTGCCGGATACGCAGTAGTAATGCGAAAGACAACCTCCCCGGATTGGGAGCGGGAGATCTTTGTCGGCAATGTTTCCGATTACACGCTGCATAACGTGAACATTGATGAAGTTGTTTTGGGAGTGAAGGCGATCGACAAAAATGGCGACGAAAGCCTGGTGGCCGCTTATGTCACGCCACCCTATAAACAGCGCAAGGTCGAGACGTATTAGCTCGCATGATATATTCATAGCTGGCATTACACTTCTTGTAATCGCCGGTTTCCCTCCACCCTGGGGCGCGTAGCTCAATTGGCAGAGCAAGTGACTCTTAATCACTAGGTTGTAGGTTCGATTCCTACCGCGCTCACCATACAAATAGAACCTGTACTCAACATCCTCCCTTTCGATCTGATATAGTCATCACCGCCGTTAGCTATTGAGCTTTTGAGAGGTGCTACATGGATAACACGTCGGCCACGGGAACTGGACATTTCGGCATCCGAAATGTAGCGCTGGTTGGACATGGGCACGCAGGCAAAACGTCGCTTGCATCGGCGCTCTTGTACACGGCCGGAGCCACGGATCGTCACTTGAAGGTCGCCGACGGAGCGGCCGTCACCGATTATGACGAAGAAGAACTACAACGCAAGATGAGTATCATTGCCTCCTTTGCGGCATTCCGTTGGCAGCAGAACAAAATCAACTTAATTGACACCCCCGGCTACAGCATGTTTCTTAGCGAGACCCGATCGGTATTGATTGCCGCGGACTCTCTACTACTGCTGCTGGATGGTGTGGCCGGCGTGGAAATATGCACTGAAAAAGTTTGGCGGTTCGGCGAAGAATTCAACCTCCCCTGCTCTCTCGTGGTAAACAAACTCGACCGGGAACGGTCTTCGTTTGAACGCACTGTTGAGAATATCCACGAAGTATTTGGCCGAAACGCTGTGCCGGTGCAGTTACCTATCGGCGCTGAAAAGGACTTCAGCAGCGTCATCGATTTGGTAGCTATGCGCGCTTACACCTATCATTCGGGGGCAGACGGCAAAGCGCGGGAGGGCGATATCCCCGCAGCCTACAAAGAGGCGGCGACGAAGGCGCATGAAGTCCTGGTAGAAATGATCGCTGAGGGTGACGACGAGCTAATGGAAGAGTTCTTCGCTACCGGAACCCTTCCCCTTGAGCATCTTGTCAGCGGACTACAACTAGCGGTGCTGGAGCGGCGTATTTTCCCGATTCTCTGCACGGCGGCTACGCCAAGTATCGGAACCGATTGCCTATTGAACTTCATTGGTGAGATTTGTCCCTCCGCAGAGAAGGGCGCTCTCGTAAAAAAGGCATGCAGCGTAAACGGCCAACCAAGCGTGGTTGCTTTTAAAACAGCATCCGATCCCTTTGCCGGCCGAATCTCCTATTTGAAAGTTTTATCGGGTGTTTTGAAAGACAATGCACATTTGACGAACATGCGTTCTCAGGTCAGTGAAAAGTTAGGTCACCTTTCCACTCCATTCGGCAAAGCCATGCATACCGTGCAAGAGCTACACACAGGAGACATCGGCGTGGTGGCGAAATTGAAAGACACTTTAACGGGTGACGTATTGTGCGAGAAGGCAAACGCCTTGCGAATACCGCGAGTAGAAGTGCCGGAGCCCACCATGGCTTACGGAATATCGGCAAAGAGCAGAAACGACGAGGATCGCTTAAGTACGGCGTTGGGGAAGATGCTGGAAGAGGACCTTGCCCTCCGTTTCTATCGCGATCCACTCACGAACGAATTCTTATTAGCAGGGAATGGTCAGCAGCATGTCGAGATCGTCGTGAGCCGGTTGAAACGACGCTATGGCGTCGAGGTCGAACTACATGCACCGAAAGTTCCCTATCGCGAAACGGTGCGTGGGACGGCCAGCGTTCAGGGGCGGCATAAGAAGCAAACGGGCGGACACGGACAGTTCGGTGATTGCTGGATCAAGCTGGAGCCGCTTCAACGAGGTGCGGGGTTCCAATTTGCAAACGAAATCTTCGGCGGCGCTATCCCCAGGCAGTTTGTTCCCGCAGTGGAAAAAGGAATTTCGGAAGCCGCGGAGCGAGGCGTCGTGGCAGGCTACCCGGTGACCGACTTTAAAGTCACTCTGTACGACGGCTCCTATCACGATGTTGATTCGTCGGAGATGGCATTTAAGCTAGCCGGGCGAAAAGCATTCCGAGCCGCGATGCAAGAAGCCAAACCCGTATTGCTAGAACCCGTCATGAACGTGAGCGTAGAGACGCCCGCTGACTTTGCAGGCGAATTAATGAGCGATTTTAGCGGAAGGCGCGGCCGCAATTCCGGCATGGACCTCCAAGGCAGTTCGCAAGTTTTGTACGCGCTGGTACCGCTGGCAGAGATGCTGACCTACGGGAACGATTTAGTCTCGAAGACGCAGGGTCGGGCATCGTTCCACATGGAATTCGATCACTATGACTTTGTTCCGTTATCTCAAGCGGAAAAAATCATACGCTCGGCAAAGCCGCATCAAAGGCATGCGGAAGAAGAGTAAGTGTACTTTCTTTCGCGCGCTTTTTTATGTGCATCACTGTGACAAATGTCATTGGCGGGTCTTTCATTCTGCGATATCAATATTACAGCCTAGCTATAAAGATTATTGCCGGATCGGAATTATGAGATAGCCGATCGACAATTGGTTGTCTGTTTTTGTCTTTTGGCGCGGTGGTTGTCGAATTGTTATGGCTCAGCTTTTTCGGCCGAGTGCCAATACGTTCGCGAAAGTCTCCATCGCCGGAGCAGTGCTTCTGGTGGGGGCGGTTCTCGCTATTGCCTACACCGTCGATCGTGGTCCTTGGATGACCAATGTAGGAGTCGCGCCGGAGCAGCCGATTCTGTTTAGCCATAAACATCATGTGAAGGACGACGGCATCGATTGCCGCTACTGCCATACGGGGGTGGAGAATTCACAGTACGCCGGGATTCCGCCGACCGAGACGTGCATGACTTGTCACTCGGAGGTGTGGGCCAACGCATCCGCTACGCAGCCCATTCGTGACAGTTGGCAGAGCGGCAAATCGATTGAATGGACTCGTGTTCATGACTTGCCGGACTACGTTTACTTTAACCACAGTATTCACGTCAACAAAGGGATAGGTTGCTCGACCTGTCATGGCCGTGTCGATGCGATGGTCTGGACCTATAACGTCAATAAAATGTACATGGGGTGGTGCCTGGACTGCCATCGCGCACCCGAAAAATATATTCGGCCCAAGTCAAAAGTATTCGACATTACATATACGCCTCCACCGAATCAGGCCGAACTTGGGGCGCGGCTGGTAAAGGAATATCACGTACAGAGTTTAACGGATTGCGTGACGTGTCACCGATGAAAGATTCCACCCTGATTTCCATAGAATCGTTGCAACGCAAGCCGAAGCTGGACTTAGACGGTCTTCGCAAAAAGCTGGCGGAGGGACGCGGCCCGGCATTTTGGCGCACGCTGGACGAAGCCGCGGAGAGCGATGAGCTGAAGGACTATTTGGAACAGGAATTTCCAGGATTAGCAGGGCAAGTTCCGAAAGGCCTAGACCGGCGAGGTCTGCTGAAAGTAATGGCCGCTTCGCTTTTCATGGCGGGAGCTGCCGCCTGTACCAAACAGCCGAAGGAGCTGATTGTTCCTTATGTGCGGCAGCCGGAAAACATCATTCCTGGCCTGCCGTTGTTCTATGCGACGGCGATGCCGCTGCATGGCTACGCGCGCGGACTGCTGGTGGAGAGCCATCTTAACCGGCCAACTAAAATCGAGGGAAATCCCGACCATCCGGCGAGCTTGGGCGCGACCGGAATTTTTGAACAGGCATCCATTCTGAATTTGTATGATCCTGACCGCTCGCAGGGCGTCCTACACAAAGGGCGACTGAGTCTTTGGGAAGAGTTCACGTTAGCACTGATTCAGGAAAAGCAAGCACTAGATTCCAGACGCGGGGAAGGATGCGCAATCCTTACCGGCACAACCACTTCGCCGACGCTGATTTCTCAGATGTCCGAGCTGCGCGAAAAATGGCCGGCCGCGCGATGGTCCGTACATGAACCGGCGGTCAATCCGGCGATATCTAGTGCGGCAAAAAAGATTGCTGGACGCAGCGCCACCATAGTGTACGACCTTTCGCAAGCTGACGTGATTGTTAGCCTGGAAAACGATTTCTTAAATAGCGGACCGGCAGCTTTGTCGTATGCGCGTCAATTTGCGAAGCGACGTAATGTAGATGGATCTTCTACGCCTTGCCGTCTTTACGCACTTGAATCATCGCCCTCGGTCAGCGGCTCGCTTGCTGATCACCGCTTCCCGGTGCGAAGCAGCGATATCCCAAGCTACACATATCAGCTCGCGAAACTTTGTGGAGTAGATGCTTCAAATAAAATCTCGGAAACGGCAGAGTGGCTCAACGTCATTGCCGAAGACCTTCGCCAGTCCAAAGGTCGTTGCGTAGTGCTTCCAGGAGAGTATCAGCCGGAGAGCGTTCATCTTGCCGCTTTTGCTATCAACAAGAGTCTCGGAAATATCGGAAAAACAGTTAACCTTGTCGAGGGAGTAGAGCCGGAGGGGACGCAATCCATCGAAAATCTGACCGATGATTTAAACAGCGGCAGAGTAGAAGTCCTCCTTATTCTGGGCCCGAATCCTGTTTACACCGCGCCGGTGTCGCTCGCCTTTGCCGACGCTATTCGCAAGGCCCGATTGGTTGTCCGCCTAGGCGCTTTCAACGACGAAACAGCAAGGCTGAGCCATTGGCAAATTCCGGAATCGCATTACCTAGAAACTTGGTCGGACTCGCGCGCATTCAATGGGGTCGCGACCATTCAGCAGCCATTGCTAGAGCCTTTATATCAAAGCAAGTCAGCGCATGAAGTGCTTGCCATATTGTTGGGACGGCCGGACCAAAGTTCACACGATACGGTGAAAAACTATTGGGAAACACAGGCCAAGAACACCGATTTCGACACGTTCTGGAAGACGTCGCTACACAATGGCGTGGTGGCGGGAACGGCTGCGGCGAAACTCGGCGCCCATACTCTTCCGAAGCTGAGTTTACCGGTGCTTTCCGGGACATCGCCAGAGTCGATGGAAGTCGTTTTCAGGCCTGATCCGACGATCGGAGATGGAGCTTATTCCAATAACGCCTGGCTCCAAGAGTTACCGAAACCGCAAAGCAAGATGACCTGGGATAACGTGATCTCGATTAGTCCCCGGGCAGCAAGCGATCTTAAAGTAGCCATGGGCGACGTGCTTCGTCTGACCGTGAACGGCAAGCAGGTCGAAGGGCCGACATGGATTCTGCCTGGACATGCGCCCAACTCGGTGACTGTCACGTTCGGGTACGGACGCGAGATCTCAGGCAAAGTGGGCACAAAGATCGGCTATAACGCTTATGCCATACAAATGGCGGCACAGCCCTTTGTCACCACGAATGGCGCATTGGCGAAAACAGGGAAAACATACCGGCTTGCCAATGTTCAAGAGACACAAACCATGGCTGGGCGCGATCCAGTCCGGTCGCTCGACTTAGCTGAATTCTTGAAGCACCCGGACTTTCCGACGGAAGAAGCGGAGAATAAGCCACAGCCGGAGGCCAAGACCCTGTACTACCCGGAGCAGTTCCCCTATACGGGCTACAAGTGGGGCATGGCGATCGACTTAAACATCTGCACGGGATGTACGGCGTGCGTCATCGCCTGCCAATCGGAAAATAACATCGCCGTTGTGGGTAAGGACCAGGTTGCCCGAGGCCGTCACATGCATTGGATTCGCGTGGATCGCTATTACTCGGGCAGCATGGACGAACCGAAGATTCATAATCAGCCCGTGCCTTGCATGCACTGCGAGAACGCTCCCTGTGAAGTGGTTTGCCCGGTCGGCGCCACTGTGCATAGCAATGAAGGCATTAACCAGATGGTTTACAACCGCTGTGTTGGGACCCGCTATTGTTCGAACAACTGTCCTTACAAAGTACGGCGTTTCAATTTCTATCTTTATTCGGATTGGCAGACACCGAGCCTCTATGGCGTTCGGAATCCTGATGTTACCGTGCGAAGTCGCGGAGTAATGGAGAAGTGTTCCTACTGTATTCAACGCATTCAGGAAACAAAAATCCGCACGGAAAAAGAAGGCCGCTCGATACGCGACGGTGAAATCCGCACGGCCTGCCAGCAGGTTTGTCCTACGGAGGCTATCGCTTTTGGCGATCTGAATGATCCAACTAGTCGCGTCAGCAAGCTACAAGCACTGAAAAGAAATTATGGCTTGTTGTCGGATTTGGGAACACGTCCACGAACAAAGTATCTCGGGTCGGTACGAAACGTAAACGATGCCTTAAAAGGTCCCCATGGAAACAAGGAATCTTGAACAGGAAACACGCGAGCCAGATGTGCCAGGGCCAGTCATCGACCCAGGGCCTAACTCCATCCTTGGACCGGGTCATGATTACGAGACCGTCACGGACCGAATCTCCGGCGTTGTTTATCTCCCTCTAACGAAGGCTCCGAAGAAGTGGCTGGTCGGAGCATTCGTCGCCTTCTGTTTTGTGAACTTGTTGATGGTGGCAGTCGGCTGGTTGTTCTATCGCGGTGTAGGCGTGTGGGGCATCAACATACCGATTGGCTGGGGCTTCGCCATTATCAACTTCGTCTGGTGGATCGGTATTGGGCATGCCGGGACGCTGATCTCGGCGATCTTGTTTCTGCTGAAGCAGGATTGGCGCACATCCATCAATCGTTTCTCAGAAGCAATGACTCTGTTCGCGGTCGCTTGCGCGGGCATGTTTCCTCTGCTGCACCTGGGGCGCCCGTGGCTTGCTTATTGGCTCTTTCCTTACCCGAACTCGATGAAGGTTTGGCCGCAACCACGAAGCCCTTTGGAGTGGGATGTCTTTGCCGTCTCCACTTACGGAACCGTTTCGCTCATTTTCTGGTACATCGGCTTAATACCCGACTTAGCCACAATGCGCGATACCGCGCCGCGACTTTGGATGAGGCGAATCTACGGCATTCTGGCGCTTGGCTGGCGCGGGTCGGCTATTCATTGGCATCGTTATCAGAAGGCCTACTTGCTTCTCGCCGGATTGGCAACGCCGCTGGTGCTCTCAGTGCATACCATCGTCAGCTTCGACTTCGCCATCAGCATTCTTCCCGGCTGGCACACGACAATTTTTCCACCCTACTTCGTTGCCGGCGCGATCTATTCAGGATTTGCCATGGTGTTGACGCTGATCATCCCGTTGCGCTCCTGGTACAAAATGCAGGACCTGATTACGATGCGCCATATCGAATCTGCCGCAAAGCTAATGCTTGGAACCGGCTTGATTGTGGCCTATGGCTACTCAATGGAGGCATTTTTTGCCTGGTACAGCGGCGACAAGTACGAGAGTTTCATGTACTGGAATCGCATGACGGGTCCGTATGGATTTACTTACGTGCTTTTGATCTTGTGCAACATCGCGCTGCCGCAAGCATTATGGTCACGGAAAGTGCGGCACAGTCTGGTCCTTGTATGGATTATCTCCATCATCGTCAACATTGGCATGTGGCTGGAACGCTTTGTCATCGTGGTCACCAGTTTGCATCGCGATTTTCTGCCATCGTCATGGGGCATTTACATTCCAACGAAGTGGGATTGGGCCACCTATGCAGGCACCTTGGGTTTCTTCATGCTGCTGATCTTTCTGTTCGTGCGCTTGTTGCCCTCTATTTCGATCTTTGAGGTGCGCGAGGTAGTTCACCATAAAAAGCAAGCCGAGGAGGTGGTGGCATGAACTCTCCTTCACAAAGGTACTCTTCGATTCACGGCGCGATGGCGGAGTTCTTGACGCCGGAAGACTTATTGGCGGCTGCGGAGGAAGCTTACGCCAAAGGATTTCGCCGCATGGATGCGTACACTCCCATGCCCATCGAAGGATTAGCCGAAGTTATCGGATATAAACGCAACTGGGTGGCGTTTTGTGTTCTAATCGGCGGGATCATCGGTGCGTCCGGCGGCTTCTATCTTCTCTACTGGATTACGGTGATTGCCTATCCGCTGAACGTAGGCGGCCGACCGCTCAATAGTTGGCCCGAGTATATCCCTATCACGTTCGAGTGCATGATCTTGGCAGCATCGCTGACTGCTTTGGTCAGCATGTTGGCCTTCAACGGGTTGCCCCGGCCCTATCACCCGGTCTTCAATGTGCCTGAATTCGAGAGGGCATCGAAGGACAGGTTTTTTCTCTGTATCGAATCGTCGGACCCGAAGTTTCGTGCGGAAGACACCTTGCGCTTTTTGCGGAACATAGGCGGAAATGAGGTTTCACTTGTTCCGGCATAACGCAACCTACATCGCCGCGTTCGCTTGTTTACTTTGCGCAACAGCTTGCCGCCAGGATATGCATAATCAGCCCCGCTACAAGCCGCTTGCCGCCGCGGATTTTTTCGGCGACGGCCGTTCAGCCAGACCTGCTATTTACGACACCGTAGCCCGCGGACAACTGCAAACAGACGGGCCTCGTTTCACGGGACAAGTAAACGGAATAGATATCGACTATTTCCCAATAGAAATTACGCGGTCGGACTTGGCAAGAGGAAAAGAACGATTTGAAATTTTTTGTGCGCCATGTCACGGCAGAGTTGGGGACGGACATGGAATGATTGTCAGCCGTGGATTGCAACAGCCGCCCACCTATCATGACGATCGTTTACGCAACGGACCGGTAGGCCATTTTTTCAATGTCATGACGAATGGGTATGGGGCAATGTATCCGTATGCATCGCGCGTTTCCGTTGACGATCGTTGGCGCATTGCGGCTTATATCCGAGCCTTGCAGCTCAGCCAGAATGCGCCGCGTGAGTTGGCCGGCAGTCAAGAGGCACGCATACCAGGAGGAAGCAAGTGAGCGTTCATCATGCCGATGTGCCGGTACCGATCGTCAGGCTGGGGAGTCAGGCGGCCCGCATCGAACGGGCAGCGGGAATGGCGGGTGTTATTGCACTTTTACTCTGCTGCATTGCTTATTTCTTTGATCGCAGCCGGCTCTTTCAGTCTTATTTATTCGCCTTTACTTATTGGTCCGGCTTCGCTATTGGCGGCCTCGGCGTTTTATTGCTGAACAATGTGGTCGGCGGTCGATGGGGCGTTACCACGCGGCAACTGCTGATAGCAGCCATGCGTACGCTGCCGCTGGTCTTCCTGCTTTTTTTACCGTTGTTTCTGGGAATGAGTGAGATATATCCATGGATGAGGCCTGAGTTAGTAAAGAACAATGCGTTTCTGCACCACAGGCAGGGTTATCTCAATCTTCCCTTCTTTTTCGTACGGGTCCTTATTTACTTCAGCATTTGGCTGTTTTGGGGATTTCGCGTGAATCGAATGGCCGACCAGCAAGACGAAACCGGAGACACTACGCTGAAGGATCGAATGCGTGCCTTCAGTGCGCCGGGCCTGTTAATTTTTGTCCTTACGGCAAGCTTCGCCTACATCGATTGGATTCTCTCCACCGACATCCAATTTTATTCGACCATCTATGGCGCAATGATTTTAATTGGCGATGTCCTGCAGACGTTTGCCTTAACGATTGTCGTGCTCGTGTTGGCCTCAAAGACAGACCGTTTTGGCGGACGCGTGAATGCCCAGCTACTACACGACTTAGGCAATCTGATGTTTGCGTTCACCATTTTTTGGACCTATCTTTCTGTCTCGCAACTGATCATCGTTTGGCCTGCCAATTTGCCACAGGAGATTGGCTGGTACCTTGTCCGAGTGAACGGAGGATGGACTGTACTGGCGGCTGGAATTGCACTTATCATGTTCGTCGTACCTTTTCTTGCTTTGTTATCCCAAACCCGCAAGCGCGATCCGATTCGCCTGATGCGCGTTGCTGTTTGGATTCTTTGTGCCCGCGTTGTCGATCTTTTCTGGATAATCGAACCAACATTTCGAACTAAAGGCTTTGCGATTTATTGGACGGATTTTGCCGCTTTCATTGCTGTGGGAGGCATCTGGATGTATTTTTATCTCGGGCAATTGCGCCGACGTCCGTTGCTACCGCTTCGTGACCCTCGTGTCGCCCAACCTTTGAAAGAGGCTACCGCATGAATGGGGAAATTCAATCGCAAAACGTGGCCTATCCATACGAACTACCACCGAAACCTCCGGCAGAGGCAGCACACTCCGAAGTGAGCTTCGAACATACAGATACAAACGTCCGCATGGTAGTGATCTCGCTAGCCATTATCGGAACCATGCTGCTGGGTACGCTTACGGTCACAATCTTTATTCAGAACTACTTGAGGACAACAAATCCCAGAGGCGACTTGCCCTCTCCTTTATCTCCAGCTCGCGTGATACCGCCAGGACCACTGCTGGATGTGAATCCCGCGGCTACGTACCCGCTGCTGCGCGCACAAGAAGATCAAATTCTGGATAATTACGGAACCGATGGCCAAGGACATCTTCGTATGCCGATCGGCCGCGCCATGGACGCAGTAATACCGCGATTGCAGGTTCGCCCGAATGCGCCGCCAGGAATTACCACACCAGGCGGACTCGACCGTCGGTTTGCTGGCAGCCTGGACGAGATGCCGAATACGCAGCATGGAATCGCCATCGAAGGAGAGATACAAAAACATGCTCAGCCGTAAGGTCTCTTTTGGTGTTTTTTTGCTTCTGTGGACTGCTTCGGGGGCAGAGGCGCAATACGGCCGCCCCAATGTGACGGTGGGTGTCGGCATCGATCAAAAACTGAACGCGCCGGTTCCAATGGACCTTTTCTTCCGTGATGAGGCGAACCAATCGGTACCATTGCGAACTTATTTCGGCGACAAGCCGGTTGTTCTCGCTCTGGTCTACTATCGATGTCCCAACTTATGCAATCTAACGCTGACAGAGATGGTGCATAGCCTACGTCGCGTCGCGTTGGAGTCGGGCCGCGATTACAACGTAGTGGCCGTCAGCATCGATCCAAACGAGACGCCCTCTTTAGCAGCGCAGAAAAAAGCCACCTACGCAAAAGAGTTCAGCCGCCCGTCCTTTCAGCAGGGCTGGCACTTTCTCACCGGGTCACCGGAAAATATTTTGCGCCTAGCGAACGCAGTTGGATTTCATTACCGCTGGGACGAAACCACTCAACAATTCGTGCACTCCGCCGGCATTATGGTGGTGACTCCAGAGGGGAAACTTTCACGTTACTTCTACGGCATCCGGTATGCCCCCGCAGATTTACGCCTGGCACTGGTGGATGCTTCACAACACCGAATCGGGTCTGTCGCCGATTATGTTCTACTTTTTTGCTACCATTACGATCCCACGCAAGGCAAATACTCACTCGCCATCATCAACGTGCTGAAGTTGGCCGGCGTCGCCACTCTCCTCGCGCTGGCGGGACTTCTCTTCTTTCTTACCCGAAACAAGGGGGTTCGTCATGCCACTTAGACTTCCGCTTTTTGCCGATCTCGCGGGCATTCCATTGTTTCCGCCGGCAGCATCGGAACAAGCGGGGAAAGTCGACCTGCTCTATTTTTTTATCTGCTTTGTCTGCATCGTGATGACGATGGTGATTTTCACCGCCATTATTTTCTTCTCCTATCGCTATCGGCGGCAAGCGAATCCCCATCCAACCCAAATCGAAGGTTCCACCAAATTGGAACTGGCATGGTCTATTCTGCCCTTTTTCGTGATGCTGATTATGTTTGCCTGGGGAGCTCAGATTTTTTTTGCCGCGCAAGAGCCGCCTCTCAATGCCATGGAAATTTTCGTTACTGGCAAGCAGTGGATGTGGAAAGTACAATACCCGAGTGGTGGCCGCGAAATCAACGAACTGCACGTGCCGACCGGACAGCCCGTGAAGCTCACGATGGCCTCCGAAGATGTAATACACAGTTTCTCCATACCAGCATTTCGCATCAGGCATGACGTGATGCCGGGGCACTACACCAACTTATCTTTTACGGCCACTAAGCCAGGTCGATATCGCATTTTCTGCACCGAATATTGTGGCAACCAACACGCGTCCATGGGGGGATGGGTTAATGTCATGACCCCCCAGGATTACGTTGTCTGGGCAGCGAGCGGAAGTGCACAGGGCACTCTCGCCGAAGTGGGGCAGACTCTCTTTCAGCAACATGGTTGCGCCAGTTGTCACTTGCTGTATCAGCAGGGCCGCGGCCCCAATCTGCATGGACTTTATAGGAAGCCCGTGCAGTTAAACGACGGCAGCACTGTTCTCGCCGATGAGGCTTATCTGCGGGAATCGATCCTTGAGCCGAACAATAAGGTGGCGGCGTCCTTTCAACCGGATGTGATGCCCAACTTCAGCGGGCAGCTCACCGAGGAAAATGTCATTCAGCTCATCGCCTACATAAAGTCCCTTACGCCGAACACGCCTTCTTCGCAACAAGGAAGTCAGCAGTTGCCGGTTGTGATTGCTCCCATTGCGGGAAGCACGTCCGGTAACCCAATGGGTAAGTAAATAATTCAGAGGTAACAAAACATGGCAACACTGATACAACAACCAGCGGAAGTAGCGGAAGAGGCCAATTACCTCACCGTAGAGCACAGTTGGCAAAGCTGGCTTTTCACTACCGACCACAAACGCATCGGAATTCTCTACCTTATCTCTATCACGCTGATGTTTTTCATTGGTGGGAGCTTTGCGGTGTTGTTCCGTATCAATCTACTCTCCCCTTCCGGCATATTTCCGGCAGAGGTTTACAATCGCCTGTTTTCCATGCACGGCATCGTAATGGTCTTTTTCTTTTTGGTTCCCTCCATACCGGCGACCCTGGGAAATTTTCTAGTACCGATTATGATCGGCGCCAAGGACCTGGCCTTTCCTCGCATGAATCTAGCTAGTTGGTACATCTACGTGATTGGCGCATCGTTCACTTTATACGCCATTGTGCGCGGCGGCGTCGATACAGGCTGGACGATGTACACCCCGTACAGCAGTACATACAGCAACTCTTATGTTTTAGCAGCCGCAACCGGCATCTTCATTGCCGGCTTTTCCTCTATTCTCACGGGTCTAAATTTCATCGTCACCGTTCATAAGATGCGTGCTCCCGGGATGACTTGGGGCCGACTGCCCTTATTCATCTGGGCGAACTACGCCACCGGGCTTATTCAAGTTTTAGGGACTCCGGTGCTGGCCATTACGATTGTGCTGCTGGGTCTTGAAAGAATCGCGCATGTCGGCATCTTCGATCCAAAAATTGGAGGCGATCCTATTCTTTTCCAGCATCTCTTTTGGTTCTACTCTCATCCCGCCGTCTACATCATGATTCTTCCCGGTATGGGCGTCATCAGCGAAATCATCTCTTGTTTCTCGCGGAAGCGCATTTTCGGATACACCTTCATTGCCTTTTCCAGCATGGCTATCGCGGTCCTCAGCTTCGTAGTTTGGGGACACCATATGTTCGTGACGGGAGACAGTGAATATACAAGCCTGGCCTTCTCGCTGCTTAGCTTCGTGGTGGCCGTTCCATCGGCGATCAAGGTATTCAATTGGACAGCGACGATGTACAAGGGCTCTATCTCGTTTAACACCCCCATGCTTTACGCGCTTGGATTTATCGGTCTGTTCACCATTGGCGGTTTAACCGGACTTTTCCTCGCCAGCCTGGCGGTCGATGTGGCGACGCACGGAACCTATTTTGTTGTGGCTCATTTCCATTACGTGATGGTGGGCGGCATGGTAATGGCCTATCTAGGCGGGCTTCATTTCTGGTGGCCAAAGATGACCGGACGTCTTTATCCGGAAGGATGGTCGAGGCTTTCCGCCGTCATCATCTTCGTCGGATTCAATCTGACGTTCTTTCCGCAGTTCATTCTGGGATATCTGGGAATGCCGCGACGGTACCACGCTTACCCACCCGAATTTCAGGCTCTCAACGTTCTCTCCACTGCCGGAGCTTCGATTCTGGGTGTCGGTTATGTGATTCCGCTGATCTATTTCATGTGGTCGTTGAAATACGGAAAGAAGGCAGGCAACAATCCTTGGAACGCAGCCGGCTTGGAATGGCAAATCGGATCACCTCCAACCACTTTCAACTTTGAAGAAACTCCGAAGGTAACGGAAGAAGCCTACAATTACGGACCCGTGGAGGAAGTTCTTGGCTGACACAATCATCGCCCCGAGCCCGCATAGTTCCGCCGGCGGCGCTCATCTTCGTCATCACTTCGCCACAGAGGCGCAACAGTATGAGGCAGCGTCCCTTGGCATGTGGACGTTTCTCATCACAGAGGTACTTTTCTTCGGCGGACTATTCACCAGTTACGCCATCTATCGCTCCATGTATCCTGATGCATTTGCCAGCACCAGCGAATACATGAACGTCATGCTCGGCGGCGTCAACACCATTCTTCTTGCCTGTAGTACTCTGACCATGGCTTTAGGAGTGCGTTCCGCCCAAATCGGGAAGACGAAACACCTGGTGAATTATCTGGTTTTCACAATACTGCTGGGCATCGTTTTTCTTCTGATTAAGGCTTACGAATATCACTCGAAATGGGCGGAAAATTTAATTCCCGGCACAGGCTTTCATTACGCCGACAGCCAGTTCGTTCATCACGTACAGATATTTTTTTTCCTTTACTTTGCCATGACGGGCATGCATGCCTTGCACATGATTGTGGGTCTAGGCCTCCTGGTGGTGCTGTTGATCGGGGCGCTTCGGGGAAACTTTACGCCGCAGTACTTCACACCCGTAAGGATGATCGGTCTTTACTGGGAATTCGTGGATGTCATCTGGATTTTTCTCTTCCCGCTCCTTTACATTATCGGAGCGCGATCATGACCGCGCCCGTGGATTCCGTCCGGTCTTACTTGCTCGTATTCGCAACCCTGGTTGGGTTAACGGTGATCACGGTAGGGGTGTCCTATTTGAATGTCGGGGCGTGGAGATCGATTTTTGTCTTCACGGTAGCCATCATCAACGCGGCATTGATTGCTTGGGTTTTCATGGGCGTGCGCCATAGCAGCACTTTAGTGAAGCTCTTTGTAGCCGGATGCCTAGTATGGCTCGGAATCATGCTGGTCATTACGTTCAGCGACTACACTACTCGTCACCTAGATTACCGACCCGCGCCGTGGTCTCAGAGCAAGGCCGTTGGGGGCAGCCATTGACAGCATCGAACTACGCAGCGTTTCTCGCCGTTGATGCTTTCCGGTAAGCTGGAGCAAAAGAGCTTCGTCGGGAATGACCAGCGCTCTACCTGAGCAACTAATCAATCCGCTATTCTGCAGCTTACTCATGGCCCGTGAGACGACTTCCCGCACTGCCCCTACGATTTCGCCAATCTCCTGATTTGACAGCTCTAAATGAACGTGAACGCCATCGGCGCAGCGAACTCCTGATGCATGGGCGTACTCCAACAGGAAGTGCGCCAAACGCTGCGTTACGTCGAGCAAGGATAAGGAACGCACTAAATCTAACGCTCCGCGAAGTTGACCGGCCATTATTTGCAAAGCGTCGATTGACGGCTGAAGGGAGTCTCCGAATTTTTGACGAATCTGTGTGATTCGCACGCAAAGCACCACCGAATCTTCACAGGCCGATACAGAAAACGGTTGAAGTCCTTCATCGAACAAAGCTAAGTCGTTGAGTGTTGCTATTGCGTGCTCGCTTCGGATAACTTGTTCACGCCCATCCTGTCCTTCAAAGTAGAGGCGTACCGAACCTTTTACCAGGACAAACAGGCCTCTCGATTCCTGCCCTTCGTACAACAGAGTCTCGTGGCGGGAGAGTTTCCGAGAGGTGGCGTTTTGAGCGATCTCCGTCAACTCAACATCGCTGAAATGACGGAATAGTGGAGTTTGGCGTAAAAGACCAACTTGGCTCATAGTAGCTTTATCCTATTTGTTTGCTTAAAGCATATCGTACATTTTCTAGCTTGTGTTAGGTGTGGAGAATTTTGCAAATAGATGGCCCGTGCCGTTCGAATTGATCTCCGTACAATATGGTCAAGCGGACAAAATGCGCATGGATATCCGAAAAGTTTTTCTTTCATCTTTCTGTGCTTTGGCATCGCTAGGAACGCTTTGGGCCGCCGTGCAGCGCCAAATGCCGACGCCTTTCCGGGAATACCCTGGGGTCGAGTACCAAGTTGGCGACATCCCCCTTCCGCCGGACGCGCAACAAAATACGGAGTGGACCTTTGCCCGCCTGATGTTTCCACCGGGGGAGAATGACGGATATCGTGGGCGATTCGATGGGGATTGGCGTCTGGGAATGTCACTCTGGACGCAGGATTATCCGCGCGCGGACCGACATATGTCACTAGCCGTTCGTCGTCTTACCCGCGTGCAGGCGCGTGAGGCCGAGCAAGCCGTCAGCCTGGACGATGGTGATGATATTTACAACTGGCCGTTTATCTATGCCGTACAGGTAGGGGAATGGGGCCTTACGCCAACAGAGGCTCATAAGTTACGCGACTATTTGTTACGGGGAGGTTTCTTTATGGCTGACGATTTTCATGGCACGGAAGAGTGGTCTGTTTTCAAAAGGACGATGGACATGGTTTTTCCGGATCGCCCAATTGTCGACATCCCGAATAACGATCAGATTTTTCACACCGTTTACGACTTGAATGATCGCTTTCAAATTCCTGGTGCGGAGCATCTTGCCACCGGCCATAAGAAGGACGGTTACGTTGCGCGTTGGCGCGGTATCTATGATGACAAAGGCCGTATTATGGTCGCGATTTCGTTCAACTCCGATCTGGGGGATTCATGGGAGTGGTCGGACGACCCGCGCTATCCCGAAAAGCTATCCGATCTCGGCCTTCGTATTGGCGTCAACGATGTCGTCTACGCGATGACTCACTAACGCAGTCGCTTGCTTTTCCTTACTGGCTTAACTTGCGAAAGTACGTGGCAACCGCATCGCGGTACTGTTCAGGAGCGCGCTCTGCGTCCGTCGTTCTCGGTGCATTGTTTCCGTCTGTTAACCGGCGGCTTAGCTCGCCTTCCAGACGCTCCAAAGTCGGCAGAATCTCCTGATTGAGCCTTGCTTCCATTACACCCGCGCGCGAATCATCCAAGTGTCTTAGGGAGCCGATTGCGCCATTCAACTGCCTCGAAAGGCTTTTGTCTCCGGGACCAAGCTGCCGGCGTAAACCCGACATTGCGCTTTCCGCTTCTTGAATGCTGCTGTAGGGCACGGCCGAACCCTTTATGCCCCCCATTTCTCCTTCTTTGGACGGCGGATCTTGCGGCGCATTGGATTGTTGCGTGGAATCACCGGAACGGCCAGCCTCGGCGGCTAGTTGTTGGCGAAGTTTCCGCACCTGCATCAAAGCTTCCAGCGTCTTCGGATCACCAGCACCGCCCTTTCCATCGCCTCCACCGTTCAACGTCTTCTGCGCCGTTTGCAGGTCGCGGCTTAACTGCTCTACGCCCTTGGTTACACTATTTTCCATTCCGTAGGTACGCGATCCAAAGCCGTCGCGCATCCACTCGGCGCTTTTTTTCATCCGCAATGCAAGCTCCTCACCCTCCGCAGCCGATAAAGCCTTTCGCAGTTGCGAAGACGTTCCTGGTTGCTGGGCCTGTAAGTTTTGCGCCTGCTGCTGAATTTGTTGCTGCAAGTTCTGAAGCTCTTCTCCTAGCCTCTCTTTTTCACCCGCTAACGATTTTTCTTGAGAAGTAGCCGGACGTCGCGGTTGCGTTTCCAACTGCCGCCAGTACCAACTTCGGAAGCCACCGCGCGGATCACGCATTTCCGGCATGGAGCCGTTTGCCATGTCCGTCGAAGAGCTTTGCGAATCCGATGGTCCGCCATATAAGCTCCGCGATTGATTATTGATCTCATGTTGCTTTTCAGTTATCTGTTGAGCTCGCTGCGCCATTTCGGAAACCGAACTACCCGCCTGTGTTTGTTGCCGATTCTGGAGTAGTGCCGCTGCCTCCGCAAGATGATCGGCAGCCCGTTGCCGCGATGAGGCGTCCTTTGAAGCAGTAGCTTTGCGCATCTCGTCCTCCGCCCGAGATAATGCATCCGCCGCTTGGCGAGCGCTGTTCGCGCCGCTTTGACTTTGCTGTCCCTGCGCTCCCGATGACGAAGAAGATGATGCTTCCTGTTGCCCGGAACTGGCGTTGTTTTTCGAAAGCTGCTCAATCTGTCGCCGAAGCTGCTCTGCCTCTCGCCGCAACTGCTCTTCCTGCCAACGCTGCTCCGAAACTTGTTCCGGCTGCCGCTGCGCAGCTAGTTCTTGCTGTCTTTTTGCCAGTGCTTTCAGCCGCTCCAAGGCTTCGTCGATACCCTTCTGCTGTTCATTCGGCGAAGCGGAAGCCGACTGTCCTGTTTCATACTGGTTCTTATTCTTATCGAGCTCCAAATCGAGCATTCGTGCTAAATCACGGCTCGCGCCCCCACCGCCCATGCCTTGCGATCCACTCTTGCCATAAGCAATCTGAATGTCGCGGAACGTCGCTTCCGCCCGTAGAAGAAATTGCAAAGCGCGCTGTTCCGAAGGCAGAGCACCTTGCCACTTTGCGGTCTTCAAGTTACCCACGGAACCGGTCATTTCTTGCGATGCTTGGTTCATCGCCTCTGAAAACTTTTTGAACTCGGGGCTTTCGGCCGCCAGTTCCCGGCTGCCCATACGTTCGGCAAGAGTTTTGGCTTGTTCTCCCAGCTTTCCTTCCAACTGGGAAAGAAAATTGGCGTTCTCAGCAACTGCGCTCCGCTCGCCGGGACCATTCTTCACTTGATTCCAAGTGGCAGCAATGATTTCTTTCTGACGCTCCGAGATCTGTTCGCTATCACCGCCCCCGCCCATTCCGCCGCTGCCTGCCTGTTGCGACTGCTTGAAGCGATAGTCGAATGGCTCCGCCTGGGCAAAAACAATATCCGTTCTCGATGTATTTTTCGCATCGCGCGCCGTAGCGTAAAAACTGACTAAGTCACCCGGCACCAGCTTGAAGTTTTCAAAGTAGAGTATCGATTTGCCTTCTAGCTTTGGCGCGTTTTTCTTACCGCTAAGTGATGCTGTTTGTTCCGGACCGCCGTTGACAGAGTAATGTAACTGCAGATCTTTTACGCCATAGTCGTCGCTCGCTTCCACCCTAACCGGAACTTCTTCGATAGGGCTGACGTGCGGGTCTCTGCCAGGGTAAACAATTTTTACCGTCGCCGGCTCATCCTTCTTTGCCTCTATAAAGTAGTCCTCACTAATGCGTATCGCTTCACTATCGTCAATAGCCGCCACATGATAGTTACCGTCTTTTTCCACCGGCAGCTCCGCAGTCAGCCAGTTATCATCACCGTGGAAAAGCGGAATTTTTGATCCATTACCTAAAATGAGTTCACCTCGTGGCAGGGGACGGTCGGTAAGAACAGAAATTCTCGCTTTGCTTCCTTGTACCGCGCGCACATCGCCGGTGTTCTCGTTTACCACGTCCTGTAACTGAAGCCCCGCCGGGAAATGTAACGCAACCCGCATATGCTTGACTACCGGCAGATCCTTCACGCCAAGGTGGTAATGCTTTGACTGGCTCTTCCCTGCCTCGATGTAGTACTCTACTCCGTCCGAAAGTCCGGCAAACAAAAATTGGTATCCATTACCATTCGGTTCTGCCTGCATGGGCGTCTGTTCCCATTGCAGAGCCCCGCGATACTTAGCGTGCAGCATCACCTCCGGCGCGGAGAAATTCATTAGCTCGGCGGTGACGATTTGGTCGGATCTTCGCCGCACGGTTTTGTTGCCGGGCTGCACGACGATTTCATATAACGGACGCATCCCCGCAAGTCCTTTTCCCGTCCATAAAAGCGATGCGCCATAGCCCCAATAGCCAGGAGCGGATGCGACCAACCAAACCACAACACCAATACACACAACAGCGCAAGCGATGAAAGCCGAAAGCCAACCAATAGGTGCAAACGGCCGTAAAGAAGAATCGTGAACGACACGCAAGGCATCCTCAGCCAAAAGCTCTGTAAACGGATTGGTTGGGTCGGAGTGCTCCGTTACCGTAAGCAGTCGCTGCTCGAATCCTGGCATGCGACGCTCCGCCAGTCGCGTCACCCAGCGTTTATTTATCTTCAGAAGCGGAACCGCCAAAGCCAACAACAGCGCTGTGGCCATTCCTAAGAACAGCAGAATTCGCAAAGGCAGCACGATGTGTTCGGCAAATTGAAAACGATTACCGATCCATACCAAGAGAACCGTCAGCAAACAGGCGGTAGCGCCAAAGATGGCGATGCCACGAGCCGCCGCGAAGAGCCGCAGGCGAGTCTTCCATCGCCGTAAATAGCCATTGAGTTCGTTAAGTGAAGTCACCCAGTCTGCCTCCTCTTCGATAAATATGAATTAGCCAGTAACGATTCGGCCAAAGCCGCAGCCAACACAAGAATAATCGCGTATCGCCATAAACTCCAGGGTTGCACGGACATATCGACGGCACGCGCCGGCGAAGGAGATGGCTGCTTTCCCGTATTTCGCCAAAGAGCTAACGTCTGCTCCGAGATGGGCGTCAGATCGGACTCCCGCCTGTCGGCATGTACGCCAACTATCTCGCCCGGCCCATGCGCGCGCTGCACCTCGTAGAAACCATCACGGTTCAGCGGAAAGCTAACTGCCTTCGTTGCTTCGCTAAGCGAGAGTTCGCTTTTCCCATCCGGACCCTTTATGTTGGCTGCCGCTCCGCCATCGTCCGTCCCACGCAAAGATATCTGCGTGCCTGCGACAAGCGTTTTCTCCGTCTCGTCATTTCCCGCTAAATAGCGGCTAGTCTGCGCCACAAAGGGCAGAAACGAAGTGTGCAAGGGAAAATCGTTTGCGACATTATCCAGCCCCGACGCAAACGTTAACACCCGCCCTTCTCCTAGACGCTCTTCTACTAACAGCGGAGATCCATCGGCCAGCTTCATTAGGACACGCGACTCCGGAGGAAGATCTAGTTTTGCTGTTTCGAAGAATTGCACGTTGCGCAACTGTCCAAGCCCACGTATGGCAGCCGCGCTGCTATCTACGAAATTTGCACCCTGCGTCTTCCGCACAATGCTGAATCGCGTTCCGACCACAGGCACTCGTCCACTTTCGCGGCTTCTTGCGCCTACGGCAATCAAGAGCGCGCCCCCTTTTCTCACGTAATTCGAAAAAGCCTGCTCGCGCGATTGATCGAGTTCGCCTACGTCGTTTAAAACAGCAAAGGCGCATTGCGACAAAGCACTCTCAAACGGCTGCTCCATTAAAGCCGGCTGCACGATTAAACCCGTCGCGCCAGCCGACTCTATGGCTGCTCGATAATAAAGGTCACCACGCACGCGGCCGCCATTAGAAAAAAACAGAATCTTTCGCGAGTCGGAGCGCTCAATCGAAAAGGGAAATAGATCATCCCCAGGCAGTCCATCGCCCGGTTCCATTCGCACATCCATGCGATGTACTCCGTATGGAACGTCAAACCCCAAAAATTGTGCTTGCGCCCTTCCATTGGCAGGAACGTTCACCGTCTGAGAACTAGCTAGCTTTCCGTCAAGAAAAAGCGACAGCTTTTTTGTCTCAGCCTTTGTCTGCCATCCCGAAATCGTCGCAGTCGCCCGTGCGCTTTTTGGATTGTAAACGTGCGATGAGCTAGTCACCGATTCAACAGCCCAGTTTGGCGAATTTGCTCGACCAAGTGAAACAAGCTGCAGTGACGTATGTGGCCCTACTTGTAAATCTGCAAAAGAGCGCGGCATACCCGTCCGCTGCATGTCGCCGATAAAATGTACATCCAGGAACATGCCGGTGGTCTGTTCCTGAACTCTTAAAGCTCGTACGAACTGTCCAAAGGAGCTTGCCAAATCACCCGGCGCGATGGCATCGATGGCGGAGCGTAAAGTACTGCGGTCCAGCATGGGCTGCGTCAGTATCTCGACGTCGGAATCTACTGCCATAATTTCCGCCAGATTGTTTGCCGGCAAACTATTAAGCTGCCGTTGCGCTTCTAGCTTTGCCTGTTGCATCCGATTCCCGTAGCGCATGCTGAAGGACCGGTCGACCGCGATCACCGTCAGCTGTTTGGCGGTGGCAGCTGCTGCTTTGCGATTGATAAACGGAGCCGCAAACGCCAGCACTATCAACAAAAGCAGCGCAATGCGAATGGCCAGAAGCAGAAGATAACGAAGACGCCGATGTTGCACCGAGGTCTGCTCTCTGCGCTCAAAGAACATCACGGAGCTAAATGAAAGCGGCGTCCGCCGATGCTGTCGCAGTAAATGCAACCAAAGCGGCAGCCCGACCGTGATTGCGCCGACCAGAAACCAAGGTGAAAGAAAACCCATTTAAGCTCGCCTCTTTCGAACCGCAAAATATTCCCGCAGCGCCGAATCGAGCGGGCGATCCGTCCGTACAAACACATAGTCGATTCCCGCTGCCTGCGATCGTTTGCGAAGATCGTCGATGTGAGCACGAATTTTATCGCGATATTCTGTGCGCGCGTACTCCGGAGTCACCTCCATCGGCTCGCCGGTTTCCATATCCAAAAGAAGCGCAGGCGCATCGAGCGACGGCTCTATCTCCATGGCATCGAGGACATGGAAGAGCACCATTTCATTACCCCGGAATCGAAGCGGTTCCATCGTTCCGATCACCCGACCGGGATCCTCAAAAAAATCAGAAATCACAATAGTGATCCCGCGACGTTTCAAGAACTGCTGTAATTCTTCGAATGGTTGCTGAAAATTTGTGCGCTTCCCTGGTTGCACCCCATCGATGGCATGCAACAACCTCATCAATTGCCCTTGTCGTCCAGAAGGCCGTACGAAATTTTCGACGTGGTCGTGAAAGGTGATCAATCCGGCGCTATCCCGCTGCAAGTGCGCTAAGTAGATCAGCGAAGCGGCGAGATACTTCGCATACTCGATTTTTTTTACTGCGCCCGGACCGTATCCCATGCTGGCGCTGGCATCCAGCAGCACCATTAGCTGCGTGTTTGTTTCACCACGGTAGCGCTTCAGATACATACGCTCGGTCCGCGCGAAAACATTCCAGTCTACCCGCCGCAGATCGTCGCCTGGCGTGTAAGCGCGAAACTCCGCAAACTCCTGGCTAAAACCAAAGTCCGGAGAGCGGTGCAGCCCTGCAATAAAACCTTCTACCACCGTTTTCGCAATTAGGTCGAGGCTTGCAATCTCCGTCAGTACGGCGGGGTCAAGAAGACGGCTTGGCAGTTGCGCCGGCATAGCGATTCAATTCTACTGACGAGGAGCGGGCTTCCACTCCAGCAAGCGGCGGAGCACTTCGTCGCAGTTCAGCCGGTCGGACTCCGCATGAAAATTCAGCAGGACGCGATGCCGCAAAATCGGGATGGCAAGCGATCGCAAATCATCGTATGAAACATGCAACCTGCCGTGCATCAAAGCTCGTGCTTTGCTCGCCAACACTAAAAACTGCATCGCTCTTACGCTTGCTCCGAAGTTCACATATTTTTTCACAAAGTCGGGGCTTTCGGCATTCTGTCCCGGCCTGGTCGCTCTGATTAGATCGACAGCATAACGGGCAACCGGTTCGGCTATTGGCGTCATTCGCACTAATCGCTGAAACTCTAGAATCTCTTCTCCACTGGTGACCGCCTGCGGCATGGCCGAGCGCGTCGTTGTCGTCAAATCGATGACTTTCAACTCGTCCTCCGCCGCCAGGTAGTCCATCACGACGTTAAATAGAAAACGGTCGAGCTGCGCTTCCGGAAGCGGATACGTGCCTTCCAATTCGATCGGGTTCTGCGTAGCAAGAACAAAGAATGGCGGCTCGATGCGGTACTGGTGTCCACGAACCGTGCAAGACAACTCCTGCATCGCTTCCAGCAGCGCCGACTGCGTTTTCGGAGGTGTACGATTGATCTCGTCCGCCAGCAGAACATTTGAAAATATTGGGCCTCGGGAAAACGACCAGGACCGATGATGAGTAATCTGGTCTTCCTCGATGATGTCCGTTCCAGTGATATCGGAAGGCATTAAATCGGGCGTGAACTGGATGCGATTGAAGTTCAGTCCTAGCGTCTGTGAGACTGTACGCACTAGCAATGTTTTCGCAGTGCCGGGAAGCCCAGTTAACAGGCAATGTCCGCCCACAAACAACGAGATTAGTACATTCTCAATAACGTCTTCCTGTCCGACAATCACCTTGCGGACTTCGCGTTTGATTGCCGTTTGCACATCGCGAAAACGTTCGATTAAGCTTTTCAGCTCACCCGTCGAATTCATGGAGAGATTATCGGGGGAAGCGCCGGGTGTGGATATTGGTGTGGACATACGTTATCGACTCAATTGCAGAAGTAGTTGCTGGGCAGGCTTATAATCCGGTGCCGCCTCCAACGCTAGAAGAACCTGATCTTTCGCCTCATCCATTTTGTGCGCCGCATGAAGAGCTTTGGCCAATTGGTAGTGCGATTCCGCTGCATCGGCTGGCTGTAATGCAAGCAACGCCCTGCCTTCGCGAATCGCACCGTTGGTATCGCCGTCAGCAAGCAGCAGACCGCCCAACTGTCGGTGGATCTCTTCATCTTCGGGATATAAATTATTCAGCTTGCGCAGAGTGGTCTCGGCTTGCTTCGATTGCGTTGTGTCCTGTTCCCAGGCAGCGAGTCTCTTCAAGATGCCCAAGTTCGTTCCCCCTTCCTCGCGATATCGCTGAAGCTGGCCGATGGCCGCGGGCTTGTCGGTTTTTTTTTCGTAAGCCTCCGCCAGCAATTCGTAAGCACTTCCCTCGCCGGTGTACTCGGGATAAAAGTCACGTATCTTTGTCGCGGTGCGAATCGCGTCGTCTACCTTGTTATTTTTCAGCTCCGTGTGAGCGGCCTGGAGGCCCTTTTTCCACTCATCGAAATGAGCTACCGTGCTGCCGGTTTGTCCTTCGAGCCAAGCTAGAAACTCTTTATCAAAAGCTTCCGGACTCTCGTGAAAGTTCTCGGCAATGGCAACTGACGTCGTTTTATGTGCGGCATAAGCGTGAATCATGCTCAAGATCGCATCATTCCCGTACTTCTGCACTATGTAGTCGCAGATTTTACCCGCTTGAAAGTAAGAAACCAGCACTTGCCCCGGGTAATCTTGGCGAACAAATCCGCTATCCAAATCCACCACCGGCATTAGCTTCCTCTGCTGCAGGGCTACGATGATGGAAGGCGTCATGCGGTCTCCCCAACTGGGCGAAGCTGCTCCCTCCTCATGCACTGCCAACCCTTCGGTGAACCAGCGGGGAACTAAAGAATGTGTCGCGGTGACAACATAAACGTGGCTGAGCTCATGCCACATGGTACTGGCCCAGTTCAGCTCTCCCGGAGGTCGCGCCGAGGGACTATCCATTGCCACCGTCAAACCGAATGTCACTCCTAACAGTCCGCCTTGTCCAGGAAGGCCTAATGTCCGCACTACAAAATCGTCGTGGTTTGGATACACTTCCAATCGAACCGGACCGGCCAGCTTCATCTTGTACTTACGTTGATACGCATCGATGGCTCGCTTCAGTTCCGGCTCAAAGTAAGGCCGCAATAATGCCGCTTCATTCTTCCGAAGCATGAGCGTGGTGGTGGGGGTTTTAAATGTCTCGTAGTTGCCCAGGGTATCCAGTAGTCGCAGCGAATTTACCGTTTCGGCATCCCGGTAACGAGCCGCGTAACACTGCTGCAACTGCTGCTTCGCTTCGTCCTCAAAGCCAAGACGCATCAGGTTAATGCCTAGCTGCGATCGAGCCGACCACAGCCGCCCGTTCAACCCCACTGCCTTGCGATCGAATCCAATTGCTTCTTCATAGCGATAATTGATCTCCATGAAGTGCGCGCCAGTTGCATACGCCTCGCCGTAAACAGGATTAATTTTCAATATCCGGTCCATCCAGGGAGAATGCGCCTCGCCTTTCAGCCAATCCATGGAAGCCAACACCACCATCGCATCTAACGACTCGTTCGAAAGCGCCAGCGCCTTCTGCGCTTCTTCGTTAGCTGCTTCTTCATGGTGATCTTCCAACGCCAAATAGCTCAGAAATTCATGCGCCTCGGTAAACTTCGGGTCATGCGCGATGGCCCTCTGCGCATAATCGACCGCCTTTTTATCGAACGAAGCTGCGCTTACTCGCGCCATTCCCAGATAAGCCGGTGCGTAATTTGCATCCACGGCAATGGCTTCCTGAAACAGCTTGGCCGCTTCACTCGCGTTAAATCGCTCCAGCAGCAATTTACCCCATTCCACACGGACTGGCGCGCTTTTCGGCTGGTCTTGGTAGGCCATCCGAAACCGTTCGTTAGCCGCCGTGTAATCGTCTGCTCCCCAATATGCTTCAGCCGCCACGAAATTGTCTGCACTACGACTAAGCCCCGTAAAGCAGGCCCGTGCTTCAGATAGCTTTCCATGATGCCGCAGCATCCGGCAATCGTCCAATGAAGCGCTCCAGCACAGCGAAGCGCTCGTCATCAACGTGAAGCACAACCAAACCACAGCCTGCGTCATTTATCGATTTCCGCCTGCGTTCGCGCCAGTTCCAGCAGCAAAGCCGTTAGCTGCTGTTTATATTCGCCTTCCTGCATTGCCGCTTTCCGGTACTTCAAGCTGTCTATTTTATTTTCAAGCTGTTGTTTGCGGAGCATCAAATTCTGCTTGGCGGGATTGACGCTCTGCGCCGTCTCGGCAGGGGTCCGAAGGACGGGGAACATCGCAGCTAATTCACCCTGCCCATTCTCCGGCTTCGGATCGCGCACACCCGCTACCGCTCCTGTGTCGCTTAACAACGGATGCTCTGTCGCCAACAACTTTTCTGCTTGAAAGTAAGCGGCTGTTTTGTTTTCGGCATACCGAAAGGCTTCCAACGCCGAAACCGTACCATTTTTATCTGTATCCGCCACCGGGTCGCGCAAGGCATCGATCCAGTACCGCCCAAATACCGTCACGTTCTTTTCATTCCCCGACTTGGTAGCTGTAATAACAATGCGATCCTTCTTCGCTAACGCCGCCATAGATGCCCCGCTTGCGCTTGTCATATTCACCACCAACTGTTCGGAGGCCGGTATGCGATTCATCATCGTTGCTAATTCGCCCGACGTGATATCCGGTCCCGGAAGATTGAATTTATAAGCCGTACCGTCGAAAGTTCCATGCCCAATCAACAGCAAAGCAAATGCATCGTCGGGATGAACCTGATCCGCCAATCGCTTAAAAAGCTGCTGCAGATTCTCTCTCGTAGCATTTGCTCCGGCCATTGTTTCCACCGTGACATCCGGCCCATTCTTTCGCAACAAACTATCCAGCTCGCTGTTCCATTTGGTGAATTGAGCTTCGTACTCCGGCGTTCCACCAAGCCCCGCCACTGTCACATAGTAGGTAGACGCGCGCACCGAGATACCGGCAGACAAAAGCACCAACAATAAAAAGACTTTCAGATCACCCCCCATCTTCTACGCAAAAGCCACTGCGAAAAGAGTAACGCCAGCAGCAAGAGAAAAACTGCCGGCATATCCCAAAGCTCTTTGATCTCTCTTGCACTGATGCCCGCGTCGGAATAGGAAATTTCATCCGGCAATGCTCTGGCGTTTTCCGGCGAGTAATAGTGTCCACCCGTTTCGCTGGCTAATTTCCGCAGCAAATCGCGATTCTGTTCCGTGTGAAAGTTTTCCGCTACCCCGTCCTCGCGCTGGAAGGCCAGCGTGTCGCGCCCTATCTCCCGGCCTTCTTGTCTAGCAACGATATCCGCCACATAGGTTCCACATTTTGTGGCATTCCATTGTTTCGTATAGATGCCGTTCTTCATAGGCTCCGGCGCGAGGGGGACATCTTCGGCGCTGCCGTCCGGCCCAATAATGTGGGCATCTACAGTCACTGCGTCCGTCGGCAGGTAGTTGACGTCTCTCGCCTCGGCTCGGAGAGTGATATCTCCGTCATCTTGCAGCAACGTTTCCGATGTGGAGCCCTCCACCCGCCCCGGTGTCGAGCCGGCCAGCCAACGTAGCATTTGCCGCCAGAAGATCTCTTGGCTGGTATCGCCAACTGGTTGCTGCATGCGCCATCGCCAACTGCCTCCGGTAGCAAATACGCCCGTGCGCCCGCGACCATAGTTCTCCGTTACCAGTAAAGGTAGCTTCTTGCCTCCTGCATTCACTCGCGCCAGCACCACCGCACCTGGCTTCGGCGTTCCCGCATCCTGATAGTTCGCCAAGTACGGCAGAACGTCCCAGTGGTCGGCGCTTTTCTCGGCATCATCCTCGATGCGGCAAATCATACTCTTCCTGCCGGAGTCGGTCAGCTCGGCTGCGACTAGACTTCTCTTAAACGTATTTTTTTTTCTCGGCAGAATCACTGGCAGCAACTCGGCCAGGGGCCGCGTGTTGTAATTCCCATCGGCCAAAGACGAGCTTCCTCCAAGAAAAAGAACTCCACCACCACGGCGGTCCACAAACTCACGAATCAGTTCTTGCTGAGTCTTTGTGAAAAATCCGCTTTCGATACTACCCACAATAAGCCCCTGATATCCAAACAGATCTTCGGCTTTGCTTGGAAATCCATCCGCCAACTCGCTTGGGTTCGATATCCCTTGCCGGTACACCTTGTTCTGCGTAGTGCGCAGCATGGAAACAATTTGCAGCGCGGGGTCGTCCTCTACGGCCCGCCGTAAAAACTTGTATTCCCACCTCGGCTCTCCTTCTACATAAAGAATGCGCCGCTTCTCGCCATCCACGGAAAGAATGCCGTCGCGCCGGTTATTGCTCCGGTTATTTTCTCCCGCCGGCAGAGCCAACTTGGCCTCCACCCGTCTTACACCCGGCTCTCCCGCTTTGAATTCCATCGTCTCGGTTTGCTGCGGGATATCTTTCAAAACAACTTCCTTTGAGGCTAAAACACGGCCGGAACCGGTTAGCGTCAGCGTTGCACGTTGCCCGGTAAAACCATTTTGACGAAACGTAACCCGGGCATCTAAACGCGAGCGAACCAGCGCCCTTGACGGTATATCCAATCCGTCCAGCTCCACATCGTGCGATAGATGCAGCGCTCCGAAGCCGATGGTATTCACCGGCAAATGTTTCGCTCGCAGCGCGGAAAGCGTCTCCCGTGTAATGCCACCGGTTGTATCCGATCCGTCGGTCAACAAAATAACGGACCCAATCGGCAGAGCCCCTGCTTCGTCGGCCAACTGTTGAAGCCCTTTGCCCAGTTGCGTAGTCGACTCGTCAGCGTGCAGCCGGTCTGTCCCCGCAATCTGCTCCACGCCTCTCCCCAGCTTATAAAGCCGAATCTGAAAACGGCCTCGAAGATTTTTCAACAAGTTGGCATTCAGCAGACGAATAGCTTCTTGCTGCCGTGACGGACCGTCTTCTTTGATCGCCATGCTTCGGCTATCATCTATCACCACCGCGATGATATTTTCATGCGGCCGCAGCGCTGCCACGCTGATCGCAGGTTCCCAAAGCAAGAACAACAGAAGAGCAGCCAATGCCGACTGCAGGATCCAAACCGTTAGTGCTTTCCCGCCGCGCATTGATGCCGTAAGCTTGGAACGCCTCCTCAACATCGTGAAACCCAGCAGCCCCATCGCCGCAGCAATACTGAGATATAAAATCCAATGCGGCCAAGAACCCAGGAGAACAAACGAGCCCTTCCCGAAAGCACGAGGCGGATACTTAAAGAGAAGTTCAAACATTCGACTCTATTTGCTACAAACTGCTTAGTGTGTCATCGCGTACACGATGTAGTTGATGCCGATGCGGAAGCCAAGCGCTGAATACTGCTCTGGATAATTTGGATTGTCGGCGTGTTCCCACGAATCGCCTAAATCCATGTTGTGACAGATCGCCACCATCACGCGGCCTTTATCGTCGTAAATGCCGCGCCATCTCGCTTGATAGCCGTCCCTTTCGTAGGTGCGGTGAGTTATTTCGAACTGGTCGCCCGGTACTTGATAACGGTCGTCCAAATCGTACACTGTATGGAAAATAGGATCATCGTTCGGAAGGTCGACGATGGGACGGTCAGGAAACACCCTTCTCATACTGGCGGTGAAGGTTTCCCATTCATGCGTGCCATGGAAGTCATCGCACATGAAAAAGCCTCCACGCTGAAGATAATCACGAAGCTTGGCCGCTTGGAGGTCGGTCAGGTCCCAATGACCGACCTCCACGGCGTAAAGCCAAGGGTAGTTATAAATGTCGTCGCCGTCTTCCGCCGCCACCGGCTGCTCCGCCGAACGTGCCTGAACGCGCGTTAGTCGCCTCACTGCCGCGGCGAGATGACGGTCGGAGCGCGGGTAATCAATCGTCCAGTGATCGAAGCGCGGTCCTCGCCAACTCGGCACCCCTCGATAGATAAAACGGGCAAAGAACCACTCGGCTGGAGTAGTGGCGTCTGGAGGCAGCGGAAAACTTTCGTACTCCACCCCCGGATACTCTCGAAAGGGCCTCGGCTGCTGATCTTTTCGATGCGATCGTTTCCCAACCGCACCCACGTCATCGGAAGGAATAAGCTCGTCCGGCAAGCGAGGAGCGGCATAGAGTAAACCCAGCAAAACACAGACCGGCAAGGTAGCGAGAACCGCACTACGCAAATGCATGAAACTTCTGCTGGCGCCAGAATAGCATGGACAAACCGCGCAGACGGTTTTGCAGCTGATACGTAAGCCGGTCTAATCAAAAACGTAGATGCAAAGCAATCTGCAAAATACGCGGATCGAAAGTATTCGAAATCTGGCCGAACGTCGCGTCGGTAATTGTCACATCGGGATTCCTAAATTGCGTGTGATTCAGCACGTTGAATGCATCACCGCGTAACTCCAAATCGAATTTTTCCCGAACAATAAAGTGCTTGGAAATAGACAAGTCCAGGTTCGTCTGTCCAGGTCCAATCAATCCGTTTCTTGGAAACGTCCCATACTGATAAGCACTCAACGGAGTAGCGTTGCGGCCATTCGCGGCCAAAGCCCTAGCGTTACTGAGATTGACCGGATTGAAGTAGAAATTTCCGGTCACCGCCCCATCGACGTCCGCGTTCAGCGTCTGGTAGGAATTCGGGTTCAAAATCCCCAGGTTATTTGTCGATAGGTCAGCTCTCACAAGACCCGCATCGCCTGCCCCGGAAGGCCCCGGGTTCGTTCGATTTGTATTCAGGCCGGCACCAACGTCCAATGGGAACCCAGTACGCACTGACAAAATAGGATAAATACTCCAACCACGAGTCAAAAGCTTTGGAGCCCTCTTCCATAAACTCTCAAACGGCAGATCCCAACCGCCAGAGAGTACAAAGGTTTGCCGTACGTCTGTATCGCCGGAACTCCGAAATTGATCGTGATTGTAATAAGGAACTTTGGCGTTCGTCTCACGAAATCCAGATTGGTTATCGATCACATGGCCCAATGTATATCCGACCGTGAAAAAGCTGCTGCCCCACGCGCCCATGCTAGCCGTCTGCCGTCGCCAGTTTACCTGCAAGGCATTGTAATTTGCTTTACCGATATTTTGAAACTGATTGAGGTAACTAAAATTGGAAAGTCCATAGATTCGGTTGTTTGTTCCCAACGTAAATGGGTTGACATCCACTAAGCCGGTGAGCTTGTGCGCCGAATATCCCAAGTAGCCAATTTCCAGCAACATGCTCGAAGGCAACTGCTGCTCGATGGTCATGTTGTACTGCCACACATAGGGAGTTCTCAAGTGCGGATCGACAAAGTAAACGCCTCCTCCTCCGAACGGGAGATATCCTGCATCGGAAAAATTGATATTCTTCGTGGGCGGCTGTGAGGGAAAAGGATTCACCGCTCCAAAAGCAGCATACGGATCTACCAAACCGCTGGTCGCCAGAGTATCCCCTGCCGGTGTGGCGTCCGCGAAACCAAAAAACGGAGCCTGCCCGTTAAATTGTAAATTGTCTTCGCCTTTCAGAATGTCGTAAAACATTCCCGCGCCGCCTCGCAAACTCGTTTTTGCATTTCCAAAAACATCCCAAGCAAATCCAATCCGAGGCGACCAGTCGTTCTTATCGGGAAAGTTAGCCCCCCTTGGCGCACCTGGATCGCCTGGGAATACCAAGCCAGTCGGCGCATTGACGAAGCGCTGGGACTGTAATCCTGGAATGAAAGAAAAGGACCGGCCCTGGGTGTCGTATTTGGGTTGCGCATATTCATACCGCAGACCGAGGTTCAATGTTACCCGTTTTGTGATCTTCCAACCGTCCTGCGCATATCCGGCCCACTGATGTGTGCGGATATTGGACGGAGCTCGACCGAACTGCAGGAACTCATCCGGTAAACCCAATAAGAAGTCGGCAAAGTCGACTCCTGAACCAACCGCCGTACTCGGCCCGTAGAAGAAATACTCGCCGTTTACATAGAAGTCGTACACCGTATTGTTTTGATACGGCGAAAACGAAACGCCAAACTTCAAATTGTGTTTCCCCGCTGTCCAGGAAAGGTTGTCGTAATACGCATAGGTGTTGTCGATTTCTCTTGTGGGGCCTTGTTGACTGAATCCGAGATTCAAGTTAGAACCAAGAAAACCCACCTGCGGCGGCCCTGTTGGATCATCGGACGGGACATTAGCTCCTAGCTGAGAAGCAATGGGCAACTTTGCCGCCGGTATCGCCTGCGCATGATTCAACCGCTGCGCAGTGACTCGTACTTCATTCAACAAAGCAGGCGTAAAAATGTGCGTGTAGGTAACGGAGCCGAAATAGGACGTATTTTCATATGTCACTGGATAACCAACTACGTTCGATGTATCACCTACTCCAAAGGGATAAAGAACCGGATTATCATTTGTGCTGAATGTGCCTGTCAAGACATCTTTAGAAGTGATGTTGTAGTCGAATTTGCCTAAGTACTCATTGAAATCATTAGTGGAGGGAGCTTGCGGAAAAAGAAACCCAGTCGCCGAAGTGGGAATCAACCCGTTTGCAAAATAAGCTTGCGCCACCGGGTCGATTCTCGCCGGATCGATAATGCCCTGTGCCGCGAGTGCGGGGTTTGTTTGATACTGCGGATGTGCACTAAGAAATTCTGCCACAGTCGCCGCATATTGTGAGTTTGAGAAGTTGCCACCGCTTTGATTTGGCGTAAAGACATTCACCTTTCCCGGACTCACATCCAATGACGTTTGTTTCTGCCCTTGATAAGAAAAGAAGAAAAACAACTTATCTTTTTTTATGGGACCGCCGATCGTTCCCCCGTACTGATTTCTTTTCAAAACCGGCACCGGAAGATTTTGCTGATTGTTAAAAAAAGAGTTAGCGTCGAAGAAATTATTTCGCAGGTAGTCGAATGCTGTGCCGTGAAACGCATTGGTGCCACTCTTAGTGACAACGCTGACAATGCCCCCGGCAGTTCTCCCGTACTCGGCGCTGTAGTTATTCTCAATCACGCGAAACTCCGCCACTGCGTCGGGATTCGGGTTAGCAACCACGCCGTTCGAGAGTAAATCGTTATTTAAGCCGCCATCCAGCAGGTACGTCACTGAGTCTGTCCGCATGCCGCCGATGCTGTAATCTCCTGCCGCGCCCGAATCTGGGTTGGTCGCCGTCACACCTGGCTGCGTCTTCAAAAGGTCAAGCGTATTCCTGCCATTCAATGGCAGTTCGAAGATTGCTTGTCCCGTCACAGTCGCGCCGACGGCCGAATTCTCGGTTTCCACTTGCGACACATTGCTCTCCACCGTGACTGCGCTGCTCACTTGGCCTACCTGGAGCTGTACGTCTACTCGCAAGGTCCGGTTGATTTCCAGTGGCGTGTTGGAGTCAATTACCGCCTTGTCAAATCCGGGAGATTCGGCGGTGATCCGATACTTTCCTATCGGTAGTTGTAAAACCTGGTAACTGCCGGAGCGGTCGGATGTGGTTTCATGTCCGACGTTTGTCGCAGTGTTAGTCACTGTAACCTTTGCGCCGGAAACAGCCGCGTGGCTGGAGTCGGTAACGCTCCCTGTGATCTTGCCGGTAGCGTCCTGAGCCGACAACCGTCCTGCAAAAACAATAACGAATGCCGCGAACGCAACCCATAGCGGCGTCTGCTTCGGTAAACACATAGATGCCCCTTAGAATGAATTAAATGTGGGCGACGGGGCCGCTATTAAGCGAGACAGCTAGGTTCGCAATTGATTTGACACGAGAATACCATAGCACTACAAGCCAGCCTCCTACTCCTAACAAGTTAGCTGTGAAAGAAAGAGATCACATGAGGCTGGATCTCTGTCCACAAATCCAGTAGCGATTTAGCGGCGGAAATAACAAGAGGAATCGCTTGCAAAACTGCTTTCACTACTGCTGGTTTTCGCTTATCTTCGGGCAATTTCGCTTCCTCTGTAATCGTACGAAGCAAGTCTTGCGCGTCTTTTTTCTTCTCCTCCGGCAGCTTACTATCTTTCGCGATGGCGTTCATCAGCTTTTCTAAATCCTCCGCTACCCTGTCAAACTCCGTGCCCCCGGTGGAAATCTGCACTACCTGCTGCGTTGTGACCGGCCCGTTGAACAGGACCGTGTAGTTTGTCACCGGACCCGAGCACATAAAGGGAGTCCGCCAAAACGCGTCGGCCGCATCTTTCGCTTTCCGCCCTAAACCGCGCAGATGAAATCGATTGGCAATGGCTAGTTTGCCGGCGAACACCAACAGACCGGCATAAATCCAAAATGAAACACTCATTGTTCCAAATGGGTGTTCAATTTGAAACGTCGGAACAAGCTCCCAAAGTGTTTTGTTCTTAAGATAATTTACGACTGTGGAGACAATCACTTGCAGTTGGGCCGGGACCTCGTTGGGGCACCGGCTAATTGATTTGACATAGCTGAGTACTGCGAGTATCAGCGTAAGTGAAATCAAGAGCAGGGCAATAAGCAAACCTAGGCAGGCTCTTAACGTCGCGTTTCGATCCGCTTGACCGCATCTACCGCCCTGCATATTCGCCTTTTCTTCTCCTACTGAGAAGAATGATCGCACTAGTTTTGAGAATTAGTCAAGAAGGATCCAAATAAAATCCTATTCTGAACAAATGTCAAGATTTTGGCCAAAAATAAGAAAAGGCCCCGAAGGGCCTTTTCTTATTACCGAATTGTTAAGAGACGAACTTTTTATGCTGATTGGCGAAAACACGCCAACTCTGCAGGAGCCTTCTGCACTCTAAGCGCAGCCTTCAAACATTGAATAAATTCGCTCTGCGTGGCGAGAGCATCGCGACATTCATCGCAGACCAGCAAGTGGTCCTCCACAGCGGCATTACGCTGCTCGCTCAAGATTCCCAAACAATACTCTTCCAGGCTTTGTTCGTCACAATGAAGATACGGAATTTCGTCAGGACGAACAGAACGCGTTGTAATCGCAACCGGCGCTACTCTCATATAGCAAGCACCAGCCCCCTTGAAGGACCGTTCTGAGCCTTGATTTGATCCTGCATTCTCCGATAGACCGAGCATGTTATATCCAGCCCTTCCAGGCAAGTGGGGCAATCCAACATGTGATCCATCAATGCGTCGCAAAGTTCATCAGCAGAACTTGTTCTGTTTTGCTGCGTCACCGGAATAGATACCGGTATATGAAATGGATTCGGACAGGATATAGATTCTAATTCGGTTAGCATAATTCGTTCGTCTCGCCAATTATCTAAGCAATCGTAGTGCCAAAACCGGAACACTACTCCTTCGGTGGAAGAAACCCCTCAAAATCAACAAACTACAGCCTGCTCCAAAGTCGTGCGGGACTTATTAACAGAAGGTGAACTTTGCCTGTATGTAATTCTTGCTAGGTAATTGCATGCTCTTTTGCATCTCTATCCCTTACAAAGGTTTGGGTATAGACTGGCTCTTTTCAGCCGAAATTCAATCAACGTGGTGGATTTGAGGCAGAATTCCCGGAGCCGAAGCCGTTTCCGAGATGGAATCCTTTGCCGCTAGATTGTGCGCCATTTGTCGCAGGTGTCGACGATTTCTGACTACCCGATGGCGCTCCGCTCTGTCCGCCCCCAGCTAAACCAGGCTGCACGTCCTTTGCCGGATCGTAGTAGAACTCCCACAGGGAATAATCGTCCTGATCGTCTACTGTCTTTATACTTTGACCAGACGCTCTGCTCGCAACTCCAGCTAAACCACCACCACCTCTGAGAGTGCCCAGCCCGGAAGTGGAGCTATTATTCTGTCCTGGTCGAGAAGGACCCTGCTTGTTAAACAGGTTCTGTACTATCTGGTTTGGACCGCCATTGGATTGTTGGTTTGTCGTCTGTGGGGGCGTAGTCGAAGTTTGCGAGCCGTTTTGCGAGATATCGGCATTCGTTTGGACTGGAGCAGAAGGCTCCGGCAATGCAGCCGGCGGCATGGGAATCGTTTCATCAGGTGATGGTCCGCCGAATAGATCGTTCTCTGGAGCCGGACCTGCAGCAGCCGGAATTGCAGGCCCGCGATGACGGACCGGTGGCACGACAACGGCTGGCTCACTCTCGGAGGCGGAGCTTGACAGGCCCGTAAAGCCGCCCGTATTGCTTCCAAAAGTAGAGGAACCTGTCGTGAAACTCCCGATTTTAGAAGCGCCAGCGGAGGCCGAACTCCCGCCTTTTGCATTGTTCTGTAGCGGATTTACTTTTGAATCGAGTAATCGGTTTCCGACGCCCATGTGCAAAAGCCGCCAATTGTCTTTATCCGTAAATGGATCCTTAAAGCGATGCCGCAGAAACCGCATGCGATTGGTGTTCTCCAATTGCTCGAAAGAAGCGGGATAGCCCCCTACCTTCCTGTAGTACAGCTTTACCGCATGCTTATATTCATTGCCGCGATCGATTAACAACTGCTCTTTCTGACGTCTTGCCTCAAAAGCATATTCCGGCATGGCGCGGTACAGCATGATAGCTATCACTGCGGCAAAAACAAAAACAATCAGCAAGGCGGAGCCTCTCTGCGTGTCAGCCCGCCTGTGTCTAGAATTCATTGCGTGCTTCCGGGACCAAGGGCAAGGTTTGCCCCTTCTTCTGTTGTACATCCTCGAGCTTGGCGCTGCCGGGGGTTAGCTCCACCACCAGGTATCGCTGTTTCAGCAACTCGCCTTCGGTAGCCACCAGAATTTTGTCCCCATCGAGGAAAAAACCGCTGTTGCTGCCGGCCTTATTCTTCGGCTTCATAAATCCGTAAAACTTCAAAGGTATATTGAACACCGGTTGCGGAGGAACGGGTGGCTTCATCACGCCCGGTCCGGTGAGCGGCTTGGGGACAATCTTAACGACAGGCAGAGGCTTCATTTGAGCGGCGCTAGAGCCCATCTCGAACAGACTGCGTCCTCCACTCAATGGCTGGATCGCTTGCAGACGCGCTAGAAGATCCAACCGCAAAGTTGGATCGACATCGCCGCTTCGCGGATCCACCGGCTGAATACGCAATGCTCCCCGATCTCTTGCGCTGCTGACTTTGCGGACGGGCCGAGTGCGTGCCTTTGCCACACTCCCGTTTGCCGCAGGAACAGCGGGAGTCGGCGTATTCACCTGCCCGGAAGAAGTAGTTTCGCCGCTGATTCCGCTTTGCCGGTTATAGATAACCACGCCCACAACGATTACTAACAATACAGCCAGGAGAACAACTTTCCTCGGTTCGGCGCCTAGCTTCATTCCACTTACTTTTGACGGCGAAGCCATGCTCATCTCCGGCCTACCGACTGCTCTTGCGCAAGAGTGTTGTCATCTTGAATGATGACCTGAAAACGCAAAGCCGCCGTAATTCTTCCCAAGCTGTGCTGCGGCGTAGCGCCCAAACTATCCAGCATCACGAGCATGGGCGAGCGGTCCACTTCATATAAAAACTTCAGTAAATTCGCGTAGCTGCCCTCGAAGTTAGCCGTAATGTTCAGCAGCGTTAAATTGTCCGACCCCTCAATTGGCTCTTCCGTATTCACGGTATCGCCCGCCTGCAAACCGGAGACTTGCGCCATGCGCTGTAACTCAGCAATCACCAGGCGATAGGCCGTCCGACGCGGCAAGAAATAGCGCGACTCGAACGTCTGTCCTTGTCTGGAGCCAAGCTGCACCTTAGCCGCGATCGTTTTCATTCGGGTGGCGTTGGCGCGTGTCGCCCCAATTTCATTGTGAATTTGCAGCATTCGTTCAGAAAGCACCTGGCGGGTACCGCCTGGCGGATCGAGACACAAGAAAAGAGCGACCAGATTACAAACAATCAAAATGATTCCACCGGTACGCAGCCAAAAGCCTGTTCCTCGCCTTGCAAATACACCGACGGAGCGGAACGAATCAAAGCTGCTGGGCATAGTTCACCGTCACTCGGTATTTATAGAAAGGATCGTTCTGCGTCGGAGGCCGCTGCGTCACAACGGAGGCAGCACCAAAAAGATGGGAACCCTGCAACTTCTTAAGTAGATCGATTACCACGCCGGGGCTCGTCGCTCCTACGACCATATCGAGCTGAACGGTATCCGTTCCTGATTTGTCCCCGGCGGGCAACTGCGGCAGACGCACCCCAATCAACTGCATATTGGAAGGCATCACGTTTTCCAGGTCCTTAAAAACATGGGTCCAACTAATGGCGCGGCGCGCGATCAGTTCATTTAAGAAGACGTTGGTGGAAAATACATCCTCATTTTCCGGTTTTCCTAGTAGAGCTTGAAAGTGAACCTGCTCATTGCCGGAGCGACGAAGCTGGACTTGCTCTTTCTGAATTTCAAGCCGGAGGTCGGAGGCCAACGCCCGCTCTCGCAGAATGAAAACAAGCATCAGTAGAAGCGTGCATACCAATGCGGCGCACAGAAGCGCCCAGACCGCATTCTGCGCCCGTTCGCGACGGAACGGCTGGGAGGCTAGATTGATCATGCGGCGTACTGCTCCAAAAGTCCTAACAAACCCGCGTTTTCTTGGGATGTTGCGCCGAATCGCGACCGCAAGTTAGCGTAGGGAATTCCGAATTCTTTTTGCGCTAGTTTTCCAAGCAGATCGGTTTCAGCGCCGAACCCGCAAAGAAGCAACCGCTTCACCGATTCGCCCAGTTGATCTTCGGCATACGCAAGCGTTTGCTGCACCAAGTCTAAAACAGACAGGTCGCCGGCACCGGCCATGTCACTCTCGTCGTTACTTGAAAGGTTGATGCAACGGACCAGCCGTATCGCCGCTCCTTCCAACAGCAGCACCGACAAGGTGGAACCCGCCGCTTTGGCAACAATCGTCAGACCAGTTTCGTCTGTTCGGCAAAGCGGCAAAGCAGCCAGCACGGACGGGGTGATCAGACCAACCTGATAGCCAGATGTCGTAAATAATTCCTCATACTCGCTCAAAATCGGTTTGGCAATCGCGACGGAAAGCACTTCCACCCGTTTCGCTTTCTGGAGTTGTACCGCATAGGAAACCTGCGCTTCCTCGATGTGAAAGGGAACACTTTTTCGAAGGCGAAATCGAATCAACGCAATTTGTTCGGGCTCCGCTTGGGGGAAGTTCTCGAAGTCGAGCACGGCCATACGCACCGCATAATCCGGTATTACCAAAGCCGCCCCCATGCGCTTCAAATTAGTTGTTTGCGCCAGGGCGGGAAGAGCTTGGCGGTAGAGGTCGGGCTTAAGGAGGTTCGAAGCGCTAGGCGAGATCGTCAGCCCACGTTCGAGGAAGATCTGTTCCCTCGGTTGGCTCGGTGTACGTGACGAAACTAAACTCAACGAGCTCTCCGTAATTTCAAATAGATGGTCGGGCGGAGGCTCGGCCACCCAACGTTGAACTGTACTAAAAAAAGACAAGCGCCTGGTTATCCTTTGTGGTTATCATTCGATGAATGTCACCTTGTTGACTTCGCGCAAAGTGGTGATTCCCTGCCGCACTCGATCGAGTGCCGAATCGCGCAAAAAGGTCATGCCCTCTTCCCGAGCCACACGTTTGATCTCCGAGGAAGGGCGACGCTCCAGGATCATCTCGCGGATGTGTTCGCTAAGGTCTAGCAGCTCATGAATCGCGCTTCTTCCACGAAAACCGGTTCCGCTGCATTCCATGCAGCCTCTTCCTTCGTAGAAAATAACGGATTCCCACTCGGCGGGGTTCAATCCGCTCTCCCGCAAATAGTCTTCGTCATACTTTACTTCTCGACGGCAGTGCGGGCAGATATTACGGACCAGTCGCTGGGCCAGAATGCAATTCAAAGCCGAAACAAAATTATAAGCTTCCACGCCCATATTTAAGAAGCGCCCTAAAACGTCCAACACATTGTTGGCGTGAACGGTGGTGAACACTAGATGCCCGGTGAGAGCCGCATTGATGGCGATCTGCGCCGTTTCCTGGTCGCGAATCTCACCGACCAGTATTTTGTCGGGATCGTGCCGTAAAATGGACCGCAAACCGCGCGCGAAAGTCAGCCCCTTTTTCTCGTTTACCGGAATCTGGGTGACACCCTTTACTTGATACTCAACCGGATCCTCGATGGTGATGATCTTGTCTTCATCATTCTTAATTTCGCTCAGGGCCGCATAAAGAGTGGTTGTTTTACCCGATCCGGTCGGCCCAGTCACCAGCACCATCCCATAAGGCTCTTTGATATAGCGGCGGAACTTCACGATGTCATGCTCTGCGAAACCAACAACATCGAGCGTAAGATTGGTGAACTTCTCGCTCATCGATTCTTTATCGAGCACGCGGAGGACAGCATCTTCGCCATAGATCGTGGGCATGATGGAGACGCGGAAATCGATCAATCGGCCCTTATAGCGAACACGAAACCGACCGTCCTGGGGAACGCGGCGCTCCGCGATGTCCAATTCGCTCATCACTTTAATGCGCGAGATAACTGCCGAATGCCATTCCTTCGCAATGGGGTTCATCGCGTACTGTAAAACACCATCGATGCGGTACTTGATCGCCAGCTCCTGGTCGCGCGTTTCGATATGAATATCGCTAGCGCGCCGCTCGAGCGCATTAAATATTGTGGTGTCCACCAGCTTGATCACCGGGGCGATGCTGCCTTCATCCGAGGTCAAGCGGTCGATGGAAAGCGTTTCGTCACTATTCTCTTCATCCCCGACGACGTCTAACGTAAAGCCCTCGGTCACTTCTTCCAGGACGCGCTGGGATTGCTCGGTCTTTTTCAGGAGATCAGCGATCTGCGAGTATGTAGCGACCTTGATTTTGAGCTTTTTCGAGATCAAAACAGCAAGTTCGTCGATATGGACAATCTGGCGCGGATCGGAAAGCGCAATCTCTAGGCTGCCGTTCTGCGCGTGGAGCGGCACAAAGTGGTAGCGAAACATCAAATCGACCGGCACGGTGCGGAACAGTTCGTGGTCGATCTTTGTTTCCTTTAGATCGACAAATTCGCAGCGGTAGCGCCGGGCAATTGCCTGCGCTTGCTCTACTTCGCTGGTTGGGTCCTTTAATTTGAGTAAGTCCGTTGTCATAGTTGAAATAGAGAGCCTTATCGAATGGAATCCGCCAAGGAGAAAATAGGCAAGTAGAGCGCCACCAGTACAAACGCCACAAAAATACCCATAAAAATCATAATTGCCGGCTCGATCAACGAGAGAACGGCCGTCATGCGATTGGCAACATCCTCTTCATAGAACTCGGCGACGCTGTTTAACATCTGCGGCAATGCGCCGGTGGATTCTCCCACCTCCATCATGTCGATGGCCAGCGGAGGAAAAATTCCCGTACTGGTCAGCGATTGCGACAGGGAGCGGCCTTCGCGTACTAATAAGGATACTTTGTCCAACGTTTTCTTGATCAGCGCCGTGCCCAACGACCTTCCCGCCGTCTCCAATCCCTGCACCAAAGGAATCCCACCGATCAGAAGAGTGCTGAGCACCCGCGAAAATTGCGCCACCTGATACTTGGTCCAAATATCCCCGAAAAGTGGCGTGCGCATTTTTATACCATCCAGGGTTTCTTGCGATGATTCGCGACGCGTCCAGAAAAAAAACAAAATCCCAAGTAGTACCAGGCCGCCCAAGCTAGCCAGCACGTAAGTGCGCGCGGTGGTGCCCACTGCAATCAATAGGCGGGTGGCCGCCGGCAATTTCGCATCCATGCTCCTGTAAAGTTCGGCGAAGTTAGGCACGACGTAGGTGATCAAAAAAACGATCAGGCAGACAACCAGGCAGATGAGCACGGTGGGGTAAAGCAGGGAGAGCAGGACCTTCTTGCGTACCGCGAGAGTCAATCGCTGGTAAGTAAGGAAGCGATCAAGAACCTCAACCAGCGATCCGCTTTTTTCTCCGGCTAAAACGGTGGTGATGTAAATAGACGGGAATACACCTTGATGCGCGAAGGCGTCCGATAAAACGGTGCCCGATTTCACCTCATCGCGGACCGCTTTAATATGTCGGCTGAGCTTTGGGTCGGTCAGTTTATCGGCCAGCAGGTCGAGGCTTTTCAGGATGGGCAACCCGGCGCGAATGAGGGTGACAAACTGCTGGTTGAAAATCAGGAATTTTTCGAGATTAACCGTCTTACCCCGGCGAGTAGCGCCGCTGATCCGGGCACTGAAGTCTTTTGCCCTGACGGAGTAAACCAAATATCCCTGTTGCGTCAGGCGTTCGCGAGCCTCGCGTTCGCTGAGCGCGTCAGCGGTTTGCTCATGCATTTGGCCACGCCCGTCGGCGTATCGCAAAACGAACTCAGCCATCTGTTCTACTTCCCTTCATCTCGGACGGCCAAGGCGTCGACCACTTCGGCTCCGGGCGGCACAGTAAAACGGAACACACGATCGCTCACAGGTGGGTTGAGTTTCTCGTTGCTGAACGCAAAGTCCAATACCGACTCGTCCCGTCCAAATACTTTTAGTTGGCGGATGGAGGCGTCGGGGGCAATCAGCATCTCTACATTCTTATACGGAATGCGGGCGTTTTTGGAGGAGGCATCCAGCCAGGTGCCGCCCTCCGCGCTGTGCGTCTGGAAACTGCGAAACTCTTTCTTCATGTCCAATCGGCCCAGCAAAAAAGCAAGGGGAGCCCTCATATCCTCAGTGTCCTTGAGCGGAACTTTCTCTACCCTATTATCCTGAGAGGTATAAAGGTATACCTCTTTCCCGTCGGATACAAAAAGCTTGCCTACCGGCTGCGTGTAGTCCCAGCGCATTTTGCCCTGCTTACGCAAAGTGAGGGTGCCGATTTCAGGACGTCGCTTGTGCCCTTCGATACTGTAGCTTTCTACGAAACGAACCGAAAGTGTTTTTGCTCCGTTATAGCGTTTCTGCACTTCGTTAATCACGTGATCGGTGGACGGAAGGATGGAATCAGCGAAAATACGAAACGAACCCACCAGCAGCAGACCAGCAAACCGATACATGTCCATTTGACGTGGAAGGCAGGCTCTTCGTTTAATCAAGGCGATAGCCGTTCGAGAATCCAAGCATTATCTCCCGAATATCGATAGAGAATACGGTCATGCAGACGGTTCGGGCGTCCCTGCCAGAATTCGAAGTTCAACGGGCGCAGGCAATAGCCACCCCAGTCACTCAGTACCGGGAGATCGGCCGTTTCCGTATCGGCATACCGAGTTTCCAGATCCTTTAATTTGGCTTCCAGGTAGTCGCGGCCTCCGTTGACAATGCCGCTTTGATGGGAAACGAGCGCCCCCATTTGACTCCCTCGCGGACGTCCGTGGGCATAGTCCACCGATTTTTCACGGGGTAGCCGGGTAATCTCTCCTTCAATCCGGACCTGACGTTCTAAGTCCGCCCAGTAGAAGACAAGGGCCGCGCTGACGTTTGCCGTCAGTTCCTGTCCTTTGCGGCTCGAATAATTGGAATAGAAAACGAACCCTTCTCCGCCAATCTCCTTAAGTAGCACGATACGAGCCGACGGCTTCCCATCGAGACTCGCCGTGGCTAACGTCATTGCGTTCGGTTCCTTTAAACCGGAACGCTTAGCTTCTCCAAACCATTTTTGAAACTGTGCTGTGGGATCGGGATCGCAGTCCTCTTCTCGGAGGCCTCCTTTCGTGTAATTTTCCCGGAGATCGTTCAGTGAAAGCGTGGTGTTCGGTTTCATAAGGTATCGCTTGTTTTGGTGAAAATACGGCTTAAAATGCTATACTCGACGTTGCCATGATCTATTTTGTAACGGCTCTTCACGTTGTCGTTTGCTTAATTTTAATCGGTGTTGTTTTGTTGCAAAGCGGCAAGGCGGCGGACTTAGCGGGTGCATTCGGCGGAATGGGTTCGCAAACCACCTTCGGCCCGCGTGGTACGGCCACCGTTTTATCGAAGATGACGACGATTGCCGCGGCGGTGTTTATGGTTACGGCGCTGACATTATTTATCATGGAAAACCGAGGTTCGCGGCGATCCGGCAGCGTCCTTGAGGGGATGCAGAAGAGTGCGCCCGCAGCGCAAAAGAATCGCAGTGTTCCAAAGCGGGTGACGCCTCCACCGGCAAACGCGACCAAACCCACGCCGGCCGAGAGCGGGGCTCCTCGGTAAAATTTAGAGTATTTCAAGTCAGCGGAGATGGCGGAATTGGCAGACGCACTAGCTTGAGGTGCTAGCGAGTAACATCGTGGGGGTTCAAGTCCCCCTCTCCGCACCATACACAAAGCGTCTACACCTGGCCGTAAGGGCGGATCAGTTCGAACTGTGCCCGAGATGGTTTTAAATCGCGCGTCACCAGGAGTGAGCCCGTTCTGTGCATTCCCAACGAGGAAGTTCAGGTGAAATTGCACCAATCGTTGTCGACTAAAGTCGCCAACTTTTTGACCAGTTCTAACATGTATTTCTGAGCAATGAGTTATTAAGCTCGAAAGACCGGCTCTGGTTGATTATCGTATAGACAACCGGCAACGTATGCAAACGGTGTGAGCTCGACGCGGATAAAACATGTGTGACGGCGCAGTATTTAGTTCTAGTTTTGCGAATATCTCCAAGGGTAAGCTTCTCAACAGATTGGCAGTGGGAGCCGGTCTCTCACTTTGGCCATGCTCGCAGAGCAATTTCCTTGAGACTAAGTAAATCTAAGAGACTGGCGCCATCAATGGCCTGGAGCGTCATTCCTTGAAATGTAGCTGTAACGAACCGTGCCAGATCGCCAGCGTCTATCGTCTTCGCCAGATCGCCTTCTTCCTGGGCCCGTTCAAAGCGGCCGCGAAGGGCCTTTTGCCCTCGTACCCTTAGTGCAATCAGCTTCTCGCGCACGGGCTGAGACTCCTTGCCGCCGACCAGGGCTGCCTGAATAGTCATGCATCCGCAGCGGGTATGCTGACCGGCAAGGAACTCGGCCGAGTCGCGAAGTGTCCGCTCAGCTACAGCGTAAGCTGTTGGTTCATTTAGCGCGCCCTGAATGAAGGCAACGGGACCGACTAGGTAGCGTGCTAATACTTGCCCGAAGAGCATCTGTTTATTACCGAAGGCCTTGTACAAACTCGCAGATGGAAGCCCCATCGCCGCTGTCAGGTCGTGCAGTGAAGTGCCCTCATATCCCTTCTCCCAGAAGACATGCATGGCCTGATCCAGCACTTGCTCTGGGTCGAAGCCTCGCGGCCGGCCGGGTCGTCTATTCTGCTTTGAGGTCCTAGGCAACTAAAAAATGCCACTCCGTCTATTTATTGATCGATCGATAAACAATTGCGACTTAATGGAAACTCGCCACGTCTACTGCCTGTATGGTCGCAAATCGGCCATTAAGGAGAAAGTACATGTCACAGAAGCTAACCGGAAAAGTCGCAGTAATCACGGGCGGCAGTAGCGGCATCGGGCTTGCAACCGCCAAGCAGTTCGTCAACGAGGGGGCGTATGTTTTCATCACTGGCCGCCGCCAGAGTGAGCTGGACGCCGCCGTGAAAGAGGTCGGACAGAATGTCACCGGCATTCAAGGTGATGTTGCCAAGCTCACAGAGATAGACAAGATCTACGCAGCCGTGAAGGAGAAAAAGGGCAAGATCGACATTGTCTTCGCCAACGCTGGTATCGGTGAGTTTGCTCCTTTTGGCCAAATCACCGAAGAGCACTTCGATAAGCATTTCGCAATTAATGTGAAAGGACTTTTGTTCACGGTGCAGAAGGCGTTGCCGTTGCTAGCAGAGGGAGGGTCGGTGATCCTGAACGCATCGATCGTAGCTACGAAGGGCTTTCCGGCGTTCACGGTTTATAGCGCGACTAAAGCTGCCGTTCGCTCCTTCGCACGCACTTGGTCAGTCGACCTGAAAGCTCGAAAGATTCGCGTCAATGTGGTCAGCCCGGGCGTTGTGCCGACGCCTGCTTACAGCCTTTCCTTGGGCATGAGCGCCGAGCAGATCGATCAGTTTGTGGAGATCTCGATTCCGAACATTCCGCTCGGTCGTGCGGGTACAACTGATGAAGTCGCAAAAGCGGTGCTCTTCCTCGCCTCAGATGACAGCAGCTATGTCACCGGCACCGAGCTGTTCGTCGACGGCGGTCTGGCTCAGATTTAAACATAAGCTCATCCCTGGTTTGCTTATTCTAAGGAGTCCCGTTCTGTTGGGTTACGCGAGGTGATTTAATGAGATGAAGCTGCGGCGCGATGATCGGTTGTAGGAAGAAGCTTGAGAGACTCTTGAATCGCCAGAACTCAGAAGATTCCCTTCCGTTTGAGCATGAGAGGAGTGCCTTAAATGATTGATGAAAATGGTTTCCACCACTTCGTAATGTTCCAGAATCCAGGACCGAAATGGATCGAGGGAGTTCCGTACAATCTACAGCCGGAATTCTCAAAATACGTTGAGTACGTCAACGCATTGCACGATGCAGGTCAGGTCGTTCTGAGCGGCCCCTTTATGAAGAAAGCAGGCGGTTTGGCTGGCGAGTTGGCCGATGGTGGTATGACAATTTTCAAAGCCGCAGACTTGGAGGAAGCAACAAGGATTGCAACCGAGGATCCGACGGTAAAGTCAGGCATGCTTAGTGTTGAAGTGAAGATGTTCTGGATTCCGTTCCACGACTGAAGTCCGCCCTGTCACATCGGAAGATCTTACGTTCTGCTCACTTCCTCACAGCAGGGTGTTGTATCCGCAAGTCGAGAGCTGCAGGGCCTCTTCGACGCTGTGTTATCGGCCGTTAGCAAATTGCTGATGCACTTGTCGACGCCCGAATACTCTGGTAGGTCCTGAGTGTAAAGTGATCGCATGATTCTTTGAACACAGGATGGAGCCAAGCCCAACCCAACTAGGTTGCAGGTAAGCGTTTTACGATCAAGTGGCGAATCCGACTGTATCTCGGCTGCAGGTAATGCTTTTCGCAAGCGTTCGACTGTTCCCCGTGCTGCGCGTAGCGAAGTTCTTCCCGTAACACTTTGCGGACCTGAGCCGTAATCTCTTCAGCGACCAATCGGAGTTCAACCTGCTGTGATGCAGGACTGCTTGTTAATAATCTCGTTGTAGGCGACTGCTCCATGTTTTCAGCGGGCGCGTCGATTCTCAATTTGAGATCGCACACAAGAACATCTAAATTGGGGTCCGACTCACGCATTGCCTCGATGCGCTGAATCACATGGACCACCGTCGAATGATCACGACCTCCATAGAAGCGCTGGATCACCGGCGTGCTCCAACGGCCAACGTGACTAGCGAGATACATCGCCACTTGGTGAGAAACGTTGAGGCTGAGACCGCAATGGAACTGCGGGCGTGATCCTTTGTTTGGTGTCGCTATTGTGTCACTAATCAGGCACAATCCCACTCAACCCGATCCATCCTGACCCGTTAAGTCATTGCAAATGAATGGGAGCGAATATGACGCACTAGCTTGAGGTACTAGCGGGTAACACCGTGGGGGTTCAAGTCCCCCTCTCCGCACCATATACAAAGCGTCTATGCTTGGCCGTAAGGGCGGATCTGTTCGAACTGTGCCCGAGATGGTTTTAAATCGCGCGTCACCAGGAGTGAGCCCGTTCTGTGCATTCCCGACGGCGATGTTCAGGTGAAATTGCACCAATCGTTGTGGACTAAAACTGCCAACTTTTTGACCAGTTCTGACATGTATTTCTAAGCAATGAGTTATTAAGCTCGAAAGAACGGCTCTGGCGTTTGTTTCAGGCACGCAGTTGCCGAAGTCCACCGACTAATCGCGTCGGCACTGACCTGATTAGGAGTAGAGAAATGCTAAAGAAATTGGCTGTCGTGACAGGCGCATCGGGAGGCCTTGGTTCGGAGGTATGCAAGCTGCTGGCTGCCCGGGATATCGAATTAGTGCTGGTGGATAGAAACCTGCAGAAATCAAGATCGTTCGCCGCCGAGCTAAATCGTAAATACCCCGGCGCAGTTCGGAACACGTTTGCTGTGGACTTAGCCGATCATTCCGATATCAGACGTGTCGCAACCGAACTTGGGAGAGAGTTTTCCACCATCGACTTTCTGTTTAATAATGCAGGTGTGCTGACCGATACCTTGCAATTTTCTAAATATGGAAATGAGATGCACTTTGAGGTCAATACACTGGCTCCGCTGCAGTTAAACTGGCGTATTGATCTCTAATGGAAAACTGGAGCAATTACCGCCCAAGCTGACGTCCCAGAGCTTCCAAAACGACTTTCTTGATAAATGCCGGGAACGGGCCGCTTCAACAGATGTCTTTCCGCCGTCCAGCGTTGATGCAAACTAGTGCGGCCACCCGGGGCGACGAGATTTGAACTCGCTGGGAGTGAGCCCTGCATTCTGGTGAAAGAACCTTGAGAAATTAGCCACTTCATCGAAGTGCAGTGCATAGGCGACATCCTTAATCTGCAAATCCGGATCCACGAGAAGGCGCTTGGCTTCTAGCAGGAGCCGAGCTCGAACTAGTTCTTTACACGTCTGATTGAGCGCCTTGACCAACTGGCGGTCCAGAGTGCGTGTAGACACGTGGAGCTGACCGGCGTACCAGGCGGCCTCACGCTGAACGAGAAAGTGCCTGCTCAACAATGCTTCGAAATCACGTGTGAGTTTGGGGCGTGGGGTAAGGTTCCCAATAAGCGATGGCGCGAATTCATCCAAGCCAGCCAATCTGTTCATCAACAGAGCGAAAGCCAGCAGGATTCGGGGCTCAGCAAGGGGCCGTCCTCGTCTGGATAGTTCGCCTGAAAAATCGTCGTACCAGCGATGTATCATACAGGCGGAGTCGTCCGCCAGTGTGACACGCGAGGCGGTTTTGAAGATGGATTCCACCGTATCAGCTAGCAGCGGAATGTGAGAAAGCATTCCGACGAACTCAGAGGTAAACGTAAGGATTTCACCTTCGACGGAGCGCGCTTTCCCGAATGCATGCACTTGGCCGGCACGCAGCAATAGCAAATCGCGCGGCTTCAGCTCTAGGGGAGCAAAATCGACCATATGGTCATCTCTTCCGCTGGTAATGAGGATTGCAACGTTGAAGTGCAGCCGGTGCGGCTGGGAGTGATCGATTCCACAGCCGCGCGAAAACAGAAGAGTTTTTAACGGGAAGCGCTTGACGCTCAGCAACGGATCGGCGCCTTTCGCACAGTTAGCATGGGCTAGCCTGCCGCGCGATCGCTCCAGAAATCTTGCGCTCGCTATGGGAGTCACGAGCTTCGTCTCCTGCTGGTAGCTTGGTGCAGTGTCAGTCAAGGGTGATTCTTTCTCCATTCACGCAGCGGCATAGACTGGTCACGAGTTCGACCAATCCTCCACTGATACCAGATCCTGTCCAACTGTAATCCAAAACGCACGACAATTCGGTGCGCGATTGCGACGTTGTCGTAAGTTGACAAGTTGTTGACGCGTCTGGATATTCCTAGAACTCGCGCAGACGGCTAACTTGGAAGTCGGCGGCCGCCACCGTGAGAGATGTCTGAGTCGCCAAGCGGTGAACACCGTTCAAGAGGAACCATGCTGCGCTTTCTTCCAATCTGCCTGGGGATGCTGGCCGCCATAACGCCGCATCACTCACACGCTATAGAGTTACGGTCTGTGTCACGGATCGCTTTTGGGCCTGCCTCGACATTATTTGTCGCCGACTGGCAGGCTGATTGTATCTACGCTTTTCAACTACCGCCTGCCGAACCCGACAACGGCAAACTATTTAATCTTCGGCAAGCCGATACGGCCATTCGGAGAGAGATCGGCGGGAGCGACTTCGAACTGCAAGACCTGGCAGTCCGACCGGAATCAAACGAGGCTTATATCGCGCTGGTAACCCTACCCTCAAGAGAGCCGGTTATTCTGTTCACCACTCCGGAAGGAAAATTTCGAAAGATTCCCCTTGAGGGGATGCCGGTGAGCACGGCGGTACTGCGCGACCAATCCAACCGTTCACTGGTTCTGTGGGATCACATCCCAGGGCGAAGCTTTACAGTCACCGACATGCAATGGCACGAGGGAAAGCTTTATGTGGCAGGGCTGTCAAACCAGGCTTTCTCGTCGACTCTGCGGATTCTAGCCTATCCGTTCACCCAGAGTAGCGGGATAGTGTCAGTCGAGATGTATCACACGAGTCACAACCAAGTGGAGACACGCGCGCCGATTAGGGCCATGACTTTTGCCGAGATTGCGGGCAAGTCCTACCTCGTGGCGGCTTATTTGTGCACGCCGTTGGTGATCATTCCTATGGAAGATCTTCAACCGAATGCCCACGTTCGAGCGAAGACGATTGCGGAACTTGGTGACGCAGGCATTCCGGTCAACCTTTTGACCTACGAGGCCCAAGACTTGAACACTCAAAAGATGGTGACGTCGTTGCTGGTGGTGAATCTTTACTTAGGTTCGGAGACGATTGCTCTGAGCGAGATTGAACAAGCGAGCGAACGGGCCGGGCTGTCGACGCCGATTGCGTACGGAACGCGTGGTCCAATCGCGATCAACACGGCTCCGCTTGCACCTGCTTTTCGTGTCGTTAATTTCAATGATGGTTACTTCTTGGCGCTGCGCAGGGATCCAGCTTCCGGACGGACGCAATTAATGACTTACAACAAAGCGTTAGGATTTCGTCTCTCGGACATGGATGTCTCCGAGTATTTGCTCCCGGGATATGTCTACACGGGGGCGCAACGGCAGTACACGTTGCCAGTTCAGAACAAGATGAAGATCGACGAAGGCTATCCGGATCAAGTTCGCCAATAGAAGGTTCGTTGACCGATGTTACTGACTGTGTTCCTGGCGGCAGTGCTTGGCTCAGGCTCGTTGGCGCCGGGCGCCGTCGAAAAGGTCTTTCCATCAGGACCGCTTCTGCCTATCAATTGCCTGCGCATCTCTCTTCGTTTCAAAGAAGCGCAGAATTCGGCTGTGCTTACCAGACTGGCGCTGCGGGATCTGCAGGGAAGCATTCGCCAGCATCCTTTTCTGGAGCAGGAACTCTGGTCTCCCGACCGCACAATCCTGACCGTTCTGTTTGATCCGGGACGGCTCAAGCAGGGAATTGGACCTAACGAACTGCTGGGTGCGCCTCTCGCCGGGCTACCAGCGGTCGTTTTCACGTTCGACGGAATGCCGCTGAAACAATGGCGGATCAGCACGAAGCATTGTCGGCCAGTCGACTCGACTGACTGGAGGTTGGAGCCGGTTCGCGCCAAAACCCGATCAACTTTACGTCTGCGGTTTCCGGAGGCCGTCGATTATCAAGCCGAACATCTGCTGGTCGTTCTCGACGCGGTTGGGAGGCGCATTCCGGGGAACGAAAGGCTAACCGAATCAGAGACCGCGTGGGAGTTCGAACCGGCCATACCGTGGAAAATCGGTCAGTATAAAGTACTGCCAAACCCTGAGTTTGAAAATGTGTGCGGCGATCGCATAGGCGAAAATTTTGAGTATTCCCGAGACGTTCATCTCAAGTCGTCAAGCGCGGTGACATTCAAGGTCGACGAATAGACCATGCAAGGCGTTGCTCCTTAAGTTCGGCCGTTCATGTGACAATTAGCTTGAGGTGCTAGCGAGGGACATAGCGGGGTTCAGTCCCACTCTCCGCACCAGATATCAGACAGGGAACGTACTGTCCTCATTTCAATTTCCTACAAACAACATCGGTGAATAAGAGCCGACGTTTTACGCAGCTTTATCTTTAAGGAATCGGCGATGAGTAGCTCTAACGAAGGTAGTCTGTTTAGCGATTTACCTAATACCGTCAATTCGTCTGAACCGCTGTCGGAAGGCGCGGTTTGGCTGCGTGGATTTGCTTTGCCCGAAACGGCGGAATTGCTGACTTCACTGGAACAGGTCATCTCCGCCGCACCGTTTCGACACATGACGACTCCCGGGGGGCATCAAATGTCGGTGGCGATGACCAACTGCGGCCCTTTGGGCTGGGTCAGCGATGAACACGGTTACCGGTACGACGCCATCGACCCGACTACAGGTCAGCCGTGGCCCCCGATGCCTAGCCGATTTGTTGCTCTTGCGACGCGCGCGGCAAAGGAGGCGGGGTTCTCGGACTTTACACCCGATGCCTGCCTCATCAACCGCTATGAACCGGGTGCCAAGATGGGCTTACATCAAGATAAAGACGAGCAGGATTTCGGTGCGCCTATCGTGTCCGTCTCGCTGGGACTCCCAGCTACCTTTTTATTTGGCGGAAAAAAACGTAACGAACGTCCGCGGCGCATACGACTAGAAAGCGGTGACGTTGTTGTCTGGGGCGGCTCCGCCAGGCTTTTCTATCATGGCGTGGCTCCACTCGCCAAAGGAGCTCATCCGTTGACAGGCAGTTTTCGTATCAATCTCACCTTTCGCAAAGCGCTTTAACGCGGTGGCACACGTAGAAATGCATATAGGTAAGACCGCACCCATCGTGAAACAGCCGGGCGCGTTCATCAGTCTTTCCCTATAGATGTCCGCCGCCATTGTCGTTACGCCCAGCACAGACTGTTTCTTTCAGGCGGACCGGTGCGCCGTCGATAAATATTTAGAACAATATCTTGCACCCGGCAGTCAGCAAAACAAGGGTCCTGTTTACCAAGCGCTGCGGTACGCGGTGTTGGGAGCAGGCCAGCGGATACGACCCATCTTGGCTTTGCGAGTGTCGCGGATCTTTGGCGCGCCGGAAGAAGCCACGATCCGAGCAGCAATAGCGGTGGAACTGATTCACTGCGCTTCCTTGATCCTGGACGATCTACCATGCATGGACAATGCTGCTGTTCGGCGAGGCAAGCCGTCCGTTCATCTCCGTTTTGGCGAGGCAACAGCTATTCTAGCCGCCTTTGCGTTGGTGACCAGGGCCACGGGTTCGGTGCTGGAGTCCGTACCGGAAGGCGTAACCCTTCCCAAGATGATCCGCTTTCAAGCCGATTTGCTGCACAGCCTCAATTGCTCCGGTTTGATCGCAGGGCAAGCTTTTGACTTAATGCTAGGTGGGAGCGTACCGAACGGCGTGGTTTCAGCCGAGTTCAAAACTGTGCCGTTATTTACATTGGCCATATCGGCGGGCATGCTGGGAACGAACATCCAAATCGATCAGCAAGACCTGCTTCTACGTTTTGGACGAGAGTTCGGCTTGGCTTTCCAGATGACCGACGATTATCTGGACGAAAGTTTCGCCGACATGTGTTTGCTGGAGAACAAACTTCTAGAGCTGCGCTACATTGTCCGAAGGATTGGAGATAAGCGGCAACCGCTTGAGGAAATGGTGGACTATCTAGCTGCCCGTGTTGCAAAGGCAGACACGTGGGCCGGCGCATAGCGGTTATCGGCAGCGGTTTTGGCGGCTTGGCAACGGCGGTTCGCTTACAGACTCGCGGATTCGATGTTCATTTGTTCGAAGCGAGGGATCGATTAGGCGGTCGCGCCTACGTTTACAAACAAGACGGATTTACCTTCGATGCCGGTCCGACCGTAATTACAGCGCCTTTTCTGATTACAGAGCTATTCGAGAACGCAGGACGACAAGCGGAGGATTACCTGCAGCTTGTTGCAGTAGACCCGTTCTATCGCATCGAGTTCCACGACGGACGCTTCTTCGAGTACAACGGCGACGAGCGCTTAACGGAGGAACGCGTTCGCGATTTCGCGCCCGCCGATCTTCCTGGTTACCGGGCGATGATCCGACATGCTAAAGCCGTTTTTCAAAAGGGCTTCGTCGAGCTGTCGGACAAGCCATTTCTGCGTTTCAGCGACATGGTAAAGATCGTCCCAGACCTGATAAAGCTTCAGTCCTATAAAACCGTTTACCAATTCGTAGCTGGTTACATCAAGGACCCGCAGCTCCGACGCGTATTTTCTTTTCATCCTTTGCTAGTTGGCGGCAATCCATTCCAAACAACGTCTATTTACGCGCTCATCCATCATCTGGAAAGGCAGTGGGGCGTACATTACGCGATGGGCGGCACCGGTTCGATTATCGACGCTTTCGGTAAATTGTTTTGCGAGTTAGGCGGTCACATCTATCTCTCTACTCCGGTAGAAGAAATTTCCGTGGAACGCGGTTGTGCAATCGGTCTGCGAACGGCCCGGGGCCATATCTTTCGAGCGGATGCGGTTGTCAGCAATGCGGACGTAGCGAATACCTACTTGAAGATGATTGCTCCTGCCCACCGGCGCAAATACAAAAATTCAAAGTTAAACGCGATGCGATACAGCATGTCCTTGGTTGTCATTTATTTTGGGACTAAGAAAAAATATCCGAACATCAAGCATCATACGATTTTATTGGGCGAACGATATCGCGAGTTATTGCGTGATATTTTCACTTACAAGCTGTTGCCGGAGGACTTTTCTCTTTACCTGCACCGCCCTACGGCTACCGATCCGTCGATGGCACCCGAAGGCTGCGATTGCTTCTACGTTCTCGCTCCTGTCCCGAACCAGAAGAGCGGTATCGACTGGAAAGCAAAAGCCGCTTCGTTCCGTGATGCCGTCATGCGATTTCTCGACGAACGTTATCTTCCCGGCTTGCTTCAGAACATAATTACCGAGCGAATGATCACGCCATTGGATTTCGAGACAACCTTGAATAGTCATCTTGGCTCCGGTTTTTCCTTTGAGCCGATATTTCGGCAGTCGGCTTGGTTCCGGCCGCATAATGAATCGGAAGACGTACGTAACTTGTTTTTCGTTGGGGCAGGTACGCATCCAGGCGCCGGTGTTCCCGGGGTGTTGTCCTCGGCCAAGATTGCGGAGCGGCTGATATGCGAACGGTTTGCGCAGTAGACAGCGAACTGGCAGCATTGTTCCACGAAGCCGCCGTTCAGACGGCAAAGGGTTCCAAGAGTTTCTATCTGGCTAGCCGTTTCTTCCCCCCGGATCTCGCCCGTGCGGCACATGCGGTTTACTGGTTCTGCCGCTATACCGACGATCTTGTGGACGAGTGCGAGAATGTTGCGCAAGGCACGCGCGATCTGCATGAGTGGGAGCAAGCGCTAGCGGAAATCACAAAGGGTCGTAAGCCACAGCATCCGGTGCTGCAAGTGTTCACCCATGTGGTGCAGCAATACCAAATCCCGTTCGAATTGGCCTTTGAATTGATCGAGGGTATGCGAATGGACTTGCACAAGACACGCTATGCAACCTTCGACGAGCTTTACTTATTCTGCTACCGGGTAGCGTCAGTAGTGGGATTGATGATGTGCTCGGTTATCGGGTTTTCGGACAACTCTACGCGTGCGCAGGCTTGGCAATATGCAATCGACCTTGGCATCGCCATGCAATTAACGAACATTTTGCGAGATGTAGACGAGGATCTGCAGCGAGGACGAATCTATCTTCCACAGGAAGAAATGGAACGCTTCGATTATGACGAAGCAGACCTGCAAGGTCGCCTGTACAACAGCGCTTTTGTGCAGCTAATGAGCTTACAAGCCGAACGAGCGCAACATTACTACAACGAGGGAAATGCTGGAATCGCCTTATTAAATAGGGAAGGCCGGTTTGCCGTCCAAATCGCATCCGCAATGTATCGAGAGATACTGTCCCGTATCGAAAGCAATCGCTATCAGGTGTTCGGGCATAGGATCGTTGTCGGTAACTCGAAAAAATATCGAATTATCGCAGCTAATCTTGCAGGCCCATACTTACGTCGGTTTCTACGTAAGATCGGCGTATCTACGTTTTAACTTAACTTATTTCAGATCGACGAAATATTCACCTTCAGATTACATTCCGTCCGTGTGTTCCGGTAGTTTTACGCAAGTAGCCGAATGTAATGGGAAAAGCGGTTCGATGCTCTACTTGTGTAGAGGGTTATGTAGAAAATGACTGTAGATACATGGAGCTGGATAGGTGCCTTTGGTATGGCCATCGGGGCAGCGATTCTTTATTTTAACTGGAGTAGACGAACCAAGGCCGAAGAAGAGCACTCGAGCCTACACTTCTTTGTTCCTTTAATTGCGATGGCCAGCTATTTTGCAATGGCTGTTCATCAGGGTGAAACCGTCTTGAGCAATGGAACGGCATTTCTGTACGCTCGTTATATCGACTGGTCAATTACGACTCCATTGCTGTTGTTTGGTCTGTCATTGACTGCCTTAAGAAGAAACATCAGACGTCCTGGTCTTGTCGGAGGATTAATTGCGGCGGACAGCTACATGATCCTCACCGGTCTATTTGCCGGGCTTTCCGAAGGATACATCAAATGGATTTGGTTCACGATCAGCTGCTTTGCTTTCCTGGCGGTTTATGGTGTTCTATGGGGACCTTTGAAGAGGGAATCGGCGCGGAATGGAACTGACATAGATAAAGAATACACGGGGAATGCTATGTTTCTCAGTGTAATTTGGTTTTTGTACCCCGTCGTATTTCTATTCGGAACGCCGGGACTTAAGATGATGAGTCCGGTAGCTACCGCGGCAGCTTTCACCATCTTGGATCTGATCGCAAAGGTCATCTACGGAATTTACTCCATGGCGCGGGCGAAGAGCTCTACTGAGCGGGAAATCTCAGAACGTCGTATTAGCAGTGATGAACTAATTACCGATGGTGTAGCAGCCGCAACAGCGCGTGTCTGAAATGGGGCTGCTGGCGCTGTCAAGAAGAGCCGTGACTTGGCCGTTCTGGATAGTGGCAATAACTTTGTCGATTGGGGCTTGGTTTTTGCAGTATCGTCTACTGAGCCCCACAATCCAATGGATGCCGTGGATTGTGAGTATAGCCATTCTCGGACTGCCGCATGGAGCACAAGACGAACAGCTTATAATCCGCAATGGCTTAAGTAAAACTCAAGCACGAACGTATCTCCTGTTAATCTACTTGGCGGCAGGTGTAGCTGTTATTTATCTGTGGAAAGTATTTCCTTTAGTAGCGCTGATTAGCTTCTTAGTTTTAGCGTGCTTCCACTTTGGTGAGGGTGACTTAGCGTGGAGCCGTGATTTTGGTGCAAGTTCCTGTACCAACTCACCCGCCTATGGAATCAATTTGCTTTTACTGCGCGGCGCCCTCCCAATCCTACTGCCAATTATTGCTCATCCTAAGTCGTTTGCGTCTGTTGCATCCCTGTTGCCGGGTGTGTCCCTTCATTTCGGGGCTGGACTCGGGTGGACTGTTTGGATTTGGATTGCTATTGCTACCGCAATAGCGCTTCAAGCGACATTCTTAGTGTCCATGGCAGTGAAACAAACAATAACTATCCATATAGCCACAGAGGAGCTTTTAGACACCCTTTTGATGGTTTTTTTATTTGTTTCCTTACCGCCGCTTATCTCGGTGGGTATTTATTTCCTATTTTCGCACTCGCATCGTTACATTGCGCGGCGTATTCTGACGCTGCATACAGAAGGGCAACTACCTCAAAATCTATCCCAATATTGGAAGAAGCTTTGGCGGTTTCACCGGCGCACGTTATGGGTTTCGGCTGCTATGGTGGTCCTATTGCCTTGTATTTGGCTGGTTCTGCAGAGAACACGTTGGTCATGGAATGATGCCGGCCCTGCTTTGTTGATTGCGTTAAACGCGTTGACCGTACCGCATGCAGTGTTGGTTTGGTACTCGGATTCTCGGCAGCGGCGATCAGTTACAAGCTCGCTCCAATGCTCTACTTCACCACTTGTTTAGAGCTAACGTGGTGTAGGGCCAGTGGACAAAATTTACGACTATGCGGTTCTAGGAGCGGGCTGCGCTGGCTTAAGCCTCGTGTGGCATTTGCTAAGCATCGGTTTTGAAGGAAGCATTGTCCTTCTAGATCGTAAGATCGAATTTTCTAATGACCGGACATGGTGCTTTTGGGATGTAGAGCAAACCGATTTTTCGGATCTCGCTTCTCATCGATGGTCCTGTTGGCGGGTGATTCGGCATGATGGCATGGGCAGTGGAGTCCACCATGTTAATTATCGATATTTACGCCTTCAGAGTATGTCTTTCTACGAGCGCGTACTCGAAAGATTAAAGCAAAATCCGCAAATAACTCTCTTACTGGGCACACCAGTCACCAGTGTCGAGGCAATCACCAACGGCGTCCGCGTGAAAACATCGGAGGAAGCGTTTCTCGTGAAGCAAGTGTTCGACAGCATTCCCCGGCAAGACTCCCCTGCAGGCGAACAAAGGAGTGGTTCATCTTTCGAGCAACACTTCTTTGGGCGTTTCATAAAGACGGCAGATAGCATTTTCGACCCATCCTGCGTGACCTTGATGGATTTCCGGACGGAGCAGAGCCGCGGCCCCCACTTCTTTTACGTCTTGCCGTTTTCCCCAACAGAGGCTTTGGTGGAAAATACGTACCTCATGCCATGCATCGTTCCCGAAGCGCAGCATAAGCAGGAGATTGCAGCCTACCTGAGCAGCAGTTATGGATTATCAAAAGGCGCTTACCAGGTGATGGCGGAAGAGCAAGGACGTATACCGATGGATTCGGAAATGCCGGTTTCCAATTTCAGTGAACGCGTGGTGCGGATCGGTCTGGCAGGCGGAGCTGCGCGTTCCTCATCGGGTTATGCCTTTCTCCGCATTCAAAGACAGTGCCGCTGGCTGGCAAAAAGAATCATGGACGATTCGGCGGAGGACGCCAACCCTCTGCTATCGCCCCGTTATAAACTTCTGGACCGTGTTTTTCTACAAGCGATTCTCGACCACCCCGGGTCCGCCGACCGCCTGTTCCACGCCCTATTTTCCAACGCGCCGACAGATGAACTGCTGCGGTTTATGAGTGATTGCGGCAGCCTTCGCGACGATCTGCGCGTAGTGAGATCGCTGCCGATAAAACCATTTCTTCAGGCATTAGTTCATTTGAGAACAGGACGATCGGGAAAGCCCGCTTGAGCCTAATCATCACTGCGGAAAAAGCTGGTCAGTCCGCCTATTCCATCGGTCACTGCGCTCAGAGGGTTGCGCTCGTCGCCGCTACCGGAGTGTCCCGCGGGAGAGAGTTCATGGCGAAGCCGCTCCAAAGTCATGCTTTGTAGAATCACGCGACCGGGACCCGTCAGCGTGGTTAGAAACAGGCCTTCCCCGCCGAAAATAGCCGTCTTGATCGTTCCCACCAGCTGCACGTCATAGTTCACGGAAGGTTCGAACGCAACCAGGTGACCGGTCTGCACCTGCAGCATTTCTCCCGGTGCTAGGGTGAAGTCCACGTGATCTCCTCCCGCATGCACGAAGACCGCGCCTGGTCCGGTCAGCTTCTGCAGGATGAAGCCCTCGCCGCCGAGCAACCCCGCGCCCAGTCGGCGTACCAGAGCAATGTCGAGCGTGACACTTGCCTCTGCAAAAAGAAACCCGTCGCGCTGCACCATAATCATTTGACCGGGAGCAAGTGAAAAAACTTGTATTTTCCCAGGGAAACTGCCGGCAAACCCGATTTCACCGGGCCCAGTATTCGATCGAAAATAAGTAAAGAACAACGATTCACCCATCAACTTGCGCTTTACCGCTCCCCAGATCTTCTGGCCCAGCGACTGTCCGGTCATGCGCGTCTGCCAGTCCACGTTGGCCGACTTGTAGATCATCTTCCCGGCTTCTGCATAAATCTCTTGGCCCGGCTGTAGATGTACGCGCGCGATTTGCAGGTTGTGACCTTCGATATCGTATTTGATGGGCTCGGCGAGTGTTGTTGGCGCAGTGTAAGCCGTACCGGAAGAACCGCTAGCCGGTTGACCGCAGTTCAAGCAGAAGCGGGCATTATCGTCCAATCCGGTACCGCAGTTTGTACAGAAAGCCATAGTCAAAATAGTAAACGAAGCGGATTGAGAAAAGTTCAACAATCCGCCTGCTTTTTAATGCCACATTGCGCCGACGACCACCGTAAACCCAGGCGCGGAAACGGCCCGACGAGATGCCTTAGCTAGAGCAGCATGGAAGATATCATTGCCCGCCGCCCAGCGCTTGCACAAACGACGGGATGTTCGGCACACCCAGGCCCGTCACGTTGTCGTAGCCAGATGTTGTCTTCAACGACGAATCCACTCCCTGTATAACATTGAAGTTTTCATCTGGAACAGAGTTAATGGCCGCAATCACCAGGTTGACGCTACCTAGGCTATGAGAAAGCACGGCGGTCGGATACTGCTGTGGCGCGCCGATGTCGAAGATCGGCGCGGAAGTTCCCATTGCACCGGTATTCAGTTTGTAGAGAGCTGGATTCGCAAAGCCGATGGGTCCTTGGCGATTTGCAAACCGCTGCTGATTCACCAATGCGAGAACACCGGCCAATAAAGGCGAGGACACGCTGGTGCCGCCGATGGAACGCTCACAATATTCGGTGGTGGCCGAAAGCAGAACGCAGCCGGCATTGACGTTGGGATTAGAACTCACGGTGTACGTCTGCCCCGTCAACACTCCGGTATAAGGATCGCCCACCATCGAGATATCGGGAGTCACACGCCGCGGAGCACCAAGCGGAATAGTGACGCCATTGGATAGTGCTGTGTTGGTCGCCAGATCATTGGGAACAACGCCGCTCTGATAAGCGGGTTGGAATTGGGTCAGGCTAACACCGCCTCCAGCTCCGAACACGAAGAAATAGGGATCCATCCCTTGCGTGTAAGTCACAGAACTACCGTCGCCGGACGATTGCCAGCCGTGCAGCAGAGTAACATAAGTTCCCCAGCCCCATTCCTGCTTATCGCCGGAGGAACTATTCAAGGCAAGACTGGTGCCGCCCACTGCGGTGACATAGGGACTAGTGGCGGGCCAGGAGCCGGAGGCAATCGAGTTATTCGCCGCAAGATCGCCGCTATCGCCGGACGAAAACAGCACGCTGATTCCTTCGGCGGCAGCCTGCATAAATGCCATGTTGTCCGCCTGAATGGCAGCGGCAGGAATGTCGTCGCTACCGTAGCCCCAGCTGTTGGTGATGATGTCGGCAAGACGATTGTCGATAACGTTGTAGACAGCCTGAGTAAGGCTGTCGCCGCAATCCTCCGAACCCACGTAAAAGAGGTACGCATTGGGCGCCATGGTGTGAACCATTTCCAGATCCAGCGTTTCCTCGCCGTACCATCCTTGCGCTCCTCCACAGACGTTCGGGTTTTGAGGAACGTCGTAGATCCCTGGAGGAACAATTTGCGTAAAGTTCGTGTAATCCAAGGCCGGCAAGCCGTGGTTCGCCGAATAGATGTTTACATCGTTTTCAATTGTAGGAGAAGCATAGGCATCGGTGATGGCGACGCGAACGCCCTGACCTGTTTGGCTGGCGCGGTCGGCACCGTAAGCAGCACGAAGTTGCTGGGGATCGTAGCCGCAGATGGAGTAGCCGAAGAGCCCTCCATAGGCGGGATCCGCCGGCGACAAACTAGCCACGCGATCGGCCCAGTATGTGCTGCAAGGGCTTGCCGGACGATAGCCGGTACCGGGAGGCGCATTGGGGATTTTTGCATCGGCGTTCCAAACATGACGAAAGGGCTTGTTCAATCTACGCGTCTCGTCCAAGCCACCGATGTAACTCACCAGCCCGGCGATGCCGGCGGGCAAAGTGGGAGCTTCAGCGTTGGCGCGCAGTGTCTTGCCCTTGTAGGAGTAAAGATTTTGGCTGATGTGGAAAGCAGACTTAATCTGCGCAACGCTTCCCGAGGCCACAATAAATAAACCGCTGTTCGGCTTCGATATGATCGAGAAGCCCATATTCACCAGCGCGTTCTCCACCTGCTGCACATCGGCCTGATCCGGCGCAAACCGCGCGCGGAACTGGTCCGGAGTGAGGAATTTTCCATACTCGGGACCTCCTGGCGTGTTCTGTTGGTCGATCAGCGCGGCAAGATCGCGTTGATCCTTGAAGCGGAGATAGACCGAAATCTTCACCTCCCTGGCATCGTTTGCGGCATCCATTTTTTTCGCGCGGCTGACCCAGGGAGCAACGTTGTTCGAAAGTGAATGGGTCGCGGCAGAAAGCGCCGGGCCGGCCACCGCGAAACCAACTGCTAAACACAGGCTACGAACAAGTTTTTCAGAAATCCGACTGCTATGCATATTTCTCCAATGATTGATTTGGCTTAGTGCGTAGTTACAAATTCACTACTAAATCCCGGCTAAGCTGGCTATAGTTTGCGTTGAGCTGGCGTCGGCTGAGATAGCTTCAAGCGTAAAACAACTCGAGCCGAAATACTAGTACAAAGGTGAGATTGATACGAAAACAGTACTAAAGAAAATGCGAATAGCAATTGCTATGTGAGCTCGTCTAGGATTTTAATCGATCCCGTTATGTCCTGCATATTGGTTTTTTGTGCGAGTCGAGCGATCAATTGTGCCAACTCCGACCACCCTGGGGCAGGCTCGCGAACAATTCTGATAGCGTCATCCTTTGTCGGTAGAAACTCGACTTCGTCGCTCTTCAGGTCTTCGGATAATTTTTCACCTGGACGCAATCCAATCACGTTTATTTCACTCTCAGCGTTCAATTGACGCCCACGAGATTGCGCCAGCCGTTGCGCCAATTGAAGGATAGGAATGGGCGTTCCCATTTCAGGAACAAAAATACCACCGTCGCTCCGCAGTAACAGCGCCCGAAAAATATAGTGCGCCGTTTCCTCGGGAGTAATAAAATAGCGGCTGACGTCGGGGTGCGTGATGGTGACAGGTTGGCCTTCTTCTATCTGCCGAAGGATAGTATGGGAAACGCTACCCTCACTTCCTAATACATTTCCCAGCCGAATGGAGCCGCCATCGACAACCGCTTTTTCCTTTGCCAACGCCGTGACGATCTGCTCTGAAGCCCGCTTGGTTTTTCCCATGATGCCTAGCGGCTTAGCGGCCTTATCGGTAGAAATGAGCAGCAAATTACGTATGTTGTTTCCCGCGACCGCGCCGGCCATGCTCCACATACCCAGAACGTTGTTTCGGATCGCCTCGATAGGATGCTGTTCCATCAGCGGCACATGTTTATAGGCGGCGGCGTGAATCACCGTATCGATACGGAAACGATTCATTACGTCGGTCATCAACGGCTGGTTGCAAACGTCGCCGATGCGCAACTCGAAAGACTCCGGCAAAAAGTCCTGGCGCAACTCCGCGTCGAACTGGAAGATTCCATTTTCCGATCGATCAATACCCAGGACAAACGAAGGTCGAAGCGCGAGCAGACGCGAGCATAGCTTTCTACCGATGAAGCCAGCGGCGCCTGTGATGAAGACGCGGCGGTTCTTAAAGTATTCGCGAAATGCCGCTTCATACCGCAGCTCGGCGGAAGGGTCGATCAGTCTGGCGCGTTGAAGAATGAACTCGGTGGTATTGCCGGTGTAACCAGTGAATTGCAGATGGCGGAATTGCACCGCTACGTCTTCCACCGCTTGAACGATATGTTGGCTTTGCTCGGAAGTAAGCGCCGGATACAGGGGAATGGAAAGGATTCGATGGTACAGCGTTATGGCTGCCGGGCAAGACCGTTGCCACTCGGCGGATTGTTGCGCAAAGGCGCTATGCAGCGGGATGGGAATGAAATGAACGCTTGCTGCTACACCTCGCTTTTGCAGTTCCTCAATGAACGTATCGCGATCTATACGCAGCTTATCCAAGTGGAGACGCAGGCTATAAAGATGCCAGGAGTGCTCGCCGTCGCCGGCGTTGGAGGGGAGCTCGATCTCTTCCAGATGGGATAGCCGCTCATTATAGAATTTCGCTAATTGCCGGCGCGCGTGCAGGAAGCCCGGCAGCTTGCGAAGCTGGGCAAGGCCGACTGCCGCCTGCAAATCGGATAGATTATATTTCCACCCTGTCTCGACCACGTCATACTTCCAGCTTTGTTTTCTTTTTTGACGATTCCAGATATCGTTGTCGATGCCGTGAAGCGAAAGACGGCGGATGCGTCCCAGTAAATCCTGCCGCCAAGTGGTGACTATGCCGCCTTCCGCGCTGGTAATGTTTTTAGTCGCGTACATGCTGAATACGACGGCATCGCTATGGTTATTTCCTTCGCTGCCCGATGCGCCGATATAACGGCCTTCGTAGCCGCTTCCGGCAGCATGCGCGGCGTCTTCGATCACGAGCAGATCGTGGGCACGCGCTAACGTCCAGAGTTTCGCCAAGTTGCACGGCAGGCCGCCAAGATGCACCGGAACGATAGCCACCGTGCGCGTCGTGATGCGCGCAGCAACCGAGTCTGGATCGATATTTCCGTCCGGTCCGACGTCGGCCAACACAGGTTTCGCGCCGGTGTGAATAATGGAATGCACGGTAGAGCAGAAAGTGAGCGGCGTCGTAATGACCTCATCGCCGTGACCGATGCCCAGCCCTTCCATGGCGACATGCAGACCCGCTGTCGCCGAACTCACGGCAGCGGCATAACGCGCGTTCACAAAAAGACGGAACTCTTCTTCTAATTGGGCCGCTCTGGGACCACTGGTGAGCCAGCCCGACGCGAGCACTCGGGCAACTTCTTCCTGTTCTTCAATGCCTATCGACGGGCGATGAAATGGAATGAGGCGAGACGGATCGATCATTTACTCAGAGCGCGTCGTTTTCCCAAGCCTGTTCGTCAGAAATAGGACGGCTGTTCTTAAGAATATCCAGATGTCGCTAAAGAATGAACAATTTTTTAAATAGCGGAGCTCGTCCGATAACTTTTCAGGAAGCAGCGTTTCGCGATAGTACGCGATGGGGTCGTCAACCCGGGAAAGCAGCGCAATCTCATTATAGTTTTTCAGACTAGCCACGCTGGTAATGCCGGGACGCACCTTCAATATGCCGGCCCAAGCGGACGATTGCCGCTCGACAAATAAAGGGATTTCGGGACGGGGTCCGACAACGCTCATCTCTCCCTTGAGAACGTTCCACAACTGCGGCAGCTCATCAAGTTTACAACTGCGCAGAAAACGTCCTGAAAGAGTGATGCGCGAGTCGCTGGAGACGGTAATCGCGAGTCCGTTGGCAGGGCGCATCGTACGGAACTTGACGATGCGAAAAGGACGTCCGCCCTGCCCTATCCGTTCTTGCGTAAAAAAAATGGGAAGTCCGTCACTTAGCGCGATGAGCGCGGCGCACCAGACGAAGACAGGTAAGCATAGAATCGATAAACAGGCCGCGAATCCCCGATCGCCGATGGCCTTCAAACGGCTGATCGCGTAAGGACTGATTGGATACACCTCTACTTTGCTGGATTGATGAGCGCGACCAGATGGGTACATGCAAATGGCATTTTCTCCAGAACAAGAGCGGCCGTCCAGGACTTTTTGACCAGGGCTCTTGCGATGGGCGGAACCAAAATTACCTTCTTATATTGAATGCTGCTGTGGGGGAACAAGGACGCAAGCTGCCGATTTTTCAGGCCGCGCACGGCAGGATTACCCGGGCTGTTTCTTCGAGTATCGAACCAAAGAATACGGCCATCGGGACGAAGCACCCGCAACATCTCCTGAGCTATTTTGACGCGTACTTGCTCATCGAGAACGGAACTGAACATCATAAACTGCGTTACCAGATGGAAGGAATGGTCGGGCCACGGTAGTTGACGGGCGTCGCCACAGGTTAAGTGCGTTTCTCCTAAACGTTTTTTGGCGGCGGCAATGCGTTCCGGCAGCAGATCGATGCCATGCAGATTGAGGGATATCGCGCCCCATTGTAGAAACTCCAATAACCATTGTCCGTTTCCACAGCCGATATCGGCGATGCACAACTCTGAGAGTGGAAAGATACTGTTACGGCGCAATAATCGTAAGCAAGCACGACTTACCTGTGTATGGAAGAAAAGGTTTTCTTCACGGTAAAGGCAGTAGAAGTCTTGCGGAATTTCTTGCGAACGCTTACCGTACTCAAGGCGGATTCTTTCGATTTCGACGGATTCAGGATCGGCAGTGTTCATTGCCGCTTCCAGTGTAGAAGGCCGGCAAGAAAACCGAAGCCGTAGCTGAGCTGATAGGTGGCGAAGACCACCGGAAGGATCACAAGAAGATCCCAGCCATGGCGTCTAGCGGCAGCAATGCCAAACCATACGCTGAGAACAAGGTACACAAGCGCTAGGAAGCCCAAAGTTCGCACTCCCAAAGCCTCCAGCGAAGATATACGGAGCGCCCAGGCAGCCCCGATAAATACGAAAAGAAACACACCCGCTAAAACCGCTAAACCCGGAGCGAGTTGCCGCAGTCCACTCACCCGACGACGTTTTCGCAGAACAGCAATTCGCCAGAATCCATAGTCGAAGTACTGTACGAATAATGCGTGTAATGTCCGCCGTGGCCGATAGTAAGACACAATCGACGGCTCTTGCCAGACAAGTCCTCCGGCAATACGAATACGCAGGTTCAACTCGTCGTCTTGGTTACGCACCAACTCTTCGTCAAACATGCCGATCTTCAATAAAAAGCTTTTGCGCCAGCAACCATATGGGACTGTCTCGGCAGGACCGCAGTAGTTTTCATCACGAAAGCTCGCTCCGCCCGTGGCGAATCGAGAGTGAAACCCCGCTGCGATCGCTCGTTCCCAGTAAGCCGTGGCTAGCGTACGCGCCGGCCCACCGACATTATCCGCACCTTCTTTGAGCAACGTCGCCACCGATCGAACCACATAGTCACGCGCATATTCAGTATGAACATCCATGCGGACAATGAACTCACCAGTAGCTCGCCTAAGGGCGATATTTAATCCACGCGGAGTACTTCGATGCGGATTATCGAAAACTTGAAAAGAAGAATCGAGGAGAGAGTGATTCCGGAGGATAGACGCAGTCCCATCCGTGCTCATCCCGTCCGCGATAATCCATTCCAGGAACAAACCTTGTCGGTCCATCTCGTCGGCCGCTTGTAGAAAGCGCCTTATATATCCAACTTCATTACGGCACGCGACGATAACAGTTACTGAAACCAGAGCAGCCCAGAGTTTCCTGACTTAGCTTTTTTCGAAGTTCAGAGCAGCGGAGTTGATGCAATAACGGAGTCCTGTCGGTCTTGGACCATCGTCGAAGACGTGACCTAAGTGAGCAGCACATTTTTTGCAGCGAACTTCCGTGCGCGTCATGCCAAAACCGGAATCCTGGTGGTTGTCGACGTTTTCTTTAGCGACTGGTTCCCAGAAACTTGGCCAGCCAGTGCCCGATTCAAACTTAGTATCCGATTCGAAAAGCGCGTTGCCGCAGCAAACACAACGATAAAGTCCCTGCTCGTGGTTATTCCAATACTTTCCTGAGAAAGGACGCTCCGTACCCGCTTCACGCGTCACGTCGTATTGCTCCGGCGTCAGCTCCTTGCGCCACTCCTGATCTGTCTTCACAACCTTCTCCACTTCCACCACTCCTTTTCGCTTCCCGGCGTTGGTAAACTCAACCAATTTCACTGTCTTACCAGCGCCGAATACATTAAACGCACTTGCTTCCCAGCCAGCCGCCAGGAACAAACCGGCACCCGCTGAAATCGAAAACCCACGTTGAAGGAAAGCCCTGCGCTCCATATTTTTTCTTTTAACTCCTAATTACTTTGACGTAAGAAAAAGAGGCGGAGATTCACTGCGATTTCGTAGGAGCCTCCACTCCGGTTTTGAAGGGGAGATGAGAGGGTAGTACCAATTCGAATCATAACGAACATCAACCCTTCCCTTCGTCGCGGCGGCCCAGTATTGCATCGTGTATCGACGCAAGCACATGCAGACAGGCAGCAGGCTGAGGCAACGAAAGTTGGGGAGCGTCGAGCATGACCGAAGGAGCAGCATTGAAGCTGAGACGGATGTCAGTTCGGTAAGAGTATTTGCATCGTCCCTTGCATTCAGTCATTTGCAGGCGTTTCACCTATTTTGCTCCAGGAGACGTGCCGAAGGCGCGGCGGAACGCATATCCAAAGGCACTCTGCGAGGCGTAGCCGACTTTGTTCGCTATGCTGGCGACATCTGCCTCATGGCGTGTCAGCGCCACACGAGCGAGAGTGAGACGCCAAGCCCGGACGTATGCAAGCGGTGGGTGTCCCACGCGACGCGTGAATTCCGCCGAGAAAGCCGCGCGCGACATACTGGCCACGTTGGCAAGCCGCGCCACCGTCCACGGTTGGGCGATATCCCGATGGATAGCGCGTAGCGCCCGGCCGAGCCGCGGGTCCGATATTGCGCCGAGCCACCCGATCTCGACGGCCTCGACGCTGCCGGCATAGGCACGAATTGCTTCTACCAGCAGCACATCGGCAAGGCGGGCCATAACGATCTCGCTTCCTATGATTGCCCGCTCCGCTTCACTATTCAGCAGCCCAAGGATTGTCGCCACAGCGCCGGATGCAGCCGACGATCGCGGAACGAGCAGAAAACCAGGCAGCATGCTCAGTAGGAATTCCACATTCCCCGGCGCAAACGCCACACTGCCGCCGAGCATAACGGTATCGTCGCCGCCGAGACGCACCACATCGCGGCCGGGGCTGTTGTAGAAGCTCTGGCCATCGAGTGGCGATAGTTCAAGGATCGCTGGCAATGGAGTACGCAGTGCGCCCGATGAGACAAACATCTCCCGCGCTCATCCGCTGTGGGTCGCACCCCGTCTGCATCAGCCAGCATGATCCACGCAATATGGCCACGAATTTCAGCCGATCAAGCGCCGGAAACCCGAGTGCCCACCCGCCCGGCAGCTTCGAGCCGCGTTCGGCGGGTGACCTGCGCGCCGAGCACTGTCAAAACGTCCGACAGCGGATCGATCATGTCCTTCGACGATTGCGACAAAGTCATAGACGCACCAGCATAAACAATCTTTCGCAGATGCTCATCTGATCGGGAGAAGGAGAATTACAATGGACATCACAGGCAAGATAGTCGCCATCACGGGCGCAAGCAGCGGAATCGGTCGCGCCACCGCAAAACTGCTCGCAGAGCGCGGCGCGCTGGCCGTGTTAGGTGCTCGCCGGGAGGACGCGCTGGCTGCCGTGGTCGACGAGATAGCCGCCGCGGGCGGTAAAGCCGTATACAAGGTGACCGATGTCCGTCGTAGGAGCGACCTCAAAGCCCTCGTCGCGCTGGCCATCGAGCATGGCGGTAAGCTCGACGTTTTGGTGAACAATGCAGGAATCGGGCCCATTTCGCGCTTCGACGCGCTGCGCGTGGAGGACTGGGATGCCATGATCGATATCAATTTGCGAGGCGCGCTTTATGGGATTGCCGCTGCTCTACCAGTATTCAAGCGTCAACAATCGGGCCACATCATCAATATCGTCTCAACTGCGGGGCTCAAGATCCTCCCCACCATGGGCGTTTATGCTGCGACCAAGAATGCCGTGCGAACCATCAGCGAAGCACTAAGGCAGGAAGCGGGACCGCATCTGAGGGTCACCGAGATATCTCCGGGCATGATCTCGACTGACTTCGGGAACTCGGTGACCGATCCGGCTGTCAGGGAGGCAATAGGGAAGCGCGTTGCCGGCGTTGCGATACCTCCGGCGTCGATTGCCCGCGGCGTAGCCTATGCAATCGAACAGCCGCCCGATGTCGGTAGCATCGTCATACGACCAACCGCGCAGGACTGAGCGTCTGGTTTCGAGAAACTAAGGAGGCTCAGCCGATCGGCAACATCAGGTTTTTGATACGTTGAAGGTATGCCGATTTTCGAATATGCTTGCGACGATTGCGGGACGAAGTTCGAGAAGCTAGTGCGACGTACGGAGAATTCTGACGCGATCCTTTGCCCGTCCTGTGGCCAGAACCATCTCACGACGCAGTATTCTTCTTTTGCCGCGCGGGCCAATGGTTCTGCTAAAGAAAGTACCGAGCCAATGGGAGGCTGTGGCGGCGGCATGTGCCAAGGCGGCATGTGCGGCATGAACGTGAATTAGATAGTCTGCTTGGCGATTTTCAGAGAAAACATGCGGCTTCCGCAAACTACAGTTTGGAAGTATGAGCAAGCTGGCGGATGTAGTCTTCGAAAAAATCGAGTTTTTGGACAAAGAACTGTCCCAGGCCAACTCGGCTTTAGCGGAGCGGGAAGCACAGCTAGTATTCGCAATAAAAGCGCTGCAGCAGATTTCCGATGGCATAACCTCAGCAAACGGGTTTTTAACTCAGGAGATTGCTGCGGGCGCTCTCGCGAAACTTCCATCATCAGCCGCACTCCTGCAGGAGCTACGTGCAACTGTTCGCCAGGAGACCGCTCGCGAGTGTGTGGCCCAAATCTATCCGGACGGCAATCCGGAAATTGCTATCCGGCGCATCAAGCAGGATTTCGGGCTCTAGCCAAGCACGACTTTACCTTTTTTACTAGCTTTTAGATACTTCGATGGATGGAATCGCTTGACTTTCGGTGTTTATTCGCCAGATGATCATAAATGAGCATTCGCTCATTTATATGGCGCTGACGCGACGGCAAAAAGAGTTGATGGATTTTCTGTCCGGCTTTATTGAAAAGCGTGGGTATAGCCCAAGCTACGAAGAAATTGCGGCGGGACTGCAATTAGCCTCGTTGGCAACGGTTCACAAGCACATACAAGCCTTGGAAACCAAGCAGTATCTCAAACGTAGCTATAACCACAGCCGATCGCTGGAGATCGGTGAACGATATTTTAACGAGGAAAGAGCGCGCTTGCCTAAGCCGACCCCGGCAATGGTTCCGTTGCTGGGCCGAATCGCCGCTGGTGTCCCAGTGGAAGCTATCAATACTCCTGAGACGCTACAGTTTTCGGACTTCATTGGTAATCAAAGCACCTTTGCCTTGAAGGTGCGGGGAGAATCGATGATCGATGACCATATTTGTAATGGCGACTATGTTTTGGTGGAAAAAACCGATTCCGTGCGGAATGGGGATATCGTTGTTGCCTTGGTCGATGGCACGGAAGCAACCCTCAAACGCTATTACGATGAGGCGGACGGGCGAGTGCGCCTACAGCCCGCAAACGCAGCAATGGCTCCGATTTTTGTCGACCGCACCAGCTTGGAAGTGCAGGGCCGAGTGTTGGCTGTGATGCGTAAGTATTAGCTGGTTATCAGTGCTACACTGATCGTCGGTGAGCGTAAGCAATGTAGAAACGGGCGCTGCCGTAGGGCGAAATTGGAAGCGTTTTATATTTTGGGAGTTTCCTCGCGCTTCTTGGCCCTATGATGTCGTAGTAGCGCTCATTCTGCTTTTTATCTTCATGACTCCACGCGCGTGGTTCGGTGATCAGCCAAAGAAAGCAAGCCTCTTTTTAATTTCTTCCGATCGTGGTGAAAACCAAGTGTTTGTCGCTTCGGAGTTGCTGGTCCATGTTCCGGATAACCTGCGCACTTCCCGGGTGCATGACCTCATCCGGCAGCGAACAGGCAAATTCCGTAAAGTGCTTCGGGTGGAGCCCATCCGGGACCAATCGACGCAGGATTTAAAAGGCTTCATTGCGTATACCACGCCTTAGTTTTCTGCGTCTTCTAATCAATTGATATGAATCGTTTGCTGATTTTCTTGTGCCTTGCTGCATCCGTCTTAAGCATGCATGCCGACACCGCGGAGGCCGTTTTGGGAAGGATGGACAAAGCCGCGCCGAATTTTAAGGCCATGTCGTCCGACGTGCAAATGACCAATCACATTGCCGTTTTGAACGACAACACAGTGGAGAAGGGTACCTTCGAAATGCAAAAAAAGGGCAAAGAAGTACGGGCCATCATGAACTTGTCAGAAAATGGCGGACGTATATTGGGTTTTTTTGGCAAGATCGTTCGAATCTACTATCCGAATTTAAATACCTATCAGGACTATCAGGTCGGTAAGCAAAGCAACCTGCTGAATCAATTTCTTTTGCTCGGCTTCGGTTCCTCCGGTAAGGAATTGGTGAAGAGCTATAGCATTGCCACCGAGGGCACGGAAATGGTCAATGGAAAGCCTACTACTAAGTTAATGCTGATTCCTAAAGACAAAGCTGTACTGGAGCATTTAACGAAAGTCGAGGTTTGGATTCCGGATAACGGCGCAAATCCAGTGCAGCAGCAGTTTTATGAGTCATCGGGAAATTCACGACAGGTAACATACAGCAATATTCACCTGAATCCACCAATCAAAGGCACCTTGGAAATGAAATTGCCCTCGGGCGCTACCAGACAGAAACAGTGATCGGGATGGTAACGCGGGAGGGATGAAGGAAGAGAAAAAAGGTTCCGGAAGGCTGGCGTTCATCGATTGGACGAGAGGACTGGCGGCAGTGATCATGCTCCAGGGACACACCTTTCAGTCGTTCACCAGAAACGATCTACGCAGCGGTGGTCCTTATTTGCTTTCCCAATTGGCCGGCGGTTTGCCTCCGGCGATGTTCCTATTTCTCACGGGAATTACGCTTGCGTTTTTAATGGACGGGAAGGAACGTCAGGGTGTGGGCGCCGGACAGAAAATGCGGGCGGCGCTGCGGCGGTCCGGCTATCTTTTCCTGCTGGCATTTTTATTTCGTATCCAACTGTTTGTTTTCGGCTATCCGGGGAGTCCGGCGAGCGAGCTGCTCCGGGTGGACATTTTGAATTGCATGGGAATGGCCATGCTTTTATTTGCGCCGATGTCGCTATTCAGCACCCAAGAGCGTATTAAGCTTTGCACCGTATTGGGAGTGTTTGTGGCGGCGCTGGCGCCGTTGATCACCGCCATCGATAATCCAGGGATACCGTGGTTTTTCCGCGCCTATTTCTTTCCCAACTTAAACTACTTTGCTTTTTTCCCCTGGGCTTCTTTTTTGGCGTTCGGGATGGCGGCGGGAAGCATCATCCGGATCACGAAACCCGAAGAGATGAGCCGCACCATGCTTTGGATGATGTCGGTGGGCGTCGTCCTGATTGTCGCGGCAAGGTTCCTTTCCACCTTTCCTTATTCCATTTACACCAGCAGCAGCTACTGGCTGAATAGTCCGGGATTGACGGCTAGTAAGCTCGGCATTACATTGTGCATTTTAGCTCTCTCATTTCTGTGGGTGAACGTAGGTTCCGCACCGCGTTGGAGCTTGTTCCGTCAACTCGGTACTACCTCGTTGCTGGTTTATTGGGTGCACATTGAGCTGGTATACGGGCGATGGTTCGGTTTTTGGAAGAACACGATGACCATCCAACAGGTGGTGATTTTTTCAGTCGCACTGATTGCTTTGATGACCTTGCTGTCTGTCATAGCAACGCGGAAGAAAGCCCTCCGTCCTTATCTTCGTTTTGCGCCTCTGCCCAAACAACAATCTGCATCGGCCGAATAGAATAGCTATTAACAGGTGCCAGAAGTTCGTTAGACTTTATGGAGCACACGAAACAACTATGCGTGTATTAGTAGTGGAAGACGAAAAGCGGATCGCCGACTTTCTGTCGCGCGGTCTTCAGAGCGCCGGTTACACGGTGGACGTCGCCAACACAGGCAATCAGGCAATCGATGTTGTCCATGCGACCGAATTCGATCTGGTGGTGCTGGACCTGGGACTGCCGGACATGGATGGCTTACAGGTACTACAGAAAATCAAGAATCGGAAGACAATTCCACCGGTTTTGATTCTGAGCGCCAGAGACTCGGTGGACGACCGCGTGAGAGGTTTGGAGCAAGGGGCGGACGATTACCTGGTCAAGCCGTTCGCGTTCGTGGAGTTGCTGGCGAGGGCGCGCGTCTTGTTACGTCGCGGCGCGCCGACGCCGGAGAGATTGCAAGTCGGAGATCTGACCTTAGACTGTATCCGGCGTAAGGTCAATCGGAACAGCGACAGCATCGAGCTAGCGCCGAAAGAGTTCAGCATTTTGGAGTACATGATGCGCAATCGCGGCCGTCCGTTGAGCCGCACCATGATTGTGGAGCACGTGTGGGACATGGATTACGACGGTTTGACGAACATTGTCGACGTTTATATCCGGCATCTGCGCAGCAAAATCGACGATAAATATCCCACGAAGATGATCCACACGGTACGCGGGATCGGATATATGCTGGATCTAACCGAGCCGCAGGAGCCGGCCGAAACACCTTCTCTCAGCTTGTGAGGCGACACGTATGTGGTTGAAACGGCTACGCCACATTACTTTTCACCGGACGCTGCGATTCCGGTTGGCGAGCATTTTTATCTTGCAACTGATGCTGGTCCTGGCATTGGTCGGTTTTGTCGGGACGAAAATCCTGCGGTCTATCCTGGCGAATCAGAGCGAGCAGATCGTCAAAGAGCAGCTCGCCGCGTTGAAGCCTTGGATTCACTTCTATGAAAACGGCGACCCGTATTGGTTTGTGGATCATAACGATCCCGAAGAGGAAAGCGAGATCGCCCCGCTAGAAGCGGTCTACGTCATTGCCGATGAGCAGGGCCGCGTCCATCTGGATTCAAACGATCCGGCGCTGGAGGGACTCAGCAACCGACAGCGTATTTTGGACAATCTTCAAAAAATCCATAAGACGGGCGAGCCGGTGGTGCAAAGTTTCATGGGGAAGGATCGAGTTCACTATCAAGTGGTGAGCTACATGATTCCGGACGCGGATCATCGCCGCAAGTGGTATGTGCTGGAGGGACGTAGTTTAACAGACGATCAAAAGATTCTGCGGCGATTCGAGTACAACTTCATGATCTTCCTTCCGATCACGTTAATTGCTTGCGCTGTGGTGAGTTGGTATTCGGCAGGGCGAGCATTGACCGGTTTGAAGTCGGTGCAGCGAGCGGCAGAAAAGATTACCGGTTCCAGTCTGGGGTTGCAAATTCCCAAACGACAGGCTGGGGACGAACTGGACAGCCTGATCGGGTCGTTCAATGAGATGAGCGGGCGATTGAAGTCCTCCTTCGAGCAGATCCGTCAATTTTCGACGGATGTTTCGCACGAGCTACGAACGCCCTTAACCGCTATTCAGGGGCAGCTTGAGGTGGCGCTTTTCACGGCAAATCGACCGGAGCAGTTACGGGAGGCAATCGAGAATGCGCTGCAGGACGTAGAAAGGCTGACGGGTCTGGTGCGTGCGCTGCTATTGTTGTCGCAGTCGGAGTCGGGACAGATTCCGATGCATAAGGCCGAGTTCGATCTAAACGATATGGTGAGCGAGTTCGTGGACCAGTTCCAAATTCCCGCCGAAGTAAACAACGTGCAGCTCATTCACACTAGCAAAGAGCCGGTTTGGTGCGAAATCGATCGGACGCAGATGGAGCGGGTGGTGACCAACCTACTTTCGAATGGGTTGAAGTACACACCGGCGGGCGGCTGGGTGCGGACCTCTGTCCGGCGCGACCAAGCGGGCGTTTGTTTAGCAATCGAGGATTCCGGCGTCGGCATTCCCGAGCATCATCTCCCACACATTTTTGATCGTTTCTACAAAGCTCCTGATCCGAACCCGGAGCGGGGTCTCGGATTGGGCTTGAGCTTTGTCGCGATCATTGTGAAGGCGCACGGCGGCCAGATTCAGGTATTCAGCGAGGTAGGCCAGGGAACTAAGTTCGAGGTGACGCTACCGGTGGGAGCGGCCCGCGAGACGGCGGAATTGCCGGCAGTTAATAGCTGATAGCGCAAGACAGGTCATTTTACGAAACGAACGGGCGTGGCTTCGTTCGTTCATTTTTGGCGATTTTACAAAATATCGTTCAGAAGACGGGCCAGACGAAGGCCGCCCTTTTGCAGCTGCAATCTGACAACCGGCTTCATATCATCGATATACAAGCTGTCGATGGGCGGCTGAAATTCCGTGATGGCCAGTGGGGCTTCGCCGCAGCCTTTCGGAAATTCGACGGGCTCGATGGGAATGTGCAGGCGATCGTAAATATTTTTTTCCGCCAGTAAATGCGATTCCCAGACCCAGTCGTTTGGATTTCCCCGAGCCAGGCGGTTACGGCGGCGGTCTGACCAGTGGTCGATTTCCTCGTCTAAATGACGCGCCAAAGTTTTATTGCTCGCATTCATTTCGGCGATGATGCCGCCATCCCAAAGGGCGTGCAGATTCTTGGCATTGCCAATTGGTTGGCGGAGATGCTCGCAGTTACCGCCGAGGTCGGCGTCCGAGATAGCGTGCAGCGGCTGGTGAATATCGCCGACGAAATGGACGAGATAGCGAAGGGCATCGAGCCGGCTCCAGCGAAGGTCCGTTCTATCGGCTCCGTTGGAGGCAAGCTGCCGGGCGAAGATCTGAATGCGGGCAGGGGCGCAGTTGTTGTGCGGGCAACGTTCAGAAATATCGGACTTGCTGTCCTGGAGGGCGAGGTCGATGTAGTGCCAGTTCCCGGTGTGTGTTTCGCCCTTGGTTTCGTCGGCCCAGAGGGAGGCAGCGGCCAAGCCGGCAGCCACGGCTTCCGGCGTGTCGGAAACTTTCAAAATTCGTGCGATACCCGTGCGGGTGGTGGGCGTCAGATGGGCAGCAGCGATACGGGCGATGGTCTCATGGCCGGTTTCCCACCAGGAATAGCCGGGGGAAGGATAGAAGAGGCAGAAAAGGAGCAAAGGGATGACGGAAGGCTTCATGTCAGCGAGCAAACGAGGGAGATATTCCTACGGTAGCGCAGTTTACGAAACGAACCCAGTGGTAAATCTTAGCGTTTAGCGCTAACATATATTGCGTTTATCACACTCACATGCTACTCTCATATGAAAGGATTTTTGGAGAACTATGGATTTCAACCGGTTGACCGAAAAATCGCAAGAGGCAATTCGGCAAGCACAGACGATCGCCGTCACCCATGGCAACCAGCAGGTCGACCTAGAGCATTTGTTGTTGGCGATGCTGGAGCAAGAAGGCGGTTTGACTCCTTCGATACTACTGCGGGCCGATGTTCCTTTGGAATCCTTGCACAAACGGCTGGAACAGGAAGTAGACAAGCTGCCGAAGGTAAGCGGCGGAGCCACGGGCGCAGATCAAGTGTACGTCACCAGCCGGCTATCGCGTTTGTTGACAGAGGCCGAAGTGCAGGCAAAGCGCCTGAAGGACGAATACGTATCAATTGAGCACCTGCTGCTGGCGGCGGCGGACGATGGCGGGGCGACGGGTAAGATTCTACGAGAATTCGGATTGACACGAGACCGCCTGATGAAGGCGCTGGTGGAGGTGCGGGGGAATCAACGGGTGACGACCCAAAATCCGGAAGCCACCTACGAGTCTTTGAAGAAATATGGACGCGACCTGACCGAGGCGGCGGCAAAAGGCAAGCTGGACCCGGTGATTGGGCGGGACGAGGAGATTCGCCGCGTGGTACAGGTGCTGTCTCGAAGAACGAAGAATAATCCAGTCTTAATCGGCGAGCCGGGCGTGGGTAAGACGGCCATTGTGGAAGGTTTGGCGCAGCGCATTGTGCGGGGCGACATTCCGGAGGGACTGAAAGACCGGCTGGTGGTGGCGCTGGACATGGGCGCTTTGATAGCGGGGGCGAAGTTCCGGGGCGAATTCGAGGAACGCCTGAAAGCGGTTTTGAAGGAGGTAGAGACTTCGGCGGGCCGCATCATTCTATTCATCGACGAGCTGCATACGGTGGTGGGCGCGGGCAAAACGGAGGGCGCGATGGACGCCGGGAACTTATTGAAGCCGATGCTGGCGCGGGGCGAACTGCACTGCATTGGAGCAACGACGCTCGACGAATACCGCAAATATATCGAAAAGGACGCGGCGCTGGAACGGCGTTTCCAAACTGTTCTGGTAGATCAGCCGACAGTAGAGGACACCATTTCCATCCTGCGCGGGTTGCGGGAACGGTATGAATTGCACCATGGCGTACGGATTCGGGATACGGCGATGGTAGCGGCGGCGGTGCTCTCCAACCGGTATATCACCGATCGATTTCTGCCGGACAAGGCCATCGATCTGGTGGACGAGGCGGCGGCGAAGCTGCGGACGGAGATCGATTCCATGCCGGGCGAGTTGGACGAGCTGATGCGCCGGACGATGCAGCTGGAGATCGAGCGGGAAGCGCTGAAAAAAGAGACCGACGCGGTATCGAAGGAGCGTTTGGGCAAGATCGAGAAGGAGTTGGCGGAGCTGAAGACCAGTTCCAGCGCTTTACAGGCGCAGTGGCAGACCGAAAAAGAAGGCGTCCAGCGGGTGCGGGAGTTGCGCGAGCAGATCGAACAGGTGAAAGTAGAGATCGCGCAAGCCGAGCGGGCTTACGACCTTAATAAAGCGGCAGAGCTGAAGTACGGGCGGCTGACGGAACTGGAGCGGCAGCTGAATGCGGAACAGGAGCGTGTTTCGGCACGCCAGGGCTCCGCGCGGTTATTGAAGGAAGAGGTAGACGAAGAGGACATTGCCGACGTGGTGAGCCGCTGGACGGGCGTTCCGGTTTCGAAGCTGCTGGAAGGCGAGATGAAGAAGCTGCTGCAGTTGGAAGATGAGCTACACCAGCGGGTGATCGGCCAGGACGAAGCGGTGTTGGCGGTAGCGGAGTCGGTGATGCGGGCGCGTTCGGGGTTAAAAGATCCGAAGCGGCCGATCGGCAGCTTTCTTTTCCTAGGGCCGACCGGGGTTGGTAAAACTGAGTTGGCACGGGCTTTGGCGGAGTTTCTCTTCGACGACGAGCGGGCGATGATCCGAATCGACATGTCGGAATACCAGGAGAAACATTCGGTTTCGCGGCTGATCGGCGCGCCTCCGGGATATGTCGGCTATGACGAGGGTGGACAGTTGACGGAAGCGGTTCGGCGGCGGCCGTATTCGGTAGTATTGTTCGATGAAATCGAGAAAGCGCATCATGACGTATTCAATGCGCTGCTGCAAGTGTTGGATGATGGGCGGCTTACCGATGGCCAAGGGCGCACGGTGGATTTCAAAAATGCGATCGTCATTTTGACGTCGAACGTGGGAAGCCATCGCGTTCTGGACTATCGAGGCGCATTCGAGGGCGAGGAGTACCGGCGAATGAAGGACGCGGTCCTGAGCGAACTACGGGCCGAATTCCGTCCGGAGTTCCTAAATCGGCTGGACGAGATTATCGTGTTCCATGCGCTATCGGAGGAGCATCTAAAGAAAATAGTGGAGATCCAACTGTCCGGCTTGAGGGCGCGGCTACAGGAGCGGCATATTACGCTAGAACTATCGGAGGCGGCGCGAACGCGTCTAGTTCGCGAGGGCTATGATCCCGCGTACGGAGCGCGTCCGTTAAAACGGGCGATTCAGCGGGAGGTAGAGACTCCGCTGGCGAGACGGTTGCTGGGCGGCGAAGTGAAAGCCGGACAAAAGATTCTGGTCGATGCGGGAGGGGCGGGACTGACGTTCCGTTCCGAGCCGTCGGCGGTGGCAGAGGCAGTTTCGGCGTGACGTGACCGAAATTTGTCCAGCTACCCGCCGTAAATCGAAATTACATTTGAAACGTCAAACAAAGTGAAAAGCGGCCGAGAAGAGATGCCGTGAAGAAGAAAGGACATTGGAGGATAATGTCAAAAGACATCCATTTTCGCCGTTCCACAGCGGTTTTAACGCTGGTGGCGGCTTCTATCGGCGGCGGCCTGATTGCGGCGTTCGCGGTAGCAACACACTCGAACGCTCCTGTTTATGTAACAGCGAAAGCAGCGAGTAACCCGAACACGAAGGCGAACGAAATTTCCGATTCATTCGCCAACATCATTGAGAAGGCGTCGCCAGCCGTCGTCAATATCAGTTCGACGCGGGTGATCAAGGCGTCGGACCAAGAGGGTCAAAAAGGACGAGGAAACCCGTTTATGGGCGATCCGTTCTTCCGTCAATTTTTTGGCGGCCCAGGAGCACGGCCACGGGATCAGCGGGAGCAGGGCGTCGGGTCGGGAATTATTATCAATTCCGACGGTTATATTTTGACTAATAACCACGTTGTAGATAAAGCGACCTCGTTGAAAGTAAATTTGTTGGATGGACGCCAATTTCCGGCCAAGCTGGTGGGCGCCGATCCGCAATCGGACGTGGCGGTGGTGAAGATCGATGCAAGCAAGTTGCCGACCTTGCCGTTTGCTAATTCCGATAGTGCGCGGGTGGGCGATCTTTGTTTTGCGATCGGCGACCCGTTCGAGCAAGACCATACGGTAACGATGGGTATTGTGAGCGCTAAGGGCAGGAGTCTTCCGAAAAGCGCGAGTGCTTTGCAGGATTTCATTCAAACGGACGCGGCAATCAATCCCGGCAACTCCGGCGGCGCTTTGATCAACGCTAAAGGCGAGTTGATCGGCATGAACACCGCTATTCTCAGCAATGGCGGCGGATTCGGTGAAGGGGGGAATATCGGCATTGGATTTGCCATCCCGTCGAACATGGCAAAGCAAGCGATGGATCAGCTCATTAAAAACGGCAAGGTGTCCCGTGGCTATATGGGAGTTACCTTACAAGGTGTCACACCTGCTTTGGCGCAGTCGTTCGGGCTGAAAAATATTCACGCAGCGCTTGTTTCCAGTGTGACGCCGGGGAAACCGGGCGATAAGGCTGGTTTGAAAGAGGGCGATGCGATTACGGCAATCGATGGACAGGATATTAAAGATTCCAGCGATCTGCAGCTTAAGGTAACGGAACACGCACCCGGCAGCACAGCGTCGCTCGATGTGGTGCGGAATGGGAAGCCGACGAAGGTGAACGTTACCTTAGGAACCCGCCCGACGGCGGCGACCTTCGGCGAACCAGGACAGAACGGAGAGGGCAATAACAAGGGAGAAAACGACAATGGCAGCAATGACACGGCGCAGTCGTCTTATGGAATATCGGTGCAAGCTCTCACTTCGGAAGTCACGCAACAACTCAATCTTCCGCAAGGAGTGCACGGCGTTGTGATTACTGGCGTAGATTCAGGGAGCCCGGCCTCAGAAAGTGTGACGCGAGGCGACGTGGTGACCGCAGTGGATCGACATCCGGTGACCAGCGTGGCGGAATTCCAAAAGTTGGTCAGCCAGGCAAACGGCAAACCTGTGTTGTTGACCGTCAATCGTGGCGGGATCACTAACTTTACGGTGGTTCAACCGAATAAGTAGAGCCTTAGCGCGGCGATAACAGTAAGCCCGGTCCGAGGATATCGAAACCTCAGGCCGGGCTTTTTTGCGCTTAGATCTTGCGATATGGTTTATGCGATCGGATGCTGGAGGCTCTGGAGCAGCGATTTACATAAATTCTGTATTGTGAAAAAAGTGTGCTTGTTCAATAAAAGCCGGCGTTTATAGCTGCTGATAATGGCGACTTAGAAATCCACAGTATGTAAGTTCGAGGCGCTCCTGGCAGACCGGAAACTTGTATGCCGTGGGGAGTAGACACTCAGAATTAATGTGCGTCCGTCCCGAATTTGCCTGCCGAAGCCGCCCTACGTGTACGCTTGGGACCAGGCGCCGCTGGGATCGCCTTGGCCGTCGGCTTGGGCCAGCCGCTGGAGCGAGTCGTACTGGTAGGAGATGGTTTCGCCGCTGAGCACATCGGTTTGCGATTGAATCTGCCCGTTATCCTGCGTCGCAGAGTAGTTGTAGCGGTAGTGGACATTCGCGCCGGAAGTGAGTTCGGTCAGTTCCAGATTGGCATTGTAGGCGCGGGTTTCGGTAAAGGTATCGGCCTGGAGCTGCAGCAGTTGATCGGCCGGTCCGTAGGTGACGTTGCCCACCAGAGCAGCATTGGCGCTATCGGTCATGTGGGTCAAGCGTTCCATCGAATCGTACGTATAGCTGTAGGCGGGACCGCCCGTCCCGGCCCCGTCGCTGTTGCGTTGGGAATCGGCGTAGCGACTGCCCCGAATCTCCGGGAACTCTCAGAGTTCGGGAGTTGTGGTGACCGTCCCGGACCTCCGTTCGGTTTGGATCGCATAAGGGGGAAGAGCAGGCGAGCTCCTATCGGGCTTGTGGTGGTGGCAGGAATTCTTCTCCGTTGTGCTGTCGTGAACTCTGCAGTAGAGCCCGTCGCTGACTTTACTATCGGAAGAGAGAAACTTTACCGCCTGGCGAACAAACCATCATCAAACCAACCGAGCAACCTAGCTCCCAAGCTTCGTAACAATCGTCTGGACTAACCTCAAGAGTATGCTCGTCTCCGAACTCCACCTTTAATTGGCCGGTCTTCTGGATAGATATGCCAATTACCTTGAAGTTAAAAAAAGGCAAAATCGGAGCAAGACTGGAAGGCTCTGACGGTGTAAGGAAAATCTCCTCGCCTAAACGCTGTAATTTACATTTTGTCCCGATAAATATCTTTGCCTCATGCGCCGAATCGGACAAAAATAAACCTAATCGGAAATCGATTTGGATAAGCTGCACGGAACCACCGTGCAGCTTCAGGTACCAACCGTTTTCTTCTTTGAATTCCATAGTTGCTACAAACCTCTCGGGTAGCCGTTTAATGGTCCTTGATAGTTCAATGGAATATGCGTGATTGGGTTAGATCCCGGCTGGCCTGTAGCTGGATTTAACGGCTGTCCATAGCCATTGTAATACCGAAAATACCCATTTGGGTTTTGAGTGTTTGGTTCGCCATAACGAATTATGTTGCTGTTTTCGCCAAGCACTTGTCCTGATGGTTTAAGGACAAGTCCACTGCCGTTCTCAGCCGTAACGGCCTCATAACCTGCCGGGGCTTCTATCAACTGGCCTTCTGGTGTGGCGTAAAAAATGCGACTGCTGCCTGCTGCTTCTGCCGCAAGTCCCGCAGCTTCCTCTTCCGGTAACACGACGGCCCCAACAGGAGTAACGGCCGGTAGAACGCTGGAATAGGCAGTTGCTAACTGAACACCTCCTTGGACAAAATCAGCGGTGTTATGCGCCGTCGCTAGTGTTGCGAAACCATTCGCAAAGTTAGAGCCGACGAAATTGAATGCGCCGCTCACGGCATTTCCGATTGCATTAGCCGCGCTAGCGAAGAATCCGGGCGAAGAGGAAGCAGTAACCGTGTCCTGAAATGTCACGCTAGAAGCGTATAGCGATTCACTGCTGCTGTTTCCATAGGAGCTTGAACTGCACCCAAAAATTCCTGACAATAGGCGGGCGGCGTGTTCTGGTAAAAGCTATCGTAGGTGGCGCTGGACGGGTGAGAAGAAATGTATGTCCAAATCGACTCGGGCCCAAGAGAATCCAGTCCGTTGGGATCGAAGTTGTTGGCTGGATCGTTGCCGGCGTAGGCGTACCGATTCCAGCTTTGCGGGTTAGCTGGGTTGGCGCTGCCGCCAAAGGGATCGGGCTTGGTGAAGCGTCCGATGAGGTTGTCGTAGTAGCGCTGGTTGGCGTAGTCCAGGCCGGTAGCAGAATCCCGGGGTGTAGGTGGCGAACTTTTCTTGGTCGTTGGGCGGATTGGGCGGGTTCACATTGGTGCGCTCTTCGCCGTAGGGATAGTATTTGCCTTTGGAGCCGAGGCGGTCTTCCGGGGAGACGAGACGCGAGCCGAACCATTGCTTGGTCACGCTGGCCCTAAGAAGCACGCCGGCGGCCGGGTTAATCTGCCAGGTGCCGTATTTATGGCCTTCGACGCCGTAGAAGTAGAACTCTTCGGCGGTGTAGGCGCCGCCGTTGACCGCGCCTTTGTAAATGCGGTCGTTGGTGGTGTCGTAGCCGTACAGCACCGTGCCGCCGCTGGCCGGGTGGGCTTGGATCAGGCGGTTCTGTAGATCGTAGCTGTAGACGTCGCCCGCATAGCCGGTCATGTTGCCATTGTTGTCATAGGCTGCATTAGTGGCCAGCCGGTTCGTGGCGGGATCGATCGCGACCGAGAGGGCCGGGGCGTTGCTGCCGGTTTTCTGCGTGAGATTGCCGAAGCCGTCGTAGGTAAAGGCTTGCGACCAGGCGCCGCTCGGGTCGCCTTGGCCGCTGGCTTGCACCAGGCGCTGCAAGGAATCGTACTGATAGCTGATGGTCTCGCCGCTGACCACGTCGGTTTGCGATTGGATCTGCCCATTGTTTGCCGTCGCCGCATAGTTGTACCGGTAGTGCACAGTCGCGCCGGAGGTGGTTTCTTTTAGCTCCAGATTGGCATTGTAGGCCCGTGTTTCGGAGAAGTTGCTCGCATTGAGCTGCAACAATCGATTGGCCGCGTTTGAGAGGTCACACTGTATCAACGTACTCTCCTGGTTGGCTCCCGGACTTATTGTAAGGCAGACACTCTTGTCCATTTAGGAAAGTGCATGGATGGATCCCGTACCGCCTTCCTACGTTTCTCGGTGGAAGCCTCTCTTTGATACCCAGCAGCCGGGAGCTTTGTTCGAGCTGCTCCGGGCAGGCCAGAAAGCTTGTATGCCGTGGGGAGTAGACGCTCAGATTTAATGTGCGTCCGTCCCTATTTGCCCCCCTATTTATCTCATCTGGTCTGGTCTACGTGGTAATGGATCGAAACGTCGTGATAAGCAGTGCGTTTTTCCCCAATGAGTCCTGTTTTGGGGTAAGTTATCGATAGATTTCTATCGTCCAACCACTTGATTGAAAGAGGAACTTGCTGTTTGTCATTCGTTAGGGTGAGGTCACGTTCTTCGATGGAAAAAACATTGGCGTTCCAGGTCGGCGTCTCACCTGCCGACAGAACAGACAGTTCAGTATAGTAGTCCGACAGCGCTCCGCAATTTCTAACATATACAATCGCGTTTAGCTTTTTACTCGGACTTGGTACGACGGACGTTACCAAATTGCCACAAGGATCATGTGTACAGGAAGTGAAAGCAGATACAGTCAGTAAAAAACAGCAGAGTGACTTTGTTAGACGTTCTTTCATGTCAGTTGCGACAATGCCCTTCCTGTTGAATGCGATAGAAGTCAAACCCGCGCTTTATCAACATTGCATCCGCTGCTGAGTCCCCGAAGGGATACATAAGAAAGGGTATCCCTTCATTAAAGTGCTGAATGCGGAAGGTCTGATACAAACCCGCTGCATTTTGAGTGGAATAGTAGTTCAGTCCTAGGCTGGCAAGCACGTAGCCGAAGTTGAAGTTCCCGAAGTCGCGCAACTGCATTCTAGCAGCATCATTTATTGCCAATTTCGGATTATCTTTGTAGTCTTCGGGTCCGTTAAGCTGAAACTGCGAGATCAGATATGTGCTAAGAGTATGAATCGAGCTCATCGCAGCAGCGCTGTTGACTGCATAGGAGGGGGCTCCAGCTGCTATTTGTATTTGAGTGGCAGAGGTAAGTGCGACTGTTGCTACGTCGTTTGCTTTAGCCGCATTCTCTGTTAATACATAGTCTGAAAGCCCTGGGTGTATCGGAATAAGGGATGAACAAGGCGGGCCAGGGTTTCCGTGCACATCGTCGTATTCAGCAAGAGTAACAACCGGCTGCGGCGTACGAATAGCTCCACGGAATCCCATGTAGGCGTAGTCCGATAATGAATAGTAGGGAGTCGGCGCGGGTGCGAATAACCCCTCTGAATCGTTTGTATTTGCCGGATCGCCGTTGACGTACGAATAGCGGTTCCAGCTTTGGGGGTTCGTCGGATCGGCGCTGCCGCCGAAGGGATCGGGTTTGGTGAAGCGTCCGATGAGGTTGTCGTAATAGCGCTGGTTGGCGTAGTCCAAGCCGGTCGTGCTATCGCGGGTGTAGGTAGCGAACTTTTCTTGATCGTTGGGCGGATTGGGCGGGTTCACGTTGGTGCGCTCTTCGCCGTAGGGGTAGTATTTGCCTTTGGAGCCGAGGCGGTCTTCGGGGGAGACGAGACGGGAGCCGAACCATTGCTTGGTCACGCTGGCCTTGAGAAGCACGCCGCTGGTTGGGTCGATCTGCCAGGTGCCGTACTTGTGGCCTTCGACGCCGTAGAAGTAGAACTCTTCGGCAGTGTAGGCGCTGCTGTTATACGCACCTTTGTAGATGCGGTGGTTGGTCGTGTCGTAGCCGTAAAGCACCGTGCCGCCGCTGGCCGGGTGGGCTTGGATCAGGCGGTTCTGCAGATCGTAGCTGTAGACGTCGCCGGCATAGCCGGTCATGTTGCCGTTGTTGTCATAGGCGGCGTTGGTGGCTAGCCGGTTGGTGGCGGGGTCGACCGCGACCGAGAGGGCCGAGGCGTTGCTTCCGGTTTTCTGCGTCAGGTTGCCGAAGCCGTCGTAGGTAAATGCTTGCGACCAGGCGCCGCTGGGGTCGCCTTCGCCGCTGGCCTGCACCAGGCGCTGCAAGGAGTCGTATTGATAGCTAATGGTCTCGCCGCTCACCACGTCGGTTTGCGATTGGATCTGCCCATTGTTTGCCGTGGCCGCATAGTTGTACCGGTAGTGCACATTCGCGCCGGAGGCGAGCTCGGTCAGTTGCAGGTTGGCGTTGTAGGCGTGGGTCTCGGTAAAGCCGTAGGCTTGCATTTGGAGCATTTCGCCGGCCGAGCCGTAGGTGACACTGTCGACCCAAGTCTTGTTGGCGGCGTCTTCCGCCATGTGGTTCAGCCGGCCCATCGAGTCGTACGTGTAATGATAAACCGGGCCCGAGGCGGTGGTGTGGTCGCTATTGACTTGCGCAAAGGGGTAGGCGATGGCGGTGACCCGGCCCTCGTTGTCGTAGGTGTAGCCCGCGTCCATGTCGATAGGCTGGGAGCCGAAGACCGCGCCGCTGAGCTCCACTCGTTTTTTGGTGATCGCCCCGGCGTTGTGGTAGCTGTACTGTTCGGTAAACGACAGCCCGTGCGGACCGGCATAGGTGATCTGCGAGACACGGCTGGTAGTGGCCTTCGAATAGTCGCCGTTCGCGCCGTCATAGGCGTACGTCGTGCGCTGCGACGGGTCTTCGGTGAAGGTGCCGTTCACGACCGTGCCGCGGGCGATCTGAGCGATGCGGCCGTAGGAATCGTACGAGTAGACTTTGCGCTGGGCTTTGGCGTCGGTGACGGTGGCCAGGGTGTTATCGGCGTTGTAGGTGTAAGTGACCGTACCGGCTTCGGGGCTGGTTTTGCTGAGCAGCCGCAGCGTCTGGGAATCGTAGTTCCAGGTGCGGGTCTGCGTTCGGACCTGCCCATTGACCGTGCGATCCATCCGTGCCTGCGTCAGATGGCCGAAGACGTCATAGGTGTAGAGAGTGACGTGGTTGGGTTCGACAGTGGGGCGTGGGCTCGGTTCGTCCACCCGCGCGAGTTCCCCGAAGGCATCGCGCGTTATCTTTTTCCATTTGCCGGCGGGGTCGGTGATGGTGACGGTGGAGCCGGCGTAAGCATAGGAGGTAGTAGAGTGGCCGTCGGGCTGCGTCACGCTGAGCGTGCGGCCGAGTGGATCGTAGGTGGATTGGGTCCAGACCGCTGCAGCGCCGGGTGCATGCGGCAGGCTCTTGCGATAGACCTTGCCGATGGGATTGCAGCCGCAGGCGTCGTAGACGGTCTCGGTCACGGACGCGGTCGAAGACGGATCGCCTTGCTCGACTTTTGTCACGCGGCCCAGGCCGTCGAGGGAGGTTTTCACGAAGCGGGCATTGGTGGTCACGACCATTTGCGGCGCTCTGGTGCTGTAGGAGTACTCGGTGTGCGCACCATAAGGAGAGATCATGGTTTGCGGACGGTCGAACTGGTCGTATTGCATCGTCATGGCGTCCTGGTTTGGCCCGGTCCGGCCGGTCATGTGGAGCGACCGGCTCCAGGACAGGCCGGTGTTCCAGGCGTTGCCGGTGGTGACCATGCTGGGCACGGCGTAGTTGGTTTCGGGCGCGGTGACCAGGCTGGTGTAATGGTTCGGGTTGACGTCGTTGCCGGTCCAGATGGCGGTGCCGGTCTGGTCGTAGTTGGCGTGCGAGCTGGTCCAGGGCGTGGCTGCGTCGTAGAGATTGCCGCGCGCCGTAAAGGACGGTCCGTAGTTGGAGGCGTCCTGCATTTGGACGCCGGCGGTCGGTGCGATGCCGGTGGGGTATTGGTCGTAGGTGTTCTGGTTCAAGGTGGTAGTGGTGCCGTTGCGGTCCGTCAGTGTCACGTTGGCGACACGGTTGCGGATGTACATCGCTGGATAGTCGTTTCCGTTCGCATTCGTCAGATAGCGGGTGCGATAGGTTTTGGCGGGCGTGGCCAGGTCGCCGTAATCGTAGAGCTTGGTTTCGGTGACGTTGCCGTAAGCGTCGACCGTTTGCTCGACCTGCTTTGTCGCGGCATACGACTGGCCGGGATCGCTCACGGTTTGCAGGCGACCGATGTAGAAGTTGCCGGCCGGGTCTTGCGCCCAGGCGTACTTGGTTTGGCGCAGTGCCGGCCCGTTCGCCGCGCTGCCTTCGGTGTAGCTCGACACCAAGCCGAACGTGGGATCGGGGTTCTGCCCGAACTGCCAGGTTTTCGACGCGCCCGCCTGCGCATCGGTCAGCGTGCGGGAGTCTGGAATGTTGCCCGACGCGGACGGCGCGGCGGAGAAGCGGTAGGCCCGTTCGCCGATAGTGGGATCCCACAGAACGTAGCGGTTGGCGACCTCGCGCACGGTGGATTGCGAATAGGCCACACTGCCGTACTCCCAACGGAGATAGCCGCCGTAGGGAAACGTCACCTGCGTCAGTTCGCCGGTGTTGCCCGCGCCGTAGGCGAAGGTCTCGGTCAGGCTGGTGAAGTTGTTGGTTGCCGATTGCAGGAAGGCCACCGTACTAAACGGCGTGGTAGACGAGCCGAATGGGGCAGCGAGCGCCGTGGCGCCGCTGTAGGAAAACGAGAACGAATCCTGGCTGGCGATGTGATTGTCGAGGTTCAGCAGGTGCGGCGTGGCCTCGCTGCTGTAGCGGAAGGAGAAGGTGGGGCTGCCGGTGGGATCGTTGCCCGGCCGCACGTCGCCGATCTGCAGGATGCGCGCGCTGGAGTTGGCCCAGGTGACGCCTTTTCCGGCTTGATACTGCACGGCGATCTGATTGCCGTTGGTATCTTCGAGCAGCGTCGGGTACATGGTCCCGGCGTCGCCTTCGGTGCCCGCCGCAATGCAACCCAAGATCCAATGCATGCCGTTGTTGAAGTAGAGGCGCTGCCGGTTGGCGTCGTAGGTGACATACACGCTGTCGCGCGAGGTCCATACGCCGTTGTTGTTTCGATCGAGCCGGTAGGTAGCGCCGCTTGCGTCGCTGAATTGATAGAAAGCCAGCGTGTCGTAGGAGCTGTAGTAGGGCGTGAGCGAACCGATCTGCAGCTTCCAGCCGAAGCCAAAACCGGTGTCTTCGCCCAACTGCCAAGGCGTGCCGTTTCCGTCCAAACGCCAGTTTTGCGAGTTGTAGGCGAGGCGCAAGGGAACCGACCAGCCCCGGCTAATCGCCTGGACCAACGGATAGGCGAAGTGCAGGTTGCCCGAGCGGGTGTCGATCTGCTCGCCCATGCCGCCCCAATAAGAACCGGTGGGCCGGACGCCCACTTGCCGGGCATCGACGAGGGCATTGGCGGGAACGGGCACGGAGAAAGTGAGGGGAGGCGAAAGATTGCCATGGTGATCTTCTGCTTGCACGCTGTAGGCATGGGATTCGCCGGCGTGGACGCCGACATCGCTCCACTCGGGGGTGGGCGTGCCGGCGACTTCCGCGCCGTCGCGGAACCAGCGGTAGCCTTCGATCCCAATGCCGTCGGCACCGTCGGACGAGCCGGCCGTGCGCAGGTTCACCTCCGTGGAGGTGGCATAGGTTTGCACCGAAGCCGGGTCGATGGGCGCAGGGGCGACACGGTCGCAAGGCCCAAGCTGGACCAGGTTGATGCCGTTGCCGCTGGGCATGCCGTAGCCGCCGACGCCGGGATTGCCGGTGAGCGGCTGGGGATCGATCCAGTGCAGATACTCGACCTGGTTGGTGTAGAAGTGCAGGGCATTATCGCTGCCGAGGGCGGCATGGTACACCGCACCGTCCGCGCAGGGGACCGTGTTTGCGCCGATCTGCGACACGGACCCGTTCACCACCTTGTAGAGCGTGGCGGTGGCGGTGCAGCCGCTGTCGACGAAGGTAGGATTTTGCACGGCCACCGCATAAAAACTACCCACCGAGGTGGAGCCGAGCAGCGCGTTGGGCGTAGCTTCCAGGTAGAGCACGTAGTTGCCGCCCGCGCCGGCGAGCTTCACGGTGGCTTTCACCTCGTACTGCCGCGAGCTTTCGGGAGCCGATTTCGCGATATAGGAAGCGCCGGACGCCGCCGTGACGGTGAGGCCGGTGCCGCCCGCGTTCGATCCCGTGCCGTTGATGGTCCAGTTCGGGGCGGAGTTGTTATAGCTCGAGAGCTCGTCGCCGGAATAGTAGGGGTAATCGGCCCGGAGCTTGCCCGGCAGCGCGGCGCAAGCGATCAGACAGGCAAGCAGCAGAACGCGTCTCATCGCGCACCGCCGAGTAACATCGAGATCTCCAAATCCTTTTTGAATCGGCGCAGGGACGCCAGCAGTGTGTCCGGGCGGGTCGTCTGCAGGTCGAAGACGGCGAGCAAGTTGTGTTTGGCCAGAATGGGCTCGAACGCGGCGCGGTCGCGGGCGGTGAAGGCGACAATCGCGTGCTGCCCGTCGTCGGTGAGGACGCTTCGATAACTGACAATCCGCGGCACTTCGGCAAAGCCTTTGCTCTTTTTCGGCGGCGCGAGCGCCCCGTCTGCCGGAGCTTGCCCGGCGACCGGGGTAAACAGCGGGCGCTTCGGATCGGCCAGCGTGCCGGCTCCGATCATCGGCACCACGCAGAGCAACGTCGGATAAATGGGGCCGGAGGCTCCATGAGGACCGGACCAACCGGGGCCGGCCAACAGGCACACGCCGGCTGTGACACGCAACAAGAAATGCCGCATCGAGACCGCCCCTCCTCGGGCGGGAAAACCAGTGCTATCGATCGAAAAAGGACAGAACCGCATGGCGCGCCTGCGCGGCGCGCTACTCGCGTAAAACGGAAGGTACCGGTAGAACTTCCAGCCATTCTCGGCTGGACGAATTCCAATTGATCCCGGAATTCTCCTGAATTCAAGCGGAATTTTCGGGAATTATCGATAATTTTAGTTCTAAGGGTACTAATCCATTTGGCAGGCGTGGGGGTAGTTCTGCTAAACGACTACGCTGAATCGTTCCGACACACTGCCGATGATTGTTCTTTTTAGAATTGGCAATTTTGCAATTCTGGTTTAGGAGCTTGTTGCGACAAGGGTTTTTGGGCCGAAGAAGTTTCCCAGAAGAGCTTCTGGAAAACCTTGCATGCCGATCTTAGCTATTCATAATGCGTCACATACAGATGACTCGGACGATTTGTTTTTGTTCGCGGACCTGGTAAACCAAGCGATCTTGGATATCGGTGCGTCGGGAGTAAGCGCCTTCCAAATCGCCGATCAGCTTCTCGAATCGAGGCGGGTTCTCGAAGGGGTCTGCTGCGAAAGCCGCTAGGAGACATTCTGCCTTTGGCTTCAGACCGGCTGTTGCAACATTGAATTTAACGTTTTTTGCTTACTTTGTGAAAAGAAGTTTCCAGGTAGTGACCAACTAGGCTCGGCCTCACACTCTTCTACCGCTTGACTAGTCCTTCGCGGATCGACTTTCGCTTTGTGGCGACCGGAGAGCGGGTGAAGAGTTTCCTGCGCGGAACGCCAGTTGTCCTTGGAGACAGGTACCGCACTCGAATATGGGCCTCTTCCCGGGGGCATGACAATACCAGAATAAACCTAGTTGAGTGTCGGCGACTAAATTTGGCAACCTAGAGAAAGACGGTGCATCAAGTAACTAAGTGGAAATCATGGAAAATAACGGTTTTCAGATATTACCGGCACTGCCGCTGAAGAATACAGTGCTTTTCCCAGGCTTGTTGTTGCCTTTATCGGTAGGCCGGGAAAATTCATTGCAATCTGTCGAAGCAGCGCTTAAGACAGAGGAGAAAGAGATCATACTCATTGCGCAGCGGGATGCGCAAGTGGAGGCTCCGGAGCAGGACGATCTTTATACGATCGGCACAAAAGCGGTCATTCGTAAGAGCTCGCGGCAAGGCAGCGGCATGATGGAGATCCTGGTGCTAGGAGTAGAGCGAGTTGTCGTGGTGAAGTTGGAGCAAACGGAGCCTTATTTGACGGCAAAGTTTCGCACTCTGACACAACCGGAGGACGCCGGATCGGAGGTGGAAGCGCTTTCGGGTGCGATGTTGGAGTTGGCCACGAAAGCAATTGCTCTGGCGCAGCCGCAATCGGCCGGTGACATCACTCGCATGCTGGCGGGACATAGCGATCCGCTGCAGTTGTCCTACTTACTGGCAAGCATTTTCGGTTTAGATTTAAACCGCGAGCAGAAGCTGCTGGAAGCAGAGACACGGGTGGATGCGCTGCGGTTAACGCATTCCTATTTAGCGCATGAGCTGCAGGTGCTGGAGCTTCGACAGAAGATTGCTTCGACGGCACACGAAGAAATGTCGAAGGAGCAGCGTGAGTACATGCTGCGGCAGCAGTTGCGGGCGATTCAGAGTGAGTTGGGTGAGAAAGATCCCGACAAAGCCGAATTAGAGTTGCTGCAGGAACGGTTTGATAAGGCTGTTCTGCCGGATGAAGTAAAGAAAGAATTCGAGCGCGAGATGGCGCGTTTGCAGAAGCTGCCGACGGCTGCTCCGGATTATCATGTGACGCGGACTTATCTAGACTTCGTGCTGGATCTTCCGTGGAATACGCTGACGGAGGACAATCTCGATTTAGCGAACGCCCGCAAGATTTTGGACGAAGATCACTTCGGTTTGAAAGAAGTGAAGGAGCGCATTCTGGAGCAGTTGAGCGTGTTAAAGCGCAATCCGGATGCGAAGGCTCCTATTCTTTGCTTTGTGGGGCCTCCGGGCACGGGTAAGACATCTTTAGGACAATCGATTGCGCGATCACTAGGACGTAAGTTCGAACGATTCAGCTTGGGCGGCATGCATGACGAGGCCGAGTTGCGCGGACATCGCCGGACCTATATTGGAGCAATGGCCGGACGGCTGCTACAAGCCATGCGGCGGTCTGGTGCACGGAATCCAGTGTTGTTGCTGGATGAGGTAGATAAACTAGGCCGTGATTTCCGGGGCGATCCGGCGGCGGCATTGTTGGAAGTGCTGGACCCGGAGCAGAACAAGACGTTTCGTGATAACTATCTGGATCTGGCGTTCGATCTGTCGAAGGTATTGTTTATTACAACGGCAAATTCGCTCGACAGCATTCCGCAGCCTTTGCTGGACAGAATGGAGATTTTGCGGCTTTCCGGATACAGCACGGAGGAAAAAGAGCAGATTGCACGAACCTATCTGATTCCGCGTCAATTGAAGGCGACCGGGTTAACCGATGAGCAGATTGAATTCAGCGATGAAGGATTGACGGCGATTATTTCGGGCTACACGCGGGAAGCCGGCCTGCGGCGGCTGGAGCAAGCGATCGGACGCGTGGCGCGAAAGGTGACGCTACGTTTTGCCGAAGGGCAGACCAGCAAGGTAACTGTAACGCCGGAGGTTTTGAGCGAGCTGCTAGGGCCGGAAATTTTCCAACCGGAGCAGATGCGGAAGTCGGTTCCTGCCGGCGTGGTGACAGGATTGGCCTGGACCGAGGCGGGAGGCGATGTGCTCTATATCGAGAGCACGATGCTGCCGGACGGCAAGGGTCTTACGTTGACCGGACAGCTTGGCGAGGTGATGAAGGAATCGGCGCAGATTGCGCAGAGTTATATCTGGTCGCATGCGGCGGATTTCGGGATTAAGCCGGAAGCCATCAAGGAAAACGGCGTGCATATTCACGTGCCGGCCGGAGCGATTCCCAAAGACGGACCTTCGGCGGGCGTGACGATGACGACAGCGATGACGTCGCTCTACACGGGACTTCCGGCGCGGAGCGATACAGCGATGACCGGCGAGGTAACGCTGACCGGGTTGGTGCTGCCGATCGGCGGCATCAAGGAGAAGGTGCTGGCGGCACGACGCGCGGGTATTAAGCGCGTGATTCTGCCACAGGGCAATAAGAAGGATCTGCGGGAGCTTCCGGATCATGTTCGGCAAGAGATGCAGTTCCACTTCGTGGAGCGAGTGGAGGATGTTCTTTCACTGACGATCCCCGATCTGCAGGTGCGTTCGTTGGCCTTGGCGAGCTAGGGTAAGGACGCGAACGGTCGCAAGACTTAATTGATTCGTACATACGAGGTGCGTTCGGGACTAGTTCCCGGGCGCACCTTTTTTATTTGACAATGATTTCCGCGTATTCTCACTTCCGACACTGGATACATTCCGAAGCGCTGTTTGGCATCAGACCAGAGGGTGCTCTTTCTTGAAAGAACAACGATGGACGGTGGGGAATGAGTTTGTCGAGCGGACGATTAGCTTTTCGGAACAGGATGGTTTGCGGACGGAGGCGTTCGTCCACAAGCTGACCGGAACCGATTTTTGTACGTACAGCAGAGATCGACAGCGTTATGGCCGGGAGTTTTCTTTTTCCGTAGACGGGCAACAGATCGATGGGCGCAGTTCGTTTGTGCTCGAGGGTTCCGAAATGCTTCCGATTCCGGGCGGGCAAGCTCTTCAGATCAGATTGCATCACCAAGACAAACGTGTGGACGTAGTGGTGACTTACGCTGTTTACGATCGGCACCCTGCTCTGCGTAAATTCGTTGCGATTAAGAATACGGGCACTGTTGCGATCACGTTGACTCGGCTTTGCTTTGAGGCGATGCAGGGTGCTCCGGGATCGCCGTGTGAATTGCAGGTAGATGCAGGCTATGGGGCTGTTCCGCGCGAGGCATTTATATCGGGCCACGTTTCGGACGCGGCTATTTTCGTGCGCAATGCGCGGACCAGGGAAGGGTTCGCGATTATTAACGAAGCTCCCGGATACCTGAAGAGGACAGACGTGGGGGAAGGTTGGCGCGAAGGTGTGTCGGTAAGGTACGGTACCGACCTTTTTCCTTTTGAGCGGACGCTGCCGCCGGGTGAGACTTTCCAGTCGGCCAAGAGCTCGCTTGTTTTCTTTCAAGATGGGACCGGTGTTGCGGATTCGCATTGGGTTGTCCCCAGCTATATGTCCGCCGTTGTGATGCGGCGGGGTGAACGATTCAAACCTTTGTGGCTGTTCAACACCTGGGAGCCTTTTCGCACAAAGATCGACCAGGAGACGGTGAAACAGCTGGTTCCTGTGGCGGCCCGGATGGGAATCGATGTATTGACGATCGACGATGGATGGCAGGCCGCCTATGGCTCTACTGAAGATGATCGCAGCAAGTTTCCCAACGGCGTGGGTTCTCTGAAAAAGATATTAGAGCGCAACAAGTTGGAGCTTGGATTGTGGACGCCTCTTGCAACGATCAGCACGGATAGCAAGGATTATCAGGAGCATCCGGAGTGGGTTTGCCGCGATGGGAACGATCAGCCAAAGCTCGCTGAGACCGGGTCGGGGATGCAGGCGGTGATGTGTCTCGGGACTGGTTATCGTGACGTTGCTTTGCGACGTTTGAGCGATTTGGTTGCGATGTATGGGTTGCGTTATTTGAAGGTGGACCTGACGGCGCTTTTCAATATGCAAGGAGAAGCTCCCGGGTGTCATGCGCGGGGGCATTTGCATCGGAGTTGGGCGGAGTCTCTGGGGCTGATCTATGAGGCGCTGCAATATATCGGCGAACAATTGCACGAACAGCATTCAGAGTTGGTGGTGGATTACACGTATGAGCTATGGGGTGAAAAGCATTTGGTGGATGCGGCGCTGCTAGGGAGCGCCGATGTGAGTTGGTTAAGCAATGTGAGAGACGCGGAGGCGGTAGATGCGGGTCCTCTGCAAGCGAGGACGTTGCTTTATCAGCGGGCGTTATCGATTCCCAGCGAGTGCATGCTGATTGGGAATATGCAGGCGGCGAGTGGGCCTGTAGAGGAGCGGCTCGGGGTAGCGATCGGTTCGGGACCGGTTTTGTTGGGAGACCTGCGGAAGCTGAAACCGGCGCAGCAGGATTGGTACGGCGATATGACGCGTTGGTACAAGGAGTTGCGGAGTAGGAGTTCTCTGCTGGATTCGTTCTTCCCGTTGGGTTCGTGGCGGCAGCCTCGGTTGGATCGGTGGGATGGGTTTGCGCGGTTGAGTCGGGATGGAGATGGGATTGTTGTTTTGTTCCGGAATGCGAGTGGGATATCGAGGGTTGAGGTGGAGATCATAGCGCCGCCAGATGCGGGTTATGAAGCGCGATCGGTGCTGGAGGGGCGGGAGTTGGGGCGGGTGAGGGCAGCAGATTTCGATATGGGCTGGAACGTTGCGCTCGACAGGGAGCATGCGGTAACAATTGTGGAATTGCGGCGGAGGTGACGTTTATTCCCAGCGAAGCGCGGTGGCCGGATCGATCTTCGTGGCGCGCCAGGCGGGTACGAAGGCTGCCGATGCGGAGATGACGAACATGACGCAAACAGTGATGGTGAGAAGGGCGGGGTCGCTAGGGGCCGTCTTGAACAGCATGGACGAGATGAGCTTGCCAGAGGCTAGGACGGCGGGGACGCCGACTAGTATGCCTATGGTTGTCAGGATTAAAGCGTCTTTGAGAAACAACCAGAGGACGTTTGTTCTGGCAGCGCCGAGGGCGAGGCGGATACCGATTTCGCTGGTACGGCGGGTGACGGTGTAGGCGAGTAATCCGTAGAGTCCGAGTGCGACGAGGACCGCAGTGACTGCGGCGAAACAGGAAGCAAGAATCGCCATAAGGCGCTGGGTGCGTAGGCCCTGGTCAATGAGGGTATTGATGGACAGATCGTCGGTGACAACAATATCTTTGCCGGATTGTTTGACGAAGGATTTGACGGCAGAAAACAGCGGAGAAGGGTCGCCTTTTACCCGCACGGCGAGGCACCAGTCTGCGCCTCCGTGCGTGAAAGGATTACCTTTCGTTCCCACGGCATGCATGGGGTCGGTGTAGATGGCGCGCGCTTGCTGATCGCGCGGGGTGGCGAACATAGAATCCCCGATTACGCCGATGATTCGGTACGTGTTTTTCTTTTTCGTATCCACCCGAAGAATCTGGCCGACTGCGGATTGTTTTGGGAAGTAGTTGCGGGCCGCGCTCTTAGTGATGATTGCGGGCGGCGGTTCCGAGCTGGCTTCATCAGACTTATTGAAATCGCGTCCTTGCAGAATCGGTATGCGCAATGTCGAGAAGTAGCTAGGAGAAACGACGCGAGTGTAAAGAGTACGCTCGGTGCGGTTGAGGTTGGGCCAGAGGTCGGGTGACAGCTCCGTCCAAGAAGCAGTACCGGCCATAGGCGCGTTGCCGGAAAGGCTAATGGAACGAACGGACGGAACTCGGGCGGTCTGGTTAATTAGCTGCCGATAAAACTGGGCTAAGGGAGGACCGTCCAGGCCGGAGCGTCCTGAATTGAGATTGATAAACACAAGATTGTTGGGATCGAAGCCGAAATTCTGCCATTTGAGGTTTTCGAAGGTCTGGATGAAGAGGAATGCGCCCATGAGCAGAACGAGCGAAAGGGCGATTTGTCCGGAGACGAGGATTTTGTTGAGGCGATTGTGGCGGGGCGATACGGCCCTTCCCTGCTTCAGGACTTCGTTTGCTCCGAAATCGGTTCCGGCGAAGGCAGGAGCGGCTCCGAAGAGGAGCGCGGTGAGAATGACCAGTAGAGCGAGGAAGCTTGCGATGCGCCAATCGGGAGCGAGGTGGACTGTAAAGGGCAGGAACCTGGCAATGAGCGGGAGCGCAGCCCAAGCCAGCAGTGCTCCGACGGTTGCGCCGAGGGTAGAGAGTAGAAAGCTTTCGGTGAGGAGCTGGCGAATGATGCGCCAACGGGCGGCTCCTACGGCGAGCCGGACGGAGATCTCGCGGGAACGGGCGGCGGCGCGGGCGAGCAGAAGGCTTGCGATATTGATGCAGGCGACGAGGAGGACCAGGCCGGAGATAGCGATGAGAATGAGGAGGGGTTGGCGGTACTGGTCGGCAACGAATTGAGGGCCTTTCGCGCCGGAGATGACGAGGAGCGTTTGGCTGAAAAATTGACGTGCCTCACTGGGGCTCAACCCATCAGGCGCAATCGTTTGAAAGACGGAGCGAGAAAGCACGCGCAGTTCGGCATTGGCTTGCAGCATCGACACACCGGGCTTCAAACGGCCGAAGATGGGCAGCCACCAGTTATTGGTCTCATGCAGAACGTCGTGCTGAGGATCGAGAAGCGCGGCGGCGTGAATGGGGATCACAAAGTTCGGATTTTCTCCCATGGACATGCCGTAGAAGTTTTTCGGCAGGACGCCGAGGATTATGAAGGGGTGACGATCAAGAACAATGGTTTTGCCAAGGGCATCGGGGTTGCGGTTGAATCGGCTTTGCCAGAGATGGTCGCTGAGGACGGCGACAAGCGGCGACTGAGGCGAATCGTCCTGAGGGGTGAAGAAACGGCCGATTTCGGGATGGATGCCGAGGGTCCTGAAGGCGTTTCCGCTGGCGACGGCTCCATGGAGCGTTTGTTTATCGACACTCTGGCCGCCCGAGAGATCGGTCGCGTACCAGGTGAAGAGGCCTTCGAGAGTTTTTGTGCGAGGCGCGAGGCCTTCCAGAGCGCGATAACAGAAGGCGGTAGGAGCGGTTTCGCGATCGGTGGAAAGCTGCATGAGGCGATTGGGCTCGTGGATAGGCAGCGGGGTGAGGAGCAGCGCATTGATGAGAGTGAAGAGCGCGGTGTTCGCGCCGATGCCGAGAGCGAGAGTGGCAACAGCGGAGATGGTGAAGACGGGGCTATTTTTGAGGACGCGCGCGGCGTAGCGGATGTCTTGCGCGACCGATTCAAGCAGGGGCCAAGTCCAAGCCTCGCGACTGTCTTCTTTGAGCCGGGTGGTGTTGCCGAAGCGGCGTTGGGCGGCTTGCGGATCTCCTAATTTTTGCGCACGGAGTTCGCGGTGGAGTCGCATCTCTTCGTCGAGATCGGCTTCCAAGCGACGGCGATGAAAGAGGAACTGAAGACGCTGCCAAAGCTGTCGCATACTAGGCTCCCTCCGGCGCGAGAATTTTGGATATGGCCAGCGAGACGCGGCCGTAGCGCTCCAGTTCGCGATCCAGTTGCTTGCGTCCGGCAGCGGTGAGACGGTAGTAGCGGGCACGGCGGTTTTCGGTGGTTTTGCCCCATTCGCCTTTTACAAAACCTCCCACTAGAAGGCGCTGCAGCGCGGGATAGAGAGAGCCTTCTTCCACTTGCAGAACTTCGTCGGAAGTTTGAAGAATCGATTCGGCAATTTCGAATCCGTGCATTTCCCGCTGCCTGGTCAGCGTGCGCAGGATGAGCATTTCTAAAGTGCCGGGAGGAATTTCGGATCTGGTTGTTCTTGCCATGTGGACATAGATATTCTATGTCATGCCGACAACCGATTTTATTCGACGCGATAGTTGGGGGCTTCTTTGGTGATGATAACGTCGTGAACGTGGCCTTCGCGGAGACCGGCGAAGGAGACGCGCAGGAACTTGGACTTTGTTTGAAGCTCCGAAATGGTGCGGCAACCGGCGTAACCCATGCCGGAACGGAGGCCACCAACTAGCTGGTACGACATTTCGGCGAGAGGACCCTTATAAGGAACGCGGCCTTCGATGCCTTCTGGGACAAGCTTGCCATTTCTTTCTTGCGCATAGCGGTCGGAACTGCCTTCGGCCTGAGACATCGCTCCGAGCGAACCCATGCCGCGATAGCTTTTGAACGTGCGGCCTTGATAAAGGATGGTTTCGCCGGGGCTCTCATCGGTGCCGGCAAAGAGGCTTCCGATCATCACCGCGTCCGCTCCGGCGGCGATGGCTTTGGTGATGTCGCCCGAGTACTTCACGCCACCATCGGAGATAAGGGGGACGCCTGCTTCACGGGTGGCGCGGGAGCATTCCGCAATAGCGGTAATTTGCGGAACTCCGACGCCGCTGACCACGCGGGTGGTGCAGATGGAGCCGGGTCCGATGCCGACCTTGATACCGTCGGCGCCCAAGGCGATAAGATCGCGCGCGCCTTCGAAAGAGCCGACGTTGCCGGCTAAAATATCGACAGTAGGGAAGGCGTTCTTCAGCGCTTTTACAGCGTCCATCACACGTTGGCTGTGACCGTGGGCGGAGTCGACGGTTAAGAAGTCGACGTTATTCCGTACAAGCGCTTCGGCACGCTCTAGAAAATCGCCGCTGGAGCCGAGGGCGGCGCCTACCCGCAAGCGCCCTTGCGCATCTTTGGCAGCGTTGGGGTACTTGATTTTTTTCTGAATATCCTTGACGGTAATAAGCCCTTTCAGGGTAAAGTGTTCGTCTACCACCAGCAACTTTTCCACGCGGTGACGGTGAAGTATTTGTTGCGCGTCCTCCAGCGTGGTACCGACCGGGACGGTGATGAGATTTTCTTTGGTCATCACTTCGGAGATGGGAAGTTCGTAGCGGGTCTCAAAACGAAGATCGCGATTGGTGAGAATGCCGACGAGCTTTCCGTTTTTAGTGACGGGAACGCCCGAGATGCGGTAGCGCTTCATGAGCTCGAGCGCTTCGGCGATTTTTCGTTCGGGCTCGATGGTGACCGGATCCACGATCATGCCGCTTTCGCTGCGCTTAACGCGGTCGACTTCCTCGGCTTGGCGCTCGATGGACATGTTGCGGTGGATAATGCCGACGCCGCCTTGTTGCGAGAGCGCGATGGCCATGTGGGATTCCGTAACGGTATCCATAGCGGCACTGACGATGGGAATATTCAGCTTGATATTGCGGGTGAGTTGGGTCGTGGTGTCCGCCTCCGCGGGCGTGAACTCGGTATGGGCCGGCTGTAGCAGAACATCGTCGAAGGTGAGGCCTTCGGGAATAACCTCAGGAATCATGTTGGGAAAGTTTCGGTGACCGCGCGCACGATGGCTTAACAGCCAACTTTTACGCTTAGGTTCATCGTAACAAGAGCGGCGGGAATCCATGCGCTCCGAATTGCACTCTATACTGATGGCGTGAACCAGGTGGGGCGCTATCGGACGATGGGGGAAATAGGCCGTGGCGCGGCTGGGATCGTCTACAAAGCCGAAGATGCGAAGGGGAAGCGGCCGGTAGCATTGAAAGCGATTTGGGCCGAAGTGGGGAGGCCGGACGAATCCGCGATAGAAGCGGTGCGCACAATCATGGCGCTGTCTCACCCTAACATCGCCGCGATCTACGATGTTTTCGGCGAGGAGCAGCAAGTCTATATCGCGTTTGAGTACGTTTCGGGAGTTTCGCTGGAGACCATGCTGCGGCGGATGGCACTACCCGAGAAGCCGGTGTTATTACACTGCTTCGAGCAAGTGGCAGAGGCTTTGGACTATGCCGATGCAAGAGGAGTGGTGCATCGTGATATCAAGCCGTCCAACATCCTAGTGACCGAGAAAGCAGGAGCGGGAGGGGTGACCGCGAAGATTACTGATTTCGGAGTTTCGCGGCTTGTTCCCCATGAAATGAACAGCAGCGGCGGGATGGTAGGGACGCCGAGCTACTTGTCGCCGGAAGAGATTCAAGGGGCAGCGATCGACGGACGATCGGACCAATTCTCCCTGGCGGTGGTGATCTATGAGGTGTTATCGGGCACCAAGCCATTCATCGCGGATAACCTTTCAGCGATTTTTTATCAAATTTGCGAACAACCGGCGAGGTCGATTGAACAGATCAATACGTCACTGACGCCGGAGGTGGGGCAGGTTCTTCAGCGGGCGTTGGCAAAGAATCCCGCGCAGCGCTATCCTTCCTGCACCGATTTTTCAGAAGCGCTGGGAAAGGCACTGCGGGAGATTCCGGAGTGGGCAGCGGCAGTAGCACCCAGGCGGGTTGCGGCTGCGGCGCCGATTTCGCCAAGAGATATCGCGCCGAAAACCGAGGCTCTCAAGCACCTTCCGAGCCTCCCGAAACACAGGAACCTTGCCGACGATGAACCGCGGGAAACGCCGCGGCACTCACCGTTAAAGCTTCTGGCAGCGATGCTGGTGTTGTCGGGGGTGGTGATTGCGCTCACGTTTCTGTTTGAGCAGTGGCATTGGCAGCCTCGTTTGCCGCGTTCTGCGGCGACATCTTCACAAACTGCGCAGACGGCAAAGCGGACGTCGCCGGAGAAGGCCGACAACGCCGCGCTTGCAGACCGCGAGCCGGAGAAACAAGGCGGGAAGAAGGAGGCACAATCCACTCCAAAGGCCGAGGTTCCGCCGGTATCCAACCCCATTGCTGGGCCGCCCCCGCCAGTATTGAAGCCTGTTCCGGTACCGCGCCGTCAAGACAGTTCGCCTGTGTCGGGATCGATAGCGGCCGTCGATCTTTTAAGCGAACCGCCGGGAGCCACCATCATCGTGGATGGAAACAGAAGCACCTCGTGCCGAGCGCCCTGCACAATGTCGCTTCCCAATGGACGGCATACAGCGACGGTGCAGCTAGGCGGCTACAACATTGCTCGTCGCGTTTTCAATGTTCCCGAGGACAGCGGGTTGATTACGCCGCTGAGCAAGAGCACTGGGACACTGGTCGTCACGTCTCAGCCGGCCGGTTCTCCTATCGTTATCGACAACAAACCGTACGGCACGACGCCGCGAACGCTACAGCTACCGGCGGGTCCGCATAAGCTGGTGCTGACCAACGGACAGATGCAGCACCGGGAAACAATCGAGGTAGTAGCGGGTGAACTGACGACGCGGAGCTTGCGCTGGCAGTAGAAGTTAGCTGGACAAATCGGCATGGGCGGGATAGCCGGGAATGCCGGTGGCGGCGAGCACGGCGCGGCGGATCGCTTGCCCCGTTACTTCAGCGGCGATGGCGCCCAGGAGGCCGGCGTCGGCTTTGATGCCGCTTTTTCCGGTGGCGGCGGCGAAGATGGTGTCTCCGTCGAAGGAGGTATGTACCGGGCGAATGGTACGCGCCAGTCCATCGTGAGCCATTTGCGCGACCTTCGTCGCTTCGGCTTTGGTGAGAGCGGCATTGGTGGCGACAACGCCGATGGTGGTATTGGCGCCTTCCTGCGCTTTCACGGCGTAGCCTTGCATGATCTGTTTCATGGAATTGCGGAATCTTTTGCCGTCATCTGTACGAGCACCGGCGAGGATGCGATCCGAATTCAGTCCGCAGACATCGCCCACGGCGTTTACAGCGACAATTGCGCCGAGTTTCAATCCGGTATCGCCGATCGTCACCGAAGCGGTGCCAAGGCCGGACTTCATTGCATAGCGGGAGCCGAAGAGCTTGCCGACGGTGGCTCCTGCTCCCGCGCCGACATTGCCCTCTTGCACTGACGACGTTGTAGCGGCTTGGCAGGCAGCATACCCGGACGCTGCATCAGGACGAATTTTCGGATCGCCCAGGCCAAGATCGAACAGAATAGCGGCAGGTACGATGGGGACCACGATCGAACCGAGATGGAAGCCCATGCCATGTTCCTCCAAGTAGCGCATCACGCCGGCAGCCGTATCGAGACCGAATGCACTGCCGCCGGAAAGAATAATCGCATTGACTCTTTGCACGGTGTCGATGGGGTTCAGCAGATCGGTTTCACGAGTGCCGGGAGCCGAGCCGCGAACATCTATACCCGCGACGGCACCTTCATCAAAGAGGACTACCGTACAGCCGGTGGGGCGGCGTTTATCGGTGAAGTGTCCGACGCGAATGTTACCGACGTCGACAATGCTACCGGTTTCCTGGTAACCGCCTTCGTTTTCCGTTCCGTCGTAGCCTTCCGCAACGGAGGGCAAGAGCAGCGAGGCCGCGCCTAGAAAGTGGCGTCGAGCGAGGTCGCTCTGTTTTATGAAATCAGACATGCGCCGTCTCCGATGATAGATGTTTACCTGAACATGCGCACTGCACTTTCGCTTCGTTGGCTGGCGGTCGGAATTTTTGTCATTTCATCGACACTTAATTATCTCGACCGGCAACTGCTGGCCGTCCTTGCTCCACTGATTATGGCCGATTTGCATTTCAATCAGACAGAGTACGGATTGCTGATCTCGGTGCTGTCGATAACCTATGCTCTTGCTTCGCCCATCGCAGGATTGTTTCTGGACCGAATAGGCGTCAATGGAGGTATTATGGCGGCGGTTGCCTGGTGGTCGGCGTCGGCGATTAGCACCGGCTTTGCTTCAGGGTTGTATGGACTAGCGATTTGCAGAGCGTCGCTGGGTATCGGCGAATCGGCGGGAGTGCCGGCAGCGGGTAAGCTCAACGGCATGTACCTGAAGCCAGGAGAGCGCGCACTGGGGGCGGCGGTCAATCAAGTGGGCCTGAGCCTGGGACTCATTTTGGCACCGCTATTCATCGGATTGGCCAGAGGATACTCGTGGCGCGCGCCGTTTGTGATTGCGGGCTTTCTGGGCTTTTTGTGGATACCTGTCTGGAGATGGACAAGCCGTTCCATTCCGCCGCGGTTCGAAACGGAAAAGGCAGTAATCAAGCAGGCAAAAAGCTATTCGGCGCTATCGGTGCTGTGCGACAAGCGCCTGCTCTATGTGGTGATCGCGAATGTGTTGTGGATGATCGGCTATTCGTTATGGTCGAATTGGACCACGTTGTACCTAATTCATGTAAATGGGCTGACACTGCGGCAGACGACCTATTACGTCTGGATTCCACCGCTGATTTCGAATTTAGGCGGCTTTTTCGGCGGCTGGCTTTCCTGGCGATGGATGAAACGAACAAACACGCCGGTAGCGGCGCGTCGGAGGGCGGTGTGGGTGAGCGCACTGGGAATGTTGCTGACCTTACTTCTTCCACTCGCGCCTGATGCCAAATGGACCATCGCTTGCATATCGGTGAGTTTTTTCTTCATTTTGGCGGGCAGCGTGAACATCTATGCACTGCCGGTCGATCTATTTGGAGCGGCGCGGTCCGGCTTGGCCATTGCGGCGCTTTCTTTAGCGTTTGGGTTGATGCAGATGATCATTTCGCCGTTGATTGGCTACATGGGCGATCATCGGATGTATACAAAGGTAGGATGGTTTGTAGCGATTCCGTCGGTTTTAAGCGCACTGGTTTTGGGCCGGTTACGAAACAATGACTTTTATCGGCCGGAGACTGATACGATGGCCTAACGTGCTGCAAAGCAATCCTACATATCTATTAGTCCCGGTTTGGCTGCGTCATAGTTTCTTAGCTGCCGCGTTTTTCTACCAGTCTCCAAATCCTCTTGTAGTGAAATCTAAAAATAGGAGCCCTAAGCGCATTGGCGGATGGCATGTGGATGATGAGGATTACCGTTTGAGCTGATCGGGGGCGTTTTTATCCACGGTTCAGGTTGACCTCTAGGAATTTGGACCAAGAACACCCGGACAGATATTGTCCGTCATTTGAGAAAAGGAAATTTAGTGAAAACCTCGGAAATAATAAGTGCATGGGGCAAGATTTTAAAGGGTGAAAAGCCATCGCTCTCCATCGAGATTACGCGCGAATGCCCGTTACGCTGTCCTGGATGCTACGCATACGAGCCTGAACATTTGGGCGGCGGCAAAACATTACGTGAGCTCAACGACAGAAAAGGAAAGGAACTAATCGACGGAGTTCTCGAGGTAATCGAGCGGCTGAAACCACTGCATCTTTCGATTGTCGGGGGCGATCCGCTGGTGCGCTATCGCGAGTTGGAAGTGTTGGTGCCGATGCTGTTGGACCGTGGTCTTCACGTGCAGCTGGTCACCAGCGCGTTCCGGCCTTTCTCAAAGGAATGGACCGCTTCGCCGCGCATGAACGTGGTGGTGTCCATCGACGGATTGCAGGCAGAGCACGATGTCCGCCGTGCTCCGGCGACCTACGAACGCATCATTAAAAACATTGCCGGGCAAAAGATCACCATCCACTGCACCATTACCAGCCAAATGATGAAGCGGCCGGGGTATTTGAAGGATTTCCTGGAGTTTTGGACGGTGCGGCCGGAGATCAACAAGGTGTGGTTTAGCATATTCACGCCGCAAGTAGGCGATGAAATGCCGGAAATACTGGAACCACACGAGCGAGCGCAGGCGATTGCGGAGATGATACAGTTACGGAAGCTTTACCCGAAACTGGACATGCCGGAAGGAATGATCAAGCAATTTTCCGCGCCCCCGCACAAACCGGAGGACTGCGTTTTTGCGTTGACAACTCAAACGATATCGGCCGATCTGAAGACAAAGATTACGCCATGTCAGTTTGGCGGTAAGCCGGACTGCGCCTCCTGCGGATGTATTGCTTCCATGGGCCTGGCCGCAGTAGGGAAGCATAAATTAGGAGGCGTTCTTTCGGTGGGAGCGATTTTCAAAGCTTCCGTCAAAATTGGCGAGTTCAGGTCCAGGCATGGCCGGAATGCACCTCCTCCCAAGATAAAAGAGCCTTTTCAGGTTTTGCAATAAGGACGAGGAACCAATCTTACTGTGAACCGCTGCACAGCTAACGAGAAGGAAGTTACCATCGGCATCAATTTTCCTTCATTTCGGAAGAAATCCTTCGAAATGGCATCTTTCGCAGGACTTTCCGCCCGATTGGGCCGCGACCCGCTGCTGGTGCAGGCAAGCAGCGGTAACACGTCCTTGAAAACAGACGGCGTCCTTTGGATAAAAGCGTCGGGTAAATGGCTGCAAAACGCAGAACGGGAAGAGATATTTGTTGCGGTGGACATAGCGCAGGCCAACGAATGCTTTCGACGGAACACGGATCTGCCGCAGACATGCTCCGCGACGTCGGCAAGCTCCTTGTGCCCTTCCATCGAGACTTTCATGCATTCGGTGCTGCCGCACAGGATTGTGATCCATGTCCACTCGGTAAACACAATCGCCTGGGCGGTAAGGCGAGACGCGGAGGCGCGGCTCGCAGAGCGGCTCTCCGGCTTGCAGTGGCGTCTGATTCCGTATGCCGCCTCCGGTTCACCTTTGGCGCAAGAGATTGAATACGCCATCTCCCGCGCGCCCGGGGCGGATGTGTTCGTGTTGGCGAATCATGGACTAGCGGTTTGCGGGCCGGATTGCGAAACGGCGGAAGCGCTTTTGACCGAGGTGGAAAGCCGGTTGAAAGTCGATCCCAGGTCGGCTGCGAGGCCGGAGAAAGAGGTATTGGCTCGCTTTGAGGAGGCAACTTATTGGAAGATGTCTGCCGTTGACGAGCTTCACGCCCTGGGTACCGATTCCGTTTCATGGCGCATCCTGGCAGAAGGAGTGCTTTATCCCTGCCAAGCTTTGTTTCTAGGAAGACACGCACCTTTAGTGCCGCGTTCGGTTGCCCCGTGCGAGATGGAATGCTGGTTCGAGAGAAGTTACGGAATTCAGCCGTTTGCGGTGATCGAGGGGAGCGGAACTCTATTAGGCAGTAACGTCAGCAAAGCGGAGCTGGCCGTACTACAGGGGCTGGTGGAGGTAGTGCAGCGGGTGGAAGCCGACGCGCCTATCCGATACTTGCCCGAAAGCGATATCAGCGATGTGTTGACGGCCACCGGATATCGCTACCGCGACTTGGCCGAGCATCACTAATCAGAATGCCAGCAGACGTAGACCTTCTTTGATCAGGTCCTCGGTTTGGGGAAGGATCTCGTCTTCCAGCCGAGGGCTATAGCCAACCCAAGTATCCAGCGCGGCGACGCGGCCCACCGGTGCATCGAGATTTGTAAATAACTCGTCCGCAATCCGGGCAGCAAGCTCCGCGCCGTAACCCCAAGAGAGCATATCTTCATGGGCGATCAGCACGCGACTTGTCTTTTTCACTGAAGCCCCGATCGTCTCCCAATCGTAAGGAGACAGCGTGCGCAGATCGATCACTTCCACGGTTGTGCCCGGTTGACGCTGCTCAATCTGCTGGGCCGCCAGCAAGGACTTCTGCACCAAAGCTCCATAGGTGACAATGGTGATGCTTTGGCCGGCCCTGACGACCTTGGCTTTGCCGAAAGGGATGGTGAAATCGATGCCGGGATGCGGAGAGCGATTATACGGTTCGCGATAAAGCTTCTTGTGTTCCAAGAATAGGACGGGATCGTCGCAGCGAATCGCAGTGCGCAGAAGTCCGCAGGCGTCCAGCGCGTTCGCGGGAAACACAACGCGCAGGCCTGGAATATGCGTGAACGTTACTTCTCCGCATTGGCTGTGATAAATGGAGCCGCCGGTGAGATAGCCGCCGATCGGAACGCGGATCACCATAGGGCAAGAAAAACCGTTATGGGAGCGCCAGCGGATGTTGGCCAACTCGTCGCGAATCTGCATCATGGCAGGCCAGATGTAGTCGAAGAATTGAATTTCAGGAACCGGCTTTAAGCCGCGCATGGATAGCCCGATCGAGCGCCCGATAATTGCGGCTTCCGCAATCGGCGTATTAAAACAGCGAGCACTACCGAATTCGCGCTGCAAGCCGGCCGTTGCTTTGAACACGCCCCCTTTCCCCTTCAGTTCTGTAAGGTATTGTTCCTGACTGCAATCGGCTACATCTTCACCGAAAACCAACACGCGACCGTCGCGTCGCATCTCTTCGGCGAGCGTTTGATTGATCGAATCGATCATGGTGCGCGGCTCACCCTGTAGTTGCGGCTCGCTTGCAAACTCATCCGAGCAAGGGTTATTTTTTTCCGAGTAAAGAAAGATGAACGATGAACCGGAAGCCGGGGATTCTTCGCGAAGCACCACGTCGGTAATCTGCTGCACCTCGGTGTTTACTTCCCGCATGATGTGATCGAGCTCTTCACGAATGACCAAGCCTTCACCGAGAAGAAACTCCGGGAAGGTGGTAAGGGGATCGCGCGAGGCTTCCTTTACGCGCTCGATTTCAGGCTTGTAAAGACGTTCATCATCGGACAGAGAATGCGAATAAGGACGCGTGACGAATGCGTGGACCAGAGCCGGTCCGTGTCCGCTGCGGCAGTAATCGGCAGCATGGCTCAAGGACTGGAACGAGTCGACGAAGTTGGTGCCATCGACCTCCATTCGAAGCAGTCCCGGAAAACCTTCGAGCAAGCGCCCAATCTTCCCGCCTGGCGTTTGGTATTCCACCGGGACGGAGATAGCGTAGCCATTGTCTTCAATCAAGACAAGCAGAGGAAGTCGCTCCAGGCACGCCGCATTCATGCACTCCCAGAATTCGCCTTCGCTGGTAGCGCCTTCGCCGCCGCAGACCAGGGTAATTTCGTCGGACGATGGATGAAGGTATCGCTTGGCTTGGGCGCATCCGGCAGCTTGCAAAAACTGTGTTCCGGTGGGAGAAGAACCGGTAAATATATGCAGCGACGGAGAGGACCAGTGCGAGGGCATTTGCCGTCCACCGGAGGCGGGATCGCGCGCTGCCCCCACGGCTTGCAGCAGCATATCTTCGGCCGATACTCCCAAGGCCAGCGCTAATGCCCGGTCACGATAGTACGGGAAAAACCAATCATGGCCGGTGCGAAGCGCCATGCCTGCAGCCGTCTGCGCCGCTTCATGGCCGGCTCCGCTGATTTGAAAGAAAATCTTGTTTTGCCGCTTTAGAAGAATCTCACGGTCATCGAGTCGACGCGACAGATACATCGTGCGAAACGCTTGAAGCAGCCGTTCCCGATCGAGTTGCCGCGTAGACGTGGAAAAACCGGCGGAGCTACTGAATTGTGACTGGATTGACGTCGCCACCACTTGACATTATCTCCCGAGTGCTACGGTACACCAAATGAAATCGGTGAATGACCGCAGACATACAAGGCGTGTACAACCCGATGTCGAGTGCAAGTAGTTGGAGTTATAGAATCAAAGCGGGAGATTCCATATTTCATGGCAAGTGTAGGCGCAGGCCTGGAGGGCGTAGTTGCCACAACATCCAAGATTTGCTTTATCGATGGCGAGGAGGGTGTACTCAGTTATTTCGGTTACAACATCCATACTCTAGCGGATCACGCTACTTTCGAGGAGGTAATTTATCTTCTTTGGAACGGCAAGCTGCCTAACAAAAAAGAACTACAGCAATTGAAGTCGGACCTGGTGAAAGAGCGCGATTTGCCGGCCCAAGTGACAGCATTCCTGAAGAATGTACCCGAAGGTAGTTCGCCGATGGAGGTGCTGCGGACTGCTGTTTCCATGCTGAGCCTTCACGATCCTTTAGCCCGGGATAACTCGCCGGAGGCCAACGTTAGAAAGGCGGTGGAATTGATGTCGCGAGTTTCCACCGTCGTCACCAGTTTTGAACGCCTCAGGAACGGAAAACCGGTTGTGCCGGGCGATCCAGGCCTTGGGTATGCGGCGAACTTTCTTTATACTTTGACCGGGCAAAAACCGGACGACGTGATGGAGCGGGTGTTCGATATTGCTCTGATCCTGCATGCCGACCATGAGCTGAATGCTTCCACATTCGCCGGTCGGGTGACGGCTGCGACTTTATCGGACATCTATTCGGCGGTTGTCTCGGCGATCGGCGCCTTGAAGGGACCTTTGCACGGCGGAGCGAACGAGGATGTGATTCGCATGCTGCTGAGCACCAAGTCGGCCGACGATGCAGTGAAGAAGGTCACCGATGACCTGAACAACAAGGTCAAGATATCCGGCTTCGGACATCGCGTTTACAAGACGGTAGACCCCAGAGCCATTCACCTGAAAAAATTGAGCGAGGAGCTAGGGCGGCGTACCGGCCATACGGAGCTTTTCGAGAAATCGTCACGCGTGGAACAGACAGTACACGATGTGAAAAAGCTTAACGCTAACGTGGATTTCTACTCGGCTTCCACATACTACTCGCTTGGCATTCCGGTGGACTTGTTTACACCGATTTTTGCCGTGAGCCGGATGTCGGGTTGGACCGCGCACATTTTGGAGCAGTACAGCAACAATCGCCTGATTCGCCCCCGGGCGGATTACATGGGCGCTTCGGATGGGCAGAGTTGGACGCCACTGGAAGACCGTCAGTAACCGATGCACGATCTTCACTTCTTCCGTAGTCATCTGCCAGAAGTTCGAGAGCGGTTGGCGACTCGCGGATATTCGCTGGACGTCGACAGTTTCCAAGAGCTCGATCAGCGCCGTAGACAGTACCTAACCGAGGCGGAGCAATGGAAGGCGGAGCGTAACCAGGCGACGGCTGAAATTGCGAAGTCGCGCAAAGCAGGAGCCGATACAACGGAGCGTCAGCAGCAGGTGCGCGCTCTAGGCGAACGCATCAGCAGTTTGGACGAGCAAGCGGCGGCTCTGGATAATGAGTTTCGCGATCTGCTGGCTCGCATTCCCAACCTGCCAAGCGCGGATGTTCCAGTCGGCCAAAGCGAGAAAGACAATGTCGAGGTGCGCCGGTGGGGAACGCCCACCGACTTTTCCTTTGCGCCGAAAGCACACTGGGACTTAGGGGCGGAACTTGGGATTCTCGACCTGGGACGTGCAGCAAAGGTGGCGGGAGCACGCTTTTCAGTTCTTTGGGGCATAGGAGCGCGACTGGAGCGGGCGCTAGCTAGTTTCATGCTTGACCTGCACACGCGTGAACATGGGTACGAAGAAGTATTGCCGCCTTATTTGATCAACTCAGCCAGCTTGTATGGCACTGGGCAGTTGCCGAAATTCGCGGAAGATTTGTTTCGGTGTGAAAATCATGACCTTTGGCTGGCACCTACGGCAGAGGTGCCGGTGACGAATTTATTTCGCGATGAAACATTGGACAGCGATAGCTTGCCTTTGTCCCTTTGCGCCTACACGCCTTGCTTTCGGAGCGAAGCCGGATCTTATGGGCGCGATGTGAGGGGGATTATCCGACAGCATCAGTTCCACAAAGTAGAGATGGTGAAGTTCACCCGGCCCGAACAGAGCGTGGAAGAACATGAGAAGCTGACGCGCGATGCGGAAGACGTGTTGCAGCGGCTGGAACTGCCTTATCGGACGGTCGTTCTTTGCACGGGAGATACAGGGTTCTCTGCGGCTAAGACGTACGATATCGAGGTCTGGCTGCCGGGGCAAAACGCATTTAAAGAGATTTCTTCATGCTCGAATTTCGAAGCGTTTCAAGCGCGCCGTGCACAGATTCGCGCTAAGAGCGGTAAAACGAAGGCGGAGTTTCTGCATACGATTAACGGCAGCGGTTTAGCCATAGGGCGGACATGGGTGGCGATAATCGAGAACTATCAACAGGCCGATGGGAGCGTTCTTGTTCCCAAGGCTTTGCAACCTTATCTGAATGCGGAGCGGATTGTTCGTAACGATCTCTTTCCCAAGAACGCTTGAACTGTGCGGTTGCGTCCCGCTGGTTTCGGCGGGCATTATTATCGGTCGGGCCGCACCACATTAACGACTTAACCCCTCCGATGACGATTTGAAAGGATTCGCCGGTCACGCGGTTGTTGAATTTTTTTAAAGATCGTATAAACCCAACACTTTTATATGTTTAGCGCCAATTTAGGCTGCGCAACTGCGGCGGTTGCGACATACTCATCCTTGCAGACATGCTCCACTGAACTCGCCCGTATCCAGCGCGCAGACGATTTTATTTTTGTCCGCGAACGGCAAAAGGTACGGCGATCTCAACGTGAGGCATCATGAACAAACTTCGCCATTCGCTAACAGCTCTTCTGCTCTGCTCTATTCTCTTCGTCCCCTACGCATGGGCACAGAACAAACTGACTCAGATTCGAGACATCGTCTATAACGCGGATGGCACTCCGTTCAACGGCACGGTGATTATCACCTGGAATGGATTCACAGCTCCCGATGGCAGCACGGTGGCTCCCCATAGTACGTCGGCGCAGATTTACAACGGAGCATTGTCGATATTGTTGGTGCCGTCACCATCGACGGGCGGTACTTCCTATGTGGCGACTTATAACAGCAACGACGGACTGACTACCTTCAGCGAAACATGGAAAGTTCCGATCAGTGTTACGCCGCTGACCTTGAGTCAGGTGCGGCAAGCAGGAGGAGGATCGACGCCGACGGGCACCGGTACGTCCACTGGCGGTACTTCTACGGGTGGCGCGAGCGGCTCGACGATCACGCTTCCGCTGCCGATTACGCAGGTATCCGGATTAAGCGCCGTTTTAGCCGGCATCAACTCCAGCATCAGCACGCTTTCCACGGCAGTGAAGAATATGCCCGCGCCATCGGCAAGCGGAGTCGTTTTTGTCGATGCCGAGCTTCCGTCCGGCGCAATAAACGGAACCAACGCCACGTTTGCATTGGCGCAAAGTCCTTCACCGGCATCGAGTCTTCATCTTTATCTCAACGGATTAGAACAGACTTCGGGAGTGGACTTCACAATGACAGGAAACACCCTGACGTTTGTAAGCCGGGCCATTCCGCAGGGGGGAGATGCAATGACCGCTTATTATCGTACGCCCGGAACGGGAACGGCTGCGCAGTTTATGGATGGAGAAGCGCCGGCAGGTACAATCAACGGAACCAATGTCACGTTTACTTTGACTGCGGCACCATCACCGGCAGCGAGCTTGCGTCTTTACAAAAACGGGATGCTCCTGCAACTTGGCGCAGACTACACGTTGAGTAATGCCGCCATTATTTTCAACGCCGCCACCGCGCCACAAGCGGGCGATGTGCTCGGTGCGTGGTACCGACACTAATTTCAGCCGAAACAACGGCGCTCCCGCGGGCATCGTCCATGTGATCCTAGTTGGGAAGGAATAACACATGCACATTGGCCTTATTGGACTTGGAAAAATGGGTGGAAATATGGTTCGCCGGTTGAAGAAAGGCGGCCATGAAATCACCGTGTTCGATATGAGCGCGGAAAATGTAAAGAAGCTCGTCGATGAAGGAAACGAAGGGGCTTCTTCTTTAGAAGACTTAGTAAAAAAACTTCCGAAGCCGCGTGCGGTGTGGGTGATGGTGCCATCCGGCAAGCCAACCGAAGAGACTGTTCACACACTTGGGAATGCAATGGAGTCGGGCGACATGATCGTCGACGGCGGTAATAGCTTCTTTCAAGACGATGTTCGTCGTGCCGCCGAACTGAAGAAAAAAGGGATTCACTATGTCGATGCAGGAACCAGCGGCGGTGTTTGGGGCGTGGAGCGCGGCTATTGCTTGATGATTGGCGCAGCAGATGAGGCGTTCAAAACTTTAGAGCCTGTCTTTAAAACACTGGCTCCGGGTCGGGGCGATATCGACAGAACTCCCGGCCGTGAGAAGGTAGGCGGAACGTCTGAGGAAGGCTATCTACATTGCGGGCCTCCCGGCTCCGGTCACTACGTGAAGATGGTTCACAACGGCATCGAGTACGGGATTATGCAAGCTTATGCGGAAGGCTTCGACATTCTACAGAATGCCGACGTGAAGAGCGTGCCCGAGGAACGCCGTTTTACCTTGAACCTGCCGGACATTGCCGAAGTATGGCGGCGCGGCAGCGTGATCGGGTCATGGTTATTGGATTTAACGGCGATGGCGCTGGTAGAAAATCCGGATCTCTCCAACTATTCAGGATTTGTGGAGGACTCCGGCGAAGGTCGTTGGACCGTGAACGCGGCAGTGGAGCAGGCGGTACCAGCGGAAGTATTGACCTCGGCTCTTTTTGCGCGTTTCCGCTCCAGACAGGAACACACGTTCGGAGAGAAGATGCTCTCCGCGATGCGCTTCAAATTCGGTGGACATATAGAGCAGAAAGCAGAGATGAAGTAGCTTTTTATTTGGGAACGGACTCCAGCTCCGGGCCCGTTGGAGTAATCTTTACCGGGATAGCTTGGGCCGCGGAAATCTGCGGCCCAAGAAAATACACTTCGGCGATTTCTCCGTGCTGTGTCGCCACTCGTTGAAATTGATCGAAGACGAAGTTGCCTAGCGAGTAGTAGATAATTCCCCCTTTATAAACTTCCATTGGTTCGATTACATGCGGATGATGCCCCACTACCAGTGCAGCTCCCGCATCGATAGCGGCACGAGCGAAACCAATTTGGCTTCGATTCGGTTTCGAGGCGTACTCCACGCCGTTATGCATGGAGACGATTACTACATCGCAGCGTTTCCGCAACGAGCGCACGTCGTTTCCCATTGCCGGTATATCCGTAGAGGCAATTCGATCATCGATGTCCCGCCAATTCCCATTCTTCTGATCGAAGGTGTAGCCCAGAAAACCAAAGCGAACACCATGGCGAGTAAGGACAATGCCCGCATGGGTCTGCGCGGCTGATTCGGCAGAACCGAGCGGCGCAATGTGGTGGGATTGGAGCCAATCCACCGTATATTCGACACCGTGCGGACCACAATCCCTTGCATGGTTATTTGCAGTGGAAGCGATATCTACGCCGGCCAGCAGAAGTCCCGCGATGGTTTTTGGCGGAGCATGGAAGACGAGGCCGTCCGCGTGATACGGCGCGTGGTCGGAAAAGGGCGATTCCAGATTGATAAACGTAATATCGGCAGCCGCGAGCAGCGGAGCGATTTTACGAAAGGGAAGAGCCGAATCGTGAGCGGCAATGATGGCCTGTCGAACTCCTCGAGAAAGCATGACATCGCCGGTAAACAACAAACGATTGACCGGCGGCGGTGATGGTGGAGCGATGAGCTGCCGAATATTCGCGGGTAACGGAGAAGGTGGCTGTGAGCAGGATGCCAGAAAAAAACACAGCGACAAGCACCACGCTTGGACAAACCGTGGTGCGATCAAAGCTGCGACGCGGCGACGCGGTCAAGAAACCAGGCAGCATTTTCGAAGCCGCGCGTTGCGAGCTGACACGGAAAGCGGAACGGGTCTTCCGGCCCTTCCAGTACTTGATGGATCGGCTCTGCTTTATCGTTTCCCGCTGCTTGAATAATCGTGTGACGCGCTGCCAGCAGAACACCAGGGAGAAGCGTTACACGGTGGCTCTTCATCTTTTCCACCCAAACAGGGGCCGCAATGCCCGTTCGATCGGAAATCAGCGGCTCACCGGGAAATAAACTAGCCGTATGCGCATCCGATCCAATACCACGATGGACGACGTCAAAGGCAGGTAAAGCATCGCCTTCTAATTGGATCGAATTTCGAATCTCTTCCACATAGCGACTGGCCGCCTCGTTCGGCGGTAACTCACCTCGAATACGATGCACGTTGCGCTGGGGAATTGCGGCGGGATCCAGCAACGTCTCTTTAGCCATTTTGTAATTACTCTGGTCGTCATCCGGAGGAACGCAGCGTTCATCCACCCAGAAAATGTGGGTGGATGACCAGTCGAAATTTTTCTCGGCAAGCTCTGCGAAGAGCGCTTTCGGGGTGTTGCCTCCCGAGATGGCAAAAGTGGCGCGTCCGCTCGACTTCAATGCTTCCGAGAGCTTTTCGATGACGTAAGCGGAGCACTGGCGTGCGGACTCCTGTGCGGATCTCTCCACAAACACATGACGATTTGGCTTGGGTGTCATCGGGAAGCAAACTCCTGTGCGCGGGCAAAAATAGAGTCGAAGACAGGATCCGGTCCGAGCACGGCGAGCTCCTCATTCATCAGCGTGTAGAACCCGCGCTCGGGCATGCTGTGTTTCCGTTCGCGTCCGTTGGTGCTGTGCAAATGCACGGTATCGTCGGAAATGCGCTCCATCGTGATTGTTTCGGATTGACAGCGCAAGGTGACACGCTGCAGGCCTTTGGCGCCTTTATCGACCTTGGTGAACGACACCTTCGCCCCATAAGGTTTCGACAACCAGGCACCCATATACAGCACGGAAGCAGCAGGGTAATCTCCCGCGTAGGCTATCTCGATTTCCTTGAACATGGAAAAGCGATTCTCACGCTCGGGATTATCGAAGATTTGCGCAATGGGCTGTCGCCATGGCGTGAGGCGAGTCCATTCGAGATCGGCAAAAACTTCTCCTTCGGCCTTCCACTTACTTAAAACTTGAAAGACTTCGGCCGGCGGTCTGCTTCGGCTGCTCACAACGGTTTTACTGGCCAAGTTCGTCAGCGCGTCCAGACCGGATCGAATCTCTTTCGGGGCGGAAGGATTCAGAGTCTCTTCCTGTAGGCAGCACAACACAACGGGTAAATCCGCTACCGTAATGCCGATAATCGTCGGTGCGATATTCGGCCAGTTCTGGCGGTTTGTGGCGATCTCGATTTGTTCACAACAAATCTGCTGCGCTTTTCCGAAGGGCTTCCAACACTGCGCTACCACGCGCGCCTCAAAGCCGTGCTCCACCTGTTCGTCGACGGAGAGAAGGATGCCGCGGCTGGGATGCTCGTGCATTAGCTCGCTAAGAGCTTGCGAAGCCTCGAAGCCGTCAGCGTCGCCATTAGTGACGACAATCAAAGTCATGGCGCAGGCGCGTAGCACGGTGGGCTTGCCTTGTTGTTTTTCTTCTTGACCTAACGAGGTCCAGAGCTTGCCGAGACCTTTGAGGATTTGCTCCGGCTGAGCGGGGAATATGACGCCGGTACTCATGCGTTTCTCCAGGCATGGCCCCGTTGCTCCAGCATTTTGTCGGAAGCCTTGGGGCCCCAAGAGCCTGCGGCGTAATTGGGAAAGTCGAACTTGGTGTCACCCCACACGTCCAAAATGGGCTGCACTACCTGCCAACTAGCCTCCACCATATCTTGACGCGTATACAGCGTGGGGTCGCCGACCATGGCATCCACCAACAAAGTCTCATACGCCGTTGGGGTACGTTCGCCAAAGCTGGACCCGTAGTTAAAATCCATGGAAACAGGGCGCACGCGCATTCCGCCTCCGGGGCTTTTCGACAAAAAGCGTAGTGAAATGCCTTCTTCCGGCTGAATGCGGAGAATCAGGAGATTTGGGCGGGGCGGCAATAAGCCGGCCTTCGTTTGTTGCTGAAATAACGCCAAAGGCGGCGGGGTGAACTGAATGGCGATATCGGTGACGCGCTTCGGCATACGCTTGCCGCTGCGGATGTAGAACGGGACTCCGGCCCAACGCCAATTGTCGATGAAGTAAGTAACCGCAGCGTAAGTGTCTGTTTGCGCATCGGCATCGACTCCTTCTTCCTGCCGGAACCCTGCCATATCTTGCCCACCTACATTGGCCGGCCCATACTGGCCGGAGACGGCATACTTTGGCACATCCTCATGCTTCATCACACGGACAGCACGCAGCAATTTAGCTCGCTCATCACGAACATTGTCGGCGTCGAAGACGGCCGGCGGCTCCATGGTCACCGTCGCCATGACCTGGCTGAGGTGATTTTGAATCATGTCCCGCAGCGCACCGGCCTCCTGATAATAAGCCCCGCGGCCCTCCACGCCAATCGATTCGGCAGCCGTGATCTGGACATGGTCGATATAGCGACGATTCCAAAGCGGCTCAAAAATCCCGTTTCCGAAGCGAAACGCAAGAATGTTTTGCACCGTTTCTTTGCCGAGGTAGTGATCGATTCGATAGATGGACTTCTCGTCTAAAACCTGATGAATATCGTCGTTCAATTTGCGCGCGCTGTCCAAATCGTGTCCAAACGGCTTCTCGATGATGACGCGGCACCAACCCTTGCTCTGATTCAGTTTGTGGGCTCCAATGCGCTGAACCACTTCGGCGTAGTAGCTTGGCTGCGTGGATAAGTAAAACAATGTATTGCCCGCGGTTTGATGAGAGCTCTCCAGCTCGCCTAGCTTTTTTCGAAGATTATCGAACAATGCGTCGTCATTCACATTCCCAGGAACATAAAACAGAGATTGGGCGAACGACGTCCAAACGTCTTGATCGAACGGCGCGTCTTCTAAAAATTCGGAGGCCGACTCCTTCATCTTGTCTCGAAACTGGTCGTCGGACATTTTGGTACGTGAGTTTCCAATTACCGCAAAGTTCTCCGAAATGCGGCGCTCGTAGAATAACCGGTATAGCGATGGAATCAGCTTGCGCTTGGTGAGATCTCCATTCGCGCCGAAGATCACGATGGCGCACGGTGGAATACGCCGGTCGAAACGAAGAGAGTCTCCCAGCACGTTTGTTTCAGGTGGTGATTGCAGAACGGCACTCATAATCTTCCTGTCCGATGATAAAGGTTAGAACGCGTTGCATTAGAGTAGCGCATATTAGATACTACTGTCTCCAAATGAACCGGATATGACAAATCAGACGATTCTAGCCGTATTGAGTGACCTGATGTTTATGGTGAAGATTCAAGACGCAGCCAAGCGCCTGGGCATACCCATTCTTTTTGCAAAGACAGAAGAGGATGCATTGGTAAAAGCAAAACTGAGCCCCACGTTGATCATCCTTGATCTGAATACCAACCTACTGAATGCCGTCGAATTCATAGCAAAGGTGAAAAGCGACCGGGAACTCTCGGATATCGGCATGATTGGATTTGTCTCACACGTCCAAACTGAGCTAATCAAAGCAGCTAAGCAGCAGGGTTGTGACGAGGTAGTAGCAAGATCGGCGTTCTTCCAGAATCTGCCGGAGATTTTAGCACGACCTCGAAAAAATAGCGGTCAAATTGCTCCTGGGATTGTGAAACTTCCCGTTGAATAGCCGCATCTTAAGCTCCATAGCGTTGCTATCGGCCTTTGTTGAAGGCCAACTCCATTCGCCTAAGTAAAAGACAATTAATATGATTGGCGTAATCCGGAGGGCAGCGATCTATAAATTTGGAGAGAAAAATGACAACAAAAAGTTTGGAGCAGTATCGCAATATTTTGGAGGCCAAGAGAAAAGAGCTTCTGGTAGGTAACGGAGATAGAGAAGAAATTCTTATCGAGAACGCAGCGGAAGAGTTCGACCGGTTACAGCAGCAATTGAATCGTGAAGTAGCGATTCGTAACCTAGACCGCGAGTCGACCATGTTGAAGAGCGTGCAGGCAGCTTTGGCGCGCATCGCGAACGGAAGTTTCGGTGTATGTCTAAGGTGTGACGAGGACATTCCGGAGCGGCGCTTGAATGCACTGCCCTGGGCTGCTTATTGTGTGAAGTGCCAGGAGATTGTGGATCATCAACGCGCAATGGGTGAAGGCGAAGGTGACGATTCGGTTGAGATCGCAGCTTAATTCTGAGATTTAAAAATCTATGGGACGTACTTAATGAAAGATAAGCAAAGCGGTTCCTTACCGGAACAGGTTAGAACCGCTTTTATGCTTCGCACAAATGGGCAGTGGGTACGCTTCGCTAAACCACTATTTTCTTATAGTTTTGCAGGCAAATTTTAGCAGTTTCCATTTCGGGGTATTTACTTCCCTCTTGCTCGATCAGGTAATACTCGACGCCGCCTGTACTCTCAGCGGCCTCAAATATATTCTTCCAGTCAGCAATTCCTTTCCCGAATACAACCCGATAACCTTGTTGCGGCGACCAATCCTTTAAGTGGAGCGAACGGATGCGGTTTGGATTGCTTTTGATCCAAGCAACCGGATTGTTCCCCGTGGCTAAACAGGTACCTACGTCAAGCTGCAACATGACGCTCTTGTCTGTATTCGAGGCGATCACCTCCAGCGGCGTCTGTCCATTGATGGGACGCCACTCTAGATCGTGGTTGTGATATCCGGCATGAAGCCCATCCTTAGCCATTATTTTGTTTGCCTGGTCTAGAGTATCGGCGATTTTCTTCCACCCCTCGATGCTGTCCACGTTCTCGCCGGGATGAGCAAGAACGATGTACTCCGTCCCGATAATTCGATTCAACTCAATGGCTTTTCCAATCCCCTGTGGAGTAAAAGACGTAAGACTATTGTGGGTGGAATAGCATCGCAATCCGAGCGAGTCGAGATGACTACGAACCTGCTTTGCATAGGCTGGAGTCCATTCATAATAGGGCGCATAAAATTCCACACATTGATAGCCAAGCTTAGCCACGTCATCCAGGGTGCCGGAAAGGTCTTTCTTAAGATCGTTCCGCACGGAGTAGAGCTCCAGGCCGATAGGAATGGGCTTGCTCGCCGCAGAACCGCGGAGAGCGCCCAGCAACGGAAGAGCCACCGATGCAGCAAGGAAGGAGCGGCGCGAAATTGACGACTGAGTAGACATGCGGTGAAACTATATCACGAAAAAACGGGCGATGCTTACTTCAATTCTTTCAGGAAATTGATTTCCAAAGGCTCCGCCAAGAGCGGCTTTACGGCGGCGTTGAACTTTTTGAAGTGCGTGCTGGCTATATGCTGGTCGAAAGCGTCCTGGTCCGCCCAAAGCTCATTAAAGAAAAAGCGATTGCCTTCGTTCGATTCGTAAAGCTCGTAAAACTTGTTTCCTTCCTCCGCGTGAGTGGGCTTCAACATCGCCAGTGAAACCTGACGCACTTCCGTTGCCTTCCCTTCGGCTGCGATCAGTCTTGCAATTACTCGTATTTCAGCCATTTCATACCCTCCTCGATCAATCGATATTAGAGCTATCGACGGGCGTTTTGTTTCAAAACCAGCCAGTCCGCCTAGATCGAACGTTCATCAATTTCGTAAGCGGATGGAAATCCCCGAAGCGGCGTACCACATCTGAAACAATAGGTTTAGAAGTCCATTTCTATGATGCGATCCAGTGTTTACTATCTACTCTCGTTGATGTTGCTGAATTGCTCGTTGTTGTCTGCCCAGACAGATACGAGCGCTCAAAGTTCTCATGAGCGAACGGTCCCTATTTACAAAGTGACGGTAGTGCAACGTGCTTTGCAGGCGGTCAATTTTAAGCGTCACGGAGGCGCAACCCGCGTCGACCTGAAAGGCACAGTGCTGATGCCGAAAGCGGACGGCGAGGCGAAGGTGGATGTAAAGAACGGATATACAGCGTTGGACGCGGATTTCAAACACTTGGAACCACCTACGCAGTTTGGTACCGAGTTCCTTACCTATGTACTTTGGGCGATTACTCCCGATGGCAAACCGATCAATCTAGGCGAGGTGATTCCCGATGGATCGAACAAAGCCGACATGCACGTCACTTCGCCGTACTCCACCTTTGGGTTGCTTGTGACAGCAGAACCGTATTTTTCGGTTCCCTACCCGAGCGACGTTGTGGTGATGGAAAGCGCCGTCCGTCCCGATACCGAGGGACGAGTAGAAGAAGTGAGGGCGAAATATGACTTGCTGCCACGCGGCCAGTACACGCTGCATATTAAGCCGAAGGATTTACCTTCGGCTTCGATGAAGTCCGATTCCGGCGTTGGAATGAAGGAATATGAAGCAATACTCGAGCTCTACCAAGCTCGTAATGCCGTGCAGATTGCCAAAGCGGACGGAGCGGCGCAAGCTGCGGCGGATACATTCGATAGGGCGCAGCAGTATCTGAACAATGCCGAAACAGCGTATGCGGGGAAGAAAGACTACAACAGCGTGACAAATAACGCGCGCCAAGCAGTGCAAGCTGCGTCGGACGCGCGGAGTATCGCCGCGCGTAAAGATAATCCGCCTTCGTCGCGCTAACGACTGATAGGACAATCGATACAACTAAACATTGGATGAAGCGTAGAGATATCTTGCAGGGCTTGGGCGCTGCTGTTGGAAGCGGTGCGTTGGCGAAAGCGATCGACAACCAAGCGATCGTGAATGGGAACGATAACCGTTCGCTTGTAAGCTTTATTTCTCACTCAGGTAAGACCCGGCTCGCTGGACAAAATTACGTAACTGTCTTCTATCTCGTATTGATACGGTAGCTAATCGTAATTACAACGAAGCGGGACCAATAGGCGAGGTTACTGCAGAATGGGGAACTTCAAATAATCCGGGGCAATGAACAGACTTCCAACGGTGGTCCCCTCCGGAGCGGCGCGCTTAAGCTGACGGGCCAACTCCCCAGCGCTGTTTTCACCTAGCAATGCGGATTGAAAAGCGCGAGTCACCTCAAAAACCTGTGTTGCCGACTCATGCACGAATTCCAGACGAAAATCGCGAATACCGGAACGGAGCCATTCCTCGAAGTGAGCACTGGCTTCTTGCGCCTCCGCCCCGAAGACCGTGTTCCGGCAACCCACATCGGCCATTACCGGATGGGCGCGCCCGTTACTGTCCCGCAGAGCCACGCGATGCTGCTCGCAGGGGCGTCCACAGTCACGATAACTAGTGCCCTCTGACAGAAACCGGCAGAAAACGCAATGTTCAGTATGGAACACCGGAAGATGCTGATAGGCGATTGCCTCAATGCGTGTGCCGCCTACTTCGCGGGCTAGCGCGGCAATCTGGGCGGCGTTTAAGTCGTGTGTCGGCGTGATGCGCGTCAGGCCGAGCTGAAGGTACGTCGCCGCTGTTACGGAATTAGCGGCATTCAGGCTGAAATCGCCGATGAGCTCCCGTGCTCCTATCTTCCGCAAGGCATGCAAACCGGCAGTGGAACGAACCAGAATCGCGCAATCGAGATTCATTAGAAAATTGGAGATACGCGCCTCACCGGGCTTTAGGACTCGCGGGCTTGCCGCGCGCACCGGAATCCCGCTAGCCTTAATTCTCTCCACCGAGGGCCGGAGTCCGTAAAGGTCCAAGTAATCCAGCGTGATGCTGTCGGGGCGGAGCACGAGAGCAGCTTCCAATTGCTCCGCGGTGCGCACGAGCAGGTGAATCGCTGGGGAATGCCGCTCCAACTTGATCGAAGGCTGATTTCTGCCGACTACTTCCGCTAAAATTTCGTGCCCGTTGGCGACAGTATCCGTACGCACCGCGCCTTGCGCTTCCTGCAACTTCTTCACCGCGCTCCGGCGTAGCTGATTCAGCAGAGAGACTGGAATAAAAGGCGTTCCCCGCAACTGAAGATCAATCGTTTCTAGCCGGTAAGGCGTATTGCCAAGACGCTCGAACTGTTCGCGGGCAGCCTCAGCCGTTATCGCGCGATTGCGAGCCGAGCCGAGCGGCTGTGGCGATGTCACTACGACACTAAGATCGGGCGACTTTGCTAACGACCATTCTGTTACAAGTGGCTCCCCTTCGCGTGCCACCACTCGTATACGAACAGGCTGTCGGGATACCGGCGATGCGGCTTGCGTGAAAGGACGAACGGCTCGTTCGATCTCTGGGTCATTGGTCCGCCAAACGAGATCGCCGGGACGGATGCGCGCAAACTGCACCGCATTGTTGCCGAAGCGAAGCTCCCACTGGCCATCGAGCTTGGCAGTGGCCTCATATACTCTGCCGCCCTCCTCCGGCGCCTCCGGGCTACGCCAGGCAGCAGCATCGAACACTACGCCGTCACCCGGCTTTACCGGCGACAAGGCGTTCGCGTCAGTTGGCTCCACCTGGACATAGTCGACGGCAACCGACACAACCCGTCCTATACACACGCCCCGATGCCGGGGAGCCCGTCCATTCACCACTTTTTGATGGTTAGTCCCGCTAAGAAAAAATGGTCCAAGCCCCCGCGAGTAGACCTGCTCAAGTTGCAACTCCTCGGCACGGCTTATACTCGGCGACATTCCGGCAAATGCCTCATCCACCGCTTTGCGATAAGCACTAGTGGTAAGCGCCACATAGTCCGCGTCTTTGTAGCGGCCTTCTATCTTCAGCGCGGCGACACCGATCTTTACGATTTCGGGTACTTGACGTACTGCGTAAAGATCGCCCGGTGAAAGCAAATATCGGGCATCGGCGAGCGGCTTTTTTTCACCGTCCACCATCATTTCGTACGGCAAGCGGCAGGCTTGGGCGCATTGTCCACGGTTGGCGCTGCGGCCACCCCAAGCTTCGGAGGAAAAACACTGGCCGGAGTAAGCCACGCAGAGCGCGCCATGCACGAAAATCTCCAGTTCGCAGTTAGTCTGCGAAACAATAGTGCGAATTTCATCGAGCGAAAGTTCACGCGCCAACGTGACTCGGTCCATGCCGAACTCTTGCGCCAAACGAACACCCTCCACATTGGTGATGCTCATCTGTGTACTGGCATGAAGTTCGATTTGCGGAGCTATTTTACGGGCCAGTTGTGCAACGCCAAGGTCCTGCACAATCAGCGCATCCGCCCCCGCACCGGCGATCGCCGCAATCGTATTGGCCGCCTCTTTCAACTCATGCTCGAAGACGAGCGTGTTAAAAGTGACGAACCCGCGGACACCGCGTTGATGCAAAACGCGCAACACTTCGGAAAGCTCGCTTAAATCGAAGCCTGCTTTGGCGCGAGCAGAGAAATGCTTCAGTCCGAAATAGACGGAGTCCGCGCCGGCTTCAATAGCCGCTTTTAGTTGCGGCCAGTGACCGGCCGGACTCATGATCTCCGGCTTCTTTCTCGCTATAGGAGGGTACATCGAATAGAAAGACTTTACAGCACGCCTCCAAATTATTTCGTCGGCTCTTCTTTGTGATCGATGGGCTGATTTTGCGTCCCGTCCCGATCCATATTTTTATTTTCAGCGGACTTTTGCTCGTAATCTTCGCTTGCGGTCGGTTTGGTATTTTTTTGATCTTCCATACCTCCATTGTCCCCGAACCCGCATGAGCGCACAATGTGTTGCTTCCAATGAGCCTTGCTAGGCTTACCGTGTTGGAACAATGACATCCGGTTGGCGATTCAGAATAATGGTTATAAGGGTCCATGCCAAAGCGCGCTACTACACAGGCTTTACAAGTAGTACGCACCACGATTATCCCGATCACCCTTGGTTTGCGGTGCTAGATTTTAAAGCTGACTTAGTTAAACGACGCGGACTGTTGGACGCGTGTGCCGACTTTCCATCCAAGAGTCCTCTCGCTAGCGTTTCCGTGGCAAGACTCACTAGGGCCTCCGGTGAGGAGGTCAGGGAAGCGGCACAGGTAATACGTAGACTGACGATGCCATGCAGCGCACACCCGATCATCTCGGCGATTGTCGTGAGTTTACCTGCGTCACTTATGCCTCGACCATCATTGAGTTGATGAGCCATCTCAAGCAGAACTCCGTAAGCTCTAGCGGCGGCGCTATCCGGTCTCTTTGCCGCATACGCCGCGGTCATGTACTCCGAATCGCCCATGAAAATGAGGCGATACATCTCCGGATGTGCCAGCCCATAGGCAACATAAGCCGCGCCAAGCGCATCGAGCGCTGCCGTGCCCTGTTTGCCGGAAACGCCCACCGTTAGGGCATCGAGTAGCTCCTGGAATCCCCTCTCACTGAGTTCTTGCGCAAGCTGCTCGCGATTTTTGAAGTAAAGGTAGATGGACGCAGTCGAATACTCGATCTGTTCGGCAAGTTTCCGCATCGACAGGGCGGCAAATCCTTCTTTTGTGATGATCGCGAGCGCAGCGTTCAATATCTTCTGCCGTTGCTGCAATCTTTCCCGTTCCCGACGTTCCTGACTTCCCATAATTTCTTCCTCGTACACCAATTATATTCTGAACACTGTTGACTAAACAGTGTTCATGTTTTATTGTGGTGTTCAAGGAGATTCGTCTGTGAATAAAATCGCCCTCTTTGGAGCCGCCGGAGCAACCGGCAAAAGCATTGCGAGTGCCCTTCGTTCGCGAGGTATGGCCTACCGCGTAGTCGGACGCGACCGGGAGCGTCTCGATGCTACGTTCGGAACCGATCCGCTTGCTGAAGTGGTCACGTGGAACCCGGATGACCCAGCCTCGGTGATCGCCGCCGCACGGGGAATCGACACTTTGATTTATTTGGTGGGCGTTCCCTATCACCAAGGAGAGCTGCATCCTAAACTCACACGACAAACTTTGAATGGAGCTATTGCCTCGGGTGTAAAACGGATTGTGTCTATCGGCTCGGTGTATCCATATGGCGTTCCGACCACACCTACCGTGGCGGAAACACATCCCCTCAACCCGCCCACATTCAAGGGCAAGATGCGGAAGGAACAGGAAGACATCCTTCTGCGCTCTCATGCTGAGGGGAAGATTCAGGCCACTATTTTGCGACTTCCTGATTTCTACGGTCCTGAAGTGGGTCAGCTCAGCATGCTGCACTTTCCGCTGAAGGCAGCCACGAAGGGCGGAACGGCGCTCATGATAGGACCGATTGATACTCCTCACGATTTCTTATTCGTTCCCGACCTGGGGCCAATAATGGTCGACTTGGCGACGCATCCCGAAGCCTACGGACGTGCCTGGAATTTGGCCGGTGCAGGAACAATCACACAGCGGGAGGCGGCGCGGCAAATTTTTGCAATGGCCGGCCGTAAGCCGAAGCTATTTGTTCTGGGGAAAACCGCGCTGCGCATCTCGGGCCTCTTCGACAAGCTCATGCGAGAGATCGTGGAGATGCACTATCTTCAGACAAACCCCGTACTGCTGAACGACGATGCCTTGGCCCAACTAATCGGGCCGATTTGTAAAACTTCCTATGCCGAAGGCCTTCGACAAACGTTTGAGGTCTACCGCGCTGCGGCGCAAAACTCATCGGTGCCGCACTCGAAGAGGGCCGGGAAAGCACTTACGTTTTGAAGTGAATCGCTCGTTTTACGGCCAGACAACAATCAAGGATTTCTTGGCGCGAAACCGCGATAAGGAAGCAGAGGAATAATCCGAACGTCGAGCATTCCGGCCGCTGCCAGTGGAAGTTCTTCTAAAACCTTCTGTGCCTCTTCTTTTGATTTGCACTCCAGTTCGACGACCGCGCCTTTCACGTCTCCCCGGCTGGCCACCGAGCGAAAAATTCCCTCCGTGTAAAGCTTGCGTACGTATTCAGCTTCCGGCTCCAGCAGCGGCTCGAACTGCTGTGGAGAAAAGTCATTCTCGTTTCGCTGGATAATGGCCAGGAAGCGCATAAACCTTACTTTTTCTTCTCCCCGTTATCGGATTGAAAGTGCGCCAATGGATCGTTTGCGTTCACGGCCTCGACGGATACTTGGGGTATTTTTGTTTTCAATTCTTTATTGACTGTCTGTATGAATTCATTGGCAATCAAGGCGTACCCGGTATTTGTCGGATGAAATCCATCCAGAGAAAATAGCCCACCTAGAAAGTCTGTAGTCAACTGTTGGCCCGCTATCTTCGCGCCTTTCGCGTAGAGCTTGTTTACCAGCGTATAGATATCGACTAAAACGGCTCCATGCGCTGCCGCTTCCGACGCAATAACGGAGTTATAGCTGGCAATCATAGTTCGTATTAACTGAGCGTCGGATGCGGTCAGTACACAGGGCACTTGACCGACTCCTAGCCCGGGCGTGGGCGAATCACAAAGATTGAGTGGACCGGACGCCTGACCAGTCAGAATTCTTTGCGCTTGTACAAGAGCAGGAAGGCGAAGATAATCATTGGCGTCGATGCCCAGCGTAGACGTCACGGTAGACAAAGGCAATCCGGCTTCTATCGCAAATTGCGCAACCGGCTCGAAATATCCGATCTTTGTTACATCGGGGATGTTCGCGGTAATCAGCGTGGCATTGGTGTTGCCCAAGGCATCGAAAATCGTCTTGTAGGAGCTGCGAAAGCTGGAAGTCGAAGTCAATGCGGGAAGGTTTCCCGTGATGGCAGGGAGCAGGGCGTCGTTATTCCCCACCCAAGCAATAACCGCAGTGGGCTGGAGCGCAACGGCTTGTTCAATTTGGGTACGAGCCAATCCCGGAACTACGAATGGAGTGGGAAAGCCGAGCACGATATTTGCCAGCTGGGCCACCGGCGAAGTTGCGGCTGGATTTGGCCGCTGGTTCAAAATCTGCGCGATGGTTACTCCCGGAACAGCTAGGTTGGTGGGCTGCTGGAAAGGGTTTTCGCGCGGGATGGACGGTAATTGGCCCGCGATTGGTTCGATCACCGGGGGAGGACCGACGCTAGTCAGAGCCAACGCGTTCGGCGCACCCGGATAGGGGACCAGCGGAAGCACCAAACTCGTACCGGCTTGCTCTGCGAACACGCTGGCATAGCCATGTATCTGTTGCGAGTTCAGCAGTGAAAAGTTTTCGAATCCTGCCGACAGCGAATCGCCTACCACTACCAAGCGGCTGAAATCGGCAGTTTGTTTTTTCTGCGCCGGCAGTAAAGAAGGAAACGAGAGTAAAAGAAAGGCGGGAAGAGCGAATAGGAGCTTCGAGATTTTCATAGATAATCCAATGGGCCTTGGAATTCCGCAACGGTGAAACGGCATTTCCCGCGTGGGAATTCCAGTGTGACACGTCCGGGTATCTCAAAATAAAAAAATTCGTGATTTCTTGGTGACAATCTAGAGACGCCTCTAAAGTTTTCAAATGGTTCTGCCGATGAGTTCAGCAGAGCCATGAAGTGTCCTAAATGCGGAAGTTTCGATACCTGTCGCTTACGGCGTAAAAGCTTAGATCAAATCTGGGCTTTCTTTGATCGATGGCCGTATTCCTGCCGGTCTTGTTCCTGCCGGTTCCATGGGAACTCCCGCCAAGGCGCGTCTCGCCTACCCGGCGCAAGCCAAACGGCCTGCATGGGGCAAAAAGTTGAACAAGGAAGAAAGCAATCTCCGGTCAGAGGCAATGTGCAAGTGCGAACCCATCCGGAGGAGCCTATGGCGGGCATTGTGGTCCGGGCGGAGTCGCAAATGGAGCTGAACGATATCCTTCTCACCCTGAGCGCGGCGCTGGCCTCCTATGGCACTACCAATCGGCCTGAGCCGCAAAGAGAAAAAGCCTGGCGATGACGCCGCCTGAACGACTACCGGAGGGATTTGACGAAACAGGTCTGCCGGTATGGTGATCCCCACATCATGCATGTTGGATATATCGGACTTGGACGAATGGGTACTGGCATCGTACATAACTTGCTGCGTGCCGGGAACAAATTAGTTGTTTATAACCGCTCTCGAGAAAAAGCCGAAGCTCTTGCCAAGGATGGCGCGCAAATTGCCGATTCGCCCGCCGGCGTGGCAAAAGATGCCGACGTCGTGTTTACGATGCTGAGCGACGATTACGCCGCGGAACAGGTCGTTTTCGGTGACCAGGGGCTTATTTCCGGGCTCAAGAAGGGCGCTGCACATATTTCGAACAGCACTATCGGCAAAGCCTTCGCCCTGCGCTTAGCGGCGGCTCATCACGAACGTAATCAGAGCTTTCTAAGTGCGCCGGTATTCGGAAGGCCGGAAGCCGCGGAAGCAAAAAAGCTCATCGTTGCTGTGGCCGGAGACCAGCAGGTGGTGGAGAAGTTCCGTCCGCTACTTGACTCCATTGGCCGGAAGACAGTCGTCGTTGGATCTGAGCCGTGGCAGGCAAACTTGGTAAAAATTTGTGGAAATTTCATGATTGCAAGCGTGATGGAGTCGTTCGGTGAGACCTTCGCGGTTATGCGGAAATCCGGCATGGATCATCATATCTTCTTCGACATTATGAGCGAGCTATTCGGTTCGCCGGTTTACAAGAACTATGGGGGTTCTATCGCAAGCGAAACGTACGAGCCTGCTGCATTTGCGTTGCGACTAGGATCCAAAGACATTCGTCTGGTTTTGGAAGCCGCCCAAGACGTAGCGGCTCCCATGCCGTTTGCCGGCGTCCTGCGCGACCATTTTCTTTCGGCGATAGCGAATGGTCAGGAGGAGCTCGACTGGTCCAGCATTGCCAAAATTCCGGCACGGAACGCCGGTTTGAATTAACACGGAGCAGCTTCTTACAGAGCAGCTACTAGATCGATGCTTTCTTGACGAATTGTCCCCGGGGAGGGTACGCGGTTCAGCCGGATCAATTCATGTAATGCGTCAATGTCGGTGTCACGGTGCCAGGCGGCCGCCGCTGCGATCCGGTCGCCTTGCACATAATAGGCTATAAATTCCGGCTTATTGGTGTCACCGTCAATGATGATGTCATCCCATTTTTCCGCGTGTCCGACGTAGTCGAAGCGATTACCAAAGTGATTAGACCAAAAATAAGGCACCCCTTCAAAGGCGTGGCTCCGTCCCGCTAAGTTTGCGCCGGCTAGTCGACCATGCTGTTCCGCGACTCTCCAATGCTCAATCCGCAGGAGCTGATTGGAGTAGATGTCAGGGAACGCCGCAACATCGCCGGCTGCATAGACATCGGGAGCAGCCCGCAGATTCTTATCGACCACAATGCCGCCATCCTTTTGCATTTGCAGCCCGTGGATAAAGTCGGTGGCGGGCCGGACGCCCGTTCCAATCACAACCAAATCGGCGGGAAGCACGTCGCCTGACTGGAGCACAACCTGGCGCACCGTCCCGGCTCCATCGAATCGCGCCACCTTGGAGCTTACCCGAAATTCAACACCTTTGCTCTCATGCAGATGTTGAAACGAGCGGCCTACTTCTTCCCCGAACTTTTTTGCAAATGGCACCTCTTCGCGTAGTACGACTGTCACGGGATTTTTGCGAAGAGCGAAGCAGGAAGCCGCTTCTAGCGCAATAAAGCTGCCGCCCACCAGTACAACCCGCGTGCGGGAAGTAATTGCCGCCAGAATGCGATCGGCGTCGGCCTGGGACCGGAGAACAAACACGTTTCCGAGATCGCTACCGGGAATGTCGATCTGTTCCGGCGTACTGCCGGAGGCAATCAGCAAGCCATCATAAGACAGAGGCCCGCCATCGGCTAAAGTAATCCGGCGTTCGCTTATATTAACGTCGGTAATCTCTCCGACCAGCCGGTCAATGCTGTAATCATCGTAGAAACCTTTAGGGCGAAGGGGCAGCTTGTCGGCCTGCGCATTTCCCGAAAGATATTCTTTGCTCAGCTTGGTGCGGTCATAAGGAAGCTCCTCTTCATAGCTGATCATCGTTACCTTGCCGGTGAAATCTTCGGCACGTAACGACTCAGCCGCCGCTAAACCTGCTGCGCCTGCACCGGCGATGACGATATGCCGTTCCTTCTGGCTTTGTATCTTCCCCGACTTTCCGGCAGATTCTCCCATCGGCTGAGTTCCCCCGCTGGAATCCGGCTTCGGTAAATCGATCAAGACTTGGCCATCATGCACACGAACGGGATAGGAAGGTAAGCTGTCCAAGGCAGGCGGCTCAAGAAGCGCTCCGTCGGTAACGCGAAAGCAGGCTTTATGCCAAGGGCAAATAACACGATCTCCGCAAAGAACTCCTTTCGCAAGGGAAGCACCATAGTGAGGACACGCACCGTTCGTGGCGTAGAAGGAGCCATTCAGCCGCGCCAGAAGAATTTTGTTTTCTCCGACACTGACCTCCTTCATCTCACCATCTTTGAGGTCTGCCGCGTGGGCAATCGGCTGTTCGTTTACGGGCATATGTTCTTGATGACTCGTCTTGGGGAAAGGCGGTTTCTCAACCGTCTACTCCGCGGATATTTGCGTTACCCCTAACTTGATAGGGTGGGTTTATGGCTGATATAAAGGTTTACGGCGCGGATTGGTGCTCGGATACTCAGAAAGTCTTAAAGTTGCTCGACGGGAAAGGTGTCGCCTATGACTATATCGACATCGATGACGATCGCACGGCGGCGAAATGGGTAGCGGAGCAGAATAATGGCAAAGAAAAGAAGCCTACGCTGGACATCGGTGGACAGGTATTGTCCGTTCCTTCGGAATCGCAGCTTTCAGAGGCTCTACGCGCTCAAGGAATGTCCGACTGATACGAGCGAAGAAAAGGAGAAACTTCATCGTTGACGAACCATCATAGTATAAGGAGCTAGATAAGGATTTATACATGCCAGTTGAAGAATTACGTGAAAGCGAGATGATGTCGCACCTGTTGGATTCGTTGGGTCGGGGTGAGGACATCGGGCACTATGGACGATTGACTTTCGTGATGATTGCGCGCCACTTCATGAGCGATGACGAAGTAGTCGAGCAACTAAAGAAAGATCCGGATTGCGACGAGGAAAAGGCACGCGGGCTGGTGCAGCAGGTAGAGTCGCGCGGCTACAACCCGCCGCGGCGCGAACGCATTCTTGAGTGGATGAAGCAACAAGAGTTTCCCATTTGTGAAAACACAAAGGACGGCGAGTCATGCAACGTCTATAAAAGCCTCGATTTTCCCAAGGACGTGTACGACAAAATTTCCGGATACTACGAGAACGGACGCAAGTAGCCATTCACCGCGCTCAAATCATCAACTTTGTCTCCGACATGTTTCCCGGCGCGAAGATACACAATAGTGGCATGAACGGTTCATGGCGCAAAGAGTCCGATAGCATGGGTACGATCGAAGTACCCTCGGATAGATACTGGGGAGCGCAAACCCAACGATCGTTAACTCATTTCGATATCGGTACAGACACAATGCCGCTGGAGCTTGTTCGGGCATTCGGCGTTTTGAAGAAATCGGCTGCGCTGGTGAACCGCGATCTGGGTCAACTCGACGATGAAAAAACACGCCTCATCGTTCAAGCGGCGGATGAGGTAATTGCAGGTAAGCTGAACGACCATTTCCCTCTTCGTATTTGGCAGACAGGCAGCGGCACGCAAACGAACATGAATGCCAACGAGGTGATCTCCAACCGGGCAATCGAACTGGCCGGAGGAGAAATGGGAACGAAAAAACCGGTTCACCCCAACGACCATGTGAATATGTCGCAGTCATCCAACGACACGTTTCCCACCGCGATGCACATTGCAGCGGCGGAACGCATGGAACACAGGCTACTCTCAGCTGTACAGGAGCTCCGCAACGCGCTCCATGAAAAAGCGAATCAGTTTGCGGGCGTTGTAAAGATCGGGCGAACGCACCTGCAAGATGCTACTCCGCTTACCGTAGGACAAGAAATGTCCGGCTGGGTATCGCTGCTTGACCGGGACATGGAACGTCTGCGCGAATCGATCAAGGGCATCTGCGATCTTGCAATCGGGGGAACGGCAGTGGGGACGGGCATCAACGCTCCCCCTCAGTTTGCAAATCTCGCAGCGGATAAAATCGCCGAGCTAACAGGACTGCCATTCCGATCCCACCCTAATAAATTTGCGGCCCTTTCGGCGCATGATGAACTGGTAGCTGGAAGCGGCGCTCTCAAAACGCTGGCCGCCTCTTTGATGAAGATTGCCAACGATGTTCGCTGGCTGGCGTCGGGCCCCCGGTGCGGTTTGGGTGAGCTTACCATTCCGGAGAACGAGCCTGGATCCTCCATCATGCCGGGAAAAGTGAACCCCACGCAGTGCGAAGCAATGACAATGGTAGCGGTGCAGGTGTTCGGCAACGACGCTGCTATTGGGTTCGCCGGTTCGCAGGGGAATTTCGAGCTAAATGTATTTAAACCGGTAATTATTTACAATTTTCTGCATTCTGTTCGACTGTTAGCAGACGCCTGTCGAAGCTTCACTAAGTACTGCGCATCGGGCATCGAGATAAACCGGAAGCAAATCGACAGCTACGTACAAAACTCTTTGATGCTGGTGACAGCACTCAGCCCAATTGTGGGCTATGACAAATCCGCGAAGATCGCCCACACCGCTCACGTCGAGGGCTCCAGCCTTCGGGAGGCAGCCATAAAATTAGGATTTCTTACGGCCGCCGACTTCGACCGGCACATGAGGGTGGAAGAGATGATACAGCCGCGATAGAGATAGCTCGGTTTGTGAGGATTATGCGTATTCTTCTTGTGGAAGATAATGAGATGAATCGCGATATGCTGTCGCGACGACTGATTCGAAAGGGCCATGAAGTTCTGCTCGCCGAGGATGGGGAGCAAGGATTGCAAATGGGAAAGGCGGAACAGCCTGACTTGATTCTGATGGATGTTAATTTACCGAAGATCAGCGGGTGGGAGCTGACCCGCCAACTGAAGAATGATCCGCAAACCGCCAGAATACCGGTGATTGCGTTAACCGCGCATGCATTGAACAGCGACCGAGAGATGGCGCGAAGCGTAGGCTGCGATGATTTCGAAACGAAACCGATCGATTTCACCCGGCTGTTATCGAAAATCGACAATGCCGTTGCAAGTAAAAGGGAGCAGTCCGCCGGATGAACTCCGTCCGCCATGCCGGCTCGGGCGTCGATGCCGCCGAGCTCAGGCATGGTTTACGAACTCCTTTAAATCACATCATCGGCTACGCCGAGATGATGCAGGAGGATGCGGAGCAACTCCAGCTATCCGAGGCGTCCTGTAATTTACAGGAAGTTCTCGCCCAAGCGCAGCGGATTTGCGATCTAGTACAAACACACCCTGTTTTTTCGCAACGCTCGATCGACGACGGCGCTTTAGATGAACTGCGCAGGCTCATGCACGAACCGGTGACCGATCTGCAGGGCGCTGTCTCGAATCTATCGAAATTTGTCGAACTAAATGCCACGTCGGACTTGGTTCGTATCAATACGGCAATATCGGAACTGACCGAATTTTCCGAGTTCGGCAGATATCCGGCGAACCCGCCCGCAGCGGTCGTACAGAATTTCGAGAGATTGGAGATATCGCCGGGTGTTGGTTGCCTTCTGGTGGTGGATGACGACGAGGTAAATCGTGACGTTCTGCGAAGGCATTTGGAAAGGCAGGGCTACGGTGTAGAGGAAGCCGCTGATGGCTTCGAGGCTCTTGCCGTTCTTCGGGGAAAGACATTCGATGCCGTTCTCCTCGACTTGCTTATGCCGGAGATGAGCGGGTTAGAAGTGTTACGAGAGATCAAGCAGGATTATGCACTGCGGGATATTCCCGTGCTGGTCATTTCCGCCTCCGACGAACTAAGCAGCGTAGCGGAGTCGATCCAAAGTGGAGCGGAAGATTATCTGGTGAAGCCGTTCGATCCGATTCTGCTGCGCGCGCGTTTGTCGGCTACGCTAGATCGTAAACGCTTCCGCGATCAGGAACGTACAAAGAGTTTAGAGTTAGAGCAGGTGACCCGAGCGTTGAAGCGCTCCAATGAGGATCTGCAGCGCTTTGCGTATGCCGCATCTCATGACCTGCAAGCTCCGTTAAGAACAATCACCAGCTATCTGCAACTGCTGGAGCGGCGGTTAAAAGAACGGCTGAGCGCCAATGAGCTTGAATTGATTACCTTCGCTCAAGAAGCCGCGAAGAGAATGTCTACATTGATCCATGATCTTCTTGTCTATTCACAGGCAACTACAAATCGCCATACGCTGGAAACGGTGGACTGTGAGGCTTTGATGGTGGCGGTGGTCAGCGACTTCAAAGCGGCTGTGGACGAAAGCCATGCCGTCATAACGTGGGACCGGCTTCCGACGGTGCAAGCAGAGTGGATAGGAATGCGGCAGTTATTGCAAAACCTGATCGGCAACGCAATTAAGTATCGCGGCACCCAACCCCCAAGGATTGGGATTTCCGTCGCCAAGCAGAATGAATTTTGGCTTTTCCTTGTTGAAGACAATGGGCAAGGAATAAGTGTTGAGTACCAGACGAAGATTTTTGAAATGTTCCAGAGGCTACATGGCGAAGAAACGCCTGGCAGCGGGATCGGCCTGGCGCTTTGTCAACGCATTGTGGAGAGGCTTGGTGGCCGGATTTGGGTGGAGTCGGAGGTTGGGAAAGGCTCGACGTTTTTCTTCAACATACCCGTCAATCCTTCTAGATAAACATCTCTTCGTCGGATGTTACATGATCAACGGTAGGGCGGCCTGAACGCCCCAGATGCGAGATGGTGGTTTTCAATCCACTGAAAACACCGTTTATTTCGCGTACGGGGCGGAGCACGGCCGAGTTAATCAAAGTCACCGTCTTGTGTATACGACTCATGGAATCATCGATCACCAACTCGGCCCGATCCATCTGAGTACGGGCACGGGCGGTAGCGTCGGTCAACAAAGAATCGACCTTTGCAAGCTGCTCTTTTGTGGTGTCCAGCAGCGAAACACTAGTGGCGCCGATTTGCTCCACCTTCTCGCCTACCTTATCGATGCGAGCGCCGGCTTTATCGATATAGGTTTCCACAGTGGCGATAGTCCGCTTCGAAAGGCCCAAAATGTTTTGAACTTCTGGTATTAACGGAAGAATTTTAGTTACAAGGCGACTTGCTACTACTCCCAAAACGATCAACATAATCGCCTGGATAAGAAGCGCCACCGCCGCCGTAATGACGAAGATTGTCTGGATAGTTTGCTGGTCCATTTAGATATCGTTTCAATTCAGACAGATGACGCTCCGAACAGAATCCTGCTAAAGTTTTTCCCGATTGGCGAACTCGGAAGCCGCGTCACTCACCGACTTACCCGCATTTTTTACAGCAGAAGAGGCATGATCTCCGGCAGCAGCACTATGGTCCCCCGTTGCCTTCACGTCGGTCACAGCATCGCGGTAAGCTTGCTTGCCGGCCTCGACAGCTGCATTCAAATTTTCTTTGTGACGGCTAACGCTAGAGCGTCCTTGCTCATATACGTCGGCAGCGGAACTCTTCAAGTCTTCCGTACGCTGAGCAAGGTAATCCTTACCTTCGGTAGCACGCTGAGCAAGAAAATCTTTACCCTCCGCTGCGCGCGTTTTCACGTAATCTGTTCCTTCGCCGGCTTTCTCGGCCAGCAACTGCCGCGTTTCGTCGCCCGCTCGAGGCGCCCAAAGAACACCGGCGGCAACACCTAAGCCAAGTCCCAATAGGAAATAACCAAAACCGCTTTTTTCCTCCATAATTTCTCCTTTCAGATTGCTCTCTTTTCAGTGTAACTAATTGACATAAACTTAGAGCATTGCTTGGTGGTAAACGTTTCATAGTGATGGCATTTCGTGGTAAATCCAAAAAGCTCAACGCGGAAGCTCTATGGGAATATGCGTTGAGCGCGTTGGGCAGGCAAGCGCAATCGGCGGGGCAGATCAGGCAGAAACTGAACCGGCGCGCGGAAACGCCTTCCGATGTAGCCGGCGTTTTGTCAAAGCTGCGCGAATACAACCTGGTGAACGACCAGAAATTTTCCGAGACGTTCGCTACTTCGCGGCTGCAGAACCAGGGGTTCGGGCGTTTTCGCGTTCTGCGGGAACTGCAAACAAAACAAGTGGCGGGAGGTATTGCCAAGGAGGCGGTGGAGAAGACATTCGCTGAAACCGATGAGCCGGAGCTAGTGCAAAGGTTCCTGGCTCGGAAATACCGCGGCAAGGATTTGCGGGAGTATTTACAAGAAGAAAAGAACTTGGCCAGCGCCTATCGCCGGTTAAGGACGGCCGGCTTCAGCAGCAGAAACTCGCTGGATGCGCTGCGGAAATATGCCGCGCAATTAGAAGACTTCGAAGAACCCGAAGAACAGGGTTAGAACTTCACCTGTGGCGTTTTACGCTCTTCGGCGGTGGTCTTGAAATAGTCGTTGTTGCGCTGGAACCCGAATACGGATGCGGTCAGGTTGGTGGGGAACATTTCGACATTGGTGTTGTACTTTTGAATTGCCTGATTGTAATCGCGGCGCGAGACGGCGATGCGATTTTCGGTTCTTTCCAATTCATCTTGCAGGCGAAGGAAGTTTTCGTTGGATTTGAGCTGCGGATAGTTTTCCTGGAGAACCAACAGGCGCCCGATGGCTCCGCTTAACTGGTTATTGGCTCCAATTTCTTCTTGTCTTCCGCGGGCGTTTAACAAAGCAGAGCGAGCGGCGGCGACTTCGCCGATGACATCTTTTTCCTGTTTGGCATAACCTTTCACCGTCTCCACCAGGTTCGGGATGAGGTCGGCGCGGCGTTTGATATCGTTGTCCACCTGCGCCCAACGGCCTTCGATCTCATTTTTCTGGGTTACGAGATGATTGCGAGTAGACATTATCGATCCTCCAATAACGAGGGCCGCCACTACGACAACTCCAGCAACTATCAGTCCACCCTTCATACCAGTTCCTTCCTTTTTCTTAACTCTTCTTGCAAGCTAACGCTCCAGCATATCCACGAAACGCACCAACTGATTCATCTCGCCAAGATACTTTTCGAAGACGGCGGCTGGATTGGTGTCCGCCGGCGGCTTATTGGCGGACCGGATACTCAGTATGGCATTGGCTCCGGGGAAGGGCCGCCGCAAGACATCTTCGAGCGCGGCAATGATTTCCGTTTTTTTCCAGCGGGGTTGGTGGCCGCTCAAAATCAGAGCGTGACGGCCCAGAACGCAAAAGGTGGACAGCGAATCCACCAGCAGCTTCAGCAGTTGTTTTGGCTCCGAAAAGAGCTCGGCGGCTTTTTGGCGCAGCCGGATCTGCTTGGAGCGCAGTTCATGTTCGACTTGGGCGCGGTAGAAAGAGCGGTCGATCTCCAGATCGCGAATGAAGTCGTCGCCTTGCAAAGTCCGGCGATGCTCCTTCATGTCCTGAAATTCCATGGGAAAGCAGTCGGTGGAAGATTGCACTTCTTCGACACTCATCAGGAGGGGTGAAGGATTTCCTTGTTCGCGCCACCAGCGGAGGACCGGTTCGGATTGAGCCAACTCGTGCGGGGTGAGCCGATGCAAGACGGCGAGGATGTTCAGGTCGGAACTGCCTTCGTTCCAGTCGTCCAGGATCGCGGAGCCGTACAGGACCACGGAGGCAAGATTGTCCCCGAAGGCCGCTTGGAGGCGGCTCACTAAATCTGAAAGATTCTGCTCCACGTATGGTTCTCCGCTAGTCTACCAGTTGCTGTTAGCGCCGCCGCCGCCGAAGTCACCGCCGCCAAATCCCCCGAAACCGCCACCGCCACCGGAGCCACCGCCGAAACCGCCACCGCCGCCCCAGCCGCCACCGCCCCAATTTCCGCCGCGTCCGCCACTGTTGAGAAGACTACCCAGCAGAAGTCCGGTCCAGATCCCGCCGCCACCGCCGCGCCCACCTCGGCCGCCACGCCGACCGCCACCGCGACCCAGCAACCAGAGCAAGAAGAATACGCCCACGAAGATGAGCCATCCCGGCAGGCCTCGGCCACGGCGGCTAGCGGTATCACGCGTGCGATCGCGGTCTTCGGGCAGCGATTGAGCGTTGAACGGGACACCTTTCGCCTGCGCAATCTGCCGGGCCATGTCGCGCGCGGCGGTGGAAAGGGCCGCGCCGTAGTTGCTGTCGCGCAGGTCGGGGCGAATGGATCGTAAAATGCTTCCGGAGAAACCGTCGCCAAGCAAGGGTTCGATGCCGCGCCCGGTTTCGATGTCGCTTTTGCGGTCATTGATGGCGAGGAGCAGCAGGACGCCCTGATTGTTTTTCTTATCGCCGACCCCCCATTGACGGGACAGTTTGATGGCGAAATCCTCAATAGGCTGGTCATGGAGGGTGTCGATGGTGACGAGCGCGAACTGTACTCCTAGCTGCTGCTCTACCTGGGTGCAAAACTGCTCAAGCTGGTTTTTGGCTTCGGGCGAGATGACGTGGGCCAGATCGCTGACATAGCCGGTCGGCTTGGGGAGCGAAGCGGGGTCGACAGTTTGCAAGGGCCAAGCGGAGAAACCGACGGCAAGGAATAAAGCGCAAAGACGGAAAATGTACGACTTACGGCGGCTTTGCATGACCTCATTGAGCTTACCAAGCATGTTTTTGCGAAACGAACCATGCCTTGAACGGGCCTTTGACCGGGTGAACTGGCGCTTTTACGAAACGAACCCCGGCCATTTGGCTATTTGGGTCCTAAATTACGAAACGAAGCTATTGCTGGGTTCGTTCCTTCAAAATGGCAATGGGCTACTCCCGATGGGAGAGAAGCCGCGCGGGGATGTTTTCCAAGGATAGCCCCGGACCTTGCCAGAGAAGGGAGAAGCCGTCGGGCCCGGTGCTATGAGTCATCGAGACATAGATTTTGTGCTTGCCTGCTTTTAGCCCTACACTGCCCCTTGCGGTTCGGACCATGTTGCCGACGGAGCCGCAAACCTGGGGAAGCGGCGCGGGGCTTACCGCGATTGCTTTGTCACCAATGGCGAGCTGACCGGTGTCGTTCGACAGCAAGGTGAAGGTGTAGCCTCCATCGGCGGGAACATCGAGGTAACCGGCAAAAACGAAGCCATAATCGGCGGTACGTTTGCGGGGGGAGAAATCGACGGTGGTGGTGATGCCAGCGGCGGTAGGCGACAGATTCTGGAAATCCGGCGACCGGGTCCAGTGACCTTCGAAATAGCGATAGGCGAGACCTGGCAGGGAGTGTTGCACCGGCTGAGCATCTTCGAAGGAATTGGCGACAACGATAGGCTGGTAGGCCCAATCGACGTTGCCATGGTTATCCGTTACTTTGAGCAGGACGCGAAAACGTCCGGAGCCGTCCCAGAGCGTACCTTGCGCGTCAGGGAAGGCATGGGTCATTTTTGGGCCGGTGGCGGTTGTACCGTCGCCCCATATCCACTCGTAAGATGTAATTTTGCCGCCGGTGACCGTAGTCGGCGAAGCGTCGAAGGTCACCGGTTTACCGGGGGTGATCGCTCCTCCATCGAAGGTGAATCGGGCATGTGGCCGATGAAGTCCTTTGCTGTAGGCAGGAGACTTCGCGCCGGAAAGCAGCTCGACCGGGATATCCGGGTTCGCCGCAGCGACGTTGTTTGCGATCTTTACGTTATTGAACCCGATGCCGGCGACGTCACCGGAAAGAACGGAAGGCACTTTCGACGGCGTTTCGAGAGCCCAGATGTTCTTGAACTGTACATCGCGAATCTGGGGATGAGGCTGGCGCAATTGCACCAGAGAGTACCAGTCTTCTAGAAAGATGTTTTCGAAGCGATAGTGGGCGTGCTTGCCTTTACCGTCGGGATCGGCCCAGATTTCAAATAAAGCGAAGGGAATGCCGCAGCCGCCCAAGCCCATGTGGATGACATCGGAGTCACGCAGCGTAAAATTGCTGCTGTTGAAGATCTTTTTGGGCCAACTGACGCGCACCACATTGGAGATGCTGGTGGAAAGCACGCTGTTCTCGATGGTGATATTTTTGACGTCGTGCCCGGGCGTACGCAGGTCTTTTTCGGTATAGCCGAGCCAGTTGCCGTAAAGGGCGAAGATATCGTCGGAGCAACGAAAAAAGCAATCGCGGACGAGCGTATCTCCTCCGCCGAGCCAATCGATGCCGTCCTGGTTTGCATTGCCGGGATTGCCTCCGATCACCTTCACGTTTTCGAACAGGATATGCCGGGAGTCGAGCATCTGAATCATCCAGGTACGGCTTCGCACCACGCAAGTAATGCCTTCTATTTCGATGTTGCGGGCGTTGTCCATGACAATGACGTGCCAATTGCGGCGGTGCATCCAACCCTGATCGGAGCCGGGACTTTGGGGCCCGTCGTAGATGACGGTTCCCCGTCCCAGGACTTTGGCATTTTTCACACCCCAGACATTGACGCTTCCAAAGACGACCGCGCCTGGCGCCAGATAGACGGTTTCATTATTGTGAACGTCGATGTTCTCGCGATAGACGCCGGGAGGATAGTAGTGGACACCAGGATTTCCTTCATGCGGCGGGTTCGCTTCGGGTGCATTGGCGAAGAGAAAAAGCATGTCCGCGCCGGCCATGTAGTCACCAGGGCGAGTGATGGACAGCTTCTCCGGTTTAGAAATAGTGAATGTAATGGTACGGCCTTTGAGAGCCGGACGGATACCGAGCCGCCATGGTTGTACCTCCACGCCTTTGGACCAGTAATCGGCGGTGGGCGCGGTGATGGAGATCTCCGCGCTGCCGTCGAGGCCGAAATTGACGAAGTAGTAGGTAGCAGCGGCGTGCGTCACCGGCGCGGGTTGGTCGTCGATGGTGACGGTAAAGTGATTGGAGCGGATTTCGGAGGGGACGGGGAAGATCTCCGTTTTGCCGAACGCCGAAGAGATAAAAAAGAACAGTGCGCAAATGAGGAGGGAAGCCGAAGTTCGCATTTCTTAATTTATTTGGATACCAAAAGGCTACGCTGCGTCGACGATTGCTATATAGGGATCGGTTTCCTGGGACTACTCGAATTCGACCGGGGCGCGGTGTGTTCTTTCCGAAGGCCCTTCCTTAACGGCGTTTGTTAGCTTCGATCCGCTTCATTAGTTCGCTCCAGATTGTGGCAAGCTCGATCCGAGCATCGTTCGGGAGATGAATGAAGGTGACGGAGTTGAGTTTGCCATCCTTCCATTGCCAACCTTTCCGACGTACCGGATCGAGTGCGAACACTGCTTTCACTCCGATCGCCTCGTAATCAGCACATTTTTCGAGCGTATCGCCTAGCCGATCTTCAGGCGAAAGAACCTCTACCACGACTTGCACGGATCGCGTCGGATACGGTTCCTCAATGAACGAGTCGGCAATCACGTCCGGCACAGGATGCCAATAATCAACTATCCTCAGTTCGATCTCCTGACCCGACGAGTAACCGGCCTGCTCCAAAAGTTCCACCATCAAGCGCTGTAGAAGACTATGAATCCAGGTTGGCATAGACTTTTGGATCGCTTCACCGCGCTTATATTCAAAGTAAGGTTTCCTACCTGCATAGCGGGATTGAAACTCTTCCAATGTGAGGAGCGCGGTCCCAGTGGTCACAATCTAAGTCTATCCCGTCGTTTGGTTGTCGGTTTGGGTTCCGAGAGAGCATGGACCGCAAGATGTTGAAGAGGAACGGCTGAATGAATTTGGCGAGGGAAAGTAGCTAAGCGCTAATCATGCCGTTTTCGATGGCATAGCGCGTAAGCTCGGCGGTGGTGCGCAGGCCTAGTTGGTCCATAATAGTGGCTTTGTGAAACTCGACGGTTTTATTCGAGATGGCGAGAAGGAAAGCAATCTCTTTTACCGATTTGCCTTCCGCGATGAGTTGAAGCACTTCCCGCTTGCGGGCGCTTAAACTAACCGAAAAGAGTTTGGCAGGATTCCGGTTGGGATCGATCAGTGAGGAAAGCTCTATTGGAATCAGCGGAGTGACATAATACTTCCCCTGCAGGGCGCTTCGCATGGCTACGGCAAGCTCCGAAGAGGCGGAGTTTTTCAGCACATATCCCTTGGCACCGGCTTGGAACGCGGCTGCTACGTATTCCCTGTTTGCCTGTTGGGTAACGACAACAAACGGCATACGCGGGAATGTTTTTTTAATTTGGCGCATGGCCTCGATGCCGTTCAATACAGGCATGGAGATGTCGAGCAGGACCAGGTCGGGCTTATGCCGCTCAACGGCGGCAATCAGGTCGCGTCCATTACAAGCCGTGCCACACAGATCATATTCACTTCCTAGAAGATTGCAGAGCGCATCCAGAAAGAGCCTGTGATCGTCACCTATGAGCAGCCTGGGATTCATGATAGAACCTTTTCGTCCCTCTATCTCCAAGAGCTAGTAGAAAACGAGTGGGAACAGTCCACACACTCCGAGGAGCGCTTTGAAATTTAAGAATAAGTTTATTGACACCATGACACTCTCCGAATTTATAACAGGCTTCTAGGTCACGGGGACTTCCACTTCGACGGAGGTTCCCGCGTTCACTTCCGACTCTACCCGGATGGTGCCGCCGACCAGACGCGTCCGTTCTTCCATGCTCAATAAGCCGAGCCCGGAGCGCGCATGTTCTCCTTTATCGAAGCCGTGTCCAAGATCTCTGATCGTCAGACGACAGCCGTCCTCAATGCCCATCAACGTCATGCGGACGTGGGTCTTGCCGGCGTGCTTCGCCACGTTTCGCAAGGCCTCCTGGGCGATACGATAAAGAGCAACTTTTGCATCGCGCGACAATTCTTCGGAGACCGCCACCGCTTCGAAGGTGGTGGGCATGCCTTCACGCTCGCCGAACTCATTAATCATCTGGCGCAGCGCCGGTGTTAACCCGAGATCGTCAAGAATCGACGGGTGCAAGCCATGAGAAAGAAGCCGGACATCTTCGGACAGCTTGCCCAGTCGGCCGGACCAGGCTTGCAGATGTTCTTTGACGTCACCGAGTTCTTCGGGCAGACCTTTTCGGAACTCCCGCGCTTGAATTTCGAGCAGGGCCAGTTTTTGGCTGACATCGTCGTGCAGTTCACGCGCCACACGCCGCCGCTCTTCTTCTTGCGATTCGAACAGACCCGCGGCCAAGGAGCGCAATTCTTCTCTGGTGCTGCCCAGCTCGCGCGCGGTGGATTCGACTTCTCCGATAAGACGATCCTTCTCCTGTCTCAGTTGCTTCTCGAACTCTTTGCGGGCGGTAATATCTTCCATTGCCACTAAGAGCAGCAAGGAGCCATCCACGACTCGTTGCATGTTGAAGCAAAAGATGCGGCCATCGCCCGCCTGATGTTCGAAGCGGTGGGTCATGTGCGGCTGTTGCTTAAGGTCCTCCAAACGGAGACGAGCCTGCTCCACGTTCCAGAGCAAAGCGACAAGTTCAGGAAACGAACGGCGCTCCAGCTCATCGGCGCTCAAATTCGACAACGCACAGAAGGCGGCATTTACTTTGCGGATCTGAAAATCTTCTCTCAGCACCACTAGGGGAATCGGAGCGCATTCCAGCACCGTTTGGGCAAAGTCGCGGGATTCGCGCATTGCCTCTTCATCGCGGCGCAATTGGTCGATGTCGACCAAGACAAGAACGAGCCCTTCGATTTTGTTCTCCGTGGTGCGATAAGGACGGATGCGCAAAAGATGCCACTTTTCGCTGCGATCTTGCACCTCTACTTCCTTTGTCACCAGGGTTTCCAACACTTCCCTCAGCAGAGGCTCGATTTCTTCGAGTTTGAGATTGAGCCGAACCTCGCTGATGGACCGCCCGATATCGGCCGAGCGCAGGTTCATGGAGCGTTCGGCCGGCGGCGTGAAATGACGGATTTCCAGATCCATTCCCAACATAACGAGCGGGATATTCACGCTATTGAACAGATTGGCGAGGTCGTTACTCGCCTGGAGGAGCGAGGCGTTCCGGTCGCGCATTTCCTCGTTGACGGTTTGCAGTTCTTCGTTCGTGCTTTGCAGCTCTTCTTTGGCTGTTTGCAGTTCCTCGTTACTGGATTGGAGCTCTTCGTTGCTCGACTGAAGCTCTTCGTAGGCATTGACAAGCTCATGGTTGCGGGCATCCCGTTCATCATCCAGCGACTGGGAGTAAAGCCTGGTGGAGGCCAAATCCTGACGCAGCCTCACGATTTCGCGTGTATTTTCGTCCGGCAAACCGGCGTCCGTACTTTCGTCGGTAAGTTGCTTGGCGCCGTTCGATAGAGCGAGAGCGGAGGAAGCGAAGAAGAGCACCAGACAACAACCGCGAGGACCCCGTACACTTTGCACGGGCATAATCTCGGCAGTGATCTCCAGCCGCTGATTGTCGTCAAAAATACGGCCGAGGGACACGCGAAGGGGCAGCTCGCTTTTAAAGACGCGCTGCAAAGCATCGCGCAAGGTGGGCGCAATCGCCTCATGGGTCATTCGCAGAAGCTGGAAGGTAGGCGTACCGGAAGGAACACGCAAATAGGGCGAGACTTGGCCGCGTATCTGCAGCACCTCGAGTTTCCTATTTACGACTACTCCGGGCGGACCATGGAGAGAAAGAACCAGCAGATCGGTAGTTCGTTGCAGTTCCATTTGGCTCCACTCCTCGGTCGGCGATAGGCCGCCACGCTGCGCCACCTCAGGCAGCGACGGAGTTTGCAATGGATTACCCAGTAATAAATGGCTGGGAAGAGCGGATGAGCTACTCTCTTTTAGGTAGAACCTATGCTTGCGGTCGGTTGGACTAAATAAGTCGCCGTGATTTCGCAACGACTCCGATGCGCCAAGCAGCAAGAAACCTTGTGGTTTCAATGCGTAATGAAAGGTGCCGACAATAAGATTTTGAATTTCCGGAGTGAGATAGATCAGCACGTTGCGGCAGCTCACCAGATCGATTCGGGAGAAAGGCGGATCGTTACAGAGGTTTTGGCGGGCGAAGACGCAGAGATCGCGAACCCTTTTTGTGACCCGATAGCCGCCATCTATCTTCTGGAAATAGCGGCGAAGGCGTTCGGGGGAGATGTCGGCGACGAGGCTTTCGGGATAACTTCCTCCACGTGCTTTTTGAATGGATTCCTCGCTGGCGTCGGTACCAAAGATCTGTACCGGCGCGTGGACGGAATGCTCCGCCATCCACTCCAGAAGCACAATGGCGAGCGAATAAACTTCCTCTCCAGTGGAGCAACCGGCGGACCATATGCGAACAGATTGCTCGGAGTTCCGGTCGCGAACGAATTTCGGAAAAATTTCTTCTTTTAAAGATTCGAATACATGCGGATCGCGGAAGAAGCGGGTGACGTTGATGAGCAGGTCTTCCTGGAGATCCCGCAGCTCGTCCGGCCTTTCCCGGACAAAACGGAGATAGTCCTGAAGGCTGTCTATGCGCCTTAACATCAATCGGCGGGCCATCCGCCGGCGAATGGTGGCTTCCTTGTAATGACGGAAATCCAAGCCGGAGACGCCGCGCAGCAGATCGATAATTTTTGCGAAGTACTGCTCCTCGTCGGGCAGCGGTTTTCCGTCTTCGAGCGGACGCAGCCCGGGCGTGCCGAATTGCCGGGCGAGGCGCACCAACTCCTTGCCCATCTGGGCCGGGGGAAGCACCAAGTCGACATGATCGGCGGCGATTCCACTGCGCGGCATATCGGGAAATCGAGCAGTATCGGGGGACTGCACGATGGCAATTCCACCTTCTCCCTTAATGGCTCGCAGCCCTAAAGCACCGTCCCCGTCACTTCCGGAGAGAATGACACCGATGGCGCGGTTTTTCTGATCACCGGCCAAGGAGCGGAAAAAATAATCAATGGGCTTGGGAATGCGATCGCCTTCCGGGCGGGGCTCCAGCCGCAGACGACCACCGTGAATGGTGGCACGGGTATTGGGCGGGAGCACGTAAATGTAATTAGGCCGACACTCGGCATCTTCGGCAATTTCTACCACCGGCATGGAGGTATGGCGCTGCAGAATCTCCACCAAATGACTCTTATGTTCGGGGGCAAGGTGCGGAATAAAGACATAGGCCATTCCGGTGTCCGCCGGCAGCCCGGCCAGCAGTTCGATGTAGGCTTCCAATCCTCCCGCCGACGCGCCGATTGCAACTACAGGATATGGGAGTAGGCGCGTAGTGTCGTCTTCAGGAGGCTCACTGACCACTACGGCAGTCGTGATCTTGCGGGCGGACGAGGAGATTTCCGACGTGGGAAGAAGATCGAGTTCCTCGGATTCATTGGGCATGATGTGCGATCGCTTATTCCTATTATCAGGATAAGTAAAGGGAGAAAGCTAGGATGATTGACTATCGAGCGCGCAACCAAGGCATTGGAGATAACTATCAGGAGCGTGTTGAAAGATGCGTAGGGACAGTCCACACGCGCCAAGAAATTTTCCCGAATCGACAGTAGGTTGATCGGCGCTATGACAGTCTCTGATTTTTCAACAAGCTCCTTTAGGATGGAAGGCCGGGCGAGGTGAATTGCCCGCCGCTTAGTACTCGATCAACTGCGAGGGTGAGATCGTCGCTGATCTGGCGCTTCCAAACATATCCTACCGCGCCGGCTTCCTGCGCCGCTAAAAGGTAGTCCCGTCCGGCGTGCTGCGTGACAAAAATGATTTTAATACCGGGAAACTTCGCTAGCAGGAGGCCGGCGACGGCAAAACCGCTGATACCGGGCAGGGAGATATCCAATAGGGCAACATCGAGTTGATGGCCTTCGGTGACTTTGAGAACGCCTCGAGCGTCATCCGTCACCGCCACAACGTCGTAGCGCGGAGTAAGAATCATGCAGATCTGCTCCGCAATTTCTAGATCATCATCCATGATCAGGAGTTGTTTTCGCACGAGATAGCCGTTCAGCCTCATTCGCCCTTTATTGACCTAAGCTACGATGTATCGGCCCCGAAAAGCGATAGGGAATAATGCCAGATTTATTTTTTTATGTAAGATTCGTTTACAATTTGAGAGGCTGCGACTAGCCATAAGCTACTTCGTTGGCCGTCGGTTAGGAGTTTAGTGAAGACTACTTGGGGAAAAGTGCATACGCGCCGAGAAGTACTTTGAAAATCGCCGGCAAATCGATCGGCGCTATGACAATCCCTGGATTATTCAAGAAGCTCCAAAGGAGAGTTGCTATGCCGCGCCGCATTCTATTCGTGTCTGCCGGACCACTTAGGCGGTCTGTCGTTTTCGCCGCATTATTTATTGTCTTTTCATCGAATCGCCTTTTTGCATTTGACTCGCTGCCGCCGATTATCGATTTTTATCGAAACCCGCTCAGCTTGAACGATCCCCAAACCGGACCGGCGGTGAGTTGCCCGGACCCCGCGATCGTCAGTGAGAAGAGTGACGGCTTGAATACCTGGTATCTCTACTGTACCGGCGATCCGCTGAACTCAAATGACGCCGACAGCACCGGAAGATTAGTGAATCACCTGGTTACTTCGTTCCGCTCCGTCGATTTGATCCATTGGACTTACATCGGCGACGTTTTAAAACGGCGGCCCGCGTGGGTGGATCGAACGACGAATTTGTGGGCGGCGGCAGTGCAATTTTTCAACGGTAAATATTATCTTTATTACGTTGCGCCTGCCACGGCTCCGCCATTGAGCGGTTCGGCCATCGGGGTGGCGACCAGCGATAGTCCCGCCGGACCTTGGACAGATAGCGGCCGTCCGGTAGTTGCGCCGGGAGCGCGGGCGACCATCGATCCCGCCATCATTGAAGACTCATCAGGGCAACGCTACATTACATTCGGCAGTTTTTACGGCGGCATTTTTGCGCGCAGGCTTTCGCCCGATGGGTTCGCGTCCGATCCTTCGTCGGAAGTGCGGTTGACGATCGACAACAGATATGAAGGCGCAAGTTTTGTGCAGCATAACGGGTATTGGTATATGTTTGTCTCCGCCGATAACTGCTGTAATGGCGCTTTGACCGGTTATAGCGTTTTTGCCGGGCGGTCGCAGAACCCGCTTGGGCCGTATGAGGACAAGCAGGGTATTTCGCTGTTGGATCCTTCTCCGGGAGGAACGCCGGTGGTGGAAAGCAACGGCAACCGCTGGGTGGGTCCGGGCGGGAATGTTGTTTTCCAAGATGCGCGCGGGCGAGACTACATGCTTTACCACGCGGTGGATCGAAATGCGCCCTATTTCGACTTAAATGCGCCGTTCACAAGACGCCCGGCGCTGATCGATGCCTTGGACTGGGTAGACGATTGGCCGGTGGTGCGCGGCGGCTATGGCCCGTCAGCGAATACGCAACCCGCTCCGGCGGCGCAGCCTTATCAATTCGATCTTTACCATGCTTTCCTAAAGACTGACGATGAGCCGGGTGAGCTTTTGGCCGGTTATTCCGATGAGTTCAATTCTTCGGCGCTTTCTCCGCAGTGGCGCTTCATTCATCCCGCAGCGGACAACAGCTACGTCCTGACCGGGAGCACTTACGAAGTGCAAACGCATGGGCCGGATGAAAACGGCAGCCCGGCCGTGGTGTCGATTTTAGCCGAACCCGCGCCTACGCTGGGCCCCTACTTGGTGGAGACGAAGCTGAGCACCAATATCCCGCCGGGACCGGCGTGCTGCTTCAATTTCGCGCAGGGAGCAGTGCTTATCTATGGCAACGACGGCAATAGCGTCAAGCTGGATGTGTTTGCCAATTTCAACACGCGCCAGACCGAGTTTGGCAAGCAGGTAAATCCTGTTCCGCAAAACTTTCCGAGCTATGGAGCGGCGGTGGCGGGGCCTCCTGGAGCCACCGACACATGGCTGCGGATTGTAGTGCGGCCGTTGCAGGGCGAGGAGCGATATACAGCGTATACCAGTAACGATGGCGAGCACTGGACGCGCGGGACAACTTGGACGCATCAGCTTGGCAGCGGCGCGCTGATCGGCATTGCGGCGCAGAACTTTGCCGGGATGACGGTGGATTTCGATTACGTGAGGGTTTACCGGTTGAAGCGGTGAGGCGGAGGGTTGGAACTAACGGTTTGAATTAGTCAACGGTGAGAACGGGTAAAGATTTTGCCGGGCTTTTAACAAGACTGGCTTGGCCCACATTGACCATTTGAGCTGCCTGTAATTTGTACGCCAGAAGAACTAATGGGAGAAGAAATATGAATCACAAGGATGAATTTGTGGAGGAAGTTCGTAAGGCGCGCGAAGAATTTGCCGCGCAGTTTAACTATAATCTTGTGGCGATGTATGAGGCTTTAAAAGCTAGTGAACAGACCCGTAGCAATATCGCAACGCTACAGCCCGTTGAGCCTCGGATGGAGCCGGTTGGTTCGAATTAAGTTGTGTGGTGTCCTCAACGTGCGTTGGAGGACAAATATTCTGAATCGATTTATTCTTTGACAGTATTTGGTCTTAATCAGATTTTTCCACTACCCGAGCCAGGTGGCGTTCGAGCCAAGCGCGGACCAACGCCCAATGGAGCGCAGATACAGCCTTTGTGCAGCATGTGGCTGAGAAAGGCTTTTACCAGCCGTGCAACTCCGGGGGGTTTCTTTGTGAAACCTTCTGTTTTATCATCCTGCATAGACCGTCATGCCAATCTCCCGCCGCCGATTTTTGGAAGGTCTCGCCGCTGGAACCAGCTTTGCAGCGGCAGGACAGCGCGCAATCGCCAGCCCCCTGGCCCAATCCGAATGGAGCCCAAACTGGATCAGCGGCCAGCCTGAGCACCATCCTTCCCCCAATGCCCCAGTCACCCTGCAGCCGCTGGCAGACCAGGTCCGGCAGGTAGAGGTGGGTTTCGACTATCTGGGCCAGCCGTTCGCAGAATATGACCGGGAACGGATCGATACCATTTTGGCCAGCTCGGATGAAGCGGCGGCTATTGCCGAACTGCAGCAGGTCCTGGACCGGTATGTATTGGCCACGGTCACGATCAATCCCGAGAGCCGTGTGGGAGTAGCGCAGGGAGCGGCTCCGCCCGAACTGGTGCAGGATGGATCGCGCCTCTTTTTGGTAAAGGTCTTGAATCAGGCAGGCGTCACGGCCCCCCTGCGGGTCCAAAGTCCCAATAGCCGACCGGTCTATGTTTCCGCCTGGAAAGACGAGAGCCCCGAGCCGAAAGAACACATCACCAAGGAGGAAGTTCGAGATCGCTGGGCGGAGATTTCGCTGTATCAGGAACGGCCGTTCTCGGCGCACCTCTCCGGCCTGGCGCTGGAATACGCAGTTTTAGAAATCTACAGCCGCGACGCGGGGCAGCGCTCAGCGCGTATCGCCTTCGACGTAGGTCAGGGGACACAGGATATCGGCTTCCGAAACGATATTGGAATCTTGTTCAATGCGATCCCGGCCCGATCCGTGAAGCTTCAGGTAAAAGACGATGGAGGCGGACCGACCACTGCCTCTTTTATCTTTCGCGATCGATGGGGCTGCATTTATCCAAACAAGTCAAAGCGGCTTGCTCCGGATTTCTTCTTTCAGCCGCAGGTCTATCGCGCCGATGGTGAGACCATTCGACTGCCCGACGGCTCATACGAAGTCACGTGCACGGGAGGAACAGAATATGTGGGAGAGAACCGACACTTCGAAGTAGGTGGAACCACTCCCCCATCCCTTGCTTTTCAGCTCAAGCGATGGATTCATCCAGCCAAGCGCGGATGGTACTCGGGAGACCACCACATCCATGCGGCTGGTTGCTCACATTATGTAACTCCCACCGAAGGAGTCGATCCAGCCGTCATGATGCGCCAGATTCAAGGGGAACACTTAAACGTAGGCTGCGTCCTAAATTGGGCACCTTGCTACTACCACCAGAAGCAGTTCTTTACAGGCCGCGATGATCCGCTCTCGAAGCCGGATACCATCATGCACTATGACTTGGAGGTTTCCGGTTTCCCCTCCAGCCATTGCGGCCATCTGGTTCTGCTGGGTCTGAAAGACCAGAACTATCCTGGCACGAAGCGCATCGAGGACTGGCCGACTTGGAATTTGCCGATTTTGCGCTGGGCCAAGGCACAAGGGGCTGTCGTAGGTTATCCGCACTCCGGTTGGGGCCTGGAGGTAAAGACTACGGAGCTTCCCAACTATGAGATGCCAGCCTTCGATGGAATTGGCGCTAACGAGTACATTGTCGATATCACGCATCCGAACACGGTCGACTTCATGTCGGCAGGGGACACGCCCTATATTTGGGAGCTGAACATCTGGTATCACACGCTCAATGTCGGCTTCCGTGCGCGCCTTTCCGGTGAAACGGATTTTCCGTGCATCACCGACAACCGTGTGGGACAAGGAAGAATCTATGCAAAAGTGGACGGGCGCCTCACGTATCGGAATTGGCTGGATGCGTTGCGAGGCGGCCACAGCTATATGTCGGACGGCAAGAGCCATCTGATGGATTTTGCTGTGAACGGGATCCAGATTGGGAAGAAGAACAACGAAGTTCATCTGGCCGGACCGGGAACCGTTCGCGTCGCCGTACAGGCCGCGGCTTACCTGGACAACGTTCCACAAACCAGCGTTCGCGACTCGCCCTATTTCAAAGAGCCCTACTGGGATGTCGAACGGGCTCGTATCGGCAACACCCGTACCATACCAGTGGAAGTTGTATTAAATGGAAGATGCATCGCGACCAAGAGCTTGCTCGCGGATGGCAGCTTGCAGACACTCACTTTTGCCGTGCCGGTCGAGGAGAGCGGCTGGATAGCGCTGCGAATCTTGCCCTCTTCTCACACAAATCCCATTTTCATTTCCGTAAGAGGAAAGCCGATGCGGCCTTCCTTACGAAGCGCGGAATGGTGCCTGGGGGCTGTCGATCAGTGCTGGAGCCAAAAGGCATTGCAAATATCCGCGAGCGAGTTGCCCGACGCTCGCAGGGCGTACGATTATGCCCGCCAGGTATATAAAAAGCTTATTGCGCAAGGAAGCAGCGGGGGAGTGTAACGTCTGAATTGGCTGGCCTACGGAGAGCCCGCCATTGCCGCAACGTGCGCCCTATGAAGTTGTTTGTACTTCTGCATAGCTGTGGCGGCTTCGGCTTGTCTTCGCAACTGCCTGAAGGTTGTTGCAAGCAGGTAGTAGACTGTTCCATCGGTATCGTCCTTAGCCGCCGATTGCAATTCAGGCAGCGCCTTTCGCGGCTGTTTTTTCGCCAGGTATATTTTGGCGAGCACCACCTGCGCACTGGAAAGGCCTGGTTGTAAAGTCAGCGCCCGAACTGCGTAGGGCTCGGCCTTGACGTAATCGCCCATCCGCAGATAAGTGCCGCCGACAAGCCCGCAGGTTTCGGCATCGTTTGGATCCAGTTCAAGGGCTCGGAAAGCCGCCTGCAATGCCTTCTGGTCATCTCCGGAAGCACTATATGCGGTCGCCAATCCCGCCCAGGCCGGAGCAAGGCTTGGTCGCTGTTCTGTGGCGGCTTTATACTGCTGCACAGCCAATTCGTAGCGTTCCGCTATTCGAAAGGACTCGCCCAACACCATGCGCGCGCGTACCGATCCCGGATCAAGCTGCATCGCCTTACTCATCGCTTGCTCGGAAGCGTCGGCCAGAGCGCGGGCTATCCTGGCAGTTTCCGATCCAGCACCGGAATCCCTGGAGTGCTTCAGTTCCTGTTCGGCCAACACTCGGTCGGTGATGCCCAAGCCATACCAGGCCTCGGCATTCTGCGGGTCGAGGCGCACGACCTCCTGATAGAAGTTGCGAGATTGAGGGAAATTGCTCGAAGCGATTTCTGCTCTTGCAAGCGCCAGCAGAGTAGTCGGATCGTCAGGTTGGGCCCGGCGAGCTTTTTGAAGATAGGGCAACGACTCTTTGGGGCGTTGCAGATCCAGAAGGGAAAGTCCGGAGAACAGATTCGCCGGAACAGAATCAGGCGCTTTTGAGAGGGCTACCTGAAACTGTTGAAGAGCGTCTCGGAAATCGTGCATTTGAAAATACGCGATCCCAAGATTGTTTCGCAGTTCCGGACTGTCCGCGCCGTTATGCAGCAATGCGGTGAATGCAGAAACGGCGCCGGGGAAATCGCCGCGTCGTTCCGCTTGGACTGCGTTTTGAGCAAGCGCGTCGTTGTCTACCTGCGGCATGGCAGACAGCAGACGCGCGCTAATCCACGCCGCGAACAACAACCGATACATCAATTACTTCATGCTACTAGGCCGACGCCAGCTCACCACATCACCTTAGCCGCCACCTGAATCAACCTTGGTTGATTCGCCTGCGAAGTGACAATACCGAAGTTCTTGGAACCGAGCGAGGTATTCGGCGCGCCAAACTGAGGCGTATTGAAAAGATTGAACGATTCGCCGCGAAGCTGGAGTTTCCAGCGCTCGCCAAATCCAAAGTTCTTGAAAATAGCGAAGTCCCAATTCGAAAGGCTGTCCTGGCGAAGGTCGGGCATGGTCCGGCTCAGGTTCCCGAACGTAAACGGCGCGGGTTGCCCGAAGCAAGAAGTATTGAACCATCCATTCAGCCGGCTTTCAGCAGAGCCATGAGTAAAATATCCAATCGGGCAATTCTGCTGCAAGTAGTTTGGCCGGGACCCTCCACCAAGGTCGTGAGTATTGTTCTGAGAGGTCGTAAAAGCTAGCGGAAAGCCGGACTGCAGCGTTAACAGTCCATCCACGCCCCAACCGCCTGCTATTGCCTGAACCAGGCCATGAGCGTTTGATAAGAACTTCTTTCCCTTTCCGAAGGGCAGGTCGGCCACATAGCTGATAACGAGGCGTTGCGGAACGTCGAAGCTGGACAAAGAACGCTCCAGCCGCAGGTTGCCCCAATACTGATATCCCGCCGGTCCATAGGATTCCAGCCACGGGCTCAGGCTCTCGACGTCCCCGATCAGTTTGGAATTGGTGTAACTCAACAGGGCTCTTCCGCCAGCACCGAAATCCTTTTGGACTTTCAGTTGAAACGATTCATAGACCGAATCTCCACTGCCTTGTGAGGCAAGCGTAACTGATCCGAACTGCGGGAAGCGTCGCATCAGTTGGCCATTGGAAATGTTAGCGGTGTTGAAGGGCGATGTCGCCGGGACCTTTCCCTGTAAAGGATTAGCCGTTGTGTCGGTCAAGAACGTTCCAAGCGCCAGGTCCGATGCAGGCAGATAATTGAGTGACTGCGTCTGAAGGGGCAGATGCGTACCCTTCGACCCCACGTAGGCTACGTCGATCAGGAACGTGCGACCGAACTGATGTTGAATATCGAAGTTCCACTGCTGCACATAACCCAGCGGATTGCCGGGAATTTGGGTAGTTACTCCCTGACCATAGAGTGCGGCATTTGGATCGGAGTTCCGTTGCGGCGGAGGAATAATACCGTTCGGGAAAGGATTCGAGAGCACATTGTACGGCGTGATCCCGCCATCAAGAGATGTGTTCATTGACTCAGTGATGGCGTTGATCGAATCGTGATCGGGTGCGGAAAAGAGATTTACGTCGATTGGCAGCCAGAAGATGCCGTAGCCGGAGCGAATCGTTGTATTCGCTCCCACAAGATACGCAACGCCCACGTGTGGAGAGAACTCCTTATAATTCGTATTCACGGCGCTTCGATCCGGGTGCTGCGGTGTGTTTACGAGGCCCACGGAGCCTTGTAAGGGAAGCCCTGTCGTTGCTGCCAGAGGGCTGGTAGCGGTTGGAAAGAGAACACTGATGCGGTCGAAGCGTTCCGTCCATGGCCCGGTGACTTCATACCGCAAACCGAGTGTTAACGTCAGCTTGCTCGTGACCTTGTACGCGTCCTGGATAAATCCAGCAGTGTAAATCTGCTGACTGGCGGTAAAAGCCGGTTCCTGCACTGACCCGCTATTCGGTGTTCCGTAAAGGAATGAGGCAAAGTCAAGGCCACCACCCGCGCCACTCAACGGGTTAGCGGCAGTAAAGGTCTGATTGAAGGTATAGCCTCCGGTACCGTTATTGGTTTGGCCATAGTTTTGCCGCGCAGACCTCCATTCACCGCCGAACATGATCGTATGGTTTCCGTGAATCGTGGTGACGCTGGCGTGCACCCCGACGCTGGTATCCCATGCGTCCAGGATGCTGCCAGTACTTCCGCCGCAGAACTCGCTGTAATTCGTCAGGCAGATGTTCGGAAGCGTCCGGACTTGCGGCGATACATCCTGGTTGAAGTATGAAGGCCAGCCGATAGACGTTGCATCGAAGCCGATGCTCTGGGGAGTCCTTGCATACACGAACCTTAGAATATCGGCGTGAACATCCATGATCGTGTGCGGCGAAAAGCTAAAGGTATCGCCGATAACTGCTTGTAGGGTGTGGTAAGTCTCCGGCGTACCGAGATTGCCTGCATACGTCTGATTCTGGAAGGCGTCGGCGGCCAAATCCAGATCGTTCCAATAGGTATACCGGAAAAAAAGCTGTTGTTTATTGCCGATCGTTTGGTCCAGTCGAATCGTGCCTTGATCCGTATTGCCACCGTAGCTCACGTTTCCGGCCCAGTTGTTAAGATATCCGGCACCCGGAACATTTGGCAGCCCCCAAAGCGATACGAGGCGCGCGGCGACCGGATCTATCTGACTCGGACAGATTACATTGAACCGGCCATTGCAGCTCGCCTGTTGCCGAAGATAGTTCTTCGGATTGTTGGGGTCTCGAACCGTGGTGAAGGGATTGTAGATGTTTGTTTTGAGGCCCGAAAAGTCGCCGCTCCTCATTGCCTGGGTCGGTACGGAAAGCAGCACCGGCAGTCCTTGCCGCAGGCGGAAGCCTTCATAGTTCATAAAGAAGAAAGTCTTGTTTTTACCGTTGTAGAGCTTAGGTATGACAACCGGGCCACCCAGAGTAGCGCCAAACTGGTTCTGGGTAAATGCCGCCGTCGGAACACCATGCGCATTGTTGAAAAAATTATTGGCATTCAGGACTTTGTTGCGTAGGAATTCATACACGTTCCCATGCAGTTCGTTGGTGCCGCTCTTTGTGCTCATGTTGACCACGCCGCCGGCAAAGCCGCCATACTCTGCCCCGAGATTGTTGGTCTGAACGTTGAACTCTCGAACGACTTCCTGGGAAGGCAGCAACTCCACAGCGTGGCCAAAAGGAGTAACCATGGTCGCCCCATCTAGAAGCCATTGGCTCTGGTTGGCGACACCGCCTCCGATCTGGTAGTTACCGAACGCGGAGTTGTTGGTTCCGGCAGCATTCTGTTGCGCCTGCCCTTGCGGAACAACGCCCGGAGCCAAGGCCACTAGGGAGAGCGGGTTGCGCCCGTTCAACGGAAGCTCGTTCACCTCGCGCTGAGAAACTACTGTTCCTACAGTGGCGTTATCAGTTTGCAGCATAGCGGCCCCACTGGTGACCGTAACGGATTGCTGAGACGCTCCTACCTTAAGCGAGAAATCGGTACGAACACTTAATCCAACCTGGACCCTGATGTCGGGATGCACTTGCGGCTGAAATCCCGTAGCGTCGACCGAAATCTCATAGGAGCCGGGAACGACGTACGGCAAGGTGTACAGTCCGTTCCCGCTTGTCTGGGAGTTGGTTGTAACACCGGTTGCAGGATTCTTCAGTATTACCTTTGCATTCGGGACCGCAGCGCCGCTTGGATCAGTTACATATCCGGTAAGCGTGGCGGTGGCGGTTTGAGCTCCCAGAATGGAAGCGAATGTTGATACGAGGGCGAGTACGCCCAATAGACGAGACAGCATGATCCCTCACTTTCACCCCTGACGCTGCACTAAAAACTAATTAGTACGGTATCACTACAAAAGGATATACTGCTAATCGCACTGCATGTCAAGCAAAAACGTATCGGAGGAGACGGGATTTAGAATCCATACTGCAACTCCGTCGAGTGTCCGTGCGGTGAATCGATCAATTTTACTGGATCTGATCCGGAGGCACCAGCCGGTTTCAAGAGCCCGCCTTGCTTCTCTGACTGGTATTTTCCGCAGCAGCGTGTCGGACATTGTAGATGATCTCGTGGCCGAAGAACTGGTGGCGGAGCAGCGGGCCGCTCCGTCTCAACGTGGACGCGTGCCCATCAATCTAAGCCTGAACGATGCAAGCTACCCGGTGCTCGGCCTAAATATCCGACCCGCTTACTGTCAAATCGCACGCGCAGGTCTAAATGGGCACATCCACGAGAGCCTGACATTCGAGACCCCGACCTCTCCGGATCAACTCGTGCAAGCGATCGCGCATGCGGTCAAGCGTTTGCGGCGGCATGTGGACAAAGACATCGGTAATGATTTTCGCCGTATCGGGATTGCGATCCCCGGGCATGTCGATCCGCTGCAGGGCCGCATTCTATGGACGCCTACGCACAAAGAGCTGAGCGGTTTCCCCATAGCGGAAGAGATTCGATTGCACACAGGAATCCAAGCCGTGGTGGACAATGACTGCAACGCAGGAGCGCTATCGGAACTATGGCTCTCCACTGAAGATAAGAAGGACCGGAGCGCCGATTTCATTTTCCTGAACGTGAGCGATTTCGGAACCGGCGCGGGAACCGTGATGGATGGAGCGGTTTACTTGGGCCATGATTCTCGCTTCGCGGCCGAGGTGGGCCACATGGTAGTGGAGCCTTCCGGTCCGCTCTGCACTTGTGGCCGCCACGGGTGTTGGGAGTTATACGTCAATAACTCTGCGACTTGGCGGCGAGCACATCCTCGCACACCGTTCAGTGTCGAGGGATTTGAGGAGATGCTGGCGGCGGCGAAGCGGGGTGAGCCCCGGAGTCTTAGCAGCTTCCACGAGACGGCCAAATATCTCTCGATTGGAGTTTCGAATATAGGCTTTGTCTTCAATCCTGCCAAGGTGGTCATTGCCGGGCGTATAACGGCCATTTGGGACCTTATCCAGAAAGAGGTGGAGACACAGTACGGATCGCCGCGTCTCTCTTTCCCGGTGTATCCGGCGCGACTTTCCGCCGACGATTCACTGCGGCACGGGGCCGTTTGTCTCGCACTTGGCGATGCGTTTGCAGCTCCGAAATTCGGTGAGATTTCCACTTGGGGAAGGCAAAATGCCTGAGAAAATACAAACACAAATGTGCTGGGCGAGGAGAGTGTTCTTATTATTGAGCGCGCTCTCTATGGTGGGCCAGAATAGCTTTGCCGCAGTCGAGTCGTTCGATGTCGTTGTTTACGGCGCGACCGCGAGCGGCGCTATGGCAGCTATTGGCGCTGCGAAACAGGGAATGAATGTTGCGCTTGTCGAGCCCGGCATTCATGTAGGCGGAATGCTATCCGGCGGACTGAGCAATAGCGATGTCGATAACCAGCAGCGGATTATCGGCGGATTGGCGCGTTCTTTTTTTGTGAACGCCGGGCAACGTTACCATCAGCCCGTTGCCTGGGCATTCGAGCCTCACGTCTCGGAGGAAGTTCTTCGAGAGATGCTTACCGGCGCGCATGTCAGCATGTGCTTTGGCTGCCGCCTCTCCTCAGTGAAAAAGAGCGGATCGCAACTGGCGCTAATCCGCATGGAAAGCGGACGCCAGTTCGGTGCGCGGGTTTTCATCGACGGCACATACGAAGGAGACCTGATGAAAGCCGCCGGAATTTCCTATGTCGTCGGGCGTGAGGGGCGGAGTCGATACGGAGAATCGCTGGCGGGACGTCAGGATATTCTTCCTGGTCACCATCAATTTAAGTTTCCGGTTTCGGCGGATACATCCGAGGGGAGATTGCTGCCCTTGGTAGTTCCAGAAGATAAAATAGCAGAAATCGGCGAGGGCGACGGCAGGTTTCAATCCTACTGTTTTCGGCTCTGCATGACGGACGATCCCGCGAACAGCTTACCGGTCGAACGGCCAAGAGACTACGAACCGGCACGGTACGAACTTGCACGGCGATATTTTGAAAGCGCCAAAGGCGCGTTGTCCCTGCAAGACTTCCTAGGCGTGATTCGCATTCCGAACGGCAAGTTCGATATCAACAGCACAGGTCCCGTTTCGACGGATTTACTGGGAGCAAGTTGGGCATATCCGGAGGCTAGCTATGCGCGTCGCAAGGAGATTTGGAACGCGCACCTAAGCTGGGCGCAAGGCCTTATTTACTTCCTGCAGAACGATCCAAGCGTACCGGACGCAATTCGCTCGCAGATTCGGAAATGGGGACTGCCAAAAGATGAATTTCGGGATACCGGGCACTGGCCCAACCAGTTATACGTACGGGAAGGACGGCGGATGCTGGGAGAGTACATCCTGACTCAACATGACCTTCAGGAATACCGGCAGAAGTACGATTCCATCGGTATGGCAGGCTACAACATCGATATCCGTGAAGTCGAATGGCTTGCTCACAAAGTGTACCTGTACCCGAGAGTAATCAATGAGGTTTTCACCGAAGGTTATCTCAGCATGCCCGTGCAGCCGTGGCAGATTCCGTATCGTGCTCTTCTCCCTCGACAAGAGGAGTGTTCAAACCTGCTTGTAACGGTTTGCATTTCAGCATCTACGATCGCGTATGGCTCCTTCCGTATGGAAGCGAACTATATGATTGCGGGACAAAGCGCGGGAGTGGCCGCCGCGCTCGCGATCAAAACTCACAGGCAGGTACACCGGGTGGATATCGCGTTACTCCAGCGGATCCTTCGTGAAGAGAAGCAAATCCTCTCGTCAGACGATATTCAGGTCGATCCAGCCACGACAAATAACTGAGTTCAGAGGAGTAGCAGCGAACTTAGCCAAACAGCACACGCGATTCTTTCTCAATTAGGGCTTGCGACTTTGCTCAATTTTCGACGATGCAGGGCTACTGCGTGGATCAGCGTACCGGCGGGAGGGGAGGAGAGGTGGAGCCTCCGATGTTGGCGTAGGACTCCTGCACCTTGACGACTTTGCCTTCGTCGAACTTTACAAACGTGACTTTACCGGGGGGTTCGCCGTATACCCAATCCTCCGTCTCATCTCCGTCGGGAGTGGTTTCGCGGCTTTTGTTGTGCGGCTTACCCAGGGCGAGTAAAACCTGATCGTGGTCCATGCCTTCGATCGCTTTCTGATCCTTGATGGCCTTCTTGATCGGCGCCGGCAGCTTGTCGACGTATTGCTCGGTTGCCGAGTGCTTCTCGAAGTCGAAGATCGGCGCGAGCATCTGGCGAAGGTCCGCGGCTTTCAGGGCCGGCACGCTTCCGGGAAACACCAGGGCAATGTGGGAGCCGTTGGCCGCACCGGCGGTTTGATTTCGGCTGATGGGGGAGGTGGTTCCGCCCATTCCGACCTGGACATGGTCATACCAGTGGCCCGACTTGGTTCCGCCGTTGATCTCCAGCAGGATTTTTTTGGGTTCGATAATCACGCGGGTGATTTGGACTTCATCGCCTAAGCGGGCGGCGGTTCCATTGACGCGGGCAGAATCGTCCCAGGCGTCTCGGTCGTACTGGCCGTCGCTGTGAAAGACAAGGGCTCGTTTGGAGCGAGGCAGTTGGACGCGAGCGGTGGCAAAATCGGCGGTCAGTCCCCGTTCTATCTCCATGCGCTCGTCGAAGCTGAGCTTATCGGCATTCAGCGCAGGAGCAAGGGTTACCAGGAGCAGAGCCAGTGATACGATCCCTAGAAAGGATCGGCGAGGCTGGACGCAATGGGGGAAAGTTGCGGTCGCACCGGTGCTCGCATCAGGGCAAAAAACAGGGCTATCACAAAGACGGTGGTCAGCAAACCGCCCTCCGGCCCGTAACTTCCGCCACTCCATACGGGGGCTAGATCCCATTGATAGAAATACCTCGTTACTTCGATTGTAATCCCGCTTAAGTTGACGCCAAACAAGGGGAGGACGGCGTTCCAGCCGTAGTGCAGTCCGATGGGTAGCCAAAGATCGTGGCTGCGCAGAAAAGAGTAGCCGAGCAGGATGCCCCAGAGCGCGGTGTTGACAACCGATAAGGTCGTTGCATGCGGATTGAATGAGTGGAGGACGCCGAAGACGATGCCGACGGGCAGAACGGTAGCGAATGGTCCTATTTTTTCGACTAGAAGTTGGAAGGCATAGCCGTGGAAGATCATTTCCTCGCCGGCTGCGCCGAACGAAAGCGCCGCCAGGTAGAACAACAGGCTGGACCAGGCGAACGTGCCGTCCGGCCGGGCGACCAAGTGTCCGGTTCCGGCGAGTAGGGGGGCGAGAAGCAGCAAGGCAGCCGCTCCTCCGCCTAAGGCGATGCCCAAAATGAAATTGTAGCCGCCGGAGATGGTTCCGCCCAGTCCTATGTCGCTCAACGGGCGACGGTCGAAAATCCGCATGGTGAGGAAATTAGCAACCAGGCCCGTCATGAAGAGGCCCGCGGTGGCGGCTACCACGCTGCCGAACGTGGTTTGCAGCAAGCTGGGGAGGATCAGCAAACCGGCATAAACGCAGGCTGCGAAAAACGCAACGCGCAGGATGATGCCCACCTTTGTTTCGGTTGCTTTTGTTTCGGTATTGTTAGGCCGGTCAGGGGGAGGCGTTGGGAAGTGCATGGGCAAGATCGGTACGATATTCCATCGTAAGATTTCTTGTAAAAAATCCTTTGGAAAGACAGATTTGCTCTAAAGTTTTGCCTGCGAACCGCCGATGAGATGGTCATGAACGAAACATTCAAAAAAGACAGGCGAATAAAGACCCGTTTACTTTGCGCTGAGTTGGTCCAGGTGATCTGGCGGGATCATTCGATTACGCTAAACCGCCGCATTGCCAATCTCGACGATATTTCTCCGAAGGGTGCTTGCATTCAGTTGGAGGTTTTTGTCCCCAACAATACGTCGATGACACTGCAGTATGGGAATGGCCAGTTGACTGGAACGGTCCGGTATTGCAGTTTTCAGGAGGGACATTATGTTGTGGGTATCGAGTTCGACAACGGCTCGGAGTGGTCTCGCAAACACTTTCATCCGAAACATTTATTCGATCCGCGGCGCATTGTGCCGCAGTCGGTGCGCCGGACAGCGAAATATATTATGTAGCTGCACGCTTGGGGAGAGAGGTACAAGCGAAGATAGACAATATGCCTCCCATTGAAGAGAAGCCGCGGCTTGTGGGCGGGGTTTATGCCGCTTTGGCAACGCCGCGCCAAGCAAACTCCATGGAAGCCGACGCCGGCGCTTTGCTGGACTACTTAGATACGGTGGGTCAGGCCGGTGTGGATGGGCTGGTGTTGTTTGGGTCCACCGGGGAGTTTATTCATTTCGATTTAGAGGAACGCATGCGCGTTCTGGGCTTGGCGATACGGCGAAGCCGCGTACCGATTCTGGTGAATGTTTCGCATTCGACGCTAGCCGGGGCGGTGCAGCTTGCAGAGAGCGCGGCATCGGCGGAAGCGGCCGGCTTGCTGTTGATGCCGCCATATTATTATCGCTACGGCGAGACGCAGATCGATAGTTTTTACGAGAGCTTCCTCAAAGAGATCGGCACGGCAGTGCCTTTGTATTTGTACAACATTCCTTCCTGCACGAACGCGATTCCGACGGACGTTGCCGCAAAGTGGCTGATGCCGGGGGCTTTTGCCGGCATCAAGGATTCCAGCGAGGACATGACTCTATTCGAGGCGCTGAATGCGCTTCCGACTAAGCATGAGTTCAGTTACATGGTCGGAAACGACGCATCCTATCTTCGAAAGCGACGATCCGGGGCCGATGGCGTTGTTTCGGGCGTAGCGGCGGCGGTGCCGGAGCTTCTGGTGGCGCTGGACCGGGCGATTGTCGGTGAAAACTCGGGGGAAGCCGACCGGCTGAATGCGCGGCTCGACGAGTTTCTTTCATGGGTGGAGAAGTTCCCAGCCACGGTCGCTATCAAGCAAGCCGCCGCGCATCGTGGCTGGCCGCTCGATCACTTTGCGTTTCCGCTTGGCCAGAGCACGGATGCCGAGCTGCTGGCGTTTCGACGATGGCTGGAGAATTGGCTCCGCATTGTTCTGGCGGAGTGCGCGTGAAACACTAGAGAAAGACACTTTCCTGGCGTACCATCATGTCCCCTTTAGAATTCCGCCAAGCAGCCTATCGTCATGCCGACTGGATTGCCGGACACCTTCAAGACGTTCGCGAGCTTCCAGTATTGCCATCTGTGAAGCCGGGCGAGTTCTCTGCTCTGCTACCGAAAGAAGCTCCCGAACGTGGGGAATCGATTGAGTCAATTTTTGCGGACTTCCAATCGTCCGTTGTTCCGGCCCTGACGCTTTGGAATCATCCGCGTTTTTTTGCTTACTTCGCCAATTCGGCGACGCCACCCTCCATTCTGGCCGATTTTCTTGTCGGCGCGATGAACGCCAACGCGATGCTTTGGAAAACGGGCCCGGCCGCTACGGAACTGGAGCAGGTGACGCTTTCCTGGCTTCGTCAATGGCTGGGATTGGACGAAGAGTTTTTCGGGATCATTTACGACACGGCTTCCATGAGCACATTTCAGGCCCTTGGCGCCGCCCGGGAGTGGGCCGACCCGGAGTGCCGCGCGAAAGGCATGCGGCCTGGGCTCATTGTATACATTTCGGAGCAAACGCACTCCTCCGCCGAAAAAGCCGCTATTGCGCTCGGCTTCGGGCAGGAAAATGTTCGAAAAATACCGGTGGATGCGCAGTTTCGCATGCGCGCCGATCTGCTGGCCCAAGCGATTGCCGACGATCTTGCCGACGGGAAGCGTCCGTGCTGCATTGTGGCGTCCATCGGGTCCACAGCGACCAGCGCCATCGATCCGGTGCAAGCGATTGCCGACATAGCGGAGCGCTATGATCTTTGGCTTCACGTGGATGCCGCCTACGGAGGCTCGGCTGCGGTAGTTCCCGAGATGCGCTCCATTCTCGATGGGGTGGGGCGGGCTCACTCCCTGGTGATCAATCCTCACAAGTGGCTTTATGTTTCGGTGGATTGCAGCGTTCTCTACACGCGACGTCCTGATATACTCCGTCGAGCATCGTCGTTGAGCACGGAGGTATTGCGCACCGCCGAGGATGGCCTTGCCGTTAATTTCATGGACTACGGCGTACAACTGGGCCGTCGCTTCCGTGCTCTGAAGCTGTGGTACGTTTTCCGTTACTACGGGCATGACGGGATCACCCAATTGTTGCGGGAAAGTCTTCGCCTGGCGAAAGTGCTGCAATCCTTGGTAGAAGATGACGGCGATTTCGAGCTCTGCGCGCCGGTTCCTTTCTCCTTGGTTTGTTTCCGACATCGAGGCGAGGATACGTTCAACCAACGATTACTTTCGGAAATCAACGCGACGGGAAAAGCCTTTTTATCCCATACGGTTCTGCATGGAAGGTATGTTCTTCGTTTTGCGATCGGCAATTACATGACGTGTGAGCAGGATATTCGCGATACTTGGGATTTGATTCGTCAAACCGCCCGCCAAGTCTTGCCAGAACCGCAGATGACTGCCCAGTAAAAGCGGCCCGGCGTCATGAACGATCCCCGGCTTGAAACGACCCTCTGCGGAATCAAACTATCCAACCCGGTATTGACGGCTTCGGGCACCTTCGGCTACGGTGTTGAGTTCGAGAAACTCGTGGATCTCAATCAACTCGGGGGTATTGTCACTAAGGGTTTGTCACGCGAACCGCTTGCCGGCAATCCGGCGCCGCGTCTTTGGAATACCGAGATGGGGATGATGAACTCGGTTGGGCTGCAAAATGTGGGTGTGGCGGCTTTTCTGCGCGATAAGCTTCCGAAGCTCCGCCGCTACTCGGTGCCTGTTATTGCCAATGTTTTCGGGTATCGCGATGAAGACTACTCGGAGGTTGTCCGGGTTTTAGAAAACGCGCAGGGTATCGCGGCCTATGAACTGAACGTGTCTTGCCCCAACACGAAGCACGGAGGCATGTTCTTTTCGAGCGACCCCGGACTTCTTTCGGAGCTGATCTCGCGAGTTCGACCACTCACCCGCCGTCCTTTGATCGTCAAGTTATCGCCGAACGTTGCCCGCATTCAGCCGCTGGCGCTGGCTGCTCAGGAAGCGGGGGCCGATGCTGTTTCGCTGGTGAACACGTTTGTTTCGTTAGCGATCGATGTCAAAACAAGGCAGCCTCGTATCGGAGCAGGTTTTGGAGGACTTTCAGGGCCGGCTATTAAACCATTAGCCTTGCGGCTGGTTTACGAAGCGGCACAGGCGGTTTCGATTCCGGTGATTGGACTTGGCGGGATTGTCACCGGGGAGGACGCGGCAGAGTTTCTAATTGCCGGAGCCAGCGCGGTTCAGGTCGGTACCAGCAGTTTTGTAGATCCTCGGGCGCCGCTGCGTGTTGCCCGGCAGCTTAGCCAATTGCTTCGCCGTCAGCAGATAGGCCATGTCGATCAACTTGTAGGAACGCTGCGATTTCCCAACCAAAACACCTGAGGCCGACCATGTGAGGGTGTTGCAATTCGATGAAACGGTACTTTTGCCCCGTCGTCTAACTACTCGGAGGTCATAAAACCATGGAAAAAGAACAAGTTACCGGTAAGTGGGACGAGGTAAAAGGGAAAGCTAAGGAAGAGTGGGGGAAGGCGACAAACGATCCCGCCACCGAAGCCGAAGGCTTAGCCGATCAAGCAAAAGGAAAAGTGAAGGGAACTTACGGCGACGTAAAGGACGAAGTGAAGAAGGAATCGGATCGATAGAACTCGCGTCGATAGATTTACTTAGTTGCAAAAGGAAAGGGCCTTTGTTGAATCAAAGGCCCTTTCCTTTTTTACATTCCAGCTGGAACAGCATTGATTTGGTCTTCGACTATTTTGGTGGATAATTTGTGGTTCTTACCCTGCAGAACAATAATCGTGTAGAGTTTTCCCGCCTTCAAATCAGCATTCTTTACAGGAGATGAATTATGTTTGCTCATGCCGTGCCCAATCATCAGTTCGGCAGAGGTCGGGGGCACATTCTTGTAGTCGGTGGCATGCTCGAAACCGGCACCGCTGATAATTGCGGTCTTTTGTCCTTGCACGTAGAGGTCTGCATTATCCATGGACGGGGCAAGATTTACCACTCGTACTTTGGCTTGACCCGCATCCGGAGGAGTTAAGTTGTCCAATGTGGGATCGAGATTTACTTTTCCATTTCTCTGGGTATAGGCAAAAATCGTGTAGTGGCTGCCCTTATCCAGACCTTCACTATTGGTCGCTAAAGGAGTGGTTTTATTGTCTTCGGCCATCAATTTAAAATCATGCCGCTCGGCGGGCAGCTCTTTGTAAGCAGTTACATCCATCGATCCGACGCCGGTGAAGGGCATAGCATCGCCGAACGCGAGATCCTTGGACTCGGTGGTACCATTCACAAAGCGGACGAGCGCCATATCCATCTGTTTCGCGGCAGCGGCCGGCGGCGCAGTGCCGGAACCGTCTTGCTTGCTGGTCACAGAGGACTGATCTGCCGCTCTTTCGGCTTTATTCGAACATGCCCCGGCAAAAATCAGGAAGCCCCCGACACTTGCCAGCGCAATCATTTTCTTAGTATTTTTCATAGTGTTAAGGGGCGCGCGCGGCCCTACTTGCTGTATAGAATACGAAAGGTTACGCCCCGTTTCATTTCTAATTATTAGAAGTTAGTAATGCTACTGAGTCGGAGACGATAAGGAGCGCGTGGCGATAATGAACGGATGAAGGAAATCATTCACACATCCCATGCGCCGAAACCGGTCGGTCCTTACTCGCAAGCTGTTAAGCAAAATGGCTTGCTGTTTCTCAGCGGACAAATCGCGCTTCATCCGGAGACGGGAGACTTGGCTGGTCAAACAGTCGAGGAGCAAACCGAGCGCGTGCTGGAAAACCTAAAAAGCGTTCTAGAGGCAGCAAACGCTTCGCTCGCCGATGTGGTGAAAACAACTGTATTTTTGAAGGATCTTGCCGCGTTCCCGAAGATGAACGATGTGTATGCCCGATATTTCGGTACGAATCCACCGGCCCGCTCAACGATCGAAGTGGCGCGCCTTCCTCGCGATGTACACGTGGAAATCGAGGCGATTGCCGTAGTCGCCTGATGCGCCGGCGCGGAAGTTATCTATCGCTATCTGGGCGACTTGGCCGGCTTAAGCGGCGGATGGGCGCTGTACTGCGATTGCGGAGGATTCAGCACCACGTCAAGGTGTTTTTCCTCGGAGTCGACTTCGTAATTTTTGCCTGTTGTTTGATAGTTATCGGCTACCACCTGCAACTGAATAGTTCCTTGCGGTATGGGCGGGAACTTTGCTTGTCCCTGCTGGTTGGTGCGTGTTTCCCAATGGATCGGCTGACGTCGACCCAGTTTGTGATACTGGCGCGAACCGAGAAAATCAAGGATCACGGCCGCGTTATCGACCGGCTTGTCATGTTGATTCTTGACGGAGACAACGATCAGTGTTTTAGGCGGCGCAGCCGGCAAGAGGGCAGCTTCCGCAAACAGCAGAGCCAGCACGCAAATCCAAAGTTTCATGAGTACACCCGCTTCCTTATGAATTTATCAAAGGCGCGAGCGCCGCGCGAAGCGAGGTTTCGTCGATGGTGCCTGGATGATACAGCGTCACCACTCCTTTGCGGTCTACCAGCACGATAGTGGGCGTAGTGCTGGCGCCGAAACGGCGGAAATTCTCACTGCTGAGCGGCACCTGCACCCCCGGAATGACTGCGTAGAATCTTTCGAAGACCTCCTCGATAAAGTTCTTTTCCTCGGCGGGGGTAGCATGTTCGTCGGCAGGCGTGTAACCGTAGCGCTGAGTCGGAGCAATCACCACCAAGCCGTGAGACTCGAACTCCGCCGCCAATCTCGCAATGACAGGAGCCTCCGCTTTGCAATCGGGACACCAGTGCGCCCAGAAAAATAGCAGAAGCACCTTGCCGCGCAGGGCACTAGTGGGTGTTGGTTTTGTCGTCCCGATCCATTCCGTTTCACGAAGCGCAGGCATTGGCTTACCTACAAACGTCAGCAGGTTGATGTTCTTTTGGAGCCGCGTAACGATCGATGTTCCAGCCCATTGCCGGATAGCGCTTCGTAATAGCTGAATCGCCTCGGTTTTTTTGCCCTGTTGATCCAGCACCGCAGACTGTACCTCGTAGGCAGCGCCAACAGCCGTCGCTACCGGCGGGAGACTGTCCAGATTGTTGTTTCCTTTCAGCAGTTGGCGAGATTGATGAATAACCGCGTCCGCTTCCGCCGACGCTTTTTGCAGATCCCCCAACATCAAATCCTGCCGCGCCCGCCAGGATATTGCCTCCACCGCAGAAGGAGTGAGTCCTTTGTCTTCCCGCCATTGCGGAAAGGCGCTGAGCAGCACCGCCGACAGGGCGCAACCGATAACAAGGGATTTCATCGGTTAAAGACTCAAGGTCTTCAGGTATTCGCGGAATGGCGGGCCCAGGTCCGGTCGTTCCAAGCCAAACTCGACTGTCGCTTTCAGGAAACCGAGCTTATCGCCCGCGTCAAAACGTTTGCCCTCGAACTTGAGGCCGTAAACCGGCTTGTTCCGGAGCATGTACTTCAGCGCATCGGTAAGCTGGATTTCGCCGCCGCTTCCCGGCTCGATCGACTCAATGCACTCGAAGATGTCGGCGGTGAGGACGTAGCGTCCAATAATGGCCAAGTTGGACGGAGCATCCGCTGCCTTCGGCTTTTCCACCATGTCGCGGATGCGAAACAGGCGACCGTCGGCTCCTGAGTTGGACACCGGCTCGGCGTCCACCACCCCGTAAGCGGAAATTTGATCGTTGGGGACTTCCATCAGCGCGATGACGCAGGCATCATGATGCTCATGAACGTTCATCAGTTGCCGGACACACGGAATCTCGGCGGCAATGATGTCATCCGGCAAGAGCACAGCAAACGGCTCGCTGCCCACCAACTCCTTGGAGCGCAGTACGGCATGCCCCAGGCCCAACGCCTCCTTCTGCCGGATATAAGAAACGTCAGCCATCTCGGAAACGGACCGCACTAGCAATTGCATCTCCGTTTTCTTCTTTGTTTCTAACAGCTTTTCCAGTTCGAAGCTGATATCGAAGTGATCTTCCAGCGCGCTCTTGCCCCGCCCGGTGACGATAATGACGTTCTCGATGCCGGAAGCTACAGCTTCTTCGACGCCATATTGAATCAGCGGCTTATCCACCACCGGGAGCATTTCCTTCGGCATGGACTTGGTTGCCGGTAAAAATCTAGTTCCTAAACCAGCCGCCGGAAATACCGCTTTGCGTACCTTTGCAATCATCAATCGTATTTTACGCGTTTAGGTCCCGAATACCGCCCAGTCACTGTTCCCAGATTGTCACTCCAGGGTGGCTTGTGCTAAATCTAAAAATTGATAGCGCCCGAGCGGAATGGTTTTGCTCACGCGTCTGCCTAGTAAAAACAAGGTAGAATTGGAATATAACTAGATGGCTTATGTAATTGCCGAGCCTTGCATCGGCACCAAAGATACTGCTTGCGTCGATGCCTGTCCGGTGGATTGCATTCACCCGAAGAAAGACGCTGAGGGATTCGATTCGGAGGAGATGCTATACATTGATCCGGTAGAGTGCATCGACTGCGGGGCATGCGTTCCGGTGTGCCCTGTTTCTGCTATTTTCGCCTTGGACGATTTGCCGGAAAAATGGTCCGACTTTACGCAGAAGAACGCTACCTATTTCGGACGCTGATCGTCTAAACATAAATACTAGCCTTGTGGGCAGCGTTCCCGCATGGTTTTGTTTAAAGTCGAAGAATTAAGGGAGTACATGAAGATGCGTTCATTAGTTTTGGGTATGGCTTTGGTTGTCGGGATGTCGGTGACGCCGACGTTTGCCGCGCAGGGTACGGATAGAACCCGTTTAGCGCAGCAGGAATTGAAGAATAAAGGATATAGTCCTGGTCCGATCGATGGCATTGATGGACCAAAAACCGAGGCTGCGATCAGCGCTTATCAGAAAGATAAGCATTTGGCTGTCGATGGACGCTTGAATGCGGAAGTGATGGATAGCCTGGGGTTGCATGGGCGCACATCGGGAGGTCAGTTCAGCAATGCAGGTTCGAAACTGACCAACGGCTATGGAAAGGGCGGTAGCCAAATAGGGGATGGCGGGAAGAAACTGGGTAAAGATGTGAAGACCGGTGAGTATGCTAATGCGCCAGTAGATTTCGGCAAAGATTTCGGCAAGGGCGTGGCTAAGATGGGGAAGGCCACCGGGAGCGCCGCAAAGCACGTTTACAAAGGCGCCAAAGACGCGGTCACTCCCAAATAAATAGCTAATTTTGGTGTGGACTAAGAAAGCCGCAGTTTTGAATCGCGGCTTTCTTAGTCCAGAGACTCTGGTTCTAGGGCCGCTTGTTCACCTGTGGCTTTTTTTTCCCAATATTTACGCACCCAAGCTTCCCAGCTTTTCCCTGCGGCCGTATCTCTACCACTGAACTTCAATCGGTCGATCTCGCTGTAGGAGATACTGACGCGTGGACTTCCGTTTGCAGGCAGAAGACGTACTATGGACTCCTGTAATGTAGACGCGCTTTTCCGGTCGTATAAATAGCCTTCGATAACACTTCCGTCTTTGCAGCTTACCGTCACATCTCCTCGATAATCAAACGCTTTTTCCAGGGCGATGCGAATTTCTTCCTCCGTAGCTAACGGCGGAATGGACCCGTGCAGGTTTTCATGGACAAAGCCCGGCGCAACTTCCAGTTCGTCCGGTTGAAGATTCTCCGTCAAGCGCCGGTTTCTCCCGGGTTTTCGATTTTCACCAAAGGATTGTATGAGTGCATCGGCTTAACCGGCTCATTCAAAAGAGCCGTCGCATCATCATCGCGATACCGGCTGAACAAAGTGGCTTTTGCCATCGCAAAGAAGCCTTTTAGAGAGCCGAATCCGAAATCTACCGAGGAGGCCTCATAGCCGCTATGGACCATGCAGTTGGCACATTTCGGGTTCCCGGATTCGGTGCCGTACTGGGCCCACTTGGTTTCTTCCATCAGCTCGGCAAACGTGTCTGCATATCCATCTTGCAATAGATAGCAGGGTTTTTGCCAACCGAATACGTTGTAGGTGGGCATGCCCCAGGGTGTACACGCGAAGTTCCGCTTACCCATTAAGAACTCGCCGAAGAGGGGAGACATGTTGAACTTCCACGACGATTTCCGGTTGGAAAGGATGGCCCGAAACAATCGTCGGGTTCGTGCTCTTCCCAGAAAGTGCTGCTGGTCCGGCGCCTTGTCGTAGGAATAGCCGGGCGAGAGCATCATGCCTTCCACGCCCAATTCCATTGCCTCGTCGAAAAACCGGCGGACGCTGCTGGGATCGGCGCCGTCGAACAGAGTTGTGTTTGTGGTGACGCGGAAACCGCCTTCTAGTGCGGCTTTAATGCCCCCTATTGCTGCATCGAAGCCACCGTCGCGGCAAACGGAAAAATCGTGGTGTTCGCGTTCGCCATCGAGATGGACGGAAAAGCTGAGATATTTACTTGGCTTGAACAGATGGAGCTTTTCTTCCAAAAGAAGAGCGTTTGTGCAGAGATAAATGTACTTCTTGCGCGCCACTAAACCTTCGACGATCTCGCCGATTTGCGGGTGCATCAGCGGCTCGCCTCCCGGGATAGAGACCGCAGGGGCTCCACACTCATCTACAGCTTGAAAGCACTGCTCCGGCGTAAGCTGGCTTTTCAGGATATGCGCGGGATATTGAATTTTTCCGCAGCCGGCACAGGCCAGATTGCAGCGGAATAGTGGCTCCAGCATCAGCACCAAGGGATATTGTTTGCGGCCTTGAAGCTTTTGTTTGAGTACATAGGACGCCATCGTCCACATTTGTCGGGCTGGAACACTCATAGATTTACGACGAAGCTTTCTTTAACTAAGGTAGCAAGGGGGTAAGCCGAGCGAGATCGTATCTTTCATGTGAGTTGTCAAACCTGTCCGCTATGACTGCTTCGGTTGCGGTATTAGCTGAGGGATCCTTCGGCCTTGCTCCGAACATTCGATGAGCAAAGCTAGGCGCCGGTCTCTGGTTTGCTGTTGCTTTGCGCTGATGACCCACCAAGTCGACGTTCGCCTATACCCTGGCGGCATCTTTTGAAAGTAGACCCACGCCGCCTCATTCGCTTGAAATCGTTCTTCCTGCTCGGGAGGAAAGGCAATCTGCTTTTGTTCGAATGCGTAGATGCGGGACCGGTTTTCCTGCCGGGCCTCGAATGCTTTCTTGCCGGACGGATGCATCAATCCTTCGCGCAAGAGTTCTCCAGCACGCTTTATGTTGACTGCGCTCCAGACGCTACGCGGTTTGCGCGGGGTGAAGCGAATGCTGTAACTGAGGTCATCGATCCGGCGGCGCACTCCATCGATCCAGCCGAAACAAAGCGCTCCGTCCACTGATTCGGGCCAGGTTAAGCTCGGTTTACCGGAATCCTTTTTATAGAAGCCGACGAGCAACTCCGTTAGTTGATCGTGATGTTGTTGTAACCAGCGACGCCAATCGGCGGGCGTGGCAAAGAACTTCGGTTTCGCCGTCTCCAAGGAGAAAGTATACTGCGGTATTCTCTACCTCATGCGCTTGCTTGCTTTGGTCTTTTTTTTGGTTTCGGTTCTTTCGGCTCAGGACGCGAGTTACGTATTGAAAGCAGCCCGTCTCTTCGATGGCGTCTCTGAACGGATTATTGAACCCGGCGTGGTTGTCGTGTCCGGCAACCAGATTCAATCCATTGGCGGTCCGGCTCCCGCAGATGCAACGGTGATCGATCTAGGAGATGCCACACTCCTACCGGGCTTTATCGACGCGCACACCCACCTCACCATGGATTTCAATCCCGATTACAACGCCGCCCGTATTCGCGCGCTCGACCGCACGGTGGCGGAACAGGCAATCGATGCGACGGTCAATGCGCGTAAGACGTTGATGGCAGGTTTCACCACGGTACGCGATGTAGGGTCCAGCGATTTCCTCGATATCGGCCTTCGGAATGCGATTAATAGTGGCGTGGCGCCAGGCCCGCGCATGCTGGTGGCAGTGCACGCCATCGGCTCCACCGGTGGTCATTGCGACGAGGGTGCCGGTTTCCGCTTTGGGCTCCTGAACCACGAGGGCGGACCGGAGGACGGGGTGATCAATTCACCCGATCAGGCTCGCTTCGCCGTCCGTTATAACATCAAATACGGCGCCGATGTAATTAAGACCTGCGCGACCGGCGGCGTTCTTTCACCAACCGACGCGGTCGACGCGCCGCAACTGACGCAAGCCGAGCTGGATGCCCTGGTTTCCGCCGCCCACGATCTGAACCGGAAAACGGCTGCGCATGCCCATGGAGCCGAAGGTGCAAAACGGGCGATCCGCGCCGGCATCGATTCGATCGAGCATGGCACTTTTCTGGATGATGAAGCTCTTCGCATGATGCGCGAGCACGGAACGTATCTGGTGCCAACCTTGTCTGTCCGCAGCGGTATCGCTGAATCCAAGTTCCCCCCGGCAGTGCAACACAAAGCCGATGTAGCCATGAAGGCGCAGGACGATTTGGTGCGTCGGGCCTTAAAGATCGGCGTCAAGATTGCGCTTGGCACCGATGCCGCTGTTTACCCACACGGTGATAACGCGCTGGAGTTTGTTCTGCTGGCTCGCGATGGTATGCCGCCGGCACAATGTCTTCGGGCGGGGACGTCTGTTGGCGCCACACTGTTGGGTCTGGACTCCAAAGTCGGCAGCTTGCAACCAGGCAAGCTTGCGGACATAGTCGCAGTGCCCGGTAATCCGCTGCAGGACATTCAAGCAACGCAGAGTGTCTTGTTTGTCATGAAAGAAGGCGTGATTTACCGTCGTGATAGTCGCAACAAGTAGTCCGATAAAACCACATCCGCATCGGTGAAATAGGCGCGATATAGTGACTGCAAAATGTCTTGCGTTCGCGTATTTCGGTCTTGTCGACTATTCTGACGAAAACCGGTGTAATGGAGACTGCCGAACCAGCAAAAATCGTCGAGAACAAGGGCCGTTAAAACGTATTTTTATATCCGGTCCGTGATCGGAGGACGAGGGGTTTCCTAGGAGAATTTGCGCGTCCTTGTTGTGTCGAGAATGAGCGGAGCTTTCGGAAGAATACAGCTGCTCCTCGGGATGCCTTGATCCAGACAACGAGGAGTTATCACCCGGAGTATGGTAGCGTAGTATTCCTCTTGGATCTAATTGAAATCGGGGCAGCGGCCCCCGTTAACCTCGCCGTCTTTCCTCCAGCCATGCGCGTGCATCTTGTCAATCCCAGCGATATGGCGTTCGGAACTGCAGTAATCACTCCGCGTTGGCTCTACGTTTTGGCGGCTGCTACACCCCGAGTCTTCGGAGATCCGATAATTTGCGATGAGACATTGGAGCAGTTCGATCCAGCTAGCATCAGCGCTGGCGACGCCATCGGTATTGGCATTCATACCGGCAATGCTCTACGCGGCTACGAACTTGGCAACATGGCCCGCGCACGTGGCGCATGGGTGGTTTTTGGGGGTATTCACGCCAGTCTTTTTCCCGAAGAGGCTATTGCCCTAGGGGGCGCCCATTCAGTTGTCAAGGGTGACGGCGATGTAATCTGGGCTAGTGTCCTTCACGACTGTGTCAAAGGCACGCCAGCACCGGTTTATGATGGCGGCCGAATTGAGGCCGACCAGTTTCTCCCGGCACGATGGGATTTGATGCCCGCCGGAAGTTACATGTGGGCCTCGGTTCAAACGGTGCGAGGCTGCGCTAAGCATTGTTCATTTTGCTCAGTTTGGCGCACGGACGGCCAGAAACCGCGCCAGCGCGCCTCTCGCGGCGTGATCCAGGAAATAGTGGAGCTGCGGCGTAAGGGCTTCCGTTTCATCGCTCTCGCTGACGACAACTTCTATCCGGTTACTCTGACCGATCTGCGGTTAGCTCGCCAGCAGGGGAACCCAGAAAAACTGCGTCAGTTGGAGTTTATTCGCGAGGAGCGGTTTGAGTTGATGGCGCGGCTTGCAGAACTGCCGAAAGACATGGTTTTCTTTACTCAGATCACCATGGAAGCCGCGGAGGACGAGGAATTCCTCGATGCGATGAGGAAAGCCCGCATTAAAGGCGCATTGGTTGGCGTAGAAGCCGTGACCGCAGAAGGGCTGAAGGCCGTATTCAAGGATTTCAATCAGTCCGGCGAAGGCTTAGCCGCGCAACTAAAAACTTTTCGTAAGCACGACGTTCACGTTCTTGGTTCTTTTATCTTTGGTCTTCCTACTGACCGGCCGGACACTTTCGATGCTACTGCTGCCATGGCAAAAGAAGCTGGCGTTACCTTTGCCCAGTTTGTCATGATGACGCCGTTTCCCGGAACCGTGGATTTTCAACGATGGGAAAAATCAGAGTCCCTCAATCCGATCACAATTGGCGGCACGCCGATTACTCGATACTGGCTGATTCCTTCGAAGGACCGTCCGAAAATGTTTACGCCTCACCCCACAATGAGTTCCGAGGAGATTCGCCAACGCACGCAACGCGTTTGGGACCAATTCTATAACTTCAACTCGATCTGGATCAGATCCAGGTGCGTTTCCTCGCTACGGGCCCGCCTTGCCTTCGTCTTGATTTCGAAATTATATCGCCAGATGTATGCGAAGACAGGGATCTCAACCGATAGCGCCCGGAAGAAGAAATCAAACTGGCTGGCCCGTTGGATGGCCAAGCCGTGCCGGCGTCTTTTCCAGGCAAAGCCGATGCCCGATCTTCAAATCCCTGCGAGCCCAGCCATCACCGCACCGGTGTGAACTCATGAACTACCCGGATGACGTTACCGAACTGCTAGAACTTTCGGTTCGACTCGGTCGCAACCCGCTCCGGGCATAGGCAAGCAGTGGGGGTACATCGATCAAACTCGGGGAGGTTTTATGGATCAAGACTTCGGGGAAGTGGCTGGAACACGCCATGGAATTGGAGAGATGCCGTTAGCGACTGAGCAGCATTTCCCCAGCCGGTTGCCGGAGTTCCCACCCTTCGATCTCGAGCTCCGGCCGGTTTAGTTCTTCTTCTGGATACCCCAAACACAGATACGCAATCAGCTTCCACGTGGCCGACACATCTAGGGTGCGACACACTTGAGCCGGGTCGAGGATAGACACCCACCCCAGGCCAACCCCTTGCGCCCTCGCCGCCAGCCAAAGCGTATGCACGGCACAGATAGCAGAATAAGGCAGCATCTCCGGCATTGTTTTTACTCCTAGCCCGTGGCCGGTGTCTGTTTCTGTATCAACGAAGACGGCGAGATGCACAGGTGCTTCCACCAGACCGGCGAGCTTCAAACGCCCATATAGTCCGGCGCGCTCTCCAACAAAATGGTTCAATGCGTTCTCATTGCAAAGGCGGAAGTTTTCGATGATGCCCGCTCGCCTTTCGGGGTTGTTCACCTGTACCCATCGCCACGGCTGACTGAAGCCGACCGAGGGAGCCATGCAGGCGACTCGTACCAAATCCTCCAGCATGCCCGCTGGTAATTGGTCACGGCGGAAGCGCCGTACGTCGCGTCGCTTTGCAAATAAATCGTTTAGCTTCGCGCGGAAATGTTCGTCGAATGGAGAAGCGGAACTATTCAAATAAGCATGATCTCGCGCCTGGTTTCTAAAGATGTTTACCGGGTTATTGAAATTTGGTCAGCCGCCACAAAGCCGCGCCTACTGTAATCAGCACGGCTACCATGGCGAGCAATAAAACAGTGAGGTAGCCCCAGTGCAAAGATATAGCTGGAATCCGTGCCAGCCATGCCAACGCCGCGGCGCTAATCAGCGCAATTGCAATGAACAGATAGTCGATCCACGTCCGCCGCCCCGCCGACGGAGGCGCACCCTCGCCCTCCATCCGGGTCTCGACGTAAGCCGGATCGATTCCGTAGCGATTGCTCTCCCGCTGTGCCGCTTTTTTCCAGCTTCGGTACTCTTCTTTTCCTGCCGAAGAGGACGCGACCGCCACCGCTCCGGCGACCATCAACAAAGATCCACCGATCACCTTTGCATACACACTGGATGACTGGCCTTGCAGCTCGCCGAAGACGAGCACTCCCCAGAACAAGCCCCAAAGCTGGTTCGTGTTCGATAGGGGAATGCCTCTGCTGATTCCCACATATTTGGTTGCGTAGTTTTGCAGTAAGTCGCCGACTACCCAAAAAAATCCTCCCAGAAACGGCCAGAAGAGAATCGTCTTGTTGGCGACTAGTTCTCGCCAGAAAGGCGTGACGCCTCCCTCAAAGCTCACGGCAATCAGCGTCATCGTAATGAGTTCGCCCGCTGTGAAATATGTCAGGAACGTCAGCGGGTTCATACCGGTTAAGTAAGCCTTGCGATACGGAATGTACATGGATCCAAACACCACACCCGCCCCGACAGCCGCCGCAATACCAGGAAGCGGAGCCGGGGAAGAGGTCGCCGCACCAGAGGCTAAGGCCAGCAACACAGCGCCCCCGCTAATCACGACTGCTCCCAGGATGACGGAGAGTTTACGCATGGTGGGAGCTCCGCGCAACTCTCGAAACAAAACAACTCCCCAGAAAATACCTACCAAGCTGTTGAGGTTCCAAAGCGGAAACGCAATACTCAGGCCCACGTCTCGGATGGCAAAAATTGTTAGTGTATTTCCAACTGCCCACAGACATCCGGCTAATACACCCCAGACGATGAGATGACTAACTTGGCGGGTATCGGCGAGCACATCGGACGTACCTCGAATGAGAGCGGGAAGGCTCCATCGCGTGACGAACGCTCCCAGCACCATCATGAAGGAAATCACGAAGGGTGAGACCGATATGGTCACCAGTTTTCCGGGAGCCTCGGCCGCAGCCAGCCATAGCGCGGCAGCTAAGCCGCAGAAGATCCCTAATCGTTGCAGCGTTTGTTGCCGCGATCGTACCGGCGAGGAACTAGTCACTGCATGGGCGGTGGTAGGCTGATTCATCTAGCGCATCCTAATGGACAAAATGCAGCAGAATTAATCCAGCGACGAACACCGCCAATGGTATCCACAATTGAATATCGCTGAGTACGGGTAAAAGCCAAGCGGGCTTTGGTTTTGGCGAAGGATGCGCCTTTGCTAGATCATCCGGGATCATGGAATACAATCGTACTCCTACTACGCTGAATGTACCTAGAACCACGTTTACATAAGATTGACTTCGCCGCCGCAGGGGTGTAACTTGAGACTGCCGGACCCTTAGACGTTTTCTTTACAGTCTCGTCTTTCAGGGAGGAATTTACCCCATGCAACTTACAGCCGAAACATCGCAAAATCCCATGAACAGAGTGGAAGAGTGGGACGAATTTGTCGGAACTCGCTACAAGGAGGGAAAAACCGAAGAAGAATTTCGCAATTACGCCGCCGATGCCAATCCCGGAGTAACGGAGTTTTATCGCCAAAACCATCATTTCCAGACTTTGGACTTTGTGAAGGCAAAGCGAGATCAGTATTTGCGGCTCAACCGGGGCAAGAAAAGTATCTGGGAAGCCGCCGAGTTTCTCAATACGCTGGTAGACGACAGCGATCCCGATACTGACTTATCGCAAGTGGAGCATCTGCTGCAGACCTCCGAAGCGATTCGGCGTGATGGGTATCCCCGTTGGTTTGTGCTGGCCGGTTTTGTTCACGATCTCGGGAAGGTTCTGTGCTTATACGGCGAGCCGCAATGGGCGGTTGTCGGTGATACTTTTCCGGTGGGTTGCGCCTACTCCGATCAAATCGTATTTCCCGAATTCTTCGCCGCAAATCCGGACTCCAAAGTGCCCGAGTATCAGACGAAATACGGCATCTATGAGCCGAACTGTGGTCTCGATAACGTTCACTTGTCCTGGGGACATGACGAGTACATCTATAACGTCACCAAAAAATATTTACCGGAGCCGGCCCAGTATATGCTCCGGTACCACTCCTTTTACCCGGCCCACAAACACGGTGCTTATCGTCATCTGATGAACCAACACGATGAAGAAATGTTCCAGTGGGTATCGAAATTCAACCCGTACGATCTTTACTCCAAAGGCACCGACCGTCCCAATCTGAAGGACATCAAGCCTTATTACGAAGACCTGGTAGCGGAGTACTTCCCCGCCCAGATCGACTGGTAAGCACTGCCGCCCACATAGTCGTCAGCGACCGATCAGATTTAGGCATTCAACAGAACCGGTCCAATCACTTCCTCGAGCGTGGTCCACTTGAGTTGCGGATAACGTCCATTATCAGTAGATTCATGATGCGTGGTGAACATGCTCTGCAGATATTGGCCCTGTTGCCAACTAGAGTAGAGATCGTCCTCCCCTTCCGGATGCGCGGCTCGATCGCGCTTGTTTTTTGCGGCAAGTTCTTCGCGGCTTCCGAGACGAACCAATTCGAATGGCGTTTTTAGAATTTTGCCGGTAGCGTTCTGCAGGGCTCGCGCGGACGCCTGGAAACTTGCAATTCGTAGATGCCTGGGTGTTTCGTCGTCCAGGGCGGCAGCCGCGGTATACGCGGCGGTGTCGTCCATTGTTGTGTAGTCAACCCACCAATCCGGATCGTCCCAGTAGCCTACGGTTTTATTTTTTATGTCGAGTATGGGGATGCCGTAGGTCAGTACGTCCGCAAAAGCACCGTTGAAGATGGAAGTCGCACGGATGGACGCGGCATCTAGAGTTTTGTGAAACTCTCGGCGGAGGTCGAAGTTACGATTTTCACCTTCCGGACGTTGCGTAAAATCGACGGAAAAGTCAGATGAAAAAAAGCGCGGAACTCCCGCTTTGACGGCCGCTTCCAGCACGATTTCCTGAGCGTCTACAATGACATCGCGAAGTCCCTGAAAAGCAGAGACGACACAGAACACTCCAGTAAATGCTTTACTGACTTCATCGACGTTGGAGGTGTCGACACTTGCAACTTCCGCGCCTAGATCTCGCAACGCGTTCACTTTTTCCTCTGCGGAGCCGCTTCGCGCCAGCGCAATTACCTTGGCGTCTCGCGCGAGTAAAGCCTTCACGATCCTACCGCCAAGATTCCCGGTCGACCCAGCTACAGCAATTTTCTTCAAGATACGTCCCTTTCTATCCGGTCATCGCCGCCTTGTATACCTCTTTCAGTTGTACAGGACAAACAAAAGCATCATCTGTCTTTGCTTGCGAAATTCGCGTCCCGCATTGCGCAATGATTACTTTTGATACTCTGACCAGACAGGCTGAAAACCATGGATTTGGCCGAAGAGTCGCGATGAACTTAGAAAAAGGACAGGATGGGCGTAAGGAAGGCAAGCTCACTCCCTTTGGCCGCGAATGGCGAATCGAATCAAGATCGGAACTGGTAGCGGCCACTATCGGCATGGACCATTTCGAAGGCCCTGAGCATGGACATTCGGAAGCACAGGTCTCAGTTCTATTAGCCGGCCCTTCCGCCACTTTCAGCCGTCGAGGAGTGTCCGGGAGCATCGTTTCACCTGTTACGCCTGGTTCTTTCGTCTATATACCTCCCGATGAATTGCACCGGACGCAATGGCACGGTTGGACAGAACTACTGAACCTGTATTGGACGGACGATTTTCTGCTTGAGTTTGCCGATCAGAATGGTTGTGCCTTGTATCAAAGATCTTCATCCTACCGGATGGATCAAGCAATCCAGTCCGTTGGACGGATTTTGATGGATGAGTCTCTGGCGACCGGAATCTTATCCGAGATGATGATCGACCATGGGCGAGCGCTGGTAGCATCGCGTTTATTTCGAATGTGCGAACAAGGGACGCGCGGTCAGGCAACCGGGCTTTTAAGTCAGAAACGACTGCAGAAGGCGATTGACGCGCTGGCGGCAAGTCCAGAACAGTCGTTCACACTAATGGATTTGGCACGCCTTTGTCATTCAAGTGTTTTTCACTTTTCAAGATCGTTTACAGCGCGGGTGGGATGTGCGCCGTTTGCCTTTCAACGCAACCTGCGCATGCAGAAAGCGCGGGACCTACTAGCTGGAACAGAATTATCTGTCCAAGCTATTAGCTATGCGGTCGGAATCGACAGTCCAACTAGTTTCTCGCGTATGTTCCGCCGAGCAAGTGGTCAATCACCCACCGATTTCAGGCGATTGCATTTAATGGACGTCACTTGAGTGGCCCGCCTGAGCACTGCCTTGAATCAAAACAGCCGCCGCAGCCGAGCCAGCAAGAGCTAGGCCGACGGAAATCCACGAGATAAAACAAAACCCGGCAACAAACGATTCGTAAACCGCTTGTTGGCCGGTAGGATCTGGGACTTTGGCCGCCGCCAGACGCAATCGCTGCGATTGAATTCGATGACGAACCGCAGTCGGCATGTGCAGAGCGTTCATCTTACGGTCGAGCGAACTGTTGAAGACGATGCTGAGCAGCAGGCCGAAGACGGCAATCGCGAGTAGGCCCGCTAGACGCGAAACAGCATTGTTCACGCCGGAAGCGACGCCGACCCGTTGCTGCTCCACGGAAGTCATGATGACCGTGGTGAGTGGCGCAACGCTGATCGCCATTCCTAAGCCGAGCACGACGACGCCTGCAAAAAACGTTGTCCAGTAGCTGCCTCCTATGGTGGGCTGCGCCAGCAAAGCAAAACCTGCGGCGGCAATCAACGGCCCGATCACTAAAGGCCGCTTCGGTCCATATCTTGTTACCAGCCCGCCCGACCATCGCGAAAGAAAGAAAATCAATAAGATCATCGGCAGCAGCGCCGCTCCCGCTTCGGTAGGAGAGTACTTCTGCACCTGGATCAGATTGAGAGGCAGAAAGAACAGCATGCCCCCTAATGCGCTATACAAAAACAAGGTCAACAGATTTGCCCCGGTGAAATTTCGCGAACGGAAAAGAGATAGGGGCAACATGGGGATGGCGGTGCGCATTTCCGTGTAGAAGAAGGCCGATAAGGCGCACAAACCAAGGGCACCGGCATATGGCGTGCGCGGGTTTCTGTTCGGCAATTCAACAAGAGCGAAAACGACGCCACCCAGGCCTACCGCGGCTAGCAGCGCTCCTAGCCAATCAACTGATTTTTGCCGTATTTCGCTGCGGCTCTCGCGCACATGCCAAAGAGTGAGAATCAGAACCAGAACCGCCATCGGCAAGTTGATGAAAAACACCCAGCGCCAGGAAAGGTGCTGTACCAGCCAGCCGCCTAGGACCGGACCGAATGCGGTGGTGATGGCTGTGAAACCAGACCAGGTGCCAATAGCGCGGCCTCTTTCTTCCTCGGAGAACGAGGCACTGATCAGAGCCAGGCTACCCGGTATCAAAAGGGCAGCTCCGATGCCTTGAACACCTCTGGCGACAATGAGCTGCCCTACAGTTGGCGCGGTACCACACCAAGCGGAGGCCACCGCGAAAATAATTACTCCACAAATGAACGCGAGACGTCGTCCATAGATATCTCCCAAAGCGCCGCCGGCCAAAACCAGCGCGGAGAGAAGCAGTGCATAAGCCTCTACTACCCACTGAATACCAGCCGCGGAAGCATGCAGTGAAGACTGCAAAGCGGGTAGAGCCACATTCACCACCGTGCCGTCGATAAAAGCCATGCTGGAGCCCAGTATGGTGGCGGCAAGAACCCATTTACCTGCTACAGCTGCCGGCTTGACGCAAGGGGCGCTATGAATGGCGGCTTCGTCGCAAGGTGGTTTTAAGGCAGCTATCATCAAAGATTCTTAAGATGCTTTTTAGAGATTTGTGGCACGGAAGAAAAATAAAAAATGCTTTGATTGTTATAAGAAAAGTTGGTATATTCGGTTTATGAATGTCGGGATTGCTGAATTGGTAAAAACAGTAACGAAGCTGGTGGAGCAGGCGGAGCACGGTGAGAACATCACCATTACCCGCCATGGAAAGCCTGTCGCCATGTTAACCCAACCTCCAGCAACCAGTCGGAAACCGAAGTTAGGTACAGGAACAGGACTGATTGAATTGCTTCCGGGCTGGGATAAACCACTGCCGGCGGATATGTGGGATGCGTATAAGAAGTGAAGGTTTACCTGCTCGACACCTGCGCTTTTCTCAAGGCTGTAGTAGACGAAGGGAAGGGCTTAGGGCGAGAGGCAAAGCGGGTCATCCTAGACAGCGATAACCAGTGCGTATTAAGCTCTGTTTCCATTGTCGAGATGGGTATTCTCGCTTCCGTCGGCCGTTTGAAAATGTCGGCCTTGGCGCTGAAGCAGTTGATGGAGGACCTTGATGTCATGGTCCTCCATTTTCGAACCGAACACGCGCTGCGATACTTTTCCTTACCGCCTATTGAGGAAACGCATCGTGACCCTCATGATCGGATGATCATCGCCGCCGCACTTGCCGAACAGATTCCTATCCTCACCAGCGATGGCGATTTCAGAAAGTACGCCGGATTAAAAACTATCTGGTAGGTTCAGCGACTCTGCCTATCGGCAGCCATGGCGTTGTTCTTCAACATCGCCTCAGGCACGGCCCAAGCAAAGAGTACACCGCCGCTGCTGGTCACCACGTACTGGCGTTCATCTAATTGGTAGGTGATGGGCGAGCTTTGCATTCCCGCGCCAGCGCCTGCGTGCCAGAGCGTCTTCCCATTGCTGGTATCGAGCGCAAGAACGTTTCCGGAAGCATCTCCGGTGAACGTCAGTCCTGAATCCGTAGTCAGCACGCCGGCGCCGGAGCCACCCGGCCCCAGCTCATGGGTCCAGCAGAGTTTTCCTGTCTTGTAGTCGATTGCTTCCAAAACGCCTTTGCCCCAGACCCCGTAGTCGGCACCAGCCCAACCGAAAGTGCCGTCCGCCGGTTTTGCAAAGTAGACGCCATAGCTCGGATGAGCATCCACGATGAATAATCCAGTTTTGGGATCGAAGCTCGGCGAACGATAGTTGGTCAGCCCACCTTCATCGGGCGCAATCAAACGCCCATCGCGCGCTGGTTCTTTGGCGGGATTGGGAACGGGTCGTCCTTGCTCGTCCACGCCCTTCGCCCAGTTGACCGGTCCATAAGGAACCGTGACCAAGCTTTTACCATTTGTCCGGTCCAACACAAAGAAATAGCCATTGCGCGACGTCTGCATCAACATCTTGCGCGGCTTCCCGTTAAACGAGGCATCCACCAGCACCGGAGTCTCTACCGCATCCCAATCATGCGTGTCGTGCGGCGAGGGTTGAAAGGCCCATGCCAACTTTCCTGTATCGGGATTCAACGCCACAATACTGCACGTATACAGGTCGTCGCCGGGACGTGTATAGCCATTCAGAACGGGTGTCGGATTACCTGTTCCCCAATAAAGCAGGTTCAGGTCGGGATCATAGGTTCCCGTCATCCAGGTCATGCCACCCGTAGTGGCATTGGGCGTTCCGGCCGGCGGCGTAGCGTTCCACTGCCATTGCGTCTTGCCCGTCTCCGGATTGATCGATTTGATAAAGCCTGCGAGATTATCGAAGTCGCCTGAAACGCCCACCATGACGTGGTTCCGTACCACCAAGGGCGACATGGTGGTCCAATAGCCTTTATTCGCATCGGCAACTACGACATTCCAACGTACCGTGCCGTCCTTTGCATTCAGACAGAGCAGATGTGCATCGGGAGTCATGAAGTAAAGCCACTCTTTGTACATTGCTACACCGCGTTGCCCAATATGTACGCCCCCGTTCGCCGGATATGTGTACTTCCAGAGCTTATGTCCGGAGCGCGCGTCGATGGCCCAGACATTATCAGGAACAGTGATGTAGAGAACGCCGTTCACGAGCAGCGGAGAGCACTTCAACGCGGCGCTCTGGCCTGTTTGGAACACCCAGGCCAAGCCCATTGCGTCTACATTCCGCGGCGTGATCTGCGTCAGCGAGCTATGGCGTTTTCCCGAATAGTCGCCATGGTAAGTTGGCCAACTATCCGGCGGGGGATGAAGAATGGTGGCGGGGTCCAGCCCTTGCGCGAATGCTACGCCGGAAAGCAAACCAACAATTGCAACGGCTCCAAAGGCGAAACGAAACGAGATCGAGAAAAGCTTCATATCAAAGATGTCCGGCTCATTTACTAATGCAAGGTCTGCAGATACGCCATCAGGTTGTGAATGTCGTCGTCGGTGTATTTGCCCAGCAACTCGGCATGCGCTTCCACAGGAGCATCCACAGCGTATTTCACTGTGGCTACCGGCCAGGAGTGATACCATCCGGCTGCATCCCGTAATCCAACGGTAAACTCATCCCGATATTCCAACTTGCCTTTAAGCGTCTGCCCGGATGGAAGAGTGACGATGACGCTGGACTGCACATGCTCGGGATAAAGCATGCGCTCTTCCAGCTTTAGTCCTACATAGCGGTTGGCGACACCAGCCAAGTCACCGGTCGGCGAGTGACACGTGGAACATTTTCCCGGCCCATTGAAATACTGTTTGCCTACTTCGGGATGGCCGCTTTGAAGATCGGCAACGTCCACACCACGGCGTCCCCCTTTTTGTGTCTCTGCTTTTGCGTACTGCGTATGGACAAAAGCGACTAACTCGGAAACCTGCGGCGGCGATAGCGTGGGGAAGGCAGGCATGCCTTTATCCACTCTGCCGTTTCGCAAGATGACGCTGATCTTGTCTCCATTTACATCGCTGCCCACCAGTTTAGAATGCGTCAGATCGGGGCCGGTCTCGCCTCCACCGGCATCTCGTCCGTGACAGAAAGCGCAGTTTTGTGAGAACAGCGCATGACCGCCTTGCACCAGAGCTGGTGCAAAAGTTTGCGCCGCCTGTTTCGGGCTTTTCTCCATGGAGGGAGCTGTCTTCACACTTTTTTGCTGCGCCATAGAAGGAACATTCGCGATCAGCATCACCGAGCCGAGCACACCCGCTCGGAAGCAGTAACAAAGAAAACCAATCGTCATCGACTTCCTACGATATCAAGATCTTATTGCCTTAATAACAGCCTCGGTGAACTCCTCGGTGGAAGCTGCTCCCCCTACGTCGCCGGTGAGATGTTTTCCCTCGGCGTACACCGCTTCGATGGCGGCTTGTAGTTTTCGCGCGGCGTCGTTCTCTCCCAAGTGCGTAAGCATCATCACCGCCGACATCATCAAGGCGGTGGGATTTGCTTTGCCTTGCCCGGCAATATCCGGCGCACTGCCATGAACCGCCTCAAAGACGGCGTGCGCCTCGCCCATGTTAGCGCCCGGCACAATGCCCAATCCACCAACCAAACCGGCTGCGAGGTCGGAAATGATGTCTCCATATAGGTTAGGCAGCAGAAGAACGTCGAACGTCTCAGGCCGAATAACAAGCTGCATGGAAGCATTGTCCACAATGATTTCTTTGTACGCAATTTGCGGAAACCGTTGAGCAGTTTCGCGGCAACAGCGCAGAAAAAGACCATCCGCCAGCTTCATGATATTAGCCTTGTGGATCGCGGCGACGTGCTTGCGCCCTTGAGTTTGCGCGTACTTAAAGGCATATTGCGCGATCCGCTCGGAGGCTGTTCGGGTGATCACCTTCAGGCCGGTGACCACGTCTTTCACAACCTCATGCTCCAGGCCCGCGTAGAGGTCTTCGGTATTCTCGCGAAAGATCACCATATCGATCTGGACATCTTGGAACCTTGTCGGAATGCCGGGCAGCGTTCGCACAGGCCGCACATTGGCAAAGAGATCGAGCGCTTTCCGCAGCGCAACGTTTACGCTTTGGAAACCTCCCGCAATGGGAGTGGAAACGGGTCCTTTTAAACCAACACGCGTTTCCTGCAAAGAATCAAGCAAATACTGCGGCAGTGTTTTTCCCGATTCGAGAATGATCGCTTCGTTGAGTTCGGCACGCTTCCAGCGAATATCGACGCCGGTGGCTTCTACGGCGCGTACCGCAGCTTGGGCGACTTCCGGGCCGATGCCTTCGCCGGGAATCAGAGTACAGTTGTGGGACACACTTTGAGTTTAGTGGGGCGAATAGAACATGCTCATTGAACATTCGTGGCCGCACCCGCAATTTTGCAAGCAGGAGTCAAAGCCGCTCGTTTGTCAGAATGAGTCTTTATGCCCCGAATCGAACGAGCGTTGCTGAGCGTCACCGATAAAGCTGGACTACTGGAGTTTGCGACACTTCTACATCGCCTGCAAGTAGAGCTGATCTCGACCGGTGGGACGGCGAAGCTGTTACGAGAGAACGGAATTGCTGTTCGCGAAGTGGCCGATATCACTGGTTTTCCGGAGATGCTCGATGGCCGGGTGAAGACGATACATCCTCGCATCGCCGGTGGCATTCTGGCCATGCGTTCCAATTCGGAGCACATGCGCGCTCTCGCCGAACACGACATCCCTCCTATTCAAATGGTGGTGGTAAATCTCTATCAATTCGATAAGTTCGCCGGCAAGCCGAACGTCACTCGTGAGGAGTTGATTGAGAACATCGATATCGGCGGCCCCACTATGATCCGAGCGGCGGCAAAGAACTTTCAAGATGTCGCCGTACTGGTTTCGCCGGAACAATACAACAGTATTGCCGGTGAGTTAGAAGCCAATGACGGAACGCTGAGCGCAACCACGCATTGGAAGCTGGCACAGGAAGCTTTCTCGCATACGGCGGCCTACGATGGAGCGGTTTCCTCCCGCCTTGCCCAAATCGATGCGGCGGGAAAGGATGAAAAAGACGAGGAGCTGCCGCGTACATTGCGAATTTCCGCTCGCCTCACGGCAACGTTACGCTACGGGGAAAATCCTCATCAGAGAGCAGCGCTCTATGGATTTGGAAACAAAGGCTTGGCCGGCGCGGAACAACTTCACGGCAAGGAGCTGTCCTATAACAATCTGGTTGATTTGGATGCTGCCTGGCAACTGGTGCAAGAGTTCAAAGAGCCTGCGTGCGCCATCATCAAACATACAAATCCTTGTGGCTGCGCGGAACAGCGGAGTTTGGCAGAGGCTTTTCGACGAGCCCTGGAGGCCGATCCGATCTCCGCGTTCGGAGGAGTCTTAGCGTTCAACGGTGAAGTGGATAGCGAGACCGCATCCGAGGTAAGCGGGCTATTTGTGGAGGCAATTGCAGCTCCCCTATACTCCAGCGACGCGCTAACGATTCTGAAAGCCAAAAAGAACCTTCGCTTAGTTCGCCTAGCGCAAGTCGGCACGCCGGAGCTAGTCATGAAGTCCATTTCAGGAGGATTGCTGGCGCAAACGGCCGACGTAATTTCACTGAAAACCTCGGATTTATCAGTCAAAACAGTACGCCAACCGACGGCGGCCGAGTGGGCCGCGCTGCGATTCGGGTGGAAGGTTTGCAAACATGTAAAATCGAACGCAGTAGTTTACGCACGGCCGGGCCAAGCAGTGAGCGCGGGCGCTGGGCAGATGAGCCGTGTGGATAGCGTAAAGGTCGGTGCCCTGAAAGCAGTTCTGCCGTTGAAAGATTCCGTGCTTGCTTCCGATGCATTCTTTCCCTTTCCGGATGGCGTGGAAGAAGCAGCCAAACACGGTATCACGGCCATAATTCAACCGGGCGGCTCTGTGCGTGATGAAGAGGTCATCGCAGCGGCGGACCTTTTGAATTTAGCGATGGTATTTACCGGCATTCGACATTTCCGGCATTAGAATAGGCTGGAACTGTTCATTCACGTGCAGGAAGATCAATGGTGTGACGAGAAATACATGCGCCGAGCGCTTAGCCTTGCTAAGCGAGCCGAAGCAGCGGGCGAAGTTCCCGTCGGTGCAGTCCTTGTAGCTGACGAACTCATCGTCGGTGAGGGATGGAATCAAACGATCGGCAGCAACGATCCTACCGCGCATGCCGAGATCATGGCGATCAGGGCAGCGGCCTCATGTATTGGAAATTATCGGCTGAGCGCTACTACTTTGTATGTCACTTTAGAGCCGTGCGTCATGTGCGCGGGCGCGATCATATCGGCCCGTATTGCACGTTTGGTATTCGCAGGGAGGGATTTGCGTTTCGGCGGTGTACGCAGCAAGTTCCGGCTGGCGGACTCACCTCTCTTGAACCATCGGGTGCAAGTAGAAGAAGGACTTCTTGCGCCAGAAGCTCTTGGATTACTAGCTGCTTTTTTTCACCGGTGCCGAAAAAAACGAGATTCTTAAGTAAAAAAAGAGCCAGGTCTGAGTACCTGGCTCTCTCAATTTACAGAAACTATATCTTCATTCCTACGCGGCACGCTGAACGGGAAACTTCAATACGGTACGCATTTTGATCGGGGAATTTGTTTCCACCTTGTAGGATGACGGCATTTCGACAGGGCCTTTCGGTGTCCCATGAAAATACTCGTCCAGCGGAAACAAGGCATACGGCTCCAATTCGCGGAAAGTGCGGCCTAGTTTCTGTTGTATCCGGTAGACCTCATGAAAAAACTCTCCCCGGTCGATACCCAGTTTCCGGCAGCAGAGCTTCCAGTCGGCACCGAGAAGGAAATGATACTTGAAAAATTTGTATTCGTACTCGTTCAGTGTGCGACGGCTCACCAGAACAAAATCGGCGATATATTCTTCGTCTTTGCGGCCCCAAACGTTTTTGCGCTGACGGCCCGGATTGGCCTCTAAAGAGACACGGCTCATGTGCTTTTCTTTGGAAGCGCACTGCTTGAAACGCGCGTGGCAAGCGCGAAAGATGGCACGGAAGACGCAATTGCAAGGGGTAGACACCCCGGAACGGCCAGGACGAAGTCCAAGTCCGTAGCACAACGAGCAAGACTGCTGAGCAAGAGCGAGAGTTTCTGTACGAGTCCACTGCATTTTATTTATTCTTTCTCCAACCTCTGCGAACCTTTTTGGGGTTTACCGTTCGCCGGTCCTGAATTAACAATAAATCGAAATCGAAATCGGTCAACAATTTCCGTGCAATTTTTTCTCGATTATCCTGAGAACATTCCCCTATTTTCCCCACAAGTGACTACATACATTGGGTTTACGGAATAAGAATTTTCTGAATGAGATCATCTAAAAACAGTAAGTTTTTCGTAATTAGAGGGACCCTATTTCACGGTGGAATCAAAAACAAGCCCCGGAAAGGTCACGTTTGGGGAGCTCCAGACGCGCCTGATTCAGTCTGTAAATAGACGTATACAGAATGGCGAATATACGGAGCGAGGCTTAGCGAGAATCCTTGGTATTTCGCAGCCGCAAGTCCATAACGTTCTCAAAGGCGCGCGAAAGCTGAAGCCTGAGCTCGCCGATAGCTTCTTGAAGAAGCTTGACCTGGATCTGATGGACTTGCTTGTCAATACAGAGCTCACCAACGAAATCTCTCGACGACAGGCAGTTTGCGGGGAATGCCCGAACCGTCCGGTTCAGCTTTTTGGATCGCAGCTAGCCGCACCTCAGAACACCCCTGTTCTGGAACTCACACGGAAACCGCCTACCCTGGAACGCCGTATCTCGTTCCCATTCCACAAACAAGCAAGCTGAACATTATTCTCGAATTCTCCGGCTGTAGTCACAAGCCTACGCGGGCATAGGAACAATCTGGCCTAAAGTTTGCCGGGCTGCTGGAAGACATCTTTGCGCTCCTGTTTCGGTTTGGTGCGCTCTGTTTCAGTTTGAAACCCGTAGCGAAACAAAACAGGGCTCCAAAGCCTTAAAACTATGTCGAAAACGGTCTATTCATCACGGAGTCGATCGCTCAATAACACGTAAGTCTTTTCCTTTGTTCGATTTAAAACTATTGTAGTTCGTCATTTTTTTCGTGGTTTCACGAGTGCTTTTTCTTACGGCGTAAGGCGCTGAAGGCAGCAAAGCCTTAAGCCGGAGAAAAAACATGACCGCTACCGCTACCAAACAAGTTCGCAGCAAATACGAAGCACAAACCGATTTTTCTCACCGCGACGAGTTGATTGTAGAGCATCTATCGCTTGTTACTGCGATTGCCGCTCACGTACAAAGATCACTACCGGTTCACGTGGAACTCGACGATCTGGTTCACGCCGGGACGATGGGTTTGATCGAAGCCGCCACCAAGTATCAAGAAGAAACGACAATTGCCTTCCCGGCTTATGCAAAGCATCGTATTCGCGGAGCCATCCTGGACAGCCTGCGGCAGCAAGATTGGGCGTCGCGGGAACTGCGCAAGCGCTATAAACAGGTGGAGAGTGTCACGCGCGACCTAACTGCAAAGCTCGATAGAACTCCAACGGAAGCTGAAATCGCGGCGGAAATGGGTTTAAATTCGCAGCGCTGGCAGAGTTTGATGGTCGATTTCCGCAGCTTAGGAATAGCGGCGGTGCAAGCCAAGGCAGTAGAAAGAGAAGATCAACCCGCACGGGAAATGGCAGCAGCACCGAGCTACTGTCCGGACAACACCTTCGCTAAAGCGGAAATGAGCGACAGACTGAAGAAGGCGATGCAAAATCTGCCGGAACGCTATCAGCAGGTGGTGGAGCTTTACTATGATCGCGACCTGACGTTGAAACAAATCAGCAACATTCTGGGAATCAACGAAAGCAGGGTATGCCAAATCCATAAAAGCGCCCTGGCCAAAATGCAGGTAGCGTTAAGCAACAACGGAATCCACTCTGCCGCTGCGTTTTAGCCTTAACCGCTGGGTGGCAACTTATCGCGTCGTAATCCGGTAAGGAAGAACTCGTAGGAGCCCACCTTCGAGAATTGCTCTACCTGGCAACCCCGGCAACACTTCACGAACCTTTCTCTCAGCTAATGCTTCCTCCATCCCTTGCGGTGATGAGTTTGTAAGGACCTCGAACAGGCTTCGTTTCGGCGGAAAAACAACCAAATTCGTCTCGCCGTTTTCCGACAATTTAGCTTTTTGGCGAACAAGAGCAATCGCCTTGTCTAAACCGCCCAACTGATCCAATAGACCATTTTTACTAGCTTGCGCCCCCAGCCACACGCGGCCTTGGGCAATATTGTCGATTTGATCATAAGGCTTTTTGCGGGCGGTCGCTACCTTGCTTACGAACGACTTATATGTAGCCTCGATCGATTGGTGAAGTTTTTGTTGCTCGGCATCGGATAAGGGCGAGGAGACCGAATCAATGTTCGCAAACCGACCTCGCATCAACGTTTCCGCCCCAACTCCCAGCTTGTTGTACAGCTCACGTATATTCGGCTTCGCGTATAGAACACCGATGGAGCCGGTGATCGTGTTGGGATAAGCAACAATGGGATCCCCGGTCATCGATACAAAGTAGCCGCCCGACGCGGCCACATCGGACATGGAAATAACCAAAGGCTTCGCCGCGCTCAGAAGCTTAAGCTCATGCAAAATCTCATCGGATGCGACGCTGTCCCCTCCCGGAGAATCCACTCGCATGATCACACCTTTGACGCTGCTGTCTTCTCTCACCTGGCGGATGAGCTTTGTAAATGCTGTCGATGCAATCACCGGGCTGCTGCCGAAGCCATATTCCGGGCCATTCCGCACAATTTCACCTTGCCCAACAATCAATGCAATACGATCTCCGCGCTCGGGAACAGCATGATAGTAGCTGTTGATTTTCGTTTTGTTGATATTTCGTACACCAACCTTTTGCTTCAGATCCGAATAAACATCGTCCTCATATCCCAGCTCGTCTACTAAACCATTCGATTTGGCATCGTTCGCCAAAAAGGGTCCCATGTCCACCAGAGTCCTAATCTGGTCCGGCGTCTTGTGCCGGCCTTGAGCAACGGTGAAGCAAAAATCACCATAGAATTGATCGAGAACTTGATTGAGCACCTCGCGCGTCTCGGGAGACATATTGGTCTTCGTCAGCACATCGCCCGCGTCTTTATATTTACCGATGTGGTCCACCTGAAAACTGACGCCTATCTTGTCCAGCGTGTTTTTGAAGTACATCGCCTCTAACCGAAGGCCCTTCACGTCCAGCATGTCGTCAGGCGACATGTAAATCTTGTCAGCAACGGACGCTAAGTAATACTCCTTCGATCCCGCGCCTTGTAGCAGAGCATAGATCGGCTTGCCGGACTTTCTGAAATTCAACAACTCTCGATGAAGTTCCTCGAGCTTACCCCAGCCGACGACTAGTCCATGCGGCTGGAGAACAATTGCCTTGATGCGATTATCGTGAGCCGCCTCCCGCAGCGAAGCCCAAAGATCATGAACGGCCGGACTCATCTGCGCTTGAAAAAACGGAATGGGGATCTCCACGGAGTTCGCTTCCGGGATGTTGCCTTCCAAAGCGAGCACCAATGCCGAGTTTGCGGCAATGGTCGGCTGTTTATTGGCTGCAAGACGACCGATTGCAAAAACAATAATGATCAGGCCCAGAAAAGCCACAATCAGGCCGACTAGAAGGCCCCAAAAGAATCGCCGCATAATCGCGCTATTTGCTCCCAAGGGAAGAGTAGCAAGTTCTTTGTTACTCTTCCACTTTCGTCTTGTAATTTTCGGAATCCATCAGATATTGACCAATCCGCTATAAACGGCATATTCCACAAGACTGGCGCGATTGTGAATGTCCAGTTTGCGCATCAAATTCAGCTTATGCGCCTCCACGGTTTTCATACTGAGAGACAACTCAGAAGCAGTCTGCTTTACTGTTTTTCCGTCGGCCAATAAGCGAACGACTTCCTGTTCGCGGGCGGTCAGAGAAGGTTTCCGGTCATACAGGCGGTTCGTTTTTGCAAGGGCTTGCAGATCCGGGACGATTCGGGACAATCCGTACGGATTCGATTCCCCATCCTCCCCTACGACCTTCCCCACCGCGGAAACAATCTGCGCGGCCGCGGTATCTCTTCGCATATATCCTCGAGCGCCTGCCCCAACGGCGGTTTCCAACTGCTGCTCGCCATCCTGTCCGGTCAGGCACAGAAGGGCGGTAGCCGGTTGAGTCTGCCGAACGGCGACTGTTGCATCCTGAAACTCTGTTTTAAGCATTGCCAAGTTCATAATGAAAACGGTCGGCACAAGCGACTGCACTTTTTGTAAAGCTTCCTCGATGGCGGAGGCTTCCTCCACCACCTGAAAGCCCTCCTGCGTGGAAAGTAAGGTTCTTAGGCCACGTCGGAATAAGGCGTTTTCATCGGCAATGATTATCGTGCTGGTTGTGTTGACTCGTCCCACTATTTTTCTCCCATCTCCTCGTCATATCTATCGGCAAACGGAATGGGAAACTTTAGGGGCGAGCAGAAGAATTTTGCTTTACGTTAAGTAGGGATACTCGGGAACGCGCAGGAAACTAGAGTCATCCTCCAGCATTCCTAATTGCGGCACAGGCGTGTCGGCCAACTGCCGTTCGGAATCGTACACCACCAGGGGACGCCGCTCCCGTAATTGAAATCCGTTTGCTTGCAGAGCACTTTCCAAAAGAGGCGTGGAACTGACTGCTACTACTTCACAAATACGGGTATTTTGCTCGATTGCTTTTGTGATCGCCGAAACCGCTCTTTGCCAGTCACCGATCACCTCGGAATCGATCCGCAGGTCCGCGATGCGAGCTTGTCCGTCCAAGCTGCTGACCATTGCATATCCCTTCAGCACGCCGCCTTCGCGGAGATTATAGAAGCCGATGGGTACTGTCGGGCACCGCGTCATAAAGCCCAGAAACTCCACATTGTGAACAGAACCGTTTTGCCCTTGCACCGTCGACAGAGCCTCCTCGTTAGCAATATCCTGGGCTGCCGTCCAGTTGCCTACGGGAGCGGATGGCTTCATGCTCCAAGCGATGTTCCGGCCAAGACGCGCCGGCTCTTTCCATCCTGCATAGGACGGACGCGTCCAAAGCTGTCGAAACGGACGAAGAACTTTTGCATAGACAGGCAGGCTAGCCCAAGGCTGAAAACCCATGCGGGGCAGGATTTGCCTGGTGATCTCCGCTCCTCCCGTGACCAATGTGAACGACGCGAGAGTGATCAGCTTCTTTACTAAGAGAAGGCCGATGCCACGGTGCTCTTCGCTTGCCGCCCAATCGGAAAACCCGATGCCGGAACGTTCGCGTCCATCGATGTGGAGTTGTATCGGCCAGATAGCAGCATGAGCTAATATCAGTTGTTCATCACGGAGCATGTAGCTACGCGACCCGGGCCATGACGGACCCGCCTCATAATACTTCCATTTCAAAAGAGCACGGTTTAGAAATGGAGCGTCGGAAGCGGCATGAAACGACTGCTGCAAGAATGCGGCGATTTGTTCCACCTGCCCACTTTCGGAAGCGATAAATTCTGTTCCCACCGCGTTAAGCATACAAAACTACGAACACAACAAACCTATTGGATTACATCTACGCTCACTATAAAGTACTGTATCTCCTACTCTTAGGAATTTGCGCGGCTGCATTGTGACGCTTACTTGTTACCACTTACACTGGGGGCGAGTTCACATATGGCTACGACAATTTCTCTTGACAAAAACGCCTTCTGCGGCAAAATGGATCACCTGCTAAATGTATCGAGCGGTTCTACTAAGATTTCCGATCTGCTGAAAAATTTAAAAAGTTGGGATTCGCTCACCATACTCGAGTTCATTGTGATGGCGGATAATGATTACGGCAGCGATATGCAACCGAACGATATTGCAGCTTGTCAGACGGTCGACGATTTAGCCGATCTTACGTTTTCCAACAGCAAACTTCGCCTATGACTGCTTCCATTCGCGGGATCGAATATCATCTGCCAATCGATGTGATCACGAATAGCGATTTGACCGTTCGCTATCCGGAATGGTCGGTGGACCGCATCGCAGAAAAGACTGGTATCCATCAACGTCATATCGCTGCGAAAGATGAATGCTCTTCCGACCTGGCCTTTGCCGCGGCGCAGAAGCTTTTCTCTAACGGCATGTGCGCGCCCGACGAGATCGACTACCTTCTTCTGTGTACGCAAAGCCCCGATTATTTCCTGCCGACGACAGCTTGCTTGTTGGCGGAGCGCTTAGGCATTCCAAAGACTGCCGGCGCACTCGACTTCAACTTAGGATGTTCCGGCTACATCTATGGGCTAGGTTTAGCCCAAGGACTCATCGCCACCAAGCAGGCCTCTAGAGTTCTTCTTATTACCGCCGAGACGTACAGTAAATTTCTCGATCCGAAGGACCGGAGCTGTGTCACTATTTTTGGCGACGGCGCGGCAGCTACTATCGTTGAGGCAGATGCTTCTTCGTCGAACTCATTCACACCGGCCTATGTATATGGAACCGACGGTAGAGGCGCGAAACATCTGATTGTTCGCCGCGGAGGCATGCGATCTGAGAAGCAACTATCCTCCTCCGACCCGCTTTCACCTTCGTGCCTGATAATGAATGGCCCGGAGATCTTTCACTTTACACTGCAAGTGGTGCCAGCCTGCATACGAGATCTGCTCTCGAAAACCGGTAAGCAGCTTGCGGATATCGATCTTTTCGTTTTTCATCAAGCAAACCGCTACATGCTCGATCATATTCGCCGAAAAATGGAAATCCCTGAAGAAAAATTCTATTTGTACTTAGAGACATGTGGGAACACCGTCTCCTCCACGATTCCCATTGCGCTGAAAAACGCGGTGAGTGAAGGAAAGCTTCGCGATGGACAAACCGTAATGCTGGTGGGATTCGGGGTAGGGCTCTCCTGGGGAGCTACGCTACTAACTTGGCCATCGTTGGGCGTGTAGGCAGTGAACTTTAGACTCTCAATAAATAGAAAAAGAGCATCGGAATACATTCCAACGCTCCTTCCCGCAACTTACTAGTTGCACGCCAAGTACTAGAGAACCATGTTTATAGGTTAGAGTCCAACATCTTCTGAAACTCTGGTTTTCCAATCGCGCCTACTTTTTGCTCCACGATTTTGCCATCCTTAAAAAGCAGTAGCGTGGGAATGCCGCGGATACCATAACGAGCGGCCGTTTGCTGATTGGAGTCGACGTCGAGCTTACCGACTTTCACCTTTCCAGTGTAGTCAGAGGCTACCTGATCGACGGTCGGCGCCATCATCCGGCAAGGACCACACCATTCGGCCCAAAAATCGACCAGAACGGGTGTCTCCGACTTCAGTACTTCGTTATCAAAGCTTGCATCGGTAAATGTAAGTGTGTTATCGCCTGCCATAATTTCGTCTCACTGGGTAGATGAGGTTGGCCGGAAGATCGATTCAACGGGAATGCGTTGGACTAGGCTAAACTGAGGCTAAGTAAAAAAGCAGGTATTTAAAGGTTGTTTTGACTCGCCGCCTCATTTTCCATACTCTTCCGCTCTTGTTCTCCGTTTGTGTCCTGGGGGTATCCGCCGTTCGCGGTCAGGGAAATGGCGGCGAAAACGAATTTGGGATAAACCCCACTCTTTTCTCTACTTTGGCGGCTATCAACGCTGCGGGATACGATGCGGGTATCGATTCGCCCTTAAACACTCGTTTCCAGGTTCGTAAGCAAATCAGGGCAGAACTCGCAAAGAAGACGATTCCTTGCCTTTCCGAGCTCAAGGCGTTCTACCAAGCTCACAAAACAGCCAACGAAACAAGCACTCTAAGTCAGTACATCTCTTTCGCGCTAGTGGCCGGAGGAGCACCCGATTTTGCCTTACCGGGCGGAGCCGTTCCTCCCGACGTCGAACCGTTGCGCGGCTTTAGCCCGCTCCTGGCGCGTTTCTATAAAGAAGCCGATCTAGCCGGCCTTTGGCAGCGTTCGCAGCCGGCCTATAACGCCGCCATCTCCCAATATCAAGACTCGGTGATTAACTCGCTGTTCGAGGCGAACGGCTACGCACGGAATCCCTCCGGCAATGGAACGCTCGGTAGGCGTTTTCAGATCTACCTTGACCTGCTGGCCGCTCCCGACCAGGTACAAGTGAGGAGCTACCGCAACGATTATTACGTCGTCATTACGCCGACCAACGCTCCGGTGGTGGATGAGGTCCGCGATGCTTATCTTTCCTATCTGCTGGACCCGTTAACATTCCGCTACAGTTCCGTCATTCAGCAGAAAAAAGGATTAGACAAGTATGCGCAGGAGGCACCCGCGCTTCCTTTGGAATATAAGGACAACTTTTCGCTTCTAATAACAAAGAGTTTGATCAAAGCAATTGACAGCCGTTTAATGCACACCACTGCTGAAAAGAAGTCGGAGTTCGTCAATGAGGCCGTCCGGGAAGGATTTATTCTTACCGCGGCGTTCGCTAATCTTTTGCCTGCTTACGAAAAACAAGAAGAAGCATTGCGGCTGTACTACCCCGACCTAATCAACGCCGTCGATGTACGTAAAGAGGAGAAGCGCCTTAAAAACGTGCAGTTTGTGCAGTCCATGCCGCCCCGTGTCGTCGCTGCTCCGGCGTCTATTCAATTGGAACCGGCGGAGGAATCTTTGCAAACAGCAGAAGGTCTTTACGAACAACACGATTTCGCCGGCGCCGAAAAGTTATTTCGACGAGTCTTCGAACAAACAACGAATAAGTCGATGCAAGGCCGGGCCTATTACGGACTGGCGAGAATCGCCGTGCAGCAAAATAAAAAGGACGCGGCTTTGGATCTGTTTCAACGCACGGCCGACGACGACCCAAATCCGGCCATTACTGCCTGGTCTCACGTCTACTTAGGCCGTCTGGAAATGGCTGCCGGCGATTCCGCCAAGGCTAACAATCAATTCAAACTAGCTCTTGCCGTCCCCGGCGCTTCGGAGAAAGCACACGAAGCCGCTCAAAAAGGATTGCAGAGCACTTCCCAAGGAGAAAAAGAGCAATGAGAATTCGACCTTTCGTTTTTGCCGCCACCGCCATCGCGATAGCAGCTCCGGTCTTTGCACAACCAAAACAGGCTGCGCAACAGCAGGGATCCCAGACCCAGCTCAGGCCTAAATCGCCAAAAGAGCAAGCGGCTCTGCAGAAAGTGCAAGCAGCCGCGCAACAGAATAATCCTGACGCCGAGGTCCAAGCCATTAACGACGTGCTTGAAAATTTTCAGGACACCGCTTATAAGAACATGTTGCTGACCATGGCCATGGATGCCGAAGCGCGCAAGGGAGACTACGACCAAACGATTGTCTGGGGAGAACGAGCGGTGCAAGCCGACCCCACCAACATTCAGGCGTACGACACCTTGGCGCAGGAGATTGCTCAGCATACCCGCGAAAACGATCTGGATAAAGCAAAGAGTGTTCAGAAAGTGAATATTTATGCCGATAAAGCTCTGGATCTCTTGAAAACGACGTCCACTCCTCCCGCCGGAGTTCCCCCGGAACAGTGGCCCGATCTGAAAAAAGATCTTACCGCGCAGGCGTACGAAGCGAAGGGCATGATTTCCGCCGTGGATAAAAAGTATCCACAGGCAATCGACCAATATAAGACCGCCATCAGTGGAGCCTCGAAACCGAATGCGGTCACGATGGCCCGCCTTGCGCAGGCATATAACGGCGCCAAACAGTATGACGACGCAATTTCCACCGCCGACAAAGTTCTTGCAATGAGCACTGTCCAGCCGGCAGTGAAACAGTTCGCCCAGCAGCAAAAAGAAATGGCTACGAAGCTGAAAGCGGGCGCTGGTTCTATACCTGCACCCGGTCCGGCTAAGTAACCCTTCTTCGCGTAGAATTCGATATGGCGGTACCTGTAAAACCCTCATTGGGAGAGTTAGAACGAAGAATCGGGTACTGTTTCCATGATCGAAAACTTTTACAGCGCGCCCTTACGCATCGTTCGTGGCTTTCCGATCGTGCTCCCGTGATCTCCGAAAATTGCGATAACGAGCAACTGGAGTTTATCGGTGATTCGATTTTAGGATTTGCGGTGAGTGAAGCACTCTTCCTGCGGCACCCGTCGGAACCCGAAGGCCAATTATCGAAGTGGAAATCGCATTTGGTCAGCGCGGCCCATCTTCACAGTTGCGCACTTCTCCTCGACTTAGGCGAACACCTGCTCCTAGGTAAGGGAGAAGAACGCAATGGTGGTCGCGGTAGAAAGACTTTGCTGGCGAATGCATTCGAAGCTCTGATTGCGGCGGTACACATCGACGGCGGTATTCAAGCGGCAAAGATGCTCGTCCAGCAACATGTACTGGATATTCTGCCCGAGCCCGGCAATGCGGAATCTCTCGATCTTTTCAACTTTAAAGGATTGCTTCTGGAAAAAACGCAAGAGCTCGATCTGCCGGAGCCGATTTATTCCACGGTGGACTCATTCGGGCCGGAACATTCCAAGATGTTTACCGCGGAGGTCTCTGTTGGGGACAAATACATGGCACGGGCGGATGGCTCTTCGAAGAAGGCGGCCAGCCAATTTGCTGCAAAAACCTTACTGGAGCGATTTGAAGAGGCGCCTCTCAGTAATGGCCCGGTACCCATTGGATCGGGCGTTTCGGTCAAGCGGCAGCAGTCATTGTAGAAAAATCCCGACATGCGATTTACGCTGGGTATTCATCCCGTGCGCGAGGCGCTGCGGGCTCGCCGTCCGCTCGATAAGGTAGTGATTGCCAAGGGCGCCGCCGGCTCGCGCATACAGGAGATTGTGGAGCTCTGTCGCATCAACTCCATTCCTGTACGTTTCGAGTCCCGCGATCTTATGGACCGCACCAGCAAGGGCGCTTCGCATCAGGGAGTCATCGCCTTCGGGGCAGCTCAGAGCTACGCGGAGCTGGATAGTGTCATTGGTGAAGCGAAGCTTCTCGTCATCCTCGACGGCGTGGAAGACCCCCATAATCTGGGTGCGATTGTTAGAACGGCACACGCCGCGGGAGCAGACGCGGTTCTCACGCCGGAACGCCGCGCGGCCCCTCTCACGGAAACAGTGGCACGTGCCGCAGCCGGCGCCCTGGAGTACCTGCCGCTCGTACGCATCACTAACGTGACGCAAACGCTGGAGCAGTTGAAGAAAGTGGGGTTTTGGATTTACGGACTCGACGAGCGCGGCACAGAACGTTACGACGAAGTAGATTACATCACGCCCACCGCTCTCGTTTTCGGTGGCGAGGGCAAGGGACTTCATGCCGGTGTACAAAAGCACTGCGATGTTCTTGTTCGCATCCCTATGGCAGGAGAAGTATCCTCTTTAAATGTTTCTGTGGCTACCGGCGTGGTGTTATTCGAGTGGTGTCATCGACAAAATGCGAAGAGCTAGCTGGTGAGTCCTACCACCAACGTTTCCATCACCACGCGATCATCCCGGTAACCTTCACGGAACTTTTTGTCGGTTTCATAGATAATCGCTAAGGCTTTACTTAGGCGTTCAACGGTGAAAGCTCCGGCAGTGGCAACCACTTGTTCGGCGCGGTCGCGCCACATACGAACACCCATCTTGGAAAAAAACGTTTGTGCCTGCTGCGATGAAGAAACGCGTCCTTCCTTCGCCGCTAACGCCAGACGAAATTGCGTGTTCAAGAATGTCAACGCCAGGGGTAGGTACTCCCCTTCCCGTACCAAGATATCCAACGATTTCAGCGCACCTGCCCGGTCACTTCTGCCCAATGCATTGACTAAGGCAAAGATGGTGCTCTGGGCGGCATTGGGAACCAGCGCTTGGAGATCGTCGGCTGTTACTTTACGTTCCGTCCCGACAAATAACGCCAGCTTTTCGATTTCCGTAGCCAACCGGCTAGCGTCACCCGCGACTGCATCGAGCAAAGTCGCCAGTTCGGCGCCGCCGATTTTCAGTTTCTGTTTCGCCGCCAATTCTTGCGCTAGATACCGGATCGACTCGGGCGCAAGGTGGCGGAACTCTACTGAAACGGGAACGGCCGAATAAAACTTTTCTACCCGCTCCATCTTTGCTCGGTCATCTCCCGCGAAGTCGTAACGGCTACACTCCAACACCACTACTGCTCCAGGCGTGGACGCCTTTAAATAAGCGCCTAAGCCGGAGTCTTTGGATTTCTCCGTCTCCGCACCGTCATCACTAACCGTTAATCGACGAGGAAGCGCATGTTCGGCGCTTTGCACCCAAATCACCCGATCTTGCGCAAACAACGAAAGCGAGCGGGCATCGTCCAATACCTCGGCAAGGGTCGCTTCCTCCAGATCGATTTCGGTGAGCCCGTCTTCCCGCGACTGACCGGGCAGAGCGCGTTGTAGCAATGCCTCTCGGCAAAGCCGACGTTGATATCCTTCTTGCCCCAGAAATAGGTAAACCGGCGCTAATGGCTGCTTCGCGATTCGGGCAAGGAACTGCTCGGGGGTCATTCCTCAGAAGTCCTCGACGATGCCCGATACCACTTGTCGGGCCACATCTCGTCCTAAGCGATCGTAAGCAGGGCTGCTTTCGTCGAAATAGTTATGTGCCGAAATCTGATTGTTGCTGGCGGATGAACCCTGCGCTCCAAGAATGTTGGAAGCGGCGATATCGAAACTCTGCTTTGCAACAACGCTGCTATTGGAATAAAGCACCCGTCCAGTTGCGCGCTCTAAAAGACTAATACTCAGAGCTACGCTAACCTGCAGGCTGGTAGCCTTGCCGGAAACCGGATCGTACACAGTGGGGAACGCGTAAACCGCATTGACCGTGCCGTTCAACACCGCATCGGCAACGCTTGGATCTTCCTCTATTTTGAACCTGGTGCGGGTTCTAAATTCGCGGGCAATGTCGCGCGGCAATTGATCGGTCAGTTTGTAGTGTGTTGATCCGTTTGTGAACGCCGGTATTGCGATTGTCCGGATGCTCTTCGGGACCAACTCCGCCCGCCCGCCTGTATGATATCCGCAGGCCGAAAGCATCGTTATCGCCGCCAGGCCGAGCGCGGACAAAACGGCTGATCGACTCACTACTTTTCGATCTCCAGCTCGCTGAGGATCTCCGCCACTGCATCCGCGGTTAAGCGCAAGTTGTCTCCCACAATCCAAAACCAGGCGGAACGGGCATCGTTCCGATCCACGCGGATATCGCCGACGGCCAAGCCGCTCTGGCCGGCCATGCCTACCCCCGACGGGGCTTCTTCCTCTTTCGTGCGAACTTCTATTTGGGCCGATGCAATCGCTTCACCGAGCTCGACAGCATCGATCTTATCGGCAAATTCAACCCAGGCGGAGATGCTGTAGCCGTGGAACACCGGCGCTTGAACCAGCCGCAGGGAGGGCATCGGCACCGCTTCCCGGTTCGAATCTTCCGACGCCGATCGGCTCAGCAGAGTCGCCAAATGTTTCTCAATATGCTGCTCGATCTCCGCTAGCTGCTGAGGAGCTTCGGTGCCGTACTGGGCCAGCAGGTTAAAACTAAGCTGGCTATCGAACACTCCCTTGTCTAGAGTTTTAAACGCCAGTAAGCCCGTTGTTTGTTGATGAAGTTCGGCGATGCCGCGCTTACCGCGCTCGCTGGCGGGTTCGAATATCTGTATCACCGCCCGCCGGATTTTTCGATAGCGTTGTAGTCTAATCAGGATAAGCGCCAAGGCGCTGGCCGCTGGATGGGCCAGCACCAGCAGTTCTCCTGCTTGCACAGTGGGGTGCTCCAGGAGAGGCGCAATCATGCGTGATTCCGGCTGGGCGTCCAAATAACCACTGCAATCGATCAGGACGACCTTCCTGCCCGATCCGCTATTATGATCCTGAACGATTTTGTAAGCCTTCCGTGCGCCGGTTGCCGAGCCGGCCATGAGAACGCCTTGAATGTCGGTTATCGATTGCAGATCGAACGGCTGCTGGTAAATCGCTTCCCCGTCTTCCTCAGCAAAATTTCCCTCGCCGGTAGCGGCATAGGGTATCAGCAGATCGGGGCTGCTCCGGCTCTTGAGAACTTCTTGCAGCTCGCGCCCCATCAGCGTCTCCGCCCCAATCAGCGCCAGCTTGCGTGCCCTTGCTTTTTTGCCGAATTCAACCAAGCTGCTGCTCCACCACTGTCTTAGTTTTCGGTGACCGCGCCTTGACGCGTTTTCGAATGATCCCGCCGAATCGTATGAAAATCCCGCTGAACAAGTAAACCATGGCCATTGTTAATAAAACCGGCTGCGCCCAGTTCCAGATGAAGATTCCTACTACCCCGATCAGCAGCACTACCAGCGGAGAACGCGGCTTCGACGTACTGATCTGTTTGAAGCTCGGATAACGCCACGTGCTCACCATCAGCAAAGAAATGATGGCAATCACAATCAGCCACAGAATCGAGAAGGTGAACGAACGGATAGGACTGGTGTCCATAAACACCACCGCCGCGACAAACCCTGCCGCCGCAGGAATGGGCATGCCAACAAAGTATTTGCGATCCGGACGACCGGGATTTTTCGGCGTCGGGTTAGTCTGCACATTGAAGCGGGCGAGGCGAACCGCGCCGCTGAGCAAGTAGAAAAATACGACCAGGTAGCCGGCCCGGATCAAATGGCTGAGCAGTTGCGTCTCTTCCGGCGGAATAACGAAGAATACACCCCAGACAAAAGCAAGTACGGCGGGAGCGATTCCGAATGTCACGATATCCGCCATGGAATCCAGCTCTCGCCCGAAATCGCTGACCGTGTTCGTCATTCGCGCGATGCGTCCATCCAATCCGTCGAAAAAAACGGCAAAACCCAACGCCTTGGCCGCGATGGCGAAGTGAATGTTGTCGCCGTAATCGCCGCCGCGCGCCTGCAAAGCCCCTTCGAATGCCTGGAGAATGGCGAGGAATCCGAGAAAGATGTTTCCACTAGTGAATAGCGTCGGCAAGACATAAGCTGCGCGCCGCGGTCGCCTCTTTGCCTTAAATATCTCAGGCGAATTCCCTCCAGCAATGGGATTGTTCAAAGCTGCTCCCCAAACATATTTCTATTCGCAAGCACCGTCGAGCCGGCAGCCACCTTGTCTCCCACTTTCACCGCGAGCGACCATTCGGAGCCGAAAATCACGTCCACGCGAGACCCGAACTTGATATAGCCTATCCGCTCACCGGTCTGAACCGAGTCCCCAGGCCGCTTGTAGCAAACAATCCGTCGCGCAATCAATCCAGCAATTTGACGGCAAACCACGCGAGTTCCGTTCCCTTCCACAATCAATGTATTTTGCTCATTCTCTGCGGATGCGGCTTCATGGCTAGCCACCAGAAATTTACCTTTTCGATACTGCACGTCGGAGATCAAGCCTGCAATGGGCGTACGATTGACGTGCACATTGAAAATATTCAAGAAAATGCTGATGCGGACCTCGCCGGCGCCCACGGGTCGTATGGCCACTACTTTGCCGTCGGCGGGAGCAACCATCACGTTACCGGGGGGTGGAGTGCGATCAGGATCGCGAAAGAAGTAGAGGCAAAATGCCGCTACAAGATAGAACGGTATCCCAGCGTAAGGCGAAAGCGAAAAGGACAACAGCACTCCTAACGCCAAGGAGCCCACCGCATAGTAAAGGCCGTCGCTAACGATGCTCAACTTACTAGTTTCTCATGGGCCTGTCCGGTATGCGCTAGGTAAGCGCATACAAGTCCGGCTCAAGTACAGCCGCAAAGCGGGCCGTAAAATGCATAATTGTTCCTGTTTCCGGTCCGTCCTCAATCCAGATTTCGCCTTGCATCAACTTCACTAATTGAGCACAAAGCGTAAGCCCGATACCGGTACCGCCATACTGGCGAGTAGACGAATTATCTGCTTGCGAGAATGCCTGAAACACCGTGTCTCGTTTCTCTTCCGGGATCCCTATCCCGGTATCGGCAACTGCAAAATGAAACATCACGTCCGAGGTGGCGCTATCCCACACCTCCACCCACAGCTCAATCGATCCTTCCCTCGTAAACTTCAGCGCATTATCGAGTAAGTTCGATAAAACTTGACGTAACCGTCCCGCATCGCCAACGACCTCGGATTCGGCATTCGTATCCACTCTGCTGCTAAAAAGTAGGCCTTTTTGCGTGGCTTGACGGCTTACCGATTCGGAGATCTCCACCAGCAATCCTGGTAAGTCGAAAGGGGCTAGTTCCAATGAAAGCTTGTTTGCATCGAGATTAGAGAAATCGAGAATGCTGTTTACGATGGCCAGCAATGAATCCGAAGACAATTTGATGATTTCTAAATATTCACGTTGCTCATCATCTATGTCCGTCGACAAAGCGATATCCGTCATGCCCATGATGCCGTTAATAGGCGTGCGAATCTCATGGCTCATGTTCGTCAGGAACTCACTTTTTGCGCGGTTGGCAGCCTCAGCTTTCTTTTCTGCCAAGGCACGGACGGTGATTTCCGATTCCAACACTTGATTGGTTTCCAGCAACTCCTGTGTGCGTTCCTGTACCCGCAGCTCAAGTTCGTCCCGCGACCGGCGTAGCTCTTTTTCATGCTCGCGAATGACGGCCGTACGTTCTTCTACCAGCGCCGACAGTTTCCTTTCTTTCTGTTTCAAATGCCTTACGTGTAGCCGGTGCATTGCAAATCCTACGATTCCCAACAGTGATGCCAAAGAAAGAGAAAATAATAGTGTCTGATAATAATGCGGCTGCAGCGTAATCGATCCCGTCGAGGCTACAGGACTCCAGGCTTTTCCGTCATTACTAGCTAGAACCCGAAACACGTAGTTTCCAGGCGGAACGTTTGTATAGTAAGCAGTTCGGCGAGCGCCAGACTCCGTCCACTCCTTGTCAAATCCTTCCAAGAGGTATCGAAATTGAATGTTTGGGGCGTTGAAGAAGCTAAGCCCGGTAAATTGAAACTCTATCTTTCTCGCTCCAGGAGGGAGGATCAGTGGCTGGCGGGCGCTGAAGTTCTTGCCATCGGCTTTAACTTGCTCAATGACCACGGAAGGTGGACGTGCACTTCTTCCCAAACGCGACGGATCAATCGTAGAAAGGCCCTTCATCGTCGAAAAACAAAGGCGTCCATCTCTCAGCTTCCATCCAGCCGGTTGAAAGCCGCCATTGCATTCCCGGCTTTTCATCCCGTTAGCTATTCCGTAGGCAGTCGACGTAATGCTGTTAATTCGACCGATCGCGAACCGATCCAGCTCATCTTTACTTACGGAGAATATACCTTTGTTGGAGCTCATCCATAAGCGGCCGGCGTTGTCGTCCAAAACTTGGAATACTGTATCGTCGAATAAACCCTGCTTGGTCGTATAGTTTGTAAACCGCCCATTTTTGAAGCGGCTCAATCCACCCCCACTGGTGCCAAGCCACAAAACGCCGTCAATCCCACCTTGAATCGTCCAGACAACATCACTCGAGAGCCCTTCGTGCGTAGAAAAACGGGAAAACTTGCCATCTTTCAGTCGGTTTAGCCCACCGCCGTTCGTTCCGATCCACAGAGTCGATTCTTTGTCTTCATAAATTGCCTGGACGCCGTCTTTCGAAAGTCCGTCATGGGTAGTGTAGACGGTTAGATGCGATCCATCGTAGTGCCCGAGTCCGCCCCGTGTCCCGAGCCAAAGTTCCCCTTTGTGATCGACGTACATGCACAACACCGCATCTTTGAGGTATCGATTTTGAACGTCGATCGGTGTAAACCTGTCATTTTCAAACTTCGCTAATCCGTATCGGGTAGCCGCCCAGATGGTGCCGCGGGCGTCTTGGGCTACCGAGAAAACCAAATTTGCCGGTAATCCCTGTTTCGTCGTGTAGGTCTCGATATGGCCATCTTTTAAGCGGTTTAACCCTTGATCCGATCCAATCCACAACGCTCCACTACGGTCTTGATAAACAGGCAGAACCGTATCGCTGGCGAGTCCTTCCTGCTTGGAAAGAGTAGTAACTGCCCCGTCCTTTAAGCAATAAAGGCCGCCATTGTCGCTTCCGATCCAGAGATTCCCTTCCTCATCCTCGAGAAGTGCGCTAACGTCACTGCCGGGAAGCCCGTTATTTTGGGTTAGGGAAGTCAGCTTCTTATCAGCTAGCCGATTCAGCCCTCCATCGATTGTTCCGATCCAAAGGGTGCCCGCTCGGTCCTCCAAAATAGTTGAAACCGTATTGCTGGTCAGTCCTTCCCTCTGTGTGAGACAAGTAGTTCCATTGGACGTCAAAGAGCACAACCCGCCGCCGTTTGTCCCAGCCCAAATCGTTCCCTGCCGATCCACATAGGTTGTGCGGACAAAATCGCTACTGAGCCCGTTTTTAGTGGTGAACGTCGTGAATTTTCCCGCTAACATCCGGCTCAAGCCGTTGTGAGTACCGATCCATAGCGCGCCCTCTTTATTCTGAGCAATGGAGAAGACGGCGTTATCAGCGAGTCCATTTGCTTTTGTGAACGAACGGAACTTTCCCTTGTCAAACCGTACCAATCCACTTCCGTCGGTGCAGATCCATAAAGCCCCTTGTTCATCTTTCAGCAGAGCCGTAATCGAACTGCCGGCTAAGTAATTAGAAGACGCAAAGGTTTGGAAGCGGCCGTCTCGTAGACGCGCAAATCCGCCATTATTCATGCCAATCCAAAGATTTCCTTCTTGGTCGGCCAACAGCGCAGTGACTACTTCCCTTGTTATTTCCGGCGTATTCCGTTTATCGAAGACGGTAAAACGCACTCCGTCGAAACGCACGAGACCGCCTTCAGTTCCCAACCATAAGTAACCATCCGGCGTTTGTGCCGTAGCCCAAACCGAGTTTTGCGAGAGTCCCGTTTCCGGACCCCATGCCTGATGTATGTACTGGGTCAGCGCCTTCGATGGAGCAAGACTGGCTTGCAACGGCGCATTCGAAGAGACAAGCGTCGTCAAAAGAAGAAGAACATGCGCAAATAAGATGCGACGCTTAGTTGCGATGGAACACGAAGGAGAACCCGGAACGCCTGTTCCGACCTCCTTTTGCTTTGTAAAGCCCATCATCGACAATCTATTCCAGCCTTAAGCTCTCCGTATCCCTAGGACTTTTCCTTATTAAAGGAATCGGGAGATTCCACCGATAAGTACATCGAGTGAAGGCCGATTAGACAACCAATAAGCATATTTTGGCGCTAACGGTCCCTATAAGGAGTGAAAGATCTATGAGAAAACTCGCTGTATTTTTTATTTTCGGGGCGCTGATCTGTACCGCCGGTCCGAAACACAAAGTCTCGAAGGATTTGCGCGATGTCGATCCTTCATCCACCCTGAATGTGATCGTCCAATGGAAACAAAATCCCGGACAGGAACAAGATGAAAAAGTCTCAAACCGGGGCGGGAAAGTAGACAATAAATTTCCAAAAACGAAATCCGGTAAATACACCGTCCCGGCATATGCCCTTACCGATTTGGCTAACGATCCCGATGTGGCTTACATTTCACTGGACCGGCCGGTTCACGCCAAGCTGGACTATTCCGCCGCAGCCGTCAACGCCGGCGCTGCGTGGAATCAAAATTTCGATGGCTCCGGCATCACGGTTGCTGTTATCGACAGTGGAATGGTTACGAGCGCTGACTTGGGTGGAAAAGACGCGGTTGTTTACAACGAAGATTTTACGGGCGAATTTCAGCAGAAAGGTAATGTGAAAGACCCCAAAAATGCGCCTGATTTATTCGGACACGGGCAGCATGTCGCAGGAATCATCGGCTCCAACGGGAAAAGCTCGAGTTGCCCTACCTGCACCCACCTGGTAAAGGGAATTGCTCCGGGTGTGAAGTTTGTGAATCTGCGAGCGTTGGACGAGAATGGAGCGGGCACCGATAGCAGTGTGATCGCGGCGATCGATCGTGCAATCGCCCTGAAAGATACATACAACATCCGCATTATCAATCTTTCTCTTGGTCGACCGGTTTACGAGAGCTATCGGCAGGACCCGATCTGTCAGGCGGTCGAGGAAGCGTGGCGCGCAGGCATAGTAGTTGTTGTAGCCGCCGGCAACGACGGCCGGGACAACTCGCTAGGCACAAATGGTTACGGAACGATAGATGCGCCGGGTAACGATCCCTACGTCATTACAGTCGGCGCGATGAAAACAATGGGCACCAGCGATAGAAGCGATGACCTTATTGCTAGCTACAGCTCGAAAGGACCTTCGCTGATCGATGGCATCGTTAAGCCGGACATCGTGGCACCCGGCAATCAGGTAGTCTCGCTTTTAGCTAGTCCGAATGAGACGCTGGCTGTACAGTCGCCCTCGAATCGGGTCGCCGTTTCTTATTACCAGCCCGTTACGGGCAAGAATGCTGGAAAAAGTTCGCCTTACTCGAACGCTTATTTCACCATGAGCGGAACCAGTATGGCAACGCCCGTCGTAAGCGGAGCAGCGGCAGACCTGTTGCAGGCGCAACCAACACTCACACCCGATCAAGTAAAGGCACGATTGATGCTGACTGCTTATAAGACCTTCCCTGAATCGAGCACGGCGACCGACCCCACCACCGGCGAATCCTTTGTCAGCTATTACGACATTTTCACTGTAGGCGCCGGGTACTTGGACTTGGCTGCGGCCTTGTCCGATAAAACATTGGCTTCGGGAACAGCGCTTTCTCCGATCGCCGCCTATGACCCCGCATCGGATACCGTGAGCTTTGTAGCGGATTCGTCTTCGGTTTGGTACTTGGGCCCCCAATCGACAATCGGCACATCGGCAAGTATGAGCGCTTTCGATCCCGACAACGTTTGGGGAGCGAACAGTCCGACTGCAGACAGAAGTAGATGGGCCACGCGCAGCAGATGGGCGACGCGAAGTATGTGGGCCACACGCAGCATGTGGGCAACACGAAGTATGTGGGCTACCCGGAGCATGTGGGCGACACGCAGTATGTGGGCCACTTCCACTACCGGCGAGAACACTTCAAGCGTGACCATGACAGGAGAAAACTAAGCAGTTTCGGCAAATCGAGTAAAGTAATCGCGGCGGGCCTCTATGAAGGTCCGCCGCGATTACTTTTATAAGCTTGTCAATAAGCCAGCCAGCAAAGCAGTCCGATCGGCAATTCTGTCAATCAGAATGCTTTCGTCAGGCGCGTGAGCGCCCTCGCCTACCGCGCCTAGCCCGTCGAGTGTGGACACGCCCAGGGCGGCGGTAAAGTTCCCGTCCGATCCTCCGCCGGTGGCGGATTCTTCTAGGAAGATCCCTAGATCTCTCCCCATCGCTTGAGCCTTGGCAAACAGATTCGCGATAGCTTCCGTCCGCTCCATGGGAGGACGATTCAGGCCACCCTCTATCGTCAACATGCAGCGCTGATCGAAAGGTTGCAAGGAACGTATCGCTCTATCCAGCTCCGTGGCCTTCTCCAGACGTGTGACCCGAACGTCCACCTCGATGCGGGCCTGCGCGGCGACTACATTCGAGCGAGTGCCGCCGGCAATGACCCCGGGATTTACCGTTGTACCGCCATTCAGATCGGTGAACCGGGCAAGCGCTTGAATTTGGTGAGCAGCCTCAAGAATCGCGCTGGCTCCGGCGGCAAAATCGATACCGGCGTGAACGGCTTTTCCTTGAATGTCGAGTGTATACCGCCCGACTCCTTTTCTAGCTGTTTTCAATTTGCCGGTGAGTCCGGTTCCCGGCTCCAGCACCAGTACGGCCTCGCTTTGTCTTGCCTCTTCTTCCGTAATTGCCCGCGACGAGGGACTTCCGACCTCCTCATCGGATACGATCAGCAATGTTACCGGCCGACTTACAGGAACGTCTAGCTCCACGAGAGTTCTTACCGCATAAATAAAAAAGACCAGGCCGGCCTTCATGTCGAGGACACCCGGCCCCCACAGCCTTCCATCGCTCGCCTTCCACGGCATCGCTTGTAGAGTGCCTAATGGCCATACTGTGTCCGAGTGCCCCAAGCCAAGGATCTGTCTGCCCTCTTTTTGCTTTCCGAGCTGAAATTCCAGCTTCAAATGACGCCCGTAGCGTTCTGAATTCACGGTTTTCGCCGAGGCAATGTCTTTGGTATGCTCGACTAGTAAATCGACAAAACGATCCACGTCGACAACCGAATCGGTGGGCGATTCGCATTCCACCATCGTTTTGATCGACCTCACGATTTCGGGCTGTTTTTCGCGCGCATAACGCAGAAAAGGATGCATCGGTTGTTACAATAACAGTTCCCATGACATCGATGGACGTTCAAGAAATCTCTGAAATCCTGCCGCATCGCTATCCGATGCTGTTAGTGGACCGGATTTTGGAAGTGACCGGCGACTCCATTGTGGGGCTTAAAAATGTCACCGTCAACGAACCGCACTTCGTAGGGCACTTTCCTGGACTTCCGGTGATGCCCGGAGTGCTGATTGTGGAGTCGATGGCGCAGGTGGGCGGCATTTTGATCGCAAAACTGAATCCTGATACGCAGCGCAAAATCATGTTTCTTGCCTCCGTGGAAGCGGCAAAATTCCGCAAGCCGGTGGTTCCCGGCGACCAGTTGCGCATTGAAATGAAAATGCTTCGGATGAAGTCCAGCGTGGCAAAAATGCAGGGCATCGCCAAAGTAAACGATGAGATCGTAGCCGAAGCCACCCTCATGTGCAAGCTGACCGACCATCCCGCTCCGTCGCAGGCGATGAGCAATGTTGCAGAGCCACAACTAGCATAAAGTGGCTCCGACGGATGGCAATTCACCCCACCGCAATCATCGATCCACAAGCCGAAATATCTTCCGAGGCGGACATCGGGCCCTATTGCATAGTTAGCGGCCGCGTCAGTATCGGCGCACGGACACGCTTGCTGGCGCATATCTATCTGGAAGGCAAGCTGACGATCGGCGAGGATAATACTTTCTATCCTTATTGTTCCTGCGGAGTCGCCCCCCAAGACAAAAAATACAAGGATGAGGCTTCGGAGACGCGCATCGGTCATCGGAACTCCATCCGTGAATTTGTGACCATCCATCGGGGCACCGAAGGCGGCGGAATGGTGACTTCTATCGGCGACGACAATCTTTTGATGGCCTACGTCCACGCGGCGCATGATGTTGCCATTCACAACAATACGATCCTCGCCAATGGAGTTACCTTCGCCGGTCATGTCACGGTAGAAGACTTCGCCAACGTTGGCGGGTTGACGGCCATTCATCAGTATTGCCGTATCGGCAAGCACGCCATCGTGGGCAGCTACAGCGTGATCAAGCAGAATGTTCTGCCTTATTCGATTACGGCATCCCCACACGAGGCGGAAGTGTTCGGCGCGAACCGAGTGGGATTGGAGCGTGGCGGTTTCCCAAACCAAGCCATCGAGACGCTGCAAAATGCGTTCCGGATTTTGACGCGGGCCGGGCTGAACACCACGCAGGCGCTGGCACGAATCGAAGAAGAGCTCGCTCCGACGGCGGAAGTGAAAGAGTTGCTGGAATTCATTCGCAGCTCCAAACGCGGCTTTCTCAAATAGGCTATGGCGGAACGTTATGGAATGATTGCCGGGAACGGGCGTTTTCCTCTTCTGGCGCTGCAAACAGCGTCCCGCGAAGGGCACGAAGTCGCTGTGGTGGCGATCAAGAACGAGGCGACGCCGGAGTTGGCGCAATATGCACATTCGCTCGACTGGATCAACATCGGCCAGCTTGGCAAGTTAATTGATGTTCTAAAACGGCAGGACGTCAGGGAAGTAATGATGACCGGCCAGGTAAAGCACGTCAGTTTGTTTTCCGACATTAAGCCGGACTGGCGTTTGTTGAAGATGCTGACTTCCTTGCGAGAGAAAAACACAGCGGCGCTCATCGGCGGCGTACAAAGAGAGCTGCGTTTGGAAGGCATCGAGCTGGTCGATTCTACCCGGCTCCTGAAACCGTTGCTGGCAGAGAAGGGCGTTCTTACCAGGCGAAAGCCGACCAAAAAGGAAACGGCAGACATCCGCTACGGACGCCGGATCGCCGCCGCATTGGCTGCGGTAGACGTCGGCCAAAGCGTGGCCATCAGCGAACGAGCCTGTGTTGCTGCCGAGGCGATGGAAGGAACCGATGCGATGCTGCGGCGCGCGGCGGAACTGGCGAACGGCAGACCCCTTTGCCTGGTAAAGGCTTCGCACGGAAGGGCGCACCTTTTGTTCGACGTGCCGGTGGCGGGCCTCGCCACAATTGAGACGATGATCGAGACGCAGACCACGGCAATGGCGGTGGATGCTCACCGCACTTTGTTGCTGGATAAAGAAGAAATGCTGCATCGCGCGGAGGAGGCAGATATCACCATCGTGGGATACGCGCCGTTCAAGGTAGAAAAATGAAGAAGGTGCGCGTAGCCGTTATCGGGGCGGGCTCGTTCGGCCGCAATCATGTCCGAGCGGTTCGACAAATGGAGAATGCCGACTTGGTAGCGGTGGTCGATCTCCGTCTAGACAAAGCACAGGCGTTGGCGACCGAATTCGGATCACAGGCGTTCAGTGACGTAGGAGAGCTTCCCGGCCAAATTGACGCCGCCATAGTCGCGACCCCCACTGTGACGCATGAAGAGGTGGTTACCAGACTGCTGGAGGCTGGAATGGACGTACTGGTGGAGAAGCCGATCGCCGATTCCGCGCCCGCTGGCGAGCGGATGACGCGGCTGGCTGCAGAACTCGGGCGAATTCTGCAGGTGGGTCACCTGGAGCGATTCAACCCGGCGGTGACGGCGTTGGAATCGGCGCTGACCATTCCCCTATTTTTCGAGATACACCGGCTAAGCTTGTTTACTCCCCGAAGCTTGGATGTCGACGTAGTGCTGGACCTGATGATTCACGATTTGGACATCGTCCTCAGCTTCACGGGGGCGATGCCGGAGGAGATACGAGCGGCGGGGATTTCGGTTTTGTCGAATCGAGTCGATATTGCCAACGTTCGCCTTTCCTTTGCTACCGGTTGCATCGCGAATCTGACGGCCAGCCGTGTGTCCACGGAGAAGGTGAGAAAGCTTCGCCTATTCCAGCCGGGGGAGTACATATCGGTCGACTACCAGCGGCAGGATGCGGTCAAAATCAGCGTCAACGGGGCGGATACCGGCATTTTACGAAACGAACTGCAGAGCGAAATCACTGAAAATAAAGGACCAATACTGCATTCTGGGTTCGTTTCTTCAAAAAACGATATCACGCCGCAGATTGGGTTCGTTCCATTAAATGTGACGCGCGGCGAGCCGTTGCAAAGGGAACTACAGGCTTTCTTTGCGGCAGTCCGGGACCGGTCGCAGCCGAAAGTCGATGGAGTAGGAGCAACAAACGCGCTGCGGGTGGCGGAGCAGATTCTTGCTAAGATCGAAGAACATTCCGACGTAGTTGCCCATACGCTCCGCCACCGATAGGAAAGTTCAGCAAGCCAGCAATGTCCTCGGCCGAGTCTCCCCAAATCGATCTTTTACTGGAATGGCGACAAGAGCGTTCGCGGTCGGGATGGGCAGCGGTTTACGGCGCCGCCGTCCTGATCAATTTTCTTTTTATTTTTCTTCTCACGTATTTGCCGGCACTCCCGGAGAGTCCTACGGTGAGGACGAGAGTTGTTTGGGACAGAACTCCGATTTATCTCCCGCGTGATTTACTGACGCAAAAAGCGCCGAATCGCCAACAAATAGCAAAACAGATCGATTTAGCAGATTTGAAAGCGACAAAGGCGCTGCCCCGGCCGGCATCGACGCCAGGGTCGAATCGTAAGCGGCGAGAAATACCCGCACCGACTCCGAAGCAGCAGGTGGCGAAAAATGCGCCTCAAATCGCAGCGGAATTGCCGAAGGCGGTGCCGACGCCGGGAACCCCAAACGGAATGATTGCCCACGTTCCGCCGCCGCCGGTTCCGTCGAAGAATCCGTTTCAGGAGGTGGGGTCGAACGCCCCAAATTCACCGGAGCAGCCGAAGCTGGCTCCTCCGAAATCGGGTGTCGAGGCGGCAATTGACGGATTGGCACGGGATGCGAACAGCAGCCGCACAGTGATCACAGACGACAATGCCACGCGTACTATGCCGGGAGGATTGGGTTCGTCTGGTAGTACGCCCGCGCAGCATGCGGCGATTGAGCTGAAGAGCGATCCGAACGGGGCGGACATGAAACCCTATTTGATTCGCATCTTGTCGATTGTGCGTGCGAACTGGCGAACGGTCACGCCGGAAAGCGTGCGGCTAGGCACGCGTCGGGGATGCACGGTGATGGAGTTTGCAATCGACCGCAACGGAAGCATTCCGAAGATGGTTGTGGCGGACTCGTCCGGCTCCGATCCTTTAGACCGGGCGGCAGCGGCCGGACTGATGATGTCGAATCCGCTTCCTCCTTTGCCGTCCGATTACCGGGGACTGCAGATGCGCCTGGCGTTTTCGTTCAGCTACAACTTGCCAAAAGGATCTTGCGGTGGATGAGCAAGACGACAGACCTGAGTTAGGGCCGAAGATGATCAAAATAAGGACGGCGCTAATCGCTTATGCTGTCCTTGCCGTTATCGCGGTGATCGTATTAAAGGGATATGCTTTGGCATTGGCGCTGATTGTGGTTTGCGGGGCTGCGGTGAAGACCTATGTACAATACCTCCGAGAGCGTATGGAATAGCACCAGCGGGATAGTCGAATTGGTGCACCGCTTGGTCGATTTGCACCATTACCAGTACCAATAAGTCGAGCAGCACCTTTTGTTTGCCGTATGCAGAGAAACTTGCAGGACGCGGATTTCGTCCAACAAGCGAGGTCGTTAAATGGGCACTTCCCGCGTTTACAGTTTCTGCACTGCTGTTTGCTGCGCAGCGTTAGGCTTTTTTGTTGTTTCCGGTTTTGCCCAGGCGCAGACTACGTCGCAGCGAGTCGAGACGCAAAGCTATGAGCAGGAGCGGGCTCCGTCCCCTGGAGGATGGCGCAGAGTAGGCAATCCACCGACAACGGCGGAGCAGGACAATGCGACAACCGGGTACGGCCAAGACTTGGGGAATGGTGTTCATGTTTACGATCCAGAGCCGGAACGACAGGGTCAACGGCAGCCCATGCGAATGCAGCAGCCCCCTTCGCAGCTAACAATCCAGCCGGGCAGTTATCTGACAGTACGTACGAATCAGGAGCTTTCTTCTAATAGGAATCACGTTGGCGACACGTTTACGGCAACTTTGGAGCAACCGTTAGTTGTGAACGGCGTCGTTGTTGCCAGTCCGGGCGAGACGGTGAGTGGCCGAGTGACAGAAGTACAAAAGAGCGGCCGCGTGGAAGGGTTGGCTCGGCTAGGAGTGCAGCTTACCGAGTTGTCCTTGGTCGATGGACAGCAGCTGCCGATTCAATCACAGTTCATCAGCCAGGTGGGACCGGGTTCCAAAGGACGAGATGCCGGGGCAATTGCGGGGACAACAGGACTGGGCGCCATCATCGGCGCAGCGGCAGGCGGTGGTCCCGGCGCGGCGATCGGAGCGGGCGCGGGTGCCGCGGCAAGCACGATCGGCGTACTGATTACCCGTGGGCGGGCCAGTGTAATTGGCCCGGAGGAAGTACTGACGTTTCGGATTATTCGGCCAGTGACGATTTCTACTGTCAGCGCCCCGCAGGCATTTCAACCTATCGACCCCAACCAATACGAATACTATTCGCAAGCCCGCCGGGAGGAAACAACACAATATCAACAGACCTATAATCCGCCTCCCGCGGCTCCTTACGATGGCTACGGCTATGGCTACCCTGCCCCGTACTACGCTCCCTATGCATCGGGCTATCCCTACGCGTACAGCTACGGATTTGGTTATCCAGGCTACCGTTTCGGATATCCTTATGGCGGGGGCGCAGGATTGAATTTCTTCTACAGCCCGGGCTGGTATGGCGGCCATTACTATTCGCGGGGTTTTGATAGGCCCAGAATTTATAACCGGGTCTACACCAACAGGTTCTATAACAACCGGAACTACGGCGGTGGCTATCGCGAATATCACCGAGATAACGACTATCGCGGTAGTCACGAGGGGCATGGCTTCCATCAGGGCGGCGGCTTCCATGGCGGGCGCGGGCACCGTTAACGTCTAGGCTTTGTTACTTCAGCGTGACTTCGTACAACGAGTTGTGCGGCAGATAAGCTGCTATTCGAACTCCATCGCCCTCACCGACCAATCGATGGAGTAACCACGGGGCCGGGTTGTACATCAGAAATGACCGGTGCGTCTGCTTAAAGTCAGAAAGGTCCACTACATGAAATGGACCAGGCACAATTCCCCGTAGGCCGCCAAAAAGTATGGGCGAGTTATGTTGGGAGTGTTCTGGACTTGTTAAGTAAAACGACCTGTCCCGCAACATCGCATTTCCATACATCGCCGTAAGTAAAAAAGGACCATCACCCAGCACCAATGCTTGATTTGATCTATAGATTTGCTTTGTGGCAGGATTGAACAGCTCAGAGTAACTTGCAAAAGCTCCCCATTCATTTTCATCGGGCGACCTCATTCTGGAGAGCGAGGTGTAAATCAAGCTCAAAATCATCAGTGAACAGAGCAGTGCCGACGCTTTGGATAAACGTACCCGGAAAATCCAGAGAACATAAGGAACAAAAATGGAGATCCCCACAACGGTGGCAATTACGTAGCGGTAATGGAATGCCTTGGTATAGAGAGACAGAGCAAAGAGAGCCATGGGAAGGAGAAGGTATCCTCCAGCGACAGCGATTTCGTGGTGCGGAATGGATTCTACTTCTATCGTGACTTTCTGGCGGTTTTTCGATAGGATAGCCGCCCACAAGCCAGCCGCAGCGCAACCAATGATCGTTAAAACGAAAAGCTTAGCGGTAAGGGCGAAGTAAATGTCGAAAAGAACACCGAGGCTTGTGTGCGTCCAAGGATAAAGGGAATAATTATGAATCCCGTGAATATGAGGAAAGAAAAACAAAATAGGAAAAAAGGAAAGTCCAACCGCGGCAAGAACGGCTATATCTACTTTGCGTAGGCGCAGCGTATACGCAACCTCTCCCAACAGCAGCGGAAGCGTGAGCAGAACGGCGTTGTAGTGGGTGGAGATTGCGGCAGCGAGCGTGAGAGTAATCGCCGGGACCGATAGTATCCGCATTTTGTCTTGTTTGGCAAATTGCCACGCAAGAAAGCTGCAAGCCGAGAAAAGAAGAACCAGCGCATACGGACGTGCTTCAAATGAGTATTGGAAGGCAACCGTGAAGGGCGGTCCCAATGCGGCGATGAATCCATAAAGCGGAGAGGTGCGACGCGCCACTGCGTAATACAACACCAATGTGGTCAACCAAAAGGGAACAATAGCGCAAAGACGCAGTGCCAACGGAGACGAGCCAAAAAGCAGGTAAGCAAAATGAACGACTGCGTAGAATCCGATCGGCTGCCCATCAGCCCCGATAACCAGGGCAGCCCAACTCGATTTCAAGCTGGGCTGCGTCCCGATAAAATAGGTAAGGACCTCGTCAAACCAAAAGTGCCGGTGTGCAGCTATGTAGCAGGTTGTGGCAAGCAAAAAGACCGAGTAGATTGCGATTGCCCACCAACCGGCCAACCACCTCCGAGAGATCTCTGAAGCGGGGATCTGCTGCCGTTCTATTTGCTTGACGGATATATTAGGCATTCATCGTTTCAAGGTAATTTCGTACAGCGGATAATGCGGTAAGTCCGCGCTGACTCTGACGTCGTCTCCTTCAGCTACGAGTTGATCCAACATCCAGAAATCGGGATCGTACATCATAAAGGATCGGTGCATTTTTTTAAACCGGCTGAACATTTCAAGCTGGAATGGACCTGGGATGGCGTCCCGCATGCCTCTGAACATGTACGGCAGCATATCTTTCCAATGCTGTTTATCCATTACATAGATCGACTTATTCCGTAGTTCCGCATTTCCATACTTGGCTACCAGCAGAAACGGCCCATCGCCTAAGATCAAAGCCTCATTCGATTCATAGATCTCCTTTGTGGCAGGATTGAACAGCTCGGAGTAACTCGCGAACGTTCCCCAGGTATCCTCGTCGGGCGTCCGCATTCTGGAAGTTGCCGTGTAGATCAAGCTGAGCCCCATTAGCAAGCAGAGGAGCGCGGAAACTCTTGATAAAGAGGCCCGGAAAATCCAGAGAACATAAGGAACAAAGATGGAGATTCCGACAGCCGTGGCGATGGCGTAACGGTAATGGATCGCCTTCGTGTAGAAGGACAACACGAAAAGAGCAATCGGCAGAAGAAGATATCCGCTCGCGGCTGCGATCTCGTGCGGAGGGATAGTGTCGAGTTCCACCTCGATCTCTTGGATTCGCCTTCGTAACAGGGCCGCCCACAGCGCGAACCCCACACAGCCGAGAATCGCAACGATAAAGAACTTGGTGAAGAGTGTGAAATAAATATCAGACAAAGTAGCGAAGTTACTCTGCATCCAAGAGCTCTTCGTGTAGACAGAAATCGCGTGAATATGAGGCAGAAGAAGCAGAATAGGAAAGAAGGAAGTGCAGATCGCGATAAGGACCCATACGTCCACTTTGCGGCGGCGCAGCGTGTAGGCAGCTTCTCCTACCAGCAGCGGCACCGTAAGCAGAATGGCGTTGTAGTGTACGGAAATGGCTGCGGCTAGCGCAAGGGTGATTGCCGGGACGGATAGTAGCCGCATTTTATATTGCTTGGCAAATTGCCACGCAACGAAGCTCAAAGCCGAGAAGAGCATGACCAGCGCGTACGGCCGTGCTTCGAACGAGTACTGAAAGGCAACGGTAAAGGGTGGCCCCAGCGCGGCAATGAATCCATAGAGAGGAGAGGTACGGCGCGCCACGGCGTAATACAAAACCAACGTGGTGAACCAAAAAGGAATCACAGCGGGCAGGCGCACGGCTAGGCTGGATGAGCCGAAGAGCACTTCTGAAAGGTGAACAAAAACGTAAAATCCAAACGGCGTGCCATCTGTTCCTCGAAGTAGGTTTTGCCAGATTCGATGGAAGTTTGGCAAAGCGCCGATTAGAAAAGCTTGTACCTCGTCGAACCAGAGGTGCCGGTGCATCGCGATGTAACTGGTGGAGGCCAGCAGGAAGATGGAATAAATTCCCAGTAGGGCCAAAGAAGTCCAATGCGATTGCCTATGCAATGTCTCCCTGACCGGCTGCGGTTTTTCGGTTGTTCCGACACGAGAAGTCATTACCGTTTTCCTTTTATCTCATGCCTTCCCAGGAAACTGCTTTGTCGTCCCCTAAACAAAGCGAATCCGACGCGAAGCCAGCATCACCATGCGCAGTAACAGCATGCCGTGTTGCCAGCGTTGAATATTTGTCTCGCCATATTTTCTCTCCCGGTAGCGAATGGGGAGATCGACGATCTTCAAGCTGAATCTTGCCGCTCCAAACAGAAGATCGAAGTCGCCGAAAGGATCGATCTCGCCGAAATAGGCGCGGTTTGCGGCGATCACTTCATAATCGCGACGGCTTAGGACCTTGGTTCCGCAGAGCGTGTCTCTTACGCTTTGTCCCAGAAGCCAGGAAAACGCCTGGCCGAAAAATTTGTTACCCAGTAAGTTCAGGAAGCGCATTGCCTTCTTTTCCATCGGATAGACAAGACGGACGCCGTTGATAAATTCTCCCGTGCCGGAATGCCAGGCTTCATAAAAACGTGGAAGGTCTTCAGGCGGCACGGTCAGATCCGCGTCTAAGATCATCAGCAGATCTCCGGTAGCCTTCGCAAACCCAAGTCGAACCGCATCACCTTTTCCTTTGCCTGTTTGGCGAAAAAGGCGTGCGCCACTTGCGGGCCTTGCGGCGATTTCCTGTTCTATCCGTTGATAAGTGTCGTCTTTGGAATGACCTTCCACGAAAATAAGCTCGGTGCCGGCGCCCAAAGTGGGGACTCTGTCGAAAATAGCTTTTACGTTACCCGCTTCGTTTCTGGCAGGAACGACCACGCTCACCACTGGCGCTTTCTTAGGCCTGCCTTTCGGACTTGGCCGCGCCACTACAAAATTCGTCAGGCCAAGCAACCGGAATGGCCACACCTTAACAAGATAACGATTGAAAAGCCGTCCTAACCCGAATGCCCGGAACGGAAACAACACCTCGGTTGACTTTCGAACGATTTCCAGGCCGGCTAAATTCAGCAAATTGCCGATATCTTCCGTGGTCAGCCAGTTTTGGATGGGCTGCGGCTTAGCGATCCCGGCAAGTTCGGCTAACTTTCGCGGCCATTCCCAGACACGGCTATAGAAGTTAGCGATGATGCGCGTCCCCGAGTGGCTGTGTTCCGCCGCTATTTTGAAGAGTCTTTGGACATCCCATACGTCATTGACAAGATCCGAGAGGACTATATAGTCGTAAACCTCGCCGGAATGAAAAGTATGGGCGTCCGAAGTCTTAAACTCCAATCGTCGATGGCGCTGTTTTGCAAGATCGACCATATCCTCCGAAAGATCGATTCCCAGACCATAGGCAGGTTTCAATTTTGCGAGAAGATCCCCTTCACCACATCCCAGCTCCAGTACGCGCATGCCGGGCGGAACGAAAAGACTGTAGATGTCGCCGATACGTTCCTGATAATACTTCCGAAAGCGCACCCATCGCTTGAAGTCGGCGGCGTAATCATCCCAATAGGCTTGGCGCCCTGCCGTAAAGTTCGCTTGTTGAGGGCTGATCGCCGAAGAAATGAGACCGCTATGTTCCATCAATTTCCTCTTTCGAGTCTGAACTTAACATAAGGTTTAAGTTTAGAGGTATTTTATTGAACTCGCTATCGTTGCGAAAACTACTAGCGCACCCGCTGACTCGCAATTTGGACATCGATGATCCAGGGACGACGGAGTTGCGCCGGAACATTATTCAGCACAAAGTATTTCTACGGAAAATCTATGAGGAGTGGTATGAGACGCTTGCTTCTCATCTTCCGGAAGTGCCAGGCCGAACGCTTGAGTTAGGTTCCGGCGGAGGCTTCCTCAAAAAGTTTGTTCCCCATCTAATTACGTCGGAGATTTTCGCCTGTCCTGATATTCAGGTTGTGCTGGATGGATGTGCTCTTCCGTTTTGTGATCGCTCCCTGCGCGCCATTTTGATGGTCGATGTACTGCATCACATTCCGGATGTACGAAGGTTCTTCACCGAGGCACAGCGCTGCCTTGCTCCCGGCGGACGTATTCTCTTCATCGAGCCTTGGGTTTCTTCCTGGTCCCGGTTGATCTATACCCGTCTCCACCATGAGCCGTTTTGTCCCGAAGCTTCCGATTGGACATTCCCGACGACCGGTCCGTTATCAGGAGCGAACGGGGCTTTGCCATGGATGGTGTTTGGCCGGGATCGCGAGCAATTCGAGTCGAGCTTTTCTGACCTGACGGTTTCTTCCATTGAGCCCTTTATGCCGTTCCGTTATCTGGTGTCGGGAGGAGTTTCCATGCGCAGCATCATGCCTGGATTCGCCTTCCCTATCTGGCGCGCCGCGGAAAGTGGACTTCGGCGTTGGCGAAATCAGTGGGCGATGTTTGCCTTCATTACGGTTCAGCGCGCTAGCTGAGCGCGAATCAGCATTTGTTTGGCACGAAGCTTCCAGGGCAGCGCTAAATAAAGCCTTATGATCCAGGGGCGGACGGGAGCCGCGGTCGATTTAATAGAGAAAGGTAGAAATCCCGGCACACTTTCGATGATTTTGAACCCATTAGCTTGGAGAAAATCACAAAGGCTGATATCCGAATAGATTGCAACGTGCGTGTAATCGTCAAAGTATTCCCGATAGGCTAAGCGATAGTTCGGCTGAAGGATGTTGAGTGTCCCACCTGGTTTTAGCTTCTTCTTGAGTTGCAATAGAGTTGCCGCAAAGTCATTTTGCGACAGGTGTTCGAAGAGATTGCTCGCGAAGGCGAAGTCCACCGAATGGTCGGGGACGAAGCTCAGATCGGTAACACTTCCTACAGCTACATTGACCGGCGGCTTGACATAGTTCGATAAACCCGGCCACTGATCGATAGCGCTTTTTCGTGAACAGCGAATATTGTTGATGAAGTGGCCGTAACCCGCACCCAGTTCAAGAACATGAGAGTCGGGACGAATCAGCCGGTTGAAGTAGTAGTCACATAGCGCACGCCAAAGAATTTCTCGGCGCTCATCGAATGCAAAACGCGTCTCGTGATAGCTGTGCTCAGCCGTCACTGATGACTCCACGAAAAAAGAATTCCTTTGATCATGCGCAAGCCCACTCGGAATGCCTTTATATTGTCGGTGTTTCCTCCTTTGCTTTCGCCTAATCGTTTATGGAAGGTAATGGGACACTCCACCAGAGAGATCCGCTGTTGCAGAGTAGTGTCGAGAAAATGCGCGTTGAACTCTAGGTTTACATTTGGGTTCAACTTGGGAAGCAAACGCTGTAGCGCTGTGTTGCGGCATAGCTTATAGGTAGTTCCGACATCGGTGAATGTTCCTTGGCCGACATGTTTTGCCTCTAGCATTTTTCCAACGACGAAATTACCGTAGTACATAAATGTGCTCAGTTGCGTCTCGCGGTCGCGGAGTTGCTCCACGATTCGGGTTCCGTTCACGATCTCCGAATGCGGGATGTAGGCCATGAATTTATCGATGTCGAATGCGCGAAACGTCATGTCGCCTTCGCAGAGTAGCGTCAGATCGGTATCGGATTGGGCAAGTCCTTCTTGCAGTGCGCGAAATACACATTGTCCATACCCCGGCTGCTTCTCCAAGACGACGATAGCGCCAGCAGCTGTCGCCACTTCACTGGTTCGATCCCTACTATTATTGTCGACGACAATCACCCGCTTCACCAATGGATGCGTACGAAAGTCTTCCACAGATTCGCGTATGCTGAGCTCGTCGTTATAGGCCGTCAGCACCACGGTCAGTTGCCGGTTCGGCAGGTGATCGAACGAGACGAGACGACGCCGGCGTTTGGATGGAAGCAATATGAACAGATCAACGAGGATAAAAATTGCACCGAGGATGACAGCACCGCCGCCCAACAGCAATAAGGTCAAGTCGAGAATCAAGAGATATTTTTTCCAGCCGGTGAGCAGAATAAGCGTCGCTAAGCCGCTAGCGATAACGCAGACCATGACACCTGCCGATGCGATTAAAAGACCGAATAGGAGAATAGGCCAACTAACGGAGGTCTTTTGACCAGCAGAGTTTGTACGCTCCTGGTAATCTTCCATTTGTTTACATTCTTCAAATTGTAATCCAGCGCAAGCACCGGCGATCGAGCCGGCTCCAAGTGATCTTCTACGAAACTATAGCAGTGTGCACGAGCTTGCCAATGAGATAATCCCGACGATTTCGTAAACCGGCAAAAACACGGCGTTTTGTGCTAATCTTGCGCGTTGGAGACCACAGTAAAGCAGTATGTAACGGCAGCGGTGGCCCAAGCGCCAGGTAGAAAAGTCGCCTGGCTCTTGCTTACAATCTATTCCGTTTTTCTACTTCTCACCACGACATATATCGCGGTGTATCGGCATTTGTGGTTTGACGAGGTGGACACATCTTTCATAGGAACGCTGCCTAGTCTGCACGCTATTTGGAACAACCTTCTTTTGGGAACGGATGGTCAGCCGATCGGTTTTTACGTGCCTGTCCATTTGTTTTACGTTCTATTTGGATCGTCATCGCTTGCCATCCGCTTGTGCGCCATTATTCCCTTTTGGCTCACAACATTACTGTTGTATTACGCCGTGGCGCGCCGAACATCGGCTTTGTATGGATTGGTCGCGGCGCTGATGCCTGCATTCACGGTTGCATTTCAATACTCATTCGAAGCACGCCCCTACGCTTTGGTGTTGTTCTTCTGCGTGTGCAGTTTTATCGCATGGCAGTTCGCGAAGGAAAATCGAATGCGCGTTCTTTCGGCGCCCGCCATAGGCATTGCGCTGGCGGCTGCTATCTGCGTGCACTACAACGCCGTTCTCTTAGTATTTCCGCTGTTGGCAGGGGAAGCGGTTTATACAATCCGCAGCCGTAAAATCGACGTGGGAGTTCTCCTCGCCATCTGTCTTTCCGGTCTCCCTCTCTTGTTTCTTCTACCCCATATTCACGCCATTCACGCGTACTCCAAAAGCTACTGGTCGCATTCCAACTTCAGCACCTTATCGGACATCTACTTCGCGCTTTCGGCCAAGTTGCTTGTTTTGGGGTTCATCGGTTGTGTCGGATTTGGCTTGTGGGCTGCTCTTTCTATGAACCGAATTCGCGAAATTAGAGCCGAACTAAGTACCATCCCTGCTTATGAGATGGCGGCAGCGGGAAGCTACTTGCTTCTTCCCATTGCCTGTTTTGTTTTGTCTTTGTATACGAAGGCTCTCCACTATCGATACGTGATTGCCACCGTCATCGGCTTTGCGATTTTCATTCCTTTCACTCTTTGGATATTTCGAAACCACTTGCGGAGATTAACTGAGGCTCTTTGTATTTTGATGGCGCTGAGTTTGATTTACACAGCGATGTCAAGGATGCGGACACCGGATGAAGACTCCTGGGGGACGTATGCATCCTACTCCGAGTTGTTCGATCCGAGAACGAAGGCGATCTATAATTCCGATAAAGCTTTAGTGTTGGGTGACGGACCTTTTTTGGTAGCTGCCAAATATGGCGCCCCTGCTCTCCGTCAGAGATTGTTTTATCCAGTCGATAGAAAGAATTGGAACAGGAACTCTCCGGTCGTCTTTCGAGGTCTTCGCAACGTAGTGCCTGGCCCATTCCAACTGGTGGCACTCAATCAATTCGAGCGTGAACATCATTCGTTTCTGATGTACGACCCGGAATCGTGGATATATGAACGACTAATCGCCGAGGGCGACAACGTCAGAGTGATTGCCGATTTAGAGCACAACTCGCTTTACGAAGTCACTCTAAAGTAGCGGCACTCACTGTTTCTGTCGCAATGATTGAGTTGGGTCAAAAAAAGCCGCTGTCGATGGCTCGGTGTTCATCACCGACCGAGGCAACCCCGCGCACGTTTTGCTCAGCATCCAGGAATATCAGCCTGTTGCAGGCGTCCATCGCAAGATTGCCGATGCCCTAGCAATGCCCGCGTCCTAACGCTGGGGAACAGCAATCGTGATGTTACGGTATTTCATGCCGCCGGTATGATCGCCCTGGATGTACAGGTAGTTGGGTTGCGCTTCGTGACTATCGAGCGCGCCTCCGGTGATACCGGGAATTTCTTTGTGGTCGATGATGGTTGTGCCGTCGCGAATAATCGTGACAGTGCGCCCGATTAGAGTGATGTCGAAGCTTTCCCACTCGCCGGGTTTATCGGGCAGATCGACTGAAGGCGCAAGGAATCCGTAGACCGCACCCATGCCGTGGAACTTGTCGTTCTTGCCCGGGGCTTCATAGGCAACCTGCACTTCATAACGACCACGTAGATAAATGCCGCTATTGCCGTCGCGGGGACAGTTGTATTCGATGTGGAGTTTAAAATCTTCGAACTTGCGTGTGGTGCGCAGATTGGCGCCGGGGATTCGATTGAGCAGATCCCCATGTTCAGCGACCCAATGGTTTCCGGCATTGTCGGGCGAATCCATCGGCACCCATCCTTCTAAAGAGTGGCCGTTGAAAAGAGGCGTGGGCTTGGTCCAGGCGGCGGGGACGGGACGGTGGAGCGCCGGCGCGGGAACTCCTGTGATCTGCCCTGTCGTGCCGTCTTCGCGTTTTTGCGTGCCGGTGAGTTTCCCGTTCGCGGCGGTTACACTCCAGGTGACTGCTGTTGGCTTGCCAAACCACTCGGACGAGGTGAAGGTGACTTGGGATCCAGTTTTTTTGACATTCGACGCCGGGTGAACGCTGGAGACGCGGCCCTGGACTCGGATGGAGGGCGTTTGTTGGTCGTCAGTGAATTCGAGCCAAGAAGGATAAGTTTCGTGGGCGGTTTTGACGGTGAGGTCCCAGCGACCGGCAAAGGGATCTTTACTGGCTGGTTGCGCGAACGCAGTGGTTCCGGCAAGAGTGACGAAAAACAGAACGCTGGACAGCTTAGTCATGGGAGCTTGGGTGTGCCTCATGCGAGTTTATCAGGGCACTGGTTACTGAGCTAATGATAGGAAATGGAAGGCGACGAAAGGCCCAGAACTGCAATTTCTACATTCGAAGAATTCTCTCAATCGGGTGAAATCGGAGGAATTGGCTGGAGCGTTTTTCGATCGGACAAATGCCTACCCCAGTCGTGTTTTCAACATCTGGTTGACGGCGGCTGGGTTCGCTTGTCCACGGCTGGCCTTCATCACTTGGCCGACTAGAAAACCGACAACGGCGGTCTTGCCGGACTTGTACTGCTCCACTTGTTTCGGATTGGCGGCGAGCACGTCGTCCACAATCTTCTCCAATGCTCCGCTGTCGGAGATCTGCTTCAGGCCTTCGCGTTCCATGACCGTCGCCGGAGCGTCGCCGGTCTCGAACATTTTTGGAAGAACTTCCTTAGCGAGCTTACCGGAAAGCTCGCCTTTATTGATGAGGGCGACCAGTTCGCCCACGTGCGCCGCGGACACAGGCGAGCTGGTGATTTCCTTTCCCGAGGCCTTTAAGAGCGCCATGAGATCGCCGGTTACCCAGTTGGCCGTAGCGCGTCCGTCGCCGCTGACTTTCATCGCCGCCTCGAAGTAATCGCCTGTTTCGCGGGTCAAGGTGAGCACCTGCGCATCGTACTCACGGAGGCCATACTCGTCGACAAAGCGTTCACGGCGTTCGGCTGGCAGCTCCGGCAGCCCGGACTTGACTTGATACAGCCAGGACTCGCCGATTTGTAGGGGAACTAAGTCCGGCTCGGGGAAATAGCGATAATCGTGGGCCTGTTCCTTGCTGCGCATGCTGACTGTTTTACCTGTCTCGGCGTTATAGAGGCGCGTCTCCTGAGTGACCTTGCCGCCCGATTCGACGAGCTCCACTTGCCGCTCGATTTCATGTTCGAGCGCGAGTTTCATATAGCGGAATGAGTTGAGATTCTTGATTTCTGCTTTCGTGCCGAATTTTTCCGCGCCTCGCGGCCGAATAGAGATATTGGCGTCGCAACGAAGCTGCCCTTTTTCCATATCGCAGTCGGAGACACCGATGTATTGCAGCACTTGCTTCAGCTCGGTGACGTAGGCATAGGCCTCGTCGGAGGTTCGCATCTCGGGCTCGCTGACAATTTCGATGAGCGGCGTGCCGGATCGATTCAGGTCGACATAGGTGTAGCGATCGGAGTCCTTGAAGCCGTCGTGAATGCTTTTTCCGGCGTCGTCTTCCATGTGGACGCGAGTCACGCCGATGCGTTTTTTGCCCGCCTCGGTTTGAATGTCGACGTAGCCGTGCTCGGCCAGCGGCTGATCGTATTGGGAGATTTGATAACCCTTGGGCAGGTCGGGATAGAAATAGTTTTTGCGGGCAAAACGCGAAAAGGGATTGACCGGGCAATGTAAGGCGACGGCAGCCTGCATCGCCAATTCAACGGCTTGGCGGCTCAGAACAGGCAAGGCACCAGGAAGGCCAAGGCACACTGGGCAGACGTTGGAATTGGGAGCTGCGCCAAACTCGGCCGGACAGCTACAAAAGATTTTTGTTTTCGTGCCGAGCTGAACGTGCATTTCCAGCCCGATGACGGCCTCATACTTTGTGGCAATGTCGTTGACAAGAGCGCTTGCGGACATATCTTAAGATTATCGTCAGTGGAGAAAACTAACAGTTCTTGACTTACAACGACCGGTTAGTTTATTGTGACGATTCGGCGTTACAGTGGTAAACGTCGAAGTCAGCAGGCTTTCCCAATTTATGTCTGGACGCGAAATCGGCAAGATGGAGAGAACTCAAACAACCCTTGAATCGAACTTGCAGAGCGTAGATAAGGCAGAAGAGCTTGCATTGCAAGCCGCGCAGAGTCTTGGCTTCGATGACGACGACCAGAATAATATCGGCATGGCCGTGCGTGAATGCATGGTGAATGCCGTGGTGCATGGCAATCGCTATAGCCAGAACAAGCAGGTCCACTTAGAAATGGAAGGCTCGAGCGAAAGTTTAACCATCGTTATCGGCGACGAAGGGGAAGGGTTCGACATGCAGTTGCTTCCGGACCCGCTTGCTCCCGAGAATCTTCTGCGGCAGTCGGGGCGGGGCCTTCTTTTGATACGTGCTTTCATGGACGATATCGATCTCCATCCGCGTGAGGGCGGGGGGACAGAGGTTAGACTCGTAAAGCGGTTGCCGGAGGCATAGATTGAGTTTGTATTTGGATTTGCATAAAGGAGAACAACGTGAGTGCTAAGATGACGTCCCGCCAAGTGGGTGATGTCACAGTAATCGACGCAGCCGGCCGAATCACCCTGGGTGAAGGCGCGAGCGCTTTTCGTGACAAGATTCGAGAGCTTGCGGCGAAGGGAGATAAGAAGTTCCTTCTCGACCTATCCGATGTTTCTTACATCGATAGCTCCGGTATTGGAGAGATGGTATCCGGGTTTACTACCGTCACCAATAATGGCGGGCAGTTCAAGCTGCTTGGCTTGACGAAACGGGTGAAAGATCTTCTTCAAATCACAAAGCTATACACGGTTTTTGAGGTGTTCGACGATGAAACCGAAGCGGTGCGTAGTTTCTCCTAACAGAGATTGAGAGTTGTGATGATTGGTCGACACTTCTTAAGCACAAGCGTGCCGATGTGTCGACAATACAAACACTAGTTCTTCCTACTGTCAAACTCTCCTCCGTGCATCCGCAGGAGGCGTCTCGAACGGGAATCCTTCTCGCGGAGGAGCTTACGCTGGTGCGGGAAGGGATTGCAGCGTTATGCAATTCCGTTCCCGGTTTCCGGGTGGTCTCTCAAGTGGGGACGGCGGAAGAGGCGCTTGAAGAGATCGAGCGATTGCAGCCGCCGCTTGCGCTACTCGATCTTGGGCTGCCGGACTTGGCGGTGACCGAGGTGATCCGCCGTGTTCATGGCGCACGAATAAAGACGAGATGCGGAGTATTATCCACACGTAAAGACCGCAAAACAGTTTTAGAAGTTTTACGAAATGGGGCTTGTGGTTATGTGCTGAAGAGCTCCAGCGCGCTGCAGATGGCCGAGGCGCTGACGCAGTTTACGCAGGGTGGCATTTATGTCTCTCCGCAAATCGAGATCATGACAGTATTCGAGGGGGGTTCCGGGCGCAATAAAGGCGCGGACCCGATCGATACTCTCAGCAGCCGTGAGTTTCAGGTGTTTTCTTTGCTAGTGGAAGGTATTCGCGCCAAGGAAATCGCGGCGCGGCTCTCGCTAAGTCCGAAGACGGTAGATACGTACCGATCCAGTTTGATGCGGAAGCTTGAGATATACGATGTGGCCGGGTTGGTGAAGTTCGCTATTAGGAATGATCTGGCCGGTATTTGCGCTTAGTTGTTGCCCGGGACCAGAGCTCCGTCGGCGTTACTCGTCAGCCTCATAACATACGGACTGTATTAAGCACGATTGAAGGTATTGAATAATTCGGCTTGAATACTCAAAGCAAAACGCTCTGTCAACGGAAAGCGCAATGACCTTCTAGCCACCATGGTTCGAATTGAAGAGTTGACGACCATCGATGCGCCCGTTGAGCGGTGCTTCGATCTTGCTCGAAGCGTGGGTATCGTCGGAGGGTCACCGGCACTGACCTGGCCGTTGGAAATCCGGTGTTTCTGATGCGAACCGAATCGGAATCATAGGGCAAATTTGTGATACCCTACGGATGTTCGCCCCATTAGGAAGGTTGTTTTTCGTTTGACCCGCCAGGAATTAAAAGATCAGGTGCAGCACGATCGCTATACGGATGCTGTTTCCGGTGCAATTGGCTATGCATCTTCCCATCGTAAGGTTTTGATTCGGTGGGCAGTAATCGCTGTTGTGATTGCATTGATCGTCGGGGCGGTGATTTGGTACTTATCTTACCAGCGCTCGATACGCCGCCAAGCTTTGGAAACGGCGCTAGTCACCGCGCAAGCTCCGGTCGGGCAGACGATTCCCGGCGGCAAGAGCTTTCCCACCGAACAGGCTAAAGATCAAGCTTCCATCAAGGCGCTGTCCGATGTTGTGACGAAGTACGGCGGAAGCCATGAAGGGTTGATCGCGCAGTACTATCTGGGAACGGTAAAGGCTTCCGGCAACGACAAGAAAGGCGCGGAGTCCGACTTGAAGAAGGTGGCAGACTCCGGTGACAAATTTGCATCGTTGGCGAAGATTGCCTTGTCACAGCTTTATGCCGGCGAGAACAGAATGCCCGAAGCGCAAAAGATGCTGCGCGGTATTGCCGACAAGGGCAGCGATCTTGTTTCCAAGGCACAAGCGAAGATTTTGTTAGCGCAGCTTTACCAGTCGACCAACCCCAAAGAGGCAAAGCAAATTCTCGATTCGTTAAAGAACGATAAAGACCCTGCCGTCACTCGCGCGGTCACGCAAATGTCGGGAGCACCGGCGAGATAGTTTGTTGTCCGCCATGTTGGGCCGGCTTCGCTTAGGTACACAGAGTCGACAAGGACGCCGGTATCCTGAGACGGCGCATCCTTATCGGACCGATTTTCAGCGCGACCGCGATCGCATTATTCATACACGCGCCTTTCGCCGCCTGGAGGGCAAGACGCAGGTATTTGCTGCCGGGCTATACGATCATTTCCGCAATCGCCTGACGCATACGATCGAGGTTTCCCAGGTGGCCCGTACCGTAGCGTCGGCGCTCGAATTAAACGAAGAATATACCGAGACCCTGGCCTTGGCGCACGATCTGGGTCATCCGCCGTTCGGCCATGTGGGAGAGAAGCAACTGGATGGGCGGATGCGGGCGTTCGGTGATCGCTTTGAGCATAATCGACATGCACTTCGTATCGTCGATCTGCTGGAGCAGCGCTATGCGAGGTTCGATGGCTTGAATCTGACGTTCGAGGTTCGTGAAGGTATCGTCAAGCACTCGCGGGAGATCGGTCCGGATGCCGATCCCGATTTGCAAGAGCTTTCTCCAAGCGAACGGCCGCCGTTAGAAGCGCAGTTGATCGATTTGGCGGACGAGATCGCCTACAACATCGCCGACGTCGACGATGCTTTTTCGCTCGGTTTATTCACCATTGCGGAGATAGGGGAAGCAGTTCCCTTGTTCGCAGAGCTGACGGAACAGATTGAGACGCAATTTCCAGGCGCTTCCGAGCAAGTCCGATTTTGGGAAATCCAGCGGCAGGTGATGAATGTATTGATCGGCGGTCTGGTGCAGGGCACCTCCGAAGCTGCCGAAAAAGCGGGTGTACAGACGCTAGATGACGTGCGTGCACTTGATTATCGGTTGGCATCTTTGACACCGCAGGCACTGGCCATCAATCGCGAGATCAGGGCGCTATTGATTGCGCGGGTTTATGCGTATCCGCAGTTGATGGAAGAGCGCGAAACTGCGGCGGGCAAGATAGGCGAGTTGTTCGATTACCTGGTGGAGCATCCCGATCGTCTATCGTCGGGTTATCGGGAACATCTGCCCGATACTCCCGCCCACCGCGTGGTCTGCGACTACATCGCAGGCATGACTGATGCCTACTTCACACGCACGTATAAGACAATTTTTCCAGAAGCTAATCGCGAGTAATGGTGTTGGAAACTTCGGCGGAGCGGACAACATAGATCTTCTCAATTTGCCGGCAAATTTCGTTGGCGACGCGCTCGGGCTTCTCTTCTTCTTCCAAGATCACTTCCACTTTGATGTATAAATCGACTCGCTGCATGTGCTCACTCGATAATAGCTAGTGAGCCGATGTCGGAAGCTATTTTGTGTAAGATTTGCGGGCGAAGACGAGCGCAGCGCGCTTGTCCGGCCGTGGCGGGTGACATTTGTTCCATCTGCTGCGGCGAAAATCGTGAGGTGACGCTTACCTGCCCTTTGGAGTGCCGGTATTTAAGAGAGGCGCATACGCGCGAGAAGCCTATCTTCGTCGATGAACGCGCGATGGGCAACCCGGATATCGTGGTAACGGACGATTTTATCCATCGGCACCATGAGATGCTGATGTTTTGTGTGTTTTCGCTGTATCAAGCAGCGATTCGGACGCCTGGAGCGGTAGATTCAGATGTCATAGCAGCACTGAACGCGAGCATTCAGACTCGCCGCACCTTGGAATCGGGTTTGTTGTACGAGCATACGGCAGAGAACACCGTCGCGGCGGCCGTACAGCGATCTTTTTCTGCATCGCTAGCGGATTACCAGAAGGTGCGAGAGGATCGGGAGGGCCTATCGCCTTTGCCGAACTCGGTCATCTTGTCGATGCTGGTTTTTATTCAACGGGTGGGCTTGACCAACCAGAACGGGAAACCGAAGGGACGCATGTACATCGACTTGCTACGGCAGACCGCGCCGCCGGACATGCGAGTCGAAGAACGGGCTCCGAGCATCATCCTATAAGGACCAACTGAGTGAATACGTTGAAAGCAAAGCTGATCGGCTGGAATGAATTGGCACCGGAGGTGCGCCACTTCGAGTTTGAGGTGGCGGGAACCGATGAATTTTCGTTTACGCCGGGACAGTTTATTTCGGTGCTGGAGCAAAACAACGGGAAAGAAATAACACGAGCCTATTCGATCGCTTCTCCGCGGGGCGGAAATCGCTTTGCGCTTTGTCTAAACCGGGTTTGCGATGGACTGGTGTCGGAATATTTGTTCGGGCTGCAGCGCGGCGATGAGATCCAAATAGGCGAGCCGTTGGGATATTTCACGCTGCGCCATCCGGGTCATCGAGTAGTTTTTGTGGCTACCGGCACGGGCATCGCTCCGTTTCGCTCTATGCTGCTGGAGCACCTGCCGAAGACCCAGCCACACGTTACGCTTCTTTTCGGAGTTCGCAGCGAAGAAGGATTGCTGTATCGGGAAGAGCTGGAACAACTCGCAAAAGGGTATCCGACGTTTCGATTTCTGCCGACAGTGACGAGGCCCAGCGAGCAATGGCAAGGCCGCACAGGACGCGTGCAGAATCACCTTGATGAAGCGTTGGCCATGCATGAGTATGAGGACGTCAGCACGGTGGATGTTTACATCTGCGGTATGCCGGATATGGTGGACGAGGTTCGGCAACTGCTGAAGCAGCGTGGATTCGACCGGAAACAGATTATCTACGAGAAGTACGAGTAAGGTCCCGTGCGGTTATGAGATCCGTGTGACCTGCGTTTGGGGATAGATTTCTTTTGCCTGCTCAAGAGTGGCAAGGATAATCCCGGGCAGAATCGAAGAGGCAGTTCCAGCGGAGACTCCCCATCGCAATGCATCGAGAAACGTATCGCCGCGATCCATGGACCAGACAATGGCCGCCGCAGCAGCATCTCCGGCACCGATAGGAGAGATTGCTTCCACTCGCGGAGGCACGACTTGGAAAACTTCGTCCGCCGATGCGGCTACGATACCACGGCTTCCCAGGGAGAGAACCGCATACTTCGCGCCCATGGCCTTGATGTGGCTTACCGCTTCTATGGTGTTGGAACGGGTAATCAGTGCGCGATTCAGAAGGCGCTCGGCCTCCGACTGATTAGGCTTGACGATAGTGGGCTCGGCTTCGACTCCGTAGAGCAGCGCGTCCCCATCGGTATCGAGGAGAGTTTGCACTTCGTGCTTGGCCGCCAGCTTGATGAGCTTAGCAAAGAAGTGAGAGTCGACTCCCGGCGGAAGGCTTCCGCAAAGCATCAGCCACGAAGCGTCGGGCAAAAGCTTCTCGACGGCCTTGTAAATACGGTTCAGTTCAGCCTGCGTCAGCGCCTCGCCTTGTTCATTCAGCTTGATCGATAAGCCGCGCCGGTCGGAGATGGTGAGGTTTGTGCGAATGTTCTTCCTAATCTTGACGATCTCTTTGCCGAATCCGTCAAGGCGTAGCTGCTCCTCGAATTTACGGCCTCCCTCTCCGCCGGAGGGTGTGATGGCGATGACGTTTGCACCCAGATTGGTGAGTACGCGAGCGGCGTTGATACCACGTCCTCCAGCCGTTTCGGTGGTGGAAAGAATGTAGGCGCGATCTTCGAATACGAGGCGATCAACGGTGACGATACGATCCACAGCAGGATTGACTGTCAGCGTGAGAATGGTTTTACTCATTCGTCCGAACTCCAGCGTAGCAACCAGGAGGAAGTTTTTCGGGGAGCCTAGCGGCGGCTATGGAGCTTTGCGCCGAGCATCCCGCCCAATCCGGACAGAATCGTAGCCATGAAGAAGAACAAAACCAGGGTGACGAGAAGGTTCATCAGGAGCTGATGAGGATCATCGAGGAGCTTCACCAACTGGGGCATACGCGCGATGTTGGGCAGCGATTTGGCTTGTTCTCGGAAAGCGGGGTCGGCGAAGTAGATGCTGGTCAAAGCGGAGATCAAGGCGAGCAAAAGGAACACCCAAAAACCGGTCATCCATCCCAAGCGCGCTCCGGAACGGATCGACAACGGCTCGGGTGAGCGCCGGTTGTAGACCAAGGCGGCAACAAATCCGGCAGCGCAACAGACGAGCGGAATCAGAGGAGGTGCAATGACACCTAACGTACAAAAGAGGAAAAAAGCAGCGCCGGCCATGGCCAGACTGACCCAGAGGGCGCGTGAATTATGGAAAGAGACAGGATGGTTCGGAGACTGCGAAGCCGGGTTTAGAGAAACGGGAAGAGGCGCCTCTTCTTGCGCTTTGATCCTAGCGAGGTCTTCTTCATATTGAGGCGCCCCGCATTTATGGCAGAAGCGAGCGTCCTCGGGAAGAACTGCACCGCATGTACAGCGTGGTGGCACACCTTTAGTCTAACTATAAATTTGGCGATTACCAGAAAAAAGGGGCTTACGGTAATTTCAATCGTTAGCCCCTAAAATTCTAGAAAGCGGAGGCACCGGCTTCGGCGACCGCCTGGTCCTGTTCGCCGGTGCCTCCGCTGACGCCAACCGCTCCGACCACTTTGCCGTCCCGCTTTAGCGGAATGCCTCCGGCGAAGATCATGACTTTACCGTGATTGGAGGCGTGAATGCCGAAAAATTGTCCGCCGGATTGCGAAAACTCCGCGAGATCCTTGGTTTGAACATCGAAGGCGCGCGCGGTGAAGGCTTTGTTGATGGAGATATCGATGCTGCCCATCCAGGCATCGTCCATACGAACATGGGCAACTAAATTGCCGCCGTAGTCGGCGACAGCGATATTCATGGGCTGCTTAATCTGCTTTGCTTTTTCTTCTGCTGCTGCAATGACGCGACGCGCATCTGCCAAGGTAATCATTTTGTCTCTCTTTCAGTAGGTGGATTTCCTCCTTTGCAGACGGAAGAGAGCGGTTATTGTTACCCAAACATTTAGCGAGGGGATAAGGATTTCGTTCGATGTCAAAACAGTCGAGGTTTCGTCTGTCATTGAAGATGGGCAGTAAAATACGAATTTTACGAAACGAACTTCACTCCTTTAGCTTGGGTTCGTTTCGTCATTTTCGGATGGGAACTCCATTATAAGGTTTAAGCGAGACCAGTCCAGGCTTCAGCAATCCATTCACACCGACGATCTTCTCGCTCCCTTTGGCCCGCAGCTCATGCCCACCCCGTTTACTGAAGACAGCGGTAGGCCATGGAAAATCCGTGGCTTACCTGATGGTTGGTATCCAGCTGGCTGAATGGAGAGTGGTGCGGGTGTTTGAAGGAAGTATTGCGGCAGATTAATTAGCATACACGTTGTATCATCACCAGCCCGGTAAAATTGAGTGACGCTCAATGCCAAAGCCCAATCTGCTTGCTCTTTTTCCTCCGGACCATTATGCGCTGCGAAATCTCGATCCGCTGCGCAGTGAAGCGAAGATTCTGATCAGCAGCAAGAAGGAGGAGCTGGACGAGTTTGCCCGCGAGGCAGACATCGTGTTGTCGTCCAACCTGCCAGGGACACCGGTGCGACTGCGGGAGATCTGGCTGCACTCCGAGCATGTTCGTTGGGTACATTCTTTATCGGCTGGGGTGGACAATCTTTTATTTCCTGAGTTGATCGATAGCGACGTTCCGGTAACGAACGCGAAGGGCGTCTTTAAGCGACCATTGGCGGAATTTGCGGTCTTAGGAATGTTGTATTTTTACAAACGGGTTCGCCGATTGGTGGAGAGCCAACGAGCTCATCATTGGGATGATTTCAGCGTGGATGGCTTGCAAGACAAAGTGATGGGCGTGGTCGGCTACGGCGAGATCGGACGCGAATGCGCTCTGTTGGCTAAGCCACTTGGGGTGAAGATACACGCGACACGGCGGAAGGTCGAAAAAGCGGAGAACGATCCTCTTCTTGACCGGATTTATAAAACCGAGCAGTTGAACGAGATGTTGGGGGAAATTGACGTGCTGCTGGCGTCAGCGCCGCTGACCGATGAGACCCGGCATATGATCGGCGAAGAACAGTTCAAGGTGATGAAACCCTCGGCGATAGTGATCAATGTGGGGCGCGGCCCTGTGATTGAGCAAGCAGCGCTGATTCGGGCGCTTCAAAACCGGCAGATTGCAGGGGCGGCGCTGGATGTGTTTGAACAGGAACCTTTGCCGGAGGACAGCCCGTTTTGGGACATGGAGAATGTGCTGGTTTCTCCGCATTGCGCGGACCGGACGCACAATCCAGATTGGCTGGATCTAGCGATGCAGCTGTTTGTCGAGAATTTTCATCGATACCAAAAAGGACGAGAGTTGGTTAATGTCGTAGATAAGAGGGCAGGCTATTGACCAACGCGGCGGCAGTGACGTTAGAGGACGTCGAATCGGCGGCGGAACGGGTGAAAGAACTGGCACACCGGACGCCGGTGATGACTTCCCGGTGGTTCGACGAAGCGGCGGGGGTGAAGACGTACTTTAAGTGCGAGAACTTGCAGCGTGGCGGCGCATTCAAGATTCGCGGCGCGACGAATTTTCTGATGGCAATGCCTGAGGAGGAACGCAAGCGGGGCGTGGTGACCTATTCATCGGGAAATCATGCACAGGCGGTGGCGATGGCTGCTGCTCATCTGGGGGTAGCGGCGACTATTGTGATGCCGACCGATGCACCGCAGGCGAAGATGGCATCGACAAGGGCCTATCACCCGAAGATTGTTCTATACGATCGTATAAAAGAGAACCGGGAGGAGATCGCCCGGCGGATTGCAGACGATACCGGTGCAGTGACGCTTCCTTCGTATGACCATCCCTGGATCATGGCGGGCCAAGGTACAGCGGCGCTGGAAATGCTTGCCGAGGTGCCGGAGCTGGATGCCGTTTTTGTTCCGCTAGGCGGCGGCGGTTTACTTTCCGGCACGTTAGCGGTGGTGAAAGCGATGCGGCCCGATACCAAAGTGTTCGGAGTGGAGCCGGAACTGGCAAACGATTGGGATCTTTCTTTGAAAGCGGGTAAGCGTACCGAAATCGCGCCACCGTCGACTTTGGCAGATGGATTGCGAACGCCGATGCCGGGCGCGATCACGTTTCCGATGGTACAGGCGTTGAGCGATGGCGTGGTGCTTGTTTCGGAAGAAGAGATGAAAGCAGCGATGCGATTTTTGTTGACCCGTATGAAAACGCTGACGGAGCCGAGTGGAGCGGTGGCAGCGGCGGCGGTGCTTCATAAGAAGATCTCGCCGGGCTTGCGATCGGTGGGCGTGATTCTTTCGGGAGGCAATGTAGACCTTCCTGTGTTGGCCGAAATTTGCGGGGAAGCCGCGTAGATGGCAGCGCGGAGTCCCTGGAAAACCATTTCTTCGCGGGTGGCTTACCAGAACCCGTGGGTACGGGTACGAGAAGACAAGGTAATCCGGCCCGGCGGCGACGACGGATTGTATGGGGTGATCGAGATTCGGCCTTCGGCGGGCATTGTAGCCACCAACGAGCGGGACGAAATTGTGCTGGTAGGACAGTGGCGCTATACGGTGGATCGGTACTCATGGGAGATTCCGCGCGGGGGATCGGACCCGGGCGAGACGGATCTGCTGGCGGTGGCAAAGCGCGAGCTAGAAGAGGAAGCGGGCGTGCTAGCTGAGCAGTGGGAGCGCCTGGGCACGGTAGACAATTGCAATGGAGTGGCGAACGATGTGCAGACTCTCTACTGGGCAACAGGACTAAAGCTGACGAATGTGCGTCCTGATCCCGGCGAAGACATCACAGTAGTATGGAAGCCGTTTTCCGAAGGTTTGCAGATGGCGATGGACGGTCGAATGACCGAGGTATGCAGCGTGGCGGCGATTTTGAAAGTGGAGTTGTTGCGCAGGAACAGGAAGTAACGTTATGACCTGGTCCGTTTTTCGATCATCGAGGCGGTTTGGGCAGTATGCAATGTTGGTGCTCGCGTACAACGTTTTTGTTGTGCTTTGGGGTGGCTTTGTACGCGCCTCCGGCTCCGGCGCGGGATGCGGGGACCATTGGCCGTTTTGCAATGGTGCCGTGACGCAGCATTCACCGGCAGTAGCGACGATTATCGAATTTCTGCATCGGGTGACTAGCGGCGTGGATATAGCCTTGATGGCTGGGCTATGCGCATGGGCGTTCTTCTTGTTTCCACGGCGGCACCTATTGAGGCTGCTTTCCGTTTGGTCGTTCGTTTTTCTGATGATTGAGGCGGCGCTAGGCGCGGGCCTGGTGCTGCTGCGCTATGTGGCGAAGGATCAATCGGCAGGACGGGCCTGGTACCTGTCGGGGCACCTGGCGAATACGCTGTTGCTGCTGGGTGCTTTGACAATGACGGCGTGGGCAGCTTGGACCGGAACGGAGCGCCTTCGCGTTAGTGGAGTCTCTCAGCGTTTACTTTGGGCATTACCGGTGACTCTGGTGGTTGGCATTACGGGGGCGATTGCGGCTTTAGGCGATACTTTGTTTCCGGCTGCTTCGTTTGCCGCTGGGTTTCAGCAGGATTTCTCGAGCACATCGAGTTTATTGCTGCGGCTGCGGCTGGTGCATCCAGCGATTGCCGTTGCCGGGGCGGCTTTTCTTGTCTGGGCGATGTTGCCGTTGCTGCGGCGGCAAGAAGACGATGGGGCACGAAAAGCGGCGGTGCGTGTCTTGGGAATTGTGGTCTTTCAATTAGTGGTGGGCGCGATGAACGTTACGCTGCTGGCTCCGGTTTGGATGCAGATCTTCCATTTGGGCATGGCGGATTTGCTCTGGATTGCGGTGGTAGTGACGGTGCTGGAAAGGGGACGGGAAGAGGGTAAAGTGACCGACGTAGCCGAAACAGCAACCCGGCAGACAATGCTTACGTGAAATCCGACGAACTCATATAGTGAGTTAGCGAACGAGACCGATACTATGCAAGAGCTTCACGCTGAGCGTAAGGCCTATGCGGCAGCCTTCCGCTGGGGCGACAGCGACGGCGATCCTTGGTTAAGTCGTCAATTGCTTGGTGTAAATCCTGACGTGTACAAAGTGCCATACCAACAGCTTCAGCATATAAGGAGAGGTGCAGCTTCGGATAGCCCGTCACTGCTTTTCCCTTTAAGCCGATCACAAAGCGGCGGTGATATCAGTATGTATAAAATCGCTTCCCCTGTACAGAAGCGGCATGTTGCATTCCTTTGCCGTAGCGTATGCGGCGCAATCGCAGATGTTTAAAGCCGCACGATGACGACCTTTCCCGTACTGGAGAAAAGCTTGCGTTGCTAAGGAAACAGTTGCCATCGTAAAAGCCCTGACAACGATTCGGCTCTCCTCCATAAAACGACTTACATGATTCGGCGTTACAGCGAGCACTAAATGGCATTCAAGCAAATTGATGGCAGACATGTAGGCTTCTTCAGCCTCCGTGATCGCCCGCAAATAGTTTTCAAATCCTGACTCTTTTTTTAAAACTGCGACTACTGCTGAAGTATCGATGACCATTACACATCCATACCCAATTCTTTTTTCAGGGAATCGGACATTTCTGGCAGGTCGGCCTCACCCCCCAACCAGTCATAATATTGCTTGGGAATTTCCTCTACCGTTGCATTCGGGGCTGGCCCCAACCAGTTCATAATACGGTCATAGCGTTCCTGAGAGGTAGCCCGCCGATCTGCCTTTCCAATTTCACGTTTTAATAGTTCGCGAAGGGCACCGGTCTTGGAAGTCTGCATCAGTTCAGCGTACTTGCTAATTAAGATGGAAGTTTCCTCGTCTTCGATATAGGTGGCCACTTCCATATTGAACCATATTGACGCAACGTGCGTCCGTGCAATCTGAGGTTGGGCGGCCAGATGCGGAAGATAATATAAGGAGAGCGTCAGAAGGTTGGGGGTCAGGCTGCGTTTCGGACTGGTTCCTGCATCAGTGGTTGACGTGTGAATTTCGGGGACCAGCGTTGGAACGCCTCTTCCACTTCATTGTTCAGACCCCTCGCCCGGGTGACCTGCTCCCCGAAGATCGCACGAGATTGACTATGATTTCATACGAACGAGGAGACGAGGAAGGTGCCAAAAAGCAAACACAGTGAAGCGGCGATTCTGGCTGCGTTGCAGCAGATAGACGCGGGGTGAAAAGCAGCGGATGTCGCCCGCGAGGTCGGGGTCAGCCAGTACACGATCTATGCCTGGAAGGCGAAGTACGGAGGCATGAACGTTAGCGAGATCCAGGAGGGCAAACAGCTACGTGACGAGAACGCACGGTTGCGAAAGCTGGTGGCGAACTTGAGTCTGGACAAGGATGCGCTGCAGATGGTGATCGCAAAAAACGGATGGAGCTCACAGGGATGAAGGCCTCTGTCGAGCAGATCCGCAAGGAGTTCGCCTTCAGTGAGCGGCGCGCTTGCCGGCTGGTCGGCTTGCCGGTGAACACGTTCCGGTATCGGCCCTCGGACCGGAACGAAGCGTTGCGCAAGAAGCTGATTGAGATTGCCCGGGAGCAGCCCAAATTCGGCTATCGCCGGCTTCATGTTCTGGCGGCGCGGGATGGGGTAAAGGTGAACCATAAACGGGTCTGGCGCGTGTATCGGGAGGCCGGTTTAGCGATGAAGCGCATCAGACGCCGCCGCGTGGCGAGGGAAAGAAAACCGCTGACGCCGGTCACACGGGCCAATGAAGAATGGGCTTTGGACTTTGTTTCCGACGGAATTGAGAGCGGACGTCACATCCGGCTGCTGGCGGTGGTCGACGCGTACACGAGGGAGTGTCTGGCCCTTGAAGTGGACACCAGCTTCGCCAGCCGCCGGGTGACCGGAGTGCTGGACCGGGTCATCGAACAGCGTGGCATTCCCGGACGCATCCGATGCGACAACGGGCAGGAACTGACAAGCCGCCACATGCTGGCATGGGCGATCGAGCGGCGGATCGAACTGCTCCACATCCAACCGGGCCGGCCGATGCAGAACGGGCGTGTGGACAGCTTCAACGGAAAACTGCGCGAGGAGTTTCTGAACACGAGCTGGTTCCGCAATCTGTTCGATGCGCGAACCAAAGCCGCGGCATGGCGCAGAGTGTACAACGAGCTACGTCTGCATTCGAGCCTTGGAGTACTGTACGCCCCTGGAGTTTGCCGGTGCCCTCAACAGCGTCACTTCGCCCTCTTCAGTGTCGGGTACCGCTGTGTCGGACCGGGGTCAAGGCTTCCCTTACGGCTCGCTTCGCTCGGCCTTGACCCCGGTCCTCCGTCGCGGTCTAGATCGCGGTCAAAAGGGCGAAGTGACTTACTAAGTAACTTGAGGTATTTTTATACAGAACCGTGTGCGAAAAATGGGGGCAGGTCAATAGGAATAAGAACGCGAGGGCCAGCTGGTTTAGTGGCTCTCGCATTCTAAGGGAAAACAGTTAAATCCGCTATTTTTACGGAAGGTCCTTTGTAAAGAAGACACTGCGCGCTGATTGAGCTGTTCCGGGAGCAGGATTGTTATATAAAGATCCTGTTACGCTGGCGGCCACCGGATAAATATTGATATAGTATGCCGAATCCGAGGCGTCAAACAGACATTGGTAGGAAAGTGTAGCCCCGACGCTATCCCCGATTTTAGCTAGAACATCACCCGGTAGCTCTGCAATGGCGCCTACCGTGATTTTTGTATTCGATGTAACAAAGGGATCGGACATCAGAATTACTTTTTTCCTCGACATATTTGAGACCTGTTGGAAGAGAAGAGTTAAAGTCTCTTCTACAGTCCGCTCACTTAACGGGAATGTCACTGGATAACTGGTCACTGGAATAACCTTGTGCAGTGAAGCATTAGCCCCGAGAACTTGCGAAGGGAGCACATCGATTCGGTTTGCTTGCTGAACAATCTGGTAGCCGTCAGCCGCATATAGTCCCGCAGTTTTATACCGCGATAAAACCGAATGGAGCGCTAAATAAGGGGTGGATTCATCTTGAGAAAGAGTGGCCGAAAAATTTGTTTTTGGAGTAAACATTAGCTGTTTTGGTCCGTGAAGTGTTGGGATAGTAACTGTTTTTAGCTCTAAAGGACTTTCGTAGGGAACTTCCTCGTAGTTAATAGGAGAAAGAAATGCTTGCTGAAGCTGTAGCAGAATTTCAGCGAGCGGCCTCCCTGTTTGTGATACAGAGTAGGTCCCAACAGTGTTACTAGGATCATGCTTCAGATGCGGCGATTGCGCGAAAACCTGAACACCGAACAAAGACCCCATTGCGATTGTGACGATGTTGAGGGCGGCTGCAGTTGTAAAAAAAATTTTCATGGTTTATATCTCCTGTTTATTCCCTAATATGGTAGTGTGCTGGAAGCGCCATCCTTGCTGACCGTCACATTTGACGCACCAATTGTAACAGTGAGAGTATGCGTCGCAAATTGCTGATTGCCATAATTCGGAATGTTATTAACAATCATCGTTGCTTGCGAGATGGTTGCTGTACAAGGAAACTGATTCGGCTGCAAGTGCTGCCGATACCAATCTACCGATGCTTGGGTGAATCCAACACCGTCATCTCCGTATCGATTTCCAGATCCAGATGCCCCTACATTCCAGACGCTTCCCTGAACAGCGAAACGCGGAGTTGGCGGGGTAAGATTTAGATTTTGCGCATCTTGATAACAACTATCACTAGGAGTCCCATTTCCAGCCGTTTCATACACTTGCCTACCCTGAAATCTGCCGTTGTTGGGGTCAGATCCGTCATAAGAGTTGGAGTCAACTAGTGTTTGTCCAAACTGGAGGATAGTGTGTCCATTTGTACCAGGGCTGCCGAAACCGTCTATTGAAAGGTTTTCACTTGTGGGTGTAAATATAAGATTTGTCACAAGGGCAACAGGACCATTAAGCCCGCTGCTGTTTGTAAACGTTCCAGATGCGGTGTCATTCCCCTTGTTTGCAATTGATCCCTGGAATGTTTGACTGCTTACCGGTGTATATCCTCCACAGGATTTATTAGGGGACGGATTCGATGCCACCCAGGTAAATTGCGTGGTGCCTTCTTGAGAGAGATTAATTGTAGATGGCGTGTAGGATGACGAAGATGCAACCTGATAATTCACCACTGGGCAAGATGGATCGGGATTACTAAAGACGAGCACCGAACCGGAGACATTGCCTGTTGATCCGGGGGATCCGTTGTTAGCGGTTAAAGTCCATTCCGAAGAACTATCAGTCTCAATCCAAGAGCCACCGATGTAAGTTGCTGGTACGGGATCAATACAGGAAGTATAAGGTCCAAAAGAACATCCTGCACTGCTCGATGGTAAAGGAACACGTGTAGTGTGGACCGTAACACTGCTTAAAGTCGCATGCGTCACCTCGTCTACGAGGTAAAAAGCCATACCATCAGACACCCAAGTTCCTGTGGTAGCCGAAAGTTGCTGGACACCTTGGGTGAATAATGAGCCAGTTGGACTGTTTACATACACACCTAACATGTCGCAGCAGGGCCCGCTGGCGTATATAGTTGTCTGGCCAGTCGTACTTGAGCTGGAGATATATATTGGATTGGGGCTGGCCACGATTGATTGAGCGTGAGCAGCCGAAGCAACTGCAAGGTATATAACTGCCAAACCTAAGAAAGACAATAAACGCTTTCCTTTAACATAAGAATATGCTTGTACTTTTGTGACTATTTAACACAACATCCTCCTATTTTTGCTTGAAGAAAACAGATTCGTATCAATAATATCGTTATTTCTTTTGCTCTACAAGCATTTGTAAAAAAACAATTCAATTTATCACTATTCCAAACTTTAGTAAGGGCTACATGGTAAACCTTAATTGGAACTTACGAATTATAATGCAGGCGAGGGCAAAGCGAAGGGCGGAGGTCACAGCATCAAGGGGGAGTTTCAAATTCAAATATAGACCAGAGTGATGGAGCAAAACCAGGCCAGTTGAGCTTGTTCTATCAGTGAGGGAATGGTGAATTTTGCGGAGGCTCTACGGCACTGGACAATGCAAAGTCACGTTGTAATAGGCCCGTCGCTATTCCGGTTGCGAATATTCGCGGTAAAGAAGCCGAAAAATCGCTTCGCTTTTTTTTACTGCGGAGTAACAACGCCGGGGCCGCGGGCTGCTATTTTCTCCGGTTTCGCGAAATATTCATTCCGATGAGTTCCGTCATATGCTGCCTTGCAGCTTCACGTGCATGCTGAAAATGCGCTCTGCGACTTTGCTGACCGCTTCATCGGCTTGATAAATTTTTCCCTACCGACAGTCGAGGCGCGGCTTTCCCTGAGCACTGCGATGGAACAATCGGATACCGGCCAATGTTGGAACGGCAAAGATACGGCAGAGCGATGTCCGATCCACTTTTTCTGGAGGCCAGGATAGATGTCGCGGAGGCTTGCCCAGACCAGCAGCTGGCCGACCTCATCATGGATCTGAGTTTCATCAAGGCTCGTTCAGCAGCGGCAGGAAAAGTTGCCGAGGGTGTGACTGAGTTCGAGACGTAGATCCGCAACAAACGCGAGTTCATTCCCAACTCCGGTGAGCGCAGACGGCAGGGGAAACCATCGGCACGGCGTTCGTCGAATCGACGATCAATCGGGTGGTCAGCAGATGCTTTGTGAAGAAACAGCAGATGGGGTGGACGCTCCCGGGTGCGCATCTCCTGCTGCAGACGCGAGCCAAAGTTCTCAACAACGAAATAGAGGACGCCTTTAGAAACTGTTGTCCGCACTTCCGCGCTCAAGCCGCCCAACAACGACTTTTTGACGCACTCCTATAAGGCAGTAGATTGAAAGGAGTAATTGCCGGAGTAGATCGGCCCAAACTAGCTGAAACATACGCGGATTGAAATGTTTGGGCGGATAATGGAGTGAGAGCGAGAAAGCGACCCATGACTGAGCCGACGATTACCTGCCCGCAATGTAAGAACGAGATCAAATTAACGGAGTCGTTGGCGGCTCCGTTGGTGGAGGCCACCAGGCGCGAATACGAGCGGCGTATTGCGCAGAACAGCCAGGAGTGCGCCCGGCGCGAAGAAGCAGTTCGACTGCAGGAAGCGGCGTTCGTCAAAAGCAAGCAGGAGTGGCAGGCGAAAGAGCAGGCTCGCATTGCGCAAGAAGAGGCACGGCGAGCGGAGCAGAAGTTTACCAACGATCTTCATCAGAAGACGCGTGAGATCGCGCATTTAGGGGATGTGCTGAAAAGCCGGGACGCGAAGTTGGCGGAGGCGCAGCAGGTGCAAGCCGAGTACATGCAGAAAGAGCGGGCGCTGAATGACCAGCGACGCGAGTTGGAGCTGACCGTGGAGAAGCGTGTACAGGACGGAATCGCAACGGTGCGGACACAGGCGCGGCAGGAGGCGGAAGAGCAGCAGAAATTGAAGGTTTGGGAGAAAGAGCAGACCATTCAATCGATGCAGAAGCAGATCGAGGAGCTGAGGCGAAGAGCCGAGCAGGGATCACAACAGCTGCAGGGCGAGGTGCAGGAGCTGGAGTTGGAGAGACTGCTCATCGCCAAGTTTCCGTTCGACAATATACAGCCGGTTCGTAAAGGAGAGCATGGGGGCGATGTTCTTCATCGGGTGACAAGTGGGCAGGGACAGTGCTGCGGCTCGATTTTATGGGAGACCAAGCGTACGAAGAACTGGAGCGATGGGTGGCTGGCGAAGCTTCGCGATGATCAGCGAAATGCGAAAGCGGATGTGGCGGTGATGGTGAGTCATGCTTTGCCCAAGAATGTGGAAACGTTCGAGTTGGTGGACGGCGTCTGGGTGACGCATCCCAAGACAATGATTCCTGTCGCTTTCGTGCTGCGCCACACGTTGATGGAAGTGGAGACGACGCGCTGCGCATCGGAAGGACAGCAGACCAAGTCGGAGATGATGTATCAGTACTTGGTGGGACCGCGATTCCGCCAGCGTGTTCAGGCCATGGTGGAGGCGTTCAGTTGTATGCAGGAAGACTTGGACAAAGAACGCAAAATGATCCTGAAGCAATGGGCCAAGCGGGAGGAGCAGATCGAACGCGTCATGCAGTCGACGGTAGGAATGTACGGAGATTTGCAAGGCATTGCGGGTAAGACGATGCAAGAAATCGAAGGATTGGATTGGGAGCAAATAGGTGAGGAAGCGCAGCCTCAACGAGTCCATCAGATGACGTTGACCGGCAAGCATTAGGAGCTTGTTGATTAAAACGCCACTCGTATGGAGACCTGAAGATCTCGGTTGTCTCCGATTGTATTTGTAATAGCGGTGGAACTGCTTGCGGGATTGGCTGGATCGATGCTTTGATTGGGAAATCCAAGATAGGGATGGTTCAATGCATTGAACGCATCGAGCCGGAATTGCGCTTGGACGCGTTCTTTGAAGGTCAGGTTTTTCACCACAGACAGATCGAAGTTGACGAATTTAGGTGCGCGCAGGATGCCTCGTCCAGAGTTGCCGTAACGGTAGGCATATTGCGAGCACCGGCCATTCACCAACGGAACAGCGCAGGGCGCGGCAAAGGCAGATGGATCGTACCAATGCGAGAAGGACTGATTGGGTGGGTTGGATCCAGAGGCTAAGCGGTCCGGCCAACAGTTAGAGGCGTTGTTCACGCAGTTGGCTAAGAATACGGTGAAGGGCAATCCGTTCTGCGCGGTGGCGATACCGCCAAGCTGCCAGTTGCCGAGCACATTCGATAGGATTCCCTGACTGAGTAAACGCTTTCCCGGACCGAACGGCAGTTCCCAGGTCCAGCTTCCGACGAATCGCTGTGGGACATCGAAGCCGGAAGGGCCGTAACCAGCTTTGAGATTGGTAATGGTTTGGGGATTGCCCACGCCTCCGCCGCCACTAGCAGCAGATCCGCCATAGTCGAGCGACTTCGACCAAGTGTAGCTTGCGAGAAATTGCAGGCCCTTCGAAAATCGCCTATTGAGCTTCGCTTGCATGCCGTGGTAGTTGGACATGTTGCGCGGGTCGCATTGGGTAATACTGCGGAGGGTGGAAATGGCGGGAATGGTGATCCGTTGACCAGAGGGGATACTGGATGGCCCTGGTTGAACCTCCTGCGGGTTATAGCAGTACAGGAGGTGTTCGCCACGGCTTCCGGCGTATGCGATTTCGAAGAGGGAATTCGTGCCGAGCTGACGCTCTAAACTGATTGTCCAGGTTTCGTAATAAGGCGTTTGGTTGCGGAAAGAAGCACCCAGGATGGCGGGGTTGGCCTGGATGAGTTGAGCGGTGCCGACTGGTTGGACGGGCACCGGCGCGCTAAAAGGATTGTCGATTCTAGGAATATTGGAAAGGTTGGTGGGGAACAAATCAACCGTGGGAGTGTTTTGCGAAATGGTCCAAGGCACGGCTTGACCCAGAAAATTAGAACCGGAAGGCTGCTCAGGGAAGTAGGACATGGAGAAACCGCCGCGTAAGACCGACGTACCGCCTCCGGTAAGATCGTAGGCAAAACCGAAGTGGGGAGAAAAGTCGTTGTATCGAGTTTGAACTCCGGCAGTGCGCGATGTTCCATTTACTCCGGCGTAGACGAGCTGGAGATTCGTGCGATCGAAGTTAGTCAGACGATTTCGTTGCTCCGTGTAAGGAGTGAATAGATCCCAGCGAAGGCCCAGATTAAGCGTGAGTCGGCGGTTGAGCTTCCAATCGTCTTCGACAAAGGCAGCATGTTCCCAGACAGTGAGATAGTAGGGCGTTTGCAGAAAGCCACGCGAGCCTCCGGCGTTGTTGCCGTTCGCCAACAAACCAAGCAACAAGGAGGCGAGACCGTTACCACCGTTTTTGCTGACGGGGTCGTTGGTAAGGTTGAGGCCGAAGTTCAACGTGCTGCGCGTATTGGTGTTGGTGAAAGGCGACACCTCGTCTTTGACGATGCGATAACCGACTTTCAGGCTGTGACTGCCAAGAATCCAGGAAACGCTGTCCTGAAGCTGGTAAGAGGTTTGGCGGGGATTTGCCGGGAGAAATGCAGGGCCGCCGTTGAGCGAAGTGTAGCTGGGATTGCCGGGAATGCCGCTGATGTTGATGCTGGGGATGCCGCTAGTGAACTGGCTGATATTGATTCCTTGTATTCCCAGCGAGGCCGCGGCGTTGTGGCCGTAGTCGGACTGCCGCGTGAGCGGGTTGGTACGCGCATAACCACCAATGAACTCGTTGACAATGGTAGGTGAAAAAACGTGCGTTTCATTAACCGCCAGCCCCGAGGCGTACAGAGTGGTATTCTGCCCACCGGCAACGAACGGACCTAGATCGAAGGGAAGTCCAGGCGGCGTGGGAATACAGCAGCCGCCCTGCCCCCTGGTGTCGAAGAGTGTGAATTTTTCAAAGCTGTAGCGACCGAATATGGAGTCCTTCTCGTTGAATCGATGATCGATACGAACGTTGCCGCCGTTATCGTTTAGATTGCGGCTTAAGGTATCGGTTCGGTTGTTATAGAGGCCCGGCAAATTGGGGAGCGGATAGATACTGGCGACGTTTAAGCCCACCTGACTAAGCAGGTTTGCAGGGATAACGTTGCCGGAGAAGGCATCGCGCACAGTTGTTCCATTGACGCTACGTGTGGTGTACGGGTTGTAAATGGTGACGGGCAGCTCGCTGAAATTTCCCAATCTCTGTTGAGCGGTGGGAACAGTATTAATTGAAGTTTGACCTTTCACTTCGCGCCAGCCATAGTAGTCGGCGAAGAAGAAGGTGTTGTTTTTAACAATAGGGCCGCCGAGTGAACCGCCAAATTGATTGCGGCGATAAGGCGTCTGTTGCTTTCCCGCCGTATTGAAGTAATTGCGGGCATCGAGATAGCTATTGCGGAGAAACTCAAAGGCGCTGCCGTGAAATTGATTACTTCCGGAACGGGTTTGGGTGGTGACGATGCCGGCTCCGCGACCGAACTCGGCGGAGTACGTACCGGTGAGTACTTTAAATTCCTGCACCGACTCGACCGATGGTTGCACCATCACGGTGTTGAAGGTGTACTCGTTGTCAACGATGCCGTCTACCAGCCAGGCATTGGCGTTGGCTTGGCTACCCAATGCATTGAAGTTCGACGAGGCGCGGGGATTGAAGGTGCTTGCACCGGAGAGATTTTCCCCTGCCTGCCCGGAAGTGACGCCGGGCGCTAAATTCACGAGTTGCGCAAAATTGCGTCCGTTCAACGGTAATTGCTGCACGGCGCGAGAGGTGATGACTTCACCTAATTCCGAGCTTTCGGAGCGCAAGAGAGGAGCGGTGGAAGTGACTTCAACAGTCTCGCTGGCGGCACCAAGCTGCATAGTGAAATCGAGCCGCGCCCTTTGGTCGACGTCCAACTGGTTGTCTGCGGACGTAGCACGTTTGAAGCCCGACTTTTCGACTGTGACACTGTAGTGCCCCGGCAGGAGAAAGGGCGCGGTGTAGCTTCCCGTGTCGTCGGTCGCCAACTGTTTGGTGGTGCCTTTATTGATCTCCGTCACCGTCACTTGAGCACCGGGAACAGCAGCGCCGCTGGAATCGGTAATGGTTCCGAGGATTGTACCCGTTGTGACCTGTGCACTCGCGGTGCCGACGGCGATGCAGAAACAAGCAAGAAGAATGCTCCAACGTAGAAACATCGAATCACCTCGTTCAATAGAGTGTTGTGAGTATATACCAGAGGGCTTCAGCGGTTACGATCGTCCCGGAGGTTTTTTTGAAGGAGGAAATTCGCCTAGGCATATAATTCTTCCTACGACTGAATCAGCGAATTCGTCGGCGAGAAAACTTATGACTTCATGGGCGGGGTTCAGGCTGTGGCCGGTATTGGCGATAGCAGTCGCGTTGCCGTTAACGGCACAGATAGGGATGTTCTCCAAAGAGCAGCGCATCGACATCACACGCGCTTGGACAGGCGAACGCTTTCCCGACGGGAGGCCGAAGGTTCCCGAGTCGGTGCTGGAACGATTGAAAGATGTGACAGCCGAGGAAGCGTGGGCGACGTTACGCGGGGCAGGGTATCCACTGCAATTCGAGCCGGGCTGGCAGGAAGTGAACGGCGGACAGCGACTGGTGGGACGTGCGGTGACGTCTGTCTTCATGCCGCTGCGTCCGGATATGAATGCGGTGATCAACGATCACGGCCGGCAAGAGCACCGGGAGGGCCGAGGGCAGAACTCCTGGGTGATCGATACGCTGGTGAAGGGCGATGTAATGGTAGTCGACCTATTCGGCAAGATCAAAGACGGGACGATCATCGGCGACAACCTGGGCACATCCATCATGTCGAAAACCGGAACGGGGCTGGTAGTGAACGGCGCGGTCCGCGATCCATCGGGACTTTCGGAGATCAAGGGCTTTCATGTTTTTACGCGCGGCTTCGATCCATCGGCGATTGCGGGGGTGATGCTGATGGGCATCAATGTTCCGATTCGCATGGGGCAAGCGACGGTGCTGCCGGGTGACGTGGTGTTGAGCGATCGTGACGGCATTACATTTATCCCCGCTCAACTGGCGGCGAAGGTGGCGGACGATGCCGAGATGACTCACTACCGGGATGATTGGGGGCACGAGATGCTGCGCGAAGGCAAATATGCGCCAGGCCAGGTAGACGCAGAGTGGACACCGCAGATGGTAGATGAATTCAACCAATTTCTGAAGAGCAAAGGCTCCAAACTTCGATTAAATCCAAAACGTTAGTAGAGAACAGGGAGAAGAGCATTTATGTCAAACCGGAATCAGTTCGCAATGAATCGCCGGGGGGTTCTGAAGACTTCGGCAGCTATGCTGGGCGGGGCGCTTTTAGGCAAGAGGGCAAAGGCCGAGCCGGAGACGCAGTTTCGTAACGTCAATACGAATTCGAGCCCATCTACGTTGAAGATTACCGACATGCGTTACGCGATGGTCGTAAAGCCGGGTCCGAGCCCATGTCCGATCATTCGCATCGACACCAACCAAGGAGTTTACGGGCTGGGAGAAGTGCGCGATGGAGCAGGACCGAACTACGCCTTGATGTTGAAAAACCGGATTTTGGGGGAGAATCCGCTGAATGTGGATTTCGTTTTCCAAAAGATAGAACAGTTCGGGGGTGGCGCGCGACAGGCAGGAGGTGTTGTTGCCATTGAGATGGCGCTTTGGGATATTGCCGGGAAGGTTTATGGCGTGCCGATTTATCAGATGCTAGGCGGAAAATGGCGGGACAAGATCAGGATTTACGCCGACACGACCGAGTCAAAAGACCCCAAGGTGTACGCGCAGCGCGAGAAGGCGCGGAAGGAGGAAATGGGGCTGACTTGGCTGAAGATGGACCTGGGGATCGACATGATCGAAGATATCCCCGGCACACTGACGCGGCCTGCAGGGTTGAGCAAATGGGAGCAGAGCTCGCAGCCGCATCCATTTCTGGCGACGGAGGTAACGGACAAGGGCATCGACAAGCTTTGCGAGTATGTCGCGGCGGTGCGGGAAGCAGTGGGGATGGAGATCCCGCTGGCAATGGATCACCTGGGTCATATCGGAGTCAATTCGTGCATTCGTTTGGGGCGCGCATACGAGAAATATAATCTGGAGTGGATGGAAGATGTAATTCCCTGGTACTACACCGATCTGTTGAAACGGATCACGCAAGAAAGCCCGACACCCACGCTCACCGGTGAGGATATTTACCGCGAGGAAGACTTTGAGGTGCTTTGCTCTAACCATGCGGTGAGTAAAATTCATCCCGATTTAGCGACCTCCGGAGGAATTTTGCGGACACATCGTATCAGCGATATGGCTTTCCGGTACGGCGTTCCGATGGCGATGCACTTTGCCGGTACTCCCGTAAGCTGTATGGCGAACGTCCACTGCGCGGCGGCATCACGCAACTTTTTAGCGCTAGAGAATCACTCGTTGGATGTGCCTTGGTGGCAGGACATGGTGGAAGGAATCGAAAAGCCGATCGTCAATAAGGGCTACATCAATGTGCCGGATAAACCAGGGTTGGGCGTGACGCTGAACGACGATGTTGTACGACGGCATCTGAAGCCTGGAACAGGCTTCTTTGAACCTACAAAAGAGTGGGACGAAAAGCAATCGTGGGATGACCGGCTTTGGAGTTGATTGTTCTTTGAAAGACCACACCGGGCACCCCTACCAGTTCGTGATGGAACCATCGGGCCGGAAGTAGGTCTGGGCGCGAGCGGTAACCGGCTGCGTGATCTCCGTAATCAAAGTCAGTTGTTTCATATCGAGCGCTACGCCCAGGCCGGGCCGCGTATTCGGGTAGAGCTTGCCGTTCTTAAAATCGAGGCAGACGGGAAGATGAGGCAGTGTCCGACCCTGAAAGTTATATTCCATCAGCACAGGCCCGGGAAATGTGCCCAGCGAATTCACTAACGCCGCCGTGGCGATTGGACCAGTGAAGTGCGGCGTGATGCCGACAAAGTGAGTCTCGCAAATAGCGGCGATCTTCATCATTTCGGTGATGCCTCCGACGTTCGGGAGAGTGGCGCGAACGTAGTCTATATTGTGATCTTCGACGAGTTTGTTGAAGTCCCAGCGATTACCCCATTCTTCACCGGCGGCAATCGGCACGTTTACTTTTTGGCGCAATAGGGGAAGGTCTTGTTGAAAAGCTTCGGCGCGCACGGGGTCTTCGACAAAAAAGGGTGCTAGTTCCTCGATCAAGTGACAGCCGCGAATAGCATCGGAGAGATCGAATCGTTGGTGAAAGTCAACAACCCAATCACCGTTATTACCGACGCCTTTTCTAGCCTGAACACATTCGTCGTATAGTCGATTGACGCGCTCGCGCGTGTTGTAGGTGGTATTTGCCGGGGCATCTGCCGCGCCCATGCGGAATGCGCGATAACCGGCTTCGATGGTGGCTTGAGCGCGTTCGCTGACACTCATGCCGGGGTGGATTCCGGGGATGATGCCGGCGGTGTTATAGCACTCGCAATGGTCACGCACCATGCCGCCAAGCAGTGCGTGAACCGGTAGATTTTGAACTTTTCCTTTGATGTCCCACAAAGCCAAATCCAGCGCGCCGAGGGCGTGCTCTTTCTCTCGGCCGGGCGGGTAAAAGAACGCACGGGACATATCCTGCCAAAGACGCTCTATGTAATGAGGATTGTGCCCAATCAGCCGACCGGCGCACTGCTCCAACATCTCCCTGGAGCCGCCCTCTCCGACGCCGGTGACTCCTCCGTCGGTTTCGACGGTGACGACTAAGTCGCTTTGGTTGAACACAGGATTCGGGTGCGGCGGGGCATAAGCGCGGATTCTGGTGATTTTCATTTTGGGAACAGCCGCTGCTTGTAAACGCGGCAAACGGGCGACGCTCGCGATGGATGTTGCTGCCAGAAGTTTGGCGAATGATCTGCGTTTCATGAATGTTGCTTTGCGCCGGATCTTACTTCAGAGATTTTCTGACGAAATTGGCGGGCGCGCTCGACAAAGAGTTCATATTGGCCCGCCGCGATGGACTTGGTATCGATGAGCTCACTGCCGACGCCGACGGCGCAGCAACCTGCAAGAAGGAACTCACCGGTTGTTTCGAGATTGACTCCGCCGGTAGGTACAAACTCGACTTGCGGAAAGGGACCGCGCAAGGCTTTGATGTACTTCGCTCCTCCCATCGCGCCGCAAGGAAACACTTTGATGCCGTCGGCACCGGCCTGCCAAGCGGTCATGATTTCGGTGGGCGTGAGCGCTCCGGGGAAGATCGCCTTCGAGTAGCGTTTTGCCATCTCGATTGTTTTCAGGTTGAGGCTGGGAGTGACAAAGAATTCGGCTCCAGCCAGCATGCAAGCGCGGGCAGATTCCGCATCGAGGACCGTACCCGCTCCCAGCAGAACTTTGTCGCCGAAGCGTTTCGCTACTTCTTCCAGCGCGCGTATCGCGCCATGTACGGTCATAGTAATTTCGGCGCAGGGGATGCCGCCTTCTGCGATCGCCTCTACGGAGCGAACGGCTGACTCGGCATCGGGCGTGCGCACGATGGGCACAATGCCGAGTTCCTTAATGCGCCGGACCGTCTCCACGTTTTGCATGCTTTCTACTGTACAATCCTGATACATGCCGGACGTTGTTGCTACTTTTGGCGAAATCATGCTGCGGCTTGCGCCGCCGGGATTCGAACGTTTTCTGCAGTCACCGCAGTTTACTGCTACGTGGGGAGGCGGCGAGGCGAACGTAGCGGTAGGCGTGGCGCAGTTCGGCGGCCGAAGCCGGTTCATCACTGTGATCCCACAGGCCAATCCGATAGCGGAAGCGTTTGTAGGAGAGTTGAGACGGTTTGCGGTGGAAACCGACCATGTGATTCGTGCTCCAGGCAGGCTGGGAGTTTATTACGTAGAGGCAGGCGCCAACCAGCGGCCCTCCAAGGTGGTGTACGATCGTGCCAGTAGCGCTATCGCCATTACCGGGGCGGGGGTGATCGATTGGCAAAAAGCTTTGGGGGGCGTTGGATGGTTTCATATCACGGGCATTACACCGGCACTTAGCGAATCGGCTGCTGCGCTGGCGTTGGAGTCTGTGCAACAGGCAAAGAGGATCGGCGCCACTATTTCCATAGATCTTAACTTTCGCAAGAATCTCTGGCGATGGGGCAAGGCTGCGCATGAGGTGATGCCGGAGTTGTTGCGCCATGCCGACGTTTGTATCGCGAATGAGGAAGATTGCCAGAAGTGCCTCGGCATTGAAGCAGATATCGATGTGGAGAGCGGCAAGTTAGAAGCGAATGAATACCGGCAACTTGCGGAGCGGGTGGTGCAGTTGTACCCAAACTTGCGGATGATTGCGATTACGCTGCGGGAATCGAACAGCGCTTCCCATAACGGCTGGTCGGCTTGCCTGCTTGGTTCGAACGGGTTTTTGAGCAGCAAACGATATGAGATTACGCATATTGTGGACCGGGTAGGTGGCGGCGACAGTTTTGCAGCAGGATTGATCTATGGGCTGACACACTTCTCCTCAGAGACAGAGGCGTTGGAGTTTGCAGTAGCAGCGTCGTGCTTGAAGCATTCGATTCCCGGCGATTTTAATCGCTTCACATTTGAGGAAGTGATGGGGCTGGTACAGGGCGGGAGCTCGGGACGGGTCCAAAGATGAGAACATTTCACTTGGCGAAGCTCCGATCATCGTCTGGTTTGACGAACGCCCAGGCAACAGCACCGCATACACAGAAGCCGGCGGCCACAAGAAAAGACGCATTCCAACCAAGATGATTGGCAATGGCGGGCGTCAGCGAAGCAGTTAATGCGCCTCCGAACTGTCCGCCCATATTCATCAAGCCGGAGACGGAACCGGCCGATTCGCCTCCGATATCGGCGCTGGTAGACCAGAAAGAGCTTTGCGACAAATAGAGCGCGCCTGCGCCCCCGGCAAGAACGAGGGTGGCAAGCTGGGCACTTTGTACCTGCGTACCGGCGGCGATAAAAATCGCCGATAGAAATATACCTCCGGCGGCAACGCCACAACGCCCGATACGTTTGCCCCACTTACGGGTGAGCCGATCGCTGATCCATCCGCCAAGGGGCGATCCTATGGCCATGGCAAGGAACGGGAGAGTGGTATAGTAGGAACTTTGGCGCAGGTTTAAGCCGCGGACGTCATTCAGATAAATAAAAAACCAACTGAAGAAAATATAAGCGGCGTAACCGTAGCAGAAGTAGCTAAAGGTGACCGCCAGCAGATTCCGGTTGGTGAGGATTTCACGCCAAGAGAGCCGGCGGTTCAGGGCCACCGGCGTTGCGTTGGATGGAAGGCCCGCTTCAATATAATGCTGTTCGGATGGCGTGACCCAGGGATGTTGCTTTGGATGGTTGCGCGCCAAGAAATACCATATGAGGCCTGCCGCTAATCCCAACCCGGCGCTACACCAAAAAGCAGCGCGCCAACCATATTGGGAAAGGATATAGGCAATCAAGGGAGAGGCGACACCAGCACCCACTCCTACGCCGGCGAAGATAATTCCATTGGCAACGCCTCGCTCGCCGGAGGGTATCCATGAAGCCACAATACAGTTGGAGGCGGGATACATGACTGCTTCGCCGACGCCTAACAGGAAGCGAAAGCCGATCAACAGAAATAAGAAGCCACTTAGCCGTGGAAACAGTGCCGTGATGGCGACAGTAAAAACAGCCCACCAGAGGACACCCGCAGTCAGCACACCGCGTGGACCGAAGCGATCGGCAACTCGTCCGGCAGGCGCTTGCGAAATAGCGTAGCCAAGTACGAATGCGCTGAATACCCATCCAAGCTGGACATTCGACATATGGAATTCATTCGCGATAAACCGGCCCGCGATCGATATGTTGACACGATCCAGATAGGCAACGGCGCTGATTACGAAGATCCAGAAGATGAGTAACCATCGAATTCGCGTTCTGAAGAATGTAATCAAACATCGCCCTCGTGTAAAGACGGTATCACGCGATGGAGATTCGCCTAGTGACGGAAAAACGGTTGTCGATGTCAGGCCTCAGTTCACAACCGAGGCCGGCACCTTCCGGCACGGTGACGAATCCGTCTTGCACCTTTGGAGTGGACGTTACTACTTGGGGGAACCAGCCTTTATAAAAGGCGCGAACGGACTCCTGGACCAAGGCATTCGGTGCGTTCAGCGAAAGGTGAGTGGAGGCGGCAAATACGACCGGTCCCGTGCAGTCGTGCGGAGCGACGGGGAGATGCCAAGCTTCGGCCATGGCTGCAATCTTGCGAGCTTCGGATAGACCGCCACACCAGGCGAGGTCGAACATCACTACACCGGCGGCGTCGGTTTGAAGCAGGTCGCGAAAGGCCCAGCGACTGCTGAGTGTTTCCGAGGCGCAAATGGGTGCGGGAGAGATCTCCGCATACCGCTTCAGGCTGGCCAGGCTATCCATCCTGATCGGGTCCTCATGCCAGAACGTATTGAACGGCGCAAGCGCCTTAGCGATGGTGATGGCGGGTATCAACTGCCAAAGAGAGTGAAACTCAACCATGATGTCGATTTTGTCTCCCACGCACTTTCTGATCTTTTCGAAGGGTAGAAGAGCCGTCTTCAGATCCTCATGAGAGATATATTGGCCATGAGTTTTTTCAGCGGCAACGTCGAAAGGCCAAATTTTCATGGCCGTGATTCCTTCCGCAAGCAGCGATTCGGCGAGTTCGTCGGCGCGGGTTAAGAAATCGTTCAAGTCGTCCCAGCCTGAGACAGCGTTGCCGTTTGCCCGATTGGCGACGCCCCAGTTCCCAACAGATTGCGTTTCAGCCTTGCGCATATATTGGGAGCCGGCGCAAGTATTGTAGGTGCGAATACGATCGCGCGTCCAACCGCCGAGCATTTGCACGATGGGCTTGCCGACCGACTTGCCGAACAGATCCCATAGAGCAATATCGACGGCTGAGGCGGCTCGGGTTTCCACGCCGGTGGAGCGGAACCCAAGATAATTCACTAGATCGCGGGACAGCGCGTCAATCGCCATCGGATCGCGGCCTATGAGGCGCGGTGAGATAGAGTCATGGACAAAAGTTTCCACAGTGCCGGCGTCAAAGAACGTCTCACCGAGTCCGATTAGCCCTTCGTCGGTGTGAACTTGAAGCCAGAGCAGTTGGGGAAACTCTTGGATTCGGATAGTCTCTAGTCTGGTGATCTTCATGAACAACAAGAGTGAGCATACCGTGCTAGACCGACGAAAGTTTCTGACCGGCACCGCGGCAGGTGTCGGTATTACTGCTTTTGCGAAAGCAGCTACGCCACAAAAGCGTTTACGTGACCTTCCACATCCGCTGGCTATTACGATGTGGGATTTTTCGTGGTTGGAAAGGCGCTGGCCCGGCGCGGGGTACGAGGATTGGGACCGCGCCCTGGACGATCTTGCCGGCCGAGGTTATGACGCTGTGCGTATCGATCCTTATCCGCATTTGATTGCCGCGGCTCCGGAGAAAACGTGGGAGTTAATCCCTGTCTGGAGCGTTCAAGATTGGGGCAGCCCGGCCAAAAATCGAGTTCGCGTGCAGCCAGCGTTGAATCAGTTCATCAGGAAGTGCGGTGAGCGTGGATTGCGCGTTGGTTTGTCGACTTGGTTCCGGCAGGATACCGACAACACCAGAATGAAAATCCATACGCCTGAGGATCATGGGCGCATATGGAAAACGACGCTCGACAGTATTGCGAGCGATGGATTGACGAAGCACTTACTCTATGTGGATCTTTGCAATGAGTTTCCGCTCGATATCTGGGCGCCGTTTCTTCCCAAGAACATGACGAGAGTAAGCTCTGAAGGCACTGCTTGGATGCGTGATGCGATTGCGGTAGTCCGGAAAAGCTATCCGGATATAGACTATACATTTTCCTTCACCAGCGAGTTCGACACATGGAAACAGCAGGACGTTTCCATGCTCGATTTCCTGGAGCTGCACATCTGGATGGCGCAGGCATCGGCGTTCAACAAGGAGATCGACTACAACTACGAACGTTTCGACTTGAAGGGCTATGAGCATATTGTCGATCGAGCGAAACCACTTTACTTATCGAAACCGGAGTACTGGAAATCAAAGCTGCGCGACAGGATTCAGTTGGCGGCCGATTGGTCTCGCGCTTCCCAGCGGCTTTTGATCACAACCGAATGTTGGGCTTTGGTGGATTACAAAGACTGGCCGTTATTAGAGTGGGACTGGATGAAAGAGCTCTGCGAAACGGGAGTTCGGGCAGCTGCCGGAACGGGACGATGGGCTGTGATTGCCACCAGTAATTTCTGCGGACCACAGTTTATCGGGATGTGGAGAGATGTCGCGTGGCATAAGCGGTTGACGGACCTGATCCATTCGTCGACAGTTCGGATTTAACAGCGTACGTCATAAGCGCGCGCGCCCGGAAGAGCGCATTCTTCCCGAGAGACGATGCGCCGTGTTAATCAACGACACGTGAGAAAACACCTGGGGGAAGTTGCCCACTAATCTTTTCGATTTCGGATCGTATTCTTCCGAGAGAAGTCCGACATCATTGCGCAGCGCAAGAATTTTCTCGAACAACGCGCGTGCTTCCGGTAGGCGGTTTTGAAGAGCGTAATTATCGACCAGCCAGAAGTTGCAGGCGAGAAACGCTCCTTCAGCGCCGCCGCACAGGTTCAGCTCGCCGGTCGGTTTGTAGCGATAGACGAGTCCATCGTGCATCAGATGCTTTTCGACTGCTTTCACAGTGCCCAGCATGCGGCGATCATCGGCGGGAAGAAAGCCGACGGTGGGAATTAGAAGGACGCTGGCGTCCAGACGATGACTACCGAACGATTGAACAAACGCATTCGACCAGCGGCTGAAGCCGGAACGTAGCACTTTGTTGTGAATCTTCGTTCGTAGCTTCCTCCATTTTTCCACGGGCCCGTCCACTCCAAACTCTTCCACTGTTTTTATAGCGCGATCGTAAGCCACCCAGGCCATTACTTTGGAGTGCGTAAAGTGACGCGGCTTCGAGCGCATCTCCCAAATGCCCTCGCCTGGCTTATTCCAGATAGTCGACAAATGGTCGAGCAGCTTTTTCTCAACACCCCAAACGTCCTCTACCTTCGCGATCCCATTCTTGCAAGAGTGGTAGAGCATATCGACAACTTCCCCGAACACTCCCACTTGCAATTGCGTCGCTGCGGCGTTGCCGACATGTACCGGCTTAGATTTTTCATAGCCGTTGAGCCAAGGGATTTTATATCCATCCAAACGGCGATCTCCGGAGATTTCGTAAAGGATCTCCATCTTGTCGGGACTTTGCGCTAACACACGCATCAGCCAACGGTGCCAAGCTTTCGCCTCCTCGTGAAATCCGAAGTCGGAGTAGGCAAACAGAGTAAAGGTGGCGTCGCGCAACCAACAGAACCGGTAATCCCAGTTACATGGTCCGCCGATTCGCTCCGGCAGCGAGGTGGTAGCAGCAGCAACAATGCCGCCCCATTCGCAATGCGTCAGCGCCTTCACAGTGATTAGGGAACGAAGAATTGCTTCGGACCAGGGCATGGTGGTATCGAAACGCCTAGCCCACTTCTTCCAAGCGTCAGTAATATTGGCGATAGCCGTTTCGACGGAAGGCGGTTTGGGTGGAGCGGCGATGGAGGAAGCCCAAGTGAGCGCGAAAGGCATCTGCTCCCCTTCAGAAATGGTGAATTTTGCGGTGAGCTTGCCATCTTTTGAAGACAGCTCGACAGGAGTAGATAAAACCGTTTGGTTACTGCCCGCTGTTAACCGCCAACATCCATCCGATTGGAAGGAAATATAAGGCACAACGGAGCCGTAATCGAACCGCAAAGCCAACTCCATTTGCATGGAGACTTTTCCGCGAACACCTTGCACTAAGCGGAGAACGTCACCTTCGCCGGGCCGGCGATCCATGCAATCGACTACAACAACGGACCCGCTGCGCGTCGAAAACTCCGTTTCTAAAACGAGAGTTCCGGGGCGATACCGGCGGGTCACATTGTACTTATTAGAGGCGGGCGAAATAAGCCAGCGTCCATTCTCTTCCGAGCCCAAGAGCGCGGCACAACAGGCCGCAGAATCGTAACGCGGAAAACCGAGCCAATCGATGGAACCATTCTTCCCAACCAGAGCCGTCGTCTCGCAGTTTCCAATTAAGGCATAGTCTTCAATTCGTTGCGGCATTCAATGTATTTTTCGCTAGAGCTAAAGACCCGCATACTGCTGTTTCAGTTTCGTCCAAAATACTCGACATGAGCTGAAGCGAAGTATGTGCCTGGTTTTAGGCGCCAAATATATTGACTTAATTAAGGTTTACGCCGCCTCCCGATAAACGGCTAAGCCGATCAATATTCCCCTGCATCGCCCAAATCGGGAGTAGCTGATGGAGTCGATCCATTATGAAGCTGTTGCAAGCGATCTACGATTTCTGCCTCGCGCTGTCGATACGTGCTGATCCCGGTCAGGGGAGCTTCCTCCAAGGTCGTACCGGAAGCATCTATGTAAGCTACGCGGAACTCCCCTGGAATACTCGTGCTGTAGACATTTGCCTTGTAGTCCTGAAACGTCAAAACGCCAACCGGTTGCTGTTCATCCATCGGATTTCTCCCTGCCCGTAACAATAACGATCCTATTTCGACACCGGTTTGAGCTTCGGCTGGCTAAATCGAACCACTACTATTATGCTGCTTGAGTATAAAGGAAAGTGTTCAGGACTAAATCGATTCGAGATTAGCGGCACAGGGTTAGAAGAATAACGAAAATCCAGCAACTTTCCACTTATAGCTAGTCCAAAGCGAAGAGCGCTGACTACGAAAGGCCTTGTTCGACTGCATAACGGGTCATCAACGCGGTCGAGTGCATATTCAACCGTTCCATGATTGCCGCGCGGTGGAATTCGGCGGTTCGTACAGAAATGTTCAAGCTATTAGCGATGTCTTTAGCTGAACTGCCCTGGGAAATCAAACGAAGTACTTCGGTTTGACGCTGGGTGAGCCCGATCTGATTTCCCGCTTGAGCGTCGGACTCACTCTCCGGCACCTTTAGATATTTACCGCCGTTCAGGATGGTCTGCACGGCAAATAGCAACTCTTGGGCGGAAGAGCACTTCGGGAGATACCCGCAAGCGCCGATCTCGGCCGCTCTTTTGACAAACTTCGTTTCAGAGTGCATGGAGAGAAACATGAGCCGAAGAGTGGGATGCGACTGCAGCACTCGACGCGCTACTTCAAAGCTATCTCCGTCGGGCATACGAATATCTAAGATTGCCAGATCGGGAGAAAGCCTGTTGACGGAATGCTGGAAGTCCTCCAAGTTGTCGACGACATGCACCTCGAACTGATTAGCAAAAAGAACAGAGAACGAATCGAGCATTAGCCGATGGTCGTCAGCAAGTAAAATTTTTGGCCTATAAACAGCAGTACTTTCCATAAAAGTTTTTAAAAAATGCTTTACGCTTTATGGTCGTCTCAATAAAATTTTTTTAATACTAGGTAAAACCCCAGTATTCAAAGATTCTGCTTACCTTTTTCCAACTACCGCAGAATTGCGGATCTCTCATTGGGTTTTGGAGGTAGTTGCACCTCCCCATATTCCCGTAATCGCCAGACCCACAATAACCAAGCTAGTGGCCACCGACTTAGCCGTGAGAGTCCAACCGGTGAATTCTTCCTTTAATAATGTCGGCCTAAATTTACTGAGTAGAAATACGCCTAAAAAAATAGTGGCGTACCGCACGCCGGAGATGGCGGAGACTAACGCGGGATGGGCGTGGCTGATAGCGAAGGCAACAAGAAATGCCCCCACTCCGGAAACGAAGCGGTTGATGAAGTAGCCGATTTTGCTTCGAGGCTGGGTGTCCTTCGAGCTAGTGAATATTTCGCTACGCCATTTTTTTCGCGTTAGAAATGTGAGGGAACAGATGAAAATGCCTATCGAAAAGAAGACGAAACCCGTGGTGAAACCAAGCCCCTGAAATGAGATTTTCTGCAGCACGTTACTCAATCCGAAAAGTCCGGAGGAGAGTAGGACCAAGGGCAGCAATTTTCGAACGTCGATCTGCTCCGAGAAAAACATAAAAAATCCTCCGCCCACCATGAGAGCAAAGCCCCAGATAACGATTCCATGAAGATGGTCATGCAGGAGCGGTATACCGATGAGAGCTGTCGCTAATGGAGCAAAGCCACCCATGATAGCGAGCGTTTGTGAGGCCTCGCCGGACTTCAGAGCCAAATAATAGAAGTAAGTAGCAACCAAGTCCAGAACGCCGGCAGCCAGGGAGATGAGTAGCAAGCTGACACTGGGCATTTTCATTCCAAACGCGCCTACGATACAGCCGAATACGCTGATAGCACCGAGCCAAAACACGTAGTTGATCACGCTCTGCTGTTCGGTTTCCCCGAGGAGGATTTTGTCCCAAACCAGCGAGGCACCAATCAGGAAGTGAGCGACGATAGCGATGAAAACTCCGTTTTCGAGTAAGTACATTGTTGTCGTTTTAGTGACGGCGAATTTGTTGGAATGTGATCGCCTGAATGTTTTTTGAGGGGCGGGTGAGAACAAGAAAGATGTGGTATCTTAAAATCCGGGTTGATTGTCGAACGCTGAGCGGGAGTAATTCAGCGGTAGAATGCCAGCTTCCCAAGCTGGACGTCGCGGGTTCGATCCCCGTCTCCCGCTCCATGCTTTCAATAGTTTAGCCGTAGTTGCCCGTTCCTACAGTTCCTACCATAAAGCTCTAAGTCATTGAATCGTTAAAGCTTATCCGGGAAAAGCCCTGGTTTTGGGGGCAGACGTCCAGCGCGATGCGAAGGTATGGTGCTCCAGATCATTCAACGGCCGGAGGTCGTCGCCTGACAGTCACCTCGTTTCGCAGTTTAGCTAATCTCCCTGGTCTATAGCTGCTATGCGAGGGTAGGAGGGGACTTGCTCCCAACCGACGGGGACGCGCCCGTGACCAATCTCGGGTCACCAGCTCTGCTCACGGCTCGGCATGTTGCGTATCACCCGTAAACGCTTCGAACGTTACACACGATCTATCGACCTGGTAGAACTTAGGTCGGATGCCGAAGGGAGAACGTTGTCCTGCCGTTTGGGCATGCGCCCGAGATGCAGGTCTCACGATGCGGTCTTCCTTTGATCACTCATCTCTTTCTGAACGATCCGAGTATCCAGGAAGTTAAAGAGAGATTCAACGCTTCCGTTCCATCTGACAATAACGCCGATTTTCAGAACAGATCGGAGATTTCGCGGAGAAGTTGGCCACTGGTGCCGGCTCTGTCCAAAACCCCTTCGAGTATCGGAAGCAAGTCTTAGCTAGCCTGTGCCGCGTCTTTCTGCCGTATAGTTTGGGCACAAAGGCGGCCTTCGATCAAGCCGGTTCCAATGGGCGTGCCCTGACAGATGAAGGGGCCTGGCTGACGGTGTGATGCCGGACAGGAAGCGCACGCGGGCTGAATTCTCATACTTCGGCGAACCTTACACAAAACCCGAGCAGGCGGGTGTGACACCCGTGCCGCGCCCACCCAAGAAGCCAACGGCTGGATCCACCGAATACATGGATCAAGCATCCAACAGACCTCTGCGAATGGCGATTGCCACAGCATGTGTTCGATCATTAGCCCGGAGCTTATCCACCAGGTTTTTGATATGGAAATTGACGGTTGTCTCAGCTATGGATAGCCGATACGCAATTTGCTTGTTCCGATATCCATCGCGGATCAACTCGAGAACTTCCAACTCACGAGGGGTGAGTTCGTCTCCATCCAGGTATTCTGTCAGCCTGCCTGCCACATCCGCCGGGATGTATTTCTGACCGCCGTGCACTGAGCGAATGATTTTCAACAACTCGTTTTTCGGCGTGTTCTTCAGCACATAGGACGAAGCACCTGCACAAAGCGCACGCCGGATGATTAAATCTCCATCGGAGGTCGTTAGCATAATGATGCGAGCGGAAGGGAACTCGCCGCGGATGGTAACCAGCGCATCCGTACCCGTGGAACCGGGAAGTCGCTGATCCATGAGTGTTATATCGGGCCGATGGGCTCGAAATTCTGTAATCGCCTGGGTGCCGGTTGTGGCCTGCGCCACTACCGCCATATCTGTTTGCGAAGAGATGATCATGTTCAACCCTTCGCGAAAAACAGGATGGTCTTCAACAACCAGAATGCGGATTCCTTTGAACACGGCCATGGCAACTCCTCTTACCGGTCTCCTCTCATTGGTTTCTTCTGTTCTAAGACAAAGCATATTCTCGGATTTCGTTTCCGGAGCCATCGCGCACTCCTCCCGCTTCAGCCGTCTGCCGGTTTTATTTCTTGCCGAAATCTTAGCCCGGCAGCATCTTTCGTTCACCCACTACGAGTCCATCAAGACCGCAAAGGTGACGAGTACTGCAAAACTTTTTTTAGAGCTAAAATTTTGGTAGATAGCCGCTTGTCAGCAATGCGGTTAGAAACTAGGTACAGCGAGGGGGAGAAGGCTTGGATGATCGATATGCCATCAACATGGCGAAAACACACCTGCGGGAAGCCTACAGTAAAGCCGACGTGGACGGGATTTTAGCCCTCTATTCCGATTCGTTTACCGATATGCGCGAAGGACAGGCTTCCTTCTTTAACGTTGACGCAAAAACCGCGCTCCGGAATCATTTAACAAAGCTGTTTTGTGAGCAGGATGTCGAGTTGATTCCAACGATCATCGATATCAATATTTCCGGCGACATCGCAGTGGAACATGGGTGGTATCTTGTCACACAACGCGCAAAGATGGGAAGACCCCCCGTAACCACCCGAAAGCGTTACGTCGAAGTCTGGAAACGAGAAGGAGATTTGGGGTGGCGCCTCACTCTTCTGATCGACAATGTCGATCAAGAACCGAAACTCGTGGAGCAAGCAGACAAGTAATCGAAATTGACGAAACGGTTCGACAGGTATTATTGGCTGCCCTCGCAGAACTCGGATGAGAGGCGGCGAAGGAGGCGTTCACTGAAATTTGGGGGAAGCGGAAACCACTCACCGTCGGCCAACAGTTGCACCGTATTTCTGGTGCCCTCCAGAACCGCCGCACAATGTTTACATTTCTGCAAATGGGCTTCCATACGAGATTTCAGTTCCGGCTCGACATCCCCATCCACGTAGTTTGAGATCTCTTGCCAAACCTCAGCACAACTGATTTCGACAACGAACGGATTTGCCATAGAGCTTAATGGTGTCAACGGCATTACCAAGGCCTAACGCTCCTATACTCTTGTGACTCGGCGGTCCAGCTTCCATCATAGCCCGGGGCCAAGGCTTCCCGCATCTGTAATCGAGCCCTCCGCAATCGTGTCTTAACTAAATCTACTGAAATTCCCAATAGCTCAGATGTTTCCAGAGTGCTTAAATGTTGCAGATCGCGGAGCACTAGCACTTGTCGATAGATCGGTTGCAGTTGGCAAAGTGTCCGTTCCATCGCCTGTCGTAACTCCTTACGCGCCAGCGCTTCGCTGGGAATCTCGCGCCAATCAGCTAAATCTCTCGGAATGTAATAGTCGGCTTCGTTTGGCAAAGATTCGTCCTTGGATTGCTGCAAAGTAGGATCTCTGCGGCGCAAGCGCCGTCGCGCTTGGTTCAGAGTGATCTGAATCAACCACGTGCTGAACTTTGCTTCCGCGCGGAAGCCGGACAGATTCCTAAAAACATTGATAAACGCCTCCTGCGCGACCTCTTCTGCATCCGCCGCGTTGTTCAACACAGAATAGGCGACGGAGAACACCACGCGCTGATACGGCTCAATGAGCGTTTGAAACAGCTCGCGTTCGCCTCTGCAGATGCGGCTGATCAGTTCGCTCTCTACGCGCCCTTCAGAAGTTTTTTTGCTTTGTTTGAACGCGTCGCTCTCGTCTAACATTTTCGCTTCACCGGCAGTCGCGGGCCGGACTCTAGTTTGCAGGGTTCGAAAGCTCAACCGCCTTAGGACCTGAGCAAAACATCAGTATTTAGACTAGCGAATCGGACGTGGCCACTCCGAAGGGATGGGGAAAGACTGGTAGTGGGACTAGCCAGAAGACGAGGCCCCAAATGAATATGCAATTCGAGAAAAGCCGCCGCGAAAAGGAATGGAAGAGCTTTGTTGCTAAAAACAGCAAAGCAATATTCCAGACCGCATTACTGTTAACCGCGAACCCACAAGGGGCAGAGGCTGCGCTAATCGCCGGCATAGATGAGCTTGATGTCTCGAGACAGCCTGAAGCCGAAGATCTCCTGATCTGGGAGGAAGCTATTGTGAAGCTGAGCGTCGGAATCCCCCCGGTGCTTTCCACCGAGGAAGACAGCTCTTTTACTTGCGCCCTGCTTCAGCCTGGATTGCAGCCCGTGATGCAACTCGATCGGCTGGCACGAATCTGCTTCGTTCTGCAAATACTGCTCAGCTACACGACCGAAGCATCCGCCGATATTCTCGGCATTGAGGAATCCGAAGCATTAGCCTTAGCTGCGGAAGCAGCCGCGAAGCTCGCGCAAACAATTGCCGCTGCGGCGAACTGCCGATAGTCGCAGCTCGTAAGTTATGGCTTGGCCATGACCCTCAGCCCTCCAATCGACCTCGTCGCATCGCAACCGCCATCGCATGCGTTCTGTCATCGGCCCGGAGTTTGCTCACGTCACGCAAAGCTCTGAATTATTTTCTTCAGCGGGACATCGATCAGGAGTCTAAGCCCGCTACTCCTCCGGTTAAGGCTGACCAGCCGGGCACATGAAACTACGACATCACACTTCGGCGTACGAAACGATATTCCATTCACTGCGCGAACACTGGCCGGAATACCTGATGGAAGCTGCGTTGCTAGGTCTTTATATGATGTCGGCGGGGATCTTTGCCGTTCTACTTCCGGTTTCTCCGTCCCCTATTCATGGATGGATCAAGTCCTTGTTTGTTCGTCGGCTGTCATACGGATTGGCGATGGGAATGACCTCAATCGCTCTGGTGTATTCGCCATGGGGCCGCCGGTCGGGTGCCCATGCCAATTCTGCGATTACATTCACGTACTGGCGGCTTGGCAAAATCAAAATGGCCGATGCGCTTTTCTATGCGATTGCTCAGTTTACGGGAGGAGTCAGCGGGGTAGCCCTCATCTCCGTTCTATTCGGTGATTTATTCCGCCTGCCGCCAGTGAGGTATGTGGCCACTCAGCCGGGACCTGCGAGTGTCTGGTGGGCACTAGCCGCTGAACTCCTGATGTCCTTCCTGCTGATGTCCACCATCCTTGTCGTAACGAACCGGCCGGCGCTGGCCAAATATACAGGGATTTTCACCGGCTCCCTTGTCGCGCTATTCCTTACGTTCGAAGCTCCGCTTTCAGGTATGAGCATGAACCCCGCGCGTACCTTTTCATCGGCTCTTCCAGGCTGGATTTGGCAAGGAATGTGGGCTTATTTTGTGGGGCCGATCTTCGGCATGCTTCTGGCGGTCGAAGTTCGCAAAAGGCTTATGCGTGCATCGATGCGCGCGTGCGCAAAACTTTACCATGATGAGCACACGCGCTGCATTTTTTGCGGGCACCAACCGTCGTAATCGGTTGGCAGCCCAGTCACGCAGAGATGGTTAGACTGAACTGGGAATCTCTTTAGCTGGCCCGCCGCACTTCCGCGCGATTCGGAAGTTTCCAGTCAGGGCGAATAAAATGGCAGGTATAGCCGTGCGGATAACGTTCCAGATAGTCCTGATGCTCCGGCTCAGCTTCCCAGAACGGACCGGCCGCTGCGACCTCTGTGACCACTTTGCCGGGCCAGAGGCCTGACGCATTCACATCGGCTATCGTGTCGTTAGCGATCTGCTTCTGGTCGTCGGTGGTGTAAAAGATCGCGGACCGATAGCTCCCCCCAGTGTCGTTGCCTTGGCGATTCCGAGTAGTTGGATCGTGGATCTGAAAGAAGAACTCGAGAATCTTTCGATAACTGAGTTGTTGAGGGTCAAAGAGGATCTCGATGGCTTCGGCATGAGTGCCATGATTGCGGTACGTCGCGTTGGGCACATCGCCACCCGTATAGCCCACGCGGGTCGAAATTACTCCCGGGTACCGGCGCAGTAGATCCTGCATGCCCCAGAAACAGCCGCCGGCAAGTATCGCTCTTTCCGTTGATGTCGACATATCTCTTATTCTCTCTCTCCAGTCTCGAATAGTTTGCGGTATTGGCCATACCCATAGCTTTCGAGCTCATCGAGAGGAATGAAGCGTAAAGAGGCGGAGTTGATGCAATAGCGCAAGCCACCCTCTTCGACTGGGCCGTCCGGGAAAACGTGGCCTAAATGGCTATCTCCATGAGCAGAACGAGCCTCCGTCCGAATCATTCCGTGGCTTGTATCGTGATTCTCGACCACGTTTTCAGGCTCGATCGGCTTGGTGAAGCTCGGCCAGCCAGAACCACTCTCAAATTTGTTAGTGGAAGCAAACAGCGGCTCGCCCGAGACAACGTCCACATAAATCCCAGGTTCTTTATTGTCCCAATAGACGTTGTCAAACGGCCGCTCCGTCCCGCCACGCTGTGTAACGCGGTGCTGCTCTGGAGAAAGGTTGGAAATCGCGTCTTGGTTATTGTTGTAGTCGTGCGTCATAAGTTTAATCCTAGTTGCGGCCCGCCATAACACCGCCATCCACAGGCAGTATCGTTCCAGTAATCCAGGCGCTCTGTTCCGAAGCTAAGAACAGAATCGCCTCGGCGACGTCCGCCGGCTGCCCAATTCGGCCTAGGGGATGGAATGCGTTGAAACCGGGCAACACTTTCGACACCTCATCCTTGCTGAGGAAGGTTGAGTAAATGGGAGTCTCGACAACAGCGGGAGCCACGGCATTGATTCTGATGCGATATTGCGCCAACTCGAGCGCCAGGTTATGCACTAGCGCGTGGACTCCAGCGTTTGCCGCCGAGTAAGCGCTGGAGGGCGTGGCCCCGACCGCTTGCAGTGCCCATATTGCACCGGTATGGACAATGGCTCCACCGCCGCGCTTTTTCATCGCTTTGGCCGCGGCTTGCGCAACGAAAAACTTCCCTTTTAGGATCACGTCCAAGAACCAGTCGTAATCCTCTTCAGTCAGATCGAGGAAGGGCTTTGGCTTGAAAACGCCGGCATTGCTCACCAGGATATCGAGGCCGCCAAATTGACGCTCGGCGCTTTCCACCAGAGCCATTCCAGTTGCCGGATCCGCGATGTCTCCCGCGACGACCCCGATTCGATCCGGGACGCCAAGCTCCGCGGCTGTCGACCGAAGCTTCGCTTCATCTTTTCCTCCGATAATGACGAGGGCGCCATGCGCGAGTAAACGCTTTGCCGTCTCTTTGCCGATACCTGAGCTACCACCTGTAACGACGGCCACTTTGTCTTTGAAATGCATTCAAGATCTCCTATTCGCCGCGAACAATTTCAGACAGAAACCAGGCGCGGCGCTCGGTCTCGTCCATCCAATTCTCAAGAAGGCTGGCGGTTGCAGCGTCCCCATGCTCGTCGCAAACGGCGTGAGTGGACCGCAGAAACTCATTCAGCCGGCGATTATCGTCGAGCAACTCCCGCATCATTGCCCTGGAAGTAACCTGCTGTTCATCGTTATCGGTGAGGCGTTGAGACCGCGCTATGTCGCCGATGGAGCGAATCGTTCGCGCTCCTATCTTCCGCGCACGCTCGGCAATTTCATCCGTCATGGCAAAGAGCTGATCGCCTTGCTCATCAAGCAGCAAGTGATAATCGCGAAAGTGAGGGCCGCCCACGTGCCAATGAAAATTCTTGGTCTTTAGATAAAGTGCGAAAACGTCGGCTAGCAGTAACTGCAGCTCGGTCCCAATTTCCGCAGTTGCTTCCGCGCCAAGACCGGTCGGGGCCACCTCGTCATTTTCAATCTTCAAAGCTTCCCTCGTTAACTGAAGGTTCGTTAGCTGAATTTGCATAGAGTCTTCCTGTCTCAATTCACTTTTCTAAGCGAGGTACGATGGTCTGTCGATGGCTCCCAGCGCCTCCGACAGCGACCAGAGCGCCGCGCCAAGCAAGACGATGTCCTTTATCAGAAACTCTCCAACATCTCCCGAGAGTGCCGGGAACCCCCCCAGGCTCGGTTCCCATCCGGGAGTCGAAAACAAAAACGAGAGTGTGGTCAGGAACATCAGCACTGCCCCCGCGCTGCCGAGCGCGGACGCTTTCGCGGACCAATGACGCATTGCAATTAGGCCCGCGATGATGAGCTCGCTAGCTCCGATAATCATGGTGAAATGCCGCACGGTCCAGATTTGGTAGCCCCAACTGAGCAGCGGACTGTGCGCGATAAGTGGTTGAATGCCTTTTGCCTCGTATTCGGTCGCTTTCATCGCCGCAATCCACGCTATTACCAGTACAAGGCCATAACGAAGTAGCGCGAATCCGATTGCCCGTATACGGGCACTTGCTTCTTTGGGATCGATCTTGTCAATAGCTGTGGGAGAGTACATAGTCTGTTGTCTTCATTCTGTGCTCCGCTTGCATGTTTGGCACTCCCAGAATGCACGGCTCGGCCACTGTATATTTCTTCAGGGTTCAACCGTGTTTGAGGCCCGTAGAAATCGACAGTCTTTTGACTCGTGTATTCCCGGTGGCGAACTTCGCGTCGGAGAGTGAGGGTGGAAGTGTGCCTACCTTTCAGAAAAACAACGCTACACAAGTACTTCACGATTCGGGCCAGAGCATTTGGCTCGATAACATCACCCGGGACCTCATTGTCACGGGCACACTCCAGCAGTACATTGACAAGCTCTCGGTTACAGGGCTCACGTCGAATCCCAGTATCTTCGACCACGCGATCAAAAGCACTAGCACCTATGACGAGTCGATTCGTGCAAAACGACCGCGTTGCAGATCCAGTGAGGATCTCTTTTTCGAGATTGCGTTGGAGGATATTACGAGAGCGGCCGACATGTTTCGTCCGGTTTATGAACGAACCGCTGGGGTCGACGGCTGGGTCTCACTAGAAGTGTCTCCTTTGCTTGCCCATGACACAACAAGGACAGTGGAAGCGGTGAAGGATTTGCATGCGCGCGCAGGCCGACCCAACGTTTACATTAAGATTCCTGGTACTCGCGAAGGTCTGGCCGCCGTCGAAGAGTCTATTTTCGCGGGCGTCCCGGTAAATGTCACGCTGCTCTTCTCGCCCGAACAATACTTAGCGGCTGCGGAAGCCTTTCTTTGTGGCGTCCAGCGCCGCATCACGGCTGGCCTTAATCCGAATGTCGCTTCGGTGGCATCGGTGTTTATCAGTCGCTGGGACGTGGCTGTAAAAGACATGGTTCCCGCCGGTCTCGCCAACAAGCTCGGACTTGCGATCGCAGGGCGGACTTACGCGGCTTACCAATCCATGCTTAGTTCCCCGCGCTGGCATCGCGCCTACAATTTTGGCGTTCGGCCGCAACGCCTGCTATGGGCCAGTACGGGAGCGAAAGACCCCCAGGTGTCCGACCTTCTGTATGTGAGGAGTCTCGGCACGTCCTTCACGGTAAACACCATGCCCGAAGCCACTCTACATGCCCTTGCGAATGAAGCTGGGTTCAGCGCGAGTCCTTCTCCGGACGGTGGTGGTGGCGAAGGCGTCTTTAAGGAGATTTTTAGCGCGGGCATCGATGTCGGTTCTCTATCCGCGCAACTTCAGGACGAAGGGGCCAAACAATTTGTCAAGTCGTGGAACGATTTGCTCGAGGTAATTGAGTCCAAGGCGAAGGGGCTGGCCATGGCTGTATGAGAATGTCGCGGTGCGAGAAGGCGATGTCAAGTAACTGACCAAAAGGCCCTTACCTAAGGAAAAATGCAGCTTTCGGCCTGATCCATCCAAGGGTGCCACGCAAAGGATTGTGCAACAGAATGGGGTGGTGAGGTGCGGAAGGCATGCTTAGCCTCCTGCCCTGCAGCTTAACAATCCAAACACCTAAAGTCGGATCGGAACGTGAGTTCCGTTTGTTTCATCAGTTCGCAAAAAAAGGAGGCGAAATGAGGATGCGCGGTTATTTATTCCTTGTGCCGCTTTTAGCGACAGTTTTAGTTGGAGCCTATCAAAAAGCGGAGTCGCAGAGTCCAGACACGCCAAAGGGCTTCCAGTTTGTCGATAAGGCCGGTAACATTCGTAAGCCCAGCGGTGTTCGAGACACCTACCAGATGCTCGGTGCCTACACGGTGCTCGATCCCAAGGGCAATCAGATGCACATGACGTACGCGACGCCGGGCACTGCCGCTGCGTATCGGAAGACCGGCAAGTTTCCGGATGGAACGGTATTAGTCAAGGAAGTACTCGGAGCCGAGCACGCCCAAATGACGACGGGGGACGCGCACTGGGCTTCGGGCACCAAGGTGTGGTTCGTCCTGATTAAAGACGACAAAGGACGCTACCCCGGCAACCCGCTTTGGGGAAATGGTTGGGGTTGGGCGTTGTTCAAGGCCGACTCGCCCGATAAGCAAGTGGCCACCGATTACAGGAAGGATTGCCTCGGCTGTCATATCCCCGCGAAATCAACAGACTGGATTTACACACGCGGCTATCCGGTTCTTAAATCCAAATAGAAATGGCCACTGCCAGAAAGTTTGTGCCCAGGCAAGGCACTGAAAGGAAATTACACAATGAGTAAGTATTTGTTATATGCAGTTAGCTCCCTCGCATTGGTGGGTTCGTCGCTGGTTCTAGTCCGCAGCCAACCGGTTTCCGCTCAGGCGCAGCATTCCAGTGCCGTATTCACTTCCGACGGAAAGCTGGAACTACCGCAAGGGTATCGCCGCTGGGTGTTTGTGGGAGCTCCAGTAACGCCGAATGGGCTGAACGGAGGACAGGCAAGCTTTCCCGAATTCCATCATGTCTACGTAGAGGCGCGGAACCTGGATGCCTATGTAAAGACAGGAGTGTTTCCTGAAGGCACGGTCTTTGTTAAAGAACTTACGCGGGTTCTGAATCCGACTTTCCCGGACGGCTCGCGGACGGAACCCTCCGGTCGTGGATTCTTCAACGGTGAATTCAACGGTATCGATGCAACGGTAAAGGATAGTAAACGTTTCGCTAAGACGAATGGTTGGGGCTTCTTTACTTTCGGGCATCACCCGCTGCCGTACGACAAAGTCGCCGCCGAATCCTCGATTGCCCAATGCGCCGGCTGCCACATCGCCAATGTTGCCAAAACTGACATGACCTGGGTTCAGTTCTATCCCATGCTTCGTGTGCATAGCAGCAAGCGCTGAAGCGTCGGTTCAAGTGTCTACTGATAAGTAAATGGGGGATTTGTGCAACTTGGAATGATCGGTCTTGGAAGAATGGGAGCTAACATGGTGCGAAGGCTCCTCAAAGGAAACCATCGCTGTGTAGTATTCGATAGATCAGTCAAGGCTATCCAGCAGTTGATTCACGAAGGCGCGGAAAGCGCCGCCGATCTTCAAGATCTCGTGAAGAAACTGGAGAAGCCACGGGCGATCTGGCTAATGGTTCCCGCCGCGACGGTAGACGAAACCATCGCTGGACTCGTGCCCTATCTTGAAGCCGGTGACACCATCATTGATGGTGGGAATTCCTATTACATCGACGATTTGCGCCGGGCGAACGAACTTGCTGCAAAAAAGGTCCACCATGTTGATGTCGGAACCAGCGGCGGCGTCTGGGGATTGGAGCGAGGTTATTGCCTGATGATCGGCGGCGAAGCGGATGTAGTACAACGCCTCGATCCAATCTTTGCTCGACTGGCGCCTGGACAAGGTGAGATTCCGCCTACGCCGGGCCGCAACAAACTTACCAACACGGCCGATCAGGGTTATTTGCACTGCGGCCCCAACGGAGCAGGCCACTTCGTCAAGATGGTCCACAACGGCATCGAATATGGTGTCATGGCGGCTTATGCCGAAGGTCTCAGTGTTCTACGCGCGGCCAACGTCGGGATGCAGAGAGCCGTGGTCGACGCCGAGACAACACCGCTGCGCCATCCAGAGCATTATCAATACGACTTTAATTTGCGCGATGTTGCGGAGGTATGGCGGCGCGGCAGCGTTATCGCCTCCTGGTTGCTCGACTTGACCGCGTCCGCACTTGTGGAAGACTCCTCCCTTTCAAAGTTCACCGGACGCGTGTCGGATTCGGGCGAAGGCCGATGGACGATCAAAGCTGCCATCGACGAAGCGGTGCCTGTGCCCGTTCTGTCGACGGCGCTTTACGAGCGATTCAGTTCGCGCGGCAACTCCGATTATCAGGACAGACTTCTATCGGCTATGCGTTATCAGTTTGGCGGGCATCTGGAAAAGGCGAGTGAGCCACCGTCCGCTTAAGAGAACCGATCATGAACACTCTCCATTCTGACGCCCTGGTATTTTTTGGCGCAACCGGCGATTTGGCTCACAAGAAGGTGTTTCCCTCACTCCAGGCAATGGTGAAACGGGGCACTCTTAATGTGCCGGTGATCGGCGTCGCTAAATCCGGATGGAGCCTTGACCAATTCCGGGCACGAGTGCTCGACAGTCTGAAACAACATGGCGGAGTCGACCCCGCGGCCTTCCAGAAGCTATGCTCTCTTATACGGTATGTAGACGGCGATTATGAAGACCCTGCAACCTTTCGCGCTATCCGGCAGGCGCTTGGATCCTGCCGGACGCCGGCACATTACCTCGCCATCCCCCCGGGTCTGTTTGAACTGGTTGTCGAACAATTAGGGAAAGCAGACTGCGCGCAAGGAGCCCGGGTAATAGTCGAAAAGCCGTTTGGAACAAGTCTGGCGTCCGCGCGGAAGCTTAACGATATTTTGCTCGGAACTTTTGCTGAGGAGTCGATATTCCGTATCGATCATTACCTCGGTAAGCGAGCCGTATTTGATCTGTTACATGCTCGCTTTGCCAATGCTTTCTTAGAGCCGCTCTGGAATCGTATTTATATCGACAACGTTCAGATTACAATGGCCGAAGATTTCGGCGTGCAGGGGCGAGGCGCCTTTTACGATCGGACCGGCGCTATTCGTGACGTCGTTCAGAATCATCTTTTTCAACTGCTCACGAATCTTGCGATGGAGCCGCCTGTTCGGACAGACAGTGAATCTATCCGTGACGAAAAGGCGAAGGTTCTGAAGGCGATCATGCCGTTGGAGGAGACAAGTCTTGTCCGCGGTCAATTCGGGGGCTATCTGTCACAGGGAGGGATAGAACAAGGTTCTACAACGGAAACCTTTGCCGCAATGCGCCTTGAGATCGACTCATGGCGCTGGCAAGGCGTTCCCTTCTATATCCGTACTGGAAAATGCCTGCCCGTAACATGTACGGAAATCTTCGTACGACTCCGACGTCCTCCTGCAATCTTTTCATCAGCCTCACTAAAGCCGAACCATCTTCGCTTTCGGATCAGTCCGGATGTGACACTGGCATTCGGCATGACTGTCCCATCGTTGACCGAGCACTTCGGAACCGAACCCACCGAGATGCTTGCCATGCGTAATCCTCGGCCGGAAGATGTGGACTCATATGAGCGCGTACTGACGGATGCGATGGCCGGTGATGCCACCGTATTTGCTCGTGAGGATCATGTAGAAGAGGCGTGGAGGATTGTCGATAATGTCCTAACTGAAAACACAGGGGCGTTCCGTTACGAACCGAATACTTGGGGTCCTCCTGAAGTTTCTCAGCGACTCAGACCCTCAGGCGGGTGGCACAATCCCGTGGTCCTTTCAAACCCATAGGAAGAGGAGAAATGGCGAGTATAAACAAGAGTAAGTTGCGAGATGCGCTCTTGACAATGGAGGCAGCGTCAATTCAAGAGGCTGCTTTCTTGTACGAGTCGCATCTGCAAGGTGCGCTTACGGATCTTAGCGAATCTGACGATCAGGGACAGCGCTCTCAAAACGAACAGAGTGGTATTGAAGCACAACGATTCGAAGAGCAGTCCCATCTGCACGAGAACCACAGGAAGGCAATACAAGCGATTGATTTCCGATCCAGAGACGTTGTAGAACCGGGAGCGCTCGTGAGAGTTAATGGTCGCTATTTTGTAATATCAGTGCCGACTCAAACTTTTTGCATCGACGGAACAGAAATGCTAGGCATCTCTATCGACGCCCCGCTTTTTGCCGCAATGCAAGGGTTACGCTCCGGAGATACATTCGAGTTTAAAGGTAAGAGTTTTGTGGTGGAAGACGTAAAGTAACAATTGCAACTGAAGAAACATAGCGCCGGCAAGAGCCAGTCTAACGCAGCCGCGCAGAATAAATATCTCTCAACTACCCGAAGCCTACGCACCGCTTCGATCAAACCTCTGCGCCGGCCCAGAAAAGCGATGCTGCCGGGTACAGAAAGTTCGATCTCAGTCCCTTTATCCACTGAACTGAATAGGCTCAGCTTACCGCCTATTTGATCGGCGCGCGAGGGTGTAAAGCATTTTGTGTAAGAAGCGTTCTCCGAGAATAGGAGAACGGAATGACAGAAGAACGAAGTGGACTGGAGGCAGCTCTGGATGAGCTGCTGAAAGGCAAGAAGACAGAAGAGATCGTGGGCCCGAATGGGCTGCTGAAGCAGCTGACGAAAGCGCTGCTGGAGCGGGCCATGAATGCTGAGTTGACGCATCACCTCGGCTACGAGAAAGGGCAGGTAGAGGGTCGCGGCAGCGGCAACAACCGCAACGGCAACAGCCGGAAGAGGGTGCAGGGCGACTTCGGCCCGGTCGAGATCGCAGTACCGCGCGACCGCAACGGAAGCTTCGAGCCGCAGATTCTGCCCAAGCACGAACGTCGTTGGATGGGCTTCGACGACAAGATCGTTTCGATGTATGCGCGCGGCATGAGCACGCGCGACATAGAGGCGCACCTGCGCGAGATTTACGGCGTCGACATCAGCGCCACGTTGATCAGCCAGGTCACCGAAGAGGTGATGGAGGAGGTGAGAGCCTGACAAAGCCGTCCGCTGGAACCGCTTTACATGATCGTGTATCTGGATGCGCTGGTGGTGAAGATGCGGCATGAAGGCCGGGTGGAGAACCGGGCGGTGTTCGTAGCGATCGGGGTGACCAGGGAGGGCTCGAAAGAAGTGCTAGGACTGTGGACCAGCGCCACGGAAGGAGCCAAGCTGTGGTTGCAGATCCTAACCGAGATCCGTAATCGCGGTGTGGCGGACATCCTGATTGCGTGCGTGGACGGCTTGAAGGGCTTCCCGGACGCGATCGCAACGGTATACCCGCGCACCGAGGTGCAGCTTTGCATTGTGCATATGGTGCGCAACAGCCTGGCGTATGTGAACTGGAAAGAACGCAAGGCAGTGGCCGAGGATCTGCGTGGTATCTACCGCGCGCCGACGGCCGAAGCGGGAATGGCGGCACTGGACAGCTTCGAAGAACGCTGGAACAGTAAGTACGCAGCCATCGGCAAGCTGTGGCGTCGGCATTGGGCCGGCATCAGCCCGCAGTTTGCTTATCCGGAAGAGATCCGGCGGGCGATTTATACCACCAACGTGGTCGAATCGCTGCACATGACATTGCGCAAAGTGATCAAGAGCCGAGCGTCCTTTCCGAGCGAGGAATCCGCACACAAGCTGTTGTACCTGGCGCTACGCAATATTGCGCAACGCTGGCGCGCGGCTCCCAACTGGCGCACATCCCTGAACCATTTCCTGCTGCTGTGGGGTGACCGGATCGAGGCCGCCGCGGCGAGGGTCATTCGTTAACGAAAAGCCTCCGCGCCTCCGGCGCTCCGGCTCCTCGTTAACGAATGAGGAAGAGCAACTCTTAAGATCTAAGAAAGGAACAAAACTGGAGAATAGCGACTTACACAAAATTCGGGATACTGCCCGGCGCCGCTCTTTCATCCTCTAAGCCCGAAGTGATCCTTTCTGCCTTCTGCCGCAAGTATAGGACTAAATCCTGTCCCGTTATCGCGCACGCGAAGGGTAAAGTGTTCCGAATAACTCAACTCCACTTTGATTCGGTTCCCTCCCGAGTGCATGCAGGCATTCCTCACGGCCTCATCCCCAATACGAAAGACTTCGCCTTGGACAATGGGGTGCAGTTGGATGGCTGTACCTTCTACAGATAAGTTCACCCCATCAAACCGGGCTATCGCATGCATCTTCAGTCACGCGCTGGAATGCCTCAACTAAATCATCTTTTTGGGAGACCGAGCTTCGCAACGAATTAAGCGCGACACGCGCTTCCTGAGTCGCGTCTCCGAGCCAAACCCCGAAAACTCCAGTCAAATTCCTGCGGATTTCTACGGGGCTGCTGATCTGGTTGGAACGGAGTAAATGACAATCTCATGAGCCGGCCCTCAATTTCATTCGCCTCGTTGGCTGACGAAATCAAGATACCGGCCCAGGTTTACACGGTGCGTATTTAAGGGATGCTCACGACTGCTTAGTACGCAGCCAGACCGGAAGCCCCATAATCTGCAGGTAAACCGCCCCCGACTCCGAACAGGCCAAGCGGCGTCAGACTTCCATTCCCTTCGATACGGAAGCCTGATATACCTCCAGGACCTCTGAGTAGGTTATAGAGATAATGGCTGTCGGCGCTAAGTCCTAAGTCGATTGGTTCGCTCTTTGGTCCTTGGGAAGCCGCTGCTCCGTTAATCAAATCGACCTGCCCGTCAGTTTTCAGCTTGAAACTGGAAATGGTGCCACTGGCAAAATTAGTCGTATACGCATATTTCTGATTTCCCGTGATGACAATCCAGCACCCGTCCGTTTGATTGTTTTTCACCGAAGTGATCGGCGAAAGCGTGCCGCTACTTTCATAGACGTCGTAAGACGAAACGGCGGCGTTATTCACGATCGGCAAACCAGACTCAATCACAAACAGTTTGCCGTCCTGACGGAATGCTTCCGCGAACGGGCGCATTCCAAAAGACTGATTTACAATTGGATCGCTTGGTAACCCGTTCTCATCGATTTGAAAGGCATCGAGAGTGGGGCCTATCGTGCTCGGTACTTTCTGCGTAACAACCAGTAACTTACCATCCGGGCTGAAAAGAACTTCACCCGGAACGGCGATGGGCGAACTCAACGCCTTAGTAGAATTGGGCAGGGGCGATAATTGACCATTGTCTCCGATCGTGAACCCCGTAATCTGAGTGGCCGCCACGGAGCCGTCCAAAACATAGAGCAGTTTCCCGGAAATCGTTAGACTCAACGGCTCGTCACCCGCTGCAATCTTCTGCAGAAACGTCAGAGAACTTCCGTTTACCGCAAATACCGTCAAATTGTCGCTTCCCGGATTGCAGGCGTACAGGTAGCGGTGATCGGTGCTGAGGATTAAGCCCCCTTGCGTATCGAAATCCGACCCGAGTCCGTGCCCGCGTGTCGGGTAACGTCCTGTTTGGGTCAGCATGCCGTTAGGCGCACGATCGAATGCAATTACTTCGTTTTTGCCCGTCCTATTTGTCAAGACAAATACGGCGCCTGGGGAGGATTGCACTCCCGCCGCCCCGGAATTATCGGTTACGCCGGCATTTTGTGGCTTGGCAGACAGGGGCAAAACTACAGCCGCTGCGAAGGCGACCCCAAATAAAATGGTTCTACTTAATTGAAAATTCATAATTGTCTCCTGGTCGATGCTTCTGTTGTCTGATCGCGTAAGCGGCCGTAGCCCGAAATGGACATTGGTGACAGACAGGTTACATGTACAACTTACGCCTTCGCAATCATGTTCCTCTATTACTGCTCCATACTGAATCCTTAAATACAGCAGTCCCAATACAGTAGTTATCTCTAGCTCCGCCCAGAGGTGGCGAGTCTTGATCTGGTGATTGTTTCGGTAGCTGACGAGGTAAGCCGGTCAAATGGGTATGTTAGCGGTCTGATCTATAGCTCGATGGGCCGCGCGGCACCTGGAGCTTCCGTAGTGATGATGAAAGCCGGTTGAAGAACGCTGAGGGAATCCTAACCAAATCCAGCCCATTAAGTGCGATTTAAGATGCCTGGCATGCGGCAGGTCTAGGCATCGATCAATTTGCGGGAATCTACGCGCGAGCGGGCGCATTCTTCCCCTGCCCAATGAGTGATCCAGTTTCAGCCTCACCAAAGATGACCTCGGCTGGTACAAGTTTCTACCGCTGCAGGAGAAACCGGGGTAGGGCTTTTGGAAATCTCATAAACCCGCTGTAGTGGGCACGTGGTTACTAATCCTGCCACAGCAACCCTTCGGAAAAGAGACCAGCATATTGAGACCGAAGCGCGCGTCTAGACATGAACTGCTTCTCTTCGCAAATTGCATCGCACTTTTTGGATCTAGAACTGGAGAGCTGTTCGTCAATCCTCGCAGAGGTACTTCAGCGCTTGTTCTCGGGCCTGAAGATCGTTCGTTGATGCCAGACGGGCTTCGAGACCTTCGATCAAATTGAGTCCGTCGGTCAAAGTCCCATGTTCATCTCTTAGCAGCTCCGCGACGATTAGTCGTAGGCGCTTCGATACCTGCCAGCCCAGTATCCATCTCGCGATCCGGATCTGGACTGGCACTGCGAGCTTGGCCCTGAGACGTGCCCAGAAGTGGGACTGTTGGCCGGGGCGGCGGCTGTAGACGGAAATGTCAGGCCCGATGTCAGGCAGCATGGGAGCCTCCATTTCGAATGGCGGTTCCGGTTGCGATGACAAGTGCGGTTCCATCGTTCGCGATCTGTGCCTTGCACTCCGGCCAAATCTGGCGGACACACAGCAGCCAGTGCTCGAGCTGCTCGCGGAACTTTCTGGGCCTGGCGTACTCGACTGAGCCCAATTGAGCGGACAGCCCCTCTGGGCCAAACAACGGAATCCGCTCCTCACCTTTCGCGGTGAACGACCGATAACTGAGCCACATGAACAGATCCAGCACCGCCGGCGAATGCACCAGCAGCTTGACCGCATCGAGATCTGTTGGAATCCGGTGAGCGTTGATCTCGCTGTAGAACTCTTCGCTGAGCACGATTTCGTTCTCGAAGTCTTCTCCCAGCGCGGTTGTCTCGGTGTCACGCGTGTACCAGAGTTTCGCTTCCCGCAGGAAGTTGAACCGACCTTTGCTAATGACACGCGCTCGTTGTCGTTGCTCATCGGTGCCAAAGAAGATCGTCGCCCCGAAGATCCGCTCGAATGCTTGAATGAGACGGCGGTACTCCTTTCCGCCCTTCTGCATTCCGAATGTCTCGAGCATCTGGGCCGCACTCTTGAAGCGCAGTACCGGGCTCTGTTGACGGACTGCCATGGTGGCCAGGAAAATCGGCACGATCCGGTCTTGACCAAATGGCACACCGAAGTCGGGATGCCCGGTCACCTGCAGGGCAAAGCGGCCGTTGCGACGTTCGTACAGCAGTTGTCCTTTCGACAAGCGGCGGACTGGCAGACCGCAGAGGACGAACGGGCGGGAAGCAAAACAGATGCTCTGGCTGCGGTTGTCGCGTTTCTCGCGAATCAGGGTGACGCCCTCAGCTCTGCGGAGCTTCTGCCGCGAAACAATCAGGTCCGGATGTTGCTGGCGTAACAGATCGCCGGCACACTCAAGCGAACCAAACCCTCGGGACGGTTTCCCCAGGGCACACTTCTTCTCGTGTAGAAGAGACAATTTCACCTCGCGCAATCTCACCGGCGGCATTGCCACCGGGCTGATCGCGAAGCGATTTCAGGCCAGATGAGGGGAACTCAAAGTATGAATGTGTTCCGTTCCTACGGTTCCTACTTTCGAAACGGCTTTTTTGGAAGTTGCTGATTCTCCAAGCGATTCTATGTTCAGGATTATTCGCCTTGTTCGCATAAGTCGTTGATAATCGAATCGCATCGTTATTCCCAAGCTGGACGTCGCCGGTTCGAACCCGGTCTCCCGCTCCATAGAATCAATAACTTGGGAATGACCGAAAAACATTCGTGACTCCGTTTTCTTTCCAGACATCACCTGAATCGCGGTTTTCACTACTGGATCACCTCGGACTCCAGTTTGGCGATCGCTTCGCACATCTGCTCCAGGTTGCTCCGAGAATAAACATCCATGCTGACGCCAAGACCATGGCCGCGTTGGTCGGCGGGAACCTTGTCGTCAATTTTTAATTTCCGTGAGATACAGGCGTTCGTCCTCCGAAGGACCTGGAATGTTGCCCACTCCAGACCGACGGTCGCGAGCTTTGGCTGAAGCAGGCGGCACCACACGTTTGCCCGGTCCAAGGGCGTGTTCCGCTCAGACGCGAACACGTATCCATCCGGGCCTTGATCTAGCAGCATCGTTTTCCAGATCGCCAACTCCATCGCCGTACCAGGCGATAGCCCGATCTTTCGAGCAGTGTTCTTCCCCTTTCTTCCTTTCGGAGTATCGAGCTTACCTTTATAGACCCGCTGTTCGATCTTGATCGACGTCTCCTGAAGATGCCGAAGCTGGAGAGTCAGAATTCCTCCTGGCCGCATGCCCTCAAACGCCGCCAAACGGAAAGATAAGCCGCTCGCGCAACACGAGCAGCTGCAGGGCGGCGCGGATTTGCTCTGGGGTGAGTACCAGCTTATCGGCTCGAGGCAGACATGCACCGACAAACAGGGCGACTGCGGGATTGAAGTCAACGCAGCCATCGCTCATCGCCATCTTGAATATGGCATTGAGATGGTGGTGTCCTGATTTCTATGTAAGTGGCGAATCTCCACCAACAACCGCCAGCCCAAGCCGCTGGCCTAGCTTTGCCTTAAGATAACAGGCTGAGCCGGAGCGCCGTAGGCGCGGAGGCTTGGCCTGTTATCGCGTAGGCCGCGCCTGGGCCGCTTCGATCCGGTCCCCCCAGAGCAGCATGAAGTGATTCAGCGAAGTGCGCCAGGTGGGGGCGGATCGCCATCTTTGGGACACGTTCCGGAGGGCCAGATAGATCAGCTTCAAGGTCGACTTTTCGTTCGGAAATGAAGCGCGAGTCTTAATCACCTTGCGTAAGGTCATGTTCAACGATTCCACCACGTTGGTGGTGTAAATCGCCTTTCGAATCTCTTCCGGGAAAGAAAACAGCCCCATCACACCGGTCCAATGCCGCCGCCAGATCTTACCGATCGAAGAATACTTGGCATCCCAGCGGGCTTCGAACTCGCTCAGCCGCTGCTCGGCTTGTTCGGCAGTGACGGCGTGATAAATCTGCTTCAGGTCCAAGGCCAGCCTCTTGCGTTCTTTCCAGTTCGCCAAGTGCAAGCTATTGCGCACCAGATGCACGATGCATAATTGCACTTGTGCCCTGGGATATACGGCCTGAATGGCGTCGGGAAATCCCTTCAGCCCATCCACGCAGGCAATCAGAATGTCCTGTACGCCGCGGTTGCGTAACTCCGTCAAGACCGATACGGCCCTTAGCGGCAGACTCCCTTCGAGCAGCCCTGGGGGTCAAAATCTGCAGCCAGAGCTTGGCGCCTTCGGTGGCGCTGGTCCATAGCCCCAGCACCTCTTTGTGGCCTTCCAGGTTCACGCCGAGAGCCACGAATACCGCGCGATTCTCAACCCGCCCCTCCTGCCGCATCTTTACCATCAGCGCGTCCAGATAAACAATCGGATAGAGCGGATCGAGCGGCCTGCTTTGCCACGCTCGCACCTCCTCCCTGACCGCTTCGGTTACTTCACTGATCAACGACGGACTGACCTCGACGGCATAAATCTCTTCCAAATGCCCCTGGATGTCGCGCGTGCTCATGCCACGTGCATGGCGCTAAAGCGTCACTGCTTCGCAGCAATACATGGACAGAATCTTTTGATCGAAGCCGGCAAACCGCCGCTCGTGCTTGGGCAAAATCTTCGGCTCAAAGCTCCCGTTGCGATCCCGAGGCGTTCGCCACTTCTATCGCACCGAAGTCGCCCTGCACCTTCTTCCGGCTTTGGCCGTTGCGGTTGTTGCCGCTGCCCCGTCCGGAGGCCTCTCCCTTTTCGTAGCCCAAATGGTGCGTCAGTTCGGCGCTCATGGCCCGTTCCAGCACTGCTCTGGTCAGTTGCTTCAGCAGACCTTCCGGCCCGACGATCTCTTCCGTGCTCTTGCCGGAAAGCAGCTCATTCAACGCCGCTTCCAACTTCGTCTTCTCTTTCATCCGTTCTCCTATCCTCTCGGAGAACGCCCCTTACACGAAATTCAAAACACCCTCCTTCACTCCGCTCCAGAATGTTCCATACCGGGATCCAAAATCCGCCCGTGGATTCCAGTGCTACTTGCCTTACACCGTGCTCTTCAAGCCATTGGCACAGACGTTCCAGATCCGTGATGAATGTTCGGAACGTGGCCGTTAACTTTTGCGTTTCCTCTGTCTCGTTGATGCGAATAGACGCACTGACGCTCCGCTTGTGCACATCCAAACCCGCACAGCGGCGGTATATCGATTCCACAATGATTTCCTTCGCCGGTGAGCGAAGAACGCCCGCAAAATCGATGACTTTCCTTCCCGTGCTCTGCCCTGATCTATACAGGCGACAATCCGTTGTGCCACGCTACTCAAAGAGTCAGGCGTTCAGCTAGCTTCCCAATCGGGCCATACGGCACCAGAATTACGACTGCCTTGGTTCACTCATGGCACACACAACCTACACCCTCTCTGCACGCGTTTTCATCCCCGATTGTGGCCACCGGCCATGCCGCTTCCCAAGCTTGATACGGGGGTTCGACTCCCCCTTCCGCTCCATTTCTTTTCAATAACTTACGAGAACTCCGGCTTTAGTTCGTTTAGTTCAATGAGGTGAGCCTCTATAGGCGCACCTTGTGCTTTCAATGACTTCCAGCGAATGCCAGCCTGAAAAGCTGAACTCCGCCGCCGTTGCGATCACCACTGCCGTGCACGTCTCGGGACTGCAGATTGATCGGAAACGTAAATATGTGGCCGTCACACACGGTTTCCCAGATCACGATAAGAAAGCGAAAGCCGCAAATATCACAACGCACCGCTACCGTAATAACCTCGTCAGCAAACTGGTGGCCTCGGAATAGAGGAGCATGGAAGAGCCGGGCCATACCTCTATCCTCACCCTTTTCACCTGCTCTCGATTTGCAACACTCTCCGGGCGGACACCGCTCCAGTATCCCCCCTCGCACAGCGTTAAATTGTCAATGCTCTTTGCACACTATTTGGCGTATGCTTCCAGTGTGGACGAACTGGCAAGGCTTTCCGAGAACACCCGCAAGCTGGTCTTGGAGCGGTTTCCCAATTCGACGTGATTCGAAGAAGCGCCACGTGCTCAGTCCAGATCGCCGCGAATCGTTCCCTAATGCGGCAACGCAAATGCAAGATACTCTCCACCTGACTTCGCGCCCCATTTTCCGCCTCCGCAAGCGATCACAATGTACTCGCGACCATGAACACTGTAAACAGCAGGAGTTGCGGACCCAGCAGCCGGAAGCTCTGCCTCCCATAACTCGCTTCCGGTTTTCTTGTCGAAAATGCGGATCTTGTTATCGCGGATAGTAGCCGCGATAATCAAGAGTCCGTTTGCGGTTACGACCGGACCGCCATAATTCTCCGTTCCGGTATCACGCAGGCCTTTAGCAGTGAGGTCCGGATATTCGCCCAATGGATGTTGCCATACAATGTTGCCTTCGTTCAGGTTAATCGCGGTCAGCGTTCCCCATGGCGGTTTAATGCCGGGATACCCATCTGGATCGAGCAGCTTGTTATACCCGTCGATGTCGTATTTTATCTGCGGAGCAGTGCTTGCTTGAATGGCCGAAACAACCTCCTTTTCCTCGCCCTTGGCGAGGAAAACAGTGATGGCCGAAATCGCTTGCGGCGTCAATTGAGGAAACGCCGGCATTCGCCCTCCGCCTTTGCGAATCATCAGCGTAATCTGGTCTTCCGACAGACGGCTGCCGATATTCACCAGGGATGGAAATTCCGGGGGCGTTCCCCGCCGGTCCGGGCGGTGGCATCCGGCACAGTTCTGCTGATACAACTGCGATCCGGTGCCGCTCTTCGCCTTCACGCGCTCCACTAGGCGGATCACGAAGGACATTTCATTCGCGTTTACATAGAGCGTGCCCGTTTCGGGATCGAATGCCGGACCGCCCCACTCGGCTCCGCCGTCGGTACCCGGGAAGACCACAGTTCCTTGAATGCTTGGGGGAACAAATTGTCCTCTGCTGCGCAGTTGGCGAAACCGCGCGAGTACCGCGTCGTGGGCTGCTTGCGTTCTGTCGGTGATCATGTCCTCGGTAATCGCCTGACGGGTGAACGGAGGAGGCCGCAAAGGCAGCGGCTGCGTCGGCGAGGTTTGCTCGCCCGGCACATCGGTCTGGGGCACGCGCTTTTCGGCAATCGGGTACACGGGCTTTCCGGTCTCGCGCTCAAATACGAAGATATGTCCGGATTTTGTGACTTGCGCGACCGCATCGATCCGCTTGCCATGGACATTCAGAGTAACGAGAGTGGGAGGGGCCGGCAGGTCGCGATCCCAAAGATCGTGATGCACAATCTGGTAACTCCAAACGCGCTTGCCGGTCTCCGCATTCAACGCAAGAATGCAGTTTGCATACAGGTCATTTCCGGCTCGATTTGCTCCATAGAAATCGAATGCGGCGGATCCTGTGGGCACAAACACCATGCCGCGCTTTTCGTCGAGCGACATACCGGCCCAATCGTTGGCGGCACCGCTGTATTTCCATGCATCTTTCGGCCAAGTTTCATAGCCTGGTTCGCCAGGGTGCGGAATGGTGTGGAACGACCATTCGAGCGCGCCCGTTCGCACGTTATAGGCTCGAATGTCACCGGGCGCGGCCGGCAGATCCTCGCTCGTAATGCTGCCGACAATTAAACGGTCCTTGTAAATCACACCCGGCGTCGTGAGCGAGATGTTGATGTCCTCCACACTCCGTCCGAGACCTTCCCGCAAATCGATAACGCCATTCTTGCCGAAATGCGGATCGAGTTTTCCCGTTCTTGCGTCGAGAGAAAACAACTTCTGGCGAAGAGCGAAGAAAATGCGCTCGCTAGGTCCGTCAGTCCAGTAATTTAATCCGCGGTTTCGCGACTTGAGAAGAGTGGCTGTGCGCGGGTTCGGGTTGAAGCTCCAGAGCAGTTTGCCGGAAGCGGCATCAAGCGCAAACACTCTCAGCTTCGGTGTCGTGGCAAACAGGACACCGTGCTCCACGATGGGATTGCACTGCATCTCCGATCCTTCAAAGGAGTCGTTTGTCTGGTAGCGCCAGGCGACTTGCAGCCGCCCGACATTCGACGGCCCGATTTCGTTCAGGCGCGTGTAGTGGATCATGTCGTTGGACCCGCCATAGACCGACCACGAGCGGTATTCGGCCGGCCGCAGTACAGTACTTAGCATGGGCACAAGCAAGAGCGCCCAAACGGGCGGTTTTGTCGAAGAAGGCAATCCCAAGAACCTTTTCATATAGGAGAACAGGAAGTAAGCGTATCACTTGATCGTAAAGCAGACAACCAAACCTGCATATTGGACAACCAAACAGCGGATCTATATGCTGGGGTAGTGCTCAAAGCGGACATGCCTTCTGGATCGAAATCTGAAACCTCGGCCTCGCGCCTGTTAGGCGAATTTCAGAAGCTCATGCGTAACGGCGGATTGAAACCCGGCGATCGCCTTCCGCCGGAACGAGATTTGGCCAAACGGTTCGGAACTAGCCGGTCTTCTCTGCGGCCCGTGATGAAGATCCTGGAGAACGTGGGGGTGCTTTTGCAGCGGGTGGGGGATGGAACCTACTTAAACAGCAATGCCGCCGGAATTTTATCGGCCCCGCTGCACTTTCTTATACTCCTGGACGGCATCTCCCTTATGGAGTTGTTCGAAGCACGCCTTATGCTCGAGCCGGAGCTTGCGGCGCGCGCGGCACTGAGCGCGTCCGGCGAGGATCTGGAGGCGATGAGAAAAGCGCTTGCGGCGTTTGAGGACAATCCTGCTCAGGCCGACATAGATTTTCATCTCGCAATTTGCCGGGCAACACGGAACCGGATCTGCATGCGCATGTTCGAAGCAATTCATGCGGCGTTTGCCGAGGCGATGAAAGTTACCACTCGCCTGGCTCCCGAAGATGCACTGAACTTTCATCGTGCCATTTACTCGGCCATTCATCTGCGCGATGCAGAGGAGGCGCGGAACGCGATGACCAGCCACTTGCTGCACGCCAAAGGTGTCTTGCTGCGGGCTTACCTGGAAGGTGAGGTCGATGAGAATAATGGCGCGAGGTGCCAGTTACCAAGCTGATCGCTGATTTGCCACATTCTGAAGACCTATTCTCAAAATTGGTTGCCCAATACCGCATTAGCGGTATATAATTCTTCCCAGCCGGCTTTACATGCCGCAACGACTTCAAGAATAAGGAAACGGTTCAGTGGCGGCGCGAATGGCCGCTGTTCCATAGGTGGTCCATGTTAATTCGAAAACACTTCAGAAGCTTGCCGCTTCTGCTTCTTTTTACAGGCCTGCTCTTACCGGCAAGGCGGCTGAATGCCCAGATAGACCAGGGATATATTCACGGCACGGTGACCGATGCGTCCGGCGCAGTCATACCGGATGCAAAGGCCACGGTGGCCAATGAGGACACCGGCCTTACGTTGCAAACCTCCACATCCGGGAATGGATTGTATACTTTTGGACCCATAAAGATTGGGAACTACACCGTAAGTGTGGAGAAGGAGGGATTCCAGAAGGTTGCCCATTCGCACATCACCGTAAATGTCAGCGGGCAGGCTCAAGTGAATTTCACACTGAACCCGGGGGCCGTCAGCCAGACGGTGGAAATCACGTCGCAGTTGCCGCTCCTCCAGACCCAAACATCGAACGTCGGGCAGGATCTTACATCTCATCAGGTAAACAGCCTGCCGCTAAATGGCCGTAATTACACCTTTCTTGCCCAAGTGACGGCGGGCGTCACGCAGATGCAGTCCGGACGCACCACGGGGACGGGTGAATTTACCGCCAACGGCTTGCCACCCGCGCACAATAGCTATCTGCTGGACGGCATCGACAACAACAACGACACGATGGATTACCTGAACGGGAATGCTTTCGTGGTTCTTACGCCGCCGGATGCCATTCAGGAAATTGCGGTGCAAACCAGCAACTTTTCGGCGGAATTCGGCCGCGCGGGTTCCGCCGTGCTGCAGGCAACCACCAAGTCCGGTACGAACAAATTCTCCGGCGACGCTTGGGAGTATCTCCGCAACGACGCTCTCGATTCCGCCACTTGGGATGCCAACCGTGCGGGCACGTCGAAACCGGAACTGCGTCAGAATCAGTTTGGATTCACCTTCGGCGGTCCGATCAAGAAAAACAAAACGTTCTTCTTCGGCGATTACCAGGGAACGCGCATCGCGCAGAAATCCCTGCACAATCCCACCGTGTCAACCGTGGCGGAACGGAATAGCGGCTTCACGAACTTGCAGGATCTGATCTTGAACCAGTCCGGCACCCGAACCGATGCCTTAGGGCGTGTGTTCCGGAACGGCACCGTGCTGGATCCGGCGACGACGCGCAGCCTGATCTATGGGACGCCAGATCCGGTAACGGGGCTTTCCACTGCTAACACAGGCTGCACGGCGGGTAGTCCCTGCTACGTGCGGGACCCGTTCTTCAACGGTCAGAGCCTTGCGGGCGCCACAAACTTCACCAATGCCGCCGCTCTCGCGAATTTGAACCTGGTCCCGGCTGGCCGACTAGATCCGAATGCTGTCAAGCTTCTGAATGCTTATCCCCTGCCCAACACCGCGGGTTTCCAGGGCGGGTTGAGCAGCAATCGGGTGGATTTGCTTCCGCAGCCGAATAACGTCAACCAGTTCGATGTACGCGTCGACCAGATATTCAGCGACAAAGACCAGATGTTTGCGCGCGTAGACTATGCCCAGCGACACCAGATCGCGCCCGGCGATTTCTCGGGGCCCATCAACAATATCGGTTTCGGGCAGGGAGATTTCAATGACCGTGCCGTGAATGCTGCCCTCAGTGAGACGCACCTGTTCTCTCCTACATTGATCAACGAGGTCCGCGTCGGCTACAGTCTTCTCACTGATAAGATTATTGCCGCCTCCGCGGTTAACGGCGAGAACCCGTATCCGGCACAGTTCGGCATTCAAGGCGTGCCGTCGGGCCTTGGGCTGGCCGGACTACCGGAGATCGACATTTCAGGACTTACGCATGTGGGACCTGGAGCTTTCGCCGCACCGAATACGCGCACCAGCGATACGCGCCAACTCACAGAGAACCTGACAAAGGTCCGCGGAGCGCATACCTTCAAGGGAGGCTTCGAAGGCCAGTGGATTCACTATTCCTATGACAATCCGCGCTCGGCTCTCGGGCAGATGAGTTTCACCCCGGGCTTCACCGGCCTTCCCGGGAACAGCGGCCTTGGTGCCGGCATCGCAAGCCTGCTGTTGAATCCTGTTCCATCGACGGTGCCGAACGGTATCAATTACGACGGGGGCGCGGCATCAATCTCGGCCACCAGCAACTTATCTCCGCGCATCGTGCGCCATTACTACGGATTGTACTTCCAGGACGACTGGAAGGTGAGCTCCAAGTTGACGCTGAACCTTGGGCTGCGTTGGGAGTACTTCAGTCTTCCCTGGAATCAATACGGTGATGAAGCTAACTTTGAGCCAAGCGTGAATCAGAGTAGCGCCGTTTATGCAATTAACAGCCGCGCGCAGAATACTCCTCTATCGCCCTCGTTCACATCCGTGCTGGCGAAAGATAATATCGCAGTTAAGTATGTGAACCGAAACGGGTTGATTCCCGTGCAGAACAATAACTTCGCGCCTCGCATTGGATTCGCCTATCAGCCCACCAGCAAATGGGTGCTGCGCGGGTCGTACGGCATTTTCTACGCTGGCTTCGAGAACCTGGGAAGCGTCGATATGTCAAATAACTATCCCTGGTCGGTCGGTATTTTCCTGAACGATTCGACTAGTGCCACCCTCCCGCTTTCGAGGCAGCAGCCTTCCTCATTCCCCACGGGAGCGATCTCCAACCTGGAAACAGGCCTCCTCGCGGTAGCGCCCAACCCGGTTAGCCCAAGCTTTAATGCGCAAGGCATCGGCGTGAAGGGATTTGCAACTCCCTGGAAAACCGGCTACACACAGGAGTGGAATTTCACCGCGCAATACGCTCTGACCAATAACGACATGGTGCAAGCCGGTTATGTAGGAAACCACAGCCTGCACATGATGAATCTCAATCAGTCGAATCAACCGGGCGTCATTGTGCCGCCCCGGGTAAACTACCGGCCCTATGTGCCGTTCCGCGATATCGCCACCTACAACGACTTCCCGGCAACCAATGGCGACGCTTACTATCACGGTCTGCAATTGACTTACCAGAGGCGCTTTGCAAACGGCGTTTCCGCGCTGGCGAACTATACTTATTCGACGTGCATGCTGGATTACCGGACCATTCTCAGCGAGGACTTGCCTAATAACACCAGCGGCTTAGGCAACGGGCTCTATCTGCCGGGCTGGGGAATGAAACATAACTATCAGTTGTGCAACGACAATGCCCCGAACGTGTTTCATCTCAGCGGTACCTACCAGGTTCCTTTCGGTCGGGGACTGCGCTATGGCCATGACACTCGCCCGGCGGTCGATGCATTCCTGGGCGGCTGGTCGGTGAACGGCATCCTTACCACTCAGAATGGATTCCCCGACACGGTGCCTTGCAACATCGCCACAACAAGTAACTTCCAGTGCATCGCGAATGTGGTGAAAGGCCAATCGCTCTATATCAACTCCGGCCCCCATGGCATCGGCCAGTTCCTGAATCCCAAAGCCTTTGCCGCTCCCGGGCCGGCGACCGCAGTCGGGCAGAGCGACTATTCACCGCTTGGAGGACAAGCGCAACAGTTCCATGGACCTAGCTTTAATAACCTGGATTTCTCCCTGTTCAAGAACTTTCCAGTGCATGAGCAGGTTTATTTGCAGTTCCGGGCGGAAGCTTTCAATATGCTCAATCATCCGAATTTCGGCAATAACTACGTCACGCTCGATTGGACGAATTCCAACTTCGGTCAAATCAACCGTTCATTAGGGGACAACCGCCAAATCCAGCTCGCCTTGAAGCTATATTGGTGATTGTTTCCGGTTAACCGGAGGGAGAGGCGCAGACGCATCTCCCTTTTTCCGCATTCGGTCCCGTTTGCCCGACATGTGCATTTCGTCATTCTTTGGCATCCTCGCTATCGTTTTTCTTCTTTCAGGAATCCCTAACGCTCAATCCAACCCGCCGCAAAGGGATCAAACGCATCAAGGTTCCCGTACGAACGCGCACGATTGGGAATCGGACTACCGAACCGGCGAAATGTACTTTCATTCCGGAAGAATCGCCGATGGCATTCCGTGGATGAAAAAAGCAGTAGCGCTCCGGCCCGATAACTACGTAGCCGGATACGATCTGGCCCTAGCCTATTACGACATACACGATTATAAAAAAGCTCGCGCGCAAATTCAGTCCACGCTCAACGTCCAGAACACTGCCGAACTGCATTCACTGCTGGCCGATGTGGAGGAGGGCGCGGGGAACTATCTCCAGGCCGCCTCCGAGTATCAAACGGCGGCGCACCTCGATCCGACCGAAGAGCGAGTCTTCGATTGGGCAGTAGAGCTGATTGCGCACCAGACCTACGCTCCAGCAGTCAGAATTCTGAAGCGCGGTGTCGAGTTGTATCCCCGGTCGCTCAAGATGAGTGTCGGCTTGGGCATGGCGCTGTACTTCAGCCAGCAATACGATCAAGCGATGAAACAACTCTGCGCGGCAACCGAACTGTCGCCCTCGGAAAAGTGGCCCTATCTGTTTCTGGGAAGGAGCTATGCGGATATGTCTACGCGCTTCGACACAGACGAGGTTCGAGAGCGGCTGAAACATTTTGCTTCGCTCCAGCCCCGCAACCCGGACGCGCTCTATTATTACGCCATTAGCCTACGGGATCGTGACAACAGTTCCGCGAAGGAAAGAGACGAAGCCGTGGCGTTGCTGAAGAAAGCTGTTGAAATTAAGCCAGCCTTTGCTGCCGCGCATCTGCAGTTAGGAATTCTGTACGCGAATCAAGGCGAGTACGCCGGCGCCGTCGACCAACTCCGCTCGGCTGTGCGGCTCGACCCGAATTTGACCACTACGCACTATCGCTTGGCGCAAGCCTACCGCAAAAGCGGAGAAATAGCTCTCGCGAGCCGCGAGTTTCAAATCTTTCAGCGCCTTCACACACAGGAGAACAAAAGTTCCCAAGAGCGAGACCAGGTTGCGCAATTCATCGTGGATATGAAAGATCGGAACTCGTCAATGAAGTAATCGAATTTTCACGACACCCTCCTGACACCGCGCCGTGTCCCATTTGAAATCAAGGTCTTCTCGCCAAGGGCGGATGAAAAAGCACACAAGATCTCAAGAAAGGATCTTACGTCGTTCATGTTGGACCAGCTTACAAGTGATCTCTATCTTGGCCAAGCCGTGACGACAGCAGCCGAGTAGCGCAGATGAGTTTCTTGGCTGCATGCAGCAAAGCTTCAATTCCATAATTCAGCTTTAGGCCGCATCTTTGAACCGACAAACGCAAAGTACGCGATGAATACATAGCAGCCCAAAGGAATGAGCATCGCTTTCGCCATGCTCATGGTAGCTTCGAAAACCAAGCCCATCAACGGAGTGAAAACAGCGCCGCCCACAATCCCCATCACGATCAGCGAGCCACCTATCTTCGTGTTGGAACCTAGCCCTTTTAAGCCCAGCGCAAAGATAGTAGGATACATCAGCGACATAAAAAAGCTAGTCAGAAAGATGGCCCATAATCCCAGCCAGCCGGGAAACAACACACCGGTTGCTACCAGCACCACGTTTATTAGGCTGTAGATGCCCATCAGCAAATTTGGCTGTATAAACCTCATGAAGTAGGTGGCGGAGAATCGTCCAACGCCGAAAGCGATTAAGGTCCCCGTTAAGAAATACCCGGCGGCTTTTTCGGAGCCGTGGACGTAATCCTGCACATATTGGATAAAGTAACTCCAGGTGCCGACCTGGGCTCCTACGTAGAAAAACTGTGCCAGCACGGCCTGTACAAAATGCGGATACTTCAACAAAGTGCTGACCCGGCCATGACCGGATGCATCCGCTTCCTCGGTGATAGTCGGAAATTTAGTTCTGATAATTAAAACCGCCCAGAGGACAACAACACACGCAAGCACTAAGTACGGCGTGAGTACGCGCATTGTTTCGTGCTGTAGATAGACATTGTAGTTCCCGGCGGCTTTCATAGCGCTCACCTGGTTTTCATTTAACTCGACCCCAGAAAAAATAAAAGTAGTTCCGATTAGCACGCCGACAATCGATCCGATGGGATTGAAGGCTTGCGCAAAGTTCAAACGCCTTTCAGATGTGACAGGGTCTCCCAGTTGGGCGATAAACGGATTGGCCCCAGTTTCCAAAAAAGCTAACCCGCCGGCAATGACGAACAAACCGAACAGAAAGAACCCGTAGCTTTGCGCCAACGCAGCCGGCCAAAATAAAAATGCTCCTGTCGCGTACAACAAAAGGCCGGCAACTAAGCCGGTTTTGTAGCCATACCTACGCATCAGCAATGCTGCCGGCAGAGACAAAATGAAATAACCCAAGTAAAAGGCAGACTGCACCAGACCGGCTTGAAACCGCGTAATTGCGAACGATTTCATAAACTGACGGATGAGCACATCGTTCAAATTGTTCGGAATGCCCCACAAGAAGAACAATGCCGTTACAAGAACTAATGCCAAAACATTTTCATTCGAAAACATTTTGTGTTTCTGGAGTTCCGCTGCGGAACTGGCGGCCTGGCCTGCATTCGTCTTCATGGAACTACCTTGTATCACGACGCTAAATTGCCCCGGCCGTGAGGAGGAGCGCAACCCGATGAGACGCTATCATATCCGTTACCGGAGTTGCTATGAATCGTAGAAGTTTCCTCGTGAGATCGGCGAATGTCGCCGCTGCATTATCGGCGGCGCGCTTATCTGGCGGTTTACAAACGGCCTCGAATCAAAGCGACATAGTTCGCGTCAAGATCGATACGAAACGAAAGCTCGGCCGCATTCCTGATAATTTTGTGGGCCTTGGTTATGAGATTTCTTCCGTTGCCACTCCTGGGCTGCTCAGCGCGAACAATCGTAAATACGTCCAACTTGTACGTACATTGGCAAAGCAAGGAGTGATCCGGGTAGGCGGCAACACCTCCGATGATGCTGCTTTTTCACCAAACGGAAAGTCTGTTGCCGTACCGAAAGGAACTGTGGTGAACGCCGACAACTTTCGTGATTTAGGAACTTTTCTCCACGCAACCGGCTGGAAGCTTATCTGGGGCTTGAATCTTGGAAGCGGTACAGAGCAAAATGCAGTGGACGAAGCCCTGGCCATCGCCAGTGCGGTAGAAGGCAACCTGCTTGCCTTCGAGATCGGGAATGAGCCCGATCTATTCGGGCGAGGAAAGGCAACTCACCGACCCAAAGGCTACTCGTACGACAATTACCTTGCCGAATATCGGCGCTACAAATCCGCCATTCGCGCCAAGCTTCCCAATGCACCTTTCGCCGGTCCCGATGCGGCCGACGCAACGGACTGGGTAGTTCGATTTGCAGCAGATGAAGGAAGCGACTTGAAACTGCTGACCCATCACTACTATCGCGAGTGCGCCGGTCCGGCGAGTACATTAGAAAAGCTCCTGCATCCCGACCCGAAACTCGCGCCGGAGTTAGCCAAATTTCGCGCGGCGTCGTCATCGTCAGGTGTGCCGTTTCGTATCTGTGAAACGAACTCCTTCTGTGGCGGCGGAAAGCCCGGCGTGAGCGATACCTTCGGCTCGGCCTTGTGGACACTGGATTATTTTTTCACTCTCGCTTGGGATGGGGCAGCAGGCGTGAATCTGGAGACCGGCATCAACCAATTAGGTTTCATCAGCTCGTACTCACCCATCGGGGACGACCAGCATAGTAACTACTCCGCTCAACCTGACTATTACGGCATGCTGGCATTCGCGCGAGCAAGTTACGGAGAGCGAATTGCCATAGACTACAAGGCGGCTGATAGAAATGTTACGGCTTATGCGGTGCTCGGCGACGATCAACAGCTTTTCGTCACTATCATCAATAAAGAGGTGTCCCGCAGTACAACGGTCAACGTCTCCGCAGACCAGCAATTCATCAATGCGACTACTATGCGCTTAAATGCGCCCTCGCTCACGGCCAAAAACGGAGTGAAGTTGGGTGGTGCCGAAGTAAATGCGATGGGCGAGTGGCACCCACAATCGCTTGAAAAAACACCGATAAAAAAAGGCGAATACGCCGTAAACGTTGCTGCCGGGAGCGCCGCTATCGTGATCCTAAGCCGCTAAAAGCATTGGCTTGCGACAATGAGTTTCGTACCACATGCGAAGCCCGCGCGAAATCAAATTTCGCCTTAAACAAGAACTCCGCAACGTTCGACTTGCACTGCTCCCGCCATCTTGCAGTTCAACTGTCACCACACCTCTGGCCACGTTTCCTCACCCTGAAGAGATAGCGCGGCAACTACGGAGAACGCCCTATGCCGCTGAGTTATTGCGCACGGCGGAGCAAGTCATGGCACATCGATTTCCCTCGCTTGGCTATGTGCTGGACACCGGACCAACAATTGAGTGGCGGCGCGACTATCTCAATAACATCGTCACTGAACCGAAATACTTTCGACGTGTTCCCTACCTTGATACCAGCCAGGCGGGCGATCATAAGAACATTTGGGAACTGAACCGGCACCAGCATCTGGTTCTTCTCGCTCAGGCTTTTTTGCTGGAGCAGAAGCAAATTTACCTGGATGAGATTTTCGCTCAACTCGAAAGCTGGTGGGAGCAGAACCCTTATCAGCGTGGCATCAATTGGACGAGCGCGCTGGAGGTCGCCTTTCGCGCTTTTTCGTGGATTTGGATTTTTCATTTCGCGGGAGATCGAATGGCTCCGCAATTTCGCGCTCGTTTTCTGCGAAGCCTCAACCAGCATGGCCATCATCTCGCAAATAATCTTTCTTTCTATTTTTCACCCAATACACACCTTTTGGGAGAAGCCGTCGTTCTACACGCCCTCGGCACCCTGTTTCCTTCCTTTCCCCAAGCAAAGCACTGGGTCAAACTAGGTGGTCGCACCGTCGATCATGAGATGGGCCGTCAAGTACGAAAAGACGGCAGCTATTTTGAGCAATCCACTTATTACCACGTCTACGCGCTGGATATGTTTCTTTTCCACGCGATACTATCGGAGCCTTCGCCGGAATACGTTGCTTCGCTCACGCGCATGGCCGATTTTCTAAATGCTTTACTCGGCCCGGAGCGCAAGTTAGCATTTTTGGGCGATGATGATGGGGGTCGTTGGTTTCATCCCTATGGGCAACCAGCTGAATTTGGCCGAGGAACCCTTGCCACCTGTTCCGTTTTTCTTCAACCGCAAGATTGGACCTACGATGTTCAAGACCTTTACCCGCAGGCGGCCTGGTTTCTGGGGCAGGTGCATGGCTCGGCTTCAGGTCGATACCGATCGAAGCACTTTCGCGATAGCGGACTTACCGTCCTTCAAAATGAGCGCACCCAGATCATTTTCGATGCCGGTCCCTTCGGTCCAGGGCGCGCAGGTCATAGCCATTCCGACGCACTCGGTTTGGTGGTCAGTCACGGCAATCGACAGATTCTAGTGGATTCCGGCACATACACCTACGTGGGCGATCCCGCGCTACGCAATTTCTTTCGCGGCTCTTCGGCACACAATACAATTCGCCCGAATGGACGGGATCAGGCAAAGCCGGTAGGTCCCTTTTGGTGGGGTGATCCGGCAGAGATCAAGATGGTTTCGTGGCTGTCCAGCGCGGCGGAAGACGTTGCTGTTGGACAGTGCAAATACGAAAATTTCGTTCACCGGCGTCTTGTTCGTTTTATAAAGCCGAACAAATTGTTTATCCTTGATTGCTTCGAGGGCGGCCTTCCGGGCGACCAGGAACTGGAGCAGTTTTGGCATCTAGGCTTTCCGAAGGCAAAGGATCGGATTTTCTTCGGATCGAGGTACGAGGAGGAGGAAACATGGCATTCGTCCATTTTTGCCGAAAAGCATAAAGCCGTTTGTCTAGTAGTCAAGCGGAAAACAGCCCTTCCGGCCTTCTTCGCGACAGCAATCGTTTTGGACGGGACAGGGCACATTCGGGTGGAAGAACAGCCCGGCGAAGCTGTCTTCGAAGCAACGTTGAACGGCGGGATTCAACGTTATGAAATCCCCTGGCCTCGGTAAGCGAAAGTGATCTCGCCGGAGATTTTCGCCACCCGCCTTATTCCTCGGATTCGCCCTAAGTTCAGCATTTTCTAATTGAAGAATGAGCCTGAGGCGGGGAGCGGAGTTCGGCGCTTCGGGCCTCCTTGTTTTTGTGTTTGATCGATCGATTGAGTACATCACCGCTCGTCGCGGCTGCGGGAATATGGGAATCGCGCAGGGATTTCCAAAGCCTGTGGGCGCGGAGGGAACCCTGGTGTTGGTTTTTCTCGGCGTCCACAGGCTGTCATTTCCTCAGCTGTCTTCATGCGCTGCGTTTCTGCCGCAGTGCGGCGAAGAGCTTATGCTTGGCTGCCTGCATGAGACAGGCGGCTTCGGTATCGCTGCGCGTATTGGCGACACGCCGCAAGCCTTCGGCAGCGACTCCAGCCTTCAGACAGCGCCTGAACTCTGGCGCCTCTTGCAGCAGTTCCCAAGGCGTTGCATAACGGCGATACACCCGGCGTTGTTTGCCCTTCCGGTCGGCCGTCGTTTCCGGCACGCCACAAGGCCGATGGAAATTCAAATAGGGATTGAAATGCTCACGGTAGAAGGTCATGAGCGCGTCGGCGTTGCTGGAATCGATATAGCCGTATCCGATGTGCTTGCGGATCACTGCGCCATTCTTGGCCTCCACCAAGCCGTTGTCGTTGGAATGCCGCGGGCGCGATTTGGTCTGTTCGGCCAGCAACTTGTTCAGCAGTTGGGCGACCGTGCGATTGATGAACTCACTGCCATAGTACAAGCACACTGAGGAAGTGGACGATCAAGATTTTTCGTTCGGGACCCCGTTGAGCAGTTCTGATACTGTTTTCTTGCTTGGACGGAGGGTACGGCAACGCAGGGATGCGACCGGAGCGCCGATCCAAGTGCCGGAATGCAGGGCGGCAGCTGCCGCCCTGTCCGTTCACACATTCTGGCCGGAAAGCGGTAAATCCCAGGGGTTTGGGGACGGAGTCCCCATGCCAGTGTTCTCCCATCGATCACTGGCGCGACGCTGTCGATGGGGTGGTCAGTCGTTTCAGTGACAACATCCTTAGGAACGCCAATCCCCAAAGGAGAAAACACTTTCATGACTGACCAATCGCACTCTACAGCAGGAACCAACCTGGTGGCAATCGACATTGCCAAAGAATGGAATGTCGTCCTGGTGCAGGAAGCTTCCGGGCAGAAACGAAACTTCAAGGTGGCCAATAACGCCGCCGACCACAATCAACTGCTGCTGTATCTCGCTTCCTTAAGCGGCCGAACACGCATCGCCTTTGAGCCAACCGGCGAGTTTCATCGCCCACTTGCCTTCCGCCTCTTGCAAGCCGGCTTCGAAGTTGTTTCGATTTCGTCGGTGGCCCAAGCGCGGTTTCGGGAAGCTCGTTATGGCACTTGGGACAAGAACGATCCGAAAGATGCGCGAGTAATCTTGGCCATGCTGGCGCAGGGTCTGGTGCAGATCTATCACGACCCGCTCTTTCATGGAGACCACGATTTACAAGAGCTTTCCAATACCTACTATCAGGTCACCCTGGCTCGAACTCGGCTTCAGCACAGCCTCCTGTTGCACTATCTTCCGCTCTACTTCCCGGAGTTTGGACGTTATTGGTATTCCACTCGAACGGAGTGGTTCATCCGGTTTCTGATTCGCTTTCCGGTGCCATCCGCAGTACGCGCATTAGACCGCGAGGCGTTTATCGCGGAAGCATGGAACGTAGTGGGAAAGAAAGTGGACAAGCGCGCCAAACTGGCAGAGATTTACGAGCTCGCCGCCCATTCCATCGGACTGCCGGTCGCCCTTGAGTCACCAGCCGTTGAAACCTTTCGTTTGCAACTTGAGCGTTACGCTGAGCTCAACGAGCGGCGAACCTGGTTGGATCGAAGGTCTCAGGAAGTGCTGGCAAGTAACCCTGACTTTCAGCGACTGATTCAGTTGCCTGGAGTTGCGGCCATCACAGCGCTGACGATCCTCGCAGAGGCCGGCGACATGCGCCGTTTCGGTCACCATCGGCAATTTCTAAAGTACTGCGGTCTGGATTTGGCAAAGAGCCAGTCCGGACAGTCACGCGGCAAGGAAACGTTGTCGAAACGCGGCAACAAGCGCCTGCGAATGATCTTTTGGCTGGCTGGATTACGCGCGGTCCACCTGCGCGAGAATGAGTTCCGAGCCAAGTACCAGCGCTACGTGAGTTCGAACCCCCTTGATGCCGATCGGAAGCGCAAAGCGCTCACCGCAATCGCCGCAAAGATGGCGCGCGTCGCTTACGGCGTAGTCAAGAACGGAACAGACTATCAGCCCTTCTTTCAACAACGACTTCCCAGTGGATCGATCCCGCTCACACGGGCCGTTGAGGCGCTTGCGACCTCGTAGATAATGTTCGGACCTTCCACTGGGTCATCCACGCTGTTTCAAGCCCTGTGAAGACGGCGATTACTGCCGATCTTGTGTTTACTATGCTCAGCGGGTTTCCTTTTACGTGGAAGACCACGGGATGGCAGTTGCAATGTCTGTGTCGAAACGAATCGCCGCCATGGCGATCCAGAAGAACTATGCCTATGCACAGAAAAAAGAGGCAAGAGCACTTGCTTTTAGCCCGTCGTCGGAATGGAAGCCCCGGATCCGGAACGGGAACTGCGCCAACATCGCTTCCAGCACCGGCAGCAGCCATTTTTCTCCAATCTGCGGCGTAGCTCCCCCTATCTGCCATTGCGTCACTTCATCCACCGCGTCGATGTGGTACACGCCTTTGATCCCGTCGCAATCGCCTTGATGCACCGTGTCCACACGCAGATAGCCGGGCCGGCCCTGCGGATCGGGCCGCCGCCGCTCTCCGATGGCCACCGGCACCGGTCGTGTCTTCTGGTAACGCACCCGTTTCTCGCGATAAGCGCGACTTTTGCGCAGATTGTAAATGTGCGCCACCGAGATTCCCGCCAGACGCTCGAAACGCGGGTCGCCATACTGCTCAAACTCGCGCTGCAGGATCTGCCGCGTCGCCGGACCGCTCAATGTTTCGTGCGCTTCATCCACTTCTGCCAGCAACCTAATGTCAGCCGCCGTGTAGCGCTGCGCGAAGCGGTTGCGCCGATAACCGCGTTCCTTCACCGTGCCTTCCCGGAGGTATCCCGCGATCAGCCGCGTCGCCTGCGATCGGCTCAGTCCTGTCATCTTCCGCAGGTACTGCCGCAGCAGCCCTTTGCTTTCCTTGCTCTGCTTCCAGTACTCCTGCTCGCACAACATCCGGCTGATCCAGGTGTAGACCTCTGCCCGATTCGCAGCCTCAAAGCGTACTTCATCCGTTGCCTCCAGAAGGGCCCGGATCTGCTCCAGCCCAATCGCTCTCCATTCCTCACGCTGACGTTCAATCCTCAGCATCCGAAACCTCGCCCTCCCTTCAGGCTCATCCTGCATTAGAAACAAACTCCGCCTTCAGGCTCATCCTGCATTGGACAAGACTAGTTCTAGCATGTTCGCCCATTCCGCTGCGATAATCGAAAGAACATGAGTTGCCTTCGAGAGATGCCATGTGTGGAATAGCGGGATTTGTTCTTCGCAATGGACAAGCTGAACCTGCCGCGGTTCGCTCCATGTGTGACCAGATTCGGCACCGGGGTCCGGATGACGAAGGCATCTACGTCGACGGAGGCTGCGGCATCGGGATGCGCCGCCTCAGCATTATCGATCTCAGCACTGGTCACCAACCGATCTCGAACGAAGACCGTACCTCCTGGATCGTTTTCAATGGAGAAATTTATAATTACAAATCGCTTCGTGAGTCGTTAATCTCACAAGGCCACCAATTCGCTACACACAGCGATACGGAAACACTCATCCACCTGCATGAGCAGTATGGATTAGACGGTCTTTCCCAACTGCAAGGGATGTTTGCTTACGCCATCTGGGATACACGCCAGCGTCGAATCACGTTGGTCCGTGACCGGTTCGGTAAAAAACCTTTGTACTATGCGGTTCTACCAAGCGGACTCTATTTTGGAAGCGAGCTCAAGTGTCTGTACCCGATGGGTGTTCCTTTGGAGCTTGACGAGCAAGCCCTCCGGTTGTATTTTCAGTTTTCGTACATACCCGATCCACTCAGTCCCTACAAAGCCGTCCGCAAGCTTCCGCCGGGAGGGTGGCTGACCTACGACATGCAGGGGAACGTGCGCGAAGGTACTTATTGGAAGCTGCCCGAGCCTGCTCATCGGCCCCCAAGCGATACCACCGAAGAGTCGGTAGCCCAGAGAGTGCGCGAACTTTTCGACGAATCGGTTCGCATGCGCATGATTGCCGATGTGCCGTTGGGTGCATTCTTAAGCGGAGGTTTAGATTCCAGCTCCGTAGTGGCCTCCATGTCGATGCAATCGCCCGACCGGGTGAAGACTTTTTCTATAGGTTGGGAAGAAAACGAGTACAACGAACTCCCTGCTGCAAAACTCGTCGCTCAGAAATTCAACACCGATCATCACGAAATCCTGGTCCGCCCGAACTCTGTCGATCTCGTCTCCAAACTCGTTCACTACTTCGATGAGCCTTTCGGTGACAGCTCCGCTATTCCAACCCATATCGTCTCCCAATTCGCGGTGCAACATGTAAAGGTCGCCTTGACCGGGGACGGCGGGGATGAATTGTTTGCCGGATACGAAAGCTTCTTTGCCGTAGATCGGCTTCGACGTTTCGATAAAGTTCCGCGCATCGCGCGCGGGGCAATGTCGCTGGTTGCCGGCATGTTGCCGTACTCGTTCTATGGCAAGAATTATTTGCGTATGATGAGCCGTCCCTCACCGCTCTCGCGCTACTTCGAGCTCAATTATGCTCATTATTTCCTTCGTAAATCGCTGCTGAAACCGGAATGGATGCTCCCCGGCGATTCGGCTTACCTCCACCAGGCATTTAGGGGTAGCCTGCTGCCCGACGACCGCGATATTCTGCAACAAACGCTTTACTTTGAAGCTCGGGCCAAGCTCACCGGCGACATGCTGGTGAAAGTCGATCGCATGTCGATGGCGAACTCTCTTGAAGTACGCAGCCCTTTGCTCGATCACAAACTAGCAGAGCTTGCGATGACTATTCCGCCTCGCTGGAATATGCGGAACGGAAAGGGTAAGCAGATTCTATTAAAGGCTGTGGGTGACCGTCTTCCGCCAGAACTGCTGAAGCTTCCTAAGAAGGGTTTCGGCGTTCCATTGGCGCTTTGGTTCCGAACCTCATTGCGCGGTATGCTTTGGGATCACCTTACGGGAAAAACATTCTTGGATAGAAATATCGTCTCTAAAGAGTTCGTTCTTCATCTGTTGAAAGAGCACGACAGCGGACGTCGCAACAACTCGCATTGGCTTTGGATGCTGCTGATGTTTGAGTTATGGATGCGGAGCTTCGAGCAGCTACAAACCCGCAACAGCCAAACAGAAACGCAGTTCGCTTATAATCCGTAGCTCACGCTCGCGGCTTGACGCTAGTGGGTCGCGTAAACTTGGAATTCATTCTTATCATAAAGCTTGCGCGTAGCCTTTAATTGCTTTTCAGCGAAACGATACGCCGGTGGATCGTTATACCTAAGCCCCTCCAATGCTTCCTCATAAAGCGGATCCATAACTATATAGGCGGGCTGATGGTGATCGTAATATCCGAAAGTCGCGTCGTCGCGAAGACGGTCGGGACGATGCAGGCCAAACAGGATGGCGGCGCTGCCGTTAATGCTTTGGTTTAGTGGTAATCGATTCAAAAAGGTCAGCAGGGGAAGATAGTCGTACCGGTATGGGTTGATCATAAAGAGATAGAGCGACCCTCCTACCTGCACGCCGAGCAAAGCAAGAAATATCGTGGTAAGAACAAACTTCCCCCATCTTGACTTCTGCCATAGAGCGACAAAAGCCGTGGCCAGGAGAAGTATGTACAGCGGAACAATGTGAACCAGATACCAGGAGAGCTTTTGGTTAAAGAAGCATTGAATCAGGAAAACCAAGCCCGTCATTATTAAAACAAGACCAACACCGGTCCGTCTTCGAATACTGGGAACTCCTAAGCAGGTGACAACCGCTAACGCATAGCAAATCAAAATAAATAGTTTGAGTACGATCAGGCCCGTATGTCCGGCGCTATGTGAGCCGAGACCGTAAGCGGTGAAATACCTGTTAAAGAGTTCTGCTTTTAAGGCCAGCAACGGATGAAGAAAATTTCCAAACCGGCTATGCGGGTCGGTGTTTCCGGTAAGTTGTGCGCGAAACGCGGCGGGATCTTTGCTTATGTAAACCAGCCATATTGCCGCGCCAACAATATAGGGCACAGCACCCTTGACAAGAATACTGAGCCGTAGCGAATGCCGATCCAAGACCAGGACCAGCAAACCGAATAAAGCCGCGTACAGCACGACATTCGGATGTGTAAAGAAGGCGCAAGCCAGGGCTACGTTTGCGACGAAGAAGGCCAAGCTGAAGTTCTTTTCGCGAAATATCAGATAAAGCGCGAGGGCAAGACTGCCCAGCCCCGCGCACATCATATCCGGCCTTCCGAGCGTACCAACATTGATAAACAGATAATCGGTGCCCAACAACACCGCTGTGACGGCAGCAATGGCGTAATCACGAGTCAATTTTTGGGCAACAACGTACCACGACCAAATAGCGATAGCGCCAAACACGGCGGAGTAAAAGCGCATCGTTAGCAGTCCGAAGCCAAAGACCTTAAACCACTCGGCCAGGCCTACTAAGTAGAGCGGCAATATCCAATAGGTATGCTGATCGATGCGCGGCAGGTGCGGACTGTAGAGAACCGTCGTCCCCATGAATCCGTGATAGGCAAGGTTGAAAGCAGGACTCGCAAACCAGCCTTCATCGCTCCAAGGCCTCTTAGCTGACGCGACTAGAACAGCCAAGACAAGGAAAGCGCCGACCCCAATTACTAGCGCAGCGACACTGCTGCGTTGTGCGGAGACATTTTTTCGAGCGGCGATTCTTGCCCTACCAGCGGCATTCGATAGCTCAGGCTTTGTCATTCGCAGTCTTTACTCCAAGTGCCTCTTGATAAAGTGCGAAAACGGCTTCCAAATTAGTCTCATCCCGCTCTGGGCCTGGTTGATTTTGCTTTGTTTCCCCTAAAATATTCTCGATAGCCGTTACCAGAGAATGGGTGTCGCTCATCGGTATCAGATGTACGCCTTCAGGCCGCATTTTGTTATCGGTAGCGATCACAGGAGTCCCCAGATAAAGAGCTTCGCGAACAGAAATAGCGTCGCCGTCATATAGGGTGGTGCGCAATAAGACATCGCTTTCCGCGATTGCCTTTAAGGTCACCCGATGCGGAACATCTCCACACATCAGAATATGCCGGCTATAGGGACAATCCGCCACCTGCCGTCTCAAAATCTCTTTCTGACTTCCGGAGCCAAGAACCGCAAGACCGGCATTGGGAAACTTTTCAAGAACGAATTCCATCGCTTCGATTTGTCGCGGAATATCATATTCGGGCTCCAATCCGCAAACTGCAATAAGGATCTGCTCGTGGTCTGCAAAGAATGATGCCAGCGGCTCCGGTAGATCTTCTGCCATTTGGGAGAAAGCAACCGAGTGCGGCAGTATCAACCGTGTTCGACGCCTAGGCACCCCTAGCCTGACAAAAAGTTCGATCATCTCCTGGTTCACGCCGATGATGTAATCGAAGCGGCGTAAAACCACACCGAGGAAAGACTTTGCGGTGGCAGTTTTTCCTTCCGGTGATGAAGGGAATCCCCCTGAATGCAAAGTGAGAACACTTTTCGCCCACGGAACACTGGACGCTACCAACGCTAAGGCTTGCACCCGAAGCGGTATCGCTCCTCCTACGTGTAGATGAACGATGTCGTAGCGTCTACGAAATAAATCCCAGATCAACCCCCTGGAGCTATTGGGAAAGAACACTTCATCGTTTGCCGCCTGGCGATGACGTGTAATGTTAATAACCGCGCAAGTGCTGCCCTGGGAGCGTACATAATCTCTTATGGCGACCAGATTGGTTTGTACTCCTCCATGCGGAGGCGGAAAGGGACCGAGTTGGACCACTCGCATTAACCTGCACTCCCATTAATTTTTACCAACAATTCTTGCAGAAAATACCTCGTAATAGCGACTATAAAAGAGTCAGAGCGTTTCAAAGGTTACGATGCGGTTACTTTGTTGGCAAAATTGTTTCAGATATTGAATTTGGAGTGAAGTTCCTCTTTATCCTGCCGATAAGTAAACCGTGGGCCCTTCGGCTCGTGTCAAACTAAGACTACTCGCTTCAATGCAACTAGAGCAAGAAATTCCGACATTTCCCCAGACCGCGGAGAAGATCAATCCGCGAAAAGCGAAGGTCATCCATCCGCCTTCCTTTTCGCCCCATCTTCTATTCAGCGGTCTCTCGGAGCTTTTCTGGTATCGCGACTTATTTTACACTCTCAGCCTTCACCGCATCAAAGTACGTTATAAGCAATCGGCTCTCGGTTTCAGTTGGGCGATTGTGCAACCCATTGCTTTGATGGCGATCTACACGATTATCTTCTCTCTCTTCACGCGGATTCCGACCGGAGGAACGCCGTACAACCTTTTCGTGCTGGCCGCCATTCTTCCGTGGACATTCTTTCAGACCGCAATCTCCTCGTCTGCGGCGGGGTTGGTGAGCCATACCGGACTCATTACGAAGGTTTATTTTCCTCGGGAAATTCTTCCCATGACCTATGTCGTTGCCGCGCTTTTTGACTTCTTAATTGCCGGCGTCATTTTAGGCTTAATGATGGCGTATTATCATGTGCCGCTAACCATCAATGTCCTTTATATTATTCCGATCCTGGCCGTTGAGGTTATTTTAGCGGCGGGCATCTCGCTCCTGTTGTCTTCTATGCAGGTAAAGTACCGGGATATCGGTATTGCGATGCCGCTTCTACTGCAACTCTGGATGTTTGGGAGTCCGGTGGTCTATCCTTACTCTTTTGTGCCCCAGCGGTTTCGCTGGTTCTATGTACTAAACCCCATGACGGGCATTGTTGAAAACTTCCGTCGTGTTTTGATCGAGGGGATCGGGGCTGATTTGTCTTTGCTTGCTATCTCAGCCGGCTTTGCAGTCATTCTTCTTCCGCTGGCTTACCTGTACTTCAAGCATCGGGAAGCAACCATGGCGGACATCATCTAGCAGCAAACAACTATCAGGATTCTTCATGATCGATCTTCAGTTTGAGAACGTCTCAAAGTCTTACCGGGTTCAAAGTGAGACGCAGTCCCAAGACTCGGGAGTGCTTGCAAAGTTTAGGGGAGCTTACAGTAAAAAGAAAGATTTTTGGGCGCTTCGCGATGTCAGCTTTTCGGTCAAACGCGGAGAGTCTCTGGGCATTATCGGCCACAATGGTGCCGGCAAAAGCACTATTCTTAAGCTCTTATCGAACATCACTGCGCCTTCGCAGGGCAGTATCCACATCAATGGTCGTCTATCCGCGCTGCTGGAAGTGGGTTCCGGCTTTCACCCCGAATTAACGGGACGCGAAAATACCTATCTGAGCGGTTCCATTCTGGGTATGCGCCGTAACGAAATCACCAGCAAAATGGAAAGCATCATCGATTTTGCGGGCGTTCGCCGTTTCATCGATATACCGGTAAAACGATACTCCTCCGGCATGTATGTTCGTCTTGGGTTTTCCATTGCGGCTCATCTGGATCCCGATATTCTTCTCCTCGACGAGGTCTTGGCGGTTGGCGATTTAGGCTTTCAGGAAAAATGCAAAAAGCGGATTCTGGAATTGCATGAGCAGGGGACAACTCTTGTTTTTATCTCGCACGATCTTTCCGCTGTTCGCAGCCTATGTCAGCGCGTAATCCTCATGCAGCAGGGCCAGATTATCGGTGAGGGAACCGCCGACCAGGTAATCGAGCAATATACAGAGCAAGCGAGTTTTCATTCCAAGCCGCAAATTAGCGGGGAAGCTCGAATTGCCGAAATCTCGAACGTTGGTTTCTTTGATGCTGGCGGCAATCGAGTGACCAGCTTCATGACCGGTAGTCCGATTACCGCCCGCTTAGAGTATTTCGTCCATAAGCCCATCCCTAAAGGCGCCGTTTCTCTTTACTTCCTCAACATCGATGGCGCAATCGCAGCGCAATGGACTACGTCTCTTTCGGGACCCTCCATCGACATGCAGCCGGGTCCCGGCTCCGTCGAGTTCTCCTGCGATGAACTTGGTTTGCAGCCTGGCGTCTACTCCATCGACATCAACATCGAGATTACAGGAACCAAGAACGAAGTGGAGTGGCAGCACGGCTGTAGTTCCATTCACGTAGACTCCGATAAGGAGCTTCGCGGGCAATTCTACATGCCGCACACTTGGCGCGAATCGGCCGAATCTTTACAGGCCTCTGAAGATCACGTCACAACCGGGTCTCGCGTCTAATCCCGACGCAGAAACCTACCGTTAAGAAATCCGGCGAAATCCCATACGCGCAATTCACCTTGAAAGGCCGAGTGGGATTTCTCCAGTCCGAATAAACCTTTTGTCATCAGGACTAATCCCGTCAGGGTATGGCGTATTTGCCATCGAGGAACACCAAAAACTTGCGCAACATTCGACTTTCTCATCTTCGAGAGCTTGCCCATCGACGTGCCCCGTCCCCAGCACCAACGACGATGATACTCTTTTGTCATTCGCTCCGGCGGTATGTAGTGATAAATAATCAGGTCCGGCAGATACATGCCTCGTAGGCCATGAGCCAGAAGCCGATCGTACATATCCTGATCCTCGCAGGCATTTAGTCCTTTATCCGCTCGCCCTAGCGCGGTATTGAAAAGACCTACCTTTTCGAATGCACTGCGCCGGATTATTGAATTGCCCCCCATCAGAATTCCTGGAAAACCATTGCCATATTCTTGCGATCGAGGCCCCCCATCCACCCAGCCAACAATGCCGCCGGACTCTTTTGTGATCCAGTCCGGTTTCTGCGCGCCCCAATTGGGGTAATAGGGACCTCCCGCGAAATCAAAAGCACTGTTCGAGAAGAATCGGTAGATGGCGTTGAACCAACCAGCATCGACTTCTTCATCGTCGTTAATCATCGCGATGAGATCGCCGGTACCCGACCGAATCCCCGCATTCAGAGCCGCGGAGCTTCCCTGCTGTGTTTCTAAGACGTAATGAACCGCGTAAGGAAACCGCTGCTGATACTCCCGTACTACTTGTGGCGTATTGTCCTTTGAATTGTTGTCGATTACCCAAAGAGTGACCGATAGCTCGGCCGGAAGGGCGGAATAGATCAAACTCTCCAGCGTCTTGGGAAGTAGGTCCGCCCGGTTAAAGGTAGGCAGAACCACATCGAGCGTCAGCGTCCCCATATTAACCCTAGTGTATGTTTTCAGGCTTTTTTCTTGAAGACAACTTCGTTACAGCCCAAGTCGTTACAAGTGGTCATGTGGATCAGTTCAAATCCGCGGCTCCGATAAAAACTAAGGAGTTCTTCCGGCTTTGCTACTTCGAACGGATAACCGCCGACCCAATCCACTAAATCGGGCCACCAAGACATGCCACGCCCACCGTCACCATAGTTTCTCAGTGAGTGGAACGGCCGCAATTGCAAGATATCCTTCACTACCGGCCGCCAATATAGATGCATCATGGAGCCGACCAAAAGCGGCCCTCGCATGATCTTCGAGCGATTGTAATTTTTCTTTATCCAGGTCCAACGGCGGCTTTTGGGTCCTTCATCGTTGTAGATAGCTATAAATAGTCGCCCTCCGGGAGCAACCATTAACCCGGCGTTTTCTAACGCGCGCCACATCTGGCCGGTATGATGGAGAACGCCCCAGGAGTACACTACATCGAACTCTCCAAGACTCAATAGGTAACTCCTATCTAAAGCCGACCCTTGTTCGATCTTCCAATTAGAATCCTCCGGAAAATAGCGCCGCTTCAACTCCTCGGTGCATGCTATCGAGTTAGGATCATAATCGAAGGAATGAACCTTTGCGCCTAACCGGCGCGCGGCCAAACTAAAAAGTCCGCTGCCGGATCCGATGTCTAAAAATGTTTTGCCTTGAAGAGAAGAAACTTCAAGCATCTCGCTGAGCGAACGCTCAGCGTCTGCAATCTTCGGCTCGTCGACGGACTCTAAAAATGATTGCCAATTTTTACCGAATTCGAAGCGTTTACCCGACGCCACCTCGACGGCATGTTCCTGCGACATTATTACAGCCGTATTATAGCCTGCTTTCTCAGGGTACGGAGCTCGTTTACGACGTAAAGGGTTATAGAACTAAACAATGTTTTGAACGTTACTATCCCGCTATAATCGAAGATGAATACGCGTTGCTACTTCAGTTCAGAAGGTGGCTCATAATGATCAGCGATTATCCCCTCCGTATCGCAAGGCGGTTTGGAATGAATAGAAACGTTACGGCGTTGTTCCCGTTTCGGGTTGTTGCTAGAGCGTTGTCTCATCGCAAATTCATTCCCCTGAACTTGCTGCTCGGCGCAAAACTCGATGTTACTTTTCAAGCGGATTTTCCGGATGCCTCCTTTAAATATCACGCAGCGCCGGGCGACGGCCTAGGTGCGCGCCTCTTTTGGCAGCCCTGGAACGATTGGGAGCCATATGTCATCCCGGCATTTGCTCATTACGCCAAAACCGCTTCCCGAATTCTGGATGTGGGCGCGCATACTGGTATTTATACACTTTTTGGATGCGCCCTGAGTTCCAAGTCCGAAGTGTTCAGTTTCGAACCCTTACCGCGTGTTCATCCCAGGCTTGTCGATAACGTCCATGTCAATCGATTCGACGCCCGCTGTCAGCTTTTTCAGATAGCAGTAAGCGATTCGCCGGGACGAGCTAATTTTCATGTGGCGGAGGACCCCTGCATGAGTTCTCTTACCGAGAACGGCGAAATGGAGGTTCCGGTCGCTACTTTGGATAGCTTAGTGCCACTCGATGGCCAAACCGATTTAGTGAAGATGGATGTGGAAGGGCACGAGTTTAACGCACTTTTGGGCATGCAGAAGATAATGGAGGATTCGCATCCTACTATTTTGTTTGAGTGCAATCCTGGAGCGCCCGGGAAGCGGGTGGGTGAGCTGTTGCACTCACACGGGTACCTTCTATCTAGCTTGCTTGGCGGTGTTACGCGGGAGATTAAGGAGCTGGTTCCAGAAGATTATCCCGATGGAAATCATAACTTTCTTGCGATTCATCGCTCCCGCGCCATCCCGCCCGGACAGCTCCTGCCCAACTGAGCTGAAGCTGTCCGGGAAACGATGCTGTTTAGTTGTAAACGAAAAATCAGTCCACCGCGATGAGCATCATCGGGGTGGAGCTGATGTTTCCTACGGCATCTTTGCGGTCGACAACGTAGTAAAGTACTCGGCTCGACTGAGCTGGGATATCAACTTTACAACCGTTCGTTCCGCTGCAGGGAGTCCATGTTTGCTGCTCGCTTAAAAACGCAAACGGATCGCTATTGCTGACTGCGGTGGAGCATTGCTCCTGCCGCGAAGAACAGAACAGCTTCGGGCTGTATCCGAATCTTGCCCGGACAAAGGTGCCGGACTGTCCGGAAAGCAGCACCGGGATTTTAACGAACGTGTTTCGAACAATTGAATCTTCGTTCGGCCACGGAGGCAGCTTTACCCCGATAACGTCCGAGCGCCTGCCGTCCAGCCACTTTCCCGCCGTTACCGTCCAATCGCCCGTGGCAAACGCGTGCATATTGGCAAAATTATCTGTCCTGCCGGGGCCGCCGAAGGCCATAGTGAGTTTCCGCCAACGCAATCCGAATGGATCGGATTTTGAAACATCGAATTGCGTGTATGCCCCTACTTGGGGTCCAACCGTAGAGATACATGGAGTAAGCTGCGTTCCATCGATCAAACAGCTTCCCGAAGTGTTTGCATACGGAACCGACACGTATTGATCTTTGGGATTGGAACCCGTAACGCACTCGTTGGCCTGTAGCGCTATACAAAAGCTCCAGGGAGTTGAGTCGCTGATTTTTGAGTTAGGGCCGGAAATATCCTTCAATAAGTGATATCCGGCCCACGCAAAGACAGCCCTGTTTTTGATATCGAGGCCGGCATCCCAGTTTGCGAAGCTAAGAGTCGTACCGTCACCGTTGGAAGGCAAACTTATCTTGTAGGTATTTACCGTGCCGCTTATTTTTGTGTAAGTGTGGTTCCAGAGATAGGTGGAGCCGCCGGCAGCTCCGCCGAGGGGTCTGCCGTCCACCGCCCAGGTAGACTCCCGCTGAGGAGCGGCATAGGTGCCGCCGCCGGGATGTGATTGTATCTGGCCGATTGTTAATCCGCGAAAGCTGCCGTTAAATCCATAATTTGCCTGCACTCCATACAAGAAGCCTTGGGAGTAAATACCTGGAGTTTGGCCGTACCGGACACCATATCCGGAACCGTAACCACCTAGCGCTGTCGGCCAGTTCAACCATGCTTGCGCCGTGATATGAATTCCGTTTCCGAACGCATTACCCCAATCGATCGTATGCGCCTGGAATAATGTCGGATTATCCGCCACTGTTGTGGTCGGCCCGAATGGTTTTCCGAAGGCCGAATAAAAAACACCCGACGTTCCTCCTCCGTTTGGAACTTGCATCCAAGGAGTCCAGCCGGATGCATGATTTTCAGGAGAAGCGTTCCCACCGCGTAAGTAGAACGGATTCATGTTCCGCGCCAAAACAAGATCGATTGTCCCGTTTGCCAAAACAGTCTTTTTTGCAATCAGAAAAGGCTCGGAGCTTCCCGATGCTGTATCGCCGATATAATCTCCTTCCATCATTGCCTGCAGATAGCCCCAGCAATTATTGGTTGCACCATCACCATTACATGCCGCCGAGTTGTGTGGCCACGGACCCGGTTTCGATCCCACCGGAAAGTTGCCTAGCGGCTTTATGTCATTTAAGTTCGGATTCGTGTTTACCGGCTCCGTGACAACATTGATTTTGATACAGTTTCTACCGGTTGCGCCTGCCGCTACCCACCTGGAATCGGTTACGCCTAATGCTTGGCATGTCTTCGGATCAAAGAAAGAATTAGATACTGCCGTCGATCCACCGTTGTTATAAACCGTATTGATCGACAAAGTGTACTGGCCGACGCCCTGTTGATTTGGCTGGTTCATGGGCACCATAATGTACGATTCAATGTTTGCACCGGCAGCAAACTCTCCTCCGTGGCTAGCCGCCCAGCGAATAGGATAGGTTCCCCAGGAATTGTGACAGTTCTGCGCTTGTGCGGCCCCGATAGGCTGACTGACGTCGATAACGCACGCCCAATATGCTTGATTCTGCGAAGGTCGCATCAGGAATACGAAATAAGGATAACTATCACCCTGGAAGTTGGGCGCCCCGTAATAGCTCAAATCGATCTCCGGATGAGCCATTTGTATCTCCTGAGTGACCGTATACTGTGACGATAAGTCTTGACAAGAAATAGCCGGATTATTCGAACTGGAATTGAAATTATCGAACCAGGCCTTGAATCTTCCATTTACCGGGTCATCTACATTGTAAGAACAGAACTTAATGAGCCCTGAGTCGCTGTTGTATGCGTAAAAGTTTGTAGGAGCGCTGCCTCCGCCGGGAGATAGATTGTTTAGATTCGATATTTTTCTTACCTCCCCAGTGGATGGAATCATCAGCTTCCAAACCAAACTTCCATAACTCGATACAAATGTGCACATGTACCCGGTGACCGGCGTAATAGGCGTGACCCCGTCTGCTGCATACGATACTGTTACGTCTCCCGAACATCCCGTGGCTCCAAAACCCTGATCTTCGGTTCCAAACGTATTGGAAAGCGATAGATCTACGAAAGCGGAGTCAATACTCACTGAACCGGTTCCGCCCGGCTGCTTCCAAAGCTTTACTCCAAAACCCGCGAAGTATACCGTGCCTCCCGTAATCGGCGAACTTACCGATTCCACAGTAGTCAAATGCTGTTGATCCTGAATACTCGCGATATGGAAGTAGTTCCCCCCTAGATAAAACACCGTTCCCGGCTTCAGCGTGGTGACAGGGAAGTAAACGCTTTGGCCAGTTGCATCCGATCCGCTGTTCCAAACGAGTTGATTCCCTGTTAGCGTGGCGTTAATACCAAAGTTGTTGGTCAGCATGTCCGATGTGACACGGGCATTACCCCAACCCTGAAACAAAGGAGCCGGGTAATTAGATGGACCGGCAGCATCGCCCGCGGCCGTCGTGGGAAGAGAAAGCTGAATGGGTGACCCCAAACAGGTTTGCCCATCGTCCGAACTCAAACAGGCCATTACCGGATCACCCGACGCGTGCAGATGCAAACGAACATCGTCCAACGCAGTGTAATTGTTGGAGTTGTAGGAATATCTTCCTAGACCTGTAAATGCGAAAGGCAAGAAAATGGCGTTACTCGGACCGCCTGGCCCGGAGTAGCCGGCGACGCTCCCATCCACGGATTCCCCCAGGTTATTCAAGTTAGTCCATGAACCGCCGGATAAGTCGAGGGGAGCATTCAATCGCTGATTTGGAAATTGAGAGTAGAGCTGATCCCCTGCGCCCGTTAACCGCTGAAGCAGCGCACCTGTCTGAGGATCCACATACTTAGCAGATTGATCCGCGAAGTTGACAGTTGGCCAGCCGTATCCTCCAAATCCATTTGCATCATAAGGGATAACGTCCGGAGCGCTGTCGCCGAGTGGAATATCGGTCGTCATAAACGATCCCGCGCCCACATAGGCCCCGTTTGCGCAATCGATCCGGTAGTAATGAAGCGTCGCAGCCTGCAGCGCAAGAGAATAAATGTTCCCGTCCACTCCGTCCCCGACGCCTCGATGCCCCACCACAACCGTTCTTTGCTTTCCGTTTACCAGGTTTCCGCTTTTTGTATCGAGATCCGCTCCCGGAAATAAGCTGGGATCGACATCATGAACTAACGAGGTAAAAACGGCGGTGAACTCGTTTGTATCGGGACTTGTGCTGACCGCCACGGAACAAGCATTGCTATCTGGCGCAACATAGCTTAAAATCGCTTGCGTCGGCGTTATACCAAGAATGCTTACGTCTAACATTTGCGCCGGAGGAGGAGGCACGAAAGCAGCTTCGCTCCCTAAAACAGCGAACGCATTCGGATTACTCATATTGTTGTATTCAGTCGTAATCCAATCTTGCGTGTATGTATGATCGCTCACCCGCAGTTCATCGACTGTCGCATTCAAGCCACTCGAAATCGTGAGATCGGCGCTCACTGTCGGAATGACGTTGTTTACTCCACCGAAATTGCTGAGCGCCACCTTGTTTCCATTGATGTAAAGATCTAAGTTGCCGTCGGCAAATACGGTGGTGAAGTAATACCAGATGCCCGGCTGGAGACCATAACCCGTTGTGTAGCTTGCCACTCCGTTCTTAGCGCGCACTGTTGTCAGCCAATCTGTGCTACTGGAACCGAAATCGCTCGAAGCCAAACCCAGCAGATAACCGGCGTTGTTAGAATCCATCTTCGAAAAAATAGATGTATAGTCGGCAAAGCTCGCGAAGTTTATCCAACCTGAAAATGTCGCCTTGCCTGCCTCGTCCAAGGAGGAATATGCGCCTAAGTCGAGCATGTCGGAACTGCCATTCAGTTTTAAGCCTCGCCCTAGTTTGCCCGCTCTACTCATCGCAGCAGTGTTACTGACCGATTTTCCAGCTACATCGCCTGTTGCGGAATTTAGAATGGACTTTGTCGCTGCATTCTCATCTAAATGGTAGACGCCAAGATACTGTTGCCAAACCGCCGTGGGAGTAGCTTGCGACGTTGTCCCGCTCATCCCGTAACCCATGTAGAAGACAGTGTCTGTGTTGTGACTGAGCTGGGGATAACGAACCACTGCCGTCAGGGTTCCGGCGGCACCATCGTAAGAGACAAGTTCAAAGGGCAACACTTTTGTTAGCGAAGTATCGCCGAAGAAGGCGATATCGGCTCCGGCGGAGTTCTGAACGTGCCCTCCGTTTATGGCCGTTTTCAGACCAGGATCGCTGAAAGTCACATACACCGGAAAATTTGTCTCATCCGTGTTCGGAACTTGCACGTATGGAACCGTGACCGTCCGTCGATAGTTATATGTAGTCGAACCGTAGCTATTCAGCGACACTGCGCTGAATAAAAGTAATACAAGTAGAATTTTTTTTATCAACTGGGCGTTCCTTTCGTTAAAAACTGCTCAGTGCTACACGCTTCCAGGTGTTTGCGCCGATGCAGAGGTAATAAAAACTGTTATCGAATGAAAATTGACCAACGGAGCATCCCGCGCCGGATGAAGTAGGCGGCGTTAGCACTCGCAAGCCGACCAGCGATGGATCGGCCGAAACAATAGAAACGCCGGCCGTTTCTGTAATGAGAATTCCGCTGCCGCTTTGCAGGTTTTTTCTAACCAACAAGGCTCGGAAGTCTGTCCCGCCACCCAGATCGAAACTCCCGTAAGTAAGTGTCCAGCTAAATAAAGGTATCGATCCACTCGGAAAAGCTGTTATTCCGGGAGTGTAAGTACACCCGTTGCATGTAAGTGCCGGATTACCACCCACGGCTAAGTTGCCCGACCCGTCGATATAAGCGAAGATCATCCCGCTCGCCGAGCCGGAAGGGATGACCGTTGCAGGATTTGTAAACCGGTAGACGGCGCTACCGATCCGAACATTGCACGGCGTTGTGCCGGAGCAGTTCGCTCCGATGGTAATGGTGCCGTTCGACAAAGTAGCGGCGAAGTCGCCCAGCTGGGACGCCATCGTCACACCGGAAGTGCCCGAAGCGGTGGAGGCAGTGGCGGATTCCAGGCTCCAAACGTTGGCCGACGTACAAGCGTACAAATTGGACCCTGCCGGCGCTCCGCTGTTGAAATAAAGCTGGCCCACTTGGCAGGAGGAGGGCAGTGCCGTTCCCACCGTAATCGGCCTGGTAAATGGAAAGCCTGAGAAATCAGGATTTCGGCTTTGTGTCTGTAGGTTGAGAGTAGTTGGATTAGTTGCTGTCTGGGCGACTGCTTGATTGATAAACAACCCTAGCAAGACCGCCCCTATTCGAATGAACATGTAGAACCTCGCGGTTCAACGGATAGCAAGCGGGCGTGTTACAAAACCTAAAAACAGCAGCTAACTCATTGAAAATGGAACTCAATCATTTTTCCGAGAAATTCGTGATCGCCTCCGAACGGCCTGCCCCGCTACCATAACGGAAGTGTCAGGTCCAATTCCATTGATGCTGATGGCCCGTGAATTAGGGCCCGGCGGAACAGAGCGGCAATTGACGGAGATTGCCCGCGCGCTCGACCGCTCCGACTTCGATGTGCACGTCGCTTGCTTTCACGAAGGTATTCGCTCGGATGAGTTGCGTCGCGCAGGCATTCAGGTTTTGCGCCTTCCCGTTACTTCTTTTCTGAAGCCGAATGCGCTGGTAGGTGCTCGGCAGCTTGGCTCATACCTGCGAAAAAATCGAATCCGCATCGTTCACACCTTCGACTATCCGCTCAATTGCTTCGGCGTTCCCGTTGCTCGCGCTTTTCGCGTTCCCATTGTTCTTTCCAGTCAAAGAGCGCATCGTGACCTGACCCCTGGCTTTTATCGCAAAATTCTTCGTTTCACCGACAAGCTGGTGGACGGCATCGTGGTGAACTCGGACGCAGTTCGCCGCGATCTTATCGGAAATGAGAAGCTACCCCCCTCGCTTCTTCACCTCTGCTACAACGGCATCGATCTTGCCCGCTTCCGTCCGGAAGGGAGATCTCGCGTTACGGCGCTTGCCGACGCAAGTCTTGTCATCGGCGTCGTCTGTGTTCTGCGTCCCGAAAAAGGCCTTCCCACTCTCCTGAAAGCCTTCGCGCAAAGCGCCGCTCACGAAAAGAATGCCCGGCTCTTCCTTGTGGGTAGCGGCCCGGAGTTGCCCGCACTCGAAAGCATGGCGGCGCAGCTTGGCATTCGCGACCAATGCATATTCCAACCCGCCGTCGCCGACGTTGCCCCCTGCCTCGAGTCGATTGACATTTTTGTCCTTCCCTCTTTATCGGAAGCCCTTTCCAACTCGCTGATGGAGGCCATGGCCAGCGGCTGTACCTGCGTTGCCTCGCAAACAGGCGGCAATCCCGAACTGATTCGTCATGGCGATACCGGCCTGCTGTTTCAACCCGGTGATTCCGAGGATCTCGCCGAAAAATTACGCACTCTGATGGCGAATTGTCACCTTCGCACGGAGCTTGCGCGGAATGCTACTCGGATGATTCACGGCCAGTTTTCTCTACAAGCATCCGCCGCTCGCATGACGGAGATTTATCAATCCTTTCTGCAAACTGCGTCTACCCGCCGATGAAAGCCGGCCTCGTCTACTTCCTTCGCTGAAAACCCAAGCCTTAACGTTCGTCTAAAAACGATTCAAGAACAGCGCGATACTTCTCCGGCTCCTCATACGATGGCAAATGACCGCTCTGCTCAAAGAACACAATCTTCGCCCCGGGAATTGCGTGCGCCATGCGCCAAGCCGTCAATGGCGCCACGTTCATGTCGTAACGTCCGGTAATAACAAGCGTGGGAAAGTGAAAGCCAGCCAGTTTCGGCGTAAGATCGAGATTTTTTGTTGCCTTGGATACGGCCTCCGCTACGGCGGGCTGATAGCCGAGATCGCCCATGTGAGCCATGTACGCGTCACGTTTCGTCGGCGAGTAAAAAATCATACGGAAGTGACTTCGGAGGCCCGCACGCGCCGCGGCATCCGTCGTGTTGCCCAGTTTCTTTGCCTTCGCGGCACTCTGCTCTTCGATGTCGGGAAACGTTTGTGGCAAAAGATGTACGATTTTTGCCCACGAGGGCGCCGCCGAATCGGAAAGCACCAGTTTTCCTACCTGCTCCTGGTGCTCGGCGGCGTACGCCATTGCGAGCAACCCTCCATAAGAATCGCCTACAAGAGCAAACTTCGTCAGGCTGAACCTGGCGCGAACCGCCTCGAGATCTTTCACCTGAGCGTTCATTGTCTGCGGAGCACCCCGCCGCATATGTTGCGAAGCACCCGTGCCACGTTGATCGTAGAAGACCACCAGACGCCTTTGTGCCACCTTCTGCCACATGTCGTTCTGCAGCATATAAACATGCGACAGTCCAGGGCCGCCATTTACCGCAATGACGGGCATCGCCTCGGTGAGAGAACCGAACGTCTCGTAGCCAAGATCGACTTCATTAGTGTGAACTGAGCCGGTGGAGTGCGCGACCGTTTGGGAGTAAAGAACGGACGATGACGCTAAAAGTACGGTGGCTACGATAAATTTGAGCAGGCGAATCACCTCGTCAAAACAATTACGTGGAGAATAGCACGCTGCAAACAAAATCCGAAATCATCCTTGCGGGAAGCTTTTTCGTTGAGTGCATCCCATAACCACAACAAAACGGGGATAAAACCTAAAGTTTGTCTTGCCTGCTGCCGATGACATACTAGGACGAGACAACATGAGTTCAGAAGCGAAAAAGCAGCACGTCGCGGTACTTGGCCTTGGTTATGTCGGTTGTGTATCGGCTGCGTGTCTTGCCAGTTTAGGGAATCGGGTCACCGGTATCGATCGTGATAACGACAAGGTGAAAAATGTGATGAACGGCGTTGCCCCGTTCTTCGAACCCGCTCTTGAAGATTTAGTTCGCGACAACATAAATGCTGGTCGCCTTACCGCAAGTACATCGATTACCGCTATCGCGGACGCCGACATCGCCCTGATCTGTGTCGGTACGCCTTCGGAAAAGAACGGCAACCTCGGCTTGGATCAAATGCGGCGTGTTCTCCAAGACATTGAAGGCACTCTCAAGGGGCGATCCAAGCCGCTGACCATCGCCATTCGTAGTACCGTCTTTCCCGGAACTTGTGAGGAAGTTGTCTCCCCGATTTTCGGGGATAATCCGCTGATTTCCATCGTTTCCAATCCTGAGTTCCTCCGAGAAGGTACGGCGGTAAAGGACTTTATGGAACCGTCCTTGGTTGTGGTCGGCGGAACAGACCATGCTGCCGTCAGTCGTGTAGGTTCTCTTTACCACTCGTTGGGCGTGCCACCCTGTCTAGTCAGTCTCCGTACTGCGGAGATGATCAAATACGCCTGTAATGCTTTCCACGCCGTTAAAATTGCATTTGCCAATGAAATCGGTGCGCTCAGCTCGCGTTTAGGCGTAAACCCGGGGGAAGTAATGGCCACCCTTTGCGAAGACAAAAAGCTGAACGTTTCGCCGGCCTACCTTAAACCTGGATTTGCTTTTGGCGGTTCCTGCCTTCCTAAAGACCTTCGCGCTCTCAACTTCCGCGGCAATCGCTTGGATTTGCGCTTACCCTTGCTTGAATCCGCGCTGCCGAGCAATCACCATCATCTGCAGCGCGCCGTAGATGCCGTGCTCGATCTCCCTGCCGGCCGTTTAGGTGTTCTAGGCTTGGCTTTCAAGGAAAACACGGATGACCTGCGCGAAAGCCCCGTGGTCACCCTTCTGGAGCAATTAATCGGTAAAGGCAAGAATGTACGTATCTTCGATCCTCATATCCAAATGGAATCGATTTATGGCAGCAATAGAAACTTTCTCCTGCAGCAAATTCCGCATATTGGGCGTCTTCTCGATAACTCCGTTGACCAGACTCTCCAGTGGGCCGATCACCTGATCGTCGCTCAGAAATTAAGTCCAGAGCTTGAAAACAAAGTAAAGCAAAGTAATTTGCCGGTGACCGACCTGGTTGGATCCATGCTTGCTTATATAAAAGCTCCTGTCGCCACCATGGCGAACTAGAGCTTGCTGACGACTGTACGTACGCGTGACAACAGGAAATAATCAGCCATTTTTCAGCGCCTGGGGAGAACGTTTAGGCGCGCTCAAAAACGTTCCCCCAGTCCTGCGCATTGTCTGGGACTCCGGACCTTGGATTGTTGCCGCCGGCCTCATCTTGCGAACTGTTGTAGCCGTAATGCCCCTGGCTGCGTTCAAAGTTGCCAGCTTAATTATCGGCATGGTGGCCAATGTCGTTCATCAGCAGCCCGTCGACCAGCATCATCTTTGGGTCTTAGTGGCTTTGGAAGCCGGCATCAACATCTTGATAGGCATCTTGAGTCGTGGCATCGACTATTACGATCAGGTTCTCGCCGACCGCTACACGCGTTTTGTCAGCGTCCAAACAATGGATCACGCCTCGCAGCTGGACCTGCAAACTTATGAGGATCCCGTCTACTACGACCGGCTAGAGCGTGCTCGTGTCCAAGCAACGGATCGCCTGGTGATGATTCAGGCTATCGGCCGACTGTATCAGCTTGTAATCGCCACTATCTCGCTTTCGGCGGCGATCCTGTGGTACTCGCCTTGGCTCTTATTTATCCTGGTTGCCTGTATTCTTCCCGCATTTCTGGGCGAAAGTCACTTTGCTTTCCTTAATTACGCCAAGAACTTCCGCCAAACCCCGATCAAGCGTCAGCTCGATTATCTTCGTCAGGTCGGCGGCAGTAAAGAAGCTGCTAAAGAACTCAAACTTTTCGGACTAAGTCGGTTTTTTACCGACCGCTTTACAACGCTTTCCAATCAGATCCTCGATGAGAACCTGGCGCTTTCCAGAAGACGCCTCGTCGCCAGTTCGTTTTTATCGATTCTCAGCACCGGCGGATATTACGGCTCTTACGCCTGGATCATATGGCAGACTGTGCAAGGCACTTTGAAGTACGACACCATGATCTTTCTTACGTCGAACATTCTAAGTGCTTCTAACAACATTTCCCAAATATTTTCAACGCTTTCCAGCATCGCCGATCAAGCACTTTTCCTTACCGACCTGATTGCCTTCTACGAAATGAAGCCGTCCGTGGTCTCGAAGCCAAACGCTCTGCCTGCTCCCCGTCCCATCAAACAAGGCTTCGAATTCCGCGAAGTTTCTTTCGTCTATCCCGGCACTAACCGCATCATTCTCAACAACTTAAATTTCCGCCTCGAACCCGGTGAACGGGTAGCGCTGATCGGGCAAAACGGCCAGGGCAAGACGACGATTGTGAAGTTGATGGCGCGCCTCTACGATCCCACCGGGGGCAAAGTTCTGCTCGATGGAATCGACCTTCGCGAGTACAATATCGAAGATCTCTGTAAAGAAATCGGAGTCATCTTCCAAGATTTCATGCGCTATGAGATGACTGCCCGGGAAAACATCGGCGTCGGCCGCATCGAGCTCCTCGATTCTATGGACAAAATCCAGATGGCGGCGGAAAAGAGCTTAGCTGACGGTGTCATTCGGCGTCTCGAGGGTAAGTATGATCAGATGCTCGGACGTCGCTTCGAAGGCGGGGTCGATCTTTCCGGCGGAGAATGGCAAAAGCTAGCGCTAGGACGCGCTTATCTTCGCGACGCGCAGGTCCTTATACTCGATGAGCCTACCGCCGCCCTTGATGCTCGCGCCGAGTTTGAAGTTTTTGAACGCTTCAACGAACTGACACAAACAAAGATGGCTCTGTTCATCTCTCATCGTTTCTCTACTGTTCGCATGGCTGAACGTATCATCGTATTAGAAAACGGGGCGATTGCGGAAGAAGGAAACCACGAGCAACTTGTTGCGCTAAACGGACGCTATGCCGATATGTTCGAATTACAAGCTTCCAGTTATCGATAAAGATCCTCATCATGTCCGAAGGCACCATTCAAACCAATAATGACTTAGCGGGGGAGCAACGAATCGACCTGACCGAAGCCGAGCAGGTCGCGTTGCAGAACGCCGCCTCTCAAGCTGTGCGCGGCGGAGTCTGGCAGCCAGGGAACAAATCGTCCAATAAGCCTCGCGAACTGCTGAACAAATCCCTGAAGGCGTTGTCTCATTTGGAACGCGAAGTTTATTCGCTTGACTCGCCCGAACCTTCCAACGATCTTGAATGGCTTCACGATAATCTTCGTCTCGTCCGAACAGATATCCAAGACTTAGGGGACTCAACAAAAGCGTTAGGCAAGCTCCCATTGTCTCGCTCCTCTACCGGCGAGACGCTGCCTCGTTGTGTCGTGCTTGCGAATGCACTCCTCATCGCCACAAACTATCGTTTGAATGAGCCGATCTTTACCTACTTCGTCAAAGCCGTTCAACAATCCGAGCCATTGCGCTTGGCCGAACTCTCCGGCCTGCTCGGAGCTTTGAAGCTCGTTCTCCTCGGCGCACTCAACGAGCGCGGACACTTAGCGCTCCAGGCGTTTCGTACCCAGAGCCTTCAGGCCCCTTCCTTTGAAATTGGGCGCATTATCACCAGCCTCCGCTTTATTGGTGAACTCGACTGGAAAGAAAATCTAGAGCAGCTTTCGGTTATCCACCACATTTTTTCCCTCGATCCGGCCAATGTTTACCCCCGCATGGAGTTTGAGAGCCGCCAACAATATCGACGTGCGGTGGCAAAAATCGCGGCGCACTCTGAATCCGGTGAAGTCGAAATCGCCCGCCGTGTTCTCGAAATGGCTCGAGGTGCGAAAACAAATGCTTTTGCACCGGACGCCGTTCGTGAACGTGCGCGCCACGTCGGCTACTACTTGATCGATCGCGCAGGCTCTCAATTCTTACTAGATGCCGTCTCCTACCGGGCACCATTCTCCAGCCGCATTCAAGAGTTTTTCCGCCGTAATCCCGATGAGGTTTACATCATCGGCATCGAGATCCTAACGCTTATTACCGTCGTCGCGCTCATCATCAGTCTTGTACAAACTCATGAAGCAGGCGGCCTTATCCTCAGCGCGCTTCTGCTGATTTTGCCCGCTACTCAGGCAGCAGTCGAACTTGTCAACTATTTAGTTACCGCCGTTCTCTCGCCGAGGCCCTTGCCAAAACTCGATTTTTCGAATGCGGTGGACCCCGATTGCGCCACCATCGTTGCCGTTCCCACGCTTCTGATCACCGAGAAACAGATCCGCCAGCTTGTCGATGACGTCGAAGTCCGCTATCTCGTCAATCGCGATCCCAATATTCACTATGCACTGTTAACGGATCTGCCGGATTCAGCCGAACACGCAGACGAGATCGATCCACGTGTCGACTTAGCCATTCAGCTCATTGAAGGCCTGAACCAAAGATATGCTCACGAGGGCTTTGGTCTTTTTTATCTTTTTCATCGTCATCGCGTCTACAATCCACATGAAGGCACTTGGATGGGTTGGGAACGGAAACGCGGTAAGCTGCTCGACCTCAACAAATTTCTTCGCGGCGCACTGGATCCATTTCCCGTAAAGGCTGGTGATCTTGCTCGTCTTCCGCGCATTCGCTACGTCTTAACGCTCGATTCCGATACCCAGTTGCCGCGTGGCTCTGCGCAACGCATGATCGGCACCATGGCTCATCCTTTAAATCGGCCGGTGATCGATCCCGAACGCAACGTAGTCACCGAAGGCTACGGCATTCTTCAGCCGCGCGTCGGCATCAGTGTTCATTCCGCCAGTCGTTCGCGCCTTGCCAATATCTACTCCGGCCAAACCGGCTTCGATATCTACTCGCGCGCTATCTCCGACGTTTACCAGGATCTCTACGGCGAGGGCATCTTCACAGGTAAAGGAATCTACGATGTGGATGCCCTGCGGCAAGTTCTGGAAAACCGGTTCCCCCGTAATGCCCTTTTGAGCCACGATCTAATCGAGGGCTCCTACTCGCGTGTCGGCCTTGCGTCCGACATCGAAGTCATCGACGACTATCCTTCTCACTATAGTGCCTATAACCGCCGCAAACATCGTTGGCTTCGTGGCGATTGGCAAATCGTCCGCTGGATTTTCAACCGCGTTCCCGACGAGTCCCGGCGCCTTGTCCGCAATCCGATCTCACTTGTCTCCCGTTGGAAAATCTTCGATAATCTTCGTCGCAGTCTTGTCGAGCCCGCCACCTTCCTACTCTTCTTAGCTGGTTGGTTTTTCTTGCCGGGCGGCCCCCGCTTTTGGACGATCGTCAACCTGGCGCTGCTGTTCCTCCCGATCTACTTTCGACTTGTTTTTACATTCGTTCGCACCACTTGGGAAAACAATTGGATCGGCTTACGTGATGCTTTTACCGATTTCTTGACCGCGCACATCAGTATTCTTCTGAACATCGCATTTGTGGCTCACCAGGCTTTAGTTTCCATCGATGCGATTATTCGGACTATCATTCGCAGCACGATCACGCATAGCCGCATGCTCGAATGGGAAACCGCTACCGAAGCAGAGCTGGGCATTCGGAAACGAACCCCGGTTGACACTTATTTGGATTGGATGCCTTTGCTCGGCATCATCCTCGCGCTTTGTTTATGGCAACGCCCCGAAGCAACACCTTATGCTCTGCCATTCATCATCACTTGGTCCTGCGCGCAGCTTCTCTCTAGGTGGCTGAACCGCTCGCCCCATACTGAAGAAGAAGAGCTCTCCCCCAGTGATCATCGGTTCCTTCGTGAGCTGTCTTTACGCACCTGGCGCTATTTCACGGAATTCAGCAACGCCAACAATCATTGGCTCATTCCCGATTTCGTGCAGGAATCCCCAGCCAGCGTTGCAAATAAAATCTCTCCTACCAATCTCGGATTTCTCCTAAATGTCCGCCAGGCTGCCCATGAATTTGGCTACATCACTCTCAGCGAATTCGTATCGTTAACAGAGCGCACCCTGCACTCCGCTCTTCAATTGCCCCGCCGCTTCGGGCACTGGGTCAATTGGTATGACAATATCACCTTGAAACCCCTTGAGCCGCAGTTTGTCTCCACTGTGGATAGCGGTAACTTGGCTGCTGCCTTATGGGCCCTTAAACAAGGCTGTCTCGACTTGTTAGATCAGCCGGTAATTCGGCAAAATGCGCTCGCCGGATTACTGGACCATCAAAGTCTAGCCAATAAACAATCCTCCGGCAAAAGCTTTTTCCAGCGTCGATCCCGCTCCAGAGCTATAATTTCTCCTGCCATCGCCAAGTCGAAAACGCCAGGCGATTGGCTTCCCCAAATTAATGCTCTTGCGATCGATCAAACTCCCGCTGAAGGACAAACGGCGACTGCTGAAAACAGTCATTGGTCTGCGGCATTGGTCGCACGCGTTGCTGCATTACGTGAAGAAACAAAGAATTTCATGCCCTGGAATTTGCCGGAATATGAAGCGCTTCGACAACGTGGAAAAAATCAGTTGGAGCTACCGGCAAAACCGTTGACACTGCGCACCGCGGAAGCTTATTTCAGTGAACTCGACCGCCGATTGAACGAGTGGAGCGCTCTTGCATTGCCGGCCGATGCTCTTGCTTCTGTGTCGCGCCTGCGTGAACAACTTCCTGCCTCTCTCAAGAGTTTAATCGAGCTGACAACGCGTCTTCAGTTCATCGTCACCGAAGCAGATCGCCTGGTGCGCGAGATGGATTTCGCCCCACTGGCCGACAAGCGCCGTAAGCTTCTCTCCATCGGCTATGACGTTTCCGCTGGAGAATTAGCTAAGTCTTGCTATGATCTGCTTGCCTCGGAATCAAGGGTAGCTACTTTTGTCGCCGTCGCTAAAGGAGAAGCTCCCCAGGAAAACTGGTTCCGCTTGGGACGTGGGCACACCATCTGTGAACGGCAGAACACGCTCATTTCCTGGACCGGCACCATGTTCGAATACCTCATGCCGGTAATCTGGATGCGGTCTCACCCCCAAACACTTCTGGATCGAGCCACCAGAAGCGCCGTACTTGCTCAAGAAGCCTATGGAACTGATCGTCGCGTGCCTTGGGGTATTTCCGAAGCAGCTTTCAGTCAAGTGGACGATTCGAACAACTACCAATATCAGGCCTTTGGCGTTCCTGGTTTAGCGCTTCACGTAGAACGAACCGGATTTCTGGTCATCGCCCCGTATGCCAGTTGCCTTGCACTCCTAGTCAATACTGCCGCGGCTATAAAGAATCTTCGCAACATGGCGCGCAAAGAATGGATCGGAGACTTTGGCTTTTACGAATCGATTGACTTCTCCAATTTTCCCTCACGCTGGCCCTTTGCTCGCAAATACCAAATCGTGCATGAGTGGATGGCGCACCATCAAGGAATGAGTCTTACTGCTTTCTGCAATGTTCTTCACAACGACGTTTTCCAGCGCTGGTTTCACGCCGAACCCCTGGTGCAAGCCAGCGAATTGATCCTTCAGGAGCGCCCTTTACGCATACGTCCTATGGTCGACAACCAGCCGCGCCGTGTTCTATCCTTTACGAAAATAACAGGCAAAAAGCCAAAAGCAAAAGTGTCTTCATCCACGTAGCTCTTGCCACCTCAATGAAGGATATTGTTCTGGCCTCTTACCGATTTATAGGTGCTGTACTAAAAATTAACGAGCGGCTTTGGTCCGTTTTGGGCCTTTGCTTTTCCAGGGCGAAGTCGGTGGATGCTGCTTCTTTGCATGAGCAGAAGCTTCGTTTTTGACGGAGAAATTCTTCCTCACCGGATTATTTGAAAATCCGCGAGGCTCCATAACAATCACCTTCTTGTCAGTCTCCCTGTGTTCCGGCTGATCCTGCGGAAGGTCTACCGGCACTTCCCGCCGCTGTAAACGCGTCTTCAATACCCGCTCAATGGTTCGAACACTTCCCCGCTCTCCAGGAGCAGCAAATGTAGACGCCACTCCGCGATTGCCCGCGCGCCCTGTTCTTCCCACTCGATGGATAAAATCCTCCGGTCCTTGCGGTAAATCAAAGTTCACCACGTGCGCCACTCCATCCACGTGAATACCACGAGCCGCTACATCTGTAGCTACCAACACTCGGTAGTAGCCCTGCTGAAATCCCTTCAGCGCTTGATTGCGCTGGTTCTGGGTGCGATCTCCATGCAGGCCCACCGCCTTCACACCAACACCGGACAGCTTTTTCGCCAGCCGGTCCGTGCCATGCTTGGTCCGCGCAAACACCAGAAATGAGCCTTCTTCTTCCTGGAGCATGAACCGCAATAATCCTAATTTTCGCGCCGCATCGATCTCATATACGTGAAGGTCAACCTGCTCGGAAGCGGTGGTTGTCGCCCCGATCGCCACCCTTACCGGTTGCCGAACATGCTTGTTAATTAAGTGTGCGATCGATTTCTCAATCGTTGCCGAAAACAATAATGTCTGCCGATCGGCGGGTAATTGCTCGATGATCTCTTCAATGGACGGCAGAAACCCCATGTCTAGCATCCGGTCCGCTTCGTCGAGCACCAGCACCTGCACGCCGCTGAGATTCACAAGCCTGCGTCCAAGAAAATCGCATAGCCGTCCCGGCGTGGCAATCAAGATCTCCGCGCCGTTTTTGATCTGCTGTAATTGCCCATTTTCATTCAGGCCGCCAACGGCAATCGCCGCCCGTATTCCTGTGTTAATCGCTAACTTAGCAAAGACCTCATGAATCTGTAGCGCCAACTCGCGAGTCGGGCTCAGAATCAGAGCCCGAATTCCCTTCGCTCGCTTTTCACCCAGTTTATTGAGTAGCGGCAGCACGAAGGCCAGCGTTTTCCCTGTCCCTGTCTGTGCTGTCGCTACTACATCCGCGCCTGTCAAAGCCGGTGGAATAGCCTCCGCCTGTACCGGCGTCGGCTCCACAAACTTATTTGCCGCCAAGTTCGCCTGTAGAACAGGACTTAGCGCAAAATCAGAAAATTTCTTCATTAAATCTACCAACGGTTGCGTCCACCGCCGCCGCCGCCACCGCCACCACGCTTGTTGCCGCCGAAACCGCCGCCGCCACCGCCGCTACGAGGACGTGCTCCGCCACCACCGAAACCACCACCCTCGCCCTTCGGGCGTGCTTCGTTTACGTTCATTGCCCGGCCATTCAATTCAGCGCCGTTCAGCGCCGTGATTGCACTATCGGCCTCATTCTTGTTTGTCATCTCAACAAATCCGAACCCGCGCGCCTGCCCGGTCATGCGGTCGGTTACTATAGTGGCCCGCTCAACGTTTCCGTACTGGGAAAACGCTGCAACAAGGTCGTCTTGGGTGGTCTGGTAACTCAGGTTCCCCACAAAAATATTGGTCATTTATCTCTCCAAAAGGATTTACAGCTTTGTCGTTTTTGTCTCACCGTGCTGAGAACCGAAGCCAGAGGAACAAAAGAGAATGTGTTGATTGGAAGGCACTCGTCGAAGTCGGAAGGAACAAATACAGTATCAGAGTACCAGTTTTTTTGTTATTGGTAAACTAGTCGGTCATTCGGTGTTATGAAATTCTCCTTTATTCCTTTTCCGACCCGCTTTCTTTTTCTTTGCGCTACTCTTTTCGGAGTTTTTCTGTCACAGGGCCACCTTACAGCGCAAGATCGCACCACCGGTCTGCTCCAACGTCTGTCGAACGCCTTTGGCCCTTCCGGTTTCGAGGAACCCGTCCGCAAGCTGATGATTGCCGAAATGAAACCGTACGCCAATTCGCTCCATTTCGATGGCATGGGCTCTATTATTGCCGAGCAAGGCACCGAAGGTCCGCGCGTCATGATCGATGCGCATATGGACGAACTGGGCGGCATGGTGCGGCGAATTACTCCGAACGGCCTACTCACCATGCAAATGCTCGGCGGCTGGTTCGATCAAGCCTTGGTCGATCAGCGTTGGATCATTCTTGGCTCCAAAGGCCCTGTTTACGCGATCACCGGCATTCGCGACATTCACGTTGTTCCTTTAGCCGAGCGCAACCAGGTCTTCGCTCGAAACGGCCTCTTTCTCGATGTCGGAGCAAAAACCGCCGAGGACGTCCGCAAAATGGGTATCGTCCCTGGCGATCCCATCGTGCCCGATTCTCCCTTCAAGGTCCTCAACGGAACACAGAATTATCTCGGCAAAGCTTGGGACGACCGCATTGGCTGTGCCGCCATTGTCGAAGCAATGCGCCGCCTTGCCAAGCTGCCTCATAACAATCACCTTTTCTATGCCATCACCACGCAGGAAGAAATTGGGCTCCGTGGAGCGCATACCGCCTCCGAAGCCATCAAGCCCGACATCGGCATTTCGCTGGAAGCCGGCGTAACCGGCGACGTCTTTCCGGGCCATCCCGAGGAGTCTCAGGTCAAACTAGGCGAAGGCCCCGGCATCTTTCTGTACGACGCTTCGGAGTTGCCGAATCGTAAATTCGCCAAATTCGTTAAAGATACCGCCGCTGGCCAAAACATACCGCTGCAATATGATCTCGTGACCGGCTACGGAGACGATTCCGCGGAAATTCAAAAAAGCAGCGGAGGCGCGCCCACCGTAAACCTCATCATCCCGATTCGCTACACTCACGCCCATAATGGAATCATGAATCGCCAGGATTTCGATCAGCTAGTCACTCTGCTAGCGAATCTGCTCGAGCATCTTGACGCCTCTACCGTAGCTCGCATCCGAGATTTCACGCCCTAAAAATCGTCCATTCCTTGTTTTTCCGCTGAACAAGTAAAAATCCAGCAAACTTTTTACACGTACATGGCATCTGGTGAATAAGAAAAGTTAAGCTATTAACTAAAGCAGATACTCAGAACTCCCGCATGCCAGAACAAACCCACAAAGGCGCTCAAAACATTCAGCCCGGAGCAAATCCCTGGCTGGTGGCAATAGCGGTGATTCTACCGGCATTTATGGAAGTCATCGACACCTCCATCGCTTCGGTTGCCATACCGTACATCGCTGGCAGTGTGGCAGCCTCCAACGACGAAGCAAGTTACGTATTGACCTTCTATTTGTTGTCTAACGCCGTTGTCTTGCCTGCCAGCGCCTGGTTTTCGCTACGTTTCGGCCGTAAACGCTTCCTAATCACGTCCATCATTATTTTTACCGTCGCATCGTTCATTTGCGGAGCCGCCCCATCGCTGATTGTTATTTTGTTAGCTCGCCTGCTGCAAGGTGCTGGCGGCGGCGCGCTTCAGCCTCTCTCGCAAGCCATCCTGATCGAGAGTTTTCCGCCGGAAAAACGTGGGATAGCCCAAGGTCTCTTCGGCCTCGGTGTCGTTGTTGCGCCTATTCTTGGACCGACGCTAGGCGGATGGCTTACCGATCAATACTCGTGGCGTTGGGCTTTTTACATCAACATTCCCATCGGTCTGTTAGCTATTTTCCTTATTAATCAGTTCGTTAAGGATCCGCCATATATCGCCAATGCCAAACCGGGAAGGCTTGACGGTGTTGGCCTCGGCTTCCTTTCCCTATGGTTGGGCGGCCAGCAATTGATTCTCGACCGCGGCCAAGTTGACGACTGGTTCGGTGCTCCTTGGATTCGCTACACCGCCGTCATCGTCGTCTTTTCTTTCATTGCCTTCATCTATACTCAGCTCACCAAAGATAAACCTCTCGTCGACTTGAGGATATTAAAAAATAGGAACTTCGCCATCGGAACCGGTCTCATCTTCATGTTCGGTGCTGCTATCTATGGCATCGTCTCCGTGCTCCCGCTGTTTCTCCAGAGCCAACTCGATTATTCCGCTGTCGCTTCCGGTTTTGTCGTCGCTCCTCGTGGTATCGGTGCGATTTTAGCCATGCCACTCGTCGGTATCCTGGTTGGCAAGCTCGACACTCGCTTTATGGTAAGCACCGGTTTCTTAATCTTTGGTATTTGCTCTCTGCTTTATGGGAACATTACGATGGACATCGGCCCTTGGTCGCTGTTTTGGCCGATTGTCATTAGCGGATTTTCTCTTGGCATGGTTTTCGTGCCTTTATCTGCCACCTCCCTCGGCGATCTTCCCCCCGAACAGGTCGGGAACGGGAGCGGCATTTTCAATCTAGCCCGTAACGTCGGTGGAAGCGTCGGCATTTCCTTCGTTAACACCTTCGTCTTGCGGCATGAACAACTGCATCGGAATGAACTCTCTGCGAACCTGTATGGCTCGAATCCGAACGTACAAAATTCCTTGAATTCCTTTACCGACATGTTTTCACAACATGCTAGCCACGCCGACGCGCAAACTCAGGCGATGCTCCAGGTGAATCAACTTCTGAACCAGCAGTCTAGCCTTTGGTCCTATGTCGATGATTTCCGCTATCTTGCGTTTGCCTGCTTCATCTGCGTTCCTCTGGTTTGGATGCTGAAGAGGGTGAAAGGCGGAGCGCCGGCCGGTGCACACTAGATAGCATGCCCGACTCATTAAAAAATAAAGTCATTCTTGTGATTGGAGCTTCTAGTGGCATTGGCCGCGAAACCGCCATCCTCTTTGCCCAGGAGGGAGCCCAAGTAATGGCCTCCGCGCGTCGTGAAGATCGTCTACGTGACCTCCAAAACGAACTGGTCCAAGCCGATCACAGCATAGAAATTATGGCTGCTGACGCTTCACGCCCGGAAGAAATGGAAGCACTCGCCTCAAACACTCGTAAAATTTTTGGATCCGTCGATTTCCTCGTATTTGCAACAGGAACAAACACTCCCCAGCGAGCAATGCGAAATCTCACGCCGGAGATTTGGAACACCCTAATCACGGTAAACCTTAATGGCGCCTATTATGCTACCAGTGCCGTGCTTCCCAGTATGCGTAACCAACGATCCGGTTATCTTATTTACGTTTCCTCGATATCAGGAATCCTGCCGGATGTCTCCGGGGCTGCCTACCAAGCTTCGAAACGAGGTTTGCTAGGACTCGCCCACGCCATCCGCGTGGAAGAAAAAGAAAACGGCATTCGTACTTGCGTCATCTGTCCTGGTCTGGTCGATACCGAGATTTTAGAAAAGCGCCCGGTAAAACCGGACGCTGCCACCCTAGAAAAAGCACTGAAACCTCAAGATGTAGCCGAGGCAATCTTGGCCGTGGCAAAACTGCCTCACCGCGCCGTCGTTCCAGAAATTCAACTTCTTCCGACCTATTTATAATTGTCAGTCCCCCATGGGGAGTGAGCCTTAGCCCATGTTCATTTCTGCGCAGTCTTTCGTAGCCGCCGCGCTCCAGCTAAACCAAGAACGCTAAGTCCGCCAGCCATCAACAGCATGGAAGCCGGCTCAGGTGTCGCATTCAACTGACCGCGAATAATACCGGCCGGATAAACCGTCGTATGCAAATTAAAATACCAGTTTCCAGCCGCAATCGCCGACGCCTGTGATGCCGTTACCATCTGCGAACCCATAAACGATGTCGGAATCGGAGTCACTGGAGTCATCATCGACGTATCTGCCAGCGGAATGATGATGGGCCCATCCACTCCCGGCGCACCGGCATGGAAATGAGCCATATCGGGAATCCCATAGATATCGGTATTCGAGTAGTTATAGCTTACGTCCCAACTGAACAAGTTTGTTGTTAAGTTGATACTGCCCGTTTCTGTTCCGGTCCACGGTGTACTCACGTTATCTTGCGCGCCATTTATCACCCCGCTTAGGCCGACAATGGTGTCCGCTTTTCCTGCTTGCGCCATCACCAATCCGGCAAACGCAGTGAGAAGCGTTGTCTTTAGAAATGTGTTTGAAAATTTCATTCAGCTAAAATCCTTCTTTACAAACCGAGGGTAGTCCTATTGGAGCTGCCGCAGTTCTTTTCATAGATGCGCGTATAAGAGTTTGTCGACTATAAATCCGGTCCCAAAAAAACAGTGGAGTACTAGTTTGAACTCCCGTCTCCATAAACTACGGGTCTGCGACGATGGAAATCGGCAATGGTTTTAGCACATGAATAAGGCTCGCCTTGGTTTTCCGGTTAAAATTCTCGGCGCGCAAGGCTTGAAAAGTAATGACTCCCGGCGCTGGCAATCCAACCCCAGCCTGGGCGTCTCTATTGCGTATCTCGACGCAATCTTCAACTACCTGCAAGCTCACAACATCGGAATGTACCGCATGGCTTCCGACCTCGCACCGTATGCCACCCATCCCGATCTGCCGCAGTTTCATCAACAGGTAAAAGAATTTGAAAACGAGCTTCGCCAAATCGGCCAACGGGCGCGAGAACTGGACTTGCGGCTTTCCCTCCATCCCTCTCAATTCATTGTTCTCAATAGCCCCGACGCGCGGATACGGGAAAGAAGCGTCTGGGACCTGCGCGTCCAGGCCGAACTGCTCGATGCAATGGAACTTGGCCCGGAGGCCGTAATGGTCATTCATGCCGGAGGATCTTACGGAGACATCGCAAGCGGCATCGACCGTTGGTGCCAAACCTGGGACAATCTCCCCGACCGCGTTCGCGCCCGTCTTGTTCTCGAAAACGATGACATCCGCTACAGCGCCGCCGACATTCTCCGCATTCAAGCGCGTACCGGTATCCGGCTCATCTTCGACGTTCAACACTTTTGGTGCCTGAATCCGGAGAACCTTCCCCTGCGCCCCACTTTCGAGAAATTCCTAGCCACTTGGCCTCCGAACCAGCAACCGAAAATGCACTTCTCCTCCCCTCGCACTGAAATGCGGGAAGTGGCCCGCAAAGATCGCAAAACCGGCAAAAAGAAAACAGTTCTGCGACCTCCCATCTGGACGGGCCACGCCGATTTCAATCACCCCTTCGAGTTCATCACCTTCTGCCGCTCCATGGCGGACCTCGACTTCGATGTCATGCTCGAAGCCAAAGCGAAAGACCTTGCCCTTCTCCGTTTGCGCCAGGACCTTCTGCGCTATGCCCCCGATGTTGCACAGCGCTTTGGCCTCAGCCCTCAACAAGTGGAAACCGAGGATCTGGAGGATATGGCCATTGACCCTGCCGCACTGGAAGCTCCCTAAATACGAGTACCTTCTGGTTCCCTGGGAAGGTCTGCCCCGGGACGAAGTCTTTATAGATTTCTGCGACGTGCGCGATCCGAAGGTTGTCCAGACAGCGGCTTTGCAAAGCGCGCTACTTATAGAAATTGTGAGTACGCGTGCTAAACCCTGAAATCATTCGATCAGTACCACGACCCACCCAACGTTGCATCCACCTCTCGAACTCGTTACGATTGAAGAAAGGCCTTATTCCATGCCCTACGACGCAAGAGCCATCGCCAACTACTTTCTCGACCTAGCCCACAAAGAAGGTCGGTCGCTCGATCCTATGGGAATCGAGAAACTGGTGTATTTCGCCCATGGTTGGCATCTCGCCGTCTTCGACGCTCCCCTGGTCGAACAACCGATCGAAGCGTGGAACTATGGCCCAGTCATCCGTGACCTCTATCAGTGCTTCAAAGAATTCGGCACAGGTTGGATTCGGCGTCCCGCTGCGAAGAATGGTGTTCCCTCCAGCATCGACGCCGTTGAAGAAACAAAACAAACCCGCGCCTTAATCAATCGCGTTTGGAGTGTTTATCGACACTACAGCAGCATTCAGCTTTCCAATTTGACGCACGTAGCTGGTTCTCCTTGGACCATCACTCGCGAGAACGAAGAAACGATCATCGACAACTCCCTCATAGAGCAGTACTTCAAAGCGCAAGCTGTTCAGAATGCCGCAATCGCCGGATAGACCATCACCACGACTCAGCATTGCCGCCGTCTCTACTCCCGCCACCGCGGTGGACATCAAACCGGATCCCGCCACCCTCCTGGGAATTCAGCAACTCAGCGATGCTTCTCTCAAAGTTCAAATCGATAAGTTGCAAGCAGAACTCGATAGCTTCAAGCAGGATGTCGACCAACGAAAGCGGTACACCCCCCGACTCTATGCACTAGCGTGCATTTGGCTCGGAGCCGTCCTCGCTATACTGCTGTTACAAGGTTTCGCCTCCGGCACTACTCATTTTTTCCTACTGAGCAACGAGGTGCTTCTTGCCCTCATGGGTGCCACCACCATCAACGTCCTTGGTCTCTTTTACGTCGTTGCCAAATATCTTTTTCCCAATCAATACAATCCGCTGAGTCCGGACTCGAAAGATCGTTTGCCGGAACGCAAGCTTTAACTCCGTACCCGTCCACTGATAGAACTACAAGCGCAAACCGATTTTAAATCATCTCCAATATGGGGATCATCCGTTCGTACGTAAGACCCTTCACCCTATGATGAATCAAGGACAAAGCCGGTCGAATGGCGCACCTATTGCGCGAAACGGCCATCCCCTTCCTGAGAAAACACTAGCCACTTCACCCGGTCGCAACAAACGCATGGGTATGGCTATTATCGGCTTGGGTGGCGCTGTAGCCACTACCGCTGTCGCCGGTATCGAATTATTGCGTGCGGGCGCAGTGGGAACGGAGGGACTTCCTCTAGCCTCTCTTTCTCCCGAGCTTACCGAGGAGCTGGTTCCTTATGAAAATTTGGTATTCGGTGGTTGGGATCTCTGCGCTGACGACCTTTCGCAAGCTGCAAAAACACATCGCGTCTTAACCGATCACCAGCTCTACAGCACATCGGAACAACTATCCGCTATCCGGCCCTGGCCCGCTGTCGGCAATGCTGCTTTTTGCCACAACATCGGTGTAAAGCATGCGATCTCCGCGCCAGATCATCGCGAGGCCATTCGCATTGTTCAAAATGATTTACGCCGCTTCCAATCCGAACAAAATCTTGCGTCCGTCGTTGTAGTCAATCTTGCCTCTACCGAATGCACTGTCGAGAAGTCGAAAGACCTCTTTCAAACCTTGGCTGGCTTTGAAAAAGCACTCGATGATAACTCTCCCGATATCGGTCCGGCCATGATCTATGCTTACGCATCCCTGCGCGAGGGCATGCCCTTTGCTAACTTCACTCCCAGCGTCGCTGTCGATCTTCCTGCTCTGGTCGAGCTAGCGGAACAACAGAACGTTCCCGTTTGCGGCAAAGACGGCAAGACCGGTCAAACGATGATCAAGACGGTTTTAGCTCCTGCCTTTCGCACACGCGCCTTGAAAGTGGACGGCTGGTACTCCACCAACATCCTTGGCAACCGCGATGGGCTAGCATTGGACGACAAAGACTCACTTGCCTCCAAACGCGCCACTAAGGGTTCTGTCCTCGATCAAATTCTTGGCTACAAGGTAGACGACCACCTTGTCGATATTCGATACTATCGTCCGCGGCTCGATAACAAGGAGTCTTGGGACAACATCGATATTACCGGATTTCTCGGTCAGCAAATGCAGTTGAAGGTCAACTTTCTCTGCCGCGACTCCATCCTGGCGGCGCCTCTCGCTATTGAATTGGCGCGCTTACTGGACTATGCTCAGGAGCAAGGAAAAGGTGGCGTGCAAGAGCAGCTCGGCGTATTCTTTAAAGCCCCAATGATGTCTCGCGATTCCGATGTTCCGGAACATGCGCTGCATCTTCAGCAAGAAAATCTTCTAGATTGGCTTCGGTCGGCTAGTCACTCCGGGCCGCTCGAACTAGATGAAGCTCTAATGCAATCCACTGGTGACTGAATCGCATAAGGTGTTGGCAATTACTCCTTCCTTCTCGATGCCGCAAGATACGGAGAAGGTTTCCCTTCAATCCACCATTGGACTATTCGGTGAGCTGAACGACCTGAAGCGCCTTCACGCAGCCGATATCCGAGGCTCTCTTGCGGAACATCTCTTTCGTTGGGCTTGGTCACAGATTTACCTGGGCAAGCATTTGGGTGAAGTAGCCCTGCAAACAACTGCCTGCGCGGTAGCTTCGGCCAGGCTCGGAGCTATCGATGCTGACGTGTTGAGTGCAGCAGGCCTCAGTTCAGCGCAAGCTACAAAAATCCTGCAAGACAGCATAAACTCGGTATCTCATTGGATCGATCCCTCCTTGCTGACAAACCTCAAGCAACAATTCACTATCAGGCGAGCTCCACTTGAACAATCACCCGCCTTTGTAGATACCCTTTGCCGGCAACCGCGCGCTGGCGCAACGCGACCCGGTATGGCTCGACTTGTTCTTACTCCATCTGAAAGTCACGGCGATCATTGTTTAATGGTGGCCGTCTACTCGGTCCTCCTAGCGCACCGCTATGCCGGAGATGTTGAAACTCCTTTTCTCATTTCGCTCACCCACCACCTCCACAATGCGTTTTTGCCCGACTCTGGATTTACAGGGGAGTCGCTGCTCGGCGAACACCTTCCAAACGTCATCGAACACTTTCGTGCAAAAGCACTTGAACAACTGGCGCCGGCCTTGCGCACCCAAATTCTGGACGCACTAGCGACAACAATGCAAGCCCACACAGCCGCCGCAAAAATATTTCATGCCGCCGATGTTCTTGATCGCGTGCTACAGATGCGCTGGTATCAACAAGCAGCCTCGTTTACGCTAGATCAGGCCCTCGGTGACTTAGAACTTGTGCATGAGGGCCCAGTACAGCATTTTCAGTTACAGGTTCTTCGAGAAGCAGGTCTATGGCCATGACACCGGCGCGAACACAATGGCCCACCGGCTATCTTCGTAGCCCGGAGCACCCGGCCACTCTCCACTTCGATTCGCCTCACTCGTTAACCGATGGCATCCACCGCTATCCCGTGGTCGAAGATATCCCGTTCTTGCGACAAGATCGCGGTGCTCTGCGCCATGCCGCTTTAGATGCTCTGGACTCAGGTGACGAAAGCGCTGCTTTACGCCTGCTCTTGGCGGATCAGGACGACTGGTCGCCCACCTCCGCGCCAACAGTTGAAAACATCGATCGTGTCATCGATGGCGGCATCTCTCTTCGCGAAGCCATGCAATTGTTGAACTTTGGTCCTGTTGCCGACTACTTCGCCTATCGCTGGTCCGATCCAACGTTTCTGAGCGGCTTGGCATTGCTGTCACAGCATCTGCCCATGGACACGGCAATAGAACAAACGCAAAAGCCAGTCCTGGAACTTGCCTGTGGGATAGGACACTACTGTCGCGAACTGCTGCTTCGTGACATCCATTGCATCGGCGCCGACGTCGTCTTCGCCAAGCTTTTTCTAGCCCGCCGCTATGTCGCTCCGGCCTGCCGCCTGATCTGTTTCGACGCGGCTTACAACTTTCCTCTCCCAAACGGTTCTTGCCGTGCCGCCTTCTGCCACGACGCCTTCTATTTCCTCGATCGCAAGCAGCACGTGGCCGTCGAACTACGGCGGGTCGTCGGCGATGACGGCACTCTCATGATCGGACACGCCCACAATGCCGCAGCCGACAATTTCTCCTCGGGATCGGCCGCCACTGTACACGAATACGCCGCAATGTTTACAGACCCGCTGCTCTATGACGACGCAGAACTCACTGCATCCGCTCTCGAAAACCGCCGCGCTGTTCCCGCCTTGCAAGCTGAAGAACTTAATAAAAAATCATCCGCCATCGCCATCGTCTCGTCGCCTCGGAGTGGTTCGCGTCTCGATTTCACCGTGCCCCCTCTTCACGCCAAGCTGCGAATCAACCCCTTGCTGGTGGTAATGAAATCGAACTGCATCCCGGCAGCCACGCGCCCTCGGTTCCCATCGGAGCGTTACCGTCTCGAATACGAGAATGACTCGCGCTATCTATTCGTCGACAACGGGATCACCGAAGAAGATCTTTCCTCTTTGTCGGCGGAGTCGCCCTGCCGCTCGCCGCATCTGGAGGATCTCATTCGCCGGCGTATCCTCATCTCGCTCCCGGAACAGTGGTAAACGAAAGATATGCAAACCGTGCGTTGGGGCATCATCGGTTGCGGTTGGGTTGCGCGCGATTACGTTGCGCCCGCCATGCTAGCCACCGCTAATGCGGATCTTGTCGCCGTGTGCGATCTGCACCAAAACGCAGTCGAGAATATCGCCCGAAACCACCCACGCATTGCAAGACATACAAACCTTCAATCGTTTTTGAGCACCTGCGAAATCGATGCGGTGTATATCGCCACTCCCAACGATTCCCACCGTGCCATAACCATAGCCGCTGCCTCCGCCGGAAAACACGTATTCTGTGAAAAGCCGATGGCGCACACACTTTTTGATGCCGAAGCAATGGTGCGCGCCTGTCGCGAAAACAATGTACGATACGCCACCGCCTTCGACCAGCGCTTTCATCCCTATCACCAGCTTCTACGCCAATGGATTCAGCAGCGTCGCCTCGGTGTCATCTCCTCCATTCGCATTCATTACGCTTGCTGGCTGCCGCCCGATTGGACCGCCGACAACTGGCGTATTCAGCCCGAACGCGCCGGTGGAGGGGCTTTTATCGACCTCGCACCTCATGGCATCGATCTGATACAATTCCTCCTCGACGACGACTTCATCGAAACGACGGCACTTTTTCAGCAGCGAGTATTCCCTTATGTCGTCGACGACGGCGCCATGCTCATCGGTAAACTTTCTGGAGGATGCCTATCCAATCTACATGTCTCCTATAACTGCCCCGAATCCTACCCGCGTCGTACGCTAGAAGTCATCGGCACTGAGGGAAGAGTCCTCGCTTCCAACACGATGGGCCAAACTCCTGGCGGCGCCTTGCAGTGGATGGACCGCGCCGGGCAAGTCACCGAGATCTCCGGAGACACACAATCTCCGTTCGAGCAACAGATCACGGCTTACTCTCAGTGCATCCTAGACGAGGTGCCGTTTCCTTTTTCACCGCAACGCGACTTGAAAACAATGAAGATCATAGCGTCGGTCCAACAGACTGCACAGCAAAACGTCGAGGCTCTCCGATGCCCTTAAAACCATACTCTTGCAACAATTGCGGCTACTGGCAACGCTATTTCGACGTACCTCCCAGTTGCCCGGTCTGCAGCGACGTTCGTAACGCACTTCCGGAAGACGGCTGGCAGTTCTCTACGCCGGAACAATTGGCCCGCGCCCACGCCTGCTCTTGGAAACACGCCACCCCCGAAGTGGTGATGTTCAGCAATCATCCACAAATCGGCATTGGCTCATCCGGTTATCTCATTTTGTCCGACACCGGCAATATCGCCTTTGAAGCCGCTGGCTGGTACTCCGACGAAGCGTTGGCGCAAATCGAATCGCTCGGCGGTATTCACATCCTGTCCTCCTCCCATCCGCACGGCATGGGAGCCCTCTATCAACTGCAGGATCGTTTTCTGCCGGAACACGTCGTCATGCAGCGGGAAGGAGTGCGCTTCACCAAAGCTCTGAAAGTAAACTATCCCTTCGATGAAGAATTGGAATTGGCGCCCGGCATCACTCTTTATCACGTCGGAGGTCACTACGAGGGACACTCCGTTCTCCATCACGCTCCGGCCAAATTGCTGTTCGCCGGCGACGCTCTAAAATTTGAGATCGACGAGGCAGGCGATGCCAAAGGGGTCAGTTGTCACAAAGCATTTCATAATCAAATCCCGTTGAGTCATGCCGAAGTGCGCAAATATCGCGAGGTGATGCAAAATCTCGATTTCACCCAGGTATTCACGCCCTTTGAACACGTTCCCCATGCCACCCGTGAAGACGCGCTGCACCTTTTCGACACCCATCTGGCCGGCAAGCCGTTCGTACGTCCCCTATCTCTCAAGCAATGATGACCACCGATCTAGAACAAAGAACACATACAGATAATTTGGAGGAAGTAGCGAACACCTATCGCGCGGCGCTTCCGAGCGAAAACCGCTATGAGTTTTCCATCACTCCCCTTGATCGTCTAGGCGAACCAGTTTCGGTGTTCTGTCTTTGGGGCCAAGACAACACTTTCGATAATGGAATCGGCTATGGAACAAGCGAGATAGGTTCACAAGTCAGCGCCTTGGGCGAAGCCGCCGAAGGCTATTATGCCTCGCGTACGTTGAAGAAAATGGAGCGCCGCCAAGGCTCCTTCCGGCAAATGCAGGCTGGCGGTGTGGACGTGGTGGACCCCGTGTCGCTTTGCCTCGATGCTGGATGCGGCTATACTAACGAACTCGAACTGACTTGGATCCGTGGGTATCGCTATCCATCCCGGCGGTCCATTTGGGTTCCTCTTGAAGCAGTAGCTATCGCGGGCTCCGACATCGGGCCACAAGATGCCGATCGGCCACTGCTGATGAAGCCGATCACCAACGGACTCGGAGCGGGCTTGTCAATAGAGCAAGCTCTATCTCACGGGATTCTGGAGCTCATCCAGCGTGACGGCGATAGCGTCACCTTTCGCGCCATGGACACAGGCGTTGCCGTCGAACTCGATTCCGTACAAGACAAGGAAACACTTGCTCTCCTAGACCATCTAGAGCGCGAAGATATCGGCATCATCGTCAAGGTAGCTTCCACCGATCTCGGCATTCCAGTGCTGTACGTCGTCGGTGCGGATCGTGATATCGAGCGTCCGTCATCGGCTCTCATGCTCAGCGCCTGTGGAGAAGCCGCGCATCCTGATCGCGAAAAAGCGCTCGGAAAAGCCCTCCGCGAGTACGTAGCCGCTCGTGCGAGGAAACGCTTTATGCACGGCTCGTTTCAGGAACTCGCTTCGGTAGCGCCAGAACCTTTTGTGCGGCGCGCCATGCAAGCAAAGCCCTATGGCGACGATCCTCGCGCCGTCGAAAGCATACTGGAATGGATCGGTATGCCGCGTCGCGATTTTTATCACCTCATCCGCGACCCGGTGCTCACCGTCCGCTCTCAAGTCTTGTTCTCCAGCTTGCCCACCTCCAAGCCGGAAGAAGTCGTCAATCCAGCGGCTTTGCTCGATCTTCTGCACAAAAAACTATCGGCGCAAAACTTGGAAATCATCTACTTCCCCTTTACCAGCGAAGGTGCTCGCGTTCAATCCGTGAAAGCCATTGTTCCCGGACTCGAAGTGGAAACCATGAGCTACGGCCGCATCGGTATGCGTAACGTCCAGAGACTACAGCAGCAAGGAGCAGACTTTGTCAGCGTCGGTTCTCCTTCCGACGGCTTGCTCCCTATTTATCTTTCCAGCCGCGACGAAATTAGGTTGGGCGGCAAAGCATGGCTCCACCCAGATAAACTCGATAAGGCAGTCGGCAAGCTTTACGGCCTTTATCGCGAACCGCACTCTCACACCATCGCGCATTATTTGAACGAAGCATAGTATGGCCCTGCGCTTTGCTTACAACACAAACGGAACCGCGAATCACCGCTTCGATGACGCTCTCTCCCTGATCGCTGATACCGGCTACCAAGGCGTGGCTCTCACGCTCGATCACCACCACTTCGACCCCTTCGAGTCTCATCTCTCCGAACGTACCGATCAGCTTGCCGCGCGCCTATCGCAGCTTTCGCTCGGCTTGGTTCTTGAAACCGGCGCCCGTTACCTCCTCAACCCACGCCACAAGCACGAACCCACCCTAGTCAGCCCTGAATCCGAGGGCCGCCTGCTTCGCATAGATTTCCTTGTACGGGCAATGCAGATCGGATCGGTCTGCGGCGCGGAAGCGTTGTCCTTTTGGGCTGGCGTACCGCGGCCCGGCGTAACGAAAGAAGCTGCTCTCGATTACCTTCGCTCCGGTTTGGACGATCTTACCCGCCAAGCAGAACGGTACAACGTTACGCTCGCCTTTGAACCTGAACCCGGTATGTTGATCGAAACTATCGATGACCTGCAGGTTTTCCTGAAAGAATTTCCTACCCTCCGCCTCGCACTCGATACAGGCCACTGCCTCGCCTCCGGCGACCGCGATCCAGCCGCTGCCGTTCGGGAAACCCGCGATATCCTGGCCACGGTATCGGTCGAAGACATGCCGCGCGGCGTCCATGAACACTTGCCCTTCGGCGAAGGCGATATGGATATCCCCGCCGTGCTTACAGCGCTTCAAGAAATCGACTTCACTCGCCTAGTCTGCGTCGAGCTATCCCGCGATTCACATCGTGCCCACACCATGGTTCCCCAAGCTCTGTCTTTCCTGCGCGAAGCCGAAAAACAAATAGCCGGCATGGCCAGATAGTGATGCGGATCTGCTTTGTCTCTCGACGCTTCTTTCCTGCCATCTCCGGCATGAGCGTCTACGCCGTGAATCTTCTTCGTGAGCTCGTCCAAGCAGGGCACGACGTCACCATGATCTCCCAATATCGTGGCGACGAAGAAGGCAAACGCATCTATGGCGGCGGCCCTCCTCCGCCCGTCCCCGGTGTGAAAGTCCTTGGCCTGGAAGCAAAAGGTGAGCAGGAAACGGGCGACTTCGAACGCGACATCGCCGAAATGGTATCCGCCATCATGGATCGGCATCACCAACAGCCGTTCGACCTTCTCCACGCCCAATATGCCTATCCCACCGGCTTGGCTGCGCTCGAAGCAGGCAAGCATCTACGCATCCCGACTGTCGTCTCAATTCAGGGCGGCGATGGGCACTGGGTCGGGCTGTGTTGCGGCACTCACAAATCCGCCATGCTAGCCGTACTCGATCATGCCGATGCTCTCCTCATCGGCTCCCGTTCTTTCGCCGACGAAGTCAGCCATAATCACGGCACCTCCCCAAAACGCTTCACCATCGTGCCAGGAGCTGTCGATATCGGCCGTTTCCATCCTGTAGACAATTGGCATCCCGGCATGTTCCTTAACCAAAGCCGCCCGTCGATCCTGTACCATGGCCGAGTCGACGTGCGAAAGGGCGTACTGGATTTACTCGACGCCTTCGCTGAAGTTCTCCGCGACTCCAGCGTAAAGCCTCGATTAGTAATCTCCGGCATCGGCCCCGATGTCGCCGCGGCGGAACAGCGCATCCGGCAACTATCCCTCTCCGGTCACGTAGAGATGCCCGGCTATGTAGCCTACGAGAACGTGCCACAACTCTACAGAGAACACGACATCTTCGTTTCCCCCACCTACGCCGAAGGATTTTCCAACACTCTTCTCGAAGCAATGGCCAGCGGCCTTCCCGTCATCTCCACTCGCTGCGTTGGTGTTGTCGACTTCCTCAGGCATGAAGAAAGCGGCCTTCTCATCCAGCCGGGAGATACGACCGCTCTCAAGCGCGCCATCCTACGACTGCTGCACGGAGAAGCTCTGCGGAAAAAACTCGCTCAATGCGCTCTAAACGACGTTCTCAGTGAATACTCCTGGCCTCACGTATCGCAACTGATCATGAATACCTACGAAAAGCTGCAAGGAACCACCTCCGACACAAGCTGGACACTGAACACCACCATCGACCCCTGCCGTTTTCGCCTGCAGCCCCACCTTTTGTAGACAAGGCCGATGGATCGTTCCGCGTTATTTATCTCGCCGCACCTCGACGACGTCGCTTTTTCCTGCGGAGGAACACTCATCAGGCTTGTCGAAGAAGGCTGGCGCGTCTGCCTCTGCACTGTCTTCGCTTCTTCGGTTCAGAATCCCAAAGGATTTGCGTTAGCGTGTCAGCTCGATAAGGGGCTTTCCGCGGACGCAGATTATATGGGCCTGCGCCGAAAAGAAGACCAGCAGTTTGCACAGATCGCCAGCGCTCCTCCCGTACTGCATTTACCCTTTTACGAAGCGCCTCACCGTGGTTATAACAGCGCCTCCGATCTCTTCTCCGGGCCCCACAAAGACGATTTGATTTGGCGCGAACTAGCCCCCGTACTCAAGGAACTTGCCCGCGATTACTCCGTCCTATTCGCCCCGCAGGGCATCGGCTCGCACGTCGATCACCTGCAGGTGATTCGGGCCATCAGTGCCGGAGATCTATCGACAAAAACGGCCTGGTATCGCGACACCCCCTACGTGATAAAGAATCCCAGCGCTCCTCCCTCGCCGCTCCTACCCGAAGCCGCACATTTTCAAGCGTTCTCCATTACTTCAACGATAGAGAAAAAGATCAAAGCCTGCGCCGCTTACGAAACTCAAATCAAATTTCAATTCGGCGGGAATGAAGAACTAGGCAAAAAACTGCGACAGTTCCACGCCGCCGAAGCACAGCAGCACCTTGCGGAATCCAGCTACGCGGAATCCTTCCTGTCATCACAAACCGATTTTGCTTAACCAGCAGTCCGAGCTTCCAAAGCAAGCTGAATAGGGCTACGAGCTGCGTCCGCCAGCTAATAGAGAATGAGGAATCGACTTTTGGTCGGCACAACAGCCGCGAAGCTCCAAGCAGGCAAACCAGCGAGCGCGCCGTGTTCCGACAGCGGCGTTCCTTTGGCGTCGTAAGCCTGCCAGGCAAGGGAACCTCCCTTGCCCCAACTCGTTCCTTCCGTCCACACAAGCAGCGTGTCACCAGTTGGAGCGATCGCAATGCGCGGATGCTTGTGGCCTTTGCTCGGACCAGGCGCGCTGATCGGTTTCGCATTGTGATTGCCGACGCTTTCGAAGTAAACCTGGCCGCCCGACTCCCATGCTCCTTCGACTTTGCCCCGCAACTCAGCAAAGCTCATGCTACTCATCGGGCAAGCATTGATGTTCCACGGATGAAGCTTTCGATCCGAAAAAGTAAGGCCACGATCGGCCGACGTAAGAAGATAAATGTCGCGATGAACATCCTGGGTTGCCGATCGATAAAGGGCATAAATATTTCCGCTCGAGGCCGAGGACATTGCCATTCCGCAGCAACCGCAAGCCCCCGTTTGATCATCTGTCGCGGGTCGCTCGGCTTTGAACGTCTTCCCCTCATCGCTGGACCGTGTGATCCAGACTTGCCGGCCTGCTTCGCCTTCGGATGCGCCCAGCGCCTTCCCGTGCCAAGCAACATAGACGTCACCAGCGTTGTCGGCGGCAATTGCTGCGCCTCCATCCAAGCCGAAGCTATGAGTCATCAGGTTTCTTTCCGGCTCGAACGCATTCGACATGTCGTCTAAACGGGTGTAAAGCAGCGGCATCCCCCTTTTACCGGACTCTGGATTGAGCGGCCCGTCTCCTTTCGTTTCGGAGGATCCATTCCAAACGACGTAAACCCGGCGATTCCGACCGATCGCCATCTGTCCACCACGAATGGTTCCCAGAGCGGCGGCGGTGCCGGCTCGGCTGTTTACTCGAAGCGGCCGAGACCAGGTCTGTCCCTCATCGGTTGACGTTGAGTAGTAGAGATCGCCATGCGCGGCATCACCGGAGTAGTACAGCAGATGAATCCTCCCGCTCGGGTCGGCTATCGCTTGCGGCTGAATGCCTCCATTTGGCACACGCACCTCTCGGACCGCAAGCATGCTCGGACTGCCGGCGTTCACAGGCAAGTTACTCCATGTCGATAGAAACAAGGTCAAGAAAACGGATCGGAAGAGCATCTGCTCTCATTGGATTATGAGGACTGTTCAGTACGCTTTCTATCTGCAAAGAAGCGAGATGCCTGCTGTTACCTGCCCTGGGCATCTCACTTTTTTTACTGAATCTCACGCAAAACATCACAGCCCCGCCACCATCTCTCTCGCAACACGAATCTCTTCAGGCCCGATCGTGTGCGGCCTTCCGGGATAGCGCCGAAGCGAAACATCGCCGCCAATTCCCCGCAACAGATCAGCAGATTGTTCTACTCGCGACCAAGGCACATGCGGATCGGGATCACCTGAACTAAGCAGTACGGCCGTACCAGCCAGATCACCCGCAACTGTAAGCGGCTTATCCAATGGTCCAATCAGCCCGCCGGTAAATGCCAACAGCGCCCCATATCGCTGCGGGTTTCGACTGACGAACTCCGTCCCCAAACAGGCTCCTTGGGAGAAACCCGCGACGACGACTTTCTCCGGAGAAATGCCCCCGGCCAGCGCGGCATCCAGCGCATCCTGAACCCGACGCAACGCCGATGTCAAATAAGGCTCGTTCTGTTCACGCGGAGCCAGAAAGGAATACGGATACCAAGTGTGCCCCGCCGCCTCCGGAGCCAACAGCGCCCAACTTTCTGGTGCAACTGCTTTACCAAGATCGAGAATGTCTTCGGAAGAAGCTCCTCGTCCGTGCAGCAGGATCATAACTCCTGCTGCCTCTCGGATCGGCCTACCTGCCTCGGCAATTGTCTGCCGCCCATGTGGGTCTTCCATCATCGGATCACCGCCCTTTGGAGACATGAACAGGCTCCGCTTTATGCAAAACAATCGGCGGCACCCGCGCCTCGATGGCAGCCCGTTGTGGCTCCAACCAAGTCGGGATGCGAAGCGCTTCACCCAACGACTCCGCAGACTCGTCGATCAGGAATCCCGGCGCGTCCGTTGCGATCTCAAAAAGCACCCCGCCGGGTTCGCGGAAATAAATCGAGCGAAAGTAGGTGCGGTCGATGATTGGCGTCACCTGAACATAGCGACCGAGTTCTGTCTGCCAGTCCACCTGCGCCGTATCGTCGCTGGCGCGAAAGGCAATGTGATGAACCGTACCCGCGCCCATGCGTCCTGGCCGCGCCTCTTTGTCGATTACTACGTCCAAGAAACGGCCACGCACATCTCCTTCTGGCGCGTAGCGGAAAAGGTCGGCGTGATGACCCGCCCTCCGATAGCCCATCACGTCCAGTAATCCCTCGGTCCGCGCCAGACTGTTCTCCAATAAAGTGGTTCCGAAAAATCCCTGAATAGCGTACTCGGCAGGCACGTCCGAATATCGCGGCGCCTTGGTGGGATTCGCTTCCAAATACTCTACTAATTCCAGCACCATGCCATCAGGATCGCCGAAGCTGAGATGTGTGGCTCCAAAACGCACGTTCTCCGTCGTTGCCACGCCCTTACTCTTCATCCTCTCCCGCCAGTAATCAAGCGACCCCACCGGAATCGAGAAAGCCGTCGCAATCGTTTCCCCCGCGCCTTTGCGTCCACGCGCCATCTCCGGCCAGGGAAAGAATGTCAGAATCGTCCCCGGCGTGCCGCTATCGTCGCCAAAGTAGAAGTGGTAGGTTCCCGGATCATCGAAGTTAACAGTTCGCTTTACAAACCGAAGGCCAAGCACCTGAGTATAAAAATCCAAGTTGCGTTGAGGATCGGAGGCGATTGCTGTTACGTGATGCAAACCCACGATAGGTGTTCTCATAATGTCGTTCCTTTCTCGTCAAGAATATTGCGCCGTTCTTGTGCGGCAGTCAGATCGTCTTTTAAATTCCGCTCGAGCTTACGAAGGGCGGCAAAGGCTTCACCCCGTTCCTCCGCCGAGAGCACGTCCATCCATTTTTGAAGATCTCGGCTGTGCTGTTGGTAGGCGACGGTGATCACGCGGGCGCCTTCTCCTGTCAACTCCAGTAGACGAGCCCTGCGGTCTCCCTTCACAAATTTGCGAACAATCAGGCCTTTCTTTTCCAGCCGGTCGACCGCTGCCGTCATCGATCCGGTTGCCAGTAAAACGCTGGCCTGGATAGCCGTAATGGTCAAGGGCCCTTTGTGCAGCAGTGCTTCCAGCAGCATGAAATCGGTCAGTCCCAACCCGCTGGCAAGTAAGCTTTGCTCCACCGCGATACTCATATCCCGATAGCAGCGTGCAAGCGCTACCCACAACTGCTCCGACGAAGGACGCCCCTTTGAAGGTCTACTCTCCGGGTTTTTTGCAACCGACTTACCGGACATCGTAAGCTACTGCGTTTAACATGTCTCGTTTAAATAGATGTTTATCCTTATCTAAGGATTCTTTTGATAAGCATATATCGGCGGCATCTCTTGTAGGTCCCGGGTGTCCCCAAAACACGAATCACAGCTCAAAAAAATATTCCTCCTCCCCTCCGGACGCGTCCAAACCGCTCAAAAACAATCAAATAACCAACCCGCGTGATAACTTGCGGCCATGAAGCAGCAAATCAAAACAAAAGAAGGATCGCTCACCAAGTCGCTCCTGAAGGGGCTGGAGAGTAACCCCAAGGCGAACGCGAAACCCGAACCGACCAAGTCCTTAACCAATCCGCAGCGCGGCAAAACCGCCGAGCTCGATCAGGACGCCGGTGGCGGTTACAACGCCGATGGTACGTATCCTCAGCTGTAAATAAAAACTGGCGGGCATCACCCGCCAGTTTTCCTTACCTCCGTTAATTCGCTAAACTGATTCCTTCAGCAGTGAAGCAGAAAACAAAGTACGCCGACGCAGGCGTAGACATCGATGAGGCGGATCGAGCCGTCGCTCTCATCAAACGCCACGCCTCCAAAACGCTGACCAGCGGCGTCCTTACTTCCATCGGCAGTTTTGGTGCTGGTTATTCCCTCAAAGACTGGCGCAAACCTGTTCTTGTCAGCTCGGCCGATGGCGTCGGCACCAAACTGAAAATTGCCTTCATGACCGGACAACATGACACCGTAGGTGAAGATCTTGTCAATCATTGTGTCAACGACATCGCCGTGCAAGGCGCGAAGCCGCTCTTCTTTCTCGATTACTTTGCCGTCGGTAAGCTCGACGCAAAAGTCTGCGGAAGTGTCGTGGCTGGAATTGCTCGTGGCTGCAAAAAAAATGGTTGCGCGCTAATCGGGGGCGAAACAGCCGAGATGCCCGGCATGTACTCCGCCGGTGAATACGATCTGGCCGGGTTCATTGTCGGCGCGGTCGAACGAAAACGTATGCTGACCGGTGTCGATATTGTGCCTGGCGACGTACTCCTCGGCCTCCCCTCCCATGGGCTGCATACCAACGGCTACTCCTTAGCTCGTAAACTCCTCTTCGAAATTGCTGGACATAAACCCGAAGATCGACCCTCCGGCTTAGATCGCGCCATCGGCGAAGAATTGCTGCGAGTTCACAAATCCTATCTCAAACCGATCCAAACCCTGCATGAAGCCAAGCTTCTCAAAGCGGCCGCCCATATCACCGGCGGCGGGCTAACAGAAAACGTTCCCCGCATCCTGCCCAAAAGCTGCGCTGTCGAAATTCGCTTACACTCCTGGCCCAGTCAACCGATTTTCGATCTTCTAAAAAAAATCGGTGATACGCCCGACAACGACTTCCGCCGCACCTTCAATCTCGGTATCGGAATGGTCCTCGTCGTGTCGGAAGAGAAACTTGGGTTCGTTTCGCAATCTTTGAAAAAGCTGCGCGAGCCGTTCTTTCAAATCGGCCAAGTCATCAGGTGGCGCTCCGCCAAACAACCAAGGGTGGCTTACCTTGCCTAATTCACTTCCCCGTCTCGGCATTCTCCTTTCCGGACGAGGCTCCAATTTCGAAGCAATTGCGAAAAATATCCTTGCCGGAAAATTGCCTTGTGAAATTGGCTTCGTTTCGTCGAATCGCCCCGATGCTCCCGGTTTATCCCGCGCCCGCGAACTCGGCATCCCCTGTGGGTTCGTTTCGCAAAATGGCCTTGATCGTACCGCCTACGACCTCCAACTCGTTGACTTACTAAAGCAGCATCGCGTAGATTGGGTTTGTCTTGCTGGCTACATGCGTCTCTTAAGCGGTGGGTTCGTTTCGCAATTTCGCGAGCGCATCCTCAATATTCACCCCTCGCTCCTCCCGGCCTTCCCCGGCCTCGACGCGCAATATCAAACCTTTTGCCACGGAGTCAAGGTCGCTGGCTGCACAGTTCATTTCGTAGATGAGGATCTCGACAGCGGCCCCATTCTTCTGCAAGCTGCGGTTCCGGTTCGGGATGACGACACGCTCGACACGCTTTCCGCCCGGATCTTGACCGAAGAGCATCGTATTTATTCCGAGGCCATCGCCTGGGTCCTGCGCGGTAATTACCAGATCGAAGGTCGCCGCGTGATTAGAACTTAAGTTCCTGACATAGATGTTGAAATACGTACTCTCCTTTTTCCTGCTCTTGGTTGTTGCCGTTTTTGGGTTCGTTTGGTTCTCCGGCAAAACCGTTCAGTTAACTCTGCCGAAGCCCGTCGTGGCCGTCGGCGGTGAAACTCCAATCACCGTAAATGCCGTCGGCGCTCACGGCCTGAAATCCTTTAACGCTTCCATCGAACAAGGCGATACCAGCCAGACGGTTTTCACCGATGCAAGCAGATCGAAACAACGAAGCCGCACGTATGCTTTCCCCGTCGGCAAGAAGGAAGCCGCTTTTCTGAAAGAAGGCCCGGCCAAACTGATCTTCGCCGCTAACTCGAACGATTTTCGCGGCCACACAACAAAAATCACCAAAACCGTTCAAGTCGTGCTCCAGCCGCCCACCATCGTCGCCGATGGACGCCAGCATTACATCAATCAAGGGGGATCCGAACTTGTAATGCTCGACCTGGGTGGATCGTGGACCGACGCCGGTGTCCGGGTAGGCCCGTACGTCTCGGACACCTTCCCCATGCCCGGCCAGCCGGATACCAGTAGTCACCGCTTCTCGCTATTTGCCTATCCTTGGGATGTCAAGCCGGACACAGTTCCCATCGCCTTTGTCAAAAACGCCGCTGGCACGGAGGTAACAACCACCTTTTGGACAAAGATTTTTCCAAAAAAATTCCGCACCAGCAACATACAGCTCAATGACCGTAACCTACAGAAAGTAGTGGGCGAACTCGATCCCGACGGCACGGGAACACTGGTGGAACGCTTTGTAAAGCTCAACAGCGATCTCCGCAAAGCAAACACCGCCACCATCTATGCGCTCCGTACCCATACCGTCAACCGCATGCTTTGGTCCGGCCCGTTTATTCCCATCAAAGGTGCCCGCGAGTCCTATTTCGCCGACCGTCGCAGCTACTTCTATCAAGGACGCAAGGTCGACGAGCAAGTTCACCTTGGTTACGACCTGGCCCAGACCACAAACATGTCCGTCACCGCCGCCAATTCAGGCAAGGTGATTTATGCTGACCGGCTCGGCATTTACGGCAACTGCGTCATCATCGATCACGGCTATAGCCTGCAAACACTTTACGGCCATATGAGCAAGATTGACGTTAAGATAGGAGATTCCGTTCAGAAGGAACAACACATCGGGGTAAGCGGCGCAACGGGTATGGCTTTTGGTGACCACGTTCACTTCAGCATGTTAGTCCAAGGAATTCAGATCGATCCGAAGGAGTGGTGGGACGAACACTGGATCCATGACCGTATACTGAGCAAACTGAAGCCGCAAGACTAAAACAAAAAGGCTCGGGAGCTTGCTTGCTCCCGAGCCTATCAAGAAAATATCGAACTCGTTTACTCGGTGCCTTCTTGATTCTCACCGCCGCGAAGCTCTTTCAACCGTTCTTCGCGTCGTGCCGCTCTGTCGGCGGCACGCTTAACAAGCTCCGAGCCAACGAGCTCTAACTTAGCCGTTTCCGCGCCGTCGCCCTTGCGCCAACCAAGCTTCACGATACGGGTGTAACCGCCGTTTCGCTGATTGAAGCGAGGACCAATCTTATCGAATAGCTTCTCCACTACTTCGGGTTTCAAAATGAAGTTCGACGCCTGCTTCCGCTTGTGCGGGGTGTCTTCTTTAGCCAGCGTGATCATCTTTTCCACTAGCGGTTTTGCCGCTTTCGCCTTCGGAATCGTAGTAGTGATACGTTCTTCTTCGATCACGTTGGTGACCAATCCACGCAGCAAGGCACGACGGGCTCCGATGTTGCGCTTTAGTTTGAATCCAGCTTTACGATGCCGCATCTTTATTCATCCATTCCTGCGTAGTTATCGTCGGCACCGAAATCCGAAGGCGATGCCGGAGGCGCAGACCCGATCAATCGACCTTGCGAGTCGAACTTCATACCGAAAGCCAAGCCCAGACCCGAAAGGATCTCTTTGATTTCGTTCAGTGACTTACGTCCGAAGTTCTTGGTGCGCAGCATCTCCGATTCGGATCGCTGCACCAAGTCACCGATCGTTTGAATATTCGCGTTCTTTAAACAATTATAGGAGCGAACACTCAATTCCAGCTCTTCCACCGAGCGGTTCAGCACTTCGCTCATCTGGTTTGCGGCGCGCTCAGTCGGCTCCTCGGCAATTTCCTGCGTCTCCTCGAAGTTGATGAAGATCGTCATGTGATCCTTCAGCAGCTTCGAAGCCTGCCCAATTGCATCTTGTGGAGAAATAGCTCCGTTCGTCCAAACTTCGATCGTGAGCTTGTCGTAATCGGTATTCTGACCGATTCGAGCAGCCTCAACCGTGTAGTTCACTTTACGAACAGGCGAGTGTACCGAGTCTATCGGGATATAACCAATGGGAAGATCTTCATCGTAGTTTCGATCTGCCGACACGTAGCCGCGGCCGCTCTTGATCCGCATCTCGATGTCGAGCTTGCCGCCTTCTCCGATGGTTGCAATATGCAGATTGCGATCCAGAACTTCGATATCGGAATCCGTCTCAATCTGGCTGCTCATCACTTCGCCGGGACTTTCTGCACGCAGCCGGGCGATACGCATCCCCTCGTTCATCATCTTAAACGGCACCTGCTTCAGATTTAATATGATGTCCGTAGCATCTTCCACGACACCGGGAATCGGGCTGAATTCGTGAGAAACACCCTCAATCCGCACGCCCGTAATGGCCGCACCTTCGATTGAACTGAGTAGTACACGACGCAACCCAGTTCCGATCGTAGATCCAAATCCACGTTCAAATGGCTGGGCAGCAAACTGACCAAAACGCTCGGTGAGCGTCTCTGTATTGGCAGCTAAACGCTTAGGCTTCTGGAATCCTTTAAACATATTTATCCTTTTCGCCGCTTCAGAACACTTACTTGGAGTACAGCTCGACGATTAGCTGTTCATTCAGTTGAATTTGCACCAGCTCTTCGCGTTTGGGCTGCTGCAGCACTCTTGCTCGTAATGCTTCCCGATCTACTTCCAACCACGAGGGGCTAGGAGTATGCGCGGTCGCATCGCGCGAAGCAAGAATTTGAGTATTATTGCGGCTCTTCTCCCGGATTTCGATAGAATCACCGGGCTTAACCGTAAAGGAAGGGATATCGACCTTCTTGTTATTCACCAGGACGTGTCCGTGGCGAACAAGTTGCCGCCCTTGTGCACGACTGGTAGCCAACCCCATCCGGTACATAACATTATCGAGACGACGCTCCAGCATCGCCAACATCAACTCACCGGTAATGCCCTTTTGATTGACCGCCTTTTCGTAGAGGTTACGAAACTGCGTTTCAAGAACTTGGTAGTAACGACGAGCCTTCTGCTTTTCGCGAAGCTGCAGCCCGTAACCGACAATCTTCGGCTTTTTATCTTTGCCGTGTTGACCCGGTGGGAAATTACGCTTTTCGATGGCACACTTTTCGGTGTGACAGCGTTCACCCTTCAGGAATAACTTAATGCCCTCACGCCGGCAAAGCCGGCAGACCGGGCCACTATAACGTGCCATTCTTATAAACCTCGAACAATAAAATTATGAGGTGCGGTTTACAGCCTGCAAAGGCCTTCGCTCCCGCTTATCCTTCACTTAAAAAAAAACTTAGACGCGGCGCTTCTTCGGAGGACGGCACCCGTTATGTGGAATCGGCGTCACGTCCTTGATGGTACGAACTTCGATACCCGCCGTCGCCAAAGCACGCACCGCCGACTCACGCCCAGATCCAGGACCTGCCACCCGCACTTCCACGGTGCGCAAGCCGGACTCTTTCGCCTTGTTCGCCGCCGTCAAGGAAGCCTGCTGAGCGGCGAAGGGCGTACCCTTACGAGAGCCGCGGAATCCGAGGGATCCCGAACTAGACCAAGCCAACACGTTACCAATCGGGTCGGTGAACGTTACAATAGTGTTGTTGAACGAGGCCTGGATGTGCACCGTACCGTAAGGAACGTTCTTCTTTTCCTTTTTCTTAAAACTCTTCTTTTTCGTTGATTTTGCGGGTGCTTTTGCCATTTATCCCTGCCTATCCCCTACTTCGTTGCCTTTTTCTTGCCTGCAATCGTGCCTCTACGCGGACCTTTTCGCGTACGAGCGTTGGTGTGGGTCCGTTGTCCCCGCGCCGGCAATCCACGACGATGCCTTAATCCGCGATAGGAACCCATTTCCATCAGGCGCTTGATGTTCATCGAGACTTCCTTACGCAGGTCGCCTTCGATGGCACCCTCGCCCTCGATTAGATTGCGCAACTGGTTCACTTCCTCTTCGGCGAGGTCGGAAACCTTCTTTTCCGGATCCACATTCGCGCGATGAAGAAGCGACAAAGCACGCGTCCGTCCAATGCCGTAAATATAGGTCAGCCCAATAGCCGCCCGCTTTCGATTTGGTAAATCAACACCTGCAATACGCGCCATAATTACGATTCCTTCTCAACCCTGCCGCTGCTTGTGCTTGGGGTTGGTGCAGATGATACGCACCACGCCATGGCGATGAATCACTTTGCACTTATCACACAATTTCTTTACCGATGCCCGCACTTTCACGACATTAACCCTTTCGTCTACTATTTCCAATCGTCCCGATGTCAATTTTAGGGCCGGGACAACACCCACGGCCCGTTATCCGTCACGGCAACCATATGCTCGAAGTGGGCGGAATAAGAGCCGTCCTTCGCTACCGCCGTCCACCGATCCGACAACACCCTGGTTTCCGGCTTTCCCGCATTCACCATCGGCTCAATCGCTAGAACCATTCCTGGTTTCAGCCGCGGGTTCTCGCCTCGCCGGTCCACATAATTTGGAATCTGCGGCTCTTCATGCAGAGAAGTGCCGATCCCATGCCCTACAAATTCACGAACAATGGAAAAACCCTGTGCCTGCACATGCTTTTCCACCGTCCCACACACGTCGAAAAGTCGATTACCGGCCCGAACGCGCTCAATCGCCATCTCCAAGCTTTGTGCCGTCACCGCCAGTAGCCGCTTAACCGACTCATTCACCTCACCGACCGCAACTGTTAATGCCGAATCGCCATAGTAGCCGTTCAGCAAAACACCGGTATCGATAGAGACAATGTCTCCAGATTTCAACCGGCGCTTCAGCGAAGGCATACCGTGAACGACCTCCTCATTCACCGAAGTACAAAGCGTATGCGGATATTTTGTCCCGGCAGCAGGGGAGTAATAGCCCTTAAATGCAGGTTTTGCTCCGGCTTCGGAAATCATCCGTTCCGCGCTTACTTCCAGATCCTGCGTCGTAACACCCTCTACCACCATATCCTTCAACTCTTGCAGTATTCGATAGACTAATAAGCCACTTTGGCGAAGTTTTTCCAACTCCGCCGCGCTTCGCCTAACAATCATTGGGTCGCGTTCACTTCGGACGCCAAAATCAATCCCGACTCCGCCAAAGCACCGCAAACTCTCTGCATGATCTCCTCCGGCGCGAACCCCTGCCCATCGATCTCCACCATCGGCACCCCAACGTCTCGAAAATACTCCAGCAGCGGCCGGGTCTGCAGCTCATATTGATTCAGACGCTCCCGAATCACAGACTCTCGATCATCCTCTCGCGTAATCAGAGCAGCCCCGTCCAAATCACATATTCCAAAAACTTTAGGGGGGTTGGTGGTCAAGCTGTAGAGAGTTCCGCAAACAGGACACTGTCGACGGCCACTGAGGCGAGCTACGATCCGTTCGTAGTCAACCATCAAGTGTACCACGGCCGGCTCAAAATTTCGACGTTTCAACATCGCCAGAAGCACACCTGCCTGGTTCAGGGTACGCGGATACCCGTCGAGAATTAAGCCGCCAGCACAGTCTTCATGTTTTAAACGCTCTTCTACGAGCTGATTCGCTAACTCGTCGGAGACCAGCCGCCCGGATTTCATCAACTGCTGCACGTTGCGGCCAATCTCATCGCCCTGCAGAATATGCTGGCGCAGCATATCGCCGGTCGAAATATGAGGACCTTTCAAGCAGTGGCGCAGCAGCTTGGCTTGAGTGCCTTTGCCCGACCCTGGCGACCCAAATAAGATAACTGCTGGAGCCGGTTTCGTTGTTGTTGGTTGCAAAAGCGTCCTAACTCGTCGAGCTCCGGCGACCCCGAATGCGTCCGGCCCGCGGGGTGAACCCCTCGTAGTGCCGCATAATCAACTGTGCCTCGATCTGGTTGACAGTGTCCATTGCCACGCCAACCACAATGAGCAGGGAAGTTCCGCCGAAAAAGAAGTTGACACCCAACCCATCCAAAATAAAGCGAGGAAAGTGCGCATCGATAAAGTTCCCAACAAACGGCAGCCGTTGCAGTTTAATTCCCTGGATCATGATGGCCGGAATCACCGAGAGCAAGCCCAAATAAAGGCCCCCCACAACGGTGATTCGGGAGAGAATCTTATCCATGTACTCGGCTGTGTTCTTGCCGGGCCGGATACCCGGAATGAACCCGCCATATTTCCGCATGTTATCCGCCGCTTCGTTCGGGTTGAAAATGATGGAAACGTAGAAAAAACAGAAGAAGATAATCAAGACAACATACGCAACATAATAAAGCGGCGAGGCTCCGCCGAGTGAACCAAGCATTCCGCTCAACCAGGGACTACTTTTCACAACGCCGAACTGCATCGCTGTTGCCGGCAAGGCCAAAAGAGAGGAAGCAAAAATAATAGGAATCACGCCGCCCGCATTTACTTTCAGCGGCAAGTGAGTGGATTGTCCCCCCATCATTTTCCGACCGACCACACGCTTGGCGTATTGCACCGGAATGCGACGTTCGCCGCGCTCGACCAGCACAATAAATCCGACAACGGCCACCATCACCGCGAGAATAATGGCCATCTGCAATGGATTCCATTGATGGGTAACGAACGTATTGTTATAAATACTGATTGCCGCACCCGGCAAACCCACAACAATACCAACGAAAATGATAAGGGACATGCCATTCCCGATGCCTCGGTCGGTAATTTGTTCGCCCAACCACATGATGAACGCTGTTCCAGTAGTAAACGTCAACGTGGTCATAAAGAGAAACCAGAATCCTGGATGAAGAACGAAGTTTCCATCGGAGTTTTGCAACGCCAAAGCGATACCGACGGATTGAACAATCGCCAAACCCACCGTTAAATAACGCGTCCACTGCGTAATTTTACGCCGCCCCAGCTCACCTTCTTTTTGCAGCTTGTCCAGAGTAGGAAGGACCACCGTTAGCAGTTGAAGAATAATAGAAGCGGTAATGTACGGGGTAATACCCAATGCGAAGATTGTCATCCGCCGCAACATGCCACCGCTAAACAGATCGAAGTAGCCTAGAAAGCCGCCGGCATTCCGAGCAAAGAACTGCTCAAAGCGATTTGTATCGATCCCGGGCGTCGGAATATAAGCGCCGATCCGATAAATGGCCAGCAAGGCCAGCGTAAACAGGACACGCTTCCGCAGTTCCGGAATCCGGAACACGTTGCCAAGGGCTTCGAAGAACTTTGTCATATATCAGTTCAGACTTGCAAATACAAAACAATAAAACTACTGACCGGCTGGTCTGTTGGGCTCCTCGTTAGCCAAGGGAGCAGCTTTCTGTAAAACTTCAGCCGTCCCGCCCGCCTGCTGAATTTTATCCAGAGCGGATTTGGAATAAACGTGCGCCTTGATGGAAATCTTGCGTGTCAACTCGCCATTGCCGAGAACCTTTAAACCGGATTGCAGCTTCTTAATCACTCCGGCGGCCATCAGTGACTCGGGCGTAAAGTTATCGCCTTCCAGCTTCTCCAGTGTAGCGATATTTACTATGGTGTATTCCTTGCGGAAAATGTTGGTGAAGCCGCGCTTCGGCAAACGGCGATGGAGCGGCATCTGTCCGCCCTCGAAGCCGCGCATCTTGCTGTAACCGGAGATGGACTTTGCACCCTTTGCACCACGCCCGGAATATTTGCCGCGCCCGGTACCCATACCCTGACCGATACGCTGCTTTTTTTGCTTTTGACCTTTCGGAGGCCGCAGATTACTGAGGTTCATTCTATTACTTTCTTGCCGACGCGCTATTCTTTGACGATTTCGAGCAGATGGGGCACTTTGGCCACCATACCGCGAAATCCTGGCGTGTCGGGTCGTTCCACCACGCGATTGATCTTATGAAGCCCTAATGACTTCACAATGTTTTTATGCTTTTGGGGCGTGCAAATGACGCTGCGCACCAGCTTGATTTTGATTTTGCCTTCCGCCATTGCCTCGCTCCTTATAACTTCTCGATCGGCAGACCGCGCATGTCGGCAATCGCCGCCTTGTCGTAGAGTTGCTCCAGCGCCGCAATCGTCGCCTTCACAACATTGTGGGCATTATGCGACCCGATCGACTTCGTCAGAATATTGGGGATGCCAACGGCTTGTATCACCGCGCGGACCGGTCCGCCGGCAATGACGCCGGTTCCTTCCGGTGCCGGTTTTAATAAAACCAAGCCGCTGCCAAACCGTCCGAGAACAGGATGCCGGATGGTTGTTTCCAAAACATGCACCTTGCGGAGATTTTTCTTCGCCGCCTCGATACCCTTTTTGATAGCCGAGGGCACTTCTTTCGCTTTCCCCGTGCCGTAACCCACTACTTTTGCACTCGGATCGCCCACCACCACCAGCGCGGAAAAACTCATGTTTTTACCGCCTTTAACCACCTTGGTGACGCGATTGATACTGACAACCTGTTCCTTCAGATTGAGATTCTGCGTTTCGACACGCTTAGCCGTGCTGTTCGATGTCATCGATTAAAACTCCAGTCCTGCTTCTCGCGCCGCATCGGCTAGCGCTTTCACTCGTCCATGATATAAATAACCACCGCGGTCGAATACAATCTTATTGATCCCTTTTTCCTTCGCGCGTTCGGCGACCGCTTTGCCGATCAACTTAGCGCCTTCGATGTTGCCGCCCTTCCCTTTCAGATCCTTCTCCGTCGAGGCAGCGGCAGCCAACGTGTGACCTTGTCCGTCGTCAATGACCTGCGCGTAGATATGATTCACACTTCGGAAGATAGCCAGACGTGGTCTTGCCTGCGTACCGGCTACCCGGCTACGAATACGTTTATGAATCCGCTTACGAATATCGCTTCTAGAATCGCGAGCCATTACTTACCTTTTCCTCCGGTCTTACCGGCCTTCTTGCGCAACACCTCGCCGGTGAAGCGAACACCTTTGTTCTTGTATGGATCGGGCGGACGCAAACCACGAATCAAAGCAGCGGCTTGCCCCACCGCTTGGCGGTCATGTCCGGAGACGATCACGTGAGTCTGCCGGTCCACCTTGATCTCGACACCTGGCGGTACAACAAACTCAATCGGGTGCGAATAGCCAAGAGAGAAAGTAGCGATTTGTCCCTTCACGTCGGCGCGGTAGCCGGTACCAACCACATCGAGTTCGCGCGTCCATCCTGTAGAAACACCCTGTACGGCATTCGCGGCTAACGCTCGAGTCAATCCATGCAGCGCGGCGTACTTATCGTTATCGCGCAGAATCGCCAGCTCTTTCTCTTTCTGCTCGATCTTGATTCCGGCTGGAATAGGAACGGACAGCTTTCCTTTCGGCCCCTCGACTTCTAACAAGTTGCCGATGTTCACCTTGACGCCTTGCGGCAGCGTGATGGGTTTTTTTCCAATACGTGACATGGTGTTCTCGTTCCTTACCAGATTTGGCAGAGCACTTCGCCGCCAATCCCTTCTCTACGTGCCTCGGTCCCGGTCATCACACCTTTCGGCGTTGTCACAATATTGATGCCCAGGCCACCCAGAATGCGGGGGATCTCTTTGCTGCCCGCGTAGACGCGGCAACCCGGCCGGGAAACGCGTTCGATGCGCGTAATCACCGGTAAATTCGCCGGTGTGTACTTCAGATAAAGACGGATAAATTGCTTGGCGCCCTCTCCGGTCATTTTGTAGTTGAGGATATAACCCTCGTCTTTCAAAATACGGGCAATCTCGTTTTTCAGCCGCGATACGGGGACATCGACGTTTGCATGACGCGCGATGAGCGCATTCCGCACTCGGGTCAGCATATCGGCAATGGGGTCTGCTGTCATTTACTTCTCAGCACCTTTCATTCCTAAAATTCAATTCGGTTCTTTCCGCGTTACCAGCTCGCCTTGGTCACACCCGGCACTTCGCCGGCGAGCGCCAGTTTGCGAAAACAGATTCGGCAAAGAGAAAACTTACGTAAAAACCCACGAGGCCGTCCACAGTTTTTGCAACGGTTGCGCGCCCGGCATTTGAACTTCGGTTTTTTCTGTTCCTTCGCTATTTTTGCAGTTGTTGCCATTTCGTTCTAACCTTTTCTATTGACGGAACGGCATGCCCATATGGCGCAGCAGAGCAACGCCTTCAGCATCCGTTTTTGCAGTGGTTGTAATGGACACATTCATGCCTTTGGTCTTATCCACCTTGTTGTAATCGATCTCGGGGAAGATCAACTGATCTTTCAACCCAAGCGTATAGTTGCCACGACCATCGAACGATTTCGGCGATACGCCGCGAAAGTCGCGCACACGGGGGAGAGCAACATTCAGCAAGCGATCCAAAAATTCGTACATCTGATCGCCGCGCAACGTAACCATACAGCCAATAGGCATACCCTCACGGAGTTTGAAGGCCGCAATCGACTTTTTGGCTTTGGTGACCACTGGCTTTTGTCCGGCGATAGCCGCCAACTCGTTCACCGCACCATCCATTAGCTTGCTGTTACCGGTGGCCTCACCCAGCCCAATGTTGAGAGAGACCTTTACGACCTTCGGCACCGCCATCGGGTTTTTATATCCGAAGTCCTTATTCAACGCCGGGATCACACTTTTCTCATAGTGTTCCCGAAGTCGCGCCTTATCCGATCCTGATTTCGATGCCATTTCCTTATCCTTTACAAACCTTTGGCCGATTCCAAACGGCCTATCAATGTATTACTTATTGCTGTCGAGCGTTTCGCCGCCCTTACGCGCGACGCGAACCCGGCGAGTTTTACCACCGGTGGTTTCCATCTTGTACCCGATCCGCGTCGGCACACCGCCCGCCGTGAGAATCATGACGTTTGAGGCATGGATAGAACTCTCCTTTTCGGCGATACCACCTTTGATCTGCTTGGAGGGATTCGGCCGTGTGTGGCGTTTCACCATCATCACCCCTTCCACGAGAACTCGCCCGGAAGAGCGGTTCACATCGAGCACCTTGCCCGTCTTCCCCTTATCGCGTCCGGCAATGACCTTCACCAAGTCATCTTTCTTGAGCTTGACTCGCACAGGAGCCCGATCGCCTTTCTCCTGGCGACGTTGATACGCAGTTTTTGCCATTGTTTACAGAACCTCCGGCGCCAGGGAAACGATCTTCATGAAGCGCTTATCGCGAAGTTCACGAGCAACCGGACCGAAGACGCGAGTACCGACCGGCTCGCCAACGTCATTGATTAACACGGCGGCATTCGAGTCGAATCGGATATACGTGCCATCCTTACGCCGGGTTTCCTTGCGCATACGCACCACAACACAGCGAACCACCTTACCCTTTTTGATATTGGAATCGGGCGCGGCCTCTTTCACGCTGGCGGTAATGATGTCGCCGAGACCGGCGCGAAGCCCAAGATCGCCGCCGCGGGGCAGGATGCATTGCAGCCTGCGCGCGCCGCTATTGTCGGCCACCTCCAGCATAGTTCGCATTCCAATCATGATGTTTCTCCCAAAATTCTAATCTGTCCAACCCCCACCGGAGCCGAATCGCTACTTTTTCTTCTTCTTCTTTACGGTTTTCTTCACCCGCGTATCGGCGGTGCCCTGCAGGGCGGGATGTTCCACGCTGACCAGGGGCGCACGCCGAAGAATGTTTTGCAACTCCCAACGCTTCAAGCGGCTAAGAGGACGGCACTCGATGATCCTTACGAAATCCCCTACGTTCGCTGACTGCTCCTCGTCATGAGCGTAAAACTTTTTCCGCTTACTCACGATCCGCTTGTACATGGGATGGGGCACACGCCGGGTGACTTCGACCACAATGGTCTTCGCCATCTTGGTGGAGACGACCTCACCTAGCTTTGCGTTTTTATGTCCGACCTGTGCGGTCTCTTGTTCTGTTGCAGCCATGCGTTTTCGTTCGATCTTTCTCTTGCCTACTTATTTCTTGCTTTTCTTACCGGTCTGTGCCGGCTTTGATACCGGCGCAGACGAAGCCGAAGCCGCTTCGCCATGGGCGCTCTTCTCATGCAGAACGGTCAACAGACGCGCGCGGTCTTTGCGCAAGGAACGATACTTCTTTAGGCCTTCCATCTGCCCCATGCCCATCTGAAAACGCAGCCGAAACAACTGCTCTTGCGAGTCTTGCACCTGCCGCTCTAGATCGGCGGCGTCGATTCCACGAAGCTTTTCTGCCCTCATCTTTACTTCTCCGCCCCTATCTTGATTTCCTCGGTTGGTTGAGCGCGGACTACCAGCTTGGTTGGCACGGAGAGTTTTTGCGCCGCCAGACGCATTGCTTCGGTCGCGATTTCGAGCGAAACACCTTCCATCTCGAACAACATACGCCCTGGTTTGACGACACAGACCCAAGCCTCGGGCGCGCCTTTTCCCTTGCCCATACGGGTCTCCGGTGGTTTCTTGGTAATGGGCTTGTCAGGGAAAATCCGAATCCAAACCTTGCCGCCACGCTTGATAAAACGCGTCATCGCAATTCGAGCCGCCTCGATTTGACGGTTGGTGACCCAACCACAGCTCAGCGACTTCAAACCAAAATCGCCAAAAGACAACGAGGAACCGCGCCAGGCTTTACCGGTCATGCGACCGCGCTGTTGTTTGCGGAATTTTACCTTTTTCGGCATTAACATAGCGAAAATTTCCTTTCAAGCACTTCCAGCGTTTACTGGTTCGGCTCCGTATTATTTCCTTCCGTCGAGGTCAGCTCAGTAGCCGCCGGATCGGCTGCTGTCGATTCAACGGGTGCCGGAGCTTCCTCCGTCACACGCGTCTGTTCCTGCTTCCAGGAAGGAGTCGATGACGGCGCCATCGGCGGAATCACCGGCGCATTTGTCGGCTTCGGCATATCGGCAGGCGCTTGCTGCACTATTGGCCCAGTAGCAGGCGGCGCTTGCTCCAGCGCTCCTCCTCCACCGAATGAACCAGAGGGACGCCGCTCTCGATCTCCTCCGCGATCATCCCGCCGGCGACGGCGCGGCTCTCCTTCATTGCGCAACGAATTTCGCCGGCCCGCGCCTTCCAGCACTTGACCTTTGTAGATCCAAACTTTGATTCCGATGACACCGTACGTGGTATGCGCTTCACTAAACCCGTAATCGATGTCTGCGCGCAGTGTATGCAGAGGAAGCTGCCCTTGCAAATACCATTCGCTGCGGGCAATTTCCGAGCCGTTCAAACGTCCGGACACGCGAACCTTAATCCCCTTGCAGCCGAATCGCAGGGCTGAATCGACCGACTTACGCATGGCGCGCCGGAAAGCAACGCGCTTTTCGAGCTGCAAACCAATGGATTCCGAAACTAACTGGGCATCGAGCTCCGGACGATGAACTTCCTGAATATCGATGAAGACTTCGCGCTTGGTTTTTTTGGCCAGATCGCCCTTCAGCTTCTCGATCTCAGCCCCTTTCCGTCCGATGATAATGCCCGGCCGCGAGGTGCGGATTGTGATCCGCAGCTTGTTGCCGGGGCGATCTACCTCGATGGAGCTGATACCAGCCGCCTTCAACCGGTTCTGCAACGACTCTTTCAATTCCAAATCTTCGTGTAACAACTTGGAATAATCTTGCTTGGCGAACCACCGGGAGCGCCACGTTTTCGTGACACCCAGCCGAAAGCCGTAGGGATGTACCTTCTGTCCCATATTATTGTTCCTCTTCCCCTGCGGCGCGTTCGCCGACTTTCACCACGATGTGTGACGTACGACGTTGATACCGGTAGGCGCGACCCATCGGCGCCGGTCGAATGCGTTTCTGCCGCGGACCTTCGTTCACATATGCTTCGGTGACGAAAAGCCTGTCTACATCGACGTTTTCCGACTTATTCTCGGCGTTTGCAATCGCCGAGCGCAGCACTTTTTCTACCGCCGGTGCAATCCGCTTATTCGTCCCACTGAGAATCGTGATGGCGTCGCCCGCCAGGCGTCCGCGAATCATATCGATCACTAAACGGGCTTTTTGAGCCGAAACGTGGATATAGCGCGCTTCGGCTTTCGCTAAAGATGGGGTTGCGTCTGCCATATCTATCGAGCGCCTTTCTCCGTGGATTTTGCAATATGACCCTTAAAGGTGCGCGTGGGCGAAAATTCTCCCAGCTTATGGCCCACCATGTTTTCGGTGACATACACAGGAATAAACTTTTTGCCATTGTGCACGGCCAGCGTATGCCCAATGAACTCCGGCAAGATGGTGGAACGGCGCGACCAAGTCTTTACGACGGTCTTCTGATTTTTCTCATTCAGCGTTTCCACTTTCTTGGCGAGATGGTCATCGACGAACGGACCTTTTTTCAACGAACGACTCATGTACGATTCCTTACCGTTTCTTAGCCTTGCGCGTCACAATCCACCGATCTGTGCGCTTATTATTTCGAGTTTTGAAGCCGCGCGTCGGTTGGCCCCAGGGCGTGACCGGATGACGACCGCCGGAGGTTTTTCCTTCGCCGCCACCGTGCGGGTGATCGACCGGATTCATCGAGACGCCACGATTGTGCGGACGCTTGCCTAACCAGCGAGAACGCCCGGCTTTGCCAAGGGAAACATTCTCATGCTCCACGTTGCCGACCTGGCCCACCGTGGCCATGCATTCCAGCACTACGCGGCGCACCTCGCCCGACGGCAATTTCAGCAGAGCGAGTCCACCTTCTTTAGAAATCAATTGCGCCTGGGCACCGGCGGATCGCGCCATTTGCGCACCCTTGCCAGGCTTCAATTCGATGTTGTGCACCACCGTACCGGCCGGGATATTCTTCAGCGGGAGCGCATTGCCCACCAAAATGTCGGCTTCCGGTCCAGCGGTGACCATGCGGCCTACTTCCAAGCCGACCGGACAGATGATATAGCGCTTTTCGCCGTCCACATAATGCAGCAGAGCAATGCGGGCCGAGCGGTTCGGATCGTATTCGATCGCAGCCACCTTAGCGGCCACGCCCGACTTATCGCGCTTGAAATCGATGATGCGATAAGACTGCTTCGCCCCACCGCCGATGAAGCGGCTGGAGATGCGCCCGTTCGCGGTCCGTCCGCCGGTACGCTTCTTACCGGCTACCAGCGACCTCTCGGGATGCTCCTTGGTGATTTCATCACGAGTAAGATAGGTCTGAAAACGCCGCGTCGGCGTAAATGGTTTAAAACTCTTTATTGGCATGACGTGGTGGTTTCTTTCCTAAATATCGGCGTATTCCGGCACTTTTTGCCCGACCGCCAAGCGTACGTAAGCCTTTTTCCAATCGGACGCATAGCCGGAAAAACGTCCACGACGACGCAACTTCCCGGCGAAGTTTCCGGTGCGCACATCCGACACTTTTACCTTGAACACGGTTTCTACCGCCTGCTTGATCTGGATTTTATTGGCATTGGGATGCACCTCGAAGCAAAGCGTCCGCTCTGCCTCTCGCTTGGCATGTCCCTTTTCCGTAATCAGCGGTCGTCGAATCACTTCATATACGTTCATTACGCCAAGGCCTCCGACAATTTTTTCGCTGCGGTCTCGCTGACAAACACCTGCTGGTGCGCCAGCAAATCATAGACGTTCACGTCCTTGGTCGGCACCAACTTAACGCCTTGCAAGTTACGCGAAGCGCGAGTAAGATTGTTGTTTTCGCCCAAATCGACCAGCAGAACGGTCTTCTTGCGTTCCAATTTGCCCAGCGTCTGCACGAAGTTTTTCGTTTTGTGATCCGCCAGTTCGAACGCTTTGATAACTTTTAATTCGCCATCGCGCAATTTTGCGCTGAGCGCCGACCGCAAGGCGCCCAACTGCATTTTGCGTGGCAGCTTGTACTCATAGGAGCGAGGCTGCGGCCCATGCACGGTACCGCCATGCCGCCAAAGCGGCGAACGGATAGAACCCATGCGCGCCCGGCCTGTTCCTTTTTGTTTCCACAGCTTTTTGCCGGAACCGGACACCTCATGGCGGGTTTTCGTTGAGGCGGTTCCGGCACGTCTAGCCGCCGTATACTGCCGCACCGCCTCATACAGCAGCGCCTCATTCACTTCGGCTCCGAATACAGCGTCGGCTAGCTCGATGGAGCCTACCGTTGCGTTATTCAGATCCACAATATCTACACTCGGCATTGTCTTCCCAATCTCAGTCTTCACTGCGTTTTACGAACGCTTACTCCGACGCACCATCACGTAACCGCCATTCGGTCCCGGGATGGCCCCCTTCACAGCAATCACGTTATCGTCGGTGTCGACGCTCACGATTTCCAGGTTGCGAACCGTCACCTGCTGCGTTCCCATGCGCCCGGCCATCTTCATGCCGGGAAAAACACGCGACGGAAAACTGGAGGCGCCGATAGAGCCCGCCGCACGATGGAACATGGAACCGTGACTGGCCGGACCGCCACGAAAGTGATGCCGCTTGACCAAACCGGCAAATCCGCGACCTTTACTGGTACCGATGACATCCACTACTTCTTTGGGCTTGAACTCCTCGGCCAGCACTCGGTCGCCCTGCTTCATATCGCCATGACCATAACCGACTCGAAACTCATGTAGGAACCGGACCCCATCCGCGCCGGACTTCTTTAGATGATTCGCCATAGGCTTGATCTGCTTTTTGGCGTACTCCACTAAACCGAGTTGAACAGCATCGTAGCCGTCGGTCGCGGGCGTTTTCCGCTGCGTGACAATACAAGGCCCTGCTTTCACCAGCGTCACCGGAACTACCGTTCCGTCAGCGCCGAACACTTGCGTCATTCCGATTTTTTTGCCGAGAATTCCTGGACTCATCCCTAATACCTTTTGGCTTTATTTCTTGCCGAATGCCTTGATTTCCACGTCCACGCCCGCCGGAAGATCCAACTTCATCAGCGCATCGACCGTGTCCTGCGTCGGCTCCAAAATATCGAGCAACCGCTTGTGTGTCCGAATTTCGAACTGTTCGCGGGACTTCTTATCGACATGCGGCGACCGCAGAACCGTGTAGCGGTTCTTCAATGTCGGTAGCGGAATAGGACCGGCCACCGAGGCCCCCGTACGCTTTGCCGTATCGACGATGTCGCCGGTAGATTGGTCGAGGATGCGGTGGTCGTACGCTTTCAGTCGAATGCGAATGCGTTCTTTCATTTTGATTGCCTATTGTCTCTATCTGCGGGCTTAGCGGAGCGAACAAGAAAATGTTTGCCCCGCCATCGGTCGCACTCTCTTTAGCTGACGATCTCCGTCACGGTCCCGGCGCCCACCGTGCGTCCGCCCTCGCGGATCGCAAAGCGCAGGCCTTTGTCCATCGCCACCGGCGTAATCAACTCCACCTCGATGGAGACGTTGTCGCCCGGCATCACCATCTCCATGCCTTCGGGCAGCTTCGCCACCCCGGTCACGTCCGTGGTCCGGAAGTAGAACTGCGGCCGGTACCCGTTGAAAAACGGCGTATGCCGCCCCCCCTCGTCCTTCGACAGCACGTACACTTCGCCCTTGAACTTCTTGAATCCCTTGATCGAACCCGGCTTGGCCAGCACCTGCCCGCGCTCCACATCCGTCTTCTCGATCCCGCGCAGCAGCAAGCCCACGTTATCGCCCGCCCGCCCTTCGTCCAGCAGCTTCTTGAACATCTCCACCCCGGTCACCACCGTCTTGCGCGTGTCGGCGAAGCCCACGATCTCCATCTCCTCGCCCACCTTGCAGATGCCCTTCTCAATACGCCCGGTCACCACCGTGCCGCGCCCCTGGATCGAAAAAATATCCTCGATCGGCATGATGAACGGCTTGTCGATCGCCCGCTCCGGCAACGGAATGTACTCATCCACCTTCGCCATCAACGCATCCACCGACTGCTCCCACTTGCCTTCCCCGTTCAACGCCCCCAGCGCGCTCACCTGGCACACCGGAATGTCGTCGCCCGGAAACTGATAGCTCGACAGCAGCTCGCGTACTTCCAGCTCCACCAACTCCAAGAGCTCCGAGTCGTCCACCATGTCCACTTTGTTCAGCGCCACCACGATGTACGGCACCCCCACCTGCCGCGCCAGCAAAATGTGCTCCCGCGTCTGCGGCATCGGCCCGTCGGTCGCCGCCACCACCAGAATCGCCCCGTCCATCTGCGCCGCCCCGGTGATCATGTTCTTGATGTAATCCGCGTGCCCCGGGCAATCCACGTGCGCATAATGCCGGTTCGCCGTCTCATACTCCACGTGCGCCACCGCAATCGTGATCCCCCGCGCCTTCTCCTCCGGCGCGTTGTCGATCGAATCGAAGCTCCGGAACTTGTTCTTCGGATTGTGCTTCGACAGCGTCTTCGTAATCGCCGCCGTCAACGTCGTCTTGCCGTGATCGATGTGCCCGATCGTCCCAATATTGACGTGCGGCTTGCTGCGGTCAAATTTCTCTTTCGCCATGCTCAGTTATCCTTCCTTGCCTTTTCTCTTCTAATTACTTCGCAACACCCTTGTTGCGGTTGATAATCTCCTCAGCCAAGTTTCGAGGAACCTCCTCGTACTGGCCGAAGTGCATTGTGAAACTGCCGCGTCCTTGTGTGCGCGAACGCAACTCGGTCGCGTATCCAAACATTTCCGACAGTGGGACCACCGACTTGATGATGTGCGTGCCACCGGCAATTTCCGTACCTTCCAAACGGCCGCGCCGCGAGATGAGGTCGCCGTTTACCGAACCCATGTATTCTTCCGGTACTGTGACTTCCACGCGCATGACCGGTTCCAAGAGCACAGGCTTTGCTTTTCCGGCCGCTTCTTTGAAGCAAATGGAAGAGCAGATTTTGAACGCCATTTCCGACGAGTCGACATCATGGTAATCGCCGTCGAAAACGGTCACCTTGATATTGTTCAGCGGATAGCCGGCCAGAATGCCGCCTTCCAATGACTCGACGACACCCTTTTCCACCGCCGTAATAAACTCTTTCGGAATGTTGCCGCCGGTGACCGCATTGGCAAACTCGAAATCCTTTTCCGGATTCGGCTCCACCCGCAGCTTCACGCGAGCATACTGTCCACTGCCACCGGTCTGTTTTTTGTGGGTATAATCGTACTCGGCCCGCTGGCGAATCGTCTCGCGGTAAGCCACCTGCGGCTTGCCGACATTCGCGCCAACGTTGAACTCGCGCTGCATACGGTCCACGATGATCTCCAGGTGCAGTTCACCCATTCCGGAAAGAATGGTCTGTCCTGTTTCCGGATCGGTGGCGACGTGCAGCGTAGGATCTTCGGTCGCCAGCTTATGAATAGCAACGCCCAGCTTTTCCTGGTCGGCCTTCGTTTTCGGCTCGATGGCGAGCTGAATCACCGGCGCGGGAAAGTTGATCTTTTCCAGCAAAATCGGCGCTTTTTCGTCGCAGATCGTGTCGCCGGTGACAACTTGTTTCAAGCCGACTACCGCGCAGATGTCGCCCGCCAGCACTTCCTGAATTTCCTCGCGCTTGTTGGCATGCATTTTCACCAAGCGGCCGATGCGCTCTTTTTTTTCTTTGCTGACGTTGTAGATCGATTCGCCCGCATTCAGCTTGCCCGAGTACACGCGCACGAAGCAGAGCTGACCCACAAACGGATCCGTCATGATCTTGAAGACCAACGCGGAAAAGGGCTCGGAATCGTCCGGCCGTCGGATGATCAGCTCTTCCGGATTATCGACCGAATGTCCTTCCATCGGAGGAACATCGAGCGGAGAAGGCAAATAAGCAGCAACGGCATCCAGGAGATTTTGTACGCCCTTGTTTTTGAAAGAAGACCCGCAGATGACCGGGAAAATCTTCTGAGCAATTGTCGCCTTGCGGATACCGGCGACCAACTCCTTCTCGGTGATCGGTTGTCCTTCGACAAACTTTTCAAACAAGTTATCGTCGCTTTCGGCGACTGCTTCGATCAGTTTTTCGCGATACTCCTTGGCCTTCTCCACCAAATCGGCTGGAATGTCCACATCGTCGAACTTCGCGCCCAGCGTCTCGTCACGCCACAAGCGGGCATTCATCTTCACCAGATCGACGATGCCCTTGAACTGGTCCTCGGCGCCGACCGGCAACTGAATCGGCACCGGACGAGCACTCAACCGATCGGTAATCGTATTGACGGAATAATAAAAGTTGGCGCCGACCCGGTCCATCTTGTTGATGAAACAGATACGGGGCACACGGTACTTGTCGGCCTGACGCCACACCGTTTCCGACTGCGGCTGCACACCGGCTACTGCGTCGAACACGGCACAGGCCCCATCGAGCACACGCAAACTGCGCTCCACCTCAGCCGTGAAGTCGACGTGACCGGGCGTGTCGATGATGTTGATATTGATGTCGTTCCACTGGCAGGTAGTCGCAGCGGAAGTAATCGTGATTCCGCGTTCCTGCTCTTGCGCCATCCAATCCATGGTGGCGGTCCCTTCATGCACTTCGCCGATCTTGTGTGTCCGGCCAGTGTAGTACAAAATACGTTCGGTGGTGGTTGTTTTGCCGGCATCGATGTGCGCCATGATGCCGATATTGCGCATTTTTTCTAACGGAGTCGTGCGGGCCATGTTATCTCTTCAATCCACTTTCGCTCTTGCAAAAAGAGCAACTACCAGCGATAGTGCGCGAACGCCTTATTGGCCTCCGCCATGCGATGCACATCGTCCTTTTTCTTTACTGCGCCGCCACGCATATTGGAAGCGTCGTTCAACTCATTAGCCAACTTGTCGGCCATGCTTTTGTCGGGGCGGTTCCGCGCATTGGTAATCAGCCAACGCAGCGCCAAACTAACCCGGCGGTTTTGAGAAACCTCCACCGGCACCTGATAGTTCGCTCCACCGACGCGGCGGCTCTTCACTTCGAGCAGCGGCTTGACGTTCTCCACAGCCTTCTTAAATAACTTCAGCGGATCGTCGCCGGAACGGTCGCGCAACGTATCCATCGCGCCATAAAAAATGTGCTGCGCGGTCGTCTTCTTGCCGTCCCACATCATCGAGTTCACAAATTTCTCGACGAGCGTGGAGTTGTACAAAGGATCGGGAATGACTTCTCTCGGTTCCGGTCTTCTACGACGTGGCATGGCTTACTTTTTCCCCTTCGTCGGCGCGGCGGCTGCTCCGCCTTTAGGACGCTTTGCCCCGTACTTCGAGCGGCTTTGCTTACGATTGGCAACGCCGGCCGTATCGAGCGTTCCGCGAACCACGTGGTAGCGAACACCGGGAAGGTCTTTGACGCGGCCGCCACGAATCAGCACAATGGAGTGCTCCTGCAAATTATGGCCAACACCCGGTATGTAAGTGGTGACTTCGATACCGTTGGTCAGCCGTACACGGGCCACCTTCCGAAGCGCCGAGTTCGGCTTTTTCGGCGTGGTCGTATAAACACGAGTACAAACACCGCGCCGCTGCGGACAGGCCTGCAAAGCAGGGCTAGCTGTCTTGTAACGGGTGGGCCTGCGACCCTTGCGCACAAGTTGATTAAACGTCGGCATACATTTTTACGCCGTGCATCGAAGGCAGCACCCCAATGGGAACTCCCGTGTAGGCACGGACAACTTTCCTAACTCGAATAAAAAAGACTACGTACTAGAGCAATATCGAAAACAGGTAAACCTGCCTTAAAACGCTCAAATTAAAAATCCCAAAATTGGGGTTTATAGCAGGCTCGAATACAATCGGCTGCCGTGAATACTGCAAGAAGGCTGATATAGCGTCTTCACCAGCCCTAACCGCGAGGGTAACTGCTTCGGGTATGGCCCTTGCCAGAAACCAAAGTCACAATTCTTAGATGACTAAGAACTGCTATTGATCCAGCAGCGGGGCCCGACTTCCAGCCGGATGCTCGAAATCGAGCATGGTAGCGCAGAAGCCGAAGAATCGACTCGCCAAACTTTTTTAGTGTAGAAGTGATTGACCCTTCCTGTCAACAGGATAAGTGCAGAAATGACACTCTTTCGCCCCGATTCGGCTTACTGGGCTTGTTCTTCCACTAAAAACTGCTCGAATTTGTCGTTTTTGGTTCGGTAGATGTTCAGAAGAAGGGATTTTGCAGCATATTGCGCGCGGTAGCTGAGATGTGTCATTCCGCCGCGCAATTGTTCGCCTTGGCGGATCATTAGCTCCAACTTGCCGAGAGGCGCAAGTGAGTTCTCGTAATCGCCGAGGGCTCTTTTGCTGAAGTAGGAGTTGGCATCGGCGGTAAACAACTGCCGGTCGATGTGTCCCTGTTGCAAGCCGTCGAGAATGCCACCGACCTGGTCATCCACGGCCATATTTTGGGCCCGGTCCTTTGGAGATTGCAACGCAATCGTAGCCATCTGTTCCGATAAGGGCCCGATCAGACTGACGCCATCTTCATTCGAAAGTACCGTAATTGCGATGCCTTTCTGCGGGAACAGCCGGTTGATCGCGAGAAACCCCGATACTTCGCCGCTGTGCATAACTTGTTGCGTACCGTGAAATTCGCCTACTTGGACCCCCAGCGCATAGTGTGTCGGCTTTCCATCCCGCAACTTCACTTCCTTCGTAAACTCCTGATAAGACTTCGCAGACAAGATCTTGTGTCGGAGAAAAGCCGTGTTCCATTTCGCCAGATCGGGAGCGCTCATGCAGATCTCCGCCGCCGCAAAATACCAACCTTTCGCCTCCCGCGCTACCGGGCGCGGAGGTCCGAGTGCATATCGGGTGTAAGGATCGGCGTCTGTCGGGCCGTTCCCATCGCAGGAATCGACCGACTTCATCCCGAGCGGCCCAAAAATCATCTTTTGCAGAAAGGGAACAAGGGGCTGCCCCGATGCTTTTTCGAAGATTTTGCCGGCCAGCACGTAGTTGGTGTTGCTGTACTGCCACTGGGTGCCAGGGTCGAAGTTCAGCGGCTTTCGGGCCCATTTTTGCAAGATTTCACTCGCGGTGGTCGGTTGCCTCCACGCGGGAAGAATGTAGTCTTGTGGGGCATAGTCTTCATACCCCGACGTATGGGAAAGCAACTCTCGAACGGTAACCTCCCTTGCGCGGGTTAGCTCGGGAAAGTACTTCGCCACCTTGTCTGCCAGGGAAAGTTTGCCGTGTTCCTGGGCTAACAGAATGGCTGCCGCCGTAAACTGCTTGCTGATGGAACCAATCGCGTAACGTGTGTCGGATTCCGCTGCCTTGTCCTTCGCCACGTCTGCTTTCCCGAAGGCTTTCGCGTAAACAGTTTGCCCATTTTGAACGACTGCTACCGATACGCTCGGCACACCGCTGCTCTTTAGAGCCAAGCTGACGGCCCGATCCAACTCTTCGGTAGGAACCTGTCGCGCTGTCTGCGCCCAAATAGGCAATGAGCAAAAAAGACCCGCTCCGATACACAACCACTTTGTTTTCACGCGTACAACTCCATGGAACAGAGATATATACAGAATGGTAGCGGGAAGTTTTGCGGGAAAATGCTCTATTCAGCGCGATCCGATATGGCCTCTGCTGTTTTTGCTGTAGCGGCGTTTTTGGGGACGAGGTCCTCTTTCGTCGCAGCGTTTTCCACGCCGTGATGCCGGATGTCTCGCGCCACGTCGGTTTTCACCTCATGATCGGACACCTTCGCACTGTCCTGGGTACCTTTTCCCATCTCGATGATCTTCACCTTCACCGGACGAGCCCCGAACTTCTTTGCCCGCATCAGGCTGGGCATATAGATATCCAATTTCCGACCCTGAATTTTCGCGCCCGTGTCCGCCACAACGTACTCGCCGGAATACCGGCCCGCCCACTTGATCTTGATACGAGAGCCTAGAGGCAGAATATCCGGATCCGCCGCTACAATATGGCGATGCGTTCGCTGGCCGGAAGCAGTAACGCCCGGCTGTGAGTAGGCCGTTGCTTCGAAGACTTCTTTTGGGTGGGATCTCGTTTTCGCTTGTAACTGCAATCCAGCCATCAGAAGCATCAACAAAGCAAATAGATATATTCGATAACGTGGCACGTATGTATAGATGACGAAAGACAAACGGATGTTGTCGTCCCGCACACCGTAGGAGTACTGGGTCTCGATTACATTCTGCAGCCAAAGAGGCGCTCGCTACGCCAACGCCTCAAGGAAAACTTCGTAAGCTGATAGTACCTCCCAATGAGAAATAATTTTGCTCTATTGATCTGCTTGTGTTCGCTTGCACTTCTGACACCACGGTCGGAAGCACAGACCGGCAAGGGAACCGATGTGACCCGCGCCACCTTAGACAATGGGCTCCAGGTCATCCTTGTCCGCGATCCGTTAGCACCGGTGGCGACGCTGGAGAACAATTATCTCGTAGGTGGAAATGAGACCCCGGCCGGTTTTCCCGGAATGGCCCATGCCCAGGAGCATATGGCGTTTCGCGGTTGCGCCGGCCTAACCGCCGATCAGATCGCGGCGATTTACGCGCAATTGGGCGGCTACGGCAACGCCGATACGCAGCAGAATATCACCCAATACTTCGTGACCGTACCGGCGCAGGACCTGGATGTCGCCATGCGCGTCGATGCTGCTTGTATGACGAACGCTCCCGATACGGAGGATCAATGGAAAGGAGAGCGGGGAGCCATCGTGCAAGAAGTGTCTCGTGACCTTTCTAATCCCACATACAAGTTCATCACCAGGCTCAATGAAGACCTATTTGCCGGGACGCCCTATAGCCACGACGCGCTTGGGACGAAAGAGTCGTTTGAAAAGACTACCGGCGCCATGCTGCAGAAGTTTTACCACGATTGGTATGCGCCGAACAACGCCATTTTGGTGATTGCCGGAGATATCGATCCGACGGCAACGCTGGCCAAGGTGAAGCAATATTATGGCTCGATACCGAAGCGCGCCGTTGCCGCCCGCCCGGAGGTAAATCTGCAGCCGGTCAAGGCAGAATCCTTCACTCTTTCCAGCAACTTGCCCTACACATTGGCGTTTATTTCTTTTCGCATGCCTGGAACCAGCAGCCCCGATTTCGCCGCCACACGCGTGCTCAGCGACGTGTTGTCGAGTCAGCGTGGCGACCTCTATGGATTAGTTCCACAAGGCAAGGCGCTGGGTACCGATTTTGCGCTATTAGAAACCTATCCGAAAGCGAGCGCGGCTTTCGCAGCGGCCGCTTTGCCTGGCGATGCGGATCCGACGGCGACCCTGACGGAGATTAAAAAAATTGTGCGGGATTATGCGGCCAAGGGCGTCCCCTCGGACCTGGTGGAAGCAGCAAAGAAGGGCGAAGTTGCGACGGCGGAGTTCGCGCGCAACTCCATCCCAAATCTCGCTGCGGCCTGGTCGCAAGCGGTCGCTGCGGACGGCATGCAGTCGCCCGACGATCTGACTGACGCAATTAAAAAGGTCACAGTCGATGACGTCAATCGGGTGGCAAAACAGTATCTGAAGGAGTCCGAAGCGATCACGGCCATCTTGAAACCCGAAGCGTCGGGCGAGGCAGTCTCCGCGAAAGGATTTGGTGGCTCGGAAAAGACTACCAACGCTCCTACCAAGCCAGTGGCCCTACCCGATTGGGCCGAGGCTGCTGTCAAATCGTTGGCCATTCCGCAGCCGAATCTTCATCCGGTGGACCAGACATTGTCGAATGGTATTCGTCTCATTGTCCAAACCGAGAAGGCGAGCCCCACTGTCACTTTGCTCGGATCGATTAAGACGCAAGAGCAGCTCCAGATGCCGCCTGGGCAGGATGGCGTGGCGGACGTTTTGGAAGGACTTTTTTCCTACGGAACAAAATCCTACGACCGGCTGACCTTTCAGAAGGAGCTGGACGATATTGCAGCGTCCGAATCAGCAGGAACAAACTTCAGCCTCAAAGTTCTTAAGCAATACTTTGGGCGTGGAGTCGAGCTTTTGGCCGATAATCAACTTCATCCCGCTCTGCCGCAGGATGCTTTCAAGGTCGTGCAGCAACAAACGGCTCAGCTCACCGCCGGGCAGATGAAGAGTCCCGGCTATCGAGTCGATCGCGCGCTGGTGCATGCGCTTCTACCCGCAAATGATCCCATTCTTCGCGAAACAACGCCGAAAACCGTTTCCTCTCTCAGCTATGGCAATGTCATGGATTACTACTCCAAGGTGTTCCGGCCCGATTTAACGACCATCGTCGTCATTGGCGATATCACTCCTGCTGAGGCTCGGCAAGCGATCGAGAAATCCTTCGGAGCATGGAAGGCAACGGGGCCAAAACCCGATGTGGTACTGCCTCCTGTTCCTGGGAATAAGCCGAGCGCAGTGAACGTACCAGATCCGAGCCAAATACAGGACACCGTTCACCTTTCTCAGCAGTTGGAGTTTAATCGCTTTCATCCGGATTACTATGCCTTACAGCTTGGCGATCACGTACTCGGTGGCGGCTTCTATGCTACGCGCCTGTACCGCGATCTCCGTGAAAAGGCCGGTTACGTGTATAACATCAACGACACTTTGAAGGCGAGCCAAACACGGGCCACTTACAACATCGACTACGGCTGCGATCCGCAAAACGTATCCAAAGCGAGGGTGATGGTGGAAGGAGAGTTGCGCGCCATGCGTCAATTCGACGTGACGCCGACGGAACTGCAGCAGGCCAAAGCACTGCTATTGAGGCAAATTCCATTGGCGGAATCGAGCGAAGACGCTGTTGCCGGCGGGATGATCGGACGCGCCCGGATTGGATTGCCGCTGGACGAGCCTTCCCATGCCGCCCAACGCTACTTCACTATGACTGCGGCCCAAGTCCGTTCGGCGTTCTCGAAGTGGATCGATCCGGCGAATTTTGTACAAGTGGTGCGCGGGCCTACCCCGCAGTAGAGCAACATTCGATTTAGCCAGTTTAGATAATTCGTCCAGTTTTTGTATGTTTACCTACGAGACTAAAAAAGTCTCGTAGGTAAAGCGCATCAGGCCAGCTTAAAAGTCCAGCCCTTCCCAAATCGGCTGAAGGTCAAGAATAAATCCGGCCGCTGTGCCGTCGGCTGCAAGCGTGATTCCCGAAAAAATTCTCGGGTTCCTCTTGACCTTGGCGGTAGAGAAACACTAGCCGTCGATCGGGGTGGATGAGCCATCCCAGCCCAACTCCGTTTTGCTTCCAGTCGTGCATTTTCTTTTGCAGCTCCGACAGGCGGTCCGACGGTGATTTCAGTTCGATAACAAAATCCGGCACGACTTGTAAGAACGTGCGGCGCTCTTTCCGCGTCAACGCGGCTAGTTTTTCTTTGTGCACCCAGGCGGCATCGGGACTCAACTTGGAGCGGTCGGGCAGACTAAAGCCGACACTGGAATCTAATGCCCGGCCAAGTCCATCCCTTTTGGCCCAGGACCTTAGCTGCATCGTTATTTCACTGTTTTGGTCCGATGATTCTCCGCCAACCGGAGGCATAATCGAAATGTTTCCTTCCCGATCCTGCTCGATTTGGTTGTTTTCGAATTGCGAGCAAATCTGCCGGTAGAGAGCTTCGGTGTCCTCACCTTCCATCGGTCGGATCATCAAGCGATGCCCACAACCTGTGTAAAGAAGTCGGGGTGCTACTTCCGCTAAAGACGCCATATGAAAATCGCCCTCCTCTCCTACCGAAGACCATCAAATCGATCTGCCGATCAACTTTAAAAAGAGACGTTTTCCGATGCTATCACCGATGCGGCAGCTGACGGCTGTTAAGCCGGTTCGTCCTCGAATAGCGCCAAGAAATCCCGCTCTTGTTTTTCGTTTTGCCAATCTAGTGGAATTCCGGCGAGCTCACGCGCGTACTTTCCGAAGATCGACGCTCGATCAGTTATTAGGTCCGTAGCCGAAGCGACATTCTCGGTCTCGCACACCTGAGTCATTCCATTGTCGGATCGCCCCCTATCATCCTTAGCTCTACACCGATGCATATCGCCCTGCTGTTACCATCAATTCGACCAACCGTGACTGACTGGAGCTCTTTCTGTTCCTTCAAAAGATTTACCCAGCCTACACCTTGGAGAAAGCGCTTTGTCAGGCTGCCTGCTGCCCAGTAAAGCTAGGAAGAACTGTTATGTTCTTCGTTTTTCTATTTCATTTTAAAGGCTTAACAATGAAAAAACTTTTTGTACTGTTACTGTTTTGTGCGCCGGTCTGGGCCGACCCCTTTGTCACCATCACGCAGACGGATTTGCGGGGCACTGTCCTGAACACCTGTTATGGATTCGACCGGGCATATTGCTTCAATTTCGGTCTTCGGATATACGATGATGGCAGCTCTGCTGCCAACCCAATTTCGGACTTCTCCAAGGCAGATCCCAGTATTAATATCAACATTCTGGCGCACTACGACATTACACCGGGCGTGGGCTATTTGCAGATTCATGGCCAGGGTCCCGTTCATCTTCATTTTTCTAACGGCCAAGACTACACCTTACCTTTCGATGTGTACTATGAGCCGTATTTCACTATCGTGCGAAATGACTATCAGCCTCTTTCAGTCGACCTCTCAGCGACTTACCGGGCAACCGAGCTTCAAGGTTGGTCTTACAGTTATGTGCCAATTCCATCGCCCGAGCCAAAGACGTGGGTGCTTGCCGGCCTAGCTTTAACTCTCCTTGGAGTCTTTCGTGCATTTCGAGCCCAACGAAGTCATTCAATAGAAAAGGTAAATAGGCTTAACCTACATCATCGTTGACGCGTTTATTCCACTTTTTCGTCGCTCCCTTCCATATATTCTATAAATGAAAAAAGGCCAGACACCATAAAGGATGTCTGGCCGAGGAGCATTCAAACCACTCGAATTCTTTTCAAAATGCAAATGGGCTACGACAATAACCCGCCATGACCGAGGCCCGCGATTTCCCATCCGGAGACTCTGTATTTAGCCAACATGGGCGGCAAAACTAAATCTAAAACATTCGGTTTGGGTGATCGAAAGCAACAGGGCGCCGAAACGATGGGTACATCGTCTTTGTAGCTGAGCAACATCAAATTACCCGGCTCCACAGGAGCCAGAAACCTTTCAATATGCGCACCCAAACGGTTGAACGCTCTTCCCACTACATCTTCTGGACCTGCCGGCGCTGTGGTCGAGGCAACCAGTACCGCAGTCGGGCGAGTACGGAGAAGATGCTGCAGCGAACGTGTCACTTGCTCTTCTTCTTCCACCGCCGACAGAGCGAAGCGAACCGTTGCACCGAAGCTCTCCAACCGCTGTCTTACTACGTTTTCGAACAACGTCCGGGCACGGTCACCATGCACCGGATCGGTGTACAACACCGCAACACCGCCATCGCGAATTGGGCGCGCCTGTAAAATCGGTCCCCGCTCGTTCAAAATGGAAAGTATGGCCTCAAGCTGTGCGTTTGCAACCGCGAAGGGGGCGCTTTTAATGGTCGCAAGTCGCTCTCCTGCCTGTATGTAACGGAAGTTACCTACTGTGGCAATGACCACGCTGGCGGTGCAATTGATCTGCTTGAGCAGTTCATCGTCCACCAATGCACAGCAGTTTTCTGTAGCGATCAAATTGGCCCGACCTCCTGCCGCCAGCCGGATCTCCACCGAGCCGCAGCACATCGCGCCCGCCACGGCCATTACCGCCTCGTCTTCTCCTACTTCACCGTCTTCAAGCTCGGTCACCCAAACCTGATTCATTCCCTCTGTTTGTAAAAGGCGGACATCCTCATCACTGAGGATGTGTCCTTTTGCCAACAATTTCCGCCCACCGGGACGAAAGATCGTACAACAAAGAACACGTCCGGTTGATTGTTGGATATCCACTGTTAAAGCTCGCATGAATTCCTCTCTGGTTAAGTACCAGTACTAAATCAGCTATTGGAATGACTATACCAGTACTTTTAGGGATAAAGCTAGTCCAACGTACTAGTTTTTTAAAATTTTATTTTAAAATTGGCGATTTTAGGTAAAGTACACCGATTCGTAACGCTAATTAAAGCGAACTGAAATCAGTTAAGCGCGGAAGCTGAATTAATTCATCCTGAAATGTTTGAGTTGGTACTTCTTTCGCTCTCTCGCTAGCAGGCCTGAGGCGTTTTACCACTGCAATTTCGTCGCAGTTTTGGAATTTTGGGCAGCGAAGGCAGTCTTTCCAGGCCTTTAGCGGGAGTTCGCCGCGTTCTACTTCGATAAACCCTAACCGGGAGAAAAATCGGGGAACGTAGGTGAACGCAAAAATCGACTCCAAATCATTTTCGCGGGCTTCTTCCTCTAGCGATTCAACGACTTGCCGACCAACACCGTATCGCTTGACCTCCGGCAAAACTGCGAGCGACCGGACTTCGGCAACCGTGGGGGTATAAAAATGCAAAGCGCCGCAGCCCAGGAGCTTGCTTCCGTCATAAGCGACAGAGAAGTCTCGAATATTCTCGGACATCTCGAACTCTGTTCGCGGCAGCATCACTCCGTCTGCCGCGTAAGAGTTAATCAACTCAAGAATATTCGAAATATCGCGGATCGCCGCTTTTCTGACGGATACGGTAGGAGCTGTCAACGAAATACTCCTGAAAAAGACTCACTGTTGACTGTCGGCGCTGCATGGCGAAGGCGCGTTCCCAATTGTTCACCGTCTAACAGGCGAGAGCAAATGTTGGCCTCATGGCCACAGGCGATCGACACTTCGCCAACGCCATTTTCACAAGCCGTTTGGGCCGCTTGCAGCTTTGCTTGCATCCCGCCATGGGCCACGCCGGAGTCGATCAGCTCCCGAATACCGGAAATGGGCAGCTCCGCGAGCACCCGCCCAGCCGCATCTTTTACCCCGGAAACATCGGTTAAAAACAACAAGCGATCCGCCCCCCATCCGACGGCACAGGAAACTGCCATCTGATCCGCGTTTACGTTGTAAATGGTGCCGCGATGGTCTCCGGCGATACAGGCAACAACGGGTAAGTATCCACCGTCGAGCAGCAACTCCAGCAGATGTGGGGAGGTAGCAACCGGACGCCCCACATAACCTAACTCGGGCTGAAGCTGTTGCGCGATAGTCAGCAAACCATCCACCCCGGAAAGCCCGACCGCACGGCAGCCGGCTCCCGAGAGGGACGCCACCAGCTGTTTATTAACGCCGCCTGCCACCACATTCGTCACCGCTTCCATCACGGCGGCATCAGACACACGCAAACCGCCCACAAAATTGCTTTCGACGCCTTTTTCTTGCAGGTAACGGGTCACCTGCTTGCCGCCGCCGTGTACCACCACTATTCGGTGTCGGCGTGACAACTCCCTAAGCTGCCGCGCGACGTTCCCGCGGCTGGTAGGATCGTCGAGGAGGGTACCGCCTAGTTTGATAAGAATTTTCACAGCAACGCCTCGGCCTCATCAAAACCTAGCATGAGGTTCATATTCTGAACAGCTTGGCCGGCTGCGCCTTTTCCTAAATTGTCAATGGCGACAATAATCACTGCGCGTTGACTCCCCGGATCGAACACAAACCCGATATCACAGAAGTTGGTGTGCTGTACGGAACGAAGATCTGGGAATTTACCTGGAGCATACAGGCGAACAAACCGTTCGTTTTCATAGAAATCCTCGTACACCGACAAAATATCGACTGCTTTTTCAATGCGATCGGTTCGTAGATGAATTGTTTCCAGGATGCCGCGCTCCAGCGGCAGCAGATGCGCCGTGAAGGAAAACTCACGTTCGCCCAAATGGGAATTTTGAAGTACTTCCGGCACATGTCGATGTGAAAGCACGCCATAAGCGCTGAAGTTTTCGGTCACCTCACAGAAACTTGTTTTGAGCGAGGGTTTTCGACCCGCGCCGCTCACGCCCGATTTCGCATCGCACACGATGCCGCGCGTGCGATCGACAACTTGCGCTTCCAGCAATGGCCGCAACGCAAGATTCGCCGCCGTGGGATAGCAGCCCGGATTTGCCACCAGCCGCGCAGCCGGGATGCTCTCGCGATAAAACTCCGGAAGACCGTACACCGCTTCATCGAGCAGATCGAGGGCGGTATGCCGTTCTTCGTACCAACGCGAGAACGTTTCGCCATCTCGGAGGCGAAACGCCGCACCAAGATCGATCGCCTTCACGCCTTGCGCCAGCAAAGGCGGCACCAACTCCATGGCAACTTCCAGCGGAGTAGCAAGAAACACGAGTTGAATATTCTCCTGTCGAATCGCTTCCACCTTGGCAGGAACTCTTCGTAGAAGTCTCGATCCAAGCGGAACCGGTCGCGCGTTATCGTCCGAACGATGCTCCAGAAGAACCAGCTCAATGCCGGGATGACGTGACAGTAGATGCACCAACTCTGCGCCGGCATAGCCATGAAAGCCAACCACACCCACAAGAATCTGGGATGAGTAATTATTCACCAGTATGAATAATTATACTATAATTGTTCGGTTGTGGATCGTGCGGCAAGATCGCCAATGATGGGGATCTTTACCTGTTCCTCATGCGCGGCTTTCACTAGCAGGTAGATCCAGCAAACAAACAAAGCCACTTTCAACAGCGCAATCAACGCGTGCTCAGCTTCCCAGCCCGGAAAATTTACAAACAGCAGCGTAGGCGCAGCCGACGAGACTATCAGCCAGGCAACAAACAGATAAAGCGATTGGAAAGCAGTGAAACGAACCCGCAGATTCCCGCGATAGCGTTGGGAGGCCAGGAAGATAATAGCCGGGATAACCCCGAGAACCGGAATATAGCAAAGGATACAGGCGGTCCGATCACTGATTCCGCCGAGAAAATCGTCCAATTGCGCCTGATGACGAGGCTGCTTGGCTCCACAGTGATGACAAAAAGAGGCCTTGGCGTCTACTGAAGTCCCGCAATGAGTGCAATACGGCAATTCTCTTTCCTTTACTTCTCTACTTTCTGATTACGTTTTTCGCCACGCCGCTGTTCCGTTGAAATTCATTCCATGCAGAGCACCGGCCTGTTCGCAAACATCTTTTTGCTACGATCAAGTCGCATGCGCGCCGCTTTCTCTGTCCTGTGTTTACTGCTGCTTAGTTTTGCGATGGAAGCAGCACCAAAGCCTCTCCTAATCTTTTTCGTCGATGTGGAGGGCGGACAGTCCACGCTCTTTGTGACCCCAGCTGGACAATCACTACTAATCGATACAGGCTGGCCCGGACACGAGTACCGGGATGCGAACAGAATCGTAGCCGCTGCCAAAAAGGCCCACATCAAGAAGATCGACTATGTATTGATCACGCACTATCATGACGATCACGTGGGGGGAGTGCCGCAATTGTTGGAGAAATTTCCCGTTGGCACGTTTATCGATCATGGAGAAAATCGCGAAACGACTAAACGCGGCGACCGGCTTTATGCAGCTTATCTGAAAGCAATTGCCGGCCATAAGCGGATCATCGTCAAAGCCGGCGATCCGCTACCGCCAATCAAACACTTGGAAGGAACTATCGTCAGCGCCGATGGCAAAGTAATTCAGCAATCCTTAGCAGGAGCCGGCCAGTCCAATCGATTTTGCTCGGGAGTTCCACAGAAACAACTCGATCCCACCGAAAACGACCGCTCCCTGGGCGTGGTGATGACGTTTGGAAAGCTGCGCATCGTCGATTTGGGCGACCTTACTTGGAACAAAGAACTGCAACTGGTCTGCCCCGATAATAAGCTTGGGAAAGCCGATATCTACATCGTTTCGCATCACGGCATGGATTGGAGCAACAGCCCGGCCTTGGTGCATGGGATCCAACCAAGAGTGGCGATTATGGATAACGGCGCCAAGAAGGGTGGCGCGCCTTCCGCGTGGGACATCATTCACTCGTCCCCCGGCTTGGAGGCATTCTGGCAGCTGCACTTTTCCGACGCGGGGGGAACCGAACATAACTCTCCAGACCCCTACATCGCAAATGTAATGGACACCGACACGGGATTTTACCTGAAGCTTACGGCGAATGAAGACGGCAGCTTTGCTATCTACAATCCGCGAAACAAAGTGACCAAGGACTATCCGGCGAAATAGCGCGCGTTATCCGAAAAAGTCTCGAACCTTTTCGAAAACACTTTTTTCGTGAGGAACATTGTCCGTAGGCAATAGAACCTGCAACTCTTCCAGCAGCTTTTTTTGCTCCCGGGACAGCTTCTTGGGTATCTGCACGTCTACGTGCACAAACAGATCTCCGCGAGCCCGGCTATTCAAATGCGGTACCCCCAGGCTACGAATCCTAAATTGCGCGCCGGGCTGGGTGCCTTCTGGAATACGGATCGTCTGCGAGCCATCGAATGTATCGATCGCCACCTCTGTGCCTAAAGCAGCTTGCGCCACATTGATCGGAAGCGTACAGTGCAAATCGTTTTCTAGGCGTTCGAAGATGGTATGCTCGGCCACCTTCAATACAACATAAAGATCGCCGGGCTGGCTGCCATTGGGCCCTGGATTCCCTTCGCCCGTTAACCGCAAGCGTGTTCCTGTATCGACTCCCGCCGGGATATTGACCTTCAGCTTCTTCTCCGTACGGCTAAACCCTTCGCCCTTGCAAAGAGAGCAGGCCTGACGGATCACTCTACCGCGCCCCTGACAGGTGGGACAGGGCTTCCGGATAGATAGAAAGCTCTGCTGATAAACGACCTCGCCTCGTCCGTTGCAGACCGCGCAAGTCACCAACCCGCCATTCGGCTCGGCGCCGGTTCCTTGGCACTTTGTACATGCTTCTAACCGCGGAATTTGCAGGTCGGCCGATAAACCGCGCATGGAATCTTCAAAGCTGATTTGCAGATCATAGCGAAGATCTTCGCCGCGTTGCGTTCGACCACGGCGGCCGCGGCCACCTCCGAACAAGTCACCCAGGCCAAACAGGTCGCCGAGAATATCCCCAAAATCGGCAAAGGCAGTTTCGTCGAAGCCAGGAGCGCCGCCGCCATTCACCCCTTGATGACCGAACCGATTATAAGCAGCACGCTTCTGCGGATCGCTTAAAATGGCATACGCCTCCGCTGCTTCCTTAAACCTTTCCTCCGATTCCTGGTTTCCAGGATTACGGTCCGGGTGGTATTGCAATGCGAGCTTGCGATAGGAGGTTTTTAACGTCTGCTCGTCGCACTCGCGCGTGACGCTCAGAACCTCGTAATAATCTCGTTTAGCGACGTTCATCTTTTCGATGGTTTACCGGTTAACGGCGACTTTCACTAAAGCCGGGCGAAGCAAACGGCCTTTGAAGTTATATCCTTTTTGATACTCGTCGAGAATCGTTTGATCCGGATGATCGGTAGTATCGATCATCTCCACCGCGTGATGGATGTGTGGATTGAACAGCGGCTCCTCCGACGTTATCGGCTCCAGTCCAAGCTTCTTGAGCGACTCGAACAGGCGCTGATAAATCAACTCCATGCCGCGAGCGTATTCCTTGTCGGCACTTTCCACCTTTACGCCGCGCTCAAAGTCGTCCAGTACCGGCAGCAGCGCTTTTACTATGTCCATAGCCGCATACTCGAATGTTTCGGAGCGTTCTCGCTCACCTCGGCGACGGAAATTTTCAAACTCAGCCTGCCGGCGTTGCAGCAGATCTTGCAGCTCCGCCTTCTCTTTTATTAAGCGGTCGCGCTCCGATGCCAATTCACCAAACGACGTACCGGAAATGTTATTTGACTCGGAAGAATCGCCGCGAACATCCGACTGAGCCGGAATGTCCTCGGTTGCCGTACCTTGAGGATTAGTTACAGATTCCATGTAGAGACACCAAAGGCTGGCCACGAAAGCCAGCCACCAAATTTCAGCGTAACAAAAGGTTGTTAATAGAAAAGCTTCTATCTTCCCCGACCCGCCGCTGCTTGCTTGCTCCCGCCATCAATCGGCGTCGGCGCAATCACCGGAGCCACGGCACCTTCAGCTTCCGCGCCTTTCGTCAGGCCCAAAGCTTTGCGAAGCTCTGTGTCTATTCTATCGCGCATATCTGTATGCTCTTTCAAGAATTGACGCACATTTTCTCGGCCCTGCCCGATGCGCTCGCCTTTGTAGCTGAACCATGAGCCACTTTTCTCCACTACATTATGCGCGACGCCGAGGTCCAATAAATCGCCTTCCCGCGACACACCTTCACCGTAGATGATGTCGAACTCGGCCTCTCTAAACGGTGGCGCGACTTTGTTCTTTACCACCTTCACCTTTGTTCGGTTACCCGTAACGGTATCGCCGTCCTTGATCGCCGCAATACGGCGAATATCCAGTCGCACCGAAGAATAAAACTTCAACGCGCGTCCTCCGCTTGTTGTTTCCGGGTTACCGAACATCACCCCGATCTTCTCTCGAATCTGATTAATGAAAATCAGGCAGGTATTCGATTTCGAAACGGTTCCCGTCAACTTGCGCATGGCTTGGGACATCAATCGCGCCTGTACGCCCATGTGCGAATCGCCCATCTCGCCATCCAGTTCAGCCTTAGGCACTAGCGCCGCCACTGAATCCACTACCAGCACGTCAATCGAACCGGAGGCGACCAAAGCAGCGGTGATTTCCAGTGCTTGCTCGGCAAAGTCAGGCTGCGACACCAATAGATTGTCCACGTCCACGCCCAACTTCTGGGCATAGACAGGATCCAAAGCATGCTCGACATCCACGAACGCCGCCATCCCGCCTATCTTTTGTGCTTCGGCAATAATCTGCAGCGCAATAGTCGTTTTCCCCGAAGATTCAGGGCCGAATATCTCGCAAATACGTCCTCGAGGTACGCCGCCTACACCCAGCGCATAATCCACCGAGATAGAACCAGTCGAAATAGAAGAAACAGGAACAATCGCTTCCTTCGTGCCAAGGCGTAAAATCGAGCCCTTACCGAACTGTTTCTCGATCTGACTTAATGTAAGCGATAAATTACGACCGCGCTCTTTTTCTTCCATGGCGTTCCTTTCAGTGTTAAACAGGTGTAAGCAAATGAATGCGCAGACTGCCGGTGTGCGCGTTCTTAATTACTTTTAGTATAACGCCGAATAAAAGGCGAAAACAGCTTTCACCGTATCTGTTTAGCTGTTTTCTTTGCGCGCATAATAACCCCGGCGTGCACGAACAATCAAATCCTTGTGGCCTTTGCCCACCACCTTGATAGAAACGGGATGAAATCGCCCGTCTGTGATCAATGGGCTCGGACGGTAGAACAAGTTGTATTGGTGGCGAAGCTCATTGGCGATATTTTGAAAAGCCTGGTTTAAGTCGCTCGCCTGAGTCGGAACATAAGCTTTGCCTCCCGTCTGCTCGGCTAAGTAACGCAGCGTTTGGTCACCCTCGGTGTCGATGTGGCTGATGTTCGTCGAAATCGTGTAGATCACTGTATCCGCCCGTTGGGCCATCTCCAGGGCTTGCTTCACGCTGTAGCGGCTATTGTCATCCTGGCCGTCACTCAAGATGATCATGGCGCGCCGAAAGTCGTACAACGGCTGATCGAGCATCAGCTTATCCCGGCAGGCAAAGAAAATGGCGTCGAACAAAGCAGTACCGCCTCCGGGTTTAAGCTGTCGGATGGAGTTTTCCAGTTCGTTGGTGTTGCTGGTAAGATCGGTGACCAATTCCGCGGCGGTATCGAAGCTAACGACAATCGCTTTATCCTGCCTGTGCATGACGTCGTTCACAAAGTTGGTCGCCGCTTCCTGCTGAAACTTGAAGCGCTCCCGAATACTGCTGCTGGTATCGATCAAAATCGCGAGGCGAAGCGGCAGATTGCTCGGCGAGGCGAACTCCAGAATTTTTTGCGGCTTCTTATTTTCGAAGACCTTGAAGTCGCTTTGCTTTAAATCGGTGACAAACCGGCCCTGCTTGTCGGTGACGGAGAACAGCATGTTCACGCGTGTCACCTTCGACACGATAGGCGCCGTGTCGCCGGATTGCACGGGCGTCGGCCCCTTCTGCTGTTCTGCTCGCAGACTGCCTGGGGAGACGTAAAAGAAACCAGCAGTCACTGCGCCCAAAACCATGATCATTACTGCACGAAACTTCATTTGAATCACTTTATTCTAGCGGTCTGAGCCCTTCGTTGCGCCAGAAATTCCGCAAGCTCCGTCGGCAGCGGACTTTCCACCGCGATCGGTTCCCCTGTCGATGGCGAAGCGAATTGCAGCCGATGCGCATGAAGGAAGAAACGCCCCAGTGCCGGCACGCCGGGAATGTTCGCGGGCGCTCCATAGAGACGGTCACCGACAACCGCGTGTCCTAGGCTCGATAGATGGACGCGGATCTGGTGCGTTCTTCCCGTTCCAATTCTGACGCGGAGGAAATCGAAGTATTGAAACTGTTCCGTTACTTCGTACTCGGTCAGTGCCGTGCGTCCCGTTCCCAGCCGAGTGGTCATTCTGGTGCGGTGCAGGGGATCGCGCGTGATCGGGCTGGTGATCTGGCCCACCGGCTGCTTTAGGCGTCCATGCACCAGTGCAAAGTATATTTTTTCTACCTGCCGGTCGTGAAACTGTTGGGCGAGCGATTGATGGGCGCGGTCGGTCCGCGCCACCACCAGCACGCCACTTGTTTCGCGGTCGAGTCGATGCACAATGCCCGGACGCAGATCGCCATTGATCGACGACAAGCTTCCAAAGTGATGCAGCACGGCATTGACCAACGTGCCGCTTGCGTGTCCTGCCCCGGCATGAACCACCATCCCCGCGGGCTTATCGACAACCACCACATCGGCGTCTTCGTAGAGAATAGCGAGCGGCAATGCTTCCGGTTCGGCGCGTAACGGCGCAAGCTCCACCGGTGCGACCGAAATACTTTCTCCCCCACGAAGCAGATGCGATGCTCGTGTCTCTTTCCCATCGGTCAGCACGCGTTTCTCTTTAATCCACCCTTGCAGACGCGAGCGGCTCCACTCAGGCAGACGCTCATGCAGAAAGGAGTCTAAACGCTTACCGGCATCGTGCGACTCAGCGAGGAGGATCAATGAAAACTACTCGTAGCGCAAGGCCTGCGTCGGCTCGATTCGCATGGCCCGCAGGGTTGGTAGCAAACCGGCTAACGCGGCAGAAACAATTAGGACCAACGTCGCCCCAAGAAGAACAAGCGGATCATAGGAGCGAATACCGAACAGCTGCGATTCGATCAATATGCCAAGTCCATAGCTGGCGGGCAGTCCAATAAAGATGCCGATCGCGACCAGCCATGCAATCTCCCGGATCACTAAGCCGACGATGTTCCCACGCTCGGCACCAAGCGCAAGACGGATGCCGAATTCCTGCGTTCTGCGCGTGACTGCGTAGGAGATGATCCCGTATAGGCCAACTGCAGCCAATGTTGTCGCCAGCACTCCAAACGCGATGGCCAGTATTGCCATCAGCCGGTCGGTGTAGATCGTATTGTCCACGAAATCTTTCATCGTAGTGAGACTACTTACCGGCAAGCTTGGATCGAGCCGTTTGACGATCTTGGGCACTGCGGTCATGACGCTTTGCTCCTTGCCACTTGTACGCAAAAAGAAAATCGACTGTGTCGTAAACGTTATATCTTCCCGTTCGTCAGGAATGTACATCAGCCGTTCCGACATTTGCCGAAGGCCATTGAATTTAGAATCTTTGACTATCCCGACAATTTCGAAATCCTCGTTGTTCGAGCCCATGCGCACATGATGCCCGATCGCGCTATCACTAGGAAATAATTTGTGAGCTAACGTCTCGTTGACAATCATCACGTGGGACGACGGGCCGTTATCGCCTTCCGTAAATAATCGTCCGGCGATAAGCGGTATGCCGAGGGTGTGAAAGTAGCCAGGTCCAACTGGCTCCTCACTCACATCGATATTGTGTGCACTGTCGGCGGTATTTCCCGTCGTACTGATTCCGTTCCCCATGTGGGCGTTGCCTAGCGGCAAAAGATTCGCGCGTGCCACGGACCGAACACCGGGAATCGACTCAAGCTTTTCTCCGAGCTCTCTATAAAGTGCAAAGCTCCGCGTATGTGTATAACCGGCCAGCATAGGATCCACCTGAAATGTCACCAGACGATCTATCTTGAAGCCGGGATCACTACTGAGTAGATTCAAAACACTTCTGGTAAACAATCCTGCGCCCACCAATAACACCAACGACAAACAGACCTGCGCGGCAACAAGAAACCGCCGAAAACGTCCTTTGGAGCTGCTGGCGCTGATGCCGGAAGTTCGTTCTTTCAATGCCAGGGCAAGTGCGGGTTTTACCGCCTGTAAAGCGGGAGCGAAACCGAACACTAAGCCAGTTAATAAAGCCAACGCAAAGCTAAACCAAAGCACTGCCCAATTCAGTTGCGTCGACAACCAACCACTAAAAACATCTGACGGTACGACATGCAGCAATCCACGCGTGATTACTCCCGAGCTAAACAAGCCCAACAAACCGCCCGCGCAGGACAGCACCAAGCTCTCCACCAGAAGCTGCCGGAAGACTTGAAACTTGGTCGCGCCTACCGCGAGCCGGATCGCAAACTCCCGCTCGCGTCCAGCCCCTCGGGCGATCAATAGATTTGCGACGTTAATACATGCCATTAAGAGCACCAGGCCGACCATCGCCATCAGCACTGTTAATGGAGCTTGCCACTCTAACTGCAATTGATTAAAGCCTTGCGCGGCTGATTGCACCTTGACGGTTTTCAAAAGAATTTTCTTGCGTGACTCTGCATCGACACCTTTAAATTGGCTCAGCTCATCACGAAAAATAGAAAGGAACAAAGGCGACAAGCTAGCATTTGCTTGTGCTTCGGACACACCGGGCTTCAGCCGTCCGAACAGACTGAGCCAATAGTGGTCGGGCCCGCTTTTTACGGTCCAAAAGGCGTCAAGTAGACCTGAGCTTGAGACCGGCGCATATAAGTCCGGGTCTCGGCCCGAAACAATGCTGTGGAAATTAGAGGGCGCTACTCCTACGATCAACATCGGATGGCCATTGATGAGAACGCGCTGATGCAACACGGCACGTCTTTGCCCCAGATGATTGGACCCAAAGCGGTATCCAAGAACGACTACGTTTTCCTGTGCGTTTACTCGATCGTCGCTAGGCAGTAGGAGCCTACCCAACAATGGCCGCACCCCGAGCACACTAAAAAAATTTCCCGTAACAAGTTCAGTTCCCGTTGCTATGGCGTTGCCGTAATACGACAAATCAGCAGCAAACGTCGCCCTTCCGATGAGTCCATCAAAGACCTGATTGCGATCCCGCAATGCCTGGTACATCGGAAAAGAAAACGTTTTGCTATTGCTATCCTGACGATCCCATCCAAAAGAGTATTTATCATCCTGCAAGCTCACCAACGACTGTGGATCTTTCACCGGCAACGGTTGCAGCACCACCTGATACAACAACGAGAAAATCGCCGTATTCGCGCCGATACCCAACGCCAACGAAAGAATCGCCACTGCCGTAAACCCCGGCGCCCGGCTCAGTGTTCGAAAGGCAAATTGAAGATCGTTCGACATAGGCTAGTTACTTAGAAATGTGCTTCGATAATACCTCTGCGTATTCCTGGCTTAGCTGGTCGGCGAACTGTTGGAAAAAGTTATAAGCGGTCACGCAGCGCTCCAACTCACGCTTTGCATCTAGCAGGTCCTGCGTAGGTACTTTTTCCAATCCTACTTTCGCCGTCGCTACTGTACTCACAGCAGCTTCGGTTGCCTCAAAAGCCGTGTTCTCCACGCTTTCAAATTTCTGCTGTAATTGGTACGCCTCGGAGAACTGCTTTACCTCCTGATAATTCATGTAGTTCAAAGCGCCAATCGCTTGAGCCGTAGTCCAACTTGTAGACGTAGTCGTTGCTAGATCGAAGTGGAGGCTCATCGGCGGTGTCTTATGTAGCCTATGAGCCAGAGCTTGATTCACAAGCTGGAGAATAGTTTCCGGCTCTTGCATTAGCTTCGGAATATGTTTTCTTACCTCATCCAGATTATGCCTGTTATCCCTCAGCTCGCTAACAATATTCGCCCGCGCCTCCTTCGCCAATTGCTTGTGATGATAAGCTTCGACAGCTTGCTCTAAACCCAGAGCGATCAAGATGCCGATCGTAATCGTAAAGATATGAAGGAAGAAATCCTTAACGGAGTGAATCGGTTTTTCCGGTAGATCGATTTCCATAACTCGCCTTCAGGTATCACAAGGAAAGAGCGGAACGGCGCGGTTTCTCACCCGGCCAACTCCGCCCATGCCATGCACTCTATTACCGAATCAATGCGCTAAAGCAGCGCTAACAAAATCAGACAACCGATCCAAGCCTTTCGCCACATCCTTGCCCAGATGAATGCGTAACGCGCGACGCTTCCGGTCTACCAAAACCTGAAAATCACCGCGCGCCTGCGCCGCTTTCACCACGCCGAACGTATACTTCTGCTCCGGAACCTGCAAATCCTGGCCCTCATCGCAAGTAATCTGCAAGAACACGCCCGAGTTCGGTCCTCCCTTATATGCCTGCCCCGTGCTATGCAAAAAGCGCGGTCCAAAGCCCAAAACCGTCGCTACCTTCTTCGCATCCAGAACCCGTTCCCGAATCGTTTGCAGCCTCGCCTCATGCTCGGGAAACATAGGAACGTAAGCTAATAGTCCGAAGTAATCGCTGGTTCCCAAACGGTCGATGTGTTCACGAATAATACTACCTACCGAACTCCCTTGCTTCATCAGCGCGTCGGCGTTGGTCTTATCCGTATAAAGCTCAATCCCGTTATCCTCGGCTATCGGCTTTTCGGCCGGAAGCGAACCGGACTTCTCATACTCCGACGTCAGGTCGCGCGTAACAACTTTACTTGCCTCCACGTCAGGCTGATTGAAAGCATCGATTCCCAAAATCGAACCAGCCACCGCCGTCGCAATTTCCCATTGAAAAAATGCCTGTCCCAGATCGTATAGATCATTGATCACGATGCGCACCACTGGATGCCCAGCCGACTCGACGGCTGCCACGGCAGACTCCAATCGCGCTTCATTATCCTTAACAAATCTGATATACGCAAAAACCCGATCGTCCCCATATTGGTCGGGTTTTGCCAGTGGCTCCCGATCCACGGGAATCAAGCCATGCCCCTGCTTGCCCGTCGATTCGGCCAGAAGCTGCTCCAGCCAAGCGCCCAAATCGTAAATCGATTGCGAACAGATTAGCGTCACCTTGTCGCGCTTAAATTTCGTGGCCGCCGTGCCCAACATTAAACCAAGCTCAACGCCGGGATTCCTGGCAACCTCGGAACTCTTGCAAGCCTCCACCATCACCGCGGTTCGGCGCAAGAATTTTTCAGTGTCCAAGCCCATGGCAGCATGCGGCACCAGTCCAAAATCGGAGAGCGCCGAGTAACGCCCCCCAATACTGGACACGCCGTGATACACCCGGCGGAAGCCAAGCTTCTCTGCAACACCCTCCAGCTTCGATCCCGGATCGGTCACGGCAATAAAGTGATGGCCTGCCTCGTCACCCACCGCCTTCTTCGTTTCTTCATAGAAGTACTGCATGTAGATGTTCGGCTCCAGCGTCGTACCGGACTTGCTGGAGACGCAGAACAACGTACGCGCCGGATCGATTTTGTCGCGCATGCTTTTGATATACAAGGGGTCGGTGGAATCCAGCACCAGCAACTCCGGCGCTCCTGCCTGCTTCCCATAGGTCATGCTGAAAACCTCCGGACACAAGCTAGAGCCGCCCATGCCTAGCAGCAATATATGGGTGTAGCCATCTTCCTGGATCTCCGCCGCAAGCGCCTTGAACTTTGACGTATCTCCAAGCTGCTCCCCGACAATGGAAAGCCAACCCAGCCATTTGCTTTCATCCGTGTCGGTCCAAAGCGTGGCATCTTTGTTCCAAAGCTTTTCGGTGTTGTTGCTGCCCTCCCACTCTTGACGGGCCTCCTGCACCGCCTTATCTATCTCAGGAGGAAGCGCGTAGGAAGATTTTCCAATATCGGTTGAAGTTTGTGTTGTGCTTGCACTCATTTTTGCTGGATTCCTTTTTTTACGTTAGTTCTTGGGAGCAGCCCGCCAGACCATTCGCCACCATGCGACAGTTGTCATCTGCCGGTCCAATAACTAATCTAACGCCGTCTTAAGCTTTTTTCATCACCAGGGTGGCGTTCAAGCCGCCAAAGGCGAACGTATTGGAGATGGCAAAACCGATATCGGCCTGCCATGATTGGTTGGCGACAACGTTCAGATTGCAAGCCGGATCGGCCTTTTGAAAATTCACAGTGGGAGGCACCACGCCATATTGCAGAGCCAGCAAACTCGCCACCGCCTCGATCGCACCGGCGGCGCCCAGCGTGTGGCCGTGCATCGACTTCGTAGAGCTCACCGGAACCACATCCGCCGCAGCTTGGCCAAAAACCAAACGGATTGCCATAGTTTCTGTGGAATCGTTCGCAACCGTGCCCGTGCCATGGGCGTTGATATAACCAACCTGCTCCGGCGTGATTCTGGCGTCATCTAGCGCCCAACGCATCGCCTTGGCCGGTCCATCTAGGCAGGGCTGTGTAATGTGAAACGCGTCGGAGCTCATGCCAAAACCAACGATTTCACCAAGGATATTTGCCCCTCGCTTGCGGGCGTGCTCCCAATTTTCCAGGACCAACATCGCGCCGCCTTCGCCCAGAGATAAGCCATTGCGATCGGCAGAAAACGGACGGCAAACATCCGGTGAAACAACACGCATCGCCTCCCAAGCCCGCAGAAGTCCTTCCGCGAAAACAGCTTCGCTTCCACCGGCAATAGCTGCTGTCACCTGGCCGCTGCGAATCATCGTGAACGCTTGACCGATGGTGTGATTGGAGGAAGAACAGGCGGTACAAACGGTATAGACCGGACCCTGAATCCCGAACTCTAAAGAGATCCTGCTGGCGCCCGCATTCGCCATCGTTCGCGGAATCGTCAGTGGCGCGATCCGGGGATTGCCGTCTTTGTAAAGACGCTTGTATCCTTCTTCCTCTGAAAACTGCCCGCCGACACTGCTGCCGGTAATAATCGCCGTCCTGTCGCCCAATTCGCCGTCGAATCGCAGTCCACTTTGCGCAACGGCCTCACGCGCCGTAACTGCCGCGAACTGCGCAAAGCGCTCCAGCATCATCAACTCTTTTTCGGTGAAGTATTGGGAAGGAGCGAATGCAGAAGCTTCCGCGCCCTTCTGGAACTTGTACGCAGGATTACCGCCGTCGGTCAGCGCTGTGATTCCGCAAGCGCCGGAGCATAGTTTCCGCCAAAACTCCGGAACTGAATTGCCTAATGCGCAAACAATACCAAGCCCGGTAACCGCGACGCGATTCACGCCACACCCGGAGGCACGGCTTCGTTTTTTTGTTTAATCAATCCAGCAACGCCATCGATGGTTTCCCGCACGGAATGCAGGTTCTGCACGCCATCATCGGGAATACTGATTCCAAATTCATTTTCCAGAGCAAAGACGATATTAATCCCATCTAGCGAATCGATCTTCAGTTGCTCAAAAGTGCTGTCCACGGAAATAGATTCGGCGGAAATGCGTTGTGTTTGAGCGATAACCTGAATGACTTTATCCGCTAGATCGGTTTCCGGGTATTCGGTCATGCGATGACATCATGATAACCGTTTCCACTGCAAGAAATCACCCGGGTAAGATACTCCGCGGGGTGAACTTCGTTACAGTCGCCGCGTTGCTTTCTTCTGACGGTTTCCTTCTTGCCTTGCGAACACCGGCATCAGATGTTCCTCGATCCACGCAAACGCGGCGGAAAGCCCCGCCTGCTCATACAGCCGTCCAATCTGTGCTTCCACCTTCGTTGGCTGTCCCCTCGCGCTTAAGAATTGATTGGAGGTCATGCGCACGCACTTGGGCCCATCCAATTGCTCGTCTTCTCGCAAGATCTTGCTACGTGCGTAAAGAGAAAGAACAGCATCGCCGATCCAGGCCTCTTCGATTAAGCGTTCGGCGCTCTTGGATCTAACAACTTCATCATTCACGGCTCTTCTTCTACTGCTGACCGGCGCTCTTGGCTGTGCCCGCCAGTTGACCCGGCATATCGGCCAAAACGTACGCGAGTACCGAAAGCACAGCGATGTTCTTCCGGAAATCTTGCAGGTCTACTTTGTCCAACGTGTCCGCCTGCGTGTGGTGCCAATCGAAGTAGTGAGCCATGGTGGTCATTGGACTCAGGCTAGGAACACCCTTATCGACCAGCGGCTCAATGTCGCTGCCGCCTCCGCCTTCATGTACAGTACCGGCGCCGATGCTCGTCAATAACTTCGCTATTTGTTGACAGGTTTGCATCGATGCCTGCACCTCCGGCGATAGCTGCGGCGGCACTGCCGGAGCACCACCCTGCCTTCGAAACCGAGCGCCCAGGAATGGTCCATAGCCGAAGCCTGTCGGACGTTCCGCCCCGCCATCCATCTCAATTGCGGCCACATGATCTTTCACCTTGTCACCCGCCCATTGCAAATAGGCCTCACCGCCTCGTCCGCCGTTCTCCTCATTTACCCAAAACACAACGCGAATCGTACGCCTGGGCTTCAGCCCCAGCTTATGAATCAGCGCTGCTGCTTCCAGAGTCGCCATGATGCCGGAGCCATCATCTTGCGCGCCCGCACCGACATCCCACGAATCGATGTGACCGCCCATCACCACCACCTGCTCGGGATGCTCGCTGCCCGGGATTTCGCCGATCACATTCGCCGCTTCCGCATCAGCTTCGGTATGTGCCTGCATCTGTAGATGCACGCGCGGCACATCGCCACTCGCTTGCAGGCGGTTCAACAGTAACGCATCTTCTATACTGATCGCCGCGGCCGGGATCTTCGGGGCATCGCTGGAATACAATAGCGTCCCCGTATGCGGCTGCTGCATTGCTAAAGGTGTGATGGAACGCACCAACACCGCTACTGCTCCCTGCGCAGCTGCTCGAGACGGTCCCAAAACGCGATAGATCACCGTCTTGCCATAACCCTCGTAAGGCGCATTGAAAACAACGATCTTGCCCTTCACACGATCGCCAAGTTTCGTCATTTCATCGAAGTTGGAAACGACAACAGCGTCTGCCGTAATCCCCTCCGCCGGCGTGCCCACGCTCATGCCTAGTCCAAGTATGTGTAGCGGCCTTTTAACCGGAGAGAGAATTCCCGCCGACTCCTGTCCACGTACCCAGTGTGGGACCTTCACCGAGGGAGTGGTGACATTCGCTAGGCCATCCTTTTTCATCTGCTCCGCCGCCCATTGAATCGCTTGGGGAAGTGTTTCCGAGCCGCTCAACCGGTTGCCGATGCGGTCGCACAAATAGGTGAGCTTCTCATAACCGCCATTGTCCTTCATAGCCGCTTCGATCAGCCTATTTGCCGTATCCTGATAATGCTGTGCGATGTCTGAAGATTCCGCCGCTATTCCCGCTAGCGGCATTGCAAACAAGGCAAGCGTGACGAAGGCAAGATGGTTGTTCATGAAGTCCGCCAGGATACCACGAGAGCCTCTTGCCTGATGATGTCAGAAATGTTACTCCGGCTCGCCTTCGAGATTCGTAAGACGATGTTCATGAGCTTGGGCGATATTTGCCAGGCGGCGAATATTCTCTGCATCGATCTCCAGCTGCCTTGTGTGCTCCTGCACGATAGCGCGCAACTCTTGTGCGGTAGCATGCAACGACTCCGTCGACCTGAACAGAAACACGATACGCTCGTCCAAAGTCATGCTTCATTTTCTCACGCGATGCGAAGTATCAAAGATGTACTTATGTGAGGCATCGACCAAAGATATAATTCCACAATGATCCGCGGCTCTCACCCTTTGCTCGGCCTACTGCTCCTTGTGATCCATCTTCCAGGGCAACAAGCGATGCCGCCGCAGCCGGACACAAAAAAATCGGCTCTTCGGCTCGTAGCCGCGGACTCTCCTCACAAAACGCCAGTCGGCGCTACCTTCATCGTGCCCGCGGGTTGGTCCTTCGCCGGCAATGCTTCATCGACCAATCTGCAGCCGCCAGAGTCCGATACCCACATCGCCATCTTCGACATTCAAGCGCCCGATGCCGCGGCAGCAGTCACCAAGGCTTGGGACACTTATCGGCCCGGCATGAAACGACCGCTCAAGCTATCGGTTCCTGTCCCCGACCGCAACGGCTGGAACAATGGCAAGCAGTTTTCTTATGAGACCTCGCCGAACGAACGCGCCGTGGTGATTGCCATTGCCTTACACGCGGGAGACGCATGGACAGTAGTGCTCGCCGACGGTACGGAGCCTACATTCGAAAAACGGGGCGCACAGATCAATCTCGTACTGCAGAGCTTACGGCCTAAAGATTATCAACGTGAATCCTTTGCCGGACGCGAAGCTCTTCCGCTCACTCCGGAGCGTATCGAAACGTTAAAGAATTTTGTCGCGACCTCCATGAAGAAGCTCGGCGTGCCCGGCGCTTCCCTCGCCCTTATCGATCACGGCAAAGTAGTCTACGAAGGCGGTCTTGGAGTGCGCGAACTCGGCAAGCCTACCCCCGTCGACGCTCATACCCTGTTTATGGCTGCCTCCAACACAAAAGGCATGACCACGCTGTTCTTGGCCCGTCTAGTCGATGCGAACAAATTGAAGTGGAACCAGCCTGTGACGGAGGTCTACCCGGACTTTAAACTCGGGGATGCTAACGTCACCGGTAAGGTCGAAGTACGACATCTGGTCTGTGCGTGTACCGGCTTGCCGAGGCAAGATATGGAGTGGCTCTTTCGCTTCGAAAGTTATACGCCGGCATCAACGTTCACTCTTCTTAGCGGCATGCAGCCCACCAGCCGCTTCGGCGAGGTTTTCCAATATAGCAACTTAATGGCCGCTGCCGCCGGTTATGTTGGTGCACACTTATACGATCCATCTCGTAAACTTGGTCCGGCCTACGACGAAGCAATGCAGAAGCAGATCTTCAACCCTCTCGGCATGACCGATACGACGTTCGACATGGCGCGGGCCCAGCGCGGTAACTTTGCAAGCCCACATGGGGACGATGTGGACGGTCATCCTCAACTGGCGACGATGGACAACAACTACTCTATTGTCCCTTTTCGGCCCGCCGGTGGAGTTTGGACGTCGGCTCATGACATGACTCACTATCTTCAGTTGGAGCTGTCACGCGGCAAACTAGAAAACGGCGAGCAGCTTGTCTCGGAGAAGAATCTGCTGATGCGTCGTAAGCCGCAGATCGCCACCGGCGAAGACCAAACATACGGAATGGGCCTGCAAACAAACAGCCGATGGGGCGTACCCGTCATCCATCACGGCGGCAGTTTGTTCGGTTATAAGAGTGACTGGATGATCCTCCCGGACTCGGGAGTCGGCGCTGTTTTGCTGACGAATGCCGATAACGGCGGCATGCTGCTACATCCCTTCATGCGCCGCCTCCTGGAGGTCGTGTTTAACGGCAAACTGGAAGCCGTGGGTGACGTCAATAGTGCCGCTGCCAACTATCGTGCGTTCATCGCGAAAGAGCGTCAGCGTCTTGCTGTTCCTGCCAATCAGGAGGAAGCCTCCGCTCTTGCCGACCGTTATTCCAACCCTGCCTTAGGCGATCTTCAAGTCAAGCGCCAGGATGCTAAAACGCTCTTCGCCTTTCACGGATGGAAAAGCGCGGTGGCTTCCCGCAAGAACGACGACCGCACCATCTCCTTCATCACCATCGATCCCACCCGCAGTGGCTTTGAGTTTGTGAAGGCTGAACGCAATGGCAAGCGTACACTTATCATCCGCGACGGCCAGCACGAATATGTCTTTAGCGAAACCGGAAAGTAGATTTCGGCGAAACTGCCCCGCTCTATTTGCCGATGCAAAAAGTCGAAAAGATCCGGTTCAAGATGTCGTCCGCTGTTGTTGCGCCGGTCACGCTATCGATGGGCCGCAGCGCCGCATACAAATCCAGCAAAAGCATCTCATGGGGGATCTGATAAGCAACAGCGCGTTCTGCATTCTCCAGCGCCTCTAAGCTCTCGCGGAGCAGCATTTCATGACGAACATTGGTGAGACTACCGCTTTCCGGAGCAGCTAAACCTTCCGGAGCAAGACGCCGCAAAATGCTTTGCTTTAGCTCGGCAATTCCTTCCCCGGTCGTTGCCGAAACCATCAGAACATCCGGCAGCTCTTCCATGCTTCTTGAAAGATCGTTTTTATTGCCCACCAACAAGGGCTGGCGCACCTGTAATTTTTCTATAAGAGCCCGGTCGGTATCCGCTAACTCCGTCGATAAATCCAAAACCAATAACGTGAGATCGGCATCGGCCATCGCCTGGTAGCTACGTTCTATGCCTAAAGCCTCTATGCGTTCTCGCCCTTCGCGAATACCCGCCGTGTCGACCACCTTTACGGGTACTCCTTCCATCGACATCGATTCCGATACTAAGTCGCGCGTAGTGCCGGGAATCTCTGTCACGATGGCGCGATCCTGCTCCAACAAACGATTGAATAAACTGCTTTTGCCCACATTCGGACGGCCCGCAATGGCCAGCGTAAAACCTTGATAAACCAATCTCCCGGATTGAAAACTGCCGACCAGTATTTTTAGCTCTCTCTGAACCGGACGAAGACGCCGCAAAATCTCCTCCGATGAAGCAACACTGATATCGTCCTCAGCGAAATCGATGCCCGCCTCCAGCAAGGCGATCAACTCCAGCAACTGCTCTTTAATCGGCTTTATCCTGCGCGATACGGAACCCTCCGACTGTTGCGCAGCCATCTTCGCCTGATATAACGTGGTCGCGTCGATGAGGTCGCGCACGGCCTCCGCCTGCGGCAGATCGATGCGCCCGTTCAGATAAGCCCGCAAAGTAAATTCGCCGGGTTCGGCTAACCGCGCGCCTGCGCGAATGGCTCTCGCAACGCAGTGACGTAAGATGATTGGTGCTCCATGGCAAGATATTTCTACCAAATCGTCAGCCGTATAAGAGCGCGGCTTGGCAAAGAATGAAACCACCACTTGATCGACGGCAGTTGTGCTCCCCTCATCATCCAGCAGCTCTGCCCGTTGACTGGACCAAGGCTGCCAATGCGGCTCACTCGGAAAACGTAGAATAGCCGAGGCGATTTCGCGGCTTCGTGCACCGGATAGCCTGACGACGCCCAAGCCGCTGCGTCCCGGTGGAGTGGAGATGGCGGCAATGGTGTCGCTCGGATTCATGCCCCTGACACGATCCGCATCTAACGCGGCCCGCGGCGATCGCGGCTGGGTCGATCTCCGCCGTTGTCACCGCCGTAAGGCCGCTTGCGGAAGCCTTCACGCGGACTGTTGGCGTCGCGCGGCCCACTACCTCGATGCGGTCCTCGCAACTGTTGCGGGGGTGCCGGTGGTGTCGGCATATCGGCAGGAACAATCACCACGGCCCGGCTCGGTCCAAACCCCAGGCTTTCACTCCGCAATTCCTTCTCATCTCTCAACGCTAGATGAATCACGCGCCGCTCACGGCTGGTCATCGGATTGAAGTGAAACGGCGTATGCGTCCGCTTCACCTTATCGGCGGCAGCCAATGCGCTCAAGCGCAACTCTTCGATGCGCAGCAAACGATAATCATTCGCATCGAACGAGATCAAGGAGTGGTCCTCCGCCGGTACGTGCATTGCCTCCGTTGAAAGATGCTCCAAAGCCAATAGCAGCTCCCCACGATTCAACAACAGCAAGTCCACATCGGCTCCGGAGAACTTTACCGTCACCTCAGGATTCTCCACCTCGGGATGAGGATTCTTCGCCGCATGCAACTCGTAAGCAAGCTCAAAGCCGGCGCGCTCCAGCAGCGGCGTTAGAAATTGCTCTAGCTTTGGCCGCAGCGAGTCAACTGTGTATTTCATGCAAATTATTTTTTGACAGTCCTTTTCACCGGTGCCTTTACCGGGCGTGGCGGCGGTGGCGGCGCGGGCATGGTTTTATTAATCAAAAGCTGCTGCGCGACTCCCACTAAGTTACCGGTCAACCAATATAGTACAAGTCCGGCAGAGGCGCTGTAGAACATAAACCCGAACATCAAGGGCATGAACATCATGAGCCGTTGCTGGTTCGGATCGACGCCGGCGGCCGGAGTTAGTTTTTGTGTCAGAAATTGGGTGCCGATCAGAATCAGTGGCAGCAAGTGAATCGGTATGGTCTCCGCCTGGGATAGGTCTGGAACCCAAAGCCAGGGAGCATGCCGCAGCTCAATCGCGATATTCAACACGCGATAAAAAGCATAGAAAAAAGGCAATTGGAGCAGAAGAGGAAGGCAGCCGCCCAGCGGATTGACACCCTGCGTTTTGTAGAGCGCCATCACCTCCTGGTTTTGCTCCGCCTTACGCGGGTCGCGTAAACCGATGTCTTTATACCTAGCGTTGATGGCTTGTATCTGCGGCTGCAACTTTTGCATTTTGCGCGCCGATCGCAAGCTGGTGAGCTTGAACGGAAACAACAGGATGTTGATCACCAGCGTAACCACAATGATCGCCCAGCCATAGTTACCCGTGATGTGGTCATGAACCCAGTTCAGTGATAAGAATAAAGGCTTAGCGAGAATGCCGAAAAAGCCCCAATCGATTAGCTTCGTCAGCTTGGGATTTACCTTGTGTAGAATGTCGTCGTCCTTCGGCCCGGCGTAAAAAGAAAGATTGTTTTGCGAGCCGGTGGAAATGCCCTGTCCCACAAAAGCAGTGGGCTTCTCCGTGCCCGGTGATTTCACATCGTCACTGTAAGTTCTGGTTTCTATCGATCCATTGCCGGTAGGCAGCGCTACTGCCGCAAAGAACATGTCTTCCAGCCCGGCAAATGTGAAGTTGCCGGATTCTGTTACCGGTCCATTCTTCGCGTCCTTTGCAACCTTCTCGATCAGCTTGTTCGAACTCTCGTCATAACGCACCGCGCGCTCTGAAGCCGAAGCTCCTTGCACTTTCAGATCGCCGAATCCTCCGCGCCACATCAGGAAGTGAGGCACCGGGTTCCCATTTAACAACACCTCCGAATGGATGTTGGCAAGATAGCTGTCTTTGCTGAACCGAAACGCCTTGCGAATGGTTGTTTTGCCGTCGGAGTATTCGTACTCCACACCCGTGCCGTCGGGAGAAACCTTTGCTTGATAAAGCACCGTGTCGGGGTCAACCGTTAGATTTTGGCCGTTTGTCTGGATGCTGAAGGGTAGCGGCACACTCGATGCGTCGGTGTTGATCAACTCCAATAGCTTGCCCTGGCTGCCCCGGTAATGCTTTAAAGTCCATTCTTTTATCGCACCGCCCCGGTTCGTAAAGACAATTTTGTAAACGTCTGTGTCAATGGTGGTGGTGACTTCGGAATTAGCACTTACTGCGCCGGCGGAGACTTCTTTATTCGCCACCATCTGCCGCGCGGGCTGTTCCGGTTTTGCGGCGAGCGTTGCAGCGTTTTTGTTGGTGATCGGTTTGGCGGGCTTCGGTCCGGGCGCAGGCTTAAAAAAATACTGCGAACCCAACAGCACCAACATCATGAGAGCCAACGCCAAAGGCAGTCTTTTTTCCAGCGACGGTGGTTGAGGGTTCAAGTTACCAGTTTTATTCGACATCAAAATTTAATTGTCCTACGTGCGGGGCCGGTAAACAGCGATTTACCGGACAGGGTCGTACCCACCCTTATGAAATGGATGGCATTTTCCGATGCGTTTAGCGCCCATCCACGCTCCACGCGCCGCGCCATACTTCTCAATCGCTTGCATCGTGTATTCGGAACAGGTGGGGTAAAAACGGCAGGCGGACGGCAGCAGCGGAGAAATAAATTTCTTATAAAACCGTAGGACTACGATCAGAACTGCTTGCATCGCTCGAAGACCCTGCTTATTTCTTTGCAAAGCTCTCCATAAGGAGCATCGACCACGGTACGTCGCGGGTTGAACACCACACACCATCGCGTCGGAATCGCATCGTACTGCGTTCTCACCGCCTCCCGCATCCGCCGCTTGATACGATTTCGATTCACTGCTTTCCCAATCGCTCTCGGAACAGTAAACCCAAACCTGGACGGCTGTTGCTCGTCGTCCTGTTTGCGGCAAAAGGCTACGAAATAGCGGCTGGTCAACCGAGTACCCGTCTGATAAACGTTTCGGAACTCGGCTGATTTGAGAATGCGTCTCGACTTGGGAAGTGACAGCGGAAAAACCGACGCCAGATACTTAAATCGCTTCGCGCAACGCTCGTTCGTCGCTTACTGTCAGTTTGCGACGACCCTTTGCCCGACGACGCGCCAGCACTGCCCGCCCGTCGGCCGTCTTCATACGAACTCGAAAGCCATGTGTTTTGGCACGATGACGATTGTTCGGTTGAAATGTACGCTTTGGCATGAAAATTCCTTAATTATTCGAAAGTGTGAGCCGACGAGGCGTTTCAGCGGAATCCTTTAATCGGAACACACCTCTGCCAATTCAGTTAACCCAAATCATAAGTATAGATTTAGGGTTCCAGAAGTGTCAACAACGTTAGCTAGTTATCTAGTACTTCTACTACCTGAACTGGAAATCAAGAGGGGCTTACTAAGGGAAAATGTGAGTTGCGTATTCGGAAGCATGACCAGCGCCTTCCCTTCTTTAGAATTGCCATCGGTGTTCGGCTCCACTTGGAGCACTTCGGATTGTGTGGGATAGATGCGTCCATCGACGCTGATTCCGGTCAAAGCCAGCTTCATCTTTAACGAACGATGAAAGAAGCCGGTTTTCTTCACCTCGATAAGCCGCACCAAAACTCCCGCGCCTTGCTGAACGACAATCTGCCCATTTACGTCCAGTGGTAAAACAATAGTCCCCGGAAATCGGCTTCCTGGAGTGTCTTTTGCACTATTGATGAGCTTGGACAGACGTATCGTCACCTGCGTCGAAGCCGGAATGATTTTTTCCACCGGAGGCGTCGGCACAATTGGTTGAGGAATCGCTGTAGGACCCGGTACTGGTTGCGGCTGGGCAGCTCGCCCGGAGGAAATTGCCCCACGAGGAGGCGCCGCAGTGCCCGACTGTCGGGAAGGTCCAGCCAGAGGAGTGTTGCTATGACGCGGCCAGAACATAACATAGGCGACGCTTAAAAACAAAAGCAGCACAAAAGTAGTCAGCGCCACTACCCAGGCCGGGATGAACCGAGTCTGTTTTCTCGAGGTTAATTGAGGCATATTCCCAAAACCGAACAGCTAAATCCCATATCCAGACACATTTCCATTCCCGTTCTTTGTGAAATCGATTACTTACGTGTAGCCAGAAACATGCATATATAAGAACCATGTCCTACGGCACGATATCCACTTCAGTGTACGCTCTCTTCGTAGGCAATCCGGCTTTGTCTTTACTTCGGTAGCTATCTTGGCTCTCGGAATCGGCGCTAATACGACAATTTTTTCGGCCGTCAAAGCAGTTCTTCTGAACCCGCTACCCTGCAAAGATCCGGCGCAACTAGTTACTCTTTACGTCTTCTCTGCCGTAGGAGTTGGACTACTCGCGGTTTCGGTGCTGGCCTGTTTGCTACCAGCGCTGCGGACCACGAAGATTTAGCCAGTCCAGGCACTCCGTGCCGAGTAGAAGCGAGCCATGGTGGGGATGGGCAGAGTCGAACTGCCGACCTACCGCTTAGGAGGCGGTTGCTCTATCCATCTGAGCTACATCCCCGCTGCTAAGCCCAGTCTACCAACGCTTTAGGCTTTTTTGCCCGATGTCTTTGCGGTACTGCATGCCGTCGAATTGAATCGCCGCGACAGCACTGTACGCTGCATCGACTGCGGCTGGTAGAGCGTCTGCTCCGGCCGTTACTCCCAAGACTCGCCCACCGTTGGTTAAAAGATTGCCTCCTACCCGTTTGGTTCCCGCGTGAAATACTGCCGCTCCGGTAGACTCGGCCATATCGATGCCAGAGATGGGATCGCCGATGCGCGGCGCGTCGGGATAACCCGAGGACGCAAGCACGACGCAAGCAGAAGTCTCGCGCCAGGAAGAATCCGAGACAAACATAGGCTGACCGGCAACCGATTGCTGCAAAAGTTCGACTAAGTCTCCTTCGAAATTATACAGCAGCGCTTGCGTTTCGGGATCTCCCAGGCGAGTGTTGAATTCCAGCACCTTGGGGCCCTCCTCGGTCATCATCAACCCTGCGTATAAAAACCCGGTAAAGGGCGTCGACTCTTCCGCCATACGGTAAATTGCCGGCTCCATAATCCGGTCCATGATGGCGCCGGTCTGCTCGGAGCTAAGAATCCGCCTGTCGCAGATGGCCCCCATGCCACCCGTATTCGGCCCTTCATCGCCGTCGAACACCCGCTTATGGTCTTGCGTCGGAGCAAAGGGCAAGAGCGCTCTACCATTACTCAGCCCGATGAAGCTGACCTCTTCTCCCTGCAGGTATTCTTCGATGACCAGCGCCGGGCCAAGCTGCTGTATGGCTTGTTGCGCTGTGGCAGGATCGCCGGCGATAACGACGCCTTTGCCCGCCGCCAACCCGTTCGCTTTAATCACCAAAGGAAAATCGAATTCCTTGAGCGCCTCCACAGCTTCTTCGTTTGTAAATGTCTGCCGAGAGCGAGCAGTCGGAATTCCCGCGCGACCAAAGAATTGTTTGGCGAAGATCTTCGAGCCTTCCAGTTGCGCTGCCGCCGCAGTGGGGCCGACAATCTTCAAGCCATGACGGTGAAAATAATCGACGATCCCGGCGACCAACGGCATCTCCGGACCTACCACTGTAAGGCCGACATTTTGCGCTTTTGCTAAATCGACGTAATCGGGTATTTGCTCGGGTGCGCGAACGCAGACCCCAAAGGCAGCAATGCCCGGATTACCGGGCGAGGCAACCACTCCCGTCACCGACGGCGACTGCTGCAGCCGCCACGCTAAGGCATGTTCACGACCGCCGCCGCCAATCACCAATACCTTCATAAATCTCTTTTAAACCGATAGAATAGCGGATAGAGCCCCCGTTTCCCAATGCAAAAAAAATATGAAGTCGTGGTAGTCGGCGCTGGACACGCCGGATGCGAAGCAGCACGTGCCTCCGCCCGATTGGGCGTGAACACCGCCATGGTCACCATGAATCTAGACCTGATTGCTCAAATGTCCTGTAATCCTGCTGTAGGAGGGATTGCCAAAGGCCATCTGGTGCGGGAAATCGATGCCTTAGGTGGCATCATGGGCGAGCTCACCGATGCTGTCGGAATTCAGTTTCGTTTACTGAACACGAGCCGTGGCCCGGCGGTCTGGTCCCCGCGAGCGCAGTGCGACAAAAAGCAGTATCGAATTCGCATGCGGGAGTGGTTGGAGCAGGAGCCGAATTTACGGATATTGCAAGCCGAAGTGGGTGAGCTGTTGTTCGCATACGGAGACACGGCAGAGCAGAGACAACGAATCATCGGGGTACGTCTGAAGGATGGCCGCGATTTACTGGCCGACGCCGTGGTCGTGACAACCGGGACCTTTTTAAATGGACTAGCCCATGTCGGAGATGAGAAGCATGCCTGTGGACGGAGTGGGGAGCCACCATCGAAAACTCTCGGTGCTCAATTGCGGACTTTGGGATTGCCCTGGACTCGATTAAAAACCGGGACGCCACCGCGTCTCGACGGTAGGACCATTGACTGGTCGCGATTGGAGGAACAGCCGGGCGATGCGGTTCCGACGCCATTCTCTTTTTTAACCAAAAGTATCGACCGTGCTCAAATTTCCTGCCATCTCACATTTACGACGGAGGAAACCCATCGCATTCTGGGCGAGAGCATTGCACGGTCTCCGCTATATAGTGGACAGATCGAAGGCGTGGGGCCACGCTACTGCCCTTCCATCGAAGACAAAATCGTAAAGTTTCCGGACAAGAAGCGCCACCAAATTTTTTTAGAGCCGGAAGGATTGGACACCCATGAGGTGTACGTCAACGGCATGTCGACCAGTATGCCGACTGACGTACAAGCGGCGATGGTTGCCTCTGTTCCCGGATTGGAGGAGGCCGAGATGATCCGCCCCGGGTATGCCATCGAATACGACGCGCTTGATCCGAGAGAGCTGCGACACACGCTGGAGGTGAAATCGATTTCCGGCTTGTTCCTAGCAGGGCAAATCAACGGCACCTCCGGCTATGAGGAAGCCGCCTGCCAGGGGTTGATGGCGGGAATCAACGCGGCTTGCAAGATAAAACAGCAGCCGGAGCTCATATTGGGTCGGAACGATGGCTACACAGGCATCCTAATCGACGACCTGACCAGCAAAGGCGCTGACGAACCCTACCGCATGTTTACGTCGCGCGCGGAGTTTCGCTTACATTTAAGGATCGACAATGCCGACGAGCGGCTTACCTCGTTCGGCAGGCGGATCGGGTTGGTCGACGACGCTCGCTGGGCTAGCTTCCTCGAAAAACAGGCGCAGAAGGAAGAGATCACGGCATTACTGAACCGAACGCGCGCCAATATCGTACCTGAGTTCGTAGGCTTACAGGCCGCGAGCGATAATCCGGACTTGGGAAGCTGGCTAAAACGCACCGAGGCTAGGATGGCGAGGCTAGCCCAATGGGTCCAGGCAAGAATAGGGCGAGACATAGCGCACGGAGTATTAGCCACAATCGAGACCGAGTTCAAGTACGCTGGCTATATCGCGCAACAAGAGCGACAGATCCGGGGACTCCGACAATCGGAACAACGCAGCATCCCTGCAGAATTTAGCTACGGGAACATTCCCGGACTCTCTACGGAAGTCAAGCAGAAGCTGGAGCGAATCCGCCCGGGAACCCTCGGGCAGGCAGGCCGCATCCCCGGCGTCACTCCTGCGGCGATTGCTATTCTCGATGTTTACCTAAATCTCGGAGCACGGACATCCACGGAACACAACGATGTTTCACGTGAAACATCGTTGCTTCATTCCCGATGAACGGCGGCGCAGCAATGCGCGTCTCGGCACCGTCTCCGACGGCTGAGCGAGACAGTCTGCTCCGCAGGGCTCCAATCACTGTTCCTTTTCCTCCACGCAAACGGCAACACAGCGTTTGTTATTTGTAGATGCTCCAAAATAATGTCACCCCTTAATTGCAACGAAAGAGTGTCACCCTTTCCAGGAGATGGTGACCTTGACTCAACAGGAGTTACAGCGAGTGAAGGTGATTGAGAATGCAGTGGAAGGGCGGCTTTCGCTACGCTCAAGCGCCCTTCCACTGCAAGTGAGCGAGCGCCAGGTACAGCGGCTAAAGCAGCGCTATCGGCCCGTTTCTGCAGATTGAGTGAAGCATGGCAACCAAGGAAAACCCAAGCCTTGGGACTTAGCAGGCGAAACTCGGCGGAGGATTATCGAACTGGCGCAAAACAAGTACAGCGGCTTCAATGACAGCCATCTCTGGGAAAAACTCACCAGCATCGAAGGACGGGCGGTGAGCCGGGAAACCGTCCGCCGCACGCTGCGCCAGGCCAAGATCGCTTCGCCGCAAAAACGCTGCGGGGCCCCGGCTCACCCTGATCGGCTTCCAGCACGATGCCACCAGTCAGGTTCTGGCAGCACGCTTTCAGAGCGAGCCGGAAAACACACTCGGCTATCTATTCGTCTTACGGGACATGGTGCAGAGACACGGTATTCCGCTGAGCTTATATCGCGACCAACATGGCACCTTCCAGCGCAACGACAAGCACTGGACATTTGGAAGAAGAACTGGTCGGCAAGCAGGATCCGACTCGACTCGGCCGCGCTCTCGAAGAACTCGGCATGCAGCGGATTGCTGCTCTTTCTCCTCAAGCTAAAGGCCGAATCGAGCGCTGCTGGCGCACCTTTCAAGATCGTCTCAGCAGCGAGTTGCGGCTCGTGCAAGCGGCCACGTTGGAAGAGGCCAACCGGGTGCTTTCGTCTTTTGTGGCGGAGTATGATCAGCGCTTCACTGTGCCGCCTCGTGAGGCAACCAACAACTTCCGCCCGCTGTCGCGCTAATTCCCCTGGACCATACGCTCAGCCTTCGCTTCGAACGTACCGTGGGAGCCGATCATGTGGTCCGGTTGGCCGGGCACTTGATCAAACTGCCGCCTTTCGCCGGTAAGAACGGTTATGCTGGGCACCGCATCCAACTGGTCCAGCAACTCGATGGCCTCACGTCCGTATGGCTGGGGAGCAAACTGCTCCATTCGGTGGCACTGCCGTTTCTCAATGGCGAACACCGCCCTCAGTCGCGCAAGCGCTCTGTCCCCAAGCCGAAAACACCAAGAATTTACAGCTTTGCTGGCCGTTCGGCTACCGCCCTCCGGCCCTCACTACACCGGTGACACTTCTTCGTTGCAGTTATCACGATATTTTTTGGTTGCAACAACACCTAGCGTCTATTATTTCGGGCAGACCACCTTCTCGAAGCGCTGGCCAAGGAATCGATGTTTCACGTGAAACATCGGCAGCAAGGTCGAACGGAATTCGGAAGAGAGGCCTGGAAGGTTTCACGTGAAACATGCTAGTCTCGATGGAGACTGCCAAACAGAGTTTCAGATAGGAATCCCTTGGTCCGCGTCATCTCTATCGCAAATCAAAAAGGCGGAGTCGGTAAAACCACCACCGCCATCAACCTCGCGGCTGCATTGGCCGCCTCAGAATACAAGGTTCTTTTGGTCGATTCCGATCCCCAGGGCAATACCACCACGGGATTGGGTGTAGAAAAGTCGGCGGAAAGGAAAACTCTTTACGACGTGCTGCTACGTCAATGCACGATACGCGAGGCGATTGTCGAGACAGCCTTTGAGGGTCTTTCCATTGTTCCGGCAGATCAGGATTTGGTTGCCACTAATTTAGACTTGGTGGATGCCGAAGAACGCGAAATTCGCTTACGAACCGCCATCGACGATTTAAAAAGTGAGTACCAGTACATTTTGATCGATTGCCCCCCGGCGTTAGATCTGCTGACGCTGAACGCGCTTATGGCTTCCAGTTCGGTGCTTATCCCGATCCAATGCGAGTTTTTCGCTTTGGAAGGGATCTCACAGCTTATGGATACCGTGGATCGCGTCAAGGAGTCGTTTCACCACCCGATCCAAGTGGAAGGCGTCTTGCTCACCATGTACGATGACCGTACCAATTTGACCAAACAGGTAGAGGCGGACCTACGGGAGTTTTTTGGCAGGGAAGTCTTTCAAACCGTCATTCCGCGAACCATTCGGCTGGCCGAGGCTCCTAGCTTCGGCAAATCTATTTTGGCCTATGATCCACGTTCGCGTGGGGCGGAAAGCTACATTCAGCTTGCAAAGGAAGTAATCGCTAATGAACAAAGAGCAAGATCGGAATCCACGCAAAGCGCTAGGTAAAGGGTTATCTGCTTTGCTGCCGGCGAGGGGGACGGGTGCCGCTCCCGCGCCTGCGCCGATAAAAAAGGACGCTCCTCCTGCGGCAGCGCCTGCGACTGGTCCCATCCCGGCTATGGTTCCGGCCCTACCACCGATTCCTGAACAATTCGAGACATTTCAAAGCATTCCTTTGGATCGAATCCGGCCGAATCAGCACCAGCCACGAAGCAACTTCGATGCCAAATCCTTGGACGAGCTGGCGCAATCGATCCGGGTAAACGGGTTGATTCAGCCCATTACGGTCATGAAGGCCGAAGATGGCAAGTACATGCTGATTGCCGGAGAGCGCCGCTGGCGCGCTGCTCATTTTGCCGGATTGATAGAAATTCCCGCGTTGGTGAGGACGGTAGAGCAAGATCGCCTGCTGGAACTCGCGCTCATCGAGAATATCCAACGTGAAGATCTCAATCCGGTGGAAGCCGCAATGGCTTTTCAGCGTTTAGTGGATGAGCATGGCTTGAGCCATGAGGACGTAGCCGAGAGGACCGGCAAGGACCGCTCTACCATCACGAACTTCTTGCGGCTTCTCAGACTGGCTCCGCTGGTCCTAAATGAGCTATCACGAGGCAATATCACCGTGGGTCATGCTCGTGCTTTGTTGAATATCACCGACCCCAGCGCACAGTTTCAACTCTGCGAACAGATTACCGCCAATCAACTTTCGGTTCGGGAAACCGAGACGCTGGTTAAGAATCTTGCCAACAAGCAGAACGATACCCCGAATAAAGAGGGCAAAAAAGAGCCTCCGCGCTTGGACCCCAATATTCGTGCCGCGTTGGAAGAATTGACTATGGCTCTAGGAACCAAGGTTCGCATTATTCCGAAGTCGGCAAGCGCGGGGCGTATCGAGGTGGAGTACTACTCGCAAGACGATCTGGACCGGATTTACTCAATCATCACGAAGCAATAATGGCGGGAGATGGTGCCGGCGGCAGGAGTTGAACCTGCGACCTACGGATTATGAGACCGTCGCTCTAACCACCTGAGCTACACCGGCAAATGGAGTAAATCTTAGGGTATTCATTTCCATAGGTATCTGTCAAATTCGGCGGGGTGTTAGGCTCAGGTTGTGGGTGACGAAGAGACGGTATTTACTGGCGAGCGGGTAATCCCCGGCGCAGTGGAACCGGATCTTTGGAACGAGCATATGGCCCGCTATCGTTATGCTTGCCTTTTTGCTGCCGACAAACATGTCCTCGACGTAGGTTGCGGGACTGGCTACGGAACGGCCACCATCGCCGGAATAGCAGGCCAAGCCGCAGGATTCGATCTTTCTCTCGATGCTGTTCTATATGCGCAGCGCCATTACGGAAAGCAAGCCCAATTCTGCGTTGGACCGGCGGATGCGTTTCCCGCACGAAGCACCTGGTTTGACTTGGTGACCGCCTTTGAGGTGATCGAGCATATTGCTGACTGGCCGGAGCTGATCCGCGAAGCGGCACGGGTGCTGAAGCCGACGGGCATTTTTCTCGTTTCCACACCCAATAAAAGCTACTACCAGGAGTCGCGAAAAGAAGCGGGCCCGAACCCGTTTCATGTACATGAGTTTGAGGAGCCCGAGTTTCGGTGGGCTCTGGAGCAGAGCTTTCGATTTGTAAAGATCTTGGTCCAGAATCAGCAGTCGTCGGTGGTGGTTACCGGAGAAGCAGCAGGACAGTATGGCGAAGTCTTCGTGGAACAAAAGCCGACGATGGAAGACGCGTCGTTTTTTCTCGCTGTTTGTTCGTTTCAGCGGACGTCTATTCCCTCATTTGCGTATATTCCGAGCGGTGGTAATTTGCTGCAAGAACGCGAGCTGTATATCGAGTCTCTGAAACGTGAACTATCGGCAGCGCGTGTGCAGCATGCACAGCTAATGGACGCTCACTCCTTGCTGGAAGAGACATATCACCGTGACCTGAAGACATCTCGCCAAAAACTAGAGGAATTGCATGCGCACTTGGAGGAACGAACAGATTGGGCGCAAAGCCTCGACAAGCGAGCGCTTGCGGCCGAAGCACAATCGCGGGCAGAGGAAGCAAAATTGCGGCTTCTGAGAGGTCAGATTCGCCAATCGCGTTGGTACAAGCTGGGAGAGGCTTTGAACCTCGGGCCGAAACTGCCTGACGATTCTGCATGATTGGGTGGATAGTGCCTTCCGTTGCTTTGTGCGCGGTTATCCTTCTCGTTATCTGGGGTCCTTTTCTTTTAGCGGTGATCACCTTCGTGGTCGAAGATATTCTCTTCATTCTCTGCGGGAAAAAGCGGCTTCCTTCCGCTCAATTAGCTAACAATTGTTGCGTGAGCATTGTTATTCCTAATTGGAATGGTCGTGATTTGCTGGAGAGGTATTTGTCCTCAGTGATGACGGCAACCGACGGGAACCCTGACAACGAGGTACTTGTTGTCGATAACGCTTCCACCGACGGAAGCGTCGAGTTCTTACAACGGCATTTCCCCGACGTGCGGATATTGGCGTTGGAAAAGAACTATGGGTTCGGCGGCGGCTCCAATCGAGGTTTCCAGGCAGCCAAGAACGACATAGTTGTTCTACTGAACAATGACATGCGGGTCGAGCCGGATTTTCTTGAGCCGCTGTTAGAACCTTTTAACGATCCACTTGTTTTCTCGACATCGTGTCAAATTTTTTTCTCCGATCCATTGCGGCGGCGTGAAGAGACTGGGCTCACCGAGAGTTGGTGGGAGGCTGGAAAGCTCCGCGTCAGTCATCGCAACGATGAAGAGGTTCAGATGCCGTTTCCTTGTGCATACGCGGGAGGCGGCTCCAGCGCTTTTCATCGGCAAAAGTTTTTAGAGCTCGGCGGGTTCGACGAACTGCTAAGGCCGTTTTATTACGAAGACACCGACATCGGGCATATGGCTTGGAAGCGCGGTTGGAAATTGCTGTACCAACCGGCGAGCGTTGTGTTCCATGAGCATCGCGGCACCATTGGAAAGCGTTTCTCGCCGGCGTTCATCGAAGGCGTTTTGAAAAAGAACGTCATCTTGTTCTGTTGGAAAAACGTTCACGATTGGCGGATGCTGGGAATGCATTTTGCTGCCTCCTTCTTTGCGGTCCCGGCATGTTGGCGCGCAGTTCGACAACTGAAGCAGGCGATTGTCGCTCGATGGAGAGCTCGTAGCCTAGCTGTTGTTTCGGATCGCGAAGCCTTTCTGCGACAAAAGGGCGGCTATTTTCGCGACCGGTTTCAGATCGAAGGGGAGCCGGTGCCATCGCGATTACAGGTGCTTTTTGCCGCCCCTTACCCGATTCATCCACCGGTTCATGGTGGCGCGGTGTTCATGAGCCAAACGCTGGAATCGCTAAAGTGGCTAGCCGATGTTCATCTGATCGGTTTTGTCGACACTGAAACAGAGCAAAAGTCACAAAGCCCACTCGGAGGAATATGCGCTTCTACTCTTTTCTTGTTGCGTTATCGCCGTCCGCCGCGCCATCCGTCGACTGCCGTTCCCCATGCGGTGCGTGAGTTTTGGGACCGTGACTTCGAGTGGGCTTGTCATCGGATTGTCTACACCAAAAAAGTCGATGCCGTGCAGTTGGATTACACGATCATGGGGCAGTACCATAACACCTTTGAACACATCCCAAATTTTCTGTTCGAGCACGATATCTTTTTTCAGTCGTTATGGAGAGGAATGCAGATTTCGGGAGTGAAGCCGGTGGGTCTCCTGGAGTATGCGCGGATGCTGCGGTATGAGTTGCGGATGGTGAAGAGATTTACTCGCGTACAAGTATGCAGCCGGGAAAATCGTGAATACATACTCCAATTCGCTCCGGAGATGAAGGGCAAGATTGATGACGATCTACGGGCGGCGATCGATACCGTCCGATACCCATTTATCACGGAAGGACGTGAGCCTGACACGATGTTGTTTGTCGGGAGTTTTCGACATATCCCCAATGTGGAGGCCATCGAGTGGTTTACGGCGGAGATACTTCCGCAGGTCGTTCGGATGCGTCCGCAAGCTACTTTAGTGGTGGTAGGCGCCGAAATGCAGCAGTCGATGAAGCATCTGAGCACTCATCCGAATATAAAGATCGCCGGATTTGTGGACGATGTACGCGCCCCCTTGGCTCGATACAAAGTTTTTCTCTGTCCGGTCAGGGCGGGGTCGGGTGTTCGAGTAAAACTGTTGGAGGCATTTGCTTGCGGAATACCGGTGGTATCGACCACGATGGGGGCAGAAGGGTTAGCAACAAGGCAGACCGGCATCTGTGAGCTTGCTGACACTTCTGTGGAGTTTGCACGTTCGGTCGTACGGCTGTTGGAGGACGAGGCATACGCGGAGACATTGGCGAGAAAGGCCCGTAAGATGGTAGAGCGGGAGAAAGACTCGCGAACAGTCACGGAGCGATTAGAGGCGACGTATCGCACCGAAGTGGATCGCCTAAGAAATCCCGCATCTCCGTCAACATCGGAGTTAAAGTAAGAGACATCAGTAAATGGCGACGGTATCGGCTATTATCCCTACGTGGAATCGCGCCGACTTGCTCCAAGCTATTTTGACGAATTTAGCGCGGCAGACACGGCCGCCGGAGCAGGTGATTGTCGTTGATAACGGCAGTTCGGACGCAACATCTTTGGTGGTGAGGAATTTTCCCGTTGATTCAATCGTGTTTCCCGAGAATCGTGGATTCGCGATGGCAGTGAATGAGGGTATTCGGCAAGCCAAAGGCGATTGGCTGCTGATCGTGAATAACGACGTGGTGCTGGAGCCCGAATGGTTGGAGCGACTACTACGCAGCGCGGAGCAGGAAGGAGCTTCTTTCGCAGTTGGAAAGCTGCTGCGGCCCGATGGAATGGGCGTCGTGGACGGCAGTTGGGACTTGGTGTCACGAGCGGCTTATGCATGGCGCTGCGGCTATGGCCGACCAGATGGGGCTATTTGGTCGACACGCCGTCGGATTTCATTCGCCCCTATGACGGCGGCTTTATTTCATAGGCGTGTATTCGACGAGATCGGGTTACTGGAGGAGCGGTTCGAATCGTATTATGAAGACGTCGATTTTGGAATCCGCTGCATGCTGGCGGGCATAGAAGGCATCTATGATCCAGCTGCAGTTGCGCTGCACATGAGTAAAACGACGTTCGGCAAAAACGATTATCGGGTGATGTTCTTAAGCGCGCGGAATCAGGTGCTGCTTTTAGCAAAGCACTATCCGAAAGAAACGCTGCGAAAGTTTGCCTGGCCAATTTTGGTGGGCCAGATACTGGCAGTGATGGCGGCGGCGAAACATGGACATCTCATTACGGCACTGCGCGGAAAGTGGCAAGGTCTTCGCCAATGGCAGGAGATTAGAGGATTGGACGATCAATCGATAGGAAGGCCTCCTACCCATCGAGTAAAAATGGTCGAGGATGCTTTTGCACGGAGTGAAAGCGAGATACGGCGATTGCAAAATCAGATCGGACTAGATCCTTATTGGCGACTTTATTTCCGTCTGGTACGGGGCTAGTCGACGTTGGGACAGCAAAGCGGAGTGGCGGTTACCATCGTCACGTACAATAGCGCAAAATTTATCGAGCAGTGTTTGCAAAACGTGCTGCGGCAAACCCGCTTCCTTCATGAAATTGTAGTAATCGACAATGCCTCGCACGATGAGACACGACAGATATTGCGCAACTTCGAGGATCGAGTGCGGGTCGTGTACAACTCCGAAAATCGGGGCTTTGCGGGTGGGCATAACCAGGCGTTGGCACTTACTAGCGCCGAGTGGGTGTTGGTCTTAAATCCGGACGTACGGCTTTCTCCAAATTTTTTGGAGCAGCTAATGTCGGCGGGAGAAAGGGACCCAAAGATAGGTACGGTATGCGGAAAATTATTAACGATGGGGTCCGACTTACAGCTACCGTCTCGGCCGGTTTTGGACTCTACGGGCATTTACTTTACGCCGGCGATACGGCACTTCGATCGGGGCAGTAAAGAACTCGATACCGGCAAGTATGAAAACGATGAGTACGTGTTCGGAGCGACAGGAGCAGCCGCGCTGTATCGACGCGCAATGATCGAAGACATCTCCATCGAGGGCGAGTTCTTTGACGAGGATTTTTTTGTGTACCGCGAAGACGCGGACATCGCTTGGCGAGCGCAGTTGCTGGGATGGACCTGTTTGTATACGCCTTCGGCGGTGGGTTATCACGTGCGGAGTGTTCTGCCTTCGAATCGGCAAGGAGTGGCCGCCGTCGTCAACATGCACTCGGTTAAAAATCGTTGGTATCTGCGATTGAAGAATATGACAGGCGATCTTTACCGGCGGCATTGGCTGTCGGTAACGACGCGCGATCTGCTGATTGTGGCTGCTTGTTTATTAAGAGAATGGAAGTCGCTGCGCGCGTTTCCTATCGTCTTCCTGAATATTCGCAAGATGTGGAGGAAACGGCGTGAGATCATGCGACGAAGGCGAGTGAGCGACGAGTACATAGCGTCATGGTTTTGCCATCGACCCAAGAGCCTTCCTGCCTGAAACTTCAATCTCCATGCGAATTGCGCTGCTTGGCACACGGGGTATTCCTGCGAATTATGGTGGCTTCGAGACGTTTGCGGAAGAACTGTCGGTAAGGCTGGCCGAGCGCGGGCATAGGGTGACTGTTTACTGCCGGGAAAAGCCGAGAAATATACAATATCGTGGCGTACGGTTGTACTATCTGCCGACGATTCGCCACAAGTATTTCGACACCATCGCGCATACGGCTGTCTCGACGCTTCATTTGTTATGGAATAAGGCCGATGTGGCGCTGTACTGCAATGCGGCCAACGCGATTTTTACATGGAGTCCGCGTCTACTCGGAATACCGACGGCTTTGAATGTAGATGGATTGGAACGACACCGTAAGAAGTGGAATCAGTTGGCGAAGACGTGGTATCTGCTTTCCGAATGGTTAGCGACGTGGTGTCCGACGGCGGTGGTGACGGATGCGGAAAAAATTCGTAAATACTACCTGGAGCAATACCAAAAAGAGTCCACTTTTATCCCTTATGGCGCGGAGATAGGGCCGGTGCCGCAGGAAGATGCGGTACGCCGGCTTGGATTGATTCCTGGTGAATACGTGCTGTATGTCAGTCGTATGGAGCCGGAGAATAACGCTTTACTAGTGCGGGAGGCATTTGAAAAGGTAAGCACCGGTATGAGGCTGGTGCTGGTAGGTGATGCGCCGTATGCCGCCGACTACATTCGGCGGGTGAAACAGACCCCGGATTCGCGCGTGATAGCACCGGGCGCAATTTATGGGGATGGATATCATCAGTTGCAGTCACACTGCTGGGCCTATGTGCAGGCGACGGAAGTAGGTGGAACGCATCCGGCATTGATCGAGGCAATGGGACGTGGGGCGCTGGTGCTGTATTTGCAGACGCCCGAGAGCAGCGAGGTGGCAAACGGCGCGGCGGTTCCGTTCGACGCGTCAAATCTTACGGAGAAGCTGCAGTGGGCGGTGAACGTGAGCAGGGAGGAACGCCGACAGTGGGGACATCAGGCCATGCGGCGTATCGAGGAGCGCTATAGCTGGGATGCGGTGACGAACGATTACGAAGCACTGTTCCAGCGGATGTATGGAAAATAATGGAAGCGATGGTGACGGAAGCAAATTTTCGAGCGCTGCCTTACCGGTCGTGGGTAGAGGTTTCGCGGGCGCAGATTGCCGCTAATTTTCAAGCAATACGAGGTGCCGTAGGAGACAGCGTGGAAGTAATGTCCGTGGTGAAAGCGGACGCATACCGGCACGGAGCGATTGAAGTATCGCGGGTGCTGGAGCAGCAGGGAGCACGCTGGCTAGCCGTCAGCAACACAGAGGAGGGCGTCGCGCTGCGCGATGCCGGTATAGGAACGCGCGTTTTGGTGATGGCGGATTTTTTGCCTTTCACGCGCGAGGCCATGCTGGCGTATGATTTAACGCCGGTGATTCATTCCCTCGCGGATATCGCGGAGTTGGACCGGCTCGCTTCGGCGCGGGAACAGAAGACGCGGTATCACTTGAAGATCGATTCGGGCATGGGCAGGCTAGGCACGCGGGAGAGCGCGACGGAGATCGGCGAAGCGATCTTGGCGGCAACAAATTTGGAACTGGAAGGATTAATGACACACTTCGCCTCGGCCGGCAACTACCAGGGGCGCCAGACAGAAGAGCAGGTGGAGAACTTCGACCGCATAGTGGAGGGATTAGGATGCCAGGGAGTGCATCCTGCCTTGGTGCATCTGTCGAGCACAATACCGGCCGCTTACGGGCGAACGGCAGCATGGAGGGGAATGGTTCGACCCGGGCATGCCACTTATGGATACATTTCGCCGGCACGCGGTTCGGCTCCCCCGAAGATTTTGGATGTCAAGCCGGCACTCGCTTGGAGGGCGACAGTGCTTTCCGTGAAAGATGTTCCGGAGGGCGCGCTGATCGGCTATGGCGGGATCTTTCGGGCTCCGAGACCGATGCGGATTGCTATCTTAGCGGCCGGCTATGCGGACGGGATTCCACACCGGCTATCGAACCGAGGAAGCGTGATTGTGAAAGGCAAGCTGACTCCGATCCTGGGCGCTGTTTCCATGGACCTGACCACGATCGATATAACGCAAGCTCCGGAAACGCGGGTAGGCGACGCGGTGACGCTGCTAGGACGAGAAGGAAACGTGAGCATCGATGCGCAACAGATTGCGAAGCTGGCGGGTACGATTTCCTACAGTGTGCTTTGCGGGATTCACGCGCGGGTGAAGAGGGTCTATGTATAGGGGGCCAAGCGGTTCCATTGTTCTGTTTGAGAGTGTCTTACTTATCCATGCGGCGGAGCAGGTCCTCCATCTGCCTTTTCTCGGTGGGATTTTTTGCATAGTTCAGCGCCCGTTCGGCGTGTTGTTTGGCTGCCGCAGGCTGAATGAGATTTCCGTAGCAAAAGGCCAGGGCGGCGAAATAATCGTAGGCTCCATCGGGCTCGATTGTTTTTATCTTGCGAAGCGCAGAAAGCGCCGAATCGAACTGCCGGCTTTCGACGCTGGTGAAGCCGAGAAGCAGCAGGGCTTCTCGTAAGCCGGGCTTCAATGCCAGTGCGCGATCAAGCAAGCGGATCACCTCCTGCGGAGACGCGCCGGCAGACTTTCGCAGAACGGCAAATTGGTAGATCATTTGGGCGTCGTTCGAATTGCTTTGAATAGCGCGGTTAAAGTATTGCTGGGCGTCAGCCAAGCGGTTCTCCCGCCAAGCCAGATAGCCCAGAGACTCTTCGATAGCGGGATTTCCAGAATTTGCTGTCTCGAGCGCGATGAGCCGATCCCGTGCTTCTTTCGTATTGGGTCGACTGGTCGCCAGAAGAGTGGCAAGCGCAACTTTCACCTGCAGATCCGTCAATGCCATGACTTCCGGTTGGAGATCCGACTTTTGCAGAGGGAAGTCGAATAGCCGTGCGCGAAGGGTGTACTGTTCGAGATAAGCGCGAAGATCATCGTCCACCTGCTTCACCGTTTTTCCGAAGCTGGATTGCAAGGCGTCGGCTGTCGGCATACCGTTAGCTATTTTTGCCAGAAACCCGGGAAAGGCAACACGGTAACGGTCGTCGAGCTCCAGCATATGGGTGAGCGCCCAACTCTGGGAATAGAACATCTGCATCTTGTCGGCTTTGTTGTAGTAGGGCGAAGAGCGATCGACGGTGAACAGTAATTTCCAACTCATCCAACCCTGATTGTGCAGTGTCCATAGGCGTTCCGGTAGGGGACGTCCCACCATAGTTTGTTGACCGTGCGGCTCCAGCGAGGAGAAGAACTCGGCCAGACCCTCGTTTAACCAGAGCGGCAGACGCATGTGCGCGTGTTCGATCACCAGATGAGTGTATTCGTGAATGGCGGCATGGTAATGCTCCGGGTGAATGTCCTGCATAACGATGTAGTCCCGTTCGCGGCTACGAACGTAGTAGGCAAAGGCGCCCTCGTTTAGTCGATAAGGCCGGTAGTCCCCTTCGGAACTAAAAGCGAAGATGCGGACGGGTTCCTCCGGAGCGGAATTCGATTTGCTGTTATGCAAGAAAAAGGAGCGTACGTCTTCAAACGTGTGGAGCGCTTGCAGTGCCGTTGTTTCGTTTTCGCCGGTATACATCTCGAAATGAGAGGTACTCACTTTTACCCAAAGCGGGTTTCCGGGCAGCGGCGATAATCCAGAAAGAAGGAAGACAGATCCCCAAATCAGTTTGAGTAAAGAACGGGGAGCGCGTTGGAATACCGCTAGCATCGTCACTATTCTTATCGGCTGCAACGGCGCTCTTCTGTTGGTTCATTCAAATTAAATGTCCTATAGGAGATAATCGGAACATTTCAACTTATAATTCCGTCTGGATGTGGGCGGGGGGAGTATTTCGAGTAGATGAAGCGGAAGTGGAAGATTGCAATACTGCTGTGCTTGTTGGCGATAGTAGCCGGTGCCGTGCTGGCGAGCATTAAGATGAGCCAAGCCGGCGTGGTGGCGGTGGAGACCGGTAAGGTAGCCCGCATGGATTTGGCTTCGATTGTAACGGCATCGGGGGAAGTGAAGCCCCGCAACTACATCAATATCGGGACGAATGCACTAACGCCGGCACCGATTACCGCCATTTATGTAAAAGAAGGAGACCACGTCAAGAAAGGCCAAAAGCTGGCGACGCTGGCGGCGGTTCAACCGGGCGCGGATTTAACGGCACAGCGAGCGGGGTTGAATTCGGCTTTAGCAAATTCGGCGGCGAGTGAGGCATCGTTGAAAGCAGCGGACGATGCGATTGCCGTAGCCGAAGCCACGGTGGAACATGATAGGGCCGATTTGGACCAGAAGAAACTCGATTTGCAGCGAGCAAAGGATTTGTTCGATTCGAAGTTGATTTCCCGGCAGGATTATGAGGCGAGAAAGGCAACCTACGATCTGTCGCAAGCGGTTCTGCAGAGTTCAATCAGCAAAGTATCGCAGGCAAAAGCACAGCGGGCCCAGGTAGCAGCCCAGCTCAATGCCACGCAGACGGCCATCGCGCAGAGCCGAGCGATGGTAGCTCGCTCGACCGATATTTTGCATCAATATGAAGCGGTTGCCCCGTTGGACGGAGTGGTGACAAATCTGCCGGTGAGAGTGGGAGAGACAGTGGTGCCGGGTATACAGAACTCGGCTTCATCGACGATTATGACAATCGCCGATATGTCGATTATTACGGCCGAGGTAAATGTAGACGAAACCGATATTGTCAGCGTAAAGGTGGGGCAACCGGCGGAAGTAACAATCGATGCGATCCCAAATCAGACCTTTAAAGGGCACGTGATAGAAATCGGCAACACGGCAATTATCCGATCGTCCGGCGTAGCTGCATCGCAGAGCCAGACCTCCAGCCAGGAGGCGAAGGATTTCAAGGTGACCATCGCACTGGACATTCCGGAAAAATTGGTTCGTCCGGGCCTATCGTGTACCGGAAAGATCACGACCGCCACGCGGCAGAAGGCATTGGCGATTCCGATTCAGGCGCTCACTATGCGGCAGAGAAAGCAGTTGGAGACAAGCAAGCCAGGTGGGAAGAAAAACCAGCCGCCAGCGCAGGACGAAGCGGCGCAGAAAGCGGCAAACGAAGAACTGCAGGGAGTATTTGTCGTGAACAATGGGAAGGCTGTGTTTCGAAAGGTCGACACCGGCATCACTGGGGCGACAAATATCGAGATTCTGCATGGCTTGCAGGCAGGGGATCAGATTGTGACGGGGAACTACCAAGCGCTTCGCACGCTGCGTAACGATGCGAAGGTGAAAGTAAACAATAACAATCCTCCTGGAGCGATGCGCGTCGGGTAAGTGAACGAAACGCGGGAGTAGATAAATATGCCGGAAACAGCCATAGAAGAGCATGAGCTTACCGCTCAACAGCGCGTGGAACGAGGTGAGGCGCTAAAGAGCCGAGGCGTGGTGATTCGCACGTACGATCTTTGGAAGTCGTACGTGATGGGAGATCAAGAGATCCACGCCGTGTCAGGCGTGGACGTCGAGATCAAACGGGGCGAATACGTAGCAATTATGGGGCCGTCCGGGTCGGGCAAATCGACGTTGATGAACCTGATCGGATGCTTGGATAGCCCCTCGAAAGGGCTGTACTATCTGAACGGGAAATTAGCCAGCGACATGGAAGATGACGAGCTGGCCCGGATCCGAAATAAGGAAATCGGGTTTGTTTTTCAGACCTTTAATTTGTTGGCCCGGGCGTCTGCGTTACACAACGTGGAATTGCCGCTGATCTATGCGGGGATATCGTCACAGGAGCGGATTCAACGGGCGAAGGAGGCGCTGCAAGCGGTGGATCTCGACCGGCGCATGGATCACAAGCCGAACGAACTTTCCGGCGGGCAGCGGCAGCGAGTAGCCATTGCGCGGGCATTAGTGAATAGACCCTCGATTCTGCTGGCCGATGAACCGACCGGAGCGCTGGATTCCACCACTGGCGTGGAGATTATGGCACTGTTCGAGCGTTTGCACAGCGAAGGAAACACGATTGTGGTCGTCACGCACGAAGCAGATATTGCTCGGCACGCTCACCGGGTGATTCACATCCGCGATGGAAAAGTAGAACGGGATGAAGCGATAAAAAAAGTTAATTAGATTAGTAATCAAGCTCACAATTAAGTCCGGATGATTACTATTTATCAATAATTAACAGTATTTTTGGACGAATTTGATGTTATCTTTGTACAAGTCTCCAGGCGTTGCTTCAATCCACGAACAGTGATTTATAGGAAGTCCGCCCGGGTTTGTTCCAGTAATGTCATCGACATCTTCCGAACCAAAGCAAGTACCGTCCGAAGAAAATAAAGAGTTCAGCAGCAAGGCGTCCAAAAAGGAGCCTACGGGAGATCTTGCACGCATCTTGATGGCCGAGGACAATCCGATCAATCAAAGGGTAGGCAAGCTGATCCTGCAACGGGCCGGTTTCGAAGTCGATCTTGCAGGTGATGGGAATGCGGCGGTGGAAGCGCATCGTAATCATCCTTATACCTTGATCCTGATGGATTGCCAGATGCCGACGATGGATGGATTCGAGGCGAGCAGGCGAATCAGGAAATCGGATACACCGCAGCCGGTGATTATAGCGGTGACGGCGAATGCGCTGGCAGGCGAACGCGAACGGTGTTTGCAGGCAGGCATGGACGATTACCTTTCTAAGCCATTTCAAGCAGAGCACTTGGTCTCGGTTGTAAAAAGATGGATGGCAAACGGCAGAGGCGGAGTTTAAGACAGAACACGAAATAATTATTGGACTGAGATGAGCAGCCCACAGATAGAAGAAAAGGAGCCGGAAGTAAGTGTTATTATTCCCGCTTATCGGGTGTCGGCCTACATCGGCGCGGCCCTTCGATCAGTGATTACGCAGGCACCGCGAAGTGTAGAGATCATCGTGGTCAATGATGGAAGCCCGGATACCGAAGAACTCGAGCGGGCATTAACGCCTTATCGGGAGCGGATTGTCTACATAGCAAAAGAAAATGGGGGCGTTTCGAGTGCGCGGAACACCGGGATTTTGGCGGCTCAGGGAGAGTGGCTTGCTTTTCTGGATGCCGATGACGAGTGGCTTCCGGGGTACCTGGAATCGCAGCAGAATTTCTTGCGCAACAATCCAAGTTTCGACATGGTATTCACCAACGGGATGATTTTTGGGAATACCCATTTGGCCGGGCGTACCACCATGGATTTTTCGCCGACGGAGGGGGAGATAACGTTCCAGAAAGCATTAGCTGGCGAATGTACGATCGGCTATTGCGCGCTGGTGCGGCGCGAACTTGTGCTGCGGGCAGGATTGTTCGATACATCTCTGCATGGTTCGGAGGATTACAATCTTTGGCTACGGATTTTGCGGCTTGGCGGACGGATTGGCTCCCAGCGGATGCCGTTGATGAAGTATCGCAAGCGGGACGATAGCGCGACATCGAACCTACTTTGGATGAACGAACGTATTTTGGAATCCTTACAGAAGACGCAAGACACGCTTTCTTTATCCGGGGCAGAGCTGACGGCGTTGGAGAAACATCGGTTGAAGATCAAGATCGAAATAGAGCAGATGCGTGGAAAGGCTGCGTTCTCGAAGCGGGATTGGAACGCTTCCATTACGCACTACAAGCAGGTGGATCAGCTATCGCCGAATGCCAAGGTCCGGCTGCTGCTGCTGATGCTGCGTGTTTGTCCGGGCCTGGTACATGCGATTGTGCATCGACGTTAGAAACATGTTCTAATCTAGGCTACATGCCTCGATGTTTTTTCGCTCTTTGTTTGCTGGTTGGTACCGTTGCTTTGCAGGCTGGTCCATCAACAGACTCCCGCTTACGTGGAGGATTCGTCAAAGCTCCTGAAAACGGATGGACGTTTGTGCATCTGCAAGGCAGTCCGACGGAGATTGGGTTTCAGCATGGTTATTTACTGACCACGGAAATCGAAGACGCAAAGCGGGCGATATCGTTGAGCGCAACACACGAGGTGAACCATTCCTGGGTTGAGCTGCGGAAGGTGGCGGCGCGGACATTCGAACCTCACATTCCCGCGGAGTACCGGCAGGAGCTGCAAGGGATGGTGGACGGGCTTCAAGCGCGTGGTTCCAAAGTGGACTATCTGGACTTGGTAACGATGAATGGGTTCATGGAATTTCCCTATTACTATGACACTCGGTTGGGGCGCACGGGAAAAAGCGTACCGGAGCATTGCAGTGCTTTTGTTGCAACCGGCAGCTATACCAAGGACGGGCGTATCGTCATTGGACACAATAATTGGACCGATTATTTGACCGGCAGTCGTTGGAAAATTATTTTCGACATCGTACCGCAAACGGGACACCGCTTCATTATGGACGGCATGCCGGGATTGATTCATAGCGGCGATGATTTCGGCATCAATGATGCAGGAATCATGATCACCGAGACGACGATTGCAAACTTTCACGGTTTCGACGCCAAGGGCGTGCCGGAGTTTGCAAGGGCGCGAAAGGCAATGCAGTATTCCGGCTCCATCGACGAATTTGCGCGCTTGATGGAGGAAGGTAATAACGGTGGATATGCCAACACATGGCTGGTGGGCGACCGGAAGACGAACGAGATTGGAAGGCTGGAGCTGGGACTGAAGAATGTGACGTTAGCGCGGACGAAGGACGGTTATTTTGTTGGTTCCAATTTCCCGATCAACAAAAAACTAGTTGCCGAGGAGACAAGCTTTCCCGCAAGCGATCCCAATACACCGAATGAGGTAAGACACCGGCGGTGGAATCAATTGATGGCTCAGAACAAGGGGCGTATCGACGTGGAAGCCGGGAAGCGATTCGAGACGGACCACTATGATGCCATAACGAAGGAGATCGACCCGAATGAGCGGACAATCTGCGGACACATCGATAAATCGAGCCGTGGGATGGCCGGCTGGGAGCCGCCTTACGGTCCCGCGGGCGTGGCCGAAGCGAAAGTAGCGGACAGCGCGATGGCGGAGAGGCTTTCGTTTGCCGCGGGAATGGGTCACCCATGCGGCGTAGAGTTCTATGCGGCTACTTTTCTAAAAGCCCATCCGGACTACTATTGGCAGCGCGGAGTTTTAGAGGATATCAAGGCGCATCCCTGGACCGTGGTAACGGGTACGGACGTTGGCGCGAAGGAACACGCCTCCAGGTAATGGCGATTGTAGTAAGCTGAGTTCTTAATTACCGCGTGTGCGGCTTTGCGAGAACCGATATAAAACATGCGCTTCCTCGGCAAATAGCAGCGATGCCTTCTAGTCAAGTATCCGAAACCCAGTCTGAATTACAGCGTATTTATGCCAAGCGTTTTTCCGGTTTGGAAGCTTACCGGAATGAAGTTTGGCGCGTTTTGACCGCGCAGTATTTTTCGCGCTGGGTGCGGCCAAGCGATGTGGTTCTTGATCTTGGCTGCGGATATTGTGAGTTTGTGAATAACATCACAGCGGTCAAGAAGTTTGCGATGGACTTGAACCCTGCGGCACGCGATCGGATCGGCCCGGGTACTAGATTTTTGGAGCAAGACTGCAGTACCGAGTGGCCTTTGCCGGATAACTCGCTTGACGTGGTTTTTTCCAGTAACTTTTTTGAGCATCTTCCCGCAAAAGCGTCGTTGCAGGCGACGCTACGGGAGGCCTACCGATGCTTAAAGCCGAGCGGACGCCTGATTGCTTTAGGCCCAAATGTACGTTATTTGAGCGGTGCTTATTGGGACTTTTTCGATCATCATCTGGCGCTGACCGAGCTTTCACTTTCCGAGGCGTTGCGGATGGCGGGGTTTAAAATCGAGCAGGCGTTGGCGAAGTTTCTGCCCTACACAATGTCTACCGGTTCACGGCCTCCGCTTTGGGCTCTTCGCTTGTATTTGCAGATGCCATTAGTGTGGAAACTACTGGGGCGGCAGTTTTTGGTCGTCGCCAAAAAGTAAATTATTCCAGGTGAAGAGTAGGGCTAACATCTTTGCTCTGTGCCTTTGCGCAGCGGCTATTGCGTACCTTCTGTATGGGTGTTCTGGAACGGTTTTAAGGCAAAGGCCGGATATTACCGCCATTAATCGCGTCGATCCAAATAAACCGTTGCTTACAGGGAACGGTTTTGCCGAGGGAGGTGTTTATCTAACGACGACTCCGGCTTCGTACAAGGGGACGCTTCATTTCTTTGGGTCTTGGCTGGGTTCGAGAAAATCGGTGGGAGCCGTTGCTTCGGCCTGGTATAAAGCCACTCCTCGGTTCGATATTTTCATTGCCGGTTATCCACATCAAGTAAACAATCAGATATTCGCGGAAGTCAGCACCACCGATTTATCGACGGTTCGGGTTCCTTTGATGCCTGCTTATGACCCAGGCGAACTGTGGTTGCGCAAGGACGTCTCGCTTCGGCAGGTGAGCAACGCAATCCGGTTTAGAATCGTAGCCATCAACGGGTGCGATTGCGACGCGGGTTGGATCGGCTTTTCCGAGCCATTCGCGGTGCGATCCGAAGACTGGGCGGCGTTGGTCAAACAAGCTGTGATGCTGTTGCTGGCCACCTCGTCGGCGGTGTTGTTTTTTCTTTTCCCCGGGCTTGTTCTCCGGCAGAAGCGTGCGCGAAAAGGCAAGCAGACTTCGTTGATTTGGCTTCCAGTACCCGGCTTATTGGGCTTGGCGCTTTTGGGTTTGGTAGCTTGGGCCGGACCCCAAGCAATTACGCCTAAGGTGATTATCGATTGCGGTTTGGGGTTATTGGCGATCTACGCCGTTGTCCATTTCCTACGTGTTCCGATGGAGAGCTACATCAGCGCAGTGGAGCAGAAGATATTGTTGGCGATAGTTGTTTTGATCGTGCTGGGGGTTGCGAAGTCGACCTATTCGCTTGGGCCGATAGGCGAACTTTACCGGGACAGTATTTCCAAAACGCTAGAAGCAGATGGGCGGAGCGACTCGCGTATCTCCTATATCGATGTTCAATTAGTGGGCCGGCGTAGCAAACCCTACAGCGACTTTGCGAACAGTGTTTTCGCACCATATAATTTTTCAGACCGTGGCCCTTTGGCGGGACTAGCAGCGAGCACCATCGCACTGAGCGGTCCGGTACAAGTTGTTGCCGCGGCACCTTCGCAGCCGTGGGCAGTTTTCGATCCGGAAGGATTTAGCGCGTACCGAGTGGGAATGATTGCTGTAGCTTGCTGTAGTCTCATTTTTGTTTTCGGATTGGCGCGGTTGTTTCTACCCGAAGACTGGTCGTTCTTCGCATTCTTGATTGCAGCCTCCGCGCCGTTCGTCGTTCACGAGATCTATTTCACTTGGCCGAAGCTGGAAGCAGGTGGATTTACGCTGCTAGGTGCTTATCTTGTTTTGCAGCATCGGTATTTTCTCGCCGGGCTCGCAGTTGGTGCGGGGTATCTTTATCATCCGGCAGCATTGTTATCGACGCCGGCGCTGCTGGTGTTAGTTGTTCTGTCGTCGATCCAGCGCGGTTCTCTGCTCAGAACCAAATTAACGGCGAATGTTTGGGGTTGGATTTGGCATAGTTTGTCGATGACAGCAGGGGCGCTGGTTTGGATGTCGGCATGGAGGCGAATCAACCGAAGGCATTTCACCCAGGGTGGTTTTACAGGATATTTGTTTCAGGCAGATCGGCAGACCTTAACTATTGCGCACTGGTTGCAATCACGCTACGACTCGCTAGCGAATACGCTTCTTCCGTTCAACGTGGTTCTTTTCCATCGAGACAACTGGGCGCTGAACTCCGTTGCTGGACACTCGCCGTTACTGGTGCAGTTCTTCTTGCAGTATGCAGTTGCGTTGCCGTTTGGCGGCGGAATCTTTTTCTTTCCATGCTTACTCTGGCTGACGTATCTTGCATGGACGAAGCAAAGAGCTTGGCTGTTACTGGTGTTCGTTCTTCCGCTGCTCTTGTTTGCGTTGTATTTTGGCGCATCGAGAACGGGCTTACTTAGGGAAGGTCTACACGCTTGGTTTCTTGGATTAGTGATTTTTCTGGTTGTAATTTGGAGGCAGTTCGCCGTGGATTCTCGAAGGTTTTGGGCTGTTGCGAAGTGGTGCTTGATGCTGCGCGGTGGTGAGGTGGTGGCGATGCTTTTGCTTCCTTCGATATGGTCAACAGGGAAACTCGCTGAGCAGCAGTTCGTGTTAACCGATGCGCTTGCCATTGCGGCGATGATCTTTGCGACTGCATTTCTTTATTACTCGATATTTGTTACGGCGGGACAACTAAGCCAATCGACGTTTGCAAGAGAGATTAATCGACAATAAGATCGTTGACCACGCTAAATACGCCCGGGACCGTGTTGGCTATGATGCCGGCACGGTCTTTGTCTCCCTTATTGCCGACTGCACCTACAAGCGTCACATGACCGTTTTTTACGATGATGTGAATGGTGGGAATAGCGCGTAACGCATACATATCGAGACCTGGTTGCCCGTAGACGGCGCGGTACTCCGCGATGCGAATGTTGTCGTCATTGGGGGAGAGTGGAAGAACTTCGATGTCGTTCACTACTTTCTCAACGCCTTCGATATTCTTTACGACATTCCCGGCGGATGACTTCAAAGTAGGCCGAACAACTTGGCCGAGCAGCGTAACGGTTGCGCCACTTACTTTGTAAGCAAGATTATCGAAGACACCATAATAGGGCAGCATCACCAACTCGTGGTGTACTTCTTTGATGATGCGCTGCGTGTTCTTGGTGTTCGATGTCTCCGGCGACTGTGCGAAGGCGAGCGTTCCGAGCAAGAAGAAACTAAGCAAAGTTTGACGTAGCATGATAGCCTCCGCTAGTAAGACTCACGGAAGTTGTATTTAGTCACGAAAGTTCGACATCCGATACGCAGCACGAAGTCTGGACAGCACAATAACAAGAGCAAGCAGCGAGAGTAACCACAGGAGCAACAGGTCGAAATGGATCGATTGCCCATGTACGGCTTTCTCTAAGAAAAATCCGTAAAAAAGGAAGTTAGCGCTTATTTGAAGAGCCGCTACTACGTAGGCGAGCCATGGGAAGACAGCCCAAAACGCAAGTATCGATCCTGAGGCGGCTACCAGATTATTGGCGTACGAACCTGACTGCATGATGGTTGTAGCGGGCCCAAACATAAGCAGGCACCAGGCGACTATTGTCAGCAGGGCGTAAACAAAAAATTTGGTTGCTGCCTTCCATTCCGAGGAGAGCCTCCGCCTTGCGACACCAATTAAGAGCGCAAGAGGACCGAACATCAGAAACATCATGTTTAGAGAGAAGAAAAAGAACATTGCAGCACGCAGATCGGCGGCTGCTTGAGTTGCCAGGTTTAGGTCTTGCCGATTGGGTGGGTACAGGTGTTTAACGAAGTCGCCGAGTTTAGACCAATAATCGGCCTGGTGATCGAAAACAACTTTCATATTTTCGATTTTGTTGTCGGTAATTTGACGGAAGGAAAGGCTGGTGTAAGCCTGGACTAGTGTCGGGCCGAATGGGATAGGGGTGACAGGTATCACTCCGGCAAGCATCCACTTCAACAAACGATCACCCGGCGGATTATAGATTTTTTGATAGAGCGTCCAAGGAAGGTAGAGACACAAAGCCGAAAGCAGAAGGATGAGTATTTTCTTATTCAGCAGGGCACGCGCGTTGAAGATGAGTAACGTCAAGCCTAGGCCGAAAACGGAGAAAACACAGCCTCCGTGAGACAACAGGGCGAGAGCAAGGAAGCAACCTCCCAGCATTGCCTTTCGACTATCATTTCGAAGCTGCGACATCAAGCCGGGAGAAAGAAACAGCGCGGTTAACGCTAGTACGTAAACGGCGGCGATCAATTTAGGCCAGACAAAAAATGTATTGAGAAAGATAAAACCGGAGAAGAGGCAAGTAGCAAGCACAAGGCGGATCGCTCTTACATTTAGCTGTAAGGAAGAAAGCAGGATGTACAGTGCAAAAATCCAGAGGCTTTGCAGCAGCGCCGAAACTATCTCAAATCCTTTTCTGCCTCGGAAATAAGTGTATTCAGAAAGGTAGATACCGGTCTGCAACGGCGGCCTATCGCTGGACAGCCATTCGGCGTAAAGCTTTTTCGGGGAGCGACCCTGTGCCAGATCGACAGCAAAATAGTAGGGAAGCTCATTGTCGACGGGTAGCGGATGACTAAACCGCGTGGCTGCTGTCGTGAGCGGCGTGTCGAAGCCCCCGTAGAGAAAGCCTGCCGACAGGACAAGCAGAGTCGCTGTCCCGGTTAAGGTTATGGGCGGAAGTAACGAACGGATCAGAATTTTTCCGTTCACATCGAGTTGGCGGAAAGTAAATACGAGATAAGCGGCGGAGACCAGGGGAAGGACGAGGCTAAAGAGACGCCCTATCAGCGGAGACACAAACCAGAGCCAAAAAACAAAATATCCGGTGACGCCGATTTGCGCCAGCACCAGTAGATTCAACCAGATCGATTGACGCGCCCCCTTACGTATGGCGTAGGCACAGACTGCAAAACACGGGAGGAAAGTGACGACCAGACAAAGCAGAACTCTCCATAAAACACTGATCGCGTCGAAGCTAACCATTGACTAAATAAGACCAAGTATCGCATTCAATGCGAGTGCGCCGAGGCCTACAGGAATGAGGTAACGCCAGCCGAATGACATGAGCTGATCGTAGCGGACGCGAGGCAGGGTGGCTCGAATCCAAATGAACAGGTAGAGCAGGGCTCCGAGTTTTAGGAAGAACCAGTAAAGCCCAGCTAATTGAGGGCGGGAGGCGGGCACGAGAAATAGTAGTCCGGCGATGCAGAAGGAAAAGGCGAGCGCGAGCATGATCAGTGACTCGTAACGGTAGAACATGCGGCGGGAGCGGAGAGCACAATAAAGGCCGACGGCGACAAAGCTCAGCAAGGGCAGCGCTAGATTCAATAGGATTTCAAGCGAAGCTACATTTGCGAAAGGGCGCAACCAGCCGCCGAGAAAGAGTGTGACGGCTACCGACGATACAACGAGAATGTTGCCCCACTCGGCGAGCATGTAGAGCGACCAGCGGAAGCCGCTGAACTCGGTGTGATAACCGGCGACGAGCTCCGATTCGGCTTCGGGCAGATCGAATGGGATGCGGTTGGTTTCGGCGACGGCGGCGATCATGAACACCAGAAACGGGAAAATCATCGCGCCGTAATTAGCGAACAAGAACCAGCGGTGCTGAATAAATTGTTCGGAGACGACCGTGTTCAAGCTTAGGCTTCCCGCAACGGTGATTCCGGCCAGTAGACCGAGTCCCAAGGCTACCTCGTAGCTGACTAGTTGTGCGGCGCTGCGAAGGGCACCCAGCAGAGGATAGTGGCTGTTGGACGACCAGCCGCCCAGGATGATGCCGAGGATGCCTAGCGCGGATACGGCGGAAATGAGTAGGATGCCGATATTGAGATCCGCCACAAAGATGCCGGCGCTGAAGGGAAGCACCACGAAGCCTAGAAGCGCTGTAACGAAGGAGATGAGCGGGGCGATGACGAACAGAGGACGGTCGGCGCGGCTGGGAAGAATGTCCTCTTTCAACAGAAGCTTAATCGCATCGGCTAAAGGTTGCAGGAGACCATGCGGACCAACGCGCATCGGCCCCAGGCGCGCTTGTAAATCGGCGAGCACTTTGCGTTCCAGCAGCACGAGATAGCCGACGGCCAGCGGCAGGATGGCAAATATGACGAGCGCAGTGAGCACGTGCGGCAGCCAGGGATTCGCCAGCAGGTTCGTCATTTAGCGCCTCCGGTGATGAGCTGCAACAGAGATTCGGGAAAGAGACCGAGGAGGACGGTAACGGCGCTGGTGAGCGCGAGGGAGAAACGAACTCCGAAGCTGGCGGCGATTGGCTCGCGGGTATCGGCATCGAAGAAGTACATTTCGCGAACAAGCCGGAAGTAAATGTAGAGGCTGATGGCGGCGTAGATAGCGGCGATAACCGCTAAGGCGAGGTGATTCGTTTCGATCAGCGCGGCGAAGATGAAGTATTTTGCGATGAAGCCTGCGGTAGGCGGAATGCCCGCTAATGAAAGCAGCAACACCACGAAGAGGGCCGCGTGAGTGGGATGAGTATGCGAAAGGCCGCGCAGATCGGTTACGTTGTCACCGGTGATTCCATGGCGGCGCAAAGAGGCCAAAACAGCGAAGGCACCGAAGTTCATCACGGCATAGATCAGCAAGTAAATATACACTCCACGTAAGGCGAGCGATGAGCCGGCAACGAAGCCCAGCAGAATATAGCCGGCATGGGCGATGGAGCTGTAAGCGAAGAGGCGTTTCAGGCGATCCTGCGTGAGCGCGGCGATGCTGCCAATCGTGAGACTTAGCACTGCTGCCGTGATAAGGACCGGTCCCCACACTGGTTTCGCAAAGGGGAGCGTGAACCAGAGAAGTCGAATCAAGACCGCAAAGGCGGCGATCTTGGATGCGACCGAGAGGTAAGCGGTAACAGGCGTGGGCGCGCCCTCGTAAGCATCGGGTGCCCAGGAGTGGAAGGGAACAGCGGATACTTTGAAGAGAAGGCCGATTACGGTGGTGAGCACTCCTAGAACGACGAATGGATCGAATGGCCCACGTCGATGCGCGGCTAAAGCGATGGAGGCAAGACTGGTCGATCCGGCGATGCCGTAAAACAAGGAAAATCCATATACAACGAAGGCTGAGGAGAGGGCTCCTAATAGCAGGTATTTCAACGCTGCTTCGTTGGCACGCCGCTCGCGTCGGGTGAAACCGACGAGGATATAAAAGCTGACCGCCGTAAGTTCAAGACCGACGAAGAGGGCCACCAAGTCGACGGCAGCGGTCATGAAGTACATGCCGCACTGGGCAAAGAGCGCAAGCGCGTAGTATTCGCCGCGGTGTTCTTCGACAAGTTCCAAGTAGCGATAGGAGATGCACAAGAGTCCAGCGGTAGCTATCCAAATCATCGCGTTGGTGAACAGCGCCAACGAATCGACAGTGACGGCATTTTGGAGAGCAGTGAAGCTGCCGCGATTGCCTACCATTTGCCACTGAAGCAGGTATGTGTAAGCGACCGTGATCAGGCCGAAGGCATTCAAAGCGACGAGCGCACGTTTATTCCTGGTGGCAAAGTCAGCCAGAAGGGTGATGCAGCCAAAGACGGCAATTAAGACCGGTGGAGCAAGCGCCAAGTAATCGAGCACGGTCATGGCTGAGACGTCCTGGGCGTTGTGACCTGGTGAACGATTTTGCCGGCGGCGGGACGCACAAGATCGAACAACGGCGCGGGATAGATCCCAATAGCGAAGGCTAGGATAACTAGCGGCAAGACAATGAAGCGCTCGCGCGGAGAAAGATCGGGAAGCGCACGGTTGGCATCGTATTTCAACGGGCCGAACATGGTGCGCTGGTAGAGCCAAAGCAAATAAGCGGCCGCCAGGATGATTCCCAGAACGCCGATTAGCGCCCAGACGCCGCTGACGGCAAATGCACCTGAAAGGATGGTGAACTCGCCGATAAATCCATTGAGTAACGGCAGTCCTGCTGAACTAAAAACTGTAATGGCGAAGACAGTAGCAAAGACGGGCATGACTTGGGCGAGGCCGCCGAAATCGGAGATCTCGCGCGTATGACGACGATCGTAGATGAAGCCCACGAGCAAGAAAAGTAGGCCGGTAGAGATACCATGATTGATCTGCTGGATAACGCTGCCGGAGATACCGTTCAGATTTAGCGCAAAGATACCGAGCGTGCAGAAACCCATGTGACTGATGGACGAATAAGCGACGAGCTTTTTCCAGTCGCGCTGGGTGAGGCAGATAAGCGCACCATAGATGATGGCAATCAACGAAAGCGTAGCCATTGTGTTGACGACCGCAGCCGACGACGAAGCCTTCGGAAACAAGGGAAGAGAAAAGCGGATGAAGCCATAAGTACCCATCTTCAGCATCAAACTTGCGAGGAGTACCGACCCGGCAGTGGGCGCTTCCAAGTGCGCGTCGGGAAGCCATGTATGCAAAGGAACCATAGGGACCTTTACCGCAAATCCGATGAAAAATGCCCAAAATATCCACTGCTCCACGCCGAAGGGAAGCGTGAGCTGCATCAACTTATTCAGTTCGAAAGTATAGGTGCCGGTTGCTTGACCGTACTGAAAATAGAGGGCCAAGATGCCGAGCAAAAGGAAGACGCTACCGAGCAAGGTATATAGAAAAAACTTGATAGCGGCGTAGGAGCGACGGGGTCCGCCAAATATCCCGATGATGAAGTACATAGGGATGAGGACGAGATCCCAGAAGATGTAGAAGAGAAATAAGTCGAGCGATACAAAGACGCCAATGACGCCTGTTTCCAGCAGCAGGATCATGGCGTAGTAGAGCTTGGCACGTGCCGGCACCGAGTTCCAGGAACAGAGTACGGCAAGGAATGAGACAAGGGTGGTGAGTAGGATGAGCGCCAGGCTGATGCCATCGACGCCGATAAGAAATTGAGCGCCGATGGAGGGGATCCAACTAGCGCGCTCGACCAGTTGAAAAGCTGAGTTGTTGACGTGGAAACCTGTAAACAGGAAGAGCGAAACGATGAAAACAGTCGCGCTAGCGATGCTTGCGGAGAGCCGAATCAGCCGCGCGTTGCCGTCCGGGATTAGGAGCAAGGCAAGCATTCCGGCGAGCGGAAGAAAAAGAACAAGAGTAAGCAGGTGATCGGTCATTCCAGAAGGTCAACGAACGAGGTAGTAGCCGAGAATGGCAATCGCGCCAACGATAAACAGGAGCGCATACGTTTGTATGAAGCCGGTTTGCAGGGCGCGGGACGGCCAAGATAGATAACGCGTGAAACCGGCAACGGAGCGCACGAATCCATCGACGACGCTGGTATCGGTCCAGTTAAACAGGCTGGAGATTCTTCGAAAAAGGTTTACTAAACCAGCGATGGTTCTAGTGACAAGGGATCTATCCAGCAAGGCCGCGCCATAGGCAGTACGAAGTACGAATCCGTTGAGAACGCGTTGCTCGTAAAGGGCATCGATATACCAACGATTACGCAAAAAATTGGTAACAGGGGCGAAGCGTCGGTCAAGGATGACACGGTGCGCGGGATGGGCTAAATAGAAATACCAGGCAAGCCAAAGCCCGGCTAGCGCGACGACAGTGGAGGTCGACATCAGCAGCCATGCCGACCAATGGATAGGAACAAAAATCCAGCCGACAAGAACGCAACAGGCAGATAGGACGAGCAAGGGAGCTTGCATCGTGCGCGGTGGCTGATGAGGCGCCAAACGATGTATCTGGGGTTCACCCAGGAAGATGAGTGACATGAAACGCCATGAGTAACAGGCAGTTAAGAATGAGGTAACGGTGCCGAATGCCGTCAGAAAGATGTGTCCGGAAGCAAGGCTTGCTTCCAAGATAAGGTCTTTGGAAAAGAAAGCGGACAGGCCGGGAAGTCCGGCGAGCGTCAAAGAAGCAATACACATAGTCCAGAAGGTGAATGGCATTTCCCGGCGAAGGCCGCCCATGTGTTTCAAATTCTGCTCGCCATGGAGCGCATGGATAATGGACCCGGCGCCAAGGAACAATAGGGATTTGAAGAAAGCGTGGGTGACCACATGGAACATAGCCGCGTGATTAGCGCGAAGGCCAAGGGCAATAAACATGAAGCCTAGCTGGCTGATGGTGGAGTAGGCGAGGACGCGCTTGATGTCGTTTTCGGCAAGAGCCACGGAAGCGGCGAACAAGGCAGTAATGGCACCGAGAACGGCAACGCCTTCGCCGACTTCGGGCGCAAGGTCGAGAAGAAAACTGGAGCGCGCCAATAAGTAGACGCCGGCGCAAACCATGGTGGCCGAATGGATCAAAGCAGATACGGGAGTGGGTCCCTCCATGGCATCGGGCAGCCAAACGTGGAGCGGGAGTTGCGCGGACTTACCTATGGCTCCAATCACCAAAAGAAGACAAATCAGGGCTACGATGCTGTGCGGCAGATGAATAGCTGCAAGCGCAACATCAGGGAAGCTGGTGGAGGAGCATGTAAACGCAAGGGCGATGATGGCCAGGAGCAGGCCGCCGTCTCCGATGCGATTTACGACAAATGCTTTGGTAGCTGCTTGCGCGGCACGAGGACGCTCAAAATGGTAGCCGATGAGCAGGTAGCTAGCTAAGCCCACGCCTTCCCATCCGGCAAAGAGCAGCAAATAGCTGCCGGAAAGAATGAGCAGCTTCATCATGGCGATGAAGAAAAGCAGTTCGGCGAAGTAGCGGACCTGAGCTTTTTCTTCCCTCATGTACCCGAGTGAGAACACAAGAACCATCATTCCGATGATTTCGAGCAGCAGCAGCAGCCAAGAGCTGAGCCAATCGAGCTGCAAAATCCAGGAAGATCCAAAGCCGGGAATCCACTCGCCGGTACCAAGCATGAGTGGTCCTTGACGAGTGAAAGCAACAGCGATTACGGATAGAACGAGAGAAGCGCCTGATAGTGACGTAGCAAAAAGACCGGGCCAACGGGTGGGTGATCGATCAGGAGAAGACGGGCGCCATCCAGCGAAAAATAGCAGAGCACAACCTGCTAAAGGAAGAAACAGCGTAAGCAGGAGCGCATAGCTTGCAGACGGGTGATGCCAATCGATCATCTGTAAGTGCTTACCACTTCAGGAGGTCCAACTCGTCGGCAAGCACGGTGCCGCGATTACGGAAAAGGGCAATGAGAATACCGAGTGCAACTGCAGCTTCCGCCACTGCCACCGCCATGACAAAAAGCGCGAAGGCTTGACCGTCGATTTGAGAATGGTCATGTGAGAAGACAACGAGATTGATGTTGACGGCGTTTAGCACCAATTCGATCGACATCAGTATGACGACAATATTGCGGCGACAAAGAACACCAATGATGCCGGTGGTGAACAGCAGCGCGCTTAACACCAGATAATGAATAGACGTGATATGCATCAGGTTTGCGGCCGTCCTTCTTGCGGTAAGGACTCAGTCTTTCGTTCCTGTCCCATCCAAACGGAACCGATCATGGCCACCAAAAGCAATACGGAGGCAAGCTCAAACGCGACAAAGTAGCGGGAGAAGAGAATGCCGGCTATCTGTTCGGTGTTGCTGGAGCGGGCGGCGCTAGGCGGTAGAGCGGTGACATCTCCGTAAGATCCACGCGCCAGCAGTACGATCAGTTCGGTTGCAAGAGTCAGACCGGCTATCACGATCAACGGCCAAGCCCGGCGAAACTGACGCACTTGTGTGATGGCGTCGAGGTTCACCAGCATAATGACAAATAAAAAGAGAAGCGTGATGCCGCCGATATAGAGAATGATCTGTGAGGCAAATAAAAATTCCGCGCCTTCCAGCAAGAAAATGCCCGCCACTCCTAGCAAAGATACTGTCAGCCAAACGGCGCTCAGAACGGCGTTGCGGCGCGTGATCGTGAGAATAGCTCCGCCGAGAGTGAGCGTGGCGAATACATAAAACAAAACAGCTTGAAGCATGCCGGTGACGCAGCGGGAACTAGTGCTCAAAAGGCACTGGATGAGGTCCTTCCTCTAACATCTGACGATCCCAAATTGCTCCTTCGCGGGTGTAACTGGCGAACTCGAAATCTTGCGTTAGTTCGATTGCGTCAACGGGACAAGCATCCTCGCAAAGTCCGCAAAACATGCAGCGGGAAAGATCGTAAGTGAACGTGGTGAGTACTTTGTGGCGGGTCTTGGGATCGCGATCGCTGCCAACAACGATCAAATTTTCGGGACAGACGACGGCACATAGATCGCAAGCTATGCAAAGCGATTCGCCGGTCTCGGGATGAATGTTCAACCTTGGTGCGCCACGAAAACGCTCAGCAACAGCAGGGCGTTCTTCCGGATACTGTTCCGTGTAAAGATTCTTCTGCCCTTGTTGCCGGAAAGTCACACGTAGACCGGCAAATAGACTAAAGAACGGCGAATGTTTTAACTTCTTCCACATGATTACAGGTTGCGCGTGCGTTCAATCACATTGATTGATGCGTTAGCGAAAGTTCCAGGCTTGCCGGCCCGGAATTGAGGATTTAGAACGATTCCCTAATCTCTATCGTAGCGGTTTGAATTATCGAAATGCGATGACGATACGGTTGACGGCAGAATGGATTGGTGGAACGATGAAATGGCGTGGTGAGAGGGGGCTAAATATCGCCTGGTCGAATATGGGATGTCTTGCCGATCCTCGCTAACATTGGTGGCCCGATCTCCTCAGAATCGTGGAAGGTCCATTACCTCCTCCCGCTATCGAAATTTAACAGGTTCACGAACACAATTTACCGGTCTACTTCACCCAGCACAATATCGATGGTTCCGATAATCGCAACGACATCGGCCACCAGCGCGCCTTTCGCCATTTTTTCCAGTGATTGAAGGTTCATAAACGATGGCGGCCGAACGCGAATGCGATAAGGGTAGGTAGTTCCGTCGCTGACAATGTAGTACCCGAGCTCGCCTTTAGGCGCCTCAATGGAAACGTAGGCTTCGCCAGGGGGCGGCTTCAGCACTTTCGGCACTTTTGCCAGAATCGCTCCCGCCGGTATTTGGGCGACGGCTTGTTCTATGATACGGACGGATTGACGCATCTCTTCCATGCGGACGATATATCGGTCGAAGCTGTCGCCTCGTTTGCCAACCGGGATATCGAAGTCATAGTGCTCATAGCCAGAGTATGGCTGGGCCTTGCGCAGGTCCCAGGAAAGGCCCGCGGCGCGGATCAGCGGACCGGTCACGCTATAGGCCTTACAAGCCGCGACGTCTAGAATGCCAATCCCTTGTAGGCGGGAGGTCCAGATTGGATTTCCGGTGAGTAATTCATCATATTCGGCGAGGCGCGGCAGAAAGTCTTTACAGAACTTTAGAACTTGTTCTTCGAATCCGGCGTAGAGTTCATACTGTAGACCGCCAATGCGGAATGCATGGGTGGTGAGGCGTGCGCCGCAATAGTTTTCGAATATCTTCAGGATCTCTTCGCGTTCCCGAAACGTGTAGAACATGGGCGAGATAGCGCCAATGTCCAATGCATGCGTACCGAGCCAAAGCAGATGACTCGCGATGCGGTTGAGCTCGGTTAAAACGACACGGATGGCTTGGGCGCGAGGCGGCGCGACGACGTTGATTAGTGTCTCGACCGCTAAGCAGTAACCGAGCCCGTTGGAGACGGCCGCTACGTAATCCATGCGATCCACATACGGCACAAACATCGCGTAGGTGCGGTTTTCAGCGATCTTCTCGACGCCGCGATGTAGGTAGCCGATGACGCACTCCACGTCGCGCACACGCTCGCCGTCCAGCTTCAAGATGACTCGCAGAACGCCGTGGGTGGATGGGTGCTGCGGACCCATGTTGAGGACCAGCTCGCTGGTATCGAGATAATGGCCTTCTTGTTCAATCAGCAGATCAGACATTTATTGGCCGCTTTCAATACCTAAGTTTTGCCGAACCCAATCGTTGTCCATATCGGTGATGGACATGTCCTTCCGCAAGGGAAATCCGTGCCATTCGTCCGGCATCAAAATGCGTTTCAAATTAGGATGGTCGGCAAAACGAACACCGAACATGTCGAAGACTTCGCGTTCCATCCAATTCGCGGCGGGGTAGATTGTCACCATGCTAGGAACGGTTTCGTCAACAGCAACGAACGTCTTGACTCGCAAACGCTTGTTGTTTGCAAAGCTATAAAGGATGTAGATGATCTCGAAACGCCGCTCATCCAGAGGGTGATCGACAGCAGTGAGATCGGTCAGGGTATCGAACGATTCATATCGATTAAGATGCGTCAGAATTTCTACGATGGAAGCGGCAGGAACAACCACGAAGTTCTGGCCGAGGTAAGTCCGGAAGACGATCTCAGAAGCAAATACTTCGCGCAAACGCAAGGGAAGTTCGCCTTCCCACTCGACGGCTTGCATTGGCGGAACGTTGACCGGTTGACGATGAGGTAGATTCTCCGACATGAAGGATTTCTCCCCTCCAGTGTCCCTTATCTGCCTTTACTGCGCTTTTTTGCCAGCGACGTCCAAACGCGCTTGCGCCTTCTTTACGTTCCCCATGGCCTGATCGACCTCATGCGGCGTTTGTGCCTTGCGGAGTGCTTCGTTGCCGTCGTTCAACTGCTGTTGCGCGTTGCCAGCCTCCACATTCTGCTTCGGCTCGGCATGATCGGCCAATACACGAACATGATTTTCAAAGACTTCGACAAAGCCGCCATCGACAAAAAATTCATGATCGCTACTACTGCCGCCATCAAAAGTTAAGACACCGGGATCGAGCGCGCTTAATAGGGGAGCATGGCCGGCAAGGACGCCGAAGTATCCGCTCCGGCCCGGTATTTCGACCGTATTTACTTGTTCATCGACCAAGATGCGCTCAGGCGTGGCTAGTTGCAATTGGAGTGTATCTGCCATGACTCGGCCTCACGCCAGCGGCTACGTGCTTTCCTTCATCTTGTCCGCTGCTTCCAACACTTCGTCGATGGTTCCCTTCATGTAAAAGGCCTGCTCTGGAAGACTGTCGTGCTTGCCGTCGACCACTTCCTTAAAGCTGCGAATCGTATCCTCCAGCTTGACGTATTTACCAGGCGCGCCGGTAAACTGTTCGGCTACGTGGAAGGGTTGTGACAAGAACTTTTGAATGCGGCGGGCGCGTCCAACGACCTGTTTGTCGTCTTCGCTCAATTCGTCAATGCCAAGTATGGCGATGATATCCTGCAGATCTTTGTAGCGCTGCAGTACGGATTTCACGCGCTGGGCAACATCGTAGTGTTCTTGTCCAATCACGTTCGGATCGAGAATACGAGAGGTGGATGCCAGCGGATCGACGGCGGGGTAAATGCCCATCTCCGAGATGGAGCGGGACAGATTGGTCGTGGTGTCCAGGTGCGCAAAAGTAGTGGCCGGCGCAGGATCGGTGTAGTCATCCGCAGGCACATAGATGGCTTGCACGGACGTAATGGAGCCGCGCTTGGTGGAGGTGATGCGTTCCTGAAGATCACCCATTTCCGACGCCAGGTTAGGTTGGTAACCGACAGCAGAGGGCATGCGGCCTAATAGCGCGGAAACTTCCGAACCGGCCTGAGTAAAGCGGAATATGTTGTCGATGAAGAGCAGAACATCCTGTCCTTCTTCGTCACGGAAGTACTCCGCGACGGTGAGACCAGTCAAACCCACGCGGAGGCGAGCCCCTGGCGGCTCCGTCATCTGGCCGTACACCATGGTGACCTTGGATTTACGCCAATCGTGCGGGTCGACGATGCCAGCTTCCTGCATTTCGCGCCAAAGATCGTTCCCTTCGCGGGTGCGTTCGCCCACGCCCGCGAATACCGAAACGCCGCCGTGCTTCATGGCGATATTGTTAATCAGCTCTTGAATGATGACCGTCTTCCCGACGCCCGCGCCACCGAAAAGTCCAATCTTTCCTCCGCGAACGTAAGGCTCCAGAAGATCGATGACCTTGATGCCGGTCTCGAACATCTCAAGCTGAGTAGATTGGTCTTCGAATAATGGGGCAGCACGATGGATGGGAAGCTTCCAATCGCTTTCAATCGGGCCTTCGTTGTCGATTGGCTGGCCTAATACGTTCATGACGCGCCCCAGCGTTGGCTTTCCAACCGGAATGGTGATCGGTTCGCCGGAGTCGTAAGCCTTCATGCCGCGGACCAAGCCGTCGGTCGGCTCCATGGAAATGGTACGCACCCGGCCTTCTCCAATATGCTGCGCCACCTCAGCGATGATGTCGATCTTGATGGGTGTATCGAACCCTTCGCTGGTCACATGAACCGCATTGAACATCTTTGGGATGTGGCCTTCAGGGAATTGAATTTCAATGGTAGGACCACCTACCTGAATCACGTGGCCTTCCACTAATCCGTTTGTTGCCATAAAAATGTTTCCGTGCCTTACAAAGCGGCAGCGCCGCTCACAATTTCAATGATCTCGCGCGTAATGGCGGCTTGCCGCACCCGATTGAGATTTAATGTCAGATCCTGAATCACATCGCCCGCGTTCTTGCTGGCGGCGTCCATCGCAGTCATTCGCGCCGCCTGGAAGGCGGAATTCGACTCCAACATGGCGCGGTACAGCGATACTTCCACATAGCGAGGAAGAAGCGCCTCCAGCAGCTCTTCCGGAGACTGCTCGTAAATGTAATCGACCGTTTCGTTATTTTCCGGAACCTCAATGGGCAGAAGTTTTCGAAACACCAAATTGGGAGCCATTACGCTTTTGAATTCGTTGACAGCAAGATAGATAGCGTCGATTTCTTCTTTCGCGTAAAAGTCGATCAGCTTGTCGGCAATTTCCGCAGCCCGGTTGTAATCGGGCTTGTCGCCGACATCGATGTGCTCGCCTGTCATTTCCACACGACGTCGCCGGAAGTAATCGCGACCCTTTTTCCCGATGACTTCCACACGAATGTCTGCGTCACGGTGGCTACTAATAAACTCCTGGACCAAGCGGAACAGATTTGCATTGAATCCGCCGGCAAGCCCGCTGTCGCTGCTCACAATCAAAAGCTGGATGCGCTGCTCATCTCGCGTTTGAAGGAGCGGGAGCGAGGCGATCTCAGCATTGTCCGCGGAGGCAGCCGCCACGTTGGAAAGAATACGTTCCAACATGGACGCATAGGGACGCGACGCTACCGCGCGCTCCTGCGCGCGACGTAACTTTGCCGCGGACACCATCTTCATGGCTTTGGTGATCTGCTGCGTGTTTTTGACGCTGCGAATACGGCGCCGGATGTCGATTAAACTCGGCATTGTTTATAGTTCGGCGACTTCCTTTTTCGGGTCCGGCTGGTTCGCCTCGCTGCTATCGCCGTTTTGAGGCTTTCGACCGTTATTAGATGGCGATGTTTGATTTTTCCCCTCGTTTTTGTCGCGTTGGTTCTTCTGTTTCGCTTCTTTTTGCTCGGTCGTTTCAGAGCGGCGAAAATTATTTTTGAATTCTTTCAGCGCTTCTTCGATTTGCTTTTTGAAATCGTCGGTCAGCTCTTTCTTATCGTGGATTCCCTTCAGCAAATCCGCTCTGCTGTTGTCGAGAAATTGATAAAGCTCGCTTTCAAAGCGGCGGATGTCTTCCACCGGAATATCGTCGAGAAAACCCTTGCCACCGGCGTAGAGAAGGATGGTCTGCTTTTCAAAGCGAACCGGCGAGTATTGATTCTGCTTTAAGACCTCAACCCAGCGCTTGCCGCGGTTTAACTGAGCTTGCGAACTTTTGTCCAGATCGGAACCAAACTGCGCAAAGGCCTCCAGCGAACGATATTGCGCCAATTCCAGCCGTAGACTACCGGCCACAGACTTCATAGCTTTCGTTTGCGCGCTTCCGCCGACGCGACTGACCGATAGCCCGACATTGATGGCCGGACGAACGTTGGAGTTAAACAAATCTGTTTCGAGGTAAATCTGTCCGTCGGTGATGGAAATGACGTTCGTGGGAATGTAGGCGGAAACGTCGCCTGCTTGCGTCTCGATGAAAGGCAGGGCCGTTAAAGAGCCCCCGCCCTTTTCGTCGGACAGCTTAGCGGCGCGCTCTAAAAGGCGGCTATGAAGATAGAACACGTCGCCGGGGAATGCTTCACGTCCCGGAGGCCGGCGCAACAATAAGGAGATCTCGCGATAAGCGGCTGCGTGCTTCGAAAGATCGTCGTAAACACACAGCGCGTGCCGCTCCGAATCGCGGAAATACTCGCCGATGCAGCACCCGGCGTAAGGAGCGATGTACTGCATGGACGCGGGGTCGGAGGCAGTAGCGGCCACCACGATGGTGTACTCCATCGCGCCATGCTCTTCCAGCGTTTTCACTACCTGCGCGACGGTAGATCGTTTTTGACCGATCGCCACGTAGATACAGATCATGTCGTTGTGGTGCTGGTTGATGATGGTATCGAGAGCAATGGTGGTTTTGCCGGTCTGCCGGTCGCCGATAATCAGCTCGCGCTGTCCGCGACCGATCGGAACCATTGAATCGATTGCTTTGATACCGGTCTGCACTGGCTGCTTTACCGGTTGCCGGTCGACTACGCCCGGGGCTAGACGCTCCAGCGGAAGGGACTCGGTGGTCTCAATTGAACCCTTGCCGTCAATTGGTTTTCCGAGCGCATCGACCACACGGCCGATCATGGCGTCGCCGACCGGAATGGACATGATTTGTCCGGTACGTCTTACCTGATCGCCTTCTTTCACGGCACCGACATCACCGAGCAGCACCACACCGACTTGATCTTCTTCTAAATTCAAAGCCAAACCGACCGTTTCCGGCCCAAGTTCCACCAGTTCGCCGGCCATCACATTTTGGAGGCCATAAACGCGCGCAATGCCATCGCCTACGCTGATGATGGAACCTGTTTCGGATACGTTGGCCACCGCGTCGAAATTTTCGATTTCCGAGCGGAGTACACGCGAGATTTCGTCTGCTCTAATTTGAGCCATACTTTCCCTTAAAGATACCTTTATTACTGTGTGACCAAGCGCTGGCGCAGCGCCTGCAATTTGTTCTGTAGTGAAGCGTCATATTCCCGGGATGCCACCCGTGCCCGCACACCCCCGAGCAATGACGGGTCAACCTTATATTCTGCACGAATGGACTTGCCGAGCTTTTGGCCGAGAGCGTATTCCACCTGCACCCGTTCCTGCCCGCTGAGTTCCTTTGCGGAAACGATTTCAGCGGACACTCTGCCGAGTTTTTCGTCTACAAGCAGCTCGAATTCACGCTGGATCGCAGTCAGTTCGCGAACCCGCCGATGGGAAACAACCACCGACAGGAAATTACGAATGATTCGATGAGCATTCAGCTTTTCGGCCATATCGGCAATGATTCTACCCTTTTTTGCCTTACTCACGGCGGGAGACAAGAAAGCGCGCCCGAGCTCTTTCGAGCCCGAAATGCTTGTGACGGCATCAGCAAGCTGAGCAACAGCATCTTCCGGCTTTAAGTCTGAACCCTCGGCAAATACCGAGTCTGCCAAAGCGCGGGAATAGTGAACAGCGAGGGCGCCTGTCATAGTGTCGCGTCCGGCTCCCGGTCCTGCTGAACGAGTCGAAGGAAGTCGGGCACAAAACTCTTGCCTTCGGAGGCCACCCGATCCTGTAATTTCTGTCTAGCCAAGTCAATTGCGGATTGCGCCGTATGCTGCCGGATGCGTCGCGTTCCGTCCTGCCGCAGACCGTCGATTTCGGCGGTGATATTGGCGTGAATATGCTGTATTTCGGCTTCGGTTTCGCGAAGCACACGATCGTGTTCGCGAGCAAGGCTTTCCTCATGCTGACGACGGATTTTTTCAATTTCCGCCGGAAGCGTAGCCATTTTCTTGTCGGCTTCCGAGCGCCGAAATTCACCTTCCAACTTTAAGCCAGTGGCATCTTTGATGGCCTTTTGAATATCTGCGGAACGGGCGTTGAAAAACGGTGGACCGTAACGATAAATTAAATATCCTAAGCCGGCTGCAAAGATTAAAGTGTTCGCCCATTTCAGGGGGGTTACCCGGTCGATAGCCTGAAGTTCCTTCTCGCTTTGAGCACTTGCAGCAGGAGCGCCACAAGTAAAAAGCAATACGCATCCAAAAATAAAGGGAAGCCAAAAGCGACGCACTAAGCAGCTCTCCGTCGCAGAAGCGACTCCACGATTTGCTCACTCAGCGGCTCGACGGTCGTGCTTAGTTCCGATTCGGCTTGCTGTAATTCTTCTTCGATTAATTGCCGGGCGGCGGTTAACTTCTGTGCTGCCTCTTGGCGAGCCTGCTCCAACGCGGCCATCTGTTCTCCCGACCATTGCTTTCGCAATTCATCGTTGTTCTTGTAAATTTCATTACGTGCTTGCTGAAGCGATCGGTCAAATTCGGAAGCTTGCTGGTCGGCGGCTTCGTTCGCCTGCTCCGCTAAATGGCGGACGCCTTCCGTAGCTTTTCGGCGCTCATCCAGGACTGCTCGCATGGGACGAAAAAACACGTGCTTGAGATAGTAGGTGAGAACAATAAAAAAAACAATAGTAGGTACCGACTCAATCAACAGATTTAAGAGGCCCTGTAGCGTCGAATTCATTGAAATTGGAGAGACAAACGCTATGCCAGTTGAGTACGAATGAAAGTAGGCACACTACGGACAACACGTATTAATCTATTATAATTACGCTAGCATAGGCCTCCTAAAGGGTCAATGGAGGTTGCGGCGGCGAGTTATGAATTGATAGTCCGTGCTTTCAGCTTGAACTTACGTCTCTTCAATCGCCCCATATGCAAAAAATTAGGTGCAATCCCTCTTTTCGGGTGTAGACTTAAAGAAGGTATTATATTTGCTATTTTTCTTCACCCTTCCTAAAGCGCTACTCAGCGCGGTTGTTTAGCTCGGCATGTATCCACCAAGAAATTTTCCGCCACGCCGGCCAAGAGTTCGAGAAAACGTAAACGAAGCAATCAGAGCCCGCGAGGTCCGTGCAGTGTTCCCGGATGGTTCTGTAGAGATTATGCCGACCCCTGCAGCCGTGCGCAAGGCGCAGGATATGGGCCTGGACTTGATCGTTATCGCTCCTACGGCAGAGCCGCCGGTAGCTAAGGCGATGGACTACGGCCAGTGGCAGTACGAAAACAAAAAAAAACAGCATGAGGCTAAACGCAAGCAGCACGTTATCCAGGTAAAAGAGCTGAAGTTTCGTCCAAACACGGACGATCATGACTACGACTTTAAAAAGAACCATGCGATGCGGTTCTTAAAAGAGGGCAATCGCGTGAAAGCGGTGGTTCAGTTTCGTGGCCGCGAAATCGCACATACGGAACTAGGCAAGAAGCTTCTGCTCCGGTTTGCCGACGACCTTACCGGGATAGGGTCTATCGAAGGGCAACCTCGCCTGGAGGGTCGCAACGCTCATGTGATTATCAGCCCGGTCAAGGTGAGTCCTCCTCCCAAGGAGAAGTCGGATAAGTCGCCGAAGAGTGCACTGCCAGCCGCGCCGCCTCCACAAGCTTAATAATAAGTTGCGCTCGTATACGGTGATTTAGTAATCGTACAAACAAGGCTCTTGGGGAATCAATCTACGTAGAACAGATACTTACGCCATTGGTCGTCACTTCTTCCCAGCAGTCGCATGAGATGGCGACTCGTATGTAAGCTAAAAGGGCGTGGCGGCCGGGTGAGCTTCATACCCGCCTCCTCCGGTGTTCGACTTCCTTTTTTGTTATTACAGGGATGACAGCAGGCCACCAGATTCTCCCAGGTGGTTTCGCCGGCGCGTGAACGAGGGATGACGTGGTCTAGCGTCATCTCCCCAGACGGTAACGTGCGATGGCAGTACTGGCACATATAGCGATCACGCATGAGGATATTTTTTCGGGAAAGAGCGCGCGTTTGATGTGGAATACGCCGATATTCGAGTAAGCGAATGACGGAGGGAACATCCACTGTGCGTCGGGCGGAGTGAATTTGCGATGGAGCAAGCTCTTCGGCCGAAGCCACTCCCTTGAGGATCAACACCACCGCGCGCCGGGCCGCGCAGATATTGATCGGCTCATAGCTTGCATTCAAAACAAGAACTGGCCTGTGAAGGCGGTCCGTACTAGGCATGTAGCCACGCTCCCTTTAGAAGTCATTTTTTTCGCTTACGACTCGGCCTGCGGCAATCGGCATATCACCAACATCAGGCCGCAGGGAATGCATAAATTCCGTCTTCATAGTACGATGATCGACGCGAGCCAGAACCAGCGCAGAGACATGCCGCGCCCCGGCAGCTTTCAGCACGGTCGTAGCGGCTCTCAATGTAGCGCCGGTAGTGAGCACGTCATCCACCAGCAGAATCCTTTTACCCCTGATCTGCTCGACATGCTTTACACCGAAAGAGTTGGCTAGGTTGTCGCGGCGCTCTGCTTCCGATAGGCCAGCTTGAGCCTTGGTCCGCTTTACGCGATAGAGTTCATTCGATAGTTTCTGGCTATATCGTTTGGCAATAGCTTCGGCCAGCAACTCGGCCTGATTGAAGCCGCGATCCCAACGTTTTCGCCAGTGCATCGGCATTGCCATTAGGAGATCAAACCCAATATCGAGCGGGAGCGCTCGTAGCAGTAGCTTACCCAATGGTTTTGCCAAAGTTTCTACTTTCGCGTATTTGAAAAGATGAATGAGCTTAGGCAATGCGCCGTCGTAATCGCCATAGGCGTAAACGGCGTCAAAATTGATGGTGCCATCGCGGCAAATAGTACACAAATGCCCCTCATCCAGAGCGTGACTGTTTAGGAAAGGCGTCCGGCAAGCGCGACAGAAAAACTCCGAGTTAAGTGGAGAAGGAAGCGTCAGACAGTCTTGACAAACAGGAATACGCGAAACTTGCTGTAGCGGCTGCTCGCATACTCTACAATCATCCGGAAAAACTGTATTGAACGCAAAAGAAAAAATCGATCCGAATCGCCCCGAAAGCGTTTGAACCAGTGGACGATTTTTGATTAAGACAGTGCTATCCGTGAGACTAGGGAAGGCACACCCCCACTAAATCAGCAGTATACAACATATAGGAAAAGTACCGAAATCGCAGTCAAGTTCGCAATGAAAATGAATTACAGTCTAGGCAGACCATTGCTGGATAACTAATTCCTTGCGAATGAACATTGTTGAGGCCAAGAAACCTTGTTGCTGTTTCAGTGGTTAACTTAGTGAAAAAACTACGGATTCTATTGGTGGACGCCGATCCAAACCGTTTAGAAAACATCTCCTCGATGCTCGCCGAAGCGAACCACAGCGTACTGCCGGTCTCCTCTGCTGACGAAGCAGAAGAGGCCTTACTCATTGCCAAGATCGATGTAGTCGTATGGGGATTTTTACCCATAGACGCGGTGCTCTCCCATTTTGTATCTGCGCTGCGGGAGGTAGGAAAAGCTCAAAAGAATGCAAGCCGCGTACCGGTTTTCGTGACTGCTTCGTCTTCTGAAGGAAGTGGAAACACCGATAGGGAGATAGCCGGTCTGTGGGATGGGTATTTACCGGAAAATTTTAGCTCGGAAACGCTTATCGCGGCCTGCGATGCTGCGACGCAGGTGATGACGACAGGCGCGATGGACACGAGATCCCCCGTCGAACCGAATCTTCTAGTCTTTTTGCCGGAGAAATTCCGCGAGCAGGTGGCATACGATCCGGAGCTTACCGTGGAAATAATCGATCTATTTTTGGAGGAAAAAAGCGTCGAGATACCCGCGATGCACGAAGCCTTGGGGCGGGATGAGTTTGAGATTCTCTCACAAATCGCGCATACAATAAAAGGTTCGCTCAGCAGTTTGCATGCGATGCAGGCGCGCCACAACGCGCAGGAACTGGAGACCGCGGCAAAGAGACGAAACAAAGAGCTGTGTCAGGATTTTTTAGGAACGCTGACGGCTGACTTGGAAGTGCTTGAACCGCTGCTGTTAAAACTCCGAGCCGAGTTCGAGGCGTCGTGAACCTTTGCTAAACTGAGGGTGCTTTCCTTCCGAACGCACGCCCCTCTATGAGTTCTCCTCTTCTCCAGGATATTGTTTGTGCGCACAGCCCGGATTCCGACGACGCCTTCATGTTTTATGGGCTGGCGACTAAGAAGATCCGCTCTCGCATGCTGACGTTTCGCCACGTTCTTGCAGACATTGAAACGCTGAATCGTAAGGCTATGGAAGGCGTTTACGAGCTGACCGCAATCTCTTATCATGCCTATCCTTATATCGCGAATAAGTATGTTTTAATGTCCAGCGGGTCCAGTGTAGGCGATGCTTACGGCCCGATGGTTGTCAGCACTCGACCGATGAACCCCGAAGAGTTAAAGGGGAAAAGAATCGCCATTCCCGGCACCATGACTACCGCATTCTTGTCGCTTAAACTCTTCCAACCCGATTTTGAGCAAGTGATTATTCCCTTCGACAAAATTCTGGATGCGGTGAAAGACCATCAGGTGGATGGCGGACTTATCATTCACGAAGGCCAGCTTACCTATGGGAACGAGGGCTTACACAATGTCATCGATCTTGGGAAATGGTTTAAGTCTAAATATGAGCTTCCATTGCCTTTAGGTGCTAACGCATTACGAAGAGATTTGTCTCCCGAAATACAAAGCGAGTGCTGCCGTTTGATGCGGGAAAGCATTCAGTACTCGCTCGATAATCACGAAGAAGCTTTAAACTATGCCATGCAATTTGCCCGTGACCTGGATTCCGGCTTAGCAGAGCAGTTTATCGGCATGTATGTCAATCACCATACCGTTGACGCCGGGGAAATTATTCCTCGGGCGGCACAAAAGTTGCTCGATTTAGGCTATGAAGCGGGATTGATTCCGCACAAGGTATCGGTGGAATTTGTTAGCTAACCGGTGAAAATTGATAAAACAAAACCCGGCAAAACAATAACGTGATGTTGCCGGGTTTCGTTTAGGAAAATTTCCGTATCGGTGAAATTGCTACTTAGCTTTCTTCTGTTTCTGCTGGCCGACACGAATTTTGAATTGCTGCTGTTTCGTTTCCTGATAGGCCTTATGGTCATGACGAATAACGGCATCAGCCAAAAAAGCATTTACATCAGCGTCCTTCGGCAGGACCGCCATCAGCGTGTAACTCTCGTTGCAAGTCGGGCAAAAAGGCCGAAAGCGCTTTACATTCGGAATTGCCATAGTGATTTTAGAATAACATGCGACGGCATCAGCCGACCGCTTCTCGAAGCGCCGTGATCAGCTCGTTGAATTTGAACGAGAAACCAGCTTTTTCAGTGGCTTCGGGTATCACTTTCGCACTATTGAGAATGATCTCCGACATCTCGCCGAACCCAGCATGCAGGACAAATTTGGGGACAGTAAAGAAAGCAGGACGGTTCAGCGCCAGACCCAACTCCCGCGTAAATACAGCGTTTGTCACCGGCTGACGAACCCCGTTCAATGGTGAATCGGCATTCTGGTTTTCGGCGGCAAATATATAAAGACGCAGCAGATCGTCGACGTGAATCCAGGACATCCACTGTTTGCCGGAGCCAAGCTTTCCGCCAAGTCCAATACGAAATGGAGGGAGCATCTGTTCCAAAGCGCCTCCGCCATGACCAAGAACGATGCCGGTGCGAATGGGAACTACCCGGACGCCAAACTCCCGGGCACGAAAGGCTTCCTCCTCCCAAGCAATACAAACCTGCGCTAAGAAATCCGAGCCAGCCCCGCTCTGCTCCGTCAGCAGTTCATCTCCCCGGCTACCGTAGTAACCGATGGCGGATGAAGAGACCAGCACGGAAGGCTTGTAATCTAAGTCGCCAATGGCGGCGACCAAATTATGGGTTCCGTTAATCCGGCTATCGTAAATTCGGCGCTTCACTTCCGCGGTCCAACGTTGGGCGACCGGCTCCCCTGCCAGATGAATGATTGCGTCCAGCCGCGGAATGCTATCGAGAGGCGGCTTTTCGCTAGCATTCCAATGATGAAAGGCTGCTCGGGAATCAAGGTGCTTACTACGCTGCCGCGCCAAATAGTTCACCGAATGTCCTGCCGAAAGCAGTATGTCGACTAGCTTGCTGCCGATAAAGCCCGTCGCGCCAGTAATGAGATAGTTCATAGGTAATTTCAAAATAGATGCCGCGCTATTCGATTCGCGATGGATCCTGCCCGGTCTTGTCCAGTTGGTTTATTTCATCGATATAGGCTTTCGTGTTGGTTTTGTGCCGCATTCCATCGGATGAAAGATAGCGCAATTTGCCGAAGATGGGCCGTTCCCCCCAAGCGCGGTCGTGCAAGCCAAAGCACCAGAGAACATTGGTAAACGTATTCGGATCACGGCCATCGACGGCGTAACGGCCATGAATGTCGATAAGCAGGTCGACCGCTTCCTGGTAATCCGGCAGCCATTCGAGGAATTTTTTGCCCCAATACATACGATAGTACCCGTGAACTTTGCCGCGAATCAGCATCTCTTTCTGGGCAGCGTTCCAAAGCTCGTCATGCGTTTCGGCAAACTCTAATTGCTTATGGGAGTACGTGGGATCGCGTTTATCCCTGGCGTGCTTAGCCATGGTCTGCTGGCACCAATCCGGTAAGTTGCTTAGTTTAGCGGGGTCTTTGACGTGCCGGGCGTAATTAAAGGAAAGCTCGCGGCGAACCAGCAGCTCCTCTAGATAGCTCTCCGCACCTATCTTGTGCTCTTTTGCGTATTCTTTTACTTTCAGCGCAATTTCCAGCGAGGACATCTGGCCGAAGTGCAAATAAGGGCTCATTCCGGAAGTGGCATGCTTCGACGGGTGATTACGATCTTCGGCATAACGGCTTAAATTGTGTTCCAAAAAATCCTGGAGCCTTTTTTCCACTGCTAGCCGGCCGCCTTTGAACGCTGTGGACGGCTTGACCGAATGATCGATAGCGCTGGAGGCGATTATCTCAGCGATATTGGTGTCGGTCACTTCCGTATGATGCGACGGCGCGGGCCCTTCGAACCGGCGCTTCACATGCAGGACGTCAAACGGTTTTAAGTATTCGTCCAGCATCCGATGGATTTTGGGACGAATAGTGTAAGCCGCGTACTCGCGCTTGGCGAGCCGCGCCATCGGAACCACGCAACTAGAATCGACGGCGTAACAAGCAACATTCAACCGATTCGGCATGTCGCGATTATGGTCGTCAACGACGTAAACAGGATAGTCGTCTGTAACGATTGCCGCCGCGTCCTTCGCCAGGTCGAAAATCGCGTCTTCCGGGTCCGCGGGTTTGCGCCTTAGAAAACAAAGGTAGCCAAGACCGGCTTTGCGCGCCCGCTTTGCGTTCTCCGGGGCCCCTTCCAGCATGAAAGTGTGCAGCCGATCATTGGCGTACTTATGTTCGAACGTAAGCGGCTCGTAATAAAGAACCGGGAGATTGCACCGGTTTGCCATCTCCGCCGCATAAAGCAAGCCGTGATTTCCGTCGACGCGCCGGTTCGCAGGCGCCCAGTAAACGACATATTTGCCGCCGGGCTGCTCGGCTGCGGCATTCAACTTCCGGACACGTTCTGGTTCAACAGGCATCTGCCTTAGGATGCGAAACGGGGAAGAGATGCACTATATTTGCTTTTGTCCGGTCAGTCTTTCGGCGCAATTCCAAGCGCTTTCATCTTGCGATATAGATTGCTGCGCTCCAGTCCCAGGAGTTCCGAAGCGCGGGTGACATTGCCGTTGGTTTCTTCTAATTTTCGCAATATGTACTCACGTTCCGCCGCTTCCTTCACCTCATGAAGGCTGCCGAATCCGGCACTCGTTTTGGTCACTTGCGATTTGCGAGCTCCTTCCAGAGAAAGATGCCTCGCCTCGATACGCCGCTGTCCGTGCAAGATCACGATTCGCTCCATCAGATTTCGCAGCTCGCGAACGTTACCGGGCCAGTGATAATCCTGCAAAGTGGCAACGGCGTCTTCGGTTAACTCTTTAGGCGTTCGGCCATATGCAGTGGAGTACTCCTGGAGGAAGTGCGCTGCCAGCAATGGAATATCTTCCGCCCGCTCGCGCAGGGGCGGGACGGTGAACGGAATGACATTCAATCGGTAAAAAAGATCTTCGCGAAAATTTCCGCGTTCGATTTCCTTTTCCAGATTCTTGTTGGTTGCAGCAATCACACGCGCATCTACTTGTATCCATTGCGAAGCTCCCACAGGCTCGAAACGGTGCTCATCCAGCGCTCGCAAAACTTTGGCTTGCGTCTTTAAGCTCATGTCGCCTACTTCATCGAGAAAAAACGTTCCGCCGTGCGCCTTTTGCAATTTACCCACCTTGTGGTCAAGGCTTCCATTGCTACTGGTCCGCCGGTGACCAAACAGCTCACTCTCGATCAAGTCCTCCGGCAACGCCGCACAGTTTACTTCGACAAATGGGTTGTTCGCGCGTTGACTCAAGGTGTGAATAGAATGAGCCACCAGCTCCTTACCGGTTCCACTTTCGCCATAGATCAAAACCCGGCCATTTGTCACGGCCATTAGCGCCAACTGTTGCCGTAATGCTTTTACCGGTATACTTTCGCCGATAATATTGGGAGAAGACGTCTCCTCGCGCAACCGGCGCAGCTCCAAATTCATCCGGCGCTGCTGCACCGCATTCTTCACCACAACGGTGACCTTCTCGATAGTTAATGGCTTTTCGACAAAGTCGAAGGCACCCAGTTTGGTTGCCTTCACCGCAGTCTCGATATTTCCATGCCCAGAAATCATGACCACTGCCGGACGCGAACTAACCGGTAACTCTTGTATTCGTGACAGCGTCAGAAGACCGTCGATCCCCGGCATCCAGATGTCGAGCAGAACAACTTCGTACGCTTCACGGGCCAGTTCCGTCAAGCCCATTTCGCCATTTTCGACGGTGGTGCACTGATAATTTTCATCGCTCAACACTCCACAAAGCGATTGGCGTATGCTTGCCTCATCGTCGACGATCAGAACTTTCGGTCCTTTCTCCGGCATCGATAATTGTTCTATAGGTTCAGAGTAACCGGTTCCGGCGCGGCATTCCCGGCGATGAGGCCGGCGTCGAATGCAGCAAACGTGTTCAGCTCAACCACAAACGTCGCGCCGGAGGGGAGATTGTCTTCCACTTTCACGAAACCGCGGTGATCCCTGATAATATGACTGACGATGGCTAATCCGAGCCCGGTACCTCGGTTCTTGGTCGAAAAATAGGGCAGAAACAGTTTCTCTTTATCGGCGGAAGAGATACCGGTGCCGGTATCGGCGATAGAAAGCTTCACAATGTCCGGAGAAACGTGCACTGTTTTAACCAGAAGACGACGTACGGGCGATTCCTGCATTGCCTCCGCCGCATTGTCGATCAAGTTGACGATAACGCGTTTGAACTGTTCTTTATCGAGCAGCAGAGGGGGGATCGTTTCATCGAGCTCCACAGTTACCGAGGTATTATCGAGCCTTCCCGCGAAGATAGACATTGCTCCTTCCACTACCTCGTTTAAATTCGCGGGCATGAGCTGCGCACTGGGAAAACGGGAGAACTGGGAGAATTCATCCACCAAGGTTTTCACAGTTTGGACTTCTTGCTGGATGATCTGCGCGCACTCTTCAAAAATTTCACGCTGTTGCCCGCTGAGCGGCGCATAGCGTAGCTGCCGCGCAATACGATCAGCGCAAAGGGAAATCGGAGTGAGCGGATTCTTGATCTCGTGCGCGATGCGCCGGGCCACTTCCTGCCAAGCCGCGGCTTTCTGCGCGCGTAGTAGATCGCTGGTATCCTCAATAACGAGAACGAAGCCCTGCTGCTCTTCCAGTGACGCCACCGTGACTGCCAGGTGAAGAACAGAGGTTTCGCGCGGAATTTCAAGCTGGCAGGCAGCGGTCCCGATCCGACGGGCGCGTTTCAGCAGATAGCGGATTTCCGCTAAATCGTCTTGAGCGAACAGATCCTCGAGATACTGAGCGGAGGAGGTGATATCGGGCGGAAAGATGCCCTCCAACGCCCTGTTAATGCGTCCGATGCGCTCGTCCGCCGAAACAGAAATGACACCGGTAGGAATGCTATGGAGAATTGCTTCGGTAAAACGCCGCCTGGCTTCTAATTCTCGGGCATTGCCCTCCAGCTCGTTCGTCATCTCGTTAAAAGCACGAACTAGGCTAGCCATCTCATCGATCGCATTGACGCGCAAGCGATAGGCGAGATTGCCGCGCCGTACCTCTTGCGCCGCTCCTAACAAGGCAGAAATGGGGATACTGATTTGCCGCGCCAGTATGTGCGCCGACCAGGTAGCAAAAAACAAGATAAAAAGGGTGAGCAGGCAGATCAGCAGAAAATACGTATCACGATAATACTGTCTTCGGCCGAATTGCCGGTCCTGCTCATTCATGAAGCGCGCTATCTCGCTTTCGATGTGGGCCGAATCGACGCCTAATTCCGACGTGATGGCGAGGTAGCCCTTTCTTTTCAAGGAACCGGTGGGAATGTCGGCTCTTGCATGAAGCAGTTCTACCGTCGACTGCTCCGACTTATGATAAAGCAGCAGCGGCGCAGCGTTGTTCCGCACCAGCTTCAATTGGGCAATCGAGCGACTACTGCAAAGTCTCCGGAAAAATACGATGTCCGCAACGCCAGTCCGCGCCGCTCGACGGGTTTGCGGCAGCAGTGCGATCCAATTTGCCTCCAGCTGTGTTCGACGCTGCGCCTCCAGCTTGTACGATTTTTCCAGGTCGGCAATGTTTGCCTGAATACTTCGGGCTGGCTTGCTAAACCACTTATCCAAAGTTCGGTTCAACACGTAAACACTAAAAAGAACGGAGAAAAGGGCCGGAGCGATGGTTAGCGCTAACGCTCCGAATAATAATTTCGATCGTATTCGGGAGCCTTCGCGGTTTTGCTGACGGTCGATGTAGAGCTTTACTCCCGACCGGAAGAGCATGAATGCCAAGGTGACCGTCAACAAGAAGATGACGGTAGACACCGCCCAAAGAACCACTACTTCGCCTCGATCAGACGGCGAATAAGCGATGCGGAAGGAGCCCTGCCAGATAACAAGGGCCAGAAGGACCAGAAAACTCAGTGCGGCCGCGACAAAAGCGATTCGTCTTCGCACAACGACATATTAGCTTAATAGAAGCACCGTCTTCCCGGAAGCAGAAAGGCACCGCCATCCACACCGATGAATTTCGCCGCAGTAATTAGCTAAGGGAAGCAGGTCCCGGCACACGACTTTGCGTTCGGAATTCATATTGTTGAATTTGCAAAGCAAGCTGGCCTTTATTATGTCTAGTCACCCGTCCGCGAGCAACAAGATTGAGGAGACACCGCTCATTCAACTGCGCAGGCCAGCTTATGGAAACCTCTAGCCGGGTACCCACAGGAAGATCGTGATCGGCGGTAAATAAAACACCCGAGCTGCTTATGTTAAGGGTTTTTCCATTTCCATTCAAGATTTCGGTCCGCTGGTTCAGCGTCTTATAACGAACTTCGCGTTCGATAGGAAAGCGGCTTGACCGTCTTCGATCCGAAGTGCTGATATCGGAGATTTCCGGACGTTTACCTAGTACCAATAGATTTTCTCCCATGCCACTACCCTCCGGTTTCCCAATAAAAGAAAACATCGCGCATTTTAGATATTACTCCGTTTTTTTAATTTTTCTTCTCGTTTTTCGCCAATCCATTGAAGCCGTTCGCGAAGCTTTTGTTCGTAGCCACGCTCGGTCGGCTCGTAAAACCGACTTTTCGTCAAGGAATCGGGCAGGCATTGCATCTCGGTGATGGCGCCTGCCGCCTGATGAGCGTGTTTGTAATCTTTTCCGTATCCCATACTCTTCATCAAGCCGGTAGGAGCGTTTCGAAGCTGCAACGGCACCGGTTCGGCTACGGTGGAATCGATGACCGCGTTTACTTTATTCAAGGCCCGGTAAGCCGCGTCTGACTTAGGCGCAAGCGCTAAATAGATAGTTAACTGAGCCAATGCTTGATCTCCCTCCGGAATACCGAGAAAATGGACAGTCTGCATGCAGGCAATCGCCTGTTCCACCGCCCGAGGGTCCGACAACCCGATGTCTTCAATTGCCATCCTTGTTAATCGCCTCACCAAGTAAAGCCGATCTTCCCCCGCTTTCATCATGCGGGCCAACCAGTAAAGAGCCGCATCCGCGTCACTGGAGCGTACTGACTTATGTAGTGCGGAAATCAGGTTAAAATGCTCATCTCCAGATTTGTCATAAAGCAAAACTTTTTTCTGTAATACATCTCCTACAGTTTCTCGATCCACCGCTCCTTTTTCCCCGGTCTCCGCTAGCAGTTCCAAAGTATTTAAAGCAGACCGGGCATCGCCGCCGGAGGCTGTAGCTATTTCATCGAGCAAATCATCGGAAATCTTTAGTAGGAATTTTCCTAAGCCTCGATCCGTGTCGTTCAGTGCTCGTTTTAAAAGCAAAGTAATTTCCTGCGTCTCCAAGCCTCGCAGTGCATATACTTTGGTTCGAGACAACAACGCGGAGACTACCTCGAATGAGGGATTTTCCGTAGTGGCCCCTATCAGAACTACGTCGCCTTTTTCTACATAGGGAAGGAAAGCATCTTGCTGGGCTTTGTTGAAGCGATGGATTTCATCGATGAATAAGATCGTTTGCCGCCCCAACCGTTTGGCCTTCTCCGCATCGGCCATAACTGCTTTGATTTCTTTGATTCCACTCAAAACAGCGCTAAATCGAATAAATTCGGCCTTACTTTTTTCCGCCATTAGGGCAGCCAAAGTCGTTTTACCCGAGCCGGGCGGTCCCCACAAAATAAGCGAGCCCAAATGACCATTTTCTATCTGCATTCGTAGCGGCTTTCCTGGGCCTAGTATATGTTCTTGTCCTAAATATTCGTCCAGGGTTTTTGGCCTCATCCTTTCCGCCAAAGGACGTTCAGCCACTTTTTTCTCGAGCTGATCTTCTTTTAGAGGCGTGATATCGAACAAACTCATGGCCTGTCCTTTTGCATCGCATATAAAGCGATAGAGCAAGCGACGGCGGCATTTAATGACTCGATTTTGTGTGTCGGAATGGTGACCGGCCTTGCCGTGGCGAGAAGTTCATCCGATACCCCCATTCCTTCGTTTCCCACCACTAACGCATAGGTTTCCGATGGAATTAAATTCGAGGCAGGCGTCTTGCGATCAGGCATCAGCGCAAATATGGGTATATCCCTTAACCGGCAAGCGTTCGCAAACTCAACGGCCGTCACATCCTCCAAAAAGGGGACCCGAAAAATCGAGCCTGCCGAAGCGCGAAGGAATTTTCCATTAGAAGAGCGCACAGTCCCGTTTAAAAACACCACACCTGAGGCGGCAAATGCTTCGGCTGACCGGACCATGGTCCCCGCGTTGCCGGGATCTTGCACACCATCGAGAGCCAATAAGCGGGGCTTGGCTGCAAGCACATCGTCCCAATGCCATTTCCGCGGGCGTACCAACGCCAGAACTTCCTGTGAATTTTGTGTAGAGGCCGTAGAAACAATCGCCCGCCGTGACAACTCCGTAATGCGAGCTTTCACGCTTCCCAATAAAGCTACGTAACGTTCCCGTGCTTCGGATGAGATAAAAATCTCATCGATCTCCCAAAAGCTGTCCAAAGCTTCCTGAATTAAGTGCGGACCTTCGATAACAACCAAGCCTTGCTCGGTGGGCCGACCGAGTGCCGCTGCCCGCCTGATTGTTTGCAGGCGGGGATTTTTTGCGCTTGTCAATTGCATGAGTGGCGAGCGCCTAAGCTCCGCGGCAATTTCACGTACGCTATAAAATAACCCTCATCTACTCTGTCAGCGTAGACTAAAGTGCAAGTCGGTCTAAAATCCCGGCGTTAAATTCAGTTTCATGAGGAGCTTTATCGCAGGCGCATGTGCCTTGCTGTCGATTATATTCCTAACTTACCTATTCTATGTCGCAAAGCAGATCGAGGGGCAATCGATAGTAGAGGAAGCTGAGCGCGCCGACGTCATTATCGTTCTCGGAGCCGCTGAATATAACGGGCGTCCATCTCCCGTTTTGAAACTTCGGCTCGATCACGCTCTCATGCTCTACCGGAGGGGCTATGCTTCTCATATCCTGACAACCGGTGGGGCGGGCGGTGATCCCATTCATACCGAAGGCGAAGTGGGACGCGCTTACCTTTCCCGCCATGATGTCCCTTCTGAGGCGATCTTAGTAGAACCGGATGGCGCGACGACGGCACAAAGCCTGAACGCGGCTGCAGAAATCATGCATACCAAAAATATGCATTCCTGTATTGTCGTCAGCGACGGATATCACATCTATCGGGTGAAACGCCTATTGCAATCACAGAATTTCAAAGTATATGGTTCACCTCGCCGAGCAAGCGGATCCCTAACGGCCGTCCAACGCCACTGGTTTTACCTCAAGCAAGCAGCAGGCTTCGTGCTTTGGCAATTAGGAATCATTGTTTAACCGCCTTATGGAGATTAATCGTCTCCCCGATTTTTTATCTCGGGAAGAGCATGGATTGCTTTCGAACTGAGCCACGCTTTGCGGAATCGCGCAATTTCAGGAGTGACCGACATCCCCGCTTCTTCGAACGTGACGATCTTTAACTCCGGCGATTGTGTCAGTGCAAGCGTGACCTTCTTTTCACCTTCCCTTGTTTCCGCCTGCAAATTTACATGATCGCCGGGTTTATGTTTGCTTAATAAATCATCGAGCGCGGCCTGGGTAGTAATCGTCTCGTCCTCCCATTTAATGATCCGGTCGCCTCGGTCGAGGCCGGCATTATACAAAGGAGAGTTTCGGAGCGTGGCATTGGCGATTTCCACGCCCTTGTCGGAAAACTTTAAGGATTCTTTGCCGCTTGTGCCCAACCAGACCTTTTCCGGGTCTTTACGGCAGAGGGAAAGACCCGCGTGAGCAAGCAGCGTTCCGTAATCCATCGGTTCGGTGCCGTAAACATAACGTCGAAATACGTCATCGGCAAATTCTTTGTTGCCGACGGTTTCGGCAAGCGTGTGCTGCAGATCTGCAAGATCGTACGGCTTATTGATATCCGGGTGCTCACGCCACATCGTCCTCATCCAATCGTCCAGCGTTTTACCGGGAAAGCGTGTACGAATGGATAGGTCGATTCCGAGAGCTAGAGCCTCGCCATAGGTGTAATAAGAAATGAACGTATTGGCAAAGTTTGTCGGGTCGATAGATACCGCCGCGTCTACGAACGGCGCCTGCCTGCTCATGCCAACGACGTTATGCACATCGCGTCCGGGCAGAGTCAACACATTGCTGACCGCGTTTCCCATCGTGTCGGCAAACTTATGGAGATCGGTGACACCGGCGCGCTTCAAGGTAAGCGGCCCGTAATAATTAGTGAAGCCCTCGGCAAACCAAAGCTCACCGGACATATTGGCGTGTTCGAAATCGAAGGGCTGCAGGGATTTCGGCCGGATACGCCGCACATTCCAGGAGTGAAAGAATTCATGCGCCGCCGTTCCGATCAACTGGTCGGCGGAGTCTTGCAAATCGTGCGTACTGGTCATCACCGTCGAATCGCGGTGCTCCATTCCATCGCCGGAAACATAGGGCAGGTAATCGGCCAGGAAGGTATATGTGCCGCCGTCATACTGTGGAAACGCTCCGAAAATACCTTCCTCCTCTAAAACGATCGCCTTGCACATATCTGCGTAATGTTTCGCCTCTTCACTGGTGCCGCGATGATGAAGCGAGAGGCGGAACTGCCTGCCTTCCACCGTCCATTCGCGCATTTCGTGATCGCTGATCTCAACCGGACCATCCATCAACATGTCTAAATTCGGTGCGGCCCAAGTGCCGTCGGCTTCGGACTCGAGCTCGGTCGCTACTTTCCAGTTGCTCTTTGGCGGAATAACAAATCGAACCGAAACCGGCGACTGCTCGAAGCCATGAGCCCACATCAAGGTAGCGGGCATATTCAGATGTGCATGAGTCTGATCGATCTGATCGTAAGTCCCATCGCCCCGGTCGCCATAAAGCGTGTACTCGACGACAACGATTCCGTGATGGCCGGAAACATTCCATTGCGAGGGGCTGACCCGCTCCGTAGGGAGCGAGTGGCCCTGCTGGTCGGAAGCACGAACGGAATAAACATTCTTGGCAAACTCATGAAGCGCATAGCGGCCGGGTGAGGACCGACTCATGACTACTTCTAAAACTGGCTGCTGCACTCCCGAGAACGTCGCCCTTACTTCGGCCTCATGATGAACGGCACGGGGGAATTGCAGCTCATATTGGACCGGCGCCTGGGCAACGGCCGGCGCTATGGAGAGGAGAAAAAGGAAAAGGCTCTTCGGCATCGATTAGCTTTGTTGTTATGGTACATTCCGAAAGTCCACTCCCTTGTTTTCGGGCCCCAATGCCGCAATCAAGGCCGCTCCGGCGAATACACTGCTAGCTGTCAGGGCCATGGCTGTGGCGTAGCTGACGTGTTCGGCGAAAACAGCTTCTAAGTAACCTACCGAGCCGGCCAGCAAAACACCACATTGATAAGCAAATCCCGGCATGAAACCGCGGATTTCATTTGGCGAGAGTTCGCTTAAATGAGCGGGAATCACACCCCAGGCGCCTTGTACAAAAAATTGCATCAAAAATGCGCCTACCACCAATAAAACTAGTTGCGGAGCATAGGCCCAAAGAGGCGTCACCGCGATGGCGATCAGCAGAGAGATGGCGATCGCTTTTTTACGTCCAATACGATCGGAGATAAAGCCCACCATGGTTCCACCTATAATGGCGCCCACCATCGAGATGGCGGAGACAACCGAACGCTCCACCGGCCCGAGTTTCCAGAAGCGTTGCAGAAACGTCGGGTACATATCCTGTGTGCCATGAGAAGCCAGATTCATTCCGGTCATCAACAAAGCCATATAGATAAATAGCTTCCAGTGCTTAGTAAGCGAGCCGCCTAGTTGGCTCCAGCTTTCCTGCTTCGACTTTTCCCAGACCTCCGATTCCTTGACGCGGAAACGCACAAACAGCGCTAGCAACGCCGGAAGGCCGCCCAAGAAGAACATCGGACGCCAACCCCACCGCTGAAAGAGAAACAAGTAACAGAGCGCCGCCAATAAGTTGCCGAGCGCATAGCCTTGCTGCAGCAGTCCCGATAGAATACCGCGCCATTTTACCGGTACTTTCTCCATGGCGAGCGATGCGCCTACGCCCCATTCACCTCCCATGCCGATTCCAAATAAGGCGCGCAAAACAAGGAACGTTGTGAAGTTAGGGGCAAATCCGGTGGCAACTTCGACAATCGAGTAAAACACGAGATCGATCATCAAGGGCAACCGCCGCCCGTACCGATCCGCCATTAAACCGAACAGAAATGCGCCCACCGGCCGGAACGCCAGTGTCAACGTAATAGAAAGCGCGATGGCCGCGTCGGACTTGTGAAATTCTTTGGCGATTGCTGTTAGGCAAAACGCGACAAGAAAAAAGTCGAAGGCATCTAGCGTCCAGCCCAAAAAGCTAGCTAGGAGCGCCGCCCAATGGTCATCGGCTTTCGTATTCGCTATTTGTCTCGAATCCATGATTCCGTTTTAATGAAATTCCATCCGGCGCAAGATGCCGACGGATTTTTGCGTAGACTGCGCGTAGTCGACTCTGACAGACGCCGGCGTTTGTGAACCGCAAGTGAATTCGGCAGGACTGTTTTGCATAAGCACATGGGACGGATCGGGAACCAGCAGCGTAAGCGAGCCATTCTTCGTTGTCACTACAAGCCCAGTCAGCTTACCGTCATGGCACTGCACGCCGCGAAGTTGACCATTTTCTTGCCGAATGTCATCTCCGGATTCCACAAAGGGATTCCAGTCAGTGTCGTCGTGCGGAGCACGCGTGGTGACAAGCTGCAAGTGTCCGCTTGCGTCGCGCGAGTATTGCACCCGCAAGTCAGTTCTGGCTATTTGCAGCATTGCTGTTGCCTTCGCCCGATTCTCATCCGTAGCAGCATACTTTAACGCTTGCCGCGCCGCGTCTTCTGCTTCTTTTCGTTTATCTAACTCCGTAAGTGCATACGCCATCGTGCTCCAGTACCCATAGGCCCGCTGAGGCGATGGTTTTGTCATCCGCCGCAATTGCGCGACGGCATTGTCGTATTCTCCGGAGTTACTCTCAAGAATCGCTAGCTGGTAGCGTGCATCGTCGAATCCCGGCTTCGATGCAACGGCGCGCTCTAGAGCACGCTTAATCTCGTTTGGGGGAAGCCCAGCCGCATCGGCCAAAACCGCATATCGGAAGCATACCCAAGCTTCGGATTCGCCTTCGTCGATCGCCTTGCCCCACCATTCGATCGCATTCCGCGATTCCCCCCGACGAAAGGCAATCGTTCCTAACGCCGCCAGAATCTCTGGATTGTTCGGTACTTTCTGAAGAAGACGGTGGTAACCCTCCTCCGCCCGGTTCCAGTCTCCTTGCACAAACAACAAGTCCGCTAACAGCATGCTCGATTGGAATTCCGAAAGTTCATTTTCTTTTACGTCGAACCTGCCTGGAGCGCTCGACGGCAGCCTCTTTCGTTGGGACATGCCATCGCGAACCCACATTCGTAGATCGCCCAAAACAGCCTCTATTGTCTTACCGTAAACGGCGGCAAATGCCTGCGACGGAGACAGTCCGGCATTCAATGCTCCGATAAAGTGGTGGAACTGCGGCGCATATATCGGAGAAAACGTTAGGAGATCGGTTACGGCCCAGCTTTCCGCATAAAAAATGGCCGACCCTTCTCGCGTTTGACGTAACACAGAACTTGACTTTGGGTCGAACAACTCCGGAAGTGGAACCCAGGCGCGGCGTCGCAATGTTTCCAGACGCATGGGTGACGGGCCGCCGAGTTCGCGTTTTCGATTAGTGATTCGAACAGTAGCGAACACCTCGGCTAGACCCTCATCGATCCATGCCGGTACTCGAAGACCGCGGGAATGAAGGAGAAAATGGGCATATTCATGAGCCGCTACGCCAAACTCCCGAGGTTCTAGGGCGGGCATCACGATGTAGTCTTTACCTTCGGCGCCAACATAGTACGCGTCGGCCGTCATGCGGGTCCGAAAGGCATTGTATTCTTTTGCGGAACGGAAACCAATCACCTGCACGGGCCGACTGTTTTGCGGTCGAATACCGTCTGTAACCACGCCGTTTTTCTCGAAGATCGTTTTCAACTCCTCGAACCAGATCAGGGCGGACTGAGCGCGTTCCGGCCCCGCTTCTGAATAGACATCGAAATGGGAGCTTCGCGCGACCACCCATGCGCAAGATCCAGGCATTGTGGCGCAGCACCCGAGCAAAACGCCAACCATCAGCCGCAGTAATCCACCGAGTTGCAGATTCACGTGCTAAAACGATACCAAGTCGAGCGGCAAGGTGAGCACGTTCCATTTCGGCTGCCCAGTAACTATAAAATGAGAACGGCTCCACAGGAAACAAAGCATACCAATGAGCGCCATTCACAACCTAACTGGAAAGCCTCAACAGCTCCGCGAAGAATTGCAGAAAGGCAGCTCTGCCGACCTATGGCGGAGGCGTGCGATTATCGGATGCTCTCTTTTCGGGATGGCTAGCATGGCGGCAGTGACTCTTTTGCAAACAGGGATTGTTAGCCATTTGCCCGATCCTCCCCTCAACAGCTTCGATTCCGACCAAGTAAATTCATCGGATACCGCCTACTCGCTTGGCGCGCCGGATGGAACTCTTAGCCTGGCAGCGTTAGGGGTAAATATTCCGCTGGCGGCGTTTGGCGGCGAAGATCGCGCCGGCCCGATGCCCATTGTCCCGCTAGTTGCCGCTGCCAAGGCTGCCGTGGAGGCAGCGGCCGCGGGATGGTTCTTTTATCAAATGCCAGTCAAGGAGAAGAAGTGGTGTGCTTACTGCATTGCGGGTGCGGTGGCGAATATATCGATATTTGCGCTTACGGTGCCCGAAGCAAAGAAGGCTTTAGGCAGTCTGTTCTCAAGGTGAAGTGGCGGTTAAGCAGCGCCCCCGCTAGCGGAGGCATTCGGCTCCCAAAGTGTTTCCGGCGTGCCAAGCAGATGATTTGCCCAGCGGCTCCAAACAAACAATGCATCGCTTAGCCTGTTCAGATACTGTATCGCTTCTGTCGGCACTTCTTCTTTCCGGGCGAGCGAAACCAATAACCGTTCAGCTCGCCGGCAAACCGTCCGGCAAACGTGAAGTTCCGCATCTAACCGGCATCCGCCCGGCAAGACAAATGACCGTAACCGCTGAAGCTCCTCATTCGCCTGGTCGATTTCCCGTTCCAGCTGTTCGATATCGGCGTTGGTCGTACGCGGCTGTTTCGGATGAACATCGCCGGGCAATGTTGCCAAAATAGATCCGAGATTGAACAGTTCATGTTGGACGCGCTTTAAGATAGCGGCAAACTTGGTCAGCCGGTCATTCCCTTTCCCTAGCTCCACGGTAGTAGTGCGCGCTACGCCTATAAACGCGTTCAATTCGTCCACCGTTCCATAGCTCTCGATGCGCAGATCATCTTTAGAGATCCGTTGGCCACCGGCTAATCCGGTCTGTCCTTTGTCGCCCGCGCGGGTGTAAATTCTATTGAGCGCCAAGCGCGGTTCGTTGAAAACTTCACTCATCGATAACTCCTCGTTTTATAATTTGGACAGTGTTAGTATGAGCCTTCCTATTCGTGTGCTCGTTGCCAAACCTGGCCTCGACGGACACGATCGCGGCGCTAAGGTGATTGCCCGAGCGCTTCGCGATGCCGGAATGGAAGTCATCTACACCGGTCTCCGGCAAACACCGGAAATGATTGTTAATGCCGCCTTGCAAGAAGATGTTCAGGTAATTGGCCTGTCTATTTTGTCCGGCGCGCATAATGCCATTGTGCCTCGAATCATGGAGCTGCTGCGCGAAAACGAAATGTCCGATGTGCTGGTTGTTGTTGGCGGAATTATTCCTGACCACGATGCCGCGAACCTGAAGCAAGCAGGGGTGGCCCAAGTTTTCCAACCTGGCGCTTCGCTTGAGGGCATCGTGGAGTTCATTCGCGCTTCAGTAAAACAAATAGCTTGAGCCATAACTCAAGAGAAAGTAACCGTCTTGCGCAAGCATCTCTTCGAAGATTTGAATTTGAGCGTGACGAACAGAAAAGGAAAGTAATGCAAGACAGACCGAACATAGCTGTGTTCGTCGACTACGACAATATCGAAATTGGCGTAAAATCCACCCTGCGGCGTGAATTCGACGTGTCGGTAGCGCTGAGCGCGTTGAAGGAGCGCGGCGATATTGTGGCAAAGTTCGCTTATGCCAACTGGGGGCGCCAAGAGGGTGCAACCCGACAAATGGCGGAGAATGCGGTGCAGATGGTGCAGCGTATCCCTTCGCCACGCGGCGATAAAAATGGCGCAGACATTAATCTCGCCTTGGATGCGCTGGAGATGGCTTTTACCCATGCACACGTGAATGCTTTTGCCATCGTCAGCGGTGACAGCGATTTCATTCCGCTTGTCAATAAGTTAAAAGAATATGGCAAGACTGTTTTCGTTATAGGCGGCAAAGCATTTACCAGCACTATTCTTCAGCAGAACTGCCATGAGTTCGTCAGCTACGAATCGTTGCTGGAAGACGGCGAACGCATTGTTGCCACTCCGATGCCGGATCGCCGCGATCGGGACCGTTTCGAGCGTGGCGATCGCCCCGAACGCAAGGACAAGCGCGAAGGCGAGAAACGCGATCAGCGGGAGCGAGGACCGCGTCCCGCCCCACTCGATCTAGGGCAGGCGTTCCCATTGGTGGAGCGCGCTCTGCAGGTACTAGAGCGCCGCGCAGTGCAGCCGCAGCTTGGACTGCTGAAAAGTACGATGCTGCAGCTCGATGCTGCTTTCAGCGAACGAGCTTACGGAGCGGGAAGCTTTTCCGATTTCGTCGATCGCCTGAAAAAGGCCGAGTTCATTAATGTGACCGGTTCCGGCGGTCGTTACATCATCGAGCGGCGCGGCGGTCATGTACATGAAAAGACTGTTCCGAAGCCGGAGGAAGCGCTGCCTTTGCTGCGAGACGTATTGGAAACCCATCGCATGGAGTTGGAGAATGGTGCCGGCGCGGACGAGCTGGAGCAATGGGTGTGCGAAGAAAATCCAGAATTCAGCCTTACAAAGTATGGGTTTCAGCAGTTCTCCGAATTCTTGAACTATGCGCAAGATAAAACAGTTGTGCGCACTGACCCAGATGAGGACCGCGGATTAGTTGTGCATCTAGGGGCTGAATTTTATCCGCCCGCCTTGCCGGAAAGACCACCTGAGCCGGTTGCCGAAGAGGAAGAGTACGAACCGCAACCGATTGTGGAAGGTCAGCCGACGATCTTTGAGCCTAATCCTCCGCCTCCCAAGCTGAAAAAGACCGTGGCCCGAAAACGTGCCCCGGCAGGCGCACGACCCCCACGACCTCGCAAGAGAAAACCGGAATAATCAGGAGCTTGGGGCGCGGCAACTTCCTTACGGCGCCCTCTTGTTCCGACTGTTCAGATAAAAAAGATTATCTAGGCGATGTTTTTTGCCATAAGAACACCAAGGCCTACCGCAAATGCATCTTCTATAATCGCTACGGCCGGGTCAGGCCATCCCAAAGATCCAGTGACCATTTTGCGCAATTGGTATGTGGCGAACGTTCCTCCTGTCGCTCCGAAAGCACCTGCTAAAGCTCCCACAATAGGAGATTTCTTCTTCGATGCGCATAGCACTGCCCCGCAGAACGAACCCGACAGGATTCGGCCTATCAATGGGAACGCCTTTGTCCGATTGGGGGTGCCCGGCAGCTTATCGGCAATTAGCTCTCCCACCGACAGGATGCTCATGACCGTAGAAATCGTACCGTGGCCGATGTTCCTTAAGAATGCGGGCTGGATGTCCAGACTACCCCTTCTGGCAATTTGGCCGACAATGGCCGGGGCGGCAAACGTTCGCATCCCAGCTACTAGGCCGATAGCTGAGGCTGAGGTGAATATCTGTGTGTCAGTTGGGTTATTCATTGGTAGTTTCTGCTTTGTTTGATGTTGCGGAGGAAAGCCATTTTTCTAGTAACTCTTCCGGTTTACTATTTAAATCGAGTGGTGCACTGACGGTAGCGCCATCGGGTTCGATCATCGACGCTTTGATGCCTTCCGGTGTCGGCCGCAGCTCCAGCCCACGACCTTTCGCCTCCAGGCGCAGCGTCGAATCGATCCAGGCCATGTAGATCTTTGTGCGAATCCGGTGACCGGCTATCGCTGCTTGCTCGAACAATCGCTGCGTGTACTCCGAAGTCTTCAACTTCTCCGCCCACGGTGCTGCTGCGCGCGCTCGTGATCGTTCATCTTCTTTGCGCTGCTGCTCGCCTGGATCCCGTTCTTCGCGCGATTCCAGACTTTTCAGCGAATTCTCAAGGTTGTCTAAAAAACTCATGAACTCAGTTGTTGGATGACAACTCCAGCGTAAACCTAACACTTCGCCTTATCTGTTCATCTGAAATTACGATTTGACACAATGGCGTTGATGCTGATCCCGCTGGAGGCGTACGCAATTGAGGATACAAGCCATATACTGACGCCGGCTTTGCTCATTTATCCCGACTTGGTGGATGCGAATATCCAGACCACGCTGCGTATTTTGGGCAACGACGAAAACCGCTGGCGGCCGCATGTCAAGACGTCTAAATTGAGAGCGGTTCTACAGCGGCTGACCTACTACGGCGTCACCAGGGTGAAAGCCTCCACCAGCTTGGAGATGCTGGCCGCTTGCGAGGCAGGCGCTATGGATGTCCTGCTGGCTCTGCCGGTGATGGGCGCAAATGCACAGCGCGTCATCGAAGTCGCACGCCTTCATCCCGCCGCTCGTATTTCGGTTTTAGCAGAGAACCCAGATCAAGCCTCGTTCTGGACGAACGCCGGTATTGACATCTTCATCGACATCAACCCCGGCATGAATCGAACAGGCATTATGCAGGACCGCGTGCAGGATATCGAGCAAATTGCCCAGCAAGCCGGCAGTCATTTTCGCGGATTGCACTATTATGACGGCCACATGTCTGCCTATAAGTTGCATGAACGGGAACGCCCTGCCCATGAAGGTTATGACCGGCTGATGAAAATCGTCGACGCTTTGGAAGCATCCGGCTTAGACATCGGCGAGGTCATCACGTCGGGTACTCCCGCGTTTCCGTTTGCCTTGACTTATCACGGATTCAAAGGCAGGCGCTTTCAGCACAGCGTCTCCCCAGGTACTGTCGTCTTCAATGATGCGACCAGCCTAAAGCAATTGCCTGCTGAGTACGGCTATGTACCCGCCGCGCTTGTTTTGTCCACCATCGTCAGCCATCCGTCTTCGGCTATTTTTACTTGCGATGCGGGGCATAAAAGCGTGTCAGCCGACGCGGGCGTCCCTACGTGCGTTGTGGTCGGTCATCCTGAATGGACGCCATCGAAGCCAAGCGAGGAGCACCTGCCAGTAGAGTGCAGCGAAGCCCCTAATATCGGAGATTCCATTTACTTGCTTGCGCGCCACGTCTGTCCCACCGTAAACAATTTCGACCATGCTCTGTTTATTCGCGACGGTCAAGTGATTGGTGTCGAAAACGTAACGGCTCGCGGCCACGAAAGACCATTGAACGTTGAGATAAACTTCAAACCGGCGGGCGTGGATCAACTGACGCAACTTTCAGCACCATAAGCGTCAGCCACTAGACAAGTCCCGTATGATCGGCCTCATTGATTGAGTCCAGCCGGTCACCAAATTTGATCGAAGTGCCCGGAGCTCGTTATCGGGAGAACAGAACCCGCAAGCTGATACGCGAGGCTGACGCCAATATGAACAACAAAACATAAACGATTCGTTGTCGTCGCCTCACGCTGCAATCCCTTACTTCAGCTTCAGTGCGATCTACTTCCGGCTAGCGGGCGGAATAATGTCGTTCATGCGCGCGTAGACTACCGATTGGCCGTAATGATCGAAACTATGCGCCACCGCTAATTCCGCCAGCGAACCCCGAGGCATTTTACTCTTCCCGCCAAAGGGGCTTGGCACCATCGCGGTGAAACTGTCATCCGTTAGTGAATCCATTGCTTTGTGCGCATAGACGAAAGCATCTTTCATATACTTCACATAGTCTTCTTTAGTCTTTAAGCTCGAGGGCCCATTCTCGCCTTTCCCGGCCTCGGCTGGCGCTTTTTCTTCTAAGATGCCGGAGGAAACTATATAAAGCACCGCGCCTACATGCCCCACCTGCTGCTGGAATGTCCGAACGTTTTCAAATGATCCCTTTGTGGGAGCGAAATTGAATTTATCGGCCGGCATCGCTTCGGCTAACGATACCCACTCCCGCTCGATTCCCGAGAGTGCCATATTTTCCATTTTGTTAATCGGTGCCTTATTTGCGTCTGCCGCCTGCAGCGTGAAAGCACATGCGCAGAAAAGAAAAGTAGAGAGAAATAGTTTCATAGAGTGAACCGCTGTCTAGTTTGCCACAGTTTATAGGAACTTTACACAGGTTGCTGTAGAACAATAAAGCATTCTTTTCGTATTCTGTTGGAATGAGCACGCAACGAGCGATGCCGGGCGGCTGGGTCGACCGCTCAAAGCTACCCAAAACTGCGAATGAGCGTGCGCTCTGCCGTTGGTGCCATCTAGAAGTTCCAGCCGGTCGCTTTACGTTTTGTTCTTTGTGGTGCGTGGAGGAGTGGAAGCTGCGCAGCAATCCCGGCTATTTACGCGAAAAAGTATTGGAACGCGACCGTGGCATTTGCGCTCTTTGCCAAATCGATTGCCTGGCGGAGATGCGCCATATCAAGCGCCTTCGCGGTACGGCCCGACTTAAGGCGCTTACCCAATGGAATAATGGGCGTCGCAAAAGTTTGTGGGATGCGGATCATATTCAACCAGTAAGCGAAGGCGGCGGCGAATGCGACCTCTCGAATATGCAAACGCTTTGCCTAAAGTGCCACCGTCAACTCACCGCCGAGCTTCGCATAAGAAGGCAAACTGCGCCTAACGTCGATAAGTAGCGTTACCCCGTTACACATTTCGGAACTTTACCAGGTATTTTTATCAACTTAAGATCGTCTAAGTAGATAGAAATAACTGTGAAAACAGACAAAAGGAAAGTTTATTTATCATGATTGCAAATCGGTTTGTATTGTCACTTGCTTGTGCCGCGTTCGGCACTTGTAGTGTTGCGAGCGCGCAAAGCTCGGGTTCATTAAATTCAATGGATAAAAAATTCCTGATGGAAGCGGCGCAAGGCGGAAACTTTGAACTCGCTAGCGCAAAACTTGCTACGCAGAAGGCTTCCAGCGAGGACGTAAAAAAGTACGCTCAGAAATTAGTCGATGATCACGAACAGCTCGATCCGCAGCTCAAAAGTTTCGCTACTGCGCATAACACTCCTTTGGCCAAGGGAATGGAAGCCGACGATAAGGCCGTGATGATGAAGCTGAAAAACCTGAGCGGCACCGCTTTCGACAAGGCTTATATTAAAAGCGCGAAAGACATTAATAGCGAAGATATGCAAGACGAACAGAAAGAGTTGGAAAACACAAACAACACGCAACTGAAAGAGCTGGTCCAGAAAATGAAGGATAGTGATGCGGCGCATGAAAATATGGCGCAAAATTTGAAGGCATCTGAATAACAGTAGGCTTTCGCTTCGTTCGCGATGAAGTCACAGTTTTGTAATCTCTTATCCATTATCTAGAAACATTAGCCTGCATAGGATAAAGAAACTTCTTCTTACCAGGGTTTCTTTTCAATGCAGATCAATCGATTTTCTAAGCAGGGAGCATTTGCGTGTGTCCTTGCCTTTTTCTACGCTAACTCGCTTTTTGGCCAATTCGAATCGGCTACCGTGCTGGGGACAATTCACGATTCTACCGGCGGAGTCGTTCCCAATGCAGCCGTCAATTTGGAGAACGTCAACACAGGTGTGGATTCCAAAACAAGCACGGACGGCAACGGTAACTATCAATTCGTAAATGAGCGGCTGGGCACATACCGTGTGCGTGTGGAAGCGTCTGGATTTGACACAGCTATGGCTTCCAATTTCGATCTGCAAGTGAATGCACGTCAGCGTGTCGATCTCACATTGCAAGTTGGCCAAACATCGCAAAATATTACCGTCACCGACGCGGCGAAGCTATTAGAAGCGGATTCCAGTTCCCGTGGACAAGTAATCAACTCCAGGCAAATTGTCGGGCTACCTTTAAACGGCCGCAACTATTCCGATTTGACTTTGCTCGTTCCGGGCGTTGCCTTATCGCCGCTCGAAAACCAGACCGATAACAGTCGTGAAGGATCGTTTAATGTGAATGGTCTCCGCAGTGAATATAGCAATTACTTACTGGACGGGATCGATAACAACGCTTACGGCACCAGTAACCAAGGCTTTTCTAATGAGGTGATTCAACCGAGCCCGGATGCCCTTGCCCAATTTAAAGTCGAAACCGACAATTACAGCGCCGAATATGGCCGCGCGCCCGGTGCGGTAATAAACGCTACGATTAAGAGCGGTACGAACCAATTTCACGGAGACCTTTGGGAGTTCTTCCGTAATACCTCCTTAAATGCCACCGGGTTCTTCCGACCCCCCACCGGCGGCAAACTTCCCTTTAATCAGAATCAGTTCGGCGCTACCTTCGGCGGACCCGTGGTGAAAAACAAAATGTTTTTCTTTGTGGACTATGAGGGCTTTCGCCGCGTGTACCATCAACCATTGTTTGCCACTGTTCCCACGGCAGCGGCAAAGATGGGAGACCTGAGCGGGTACTTCAGCCGCAGTCAGAATCCGACGATTCAAAACCCTATTACAGGCGCTGTTTATCCGAACGGCGTAATACCGCAATCCGCGATTATTCCTTTTTCACAGGCGATTCTATCGGCGCTTCCCGATCCCAATTTGCCAGGTACGTCCAACAACTACGAGTCTGCTCCGGCCGACACCACCAATACAGACAAGGGGGATGGCCGTTTCGACTACTACGTTAATCAGCGCGTATCATTCTTTGTCCGCTATAGCCAGAGCGAAACAGCTATCTTCAGCCCGCCTTCGATTCCCGGCCCAGCGGGCGGCAACTCGAATGGAAATGTATTTATCAGAAATAAACAAGGCGTTCCTGGGGTTACTTGGACTATCAGTCCCACTTCTATTCTCGAAGCGCGGGTAGGCGCGAACTACACGGAAGGCGGGAAGAATCCAGTGGCTCTTGGCACCCCCATCGATGGCTTTTCCGTGCCCAATCTGCCGACAGATTCATCCCTTGCGGGTGGGCTTTATACCTTGAATATGGCGGGCGGACTTTCCCAATTGGGCCGTCAGGGAAGCAATCCGCAGTTCCAAAATCCGCTAGTGATCGATCCAAAGGTTAACTTCACAAAAATTCTAGGCCGCCACAGCTTGAAGATGGGTTTTGAATATCAGCTAATCGATACCGCCGTCAGCGACTTTCATCCCCAATATGGGGCCGATAACTACTCCGGTTATTTCAGCAACCCAGCTTACTTCACAAATCGCGCTTCGTTGAATAGTCTCGGTAGTTCGCAGCAACGGGCCTACAGTATTGCCGATCTTTTCTTCGGCGCTCGTAGCCGTTATGAGCTCGACAATAATCCCGTAGCCCACCTGCGGCAGCGCATGTACTTTGGTTATCTGCAGGATGACTATAAGTTGAACGATCGGTTAACCCTCAATTTGGGCGTTCGATATGAGTTTGCTACGCCTCAGTGGGAACGCGATAATAAACTCGCCAACTTCGATCCAGTAAGTCAAAGTTTAATATTTGCAAGCAGTGGGAGTCTTTACAATCGCGCGCTGGTGCATCCTAATCCCAACAATTGGGCACCGCGCGTCGGCCTCGCGTTCCAGGCCACCCCATCTACTGTCATTCGCGGCAGTTATGCAATCAACTACGTTCATTTCAATCGCCTCGGCGGTGAAAATCTTCTGGCATTCAACGGTCCCAACATCGTCGATGCCTTTGTCGATCAACAGCCCGCGGGAGTAGCCACAAACATCTGTTCCTCCGTGGCGACCAGCTCCAGCAGTTGCTTCCGCCCCACTTCTTTGGGTTTCCCGAATAATTTTGCGGCGCCGTCCAGTTTCAGCCCCGCGATTACCCAGGTTCGCTATATTCCAGGCAGTAATCGCACCGGTTATGTTCAAAGCTGGTTCTTCGATATCCAGCAGCGGCTGGCGCAAAACTGGCTGGTCGATCTCGCATATGTCGGCAATCACACGGTCGGCGTCACCATCCTGGCCGATGCCAATCAAGCTTTACCCAACCGGCCGGGCCAAAGCCTGTCAGTGAATGCGCGCCGCCCTATTGCTGGATTTACCACCATTGAGGAAGCGTTCAGCAATGGCTTCGGCAGCTATAACGCGCTTCAATTAAAGGTTGAAAAACGCTACACCTCGGGCTTTTATTTCCTCAATTCTTTTACGTGGTCGAAGGCGATTGACAATGCACCAGGCCACCTGGAAAACTACGATGGCGATAATTCGCGAGTCAACTTGTACGACATTCCCGGCAATAGAGCCATCTCGAGCTACGATCAGCCTTTCAACGACACGCTGTCGCTTCTTTACGACATCCCTTATGGAAAGGGGCGCCGGTTCGATGCGAAGAACGAGGCTTTGAACTTGATTGCGGGTGGATGGAGCATCGATCTGATTAACACCGCCACCTCGGGCCTGCCGCTTAATATCACCTATAATCCGCCCACACAAGGCCAAGTGAGCACGCTTGTCTCTTACCGGCCTAACTTGACTGGGCAGCCGATTCTGACACCTAACGGCAGCCGCACGAATTACCTGAATCCTGCGGCGTTCAGCGCGCCGAATTTTACGCAGCCTTTCGGCAATGCCGGAAGAAACATTGCCCGTGGTTATGGATTTTACGAGCTTGATTTCGGCCTACACAAAAACTTTAATCTTTGGTCGGAGTCGCGCTACCTGCAATTCCGGGCAGAGGCCTTCAACCTTCTGAACAAAACAAACTTCACCCCCAGTGGCGGTTTCGGGACCAGCATTAACTCCGGTGGTTTCGGGCAATTTACGGCAAGTTATCCGCCACGCCAAATCCAGCTTGCTTTGAAGCTATATTTTTAACTGGATAGATATGCAAATTGCTCTTCGGGCTGCGTTCTTCTCGACGCTACTTGTGGCCTTGGTCTGCGGCCAATCCATTGACGAAGTCCGCATGAATCAAGTGCAGGTGCTCGGCAGCCATAATAGTTATCACACCGGAATAGCTTCATCTCTTTTGTCCCTTCTTCACCAGAGGGTGGGCAACCGGATTGACGGTCTGGAATACCGTCATCTTCCGATAGAACAGCAACTCGATAGGGGACTTCGCGCCCTGGAGATCGACGTTGTAAACGATCCGAAGGGCGGTTTGTACTCGCATCCCAAAGGACTCGATTTGACGAAACAAGCCGGTCTTCCGCCCGGGCCTCCCTACGATCCCGACGGCCTGATGAATAAACCAGGACTCAAGGTGATTCACGTCCCGGACATCGATTTCCGCTCGAATGTCTACACATTTCAGCAGGAACTAGCACTTCTAAGTAAATGGTCGAAGGCGCATCCGCATCATCTTCCCATTTCCATCACCATGAACGCGAAAGATGATGGCATTCATCAGCCTGGGTATGTCAAACCGCTTCCCTTTAACAAGGCGGCCTTTGATGCATGGGACGCCGAGATCATCAAAGGGCTCGGGCGCGACAAGCTGATCACGCCGGACGATGTACGTGGAGAATATCCGACTTTAGAGGCAGCGGTATTAGCTCATGCTTGGCCTGCCCTCGCGAAAGCGCGTGGTAAGTTTTTCTTTGTTCTCGACGAAACCGGTCCGAAGATGGAGACCTACATCGCCGGTCACCCTTCGCTAAAAGGACGCGTGATGTTCGTCAACGCCAATGAGGGCCGGGCGGAAGCTGCGTTTCGCATCGTCAATGAGCCGAAGCAGGATTGGGCTTACATTCAATATCTTGTGCGCTGCGGCTACTATGTTCGAACCCGCGCCGACGCCGATACGAAAGAGGCGCGAACTGGCGATTACAGCCGCTGGCGCGATGCCCTGATCAGCGGAGCGCAAGTCATCAGCACCGATTATTATGTGCCCGATCCAAAGCTAGGAACCGGTTATCACGTGCAGCTTCCCGGTGGTCAGCCAGGCCGCTGGAATACCTTGCTGCTTCCCGACATACGTCCGTTGCCGCCGCTCGAACTAAAGTAACGGCTCGGGCTTGCATACTCTATAGGTATGCCGTCTCTCAGCTTCGACGCGCTGGTCATCGGGGCGGGGATTGTCGGAGCAGCTTGTGCCGAAGAACTGGCGCGGTCTGGCCTTCACGTCGCGATCTGCGAAGCAGGTGTCATCGGTGGAGGTGCCACAGCCGCCGGCATGGGCCACCTGACCGTGATGGACGATTCCGAAGAGCAGTTTGCGTTGACTCGCTATTCGCAATTGTTATGGAAGGAGTTGGCCTCAGAGTTACCGCCGGACTCAGAGTACCTGCCCTGCGGCGCTCTCTGGATTGCTGCCGATGAAGACGAGATGGCCGAGGTACATCGCAAGCACCGCTTCTATAACAGCCGGAACGTAGCGGCCGAGATTCTCGATGAACGTCAATTATCCGAAGCGGAGCCGAACTTGCGCAGTGGTTTAGCCGGTGGCCTGCTCGTCCCGGGTGATAGTGTTTGTTATCCGCCCTGCGTTACTCGTTATCTCACAACAAAGGCGGTTCGGCAGGGAGCTCAATTCTTTGCGGATGCGCACGTCTCTGAAATCGATGTATCGGGCGTCCACCTGCAAAACGGAAACTCCATTCTTTCGGAACTGGTTATACTGGCCACCGGTGCACATGCCGCGAAACTGCTACCCGGCTTAGCTATCTATCCGCGTAAAGGGCACCTGCTGATTACGGATCGCTACCCGGGTTTCGTGAACCATCAATTGATTGAACTCGGCTACTTGAAAAGTGCGCACTCCATACGGGCAGATTCGGTCGCCTTCAATGTACAGCCTAGAGCCACCGGCCAGATTTTAATCGGGTCTTCGCGGCAGTTCGGCGATGAAGATTCAGGCGTGACAGCGTCGGTTTTTCAACAAATGCTCACTCGTGCTGCGGAATATCTACCGGCACTACCCGATCTTTCCGCAATCCGTATTTGGACCGGCTTTCGCGCTGCTACGCCGGACAAGCTACCGCTGATCGGACCTCTATCCGATCGACCAAACATATATCTTGCTACCGGTCACGAAGGACTTGGAATATCTACTTCATTGGCAACTGCTCATCTGATCGCGGACCGGATACTCCATCGTCCGTCGGCAATACCGCTTCAACCTTATCTACCGGAAAGGGCCTTCGCCATACATGCCTAGCCTGTCTATCAATGGCAAGCCAATCCAAGTTTCGAAAGGCACTACCGTAGCTGCCGCCGTAATTCTCGGTGGTGAATGGCTCTTCCGCCATTCGGCATCGGGTCAGCCTCGCGCGCCACTGTGTGGGATGGGCATTTGCTTCGAATGTCGCGTTACCATCGACGGCTTGGCCCACGCCCGTAGTTGCCAAATCGTTGCGCAAGAAGGAATGGACGTCCGGACTACCTAATTGTGATTGAAGAAAGTTATACCGACGTGCTCATCATCGGCGCTGGGCCTGCTGGATTAGCTGCTGCCGCGCGATGTGGCGAAGCTGGACGAAAGGTCATCCTCGTGGATGATAATCCGTGGATCGGCGGACAAATCTGGCGTGGCGGTCCGGCTCTCGCCAAGGATCGCCAAGCCGTTCGACTGTTCGAAAGAGTTGAGCTTCAAAACACTATTTCTTTCCTGAACGGGCGCGCCGTTTTGGCCGATGCCGCCGCTCGCCGCATCGTTCTTGAAAAGACCAACGGCGCGGTTGTCATTCGGTGGAGCACGCTAATTCTAACAACAGGTGCCCGCGAGCTCTTTCTTCCTTTTCCAGGATGGACTCTGCCCGGCATCTTCGGCGTTGGCGGCTTACAGGCCTTGGTTAAATCAGGAGTGCCTCTGGAAAACAAACGCGTCGTGGTTGCGGGTAGCGGCCCTTTGTTGCTAGCTGCTGCGGCTCACTTTGAAAAATCGGGCGCCATCGTTCGAATCATCGCTGAACAAGCCTCGTGGCCACGTCTTCTTCGCTTCGGCTCCGGGCTCCTTCGTTCGCCTTCCAAGCTTTTCCAGGCCATTCAACTACGCGCTTCTTTATCGCGCATCCGCTATCGGCCAGGGTGCTGGATTACTCGCGCCGAAGGAGATGAGCGGCTCCAGCGCATTCACCTGACAAATGGCGAAACATCAGGGATTGAAGAATGCGACTACGCCGCGGTGGCTTTCGGTTTATGGCCCAATACGGAACTGGCAAGTTTGCTTGGATGCGAACTGGAAGGAGATGCTATCGCTGTTGATGATGACGGCCGCACCTCCATCGAAGATATTCTTTCAGCCGGCGAGTGCACCGGCATTGGCGGGCTTGAACTTTCGTTGGTTGAAGGCGAGATCGCAGGTTATACCGCTGTCGGCAACCTGCCGGCGGCACGCCGAATGCGCCGAAAACATAAGCGCGCTCTTGCATTTGCTCGCAGCCTCCATCATGCATTTAAGCTGCGCCCCGAGCTAAAAACGCTCGGCAACAATGACACCATTGTCTGTCGCTGTGAAGACGTCACCTTGGGTCAACTACATGAAGGCTCTTCATGGCGAGCCGCGAAACTCCATTTTCGTTGCGGCATGGGTCCATGCCAAGGTCGCATTTGCGGGCCGATTGTTCAAACCTTGTTCGGTTGGCCAATGTCTTCCGTGCGTCCGCCCCTCTTTCCCGCTCGCATCGGCACGCTACTGACAGAAGTAAAATCACAGAAGAAGGAACTATTATCACCATGAACATGCAGTGGAGTGGCGTCATCCCCGCCATGACGACGCCCTTCAAAGAGGACCTCTCTGTCGACCACGATTTTCTCGCCGAGCATGCGCAGTGGCTCGTCGAAAACGGCTGCACCGGTATCGTCGCTTTAGGCTCGCTTGGTGAAGGTGGAACGCTGAGTAACGCAGAAAAAGAGGAAGTACTCAAAACTTGCATCGATGCCGTCGGTGACCTTGTGCCCGTGATTGCCGGCATCTCCTCCTTGAGCACCGCCGATGCTGTCGAAGTCGCAAAGATGGCCGAGCAGAGCGGCTGTAGCGGCCTGATGGTGCTGCCTCCCTATGTCTATCTAGGAGACTGGCGCGAAACGAGAGCCCACGTCGGCGCCATCCTCTCTGCCACCGGCCTTTCTTGCATGCTCTACAACAATCCCATTGCCTATCGCGTCGATTTTCTTCCATCACACGTTCGCGAGTTGTTGGACGAGCATCCCAATCTGCACTCCATCAAAGAATCGAGCGCCGATGTCCGCCGCATTACCGCCCTCCGTTCTATTGCTGGAGATCGGCTGCAAATCCTTTGTGGCGTCGACGATATTATCGTTGAAGCCGTTCAGGCCGGAGCGGTTGGTTGGATTGCAGGCCTAGTGAATGCCTATCCCAAAGATTCGGTCGAACTGTTCAATCTAGCGCTTCACGGTCAGGCGAAAGACGCTGTTCCTCTCTATCGTTGGTTCCTGCCCCTGCTTCGTCTCGATACAATCCCGAAGTTTGTGCAGGCGATCAAACTTGTACAGGATGAGGTAGGAATGGGAAGCAAGCGCGTTCGACCGCCTCGTCTCGAATTGACCGGAATCGAGCTGCAAGAAACTTTGCAAATCATCGCGGCTTGTAAGGCTACGCGGCCGGCCCACATTGCATCCGCGCTCACATCATCTCGCTCTTAATTCCATCGGCGATAAACTCGAAGAACGTATGACCGGAAACGGAAAGCCCAAACAACCCCTAAACGTGGACGGCACGCCTTTAGAGTCCTGTTCGAAACAGCCTGTCACCGGATTCTTCCGCACCGGAGACTGCAACACCGGCCCGGATGACGCCGGTCTTCACGTCGTTTGCTCACGGATGACGCAGGAGTTTCTCGAATACACTTCCGCGCAAGGAAACGATCTGTCTACGCCGCGTCCCGGTTTTCCTGGATTGAAACCTGGAGATCGATGGTGTCTCTGCGCCGCTCGTTGGCTGGAAGCTCATCACGCGGGTGTCGCGCCTCCCGTGGTATTTGCCTGCACTCACGAAGCCGCTCTGCAGGTGATTTCGAAAGATATTCTAGAGCAGTACAAAGCCTAATGCAGCATAAAGCTTAGATCGCATGGAGGGCAACATATCTGTCGGCTAACGGCTTCGACAAACTTCATGTGATCGATTCGCATACCGGAGGCGAACCCACCCGCGTCGTACTCCGGGGCGGACCGTCATTAGGCAATGGCGCTTTATTAGATCGACTTCAAGTCTTTCGCACTCGGTTCGATCAGTTTCGTTCTGCGGTCGTCAATGAGCCACGAGGTTCTGATGCCGTGGTCGGCGCTCTCCTATGCGAACCACGTGATCCCACTTGCTCAGCAGGCGTGATCTTCTTCAACAACGTCGGTTATCTCGGTATGTGCGGCCACGGAACCATCGGATTGATGGTAACGCTCGCCCATTTGGGAAGGATTAGTTCAGGCATTCATCGCCTTGAGACCCCGGTGGGCGTTGTAGAAGCGCATTTGCACAATAGTCATGAAGTCACAGTCGCCAACGTTCCAAGCTACCGGCTTCATAAAGGCTTAGCAGTGCAGGTAGAAAAATTCGGTACAGTTTCCGGCGACGTTGCTTGGGGAGGCAATTGGTTTTTCCTTACCGAGGATTGTCCTTACCCCCTCCGCTTTAAGAACATTGAGGCGTTGACCCGCTATTCGTGGGAAGTTCGTCGGTCTTTAGTGCGCGACGGCATTACTGGGGCAGATGGAGAGGAGATCGATCATATCGAGATTTCTGGTCCATCGCATGCCGCTGGTTGCGATAGCAAAAACTTCGTTTTATGTCCCGGCAAGAGCTATGATCGTTCGCCATGCGGCACCGGAACTAGCGCGAAGTTAGCATGTTTGTACTCAGATGGAAAGATCGCCGAAGGGCAAGTCTGGCGCCAGGAAAGCATCATCGGCAGCATTTTTGAGGGCTCGGTCACCATGAACGACAGGATGATCTATCCAAAAATCAAGGGGTCGGCATGGGTGAACGCCGAAACCGAACTGGTGCTCAACCCGCGCGACCCTTTCTGCTGGGGAATTTCCGCTTAATTAATCTTTGAACTGTCTTCTAAACCACAGCATTCCTTGCAATTAGTTCTTTGTAGAAGTGCGCGCTTAGCTTCGGATACCGCTTCTGCGTTTTGAAGTCGACATAGTAAAGCCCAAACCGCAAATTATAGCCGTCGGCCCATTCGAAATTATCCATCAAGCTCCAGCAGAAATAGCCTCGCACTGGAAAACCTTCCTTCACCGCCCGGTGCAGACTTTTGATATAGTTCCGCAAATACATAATCCGGTCGGTATCGTAGACCTGACCATCCGGCGTTAGTACATCCGCCGATGAAGTGCCGTTCTCGGTAATGTACATTTCCTTTACGTTCCAGATTTCGCCGACGTGTCTTGGCGACCAGTACAGTGCTTCTGGCCCGATGTCGAGCCACGGAGAAGCCATGTGCGGATACGACGACGGATTTTTCACCACTGCAAAACCTTGCGGCGAATCGTCGGCGCGAACATAAACCGGCGTGTAGACGTTCAATCCTACGAAATCCAGTGGACTACCGATGATCTTCATGTCCTCTGGCGTAAACTTCGGCGCATCCGATCCTGCGCTTTGCAAGTAATTCTCAGTGTATTTACCATCCAGGATTACTGTTAAGTACGGCGCGTTCAATTCGCGCATGGCTTTAGTACTTGCTTTGACATGCTCTTCCGTTTCAATGACCGGAACCGGCGCACTCGCATTTTCCGCCACGCCGACCTTTGTGCCTGGCTTCGCTTTTGCCCGGATCGCTTGCACCGCCATTCCATGAGCCAGAACAGCATTGTGCCGCGTCTGATTGAGCGGCCCCGGGGCGAGTTTCAGGCCTGGCGCAAAACGTCCATCCCGGTATCCGATATCGATGAATGACGAGAACTCATTCATCGTAAAGAAATAGTTGACTTTGTCCGCTAATTGGCCTGCGACGTATCCCGCGTACTCGGCAAAGGCCTTAGAGGTCTCACGCGACTGCCAGCCGCCATACTTATCCTGCAACGCTTGCGGCAAATCCCAATGGAACAATGTGCAGAACGGCTCAATCTCACTCGCTCGCAGCTCATCCACCAGCCGCTTATAAAAATCCATCCCTTTAGGATTCGGCTGTCCCGTCCCTTGCGGAAAGACACGCGGCCAGGAAACGGAGAACCGATAAATCTTCGCGCCGAGAGACTTTAAAAGTCGAACATCCTCCTTGTAGAGGTGGTAGTCATCATCGGCCACATCGCCAGTTTCGTTGTGATAAACATTTCCCGGCTTGTGCGAGAACGTATCCCAAATCGATGGTCCGCGTCCATCGGCTGTCGCGCCGCCCTCTATCTGATAAGCAGCCGTTGCGCAGCCCCACTTGAATCCCTGCGGAAACTCATAATAGTTTGCTTTGGGCTGCCCTTCAATAGACTGGCCTCCTTGACCCGCCAACGACGGAAGCGTTGACGAAATACCGGCCGAGCTAATAGCCGCCGCGACCCCGAAAGCCTTCCCGAATCTACGCCGTGAAAAGTGATTGATCGACATGGAATATGAAAGCGGTTCCGCTTGAAACTACTTTGCAATATAAGCATAAGCCCAAGCCTACCGTTGCTCAGGCAGTTTTGTGTGCCGCCCGCCAGGAAGTTATCATAGATCCCTGCTTTACTAAACCTAAATATGATTGTTCCCCACCGGCTCCATATTCGGAAACTTGTCCGCTATATTGCTCCATCGCTCGGGATTCTTTTTGCTTACGACATGTTGGTCGTTTTGGTATACCTTAGTGGTCGAACGTGGGTATCGCTGCCCCATATCCCGCTTTCTCTTTTTGGCACCGCCATTGGCGTCATTCTTGGATTTCGCAACAATACCGCCTACCAACGCTGGTGGGAAGCACGTATTCTTTGGGGTTCCCTCGTCAATAGCTCCCGATCTCTCGCCCGGCAAGCTTTAAGCCTGATTGTGCCGGCGATGGACACGCCCGAAGAACACGAACAAATAAGCGAGATGCAGCGGAACATCGTTGTCCACCAGATTGCTTATATGGAGGCGCTCCGCTGCCATTTGCGCCGTCATGATGTGTGGGCCGATCTCAAAAAGCTTTTGCCCGAAGAAGTGGCTAGCTCTCTGAAGCACGAAAAAAATGTTCCCCTGGCCATCCAACACCGCATCGGGCTCCTCCTTCAGGAATGCTATCGGCGCAAGTGGATCGACAACATTCGATGGGCTAGTCTCGATGAAACGCTATCCTCCCTGATGAACGCTCAAGGCGGCTCAGAACGCATAAAGAACACGCCTCTTCCCGTGCAGTACGATTACTTTCCTAGGATTGCGGTGTCCGTCTATTGCCTCGTGCTTCCGCTTGGCTTGGTGGCGAATCTTGGCATCTTTACCCCGATCGGTTCAGCGCTCGTCGGCTTGATCTTTTTAGCGTTGGACCGCATCGGCCGCGATCTGGAGTCGCCCTTTGACAACGGTATTAACGATGTTCCCCTGCATTCCATCTCTCGAACCATCGAGATCAATTTAAGACAGCAGCTTGGAGAGACTCAACTGCCCGATCCCATTCAACCCGTAAGGGGCATTCTCTGGTAATCCGGCAGGCAACTCTTTAGTTAACGCACAGCTCCAGCTCCGCCTCTGCGCTCATCATCACGGTTCCTTCGTTATCGGATGGGAAGCTCTCTTTTTCGTCAATCTCGACAACCGTAGTGAAATGGAAGGTACTTCCACAACCCATTTCGCTGTCCACCCAAATCTCACCGCCCATCATCTCTACCAGCCGCGCCGAAATCGTGAGTCCAAGCCCGGTCCCGCCAAAGCGCCGGGTAGTCGAGTCCTCGGCTTGCGAAAACGCCTGAAAGATCACCTGCTGCTTATCTAAAGGGATTCCGATACCGGAATCTCTGACCATGAAATGCAGCTTGGCGATGGTGCCTTGCACCGACCGGACACTCACCGCCATTTTTATGGATCCCTGCTTCGTAAACTTAATGGAGTTTCCCAGCAAGTTGGTGATGATTTGCCGCAGGCGAACACTGTCCGCCGTCACAACCGACGGAACACTGGAGTGAACAGTACAGGAGAACTCCAGTCCTTTCTCTCTTGCCCGCAGGGCTAACGGCTGAACGATCTCCAGCAACATTTTATGGAGAGAAAGCGAAGTTGGGTCAATGGCGAGCTTGCCCGCTTCGATCTTGGAAAAATCCAATATGTCGTTAATTACAACCAGCAACGAATCCGCCGACGCCTTTATAATTTCCAGGTATTCACGTTGTTCTTCCGTCAAATCGGTTTGCAGCGTGAGATCGGTCATGCCAAGTACACCGTTCATTGGTGTTCGGATCTCATGACTCATGTTGGCCAGGAAGAAGCTCTTTGCTTGGTTTGCTACTTCGGCGGCGCGTGTCAACGATTTTTCTTTGTCCAATTGTTCTTGAATGGTTTGGGTTTGTTGTTTTACCCGGCGGTTTAACGCAACAATCCAAATAGCCGCAAACCCACCCACGCCGAGCAGCAAACCGATCAGCATCGTCAATCGTCCTGCGGTGAGCCAAGGAGCTTGCTTCAGAACCCGAATGTCGTTCGGACTGCGTAAACGAATGCCGATCTTATAAGAGTTATCATTTGTCCTGTCGCCGATAGTAGACAACCTACTGACCCCGGTAATCTGAAGAATGCTGCCAACCCTCAAGTTTTTCGGAAGCGCTTGTCCGGGAAGAATGGCCGTGAACTCCATCTGTCCCGCCCGCAGCTTCAGCTCTGCTCCCGATGCCGTGGTCATGAGATCATTTAGCAAGCCTTCTATCCGAATCAGCCGTGAATCGATTCTTTGGGCTAAAATCTGTCCTGGCTCCGCCTCCCGGGCTGGCAAGTAATTACGTCGGCGTAGGTCGATAATTCGGGCGCTTTCCATCGCCGGACTCATTGCGCCACTCTGTAGAAACCCGGTGACTTCCACCTCCTCTCCAGGAGAAACACGAATCGGTTGATGATCGTAGATTGTCAGTCCGCTGCTGCTGTCCTCGATGGTAGTCGGACCGCGCAAGCTGCTGGCGGTCACTACGCCGCGCACCCGAATACGATGACCCTGTCTCGCCTTTGGGTTGAATGAGAGCACGCTGGCCAAATCCTCGGCTATCGGAAGCGAATCGATAGGCAGCGCCGGCTCCTCCACGTGAACGAATTTCAAACTTTGAACGAAAATTTTGATCCCCAAAAACTGTCTACGATCATTGAACAAAGTGCCGCATACTCCGCGGAATGAAATCTCACTATCGATTAAGTTTGTGGGGGCGCCTCGATAGTCGCCCACCAGTAAATCGAAATTCTCTTTCCCCCGATTCAGATGTATGGTGAGAAAGCCGTCATAAATGTCCACGCCTTGCACGATTCCCGACATGTCAACCCAACTGCTGTCTTCCATTCCGGCAAAAATCCGGCTGACATCACTGATTGATTGCGGGAGCGCCGCCCGACCGATCTTTCGCACCACCGCGTGCTCCACCTGGGCAGCGAAATATCCTGGATCGGTAACCCCCTGGATGTCGAGCAGGTCGCCCGGCTGAACGCCATTTTCGATTCCACTATTCGCGGCGACATAAATGCCGTCTCGCCCCTGTTGAACAAACAGAAGTCGGCTTTTGCCTTCAAAGAAAGTCGCCACTGCCTGAAAATGGACAGGTACGTGAAGAACAACCGTACTCATCGATAGCGCGCGGAGTTCCCGGATGGACTGGATCTGATGAGCTCCGACCTGTGTCACTGTTTTAGCCGTGGCAGGCGGCGCCATTACTTTAATTGCATCGGCGTCGACAACCCAGATCGCGAGATCTATCGGTTCTCCAGTCAAGCTGAAAGCCGTGGCGACAACACCCTCCACACGCAGACGGGAGCCGACCAGTTGTCTTAACTTAGTGACCCAAATATGATTCGTTCGGATTTTGATACGCCTCCCTCCGGTGCGCAAAACGCCTGCATACTGGATGGGGCCTTCGGCGCCTACTGCCTCAAGAACCCCGGTAATGGAGACTTTCCTATATTGGTCATGACCTTTTTTCAGGTCCTCGAAGGTCACTTGCTTCAATTCTGAATGACGGCTGCCGGAATCGGCATCGCGTAAGTGCATGAATACCGGATTTACGATTGTGGGAGTGGGCGAGGCAGCGATTAAGGTACCTTCTACCTCCAAGTATTCTCCTGAATGAGGAGTATCGTCGGTACGAATGCCCGTAATTCGTAATCCGCCTGTAGCATCCTCAAGGTAGCCAGTCTGGTCTCTTGCATCACCTGACCAAAAAGTGCCGCGCACCTGAATACGCGGCCAACCGTCGGCGTCGCTGCCCGACCTTTCCGTAGCTTCCCGAATTGTTTGTAGTCCCGGACGGTTACCGCTGCCGGTATGGCATCCCAACTGCCCCAGGCAGAAAAGCCCTACAATATAATTGCTTTGAACCGTCTCGGTCCGCTTGTAGGTGATAGCTGCTTCATTGGACAACGAAATTAGTTGTGTTTAGGAAGTGTTGGCAAAACTTCCCATTTCTCAATAAAAGCTAACGGCGACTCACCCGAGTTACTCTAAAGCAGGTATGCCGCCGAACCCTGACCTGCAACAATCGTTTGACCGCCTGCTGACAGGAGTGCGCCACTTCCGCGAGAACGAATATCCACAGCGACAGGGTACTTACAAGCAGATAACACTGCAAGGACAGCGGCCCCACTCTTTGTTTATCACTTGCGCCGATTCGCGGATCGATCCCGAGCTAATTACCCAGTCGGGTCCTGGCGACATTTTCGTTGCCCGCAATATCGGCAACTTAGTGCCCGCCTATGGCGAGATGATAGGAGGCGTTTCCGCCGTAATAGAATACGCGGTAGCGGGACTTGAGGTGGATCAAATTGTGATCTGTGGGCATGCTGATTGCGGCGCGATGAAAGCCTTGCTCCACCAGGAACAATTGGAGCGCATGCCGACCGTGCGGCGTTGGCTGCAAAACGCGCATACGGCGTTGAGCATCTCCGAAGCAAAAGGCTCGCGGACGGATGAGCAGCAATTTTTAGAAGAATTGATCGAGCAAAATGTGTTGCTTCAGTTGAACCACCTTCGTACCCACCCCTCGGTGGCGGGACGCATTGCGCAAGGACGTCTTGCTGTCTATGGATGGGTATATGATTTCCAGTCGGGCAACGTTCTAATGTACGAAGAAGCGGAAAAGCGTTTCCAGCCGATTCAATGATTCGTTCTGGAGAGCACCGGAAAAGAAAGGCTTCGGGTGGCTTCGTTTAGCAAATCAGGGGAGTTCGTTTCGAAAATTGTAGCTCCGCTCGTCGTCCATCCATCCTTAAGGACGTATGCCTAATGCAAAGTCCGAATCTGAAACATTATTGAAAGAGGGTTCTCCGGCTCCGAATATCAAGCTGGACACCGACGCTGGCGAGCCCTTTGAGCTGGCTTTTTTAAAAGGTCAGAATGTTGTGTTGTATTTCTATCCCAAAGCCGATACTCCCGGCTGTACAAAAGAGTCCTGTGAGTTTCGCGACACCACCGGCAAGTTCACCGCTGCCAACACCGTGATTGTCGGCGTGTCGCCGGACACGTCGGGCGATCAAGCGAAGTTCAAGAAGAAGTTCGATTTGCCCTTTACTCTCCTCGCCGACGCCGAACACAAAGCAGCCGAGACCTACGGCGTTTGGAAAGAAAAAAGCATGTACGGCAAAAAGTACTGGGGCGTGGACCGGACGACATTTATCATCGATCCCGAGGGCAAAATCAAGAAGATTTTCCCCAAAGTAAAGGTGGAGGGTCACGCTGAAGAGGTATTCGCGGCGATCGGCCAATAAAGGCCAACTAAGATAAAGGTGTGAGTGAAACCGACAGTCGCCGGTATCCCCGGCGGCCTGTGCTTGGTGTAGGCGCGCTGATTTTCGAAGAAAACCGCGTTTTATTGGTAGAGCGGGGAAATCCACCCCTGGTGGGTGAGTGGTCATTGCCCGGCGGCGTTGTCGAAACTGGGGAGCGCCTTGAAGATGCTCTTACTCGCGAGGTGTTGGAGGAAACCGGGCTCTCCGTTGCGATAGGCCCGATTGCGCTCACCTTCGAGCGCATTATGCCGGATAGTGATGGCGCTTGCGAATACCATTTTGTGCTGATCGACTTTTACTGTTCTAAAGTAGGAGGCCACCTGCGGCCCGGCGACGATTCCAAGCGTGTTGCCTGGTTCGAAATTGACGCTTTGGATTCTCTTCCAATAACTTTAGGAACGCGCGAAGTAATAACAAAGTATGCCAACCGCCCGCCCACTTGCCCGCAAGTGACACGCCCATAACGAAGTATGCCGTTTAGCAGTACCGCGCTTTTACAATTCGACGAGCTCAAAGAACTCCTTGCTCGGTATGCTGGAAGCGAAAGCGGTCGCGCCCTCATTGAAGGCCATGATCCGCATTCCGATCGAACCGCGCTCGAATCGGATTTTGCCGAAACGGGCGAGGCCATTGCTTATCTTCGAGACGCATCAGGCTCTCAAGAAAGTACCCGAGGCAACCCAGTTCGGCTTTGTTTCGATCAAATCCGCAATATCGAGACACAAGGCCGGATTCTTCAGGTGGAAGGGGCCTCCCTGGACGGCCGCGAGATCCTGGATCTCTTTCATACACTGCATCTTGCCGGCGAGTATCGCGGGGTTCTCCTTTCCGTTGCCGAGCGTTTTGGCCGGCTTGCCACACGCGCTCGTAATTTAATTGATCTACGTGACCTCACCCGACGCTATAACCGCGCTTTTTTGCCCGATGGCACTCTCGCCGACGAGGCAAGCGTCGCTCTAGCAAGAATCCGCCGCGACATCCGTCGCCAACAAACAAGCATCCAGGAATCCCTCACTCGTTTCCTGCGCGCTCACCACACCGATGGAACACTGCAGGAAGATTTCGTCACTATCCGCGACGACCGTTATGTCGTACCCATCGTTGCCGGGCAGAAGGGCCGTGTCGATGGCGTTATCCACGGCTCTAGCGGTACAGGCCGTACATTGTTCGTCGAGCCGCTCGAGACAATCTCCCTCAACAACCAACTTGTTCGCCTGCGCGAGGATGAACTCCGCGAAATCGAGCGTATCTTAGCGGAGATTAGCGATACGCTTCGCGAACACGCTACCGAAATCGCCGCTACCGCCCAAACTCTCGCCGAGCTCGACTGCTTTTTCGCAAAGGCAAATTTCGCGCTGGATTACAACGCGGTCATTCCTCGCTTCAGCCGCGATACGCGCCGACTCTTCCTGAATGAGGCTCGCCATCCGCTGCTGGAAACGGTGCTTCGAAAACAACGCAAGCCGATTGTGCCGATCTCTTTCGAGCTCAATGAAAACCAGCGCTGTCTGCTGATCAGCGGACCCAATACCGGCGGAAAAACGGTGACGATGAAAACCGCCGGATTGCTGTCCCTGATGGCGCATGCGGCAATCCCCGTACCCGCATCAGAGGCGGAATTTCCCATCCTTGACGACGTGTTGGCCGATATCGGCGATGCTCAATCCATTGCGGAAAGCCTCAGCAGCTTTTCCGGCCACTTACTCCACGTCAAACAGATGCTGGAACAGGTAACCCCCGATAGTTTGGTGCTGCTCGACGAGCTAGGCCGCGCCACCGATCCCGAAGAAGGTGGAGCCTTGGGTGTTGCGATCCTCGATGAATTTCGGAAGTCGGGTGCTATTTGCCTGGCATCTACCCATCTTTTGCCATTGAAACTTTACGGAACTCAGACGAAGAATGTACTGAACGCCTCTATGGGCTTCAACGAAGATACGCTGCAGCCGACTTATAAGTTGCGTCTGGGTTTGCCGGGAAAATCTGCAGGACTGGATATTGCCACGCGCTTAGAAATGCGCGAGCCGGTGCTAGCCCATGCACGTGCCGTTCTCCCTCGCATGCAGGCCGACTTTCAAAATCTTCTGACAGAACTTCATCGTCAAATCGAAGAAAACGCCCGTCACTCGCGCGAGTCCCAGGAGGCAACCGAGCAGCTTTGGAAGCGTCAGACCGAGCTAGAACAAGCTGCGCTCCGGCAAGAGCAGCAACGCCAGCGCGAGTGGCAGAAGAAGGCAGACCTGATTGTGGCCGATTTTGAAGCTCGCGCCCAAATGACGATGGAGCGATTAGCCGAGTTAGCCGAGAATCACAAGGCAGCCGAGCAGGTACGCCGCGAAGTCTCTAAAACGAAGCGAGAGTTTCGAGACGAAGCCGAAACCGTAATGGCTCCTTTGACGTCCGATGCGAAATCGCCCGAGCGCCTCGTGCTCGAGGAAGGAACGAAAGTTCGTTTGAAAGATGTTCGTGAAATCGCCACCGTTCGCCGCTTCCTGAAAAACGGACTTCTAGAAGTAGAGGCGGGCTTTCTGAAAATGCAGGTCCCTCGCGAGGACGTCGCGGAGATCGTTCTGAAATCCGAAGCAGCCCGTCTTCCAAAAAACGTGCGCTTCGAAGCCGGTCCGCGCTGGGATACTTCCTATCGTGAGCTCAATGTCATCGGCCAACGAGCGGAGGAAGCTGTGGATCAGGTCGACAAATTTCTCGACTCCGCTGCGCTCGCTTCCGTCAATCGGGTTCGTATCGTTCACGGGCATGGCATGGGTATTCTGAAAAAGGCAGTCAGTACGCTTTTAGGATCTAACCCGCATGTGAGCCGCTTTTACTCCGCTACGCCGTCCGAAGGCGGAACTGGCGCCACGATTGTCGAACTTCGCGAGTAGTCTTTAATTGCTAGACTGCTGTTATGCACCGGTTGTTGTCGATAGGAATTGCCGCGATAACGATGGCGCTTCTTGCGAAAGCGGAAGTCCCTCCTCCGGATTATGCCCAGTCCATCCATGCCTGGCAGCAACACCGGCAAACACAGCTTCGTGATCCGAATGGCTGGTTGAGCTTAGTAGGTCTTTTTTGGCTGCAGCCCGGCGAAAATACAATTGGTTCGGCTAAATTTAACGACATTGTTCTGCCGAAAAGTTCCGTAGCCCCAAAAATCGGCCACCTCACCCTAAAACAAGGTGAGGTGCTGTTCACCAATCTGGGAGGTTCGGAGGTGACGGTAGACAAGAAACAGGCAGGCTCGGATGTTCTACTCAACTATGATGAGTTGAATCCGGATGTCGTCCAATGTGGCACAGTTTCATTCTTTGTCATTAAAAGAGGAGATAGGTTTGCGGTTCGCGCGAAGGACAGCCAAAGCCCTACCCTGAAGAAGTTCGTTGAGGTGAAGTTTTACCCTGTAAATCCTCGTTTTCGATTCGAAGCCAAATTCGTTCGAGATCCACAGAAAACAAAATTCCCGAACATACTGGGTCAAATCGAAGAAGATGAAAGTCCTGGGTACGCTGAGTTTACCTACAAGGGCAAGCGGTATAGTCTTCGCCCGACTGTAGAAGAGAATGAATTGTTTTTTGTCTTTCAAGACCCCACTAGCAGGACGACGACTTACCAGCCTGGCCGTTTCGTAAAAACGCCGATGCCTGTCGATGGGAAAGTAGACCTCGACTTTAACAAGGCGTATAATCCGCCTTGCGCCTTTACACCTTATGCCACTTGTCCACTGCCGCCTAAACAGAACGTTCTTCGGTTTCCTATCGAAGCCGGCGCGCTCCGTTACGGCGAGGGACACGGGGAATAAGAATCAGAATCGGCGATCAGATACTTGCCGCAGTCGCCATTACTTGGCGATGAACCGCGTCAAGGATTCCGTTGATAAAAGGAAGTGACTCATCATTTGAAAACTGGCGAGCCAGTTCGACGGCTTCATCGATAACAACAGGCGCGGGAGTTGCTTGGTGAGAGAGCTCAAATACTGCCAGACGTAAAATGTTGCGATCTACAACCGCCATGCGTTCTAAACGCCAATTTTCCGCCTTTGCCTGAATCTGTTTATCGATCTGTTGAGCATGTGCGACTGTCCCCCGCACCAGCTCTTCCATAAATTTGTCTGGCTTGGGTCGGTTTTCACTCTCTTCGGAATAGAGGGTCTCGTAATAATGCGAGATAGCACGATCAATGGAGTCGCCTCGCATGTCCCATTCGAATAGAACTTGCAGCGCTCGTTTACGGGACCGGTGCCGGGCAGCCATGTTTAACTTTGATCCTTTAACTGCTTCATAAGATTCGCGAGTTCGATAGCGACTTCGGCAGCCTCAGAGCCTTTGTTACCGCAGCGCCCGCCCGCGCGATCCATGGCTTGTTGCATATCGTTCGTTGTCAGTACGCAAAAGGCAATAGGTACGCCGGTTTGCAAGCTGGCCTGAGTTAACCCGTTGGATGCGCCACCGGCGACGTAATCGAAGTGGGGCGTATCGCCACGGACCACCGCGCCGATCGCGATCACGGCATCGCACCGCGCCGCGACTGCTTTCGCCGCAAGTGGCAGTTCCCATGCTCCGGGCACTTTCACTACAATGACATTCTCTTGCGGACAGCCAAGGCTTTGAAGCGTGGCAAGCGCACCCTGAGTCAGTGCTTCAGTAATAAATTCATTGAACCGGCTCACAACAACACCGATACGCAGACTGGCAGCGTCAGAAGATCCTTGGATCGTTTTATATGACATGCGGAAAAGTGCGTAAACAACTGTAAACACGCACTATGGGATAATTCGAATTACCCTCATTTTACAGCATGGATCCCCGTTTTATACGCAATTTCTCTATCATTGCGCACATCGACCATGGGAAATCCACGCTTGCCGACCGGTTGCTGGAATATACGGGCGCACTCTCTGAGCGCGAGATGATGGCGCAGGTGCTGGACTCCATGGACCTGGAGCGTGAGCGGGGTATCACGATCAAAGCTCATGCCGTCCGCTTGAACTATCGAGCGGACGACGGGAATACCTATGAGTTGAACCTGATCGATACACCGGGCCATGTGGACTTCACCTATGAGGTGTCGCGCAGTTTGCAGGCGTGCGAAGGCACTTTGCTGGTAGTGGATGCTTCACAAGGCGTAGAGGCACAGACCTTAGCCAATACTTATCTTGCGTTGAGCCACGATCTGGAAATCATTCCGGTGATCAATAAAATCGATTTGCCTTCCGCGGAACCGGATCGCATTCGGGAACAGATTGAACAGATTATCGGACTGGATGCAAGCGACGCCATTCTCGCCAGCGCCAAAAATGGTATCGGGATCAAAGAGATTTTAGAAGGAGTGGTGCGGCGCGTACCGGCTCCTAAGGGTGATCCCAGTGCTCCATTGCGCGCTTTGATCTTCGATTCGTGGTTCGATCCGTATCGCGGCGTTATCATCCTGACGAGAATTGTGGATGGCACTCTTCGAACTGGACAAAAGATACGCCTTTTCTCCAATGGACGGAGTTATGACGTTGAGGGCCTCGGGTTTCAATCCCCCAAACCGGTTCCTTGCGATGAGTTGACGGCAGGCGAAGCTGGATTTATCTTCGCTAATATCAAAACGATTTCTGATGCGAAAATTGGGGATACAATCGTCGACGAGAGTCACTCCGATGTGGACCCGCTGCCTGGATTCCAGGAGATCAAGCCGATGGTCTTTGCGGGCTTGTATCCGGTGGAGTCGCATGAGCATGGGCTGTTGCGCGATGCGTTGGAAAAACTGCGCTTGAACGATAGCGCCTTTAATTTCGAGCCGGAGAGTTCAGCGGCACTGGGCTTTGGCTTTCGATGCGGATTCCTCGGTCTGCTGCATCTGGAGATTGTACAGGAGCGCTTGGAGCGCGAGTTCAATATCGATTTGATAACCACTGCTCCCGGCGTACGTTACCAAATAACGACCACGGCGGGGGAAGTTTTAGAAGTAAACAATCCGCAGCGTTTTCCTGAACCTTCCAGTATCCAGAAGATAGAAGAGCCGATTATCGACGCCACCGTGATCACGCGGGAAGAGTATATCGGTGAGATATTGAATTTGTTGGAAGAGAAGCGCGGGACACAGAAAAAATTTGAGTACATCGGTAGCGGACGCGTGCTCCTGTTGTACGAAGTTCCGCTTAACGAAATCGTGCTCGACTTTTATGACCGGCTGAAATCGGCATCGCGCGGCTATGCTTCCTTGGATTACCATTTGTCAGGGCATCGCGTGTCACCGATGGTAAAGATGGACGTGCTGGTGGCGGGCGAACCGGTAGATGCGCTTTCGATGATTGTGCATCGGGACTTCGCTTACGAGCGTGGAAAAATTTTGATCGAACGCTTGCGGAAATTAATTCCAAGACAGATGTTCGAAGTGGCGTTGCAAGCCGCTGTCGGCAATAAAATTATTGCGAGAGAGACCATTGCCGCGATGCGCAAAAACGTGCTGGCCAAATGCTATGGTGGCGACATCTCGCGCAAACGCAAGCTGCTGGAGAAGCAAAAGGAAGGCAAGCGCCGCATGAAGCGCGTGGGCCGCATAGAAATCCCACAAGAAGCTTTCTTGGCGGTATTAAAAGTCACGAGTGCCGATTCTGACTAGCCGGTAAATTAACGGAACAAACGCGCGTTCTCTGCAATCTGAACGTCGTTGATGCTTGCAATGCGACGACGCATCAGGCCGCTTTCATCGAATTCCCAAAGCTCGTTTCCATAAGATCGAAACCATTGTCCACTTTCGTCATGCCACTCATAACGAAAAGTGACGGCGATGCGTTTTTCGGTCCAGCACCATAGTTCTTTACGAAGCCTGTAGTCGAGCTCTTTCGCCCATTTGCGCTGCAGGAACGCTTTTATAGCATCGCGACCTTCGAAGAACTCGTCGCGGTTCCGCCATTGGGAGTTCTCGGTGTAGGCCAAAGCTACCCGTTCGGGATCGCGGGTATTCCAGGCGTCTTCGGCCCCCTGCACTTTCTTTCTGGCGGATTCGGAGTCGAAGGGCGGGGCTATATTGCTGGGCATTTTTTTATAAGCTTCCAGTCTAGTCCGATGCCAATGCGACGATAATCGTATATCTTTGAATGTCAATTAATCCAAGCGTGGTGACGCGGGATTTAGTGGTGGGTACCGCAGGCCATATCGACCACGGGAAAACGTCGTTAATCCGGGCACTCACCGGAACCGATACCGACCGGCTTCTGGAGGAGAAGCGGCGTGGCATCTCCATCGACTTAGGGTTTGCTCATTTGCAGCTTTCTCGTAACAGGCGAATTAGTCTGATCGATGTGCCCGGACATGAGCGGTTCGTGAAGAATATGCTTGCAGGCACCGGAGGCATCCAGGCCGTTTTGTTGGTGGTCGCTGCGAATGAATCCGTGAAGCCACAGACACGAGAGCATTTTCATATTTGCCGATTGCTGGGTATTCGTAAAGGCGTTGTGGCGTTGACGAAAATCGATATGGCGGATGCTGAACAACGAGACCGCGCAATTAGCGATATTCGATTGCTCTGCGAGGGTTCATTCTTAGAAGACGCGCCGCTGATTCCGGTAAGTACGGTTAATTGCGAAGGACTTCCCGAACTAAAAGTAGCGCTTTCACAACTTGTCGGGCCCGTGCAGAAAAGGGATGGCGTCGGACTTGCACGATTGCCTGTTGACCGCAGCTTTGCTCTACGAGGTTTCGGCACCGTTGTTACAGGAACACTTTCGGGCGGGCGGTTAAGCATTGGAGATATTGGTGAGCTACGTCCCTCCAAACGGCAGGTGCGAATCCGCGGATTGCAAGTACATGGAAAAAACGTTGAAGAGGCTTTAGCCGGACAGCGCACAGCGGTCAATTTATCAGGAATCGAACACCGCGAAATAAGACGTGGTGACGTACTGGCGCATGCCGGAGAACTCGAAGACACATCGATACTCGATGTGTCCTTAGATTGGCTGTCTGGAATGGAACCGGCCAAGAAACGAGAAGAAGTTCTCTTGCATTTGGGAACATCGGAGATCATGGCGGCGCTAAAGGTGTTTCGCACGGCGCAGGCCGAACAAGGATCCCTGGCGCGGCTCGTGTTACATCAGCCGATCACCGCATTGCCTGGCGACCGCTTTATCTTAAGGCGTCCGTCCCCACCGTACACCGTCGCAGGCGGTTCCGTTATCGATGCGTTTCCTATAACGCGAATCAATCGCGCCAAAACGATAGTGCGGTTAGATGTTCTTGCAAAAGCGGATCTTCGACAGCGAGTACAGATTTTAGTAAACGAAAGTAAAGAAGGCAGGTTTTTGCGCGATCTTGTTCCGGTCGCCGGTGCTATCACCGCTGAGCTTCGGTCTGTAATTCAAGAAGACTCTGAGCTGCTACTTTTCGAACAAGACAAACGTGTTTTGACAAAAGCATGGCTGCAGGACAGGCGTACTAAATTATTTACCTGGCTCGCTGCGTTTCACGCTAAGAATCCCTCTGCGAAGGGTGCGCCCATGGCGGCGGCGCGGTTAGGACTTACACCCGATGTAGCGGCGATTGTGTTTCATCAGTTTCCAGCGGTACGCGTGGAAGGCGAGACCGTCGCGTTAGCAACTCATCGCGCGCAGCTTAACCCGCAACAGATTCAGGTACTGGCAAAAATCGAGGACGCGTTTCGGCAAGGAGGTTTTCAGCCGCCGCCGCCAAAAGATGTTTTGGGTGAACCAAGCATCGAATCAGCACAGAACCGCGCGTTGCTGGAATCACTGGTCAAGAGCAAGCGCCTGATTCGCATCGCCGACAATGTGATCTTTCATTCTGATGTGATTGCGCATATCCGAAGGTCGTTGGCGACTCATCGCGGGCGGAGATTTTCTATTCATGAATTTAAGGAGTGGATGAACATTTCGCGCAAGTATGCGATTCCGCTGCTGGAACATCTGGATCGGGAACATGTGACACGTCGGGACGGAGATAGGCGGGTGGTGCTGTGACTTTAGTTCACAGGTGCATGAGACCAAGGTGACTACTGGCGTTTCGCTTGTTTTCTGCTTTAGTCGATACGGACCGTTGGTTCCACCGACATGCCGGGACGGAGCCGGTCCAGCCCAGTTTGATTGGGATCGAGTTTGATCCGCACAGGAATGCGCTGCACGACCTTCACATAGTTGCCGGTGGCGTTTTCGGGCGGCAGTGTGCTAGCAACCGATCCGGTGGCGCCTCCGATGGTCTCCACCGATCCGTTGAAATCGCCGTCAAACGAATCGACATGAATGGTAGCGTGCTGCCCTGGACGCATGTGAATCAACTGCGTCTCCTTGAAATTGGCGGTGATCCAAAGATAGCCGACTTCGGAGATGGTTAGTAATTGCTGGCCGGCCGCGACTCGGGCGCCTACTTGCGCCGACCGTTTCATGACGATTCCGTCCACGGGAGAAGTGATCTTGGTGTAACTGAGATTCAGCTGTGCCTGCTTCAATTGGGCAGAGGAGGTAAGTAAATTCGCGCGCGCCTGCTGCACGCTGGCGCGGCGGGAGGTTAATTGCGGATGGGCTATTTGTTCGTTTTGTTGCAGCGTGCTCCTGGATTGGTCCAGTTGCGCCTCGCGCTGATTCACCGTACGCTCGGCCGCCTTTAAGGCAGAGCGCATCGCCTGCAGAGTAGCGGCGGACTGTTTCGCGGTGGAGTCGTACTGGTCGAAATCGCTCTTTGAAATCTCCAGTTTGTCGACCAGAATTTTGTAGCGCTTGACGTCGTTTTGGGCTTTCCCGTTTGATGCCTCTGCTTGCAAGACTTGCGCGGCGGACTGATCACGATCTCTTCGGGCGGCCGCCAGCGCTGCTTCGGAACTTGCTACATCCGCCTTTGCCGAGAGAATGTTAGTGACGTTTTGAACTTGGGTGATCGCCACGTTCGGGCTTTGGCTTGCAAGCTGCGAACGCGCCTGAGCGACCTGCGCTTCGGACTGGCTGAGACTTGCCTGGTTATCGCGAGGATCCAGGTCGACTAACGGGTCGCCCTTCCTTACCGTCTCATTATTCTGAACATAGACTTTGATCACAGTTCCATCGATGCGCGTACCGATGGGGCTGAGATTTCCGTCCACTTGCGCATCGTCGGTGTCTTCGAAATGGCTGGCATGGAGCCAATAGAGAGCAGCACCGATGGCCGCCACAAGCAGAAAAGCACAGAAGATAATGACGGTGCGCCTGAGCTTGCGCTTCTCCTCCGGAGATTTTTCTTTCTTCTCCTGCTTTCCGCCGTTTTGAGAATCTCCGTTTGATTTCTGCTGCTGTTGTTGATCTTGATTTTCGTTTTCTGAGGCCATGAAAGTCTCCAAGGGTGAGGGCCGGATTTACCGGATGTTTAAGGATGAACTCCTGTGAACAGAGCTGATAGATTGCTTTCTGCCTGGCCGGTCGCTCTGGCAAGCGTTAAGCGGGCAAGATTGAACGCAAACAAGCCGGAGATATAGTCGGTTTCCGCCGTGCTTTGTTGTTGCTCCGCCTGCACCACTTCCACCGTATTTGTGACGCCGGCATCGAAACGATCTTTCGCTTGATTGAGAGTGTCGAGAGCATACTTGCGATTCGACTCGGCGAGCTTAACCTGGCCGATCGCCGCTCGAAGCTGGATCAACGCGTTTCGAACATCCTGCTCCACTTTGTTTTTCTGATCGGCGTATTCTGCCTGACGCTGGTGGAAAGTGGCTTCTGCTTGTTGCACATCGCCTCTGATTTTTCCGCCTTGGAAGATAGGAATGTTGACGGTGCCGGTGGCGGTAAAGACGCCGTGCGCATTGGTCGGCGTAGGCCCACTGGCGCCGTAATCACCGCTGAAAGAAACCGAAGGGATCCGCTCCGCGTGGGCGGCGGAAAGCGCTCGCTCGGCGGCTTTTACTTGAGCCTCCGCGGCCAACAGATCCCGACGATGTTCGAAGGCAGTTCGCAGCGAACCCATCTGATCGACCGGTTCAGGGTCTTCAAACCGAAGAGGTTCGGTGAATACGATCTCCTGGTCTAGAGGGACGCCAATTAAGCGGGTAAATGTGAGCTTCTGCTGGTCGTAGTCCGACTGAAGCGAGATCAGTCGTTCCTGTTCCGACTGCAGTTGCACAAAGCTGCGGGAGACGTCGATACGAGTCGTCGTGCCGGCGGTCAGTTGCGTATTCGACCGGTCGTAAACGGACTGCGCATAATTAACCTGCGCGCGCTGCGACGCGATTCGCGCGGCGGAGGAAATCACCTGCAGATACGTTCCACCGACGGCCAAGGATACCTGCTCACGCGCATCGTGTGCATTCTGGAGCGCAGCCAGGTAGGTTTGCTTCGACGCCTGATAATTTCGTATGTTCGTGATGTTGAGAGCGTTCCAATTGAGATTGCCCTGGGCTTGAACATAGTGAAACGGAGGAGGAACCAGGGGGATAGAGAAACCCGATCCTGATCCTGAACTCGAAAGGCCGCTGAAGCCGAAAGAAGCCAGATTGATCTGCTCCTCGGTGGCGCTTAAGCTAGCGCTGATTTGCGGTATTAACTGACTGAGCGTCTGTAAGCGTTGTGCGCGCGAGGCCACGGAACCGAGGCCGGCAGTCACAGTCCCAAGATTGGCCCGCAGACCCAGCCTCACAGCTTCGACCAGAGACAGCTTCAGCGGCCCGGGAGGCAATCCGGTGGTGTTGACGCTTCCCTGATAATTGCCGGTGACGTTCACGGAGGGTTGAAGTACGTTCGCGCCGGTGCCTTGTGAAGTGGTCTGTTGAGAATTGACGCTGCCGCTTGAGGATTGCGTCCGGCCGGAAGCGGGCAATTGCATCACGGTGCTGGATTGGCCGCTGCCGGAAGAGCCTGACGGCTGTTGCTGGGCCAGCAAGCCGGTACAGGCAAGCACCCCGGCGCAGATGGCGCTTACGCACCGTCGCGTTTTCATCGCTTTGAAACCTTTCAACTTCATTACTCCCATGCGCTATCCGGCTTGCTGTTCCGCGCTGCGCGGATCGTTCTTTTTCATGAATAGGGACAGGAAGAACATCACCACCGCGATATATCCAAGGACCACGAAAACATCGATATAACCGAGCGTGGCTGCCTGCGTATTCATGGTTTGATACATTTGCGCCAAGCCTTTTTGTTGTGCGTCGGCAGTTCCCACGCCAGCGCTTTGGGAATGGAACGACTTTACCGTTTGGTTTAGAGTATCCGCGAAATTGGTGTCTCCCGTGGCCGTGTGCGAGGACAGACGCGACAAATGGAACTGCGAACGGCGGGCTTCGATGGTCCCGACCATCGCCGTACCAACGCTGCTGCCCATCTGCCGCATGAAATTGACCAATCCCGAGACCGCGTCGCTTTTGTCCGCGGCAAAACCGACATACGACGCGGTGGTGGTGGGTATGAAGAGAAACCCTAACGGCAAGTCTTGAAAGAACATGACGACGGAGGCGGTCTTGAAACTAATCCCGGGCGAGAATAGTTTCACCGACACGTAAAGTCCGACAGCGGACAAAAACCAACCAATCGCGATCAAGTATTTCACCGGGACTTTGGTGGTGAGTATGCCGATGAAAGGCATGCTGACTATCAGAACGATGGCCCCGACGGTTAACACCAAACCTGCCTTCTCGGCGGTGTAGCCGGCGTAGGTCTGCAGGAACTGCGGCATGAGTATGATGCCCACGAAGGAGACCACGCCGGTGAAGAACATAATCGCGCAGGAGCCGGCGAAGTTTGCATTCTTAAACATTTTGACGTCGATGATCGGCTCTCCCTCATACCACTCCCAGAGAATCAGAAAGCTCAAGCCAATGATTGAAACCACCACAAAAGAGACGATGAAACTCGATCCGAACCAATCGTCTTCCTGTCCCTTGTCGAGCACAACCTGTAATGCACCGATTCCTAGCACCAAAGCAGAAAATCCGATGTAATCGAAGGGAACTTGCTTAAGCGAGAACCGGCGCACGAACGGAGGATCTTGGACTAAGCGGAATACCAGCGGCAACAAGATGAGACCCACCGGTGCATTGATCCAGAAGATCCAGCGCCAGGAGTAGCTGTCGGTGATCCAACCGCCTAGAGTGGGCCCGACTGCCGGGGCCACCACGGCGGTAATCCCGAAAACAGAAAAGGCCATGCCGCGGAGGTTCGGCGGAAAACTATCGGCCATGATGGCCTGCGACATAGGCGCCAACCCTCCGCCGCCCACGCCCTGGAGACCGCGCATCAGCAGAAGGAATGAAAGGTTCGGCGCCAACCCACAACCAATGGAGCTGGCAGTGAAGAGAGCAATGCAGATCATGAAGAAACGCTTACGGCCGACGAGGCCGGTGAGCCACCCGGAGATCGGCAGAACGATCGCGTTGGTCACCAGATAGGTGGTGAGCACCCAGGTACTCTGGTCCTGGCTTGCTGCCAGGGCGCCCGCAATGTGAGGAAGGGCCACGTTAGCGATGCTGGTGTCGAGGATTTCCATGAACGCGGCGACCGCCACGACAATGGTGATCAGCCAAGGATTGTACTGAGGCGTCCAGTGTTGTTTTGTTTCGTCGCTTGGCAATTCCCTAATCCTTTCCCGTACTCCTCACGTCAGATTGTGCCTGGCGTCGGACGTCTGCCGCTCGTCGAACGCCCGCTTCGCTCCCAATACGATCTTCTGAACTTCTTGCACCCCGAACGGTTCGACCAACACATCGTGGCCGCCAGCCTCCAGCACGCCTGACCAGAGTTCAAAGTTGGCCGTGCGCGCGTAGATCACCATTTCCGGGCGGGGTGCAAGCAAAGCAAGCTCTCCCAACACCGCCCATACATCGCCATCCGGCAGACTGGCCGGCAAGATCATTACCGAGAAGACCTGCCCTTTGCGGGCAAGCGCAAACAGCTCCGAAACGCGCTGCACAAACATAAGAGGTATGCCAATGGGCGACAATCGCTGCTCGAACACCAGGCGCATCTCAGGCGAGACCAGAGCAAGAACCGGCGAATTTCTAGCCATCCAAAAATCGCGTCAGCCACGTGCCTCCTGATTCAGAGTCACACGGGGGATCCGTGCTACGTAAGTGATTACCGGTGAGCTAACAGTGATGGAGAGATGAATTGAGTAGAACTATCCGTCGATCGTTACACGCTCAACCAGCGCCGCAAACCGGGGATCATGCCGCAGTGGGTCCAGTCTCGGCTCAACCGATAACCAGATGCATTCGGGATCGCGTTCATCAGTGGCGGCAGTGAGAAACGCGAAGGCTGCCGCCAGGTCACTCAATGCTGTTGCGAGCAGAGCCTGGCGAAAGCGGCTGATGCCTGCTTGAGGGGAGAGGAGGTGAAAGCGCTGGATGAGTTCGTGAGCTAACGTGATGGCGCCGCATCGCGCTGAGATGTCCACGAGCAAAGCGGCGATCGTCGGGTGGCCTCCAGCATGCTTACGATTCTCCTCGACAATCGTCATCGCCTCGATACGCCGCCCCAGCGCGCAATGGCAAAGGGCAGAGTACAACTGTGTCTCCAGCGGGAGCGATCCATAAAGAACACGCTGAGAAGCGTGATGATCGAGCTCCGCGCAATTGCGGCTCAGGGCTAAGAATCTAGCCCAGGCGGTTCTTTGCCTGTGAGAAAAGGGATTCAAATCCTGCGCCTTCTGCAGGTGATAGCGCGCCTCATCGAAACGTCCTTCAGCGACGAGGAGCATGGCGTACTGGCGGTACGTGGCAGATTGCGGACTCAACCGCAAAGCTCTCTCGAAGGTCTCCTCCGCCGCCTTCCAGTTCCATTCCAATCCGAGCAGTGCCGCCGTGCAGCCCAAAGGGTGAGCCATCTCCAGATCGAGTTCGTTTGCTTGCAACGCTTTGTTCTTTGCTTCCGCGATAGCCTTTGCGGAGACTACCGCGCCGCGCAATGCCAATTCGTACCAGCATTCCGCAACGTTGCAAATGGGATCTGCAAATCCGGGGGTCTCTTGAGTAAGCTGATCCAACCTTGCAATTTGCATTTCGACATCGGTGACTGTGCCTTCATCGATGAATGCTTCGGAACGGAACAAAGCGGTCAAATTATCGATAATTCCGGAGCCGATCGACGCCTGCCGTCGACGAACAAATGAGGACTTGGGTCGAAACCGATCGTCCAACGATCGCGCAATATGGTCGGAGATCATAAATATCTCGTCCGATTGCGGTTCGGCTTCGATGTGCTGCGAAAAGATCTGAAAACCGTCGGCTTTCACGCATTGGATAGTGACTCGCAGCCGCTGGCCCTCCTGCTGTACCGAACCTTGCAGAAATCGGCGAACTCCAAGCTTTTGGGCAAGCATCGGAAGGTCGGAGCCGTATTGTTCATATACTTGAGAGGAACCGGTGGATGCGACGCAAATCCCTTCGGAGCGGGTCATGTTGTGAACTATTTCGTCCGTTAGAGCGGCTGCACAAGCAGATGACGTTGGCGTGTCAGATAGGTCCTTCAACGGGATGACCGCGAAAGATTCACCCCTACCCTCGGTGAAGATGTCACCATTGAGAGAGAATTGCGCACTTGCTGTGCGACTGCTCTCCTTTTGCCGCCGGAACACGGGAACATAACTTCCGAGCCGGAAGTAAATAAGAACCGGATCCACCCTGCCATCGGATTCGTAGTACTGCTTCAGCTTGCTTCGCAGTCGGCGTGCCTCCGAGCGAACAATCGAATCGTGCTTAGGATCGTATGGCGGCCTACGACCGTAGACTTCCGTGCCGATTACATACTCTTTCAGTGCTTCGCTTTGATTGTTGAGTGCGTTCTCAATGGCAAATCGTAGAAACTGGCTGAGGCGTTCGGATTGTGAGAATACCGGGCTTTGCAAGACACGCGTGAGCTCCTGGCGAATCTCGGACTCCGGAATGTCGATGCTTTCGTCTATCTCGGTCAAGTCTCAATTCTCGTACACTCGATGTCCATCGGCATTGGAATTTTTCTAATGAGGGATGCGGAAAAATACTGGGCGACGAGGGGTTCCGGGGGGCTTACATCACCGTGATCTCACAGGGATGATGCGGCGCTTTAACTAAAGCACTTCAAAAATCAAACATTTGAGATAGTGCGTTTCCGGCACGGTGAGCAGGATGGGATGATCCTGGGCCTGGGTGCGGCGTTCGAGAACACGAAGCTGTTTGCCGCAGTCGAGTGCGGCGGAGGCAATCGTTTCCAGCAAGTGCGCTTCGCTCATGTGATGCGAGCACGAACAACTGACCAGAATGCCGCCCGGACGTAACAGACGCAAGGCTCGCAAATTAAGTTCCTTGTAGCCGCGAACAGCACCCGCTAACGCGGAACGAGACTTGGTAAATGCCGGGGGATCCACCACGACAATATCGTAAGAGCGATTGGCAGCGATTAAGCCAGGCAAATAGTCAAGAACATCCGCCTCATGAAAACCGATGTTCATTAGTTGGTTGTTTTCAGCATTTGTCTCGGCCACCGCAAGAGTGCGGGCAGAGCTATCGATAGCATCGACAAAGTCGCAGACCTTAGCTAAATGTAGAGCAAATCCGCCTGTTGCCGTAAAGCAATCCAAAGCATGTCCACCTTTTACGTAGCGCTGAACCGCCAAATAATTTTCACGCTGGTCGAGAAAGATACCGGTTTTCTGCCCCTCCAGCGGATCGGCCTCGAAAGTGAACCCATTCATCTCAAACGTTAACAGAGAAGGCAATTCTCCTGAGAGTATACGTGTTTCTTGCGGAAGGTTTTCTTTCGACCGAACGGCTGCATCGTTGCGGGCCACAATGGCCTCCGGATGAAAAAGGTCTTGCAGGCTCTCCGTGATCTCCGTTGTAAGCCGGTCCATGCCTTGGTCGAGCTGTTGCACAACAAAGCAAGCACCGTAACGGTCGACGATTAGACCGGGCAGAAGATCGCCTTCCGCGTGAACCAAGCGGTACGCGTCCGATTGTTCCACCACGCTTTGACGGTGTGTGTAAGCCGCGGCAATGCGCTTCAGAAGGAAACCCTTATCTATGGTTTCGATCTGTTTGCTTAGAAGACGAAGCGAGATTTGTGACGTGGAACTGTAGTGAGCGGTGCCGAGGGAACTACCTTTCCAATCAATCACCCGCACGGCATCACCCGGCTGCGCAGTTCCCCGGTCGATGACATCGCTCGCAAATAACCAGGGATGACCGGAGTGAGCACGATCCGCCGCTTTCCGGTTCACGCGGACGGTGGGTAGTGTTGTCACGCCTGTATACAGCTAGACGTCTAGATTGCGCACATCTAAGGCATTGTCTTCGATAAACTTGCGCCGGCTCTCCACATCTTCACCCATAAGCGTGGAGAAGATCGGCTCAGTCTCGGCAAAGTCCTTCAAATCTACTTGGAGAAGCGTTCGTGATTCAGCGTTCATGGTGGTTTCCCAGAGCTGATCGGCGTTCATTTCTCCAAGACCCTTATAACGTTGAATATTGACCTCTCGGGTACCTTCATTTTTGATGTGGTTAAGCAGATCGCGCCAAGTTTGCAGCACCTCTCGATGATTTTCTTTGACCACCGTGAAAGGAGGTTTGTTCAGTGGCGCGACTTGTTTGATCATGGCCCGTAAACGGCGAAACTCCGGAAGGGCAAGGAACTCTGTATTGATGAAGCGTGTGGCATTAGTGGGATCTTTATAGCCCACCATCCAAGCGGAGTGCTCTTCTTCGCGTTCGACAACGACTTCCAACTTTGTGGCACGCAGATTGTCGGCAAGCCGATTGACGGCCTCTTGGTTTTGCAGATCGGCTTTCGTGTCTATTGGCAAGGCTAGATCGGCCAAAACCTCTACTACTCTAGGATCACGAACACGGCGCTCCATGCGGCGCGCAATCTGCGCCAGTTCGTCTAGAGACATCAAGAAATTGCGCAACTCCACGCCTTCGATTTTGGACGGGGCTTCCGCGCTGTCGCTCAGCTCTACAAACAAATTTTCCGTAGCGCGACGAAGGATCTCTCGGGTGAACTCTTTGTCGTCCTTGATGTATTTTTCGCTTTTGCCTTTCTTGATGCGATAGAGCGGCGGCTGCGCAACAAAGATCTTGCCGCGCGTGATGAGCTGCTGCATGTGACGGAAAAAGAAGGTCAGCAACAGAGTACGAATGTGAGAACCATCGACATCCGCGTCCGTCATGATAATGATTTTGCCGTAACGAAGCTTCGCGATTTCAAAATCCTCACCTTTGCCGATACCAGTCCCAATGGCAGTGATCATAGCGCGAATTTCTTCATGGCCTAACATCTTGTCGTAGCGCGCTTTTTCGACGTTTAAGATTTTTCCTTTCAAAGGAAGAATGGCTTGATTACGACGGTCCCGGCCGGATTTAGCTGTACCGCCCGCCGACTCGCCTTCGACCAGGAAAAGCTCGCAACGGTCTGGATCACGCTCCTGGCAATCAGCCAGTTTGCCGGGAAGCCCGCCGGAGTCCAATGCCCCTTTACGGCGGGTAAGATCGCGCGCTTTTCGGGCTGCTTCTCGCGCTCGAGCCGCTTCCACCGCCTTCGTAATAATCTTCTTGGTAACCGCGGGACTTCTATCGAAATATTCGCCGAGCTTTTCGTTCACTAATTGCACGACGTGGCCCTGAATATCGGAGTTCAGCTTGCCTTTCGTTTGACCTTCGAACTGAGGCTGCGGCAGCTTCACGCTGATCACCGCGGTAAGGCCCTCGCGCACGTCGTCGCCGGTGAGATTTTCTTTTACATCTTTGATCAAGTTCGATTGTTGAGCTGCGGCATTGATGCTGCGCGTCAGGGCGCTGCGGAAGCCGCTAAGGTGGCTGCCGCCGTCGACCGTGTTAATGTTATTCGCAAAACTAAATACCGTTTCCGAATATGAGTCATTGTATTGCAGCGAAACTTCGATGGTAATCTTGCCCCCGTTGGGCAGGTCGCGGACACCTTCGAAGTGAATGGGATGCTCATGCAAAACTGATTTACCGCGGTTAATATGCTTGATAAACTCAGCGATACCGCCGCTGTAGAAAAACTCTTCCGTGCGAATATCTTCGCCGCGTTCATCGGAAAGAACAATTTTCAAACCCTTGTTGAGAAATGCTAACTGACGAAGACGCTGGGCAAGGGTATCGAAATTAAACTCCAAGGCGTCCATGATGGTGCCATCCGGTTTGAAAGTAATTTTCGTTCCCGTTTTAGTGGACTTTCCTGTCTGCGCTAACGGTGCTAAAGGGGTACCACGTTCGTAATCTTGCTCCCAAGTCGCGCGATTACGCCAAATCTCAAGGTGCAACCGCTCAGCAAGCGCGTTAACGCAACTGACACCCACACCGTGAAGACCGCCCGAGACTTTATAGGTGTTGGAGTCGAACTTTCCCCCCGCGTGTAGCTTCGTCAACACCACTTGTGCCGCGGAAACACCTTCATCAACGTGGAGGTCTACAGGAATGCCCCGGCCATTATCGACAATCGTGATGGAGTTATCGATGTGAATCGTAACGCCGACTTCGGTACAGTAGCCGGCCAAAGCCTCATCGACCGAGTTATCCACTACTTCATACACAAGATGATGAAGGCCCATTTCGCCGGTCGAGCCGATGTACATGGCGGGGCGGAGGCGGACGGCCTCCAAGCCCTCTAAAACTTTAATACTGCTTGAATCGTAACTCTCGTTATTATTGTTCGGAACTGCTGTAGCCATATTTTCACAACCAAGCGCTGCGCAGCGCTTTATTCAGGCCTGAATGCATAAAAAATAGACCGTGAGTGCGGTCCCAATCATATACGCATCGGCATCACAACGTAGCGGTACACGGTACCATCGGCACCGGCATGCGGACGGAATTCACCGGCACTATTCGAGTCTTTGAAGTGGAACTCCACTTCGCTTTTGTCGACGCTTCGAAGAAAGTCGACCAGATACTGCGCATTGAACCCGATCTCCACCTCGATACCGTCGTAGTCGATGGGAATGGTCTCTTCGCTCTCACCCGTCTCCGAAACAGAGGAATGAACCTTCAACTCGTTATTGAAAATTTGAATTCGAATTGCCTTCGACCGCTCATCGGCAAATTGAGCCACTCGCTCAATCGCCGATCTTAGTTCATCCCGCTGAAGTACTAGTGTATACGGATGCTCCTTGGGAAGCACACGTTCGTAATCGGGAAAATTGCCGGTTAGCTTGCGACTCAGTAAGAGGCGTTTATCGATGCGGAAAAACAAATGATTCTCATCACCGGCGAACTCAATTTGCTTCTCAGGATCATTGCCGGCGAGCTTTTGAATCTCGCTCATTGCTTTTTTCGGAAGTAAGGCCCGAAACGGTTCTGTTAATTCGGGGAGTTCCACCTGGCGCTCCACCATTGCCAAACGATGGCCATCGGTAGAGACCATCACCAGGCTACTTTGCTTCAGAATCAACAAAGCTCCGTTCAAACTAAACCGCGACTCTTCCGCTGAAATAGCAAAAATGGTGCTCGAAATCATTTCCGAAAGGATCTTTAAAGAGACCTCTGCGAGGACTTCCGGCATTTTGGGGAGCTCCGGAAAACTTTCCCGAGACATCCCTGCTATACGCGTACGAGAGCGGCCGCAGATGAAGCTCGCCCATTGATTTTCGCCTAACTTTACCTGGACCTCCGCATCGGGCAGCAGACGTACATAGTCGAGCAAACGTCGCGCGGGAATCGTACCTGCTCCCTCTTTTTTAATCCTGGCCGGGAAGGCGCAACGAATCCCAAGTTCTAAATCGGTCGCAGTCAGCCAGACCTGATCCGTATCTGTCTCGACCAGAATGTTCGACAGGATGGGGATGGTCGTTTTTTTTTCGACCACACCTTGCGTGAGACCTAGTTCGCGTACTAAATCCGATTTACTTACTGAAAATTCCATAACGATCCGAGCAAAGCTCCCTTTTTCCTATGGCCTATTATGACTATGATAGAATTTTTAGTATTAGAAAGAACCGAATTAGTAGAGCCTGTGGAAATGTTGATTTCCTTCTAAAGTATAGCAAAATTTACTAGTTTTTCAAAATTCACCCTGTGGAATACTTCAGAGGATTTTCTGCAGAACATCTTGAGGCAGCGATAGTCAACAAAAAGGAACCGGCTAACGACACCTCCATTGTGGAAATCTTTATAACCCTATTGCAATGTATTCATTACGGAGTGGATAAGGTTGTTTAAATCGTCATCGCGCTGCCTGAGTTCCTCGATTTTTTGAACGGAGTGCAGCACGGTAGTGTGGTGTTTTCCACCAAAGTAACGACCGATCTCAGGAAGGGAGGCGTGGGTTAATTCCTTTACCAGAAACATGGCAACTTGCCGCGGATAAGCAATTTGGCGTGTATTACTCTTCATCTTCAACTGGGCGGGCTGCATGGAAAATCTTTCCGCTACGGCACGTACAATGGATTCAATCGTTATACGGCGCTCTCCACCAGTGTTGAGATACTTCAGCGTCTGCTGTGTCATGGCCATGCTGATAGGCTGGCCCGTGAGCGACGACACCGCAATCAAACGAGTAAGAGCTCCTTCCAATTCGCGGACATTAGATTTGGTTTTCGTAGCAATAAAAATACGTACATCTTGAGGCAGCGCCACGCCTTCGGATTCGGCACGCTTGTCCAAAATAGCCATTTTGGTTTCTAGATCGGGAGGCTGAACATCGACGAGCAGTCCCCATTCGAATCGGGAGCGGAGACGCTCGACTAAGCCGGGAAGCTGATTGGGAGCGGAGTCACTGGAGATGACAATTTGTTTTCGATGGTCGTACAACTCATTGAATGTGTGAAAGAACTCTTCCTGGGTTCGTTCTTTTCCGGCAATAATATGAATATCGTCGATCAGCAGGACGTCTGCCGATCGATAGTGACGATGAAAAAGGGACATGCGGTCGAGTTTGATGGACGTAATCATCTCGTTCATGAACCGTTCGCTCGACGTATAAACCACGTTAAGAGCCGTGAAATTATCTAGCAGACTTCTCCCAATGGCGTGCATCAAGTGCGTTTTTCCAATGCCGACGCCCCCATAGATGAACAGTGGGTTATAGCTACGAGATGGCATGGTGGCGACGGCCTGCGCGGCTGCGTGAGCTAATTGATTCGAAGAACCAACAACATAGCTATTGAACGTGAGTCGGGGATTGAGCCAGGAAACAGAATTTTCAAACAAAGGCTCTGCCGGTGGCAGCGTGTGGTTGGACTGTAAAGAAAATCCCGAGGCTGGCGCGGCAAACGGGAAAGCGGCTTGAGCTTGTGGCTCTGCTTTATACCATACTTGCTTAATGGGGAATTTCAGCTCTTCGATAGCGGCGCGGATTTGGGAGCTATACTCTTGTTTGATCCACTCCTCGGTGCTCTCATCGGGAACCCGAATCGTTAGTTCGCCGTTATCGAAGGAGTGGAATGACGTTCTAGCAATCCAGTTGCCATACGCTCCAGTGCTGAGCTTATCGACCAAACAACCCTTAATCTGCTCCCAAACGTCGCCCAACCGAAATCACCCCTCTATTCCCCTAACGGCAACAGTTTTCCCACAGCTTTTCCACGTCTGTGGAAAAGCTATAGTGCCTTTAATTGTGAGGCTTTGCCGCTGCTTGTCCACAGCGACGAAAAACAGATTGGATAAACCGTTTCCGTATCAACGAAAACCTCAGTCTATCACAGGAAACTCTTTTTCCAATAGAAATCTAATACGTTGCTAAGTTGAAGTTAACAATGGACTTGTCCAAGGCGAACTAGTCAAAAAAGTTGTGAATAAGTTCGTCAGCAGCGGCTGAAGAACCATTAAACGGTTGACGTTGCAATCAGATGAATTGACTTCCGAACAAAGTCGTTGGAAAATGTCAAAGAGAGCGTTTACGCGGGAGTAACTCAGTTGGTAGAGTGCAACCTTGCCAAGGTTGATGTCGCCGGTTCGAATCCGGTCTCCCGCTCCAAAGAATCAATTTTCCATTCCGGACGCATAGATAACAGGTTGTTGCTAAGACATAGGTAACACTTTTGGCCCGAAGGGATTTTCGAGGGGCTGCAAAGTTTTCTCCTCCAGATCGACATAACCGAGGTCGTAGGGCATGAAGCTGACCAGCCAGAGGCCGTCGTCGACTTCCTTGATTCCCCCTGCCTGCCCGGCCAGACAAGTGCTCAGATTGATCTTCTTGCTGTAAAGACAGAGGCGGCCGCAGTTGGTGACCACAACGGTCTTGTCATGGAACGGGTAGTGCGGCTCGCCGATGCCGCGATAGGGTTTTTGCGAAGGCGTGTAGATTTCTGACGGGCACTTCCTGTCAAGCGCCTCGTGGGGGCGTTCGTTGTTAAATTCTTCCACGAAGGCGTCGAACTTGGCTGGTTGCTGCAGCAGATTGGCGCCCGCCGGGCGCGTCGCTTCTCTTTTGAGCGTCAAGTGCATGCGCTCATGCCGGCCGTTCTGTTGCGGATGCCCAGGCTTGATGCGTTCGGTCCGGATGCCCAGGCGCAACCACCAGACCGACAGCCTGGAAAGATCAAACAGGCCATTGGGCGAAGCGAAAGGGACGCCATTATCCGAACGGAGGGCTTGCGGCAAACCGCGCTCCTTGAACAGACGCTCCAAGGCGGTCAAGGCAAACTGTTCCTGATTCGACTCCATGGCCTCACACAGCAGCAGATAACGCGAGGCATGGTCGGTTACGGTCAGCGGATAGCAGTAGCGCTGGTTCCCGAGCTTGAACTCGCCTTTGTAGTCGGTGCACCACAAAGCGTTCGGACGGAAGCCCGAAGACAGCGGAGTGCCTTCCGTGCGCGTCCGGGAGCGCTTGGCCCTGGTCACCAGGCCATGCCGATCCAAGATAGCGTGAATGGTGCTGCAGGCGGGAACCTTTACTTCCGAGGGGAGCCGCCGCAACAGGCGTTCCCGGATCTTGCGCACGCCCAACTCGGTTTCTCTCGCTTCGCCGCGACGATCGCTGCTTCGATCTGTTCGGGCAATTGATTCACATACCGATGCGGACGCCGCGCACGATCCGTGAGCCCCTCCCAACCGCATTCGGCATAGCGGTCCAGGATCTTGTAGCCGGTCTTGCGCGAGATCCCAAACTCTCTGCACAGAGAAGCCATCGTCTCCCCGTCTTTCAACCGAATCACAAAACGAATTCGTTCATCCATCACAGAACTTTCCTTCCAGGGCATCCCCACTTCCCGCCTCCTAAAAGGCCAGAAGTGTAACCCATGCTTCCGGAACGTTCTGCTACCTGTGTCCCAGGTCGCACACTACCTACACAGCTTCTTCCAAGCTACGCCCGGGTAACCTGGCACTTAAAAAAACACGTCTAAACGTTCGTGAGTAGGTCAAAGACTAAAAGCGATAGACGATTGTTTTTAAGTGGTGTCCTGCTTACTGCGATTATTGTTAGCGCGGCGCAAGCGAAGCAATCGCATCCAGGTACGGACGGGGGCAACTATGCCGCTTTCCATAAGCCGCTAAAGCAGTCCGAACGCTTTAACCATGCTTTAGATCGCCTTACATTTGGGCCTGAGCCTGGAGACCTCCAGTCTCTTAAGCAAACTGGAATAGATCGTTGGATAAGGGAACAAACTCATCCTGGAAAGCTTCCCGATGACGCGGCGCTGGATAGTCGGCTTAAGTCATACCAGATCCTACGGATGAGTATTTCTGAAATCTACGCTCAGTATCCACCGCGGAAGATGGGGACGGCAATCCCAGCTGAAACGGAAAATCGAAATGCGACTTGCGACTCACGGCGAAAGTTGACGGCGGGTAGTTCACGAAACATTATCACCACCGATTTAGCTGAGGGCAAGTTGCTACGCGCTATCTACAGCAAGCAACAACTTCAGGAGTTGCTGGTGGACTTTTGGTTCAACCACTTCAACGTTTTTATTGGAAAAGGAAACGAAAGGTATCTGTTACCAACCTATGAGCGCGAAGCAATCCGGCCCAATGTATTTGGAAAGTTCTACGACCTTCTGCTGGCAACAGCGAAAAGCCCGGCCATGCTTGTGTACCTGGATAATGCGCAGTCGGTGGGGCCGTTGACACCCGGTAAGCGAAAAAGAGGACTGAACGAAAACTATGGCCGCGAATTGCTGGAGCTACATACCTTAGGTGTGAATGGCGGATACACACAGAAGGATGTAATCGAAGTAGCACGCTGCTTTACAGGATGGACAGTGAAGCCACTCGGCGAGGGCGGGGAGTTTCGATTTAATAAAAAAACTCACGACGAAGGAGAGAAGCTGGTACTGGGCCATATTAATCCTCCGGGAGGCGGAATGAGCGACGGTCTGAAAGTACTAGATATCCTGGCGCATCATCCCGCGACGGCGCAATTTATTTCCTTGAAATTGGCGCAGAGGTTTGTGGCCGACGATCCGCCGCCCTCGCTTGTCAACAGAATGGCAAAGACATTCTCCAGAAGCGATGGCAATTTACGAGCGGTAATGCGGACCATGTTGAAGTCGCCGGAGTTCTGGTCGCAAGGTGCTTATCGGGCAAAAGTAAAAACGCCGCTGGAGTTGGTTGCCAGCGCGATCCGGGCGACAAAGGCCGACGTGAGCTCGCTGGACGTTCTGGCGAAAACTGTACAAAATTTGGGCGAATCGCTTTATAAGAAGGTTGAGCCGACGGGATATTCAAGTGCAAACAAGGAATGGGTGAGCTCAGCAGGATTACTGGGACGCATGAATTTTGCATTGGCGTTAACACAGGACCGTGTGAAAGGCGTCAGTACTAGCGATTTTTTCTCGCAAAGTGAGATACCGAATGACTCGACGGCGCTAGCCGACATGTTGCTACAGCGTAAGCCGGACGAACAAACACTAGCTGCGATTGATAGGATCTTGACGTCTTCCGAGGGGCAAGAAGAACTTAAATCGAACAGCCAAGCAGGGCAACACCAGTTAAGGAGCTTGATAGCCGGACTAGTTATCGGTTCACCGGAGTTTCAGCGTCACTGAGGAATAGTGGCCGATGGAAGGGATGCGATGTTTTCGAGAAGAATATTTTTGAAGAGCTCGTCTGTGGCAATGTTCGGTGTCGGATCGGTGCCTACATGGCTGTCACGGGCACTGTACGCCCAAGATGCGCCGCGGGAACGAAAGAAGATTTTAATAGCGATTTTTCAGCGCGGTGCTGTAGACGGATTAAACGTTGTAGTGCCACATGGAGAAGCGGCATATTACGCTTTACGTCCTTCTATTGCGATTCCCAAGCCCAACGGATCAGCCCGGTCGGCGATCGACTTAGACGGCCATTTTGGTCTTCATCCTGCGTTGCAGTCGCTAAAACCGCTATGGGATGCCAAACAGTTGGCGATTGTTGAGGCGGTAGGATCGCCCGATCCCACCCGATCTCATTTCGACGCGCAGGACTATATGGAATCCGGCACGCCTGGTCTGAAGGCGACTAACGACGGATGGCTGAACCGGGCGCTACGGCAGGAGGTGAAACCTTCTCCGGTTCGGGCAATTAGTCTTAGTGCCGGTCTACCTAGAACGTTACAAGGAAAAAATAAAGCAGTGACGATAGACAGCATCCAGAAATTTTCGGTAAAGGATGCACAGATGGCAGCTACATTCCAAACGATGTATGAGACCAGCGCCGATCAAATTTTGAACGGCACGGGCCGCGAGACCTTCGAGGCCATGAAGATCATGCAGTCAATTGGAAAGATGTCGTATCTTCCGGCGAACCTGGCGACCTATCCCAAAGGGCGGCTTGGTCAAAGTCTTCAGCAAATTGCTCGTATTATCAAGGCGGACGTCGGTTTGGAGGTGGCCTTCACGGACGTAGGCGGCTGGGACACGCACGTCAATGAGGTGGGGCGACAAGCGCATGAGGGACAGCTTGCAAACTTGCTGCAAGATTTTGGCGATGCGTTGGCTGCGTTCTCCATCGATCTTGGTGATCGAATGGCGGATGTTTCTGTTGTGACGATGTCGGAGTTCGGACGCACTGCCAAAGAGAATGGCGACCGCGGGACCGATCATGGGCACGCAAATGTAATGTTTGTCTTAGGTGGCAACGTACAGGGCGGAAAGGTCTATGGTGATTGGCCTGGCTTAGAACGGGAGCAGTTGTATCAAGGGCGTGACTTGGCGGTGACGACAGACTTTCGCACGGTATTGGCTGAACTGGTAACGAAGCAAATGGGGAATGATGGAGTTGCTGGGGTTTTCCCCGGTTTTCACGATACCTCTCATACCCAGCTTCTGGCGAGCTAGTTTTTGGGTTTATAAGTCCTTGGGCGGATTTGCCTGTGCAAATTGCCAGGCGTCGGAAACAATGCGGTCCAAATCGGTGCGCACAGGCTTCCAGCCCAACGTGGTTTGCAGCTTTTGCGAATCGGCAACTAAGCTGGGCGGATCGCCCTCGCGACGGGTCCCGACACTATGGGGCACTTTTTGACCGGTAACGCGCTCCACCGATTCCAACACTTCCTTTACGGAATGGCCAATGCCGCTGCCGACGTTAAAAACATCCGAGGCTCCCCCGCCGATCAGATGCTCGACGGCAAGCACGTGTGCTTCTGCTAGATCACTGACGTGAATGTAGTCGCGGATGCAGGTGCCGTCGCGTGTAGGATAGTCTTCGCCGAATATTGTTATTGGTTGTCCGGACTGAACAGCACGCAGCATCAGAGGAATCAGGTGAGTTTCAGGATCGTGCAATTCGCCCAGCCCCGCCTCGGGCTCAGCGCCACAAGCGTTAAAGTACCGCAGACGAATGCTGCGGAATTCACGATACTGGTCCAGCGACTGCAGAATCTGCTCGGTCATCACCTTGGATTCACCATAGGGGTTAATCGGCGCGAACGGCAGATCTTCCGTAATGGGACTGCGCTGGGGAACGCCATAGGCCGCTGCCGTGGACGAAAACACAACGCGCTTCACATCTGCGCGCAACATGGCTTCAAACAAAGAAAGCGAACCTGCGGTGTTGTTTGCGAAATAGAGCTCGGGAACTTTTGTCGACTCGCCCACCGCAATGAACGCGGCAAAGTGAATCACAGCATCGAATTTCTCCACCGTCATCAAAGCCGCAAGCTTATCGGTATCGCGCAGATCGATGGGATGCAAAAGGCCCGCGGGAACAGTTCTCTCATAGCCCCTCGATAGGTTATCGACCACGAGAACCTCATGACCGCTCTTTCGAAGAAAATACGTTGTATGCGAGCCGATGTAGCCGGCTCCGCCCGTGACGAGAATTTTAGCCAAGCACCTTCGAGTGTAGCGAAAAAGCGGAACCGATACGGCAGACTTCCCAAGCAAACGCAGTAAATAGCAAATCGCGCAAGGCGGTCGTTACATCCTGAATGTATGCCGTTGCTTGAAATACGGAATGTCACCAAGCTATATCAAACAAAGAGCGCGTCGGTCTCCGCGTTGAAGGATTTTTCGATCACCGTAGAGCCGGGAGAGTTTGTAGCGCTGGTGGGCCGTAGCGGGTGCGGCAAGTCGACGCTGCTGAATTTAGCAGGCGCAATGGACTTTCCAACATCGGGCCAAGTGGTTGTGGACGGAGCAGTGACATCAAGGCTGAGCGATGCGGAACTTACAAAATTGCGCCGGGAAAAGATTGGATTTGTTTTTCAGTCATTTCAGTTGATGCATACCTTGAGCGTGGTGGAAAACGTAGAACTGCCGTTGCTATTGGCCCGGCAGGCGAACGCTCGGGCGATGGCATTGGAAAAGCTGCGGTGGGTCGGAATCGAGCAATATGCTGACCGCTTCACTCATCAGCTTTCAGGCGGTCAACAACAGCGGGTTGCGATTGCCCGCGCTTTGACCGGCAATCCCCGGCTGCTACTTGCCGACGAGCCAACGGGAAATTTAGACACTGCCACGGGCGAAATTGTACTCAATCTCCTCCAGCAGACGGCCAAAGAGTTTGGAGTGGCGGTGATGATGGCGACGCACAGCGCCGAAAGTATTTCCTTTGTTGATCGTATCGTCCGTATGCGCGATGGCCGGATGGAGCAGGTAGAGGAACCTGCGGCAACTAGATGAGTCAAATATGGCAGTTGTTTGTACGCCTGATTCTGCGGCCTTTGCGCCGGGATTTACTGCGAACAGCGCTTACGGTATTTGCTGTCGGGCTAGGTGTGGGAGTAGTTGTAGCTATCGATCTCGCGGGGCAGGCGGCGGCAGGCAGCTTTCATTCTTCTCTGGAATCTCTGGCGGGAAAGGCCGATCTTCAACTGAGCGCCACGGGCGGATTGCCTCAGGCACTGTTGGGACGTTTGGTGCAGCTTCCCTATTCATTCGACTTCTCGCCGCGAACAGCCGATTTTGCCTCCATCGATGGGAAGGGAGAAGCTCTACCGTTCATCGGCATCGATCTGATTGGACACTCCCTGCAGCAAAACCTTACTGGTAATGGCTTTTCTGACGAAGCAAGCCGACTCGATGTAGGCGATCCCATTTGGGTAGGAGAACGGCTTGGATTACACGTAGGCGAGCGTGTTCGCCTGTTGATCAACGATCGCATGCACGCGTTCACAGTGCGCGGCGTTCTGCGGCGGCGAGCGGGTGAAGTTAGCGAAGACACGGCCATTGTTGCCGACATTGGGCTTGCGCAGATCGTCACCGGTAAGATAGGCAAGCTCGACGACATCGATGTTAAGGTGCCGCCGGGACACGATATTGCTTATTGGCAGAGCTTACTTCGAAAACAGCTTCCTGCCTCAGTCAACATCGATACGGAAGGCTCTCGCACAGACGAAAATCGCAAGATGCTGGCTGCGTTCCGTTGGAATCTGCACGTGTTGAGCTACATCGCTTTGATTGTGGGTGCATTTTTGATTTACAACACTATTTCGGTTTCCGTCGTGCGGCGCAGAAACGAAATTGGGATTGCGCGAGCGCTAGGTATGACGCGGGAGGCAGTCACGTTGGGGTTTCTCGCTGAAGCCCTGTTTTATGGCCTTCTCGGAAGCCTCCTTGGTCTCGCTATCGGTCGGGTCATGGCAATAGGAGCAGTGCAGCTCGTCGGCAACACCGTGCAAGCGCTATACGTGAGCAGCCAGCCCGCCCCGGTGGAGTTTTCCGTACCCGGTATAGCCATGGCACTTGTAATAGGAATTGGTGTCTCGGTTTTAGCTGCCTTGGCTCCGGCACTGGAGGCCGCTCGTGTGGCTCCCGTGGAAGCAATGGCGCGCGGCCGCGAAGAGTACACCACGAAGGTGCGTTCGCGCCGAACCATTTGGTTGGCAGTGGTTATGTTTGCCGCTGCCGGAGTATCTTCACAACTACCGCCGGTGGAGCGGCAGCCGATATTCGCCTATCTTTCCGCAATGTTGTTGATCGGCGGAACAGCATTGGTAATCCCGAACATGGTGATGTTGTTTGCTCAAGTGACAAATCGTGCCGTGGCAAAGATATTTGGCGTAGAAGCGTTGTTAGCTCTACGAGGCTTGCGCGCTTCGATTGGGCGCACGTCCGTCTTGACGGGCGCTCTGGCAACTGCCATAGCCATGACCGCAAGCGTCGGCATCATGGTGGGAAGTTTCCGCGATACCGTCTCGCTCTGGATGAACAATCAACTGAAAGCGGACTTATATCTGCGTCCCGCTGGGTCTGCGGCTGCCGATCGACATCCCACAATGAGCGCCAACATCGCTGAGGCTATCGAACGCTTGCCGGGAGTTGCCGCTGTGGATCGCTTTCGTGTCTATCCTATCTTCTACGAAGGCCTTCCTGCATCGCTAGCAGGGGGCGAAACAAGCAAGCGGCAGACATCGGCTTCAACGCGTTTTCTTCCCGGCGAGAACCGTAGCGCTATTCTTTCTAAGCTGCCCACCGGTGACTACGCCATTGTCAGTGAACCTTTTGCGAACAAGCATCGCATCCATGTAGGTGATGCGGTCCATCTTTCATTGGCAGGTGCAAGGCGAAGCTTTCAAGTGTTGGGGATTTACTACGACTATTCCACGGAACGCGGTTATATTGTGCTTGATCGGCACACGCTGCTGAAGTATTTACCGGATCGGGCAGCGTCGAATTTAGCGGTGTACTTGAAACCGAATGCCGATGAAAACAAGGTGCGCTCTGCCATCGGCGAGGTGATTGCAGGCCGCGCGGTGTTGGTGTTTACGAACCGAAGACTTCGCCGCGAGGCCATCGCAATATTCGATCGCTCATTCCGTATCACCTACGCATTAGAAGCCGTAGCCGTTATCGTGGCGGTGCTGGGTATTGCGGGAGCCCTGCTAGCGTTGGTAATCGATCGGCGGCGGGAGTTCGCCTTGCTGCGATTTTTAGGAGCAGCCAAGAATCAGGTGCGCCGTATTATTCTCTGCGAAGCAGGCTTGCTCGGGTTGTTGGCCACACTGATTGGTCTAATACTAGGAACGCTGCTTTCGCTAATACTCATTTTTGTCATCAACAAACAATCCTTTGGCTGGACGATTCAATTCCACTGGCCTTTAACATTGCTGGCGGTCGCGCTAGCCGGTATTTACGTGGCGACCGTGATTGCCGGACTCTATCCCGCGCGCACCGCTACGCGCATGAATCCCATCGAGGTCATCCATGAGGAATAGGCTCGCGGCGGCCTTATTGCTTATTGTTCTGCCGGCAATCGCAACGCAATGGCAAATCGCGCTACCTGGTTATCATTACTCGTTCCCGAGAGACCATTTCAGCCACCCCGATTATGAAACCGAGTGGTGGTATTACACGGGCAACCTTCACGCTCCCGATGGTCATCGCTTTGGATTCGAGCTGACATTCTTCCGTCAAGCAACCGACAAACCCGACGTCGCAGCTCTCAACGGCAACCAAGTCTGGAGTCCCGATCAAATCTACTTGGCGCACCTGGCCCTGAGCGATATCGACGCTAAGAATTTCTACCATACCGAGCGCTTGAATCGCGCGGGGCCCGGCTTAGCAGGTGCTAGTTTCGAAGACCATCGCTACTGGAATGGGAACTGGCATGTTCGTTGGATTTCCACGGACAACAATGAACAAGAGCTGCAAGCTGTCTGCGACCGTTTCACATTGACCCTGAACCTGAAGCCATCGAAACGATTTGTTATACAGGGAAAAAACGGGGTCAGCCAGAAAGGTCCAGAGCGCGGGAAAGCCTCACACTACATCTCATTCACCCGCATTGCTGCCAGCGGGCAGCTCACACAGAAGGGTAAACAGTACCCGGTAACCGGTCTCGCCTGGATGGACCACGAGTTTTTTACCGAACAGCTTGACCCAACACAAGCAGGATGGGACTGGTTCGCCATTCAACTGAATAACAACGAAGAGCTGATGCTTTATCGTTTGCGAAAGAAATCGGGGCGCGGCGCCCCCTACACATCGGGCACTTACGTCGATGCCGGAGGCGTATCGCATTATCTGGATAGTGCACAGCTATCCTTTTCTTCAAGCGGCAGCTGGAAGAGCCCCCAATCCGGTGCAATCTATCCCATGAACTGGCAGGTCCGTATACCTTCGCTTGGACTGGAGCTTTCAGAACAAACCGGGTTGCAAAACCAGGAACTCTACAGCAAAAACAGCGTCACGGCAGGTTATTGGGAAGGCGCGGTGACTTACGGGGGCCGGATCCACTCCCAGCCGGTAAAAGGCGTCGGCTATTTAGAAATGACCGGCTATGGAGAGCCGCTGACGTTAGGCCACCGCTGACTTGGAGCCACGCTCAGCAATCAATCGGCGATAGAGCTCGATCGTTTGCGCGGCAATGGCATCCCAGCTAAACAGTCGTTCCACCCGTTTTCTGCCGGCTTCGCCGAAGCGTGCGCATTTTTCTGGATCGGCAAGTAAAGCCGAGATTCGAGCTGCGAGATCGCGGGCAAATTGATCGGGATGAAGAGGAAAGCTGGTGACAGCGTCTTGCTCGAATGGAACCAAGTAGCCGGTTTCATCATTGACAACAACTTCCTTGATGCCGCCGGTAGCAGACGCCACCACAGCGGTATTGCAAGCCATTGCTTCCAGGTTGATGATACCGAATGGCTCATAAACAGAAGGGCAACAAAATACTTGCGCATTGCTGTAGAGCTGAATCGCCTCGGCCTTGGTAACCATTTTTTCAATCCAGACGACGCGCGAACTGTAGGCCCGCGCTTCGTCTACTTTTCGCCGCAACTCTGCCGCAATCTCGGGAGTATCCGGAGCCCCTGCGCACAGCACCATTTGCGTATCCTTTGGCAGATACCGGATGGCATCAACCAAGTGAGTCACTCCCTTTTGTCTCGTAATGCGGCCAACAAAAAGAACGTACGGAACAGCAGGATCGACACCGTATGTTTGGAGAGCCGTCATGTCGGAAGTATGTCGATACTGGGCAAGATCGATGCCGTTGTAAATGACATGGATACGCTCCGGCTGCACGGGATAGACACGCAGAATATCTTCTTTCGTGCCATTGGATACAGCGATCACAGCATCGGCGTCGAGGATGGCGGTGCGCTCCATCCAGGAACTCATAATGTAACCACTGCCGAGTTGTTCGGCCTTCCAGGCTCGCAAAGGCTCTAGGCTGTGTACGCTGAGGACAAACGGAATGCCATAGAGCTTTTTGGCCAAAAATCCTGCCATGGAAACATACCAGGTGTGCGTATGGGCGATATCGACACCGGAGAGTGCCTTGATTTGCGTCAGGTTGAGGCTGAGTGCCTCCAGCGCACCTTTAAATTTACCTTCGGTGCCGTTTGTGATCTCCTGCCAAGGCTGCGCTCCCATGACGTGCAAGTTGTCTTCATCGGATTGCTGCTCGCCCCAGCAATGCACTTCCACCTCGATCTTTTTTGCTAGTTCGCGGCTTAGGTATTCAATGTGTACGCCCGCTCCGCCATAGACGTGAGGTGGATATTCACGTGTAAATAAAGCTGCTCGCAAAAGGGTTAGTCCTCCGGTATTGCGGTCCCGGTAAATGATTTGTGAACCGCCCACCAATGTTAATATGAGCCCTCCGTAGGAACAGCCCCCTGTTGCTGTTGTGGACTGGCATTTACCCGACCTAGAAATCCGGACAGAAGCGCGGAGACTAGACAACAGACAATAACAAAGCCTAAGGCATAACGAAGCGTAAAAAGCTGTGAGCCGAAGCCGATGGTAGGTGGACCGACGATGAATCCGATGTAGCCGATCCCCGTAACGGTCGCGATCCCGGCGCCGGGACTAACCGATGCAATACGTCCTGCCGCGCCGAAGACAAGCGGAATGATAATCGACAGGCCCGCACCCGCTGCGGCAAAGCCTGGAAGGGCCCAATCGGGAACGCTCATTGCCAATGCCCAGAACAGGCCGCCTGCTGCTACCAAGCTGCCGAAGCGCACGGTTAGCATCGCTCCCAGGCGCGCCGTAATCCAATCTCCCAAAAGCCGGAAGATCGCCATGGCCGCGGAGAATACGGCGTACCCTGCCGCCGCTTGGCCTGGGCCGGCTTTCAAGCTCTGCCGTAAATAAACAGCGGTCCAGTCGGCAATCGCTCCTTCCGCTAAAAGAATACAAAAGCCAATGGCGCTCAGAGCAAGCAGAACGCGAGGAATCTTTTTCCATGCAAGCCCGTGCTGCTCCAGCGGCGATATCTCATGTACGTCCAGCAGAAACGATGCACTGAGAACTGCAACCACCAGATAAACTATCGCACCGGCAGCGAAATGCATGAGGGGCTCTACTCGATGCGCTGCAATAAGGCCACCGATACCAGCACCTACCATTCCGCCGATGCTGAACATTGCATGAAAGCGCGACATGGTGGGGGAGCCGAGCCGTTTTTCCACTTCGACTCCTTGCGCATTCATCGAAACGTCCATTGCCGCGGCCATGATGCCAAATGAAAAAAGCGCCAAAAAGAGAGTCACGGCGTTGAACGCAAGCCCCGGTAAAATAAGGGTTAAACTAAGGCCGACGGTGGAGAAGGTTGTAAGTTTTTTACTTCCGTAACGGCCTATCAGAAAACCAGTCAGGGGGATGGATGAGACGGCTCCAAATGCCGCGCCCAGCAATGTCAGTCCCAATACGCCGTTGTTGAGCTTCAGATTGGATTGCACTGCCGGGATGCGGGAAATCCACGTTGAAACAATCAGGCCGTGCAGTAGAAAGTAGATGACGGTGGCCCACCAGGCTCTACTGACGATTGAATCCTTCACTCACCCTGAGTGTACGGGAGCAGTAATGCAGTGAGTAAACTGAGAATGTGAACCTGTTGCTGAAAGATATCGAAGACAGCATGCCGGTTGTGCTTCATCCGCCGCCGATGACCGATCGTGAGTACTTCGATTTCTGCCAGCGATATGAGGGCATGCGGATCGAACGCATGGCTGACGGGTCCATCGTTTTTATGCCTCCAGCGGGATTTGAAACTGGATTTCGGAACAGTAGATTGATTCAACGCTTGAGCACATGGGCTGAACGAGATAAGCGTGGAGTTGCTTTCGATTCCAATACAGAATATATCCTGCCTGATGGATCGGCACTTTCTCCCGATGCTTCTTGGGTATTTAGTGACAAGATCAAGCAGCTCTCCTCCAAAGAAAAACGAGTTTTTCCGAAGCTTTGCCCTGACTTTGTTGTCGAGATAATGTCGCCTGACGACCGGCTCCGCCAAGCCAAGAAAAAAATGCAGCAATGGATCGGTAATGGGGTGCTGCTTGGATGGCTGCTTGATCCGGATCGGCGCACCGTGTTTATTTATCGACCGAACACCGAGCCGGAAAGCATTATCAACCCTGACCGTATTAAAGGCGAAGCGCCGGTGGCGGGTTTTGTTTTAAAGCTACAGGATATCTGGGCCGGGCTTTAGATAAGCGCTCCCAAGATCGCACCTAGCAGTAACGGCACAATATGCACGGCGGCGATGGCAAGACCGCCTGCGCCGGCTAGGAATCCAAATAAGGGAAGTCCTGTCAAAAGGGTGGCGAAAAAGAAAAAAGCAACTCCGACGACTATGCTAGGTAGGATTGCGGCCAAGATTGCATTCCCCACCGAGCCCGCCTTCCGTCCTCCTACGAACCCAGCGATAATGGGACCGACTAAGGGTAGCCAGAACAAAAGAATCGACAAAACAAACATCCAGATAAGGGCACTGACGACACTGCCGGAGCGGTTAGGCATTTGCCCATCTTCTCATGACGAACGGCGTAAATACACGGTGATTTCCTGCCTGCCCAAAGACCAGGAAACCATTGGCTTGAGTCCAAGTTGCGCGCATTTCTTCCTGGATATCTCTGGCTTCCAATCGTAGAATTGAGTGAGGAAACGGCGCACAAACCCAAATTTGGTGATACCGTCCGGCGGAGCCCAGGTGCGTGTATAGACAATCAGCACGGTGAAACTGCCAGGAGGTAGAGCATCTACTGACGCCGTATGTAAGTCGTCGAGCTCCACTACTTTTAATGGGCTCCGCACATATCCGAAATCCGGATTGCGCAATCCCGCTGTATAGGGCCATGCTGTCGCGATTTGCCTGTTAGCTAAATGAGCCTCCGTAAAGCCTGCCGCAAGCTGCTGCAGCCTGACGAAATCGACCATCGCGTAATTGTTTTCGTAAGGAAAGGGGTAGGGCGGATTCCAAAATAGACTCACCACCTGTCCCGCAATGATGCCTGTTATCGCGGCGAAACGAAGCCACCGGCGATGGAGGCAGGTAACGCCAACCCCTATCGCGATGTAGAAGATTGGCAAAACGGGCAGAAGATAACGTTCCAGTTCCGCGCCGCCCAGTACCGACACAAGCAGTCCACTGGCCACCGCCGCCAGGAACGTAATGCGCCAAGCATCGCTTCGAAAAGGCTGACAGCGCCGCCAAGAGAATAGGAGTAGGAGCGTTCCTATCCAGCGAAACTCCGCTAAGAACAAATAGTAGATGTGCCGCAGGATAGAAAAAATCATGCGCACCGGATGGAGCGAATACGCGACGTTGTAATGAGCAAAACCGGGATTGCCAAGCCAATAACCGGTTGCGTGATGCAACACAATCAGCCAGCCCGCTAGCGCAATCATCGGCGCGAGAAATAGACTGGCTTGCTTCCATTCTTTTCGCCACGCGTTAACGACAAAAAAGACGAGGGGGAGGACGACTCCCGTCTCTTTCGAAAGTACCAAAAAGACACACGCCAACGCTGCCGCCGCATGTTGTTTTTTTACAAAGAGCAGCAAGGCCAATAACGTGAAAACCATGCACGGCATATCGAGCTGCGCCATCATACTCTGGGTATAAAAGAGCGGTGAGGAGAGCAAAAACAAAGGCGCAAGAAACGCTGGGGCGCCTTGGGTGTGCTTACTTAGCTCGATTGCCAGCAAAAAAGTTGCTAGAAGCCCAACCCCCGCCAGCAACAGCATGGCCGTGCGTGTCACGGGAATGGAATAGCCGAAGAGTTTATACCAGAGAACAAGGTACGCTTCTACTCCGGGCGGGTGCACGTTGGGAACTGTCGAGTGCGCTACCCATGCACCTGTCCGTAGCAGATCGAGTGCGGTGGGAATGAACTGCCCCTGTTCATCCCAGAAGTACGGCAGCGTTAACAGATCCAGGTGGATCAGGAACAGCGGAACGGTGAAAAGAGAAAAGAAGACAAGAAGGTAATAAGGCCGTTTCGGGCGATCCGGCAGTGCCTCCGCTAATGCAAACGGAGGCAGCTTGGGCATGGGCGGACGGCGCGGCGTGGACATCTCCCCGTCTACTGGATCGTGTCTTCTTGGCCTTGCGCCTCCAGCCGTATCTCTCCGAAAGCGGCTTCATACTGCTTCAAGTTTTGCTGCAGTACGTTAAAAAGCGCTTTCGCCTGCGGAGGGCTGAGGTACACGCCTTGAAAATTTTGGATCGTAACGGCGTCTGGTGAACTCTGGTTTACAGTGCCAAACAAAAGAAAGAAGTCCCAAAGATTAACCCGCATCTGAACGCTATTCGCATAGCTCTCGCGGTAATCGGCGGTATTGGTCAGTTGAAGTTTTGGCTGGGGTTGCCCGGTGGTCATGCTCTTAGTATCCATGAACCGCCGGAGCGATGTGGCGGGGACGACGGGGCTCGAACCCGCGACCTCCGACGTGACAGGCCGGCGTTCTAACCAACTGAACTACGTCCCCTTAAAGTGCAAAAAACGTCGGATAAAGTGAGGATACCATAGAGGCCGGCTTGCCGAATCCTTGGATCGTCGAAAGACGGCGATTCGGTTTTCCGTACTTTTGAAGATCCGGAGTCGATAAGAAGTGTCTTTGTCCATGTCTGCCCATTTACTTTTCGCGCTTGCTCTCTGCTTGTCTAGTCCCTTGTGCAGTGCTGAACAGGTCGACGCTGGCGCACAGCAACCAGCAACTACCACCGGGCTTACCGATCGCGAACGCATGTTGTTGGACCGAATCGATAAGCTGGAACAAAGGATTGCCGTTCTAGAAAACAAAGAAGGCGTGAGCAGCGCTCCAGCCACTACATCTCCCTTATTGCCAAGCTCGCCGGCACCGGCCTCGACAAATCCTCCCTCAGAGGCCATCGAAGCTGCCGCACCTGTTTCGAAACCTTCGACATCCCTGCCCACTTTAAACGCCGGATTCCTAGACGGCACCACGCTCAACGTTCTGGCCGACGTTTACTACGGCTACAATTTCAACAGTCCGATCGGCCGGGTCAATTTACTTCGTCCGTTCGACGTCAGCAGCAATAGCTTTAGCCTGAACCAAGCCGGCGTGATCCTGGAACATGCTCCCGACGTCGCGAATGGAAGACGTTTGGGGCTGCGCGTCGACCTGCTTTGGGGGCAAGCCACGCAAGCGTTGAGCGGCAGTCCGGGAAACGAGTTGCGCCCGGAAATCTACCGCAACATCTTTCAAGCCTATGGAACCTACGTCGCACCGATCGGGAAGGGGCTCACCATCGATTTCGGGAAATTCTCTAGTTCTTTGGGGTACGAGGGTACATACACAAAAGATCAGATCAATTACTCACGTGCCTACTGGTATATTCTTCTTCCCTTCTATCATTTGGGTGTTCGGGCAAATTACCAGTTTTCTGATTCGTTCGGGTTTACGTATTGGCTTGTAAACGGAAGCGGACAGTCGGAAGATTTCAACGGATTCAAAGATTCATACTTTGCTTTTCACATCACTCCCCGTAAGAACATCAGTTGGACGGTGAACTACTATCTAGGCCAGGAGAATCGGGACGTGGTTTTTTATTCGAATGGGGTTCCCGCTGGTGCTCCGGGGAATCTTCCGACACAGCAGGGTGTTCCCTTCCAGGCAATTCGACCTGCACCGATGGGAAAAACGCATATTTTCGACAGCGCTATCAGTTGGAAAACAACCGATAGGCTGATGGTGGCATTGGAAGGCGACTACGTGATTCAGCGGAGCAATGCAAACGGAAGTCCGGCTCATGCGGACGGCGGCGCGGTTTGGAGCCGTTATCGATTTACGCCCAAGATTGCATTCGCCGGAAGAGCAGAGTATGTCTCTGATCGCGGAGGTTTATTCAGCGGCGCGACGCAAGCTCTCAAGGAGACAACCGTGACCGGTGACTACCTTTTTTCGAAAGGGTTCTTGGCGCGTGCCGAATGGCGCCGGGATTTTTCGAATGTACCTTACTTTTTGACAAGTACGCCAAATGTTTTGAAGAAGGAACAGAACACTGCGACGCTTGGACTGGTTTGGTGGTTCGGCGGTAAGCAAGGGGCGTGGTAAGCGCGTCTCTATTCGTGGCGGAGAACTTGGATTGGGTCGTAGGACGCGGCACGGCGAGCAGGAATGTAGCCCGCCAGCGAAGCAACTGCAGCCAGCAGAACCGTGGCGCAAATAATGGACAGCGGATCGGCGGGCTGTATTCCATAAAGTTGAGCTTGCACAAGATGAGCAAGACCGAAGGCGAGCGGTAATGCTATGAAAATACCGACGGAGACTAACAGCAACACCTCACGCATAACGAGCCAAACGACGCTGCCCTTCATTGCCCCAAGCGCTATGCGAATGGCGATCTCGCGAGCACGCCGCGCCACCATATACGACATCACGCCATAGAGGCCGATCACCGCGAGAGCGGTTGCGAGAACACTGAAACCGGTGGAGAGCGTAGCGACCATGCGCTCTGTGACGAGCGATTCGTCGATTTGCTGCCTGACGGTTTTCATGAACAGGATCGGCAGCTTAGCATCAATACTGCGAACTACTGAGCGTAAACGGCCAAAGAGGGCTCGGGGATTATCTGCTGTGCTCACATAAACCGTTCCGTTGTCTAGAAAGCCTTGATTCGCGCATAGATATACCTGACGGGACACTTTCTGTTGCAAACTTTCGTAATACGTATCGTTCACCACACCCACTATTTCAATGTCGGTCGGTGTGCCAGGATCGGCACCCCTTCCGATATACCGGCCAACTGCAGATCTACTACCGAAATACTTCGCGGCAAATCGTTGGTTGACGACGGCAACCTTCCGGCCGTCGCTTCTTGTAAAATCCCGGCCGGATAAGAAATGCATTCCTAAGGTCTGAAAATAACCAGGCGTCACAGCGTTCATGAAGGCATCGGTGTCTTCACCTGGTTTTGCCTGATGTCCGGCAATCGTCATTCCGTTTTCCCAATCGTCGCCGGATAGAAGAGCAATACTGGCTAGTCCCACCGAACCAACGCCGGGCAGAGAGCGTAATCGCTCCTTCAATAGCCTATAGAAGGCCGTGGCATGGGCGTCATCATAGCCGATCGAATGGAGGCTACTCAACTTGAATTGCACCACGTTCTGCGTGTGAAAACCAGGATTGAGCGAGCGTAAATTCCCAAGGCTGCGAACAAACAAACCGGCGCCGATGAGGAGCAGCAACGAAAGCGAGACCTGAGCCGATACCAGGATCTTTCTAAAACTCGCTTGCGCGGCGTTGCCGGCGAAACCGGTAGCTTGGTCCTTCAACGTTGTTGTGATATTCGGCCTTGTTGCTTGCAGTGCCGGAGCAAGGCCGAACAAAATGCCGGTCAGCAGAGCAACCGCCGAGCTGAAGCCCAGCATCCGAAGATCCGGCGAAGTTGAGATTGTATAGCCGCCGACGTTGGGAGGTAGAAAAGCGACAAGACCTCTTACGATCGGAACTGCAACACCGATTCCCGCAACGCCGCCCAAAATGGCGAGCAACATACTCTCGGTGAGTAACTGCCGCATCATTCGGAACCGGCTCGCGCCAAGTGCCAGGCGCACTGAGATTTCCCGCTGGCGCACCAAAGCACGCGCAATCATCAAACTCGCCAGATTCGCGCAAGTGATCATCAGCACCAGACCGGCTACGCCCATCAGCACCCAAAGCGGCTTCTCGAACGTTTGTCGTAGCTCCGTATTCCCTTGCGACCCCGGAACAACATTGAGCCACATCTTAAGAAACTGCGCCTTGCCATAGCTGGTTGCACCTCGAAATGCAGGCTGGCGCACCTCGGAATCAAGAATCTGATGGAATAGAGGTTGAAGTCCGGCTTGGGCCATTTGCATTGTGACGCCGGGTTTAAGACGCCCGTAGACGTTTAGCCACCGTTGCCGTCGGTCATAAAGGTGGGCAAAATCACGGTCTGCAAGTATAGCCGAAGTCATCGTCACCGGTACAAATATTTCGGTCGGCAAACCGGGTTCAAGACCATCAAAGCCAGGTTGGGCAACACCGACGACGGTCATTGGATAGTTATCAACATGAATCGTCCGACCCACGATGTGACGATCACCGCCTAAGCTCATCCAATAGGCGTGACTGAGCACGGCGACCGGATGCGCGTCTTGATGGAGGTCATCACTTGCGGTAAAAAGGCGTCCGATAAATGGATGTAGGCCCAGCATGGCAAAGTAGTTGCCGGACACCAATTCACCACTCCTAACCTCACTCTGCGAAGCCACGCCTATCGTCAAATCTTCTGCTCGACGACACATCATGGAGCTGAACACTTGGTTCCGGTCGCGAATGTCCTGATACACCGGATATGACAACATGTTGTGGCCGTAGTTCGAACCATAGTGACTGCCTCTGCCCGCAAGCTCCACCACCCGCCCGGGATCTTTGATCGGAAGCAATCGCAAAATCAATTGATTGACCAGCGAGAAAATCGCCGTATTCGCTCCAATGCCCAACGCCAGTGTCAGCACCGCCGAAGCAGTAAACACGGGCGACTTGCGAAGCTGCCGAAAAACATACCGCGCATCTTGCACGACGCTTTCGATTAACGGAAACCCTCTGCGTTCCCGAAGGTTTTCTCTCATCTGGCTCAATCCTCCGAACTGTCGTCTGGCCGCATAGCGCGCCTCGTCCGCCGTCATTCCCTGCCGCTCAAAACGCTCCGCCAGCAGCTCGATGTGCGCTTCTATTTCCTCATCGAACTCTGCTTCCACCTTTCGGAGGCGAAACATCGCTGCTGTTCGCGACAAAAACGTTCGAAAACGACTCTCCTGCATCACGTTACTTTCGCGGGGAAAGCTGCAGCACCCGTCCGATCACGCCCGCTATCCGCTCCCAGCTCGCGGTTTCCTCCGCAAGCTGTTTACGGCCCAATCTGGTAATCGAATAGAACTTCGCTTTGCGATTGTTCTCCGAAGTGCCCCAGCCCGAAGAAATCCACCCGTTCTGGGTCAATCTCAACAACGACGCGTAAACGGTGCCCTCGTTCAGCTTCAGCACCTCTTCGCTCAATTGCTCAATCCGCCGCGCGATGCCGTAACCATGAAGCGGTCCCATAGCATCTAGCGTCTTCAATATCATCAGGTCCAACGTCCCTTGCAGTACGTCCGACTTGGCCGAGGTAGCGGCTTTTTCCTTTGGCATCTCCAAATGAGATTAGCACTATAACCTTTGGTATGTCCATAGGAAAGCTGTTGCGTGTCGCCTATTTCTACGCATAATAGAGATGTGTCCACGTTGAGCGAAAAGAAACCCATGTCGGAGCGGTCGGCAGAGCATTTTGAACCCGACGAAGAACTCCAATCCTCCCTAGGCAAGCTAAAGATTTTTTTGGGCTACGCGTCGGGCGTCGGCAAAAGTTTTCGAATGCTGGATGAAGGCCGCCGCCGTCACGAGCGTGGTCAGGACGTCGTCATAGGAGCAATCCAACCCAAGCTCGGCCCGGAAGCCCGGCAGACCATCTCTACACTGGAAGCTATTCCGTCACATGAGATCGAGGGGACTCCCGTGATGGACGTCCAAAGCATTCTCGCCCGCGCTCCCAAAGTCTGCTTGGTCGACGGCCTCGCCTACGATAATCCTCCGGGCTCGAGGCACGCCAAACGCTGGCAGGACGTAGAAGAAATGCTAGGCGCGGGTATTTCCGTCATTACGTCAGTGAACTTACAGCACATCGAAGAAAAGGCGCAAGAGGTGCAAGCGATCACCGGCAAGCACGTCAGCCAAACCGTGCCGCTCGGCTTCTTGAAAACCGCTTATGAGATTGTGGTTGTCGACGCTCCACCGGATGCCTGTATGCGCGTCTCCGGCGAAGGAGCGTCGAATAGTGTTGATCGCCTTACGCAGCAGCAACTATCCGAGCTTCGCGAGATCGCCCTTCTGCTGGCCGCCGACGTCGTTGATGAGCAGCTCTCCCGCTATCTCGCGCGTCATGGCATCGAACAAACATGGGGCACCCAGGAGCGCATCATGGTCTGCCTTTCGCCCGGCGGCGATTTTCACCGCATGATCGAGAGTGCCGCCAGAAATCGCGACCGCCTGCATGGCGAAATGTTTGTTGCCTATTTTAATCGCCCCGATTGGTCCAACGAACAACGTAAGAAGGTCGACGAAGGTGTCGAACTCGGGATGGAGAAGCACGCCGAGATCGTCGAGCTAGAGGGGGACGACGCCGTGGAAACCATTCTGCGCAGTGCCCGCCAGCGTGGAATCACGCAGCTTTACGTAGGGCATAAAGGCAGGGATAGCTGGTGGGAACGTGCCTTCGGTAACGAGCTCGATCGCCTCATACGCGCGGCGGAGGGGATGGACGTTCGTGTATTCCCTCATCCTCATGCTCGAGCGACGTAGAAGGTCCGTCCAAACCCCAAATCGGCAGTCACTCCGGCGTCTGTTGCCGATATAGCCTTGGCTTCCCGAAACCCCGCGCCATCAAGCGCCGTTAGTACTTCTTCCCGCGTGTAACATCGTTGCTCGATGACGCTTTGTTGCTGTTTCCACAACTTATCCTGGTCGGTTTTCTCAAACCACATCAATTCCGTCCGAGCTGTTTTCGTCGTCGCATCGTACATGCCCCGCACCAATCCCACATCGGTCCCGCTGACATGCGCTGTCCATTGCCGCAGGTCCAAAAAATAAGCTTGTTCCTCATTCATGTCAAACACGAAAAGACCGCTTGCGATCAGATGTTGTCGAACCCGGACAAATACCTCCTGCAAATGGGCAAGTTCCAAAATGTGATTCAGCGAATCGAAGGTTGAAATCACCGCGTCGAACTTTTGGCCCAACAAAAGTTCTCTTGCGTCTTGCACGTGGAACTCGACCTGTGGAAGATTTTTGCGAGCTTCTTCGATCAACCCCGAGGATAAATCGACCCCTGTAACCCTATATCCTCTCGCCGCTAATTCTTTGGTGACGTGACCCGAACCGCAACAGAGGTCTAGTACTCGCGAGCCGCGTGCAGCGCTGGAGAAGAATAGTGCCTCCAATGCAGGCATAGCTGCCGGCAGATACCAATCACTCCAGAACGCATGGTACATGCCCGCGATATTGTCGTAAGCGCTCAAAAAAAGCTCAATCTGTAAATAAAAATGGGCTACGAAAGAAGGGGCATGGTGCCCGGGGCGGGACTTGAACCCGCACTCGCCTTACGGCGAAAAGGATTTTAAGTCCTTTGCGTCTGCCGATTTCGCCACCCGGGCCTATGGTACTAATCTATGCTGCTTCGGCTAAACTCCATCCCGCATGCTGCACTAAATACACGTGACGTTTTGAGTCAAACACTATAGTAAACGGTTCGATATCGTCAAACTAAACGCCGCGGATGAATTGACGATGTTGACCACGAATCTGTAAGTTCCTCCAATTTTTGCACCTGTCTGCTGTTATACTCATCAAGTACTATAGGTACTAAGGGAAGTTCTAGAACTTCCGGCGACAAATATGTTTTCCCGCATATTCAGCCTCATTCAAGGACCGCCACCGCTTCCACCCCTGTCCTTGCGTATTGGATTAGCAATACTGAGTACCGCTGCTGCCCTCTATCTCGGGTTTCTTCTTGCGCCGAGTGTTGGAGGTGTTGGGCCTTATCTCCCGCTTTTGGCGGCTCTTGTCCTAAGCTCATGGTACGGCGGCGTCGGACCTGGTTTAGTTACACAAGTGCTCGGCGCCGCAGCTACTTTCTTGTTCATTGCACGGCCTCAGCCTTTCGGAGCCATTCAACCCAGCGACTTTTATGGGTTGGTTGCCTTCTTGATTTCCGGTAAGCTCATCTTATTTCTCACCACTAATCTGAAGTGGAATGCGCATCTTCGTCAAAATAAGCGCGATTTAGAGATAATCGCTCACGCCAGCCATGACAGTCTCTGGGAATGGGATTTCGCTGGTAACCGGGTTCATCGAAATGGAAATGTGCGGCACATTTTCGGTGGCTCTCTGCACGAAAGTCCTCACGATATCGAGGCTTGGCGGCAGCGGCTTCATCCAGAAGATGCCGAGCGTGTTTGGAGCAGTCTACGCCAGGCAATTGAAAACAAGACCGACCAGTGGGAAGAAGAGTACCGCATTCGCCGTAACGATGGTTCCTATATTTTTGTTTCCGACCGTGGAAGAGTGATCAGGAACAAGGCAGGTAAGGCGGTTCGGATGATCGGCGGCTTAGCCGATGTTTCCGCGCAAAGGCGAGCGGAGGATCAGCTTATTTACAGTGCGTCGCATGACGCTTTAACGGGGCTGCCCAATCGCGAGTGCTTTTTGGCAAGCATAAGGCACGCGCTTGCGTCGCAGCAGCATGAGAATCACAAGACCATCGCCGTTTTTTTTCTTGACATCGACCGCTTCAAGGTAGTTAATGACAGCCTGGGGCATGCCGTAGGCGACCAGCTATTGTCTGCTGTAGCAAAACGATTGAAGCAATGTTTGCGCGTCTACAGTATCGCCGCGCGTTTTGGTGGCGACGAGTTTACGGTGATGCTGGAGAACGTCGAAAATAACACCGATGCGGCCAGTGCCGCGGACAGAATCCAAAGCGCTCTCGCAACACCCTTTGAATTCGACGGCCATCACTTGGTAATTACAGTAAGCATCGGTATCGCCTTAGCCGGTAAGTACGATACTCCCGAAGATATCCTGCGGCATGCCGACATCGCAATGTATCGCGCCAAATCCGCGGGAAAGGCCCGTCATATACTGTTCGAACCAGCCATCGATACGTCGGCTAAAGATCTTCTGCAACTGGAAAGCGATCTTCGGCAAAGTCTAAAGCAACAACGATTTCATATCTACTACCAGCCGATTGTTTCGTTAAGCACCGGTCGAATTATCAGCTTTGAAGCGCTGTTGCGCTGGGAGCACCCGAGCCGTGGGCTGCTCCTTCCATCCGAATTCTTGTCTCTAGCCGAAGAAGCTGGACTCATTGTCCCGCTCGGACAATGGATGCTGCGCGAATCTTGCCGACAACTCTGCCGTTGGCATCGTCAATCTTCAACCGCACAACGTTTAAGCATAAATATCAACCTGTCCGAAAAACAGTTTTTGGAGCCGTCCCTTATCGATCAGGTGAAGCTCGCCCTGGATGAAAACCATCTGGATGGGCGGTTTGTCACGCTTGAGCTGACCGAGACGATGATCATGAAAAACAACGAAGTGACATTGGCCCGGCTTCGGCAGTTACGCAACCTGGGAGTTAAGCTGGCCGTCGACGACTTCGGTAAAGGATATTCTTCGCTTGGCCGTCTCCAGGATTTCCCTATTTCCATCATAAAAATTGATGGCTCTTTCACCCACCGGATAGAAGCCGAAAAATCCCAAATAGTCGATGCCATTGTGGCATTGGCTCATCAATTGGATCTAGAAGTCACTGCCGAAGGTATCGAAACCTTTCGCCAATTTTCTCATTTGGTGGAGGCCGGTTGCTCGTCTGGACAGGGCTTCTTTTTCTCTGCCGCGATAGATCAGGCGGAAGCCTTTTCGCTTCTCCAAAATGAACCCGTATGGAGCAATAATCTTCCGCAATCGAAGCCATACGCCAAGTTCGTTGCGAACTCTGTTCAGTAGCGCCGCAGCGGTAGCTTTATTCTATCGGCTGACGCGAATCATCTGTACGCCATGCCCTGGCACCGCGGCGACATAATGCTCCCCTTCCAATTTCACTTTCTTGTGAAGCCAAAGGTCTCTTGCGTTCTTCGGCGCTTCGTTCATTCCCAAGTCCTTCCAGCTTACGTCGATTTTTGCCGATGCTTCTCCCCGGTTAAATAACGCTACTGCAAAGTCTCCATTCGCTAGCGGACGTGTCCAAGCCTCTTGCTCGCCGGATTTCCATGCGCGCGTTGCTTGTTGCCCCTTTGGATCCTGGTCAATCGCGATGGCATCGCGGTTAGTCAAAATACGAAGCGTTTCCGGTGACATGGAGCGTAGGTCGTTTCCTGCCAGCAAGGGTGCGGCCAGCATCGACCATAGACTCATATGAGTCTTGTACTCGGTGTCGGTCATTCCGCCATTGCCGACCTCCAGCATGTCGGGATCGTTCCAATGGCCGGGCCCCGCATACTTTGCCCATTCGCCTTGGTTAAAGCCTATTTTCGACATGGAGGCCCAGTTGTCGCTGATGTCGCCCGTCGTCCTCCAGGCGTTTCCTCCCACCTTCGTACCCCACTCCCCTACATCGCTTTTGCCGTACTCGCAAAGGCTATACAAAATGGGGCGACCGGTGTCGTGCAGAGCATTGCCCATCTTCTGATAGAGAACCTGCATGGCCACTGGATCGAAGCTATAGATCGTTCGCGCGCTGCACCAGTCATACTTCAGAAAATCAATACCCCATGCCGCGAAGGTACGCGCATCCTGTTCTTCATGTCGGTAGCTACCCTCATATTTTGCGCATGTCTGCGGACCGGGCGAGGAATAGATGCCGATCTTCAATCCTTTGCCGTGCACATAGTCGGCCAGCGCCTTCATGTCCGGGAACTTTTTATTCGCCTGTATATTTCCGTTCGCATCGCGCTCGCCTTGCCATGTGTCGTCGATATTGACATAAACATATCCGGCGGCCTTCATGCCGTTCTTTACCATCGCGTCCGCAATACCACGTACGGCAGCATCGTCCACCTTATCCTTGAATTTATTCCAGCTATTCCAGCCCATCGGCGGCATTCGAGCAAGATTGTTCCTCGGCACGTCATGTAATGCCGGAAGCGGCATCGCTTTCGGTGAAGCGCTTTTCGCCCCTGTGGATTGTTGCGCCATGACCGCAATGGTCAGTACGCCGGAACCGGCTAGAACCAGGAGAATTGTTGGGAAAGCGTATTTTGATTTAAAATTTGCTGTTGGCATAACGGCTGCTTGGTGGGTTTACTTTATCAAATTCCACCCGGAAAGCCCGTTCTCCTAAGTTTTTTGACAATTTTTGATGAAAATGCCCAAAACAGCCCCGGTTTTTTGCTATTTTTGCTTTACAAGCAGCGCCTGCTTCCGTATCATCGAGTTGACTGGATGACGAAAACATTTTCAAACTGTTCTGTTTTGTTAATGAACCGGTATCAGGCAGGCATCGACGCAAAATGATTTCGACATTCAATCGATTTACTAGGAGGTTAAATGGCTGATACAAAGAAAATGACTCAAACCGCAATTATCAAGGAACTTGCGGAAACAGCCGGGGTCAACAACAAAGTCTCGAAGCAGTTCATGGATTCGCTTGCACAACTTGCGGTGCGCGAAACCAAGAAGAATGGAGTCTTCATTCTACCGGGCATCGGCCGTTTGGTCCGTGCGGAACGCAAAGCGCGTACGGGCCGCAATCCCGCTACCGGCGAGGCGATCAAAATACCGGCCAAGAAGGTCGTGAAATTTCGAATCGCTAAGTCCGTGAAGGACGCGATTGTTCCCCCCAAGAAACCGGCTGGAAAGTAGTTTCCAATAGAAAACCCCGCACGTGTGCCCCCAGGTCCATGGGCGCTACGCGTTGCGGGGCGGAAGATAATGACGATAAGCAAGTAAGTTGCGCAGCTAGCGCGTACCTGCTTATACCTGCTTATACCTGCTTATACCTGCTTCTTTTCTTCTTTGTCTTCTTCCTCGGTCTTTACCGAACTCTTGAAGTTCTTAATTCCTTCACCAAGTCCCTTTGCCAATTCCGGAATTTTCTTCCCCCCGAATAGCAGCACGGCAACAACAACAATAATAATCAGTTCGGTCGGGCCAATCGATCGCAACATGTAGGCTCCTTATTTCGGCGTACAGCTTCATTGTAAAGCTTCGCGCAGTTGGCGTCAGAACTTTCTACGACTGTCCGCGAAACGTGGCCAGCCCAATACGGAAAACTAAGCCGAGTATGACCAGGGGTGTGATGATCCCCAGTGCCTTCCCCTTACTCACTTGAAATGCGGCGCTGATAATCAGGACCATCATCACCATCCACCAGATCTGAAAAATAGAGAAATACCCCAAAATTCCAAATAGGAATTTACTGGTCCCTTGCGGCAGGAAAATATCCAGCCCTAGCGCGGGAGTCAGCTCTGCCATGCTTGATATCTCACCCTTTGCCCGAAGAATAATAACGCCCGCAATGGAAGTAAGCGCCATCGAGATAAGCGAACATCCCGTGACGAGGTTGAAAAATTCTCTGAATCTAGCCTTCACTGAAAAAACAGCGGCGGCGCCGAAAACAATCAAAGTCTGGATTAATAGCATAACGATCACGCCAACCGGCGCAAAGAACCGCTGCATCGCCACTCCGATGTCGACCGCTCTTTGTTGTTGCTCCGGTGTAGCGCCAGGCCGGGTAGGCATCAGCGCCGATGCTTGCCGCACGATGGGCTCCATCGCGATAGCCGCGATAGCCGCGATAATGGCGACTACGAGTACTACTATGAGCGGAGCAATCCAGAACCACTTGCGTGGCAATCTCCTGGCGGCGGCGGCAGGATCGGCAAAGAATGCAAACATTCCTGTGAAATCACTGACGATGCTTTCAGATTTTTGGGGAGGCAAATATGCCGGTGTAGTAGCCACGGTAGGTTCCTTTCTTGGCGAACTTCATGGCATTATACCCAGATATTTCCTACCGCCGTCAATTTGGCTACTAAAACAGTTACCCTGGGTGGGAGAAGCGCAATGAGGCCTGTTCTTTCTTTCACCCTATGTTTGCTGACCCTTGTAGGCTGTGGCTCGAAGCCGGAAAGCACGCAGAAGTTGCGGCATTTTCCCTTGACCGGCAAAATCACGGCTCTGGATCGTAAAAATCAGACGGCGACCGTGAACGGATCCGCTATTCCGGGTTGGATGGAAGCCATGACGATGGAGTATCCAATCGAATCGAAAGCCGAGTTTAATGACTTGCAGGTTGGTGACAAGATCGAAGCGACCGTCGATGTTCGCGCTGAGGGCGAATACGGCCTTTCGGGCATTCACAAGCAGGCGGTGGGTAAATAATTGATAACTTCCGGGACGCCCGTTGAGCAGCAAACCTCAATCTCTCTCCCTGCCCCAGATCCCGCTCATCACGGACCGTTTGTCCGCCTCCATTCTTGGTGTGCTCTACGGGCCAACATTTGGAGCTCCTTCCGCTTTCTATTCCAAACGGAAGTACATGTTTATGCTTGGGCCGTTGCCGCCAATCTGTTGATTTCCTTCTTTCCCTTCCTGGTCGTCATGATCGTCCTGTGCAAGTCCATCTTTCATTGGCAGGCGGCGGTTGACGTGATTATTTATTCGGTAAACGATTATTTTCCGGAAGGCTTCGGGGTGAATTTCAAAGGCTACCTTCTTGCCGCAGCCGCCCAGCAGAAATTCAGTTGGCTCTCGGTCTTGCTCCTATTTTTCACCGCTAACGGTATTTTTGTGCCTCTGGAAGTGGCTCTCAATCGCATCTGGCGGGTCAAACAAAACCGCACTTTTCTTCATAACCAGATCGTTAGCCAAGGCCTGATCTTCGCCTGCGGCATCTTAGTTCTAGGCTCGATCTGTATTACCGCCCTGAATACACACTTTCTCATCGCGCATTTTAAGAGCTCGCACGAGAAAGCTCTCTGGCAGCTTGTCCTATTCAAGCTGATTGCGCTTCCCATGATCACGCTGATGATCTTTCTGATTTATTGGCTGCTGCCGAATCTGAAAATACCCGCGAAGCGCCTGATTACCTCCTCCGTTTGCGTAGGTATTTTGCTCGAGGCATTGAAGTACATCAACATCGCTACTTGGCCTTGGCTCCGCGCGAAACTTGTCCTCGAGGTACCTCCGTTCGTCCAATCCACCAGCATTATTCTTTGGGCATTCGCCGGGGCATTAGTGATCCTCGCCGGAGCCGAATGGTCAGCGCGCGTCACCATCGAGCCTACGAACAAATCCCCGTCGTCCTGACATCGCAGGCAGCATTTGCTGCAAACGTGATATCCTACTCGGCACCGCGAAAGGAATCTCTCTCTTGCGTATTGCATCCCTCCCTATGACCTGCTTCGGCCTGCTTGTTTCGATAGCGCCATTTTTTCTTCTTTGTGTACCTGATCGTTTGCATGCGCAAGTCGTTCCAGCACCGAACGACCCGCAGATCGGTTCGCCTAATACGGTGACGGCCGATCCCCGTGTCCCGCGCCCGCGTTCACAGCCATGCACCGTCCCGCTTTTCGAAAATCTCGCCTTTGCTGATTTCACCAACAAGACATTCAGCTACACGCCGCCTAACGACTGCGCAGGTCCTTGGGCCAAAGTCGTCTTCACCGCGGATTTCACCGTAACGGCAGGCCGACAGTTCGACCGCACTGCTTCGTTTTACCTCGGCCACGCGAACATCTATTACGGCACCACCGCCGAACCCCGCGCTGCCCTCAGTCCCTCCTGGCATGTCGAGCGCGATGTCACCGATCTCAGCGCTGTCTTCAAATCAGCGCAAAGCGGGGAAGCAGTGCTCGGTAACTTCGTCGGTACCTCCGGTGGTGTCGATTACACCGGCATTATCTATGCAAACGCTCGGCTGAAGTTCTACCCCGCTACTTTCTTCGAACCGGCTCTACCTACCCCTGACGTCGTGATTCCGTTTCCAGACGCAAATGGCGGAGCCGCTACCTTGAACATCACTTCCAGCCAACTCTCTCAGGCGGTGACCGCGCCCACCAATACAGAGCGCGTCTACCTCGATGTGTTTGCGCAAAGCCAGAGCGGCGATGAATTTTGGTATACCTGCGCGCCGTCCGATGTGGCCGATGAAGTACAAAGCTGCGGCAACACCGCCTTTCGCGAGACGGAAATCTTCATCGACGATCAACCTGCCGGTGTCGCGCCTGTGTACCCCTGGATCTATACCGGCGGCATCGATCCTAGTCTTTGGGCACCGATCCCCGGCGTACAGACGCTGAATTTCCAACCTTATCGCGTTGACCTCACGCCTTTTGCCGGCGTCTTCTCCGATGGCCGACCGCATACCGTCGCACTAAGCGTTTACAACGCGAACCGCTACTTTCTGGCCACGGCGAATCTTCTGGTGTACACCGACCATCACGCCTCCAGAGTTTCTGGAGGCGTACTCAGCAACAACCTCGCTGCGGATCCCACCCCAACCGTCGAGCAAAGTCTTACTGCGGCACCCGACGGCAGTGTTGCGGGAACCGTTTCGGTCGGTTCCACTCGCCAGTACACCATCCGGGGCTACGTCAATACATCGCACGGTCGCATTGAGACTGCCGTTGAGCAGAATCTGAATTTCCTGAATACGCAACGGTACAACATCGATTCGGCAAACTACGTTCAGAACATCACGCAATCGACCACCGTCGATTCGAAAACCCTCACCCGGGCAGGCTTTCTGGTTCTAGAAACAAACAAGCGAATTTCCTATCCGCTGACTTTGAATTTCGGTCAGATTGGAAATGCCGACGGAAGCACGGCTATCACAACTGTCGTGGAACAGCAAAACCTCGTCGACGAAAACAAAAAACTGAACGGCTTTACTATCTACAAAAGCAATCTAAACGACGATGTGAACTCAACCGACACGTTAAACTTCAATGCGAATGGGGCAAGGCAATCCAACACCAACCGCCGGAGCTCGCAAAGGTATTTCTCGAAGGATTCGTTTGGTCGCTGTTATAGCCGAACGCTCACTTCTGCCGACGGCTTATTGACTGGGATAACGGATGGAGACGGCTGTCGACGGTAGCTGCATCCTTGCGCTATCGTATACTCGGTCACTTCGCTGGCGTTTGTGGAACCTGTGTCCAGCCCTCTTTGCCAAGGAGAAATTCGCTAGAGTCGCGCAGCTGGAAACACGCTTGGTTTTGCACCCAAGAGTGTCGATCCACAATCACCTGTTTCTCTTTGCCTTCGGCCCGTCCAATACGAAGCACGTTAAACGAGTTCGCCTCACCCTTATACCGGCTGGAGATCGCCGTACCGGCTTGTACAAACACCATGCTTCGGCCACCGGTTTTATAGCGTGTGCTGGTGCTACCGCTGGAACTGACATGTATATGGCCCGCCATCAACACATCCACCACAGGCGCTAGTAGCTTAATTGCCGACCGCGCATGTCCCATAATCAGGTGCGGATTCGTCGGATCGGGAAGGTCGAAAGGGTGATGGGTCACCAATAGACGAACGAGACCTTCGGGATAGGAGGAAAATTTTGTTCTCAATCCCCGTAACTGAAGTGAAGTGATCCGGCCGCCCCTCACCGGGAAGAGATGCGCACTGTCGGCCCCCAGCACCGCAATCTCGTCGTCCACATACTCGGGAGTCGCATCTTTGGTGATGTAACGTCGAAACTTAGTCAGTCTCTGCCAAATGCGCCGCGGCATATTCCAGAAGGGCAGATCGTGATTACCAGGAACCACAATCTGTGGGCACGGCAACGAGCTTAGAAACTCCTTTGCAGCCCGAAATTCGGCATCCGTCGCATGTTCAACCAGGTCGCCGGAGACAACTAAAGCTTGTGGATTAATCTGCGTAATCGATTTCCGTAACGGTTCTAAAAGGGCTGGATCGTTATGTCCAAAATGAAGATCGGATATTTGAACGACGCATCGCATCACTGGGCGGCGATCTCGACGCTAGCTTGATACGATGACGGCACAATTACTCGCAGCGCGCGCGGCAGCGATTGAAACTCAAGAGGCAAGTTCATTTGCACGATCTCGCCATCTACGCCGACATTCAAAAACTTCCTTTCCGATTCCACCGTGAACTGACTGGTTTGATAGATCTGAAAAACCGATCTGCGGGAAGTTCGCTTCAACAGAAGAGCCACCAGCATGCGGAGAAGCTTCCATCGACTGCAAGGACGCATGACATAAACCCACAACTCTCCCTTATCCATTCGAAGCCTTTTGCCCAGCGCAAAGCTTTCCATCTGATGTTCGTTATTGCCAACCAAAACAAAAGGCGTAAATATATGCCGAGTCTGCCCTCCCGTTCCAATGTGGACAGAAAGGTGCGGCAATCGCCAGAACACGCCAAAAATACCTGCCGCCATGGCGATCCCCCGCCCAATGCGGAAACGACCCCAGCCTCTGTGTTCCCACGCTTCTCGTATCGCCCGATAGTTAGGAAACAAGCCGAATACCGCATTGTTGATAAAAACGCGCCCGTTTACAGTGGCAAGGTCAATGTAAGCTTTTTTTCCGGAGAGCAGCAGATCTGTCGCTGCCTCCAGCTCTAAAGGAATTTTGAGATCACGCGCAAAGTGATTCAACGTTCCTGCTGGAATTACGCCCAAAGCACTTTGCTGATGAATCAGTGCCGAAGCCGCCGCATTCAAGGTGCCATCCCCACCCGCCGCAACCAAAACATCCGGCTTCGAGTGAGCAAGCATTCTGCTTTCGTCGCAGATGTCCATCCCTTTTTTCACTTGCTGAACTTTTACGGATTTTCCGTGGGCCTGCAAGGCTTTCTCTACTGTTTCCAGCGCCTGTTCGCCCTCGTCCCAACCCGAAGAGGCGTTCCACAGGATCGTAAAAGAACGTCGCTGGTCTTGCTCAGCCATGTCTTGTTAGACAAGAAAGAACAAAACCGCGTCACGGTAATTTAGTTTTCTCCAGGAAAACGTTCAGGTGGGGATCGGAAAACAATGATCAGCTAACCGTCAATCATAAAAGAGTTTTCCCGTAATGGCTTTCCCAATTACCGTACTTCCCGTACCGGAAGTAATTGAATTTCTATACGCTGCCGTTAAATACTTTTGGATTGCAAGTCACGGAGGGAGATTAGCTAGTGAAAAAGGTTATCGCATTAGGAGCAGTTCTTTTGGGGGCTGTGGCGGCAAATGCCACATCGTTTTCGGTGGAGGGAAGGTGGTTTACGAATAACGGCTACGTCCGGGCCTGTTCAAACACAGGGTCCGCATCGGCTTCTTGCGAGGCGGAAGCGCCCGGAACCACCTTTGTTGCGCCAGCGCCAGATGGACACACGTATTCGACAGGCGGGTCCTTGCTTTCTGCATTTGAGAGATTTGAATCTCGTGGTTACGATCCACGTGCAATAGCGGGGAGTGTTGAAGTATCGGGGGGAGATTTCTTTGGGTGCGTTAGGTTTGGGCTCAGTTGCCGCGCCTTTTCAACCCGACGTTGTTTTCAGCGGAGTAGTAGACCTGCCATCCGATTGGGGCAACGTGAATATAAACAGCTATGTGTCTGAAGTCACCGACCAATACGATACTAGGCCCCATTCTCCTCCCTATTTCGACCTAATTAGCAGCGAAGGTCAGCACAGTTTAGCCGACGGCTTTAAACCTTGGACGGACACGGCACCCTTTTTAACCGGCACTTTTGCTCATAACGCCGGAACTGCTTTCTCGATCACTTGGACCAATGACGTCTCTTGTTGCGAGGTGAAGGATAGCACCGACCTGTATCAGTTTGACCTCATTTTCAGCTCCGCCGATCCGGTAGTTACCGCAACTCCCGAGCCAAGCTCTTATCTTCTCCTCGGAACAGGGATTGTTGCCCTACTCATCGTAGTAACGAAACGCAGTTCGGCCTTCAAGAGCACTCCGTTACCACACGTTCGTTAAGACAACTATCGCGTTTGGAGAGAGAATTATCTGGACGACACTCGCCGCCGATACGAAGCTGAAAGACCTGGTCGCGATTGCTAAACAGCGCTGAATTATCGAACGGGATTATGAAGATCTAAAGCAGGAACTCGGACTGGGGCATTACGAAGGCAGAGCCTGGCGGGAATTTCATCATCACGCGACACTCTGCATTGCCTCTTACGGCTTTCTGGTGGCAGAGCAAAGCCTTTTCTCCCTCCGCCCGCGCCGGCCAATTAGGATTACCAGACGAGAAGCCGACCGATCGTTACCAATCTCCTCGATGAGTGCATCGGCGATAATGCGCTCATTGATGAAGTGCAAGAGGTCGTAACGCCGATGAATTTGTGGGTGGGGAAAACCTGAGCGCAAGCGTATTGAGCCACTCCGTTTTGCTAGTTTAGGTAGATGGCGCTGCCTGTGCCCGAACAAGTCAGCAGGACCATTGAGACTCTCTACCGGTCCGAATCGGGCCGGGTTCTAGCAACGCTCGTGCGCCTCCTCGGGGATCTGGACCTAGCCGAAGAGTCGATGCACGAGGCATTCGCCGCTGCTCTGAAGTCCTGGACGGTGGCTGGCATTCCGGACAAGCCACGCCCTTGGTTAATTTCAACGGCACGCTTCAAGGCCATAGACGCTATACGCCGACGCGCGCGCCTCAATGGCGCACAGAGAGACTTTGTTGTTCAAATGGGATCGCGCGTCAACGACGCTCCGCTCGAGGATGAAGAAATCGAGGACGATCGCCTCCGTCTGATTTTCGCCTGCTGCCATCCAGCTCTGTCTTTGGAAGGACAGGTTGCGCTCACTCTCCGCGAAATCTGCGGCCTGACAAAGGAAGAGATTGCCCGGGCATTTCTGGTTACATCGGCAACTCTCGCCCAACGCATTGTACGCGCCAAGGCAAAGATTCGAGAGACACCTATTCCATACGAGGTGCCCACGCCGCAGGAGTTGCCGGAGCGGCTGGACGCCGTGCTTCAGGTCATCTATCTCGTCTTTAATGAGGGTTACTCAGCGGCGATGGGAGCAGAGGTAACGCGGGCCGAGCTAACCGGCGAGGCGATTCGATTGGGACGGCTACTAACCGAACTCCAGCCAGAGCCGGAAGCGATTGGGCTGCTTGCCCTGATGTTGCTCCAGGAATCCCGTCGCGCCGCGAGAACCTCTCCGTCTGGAGAGCTGATTTTGCTGGAAAATCAAGACCGCTCGCGTTGGAACCGGGAGCAGATCGCGGAGGGAGTGGCATTGATGGAGAAAGCTCTGAACTCCCACCGCTTCGGCGCTTACACACTGCAGGCAGGGATCGCGGCCGTTCATGCGGAGGCGGAATCGGCCGCTGCGACCGACTGGCGGCAGATTGTTGCGCTTTACAACCAGTTGGTACGGATTCAGCCCTCGCCGGTTGTCCATCTCAATCGCGCCGTGGCCATTGCCATGGGCGATGGTCCGGAGGCCGGTCTGACGTATATCGACTCGGCGCTGGAGCATGGCGAATTGGCAAATTACTATCTGGCGCACTCAGCCCGCGCCGATATGTACCGCAGGCTGGGCAGGACCGCTGAGGCCCGGTCCTCTTATGAGAAAGCTCTGGCGCTGACCCGTCAGGAACCGGAGCGGCAATTCCTACAGGAACGGATTCGCCAGCTGAAATAAAATGGCAGTGGCTGTCGATTTGCCGTCTCTTCAACGACTATAAGACAAAAGAACGAGAGCTACGCTTCCTGAGTGAATAGGAAACGAGTCATCGGAAACAAACCACAGAAAACAAGGAGAATTCATGCCACAGTATCTAGTTGCTGTTTACCGTCCTGACGACTACGACCCGTCCGTCGAAACCGAAGCGACTATCGAGGAGATCCACGCGCTTAACCGCGAAATGATAGCTGCCGGTGCCAGGAAGTTCGCCTGCGGCCTTTCCCCAGCAAGCAACGCAAGGGCGCTGCGGGCGCAGCCCGATGGTAAGGTGCTTGTCACCGACGGACCGTACACGGAGACCAAGGAGCACATGGGCGGTTTTTGGATCCTCGAAGCCCCCGATCTGGACGAGGCCGTCGCGTGGGCGCGCAAAGGTGCCGTCGCCTGCCGGGCGTCAAGCGAGGTGCGGGAGATGCTTTTCAAGCCGGACCCAAAGGGAGCAACGGAATAATCCGGCCGCCGCGCGTTCGGAATAGGCGCCGTAGTGATTCTGGGTCGAACGAGCGAGCCAGCGCAAGGCTGCCGCTGGCTCCCACCCAAATAAGAAGGAAGAGGAGAAGAACAGTGAAATACCTCTGTTTTGGCTACTACGACAAAGGCAAATTCGATGGCATGACTGAGAGCGAGCAAAACGCCAATTCGATACGTGCTTTGAATATGACGATCATCTTCGCGCCAGTAGGCACGGGGCAGGTGGAGAAGCGCTTCAGGGGCCGGAGACCGCCCTGACCCTGTACTGGAAGAACGGCAGGATAGCAACGACCAACGGTCCCTATGCCGAAACCAAAGAACAACTCGGCAGCATTCTCGTCCTTGAGGCGAGGGACACGAATCATGCTGTACAGTTCATCGGCCAGCGGCGGACATGAATGAAGTCACAAAGCCAAGCGAGCAGCGACGAAGACAGGTCGTTGCACAATGAAGACGGGTCTAGTTTGTTACGGACAGAATCGACAAAGCGCTGGTACGCGCAACAAAACCTGCGGCCATCGCTGCAGCGATTTTTCGCAGCGCGAACTGTCAGTTTTTGCAACAGGCCAATGCACTCATCAAAAACTGGTTAGGCGCCCCTCCAAGACTAGTCCTGAGAAACGCCCCTCACTTCTCGAATTTACTTGGCCCTCTACTCGGTAAAGCTTCCTTGTGCTGCGAATTCGTTGCGTCAAACAAAAGGAGGCAATGACGCAATGCGCGGTTTTCGTCAATTTAACATTAGGATGCAAATCGGCGGATCCAGATCGACTTCGCAGGGCTAATCCCAAAGAGACCCTAGCCTTTCCATTTCATCTTGGAATCGTCAACAGCAAGGCACGCGTTTCAGCGACGACGCGGTCCTGGAATTTCGGGTCGCGCACGAGCGCGGAGCCGAGCATCGGATGGCCCTTCTCGTCGAAGTAAACGCCGGTCACGCCTGGGCCATTCATGACCACTTTCGTAATCACAGGCGCGGCGAGCTTCGGGGTGCTCCAGTACTTAATGTGCGGAGCAAGCAGCGAGAGGACGTGTTTTGACAGCAAGCGCAGGAAGACGTTGGCATCGCGCCCGAGATCGGTGGCCGGACTGAATCCCGGTTCGACTGCGTTGAAGCGCAACCGCGGAGTCTCGCGAGCAAACGCCAGCGCTGTCGCAAGGGTGCATTGCTTCGACGTAGCATAGGCGTCCGCGCCGGGCATCTTCGATCCGCCGGGTTCCCACTCACCCCGTGCGCTCGCCTCCCCGGAGATATACCGGCCACCACGGAAGCCCGCCATCTTGGCCGGTTTGCGCTCGGGATCTTCCACGCCGGAGGCGACGAAAACGACGTTCGCGCCGTCGGGGAGATGCGGCATGAGCGATTCGGTCAGCACGAACGGTCCGATGTGGTTCGTCGCGAACGCATTGTCCCAGCCCAGCGCGTTCCTCGTAGCGCACGTCGGAAAGATGTCCGCATTGTTGAGCAGCCCCGCAATCGGGAGATGGAGCGCGACGATCTCCGCAGCCGCGCGCCGCACGCTCGCAAGATCCGGCAAGTCGCACACGACCGAGACCGTGTGCCCACCTTTTCGCTCGATAGTTTCTCGCACCTCGTTGAGCTTTCCCCTGTCGCGGCCGACCATTACTACCACGCCTTGCTTGGCCAACTCGAGAGCCGTACTCAAGCCGATGCCCGAGGTCGGGCCGGTGATGATGTAAGCCTTTTGGCCGGAAGAATTATTCATGGAATTGCGATTCGTCATTAAAAACTCCTTTAGTGTCTGTCTAGTCAGTCATTAACGAAGTAAAGAATTCAAGCCACTACACGCCACAGGGCTTCGAAGCCCTCTTTACAGTGCTTCCTCGCATGAGTTGAATCCTGACTCATGAAATCGATCGTCGCCTCCGCGATAGAGTTCACGATCGCGACAACGAAACCCATCGAAGCTTTACGCATGGGGCCGCTTGCGCGAATGTCTTCAAGCAGTCCTGCGACATCCCTCATCGTCCTATGGACAGCTGCACGGGTCTCCGGCGTGATCTCGTCAGATACGCCGAGTTGTGCCAGCGCTCGCCGCTTCTCGGGGTAGGAGACTGCCCAGTTGACCCAGTGTTGCCAGAGGTGCAAGAGTTGCTCACGCGATTCTGCACCCGTGGGAAGGTCCTTCATCGCTGCAGCGGCCATCTCTGTTTTCAGTTCAAGATAGAGCTGATTGAAAAGGTCCGTTTTTGTTTCGAAGTAGGTAAAAAGCGATCCATTGGCCACGCCAGCCTCTTTCGCGATGCCTGCGGTCGGCGCGCTCAGGCCTTGTGTAACGATGATGCGCGTTGCCGCCTCAAGAATCGCGCTTCTCTTCTCGCCGCTCCTCGGCCTAGGCATGGGTTCATAATATAGGTAAACGTCTAGACAGTCAACTATCCAATCCTTCTTGTTTAGCTAATCTAAGAATCAGCATCGGCTCAGCTTCTGTACCAAGTACGGCAACGCGTCTTGCTTCGCTGGATTGGTAATAACAAAGGTGGACCGCTGTGCGGATCCATGCAGTTGCATAGTAGCCACTTTGTAAATGGGGTGGAGTTGTACATGGATGGAAGGCTAGCTCACATCCGAAATCATCGCTTTTGCTTCCCATTCAGGGTTTTGACTCGCTCGCTCAATAGTAGCTGCCAATCTGCGGGGAAAAGTAGGGAGATGCGTTTGCTACGGTAATTCACTCGAACCGCGTCACAAATTCAGAAGAATAGCTTTATACCTTTCTCCTCCCGAGTAAATGAGTGTGAAGAATCTGGCGTCCCCAAGGGGATTCGAACCCCTGTTATCGCCGTGAAAGGGCGGTGTCCTAGGCCGGGCTAGACGATGGGGACATAACAACAAAAGGCTTCGTTGCGTCTGCCTTCTAAAATAACAGATGCATACGAAACCAGCTTTGCGTCAGCTAAACCGATAAAGAATAAATCTAAAGAAACCTACCGCCCTAAGTTAGAGCGTCTTCAAATACGCAATCAGATTCGCCTTATCATCCGCTGAAAGCATATCTCCATACGCTGGCATTCCGCCGCCGCCATTATTGATTTGTTTCATCACGCTGGCCTCTGTCACCGGCTGGCCGCTGCTTTGCAGCTTCTGCTTCTTGAATAAGCCCTTTAAAGAGGGCCCCATCTTCTTTTCGTCAGTATCTGCGGAATGGCAAACGCTGCACTGCTCAAAAACCTCTTTACCCTTTGCAGGGTCTCCGGTTTTCGCCTGAGCACCATTCGCACTAAATACAAGCGTCGCACAAAAAAGCGACGAACCAACAAAGGCAAGTGTACGTCGAATCATTATCGTCTCTCTCCTGCTTCTCCGTGGAAGCCCGACTTTTAAGTTTACAACGTTATAGATGCCAGAACGATTGAGTGGGTTAGATTACTAAATCGATTTAATGCTAAGCCCTTTTCATCAGAACGCAGCATCGAAAAAGGCCGTCATTTTGTCTGCGGGATAATATAAAAATCTGATCAAACCCACTAAAGTCAGCTGGCCTCTCTGCCGATAAAAAAGTGGAGGCTGATTTCTACCGGTTTCCGATCGTTAAAGAAGGTATTTCCAATGGTTCTTCGGGCACTTGCCTGCTCATTTACATTACTTGTCTGCGCAGCGTTTCCACTACATGCGGATGAAGCAGTAGGCTCTCCCACTCATCCGCCAAAGGCGGGAAAAGTTCAGTTTTTTCCGGAAGAGGAGATCAAACCGGGCATGAAAGCCACTGCCTGGACCGTATTTCAAGGCACAAAAGTGGAGGCAGTTCCGGTGGAGATCATCGGTCTTTGGAAAAACGCCTGGGGTCCAAAGCAGGACATTATCGTCGCGAAGCTTGGCGGAAAAGTACAGCGTACCAATGTTGCAGGTGGAATGAGCGGTAGCCCGGTTTATATCGATGGCAAATTGGTCGGTGCCATTTCGCTGCGACTGAGTGTTTTCTCGCCCGACGCCATCTGCGGGATCACCCCCATCCACCTCATGATGGAGGTAAGCGACTTTGATAAAAGCCGACCTGCCGACAGCCGTACGCCCGACAAAATACAGCAGGCTGATTCCTCATTAGTTCTCCCGGGTCATCTTCTATCTCGCGTCGTCTCGGCCGGTGCGTCGGGCAATTTTGCCGAAACGCCTTCCATGACGCCCATTGCCACACCCATCAGCATGTCCGGTTTTACTTCGGAGGCAGTAAAGGAGTTTGCGCCTCTTTTCAACCAATTAGGACTGCAAGTCTCACAGGGCGGCGTCGGTGGAGCTTTGGACTCAAGTAAGCCTGCCAAAGATTGGAGAACATCCCTGCAGCCCGGTGAAGGTGTCGCTGCGGTGCTTGTCTCCGGCGACATGACCATGACCGGTGCTGGGACAGTCACTTATAACGATGGAAAACGCATTCTCGCCTTTGGTCATCCCATGTTCAATCTTGGACCGGTCAGCATGCCGATTGCCAAGGAAGACTTCATTACCACTCTAGCCTCCGCCTTCCAGCCCACCAAAATGGGAAATGTCACGGAGGTAGTCGGCGCCTTGCATCAAGATCGTCATAGCGCCATCGAAGGTGTCCTCGGCGAGACCGCTCAGATGATCCCCGTCGACATGCATGTGCGCTCTTACGATGCCGATAACAGCATTCGCCGCACCAAAGATTTCCATTTCAACGTTTTTGTCGATCAAAAATGGACGCCCTATCTAATGATGGCCACTCTATTCAACTCCCTCTCGCAAATGAACGACTTCTCGGAGGAAGCCACCTATCGGCTTCACGGCGAACTGCAAGTCGAAGGCCAGCATCGGATCGAGCTAACCACAATGCAAGCGCCTATTCAGGCACCGATCCCCACTCCTATGTTGCTGGCGGGCTGGTGGGGCGATAAGTTCAACCGCCTATTTGTGAACTCGGCAAAACTGCCTAAGCTGGATGCCGTGAATGTCGATATCGACCTTCTCCCGGAGCGTCGTATCGCGCAAATAGAATCCGCTTGGATCGCGGATAGTAAGGTGACCGCTGGGTCGGAAGTGCCGGTGAAAGTATTCCTGCGGCCCTATCATGGGGAGCGTCTCGAACGCACCGTAAACGTCAAAATTCCCGCCGGTCTCACCCACGGCCAACACCAAATCTTATTTAGTGACGCCGAAACGCTGAGCCGTTTTCAAAATATCGCTAGTACCCTGAATCGCATTCAGGATATCCCGCAAACCGTCGCCTTGCTGAACCAGGAGCACAGCAACAACCGGCTCTACGTCTCACTGATCAACTCTCAGCCAACGGTTTACTCCGACGAAAAGGTTCTACCTAGTTTGCCTGCCTCCGTCCTGAATGTCATGCAAAGCGGCGAAACTACGAACCACCAGTTCGTCAGCTCGCCTGAAAGCGCGCATGAGCAAATGTCTATACCGTTAGATCGGGTCGTCACCGGCAGCTATTCACTGAAGATTTTCGTCAACTAAAAGAGTCCATCGCGCTAAATCATGCAATCCTATTCGGGCCTGTTTCGGGTCATCGCCATTCTCTGCCTCACCTCTTTCGCCCAGCTTTGTTTCGCTGTCGAAACTCGTATTTGGGAACAATCCGATCAAGCCGGCTTCGCCCGTGGCAATCCAAAGAACCTCTCCGTTCGTAGTGATGGACACCTCATGCTCGCACCCGCTTTAAAGGAGCTCGACAGCACAGGCGTGCCGTATCTCTGGACGGTGACGCAGGATTCTACTGGAACCGTCTACTATGCAGGGGGTGCTCCTACAGGCGCCACTACTAAGGTCTTCTCTCTTTCTCCGGGAAGTAAAGGAAAAGTTTTCGCGCAGTTACCCGGCTTAGAGGTTCATGCCTTGGCGGTTGATTCGCAAAACCGTGTGTACGCCGCCGTTTTGCCAGACGCCAAAATCTACCGCATCGATAGCAGCGGCAAACCACAACTCTTCTTCGATCCTAAATGTAAATACGTCTGGGCGATGGCTTTTGATCGCTCCGGCAATCTATTTGTCGCTACCGGTGAGGAGGGCGTCGTCTATAAAATCTCTCCCGATGGCAAAGGAGCTGTGTTTTTCCAAACCGAAGAGACCCACGCTCGTTCAATGATCATCGACAGCTCCGGAAACCTCATCATCGGTACCGAGCCCGGCGGCCTCGTCTTCCGGGTCACGCCGCAGGGTCAAAGTTTTGTACTCTATCAAACCGACAAACGCGAAATCACATCGCTCGCCGAATACAAAGGCGTTATTTACGCGGCGGCTGTCGGTAACCGCACCTCGCCTATCACTGTCACCGGCGCATCTCCCGTGCTTCCTGCGAACAGGTCTCCTGTTAGACCCACCGGTGCGCCGAGGACCGGGACTACCCCTCCCTCGCTCGCCCCACCGATCGGCTCATTGAAAGCCGCCGTAAATGGTGGTTCCGATTTCTACCGTATACAAAAGGACGGCTTCGCCGAAAAAATCTGGAGTTCGGCCACCGACCTGATCTATTCCATTGTCTTTCATGACGGCCAGCCTCTTCTTGCAACGGGAAACAAAGGTCTGATTTACCAGGTGGATTCCGAACATCTATTCACTCAGATACTCTCCGTACCCCCAACTCAGGTGACAGCGCTGTTGCAAGGTCGCAACAAAACTTTATACGCGATCACCGGAAATGTCGGAAATCTTTATTCCATCCAACCCCACCTCGATCAAAGCGGTGTGCTGGAAAGCGAAGTCTTCGATGCCGGCGATTTCGCCTACTGGGGCAAGGCGCATACTACGTCCGATCTTCGACACGGCACCATCAAGCTGGAAACACGCAGCGGCAACCTGAACCGCCCGCAAAGCAACTGGAGTCCCTGGTCACCTGTTGCGATCGACAAACTTGGCGGCCAGGTCCAGTCGCCCCCGGCCCGCTTTCTGCAATATCGCCTCACGCTGATGTCGCCCTCAGCGGCGGATGTCTCTCCCGAAGTAACTTCGGTCGACATCGCATACTTGCCCAAAAATATTGCGCCACACATCGAACAGATCGAGATCGCGCCCTTAAATTATCGCGAGTCACCCAGCAACTCCCTCCTCGAACGCTCGGAAACTCCCTCCGGCTCGCCCCTCTCCCTCGCTGTGCCTGCCGTTGGCCAGCGCCGAACAGCGCTCTCTACAACTAATGCGCCCAGTGGCGGTGCCGCTACTCTGCAATACGGGAAAGGCTACGTCACCATTCGCTGGAACGCCGACGATCCCAACAGCGATGCTTTAGCCTTCAAAGTAGAAGTACGGAACAAAAATACTCAACTGTGGCACACGCTGAAAGACAATCTGCAGGATTCTTATTATTCATTCGATACGGCTGCCTTTCCCGATGGCGATTATGTCGCCCGCATCACCGCAAGCGACAGCCCGGCCAATACGCCAGCCACCGCCCTTCAGACCTCGCTCGAATCCGATTCATTCACCATCGACAACACTCCTCCTGAGATTTTGAATGTGAAAACTATGAAGAGCGGCCCTCGCCGGAAAATCATGTTTACCGCCACCGACGCTTTAAGCTGGATCGACAAAGCGGAATACTCTATCGATGGTGCCGAATGGACTCTTCTGAACCCGGTCAATCGCGTGAGCGACTCGCAAAGCCTCAGTTATCAAATAGAGGCCGATCCGCGGGCGGTCGTCGCCGTGCGTATCTTCGATAATGACGATAATGTTGTCGTCAAGCAGTTTTAAAAGTGCGCCGATGTCCAGGTCCGCGGCGTTGAAATAGAAGCACTCAGGCAAGCATGCCGTACGAATTCGACATGATCGTCATTGGAGCAGGCGCAGCGGGTTTAACCGCCGCAGGAATGTCCGCCTTGCTCGGCGCAAAAACGGCGTTAATCGAAAAGCATCGATTAGGCGGTGAGTGTACCTGGACCGGCTGTGTCCCTAGCAAGAGCCTGCTGCGAGCAGCTAAAATCGCCCATGAAATGAGAACCGCCGACCGGTTTGGTCTCGATTCCGTACAGCCGGTGGTTCCGTTTGCCCGCGTTATGGATCGTGTCAGGCGTACGCGGGAGCACATCTACGACGATGCCGATGCTCCGCCCAACATAGAGAAGCTCGGCGTCCAGATTTTCACCGGGAAAGCGTCCTTCGCCGATCCTCACGCTATCGACATCCAAGTTCCCCGCGGCAAGCCGCGCCGCCTCACCTCCCGCTTCTTCGTAATCGCCACGGGAAGCGAGCCCAAACATCCTAACTTCTCCGCTCGCTGCCTTACCAACGAATCTTTATTCGAATTGACCCAGCTACCGAACACACTTCTCGTTCTCGGCGCCGGTCCGATCGGCATCGAGATGGCCCAAGCCTTTCAGCGGCTCGGTTCCTCGGTGACCGTCGTTACTCCGGGAAAGCGGATCCTTCCGAAGGATGACGAGAGTCATTCACAGCAGCTTCGACAATGCCTCTCGGAAGAAGGCGTTTCCTTTCTGCTCGGGGCGAAAGTGGTTGCTCTTCAAGAAAGCAGAAATCGCTTGATTGCTACCCTGACGGATAATTCGCAGCTGGAGGCCGACGCCGCACTTGCCGCCATCGGTCGAAACCCGGCGATCGCAGGTCTGCAACTGGAGAAAGCCGATGTTATCTCAAATGCCGAAGGCATCTGCATTGACCGGCATTGCCGCACTTCCCAGCGCCACATCTTCGCCGCCGGAGACGTCACCGGCCAGTATCGGTTCACTCACATGGCGGAGCACATGAGTAAAGTGGCGGTCACCAACGCCATCTTACGCGTCCCGAAAACTCTTGACACCAAAAATGTAGTCTGGTCTACATTTACCGATCCCGAACTGGCGCATCTAGGCGAGCCGGAAGAAAGCCTCGTTCAACGTCGGGCCAAATACGCCACCTGGCGTTTTCCATTCGATAAATTGGACCGCGCGATCGTCGAGCGAGAAGTGCTGGGCGAAGTGAAGGTATTCACGGATCGTCGGGGAAAAATCCTCGGCGCTTCTATTCTCGGGGCTCATGCAGGCGAGATGATCGCCGAATATGCGCTGGCCATGCGGAACGGTCTTCGGCTTGCCGATGTGGCAAACACCATTCATCCTTACCCCACCTACATGATGGGAAACCGGAAAGCCGCCGATCGAATTATGTATCGACAACTCGATTCCCCTCTTCTTGGTCTCTGGGGTAAACTCCTCGGCTATCGCGGCCAACGCAAAGGATCGATGGTACTTTAATCGCGGTGCTCCCCTGTTTGCTGCCACTGCGTTGACATAATGAAGAGCAAGCTCCATAATTTTGAAACACCCGTGTCGTCGACTTTTGTTCCTTAAGGAGGGATAAGCATGTTTCGTTTCTTTCCACTGGTATTCAAAAATAGCTTGAGGAACCGCCGTCGCAGTCTTCTCACCATCTCCAGCATCGCCGTCTCCCTATGCTTACTCAGCGTGTTGCTGTCCATGTACCACGCCCTCTTTTTTGGCCAAGCCACTCCCGGGCAAGCTCTCCGCCTGGTAGTCCGTAATCGTGTCTCGCTGGCGCAAACGATGCCTGTTGCTTACCAGCAGAAAATCCTGAAGGTGCCTGGCGTAGTCACCGCTACCGCCTGGAATTGGTTTGGCGGGATTTACAAAGATAACCGCGATCAACGCAATTTTTTTGCGAGGTTTGGCGTCGAACCCAAACAATTTCTACGTATCCGTACCCAACTGGAAATGCCGGCAGATCAAAGAAATGCGTTCTTGAACGAGAAAACAGCTTGTATCATTTCCAGCGACCTTGCTGAGAAACTCAAAATCAAACTGGGCGACCACATCGTTCTGAAAGGCGATATCTATCCAGTCGATCTCAATCTCACCCTGCGCGGTATATTCACCGATCCCGATGCGCAAAGCTCGCTGTTCTTCAACATGAATTATCTGCGCGACGCCCTGCCCTTAGCCGCTCGCAACCGGAATAGCACTGTCGCCATCCTTGCCGATAGCCCCAACGACGTTCCTCGTATCGCCAAGCAGATCGACGATATGTTCGAAGAGTCCTCCCCTCAGACCAAAACGGAGTCGGAGCAGCAATTCGCCCTCAGCTTCGTCTCTTTTCTCGGAAACATCAAACTCTTTCTCCTCAGTATCTGCGCGGCCGTCACTTTTACTATCTTGCTAGTATCGGGCAACACCATGGCCATGTCCGTCCGCGAGCGCATCAAGGAAGTCGGCGTTCTCAAAACCCTTGGCTTCACCAACGACACCATTCTTTACATCATCATCGGCGAAGCACTCACCATCGCGCTGATCGGCGGCGCAGTCGGCGTTCTCCTGGCAAGCTTTCTCGTGGTGGGCGTCGGCAAAGCGTCAGCGGGCGTGGTTTCGCAGCTAAACGGCTTATCGGTTACTCCCTCGACCGCGCTTATTTCGCTCGGCATCGCCCTCCTGATCGGCTTCGTCAGCTCTTTCGTTCCCGCCTGGAACGCGGCGCGAACCAACATCCTCGACTCTCTGCGGTACAGCGGGTAAGCGTTGCTTATGGCCATTCCTCTTTCTTACAATTTCCGTAATTTGGTCGTCCGTAAAACAACCACTCTCATGACCGCTGCCGGAATCGCGCTTACGGTAGCGGTCCTGCTCGCCGTTCTCGGCCTGGTCTCCGGTCTGCGTCACGCCTTCGCCGCCACCAGCAATCCCCTGCACGTCCTTGTCCTCCGCAAAGGCGGAAACGCGGAACTCACCAGCCTTGTCACACAAGAATCGTTTCAAGTCATTAAGAGCTTTCCTGGTATTGCGAAAGGGCCCAATGGTCAACCGATCGCCTCTTTAGAGGTAGTCTCGGTCATCAATCTGCCCAGTGTCGATAATCCGGAGGGTTCCAACGTTACCTTGCGCGGCCTATCGCCAGTCGGCCTCCGCATGCGCAAGCTCAAGCTGATTTCGGGACGATGGTTCAATCCCGGCCAGCGTGAAATAATTGTCGGTAAATCCGTTGCAAAACGTTACGCCAAAGCCCAGCTCGGCAAACAGTTGAAATTTGGCCGTGGCCTTTGGACCGTCGTCGGCGTCATGGACGGCGGCGGCAGTGCCACCGATAGTGAAATCTTCGCTGACGCCAATCAGGCCGCGGCCGATTTCAATCGCTCCAACTTATTGAGCTCCGCTCTGCTGCAGGCAACGGACGATGTAGCAGCCTCGGCCCTGATCAACTCTCTGGAAAACGATCGCCGCTTGAACGTCACTGTCATGACCGAAAAGCAATACTACGACCTCCAGACTGTCTCCGCTGCGCCGGTCCAATTTCTTGGTTTCTTTGTCTGTATCGTAATGGCCGTCGGAAGCTGTTTCGCCGCCATGAATACCATGTACGCAGCCGTCTCCCGCCGAGCTCGCGAGATCGGCACCCTCCGCGTACTCGGGTTCACGAAAGGCAGCATTCTGCTCAGCTTCTTTTTAGAGTCGGTCCTATTATCGTTGGTCGGCGGGGTATTGGCCTGCTTGCTTGTTCTTCCCCTGAACAATGTCACCACCGGACTCGGTAACTTTATCACCTTCAGTGAAACCGCGTTTAACTTCCGAATCGGCCCGGAGATCATGGCCGTCGGTATTTTTCTTTCTTTGATCCTCGGAGCAGTCGGCGGCCTGCTCCCTGCCCGCCAAGCCGCCAAAAAGGAGATTCTCACTGCCTTGCGTGAGGTGTAGATATCGAACAAAGCATTATGGACACCGAACTCAAAAGTCTACGCATCGACCGCTCGAACAGGACATCCTCCAAATCGCCGCCTATCGTCCGTTATGCGGTGATTGCCGTTATATGTCTGCTTGTTCTGGCGGGTGCCTTTTTCGCTTATCAAAAGGCAACGGCGGCGATTCCTGTTCGTGTCGTCCAGGCACAATCGATGACCAATGCCTCTGCCGCGGGCGATCCGGTTGTTCTCACCGTCACCGGCTACATCATCGCCGCTCATAAGATCGAAGTCGCCTCCAAGGTCGTCGGACGCGTCGCCTGGATCGGTGTCGAAAAAGGCGACAAGGTGAAAGCGGGGCAGGTCCTTGTCCGTTTGGAAAACGATGAGTACCGCGCCGGTCTGCTACAGCAGCAAGGTCAACTCGCCAGTCTGCAAGCCAAACTGCAGGAACTGGAGAATGGGTCGCGTCCCGATGAAATTGCCAGAGCACGCGCCGACGCCGATCAAGCAAAAGCCGATCTGGAAAACGCTAAACTTTCTCTCGACCGTACAAAACAGCTCTTCGACGAAGGCGTCCTTTCTAAACAATCTTTGGACGATGCGCAGGCAAAGTACGACGGTAATCGGGCGAAGCTCGCCAGCTTCCAGCGCACTCTCGACCTCTCGGTGAAAGGTCCGCGCAAAGAGGAGATTGCGCAGGTCCGCGGGCAAATCCAACAAGCGCGCGGCGCGTTCGACTACGCCCAAACGCAATTGGATAACACCGTGATTCGCGCCCCCGTGGCCGGTACCATCTTGGACCGCAACGTGGAAAAAGGCGAATTTGTGACTACTGGATTTGTCGGCGACAAAGGCGCAAAAGGTTATCTGGTCACCATGGCCGATTTGAACGATCTGAAAGTCGAGCTGGACGTCAGCCAAAACGACTTTCCTAAATTGGATCCGCAACAGAAGGGAACCGTCACCACCGATGCCTATCCTGACCGCAAATATCAGGGCATCATCGATGAAATCTCCCCTGAAGCCGACCGCGCCAAAGCCACTGTTCAGGTGAAAGTCAAAATCCTCAATCCCGACAGCTATCTGCGGCCCGACATGAACGCCACCGTTGCTTTCTACAACGACCTGCCGTCCACCGACAAGACCGAAACAGGAAAGCCTCTTGTTTTGGTTCCCGAAGGCGTCGTGCAAAAAGGCAATGTTTTTCTTGTGCTCGATGGACATGCGCGCAAGCGTGCTGTCACCACTGCCGGCACGTCGGCGAAAGGCGTACTGGTCGCGAGCGGATTGATCGGAGGCGAGAACGTAATCCAGAGTCCTCCCGCCGGTCTCAAAGATGGACAACGTGTGCAGACCACCCCATAGGAAGGCAAAACCATGAGTGAACCGATTATTAAATCCAGCAAGCTGAGCAAGGAGTACGTACGGGACGAGTTTCGCGTTGCCGCTCTCGACCAGGCGGATATGGAAATCGACAAAGGCGACTTTGTGGCGTTGATGGGTCCTTCCGGATCCGGCAAATCGACGCTCCTGCATCTGATCGCTGCTATGGACAAACCAACCGGCGGCGAAATCGAGGTTCTTGGCGCAAACCTTCAAAAAATGAATGATCGCCAAATTGCTCACTGGCGTAATGAGCACATCGGCTTCATTTTTCAATCGTTCAATCTCATCCCTGTTCTTACGGCCCTGGAAAACGTGGAGCTGCCGCTGAAACTTACCCACCTGAACAAGACCGAACGCCTCGATCATGCCAAAACGGCGCTGAATTTAGTAGGTCTCGGCGACCGCTTAGGGCACCTTCCTAAACAACTCTCCGGAGGCCAAGAACAGCGCGTCGCCATCGCCCGCGCCATTGTCACCGACCCCGATCTGATCCTCGCCGACGAGCCCACCGGAAACTTGGATGCCGCCGCCGCCGAAGATGTACTCACCATGCTGACCCGCCTCAATCGTGAATTTGGAAAAACGGTCGTCATGGTCACCCACGACCCCCACGCCGCCAAGTTCGCCCGAACTATCCGTCACCTGGAAAAAGGGCAACTTCTTCCTCTCGGCACCCTTCCCGCCGATTGGACTTCGCCGGTAGCGGTCAGAAATTAAACCCTCACAAATTTCCTCCACCTTGCATTCCCCCACCAACTTGACTAAGCTAAGCTTAGTTAGCCAAGCACCAATCATGAACACCGTCACCATTCATCAAGCCAAAACCCACCTTTCACAGCTCATCCAGGAAGCCTCAAACGGAGAAGAGGTGATTATTGCTCGCGGATCAAAACCGGTAGCGCGCCTCGTTCCCTTCGGCGAATCGAAGGGACAGCGCCAGCCCGGCGTTTTAAAAGGACAACTGCATGTCGGACCGGAGTTCTTCGATGTATTACCTGCCGATGAACTCTTGGGTTGGGAATAGATCGAGTGCAAGTATTATTGGACACCCATGCCCTGTTGTGGTGGCTTTCCGATGATCCGGCGTTGACGGAGCCTGCCCGCAAGTTGATTGCGGACACAAAAAACGCACTCTACGTTAGCGCCGCCTCAGCTTGGGAGATCGCCATCAAAGTGCGGCTCGGCAAGCTGTCCACCGCCGCTCATCTCGCCGGCGACTTCTCCGGGTATCTTGGTCGCGAAGGTATGCACATTTTGCCGATTTTAGGAGAACATGCCATTCGCGCTGGGTTACTTCCGGGAAACCATAAGGATCCGTTCGACCGAATGCTGATCGCCCAAGCGCAAGCAGAGAGTATGCCTCTCATCAGTAACGAAAAGTTATTCGATCACTACGGCATACGCCGTGTCTGGTGAGTATCGGGATCCACAAAGCAAATTCTCACCGCACAAACACCTCAACGGGAAGCGGATGCTGAATCACATAGCTACCGTAGTTAGGATCATGCTCGTCGGGCTGCGCACACCCATTGGCATCCTTGCCGCGGGCCATCAGAGTTAGACTTTTCGGCTCCTTCGGTGCTTGCCACCGGAACTGCCATCGCCGCCAGGAATATCGTTGCACCGGGTCCAGAAACTCCGCTTGCTCCCAGCTTTCGCCGCCATTTGTCGTCACTTCGATTTCCACCACATCGGACTCTCCGCACCATGTCGCTCCCGCGATCAGGTAAGCTTCACCGGCAGGTATCACTTCATACATTTGCGGACGCGCAATCTGCGACTTCAGCGTCATCTCAGAGAGCGGTCGACGCACCGGCACTCCATCCACATAATCCCAGTAAGCGTAATCGGATGTCTGCCAGTAGCCTTGAAATGGCTCTCTTACCGCTTGAATTCGCGTCAGCCATTTCACTGAAGCCATCCCGTAATGCCCCGGTACAATCAACCGGATAGGGTATCCATGGTCCCGAGGCAAGTCACTGCCGTTCATTTTGTAAGCCACCAACACCTCTGCCTGGGATGCCTTCACTAGAGGAAGACTTCGCGCATAGGATATAGGGCTCGGTGGAACAGGCTTCTCTTTCGGTGTCCCCCGATCGGCTCCCTCAAAAACGATGTCAACCGCGTCCTCGGCAACCCTTGCTTTTTCCAACAACAGCCGCAGCGGTACGCCGGTCCATTCTGCATTCCCCACCGCGCCCAGCTCCCACTGTGCGCCCTCGGCTTGCGGAACAAGAAACACCCGGCTATTCCCTGCACACTCCAGCGTTGCAGTTTGAGTCTCCGACGGCATCTCACAAAGCTCTTGATAAGACAACGCCAGCGGATTCTTAACTGCTCCGTCCAAACGCAATCGATACGTGTGAAGGTTTATTTCGGGAGCGTGGAAGTGACTGCGTATGTAAAACAGCTCCGTCGGCGTCAGGTAAGAATTCATTCGGTCAAATGGAAATTCAAAATTAACGGGTTCTCTTTGCCGTATGATCATGCCTGCGCTCACGGGTCGGGTTTCGCTGCGATTTGTCATCTATTTAAATCTCTACCTCGATTATCTGCTTGAGTAGCATTTCAAAACTCCCGGCGATCCTCCAGGAATTCACCGATCCACTCGACAAACAAATCCGGGTAAACAATTAAGTCCACATGACCGCCTTCCGCCAACCGTCGGATCACCGCTTGCGGATAACGCACCCGCAGCCTCAAAACATCTGTTTCGGAAAGAAAGCCATCCCTCCCACCTTCCAGCAGCAGCACCGGGCCTTCCCACTTCCTGGCCGAGGCAGCCTGTCCGTGATAATCCATCTGCAACTGTCCTTGCGCTTTGGCATAGCGGCGAAGAGCCTTACCGCGCGGCATCGGTGTCAATTCGTTCAGCAGGAATCGTTTCTGTTCCTCATCCAATTTGGTTCCCGACCGTTCGAATGCGCGGCTCATTGCAATCCGAAACGCTGGCCGGAAAAGAAGTTTTGGAATGAACTTTGCGATTCGTCCCTGCTTCGCCACCGCCTTGGCGTGTTCTGGAGAAGACAACCCCGTCGAAGAAAGCATTACCGTACGGACGCGCTCCGGTAATCGTTCGGCGAACTCCTGCGCAATGTAGCCGCCCTGCGAATGCCCAAATAAATGACCAGCTTCAATCTGCTCCGCATCGAGTATCGCCGCTACCCCGTCCACCGCACTCGTTATTGAGTTGACACTGGGCGGAAACGTAGGAGCCAATACACGATAGGAAAGCCGCAATTGCTCCAGCAAAGCAAAGTACATCTCACCGCTGCTCATCCCGCCATGCAGAAACAGAATCGGCTCACCCATCCCGCCAAAGAAGTACTCCCATATATCACCTCCAATACGAATCGCTTTGCACGGAAAGTAGCGTCTGAAATTTGTGAGCTTTGCTGTGAGTTCGTCCAAAAACTATTCTCCGAAACTTTGTTCAGCTATGCAGAATGTCAAGAATTGATGCCTTTGATGCTACTCTAAAGTCATCATGAGCATCAGAACTACGGTGACTTTGGACGATGATGTGCTTGAACGAGTGAAAAGCGAAAGCCGGTTGCGAGGAGCGTCTTTTCGAGACACTTTGAATAATCTTTTACGCGCGGCGCTGCTGAATCTGCAAGATAAGCCCCGCCCCCGTTCTCTGAAAATCAGGCCGACTCATATGGGCTACCGAGCGGGCTGGAACTACGATGACATTGAATTCCTTCTCCAACTCGGTGAAGGTGAACGGCATCGATGACCATAATCGATGCAAACATCTTGTTGTACGCCTATAATGCCGACGCGCCTCAACAAAGCGCGGTCGCACACTGGCTAACCGGGTTGTTCAAGAGCGATGATGTTATTGCACTGCCTTGGATTACCATTTGGGCATTCATCCGTATTTGTACAAATCATAAAATCTGGGATCATCCAAAGCCTGTGAAGGAAGCGTTCGGAATCATCGACGAATGGCTTGCCCAGCCGGCTGTGACTCTCTTGCATCCGGGCCCCCGTCATAGGCAGCTTTTGGAGGCGCTTGTCGTAGATCACCAAGCTACTGGGTCGTTATTAACCGATGCGGTCCTTGCTGCCCTTGCAATCGAAAATGGAGCAGTTCTCGCGTCCACAGATCAAGATTTCAGCCGGTTTCATGGACTACGTTGGGTTAATCCACTTAGTAAATAGCTCCGCAGTTTAAAAACAGCTTTTTCTTACGGATTTTGTTGTAATTGTTCTCACCTTACTTAACGCTTGAAAACACGAAACAAGTAAATCAACGAAGGTAGCAGTAAGCAAGTCCCAAGGCCCAGCGCTACAGACATAAAACGCAGCGTCTGCTCCGGTGCTGCCGATGAATAGATAGTGAGATCCGGAAGCACTAGGTAGGGAAACTGCGCTAACGACCAGCCCCAAATGATTAGCGCAACTTGCATCGCCGCAAAAGCACGAGCCCACTTATAACGTCGTTTTATCAAGGCCCACAGCGAACCAACTGCCATGGCACCAGTCGTAAGCTGCAATGGCCAAGTCCACCAACTGGAACCGAGGTGCTCTCGTATTTGAGGCGCGCCTCGTGCCGCAAGGAAGAACACTGCAAGCGCCAATACTCCCGATAGAAGCTCGGCCGCAATAGCTCGGAGCCGAAAGTCGTTACTCAGCTCCTCATTGTCCGCTTCCACGGTAAGATACACCGCCGCTAGAAACGCGAACAGCGTTAAAGCAAAGAACCCGACAACTATTGGGAACGGCGCTAGCCATCGAAAAAACGATCCGATTGTCAGCGTTGTGTCTGTCGGCAAAACTCCCGAGGAGATCGCTCCCACAATAATGCCTAAAAAAACAGGAGTGAATAAGCTGGCTACTGCAAAAACATATCCCCACCTCCGCCCGCTTTTATCTCCGGGAGCATACGTGCGAAACGTCACTGCCGAGCCGCGAAATACAATGCCGATCAGCATCGCCACGATCGGAACATGTAGATCGATGGCAATCCGCGAGAAAGCCGGTGGGAAAACCGTAAACAGGACCACCACCACCAGGATCAGCCAGACGTGATTCGCTTCCCAAATCGGTCCAATGGCATGCGCAATCAACTCCCGGTGCGCGCCCGATCGGGGTCCACGCGCAAACAAATCCCACACGCCGCCGCCGTAATCTGCTCCGCCTAGAAGAGCGTAAAACGTTAGCGCCGCAACAAGCACACCGGCCAATACGACAGGAAAGGGCATAGCCTACCTATGCCTGCTCCAGGCAACTTGGGGGAAATCTTCCAGCCGTGGACTATTTCGTACTTGGTGCAGCAACAACGTGATTACCACTCCAGCAAGAAATAGATAAATGAGGCTGAAGGTCAAGAACGGAACAATCAGTCCCGGCATAGGTGTTAAAGCATCGGCGGTCCGCATAATACCGCCGATAATCCAAGGTTGCCGGCCTAGCCCCGTTACGCACCAGCCGGTTTCAATCGCCATAAACCCGAGAGGGCTCGCTAAAACCACTGCCCAAAGAAACCGGCGGCTCTCCCCCAACCTGAGCCTGCGCCAACGCCGCCACACTGCCCACAAAGCCACCCCAATCATTCCAGAACCGGCGGCCACCATTAATTGAAAACAGATATGCACTGCCGCGACCGGCGGCCAATCTTTTTCAGGAAAGGCATCCAGTCCACGCACAGTCGCGTGCAGATTGTCATAGGCCAGAAAACTGAGACCCCCGGGAATCTCCAATGCGTAGCGGGTCTCGCGATCATGCTGATCGGGTAACCCGCCGAGCCGTAATGGAGCGCCCTTTTCCGTCCGGAATTGGCCCTCCATCGCAGCTAATTTAACCGGCTGATTATGAGCCACTGCCTTCGCCAGCAGATCGCCGCTCAACGGCTGTAACACTGCCCCCACGCCGCCTAAAATCAGAGCAATGGACAACGCCCTCCGATCCAGAAGACTATCTTGGTTCTTCAGCAGCGCAAAAGCGTGGATTCCAGCCACCGCAAATCCAGTTGCGGTATAGGCCGCAAGCACCATGTGGACTGATTGCGGAATGGCGGATGGATTCATCATCGCTTTCAATGGCTGGATATCGACCGGATGTCCATTCACCAGCCGGAACCCTGCCGGTGTATTCATCCAGGCATTTGCAAACACGACAAACATCCCGGACGCCGCCCCTGAAACCGCCACAATCAAACCCGCTATCCAGTGCGCTCTTGGGGGAATGCGGTCCCATCCATACAAATAGATTCCGAGGAACACCGCTTCTGTGAAAAACGCAAAGCCCTCCAACGAGAAAGGCATTCCGATAATCGCGCCGGACCATTTCATGAATTGGGGCCAAAGAAGCCCCAGCTCAAAGGAAAGAACCGTTCCCGATACCGCCCCTACCGCAAATAAAACGGCCGTTCCCTTGGCCCATGTCTTTGCCAACAGCAGGGATGCGTTCTGCCCGGTTCGGAGCCAATGCCACTCCGCGCAGGCCATCATCACCGGCATTGCCATCCCTGCTACTGCAAAAAGGATGTGAAACGCCAACGAAATCGCCATCTGCGACCGTGCCGCCAGCAGATCGGACATTAAAACCTCCCGTTAAGAAGTACAAATGCAGCATATCCGCATAAAAATTCTACAATCACAAGAAATATTCTCCTAAAACAAGAATACGCCTATTTGACTACATTCATAAGAGTGCTCTTCTTGAATAGTCCGACACGGGGTTGGTTTGCCGCTCGCCAGCTGCGACCGCGCTGCTCGGCCTCGCTGCCCTTCCCTGGTCCGATCAAAATAGAAACTTTAACGCTAGCTGCCCGATGCGCGGGTCGCTGGCGCCGGTAATGGTCCCGAAGCCCGAACTCGAGTAGGTGGCCGACGGGTTATTTAAATTGGTGTGGTTCAACACGTTGAAGAATTCGGCACGGCACTGCAACTGTACCCGTTCCGAGGCGAAGGGGAATTGCTTAAAGAGGCCGGTGTCCCAAGTAACCAAATTGGGCCCGCGCAGACTGTTTTTGCCGATGTTACCGAACGAACCTAAAACCGGCAAAGCGAACGCCGAAGGATCGAGGTAGTTCACGCATTTTGCGGTCGAGTTGCCGCAGGCACTCCCGCCATAGACATCCGAGTTTACGAAGTTGGCCCGGTCGGTACCGAGCCCGGTTTGCGATTGGTCCCGACCGGCTCGCACGGTGAAAGGACCGCCGCTTTGAGCGGTCACGATGCCCGATAGCTGCCAGCCTCCAATGGTGTAACGCAAGTAGCCCGGGCGGCCCTCTAACCTGGGGAGATCCCAAACATAGGAAACCACAAACCGGTGCGTATGGTCGAACTCGGAAGGCCCGTAATCGAACTGGTGACGTCCCATGAAGTTATAAGGAATGGGTGAGTTACCTCCACCCGAGACGGTAGTGATGTCCTGTCCGTCCGGCAAATCATCCAGCGATTTCGACCAGGTATAGTTCGCAAGCAACGTTACACCGTGCGACAAGCTTTTCTGCAGCGTGAATTGCAAGGAGTGAAACGTGCTGTTAATGTCTTGCGTGGCCTGCGTAATGCTTCCGTAAGGCTGGAAAGCGCGGCGCGCATCGGTAGACAATCTGCTGCCCGGCGTATAGACAGCCGGATTCAGTTCGAGCGACTCAAGCAGATGAGTGGAACGCGAGGCGACGTAAGCGGCACGAACCAACCAGCGGCCGGCAAGCTGCCGTTCCAAGGATAGATTCCAGTTGAAAATGGTTGGCGTTAGCTGCTTGTTACCGTTAGCCGGATCGTAAGTGATCACCAGCACTGGAGGCTGGAAAGCGGCGTCGGCAGGAGGTGGGAATGGCGCCGGATAGGGATCGGTGAATCCCAGATAAGGGTTGCTGAAAGTGCCGGTAGGCTGAGTGACGCTGAACTGCGGACTGAAAGGTGTGACATCGACGAAGCGGTTGTTGATGATGCCGTTCTGAATGGCATCGTAGAAGACACCGAAACCGCCCCGGATGCTGGTGCGCGCGTCACCGGTAAGGCTGTAAGCGAACCCAACACGTGGTGCAAAGTTGTTCAAGCTGGCTCCGATACCCGCTTTCGACACGCCCCGGTCTCCCGGAAAGAGCAGACCGCGCGGCGCATTCGTGTAAACACTCGATTGCGTACCGGCCCGATAGTTGCCAATGCTGAACTGCTCGACACGACCCTTCTGCTCTATCCACGGATAGAGCGGATCGTAGCGCAGACCGAGATTGATCGTGAGCCGGCGTGATGCATGATAGTCGTCCTGCACATACAGGTTATAAGTGTTGACGAGGTTATCTTTGAATTCGCCAAAGCCCTGCGTAAAGGTGCGGGCGTAACCCTGCATGAAACTCGCCAGCGCATCGTTGGTCGTATCGGCGGTAAAGCTGAAAGAACCCGACGTGCGGTACTGATTGCGCAGCAGCACCTGGCCGCGAATGGCCGAGCCGCCGAACGAAAGGCTGTGTTTGCCGCGCACGAGATTAAAGTCGTCACTCAAGTTGTACTGGTTGCGAATGAAGTCCGCCGGATCGGTCTGCGCGGGGTTAAAATATCCGTTGACGTTAATGCCTTCGATCGTTTTGGCCGTAGGCGGCTGGTAGATGCTGACACCTAGATCCCCGAGCGAGATGCTGCCGGCGGCCGGCCCACGATTCGAGGTTTCGCGCGAGTAGCTGGCGCGGAATTCGTTCACCGCCCCAGCGCCGAAAATGTGGGTCTCACCGATGAGGGCATTCTGCGAAAGGATGGTCGAGTAATTCTGGTAGCTCAGGTAATTGGCCGGATCGAGATAACCCTGATTGTTGAAGCTGTCATAGAAGTAGCGGAGTGTCAGTCGATCCATTTCCGAGAAGGCGTGATCGCCGCGCGCCGTGTATTCGGTGAAGTTCTGCACGATCGGCTGCTGATAGAACACGCGTCCATTGCCCCCCGCCACGGGAAGGTACTGCAGGAATGCCGACGCCGCCGGATCCAGCTGGCTAGCCAGCAGACGATTGCCGGGGATAGGCGTACCGTTCCGGTCGTTAATTTGGATACGGCGTTGGAAGGGGTTGCCCGGATTGTTCGCGCTTAGCAGCCCGGAGAAGTCTCCGGTACGTTCGGCTGCGGTCGGGAGAAAGGCGCTGGAGGTGTTGCCGATATTGCGAATGCGTGTGCCCTGATAGCCGAAGAAGAAGAACGTCCGGTCCTTGCCGTTGTAAAGCTTCGGAATCAGTACCGGACCGCCAACGGTGCCACCGAACTGGTTACGCTTCACGACATCGGGGGCAGGCGAAAAGAAGTTGCGCGCGTTGAAGACCGGATTGCGCACGAACTCGAAAAGGTCTCCGTGCAGCGAATTCGTGCCGGATTTTGTCACAACGTTGACAACGCCACCCGCGTTGCCGCCGTAGCGCGCGCCATAGTTGCTGGTCTGGACGCTGAACTCCTGTAGCGCGTCGGGAAATGGAAAAGGCTGATTGACGTTGGTATAAAGATCGTTGTTATTGGCTCCGTCGAGGCGGAAACTCACCTGGTTTTGACGGGTTCCATTGGTGGATACCAAGACCGCCGAAGGAAAAGTTTTCGTGTTTCCCTGGTCTGCGCCGCTGCTGGGGGCCGGGGTCGCGCCGGCCACTACCAGCAACAACGAAGCCGCGTTGCGACCGTTGAGAGGAAGTTCGACCACTCGGCGCTGCTCCACCACTTCGCTCATGGTGGCGGTGGTGGTGTTGACCTGCGGAGTTTCCGCGTTCACCAGAATAGTTTCGGCAGCCTGGCCGATTTTTAGAGAGATGTTTACTGTTGCGGTCTGATCCGCAAGCAAGCGCACATCCGCCTGGTTCGCCGTTGCGAAACCACTTTCTGCGACGCGGATTGCGTAGACCGTCGGCTTCAATGACGGCAGAACATAGTATCCCTGCGCGTTGGTTTTCTCTTCACGAGTCAAACCGGTTGCCGGGTCGGTAACCGTCACCGAAGCCCCGGCGATCAACGCGCCGGAAGGATCGGTCACGGTTCCGACAATGGTGCCGAATCCCTGGCCAAAGCAGACGGACGACGCCGCCAGAAAGAGCAGCGCCGGAAGAATAACGATACGGCACAATGAACTTGCAATCGAATGATCGCTGGTTAAATGGGTGTTAGACATGGGACCTCTGTTTACCTTGCGTAAACTGAACTGCTGCATCAGCATATTACAAGGCAGACGAAAGGTTTTCGAGGTAGTTGCAGAGTGCTACCGGCTGACGCGGCCCCGTGCTGTAATAGACTCTGTTCATTTATCGGCAACATGGCAAAAATTCAGGTAAAAACCCCGCTCGTCGAACTCGATGGCGACGAGATGACGCGGATCATCTGGGCGAACATCAAAGAGCTCCTCATCCTTCCGCACTTGGACATCGATCTCAAGTACTTCGACCTTTCCATCGAGCATCGCGACGCAACCGACGACAAGGTCACCGTGGATTCGGCGCGCGCCATCAAGCAATACGGCGTCGGCGTAAAATGCGCCACCATCACCCCGGATGAGGCCCGCGTAAAAGAGTTCAGTCTAAAACAGATGTGGAAGTCGCCCAACGGCACCATCCGCAACATCCTTGACGGTACAATCTTCCGCGAGCCGATCATCTGCCGCAACGTACCCCGCTATATACCAGGCTGGAAAAAACCGATCGTCGTAGGCCGTCACGCCTTCGGCGATCAATATCGCGCTACCGATATCGTCGTAAAGGAACCGGGTAAACTCACGCTGACCTTTACGCCACAAAGCGGAGCGCCGCCCACCAACTACGATGTATTCGAATTCGAAAGCGCTGGTGTTGCCCTCGCAATGTACAACCTCGATGCCTCCATCATCGGTTTCGCTCGTGCTTGCTTTAACTACGGTCTATCGCGCAATCTTCCTGTCTACCTATCAACTAAAAACACAATCCTAAAGAAATACGACGGCCGCTTCAAAGATCTTTTTCAAACGATCTACGAAGAAGAATTTAAGGACAAGTTCAAAGCCGCCAATCTCGACTACGAACATCGATTGATCGACGATCTGGTGGCCTATGCAGTCAAATCGGATGGCGGCTTCGTATGGGCTTGCAAAAACTATGACGGCGACGTGCAATCCGATGTGGTGGCGCAAGGCTTCGGTTCCCTAGGCCTGATGACCTCCGTTCTCATTACACCTGACGGGAAGACTGTTGAGACCGAAGCAGCGCACGGCACCGTCACTCGGCACTTCCGCGAACACCAAAAAGGTAAGGAGACTTCCACCAATCCCATCGCCTCCATCTTTGCCTGGTCTTCCGCTCTTCGCTACCGAGGTCAATTCGACAACACGCCTGCTGTCGTCGAGTTTGCCGACCGTCTGGAGAAGGCAACAGTAGGCGCGGTCGAATCCGGTTCCATGACGAAAGATCTAGCGCTCCTGGTAGGCAAGGATCAACCCTGGCTGAATACCAAAGATTATCTATGTAAAGTCGCCGACCTGCTCCAGGTATAGTTTTGTTCGGCAGCTCCAAAAAAACTCAATTTTGCGACTGACTAACCAGATAAAATAACATCGGAGAAGGCGGAAGTGCTACCTGCGCTTTCCGTCTCTGATCGATTGACTATGGCCAACAGTATGCCTAGCGGCTTGCCAGAAACAGGCGACGAAAGGGTCGATATCGCACGAAAGCGCCTGCACGAACAAAGCAACGCGCGTTTCAGCATTATCGAAGATGCTATGGTTGTGCAAGCTCACCTTGAAAAAAAGCAAACCGAGTTGCTCAATCAACATACCAGCTGGTTGTCGGAGCATGACAGGATGATGCAACTAGGCGCCCAGCTCATGTTGGAAATAGAAGGTAAGCTCAACGCACTCATTGACATCGTCGATCGGGGAACCTCGCGATAGGCTGTGTGCTTTCGCATAGCCACATCTCTGACCACCCAATCCCTGATTGCCACGGGTATATGATCTTGGTGTACACTCTACACCCGCAACCATGAAATCCGACGGAATTACAAGACGATATTTTTTCTATGGCAGCTTATTGGCCGGAGCTGTCCCCCTTGCCGGCTTCGGAAGCCAACCATCGCTCAAGCGCCTCGGCTATAAATCTCCGAACGAAAAGCTGAACATCGCTTCCATCGGAGCCGGCGGTAAAGCCACCAGCGATATTAACGCCTGCGCCGAAACGGAAAACATCGTCGCTCTTTGCGATGTCGACGAAAAGAACGCGCAGAGGATATTTACCCAATATCCGAAGCTGCCCAAGTACAAAGACTTTCGCATGATGCTGGAGAAGGAGGACAACAATATCGATGCGGTAATCGTCACCATCCCCGATCACATGCACGCCACCGCCGCCCTCCACTGCATGGAACGAGGCAAGCATGTCTATGTGCAAAAGCCTCTCGCTCACACCGTCGGCGAATGCCGCGACCTCCTGAAAGCAGCCGAAAAGTACAAAGTCGCTACTCAGATGGGAAATCAAGGCTACTCGAACGAAGGAACCCGTCAATGCGCCGAAATGGTCTGGAACGGCGCCATCGGCAATGTCACGGAAGTCCATGCTTGGACCAATCGCCCGGTCTGGCCGCAGGGTATTCAAACCGCTCCTCCGCAGTCGCCTGTACCCGGCACGCTCGCTTGGGACCTCTGGTTAGGTATCGCCAAGGAGCGCGCTTATAGCGAAGACTATCTTCCCTTCATCTGGCGTGGCTTCTTCGACTTCGGCTCCGGAGCCCTCGGCGATATGGCCTGTCACATTCTGGGAGCGCCGAACATGGCTTTACGCCTCGGTGCGCCTACCTCAGTCGAGTGCCTTCATCAGGAAGGCACCAGCGACCGCTACTTCCCTGCCAAGTCCGTCGTCCGCTTCGACTTTCCCGCTCGTGGCTCCATGCCGCCGGTGAAAATTTTCTGGTACGACGCCATGCGCGAAGATCAACCCACATTCGAAGCCGCCCCGAAAGATCAGATCCTTGGCGACCTGCCTCGCAACCGTCAAGGCGATATCAAGAGCGATCTTAACCCGCGCGAAAGCCAAATCATTGGCGGCGTTTTCACCGAACAGTTCTTCTCTCCGAAGGAAGGTCCGCCCCGGTCTCACCGCCAGCAAACATCCAAGGAGGCCAACCTTACGCCTCACGAACAAGAACTTGCCAAGTGGATGCATCTCATGGCGACTGGCACTAATGGAAGCTTGTTTGTAGGCGATAAAGGCATGATCACCACCGGTACCTACGGCGAATGGACGCGTTTGTTACCCGTGGATAAAATGCACGATTACGATTTTCCCCCGGAGATGATTCCTCGCTCCCCGGGCCATTACCGAAACTGGATCAACGCCTGTAAAGGCGGCGCGCCGGCCTGCTCGAATTTCGGCGTTTCTGCCCCCTTCACCGAATGGATCGCCCTGGGAGCAATCGCTACCAAGTTGAACTGCAAGCTCGAATGGGATGCCGACAAGATGAAAATCACCAACAGCTCCGAGGCAAACAAGTTATTAAAGCCCGAAGTTCGTAAAGGCTGGCATCTCAGCTAAGCGAAATCCCAGTCCCTGAAAGCAACAAAGCCGGTCGAACAAGAGCAAGGTCGACCGGCTTCTTCCTTTAGTTCGGCTTTCTGATCTAATTCGGATTCATCACAACCTTGATGCACTCATCTTGCTTGTTTTTGAATGTCTCGAATGCACTCGGCGCATCGTCCAGCCGCAACCGGTGCGTAATGATAAACGTCGGATCAATCTCGTTCTTCTCAATACGTTCCATCAAGGGCTGCAAATAACGCTGCACATGTGTCTGCCCGGTCTTCAACGTCAACCCTCGATTCATCAATGAACCAAACGGAATCTTATCCAGCAATCCGCCGTAGACACCCGGCACCGAAATCGTTCCTCCGTTGCGGCACGCCATAATAGCCTCGCGCAGCACAATCGGTCGGCCCGTCTCCAGCATCAACGCCTGCTTGATGCGGTCGTACGCAAACAGCGGCCCCTGAATATGTGCCTCCATCCCTACTGCGTCCATGCATGAGTCCGGCCCGCGACCTCCCGTCATCTCCAACAAAGTCCCCTGCACATTCTGCTGTTCGTAGTTGATCGTCTCCGCTCCAGCCTTTTCGCGCGCCATCCGCAAACGTTCCGGCACCCGATCGATCGCAATCACTCTCGCCGCGCCTAACAAATAAGCACTCTTAATGGCCAGCAATCCCACCGGACCACAGCCCCAAATGGCAACCGTGTCGCCGCCATGAATGTTGCAGTTCTCCGCCGCCATATAAGCCGTTGGAAGAATGTCTGAAAGGAACAACACTTGTTCGTCGCTTAATCCCTCCGGCACTTTGATCGGCCCGACATCCGCGAACGGAACCCGCGCATACTGGGCCTGTCCTCCCGCATACCCGCCCACTAAATGCGAGTACCCATAGATGCCACAAGGTGAATGCCCCCAGAGCTTCTCCGCCATCCATGCATTCGGGTTGGAGTTCTCACATCCCGAATACATCTTCAACTCGCAAGAAAAACAGCTTCCGCAGGAGATGGTAAATGGAACCACCACCCGGTCGCCAATCTTCAAATTGTGAACCGCGCTCCCTAGCTCCACCACCTCACCCATGAATTCATGGCCCAGGATATCGCCATGACGCATGGACGGAATGTACCCGTCATAAAGATGCAAATCCGAGCCGCAGATCGCCGTCAGCGTAATTTTGACGATCGCATCACGAGGGTTCAAAACCTTCGGGTCGGGAACTTCTTTTACCTCTAACTTGTGTTTGCCGTACCAGCAATTCGCTTTCATATTTTTCCTTCCTACGTGCTCGAAAGTGTCCGTCCCGAACTCTGCCCGGTAATCGTCGGAACCTCGCCTGTTTCCATCACTGCCTTGAAGCGCCGCAAATCGGATTTCGCCTGCATTCCTGGCTCCCGGCCAAATAGCTTTGCAACAGCCGCCCCAATCTCCCCTGCTGGTGGCCGATACTCAATAGTTGCCTTGATAATCGTGCCGTGCCCTGCCGAAGCTTGCTGAAAGTCCACCGTTCCGGTATTGTCTACATCGGCACCAGGCAAAGATCTCCATTCAATACGGTCCGGCCCATCGTGAATCAGTTCCGCATCCCACTCCATCGTCATGCCTGCCGGAGCCTTCGCAATCCAGTGCGATTGCTTATCTCCAGTCACACGCACCGAGTTCAGGTGCTCCATGAAACGCGGTAAATTCTCAAACTCCCGCCAGAATCGGTAGCACTCTTCGGGAGTCTTATTCACCGACACTGTCTGGGTAGCGCTAATCGGCCCCGAGCCTTTCGCCAAGTGGGCCATGCAAATGGAATCCAGCGCCGTAATGCCCGCCACCAAACCGACCGCCGTCCCCAATCTGCCCTTTGATACACCGTATGAATCGAACCCTGCCCCCAATAAAGATAAATCCACCGCATCGCCCGTCACTCGCCCCGCCATGGAAAGGACCGGTGTTTTTTCCACCAAAACCGTGATCCCCGATGAGATCTCGCGCACGCCCATCCAGCGAATTAGTTTTTTATGATTGCGTATGCCGATCAATCGACCCACCTTGCCGGGCAGCAGAAGCTCCATCGCGCCCAAGCCGATACTAAACCAACCAAGTCCGCGGGCGCATCTCACCGCCTTCTTCATTCCATCCGTATTTGCATTCATTCAAGTGCCTTCCCCTGTTAGACTCTATTTGGTCGCGTTCATCTCCTGGTAGGTTGCCCAGCACTCTCGCTTAGAAACGCTGCAGCCGCACAGCTGCATCTACGTAAGGGAATGTGGAAGAGTCTTTTTGCGGGAACAATAGCTGGACTCGCCGGCGCTTGCGCCATGCAGCAGTTCCGCTCTCGTTGGAACCGGCGCTACGCCGCTACCCCGAACGACGGCGTTTTCGGTCTCGATGAAGAAGCCGACCTGAAGTCCGCGAATTATCTGACTAATCTCACCCTCGGCCGAACTCTGCCCAAACAAGACGCCGAGCAGCTCGCGCTTCTCCTCCACTACGTCTACGGAGCCCTCGCCGGTGCCGGCTATGCTGCTTATGCTGCAAACTCTCCTCTGCTCCGCGCCGGCTATGGCACACTCTTCGGAACAGCTCTTTGGATATTAGGCGACGAACTACCCATCTCGATTTCCGGGCTCTCCGATCCTTTCGCCCGCAGCACGCGTTCGCACGCCAGCGCCTTCGCCGCGCATCTCTTATTCGGCGCCTCTACCGAAGGAGCGAGAAGGCTTGTCCTAAGAATGTCCTACAAATCCTAGGGCAACTGAGTTTAAGCAATACCTCATCCCGCTAGGCGGCGGACCGTCTTCGAATACATGTCCTAGATGCGCATCGCACTTCCGGCACAATATCTCCGTACGCTGGAGTCCCAAACTCACGTCCGTCCTGGTGTAAACATTCTCCTTGGCCATAGGAGCAGAAAAGCTCGGCCAGCCGGTACCGGAGTCGAACTTCTCTCGCGAGGAGAATAACGCAATCCCGCAACAAATACATCGGTATATTCCCGCCGCATGGTTGTTCCAATATCGGTTCGCAAAAGCAAACTCTGTTCCCTTGCATCGTGTGACCGCATATTCTTCCCCGGTCAGTTCCTCTCGCCAGGCCGCGTCGCTCCTAGCAATCTTGTGAACTTCCGCCACCCGCTCCCACCGGCCCTCGTCCGAAAACAACGCCAAACACACCGGCGCGCCCTTTCCATTCACGTCCGCTTCTGGCAAAGGCCGCTCCGGTCGGCGAAACAAAGCCAACAAACCCAGGAATGCGAAAGGCATTACCAAGAACGCTCGCCGGGGCACCCCGCTAGGGTCAACGGAAAATAAAGCCACTTCTACAATTATCCCGATAATATAGTTCCATGCAGAGTGCCACCGCACGATTCTCTTCTCTTGTGGCCCTCGCCCACGCTCGTCATGTCAAGCGAATGCAGTTCGCCTGGCTGATGGCGGTATTGATTGCCTTTCTTCTCTGGCGGACGCAGTGGCCTATGCTATGGCCTGGTTTGTGGATTCTATTAGCCGGCCAAATCGGAGCCGCGCTCTTCCTGATCTACCGGTTGCGCGGCAGCAAGGGAGAGGAGAATATTTCTCTCGATGGCTCCGGCCTGCAATGGTTCGACAAAGAGGAAACATTCCTCAAACGCCTATTCCTGTTCGAGAACGTAGTGCGCATCTTAGGCTTTCTCGTTCTGGCCTACGGCTTCTGGCTCGCCACCCGTAGTTTAGGAATCGCAATCGCGCTCGGCCTGATTTATCCTGTCATCGTTTACTTCGGTATTGGACGCAGAAACAACATCAGAAACATCCGCCAACTGCGGTCACAAAAGAACGAAATACAAACGCTTGTCTCCCAATTCGGTCCACGATGATCGTGCAGGCATCCTTTGCTGGCCATCATCGACGACTGAAAAACCAGAGCGCCAACGAACCCAGCACGCTCAACAAAAGGCACGTCACCACCGGAAAGTAAACGACGGAATTCTTCCCTCGCCAAACTACATCACCGGGCAAACGCCCAAGTGGCAGGTTGAATCTGCTTAGCAGCAGCACCGCCGCCCCAAGCAGCACCAAAACAATTCCAGCGAAAATTAACAAACGTCCGAGCGGCATGGCACCCTCTAATCCAACTGCTTCAACAACGCATCCAGCCCCGCCTGCGCAATTGCCTCATCGATCTCCGACTTCGCGCCGCTAGCAGCTATGCCCCCAATCGTTTTCTTATCGATCTTGATCGGCAATCCACCCTGGTTCGGAAAATACTGCGGAAAATCGAGCACCGTCATATCGCCTCTCTTTACCGCATCGGCTCCATTCTTAGATGGACTTCCGTAAAACGACGCGTGCCTCGCCTTCCTCTGCGCAAACTCGATCGTATTCAGCGGAGCACCATCCGCCTTCTCTAAAAAGAGCAGGTTGCCGCTTTCGTCCACCACGCAGATCGTCACCTGCACATTCCTTTTCACCGCTTCCGCTTCTGCCGCCGTCACCATTATCTTGATGGCGCCCAGGTTCAAAGCTTTCTTCACTGAAAGCTCAACGCCAGACGCCGAAGTCAATCCGGCCAGCACTAAACAAAGCACCTTGAGCATGAGCAATATGCTATCAGTCCCAAAGAATTCGCGCTGCTAAGGCATCCAAAACGGCTCGGCCGTCGCCACAAATTGAATAGGAACGCCATCGATAAACGTCTTCAGCCATTCCGCGCAGTCTTTCATTCCCGCCTGTTCCGACGGAATGTGCCCCATCAAAATCAGAGCCTTCTGCTTACCCTCGGCCGCTGCGTCGGAAACATACTCAATCGTCTCCCACTCCGGCACTTCGCCGATCACCAGCACTTGCACATCATTCCGCCGCAAGAACTGATAGTGCTTTTCAGGACCCGACGCGCCCGGCACCATCGCAACTTGTGTCACCTTCATATCGGGATTGCCCACCACGCGAAGAATCTTGATGCCGATCTTCTCTTGAATACTCTTCGCCAGCGCGCGTAAATCGGTCTCCGGCAACGTATAAAGATTCGGCATCGCCGCATTTTCGTAATGTTCCCAACCGAGCGCCCGCGTCATCCCCGCCAAAATTCCATCCGGCTTACGCATGTGCCAATGATCATGAAAGCGCCAGACCACCAGATGATGTGCCTTGATAAATGCTTCCTTGTCCCGCCATACTGCATCGTTCGCCGCTTGGAACGATGCTGTTTCATCATGATGGCTATAAAATGTCGGCTCATGCGTAATGATGAGGTTCGCCTTGGCCGCCGCCGCCCGTTTCAGCACATCGTAAGTAGCCATCATCGTCGTAGCGATGCCCGTCACCGGCGTATCCGGGTCGCCCGCCGTGTACGTATCCACTGTCTCGCCTTGCCAGGGAACCCCGACGTGCTGTTGGATCAGGCTTACCACCTGCCGCGCCGTTATCACTTTCGCCTGCTGCGCACTCGCCAGGCAAGCCGTTAGTATCAAGGTAAACAAGATTCTCATAGCGAAGAATCCATCCTATCGCTGATCAGAGCGGGACGGGCTCTGTTACCGCCCGCTTCTGCCGCCATCCGAAAAATGTCGTCACTCCCGCAATCGAAAGAAAGCCACAGATCATTGCCACGCAGCCGGACCATCCAGCCTGCTTCCACAACAAGCCAGGAAGCAGCCCGCCCGCTGTGCCACCTATGTAGTAACTGCAAATATACATTCCCGCCGCAGAAACACGGCTGCCCGCTGGTGCTGCGTCGCGCAGAAAACTATTGGCGCAAGTCTGCGCGATAAAAACTCCTGAGCTTGCCAGCGTTAACCCAATACCCACCGCCACTAACGACGGAACCAAGGTCAAAATCACCCCCGTGAAACAGAGCCCCACCGCCCCCAACATGCCGCGAATCAGCCCAATCCGCGGCAATATCGTCCCTACCGCCGGAGTCGTAATCAACCCGAACAGATACACCGCAAAAAGCCAGCTCAACTCCTCTGTCGATAATCGAAACGGCGAGTCCGCTAAATGGAATGTGATGTAGCTGAACAACGATACCAGCGTAAACAGCATGCAGAAACCGATCGCAAACGTTGCCAGCAGCCGCGAATTCTTCGCGTTCTCCAACACCGGCGCAAAACGTGACAACGCGGGGTCTCGCGGGATTATTTTCAAAGTGGACGGCCTCATCAAACGCCGCGTGAAAAACGCCCCCGCTATCCCCACTAGACTGAGCGCAACAAACATCACCCGCCAGTTCCATCGCTCCGCTAAAGATCCACCGGCCACCCGCCCGCAAAATCCGCCAAACACGGTACCGGCAACATAAAAGCTCATCACCCGCGGTATCAGCAGCGGCGCCCACTCTTCCGTTACATACGCAATCGTCAGGATGAAGATGCCGGGAGTCAGCAATCCTTGGACAAATCTCCACGCCGCAAGTGCGGGAAGGTTCGGTGCCGTCGCCGTCATCGCCGTCACAACGGCTAAAGCTGTCATGGAGCCGACAATCATTCGCTTGCGGTCCAACTGCTCCCCGAAGATCGCCAACAAAGCCGCCGAAATGGCCACGCCTAGCGTTGGTGCGCTGACCGTTAAACTAACGCTTGCCTCCGACGCATGAAAAACTCGCGACAGCAAGGGCAGCAGCGGTTGCGTACAGTAAAGATCCAGAAATGAAAGCGCGCCGCAAAGAAAGACCGCCGCCACCGCGCTATATGGTCGGAGGCCAACGCTGTTCTGCATGCTCCTATTTGCTTCCAAGACTATGCAGAAACGGTCCTATCGCATTGGACATCCGATAACTGTTCCGCCGGTCTTCATTGATCGCCCAGAACATCGCTCCCTTGAAAGTGGGATACCCGGTCGGCTTGCGCAGCCTATACTTTGCCCCCGCGTACCGCTTCCCTGTCACGACATATCGCAACGCGTTCTCGATCTCCGGAACCCTCGTATAATTGCGCGCCGACGTGGGCGTAGCCGGCAAACCCACCGCCACCTGCTCCGGCGGAAGAGCCGGAAACATCGCGTTAGCATCGCCTCCCACCGGAAACCCACGCACCAGCATCTCCGACATCGCCACGTGATAATCGGCTTCGCCGGGAAAATAATAATTCCCGTCAAGACCCTCCAGCGGCGGGGTGTTGTAATCTTGCGCGTCCACAAAGGAGAGTATGTCCCGCGTCCCGTAAATCACCGGCAAGAAACTTCCAAACTGACCGCTGTACGTCTGCATGCCCGCCTGCGCCTGTGCTGCTTCCGGCACCTCGCCAATCATAAACTTCGGCCCAAACTGCTTCCGTAACTGATGCATCGCCGCAATCAAATTCACGATAGAAGGCGTTATCGGATGTCGAAAATCTGTGTCGCCCGGGCTAATCAACAGCGATGGCGTCTCAATATCCAGATCGACCCCATCGAACCCGTACTTCTCCACGATCGCTGAAACCGAACGCACGAAATTCTGTAAATCCGCCGCAGTATTCATCGTCACCACTTGTCCGCCGCCGCCCAGAGAAATCAAAACCTTTTTTCCCTTCGCCCGCAGATAAGCAACATCGGATTTGAATTGTTCTTCCCCATACGCAGCGGGCGGCTCAAAATGCAAAACGCTAGTGGACCCTTTCACCGGAGCCGCGAATGTCGCAATGACCACATCCCACTGCGGTGAAACATCTCTCAGCCGTGTTTTGTTGTTCGCGGAAGAATACCCTTCCCAATACCCGATCAAAGAATGTCCGTTTGTTTCTCCGGATCGCGCCATCGGCAAAACAGTAGGCTGACTGTCCCGGACTCCACGCGCCAAACAAGGCTGCGCGGGACCCGCCAACACCTTCGTGTCGGGAAAACTAAAAGCACCCGCAAACTTGTTCGTATCGGCATTCTGCGCAAACCACCGCAGCAAAGCCATGTTCTCTAAATGAAACTTCCGGCCTCCCGTTGAAACCGTCGTCGCGTTCGCAGTTAAAAAGTCCGTCGGCTGCTCCAGAAGATAAGAACTACTCTCGCCCCTGCCTCCGCAAATAGCATCCGATGTTGGCTCCTGCCAAGCAGGAAACTTATTTGTCTGATATCCCCGCAACGGATCATTCATCCACTCCGCCACCTGCTGACTGATCGCTTGTACGTCCGCATACCGCGGCATCACGCCTTCATCGAAATACGACGCGATCACGAAAGCCTGCGCCGATTTTTTATCCGCATCCACTTGCGCGCCGTGTGTACCCACCGAGCAGCAAACCGTCGCATCCCCTAGCGAGTAAAATGCAGTGTTCTTAGTCACCGCCACCAGCAGCTTATCCGGCCCCGCGCTCGTCTTCGCTAACTGCTGAAACAGCCGCCTCTCGACATAGTCGAGATCGACCACCACCAACGTTTTCCCCGTCCGTTGCGAATGCAGCAGGTAGCCGTTCGCCGCCGGTATGTCAATGGAAATTGCTGGCGCTACTTCTAGTCTTCCCAGCAATGTGTGCCAATTCTTTCGCGCACTTTGCGAAAACTGGGCCCGCTGCATCGCATCGCCGTATTGTGTCTTTCCTGTCGCAAACCCAAACGGCTGAAAGACCGGCGATCGCAAAACATCGCCCGCGATCTCCGCCGCGTTCATCTTTGTTTTATGCCCACTCGCTTCGAAAGAAAGCGAAAGCGGAACCATTACGGTTGGGATCGTAGTTGTTCCGCCCGCCTCCGGCTTGCCGCCCGCCATCCGGTAAGCATATTGCTTACCCGCAGTGACGAACGATCCGCTAAACGTAGGTACAGTCCGCACCGGCCCATCTTGAGCCGAACCAGACGGAGCGAACGTTATTAAGCCCAATAACAGGCACAACGAAGCGTTTTGCATGCAGTACTTCGATTGTCATCTATCCCCACATGCAAAACGCTGGACGAGCTCGATCTAACCTACTGCTGAAAAGGTGCAAACGCCTGTGAATAAGCGTACGTCGATTGCGAAACCCCGCTGCAGATCGGCGAAGCCCATGTTTGTCCCGCGCAAGAACCGTTATCTCTCGCCAGTGACCAGATGGCTATCCGTTTGACATAGCTATTCGCTTGCGCAAACTGCAGCACCGTATTAATATCCGCCAGCTTAAAGATTTCCGTGTTGGTATCGTTCACGCCGATCATCGGTGTAATCCCAATCGCCGCATTCAGACCCGCTGCCTTGATCTGCGATTCTGTCGCCGACGCCGCTGTCGTGGCATCGAGCCCCATCTGGCCGCCCTGGTCCACAGCCGAACCGTAATCCATCGCCATGATATTCACTACGTCAATCGCTAGTCCGTCCGCCTTCGCGCTGTTCAAAATATTGACGCCCGTCGAAACCAATCCCGTCGGCAGCACCGGCAACGTATAAGAGATCACCAGGTTAGGATTCGCCGCCTTCAATCCCTTCAGCGCCTGGTCGCGGCGCGTAATGGAAGCTTGGTCTGAAACCGCCCCACCCTCGATGTCAAAGTCGAGCAGCGTCACATGATACCGGTCGATGACCGATTGATAAAGCGCCTGCAAAGACGACGCGCTACTGCACGCCCGAGCGGGCTCTGTTCCGGTTGCTCCCCCAAAGGACAGAATCACCTGCACGCCGCGGCCCTGCATACTTTGCACAATGGCCTGAATCGATTCCCCGTCCGGCAGCAGGTCAGTCGGCAGCGTACCGCCTAAGCCACCCCATCCCACCGAACAACCGCCTCCACTCGCCACCAGAAATGCCAGCGTTACGGCTTTCAAATTCGCCTGCTGCTGCATGGCAAGAATTTGCTCATCCACAGTCAAACTCATGTCCACATAAGGAGCAAACAAATTCGCTCCGGCCGGTGCCGGATTGATCGGTGGAGGGTTGGTTGGCGGTGGAGCAGGCGGCGGGGTCGGATCTCCGGAGGAACCGCACGCCCCATTTGCTGTCCACGGCTGGCCGCTTCCGGCTCCGCCACTATTCGTAGCTGGGTTTTGCCCACTGGTCCACCAATTGGCGGTGTAATTTACACCGTGATCACTGGCTGTTTGTCCGCCTGTATAAACCGCGCCGCTCGACCATGGCACGTAACAAGCTGGCGTTGCTGCGTGGCTAAGAACCGCGCCGCCCAAGAGCATCAGAAAAGTTCGTAACATGAGAACCTCCATTGGTAAACCATAAGCCGGACTCTGGCCCGGCGCCTCTCACCTTTCCTCTTCACAGCAGGTGATAACCACCGATTCTACCTCTTGGATTAATTTTTCTCAATGCGCCGCCACCATCGCCTCCACATCCTTCACAAACGCCGCCTGGCTTCCCGGCCTTGTATAGAACATATGTCCGCCCGGATACTCATGCACCGCAACCCGCTGCGGATTGCCCATCACCGGCATCTCATCCACCGTCAATACCGATCCCATGAACGGGCAGCTCAAGTCATCCCATCCATGCGCAATCAGCACCCGCAGCTTCGGGTCTGCCGCCACCGCTTCGCGTAGATCCGACGTCGAACCGCGCTCCAGCACCCGGTCCCGATCCCACATTCGATTCACTTCATACGAAAGCGCGTGATAGCGCGCCATTGTCTTCCAGCCCACCACCCGTGTCACCCAGTCCACCATCGCCGTCGTTGTCGGAGCAATAATCCCCTCCAGAATCGGATCGCTCGACTTTTGAAACGGCGAAAAGGGAAATGGATCCGGTGCCGTCACATTCGAGTCGTACACCGACCCGATCTCATCCTTCTCGCGATGGGCCTCGCGAAGATACGCCTCCGTCGAAATGCGACCACCCGAGTGCTTCACAAACGCCGGGTCCAGCCCCGTCATCTCCGTCACCTTCTTCACAATGCGCGGCGTCGCCTCCGGGTCGGATCGACCAGCCAGCAAGTCGGTCGCATACTGGCCGCGCGTATACGCAATCACCTCCGCCATGCGCTTCGCGGTAAGCTGGTGTTCCCGCTCCAAACGTGCCGCCGTAATCGCCGGCAGCGTCATCATCCACGGCAGCGGCGAAATCTCCCCATTGCCTCCGATCCACGGATTTAGATACGGCGAAACCAGCACCACGCCATTCATCGCCACCCCCAACTGCGATTGCAAGTAGTGCGTCACACGCGGTCCGCGATAACCGCCGTAGCTCTCCCCCACTAAATACTTGCGTGACTGTAGCCGCCCGTTTTTCACCAGCCAGTCATAGATCACTCGCGAAAGATACTCGATGTCCGGCGTAGTCGAATAGAAAAACTTCTTCGTATCCGCCACGGACACAAGCGAGCGCGAGAATCCCGTACCGATCGGATCGATAAAGACCAGATCGGAAAACGGAAGCCAAGTCCCCGGGTTATCGGTCAGCCGCGCCGGATCGGAAGGACTGTCTCCCTGCTCGGCAAATTGAATATGTTTAGGACCGATCGCGCCAAGATTGAGATAAACCGACGAAGCCCCCGGGCCGCCATTCATAGCAAACGTCACCGGGCGATCCTCCGCATCTTTCACGCCATCCAGCGTGTACGAAGTGACCACCACTTCTCCCGTCTTCGTCTCCGGCTTGCTCGCCTCCAGCCTGTCGTATACCGGAACGGTCGCGACCGTCGCCTTATAACGCAGCGTTTTGCCATTGACACTGACCGTTTGCTCCACCGAAGCATCGGCGGGCAAAGGAGGCAAAGGCTCCGGCTTCTCAGTCGAACCGGTATCGGCCGCTTTAGAAGAGGAAGCGGCGTCGGGACGATGATTCTGCACTCCATGCTCCTGTCCAAATGCGACGGAGGTTGCCAGACAAAACGAAGAAAAGGGCAACACAAAAACAGTAGTCACCCAGCGAAGTAGATACCAAAAGCTCATTCGCTGAACATAGCGCAAAGCCGCCGAGAACCGGATTGGCAGCGTCGCTTCACGCTAGTCGGAAATCGCCTTCCTGGCAGAACGTGCCAACAAAGCCCTGCTCACCGATGATCGACGCGCCGATGACGAAGCAGCGTAGAATGAAATTGTTGACACGGCTAGCACAAATCGGCATGATTGCAGTCTTGCTGTTGCTGACCATGGCGAATCCAGCGATGGCCTGCCTGCAACCGGTAGCTTCATCCACTCCCGCCGAACAAGCGTGCTGCAAACAAATAGCCCCCATGTGCTCATCGAGCGGCATGGTCAACCACAGCCGTTGTTGCGATACAACTATCGATGCCGGAAAAACTCTCGTTGCCTTCATCGATACCCGTACCGCGGCTCTCCATCTTATGTTCACCGTGCGCGATGAAAGGCCTCAGCCCTTTTTTCCGCTACCACCCGCCACGTCCGTCTCCTCCAACTCACCTTCGCCACCATCGCCAAGTCTACCTTCCCTTCAAACCTTCCGCATTTGATCCTTCTTTTCTCTTATCGGCGCTAGCGTAAGCGTCTTTGCCCTGTCGTGTCCGTCGATTGTAAAGGAGAAAAGAGTGAAGTTGTATTCTGCCGGCTGGAGCACCACAGCCGTTTTTATTGGATTGATCTTTCCTGGTTTTTATAGCCACGAACTCGCGGCTCAGCAACTCGGCGTTGCGCCGATTCCGGCCAAACCAGTCGCCCTGAATCGGTTACTAACAGAGGCGGAACAGAACAACCCTCAAATTCAGGCGGCTCGCTCCGGCTACCGGGCTGCTCGGAACGTGCCCAGATCCGTTGGGGCGCTTCCTGACAGGCATATTGAAGTACAGACATTCAGCGTAGGAAGTCCAAAGCCTTTCGCAGGCTATACAAACAGTGACTTCTCCTACATCGGATTTGGAGCTTCGCAGGACATTCCCTATCCCGGAAAACGGCGTCTCCGGTCGGAGGCGGCGCTACAGGAAGCCGAAGCACGAGGCGCGGGTGTCGAATGGACGCGGCGCAACGTGCTTCAACAGATCAAGGTCGCTTACTTTCAGCTTTCTTATCTGCAGCAGGCGGACTCTGTCTTAAAGAGGGGACCAGCAATTACTGAATACGATTGAACAGGTCGCCGAAGCTCGCTACCGCACCGGTGGCGGCAGTCAGCAGGACGTCCTCAAGGCCCAGCTTGCGAAGACAAAAATTCTGCAACAAATCACGGCCGACCAACAGGTGGAGGATACTCTGCAGGCGCAAATGAAAAGTTGGCTGAACCGCTCCCAGCTTTCGCCCGCGATTGTGGCGGAACCGCTTTCGCGCCGCAGTCTTCGGTTGAGCGCGGCTCAACTGCACGAATTCGTCCGCCGCCAAAATCCGGAGATTCTTTCCCAACAAAACATGATGCAAAGTGCGGAAACACAACTTCGGTTGGCGCACAAGGATTTTCGGCCGGATTTCAACGTGCAGTATATGTATCAAAATACCGGCTCTCAATATCGCGATTACTACATGGCGACGTTTGGCGTCAATCTTCCAAACCGCGGTCGCCGCAGGGCAGAACTCGCCCAGGCAACGGAAAAGCAGGTGCAGGCGCAAGAGTTGCTGCAAGATAAATTACAGCAGCAGCTTGCTCAGTTGCAACAGGACTATGTTGTCGCCCAAACCTCCAGCGAGCAATTGGACATTTACAACCAGGGTTTGTTGCCGCAGGCGCAAGCGACGTTTCGATCGGCACTGGCCGCTTATCAAAGCAACCGGCAGGACTTTCAAACGCTCCTTTCTTCTTTTCTCGACGTCCTGAATCTCGAAATCGATTATCAAAGACAGTTAGCCGAGCATGAATCGGCCCTAGCACGCATTGAGGCCGTAGCGGGGGTAACTCTGTTATGAAGACGATTCCTCGGAAATGGTTTGTTCTGGCCGGCGTTGCCGTTCTCGTCCTGGCCGCTGCGGGAGTCATTTTTTACGGGCAGCGAATCGTATCTCCATCGTCCCGCATGGAAGCAGGTGCAGGGCATGCCACCCGGATTTCTCAGGCTGCTTCTTCCGCGGCCCCGCCAGCCCCCAACATGAACCAACCACGTCTAGCTCCGGTGCAGCTCACGCCGCAACGCCTGCAGTCCATCGGCGTGACGTTCGGAGCGGTCGAAGAGAAGCCGGTCAGCGACGAGATCCGGGTGACGGGAAACGTCGTTGTGGATGAGCGCCGCGTCGCCTATGTACAGACTCGCTTCCCGGGCTGGATTCGACACGTCTATGTCGATGCCAATTACCAATATGTGCATAAGGGGCAGCCTCTGTTTACCATTTATAGCCCCGATCTGGTCACCACCGAGCACGAGTACTTATTAGCCAAACAGAATGCAGCCGCGCTGCGGGGCAGTTCCCTTGCGTGCGTGGCCTAGGGCGCCGCTTCCCTGCTGTCTGCGGCAAGCGAGCGCTTGCAGCAATGGGAGGTGCCCGCCAGTGAAATCGATCAGCTTGAAGCCACCGGCAAAGTCATCACCAACCTGACCTTCAACTCTCCTGCCTCCGGCTATGTCACCGAGCGCAATGCGCTTCCTAATATGTATGTGCAGCCGGACACGAAGCTCTACACGGTGGCCGACCTCTCCACCGTGTGGGTCAACGCGCAAGTCTTCCAAACGGACCTGGGGAAAATACGTTCCGGACAGTCGGCCTCCGTCACGGTCGATGCCTACCCGGGGCGTACCTTCCGTGGTCGAATCGACTTGGTCTATCCACAAGTGGATGAGAACACGCGGACCGCCCGCGTGCGTCTCGTCTTTCGCAATCCCGATCTGAAATTGACACCCGGCATGTACGTCAACGTGGTGCTGAAAACTCCATTAGGCCGCCATATGGTCGTACCGTCTTCCGCCATCTTCCATTCCGGCCTTCACTCGCTTGTGTTCCTCAACCGCGGGGGAGGCCGGCTCGAACCGCATGAGGTGGAACCAGGGCTGACGGTGAACGACGAAACCATCGTATTAAAAGGGCTGAAACAGGGGGGATTCCGTCGTCACCTCCGCCAATTTCCTCCTCGATTCGGAAAGCCAATTACAGGCCGCCGTGAATGCATTCGCTCCACCAACGGCCGAATCGGAATCCGGCGGCGCAGCCAATGCTGCCGGTATCGGCGGCCAGGCGACATTGGATCTCACAACGGATCCTTCGCCGCCACGGAAAGGGAGCAACACCTTTCGTGTGAAGCTGACCACGCCCGAGGGGGAGCCTCTCGATGGAGCGCAAGTAACCGTCTCCTTCTACATGCCGGCCATGCCCGCCATGGGGATGGCGGCGATGCGAACGGTCGTTTCCTGCTCCAAACAAAGGCAGCGGAATGTACGAAGGTTCCGGCACGCTTGGTTCCGGCGGCACATGGCAGGCTTTAATCGTGCCGACCTTCTATGCGGTCACCGGCGGTCTTCTCCTGCAATGGCTGCTCCAATACAATTTCAGCGTTGCCGTCGCGGTAGGCTATATTGCTCTGTTTGGGATTGCGGTCGAAACCGGAGTCGTGATGATCGTGTATCTACATGAGGCGCTCGAACGAAAGCTTTCCTCCAGCCAGGAACTCGCGAAGAAGGATATCGAGGACGCCGCCATCGAAGGGGCCGTGCAACGCCTTCGCCCGAAACTGATGACGGTTTGCGCCGTGTTAGCCAGCCTCATTCCTATTCTGTGGGAGTCAGGCGTAGGCTCCGACGTCATGAAGCCGATCGCCGCGCCCATTGTGGGCGGCGGCATGGTGACTTCCACCATCAATGTGCTGCTTCTGCTTCCGATTCTATTCGTGATGATCAAAGAACGGGCGTTATGCTGCGGACAATTGCGCCCTCGCCGGGTCGAGTGAGCGGGTCTCTCCGGAAGGTTCAGGATGATGGTCGCAGTAGAAGGGAGTCGTCGCTGGCCGGCCGCCAGAGAACCTACTGCCATACGATCTGATCGCCTGGTAACAGCGGCAGGAGCAGAACCTTGGGATCGTTCGGATCGAGTCGAATCGGTCGCAGCCGTCCCGCGTATAAGCGTTTCATTTGCAGACGATGCGGTCGTTTAGCAATATTCCCCAGCGTGCTGCCCCAGACGACCGACTCCGCTTTGCCGTTAACGACAACCCTTATCTCGACGGAAACCGAACAGGCCTCCGGAAACACGGTGCAGTGGAGAAAGGGCTGATCACAGACCGTCTCTGGATGCATCAATCGCCCCGACAGCCCATCGATTCCTTCCTGGGAATCCGCGCCCAATAGCACTGACCCGTGTGGATGATCACTTCGCATAAAGACTATCTCGAAATTTTGAATATATAGTACTTTTAGTATTCTTAGCACTTCTTTCTCATTCCGCTACCGAGCGCACCTTTATCGGCTCGACGGACAAGGCGATGGCAAATGGGCTTGGGATGTTGGTCTCACAACGCACCTCATTGATCAGTAATTTTTTTACTCGCCGTTACCCGCAAATCTACTTTATTTAATGTGTCGTAGGTGAGTAATCGGCTAATTAAGGAAGGCAAAGATGTACATGTTGACGACGAGCCGTAGAACATTTTTTGGCGTAGGGCTATTTTCAATCCCAACTGTTGGATACGTCCTAGCCGCTAGCATGCAGATCGCTGGCCAGAATGTGCCTAGCGATCTAACGCACTCTTCGAGCAATTTGGTCCCTCCTCTCATATCGCGGATTACAGTTTCTGCTCCTCAGCCTACTGCGGGATGGAATTTTAGAAGTTTTCTCTTTGGCAAAGATGGATTTGTTACCGCCGCATTTCCAGGCTCTGGTGCGGAGAACGTAACGCTCATCAATACCAATGTTGAAGGGAAAACTATATCAACGGTCGAATTGGGGCCTGACGAGTTTTTCGACTTTGCTTTTTACAAGGGAGCGATCTGGGTGTTATCAGGACCGACGCAAGGAGGAGTTCGTCTCCGGCGCGTCGACTTAAGCGGAGGAGAAACATATTATCAGCCACCGGATAAAGGGTTATTTAGGCTTGGTGTTACAGGAGCTGGGCTCTACGGATTGACTCGTGCCGGCCGTGTCATACCGCTAGGCGACGAAGCAGTCACGAGTGACGCAATACAACTTTCTTCTGGGGATTTTAATCTCTCGGAGACAACCCTGATGGTCGGACTAGGAGCTAACCTCATTGCTATTATTGACAGAGTTGAGGTCAGCGCTACTATTCTCAACGTCTCCAGTAAAAAGCAAACCGTTATTCAATTACTAACACCGGAGATAGGCGCAGTTAAAGGCTGGTACAAAGCACGAACAAAGGGTACCAAAATTAAAGGGCTCACGGTGCAGGCTATTACGGTCGCCAACCAAAAAATGTACTTAATGTTGAGCGGTTTTAAAGTGGAAGAGGAAGCGCCTGTGTTAGTCGTTGACATATCGGGAAAAGTCAATAAGACTTATCGAGTACCAATGAAAAACGGAGTTCGGCACGATGCCCCTGAATCCATTTTGGTAAATGGGAGCAAACTGTTTGTTTTAGATGATTTTGGAAAGATATCGACATATCAATTATGAGAGGTCAATAATATTCAAAGAAATGTCAGGCGAATTTTCCAGTAGGTTGGATACCGCGCCAAGGGGATTCAAGTGCATTAAAAGAGGAAGAGATTAGAAAGCGTCTCATTCAGTTGCTGCAGTAAAAACCCCATCGGTGAATTTGACCCCTATCTCGGCTTAGATGGTTGGATGCCGATACAAATACTCGCGCACCCGGACCGGTTTGCCTGGACTTTCACAGATCAGCGGCGTCAAAAAGGTTCTCGCCGAAAATACCCGCGACCACCGGACGAGCAAAGTCCTGCTCGTCATAAACCCTACGATCACACGGTTGCCGATGTCGGATACCGTCAGTCCTCAGTATTTGCTGGGACCTCGCGGCGGCGAGCGGGTAATTTTGCAATTCGGGATCTCAGCGTGATGCTGTCCCGGAAAATGCTCGTCGCTAAACAGTATGGTTCCACAAGCAATACTTTTATGGCACGATTGTATGCGTGAAGAAAACCTTCAACGTCGATGACAACCTCTTCAGAGAAGCGAAAATGGCTTGCGGCGCCGCTACGGACACCGAGACCATCCGTTTGGGCCTGGAGGCGCTGGTGCGCCACGCCGCGTACGAGCGTCTTCGGGCTCTTCGTGGTACGGAGCCTCACGCGCGGGATGTGCCTAGACGACGCGAGAGGCCGTCGACAAAACGCAGGGCGGATTAATGGTCCTGGTCGATACGTCCGTATGGATTAAGTTCCTTGCCAACCGGACGCCCTATGCGATGGAGTTGGACAGACTTTTGGGCCTCAATGAAGTGATCGGACACGAATTGGTCTATGGAGAACTCCTCATCGGGGATCGTGGAGGCCACAGGAAACTTTTGGCTGTCTATGAGCTGATGCGTCAGGCAAACACTGTTCCTCACCGCGATGTCGTCGCGTTCGTTCGCAAGCGGGACTTGCATGGGCGCGGGGCGGGCTGGGTCGATATTCACCTACTCGCGTCCGCCATTGTGGGGCGATTGCACTTATGGACGGCAGACTCACGTCTCGCTGCTCTAGCCGAAGAGCTCGGTGTTGCCTACGATATGCCGGCTTTATGATCAGTCAGAAATCACTCTTGTCCTAAACGGCCTTTGAGCAAAAAACAAGCACCCCTATAATTGCTCCAGCGCCGGACCATCTTTTGGCCAAGAATCCGGTCGCCGAAATCCCAACAGGAGGGCCACACGATTGGACAGGCAATGAGTCTGTTCGATCAACTGCTTCAGTATTTTCCGGTTCTTGAGTTTGCCGCTTTGGTGAAGAAGCACGATGCGGAACGGGGCGCGAAAGGCTTCGCCTGCAGAACACAACTGGTGGCGATGCTGTTCTGCCAACTCGCCCGCGCCGATTCTTTGCGCGAGATCTGCAACGGCCTTGCTTGCTGTTTGGGCAAGCCGGTTCATCTGGGAATCGGAGTGGCGCCGAATAAATCCTCGCTCTCGTATGCCGATAAGCATCGGCCCGCGAGGCTGTATGAGGAACTGTTTTATGCCGCCCTAGGCCGATTCCGTGAGGGAGGCGGCCTTGGGCTGCGCAAGGGGAAGTTCCGCTTCAAGAACAAACAGCTGTCGCTGGATTAGACCACCATCGGTCTGTGCCTGGAAATGTTTCCCTGGGTAAAGTTCCGCAGGGCTAAGGACGGCGTTAAGGCCCATGTGCTGCTGGACCACGACGATTACATGCCACGCTACGTCCTGATCGCCGAAGCCAGGCGCAGCGATGTGAAGATGGCCGATACCTTTCCTCTCAATCCTGGCTCCGACGTCATGAAGCCGATCGCCGCGCCCATTGTGGGCGGCGGCATGGTGACTTCCACCATCAATGTGCTGCTTCTGCTTCCGATTCTATTCGTGATGATCAAAGAACGGGCGTTATGCTGCGGACAATTGCGCCCTCGCCGGGTCGAGTGAGCGGGTCTCTCCGGAAGGTTCAGGATGATGGTCGCAGTAGAAGGGAGTCGTCGCTGGCCGGCCGCCAGAGAACCTACTGCCATACGATCTGATCGCCTGGTAACAGCGGCAGGAGCAGAACCTTGGGATCGTTCGGATCGAGTCGAATCGGTCGCAGCCGTCCCGCGTATAAGCGTTTCATTTGCAGACGATGCGGTCGTTTAGCAATATTCCCCAGCGTGCTGCCCCAGACGACCGACTCCGCTTTGCCGTTAACGACAACCCTTATCTCGACGGAAACCGAACAGGCCTCCGGAAACACGGTGCAGTGGAGAAAGGGCTGATCACAGACCGTCTCTGGATGCATCAATCGCCCCGACAGCCCATCGATTTCTTCCTGGGAATCCGCGCCTAATAGCACTGACCCGTGTGGATGATCACTTCGCATAAAGACTATCTCGAAATACAGCCGGTAATGGCTGAAGCTTCTTGCTGCCGTCGAGATTAGATCTTGAACGGGGCTGTCGTCATTCGGGCGGTTCTTCATCGACTGAACAGAAAGCAGATCCAGACCGTCAGGGAGGACCGCATATCGTGCGACTTCCGTTCCTAAGAAGCCCGCCAATCCACTCCTCGGAGCGCCCGCCTCGTAATAAGCATTTTCGATCCTCAATTCCATCGATGGTTTCAGATCGATCCAGGCGTGTTCAGCTTCAAAGCCGTTATAGGCTCGGAGTACCTCGGTAAAGGGCGTCCTATGAGCATCGGGAGGCGATTGCAACAGATATTGTGGGCTGTGCGGGATTACCTGAAAGTGTGTTCTAGACAAACGTCCGGAGCATGATGCCAAACACAAAAGACACCACAGCGGAATGGTCTTTGCCAGAGATCTATTCACTGTCATTCGTGCCGAAGTGCAGTCAGTGGGTCCACGAGAGCAGCTTTCCATGCGGGTCCTAACGATGCCAGGGCTACGACCAAATACAACGTGCCGCAACGCTCCAGAAGACAACCGGGTCATGCGGGTTAACACCGTAAAGGATGCTCGCCATCAGGCGTGTAAACCCGTAAGCGGCAACAATGCCCATAGCGATGCCCCAAGCTCCAATCTTCATGCCCTGGCTGACGATCATTCGAATTACCTGGGCACGTTGCGCCCCCAAAGCAATTCGAATTCCTATCTCTTTTGTACGTTGAGTTACCGAATAAGCGATAACGCCATAAACTCCGATGAGCGCCATGATGAGGGCGGATATCGCGAACCCAGCTAAGAGAAACAGCTCGAAACGGCGGACCGCGACAGAGGCGGCTAAAGCTTGCTGTAGCGTCTCGATATCGTAAACAGGCTGTGTCGGGTCGATACTCTCGATACTGCGGCGCAGTGTTGGAGCAATGCCCAACGGATCTTTGGCCACGCGGATGGCAAGCGTCATGTTCACGTTTCCGCCATCTAGGTTTGCCGTATAGGCCCGAAAGAGTTCTGGACCGGGATCGGCATCGAGCTTTGCGTATTTTAGATTTGCGACCACTCCGATTACGCGAACCTGTCGGCCTAAGCCTTTAATCCGCTGCCCGAGCGGATCTCTGTCGCCGAACACGCGGCGGGCTATCGTCTCGTTGATGACAGTGGCGTCGGCTGGATCGGTGGCGATGAACCAACGCCCCTTCAGCAGACGCATGCCGACCGCTTGGAAATAACCGGGTGAGACAAGACTGTCACGGAAGTGGTCCACTTGCGGAGGATTGGCTGGGTCCTTCGATTGAAGAATGTAGTCTTGAGCATTTGTCAGTCCGAATGCCTTGACGCCTGGAAGCGAGCCGAGCCGATCGAGCAGTTCTCGAAAGTAGCTCACTTGTTTCGTCTTGTCCGCGTACTGCGGACCTGACAAGGCAACTTTGACGACGAGGGTATTGTTCGGATCGAATCCCGGTGGCTTTGTATACATTTGCCAAAAGCTTTTCACCATCAGGCCGGCGCCGGTCAAAAGAACGATCGCTAAAGCAATCTCGGACGCAACCAGGAAGCGCCTGACACGTATCCCGCCTGAACCGCTTGAGGAGTTCCGTGCTCCCTCCTTCAACGCGTTTTGAAGGTTTGTTTTCCAGAGCGCGATAGCTGGCCCAAATCCGAACAATATTCCGCTTCCTAAGCACAAAGCGAATGCAAAACCGATCACGCTGCCGTCGATTGAAGTCGCCGAAAGTCGAGGAAGCGAGCGGGGGCCAAAGTGAAGGAACAGAAGAACAATCCCCTTGGCCATAAGGAGTCCGGTCACTCCACCAAAGGCCGCCAACACAATCCCCTCGGCGAGGAACTGTCTGAGAATGCGAAAAGCGCCCGCGCCTATCGCCGTCCGAATCCCAATCTCATGCGTTCGAGCAGCGCCTCGCGCGAGGAGCAGATTGGCGATATTTACACATGCAATCAAAAGCACAAATAACCCGGCACATTGAAGGATCAACAATCCTTGTCGATTCCCGCCGAGCAACTGAGTTTGCAGAGGAATCAACGCCATTCGTGAAACCCCGGGAAACCAACGATCCGGGTACGACTTCAAAATCGTGCCCTCTATCCCTCGAAGCTCTGCCAGAGCGCCCGAGGTGGAGATGCCTTGTTTGAGGCGGCCCACCACAAACAGGCGGTAAGGCTTCGACCTGAGAAGAGGCGGAACAGAGACAAATACTCCCGCTTCCGCCGGGGCAAGTCCGGCCCACCAGTCCTGAGGAAAGTAGAACCGAAAGTCGGAGGGGAGAACTCCAACAACTGTTACTGGCTTCCCGTCAATCGTCACGATCTTGCCAACAATGCTTCTGTCACCCTTGAACTGGGCCTCAAAGACTGAGTGGGAGAGAACTACCTCATCTTGGGATCTTCCAGGCTCGAACAGATGCCCTAGCGCCGCCTTCGTTCCTAAAAGCGACCAGAAATCGCCTGCTATCGAGATGGTGCGCACCTGATCCGAGACATTCCCGCCCGCGATGGTCTTGTCCGAGTAGGTATAGCCGGCTATCTTGCCGAACGATGTCGCCCGGCTTCGCCACTCCACGAAATCTGCCCCGTCGATCCCTGGTTTGAAGTGGCCCGCAGAGGCGGATGTGACACCCGCCGAAAGCGTGACCAGGCGGTCGGCATCTGGGTAGGGAAGAGCGCGCAACAAAACCGCGTTCACAACGCTGAAAACGGCTGTGTTCACAGCGATTCCGATCGCGAGAGTTAAAATTGCGATCGTCGCGAATCCCGCGTTTCGGCGGAGCATTCTCAAACCGAACCTTACGTCCTGCCATAACTGTTCGGCGGCCGCCGCCACCCAGACCTCTCGGGTCTGCTCTTTCACTAATTGGACGTTGCCGAATCGACAAAGCGCTGCATACCGCGCAGCCTCTGGTGCCATGCCCCTCTCGATGTTCTCCAACGTCTCACGCTCAATGTGGTCACGGATGTCCTCCTCCAGCCTCCGAAGCATCTCTTTACGCCGTGACATTAGGACTCTCCCTGACTCGCCGGTTGCAGAATCCGAGCAATTGCACTGGCCAACTTATTCCATTTGCGGGTTTCAATATCTAACTGCCTGCGGCCTTTGAGAGTGAGCTGGTAATAATGTGCTCGCCGGTTATTCTCTGAGAGACCCTCTTTACTGGAAATCCAGCCGCGTTTGATAAGCCGATGTAGCGCCGGATAAAGCGATCCTTGCTCGATCTGCAGAACGTCGTTGGAAGTACGTTCTATCGCCTTCGCAATGGCATGCCCATGAGCGGGCCCCGTTCGGAGCGTCTGAAGAACCAAAAGGTCGAGGGTTCCTTGCAATAGTTCTATGCGTTCACGATCCCGCTCATCAGACATTCTAGGTGAAGCTTATCCCTTCGCCACCTAGAATGTCAAGGTCGCATCACCACCCGGGACGAATGAACAGGCTGAAGACAGGATCAATTGACAATGTTGATTGCTACCCAAGTCACCGCTAACCAGGCCAACCCGAAACTCTCCACCGACCCAGAAATCGAAGAAGACAAAACCGCCGAGAACCGGATGGACAGAATAGCTTCCCATTAGTGCTGGCGCTCATGATAACTTCAAAAAGTGAGCACCACTTCCGTGCTGGACAGTATCCTAGAGCCCGCAACCCGCTGTCTGGATAACAAATCTCGCGCAGAGTCCTTGGGTTGCGTATTTTCCGTTCGTATTAGCGGCTTCAAGATTGAGCAAAAATATCTTGAAGCAACATTGGAGATAATGGCCCGGATATTCTAATAATCATGGATCTCATCTTCGAAGTTCGCGATTCGGAAGAGGGTGGCTTTTACGCTCGCGCACTTGGCCAAGCCATCTTCACAGAAGCAGAAACTTGGGAAGAACTCCGCGTCAATGTCCTTGAGGCCACTTCGCTGCACTTCGAGGAGTTTGAAATCCGTCCTAGCATCGTACAACTTCACTATGTCAAGGACGAACTAATCCCAGTCGAAGCCGCATGAGATTACCGCGTGGTGTCTCTGGAGATCGCCTAGTTACCGCCCTGCAACGGCTCGGCTATCAAGTGATTCGTCAGAAGGGAAGTCATATTCGGCTGCGCCATGAAGGACCGCCAACACATACCGTGACAGTGCCGCTGCATAGTCCGCTGAAAACTGGCACATTGCACAGTATTCTTGCGGAGATTGCGCAAACGAGATCAACCTCCATCGCGGCGCTCTTGGAGCTACTCTGAATCCGCTAAAAATAGTAGGAATCTCTCGTTGGCCGGAAAATCCACCCCACCCCAACCCCCCGGTCACAAACTAAATCCTCAACCGAATCAACAACATACAAAAAATCGCTTGGAAGCGTACTGTATACTCTTCTCCGGAATCGAAGCCATCTATTCTCTTCGCCCTGCGACGCTGTCCGCGGGGCGTTCTTTTTGTGCTAAACCAAATATCTCAAGGAGCTCGAACGACCATGTCCACCACCGCCCAAGTCACCGCCAACCAGGCCAACGCGAAACTCTCCACCGGCCCCCAGACCGAAGCAGGCAAAGCCGCCTCCGCGCAAAACAATTTCCGCCACGGTCTCGCCGGCGCCTTCGTCATTCGCGAATGGGAAAAAGAGGAAGAATACTACGATCTGCTGCACAACCTCCGCCAGGAGCACCAGCCCGCCACCCCCACCGAAACCCCTGCTCGTCGAAACCATGGCCAAGCACTTCTGGCTCACCCAGCGCGCCGTGCAGCTCCAGGAGCTCTGCTTCCACGCCACGCTCCCCACCGTCGACCGCGACTTCGAAAAACAGCTCGCCCTCTATCTCCGCTATCAAACCACCCACGAACGCGCCTTCCACAAATGCTTGAACGACCTCATGAAACTGCGCGCGCAACAACAACGCGAACGGCGCGACAAGAGTATGCAAACTCGCCATCACTGCGACGAGCTTCGCAAGAAAGAAATGCATGAGGCGCGTCTCGAAGCCGTCAAAGCGCAAACCGAGCTCACCCAGGCTAAGACTGACCATATCGGCATCGGCGCTAAATCGTTTGTGCCACCCGCCGACTACGACTACGAAGCCCGCAAGCGCCAAATGTTCGCTGCCGACGCCGCCCAGGAAGCCGAGCTGCAAGAGTTCCTGCAAAGTCAACGCGCCGCTTAACGCAAATTGGCTTCGTATCGCAAAGCGCCTCTTCGATGAATCTGTTGTGATGAATGTGTCTATGAACCCAGTGAACTTGAACGATAAATTCAGCCTCTTCACCGAGCATTGGCGTCCCAAACGCATCGCCGAACTGAACGGGCAGGAACTGAAGCTCATCAAAGTGCAAGGCACCTTCCCTTGGCACCGCCACGATCACGCCGATGAGCTCTTTCTCGTCTGGCGAGGTCGATTTCGCATCGAATTTCGTGATCGCATTGTCGAACTAGCGCCCGGCGAACTCCTCGTTGTCCCTGCCGGAGTCGAACACCGCACCGCAGCCGATGAAGAAGCCGAAATTCTCTGCTTTGAGCCCGCCGGAGTCCGGAACACCGGCAACATCGTCGATGCAAATTTCACCGCCCCATCAGGAGTGCAAATATAAAACGGCTTCGAACGGTAAAGGAGACACCTACTTAGATTTCGGCAGAATATCATCTAATGGACACTTCAGATTGAGTGCCTCACAAAAGAGCACAGCATCTTTGGTTTCCATTAACGTTCCTCCGTCAGTTGCAACCCACGCTCTGTTTGCGTAGGGATCGACAACCCAAATAGATCCGACGCCAAACTTAATAACATCGTCGAGTTTTGTTTGCATTCGGCCGAAACGATCGTCGGGAGATAAAATTTCAACCCACAGCGACGGGGGCGTTTGGACAACTTCTCCCTCTTGGTCTGGGTCGACTAAACAAATATCCGGAACGCGCACCCGTGTCGAGGAAATTTGGACGCGCTGCTCAGGTCTGACGTCCTGCCGATGGGTGTCCTGCATCTTATCGAACCAAATAATTAGGTTCTTTTGCGTCTTGCTATGCCTTGTCTGTCCCACGTTCCGCTCTTCCAAAACGCCGTCGACGTAATCGCAATCCGGCTCATAGCTGGTATGTAAATACTCCTCCAAAGAAACAAGAGGTGTGTTGACCGCGGTCGCCATAGCTCTAATTTAACGCCGCTTCGTCTTGATCACAATCGGCGTTCCGTCAAAACCGAACTGTTCCCGCAGCCTGTTAATCAGAAATCGTTCAATCGAAAAATGCATTTTGTCGGCCTTGTCCGTGAACACGATAAACGTGGGCGGACGAATCGATGCCTGTGTCAAATAGAAGATCTTGATGTCGCTTTCAAACTTCAGCGTTTCTACAAACCGATTCAACTCGCCCGTCGTGACGCGCTTGGAGGCTGCATCGAACGAACGCCGTATCGTCGAAAAAATGCGCCGTATCCCCTCGGCATTCTTCGCCGAGGCAAACAGCACCGGAGCATACTCCAGGAACTTCAGCTCGTCCCGCACCTGCTCGGTAAACGCCCGCTTGCTCTTCCCCTCTTCTGCCGCGGCATCCCACTTATTCACCACGATGATAACGGCGCGCCCTTCCTCATGTGCATATCCCGCAATCGTCGCGTCGGAGCCCACAATTCCTTCAGTCGCATCCACCAGTAGCAGCACCACATTGGCCATTCGGATATGTCGCCGGGCCATCACCGCGCTCAACTTCTCCGTCATCTCGGTGGTCTTCCCCTTGCGCCGAATACCCGCCGTATCCACAAACCGGTACGCCGTGTTTCCTTCTTCCAGCCACTCGTCCACCGCGTCGCGCGTCGTGCCCGCCACCGGCGAAACAATCGCCCGCTCGCTACCCACCAGTGCATTCAGCATCGTCGACTTGCCCACGTTCGGACGCCCAATAATCGCCACCTTAATGTGTCGCTTCCCGTCCGCGCCCTCTTCGTCCTCTGCCGCGATCTCCTCTACCGGAAAAGGCCCCGTCACATGATCCAGCAACTCATCCAACCCCCGCCGATGCTCTGCCGAAACCGGCATCGGATCGCCCAGGCCCAGCGAGTAAAACTCAGGCACCAGGCTCTCGCGCGCCTGCACGTCGATCTTATTCACCACCAGCGTCAGCGGCTTGTTCAATGGCCGCAGCAGCTTTGCCAGGTCGCGGTCCGCCGAAGTAATCTCCGTACGCCCGTCGATGACGTACACGATATGCGCCGCAATCTCCAGCGCCACGTGCGCCTGCTTCAAAATCTCGCTCGGAATTAGCGCCTGGTCATTCGGAATGATGCCGCCGGTATCGATCAACCCAAACCGTTTGCCCCGGTACTCCGCCTCCCCATATATCCGGTCCCGCGTGATCCCCGGCTCATCGCCTACAATCGAGCGCCTGTTCCCCAAAATGGCGTTGAACAAAGTCGACTTGCCGACGTTCGGACGGCCGACAATCACTACGGTGGGAAGAGCTTCGTTTGCGGCGGCCATAGGCTTTGAGTACGTTTACAGCTTCGCATGAGACCATGGAATTTATACGAATGTCAGTAGAAAATCAATCGATAAACACGCGCAATATCGCCATCATTGCGCACGTAGATCATGGAAAAACCACGCTGGTCGACGCTATGTTGCGGCAAAGCGGCATCTTCCGTGCCAATGAAGAACTCACCGACCGTGTGATGGATTCCAACGACCTGGAGCGTGAGCGCGGCATCACCATCCTCGCCAAAAACACCGGCGTCCGCTATGGCGGAACCAAAATCAACATCGTCGATACCCCCGGCCACAGCGACTTCGGCGGCGAAGTCGAACGCGCCCTGAAGATTGTCGATGGAGTAATGCTCCTGGTCGACGCCAGCGAAGGCCCTCTCCCCCAAACACGTTACGTACTCACCAAAGCCCTCGAAGCCAAGCTGCCGCCCATCCTCGTTATTAACAAAATCGACCGCCCCGACGCCCGTATTCAAGAAGTTCTCAACGAAGTCTACGATCTCTTCATCGATCTCGATGCCACCGAAGACCAGCTGGATTTTCCTGTCGTTTACACCAACGGAAAACTCGGTATCGCCAAGCTCGACCCTAACGAGGAGAGCGATAACCTACGCCCCCTGTTCGAGACCATCCTCAAGCACATTCCCATCCCTAAAGGAGACCCCGACGACACCCTTCAACTGCTTGTCGCCAACCTCGATTACAGCGAGTACCTGGGCCGTCTAGCCATCGGACGTGTCTTCAACGGCACTCTTCGCCACGGAGACGATGTCGGCATCGTGAAGCTCGATGGCTCGCTGCAGAAGACTCGTATTACGAAGCTCTACTCCTTCGAAGGCCTGAAGCGTGTCGATGAGACTGTGGGCCGTCCCGGTGATGTTCTCGCCATTGCCGGTGTCGAGGGCATTACCATCGGCGAGACTGTCACCCACCCCGATCACCCTCGCCCTTTGCCGAACATTCAGATCGATGAACCCACCATCGCCATGACGTTCACCATCAACAACTCGCCCTTCTGTGGACGCGAAGGCGATTTTGTCACCTCGCGTAATCTTCGCGACCGTCTCGACAAAGAACTCCTGACAAACGTCTCCATCAAGGTCGAACAAGCCGGCGGTCCCGATGTCTTCAAGGTGAAAGGACGAGGTGAGCTGCAACTCGCGATTCTCATCGAAATGATGCGTCGCGAAGGCTACGAACTCCAGGTCGGCAAGCCCGAAATCCTCACTCGCGAAATCGACGGGAAACTGCATGAGCCTCTGGAACTCCTCGTCATCGATTGTCCCGAAGAGTTCATCGGCGTGGTCATCGAAAAAATGGGCAGCCGCAAAGGCAAGATGACGAAGATGATCAATCACGGCTCTGGCCGCGTACGCCTGGAGTTCAACGTGCCCTCTCGCGGACTCATCGGCATTCGCAGCGAAATGCTCACCGACACCAAAGGCATGGCCATCATGAACTCGCTCTTCAACGGCTACATCGAATGGCAGGGCGACATCGAAATGCGTCCCACCGGATCGCTCGTCTCCGATCGCGCCGGTATCGCCACCAGCTTCGCCATTTACAACTTGCAGGAGCGCGGCACGATTTTCATATCGCCGCAAGCCGACGTCTATGAAGGCATGATTATCGGCGAAAACTCCCGCGACAACGACCTCGACGTCAACATCGTCAAGGAAAAAAAGCTGACCAACATGCGCGCTTCTTCTTCCGACGAAGCCATCCGCCTCATCCCGCCCCGCGTCATGAACCTTGAGCAAGCCCTCGAGTTCATCCGCGAAGACGAACTGGTCGAAGTCACCCCCAAATCCATCCGCCTGCGAAAGAAGGTCCTAAAAGCAAATCAACGATAGATTAGAGAAAAATGGATTTCGACTGGGATCCCAAGAAAGATCTTCTTAATCAAAAGAAACACGCGGGTCTTTCTTTTGAAGTCGCTAAGTTGGTATTTAGTGATCCGAGTTATATTTTGGAACAGGACCGAGTCGACGAATTCGGTGAGGAGCGTTGGCACGCAACTGGATTAGTAGGCGATGCTCCATTGCTGGTTGTTCACGTTTACAGGGAAACAAAAGATGGAAAGAAAATTATTCGTATCATCTCAGCCAGAAAGGCAAACCACCGTGAGTTCTGCAGGTACTTCTATCAGCCATCTGACTGACCAGCAACGAAACGTGCTGAATCGCCTGAGAGATATGCCGGATTCAGAAATAAACTATGACGATGCTTCCGAACTTCCTTCTCGGCCGCAATCACCTGCTGCCACGCTAAGAAAACGAATGAATCTCCGCGAGATGGGCCAGAAGGAAATGGCTGAGGCTCTTCATGTGCCGGTCAGCCGCCTGGTTCCAGTTTTGTCGTTTCAATGTAGCGGTATGACCGCCGACATGGCCGCCCGTCTAGCGCACTACTTCGGGGACACACCGCAGTTCTGGATGAACCTGCAAAATGAATACGATTTAGCGCACGTTGACCAGGAAGCCATCGCCCGTGAAGTGCTTCCTGCCGAAAGCTAGGCAGCATCCGGAACCAAAAACGTCGTCGGGCTCCCCAGCTCCTTTGTGACAGCCTCCGCTGCCAGGTATCCGCTGCGAACCGCGCCCTCCATCGTAGCGGGCCAACCCGACCGAGTCCAGTCGCCGGCCAGGAATAGTTTCTGCACGGATGTTCTGCTCAACGGACGCCGCTCTTCCAAATCGCATGCCGCCGAGAACGTTGCCCGGACTTCTTTCACCACATGCGCCCGCTCCAGCTTCGCCTCGGCTACCAGCGGAAAGAACTCGCGCATTTCTCGCAACGCCAGTTCGATCACATCGCCCTTGGAACTATTTGTCAAGCCGCGTGAAGCACTTACGACCAACTGGATATGCCGGCCCTCGCCTTTATTGAACATCCATTGAATAGTCCGGTCCAGCAGCGTGGCATGCGGCAAGTCGGTCACCGGCCGGTCGAACCAAAGATGAATGCCGGTGATCGGAGAATGACTGTAGCCCGAAACGTCCAGCTGCAACTGCGGAGCCAGCGTCTGCACCCGCTCGAACGGTACTGCCAACACGTAAGCGTCTGCTTTGACGGTTTCACCATTCATCGTGAAGCTGCGAACCCCGCTCTCGTCGATTTGTAGCTGCTGCACTGCCGCCCGATGCACGAATCGCACTTGCGGGAAACGCGCCCACGCCTGCTCGGAGTAAAGCTCGGCAAGGGGAATGTTCGGGATGCCCATCTCATAGGCCTTGGCGCTCGCCAGAAAGCCAAGATAGAACACTTGTAGGCCATGTACCGCCGCCATGCGGTCGAGTTCTTCATTGACGGCGCTCACCAGCACCTGACGCCAAAACCGATCAATTGCCTGCGGCGTCTGCTTCTTCTCCTGCAGCCACTGCAGCATCGTCATCTTCTCCAGATCGGACCGCTTGCCGTACTCATACTTCACCGACAATAGCCCGGTTCCCACCGCCAATTTGTCCCCAGGAGAAAGGAACTTCAACTTGGCGAAAGACTCCGTAAAGTGCAGCGGTGCCGGTAATAAGCCGCGCCGCATCACGGATGTCCGTCCGCCCGGCTCAATCCAGTAGAACTCGCGATGGAATTGGATAGCATCTTGTACGCCCAATCGCCGGTAGAAATCGATCAGGTTATTGCAGCAGCGCAGCAGCACATGCTGACAGTTGTCGATGATGGTGCTGCTATCGTCGGCGCTGTTCAAAGGGTAAGACGTAGCCCGGCCACCTAGAAACGGCCGCGCCTCATACACCGTCACCTCTTGCCCGGCGGAAGCAAGCGCCAGAGCGCTAGCCAATCCCGCCAAGCCGCCTCCTACTACCGCGACACGACTCATCGCTTATGCCCGCTCAACCGCGACTGCCTGTGCTGCATACTGCGCGATCATATTTTCAATCAGCTGCAGCCCGCAGTCCCGATCTAGCGACAAAATAGACTCGGGATGGAACTGCACTGCTTCAATCGGTAGTTCCCGATGCTTAATGCCCATGATGATGCCGTCGTCCGATTCGGCGGTAATCTCCAAGCAAGCGGGGAACGCCTCTCGATTCGCATACAGCGAGTGATAACGTCCCACGCGAAACGGCGATGGCAGCCCTTCGAACACGCCTCGGCCCTGATGCGTTATCTCGGAACCCTTACCGTGCATCGGGTACTCCAACACGTCCAGCTTGCCGCCGAATGCCTCCACCATCCCTTGCAAACCCAGACAGACCCCAAAGGCGGGAATGCCTCGCTTGGCAAGCTGTTGCACCAGCTCCGGTACGCCAAAGTCCGAAGGCCGCGCCGGGCCCGGCGAGATCAACACGATGTCTGGTTTCGTACTGTCGATCACCTCCAGCGCCACATTCGCGCGGTAGGTGGAAACGCTCGCCCCGGTCTGCCGCGCGTAATTCGCCAGCGTATGGATGAAGCAGTCATCATTGTCCACCAGCAATAGCTTCACGCCTTCGCCTACCCGCACATTCTTGCGGTCGTCCGATGTAGACTCCGGCTTCGGATAAAGCGCCCGAAAGAAGTTGGTCGCCTTCAGTCGCGTCTCTTGCTCTTCCGATGCTGGGTCGGAGTCGTACAGCAGCGTCGCCCCTGCCGAATAGCGCGCCACGCCGCCTTTCAAATGAACCGTCCGGATCGTCATCCCGGTATTGATCGTTCCGTTCAGGCCCACCATGCCAACCGCGCCCCCGTACCAAAGGCGCGCCGTTTTCTCCAGATCCTCAATCGCCTGGGTCGCTGCCCGCTTCGGCGCGCCCGTCATCGTCACGGCCCACATGTGCGTTAGAAACGCATCCAGCGAGTCGAAGCCCTCCATCAGCATTCCCTTTACATGGTCGACCGTATGAAACAGTCCGGCGTACGACTCAATCAACCGCCGTCCCACCACCTGCACCGACCCGGGCACACAGACCCGCGATTTGTCGTTGCGGTCCACGTCGCTGCACATGGTCAGTTCCGATTCGTCTTTCGCCGAGTTCAAAAGCTCCCGAATGCTCTCCGCGTCGCGCAACGGATCGCCGGAACGCCTCACCGTACCCGATATGGGGCAGCTTTCCACCTGCCCGCCCTCCACGCGCACGAACATCTCCGGCGAGGCGCCGATCAACTGCTCGTCACCCATCTGCAGAACAAACTCATACGGACTCGGGCTTGTTTTTTGTATGCGTTGGAACAACTCCGTCGCGCTGCCGTCGAAAGGCGCGCTGAACGTCTGCCGCAGGACAACCTCGTAGTAATTGCCTTGCCGCATTCCTTCCCGTACCGTCTCCACATTCCGCATGTACTCTTCGGGCCGATGATCGGAGACGATCTCGTTCTGCATGTCCGCCGTTGGTCTCTTCTTGGACATCCGCGGCGACTTGCGCGCAAGCCCCGCCGTATCTTTTCCCAGGCCCGAGAACTCATATCGGTACCGCTCGACACGCTCCTTCTTGCGGTCCATAAAGTAGATCTCATCGCAGAGAATCAAATATAAATCTTTATGGTCCTCGCGCGGCAGCCGCAGCCGTATGGGATCGAACTGCAGCAGGAGATCGTATCCAAACGCGCCGATCAAAGCCAAACGCGTATCTTCGGGATGCGTAAACTCTTGTATTAGCGCCCGCAGCATCGAAAAAGGAGAAGGCTGTTTGCTGCGTTCCTCCTCCGGAAACCGTTCCGGAAGCGGTCTCAACTCACCGCCGAAGCTCGTTTCACTCTGCTCGAACGAGCTCCAATGCGGATGTTCCCGTAGCACTTCGCCGAGCAACGCCACCAGAATTTTGCCGCGCTCATTCAACGCCGCAAACTCCAGTCTGCGCCCCCGTCCGATAATCTCAATCGGCGGCGCCACCGCCGCGACGTCCCAGCGTGAGTATCGCCCGGGATACTCATAACCAGACGATAAATACGCGCCGCGCCTCCCATCGAGCTGCTTCAGAATATGCTTCAATCCGCGGCTATACGCAACTTCAGAGCTGGTTCGAGTCACGGTAATTCCGTGCGGAGTGGTGTAACGCAACTGCGGCATTGTGCTGAAAGGCGGGACGAAACGTCTGTAGTTCAAGGATATCAGCCATCGTGCGGTATAACGGTTTCTGCTGCAACACGATGATCACGCCCTCCGTCATGCTCTGGACCTTGCAGGGCGCTTTCGAAGAAAAGCTTGGAATGGCCGCCGAAGCGGGCATCCGCTCGGTAGGTTTGGTGACCGAACACCGGTCCTGGTCCGATCGCGACGTCGATAAACACACAGAGCTGGCGCACTCCCACGGTGTTGCCTTTGACACGGTAGTCGGCAACTATGATTGGCTGCACCGCCCGGTGACGATGGTGAACCCTGCTCACCAAAATGCCTTCCTCAATGACGTCAAAGAGTCTATTGACTGGGCCAAGCGGTTGAACGTCCCGCAAATCATCGTTCTCGCTGGGAATGTCCAGCCCAATATTGCTCCTGAAGTGCAGCACGCCAGCATGGTGGAAGTAGGGAAACGTGCCGCCGACCTGGCTGCGGCTGCCAATGTGACTTTGATGTTAGAGCCGCTGAACCCCAAGATCGACCATGCGGACTACTTTCTACTGAATTGCAGAGAAGGTCTTCGAGTAGTTAAGACCATCGATAGCCCGCATTTCCGTTTGTTATTCGATGTCTATCATGAGTACGTGCAAGAAGGGGAAGTCTTCGACCGAATCGAGGAATGCCTTCCGTTCACCACCATGTTCCACGTCGCCGATGCTCCCGGCCGTCATGATCCGGGAACAGGCGAAATGCCTTGGGACTCTATTTACTCGGCAATAGCGAACAGCGGCTACTCTGGCTACATCGCAATGGAGTATCTACCCGTCGGCGACCAAGTTGCAAGCTTAAAGAAAGCGCTGGCGCAACTGAATGCAGCGTTCAGCGGAAATGATCGAAGCCGCCCGGCATAAGCACTTGGCCTTCATAAGTAACTTGGCCGGGATTCCCATCCGCCACAACCCCGACTGCGGTTCCGAGTTCCGCGGAAATTTTCTTTTTACCAGGCGCTGTAAACAGGAGTTCGTAGTCTTCGCCGCCATGCAAAGCTTGGTCGAGCGTGGCGCCTTTGGCCATCGGAATAGTTGGTGATAGCTCAGCGCTCAAACCCGACTCCAGGCAGAGCCGATGCAAGTCCAACGAAAGCCCATCACTAATATCCATACAAGCCGACACTCCCAATTTTCGCAGCGCAAGTCCTGCTTCGATCTGTGGCTCGGGTCGCAGATGCCGCTTCCAGGCTTTGCCTTTTTTCGTGGCCAGCCCCAGCGCCGAACCCCCAAGCTCACCGGTGACATAAATACGATCGCCCGACTTTGCGCCGCTGCGTAAAAGAGCTTTCCCCTGCGGAACCCGCCCGCAGCAAATCACATCCGCAATCACGTTATCGAACCGTGAAAGATCGCCGCCTGCCAACGTAATCTGGTAACGGTTGGCCAGCGCAAGCAGCCCCTCATAGAACTGCTGTGTCCATTTTCCGCTCAACTCATCGGGTATAGCCAACGACACAAGGCAAAATACGGGCTTGCTACCCATCGCTGCTAAGTCCGATAAGCTCCGCGCTAGCGCTTTGTGGCCGACATCCGCCGCCTTATGTGTGTCCAAGTTGAAATGCCGGCCTTGCAGAACAAAGTCTGTCGTAAAAACAAGGTCAGCGCCTGCTTTGGGACGTACTATCGCACAGTCATCTCCAATGCCTTCCACGATCCCTTTATTACGATGACCCGTGCTAGCCAGCTTGCGAATTCGCTCAACGATCTTCGTCTCAGTCATGGGATGCAGTCAGAATTAGCCCGGCCGGCAGTTCTTCGCCGAACACCCGACTGGACGAGGCAAGATCGTCCGTCGCTCCATTCAGCTCGCGTAGAAGCTCTGCCGAATGAGCACTGTTTTGGCAGGCGTTCCTCACTATGGCCAGCGTCGCGGGCGGAAGATCGCGTGCTGCGTCACCGGTCTGCTGCGCCATGTGCACGACCGCTTCCAGTAGCGCAGGCGTATTCGGCAGGCGCATTAGACTCTCCACCCAACGAGCAGCAATCCCAGGCGAAATCACCAGATTTACCGGCCCGCTAAACAGCTTCCGCGCGCCTAATCGCGAAAGGCACCAGATAACAGAATCGACCATTTCTCCCGCCTTCGCCATAGTCAGAAGCCCATCGCCCATCTGCACTTTTGTTTGTTGTGGAAGCAGCTCCAAGCTGGCCGCGGTACGCCACATCTCCCGGTACAAGCTCTGGTTCAGGCGTTGTTTGCGCTTCTGTTTCGGCAATAACGTAGGTGAAAGCCGTTGGAAGATGTCGCCCTGCTGATTGCGGTTCAAGCCCCCTGCAATGCGTCCGCAAAAAATCCACCAATCGACCTCGCACTGTACCTGATTGCCGAAGGTCAGCCCGCCCGCATAGATGCGTCGTGCCTGTTCGATACGGTAGTCGTCACCGGGAAACCCGAATCCGGGCCGTAGGCAGAAGCCGGCGAGATTCAGCCAGCGTGCCTCATGAGAAGCGTTCTTGCGGCGGCCATCGGAAAGCGACAGCAGCTTGTCCGCAAGGGCTCGAACCGTTGGTAGCGGCCACGAAAGTCTGCCCAAGCCCAACTCCTGTTCCAGGCGCGAAGGCAGTTGTTCTGGTGCGATGCCGGTTCGCTCTTTGCCGAACACCCCATCTATTAAGGACTCGGCGGCAGCTTGTGTTTCCGTGCTGATCACGGCTCTGGAGCGGACAATGTCCATCGCGGCCGAAGGCTCCACGGCATCGCCTGTCTTGCGCAGTTGAAATTGAAGTTGCCAGCGATGTTCACTGACCTTCGATTCCGCCCATGCTTCCAGCGTCCCCACTTCGCTCAATCTTGCCCCCAGCGTCACGGGCACCTGCCGCTCCCCTCCTTTGCCGAAACGAACCATGGCGCGCAACGGAGCGTGCAGGCGGGGATCGCTTGCCGGATCGTACATGTCGGGAGAAGGCGTTAGCGACACCACCGCGCCCGCGCTATCGTCTGCACGGCTTAACGAGCTGTAAAGGCGGAAAGCAATCGGCGTATTCGCCACAAGCTGCAGTTCCGGCTGCTCCAGCTTGATCTCCTGGCCTTCTTCGGTGCCGCGCGGGACAAGGCAAACTGCAGGAATCGTCTCCTTCGCGCCTGCGTCCTGAAGCCCTAGATAGTACGCCCGTGGCAATCCGCCGCGCACGATTACGCCGCTTCCGGTCGAACGCGCATAGGAGTAATAAGCAGCGCCGATGGCCACCGCCAATGCCAAATCTTGATTCTGAAAAACGAGCGGCTTACGTCCGAACCAATGTTCCACTACATCGCAAACACGATTGCGGAGCACTGTGGGAACAAAGAAACCGCCATTGAAAAGAATCGCGTCGACGCCATGCTCCGCTGCCGGCGAGGCGTGGAGAAATTCGGCCAAATGGCGGGTAATCGCAGGGTCGGAGACATAGGGCAGACCCAGTTCGCGAAACACACTTTGCTTCTCCTGTTGCGGCTTGTCGGTCAGTTGGCAAGGTGGAAGAAAGCCGCCCAGCGCGAGCTCCAAAACCTCATCGCGAGTGATCGTTGTTTTCAGCGTACCGCCGATCAACGATGTTCCCGAGCCGGTAATCGTTACGTCGGCACTGGCCGGACCGCCCTCGGAAAGCAGCAACTCTTTCGCAGCCGAACATTGACGCCGCAGTGCGCTGCGCTGCCGCAGTGACAACGTCTTGCCGAGCTTCGATTCCGCCAACCAGCAAATGGTGAGATCGAGATTGTCGCCACCCAGCAACAAATGCCGTCCGACCGTAGTGCGTGTGAACTGAACGCGGTCGCCATCGCGATCCACCCTTACTAGGGTGAAGTCGCTGGTGCCGCCGCCCACATCGCAGACCAAAACCGTCTGTCCATCGAACAGCTCTTTGTTCGAGCGCGCGAGATGCCCGGCAATCCAGGCGTAGAACGCGGCCGCCGGCTCTTCCAACAGCGTTAGGTTCTCAATGCCCGCATCGCGGGCAGCTTGCACGGTGAGTTCGCGCGCCTCCTCATCGAAGCTGGCGGGCACGGTCAACACCACCTGTTGTTCGCTCAATGGAACGTTCTTGCCCTTTTGCCAGGCGTCCCGCAGATGAGCAAGATAGCGCGAGGAAGCTTCGACCGGAGAGAGCACGCGCCCCTCTTCTTGCGAGTCCCACGGAAGAATCTTCGCGGTGCGGTCTGCTTCCGAATTGGATAGCCACGATTTCGCGGAATGCACCGTCTTGGTCGGCACCAGAGCGCCTTGTTCGCGGGCGTAGACGCCCACAACGGTTGGCTCGCTCAGATACAAGAAAGAAGGCAGCGTTTTCATTGCCGCGGTACGGTTTCCATCGATCTGCTGTTCGATAGCAAGGGTGTGAATAGGCGGAAAGTCGGACTCAGCCGCCTCTGTAGGGTCAACGTAAGCGAGCGCGGAATTGGTGGTGCCTAGATCGATGCCGACATTCATGCCGCCGCACGCTCACGAACATTGAACTCCAGCTTCCACCGGCGGCCATCCGCGGCCACGCACCAAAGCTCCAGCATACCGGTCTCAGTGACGTTGCTTTCCAATGTCACGGGCACCATCTCTTCGCGCTTTTTGTCTCCATCATGCAGTGGCAATGAAACCTCGATCGGGGTCAGCTCTTCGATGTCTTCCCCGATCTCCTCTACTAAATCGCCGGGAGCATCCGCCTTGCGTGACAAAGACGAAAAGAAGCGAAACTCAGCCGGCTCCCCGACTACCAAAGCAAATTTACGATTCGGCAGTTCGACTTTGGAGCCTTCTTCCAGACCGAACGGTACCACCGCAAGCGCCTTCATCGGTGCAGGTATTCCGGGAATGGCCGGCAATGAACTCTCAATACCCACATAGTAGGTACGCGGCACGCCACCGCGTATGCGAACACCCTTTCCCGCTCGCGCTAATCCATAATAGGCGGCGCCGCGAGCAACGGCATGCATCAGATCGGCTTGTTTGGTTTTACTTTGCAGCTCGATCAGCGGCGAAGCTCCCGCAACCTTCAGCCAACCATCGATTACCTGAAAAATTCGATGCTCAATGGCTTCCGCCTGCAACACCCCGCCATTCAGCAGAAGGTGAGTCGGTTGCGCATTGCCCGCTTGCCGCAAAAAATGCGCAATGTGCTTTGTCACAGCCGCATCGGAGGCATAATTCAAACCCAACTCCATCAAAGCGGCTCGTCGTTGCCGTTGCGGCACAGCATCGGCATCTACCGCGGGAAAGAATCCATCCAGCAGAAGGCTTCTGATTTCATCGCGTTTGATCTTGCCGCGTAGCGTCCCGCCGACCAGCCCCGTACCACGCCCCAGAATCGTCAGCGGATGTTCTTCAGGCGCGGATTCTGTGGAGAGCAACACTTCCTTCGCGGCGCGCGCTTGCTGCCACAACGAGTAAAACTGGATGACGTCGAGCTTCGTACCGCGCTGGGAAAACTGCTGCTCGGCGAATCGCGCCACCGCGAGATCCATATTGTCGCCGCCCAATAACAAGTGCTCGCCTACCGCTACGCGCTCCAGTTGCAACTCGCCATTCTGCTCGGTAACGGCGATCAATGTCAGGTCGGTCGTCCCGCCGCCGATGTCGACAACCAGAATCAGATTACCCGGTTGCACCTGCTCCCGCCAGTCGGCGTTCCGCTCGATCCATGCATAGAAAGCTGCTTGCGGCTCTTCGATGACGATGACCTCATTCAACCCCGCCAACTGTGCTGCATTCTGAGTTAGTTCGCGGGCTGCTGCATCGAAGGAAGCAGGCACCGTGATCAGAACTTTCTGTTCGGCCAGCTTTGCTTGCGGATACGCTTGATCCCACCCAAAGCGCAGATGACGCAGGTACTCGCACGAGGCGTCGACGGGAGATACTTTATCGATCCCTTCCGGCGCATTGACCGGCAGCAATGCCTGTTTTGGATCTACGTTTTGGTTGGAGAGCCAAGATTTAGCGGAGGTGACTAGTCGCGTGGCGTTCTCCACGCCGCGACTTCTCGCTAAGTGTCCCACGATGCGTTTCGGCTTGGGATTCCAAGGAAGAGCAAGCGCGCCTTCCACAAATTCGTTCGGGCCAGGAATGTATAAAGACGAAGGCAGCAGATCCAGATCCGCGACTTCGCCCGGGTTCACTAACTGGGCAACGCGAAATAGACGGACCTCCGTTTTCTCATCTTCAAGTGACTCGCTAGACGCGTAAGCAAGGGCACTGTTTGTGGTGCCAAGATCGATACCAACGATGAAATCCGGCATGAGTGTCACCACTTCCTATTCGACTTCCAACTCGGCGGGAGCGATGGCTGTCACATCTTCTTTGCCAAGCGCCGGAAGATTTACCGAAGCAGCAATCCATCCGCGATGGCGCAATGTACCGCCGGGAACTTTACCGTTGGCGGGCACATTGCCGATGAGCTTGATGCGGCTTGGGTTGGGAGTTTTCCCGGAGTCCATCTTTTGGAAGGTGCCCTCCACGCCGTCGATCGCCGGAGCAAGTGTCACATGCCGGACTAAGCTCGCCTTCGAATCGGCATGGAGCGTACGGACGGCTGCCCCGATTTGATCGTCACTGTAGGACGTGATGTCTTCCATCAGGAAGTCGATCAGTCGTGCATCGCGCTGCAGGATGTGCAGCATTTGCAAAGCGCCGTCGCTTGCCTTGGGCAGCTCTTCTACCGGTTTGACCGGCTCTGGAAGCGGTTTGATGAAGCCGAACTCCGCCGCGATGTCTTCCGGCAGGATGCCTGAAAAAAGGATGGAGAAGAAGCTTCGAAAAGCAGATGATACTCGCGACAAAAACAACCTCTGAAACTCAGGATATCAACCATGAGGAGCCCTCCGACTTATAAGAACAGCGTTCGTTACGCGGCTTACTGCTTCGCCCTAAACGATCTATGAAGATTTCTTTCTTGCACTTATACCTCAATGTGTGGCTATATAGAACACAACGGACTAAATTTGTTTTAAATACAAGGCTGGTCCAAAACGTTTGAAACGGAGAATCAAAAAACAATGGCAACACCTAAGAAAACAGCAACGAAAAAGACGGTGGTCAAGAAGACCACTGCCGTAAAGAAGACTGCCGCGAAGACCCCGGCTAAGAAGACCGCAACGAAGAGTTCACCGGCAAAGAAAACTGTCGCGAAGAAAGCGATGCCGGCCAAGAAAGCGACGGCCGCAAAGAAGACCATGCCGATGAAAAAAACGGTAGCTAAGAAAACCGCCACAAAGAAGTAGCGGCTGCTTCCGAGCATAGACTTCAGAACGAACAGCGAACTTCATGGCTACGAAAAAAGCTGGTTCAAAGAAATCATCTTCGGGATCGGATCCCAAGTCCAAACGGATTGTAAAGAAGAAGATGGCGAAGGTGATGGATGAGTTCAAACATCATGAACTGAAGTCGGGACCGGGCGGGAAAGCAGGAACAGTCAGAAATCCGAAGCAAGCTATTGCCATCGGGTTAAGCGAGGCGCGCAAATCGGGCGCCGACATTCCTCCCGCTCCATCAAAATCAAAAACAGCAAAGAAGACTTCTACTGAGAAGTCGACTGCCAAAAAAGCAACAACCAAAAAGAAGGCCCGCTAGGTTTGTCCTGGCGGGCCTTCTTTTATCGGGATAGCGATATGGATTAATAATCCATGTCAGGGCCACCGTGGCCACCGGGCATTGCCGGGGCGGCGGACTTCTTCTCCGGCACTTCGCAGATCATGGCTTCGGTAGTCAGCATCAAGCTGCTGATGGAAGAAGCGTGCTGCAGAGCCGAGCGAGTCACCTTGGTCGGATCGATGACGCCAGCCTTCACCAGGTCTTCGTACTGCCCGGAAGCAGCGTTGAAGCCAAAGTTGGGTTCGTTGTTCGCACGGATCTTCTCGATGATGATCGCGCCTTCGAAACCGGCATTGCCGGAAATTTGGCGAACCGGCTCTTCCGTCGCACGGCGAATAATGTCGATGCCGATCTGCTCATCGCCTTCCGCCTTCAGGTTGCTGAGAGCCCTGCCAGCCCTGAGCAGTGCGATTCCACCGCCCGGAACGATCCCCTCTTCGACGGCTGCGCGCGTCGCATGCAGAGCGTCCTCGACACGGGCCTTCTTTTCCTTCATTTCGGTTTCCGTAGCGGCGCCGACTTTGATCACGGCTACACCACCGGCTAGCTTCGCCAAGCGCTCCTGCAGCTTTTCGCGATCGTAGTCCGAAGTGGTCTCGTCGATCTGTGCGCGGAGTTGCTTAATACGACCTTCGATGTTCTTCTGCTCGCCAGAGCCATCGACAAGCGTGGTGTTGTCCTTGTCTACGGTAACGCGCTTGGCGCGGCCGAGGTCTTCCAGGCGAACACCTTCCAGCTTGATTCCAGTCTCTTCCATGAGAGCCTTGCCACCGGTGAGGACGGCAATGTCTTCCAACATGGCCTTGCGACGATCGCCAAAGCCAGGTGCCTTGACGGCGCAGGCGTTCAACGTGCCACGCAGCTTGTTGACCACGAGAGTTGCCAGCGCTTCACCTTCCACCTCTTCGGCGATGATGAGTAGCGGCTTACCGGAACGTGCAATCTGCTCCAACAAAGGCAGCAGATCCTTCATGTTGCTGATCTTCTTCTCGTGGATCAAAATGTATGGATCCTCAAGAACGACTTCCATGCGATCCGGATCGCTAATGAAGTACGGAGAAAGATAACCACGATCGAACTGCATACCGTCGACGGTCTGCAACTCGGTTACCATCGTTTTCGACTCTTCCACCGTGATCACGCCATCTTTGCCGACCTTCTGCATCGACTCGGCAATGATGTTGCCGATGGTGGCGTCGCCGTTAGCGGAGATCGTTCCTACCTGGGCAATGGCATCGCCTGACACGGGTTTGGAAAACTTCTTTACTTCCTCGACAACCGCCTCGACCGCCTTTTCGATACCGCGCTTCAGCGCCATCGGGTTGGCTCCCGCGGCAACATGCTTCACGCCTTCGCGGAAGATCGCCTGAGCCAAAATAGTTGCGGTGGTGGTGCCGTCGCCGGCGATGTCGGAGGTCTTCGATGCAACCTCGCGCACCATCTGCGCACCCATATTTTCGAGCGGATCCCTCAACTCGATTTCCTTCGCAACCGTCACACCGTCTTTGGTGATGGTGGGGCCACCGAATTTTTTCTCTAATACTACGTTGCGACCTTTGGGGCCGAGCGTCACCTTCACGGCATCAGCAAGCTGATTTACGCCTCGAAGAATCGCCTGACGCGAATTTTCACTGTAAACAATCTGTTTTGCAGCCATTTTTTATGAAACTCCTTCCTATGCCTTTGCAGAGCTGGCGCCGTTACTCAAAACACCGAGGATCTCGTCCTCGCGCATAATGAGAAACTCCGTGCCATCAATGCTGATATCGCTACCAGAATATTTGCCGAAAAGAATGCGATCCCCGACTTGTACATCGGGTGTCAGCAGCTTTCCATCGTCAGCGCGCTTGCCTTTACCGACGGCAACGACTTCGCCTTCTTGCGGCTTTTCTTTTGCGGAATCCGGAATGTAGAGACCACCACGCATAGTCTCGTTATTTTCGATCCGTTTGACCACTACGCGGTCGTGAAGCGGACGAATATCCATACTCAAAACCTCCAATGAGTTGTACTACTTAAAATTAAATCGATCTTTTGGATTTCGGGCCGGTCGATTTCGATTGACTGCCCACTGCAAGTTTTAGCACACTCGCGCATCGAGTGACAAGAAAAAATTTTAATTAACTGAAAACAATAGAGTTACAGGCGTGGCACTCTCAGCTATTATAATGCGGTACTCAGATTTTTTGTTCGCCTTTTCATCATGCTTGAAAAGGGCAGCCACTATCCCGACGGCTACAGCGGATCCTTCTTCTGTTTACACTTTGTTTAAGGGCGTACTTCAGCAGCGGTGCCCCAACTTCTCTCTTCAATGAAACAACTTCGTCGTCATGCGACCCTCGCTGATGTGGCCGAAAAGGCCGGTGTTGGCAAGGCCACTGTTTCTCGGGTAATCAACGGTGCGCGAAAAGTGAGTCCCGCAACGTTGGAGCGGGTGAATAAAGCGATTCGAGAACTGAATTTTCAGCCGAGCCAAGCGGCTAGAAGCCTGAAGGGTGAAATAACAAAAACGGTAGGATTAGTTCTCCCGCGCATAGCCGATCCGTTCTTTGCCAGTTGCGCGGAAGCTATTCAAGGGGTGGTGCGCTCTCACGAACATTTATTGATGATAGCGGCCACGGAGTGGGACTCTCGGGCGGAGATCGACGAGATCTGTGCCTTATTCCGGCATCGCGTCGACGGAATTTTACTGGCGCCATCCGGCCGCCTAAGCCGAGAGTTGTCTGCCGTTATCGACCGGATTAAGATTCCCGTTGTCGCATTTAACCATCCGCTTCGGAAGTCTCCTATCCGTAGCGTAGTTTGCGACAACTATCGTGGAGCAATGGCCGCCACGCAACACCTGCTTGAGCATGGGCATCGGCGGATACTCTGCTTGGGAGGCGACGCTCGCCTTCAGTCCATTCGGGAGCGGCAGAAAGGCTACAAAGAAGCCATGCTGAAGGCTGGGTTGAGATGTGAAATCAGAGACTCCGCGAACGACTACGCCGCAGTGCAAGAGACTCTGCGCTCCGAGCTTCTACGGAACAAACCCGTGCGTGCTATTTTTGCCGTCAGAAATCTCATCACCATCTACGCATTCCAGGCTATTCAAGAGTTAGGCTTGCGAATCCCTGAAGACGTCGCTTTGATTGGCTTCGACGACTTTGATCTAGCATGTACGCTTCGGCCTGCCGTCAGCGTAGTAAAACAGCCTGTGGAAGCCATTGGTGAACAGGCAGCAGATCTCTTGTTTCGCGAGTTGCAAAGAGGTCCCGTCCAAACGGCGGGGCAATCAAAGATCATAACGCTAAGCACCACCCTCGTGCTGCGAAACTCATGCGGTTGCCAAGCCTAGCGCTTCATTGAACGCGCTTTCGAAACTACTCGAATCGAGAAGGTATACGATCAGTGTTCAGGGTGGAATCGGTTCCATAAACGATCGGCTATGGCCGTTTCCCAGAGACTCTAATCCACAAATTCTCAATATGAAAAGAAGCAACCTGCGCAACAATCTGTACCTCATAAAACTATTCGCCATGGCTGTCATTGCAGTCGGCACGCTCGCCGGGCAGGAATCAAATGCCGCGCGCTGGGCTGCGCTTTTCGCCAATCATTACTCATTTCATCCGGACATCGTATACGGCACGGCGAACAACATCCCGTTACGTTTGGACGTGTGGGAGAGGCAAAACACCAAGCAGCCGGTGCCCACAGTGATCTATATTCACGGGGGAGGCTGGGTTTTCGGCGCTAAAGCGGGAGCCGACACGCTCCTGACGCCCTATTTGCAAAAGGGCTGGAACGCCGTGAACGTCGAATACAGGATGGCCGGGCAGTCGCTTGCTCCGGCAGCCGTGCAGGACAGCCGATGCGCGCTTCGATGGGTCTTTAAGAATGCCGGAAAATACCACTTCGACACCGACAGACTGGTTCTAACGGGACATTCCGCGGGAGGACACCTCGCACTGACGACCGGGATGTTGACGTCCGATGCCGGCTTCGATGACAACTGTCCCGCCGATACGGCCTCTGGAGACGAGCCGCTTCATGTGGCCGCTATTGTAAATTGGTACGGCATCACCGATGTGGCAGATTTGCTGAGCGGCAAGAACAGAAAAACCTATGCTGTGGCTTGGTTGGGAGGACAGCCCAACAGTGTTGAATTGGCGCACCGCCTGTCGCCTCTCACATACGTGCGTTCCGGCTTGCCGCCGATCATCACCATTCACGGCGATCACGATCCCACGGTGCCTTACTCGCAAGCGGTTCGTCTTCATCAGTCGCTCGATAAGGTGAAGGTTCCTAACCAACTCGTCACAATTGCCGGAGGCGTTCATGGCAGTTTCAACGATGAACAAACCGAGCACGCGTACAGCGAGATCTGGCGTTTCCTTGGCGACCATGTGCAGGGGCTGAAGTGAGTGATGGCATGGGGAACGTATAAGCTCAGAAGATTCCCTATAAGCCTCGGCTCGCTTTGTCTCTTCATTATCTTCAGCGGTATCGCGGTATCCGTGTTGTGCACTTTCACCTCCGAAACCGACGACCGTTTTTTCCCTTACAGTCAAGGCTGGCTTGGCGGTGACTCGGCTTATTCGGTGCCACTCGATTCGACTTCAACCCTTTGGCTCTTCGGCGATACCTTCGTTGGGAAACAAGGTGCCACCGATCGCCGGCAATCGTCGGCAATGATCCACAACTCCGTTGCTATTCGCAAATGCCACGGCGGCTGCAGTATCCAGTATTGGTGGTCGGGCATGTACACGCCGCATCCCAAGTCATTCTTTCGGACTGCGAATTCCGATTATTACTGGCCTCTGGATGGCTTTGTTTACAGGAGCAAGCTCTACATTTTTTGGGAGCATATGCACAAAGTGGGAAACGGCGGAGCTTTCGGCTTCGATTACAGCGGTGTTGTCCTGGCGACCGTTGCTAATTACAACGCATCTCCTGCCGATTGGAAAATCTCATCGCAGACAATAACGACCGGGAATGCGGTAGTTCCTGGTATCGCGGCTACTTTGTTGCCGCTCCCAGCGGCCACTATCGCTTCGAAGGAGGTGCTTTCGCCTGACTACACCTATGTGTTCACATTGTTTCGCCGGTCGGCTAAAACCCCTTTTATCGGCTTGCTGCGTCTGCCGCTCGCCGCTCTTTCTTCGGCCGGTTCGTCCACCCGCTGGGAGTATTTGGACACTACTTCAAAATGGCACTCTTGGCGCCTGGACTCATCTCCGCCCGGTGCTTTGAAGCTCATCGACGGCAATATTACAGAAATGAGTGTCGTTTACCATCCGGACTTGTATCGGTGGGTTGCAATCTACCCGACACCTGGCTTTCTGTCGACCACTGCTTCCTACAGCACCGCGGGAAGATTCGATCGTCCCTGGACAGAAGCGCACCCTTTATTTGCTTACCCCGAAATGCAGCGTTCGGATCCAAGTTATACGCCCAACGTTTTCTGTTACGCCGCTAAAGAACATCCGGAGCTGGAATCCGGAGGAAATTTCGCTCTAACATATGCCTGTAATTCCACTCAAGAGCCAGAGATCATGCGGGACATGCGTCTTTACAGACCGGAATTGATAGTAAAGCCTGCACTTTGAAAGTATTGGCCGGGGCAAAGCTTGGGGCAGGCATCGGATCAGCAAAAGCAGTTGCATCGTCGACAGTCGCACTTTGCACGTTTGAAAAAAGATTATCGAAAATTATTCTTGACAATTACCTGATAATGTAATTACATCGAAAAGTGGAACCGGTACCACGGCATTGCAACAGCGTGGCAGCCGGCGCGGCACAACCTTGAAGTGTGCCTAGGAAAGGAGCGCCCCATGCGCGGAGTGCTGTTCGTTTCTTTGCTGCTGACGGCAGCAACGTTTTGTTTAGGCCAGACCGATACCGGAACCATTCTCGGTAACGTCACGGATTCTTCCGGCGGCTCTATTCCTGATGCTCAAGTCACCATCGTGAACCAAGGCACAAACCTCACCCAAACTCTGGCCACCGACTCGCATGGCAACTTTACCTCCGTGCCTCTGGCGATCGGTCACTACCGTGTCACGGTGGCGGCGAAAGGATTTGGAAACAAGATCCTCTCGGATCTCACCTTGCGCGTATCGGACCGGATGCGCCTTCCCGTCACCCTCCAGCCTGGAGAAGTGCAGCAGACGATTGCCGTCAGCGACGCAGCACCGTTGGTCGATACAGCTTCCACCACCCTAGGCGGCACCGTGACCGAACAGCAGGTCCACAATTTACCGATCAACGGGCGAAGCGTTACTTCGTTGCTCGCCCTGGTTCCCGGGGTCGAGCTGAACGGATCCTCCAACCAGAGGAGCGTTGGCGGTAAGGGGGCTTCCAGCAACGAAGGAGGATTGCACTTCCTGATGGACGGCGGCGACGCAAGCCGCGTCGACTACGACGACATGAACAATACCTATGGATCGAGCGCCGGCCGGGTTTCGCGCGTCAGCGCCGATGCGGTGCAAGAGTTCCGCGTCTATACCGATTCCTACTCTGCTGAATACGGACAAACGCAGGGCGGCGTCATTAACCTCATCACGAAGTCCGGTACCAACGATTGGCATGGCACTCTTTTCGAGTACTTTCGCAACGACAAATTGGACGCCCGCGACTACTTCAATCCCGCGCCCAGGTTCAAGCCGGCTTACCGCCTCAACCAGTTCGGAGGAACACTGGGCGGACCCATCATTCACAACAAGCTATTTTTCTTTACCGATTATGAAGGCGTCCGCCAGCGTAGCGGCAACATTCTTGTCGCGCAAGTTCCCACCGCCGCCGCTCGCTTGACCGCCGTACCCGTTATTCAAGACGCATTCAGCACACTACCTTTGCCGAACGGTCCGATTTCCGGTAAAGATCCACGCTTTGCTCAGTACACCTTGCCGGTGTCCAACCCGCTGACGGAAAATACCGGAATCATCAAAGGCGACTGGCAGCCGACACCCCTCGACCACTTCACGGCCCGCTACAATGTCAACCAAAATTTAACGCAAACTTATACCGGTGTGGCAACCGGGCAGGTCCAGACAGCCCCTGGGTTGATGCAGCTCGGCATGATCGGCTACACCCGCATTATCAGTCCCACCATCGTGAACGAAGCGAATGTTTACTACAACCGCTTCCACGTCGACCCGCTTGCTTCTAACGATCCGGTCGTACTGAACTCGCCGATCGTGAATTTTGGCGCCGGAGCAGGTGTAGGCCCCGGCCTGTTCAATCTGCACGTGGCGAATAATTCCATTACGTGGCTGGACAATCTGACCTGGATATTCGGCCGTCATCAGGTGAAGATGGGTGGCCAGATTATCCACAACCAGCCCAATAAAGCGCTCGGCTATCAGCAGACCGTGAGCTTCTTGAATTTTTCCGATGCTTTAGTAAATCGCGCTTACTCGGTCGGCACCCTCGGCTTCCCGGAGATCGGCATTCGCAATACCTACTACCAGTTTTTCATTCAGGACAACTTTCAGGTAAATCATAAGCTGAGCATCAATATGGGGCTTCGCTACCAGTACGACACCGCTCCGACGGAAAGCCACGACCGCATTACGAATTTCGATCTTGTCACAGGCAAGCTCGATCCGGAAGGAAGCTCCGTTCTCAATGCGCCAACCCTGAATTTCGCGCCGCGCTTCGGCATCGCTTACACTCCTTTCGCCTCCGCTAAGACCGTGTTTCGCGCCGGTTTCGGCATCTTTTTCTCCGATCTGAACGGCGGCAATCTGGCGCAGAATCTTCCGTCGAATCTCACTGGCTTTGGCTTCAGCGCGTCCGTCAATAACGTGCAGGTGCCCGGCTTAATCGGATTACCGTTCCCGAATCTGGATAGTTTTCGCCTTCCGACACGCAATTTCTCGGCGATTGTGAAAAATTATCAGGAGCCCTACTCCGCAAAGTGGAACTTCAATATCCAGCAGGCGCTCGGTGGGAGCGCGATGGTCCAGGTCGGCTACAACGGTATTCGTGGCCTTCATCTGATTGGGGGCATCAATCAGAATCGACTTTTTCCTGGCGGGACCGGACGTCCTTTCCCGCAATACGGAAACATCAACTTCAACGTCACCGGCATGGTCTCCAACTATCATGCGCTGCAGTTGATTTTTCATAAGCGATTCAATCACGGCCTATCGTTCAATGCGAACTACACGTTATCGCATTCTCTGGACGATGCGCCCAGCGTCTTCGGCTCCTACCAGGACGATCACAATGCCATGCTGGACTACGCCAGCTCGGATTTCGACGTTCGTCACAATCTGGAATTCGATGGCAGCTACAGTATCCCGAACGCGCCCCATATTCCGAAAGTGATCGGAGCCGGTTGGCAGGTCAACGTCATTGCCAATATCCGAAGTGGTTTCCCCTACAGCGTTTCCTGCGGATGCGACCCGCTTCGCGTTGGCCAGTCAACTGGGCGTGCCGACCTGCTTCCCGGCGTCCCCACTACGCCGGCGAACCCGGATGTTCCGAGCAATCAATTGAACCTCGCTGCCTTTGCCAGACCGGTGGGCCACTATGGCACGCTGGGTAGAAATGTTTTCTACGGCCCTGGCGCTGTAAACTTCAACACTTCCTTTTTCAAAGACTTTTCGCTTACCGAACGCCAGCAAATCCAGTTCCGTGCCGAACTGTTCAACATTTTCAATCACCCGCAATTCAGTAATCCAAGCGCTGCCTTGAATAACTTGCCGTTCTTCGGCCAGACCACCAGCACTGTCAGCACCGTGGAAGGCTTCCATACAAACCGCCAGATACAGTTCGCGTTACGGTATTCATTTTGAGCATGAACAGAAGAGACTTTGCCAAATCGGCTTTCATCATTTTTCCTGTCTTGCGGTCGGCAGCCGCACAGGAAAACGAGGTGCTTCTTTATTTTGTGGACGGCTATCACGGCGGAGTGCGCGGACACATGCCGGCAGGGGCGTGGCGCGACATCGTCAATCGATTGCACTCTACGTCGGCATGGAAGCTTTGTCTCGAGATCGAAGCTGAATCCTGGAGCCGCGTTGCAGAGCGCGACCCTGAGTCCTACGAAGAGATCAAAAGATATCTCAGTCAACCGCCCGACTCTGCCCGGCTGGAGATGGTCGGCGGTACCTTTTGCCAGCCATATGGCTGGGCAGTAAGCGGCGAGAGCAACATACGGCAACTCGTGCGAGGTCTCGAAGTCATTCGAGCCAATTTCCCAGGGCTTCCAGTAGACACCTACGCTGTACAGGAACCTTGTTGGGCAAGTTGTCTTCCCCAGATCCTAATCTCTCTCGGCTTCAAAGCGGCCATTCTAAAAAATCCAAGTACTGCCTGGGGCGGTTATACCGCCGGACTGGACGCGGAAACCGTCAATTGGATCGGACCCGACGGTACATCCATCCGTGCCGTTCCTCGTTATGCCTGTGAGGAGCTTCTCGATACCTGGCGCACCGAAGCGCAAACCGGTTCACGCGTCTTCGCTGAAAAGTGCATCGCCGAAGGGATCGCACATCCGGCCGGTATGAGCTTCCAAGATCTTGGTTGGGCCGCCCGTCCGGCGGCACAAGGCGACTACCTGCGCTACGTTACTTGGCGCGAATACATGCAGTCCGTGGCTGGAAAAACACTGCGCGACTGGCATTTCAGCATGGAGGATATTCGCTGTGCTCTCCCTTGGGGCGAAAAGACTCTTCAGACAATTGCCCGCCAGGTGCGGTCCGCTGAAAATCGTTTGATTGCCGCGGAGAAGATCGCCTCTGTAGCGGCGGTCCGTTGCAAATTGACCTATCCGGCAGACCATCTCCAGCAGGCTTCGGACAAAACGCTATGGACGCAGCATCATGATGTCTGGATTACCGCAACCACGCGAACCGGCCGGAATGCCTGGGCCTTTCAGTCCGCGGCCCAAACATGGGATGCAGAAGCGACTTGTACGGAAGTGATCGACCGTTCCCTGGACAAGCTCGCCGGCAACCTTTCGTCGACGAATCGTGCAATCGGAAACAAGAGTTCACTTCACGTCTTCAACACGTTGGCGCATGATCGCCGGAACCTCATCGAAGTGGAGCTCCCCACCGATACCGGAACAAAATCGGTGCGTGTGCTCGACGGCACGGGAAACATCGTTCCCAGCCAATTTGAAATTACCCGAAAGTACGTGACGGATAAAACCGACCGGGTCCGCCGAAACAGGCAGAATCTGGAGTTGGGAAGCGGCGAGAGTATCGGAGCCGGCCGCCTGTTCTTCCGCGACAATATCCCGGCTGTGGGCCACGCGATGTACACGGTCGAAACCCTCTCCGAGAAAGCCGACGGACCAGCATCGGCCGGCGCCACTGTCACCACTGCGGCAGACGGCATGGTGACCATGGAAACCGATCTCTATCGAATCCGCCTCGATCCGTCCCGTGGAGGAACGATCTCGTCCCTCTTCGTCAAACAGCTAGATAAAGAATTCTGCGTCTCCGGGGATCGGTCGTTTCATGAGTTTCGCGGTTACTTTATCGAAGAACAGGCATGGCGAAGCAGCGCGGATAACGCCGCTACTATGCAAGTAATTGAAAGTGGACCCGTCCGCGCTGCCGTTTCCGTAACGGGTCGTGTCTCCTCAGTGCCTTTTCAAACGACGATCAGCGTGATCCAAGGCGAACGCAGGATCGATTTTCATACCCAGTTCCGTTTTGAAAAAGATACCTGGATCGGCGACCCTTGGGAGATAAAGCCTGCGGAACGGATGACCGGCCGGCGGCGCTCCGAGTATGACGATCGCTATAAATTACTTGCCTTATTTCCGGTCTCCTTTGAGCAGCAGAATATCTACAAGAACTCCGGTTTCGATGTCTGCCGCAGCGCGAACGTCGACACTTTTTTCAATCGATGGGACACCATCAAACACAACATCGTCCTGAACTGGGTGGATGTAGTGGATCGAGCCCAGAATGTGGGTCTGGCGTTGCTGACCGATCACACGACGAGCTATGCAGAAGGGAAGGAGCATCCCCTCTCGTTAGTCATGGGTTGGGGCTGGGACGGTGGCTTCTGGTGGGGCAAGTGCCCGCTAAACGGCTTGCAGGAGATGAAGTATGCTCTGGTTCCACATGCGGAGATCTGGGACCGAGCAGGGCTTTGGCGCGAGACGGCGGAGTGGGCGGAGCCATTGCTTTCACGCTTATCCTCCGCTCAGACGAAAAAGCAAAGCGTATCGAGCCAATCCCTGTTACGCGCGAGCACTCCGGGTATTCAATTGACGGCAATGACTGTTCATGGCCGCGACCTCCTGGCTCGCTTCTTCAACGCGGAAGGCGAAGGCGAACAGCATGAGATCATCTTCGACATGCGACCTCAATCGGTCGAGGTTGTGGAGCTCGACGGGCGCGTAAGCCAACGCCTGAAAGTCTCGTCCGCGGCACACGGTCAGCAACGAGTTCGAATCCGTATTCCGCGATTTGGACTCAGAACGTTGCGGTTCTCGAATGTAGCGGAGAATCATCGTTCGGTAGCCTAGCGGCTTGTTATTCTGAAGGCAGTTTGTTGTTCTTCTAGCTATGCGGCGCATTTCCGTTTTTCTCGCCTTGGCCGCAATTCTCATCGCCATCGTCGTCGGCTACACCTATAAGCTAGGGCTCGACGCCGATGCCAAGCGAAAAGCCATTCCCGCTCCCGAAATCGATGCCGCGTTGGAAGCCCTGGCCAATAAGGGCTGGCACTACAGCAAAGACGATCCCCAGACAAACCGGCCCATTACAAGAGTAACGGCGAAATCGGCGCAGATCGTGAAAGATCCCTATACGTTTGAGCTTCGAGGCATGGTCCTGCGCCTCTATGCCAAGGACGGCGCTTCTTACACTTTTGTCACTACCAACAAAGCCTTGTTCGACGAAGGCTCAGGCGTCATGAAGTCGCAAGACCCAGTCTCCATCATCATGAATGTGCCTGCCGGGCAGGACGCGGAAAACAGCAAATTGGTCGCAAACCGGGTTCACGTGGAAACATCCGGCATTACCTATCAAACGAAAACCGGAATCGCCACTACCGATCAGCCGGCTACGTTCCATTTTTCAGCAGGTGATGGCAAGGGCGTCGGTCTGGAGTACAACCCGAACACACATGCTCTGCATTTGAAATCGCAGGTATCTCTGAATTGGGTCGGCGATGGTCCGCCGGAAAACAAGCTGCACGTGGAAGCGGGCGATTTGGTTTACAAGGAAAAAGAGCAGAAAATTTTTCTTTCGCCCTGGTCGAAGCTGCGGCGACAAACAACAACGATCCACGGAAAGAATTCGGTAGTGACATTGGTGGACGGAGCGCTTCACCAGGTGGAGTCGGACCATGCGTTCGGGACAGATAATCGGGAGGGACGCCGGGTAAACTATTCGGCGGACAAGATGACCGGGTTGTTTGATGAGAACGGAACGCTGGTCAACATCATCGGCGATAACCACGCGAAAATTGTTTCGCAAAACGGCGGAGCGCATACGACGGTGACCGGTAGCCATGCCGATCTACGCTTCGCGGTCGAACAGGAGCCCCAGCCGAACGGAACGGTGCGCAACGATAGCGTGTTGCATTTGGTGATGGCGGATGGCCATGCAAGGGCGGAATCGAAGCCGCTGCCCCAGCCCGGAGTGCTGCTGCCGGAAACGCGTATCCTACGTAGCGAGCATATTGAGCTGGTAATGAAGCCCGACGGAAAAGATATCCAGGAGATTCGCACGCCTACGGACGGCGAACTCGAGTTTCAGCCGAACCGCCGCGATCAATCCCACCGAGTTTTAAACGCCTCGCACCTGCGCATTCTTTACGGAGAGGGAAGCTATGTCGACCGGTTCCTGGCTTGGGATGTGGCAACGCACACCGAAAAGTCCGCCGATGCGGTAAAAGCAGCGCGGAAGAAGAACGGGAAAGCCGTGCCTCCGTCGCCGGCGTTGACCTGGAGCAAGCAAATGGTGGCGACCTTCAAAGCCAATTCGAATGAGATCGACACCATTGACCAAACCGGAAACTTTCGCTATCGGGAAGGCGTACGGCAGGCCCATGCGGAACAAGCCTGTCTGCAACAGGAGATCAACCGCATTACTCTGACCGGCAATGCGCAGGTGTCGGACGACACGGGCTCAACCATGGCGCGTGTCATTGTCATGAATCAGGAAAACGGCGACATGGATGCTTCCGGCAAAGTGGTTTCCACGCACGATCCTGATAAAAATCAGAAGCCCGGCACATCGATGCTGGATGAGACCCAGACCATGCAGGCAAAGGCCGACAAAATGCAAACCCGCCAGGACAATTCCCAAGTATTCTATGAGGGACATGCGGTTCTTTGGCAAGGGGCAAATCGTATTTCAGCCACCAAGATCGACATTGATCGCGATGAGCAAACCTTACATGCCGTGGGGGATGTCGTTAGCGACTTAGTCGATCATAAGTCGTCCCCGGCGAGCTCCACAAGTGGCGGCAAAGCATCGCAACCGGCTGGATTGCAGACCAGCATCCCTATTTTCACGATTGTACATGCGCCCGAGTTGCTGTATCGCGATGATTTGAGAGTTGCCGACTACACCGGAGGCGTGAAGCTGGTAAGAGAGAAGACGACGGTGGATTCGAAAGAGCTGCGCGCTTTTCTTTCGCCGAAAGACGACCATGGCGGTTCCTCGCTCGACCATGCGGTCGCTGAAGGGGATGTAAAGGTGGTGCAGGTCACAGTCAATAACAGAACGCGCACCGGAACCGCCGAGCATTGCGAGTATTATCCCGAAGACAGCAAGGTCGTTCTGAATGGCGGCCATCCGCAGGTGGTGGATAGTTACAAAGGCGTCATCAAGGCCCGGCAGCTTACTTACTTCAGCGATGAGGATCGCTTAATTGCCGAGGGGCAAAAGAAATCCCTTGCGTTTACGCAGATGAAGAAGAAGTAGGCACAGGATTTCTCTCACTGGCGTGTTGGCGGATGGTTCCTTTTGTAAATAAGACAGAGTTTCGTTCGCGCAACGAGGAGATAGCTTTTCAGCCACGGACGCAGTTCCGGGTACGCCGTGGGAGCAAGCTTTGGATTCAGAAGCGAAAGGCCGTCCACGATGAATTCAGGATGCGAACGGGCGAGTTCCATCCTGTTCTTAGCCGCGGGTCTGCTGTAAATTGCATCGGTGGCGGAAAGATGACGGTCGGCGGGAACACCGGTGAGTGGTTGTGAATCCCAGAAGCGGCTATCGGAGATCATACGCGTATAAACGTACAGATCCGGCCGGTAGCCCCATACGAAAAGCGTATCGCCAGGATGAGCCAACGCGAGGACTTTCGCAGCAGCACGTTGGCTATCCACATCCATGACCACGTCGGACCAGCGCGGTTCACGATCGGTCGATTCATCGATTGCGAGCGTGATATAACGCGGACCGAAACGAATAAAAGGAATCAGTAGCAGCAGGGCTATCGAAGGAGCAGTTACTTTAGGATGAAGGCGCAATCCGAGCACAATCCCGCGCGACGCAGCCACCACTAACGGCGGCAGAAGCTGTAGAAAGTAGTGTGGGGCAAAGCGCGTTCCAAGGCACACCGCGGCGAACGAAAAGGCAATCCACGCGCCTAGTTTTATGCTGTCGTTGGTAGCGATTTTGGAAAACGCAAATACCGTTCCCGCAGCTAGTGCCGCATGAAATCCCAGCCAGTTTAAAGTACGTGAAACACCCGTGAGTAAAGGATGCGTGACGGGAGAGTTCTTGGCATAGAGAAGACCCCATTGCCAGACTTGTTCACGGTAACCGGACCATGCTCCCGACACGAGAGCTGCCGATAATCCAACAACAAGGGGAATAGCAAACCCGACGATCAGCAGCGGCAGTTCTGCCATAAGAAACGCGGCACAAGCCGCAAGCACAAATAATGCTTTTGGATTGAAGAGAAAACCGACACCGGCGAAAATCCCCGATTGCAGTGGACGTCGCCGTTGTGCATAGTAGACAGCGGCTAAGTGCGGCACAATCATCAACGCATCGGCGGCAAATGGAATCACGGCTGAAGGCAGATAGAACGTTGTGAAAAAGGCAAACAGGAACGCCGCGACATAACCTTCCTTTATGCCCCACCACCCGTGCGCGATGCGGTAAACCAAGTAGCAGGCCAGCAGAATATAGGCCGCGTCCAGCAGGCGCAGAGCCGCGCCGGCATGCCCGCCCACCAGCAAATAAAACGCCGCATTCAGGGGAGGTTTGTCGTACCAGAAGTCGCGATAAGGAATCTTGCCGTGAAGAATGTCGATTGCCGCGGCAATATGATAATCTTCATCTGCCCATAGGAGAGTGGAGTGGCAAAGCCGCAAACACGCGAAGAAAATAGTAAAAATAACTAGCGTGCGGAGAAACCATTTGGATTCGCGACCGATTGAAACTGGAACCTCCACTTAACGCGTATCATAAGACATAGCTGTCCTGGACGAACGACATTGCTGAAAACAAAAAAGGACGGGCTCCCTCCCAAGAAAATCAGAACGTTGCAAACCGTTGAAATTGCCAAGTCTTACAACGGCCGGCGCGTTGTCGACAATGTCTCGGTTCGCGTCGAACAAGGCGAAGTCGTCGGGTTATTAGGCCCAAACGGAGCAGGCAAAACCACTTCGTTTTACATGATTGTCGGATTGATCAGCCCTGACTCCGGCCAGGTCTTGTTGGATCAGCAGCCAGTCACGCAGTTGCCCATGTATCTGAGAGCGAGGCGCGGCGTCAGCTATTTGCCGCAAGAGCCTTCCGTGTTCCGTAAATTGAGCGTGGAAGACAATTTGATGGCGATCTTGCAGACCCTGCCGATTAGCGGACAAGAACGCCGCGATCGGATGAAGAATCTGATCTCCGACTTGGGGCTTGAAACCGTCCGCCATAGCAAGGGCTATATGCTCTCCGGCGGTGAGCGACGGCGTTGCGAGATCGCCAGATCCCTCGTGCTGCAGCCCGATTTTATTTTGCTGGATGAACCGTTCTCCGGAATTGACCCTATTCAGGTTTTGGAGTTACAGCGCATCATCGGCGACCTGAAAGAAAAGGGCATCGGAATACTGATTACCGACCATAATGTTCGTGAGACGTTGGCGGTGACCGACCGCGCTTATATCATCAGTAGCGGCCGAATTTTCCGAGCGGGTTCACCCGAGTCTCTGGGAAACGATCCCGAAGTGAAACGCATTTATTTGGGAGACAATTTCTACTTTCCGCCGGGTTTGACTGGAACATAACGCCTTCTCCGAAGAATCGTTCCGCGCGGGTGCGGTGAAGATTTTTTGCGAGAAATCATTGAAAAATTACACTTTTTCACTGGATGGCAACCGCCTGTGGCGGTGCTACACTGAAGCAAAATGAGTTCGCTTTCGCAACGGCTACATCTCGGAGTCCAGCAAAAGCAAATTCTCACGCCCGGACTTGTTCAGATGGTGACTGTCCTTGCGCTCAACAGGCTTGAGCTGAAGGACATGATCGTAAATGAGATTGCCGAGAACCCTGTTTTAGAAGAAGCGGCGGAAGCGAGTGATGAGTTGACGCCGGGTGAGGTGCAATCGCTGTTGGAGCGAGAACGCAATGCCGAGCCGACCGACAACGCCCTCTTGGAGAAAGTGGAAGGGCAGGAACTCTCACAGGCGTACGAAGTTTCCAGCGAGGAAGCTGCCACCAATTCGGTTGCCGATGAGCCGGTGAAGGTCGAGACAGACCCATTCGAAGAGATCGACTTCGGCAGCTTCTTCGACGATTATCTGGATCCTGGATTCAAAAGTCCGGCCTCTGAATCGGTGGAGAAACCATCTTTCGAGACCTTTCTTTCGGCGCCGGTGACCTTAAACGATCACCTGCTAACGCAGCTTAGCGTTCTAGTTTTAACCGATCGCGTACGGCAAGCGGCCAATAGCATTATCGGCAATTTGGATGAGACCGGTTACCTCATGACTCCGTTGGAGGAGATTGCGGTCGCCGAAAGATTATGTCTCGAAGATATGCGCGCGGGCCTCGGAGCTGTGCAATCCTTGGACCCAACCGGCGTTGCCGCTTCCAACCTGCCCGAGTGTTTGTTGCTGCAACTGGAAGCGCGAAATGCTTGCGGAAGTGTCGCCTGGAAGATTGTTCACGACTGTCTTCGGCTGCTAGAAACAAGGCAGATCGCCCCATTGGCCAAGGCTTTGGGGCGTCCGCTAGAGCATATCCACATCGCGCTAGCGGCCATTCGGCAACTCGATCCTGCTCCTGGGCTGCGCTATTCGAATAGCGGTCCACGTCAAGTGGAGCCCGACGTCTATATCTCAAAAGATGGCGACGATTATCTCATTACGTTGAACGATGATGAAGTTCCGCAGCTCCGGCTGAACGGAGAGTACAAGCGCATGATCGACCGTGATCAGGAGCCGAATAAAGATGTGCGGAATTACGTCAAGGAACGTTATGCTTCCGCTCTACAATTGATAAAAAACATCGAGCAGCGTAAGCAGACCATTCTCCGCGTGTGTCAAACCATCATTCGCCGTCAAGGCGAGTTTCTGGAGGGCGGCATCGATTACTTGAAGCCGATGATGATCAAGGAAGTGGCGGAGGAAATCGGTGTTCACCCCTCGACGGTGAGTCGCGCCGTGGCCAACAAATACGCCCATACGCCGCAGGGAGTCTTTGAACTGCGCTACTTTTTCTCCGAAGCTGTGCAAGGCTCTCTGGGAAGCGTGACACCGCTCCTGATTCTGAAACGCCGCGTAAAAAAAATGATCGGGGAAGAAGACGCCTCACATCCCTTAACGGACGAGCAGATCACAGCCAAACTGCAGTCCGAGGGGATCGACGTCACCCGGCGTACCGTGGCAAAATATCGTGAGGATATGAAAATTCCCTCGACACATCAGCGCCGCGTTCGCGCCTAATACTTTTCAACTCATAGGGTTTAACATGGTTGTCATGCGGTTTTAGTGGAGGTTCGATGAAGCTGACCTATTCCGGTAAAACAAAAGAATTTACCCCTGAACTGGAAGAGAAGGTAGGAGCCAAGCTTGCCAAGCTGGGCAAAATGATTGAGCAACGCGGCGAACGTGAAGCTCACGTGGTTCATCACCTGGAGAGGCATCTTCATAAAACAGAGATCGTCCTCAAATGCTACGATCATTCGCTTGTCGGGGAAGGCGCCGATGTTGATCTGGCCACCTCCTTAACTCATGCGATCGATAACGTCGAAAAGCAGATCGTAAAGTTGCGGAATCGTTGGCGGGACACGCATCGCGATGCGAAAGGCACTCGCGATAGCAAAGAAAACTGGACCGACAATACGCCAAACGAGCAAGCAACCAAAACACAAAACATACTCGCTGCTTCTCGAAATGGAACAAACGGAACCGTCGCGAACGGCAGGCCGAAAATTTTCGAAGTAAACTATGATGATGGCCGCAAACCGATGACCTTGGAAGAGGCTCTGATCGAAATGGAGAGCGGCGAGGATTATGTTGTCTATCGCGATATCGATGCCAGTTGCGTGTCGGTGCTGGTGCGCCGTCCCGATGGTAATTATGACCTTATTCAATCGTAGGTCTTCTCAGCAATAGATGGCCAAGTCGAAGTCTGAGAATACGTCTGTTCCAGAAACACCGCTTGAGCCACTACTGACATCCGACCTTGTCATCATCACCGGTCTAAGCGGCTCCGGTAAGCTGACCGCGCTGAAGGCATTCGAGGACTTAGGATTTTATGCCGTCGATAATCTTCCTATTTCTTTAGTCCCAAAGTTTGCCGATCTTGTGCACGATTCCAAAAGCGGTCAACGCGCCGCATTGATCATCGACATCCGCGAGGGAACCATGCTGGAAAGTTTTCCGCAGATGTATGGCGAATTGAAAAAACGCCTGAGCGCTACGTTAATCTTTCTCGATGCCGATGATGGCGCGCTACAGCGAAGATTCAGCGAGACGCGTCGGCCACATCCGCTTGTCGCAAAATCCACCACCGTCTTGAAGAGCATTCAGGAAGAACGCTCCCAACTTGAGACGATTCAGAAGCTGGCCGATTTGTGTATCGACACATCGAAACTCAACGTTCATGAGCTGCGGAGGATCATCAACGGCAAATTCCAGGATGCTAAAGAAGAAAATAAAATCCTAGTCAATGTGAACAGCTTCGGATTCAGAAATGGCGTCCCCTCGGATAGCGATCTCGTTTTCGATGTGCGCTTTTTGCCGAATCCCAACTACATTCCGGAGTTCAAGAAACTTAGCGGGCGTCAGCCGGCGGTGGCTCGTTATATACGCTCGTTCCCGCAGACAACGGAGTTTATCAATCGCATCTCCGATCTGCTTATTTATCTGTTGCCGCACTATATTCGCGAAGGAAAAAGCTATTTGACAATTTCATTTGGATGCACCGGCGGCCAGCATCGATCCGTCATGATTGCTCATGAAATTCAGAAGCGATTGGCAAAAGCGGGCTTTTCCGTCAAAGAAAGCCATCGCGATATGAACCGGCATTAGCATCCACCAGATCGCTTACTTCAACAGCTACTTGAGACAGTTTCTGTACGGAGAAAAGCGTCCGGATCTCGTTCTTCTTCGGCGCCGTCCAAGCAGACTAGGTCTTTTTCGATTGCAATCTTCAAATCTTCTTTACCCGCCGGTAGCTCGAAATAAAGACCCACATCCTTTGTACCGGCCCAATTTACTACTTGTTCAAGAGGCGCGGAAATACGGATTGTTTCATCATGGAAGCTGACTTCAGGGGAAAGCGCAGAAATCGGTTGCAAAACATAGATCAGTTGCGCGCCGCCGGGAAAGTAAACGCGCTCCTCCAATGCCGACCCCGCCGCCAAGAGTTGCACTTCATGCTGATTGACGCGCAACCGGAGATTATTTTTTCGAAACCGCAGCTTCATCTACTCCAAGTCTATCCGCCACTCGCCTGAGTAGACATTGAAGTGAGAACCCCTGACAAAACCAATCAGCGTTAAGCCGTAATCGCGGGCTGCTTCAATCGCAAGGCTGGACGAACTGCCTACGGTCGCCAGCACGGGTACCCCTGCCGCGATTGCCTTCTGCACAAGTTCGAAACTGCTCCGGCTGCTCATAAACACAAGACTTTCTTTCAAAGGAATTCGATTATTCAACAGGCAGTGACCAGTTAATTTGTCCAGTGCATTATGGCGCCCTATATCCTCGAAAGCGATCTCAAGACGTCCTTCGCCGCTAAAGAGAGCAGCAGCGTGCAAACCTCCTGTCTTCGAAAATCCTTGCTGATGCTCTCGCAAGCTGTCGGATAGCTTCGTTATTGTCGATGCCGGAACGCGAATATCCGCCGGTTCTAATCTTGGCAACTCTCGCGCAATAGCCTCCCTGCTGCGCTTGCCGCAAATCCCACAGCTTGAGCTCACAAAACTATTACGGGCAAGTCTCCACGTATCGACATCGACATCCTTCGATAGCTCGGCGATCACTTCATTTGAACTGTCCCCACCTAATGAACGCAGACCGGTAAGTTGATTCGTACTCTGAATAATTCCTTCGGATAGGAGAAAGCCCGCGGCCAATTCCCGGTCGTGGCCAGGCGTTCTCATCGTTACCGCTAAACTCTGCGAACGCTTGGCATCTTTAAACCAGTAGTTGATTCGAATTTCCAGCGGCTCTTCCGCCGCGACATGATCCAAAAAACGTTCGCTGCGTGCTTCGTCGACGCGTTGGATGCTGAAGCGCCGAACCGATAGATCAATGTTCGTCGGATCGTTGTTTGTCATCTGACTTGTCATTAGGCGCTCTCCCATACGCGACGGCAAACTCCCGGAGACGGGCTTGAATACCTGCCGAAAACGCGCCTAACTGCATTCTCCACTCCCAATTGCCTGCTGCCGCGCCCGGTCTATTCATGCGGCTCTCACTAGAAAGACCTAGTACATCCTGCATGGGAAATACGACGGCGTTCGCAACCGAAGAACTAAGGGCGCGGATCAGTTTCCAATTGATTTCCTCGCCGCCTTCGCCCAGGAACTGAAGCGCAAGAGCCTTTTCCTTGCGAATATCTTCATCGCTTCGGGTGCTATCGCCTCCTGTGCTGTTCCACCAACCCACGGTTGTATCGTTATCATGTGTACCCGTGTAGGCGAACAAATTGCGTTCGTAATTATAGGGAAGAAAGGTCAGTGCCTGCGCGTCCGTGCCGAAAGCAAATTGAAGCACGGCCATGCCCGGCAATCCTGTCTCTTTGCGGAGCTTCTCTACTTCCGGAGTAATCTCGCCAAGATTCTCAGCCACCATCTCCAAATCGCCTAGCTTCTCTTTTGCCGCCCGGAAAAGCGCTGCTCCCGGAGCCTCCACCCACTCCCCGTGCTCCGCTGTTTTCTCGCCGGCAGCCACCTGCCAATATGCCTGAAACCCTCGAAAGTGGTCCAACCGCACCAGATCGAAACGATCGAACGTAGCTCGAAAGCGCTCAATCCACCACTGAAAACCGGATCGCTCCATCTCATCCCAGCGATAAATTGGGTTCCCCCAAAGCTGGCCGGTCTTGCTGAAGTAATCCGGCGGAACGCCCGCCACGAAACTTGCATCACCGTCCTCATCCAGGCAGAACTGCTCGGGGTGCGCCCATACGTCGGCACTGTCGTGAGACACATAAATCGGAATGTCCCCCATCATTTTCACGCCTCGTTCTCTGGCTTCTTGCCGAAGTGCGTTCCACTGACGGTGAAATTCAAATTGCCAATACTTGTGGCAGGTGATCTCGTCATTCAATCTGTCGCGCCATTGCCGCAGCGCCTGCGGCTTGCGTTGTACTAAATCTTTACTCCACGCGGTCCAAATCTTCTCAAATCCAAAATGGTTTTTCAGTGAAATAAATAGTGTGTAATCATCGAGCCAATCTTGTTGATCGACGCAAAATTGTTCGAAAATTTGCCTTTGCTGTCTGCTCGCGTTTTCTCTAAAATTCTGATATGCCTTCGTTAATACGGGCAGTTTCCATTCTTCTACCAACTTGTAATCAACAGTATCTTCAGGAAAACTAGGCGCACTATTTACATCTTCACTGGTTAAAAATCCCTTTTTAGCTATTTGTTCCAGGCTTATTAGTAGAGGATTTCCGGCGAATGCAGAATATAATGTGTAAGGAGAATTGCCGTATCCTGCTGGACCAAGCGGCAGCATTTGCCAGATAGCCTGTCCTGCATCGGAAAGCTGTCTTACAAAACGAAAGGCCTCTTCACCGAAGTCGCCGATTCCAAAGGGAGAAGGTAACGAAGTTGGGTGTAACAAAATACCGCTACAGCGTGCGAGTTTCACGCGACTACAGTAGCAAAATGACTTCACCTTTAAAAATCGTAAAAAACACCTGAACTGTATTCTCTTTTCAAGACATGCGAAGAAGTGCGATCAAGAAATCCGCCAAAAAGAAGCCGGTGAAAGCTGCTGTGCATACTTACCAAGACTTGCTTTCCGGTATCACCTCCCTGTTGCAAGGTGCCCGCCGAAAAGCAAGTCAGGTCATCAACGCCTTCATCATTACCACGTACTGGGAAATCGGAAGGCGTATAGTTGAACACGAACAAAAAGGGGTTCGAAAAGCTGAGTACGGCGACCAACTCCTAGACCGTCTAGCGGAAGATCTATCGGCTGGCCTGGGTCGTGGATTTTCCCGCACCAATGTCTTTCAAATGCGGCAGTTCTATTTGGTCTACCGGCAAAAAATCCAGACACTGTCTGGATTTTCTCAGTCCGCGCAAAAAATCCAGACACTGTCTGGACAATTGCCGTCTTCCTCTCTCTTGCCGCTTTCGTGGTCACACTACGTTCGTTTAATCTCCATTGAAGACGACGACGCGCGGGATTTTTACGAGCAGGAAGCACTCCGGGGCGGATGGTCCACGCGCCAATTGGACCGCCAGGTTTCCACACAGTTCTACGAGCGCGCGCAAAAGGCGCCGAATAAGCTTGTCGTCAAGGGCCAGAAAGACGATGTGCTGAGTGTACATGAAGAAATTAGAGATCCGTTCATTCTTGAATTTTTAGATTTGAAAGACGAATACTCCGAAAGCGATTTAGAGGGAGCTTTAATCGTTCACTTGGAACAATTCCTATTGGAGCTCGGCAACGATTTCACATTTGTTGCCCGCCAAAAGCGTCTTCGCGTTGGAAACGAATGGTACCGTATCGATCTTCTCTTCTTTCATAGAACTCTTCGTTGTCTTGTGTTGATCGATCTAAAACTCGGCAAGCTGACCCATGCAGATGCAGGGCAAATGAATCTTTACCTGAATTATGCGCGCGAGCACTGGACGCACACCGATGAGAATCCCCCTGTGGGATTAATTCTTTCTTCAGAAAAGAACGATGCGGTGGCGCACTATGCCCTGGGAAATCTTCTCAATAAAGTGATGGCGCGCGAGTATAAGTTAATACTACCGGCGGTAGCCAAGCTGACCAGCGAGATCAGGAAGACCAGAAAGGTTTTAAATTCTCAACCGATGAAGCGGCTCGATAATTGAACTGCTGCTTGGTTGCGGGGGCAAGATTTGAACTTGCGACCTTTGGGTTATGAGCCCAACGAGCTACCTGACTGCTCCACCCCGCAATTGCATCGTAACAATCTTGCGCGCTTTGGTCAATATTTCGGGCGAGTTTTACAGTAGAAGGTAACCAGTCGCCACCAGTTCTTATGTCAACCCCGCGGAGAGCTATCAAACAAATTAGCCGGCCCAAAACAGTGACCGCTGTTCCACGGCTGGATTCTTCGAATCTCTACATCAACCCTCATCTCAGTCTGCTTTCTTTTCAAAGGCGAGTCCTCGAAGAAGCCCAGGATAAGAATGCCCCTCTACTGGAGCGCGTGAAGTTTGTTTCCATTCTCGGTTCGAATATCGATGAATTTTTCATGGTGCGTGTGGCAGGTCTCTGGCAGCAGATTGAAACTCGCACCACCGAAATAAGCATGGACGGTAGACCTCCCGGTGAACAGTTGGAGCTCATCCGCCAGGAGGTGAACGCTCTTACTACGGAAATCTACGATCTTTGGCGCGAAGAGTTAATGCCGGGCTTAAAAGGTGCCGGTATTTTCATCCTTGAATTGCACCAGTTGGATGCTCAGCAGAAAACAGCTCTCGACGACTATTTCCGCCGCATTATCTATCCTGTTCTGACGCCGCTTGCGTTCGATCAAGGGCGTCCTTTTCCCCATATCTCCAACCTGAGCCTCAATATCGCCGCTGTTGTCAGCAGTGGCGATGGCGTCGAGCGGTTTGCCCGCGTGAAGGTTCCGGATCTGCTGCCGCAATTGGTTCCGGTTCCTTCCGAAGCCGGCGAACTGGCTTTTGTGTGGCTGGAGCAAGCTGTCATCGCGAATCTACGGATGCTTTTCCCTGAAATGGAAATCGTCGAAGCTTATTTATTTCACATTACGCGGGACGCCGAACTGGCCATTCAGGAACTGGAAACGGACGACATACTCGAAAGCGTGCAGGAAGCGGTGTGGGCGCGGCGGTTCCGCGATGCGGTCCGGCTTCAGGTGAATACGGTCATGCCGCAAAAAATTATCGACCTCCTCACCATGAATTTGGAGCTTGACCAGAACGACGTGTATCGCGTGGATGGTCCCGTCGATCTAGCCAGAGTGAAAGCTTTGCTATCAATCGAACGCCCTGCCCTAAAAGACAAACCCTTTATTCCCTCCACTCCACAAAGTCTTTCTTTGTCTACCGGCCCGGACTTGTTCGCCTCCATCCAGCTCTCCGATATTCTGCTGCACTATCCGTTCGAATCCTTCCAGCCCTTCGTGGATTTTCTCCGTGCCGCGGCTCAGGATCCGGAAGTGCTGGCTATCAAAATGACACTTTACCGGGTGGGGCGAAACTCGCCTATCGTGGAAGCCCTGCTCGATGCAAGCCAAAACGGCAAACAAGTGGCGGTATTGGTGGAATTAAAGGCCCGCTTCGATGAGGAAAGCAATATCGAATGGGCGCAGAAACTGGAGCGTGAAGGCGTCCATGTTGTTTACGGACTGCTTGGCCTGAAGGTGCACGCCAAAATGGCAATGGCCGTGCGCCGCGAAGGCGACGCGATTCGACGTTATGTTCATCTGGCCACCGGCAACTTCAATCCCGCCAGCGCTCGCCTCTATACCGACCTCGGTCTCTTTACCTGCAACGATGAAATCGGGGCCGACATCAGCGATCTCTTCAATTACCTCACCGGCTATTCCGCCAAGAAGTTCTATCGCAAGCTTCTGGTTGCGCCGCACAGCTTGCGATCGGGTTTGGAGCGCCTGATTCGCTCGGAGATCGAGCGTCATAAGCAGCACGGCGACGGCTACATGATCCTCAAAGTGAATGCTTTGGAAGACGCCGGCATGATCCGCATTCTTTACGAAGCATCGCAAGCAGGCGTGAAAATCGACTTGATTGTGCGTGGAGTTTGCTCCTTGCGCCCCGGTGTTCCCGGCATCAGCGAGACCATCACCGTGCGAAGTATTATCGGCAGATTCCTTGAACATAGCCGCGTTTTTTACTTCCATAATGGTGGCGACGAGCGGGTCTATGCGGGTAGCGCCGACATGATGCCCCGTAATCTGAACCGGCGTGTCGAAGTGCTGTTCCCCATCGACGACCGCAAGATGATCCGGCGCTTGCGAGACCGTATTCTAGCCAAATATTTGGAAGATGAAGCAGGCGCTCACATCATGCAGCCCGATGGTAGCTACGTGCGCGCCAAAGGCGCACACGGCAAAAAACTATTCGATAGTCAGGCATGGTTTGTAAAGCGGCATGGCGACTAAGGGTCTTTCGTGCCGCAAGAAGCTTTTGTAATTGAAATTACATACAGCGCGTGTATAGTTGAGAACAAAGACCGCTTAGAACAACCGGCGGGAAAGCATTTAGGGTAGGCAGGCTGCTTGGATAATTATTCAATAAAAGGAAGCTCCATCGGAAAGCTGGTGACTGCCTGGTTGCTGCTCAGCTTCATCTCGTTGTTGGTCGGTGTGTTCTGGTTACGGCCCCAATTCCTTTCAGGGCAAAATGAAGTCGCTACCGCAAAACTGGCCGTACTTCTTGCCACTGTAGGAGCGTTTGGATTCACTTTTACCTACGCGCTTGCCCGCAGATGGGCGCGCCGTCTCAAACGGCTTGAAGTCTTCATCGAGTCTCTGCCTTCTTCGGAGGGCGACCTTCCCGACGATGGCCCTCCAGAGCTGCAAGGTCTGTCGCGTGCCATGCGCGCTACCGCCGAGCGAGTCCGGCGTGTCATGGAAAAGGCCAGTTTGGAATCTTCACGGCGGGAAACGATCTTGGCGGGCATGGCGGAAGGCGTCCTTGCCGTCGATCAAAAGCTCAGGGTCGTGTTTTGCAACGACGCTTTTGCTCAGGCTTTCAATACCCGCAAACCGATCTCCGAAGGCAGGCTGCTCTATGAAGTTGTACGGGAGCCGGCGTTGCAGGAAATTCTAGAATTTGTCGCGCAAAACGGGGCCGCCGATAAAAGCCGTTTTCGTAGCGCCAGTGCCGCGGGACGCTGGTTTGAGGCGCACGTGTTGCCTTTGGGAGACGCTCTCCAAAGCGGCGCTATCGCCGTTCTTCACGATATTACCGATATTCAGCATCAGGAACAGGTGCGCAAAGATTTTGTCGCCGATGTCTCCCATGAATTGCGTACTCCGCTGGCATCCATTCGCGGTTATGCCGAAACTCTTCTCGACGGTGGATTGGAAGACACCGCCAACAACCGCAAGTTCGTCGAGATCATCCTCAATCATGCCATTCGCCTGAACAATATCGCTTCCGACCTGCTGGTGCTGTCGGAATTGGATTCCAATGCGTCCGCAACTGCCCCGGATCGCGTATCGGTGTCCGAAGTCGTGGACTCGGCATTGCATACTGTGGAAAGCGGGGCAGCCATGCATGACGTGCGACTGATTCGCGGACCTTGTGAAACCTGCAATGTAATCGGCTACCGCTTCCGTTTGGAGCAGGTTCTTGTCAATTTGCTCGATAACGCCGTGAAGTTCAACCGGCCCGATGGCGAGGTATCCATCGGCTCCCGCTGTTTGGGAGAAGGGCGTGTTTGCATTACGGTAAGTGACACCGGCATCGGTATTCCCAGTGAAGACCTGAAGCGCGTTTTTGAACGTTTCTATCGTGTCGACAGGGCACGTAGCCGCCCCACCGGCGGAACCGGATTAGGTCTTCCCATCGTCAAAGAAATGGTGGAGCGCATGGGCGGAAATGTCACCGTCGAAAGCCAACTGGGGCGCGGCACTACCTTCAACATCTTCCTGCAGGCTGCAGGACCCTCACAGGTTGCAGGACCCTCAATGGATATAAATCTCAAAACTCCAACTCCAAAATGAAAGTACTCGGCTCTCATCGGTGGAAGATCGGCATGTTCGCGAGTGCAATCGCACTACTCGCTTTTATGCTCGGCTGTTCATCGAACGCGCAAACATCCTTGACCGGCGCGGGAGCTACTTTCCCCGCTCCTATTTATCAAAAATGGTTCAATGATTATCAATCGGTCGACCCCGATGTACAAGTCAACTATCAGGCGATCGGTTCGGGGGGAGGTATTCGCAATATCACCGAGGGCATCGTCGATTTCGGCGCAAGTGACAGCCCCATGACCGATGGGCAGTTAGCCGCCTATCGGCAAAAACATGGATTCTCCATCTTGCATTTCCCTACCGTACTCTCCGCCGCCGTTCCCACTTACAACATCCCCGGCGTGAGCGCCACGTTGAAGTTTACCCCGGAACTCCTGGCGGGGATCTTTCTAGGGAATATCAAAAAATGGAATGATCCCAGCCTGATAAAGGTCAATCCTCATGCTCATCTGCCCGATATGGAGATCATTGTGGTGCATCGGTCCGATGGAAGCGGCACAAGTTATATCTGGACGGATTATCTTTCTAAAATCAGCCGGGAATGGAAAGACAAAGTGGGCCGCAATACCTCTGTAAGTTGGCCGGTCGGTCTTGGCGGTAAAGGAAACGATGGCGTCGCCGGGATTATTAAAGGTCAAAAAGGCTCCATCGGCTATGTCGAATTGATTTACGCTATCAAAAGTCACCTCGACTACGGCACAATCGAAAATAGTTCCGGCAAATTCGTGAAGGCTGACCTAAGCTCGGTTACCGCCGCGGCTTCAGGGGTAGACATGCCACCCGACTTTCGTGTCTCTATCACTAATGCTCCAGGCTCGAACGCTTATCCCGTTTCCTCCTTCACGTGGCTGCTGATCCCCTCCCGGATAAAGGACGCTGGAAAGCGCAACGCGATGGTCGGTTTTCTAAAGTGGGCCATCACCGATGGGCAGAATGAGGTGGAGCCTCTCGTCTATGCCAAATTGCCTGCTTCAGTAGTCTCAAAAGAACAGAATGCGATCGGCGAAATTAAGTAAGATCGTGAGTTAGCTCTACAATACCGCTCTCTGTTCATGACAACTTCCGCATTAACGAAAACAGATGTTCGCCCACCCACCCGCGGTTTTGTCCGGCGCCTGCTCGGCAGGGACGGGGTCACATCCCTTATCACGTTACTCTGTGCCGTCGCCATTCTCTTCATCGTTGTCCTGATTGTCGGCGAACTGTGGATAAATTCGCAGCCGACCGTCAAGAAATTCGGCTTCCGCTTTCTTTTTAGCTCCGAGTGGAACCCGAACTCAGGCCAGTTCGGCGCGCTTCCATTTATCTACGGAACCTGCATTACCTCGGCATTGGGGCTGCTGGTCGCCATCCCCATCGGTATCTTTGCCTCCATATTTCTGGCGGAACTGGCGCCGCCCTCCCTTTCGAACGTGCTCACCTTCCTGATCGAATTGTTAGCGGCCGTTCCCAGCGTTATTTATGGATTGATGGGCATCTTTGTTCTGGTCCCTCTGATTCGCGAATACCTGGTGCCTTTCCTCTCCCACGCCTTTGGTTATTTGCCGTTGTTTGCCGGTCCCTTCTACGGCGTCAGCTTTCTCTCGGCCGGTCTTGTGCTGGCCGTTATGGTGGTTCCCTTTATCATCTCGGTTTCGCGCGAAGTGCTGCTGGCGGTTCCCGTCGAGCAGCGGGAAGCGGCCCTTGCCCTGGGTGCGACGAAGTGGGAGACCACCTGGCAAGTTGTCCTGCCGAACGCAAGCACGGGCATCATCGGATCTGTATTTCTTGCGCTTGCCCGCGCACTGGGCGAAACCATGGCTGTCACCATGGTCATCGGCAATACACCCACCATCTCCGCCTCTCTGCTTTCACCCGGCTACTCTATTGCCGCGGTCATTGCCAATGAGTTTGCCGAAGCCACGGGCGGTCTCTACGTCTCTTCGTTGATCTTCCTGGGTTTGGTGTTATTCGGCCTTACCATCGTCATCAATGGCTTTGCTCGTCTCTTCATTTTGTTTACCGCGCGAAAGAATGCTTCTTCATGGAAATAAAGAATCCCGGCTCGCGGAAGCTCATGAATACGGTGATGTTTTCCATCGCCGGCATCTGTACGTTCTTAGCCGTCGCCGTCCTGTTCTATATCTTGGGCTATCTTCTCGTGCAAGGCGGTAAAGCCCTCAGCTTGGGCTTTTTTACTCAACTGCCGTCTCCCCTCGGAGCAAACGGCGCCGGCGGTATGGCCAATGCCATCGTCGGCAGCGGCAAAGTATTACTCTTAGCCACCTTGTTCGGCGTCCCGCTCGGCTTCTTAGCCGGCGTGTACCTCGCCGAATACAGCGGGCGCGGATTTGCCTCCGTCGTTCGTTACACGGTCGATTTACTCAACGGCGTCCCCTCCATCGTCATCGGCATCGTTGCTTACGCTTTCGTCGTGCGAGCCATGGGGCACTACTCCACCTTTGCCGGCGGCGTCGCTCTTGGCATCATGATGATCCCCATCGCGGTTCGCACCTCGGAGGAATTTCTGCGCGCTGTACCCAACTCCCTTCGCGAAGGTGCTATGGCGCTCGGCGCAACGAAATCGAAGACAATCTCCACGGTCGTCATCCCAGCCGCCATCTCCGGCCTCACATCCGGCATGATGCTCAACCTGGCCCGTGTCGCCGGAGAAACCGCCCCGCTCTTATTTACCGCCCTCGGCAGCATGTATTGGAGCCGAGGCTGGAATCGTCCCACTGCCACGCTTCCCGTCATGATCTATAACTACGCCATCTCTCCAGAACCCGATTTGCATCGGCAGGCCTGGGCAGCGGGCTTCGTATTGCTTACACTGGTATTAGTCATCAACATCACCGCCCGTCTGATTATTGCCCGCGGACCAGCGGCCTCCCGGAGATAAATTTGGCCACTCCCCAGCAGCAGCAAGCGTTTAAAGAACCAGCAGCCGTGATGCAGGATCAACCGGATCATTCCCTCGTCCAGTCGGCCCCAAAGCTGAGCGCAAAAAACCTCAACTTCTTTTACGGCTCCTTTCAAGCCCTGCATGACATCGACCTCAACATAGCCTCCAACAAAATCACTGCTTTCATCGGGCCCTCCGGTTGCGGCAAGTCTACCTTCCTGCGCACCATGAATCGCATGAACGAGACCATTCGCACTACCCGTGTCGAAGGCGAACTTACTCTGGACGGCGTGGACCTTTTTTCCATGGACGTTACCTATGTCCGGCGCAGGATCGGAATGGTCTTTCAAAAATCCAATCCTTTTCCGAAAAGCGTATACGATAATGTCGCCTACGGGTTGCGCGTAAATGGAATGAAGCGTAAATCGGTGCTCGATGAAGCCGTCGAGAAAAGTCTCTCTCGTGCCGCTCTCTGGAGCGAGGTCAAAGATAAACTGAATAAACCAGCCACGGCGTTATCCGGCGGACAACAGCAACGTCTCTGCATCGCCCGCGCGCTGGCAGTGGAACCGGAAGTCTTGTTGCTCGATGAGCCTTGTTCCGCGCTCGATCCAATCGCCACTCTCAAAATCGAAGAGCTGCTTTTCCAAATCAAGAATCTCACCACCGTCGTCATAGTGACGCACAACATGCAGCAAGCGGCGCGGTTGGCCGAGTATACTGGCTTTTTTCTGCTAGGCAAATTAGTGGAGTTCAACGAAACGAAAACGATCTTTCAAAATCCAGGGGAGAAAGAAACGGAAGATTACGTAACCGGTCGGTTCGGATAACCGATTCGGATCCATCGAGAAAGGAAGTCGTGCGCCATTTTGATCGTGAACTGGAGTTATTGAAAGCCAAGCTTCTGGAAATGAGCGCTCTCGTCGAGAGCGCCGTCTATCGTAGTGTTCAAGGCGTCGTCGAGAAAAATGAAGAGTTGGCGCAGCAAGTCCTGAAAAGCGAAGCGCGCATCAATCAACTGGAGATCGAAGTCGATAATTTGGCCATTGGCATTTTGGCCCTGCAAGCGCCCATGGCCCAGGATCTGCGGCTGGTGACGGCCGCCATCAAGATCAACAACGATCTGGAGCGCATGGGCGATCTCTCCGTCAGTATCGCCGAAAGCGCCTTGGCTCTCATGCGCGAGCCGGTCATCCGCCCGCTGATCGATATCCCCCATATCGCGGGGTTGGCGCAGTCGATGGTGCGCAAGGCGCTCGATGCCTTTGTCAACCGCGACCCCGAACTAGCCCGCAGCGTCTTAGCCTCCGACGATGCAGTCGATAACATGCGCACGGCGAGCTATCACGAACTCATCAGCTTCATGGAAAAGAACCCGGAGCATATTCCACAGGCGCTTTATCTTCTTTCCGTGGTGCGAAATCTGGAGCGTATCGCCGATCACTCCACGAACATCGCCGAAGATGTTCTATTTCTCATTAAGGGAATCGATGTCCGCCATCACAACGAAGAACAAACAATAGTGGCCAGGCCAACGTAGAATATCCGTAATGGATCTTTTGAACCGCCGTACATTTCTGAAGACCGGGCCGGCATTGCTTGGGTCGACAACGCTGCTGCCAGCGACCCTCGGCCCCGCGGAAAAAATTCAGATCGGCTGTTGCGTTCCGCTGGCAAAGCTCTCGGCAGCCGCCCATGCCGGCTTCGATTACATCGAGCCGGGCGCGGCGAGTTTGGCGGAACTGTCGAACGACCAATTCCAGGAGGCCAAAGCACAGGTGCTTGCCTCGCCCATTCGCTGCCAGGCCTTCAATAGCTTCATTCGCCGCAAGGATCTTGTCGTCGTAGGACCGAACGTCAATTTGCCCGCCGTCAAAGAATACGTCGATCGCACCCTCGACCGATGTCGCCAACTCGGCGCCAGCATCGTCGTTTGGGGCAGCGCGGGTTCCCGCAATGTGCCCGCCGATTTCCCCCGGCAGCGCGCCTGGGAGCAAATTGCGAAGTTCCTGCAAGCCATCGCCCCCCTCGCCGCCCGTCACAATATCGTGATTTCCCTCGAACCGCTCAATCGCAAAGAAAGCAACATCTTAAACACCGGCGGGGAAGCCTTGCGGATGGTAAAGCAGGTAAACCGCCCTGAAATTCAGATGATCATCGATTACTATCACCTCCGTCTCGAAGACGAGCCGCTCACTATCTTCCAGCAGGCACAAGGTCACATTAACCATCTGCATTTCGCCCGCCCACAAGGACGAATTTGGCCCGAATCTCCCACTGGCGATCCTCTCTATGCTCCATTTTTCGCTACATTACGACGCCTGCACTGGTCCGGCGGTATCTCCATCGAAGGGAAAGGCTCTCCGGAAAACAATGGACGCGAATCCCTGGCGTTCTTTCGGCGGGAACTCGCAGGATGAACCCCGCTCACTAGCAATATCTCCCCACCTGCGCTAAACTGAAGACGTCCTTATCCGTACTTATCTTCGCAAACTCTTCGCTTACGGCCATCGCCGTTGGCAGGCGTTAGCGGAGACTCACGGTCAACTTATCGGCTCATTTTTCAATCCATCACTCGGCCGCCCTCAGATATCAGGTCTGCTGGCGGCCTTTTTACTTCAAGGAGGCAATTATGCCAGGTCGCGGACCACAGACTTTCAAGAAACGTCAAAAAGAACAGCAGCGAAAGGAAAAACAACAAGAAAAAATGGCAAAACGACTGCAAACTAAAGATCAACCATCCGATCGGGAGAGCGATATCGCTTCGCCTGAAGAAGTACGAGAATTGCTCGGCCTGACATCCGATTCTGTGGACACCGTCGACACTCCCGGGCGGATCGATTCCTAGCGAGTTTCCATCAGTCCAGGTTTGCACGCAGATGTTCTTCCATCGGTAAATCTTGCCGGAAAGTCCAGCTTGTCTTACCTGAATCGACTAGAATACGCCGACCGCCGGCAATTGCGGGAACGGAACACCTCCGTGTACCGTTTCGCGCACTGGCCGATCTGGATCTGGGTATTTTCTATCTCTCCCGGGCCGCTCACATTTCGTTTGTTTGCCGACGGCCCGGATACTGGTAATCTCGCATGGCTCATCGCCGTAATGGCTGGAACAGGCGTGGCCGGACTCAAGGGCCAATTGCCTGGCGTGGAGCCCCGCCCCTACATTCTGCGCTTCACCGAGGATCGGCCAAACCCGCTCTACCGCCGCATTTGTTACACGTTCGCCTGGAATGCCTCTACCACCTATGCGCTGCTGAATCTGGCAGGGCTGATTGACGCTGCCGTCACCGGTCGTTGGCGCATGCAGCAAATCCACGCCGAAGGCTACGTCCCGCTCTCGGCAGCTGTTCTCTCTCTCGGTGCGCTGGGCCAATTGCCTCGCGTTAGAAAATCGACAAAAGGCGAAGGAACCGAGCGCCGTTACTTCTATGGCACTGTCTGGTCTGTCACCATCGCCCAGTGCCTGCTCCTGATCGGCTGGAAAACTCTCCCGCGGAATCGTAAAACAAATCGCTGGAAACTCCTCGGTTTCGTTGCCACCCTTGCTATTACCGGCGCGTCCGCCGCCTGGGGACTGCTTCCACGAACCCGCCGCATCGTCCCCGGTTCTTTGGCCATCGCCGATTGAGGTCGGCTTGCATGCCCATCCTTCTCTCCCTTCTTGGACTATTAGCCGCTGGAGCCGCCTATCAATTTTTAGGCACCCTGGTCGACTGTCGTCGCTACAAAGCCCCCGGAAGACTCATTGCCGTCGATGGCGGCCGCCGCCTGCATCTCAACGAGCAAGGCTCCGGAAACCCGGTGGTTGTCCTGGAAGCAGGTATCGCCGCTACCTCACTAAGCTGGGCCTTCGTTCAGCCCCAAATCGCGCAATTTGCTCGCGTCCTCAGCTACGATCGTGCCGGCCTCGGCTGGAGCGATCCCCCATCGACCCAGCCGACGGCGCAAACAATGGCGACGGACCTCAACCGCCTTTTACACCGCGCCGGTTACAAAGGCCCGTTCATTCTCGTCGGCCACTCCTTCGGCGGATTACTGGTTCGTGCCTACGCCGCGCTGTACCCCGGCGAGATTGCCGGAGTCGTGCTGGTCGACCCCGTTTCGCTGGAATACTGGGCCGCCTGCTCGCCCGCCGAACAGCGCCGCTTGGCCATCGGAACAAAACTATCCCGGCGCGGTGCGGTACTGGCCAGATTCGGCATCGTTCGGTTTGCTTTGGCGCTGATGGCCGGGGGAGCGCGCCGTCTTCCGCAACTCATCGGAAGAATAGCCGCCGGTCCGGGCGCCGCATTCATGGAGCGGTTACTAGGCCAAATTCTCCGCTTGCCCCACCACGTCCTGCCGCTCGTGCGCTCCCATTGGAGCCAGCCGAAATCGTTCGTGGCCATGGCCGCCACTCTCCAGGCTTTACCGCAAGCCGCTCAAACCAATCTCGCCAAGCCTATTCCCGCCGAAATTCCCTGCACCATTCTCTCTGCCTCCACCGCCACCCAAGGCGAACGGAACGAACGCGACCGCTGGGCCCGCCAAAGCGAACATGGAAAACACCTTCGCCTGCACGATTCCGGACACTGGTTGCCATTGGAACAGCCCGCCACCATCGTTTCCGCGGTTCGCGACCTTCTCGCTGAAAAATAAAGTTACAGTTTTGTCGATAGGTATTTACAACATAATCCAAACAGAATAGAATTCGATAATACGAATCTGGCGAATCGCAGCGGCCAAGGGGAGGACCTCGCTGTTCCACCCTTTACTCCACGTTGAAGGCGTTAAAAGGGGCATCTAACGCCCGTTTGACGCGAGTTCTGTCCTAACCACCTTCGTACCGAAGATGGGCTTTGGCATCTTCTCGAAATCTGTTTTAAGGGGCAACTATGTTTCACGGGAGTAGAAACGCGCTACGTCGTCTACGTACACAAGTTTTTTACAGCTTTTTGATTTTAGGAATGGTAGGAACGGTGTGGCAGGCAAACGGCCAGTTCACCACCGGCATCATTCTCGGAGTCGTGGAGGACCCGTCCGGTGCCACCGTTCCAGACGCCACGGTCACTGCGACTAGCGACCGTGTTCCAAATGGCGTTACCGTACAAACCGACCGGCAGGGACACTTCAACATCTCCCAGATTCCACCCAGCGATAACTACATCGTGGAGGTCAGCAAGCCTGGGTTTACCACCGCAAAGGTCTCCAATATCAACGTCACCAGCGGATCACGGAAGAATATCACCTTCAATTTAAAGGTCGGCGCCACCTCCTCCAGCGTGGATGTCGTGGAAACCGGCACTTTGCTCGATACCACCTCCAGCCGTACCGACACCACCATCACCAGCCAGGAAATTCGCGAGCTTCCCAAGACCAGCCGCACCTATAATTCGCTGCTCGCCATCGCGCCCGGCGTGCGTCAGGAGCCCAAGAGCGGCAGTTCCGGCGTCGGCGGCATCCAAATCGACGGCTCCAGCGGTCTGGAGAACAGCTACTACTTGGACGGTGTGCAATCCCGCGACATCCTCAACGGCGCGCTGCGGCAGCAGTTTTCTGTTCCGCTTGACTTCCTCCAGGAGCTCAACATCATCACCGGTGGCTTCGAAGCCCAGTACGGCGGCGCAACCGGCGGCGTAATCTCCGTCTCCATCAAGGGCGGCAGCAATGCCTTCCATGGCGGGGCGTATGTGGAAGGCACCGGCTCTCCTCTCAACGCAGGTGATCGTGGCTATTGGCAGCGCGCTCCCGGTAACGCTGATCGTGCCGATTTCTTCCGTCCCAACGAGGATGGCTACAGCATCATTTATCCCGGCGGCTATCTCGGCGGCCCCATTCTGAAAGACAAGCTGTTTTTCTTCGCCGGGTATGAGCCCGAAATTGAAAACACTACTCGTATCGTCAACTACGCCAGCGGCTCGCAAACCTTCAAACAATATCGTCTGCGGAACTATCTCACATCGCGTCTGGACTATAACGCTAGCGAAAAACTTCGCCTCTTCGGTTCCTGGATGTGGTCGCCCGCGCGCCGGCAAGGCACACTCCCTAGCCGCGATCCGCGCGTACCCGCTCCCACTAATAATCTCGCCGTCCAAGGCGGATATGTCCCGGCCCAAGTCGTCAATGTCGGGGCAAACTACTCGGTAACGCCCCGCCTCATTTTCGAAGCCCGCTATGGCTATCAATACATCAACAGCAAGGACGGCAACTATGGGCTGTCTGGTGATCCTTATGTCAGCTACAGCACATCCGCGGCGCAATCGGCGGTTCCTGTGCCGGCGGCCTATAACTTCCCCAACGCCTACACGAACGTCTCGTCTACGTTCGGAACGGTACGAGATGCTCTCGCCCGGCACAACGTGACCCTTGCCGGCACCTATATCGTCAATATCCTCGGCCAGCAGCATACCTTCAAAGCCGGATACGACTACAATCGCGCCTCGGAAAATGTCCTCTCCAATTACACTAATGGATATTTCCAAATTTTTTGGGGACGGGCTTACTCACGCGCCAACGTCACTGACCCCGGCGGCGCCTACGGCTACTATCTTTGGCAGGATGGGGTCAGGCTCAATTCCAACGTGCACGGCAGCAATCAGGGTATCTATCTGCAAGACGAATGGCGTTTCGGCCGCCGACTTACCTTCAACATCGGTATCCGCGCCGAAAACGAGTTCATTCCTCCCTACCGCGACACCTATCAGGGAGTTCCGGTGGACCGTCCCATTTCCTTCGGATGGGGCGATAAAATCGTTCCGCGCATCGGCGGCAGTTGGGATGTGCTCGGCGACGGCAAGTGGAAGCTGAGCGCTAGTTTCGGCTTCTTCACCGACGTGATCAAGTACGGCTTGGCGCAAGGTTCGTTCGGCGGCCAGCAGTGGTTCACGCATGCCTACCGCCTCGATAATCCCAATGTGTTTTCACTCGGTTTCGCCAACCCCGGTGCGCTCGGTCCGGCGATTACCACCTATGACAATCGCACCATCGACGTCCAAAACGGGAAATGGAACGGCGTCGATTCCAACCTGAAGCCATTTCGCAGCCGCGATATCAATGTGGCGTTCGATCATCAGTTGGCTCGTCAATTGATTGGCTCTCTCCGCTACACCCGCAAAGATATTTTGCAAGCTGTCGAAGACATCGGTGTACTCGATGGCGACGGCAACGAGGTTTATGTGATCGGCAATCCTGGCTTCGGTGTCACTCGCGACACAAACTCCCCCTATGGGCAAAAAACGCCCAACGGCCAGCAATTCTTGGTGCCTAAGGCCATCCGTCAATATGATGCGGTCGAAGCTCGCGTCCAAGGACGTATCGGCGGATTCTACATCGTTCCGTCTTACACCTGGAGTCGCCTCTACGGAAACTATTCGGGCCTGGGGAATGCCGATGAATCCGGACGCTCCGACCCAAATAACAATCGCTCCTTCGATCTGCCGTATTACTATTTCGACCAAAGCGGGAGCCAGAAAAATGTGTTTGGCTTGTTAGGCACCGATCGGACCCACTCGTTCAAACTCTTCTCCAGCTATACCGTGAACAGCAAGCTGGGTGCCACTACCATCGGCCTGAACCAACTCGCGTTGAGCGGAACGCCCGATTCCACGTCGGTCATTTATCTATCTGCGCCGACCTTCCCCTATGGACGCGGCGACTTTGGCCGCACTCCCGCCTACACGCAAACCGACCTCTCCATCGCCCATGATTTCAAGTTCAGCGAAAAATACGCGCTCCGATTCAGCGCTGAAATTCGTAATCTGTTCAATCAGGACGCGATCATTTCGCGTGTCACGCAGATCAATCAAAGCAACGCTCTGACCTTCTCGACAACAAAATTCTTCTCCGGCTACGACGTCACCCAGTATGTGCATCCAGGCAATGGCCCAGGCACCATTCCGTACAACCCAATTTACAAGCTGCCCGGAGCAAGTTACCGAAACGGCGGCGGTCCCGACGTGAATTTCGCTAGTCCAGTAAGCAGCGCCTACTCGGTAGCCATCCCCAACCTGGGTGCCTATCAAGACTTCCGCACCTTCCGTCTAGGCCTCCGCCTCACGTTCTGATAGAAACACTAATAAGCGGATGCCGAACATATCGGCATCCGCTTACCAAACCACCTGCACTCCCTTATAGCTCTTGAAAATCTGATCACCGCCTACAATCGGGAGCTTGTCTCGGATCAAGCAATGCGTTTGCTTCGTCCTCCGTCATTGGATCGAATGCGTGAGGATCGATAAGTCTCGCTTTGCCCTTCCCGGTTCCATATTCGGCTCTAGCTTCTCCGCTTCTAGCGCAGGCGAGATCATCGCCACTGGCTTCTTATAACGGGAGATCACAATGCTATGTCCCTTCGCTACTGTATTCAGCAGTTCCGGTAAGTGAGCTTTCGCATAAGCAGCGGTCACCGTTTTTGTCATACGATAATTAGTTTGCAACATTTGTTGTACACATTCAATCTCTGCCGCTAACGGGTAACTTCCCCATTTCAAAAGTGATAAAGTCGTATCGACAATAGGAGTAAATCACCTTGCCGGCCAACACCGAAAACCCACAACGCCGCACATTTCTAAAGGCGACCGCCGTAGCCGCCGCCACTGCCGCCACTGCCTCATCCGCCAACAAAATCATGGGCGCCAACGACCGCGTCCGTGTGGCCGTCATCGGCGTGCGTGGCCGTGGTTGGGACCACGTCAAAGGCTATCGCCCCATCCCGAACGTCGAGATCTCCCACTTCTGCGATGTAGACGAGAACGTCCTCCGCATGCGCCTCGAAGACGCCGCGCAGCTCGGCATGCCTAAGCCCGAAACCGTCACCGATGTTCGCAAGCTGCTCGAAGATAAAAACATCGACGCCGTCTCCATCGCCACTCCCAATCACTGGCACTCGCTCATCGGCATCTGGGCTGCCCAGGCCGGCAAGGATATCTATATTGAGAAGCCCTGCTCGCATAACTGGTGGGAAGGTCGCCAACTCGTTAACGCCGTCAACAAATACAAGGTCATCTGCGAACATGGCAGCCAATGCCGTTCCAGCGTCGCCATTCGCGATGCAATCGACAAGATGAAAACCGGCCTGCTTGGTGACATCTATATGTCCCGCGGGCTTTGCTACAAATGGCGCGACACCATCGGCCACGCTCCTCCCGAACCCGTTCCAGCCGGCGTTCACTACGATCTCTGGACCGGGCCCGCGCCCTTGAAGCCCTTTACCAAAAATCGTTTCCACTACAACTGGCACTGGATCTGGGACACCGGCAATGGCGATCTGGGAAATCAAGGCATCCATGAAATTGACCTCGCCCGCTGGGGCTTGGGCGTGACTCTACCTACAAAGATCACCGCGGCCGGAGGCCACTTCCTTTTCGACGACGATCAGCAAACCCCCAACATGCTGACCGTCGCTTATGAGTTCCGCACCCCCGAAGGCAAAACCAAGATGATGACCTTTGAGGTGCGCGGCTGGATGACCAATCATGAAGCCGAAATCGGAACACCCGACTTTTCCGGCGGCGACGTACCTGCTGCCGGCCTGAAAACAGCGGCTGCTACGGCCACTCCGTCCGGCGAAAAACAGAAGAATGCAGGGCCCCATGCCCCTTCCGGCAAACCCTCTACCATCGGCAATCTATACTACGGCTCCAAGGGCTATCTGGCCATCGCTAACTACGATTCCTACAAATCCTTCCTCGGCCCCTCCAACGAACCCGGCCCCGAACAGCAAGCTCCGGTTAAAAACGAGCATTTCGTCAACTTCATCGATTGCGTCAGAAGCCGTAAAGCCGAAGACATCCATGCTCCGATTTACGAAGGATATCTATCCACCACGCTTGTCCATCTGGCCAACGCCTCCTATCGCTTAGGTCGTACCATTAACTTCGACCCCCAAACCGAATCGGTCGTCAACGACGAAGAAGCCACCGCACTGTTAAAGGGAACCTACCGAGCGCCATTCATCGTTCCCGAGCAGGTGTAAATGCCTCCTGAAAAGTTCTTGCCCCATTAAACTAAGTTGTGTAAACTTAGTTTAGTAACCCAGCCGGTTAGATCCTATGCAGACGATAAATATTCACGAAGCCAAAACTCATCTTTCGAAGCTTGTCGAGCAAGCCAGTAAAGGTGAGCCTTTTATCATCGCAAAAGCAGGAAAGTCTCTGGTCAAGGTCACAGCACTCGATGCTCCTAGCAGCGGTCAGCAGCGTCGGCTAGGCTTTATGGCCGGGCAAATTACCGTCCCGGACGACTTCGACCAAATGGGTAGTCAGGAAATTGAGCAGCTTTTCGGTACGTAATTGAAGCTTCTCCTGGACACCCATCTGCTCCTCTGGGCGGCCGGCGAACCGACGCAGCTGTCCGCCGCTGCCCGGACTTTCATTGTTGACGAGCAAAATGAGCTGCTGTTCAGTGCCGCCAGCCTATGGGAGATTGCTATAAAAAACACCTTGGATCGAAATGACTTTCAGGCCAATGCCCGTCTTTTGCGTCGAGGCCTTTTGGACAACGGATATATCGAGCTACCGATTGCCGGCAAACACGCCATCGCCATCGATCATTTGCCACCGATTCACAAGGACCCGTTCGATCGCGTTCTAATCGCGCAAGCAACAGTGGAAGGAATTACGTTACTAACGTCCGACCCCATAGTCGCGCAGTACCCCGGCCCCATCCAGCGCGTCTAACCCAAAATAGAACCCAAAATAAGGACGGACGCACATTAAACCCTAGGCTCTATCCCAGCGGCCTACAAATCTCTCCTTCGTATGGCGACCTATTAAGTACACTTCGATTTCTGATATCGTCTCTCCAGAGAGGCAACATAACGTATGAGGCTGTTCGGAGCAGGCTTAGTAGTGACATTCCTTGGCACCTGTTCGGCGATGGCTCCGCCAAAGCAATCCATCCCCTCCCACTCCCGGTACGATCTTACTCGCTTATTCAGCCGAATTTGGCACGTGACCAATGCACCTTCCAAACCCGCACCCGGCAGCATCTATATTTTTCTCGCGAACGGAACAATGCTCCAAACCTCTTGTGGCGAAACCTATCGCGTCGCCACCTGGACCATCGATAAAAAAGCGCCCTCGGTCCTGCGCGTCGTGGAAGATCATCGGCTCGCCTTCACCGCCGTCATCACCGAGCTCACCGACAATACCCTCCGCCTCCAGCAGAGCTTAGTGCGCAGCAAAGAAAAGCGCACTATCGAAATGAAAGCCGTGCCCGGAGAGTTGCTCTGCTCCGGCCAACACGAATAACGCGCCACTTACCTGGCTTTTTATTTTAATTGCTCCGCCCGCTTACTTAAAGTAAGTGTAGTCGGCAGTGTAGGGAACCAGCGCTAAGTCCCCCACCTGACAACTCCCGATCGGAGCGCTGCCGCCGACAGTATTCAGCCGTTGCACATAAGTGGCCCGCGCCAGAAGTCCATTGCCGAAACTGCCAGGCCGATTGGCCACCGCTTTCAAAAGCAAACACGCCGCCGCTCCGGCATTCGGGCAACTTGGATCGCTGCCCGCATCGATTCTGCCTGTAACCGAACCCCAAACCGCGCTCGAGTCATATGAGCTCTGCCACGTCGGACAGTAAAGCTGAGTCCCATCGGCGGACACCGTGCATCCCGGCTGTGCATTCGGTGAACCGCTTGGTACCGCGCTCAGAAAGTGTGTCATCACCTGCTGCGTAAACCGGTTAAAATTCACCGATAAAGTAGCTTGCGGCCCCAAGAACCTCCAAGTGGTGCCGGAACCATCGGCAGCGGGCTGACAGATGAAGTTCTGCGTTCCCACCGCATGCGCCGTCAGAAACGCAACATTTCCACTAGGCGGCGTAATCTCCGGCGGTGTCCGCGGCGCGTTCTGTGCAACCGCCGTAGTCGAAAGTCCAACGGTGATAGCTAATCCCAAGCTCCAAGCAGCAGCAATCCTCTTCCGTCTATCACTTCTGAACGTGTATTTTACTAAGTTTGTGTGGGTCGCCATTCAGCCGCTCAGTCTATCAGAGTAAAGGCTATCCTTCCGCGCTAGCCGTCGAACCCCAGCCATTCCGAAAATCTACGCCTAACTGCCGGTCAACCCCTCTTTTCGCGCTGCATCCTTGGCAGTGTTGCCGGCCTCTTCCGCCACGTGTTGCACCTTACCCACCGCCTCCTGGGCAACCGACTTTGCTTGATCCACCAACTGATCGCGCGCTTCGCCCATGTAGTCGCCTTCAATCCGCGTCGTGGGCAACGTCAATCCAACCACAGCGCCTGCCGCCAATACGCCCATCCCCAAAACCATCGGATTCTCCTCCATCGTGTTCTGGAACCAACGGGTTGTCGCCTTTGCGCCCTGCCGGGTTTGACTGCTCGCTCCCTGGAATTGATGCCGAGCACCGTCTGTCGCACTACCAACCGCATCACGAACGCTGCTCGCTGCCGAACTTACAGCGTCTACCGTCTGCCCAGTTACTGAACGCGCACCTTCGGCAACACTGCTCGACAATCCACGAGTTGTTTCTGCCACCCTACTCGGGCTCTCGGCTGTCGTTGGGTGATCAACCGCATAGGCCTCCACGGTTCTATTGGAGGATGGCCCTGAGTTTCGTTTGTTAAAAGCCAGCATCCCCAAACCAATGCCCAATAATGTCAACGGAACAGGATTGTCCCGAATATACTGCACTACTGTGGAGCCTGATTCACTCACAACCGTTCCCGCGCGCCCCGTCACATCCGTAACCGCTTCACTTACACTTGACACAATCTTTCCAGCCTTTCCAATCGTCGCTTCTTTAACTGCTTCTTTCGCAGTGTCGTATGCTTCCACTGCCTTATCCCGAATCTGATCCTTCACCTGTTCAGCGATTCGAGACGGATCGAGCTTATCCTGGAGCGCATCGATCGTATCGCTCAAATTTGACCGAGTCTTTTGAATACCCGAACGAATCTGCGTTACTTCTTCGCTACTCTCGCCCACATCCTCACCGCGAAGCGGTGCCCCTTTAGGCGCTGCTTCCGACCTCTCCACTCTTGAGCGATCGAATTCGCCACGGGATCTTACTTCACCTGTTGTTTCGCCCATTGAGCATCCTCCTTCAAAGTCTCTATCGTCTGCTGCGGCGCAACGGATGTTTTCTTCAATGTCGCTAATGCTTTCGAGATGAGTATCGCGGCTACAATGCCCACCAGCACTGCGATCATCAAAGCCGCCAGCCACCAAGCCATAACTTTGGCCAGCAATATAATAAACGTTGCTAAAAGGGCCAAAAGCGCTGCGTAAGCGACCGCTCCTCCCAGCAATAAAAAACCGATATTACGGCCAACACTGGTGGCTTTCTCAGTGAGCTCGACTTTGACAAGGGCAATCTCCTGGCGAACCAGCAGACTAGTTTCATTAGCAAGTTCCCCGATTAGTTCTCCAATGGAACGGTCCTGCTTATCAGCCATCCTTACTCTCCCTCTGACGAAGCATTAGACACTTGCTGGATCGTGGCCCACCGACGCCGGTTTTGCTCCACTAGGACCAGCTCCGGAAGAGCTCTGCTCAGACTCTGTAGCCCAGAACGGCGGCGTTTTAGACAGATCGTTAGACGGCTGAGTCGGCCCGAGATCACCGGTGGGCGTCGTGGCAGGTGGAAGTGCTCGACTCGGGTCAGGTGCGTCTCCCTTGGGATGACGCGTCGATGCCGGTCGGGAACTCTTCAAAAAACGGCTTGCCGCCAGGCCCAGTATAAAAGCGCCTCCAAGAAAGACTGTTGGCGAGCGACGCGCGAAATCTTCCGTCTCGTTGAAAAGCTCGCGGACATCGCGTTCGCGCAGGTGGTTTGCAGCTCGCTCCACTTGACCTCCCAGTGCTTGGCCGATCTCCGAAACGTAGTTGGTGATAGGCCCTTGCTCCTTTGTCGTGCGCAAATCGTCGCCCAAATTTCGGAACGCCTGCGCCACCGTCTGTAATCCCGAAGCAATTGTTTGACGCTTCTCGTCAGCCTGTGAGGCTGCTTGCTCCTTTGCCTGGCCGAAAGCCTGGCCCGCTGCTTCTTTCGCTTTGCTTGCCGCCCGCTTAGCCGAGTCCGCTACCCCGTCCGTTGACATACCGCCTGAATCTCGCAAATTGTCCTGCTTCTCGGCAGAATTTTCATCTTTCAATTCACTCGCTGACTTAGACCCGTCTGCTCTCGTTCTCTCTGACATATCCATGACCTTTTTTGTCTTGCAGTTTCAACGTGTCGTTGAAATCACCGTGCTACCGGAGTCCTGCGCCAGAAGCACATTTTGTACTGCTTTGACGTCTCTGAGACGTCATCACTCCCCCTAAGTTTCTCTATTAGAAGCGAACTAGTAAGGATACCGGCCTGCTGCAAATAAGACCTTCCAAGATCAAGCCCCTAACCTTGACTGGAAAGACAAACTAGCTTTCATTGGTAACGATAATCTTGAAAATCTAAGGAAATCACACATGATCTTCCCCCTCTTGAACGACTGGTCGTAATCGGCCCCCAGCGGCATTGCTTCAGCTCCGTCCTAAGGCGAATCGGACGATGTCATAGTGATCACGATTATTTGGTGGCCTCTTGCGAGAATAAAACGTCCTTCCCCCGTGAATAGCTCGTTCGTAAGTAATCGCAACAAACCCGTCTGGAAAATGCGGCGAAAAACAACCCAACCCGAGGCAACCGAACTAAATCAGGAACTGCAAGCTGGCAAGTGAATGTGACGACAAAAGGCCAATGCCAATCAGACGTTCACATCAGGCAAGAAACTGTTCGATATCGACGTTCGAGATCCTCAGAACAGAGGGCTTGTTCGATGCCAACAGCTGCGACGGTACTTATGCCGAACCTCGGACAGCTCCCAATCAACCAGCGCAACACGCTGCGACTAGTCTTCCTCGATCCTCGCGCGCGTGCCCTGTACTACGACTGGGAAGCTGTCGCACGTACGGCCGTCGCTGCTTTCCGTGCAAACGTGGCGCGCGCTGGTGCTATGGCGGAGGTCGCCGCATTGGTCGAAGAACTCTCGCGTTCCAGCTCGACTTTCAAAGCGATGTGGCGGGACAACGATGTGTCGGACAGCGCTCACGCGGTAAAGGACATACGGCATCCGGTTCTTGGAACAATCAGCTTCGAATGCTCTACCTTCGGGGTGGACGGACGGCAGGACCTTACGATGGTTGTCTTCCTACCGGCCAGTACAGACGTCGCGGAGCGCATCGCGAGTCTGCTTGGGATTCCGAGATAAGCCGGATAGAGCTTTTCGATTACCGCCAGCCAAACATTGACATCAGCCAAGAATGTCTTCAACATCGGCATTCATAATTTTCAGGGTTCCGGGCTCACTCGAACGTAGTATCGGAAATACTCGATGGGCAGTGGTGTGCTGTGCCTTCCGGATTTCCATTTCTACTGCGACGCGAATAATGTTCTTAAGCGAAGTTCCCTGGTGTGCGGCGATCACTTTCAGCTCACGAAACAATGTATCTGGAAGATCCACCGTCATACGCATAAAAGCATAGTAGCCTAAGAGTGCTTGTGCTTGATAGTGTCCTATTAAAGTGCGTTGAAGAAAATTTTTCCGGGCGCTTGTAGGCTAGCCATCTAACTCTGGCATCCGGCCGTCCTGTTGGCAACAGATTTCGTGAGTAGATTACGTTTCAGAAATACGCAGAATCTAAAGAATTTAGCCCGCGTCTAAACAGACGATATAAAATAAAGAACCGAATCGATCCAGCTTTCAAAGGAGGGAGTATGCACATGCACGGCAACATGAACAATCCGAAAGATATCGCTGAGCGTGGCCGCGAAATCTACAACTTGAAGTATCGTGGGGACTATGAGCGTGAGCACTTAGATCGGTTCGTCGCGATCAACGTTCGAGATGAATCAGCCACTCTCGGAAACACTGCTTCTGAAGCTCTCCTGTTAGCTAAAGAAACGACACCTTCCGGATTATTTCATCTGATTCGTGTGGGACATGCTGGAGCATATGAGTTTGGCTTAGCGTATGGGAATGTCGTTCCTGCGGATCGGCTTCATAGATAGCCAAGGACATCCTTGGATACGAATTCACGTTCGTGGAACCAATCCAGGAGAAACCGCTGAGCTAGATGCCCTTATTGACACGGGATTCACTGGGTTCCTGTTACTTCCCCTCGCACAGGCGTTCCCTCTCGGCCTGACACTTATCGGAACAATGGAGTACACCCTTGCAGATGGGACGTTTATAACGAGTTTCACTGCGAAAGGTACCGTTACAATTGCTGCCCCTTCTCAGCCGACCATTCAGCCGTCTTTCCCGCTCCGCGCTGAGTACAAGGATGAAACGGCAGAGGGAATTATAGTTCTCAATGGGGACGAAGCGATTGTGGGAATGGAATTTTTGACAACCCTCAAAAAGTTCTTGATGGTCGGGAAAGATACTGTAGCACTGGTGACTGAAATGGACGTTTTGGCATTGTTTGAAAACCACGGACGTTGATTGGAGCTTCACGGCTTCTTTGGTCTTCCGCCAGCTTTAACTTTCCGCATACACCCTGCTTTATGGCCTACTACCTTGTTCAGTTGAAACCCTTGCTGAATTGTAATCCGGATGGTAATTATCCCTTTACAGTAGGTGCGCTTTGAAGTAGTATAAAGACATGGAACGAGTTGCAAGGCCGAAGATGGACCACTTCATCTTTAAGAACTTTGCGACGATGTTCTCCGACGATGCGGCTTGCTTAGAATGGCTTCGCAATCATCTGTATCCGAGCGGCATTTTTTGCAAAGCTTGTGATCGCGTCACCAAGCATCATCGTGTTGTCAGCCGCCCTTCCTATTCCTGCGATCATTGCGGGCATCACGTTCACCCCACAGCCGGAACGATCTTCCACAAATCCAGCACGTCGTTGAAAACGTGGTTCCACGCGATCTATCTGATGGCATCGACCCGTTGCGGAATCTCTGCAAAACAGATTGAACGGGAAACGGGCGTTACCTACAAAACGGCTTGGAGAATGTTCCAGCAGATTCGCAAACTGCTGGTGGAAGACGAAGCCCCATTGAGCGGTTCCGTAGAGATGAACGAGATGTACCACGGCGGAAAGCGCAAGCATAATGTGAGCCGTCCGCCTGTGGGAGACAAGAAGAAAATCCCAGTTGTGGGCATCGTGCAACGCGGTGGACGAGCAATTGTGAAGGCGACTGCCGACATTCAAAGCGCCCGGTTGCTCACGATGGTTCGTGAATACGTCCTACCCGCCAGCACCATCTTTACCGATGAGCTACGGAACTACTCGGGAATCTCGGTACTCCGTGACAAACAGGGCCGGAAAGCTGGCTACCAACATCGCCGGATCAACCATAGTTCCAAGGTTTACGTCCAAGGCGACATTCACACGAATTCCGTAGAGGGCTTCTGGTCACTCATCAAGCGCGGAATCAGCGGTGTCTATCACGCTGTTTCACAGAAGCACCTTCAGAGCTACTTGGACGAGTACACCTTCCGCTACAATCATCGGTTCGATACCAAGCCGATGTTCCTAACGTTCTTGGGACAGGTGGCAAAGACGTAAATCGGCTTGCGTAGGTGATCGTAGGATAGGACCTTTAGCGTAGAATGGAAGCATTTCAATGGCCCAAGATAAACTCCAACAACTCAACTTGTGGTGTTCTCGGCGGCCGAATCAAACGTAACTTTCTCGATGGATGGCGCCCAAGATACCCTTTGGGGTACTCGCCCACAGATCGCAGAAGCATTTGGTTGCACAGACGAGAATGTTAGGCAGCATATTTCTAACATATTCAGCGAGAAGGATTTAGACGAATCGGCAACTTCCAAGAAAATCTTGGAAGTTCGAACTGAAGGATCTCGAAAGGTTCAGCGTCAAGTTGACGTATATAACCTTGATGTCATTTTGGCGGTGGGCTACCGCGTCAGCACGCAAAAAGCTACAAAATTTCGTCAATGGGCTACCAAAACCCTGAAGCAGTTCATCACGGCTGGCTTCGCCCTTGACGAATCGAGACTGGCCGATGATCCAACTGCACAACGCGAGCTTTTCAAGGCCATTCGAGCTTTGCGTCACGAAGAGAAGGCTATGTACCAGAAGGTACGGGACGTTTTTAAGATAAGCTCATCTGACTACAACGCACAATCAAGACAGGCGAGCAGCTTCTTTGCAATGGCCCAAGACAAGTTCCACTTCGCCGTTACAGGCAAAACGGCATCAGAACTGATACTAGAGCGAGCCGACTCGAACCAGGAAAATATGGGCCTGCGCAATTTTAAGGGCGATTTGCCCACTCCGGCGGATGCCAAGGTCGGGAAAATTATTTGTCCGAGCAGGAACTTGAAGGGTTAGAAAATATCTGCGAGCAATTCCTGCTTTTTGCAGAATCAAAGGCGTTTCGCGGGCAAAAAATGACAATGGAGGAAATTACCACTAAGTTAAACACTTTGTTGGCGGCTAACGACTACCAAGTTCTTTACGAATACAAGACGTATCTCAAAGGTAGGGCGGACGCACACGCGCAAGAACAGTTTAACTCTTACAAGGCGCGTATTGGCACCACCGACGCGAAGTCGATCCCTGCATCTACGACAACCACCGCTGATGATAAGCCGCCGAGAAAAGCCGCTAAAAGTTCGGCTCGGGCTTAAAACGTGATCTATTTAAGCTGGGGTAGATGGACTTACGCACTTGTGATCGTCTAGCTAGACATGCTCCGGCTTCTGCGGTTCGACCTTCCGTGATACCTTTTTCAACGCAGCTAGAAAATCCTCTTCGGTAAACGGCTGTTCCTTGTCCCCGCACTCTTGCTTGGAGTTCTTCGGGCGTTTCTGAGTTGGTTTGTCGGCCTGTGGCTGCGGCGCCTGTCTGATTTTTTCCATAGGTAATGACCGGTACCAATATCGGTACCGATATGGCATATCCCTATTGTCTGCCCATATACGTGTCTACAGGTGGCAATTGACACTAGTGACACGGGATAAAGGGTTCGATTTCATCGTTGTAGAGATCCTGTGTAATGACGAATGACGATTTCCCGGCCATTCGAATGCCACCTGGACCGACAGAGAAGTAAGGCCGTGTCGAACAATCAGCTTTTGACTGCTCTGCTAAGTATTGCCGCCTAATGTGCGGGTATGTAATCCAGGTCATTCCCACTATGGCAATGATAGACAGAACGCTCTTAACGACCCAGTGGCGCTTCGCGCTGTGCTCATAGAACCAGACGCCATATAGAAATCGTGAGGACAGCGATGGAAAACCAGACGGTGCCAGCGACCCAATTAGGAGACGCCGCTACCATCGTGCACCCTTGTTGAACGCTAAAGAAAAGAATGCCGACCAGAAAGCCAAACCCCGGAAATCCAAACGCGGGTTTACGAGGTACGACTTTCTGGATTCCTAATCGTAACTGAACGCGCAACAATTCCCAACCTTGGCCCATTTCCAGAGCCTATCACGCCTACCTACCATAAAGGGATAATTACCCTCCAGATTACATATAATTGCGCGGAACGAACCCAGCTCCTGGCAAAATCCGTTTCGTAATTTGCACCGCCAAAACCTCCAGTGACAAATTACCCCCACTTTCTATTTCCCCTGCTAACAACCACTTAGCTGCAAAAATTCCGTCCCGCCGCACGCCGCTGCCCCGATACTCGTGCCCGTATGCCCCAGCTAAACCAGTTCGACGAGCACGATGGACAAGAGTCGTCGCCATCACCCCCACCGCCCCGCGAACCCCGCTTCAACGCCCTGAAGCACGGCTGCTGCGCCCGCACCCCTGTCCTGCCCGGCGAAGACGAAAGCCTCTGGCGCGAGATCGAACAGGAGTGGTTCGAAGAATACGACCCGCAAACCGCCACCAGCCGCACCTTTGTCGCCGAGGCGACCGTCGCCTTCTGGAACAAAGTCCGCTGCCGCCACAAACTGGAAGAAGTAAACCTCGCCTTACAAGGTAAGAACGCCATGGATTGGAACGACCAGGATCACCAAAAGTACAGCCGCTTTCTGCGCTACCAGACCGCCGCCGACCGCGCCTTCTCGCGCGCCTTCAAAGAACTGGAGTATCTCCGCAAAGCCCGCCTCAGCCAGCAAGACGCGCTGCGCCGCGTCGAAGAACAAGAAGAAAAGCTCCGCCTCGGCTTCCTGAAGCTCGAACTGCAGAACCGGCTCGGCCAGGCCAAGCAGCAGCTCCAGGAACAAAAGCACCTCGACGCGCAGGCCAACAAAGAAAAAGACCGCGCCCTGAAACGAGAACAACTCGCCGCCCAACAAAAGGGAGCACCCGCCGCGCCGTCTATCACGAACGGGAAAACGAAGAAGAACACCTCCGACACCGCCGAACAATGGGTGGAAGTGCGCATCGTTGACGGCGTGACGACGACCTTCTACATCCCGAGCAACGACGCCCTGATCGAAGAGCTGACAAAGAAAGAACTCGAACCCAAGACGGTCGACCGCCGCCTGAACTTTCCCGATGGCCTGCCGCCGGAGTACGCCTGGACCAACCTCCACCACCCGGATACCTGCGAACTCGGCCGGCAAGGCCGCTGGTGTCCCAAATGCGTCGTGAAGGCGCGCGGCGGCCAAGGCCTGCAGCGCATGACCTACGACACGTGGCTGCAAGTGATCGAGCGCGAAAAACAAACCCCCGGCCAACACGCCGGACCCACCGGCGTCGGCAACCTACCCACGCCGAAGCAACGGACAGGCGACCTCGACCACGCCGCACTCCTCGCCCTCGAACTGCGCCGGCAAGAACTACGCGTGGATGGAATGACACCACCCCCGGAAACCCCAAATCCCGAACTACCGGAACCGGCGGAAACCAAGTGAACCTCCAGCTCCTCGCACTGCAAAAACTCATCACCAAAAAAGGAACTAGCGCTCAGAACACTCGTCATCAAGCATTCACTTTTCACTGCAATACTTCATTTAAATCTATGCTTCGGCGACTTTTGATCTTCACGATTTTTCTAACCGGCGTCCTCTCGGTGTACGCTCAATCAGGCAAAACGACCGGCTCCATTCAAGGCGTTATTACCGATCCAAGCGGCAGTCCCATCCAGAATGCCGCCGTGACGGCAACCAACCTCGATACGCAGTTCGAACGAACGGCAGTCAGCAATCAGGCAGGCGAGTACCAGGTGCCGTTCTTGCCGCTCGGTACCTATCGAATAGCGGTGACTTCCGCTGGGTTTCAGCAGTTCGAGCAATCCGGTATCATGGTCCAGCTCGATCGCGTGAGCAATGTGAACCCCGGTCTCCAAGTCGGTTCCACCCAGCAATCGGTCACTGTCCAAGCCGACGCCTCCATCTTGAACACAGAAAGCACTGACGTCAGCGGTGGCCTCGATGAACGATCGATGGTGAACATGCCCATCACCTCCCGCAACACATTCAACTTGGCTCTGTTTGCTCCCGGTTTCAACGGAACCCGCGACGATGAGTTTGGTAATCCTACCTTCGCCTTCGGTGGCATGCAGCGTCGCGCATTTTTGGTGGACGGCATCGATAACACACAACGCGGAGGCCCAGGCCGTCTAGGCATCTTCTCTCCTGAGGACATCCGCGAAGAAAAAGTCCTTGCAAACTCCATGGATGCCGAATACGGACGTACCGTCGGCGGAATCATCAGCATGATTACCAAGAGCGGCACGAACAATCTGCACGGCGAATTTCTCCTTCTTTTGCGCCGCCCCGGATTGATTTCCCGTCCCTCGCTCGCGCCCTCGCCCAAACCCTTCCAGCAGTGGGCCACCTATTCGCTGAACATCGGTGGACCGGTCATCAAGGACAAGCTGTTCTATTTCGCTAGCGCCGAATATGAGCCGGAAGACGGAGCTCGTCCTATCACCATCACCCCCGCGAACGCCCGCGCTTTACACCTTCCCGCATCCGAACTCGGCTCCGCGCCTTTCAAACAGCGTTTTCAGTCCTATCTCGGCCGGCTCGACTACCAGCTCAATCAGAAGAATGACTTCTATTTCCGCTACAGCGAGTTTCAGACGCCTTCCGAGTACAACACCTCCGGGGGGCTGCTCGCGATCAGCGCCGGCAACAATTTCAATGACCGCAACGACACCGCCGCCGCGCAATGGACCCGCATCTTTACCCCGAACACCATTAACGAAGTCCGCTTCGGCTTTCTGCGCCGCCAGTTCAATCGCCCACCCGTCAACGGCCTCATCGGCCCGGCGATCAACATCAGCAGCGTTGCCCAGCTCAACTCCAACAACTCCGCCGGCCAGAGCTATGGCGAAGCGCAGTTCAACTTCATCGACAACTTCTCCTACCGCATCGGCCGTCATCAGTTGAAATTCGGTGTCGATATCGATACCATCAGCGTCGATTCCGTCGACCGCCTCAACCTGCAGTACACCTTCGCCAACTTGAATCAGTATCTAAACACCGTCAATAGCGCCATCAACCCAGTCACCCGCCAACCCTATAACTACACGCAGCTCACCCAGCAGTTCGGGAACAACGCTTCCTACTCGCGGACCACTCCGGTCAACTGGTTTGTAGAGGATCGTTTTCAACTGACGCCCCATCTCATGTTGTCTTACGGCTTGCGCTGGGAATACCGCTTCTTCCCGGCCCTGAACAACAATGCTCCCTTGCGTATCTCACGCAATATCCCCAGCGATACGTCCAACTTCGCGCCCCGCTTCGGCTTTGCCTGGCAGCCCGATGGGAAGACGGTGGTGCGCGGCGGCTACGGCCTTTTCTACGACACGCTGAACCTGCGGCTCATCTCCTTGGTGAACCGCTCCAACGGGGAGCAAGTGCAAACCTTCACGGTAAATGGAACGGGCGCCAACGGCCTTCTTACGCCTGGTGCTCCCCTCTACCCAAATGCTTTTTCGGGCCCTCCGTCCAACTTCGCTGTCAAGACATCCGTCTATGGATTTTCACCGGACTTCCGGACACAATATGCGCATCAGGCAAACGTGCAGGTAGAACGCGAACTCTCGAATAATCTATCGTTAACGATCGGTGCGCAATGGTACGGTGGACATGACGAACCCTTGCTCGTCGACACGAATCTTGGTCGGCCCGTTCGTTTCCTGGCCGATGGCCGCCCGGTGTTCTCCAGCGCAAACCGCCCCAACCCGGCCTTCAATCAGATCTTCAACCTCGAATCGGTCGGCAACTCCACCTACTATGGTGGATTCATTGGCCTTCATAAACGCTTTACCCGTGGCTTGCTGTTCACCGCTTCCTATACGTTAGGGTGGGCCTTGAATGTCAACGATTCGGTAGGCGACAACGGGAATAATGTCACCGACTCCACCGACATCCGGCGCGACTATGGATTCTCCTCCAGCGATCAAAGACACCGCTTCGTACTGCAAGCAGTTTGGCAGCCCACCACGCCGCTGACCGGTCTTGGCGGCGCTGTTTTAAATGGCTGGATGCTTGCGCCGAACGTAACCCTCACTTCCGGGTTCCCCTACTCGTCTTTATTCGGATCCGACCTCAACGGCGATGGCGTCAATAACGATCGTCCTCTTTACGTTGCCCGAAATACCTACGTCGGGCCCGGCTTCGAAGAAGTGAATCTCCGCGTCAGCCGCACCTTCCCGCTCTATAAAGAACGCCTCCATCTGGAACTGATCGGCGAGGCCGAAAACCTGCTCAATCACACCAATGCCCAATGCACTGCCGGTGGATGCGGCGGAGCGGTCATCACACGATACGATGCGCCCAACTTCGGCCAAATTACCAACGCTTTCAATTCCCGTCAGATTCAAATCGGCGGAAGGATCACTTTTTAATGCGCGCCGTCATTCTTCTTCTGCTGTGCTCATGGATCGGCGCTGCCGCGCCACCGCATAAGCTGCTCGTCATCTCCGTCGACGGTCTCGATTGGCGTTACCTGCGCGACCGTGATCAGCTCAACTTGAAAATTCCTCACCTGCGCCACCTTCTATCGAAGGGCGATTACGCGGATGGTGTCATCGGCGTCTGGCCGACGATTACCTGGCCTTCCCATACCTCGCTCATCACCGGCGTCCGTCCCGATCGACACGGCATTCTCGGCAATCGTCGCCCTCGCTCCGAAGGTGGCGACTACTACTGGAACGTCGACTTCCTCAAAGTCCCGACACTTTGGGAAGCAGTCGGAAAGCATGGTTTGCAAGCTGCTTCGGTCACTTGGCCCGTCACCGTAGGAGCGAAAGAAGCCTTCGACCTGCCTGAGTACTTTCAGCGCCGTGACGGCGGATCCATGGACCTGCGGACCATCGCGTCGAAAACAACTCCCGGGCTGGTCGATGACATCTCCCGCCAATATCCGTCCTTCCCGCAGCAATGGATGGACGACCGTACCCGCACCATCGCGGTCTGCTATTTGTTGCAAAACAAAAAGCCCGATCTCCTGCTGCTTCACCTTGTCGATCTCGATTCCGAGGAGCACGATCAGGGCCCGTTCACCCCAAACGCCAATGCCATCTTGGAACGGACCGACCAGCTCATCGGTCAAATGTTAAGCGTGCTTCCCAGCGACTACGATGTAGCTCTCGTCTCCGATCACGGGTTCGAACTGGTCGATAAAATCGCCAACCTGCGAGTTCTTCTCGCTCGAAACAACATCGTCGGCGAACTGCAACCCATGGGAGGTATTGTCACCACCACCGATCCAAAGGTGGCCGACTTTCTACGACAGGCGCGCGGGAAACCAGAAAACGGAATCGGGCGCGAGATCCCGCATGACGAGCTCGTTCGTTTTGCGCCGTCGCTCAGCAATGTCACCGCTGCCTTTGAGCCGGCCGAGCACATTATGTTCGGCAGCGGAGAAACCGGAGCCTACTTCACGCCGCCTCGCGAAAAAGGCAATCACGGATTCTGGCCTCTACGCCACGACTATCGCAGCGTCTTTGTTCTCTACGGGCCCGGCATTCAGCCGAAGCGAGAAGGCCAAATCGACATGCTCTCCATCGCTTCGCGTTTAGCACAAGTGCTTGGCTTCGAATTTCCGGAGAAAAGCTCGAAAGGAAGCCATGTCAGCCTGCGCTGATCAGTTCCCCGGTTCGGCGGGATTGGTTCAACGGAGAGCGGAGAACGCTGATCCAGGCAGCAAGATAAAACAATCCGCCGATCACCAAAGTCATCTGGAGGCCCAAGTAAATAGCAAAAAACATCGCTGCCGCCGAGCCCATTACGCTCGACGCCGCGTTGATTGCCCATGCCCAGCGAACCGAAGCAGGCATGATCTTTTCCACCAGAGAAAGGCCTGTCGGGAAGGGTATGCCCATCGCAAAACCCACCGGGCTGATCAGCGCAACAGAGATGAGGACCTTCAAGGCAAACGGGAGCGCCACCCCGCTCTCCGAAATCGGCGTAATCACAAAGGAAAGGAGGATAATTGCGCCAACAATCAGAATCATTACGCCGCTTAAGCGCGTAACATCGCCGTGGATCAGGCGTTTACTGGCAAAACTGCCCAGCCCACTCGAGAGCAGCATCGAAAAAATGATCACCGTCAGCGCATAGGTAGGATGACCCAGAAACAAGACGAACTTTTGAATTAATGACACCTGAATCAGAATGTACCCGGCCCCGATGAACATAAAGAAAAGCAACGCCTGGACACTCCCGGGGCTGGCCGGAAGACGATGGCCCAGCACCAGCGGTGGAAGTGAAAGGATCACGATCGTCGCCATGATGCTGATGCCGACCAGTCCGAAAAGGAGCGGGATCGCGCTGTTCAACTTATAATCGGCGCTGCTGCGGGAAGCGTGCAGCATATAGTTCCAAAGATCGCGAGGCTGGACCGTATAGAAAAAAAACGGGCGATTGTCGCTCACTGGTCGGACGTCGAAATCATAGGAACTGTAGAACCGCTGAGGATTCTTTGACAGCAGCAGATCGCGAAAAGCGCTCGGATAGCTGGTCCCCGGGACGTAGACGACCTGCATCTTAGCCTCCGCGGCTGCGGCCTGGACACGTTGTATGTCGGACGGCGTGAATGGATCGCGGCCGATCAGGATGGTGTCCTGCGCGCCCCATTCGTTCAGCTTCTGCCTGTCCTCCCGCACCACGATCACGTTTGCCGCGGCGCTATCTTCGCCGAGCTGTTTCAACGCCGCCATCGCCAGCGAAACAATGCGTAGAGATTCCCGGGGAGGCTTAAATCCCCATCGTGTAAATGCCATCAGGCCGTCAGGCGTCAGATGAGAAAGGTAATCGGTGAAAGCGTTAGTTGTATAAAGATTGTTCTCGGAGAGAGCGAACGCGCCCGCGGCCGTCGATGCCCAGGTGTCTACCAAGGTGGCTTGCAGTACCTGGTAGTGTCGATGGGAACCGCGAATGAACGCGCGGCCGTCCTCCACTTTAATATCGATCTCGGGCCGTAGATATAGGTTGTTGCTGTATTGCGGAAACTTCTTCCGCATGATGACGTCGGCAATGATCGGGTTGATCTCGACTCCTGTAATATCTTTACTGCCGGAGGCGAGCGCGCGGGAAACGTCCCAGCCGCCGCCAGGACCAATAATCAAAGTCTTCGCGCCCGGTCGCAAGATGTAAGGAAATCCCGGCCCATGATGCGCCAGGTCGAAGCGCTGCTGCTTCGTCAGATGACTGAAGTCGAGGTCGGCCAAATACGTGTTCGCATCGGCGTCGATCACCATCAGTCGGGCGCCATCGGCCTGCCGCTTCAGCGCAATGCGGGAGAAACTGTTCCAGCGCACGAACTCTTCATTGGCGATGCGCTGGCCTTTGGCGAACTTAACATCAATGAGAAATGATTTGGAGTTGTATGTAATCAGAGCAACTAACAACAACCCGAGCAGCACGCTCAAAACACGTCCGCGCGGCGCACCGGCCAAATGAAACCAAACTGCGGCCGAGACCGCAAACAGAACGGCAGCCACCAGAATTGTATTCGGACCCCCCAGCAGATTTAGCAGCGGCACCAAAAGCGCGCACCCGGCCGCCGCGCCGATCAGGTCGAAGAAATAAACACGATTCACCCGCTCAATCGTCTCTGCAACCGCCAAAGAAAGAATGGTGCCGGCCAGCAAAAAGGGGATCGCCGCCACAAAGTACGCCGACATCAATTCGCCAGTGGTCATCTCGCCCGTTCGCGCGAGTAAAAACCAAAGGCATAGCACCACTGCCACCGCGTTCGTTGCGGCTAGTATGCCCAGCTTGAAGTAAAGCGAAATCCTGCCCCAGCCTGCGACGACATAGGAGAAAACGCCGCCCGCGCCAAGCCCGAATAGTGCGATGGAGATAGCCAGGAATGCAAAATGATAGTAGTAAATGACCGAAAAAACACGCGTCAGCGACAGCTCCAGCAGGAGCGACGCCAGCGATGTGGCGGCAACGCCGAAATAGATTTGCGGCCAGTTGCCGTGCCATCGGGCGGGGGCGTCGGTGGCTCTAGACGAGTTCAAAGGAGGCAAACTTCTATGGTAGTGGACGTATCTCTAAGTAGCAGGTTGCGGCGATCCGTTCGGCGATCCTTTCGCTTGCTTTTCCATCACCATAAGGATTATGTAAACGCGACATGCGCTCGTACTCGGACGCATCGTCCAGAAGCTTTGCGGCCTCGGCGACAATCCTATCGCAATTGCATCCCACCAGCTTAACGGTGCCTGCCGCGACCGCTTCCGGCCGCTCGGTCTTGTCGCGGAGAACCAGAATCGGCTTGCCTAGCGATGGGCCTTCTTCTTGTACGCCGCCCGAATCGGTGATCAGCAGATAAGCGCGCTGCAGCAGATCGACGAAGGGGGCATAGTCCACCGGCGGAAGCAAAAGCACGTTCGCTACTTCGCCAAGCTGCTTCCTCACCGTTCCTTCCACGGCAGGGTTAGGATGGACAGGCCATACAATCTGTACGTCCTCACGCGATGCAATGCGCGTGATCGCTTCGCAGATAGAAAGAAGGCCATCGCCGAAGTTCTCCCGGCGATGCGCGGTCACTACGACCAGCTTCTTTCGCGAATCGACGGGCAACGGCAAACCCGAAAGCTGACCGGCCAGCAACCGATCGCGCACGGAGAGTATGGCGTCGATGCCGGTATTTCCCGTTACTTGTATGGAATGGGATGCCACGCCCTCGCGCCTCAAATTCTCTGCCGCTTGCTCGGTGGGGGCAAAATGCAGCGTGGCAAGACGACCGATCAGCACTCGGTTCATCTCCTCGGGGAAAGGAGCCGTGAGATCGAATGTCCGCAATCCGGCCTCGACATGGGCCAGCGGAACGCGCGCGTGAAAGGCTGCCAGGGCTCCGGCCAATGCCGTCGTGGTGTCGCCCTGCACGATAGCCACCGACGGTTTCACCTCATCAAAGACTGGTGCTAACCCACCGAGCAACCGCGAGGCCAAAAGCGATAGCGTCTGACCGGGTTGCATCAGGTCGAGATCGTAATTTGCTTGTAACTGAAACACCTGCAGAACGCCGTCTAATAAATGGCGATGTTGGGCTGTAACGCAAATCACCGGCTCCAGGGAATGGGCACGTAGCTTAGGAATAAGAGGAGAAAGCTTAATCGCTTCCGGGCGCGTGCCGCAAATGAGAAGAACGCGCTTGTGGCGGGAAGGGGAAGAAAATGAGCTATTATTTGTGGCGGTAGGTGATTCGTCCCTTGGTGAGGTCATAAGGAGACATCTCCAGGGTGACGCGATCGCCGGCCAACACTCGAATTCGATTTCGTCTTAATTTGCCTGCCAAATGGGCAAGAACAGTTCGCTCTTGATCTAGTTGAACACTAAAAAGACCGCTGGGAAACTTTTCCACGACCGTGCCAGTAACTTCAATACTATCTTCTTTACTCATTCGCCTCTTACAATTGATTTCGGGGCACACCGATGCACAAGGCAGGATGAACGACCGCTAGTTGTAAGTGTAGCGCAAAACGACTAATTGCAGATTGAAAATGAGGAAAATGACCGATGGATCGCCCACCGAATAGTGAGTTTTTCAACAAAAGTGTTCTCATTACCGGGGCAGGACGCGGCATCGGCAAACGGCTGGCGCTAGGATTTTCGAAATTTGGTGCAAGGATCGCCTTGGTCGGACGCAGCAAAGCCGAGATCGATCTAGCTCACATCGAAATCGAACAGGCTGGCGGCAACGCGCTTCGCATTCGGGCAGATGTCACCGACCCGGAGCAACTGAATGTCGCGGTGGACCGGGTAAAAGTTGCGTTTGGCAGCGCACCCGATATCCTGATCTGCGCCGCTGGCGTGACAGGACCTCTCGACCTGTTTCTACAAAGCTCGCTGAAAGCCTGGACAGAGGCGATTCAAATCAATTTGATGGGCGTCGTTCACTCTTGCCGCGCTGTCCTGCCTTCCATGACCGAGAAGCGCAACGGCAAGATCATCGTTCTCGCTTGTGAAGGGGACAACTTGCCAAAGGAGGGATTTACGGCCTATGCGACCTCCAAAACAGCCACGGTTCGATTCGTGGAATGCTTAGCCGCGGAAGTCATACATCACAACATTCAGGTCAACTGTTTCGATCCCGGTTTCGCATACACCAACATGACCGATGAAATCATCCAGGCCGACACTAAGCTGGACCCGCAAATAGTGGGCGAGGCAATAGAGACTCGGCGAACGGGCGGCGTTTCACCGGCTACACAGATGGAGTACGCGGCGTTTCTTGCCTCCGAATCCAGCAATCACATCAGCGGCAAGTTGGTGCATGTCACCGACGATTGGAAAAAGATGAAGAACGCGACGTTTCGAGCCGATGCTTTAACGTTACGCCGCGTCCCTAAATGAAATCGACCGCTCTATTCGGTGGAGAAACGAAATACCGTCGTATGGTCGAACTTCTGTCCAGGTTTTAGAACGGTAGATGGAAAGTCGGGCTGGTTCGGCGAATCGGGATAGTGCTGCGTTTCCAAACAAAACGCTCCATTCTTCGGATACGCATTGCCGCCCTTCCCATGAACGCTTCCGTCCAGTTGATTGCCCGTGTAGAACTGAACTCCCGGCTGGTCGGTGAGGACTTCCAGCACCCTCCCTGAGTTCGGATCCACCACTTTTGCGGCGGGAGCCACCGAATTGCCCTTGTGGTCCAACACCCAGTTTTGGTCGTAGCCCTTGCCGAACTTCAGTTGTTCGTTATCGTCGTTGATTCGCGCGCCAATCACCATTGGTTTGCGGAAATCGAACGGTGTTCCTTCCACGCTTTCGATCTTCCCGGTGGGAATCAAGGTCTTAGTCACCGGTGTAAAGCTGTCCGCAAAAATCGTCACTTTATCGTCGAGAATGGTGCCGTGGCCCTGGCCCGACAAGTTGAAATACGTGTGATTGGTCAGGTTGAGAACCGTCGGCTTATCCGTTGTCGCCATGTACTCCAGCCGCAACTCATCTTTGTCGTTCAAAGAGAAGCGCACGGTCACGGAAAGGTCGCCGGGAAAGCCTTGCTCTCCATCGGGGCTCAGATAATGCAGCTCAAGCGCAGACCCGTTCTTCATCGAGACTTCTTTCGCTGTCCATATGCGCTTGTTAAAGCCGATGTTGCCGCCATGAAGCGCGTTGGTGCCTTCGTTGGTGGGAATATGATATTCCTTGCCATCCAGCGTGAAGGCGCCGTGGGCAATGCGGTTTGCATAGCGGCCGATGGTGGCCCCGAAATACGGGTTCTTGTTGACGTAGCCTTCGAGATTGTCGAAACCAAGGACAACATCGGCGAGGTGCTTGTTACGGTCGGGAACCTTGATGGAAGTGATGATGCCCCCGTAATTGGTGATCGTCACTTGCATGCCGGATTTATTCGACAGCGTATATAAGGACACGTCGTGTCCGTCTGGAGTTTTTCCGAAAGGTTGCATAGAGATTCGCGAGGTCTGGGCGCTAAAACTGGGCGCAATGCCGACTAGCATGGCGGTAAACGCTAACGCGCTAGGAAGTAGGTTCTTCATAAGATAGCCAACTGGGCAATAAACATAATCTCACTGCTTAGGTTTATCATGTCGGCAAAAGGCTTTTGGTGAAATACCTGATAGCTTGAAAGACATGTTCACTCGACTGTTTACTGTTTTTGCTCTGCTGGCAACTGTTCTTCACGCACAGGAGGCAAGACAAGAGCCGCACATGGTCCGCGCGTCCGCGGACGCTACCGTTACCGCCAAGCCGGACCGCGCGCAGATTTCAATCGGGGTGCAAACGCAGGCGACAACGGCGCAAGAAGCCGCGAATCAGAATGCAACGCAAACGTCGCAGGTATTGAAAACAATGAAGCAGGCGTTGGGCCAGGGAGGGGAGGTAAGGACGATCGGTTATTCGGTGTCGCCACAGTATCAATTTCCGAAAGAGGGTGGGCCGGGCAAGATTATGGGTTATCTTGCTAACAACACGGTCGAAGTGACGATAGACGATCTCGCTCGTGTGGGTAAGTTGATCGATACCGCCACCGGCTCGGGTGCAAACAACATCCAAGGCATCTCGTTTATGTTGAAGGACGACAGTGAAGTGCGTTCACAAGCTTTGGCAAAAGCAGCAGTAAAGGCGCGGGCGAGCGCCGAAGCAATGGCGAAAGCGTTAAACATCCGAGTGATTGGTGTGCTACAGGCCGAGGCGTCCGAAGGAGCGGCTCCTATCAGGCCGATGATGATGCAATCGCGAGCAGTCGGCGCTTCAGCGGTTTCGACGCCCGTCGAAGCGGGAAATATAGAGATCCGCGCCACTGTGGTCGTCACCTTGCAGGTGCAGTAAGGCTATAGCGCGAAGGCAACCAGATAATCTCCCAGAGGACCCAAGGCCGAGTCGCCCCATCCACCGGCACTCACGACAATATATTGCTTCCCGTTAGGACCCCTGTATGTCATGGGAGTGGCGCGCGAACTTGTCGGTAGCGTCCCTCGCCATAACTGCTTCCCGGTTTCTGCGTTGAAGGCATAGATAGCGGGTTCGAGCGTTCCGGCCATAAACACGATTCCGCCGGCAGTGACGATGGGACCGCCTAGCGAAACCGAACCCCATTGCGCTGGAGCACCGCCGGGAAAACGTCCTAGAGGCACTTCCCACTTTTTATCGCCGGTCGCCGTGTCGATGGCAAGTAAAGTTCCCCACGGCGGAGGCGTACACGGCAAGCCCGAAGGGCTACGCAGAAGTCGTCGCATCATGCCATACGGTGTGCCGCGCTGCTCGGCGAACTCCCAATCGCCATTGAGCTTCCGATGCTCGGTCTCCCTGCGCTCACGAAATTGGGCGCGTGGAATCAAACGAACTTCCGAAGCAATATGATTTTCAGGTACGATCAGCAGCTTGTGCATTGAATCATACGCCGCTCCGCCCCAAGCCATGCCTCCGATGTTGCCTGGCATCATAAGCGAGCCTTGTAGCGAGGGCGGCGTGAATACGCCCTCGGCACGTAGTTTGCTGATTTCAGCGCGGCACCAATCGTGGTCCACTTTGTCCATGCCCCAGGCGTCGTCGGCGGTCATCCGCTGCGAAGAAACAGCCGCAGGCTTTACCGAAAATGGCTGCGTGGGCGAGGCGGTCTCTCCCGGCACATCACTTTCCGGCGCAGGCCGTTCTTCCACACCGAAGATCGGCTTGCCGTTTTCGCGATTGAGCAAGAAGAGGTTGCCTGTTTTAGACCCAATGGCAATGGCAGGAATCGTCCGGTGGTTCCGGTGCATGTCGAACAAAACGGGAGGCGACGCAACGTCGTAGTCCCAAAGATCGTGATGGACGGTTTGAAAGTGCCAGACCGTTCGGCCCGTGTCGCCACGCAAGGCAACTACCGAGTTGGCGAACAGATTGTTCCCGAGGCGTTCGCCGCCGTAATAATCGGGACTGGCGCTGCCGGTGGGAATAAAGACTAGATTGCGTGCCGGGTCAACAGCGATGATGGACCACGCGTTGGCCGCGCCGGTTCTTTTAGCGCTCCCGTGCTTCCAAGTGTCGGCTCCCTTTGCTTGAGGATTTTGCGGAATCGGGTCCCAACACCATTCCAATTTCCCGGTAACAACATCGAAGCCGCGCACTTCGCCGCTTGGCTGATCGGTCGCTCCGTTATCGGCAACAGCCGAGCCCAGAACTAGTGTGTTGCCGATGACGGCGGGCGGGGAGGTCTCTTCGTAATCGGCGAATCCACGCGGTGCAATGCGTAAGCCCTGTCGCAAATTCACAACGCCGTTGTCGCCGAAATCCATGCATGGCTTGCCCGTCAGTGCGTCAACGGCAATCAGTCGCGCGTCGATGGTGGCGATATAAATCCTGCGATGGCCCGAAGGTGGCTTCCATGTAGACACGCCGCGATTTGCGTAATCGCCATACCCCTTGTCTTTGTCGATGTGCGGATCGTAAGACCAACGCTGTTTCCCGCTGGTAGGATCGAGCGCGATAACGCGGCCGAGTGGCGTACCGAAAAAGAGAGTGCCGTCGATATAGAGCGGCGTGGCTTCGAACGCCGTTGCCCGGCTATGTTTTGGTTGATAGGCATCTCCGGTTCGAAACGTCCAGGCTATTTTTAATGACTTTACATTCGAAGTATCGATTTGCGTGAGCGGGGAGAACCGCTGACCGCCGGGGTCGTGTCCGTAAGTGGGCCAATCGCCCCGCTCAGCGGCAAACAAAACGCACGTGAACAATAAAAACAGCAGATAGCGGATGGGCCTCATGCTCCTCATTGTTTAACGTTTATCTTACCGTGAAAATACCGTTGGGACGAGTGGGATTTCCGGTGTGACGAACGCCGACGCTACGACCGTTCGAGTTCTTCGAGAGTTCCTGTCCGGTACCGCCGACTCCAGGTGAGTTCGCCGCCATCTTTCAGTCGGATCTTTTGATCGCCATGAAACCAGGAGCGAACTTCTGCGATACGGTCAATATTGACCACTTCGGAACGGCTAATACGCCGAAAGCAGGCCGGGTTGAGTTTTTGAACGATTGAGTCAAGCGTGCTGCGGACGATATGAGTTTGCGGCCCTGAATGTACGCAAACATAGTTGCGCGCCGATTCCATCCAGTCGATGCAGTCTACTTGGAGAAACACCGAACGGTCGCCTTCTTGAATTACTAAGCGCTTTATGTATTGTGGTTCGGCGCGCATGCTGGAAATGAAATCATCCAGACGGCTGGCAAGTTCACGCGTTCCCTGCGATTCGATGGCGCGTTGAATATGCGTGAGGGTTTGAGAGAAGCGACTCGGCTCGACTGGCTTTAGCAAGTAGTCGAGCGCGTGAACCTCAAATGCTTTTATAGCGAAATCGTTATGAGCAGTAATAAACACGATGTGCAGATCTTGGCAACAGGGAATCGCTTCCAGCACCTCGAATCCCGAACGGTCCGGCAACGAGATATCCAGGAAAACCAAGTTGGGTTTTAGCTCCGCGATCACTTGTACCGCTTCCGCGCCGGAGCTCGCCTCCCCTACGACGGAGAATCGACGTTCATTCGAGAGAAGACGAATGATCTTTCGCCGAGCGGGCGGTTCATCGTCTACAATCACCGTCCGAATTACGCCCATACGGGTTCCGGGGTGAGTGCCGGTTCAGTCAGCTCTCGGCGAACAAAAGGAATTGTGAGTTCGACCATCGCTCCGCCTTCCGTAGCATTACTCAGCTGGAAGCTTTGCTCGCTTCCATATAGGTTTTGGAGGCGTTCCATCGTATTCCGGACCCCGATGCCGGACTCACCGATGGAGTGATCGAGTCCTGGGCCATGGTCCCGAATAATAATACAGATTCGACTATCCACAAGCTTCGCTTTCAGGAGAATTTTCACCCGAAATGTGTCGGTATCGGCACCGTGGCGGATCGCATTTTCTACTAAGGGCTGCAAGATGAATTGAGGGACCAGCGCGTTATGCAGCGACGGATCGATATCGGTTGAAATCTCCAGACGTTCCTCAAAGCGCGCCTGCATGATGCGCGTGTACAAATCCAGCAACACAAGCTCCCGCGCAAGTGGAACTTCTTGTGAATGGCTTTCTTCAAAAAGACTTCTCAACAAGTTGCTAAGCCTGCCGATCATCTCGTCCGCGGCGCGAGGGTTTTCATAAATCACCGCGGAGATCGTGTTCAGCGTATTGAAAAGAAAATGCGGATCAAGCTGTAAACGCAGGTTCTGCAATCGTGCCTCGGCCAAATTGGCTTCCAACTTGGCTTGGTCGATTTCTCGCTCACGGGCAAAACGAATCTGGTGGAAAAGATAGATGAGGGCAACGCCTACCCAATAAACAAGAAAGTGATTGGAGAACTCCATCAAGTAGCGCACCGGCATGTAACCGTAATCGTACTTGCCGAGGCCGGCGAGGGGGAAAAGAACATTTCTTGAGATGGCCATGGCCGACGTCAACAAAAAAGAGAAGAGGCATAAAAAGATAAGGTGGATTGGTACATTCCTCCGCCATGTTGCAGAAGACAGCGGAAAGCGAATGGCGATGGAGTAGCAAGCGGGGAAGAGAACGAGCGCCGCAGCCACTCCGCCGCCTTCTTCGATGAGAGGGCGAAGCGGCGAGACAAAGTCCCCGTGCGCGACAAAGTCCAGATATTTGTAGGCAAAAAGACAAACAAACAGCACGGCAAACAAACCCAGAACTAAGCGCCAGTTCAGTTCGCGTAATGGCGCGTAAGAGCTTTGCCGTTCGACCACAATGGATTCATCGTACCGAACTCCGTGTTGTTTGAAGTAGCGGCTCACTCATCCAGAACTGATCGCGCTTTCGTATCCACTTCCGTGTGCTTCGGAATGAACCCCAATAGAAAAATCCTCAGTGTGCTTGCTATAGCGGTAGCGGCCACTCCGATGCCCGCATCTGCTCATGTGAAATGGTTCTGTCATTACGACGTGACCCAAACGCCTGCTGCGTTGGATAACGTGATCACGCCTAACTTTTTGGCGTGCCTGGGCGCCTTCGCTTCGATACTGTTTCTCGGGCTCTTGGCCGATGGTTGGATCGCACGGCGCTGGCCGGCATTCGTATCCACCGCAACGACCTGGGAAGGCGCGGCGGACAAGCTGATTCGCGTGGCTATCGGTGCTTTCTTTCTTTGCGGCTGGAATAGCGGCGGCACTATTCTGACGCCGGAGCTAAAGACGCAGGCAGCATTTGTCGGCGCAATTCAATTCGCCGTTGCGGTGTTTGTGATCTGGCGGCGGACCTGCATCGTTTCGGCTCTCGGTATAGGAGTCCTCTACGTGTATGGCATTGCGCAGTACGGGATATTCCACATGCTCGATTACGTTTACTTCCCCGGCTTGGCGGTGTACCTTGCGCTCATTTCACTACGGTCCACCGGCATGTCGCGATGGCGTGCTCCTCTGCTCACCGGCAGCCTAGCTTTCAGCCTGATTTGGACCGCCCTTGAAAAGATGTATTATCCGCAGTGGTCGCATCAATTGATGGCAAAGCATGGACAGATGATGATGGGGTTGCACTTCAAATTGTTTATCGTCATCGCCGCCTTCGTCGAGTTTACTCTTGCGTTTTATCTGGCCACCGGGCGTGGATTGCTCCGGCTAGGGACGATTGCCCTCCTGGCGGTTTTCATCAGTGCGATGCCCGAATTCGGATATTTGGACGTAGTCGGTCACTTCACGATCATCGGCATCCTCGGAGTTTCGCTTTTGGAAGGGGCCTCGCAGTTGCAAAATACGCTGCGATTGCCTCATCGAGGCATTGTTCTGAATGCAGGGGCAATCATCGTGCTCTATGTCGTCGCGTTAGGAACTTTTCTGGGACTTTACTACAGCGTCTGGTGGATGGAGTACGGGTAAAAACTAAACGATGGGAAGTCCGTGTTCTTCCAGGCTCTTGCGTACATCTTTCGCGTTGAAATGCGAGGCATCGTATTCAACAAAAAGCTCGTCGCCGGAGGGGACAGGACGCACGGCATAGAATCCGTAGACGCCATGGACGCGAGAGATGTTGTCTAAATCTTTGTCGGTCAAACCGCGCCAAAGCTTCACCGTAAGCTGCACCTTCGTCATCGGGAATCAGAATAGCAGGTTATGGGTTTTGCTGAATTTTCCATAGAATTTGACGTAGGATGCCGAGCCAGTTTTCGGCGTCGCCGGCGGGTGGACCCATGCGTTTTACCAGGCGGCGAACCTTCATTTCAGTCGTCGTCGCGGTGCGTTCGTTAACGTACCCGGAGCGAGTTAACAGGTCGAGCAAAAGCATCGTAAACCTTTCCTGATCGGCCGCAAAAGCCGGTAAAGGTGGTTCGAAACGCAAGTGAGTAGCCGCCTGTTCGCGCGTCAATTCATAAAGGCAAATGGCAACTGCCTGCCCTAGATTGATGGAGCCGTGCTCCTCCCGCGCCGGAATGCGAAGAAGCCAGTGGCAGTGGCTGATGTCTTCATTCGACAGTCCGAACTTCTCGGAGCCGAATAACAAAGCAGCCGGACCGTTCGTGGCGAGGTGATCGCCGAGGATAGCCCCGGCCGTTTCCAAACGGTAAAGCGGCACATGCAGGTCACGATTGCCGACCGCTGTTGTGCCCGCGACTAAAGAGCAATCGCTCACTGCGTCGGCCACGTGGTCGAACACCTTTGCTTGCTCCAGAATGTATTGCGAACGAACAGCCGAACGGGCCTCTCGAAAAGCGACATCGTAGGGATTCACCAGTCGAAGCTCCGTGAAGCCGAAATTACTCATCGCACGGGCGGCAGCACCGATATTCAGCGGATTACGCGGCGAAACAAGAACGATGCGAAGCGGCCCGGACACTATTGCTCAAGGTAGGTGTAGCCTTGTAGACCTTCTTCGTAAAACTTCAGCAGCCGTCCCGACTCCTCGTAGCCGATGCGTTGCTCGCGCACAGCAACCTCCACATCCTTCCGGAACTCATCCAGCAGCGCCGTTGAATTGTAGTTCACGTAATTCAGCACTTCGCGCACCGTATCGCCCTGCACTACCGTGTCGAGAACCACCTCGCCGTGCTCGTCCAAACTCACGTGGACGGCGTTGGTGTCGCCGAAGAGATTATGCAGGTCGCCGAGGATTTCCTGGTAGGCGCCGATCAAGAATGCCCCCATAATGTAGGGCTCATTGCTGCTGTATGTATGCAGCGGCAACGTCTTTTTTACGTCTCGGCGATCGATGAACTGATCTACTTTGCCGTCGGAATCGCAGGAGATGTCGCCCAACACGGCATGACGCGTTGGGGCCTCATCCAGCCGATGTATCGGCATGATGGGGAAGAGCTGCTTCACCGCCCAACTATCGGGCATACTTTGGAATAAAGAAAAATTACAGAAATAGGTATCGGAGAGCATGGCGTTCAAGCCCTCCAACTCCTCGGGGAAGTACTCGAGCTCGCCGCCAAGCTTCAGGATTTTGCGAGCGATAGCCCAGAAGAAGTTTTCCGCGAGGCTACGCTGATCCAAGGGCAGATAGCCAAGGGAAAAAAGATTGAGAGCTGAATCGAGAGCCTGTTGCGCATCGTGATACGCCTCCATCAGATTGCGTTTTGTGATCGAGCGGTAGGTCTCCACCAGATCGATTAAGCATTGCTCGGATTCGTCGGAAACACTGGACGGGAGATCTTCTTCTCCAAATCCGCTGACGCCGACCACATTGAAGATCAACGCACTGTGATAAGCCACGACCGCGCGTCCACTTTCCGAAATGATGGTGGGATGAGGTACTTCCGCTTCGTCGCAGATGCTTTGAATTTGATAGACCACGTCGCGGGCATACTCTTCCAGCGTGTAATTGACGCTCGATTCGAAGTCGGTTTGCGAGCCGTCGTAATCGATCCCTAACCCACCACCGATATCGATAAACTTCAGCCCGGTTCCTAGTTTTTTCAGCTCGACATAAATTCGTGCCGCCTCATTGACGGCTCCCTTGATTTGACGAATGTTGGTAATCTGGCTGCCAAGGTGGAAATGCAGCAACTCCAGGCTGCTTTCCAGGCCGCGCTCTTTCAGATACTCCACCGCTTTCAGCGCCTCGCTGACGGTCAAGCCGAACTTTGAGCGGTAACCGCCCGACGATTTCCAGCGGCCCGACCCTCGGCTGGCCAGCTTGATGCGAATGCCGATGGTCGGCTTCACGCCAACTTTTTCGGCGTGTTTGGCGATCAACTCCAATTCGGTGAACTTTTCGACAACAGGGGTGATGCGGCGGCCGATCTTCTTAGCCAGCATGACCATTTCGATATACTCGTCGTCCTTGAACCCATTGCAAATGATGGGCGTTTCATTATCGGCGATCGCCAATACCGCCAAAAGTTCCGGCTTCGAGCCGGCCTCCAACCCAAAGTGGTACTCCCTGCCAAATTTGAAGACTTCCTCGACGACTTGGCGCTGCTGGTTGACTTTGATGGGGTACACACAGCAGTAGCCTCCCTCGTAGCCATGTTCCCGAATTGAAAGATCGAAGGCTTGGTGCATTTCCCCCAGGCGATGCTTGAGAATTCCTGCAAAGCGAATCAAGATGGGCAGTGAGATGCCACGCCACTCCAAGGTATCGACCAGTTGCTTCAGGTCGATCCGCCGATGCGGTTCCTTGGCTGGATGGACAAAGAGATTGCCATTATCGCCGACGGAAAAATATCCTTTCCCCCAGCTCGCGACATCGTAGAGCTCGGCGGCATCGGTGGTGGTCCAACGATCGGCGGGCTCACGCACTTGAGCGGGAGAAACAACAGCGGCTTTTGTGTTCAATGGGGGAGATGCTCCTTGCGGGTAAAGATAAAGACTACAGCTATTACAGATGCTGCAAGTGCCTATCTAAATTCCAATTTAAACACGGTTCGGGATGCCTCCGGAAAAAACTCTTCGCACCCGCTCCGAATGAGCGGCCGCTTGGGTTCGAACTATCAGGTAGGAAGCGTGGCGGTTTCCATCCAAAAACTCTTGATGTGCTGGGCCGTAGAAATCAGCCCGTCCAACGTGGACGGTTTTTTCAGATAAGCATTGGCATGGGATTGGTAGGCCCGGCGAACGTCGGATTCCGCGCGGGACGAGGTCAAAACGATGACGGGAATTTGCGCGGTAGTAGGATCGCTTTTAATACGTGACAAAACTTCATGCCCATTGATCTTAGGCAGATTGAGATCGAGCAGGATCAAATCGGGATGGATATTCCTTTGTGGAGCTGGATGCGGAAAAACAACGTCGAGTCCTTCCGCCCCGTCCTTGGCAACTTGCATCGCAACGTTAGCCCCCAACTCACGGAAGGCCTCTTCCAACAAGCGAACGTCACCGGGGTTATCCTCGATAACTAAAACTTTGAGCGACTTATTGGAATGACCACGGAGCATTTCCGGAAATCCTGTCACGCTTAATTCTTGTAATCAAAATAAAATAACGCTTTCCTTCCAGGAATAACCAACCTCGGCTTTCGCGATCGAATCAGCTACTTGCCTGCGGTCGAGCCGGTGCAGAAAAGCTGATAAACAAAACATTCAGATGCATTTATCATACTAATCCCCTAAAGATAAAGAGGGTAATATTCCGTCGGTACCGGATACAAAGAAGTACTAAAGCAAGTTGTTTTATCTCGATTCGCACAAGAAATTTCAGAAGTTTGCGGCACTTGAGTCGATAGGAAGAGTAAACGCGCCACATTCATGAAACGCAAATTCACATCGTTGGAAAACAAAACTCCCCCGACAGTAAACTTGTTTTCCTCCGACGCTGGACGGATGGCAGGATCGCCGATGTGCACAAAAAGCAGAATCTTGGTCATTGATGAGATTCCTGCAAACCGTCGTTCCCTGAAAGCGATGCTGGGCGGATTGGATCATGAGCTCATCGAGGTGGAAAGAACATCGGAGGCAGTCTCGGCCATATCGCTGGGACAAATCGATCTGGTGATCATCGATTCTCACGCGCCGGAAATCGGCGGAATCGAGTTCTGCCGCATGTTACGCAAAGCCGCGGCAACACAGTTTATTCCGATTTTTATCGTTTCGAACGACAACGACCTCGAGCGGGAGGTGACCGCGATTGAATCGGGCGCCGATGAGTTTCTAGTGAAGCCGCTGCAGCCGCGGGCAATCCGGGCGCGTGTCCAAGCAAGCTTACGACACAAAAGGATGATCGATTCGCTGGATGATTCCGAAGCGGTGCTTTTTTCGCTCGCGCAGTCGGTGGAAGGACGCGACCCGGAGCTTGGCCAGCATTGTGAGCGGATTGCCTTGATGTGCGCGGCCATGGGTGTCAGCCTTGGCCTGCCGCCGCAGGATATCCTCGCCTTGCAGCGGGGCGGCTACCTGCACGACATCGGCAAGGTGGTCATTCCAGACAGTATTCTTTTCAAGCCGGGCAAGCTGACCGAAGAAGAGTGGCAGGTAATGGAAAGCCACGCTGAACGCGGGGAGCGGATCTGCAGCAGTATGCGATCGATGACGGCGGTGCTGCCGATCATCCGGCATCATCATGAGCGGTGGAACGGCTCCGGCTATCCGGATAAGCTGGGTGGCGAGGAAATTCCATTGCTGGCGCGTATTCTGCAGATCGCGGACATCTACGACGCGCTGACTACGGAGCGGGCCTATAAACTGGCTCTTCCTCCGGAAGAAGCCATCCGAATCATGCGGAAAGAATCCGCCGCGGGCTGGCGCGATCCGAGCCTGGTCGAATTGTTTTCGGATATCCTGCCGATGTTTCGCATGCCCTCTACTACGGATCTCTCCCGGTTTTCGCTGCGGGCGCTGGCGAAGTCTCTCGATAACTTTCGCAGTAATTCGTCGAGAACTCCAGCGGGAGATTTTTACGGTGCAAAGAATATGAAGCTGGTGAGCGGATTATAATCGCCTCCAGATGGAAGCAGTCGGCAAACCGGCGGAACCCGAATTGGCTGGCGAGCCGAATTGGAAGGTTCTGAACGAACAGATCGTGAGCTGTCGCAAGTGCCCACGGCTGGTCGCTCATCGGGAGCAAATCGGAATCGTACAGCGCCGTGCCTATTGGGGTCAGGATTACTGGTGTAGGCCGGTACCCGGATTCGGGGATAGACAAGCGCGACTGCTGATTGTCGGTCTCGCGCCGGGAGCACATGGAGCGAACCGGACCGGGAGGATGTTCACCGGAGACCGATCGGGAGAGTATTTGTACCGGGCGCTTTACCAAGCCGGATTCGCCGATCAGCCGCAGAGCGTATCGCGGCACGATGGAATGGTTTTGCGCGATGCGTACATCACCGCGCCGGTCCGCTGCGTCCCGCCGGATAACAAACCAGACCGGGACGAGCTAAAGAACTGCCGTCTATATTTGATAAGAGAGCTGTTGCTGCTCGAAAACGTCCAGGTGGTGGTTGTCCTGGGTGGCATTGCTCTGCAGGCCTATCTTTCGGTGCTGCAAGAGCAAGGGCTCATACGGTCGAGAGCCCGGTTCCGCTTCGCGCATGGCGCAGTGTTGCAGCCTTCCGAAAAAGGACCGTCCGTCTTGTGCTCCTACCATCCCAGCCAGCAGAACACTTCGACCAAACGGCTGACGGCGGACATGCTGCGGGACATTTTCCTGGAAGCCCGTTCCTCCGTGGAAAGAGCGCATTCGACGGGAAATAACACTCCGGTGGACTAACAGTTTCTCCAGAACCCGCCAATGAGCTAAACTCTTTATAATCTTTTTAGTACATTTATGTATTTTTCGAGCCCTGTATTGGCGTTTGTATCAGATCTCTCCGTCCGCTCGCGGATCTCCAATTTGCTGTTTAACGATCCATTTTCAGGGATATACCAGCTTTCGTTCTTCGATTGGGCGCTGCTGGTTCCGTATTTTGCCGTTCTGATTGTGCTTTCAATTTACGGCGTGCATCGCTACGAGACGATGCGGCGTTATATCAAACACCATAAAAAACTCCTGAAAAGAGCGCCGACGGAGTACCAGGTGCTGCCGAAGGTGACGATTCAACTACCGCTCTACAACGAGCGTTTCGTCGTGGCGCGGCTGCTGGAAGAGGTCTGCAAGATGGAGTATCCGCGCCATCTGCTGCAGATACAGGTTTTGGACGACTCCATCGACGAAACGCATCCGTATACCGAGCGGCTTTGCAACGAGTATCGGGCGGCGGGGCACCCCATCGAGTATCATCACCGCACGAACCGCCATGGCTATAAGGCAGGTGCTTTGCAAGAAGGATTGCAAACGGCCACCGGCGAGCTGATCGCGATTTTCGACGCCGATTTCCTGCCCCCGGCCGACTTCCTGAAGCGAACCGTCGACTATTTTGTCGATGGGGAAGTAGGGGTTGTACAAACGCGCTGGAGCTACCTGAATAAGGAGTTCAGCATTCTGACGCAGGTGGAGGCCATGCTGCTGGATGGGCATTTCGTGCTGGAGCACGGGGCCCGCTGCGCTTCCGGTCTCTTTTTCAATTTCAACGGGACGGCGGGTGTTTTACGGCGCAAAATGATCGATGACGCCGGCGGCTGGGAACATGAAACGCTGACGGAGGACTCCGACCTCAGTTACCGCGCGCAACTTCGAGGGTGGCGGTTTATCTATGTGCCGACCGTGGATTGTCCTTCGGAGCTTCCGGTGGAGACCCACGGATTCCAGGTGCAGCAAGCCCGCTGGGCCAAGGGCCTGACGCAGGTGTCGTTAAAGCTGCTGCCGCGGATTTTCAGAGCGAAGCTGCCGCTGCGGGTGAAAGTAGAGGCTTTTATGCATCTCACCCCCAACATTTCCTATCCGCTGATGATCATCATTTCCATGCTGACGCTGCCGGTGATGATCATTCGCTTCTATATGGGGTGGTTTCAGATGGTGATGATCGACCTGCCGCTGATCATTGCTTCGTTTTGGTCGCTCACCGTTTTTTATCTGTACGCACAGAAGGTACTGTATCCCAAGACTTGGTGGAAGTCGATTTTTTTCCTGCCGATGTTGATGGCGGCGGGAGTCGCGTTGACAGTCAGCAACAGCAAGGGGGTCATCGAGGCGCTCCTTGGCATTAAATCGAGCTTTGCGCGAACGCCGAAATACGCAATCGGCACGGACAAGGTAAAAGCCACGCCGGCGGCTTATCGGAGGCGAAGCGGAGTGCTGCCGTACATCGAGATCGCGATTGGGACGTACTTCGCGTTTATGGTTTCGTTTGCCATCGACACGTTCAACTTTCCCTCGATTCCGTTTTTGCTATTGTTCGTGTCCGGTTACTACTGGGCGGGATTTAGTACCCTGTACCAGGAGTATCGCGACCGATTGCAGTGGCAGCGCGAACGGAAGCCGGCACGCGCCAGATAGGTACTAGGCCTTACTGCTGGGATTTTTATCCTCTTGGCAATTCGCCCCTCACACCTTCATACTTAGACCAGGGTAGGCAGATAGTAGGTTTTGAGAGTTCCTGCTATCGATCTTGTTCTCCAACAGTGCTTCTATCCCATTTGGAAGGGTCCGTTCGTTTCTGGAGCGGACCTTTTTTTAGCAAGAAATCCTACAGCCAGGCAAGCGCGACACCTAGGGTGACCACGGTAGCTCCCGCCCATCGCCGCCACGTGACATTTTCGCCGAGATACCATTTGGCCAGAAGCGTCTTTAAAACGTAGCCCGATGCAGTGGCCGGGACGACAAAGCTCACTTGCGCGACCGACAGCAGGGCAATCAGCGAGAAGAAGCAAATCGCATTACTAATGGTGCCAAGTAAGACAAGGCGGTAGGTGACGATGTAGCGCAGGAGATGGGCAATGCCTTGTGGACCGAAGTCGGTCAGTTCACCGCCGCTGGACATCCCTTTAGCGGTGAATAGGTCGCCGATGGTGCCGGAGATGACATTGATCAGCAGATAGACCCAGGTCATGGCGTACTCCCGACCAAATTTTCTTCCGCCCGCGCCGGTGTTTCCGCGACAAAGATGACCCCAAAAGAGATGAGGATAATTCCCAGCCAGCGCACTGTCGAGACGGTCTCGTGCAGGACAAATTTGCTGAGGAGCGCGGAAACGATATAGGTGCTGGCAGTAATCGGCAGAACATAGCTGAGGTCGGCCCAGCTGTACATGGAGAGTTGCGAAAGCATGAAGACGATCATCAACGCAACACCCAGAAGAAGCCATCCGTCGGTGGCCACCAGCGCTAAGTAATGAAAGAAGGGTACTTTTTGGAAATCAGGCAAGCGCATCATCCCGAGCGCAAGTAGTAGATTGCCGACACTGTTGCTGAGAACCAACAGTACGACAAATATCCGGTTCTTAAGCCGAGCTTTGCTTTTCGCAAGATCCGCTTGGCTGCTCATATGCGGTAAGACGCGTTCTCTTCGGAATTGTACAGGAGAAGTGTGTCCCGCGTTGCTGGAAAAAGGCGTTTTGTGGACTGGCAAAATTGCTTGGGTGGGCTTAAATACGAAATGCCTAACGTGCATGAGACATCCCACGGATGGAAATGAATTTCAAGTTTGGCAATGCCCACCGGGCGTTGCTATCGTGACAAATTCGCTTTAGGGAGCGCGCCGTTTAGACACGGACGCCAACAGACAGGAAAGGAAAATATATGATGAGTGAAGTAGAATCCAAAATTAGACTAGCAATCGGCTCCGCTGCCGCCGCTTCGGCGATCTTTGCACCGCTTAGCTATAAGTGGAAAGGGGTTTTGACGGCAGTTGCCACTGATGCGATCCTTACGGGGATCTATGGCGTGTCGCCAATCAAGCGACTCTTGCGATAGTAGCGGTTTTCGTTGGCTCGGAGCGGTCTTTATTGGCCGCTTCGCTGAGCTTTAATCACCGTGATTTCCCAGGAACTTCAGGAACTCTGCGGTATTTCGCGTGAGGCCGGGAAACGTTGAGAGGGTGGAGCCATTCGGTGAAACGATCGCGTAGAACGGTAGGGCAACGGTGTTGAAACGTTGTTGCTGCATCTCCTGTTGCTGCTCGTAAAGTGCGCCGGACCCATCCGTATAAAGGCGTAGACGAACAAAGTGATTCAAAACCTGCCGCACTTGGGGGCGGGAAAACATGTTGGCCTCCATCCAGCGGCAGTTCGTGCAAGTGTAGCCGGTGAAATCGAGGAAGATGGGTTTACCCTGCCCTTTCGCGGCTGCCAGCGCGGCGGGATAGTCATTCAATATCCAGCTCATTTCCGCGGGTTGTTTATTGCCGTCAATGGAAGTCGCGGAAGATTCGATGTCAGACGGCGGAGGCAGGAACGATTCGAGTTCGCCCAGCGAGTGCCCGAAAAGGCCTGTCCCCAGCCAGATGGAGACAGACAAAAAGAAGATAACTGCTAATATCCGCATGGCGGTGACGCTTTCAACGGGAGAGTCATGTGACATGCGGAACTTGCCTAACAAGTAGAGCACGGCGAGAACACCGATGGCGACCCAGGTAGCCAGTACAACTTCTCGCGTGAAAATGCCCCAACGCCAGACCAGATCCGCATTAGAAAGAAACTTCATCGCGGCTGCTATTTCAAGAAATCCCATCACGACTTTTACCGAGTTCAACCATCCGCCGGAGCGGGGAAGTTGCGACACCAATTGAGGCGCTAGCGCCAGGACGAAGAAAGGCAGCGAAAAGACCGTGGAGAACGCCAACATGCCGAGAAGCGGCCACTGCCAGTTGCCTCCTGCGGCTGTCACGAGGAGCGTTCCGACAAACGGGGATGTGCAGGTAAAGGAAGTAAGCGTAAACGTCAGGCCCATGAGCAAGGTACCGATGAAGTCGCTGGTACCCGGTCGATGGGCTAAGCTGTCGAGCTTTCCGATGAGTCCTGGTGGAATCTGAATGAAATAAGCGCCGAAGAGGCTCAGCGCAAAACCGACGAAGATGGCGGTAATCAGCAGGTTCACCCAAGGATTTGCCGCTAACTGATTCACCCCTCCTGCTCCGAAGATGAGCGCTAACAACATGCCCAAAGCGGTAAAGCTCAAGATGATACCGAGTGAGTAGATGACGGCGCGGCGAATCGCGGCGCTGCGGCTATTCGCCGAGTGACTCGTGAAGTAGGAAACGGTAATCGGGATCATCGGGAAGACGCAAGGCGTGAGGAGCGAGAGCGCGCCCATCCCCAAAGCTAGCCAGAGGAAGGCGCCTAAAGATTGTTGGGTCGCCGGAGCAGAGGCACTTGTTGGAGTTTCTTCCGTTGCTTTTGTCGCCGCTGCCGATGTTAAGAAGCGGGCTGATACCGGCTTCGCGGTTGCTTCGGCTCCCGTCACGGGAAGGTCGAGTTGTACGGTTTTCGGCGGCAGGCAAAGCCGGTCGTTGCAGGTTTGAAAGCGTACATTGACTCGCAGGTTCAGCGCGTTGGCAGACGCACTCGCGGCGAGCGGCAGGTTCAGGGTGACGGCATTTTGATAGAACGCGGTCTTCATTTGAAAATTAGGATCGAAGGCGGTTTCGGGCTTCGTTCCCGTAATGTCGCCGTCGATCCGATAAGGCTGATCCTTAGGCGTGGTGATGGTGGCCGCCGTGGGTCCGCCCGCTGACTGGCTGAGAGCGTAAACATGCCAGCCATTCGCAATCTTTCCCGTAATCACCGCTTGCGGATGGCCGGAGCCCGTTTGCAAATGGCCCGACCACTTTACGATGTCTTCCGGCTTTTGCGCGGAAACAATCGTAGAAAACAGCAGGGAGAGAAGAGCGACAGGAAGCAGGCGGCGCATGGCGTACCTCTATTGTTCCTTATTTGAGAACACCGATCGTGCGAAGCCAAGTCTGCGCCAACACCGGCCAGTGCGTAACAGGGAGCTCCGTCGCTCGTAAACCGTAGCCATGATGGCCCTTGCTGTAGATGTGCATTTCGGCGGAAACGCCGGCGTCTTTGAGGGCGCGATAGTACACCAGGCTGTTCTCGACATGAACGGGATCGTCCTCGGTTTGAATGAGAAACGTGGGCGGTGTATGTGAGCCGACGGGCAGCTCCGGCGCTAGCTGCTTACCTTCGTCGTTGGCGGTGAGGTAAGCCGGATAGATCAGAAGAGCAAAGTCGGGACGGCAGCTTTCGCTATCTGCGTTGTCGATCGGCGAATACGTGCGCTTCTGCGTGTTGTCGCCGGACATGGTGCTGAGAATCGCCGCAAGATGTCCCCCGGCGGAGAAGCCGAGCACGCCGACGCGATGCGGATCCAGATGCCATTCGTCGGCATGGGAACGAACCAGCCCCATCGCACGTTGCGCATCTTGTAAGGGCGGAGCGTAACGCGGCAGATCCGGACGTTGGGGAACGCGATACTTCAGCAACACTGCGTTTACGCCAACGGAGTTTAACCAGTGGCAGATCTCGGTTCCTTCCAGATCCATCGCCAAAATGCGGTAGCCGCCGCCGGGAAACACAATCACTGTCAGACCACTATTCTTACCGACCGATGCAGGATAGAACGTGATTGCAGGAGCAGTGACATCGGTGATTCTTACTACCGGACGCCCGGCTACTAAGTTGTCGCTCGATTTTGTTGTATCGTGCTCCGGACCGAACGAGGCTTGCTGATTCGGTCCTTTTTCATTCGGCGCGCCATGCGGCCAGAGAAGAATGGGTTGATTGCTATTGGCCGCCATCGACAAAAATGAGAGTCCAAGAAATAGAATGGGGGTAGAGAGCATAAATCAGAGGGTGCTCGATATATATTGTTACGAAATGCTACTTGCGTATAAAATCTTACTCCAACAAAAATCGGCTATGCGGCGGACGGCATGGATGCTTGCTTCCTTCAGTTTTGGAACGCTGCTTTTGGCCGCGCCATTTTGGGACAAAAAGGACTTCGCAAAATGGACCACAAAAGACGCGAAAAAGATTCTGACCGATTCTCCTTGGGCCAAAAGTGTTCGCCTGAACATGACCAAACTAGCAAAGGAGATTAGCGAGGAACAGGTGGCGGCGAACGAAGCCTATGGCCCGGGGCCTCGCATTACCGATTCGTACGCAGCGGACAATAATGGACCGCAAATGAGCGGCGGAGGCGCGGGACAAACCGGCAGCATGGGACAAGGCAGAGGAACGGGGCAGACTGGCGGCGCACAACAACCGTCGATGGGGAGCGTTCCCCCTGGCGAGATGGGTCAACAGCAGGGTCAAAATCCGCAGGCAGGCGAGCGGGAAGAAATGGGTCCCCGAGGGGCCTCCGCCACTCTTGAGTGGGAAAGCGCCACGCCCATGCGCCTGGCCGAACTGAAGATAACAGCGGGAGAAAGCCGGCCGTCGCAAGCCGATGTAGCGCAGGCGGAGAAGCCAACGGATGTTTATGTGGTTGCTTTGGTGGGCATCCCAGGCAAGCCGCAGACGGAAGAAGAAAAGGAAATGGCGACTGCCGCGACAATTACGCCGAAGAATAAACAGTCCATCCAGGCGACCGACGTGCAGGAGCAGAGCTTATCGAACGGCACACGGGCATTGATCTTCAAATTTCCGAAAAACAAGCAGATTAGCTTGGACGATGGGACGGTGGAGTTCCACTTAGTGAAAGGAGCGCTCCCCATCGAGGTAAAGCAGAACTTCAAGCTGAAGGACATGCTTTACAAAGGCAAGCTGGCGCTTTAATTTTCCGCTAAACGACGCAAGCTTTCCCCATAGGGAGCTTGGGCGACGCCGCGTTCGGTGATGATGCCTGCGATATAGCGATGCGGCGTTACATCGAAGGCAGGGTTGGCTACGTTGATATTGTCCGGCGCAATGTTCACGCCAGCGAGATGAGTAACTTCTTTGCCCGCGCGCTCCTCGATGGGAATCAGATCTCCCGATGTGACGGTTAAGTCGAGCGTGGATATCGGGGCGGCGACATAGAAGGGAACGTTATTTTCTTTCGCCAAGACCGCCACGCTATAGGTTCCGATCTTGTTGGCGACATCGCCGTTAGCCGCGATCCTGTCCGCGCCCACCACGACACAGCCGATACGTCCGCTCTTCAGAAAATGCCCGGCCATGTTGTCGGTGATGATGGTGGTTTCGATGCCGTCGCGTTGTAGCTCCCAGGCGGTCAGGCGGGCTCCTTGCAAAAAGGGACGCGTCTCGTCGGCGAAGACGTCGATCTTTTTACCGGCATTCACGGCCGCGCGAATCACACCAAGGGCGGTTCCAAAACCGGCGGTGGCCAAAGCGCCTGCGTTGCAGTGCGTCAAGACCGTTTTGCCGTCGGGAATCAGCGCCGCGCCGTGTTGGCCGATAGCTTCATTGATGGCGATGTCCTCCGTGCGGATTTTTTGCGCCTCGTCCACCAGGCGATGACGGATATCGTCGGCGGATAAGTCGCGAACAGATTCGTACAGCTTGCGCATGCGGTCAATGGCCCAGAAAAGATTCACCGCCGTCGGGCGGGTCTTTCGAAGCGTTTCACAGATGACCGGCATATCGCCATCCAGATTGTCCGATTGCAGCGCGCCTAAGGCAACACCCATCGCCGCCGCCACTCCGATTGCCGGAGCGCCTCGAATGATCATGTTGCGAATGGCATCGGCGACTTCCACATAGGTGTGGCAGGTCACAAAGACAGTCTCGCGCGGCAAACGAGTTTGATCGATCATCACCACGCCTTGCGGGGTCCACTCGATGGTCTCGATAGTTTTTTGAGTTAATACGGCAGGGGAAGTCATTGATGTTTAGCGTGTTTCGAAATGATAAAGGCGATTAGAAAAACCGAGTTATAACAACCATGCATGATGGTGGAGGGAATGATGGAGTTCGTGCGCGCCCTCACCCAGCCGAAGGCAGCGCCCGCCAAGGCAACGGCCAAGGCATACTGCCACGCCCAAGAGTACTCCGGCGCATGCAGCGCCCCGAAGAGTACGGCGGTGATGAGGATGCCGATGGCTGTTCCGAAGGTGCGGGAGAAGAGCGGTTGCAGGAAGCCGCGAAAGAAAACTTCTTCCGTGAAGGGAGCAATTACGGCCGCAAATATCACAAACAATGCGATGGTAAAAGTCGAGCCTGCAAAGAGGTCGATGGGAGTGGACACCTGCGGCGTGTGAAGAAGGCCCGCGATGGACGCCACAACGAAAGCAAGTACCACGCCACCCACAGCGGCAATAAATGGATTGAAGCTGGTGCGCCGCCAACCGAGGGAGACCAATACCGGCCGGCCATAGCGGACGTTAAAGGTGAAGCGGAAGCCGAGGTAAACCAGCCCGTAAAAGATCAACTGTACCGGCAGTCCCCATAAAGCAATGTCTTTTTTAGCACTGGGGTGGAGGCCAATTAGTCCTGCCGTGATGATCGATACGACAAATAGCGCGCCCGCGGTGAAGCCGACCATGAGCAGGAGGTCCTGGTATCCCCAAAACGGTTCGCGCACAGGAGGCGGCGGCGTTAGCGTCTCGGCCGTCGGCTCGACAGAAGGAAAGTCCATCGGATTAGGCTGCGCTCCTGGGCCGGATAAACTTACGCAACGCCTCGGCGGTATGGCTTCGGCGATTTTCCAAAACTTGCTCCGGCGTACCGACGGCCACAATCTCGCCGCCTCCTTCCCCGCCTTCCGGGCCGAGGTCGATCAGGTAATCGGCGCTATTGATTACGTCGAGATTATGTTCGATGACGAGCACGCTGTTTCCGAGATCGACTAAGCGTTGCAGCACGTCCAATAGATGGCGGACGTCTTCGAAGTGCAGGCCCGTGGTCGGTTCATCGAGAACGTAAAACGTGCGCCCCGTCTGCCGCTTGCTCAACTCCTTGCCGAGTTTGATCCGCTGTGCTTCGCCACCTGAAAGCGTCGTCGAAGATTGCCCCAGGTGAAGATAACCCAAGCCCACCTCCGAAAGCGTTTTCAGCTTTGCATGTACTTGGGGAATATTGGTCAATAGCTCCAACGCATCGTCTACATTCGATTCCAGCAGATCGGCAATGCTTTTGTCTTTGTACTTTACTTGGAGCGTTTCCAAGTTATAGCGGCGGCCTCGGCAAACATCGCAGGTGACATAGACATCCGGCAGAAAGTTCATTTCTATACGCTTCAGGCCGTCCCCTTGACAGGCTTCGCAGCGGCCGCCTTTCACGTTGAAACTAAACCGACCGCTTTTGTAGCCGCGTTCCCTCGATTCCGGCAGCATGGCAAAGATGTCGCGAATGGGTGAAAAAACGCCGGTGTAAGTCGCCGGATTGGAGCGGGGCGTGCGTCCGATCGGCGATTGATCGATCTCGATGACCTTGTCGATATTTTGCAGTCCAACGATTTGATCGTGCGCTCCCGGTTCGGCGTGCGAGCCGTAGATTTCCTTGGCCAGCGCTCGATAAAGAATGTCGTGAATGAGCGTCGATTTACCACTGCCGGAGACGCCGGTAACTACGGTAAGCGTGCCGAGCGGAAAATCGACATCCACGTTTTTTAAATTGTGCTCACGGGCGCCTTTCACGCTTAGAAATTGACCGTTGCCCATCCGGCGCACCAGAGGAGGTTTGATGGCGAGGCGGCCCGAGAGATAGTCTCCTGTTAACGAGTCTTTCGAAGCCACAATTTGCGCGGGACTGCCTTGCGCCATTAACTCGCCGCCGAAACGCCCGGCCCGTGGACCCAAATCGATGACGTAATCGGCACGCTCGATGGTTTCGGCATCGTGCTCCACAACCAATACGGTATTACCCAGGTCGCGCAGGCGATGAAGAGTGTCCAGCAAGCGTTCATTATCACGCGGATGGAGGCCGATGGAGGGCTCGTCAAGCACGTACAAAACACCTCGCAGCTTGGAGCCGATCTGGGTAGCAAGGCGAATGCGTTGGGCTTCGCCACCGGAAAGCGTAGCCGAAGACCGCGCAAGACTCAGGTAATCGAGACCCACCGCGGAAAGAAAATCAAGCCGATTACCGATCTCCTCCACCACCCGGGCGACCACCTGCTGTTCACGATCGGTCAACCGCCAGCTCTTGATCAACGGTAATGCGCGAGCAATCGGCATCGCCGTGAAGTCCGCGATCGAGGTGTCCTTTACCTGAACGGCAAGACTGGATGGCTTCAGGCGGCGGCCCTGGCAGGCGTAGCACTCCGTTGCCGACATATAGTCCATCAACCATTCGCGATACCCCTCGTTGGCTTGGCTGAAGCTTTCGTCCAGGATTTTCAAGATACCTGGGAACTGCGGATTGCCATCGACAAGCGCCGTGCGAACTTTTTTGGGCAGGTCTTCAAAGGGAGTGGAAAGCGCAAAGCTCAGCTTGTCGGCCGCCTCATTCAAGTGCGAGGTCATGTAGGAGGAAGTGGAGCCCGGGCCAAGGCCGCCCTCCAACAAAGGCTTCGACGGATCGCAGATCACCTTCACCGGATCGAAGGCCCAGGTGCTGCCGACGCCATGACAGATCTCACAAGCGCCATAGGGGCTATTGAAAGAAAAAGAACGGGGTTCCAGTTGTGGAATGCTGGTGCCGTCATTCGGACAGGCGAGCCGTTCGGAAAAAAGCGTCTCCTCGCCATCCACCTCGGCAATAATCACCAAGCCGTCGGCAAGCTTCAGCGCGGTGCCGACGGAGTTCTCAATCCGTTGTTCGGCCCCGGACTTTACCGATAGCCGGTCCACTACCACCTCGATGGTGTGGTTTTTCCGTTTATCCAATTTGATCGGTTCATCGAGCAGACGCAGCTCGCCATCGATGCGCGCCCGCACGAAACCGCGCTTTCCCAGCAGCTCCAACTCTTTTTTGAACTCACCTTTGCGGCCCCGCACCATGGGAGACAAAACCATGATGCGTTTGTCTCGATGCCGTTGGAGAACCTGTTCTAAAATCTGCGCGGGCGATTGGCGGCTAATCTCCGCGCCGCAGAGCGGGCAATGCGGAATGCCGATCGAGGAATAAAGCAGCCGAAGATAGTCGTAGATTTCCGTCACGGTGCCGACGGTCGAGCGCGGACTGCGGGTGGTCGTTTTCTGCTCAATGGAAATAGCCGGACTGAGGCCGTCTACAGAATCGACTTCCGGCCGCTCCATTTGATCCAGAAACTGTCGCGCATAAGGAGAAAGCGTTTCGACATAGCGGCGCTGCCCTTCGGCATAGATCGTGTCGAACGCCAACGAGCTTTTGCCGGAGCCGCTCAGGCCGGTGATCACCGTAAAAGTATTGCGGGGAATTTCGACGCTGATGTTTTTAAGGTTGTGCTGGCGCGCGCCATGCACGGAAATACGATCGAGCATTCGGAGGAATTACTTCTATTGTCTTTCAGACGCTTTGCTGGTTTTGGTGGAATCCAAAGTTACTATTTAGATGCGGGCGAAAATAGAAGGATTGGAACGATGGCTAAACAGTTTGGAGAGCTGACGGAACGGGAAATTTTGGCGCTCGCCATCTCACAAGAGGAAGAAGACGGACGCATCTACGGGGATTTTGCCGAGGGTTTACAGGAAAACTATCCCGGAACGGCCAAGCTGATGCGGGAAATGCTGGAGGAAGAATCGGCGCACCGGGGAAGCTTGATCGAGCTATACCGGTCCCGTTTCGGCGAACACATTCCCTTGATTCGGCGGCAGGACGTGCGGGGTGCCCTGGCGCGAACGCCCGTATGGATGGTCCAGCCGCTGGGGGTGGATTATGTCCGCAAGCAGATCAAGAACATGGAAGGGGAAGCGCGCCGCTTCTATTTGGCCGCCGCGCAAAAAGTGACGGACGCGCAAACGCGCAAGCTGCTGGGCGACTTGGCGGAGGCCGAAGTAGGGCACATCTCGGCCGCCGATACGATCGAAAGGGAACATGTCGCTTCCGGCGGACGCGCTGATGAAGATGAGCAGGTGCGGCGCGACTTCGTTTTGCAGATTGTACAGCCGGGGCTGGCGGGATTGATGGACGGTTCGGTGTCCACGTTGGCCCCATTGTTCGCGGCGGCCTTTGCTACGCAACAAAGCTGGGAGACTTTTCTGGTGGGACTCGCCGCGTCGGTGGGGGCGGGTATTTCGATGGGCTTTGCGGAGGCATTGTCCGACGATGGCTCGATTACCGGCCGCGGTAAGCCCGTGGCCCGTGGAATTGTCTGCGGCGCGATGACTACATTGGGCGGCATCGGCCATACCCTGCCGTATCTGATTTCCGATGTACATATAGCCACGCGCTTAGCGATATGTGTTGTGGCGGTCGAGTTGGTGATTATCAGCTGGATCCGGCAACGCTATATGGAAACACCATTTTTCCGTGCGGCCATGCAGGTGGTTCTGGGCGGTTTGCTGGTCTTTGCGGCAGGCGTTCTGATCGGAAGATCGTAAGAACTTCCTTTCCATTGAATGAAACAAAGCGAACTCATGATCCCGGAGTTCGCCCCTGCGACCTTTTAGAATAGCGGCTTACTAAGAACGCTCAGGAGCTCAACAGCTTCTGTTCATCCCACTTCTTCTGCTCGGCATCTTCTGGAAACACTGCATGACCGGAGGGCGGTGGGTAAATCGACTTCAGCAATGTCAGGCGCTTTCGCAAATAGCGGCTCGGCAATTGTCTCGGTCCTGTTTCCACGTCGATATCGCAGCAGATGCCGTGAAGATACAAAGTCAGCGTATCGATAAACGACTGCTTCAGGTAATCTTCCAGAAGAGGACTTTCCCGTTTCAGATTTGCCTGGCGGCGCACCAGGTTTTGCTTGGCCTGCCAGCTATCATCATCCACTTCGCCATGAACACTGGCATTCAGCTCTTCGCGAATCATCGCCTTGAATTTGGACGAAGATTCGGGAGGCCATTTTTCCGCCACTAAGGTCGATAACTGATGGTAAAACCGGTAATGATACTCCGCCACGTCCTGTTCTTTCAAGGCAAACACCAGGACGGTTTCGTTTTCGAAGCTCACCTCCGAAGCCCACGACTGCTTGCCGTTAGCCGGACGTTCGGCCACAACGAAATCGGACAGCTTTTCTAAAACCCGGTCGGATGTTTTCAGTTGTTTTTTTAAAGACTTACGCTCGGAGGAGCGCTCCAGATAAGGGACCAGCAGGATGGAGATGCGCGGCAGCATGGAAGCAATGGCGGGTGGCAAGGCAGCGATGGGTTCTTCCAGATATTCCTTCACCACTTCTTCACTCATCGGCAACGATGCGCAGAAATAACCAAAGGTGTTGCTGAGCGGAATCACCTCGCTGCGGAATCGTTCCGCGAACTGGCCCACGCTGACTTTCGCGAGACTGGTGGGAGCCTTTTTGGGGGAACTCGGCTCTCGTTGGCTAGACATCTGTTTTCGATCACGATTCTACCAGAGCAGCAGGCGCGCTCCGCCCGGCCGGTAACTGCACGAAGGAGTAGAACGCCCGGTTCTGGGGCGCGGCATCGCGCTGCTAAAATGGAGCGAAACGAAAGTGCGGTTCCTAATCTCCGCCGGCGAAGCTTCAGGTGATATGTACGCCGCGGGTGTTGTTTCTCACCTGAAGGAACGCTATCCAACGGCGGAATTCTATGGATGCGCAGGACCTAAGCTGCAACAGGCGGGCGTGCGGCCGATAGTGGATTCCGCCAGTTTGGCCGTGGTCGGTTTGGCCGAGGTGGTCGGTCACCTGCCTAGAATTTATGGCGAGTACCGTAAGCTGATTCGTTTCGCGAAGCGGCATCGCGCCCAAGCCGCGTTGCTGACCGATAGTCCCGATTTTCATTTGCGCCTAGCGCGTCATCTGAAACGTTTAGGTGTCCCCGTTTTCTATTTGGTGGCTCCGCAGGTGTGGGCCTGGCGTCCGGGACGAGTAAAGACCATCGCCCAGTTGGTCGACAAGCTTTTCTGCCTGTTTCCCTTCGAAGAAGCCTGGTTTCGGGAACGTGGTGTGGATGCAACCTATATAGGACATCCGCTGGTAAGCGCGGTGAAGACTCGGTTGACCCGCGAAGAATTTTGCGAAAGGCATGCGTTGCCAAAAGACGCCCGCATGATCGTTCTTCTACCCGGCAGCCGTGCCGGAGAAGCAAGAAGACATCTGCCTGTTCTGCTGCAAACGGTAGCCGAGCTTCGCCGAACCCATTCACTCTCGGTGATTCTGGCGACACCCAAGGGCTTTTACTCACACGCGGCTCTCCAAAATTTTAAGGAACCCATGGACGCCTTGTCCATCAAAGTAGTAGACGGCGAGACCTGGGATGCCATTGGCCATGCCGATGTGGCGCTGGCGGCGAGTGGAACCGTAACGGTGGAAGCGGCCATCTTAGGAACGCCCATGGTGACCTTTTATAAGGTCACTCGTCTGACCTGGTGGGCCGGACGCCGGTTAGTAAAAGTTCCCTACTTGTCTATGGTGAACTTGGTAGCGGAGCGGGAAATTGTCCGGGAGTTCATTCAGGACGATATGACTTCGGCCAAGCTGGCGAGTGCGACGGCTGAGTTGTTGGACAATCGAAAACGGTGCGAACAGATGAGAAACGATTTGATGGCATTGCGTAAAGCGTTGACTCGCGAAGGCGGTGATCCCTTTCGCCATGCCGCTGACTTGATGGTATTGGAGTACGAGAAAAAAAGCTACAAGCAGGAGATGTCTAAGTAATGTTAAGTGGTTGGAAGTGGGCGGTACTCATCTTCGCCCTTGCGAGTAGCATTCAAGCTCAGCCGGCAAAGCAACAAAGAATTGAAGTCCAGAAGTACACGATCGATGCGCAGATCAATCCGCGCACGCAATCCATTACGGCAACGGCAAAGATCGACTTCACGCCGATGGACGACACCAACCAGGCCACCTTCGAGTTGAATAATGCCCTGACCGTTTCGAAAGCCACCGATGGAAGCGGCAAGTCGTTGGCGACGGCGCACAATGCCCAGGACTTCACTACCACGGTTACTTTCCCGACTACCTTGACGAAGGGCAGTTCAACCAGCATTTCAATTGCCTACAACGGCAAGCTGACAGGAGACGAAGACTCGCCGGTCTATGGAATTAAGTTTGCGGCCCTGCATCCGGACTTCGGCTACTTGCTTTATCCCGCCCGCTGGTTTCCCGTGAGCGGATATACGGTCAATCGTTTCGCGGCCGACCTTCACATCACCACGCCTTCCGAGTACCGCGTGATTGCCAGCGGAGAAAGCACCACCGATCGGGGTCCGCAGAATCAGACGGTCTTCTCATTTCACTACCAGAAAGCCAGTTTTCCCGGCAGCATCGCCATCGTGAAAGGGGACGGGACGCGTGTTTCTTCGCAGGGAATTACCACCCAAGTTTACTTTCGAAATAACGAAGCCGCTAACACCAAGAGCTATGGTGACGAGACGGGAAAGATCATGAGCTTTCTCACTTCGCAGTACGGGCTTGCACCGCAAGCGAATCTGACCGTTGTGGAGACCGAAGCCGGAGCCGTGAATGGCTACTGGGCTCCAGGGTTGGTGTTCTTGGCGCCTAGCTCCATCACTAATCCGGTAAACACACGCGTCTTGTCGGACCAGTTGTCGCGCCAGTGGTGGGGTGTTCTGGTGTCTCCTACGACACGCAACCATCTTTGGCTGGAGAATGGTCCCGCGCGGTACTCGGAGCTGCTGTACGCCGGTCATGAGACCGGAACGGGAGCTATGGAGGCGGACCTGCGCAACACCTACACCGAAGCGCTGACCGTGAAAGATCCTCCGGTGCTTCAGGCGGAGCGCTTGGAAGATTATTCGCCGGAGTATTGGGCGCTGACGGCGGCAAAGGGTGCGGCTATCTTGAACATGCTGCGGAGTATCGTCGGAGACGACAACTTCGTCAAAGGCATGCACGCCTTCATGGACAAGTACAGCTACCAATCCGTAAACAGCGAGGATTTTCGTAAAGTAATGGAGCAGGTTTCGGGACAAGATTTGCGTTACTTCTTTCTGCAATGGCTGGAATCGAGCGGAACCCCGACCTTTAAGCTCGATTACACCGTGTTCCGCACCAAGGACGGATTTCGGGTAGTGGGTAAGGTCAATAACGATCTGGACACGTTCCGCATGCCGGTGGATTTGCGGATCGAGACGGAAGGTAATCCGGAAGACAAAAAAGTAGAAGTAACGGGCAGTTCCTCGGAATTCAGCGTCGATACGTTCGGTAAACCGCGCAAGGTGACCATCGATCCCAACCACCAGATACTCCGGATGGATCAAACAACGGCGATTGCGGTAGCGATTCGCCGGGGAGAGCAGTTTGTGGCGATCAATGACTTTTCTAACGCGTTACGGGAATACCAGAAAGCATTGGATGTGAACAAAAATAGTTCGCTAGCCCACTACCGCATCGGCGAATTGTTCTTTAAACAAAACAACTACCAGTCGGCGGCCAACGAGTTTCGGGCGGCCATCAACGGCAATCTCGATCCGAGATGGACGGAGGTCTGGTCGCATGTCAACCTGGGGAAAATCTTCGATGTCACCGGTCAACGGGACCGTGCCGTAAACGAGTACCGCCAGGCCATTCGAACCCATGACAATACCGGAGGCGCGCAGTCGGAGGCGGCAAAGTACTCCACCAAGCCGTATCAGCGAGCAAACTCTGAAACATAAGCGGCCAGACGCAACCGTAAATGACGTACCCGCAAATTCCGAGATCTGCGTCTTACTGGCCGATAGGAGAAAACGCTACACCCTACCGTTAGCCGGATGGCGAGTAATCCTATAGTAGTTGCCATCGAATAGTTTGAACGTATTCAGCACGCCGGTGCACTAGTTTGCAGGTGCTGATCTGTTACATAGTGAACTTACAAACGTTGTCCTGCGACGACGAATTGGATGATACCCTGGAACTAGCCGGGAAAGAGGATAATTTGGACGATAGACTGAAGGAGCTGATGCAAGAGTTAGGCAACGCCATCAATGAGTCGTTGTCCGACTCAGACCGCATTGCGGGCGCTATCGGCGAGATCAAAGGCGCTGGCTACGACGTCTTTTTAGTGCTGGAAGCAACCATCGGATTTAATAAACGCGATGAGGACGGCGATGTCGAAGCCTCAGATGGCGATGTCGATGCGGAAGCTGCCGTGAAATCTACTTCGAACGGTAAGATTCGGCTCACTACACAGGACCAGAAATTTCTTCGTGCTCTGAAGATTTCGATCGACGAAGAACGTAGATAGAAAGTCGGGCGCCGCTAGGAAACAAGTTCCCGATAGACGGCATATGTTTCTCGCACGGCGCGTTCCCAGGAAAATAAACAGGCCCGCATACGTCCTGCTTCACCCAACTTTTCGCGTAAGCTTTCGTTTTCGGTAAGAGTCTTCAGCGCGGTTCGTAGATCGTCGGTTCGCCGCGGGTCTACCAACAGCGCAGCATCCCCCGTAACCTCCGGCATCGCCGATTTATTGGAGGTTACTACGGGAATCCCATAGGACATCGCTTCTAAAACGGGAATGCCGAAACCTTCGTCCATCGAGGGAAAGGCAAACAGGCTGGCTCTTTGGTAAAACTGCTGAAGTTCTTTCGCCGAAAGGTAACCCGTCACCAGGATGCGGTCCTTCGATGGGCTACTTTCTATTCGGCTTAGAATTTCGGCGGAGCCGTAGCCATTGGGAGATCCCGCCAACACGAGCTGCCACTGCGACGGCAATCCTTCGAATGCCTCCACCAGGCGACTCGTGTTCTTACGTGATTGCAGGGTGCCTACGGAAAGAATCATGTTTTCCCGCTTCGTAGTGGACGTGGTCGCGGGCATCGCCACTCCGTGTGGCACAACGCGAATGCGCGATGGTTCTACCCGAAGGAGATCGGTCACCTGGCGAGCCGTAAAGTGCGAGACGGCAATGATAAGGTCGGAGTTTTCCGCCGCGCGTCGTGCCTGTTGCGTGAATCGATCTTTAAATTCCCGCGAAGAATAGTTTCCGGTAATCACGAATAAGTCATGAAACGTGGACACCACCTTGCGGGCCGACCGCCGATCCACTCGCTGATTCAATGCGTGAAATAGATCGGCGTGAAATGTCGGTAAGGGAGGTTGAAGAAGCCGTCGGCGTACGTGGGCCGGTAATGGGCCGGTGCTTCGCCGCCACTGTTTCCAGCGATAGCAATACAAATACTCGTTATCCGGGAAAGCAAGGGGTAATTGCTTCAATAATTCTTGCGAGTAAACGCCGATGCCGGAAGGATGAGGGTCAACACTGTAGGTGGCATCGATGGCGATTCGCACCCCACCACTTTACAAACCGTATTCCTTGAGTTTTCGGTAAAGCGTGGTTCGCCCAATGCCGAGCATGGCCGCCGCGACGGTGCGGTCGCCTTTGGTGTACTCCATTGTTTGCAGGATCGCTCTTTTTTCGACTTCCGCCAATGGCATAATGCCTGTCCCTGCAAAGTGGATTGACGGAGTGAACGATTGTGGCGACGACGGAGGAAAGCCCCCAGGAGAGCTGGGCGCCGAGCCCGGCGTGGCTGCGCGCTCCGATGAAAACACCTGACGCTCAAACGAGTGATTGGCAAGACTGGATGGAAGATCGGCCATGCCGATATAGGGACCGGAGTTCATCGCCACCATCTGCTGCACCGAATGTTCCAGCTCGCGGATGTTTCCGGGCCACTGGTAATCCAGCAGCGCTTCCATCACATCTTCCGGCACCAGATGCCCGTTACCGTGCCGATCGAGAAAATGCTCGATCAGCAGCCCAATATCTTCTTTGCGCTCCCGCAGCGGCGCAAGCCGCAGTTTCATAACGTTCAGCCGGTAATATAAGTCTTGCCGGAAACGCTTGGCCTCTACTTCCGCGGAAAGATCGCGATTGGTGGCGGCAATCACACGAAAATTGGAGCTTCGCTGCGACAGGCCTCCTACGGCACGAAACTCTTTTTCTTGCAGTACGCGCAAAAGCTTCTGTTGCAAGTCCAAGGGGAGCTCACCGATTTCATCGAAGAAAGCCGTTCCCCCGTTCGCCGCGTCCAACAGTCCCAGCTTCTGATTATGCGCGCCCGTGAATGCGCCTTTTGCATAACCAAAAAGTTCGCTCTCCATCAGCGGCCCGACCAGCGAGGAACAATCGACGACCACGAACGGACCTTTCGCTTCCACGTTGTGAATGGCGCGAGCCACCACTTCCTTGCCCGTCCCTGTCTCGCCAAGAATCAGTACAGGAAAACGTGACCTTCCCATCCGCATAACAAGCCGGTGCACCTGCTTCATGGCAGCGGATTTGCCAAGCAGGTTAGAAAGCGGCGAGATGTCGAGCGCGCTCTGTGGTGTCACGTGCAAACAAACTTTGTCTTTGACCTAGTGGCGCGCCGCCCCGGTACTTCTCTGAAAACTATTCCCCTTGTCGATACGAACGACAAACACGCTCTTGCCGTCGGCGCTCATTCGCTGGGCCAGCTTCCCTGCTGCTTCTTCCGATGGTTCGCTTCCGGCAATCACGCGCCACAGCGGAACTCTTCCTTGCTTTAATTCGATCTGCGCAGCGCCAAAACGGCGTGCATAGTCGGACCTCGCCCGTTCGGCGTTTGCCAAAACAGAAAACGCGCCCACTTGCACGCCGTAGCAATCATTAGCCGGTACATCGGCGGGAGCAGAGATCACTTGCAGGCGGACTTTCCCGATGCCCGGTCCCAGTAGGTCGATCTGCCGCGCGGCTGCTTTCGATAGATCGATAATTCGATTGTGAACAAAGGGGCCTCGATCAATCACTCGCACATCCACCGACTTGTCATTACTCAGATTGGTCACCCGCAGCCAGGTGTTGAACGGCAATACTCGATGGGCGGCCACCAGTGTTTCCATGTTGTAGATTTCTCCGTTGGCGGCGGGACGCCCGTGATAAGGAATGCCATACCAGCTTGCGATGCCTTGTTCGGTGTAGCCGATCGGAACGGCGGGTGGCTTTCCTGCTTGCTTGCGCGCATGCGGAGCATTTGGGATGCTTGTGGTTCGGTGGTGTTTCTTGTGACACGACGAGACCGTCAACAAGCAACATAGAAGGCTTGCCACAACAAGCGAATTGGAAAAGCGCTTCATCGAAAGTTGCATAAGGATTGTTCTTCGGGAAGCCATGTTTAAAGACGCAGATGGGCGCGCATTCGATAAAACAAATTTCTCACTTTCGTTTTATGAAGAAGCAGCTTGAACAAGCAGTCGCGATAAACACCAGCTTCTGCATTTTTTTCTTGACTTCTTCAGCGAACAAATTTATATATGAATCACACTGCGATCTTTAGAGATTGCAAATTTACGTTTGAGGAGAATCAATCGATGGCAACTACAACTAAGAAGGCTGCAAAAAAGGTCGACAAAAAGACCCCAGCCAAAAAGAAGAAGTAACTGCATCACCCCAACGCTTGGGGAACAAACAATGCTTCGCGCCTCCGGTTCTCCGGGGGCGTTTTTATTTGGTGGCAACACTCATCTCTGGGTTCGCTTTCGAAGATGAAGCACACGAAAGACTTCTCCCATCCCGAACACCAGTTGCTTCCACTGCAGACGCCATCGGTGATCGGCTTGCTTCCATTGCGTCGCCAACATTTCCTGATCCCAGACGCTCAGCACCCATTCCGCCAACGAGGATTGCCGAACCACCTCGAACCCAGCGCTCAAAGCGAGATTCTTTAGATATGTAAAGTTCACGTGCGCCGAGATGTCGCGCGTACCCGGACTGTCCAAAACGTCGGCTATCGCGGAATGTCGCCGGTAGGCGAGCAAAGTTCCTTGCGGAAAACGGAGGATCTCTCTCTTTTCATATCCGTAGTCGAAAATCAGTACGTCCCCCTGTAATAGTGTTGCGTGAATTTTCACGATCCACTCTTTCGCGGAAAGACTCGCCTCCAGTAGCCCCCCTTCGGGAATCGCTTTGCCGTAATGCTCGGCATAATTTAATAGCTCTGGTGAAACCGTATCGGCCTCGCCAAACATCCACTGTCCGTCTGCTGCTTCACTGTTTGCTGCTTTGATGCTGACCTCAACCCATCTTGCGTTTCGCCTTCGAAGAAGATGTACCGGCAGAGCATCGAAAAACTCATTCGCAATAATAAGGCCAGAAGTTGCCGGTGGCGGTGGATCCGTATTCCAGTCGAAGGCCCGGTAGTTCCATCGCGATAAAGGTTCACGCAGGTTCTGCTGTCCCGCCCCCAGTTCCACCACCCCAAAAGCAGGATCTGCATCACCCAAGCGATGAAGCCCGGCAACAAAACTGCCAAGCAGCTCTCCGAAAACAGGTTGCAACTGGGCCGCCGTATAAAAATCGCCGTGAACACCGAACACCTTCTCCGTTTTCCGTCGATAGTAGCCAAGCTCCGGCCAGTACAGCGCCATCTCCATGAACCGTGCGAAGGTGATTTGCCCCGTGTGTCGGATTTCCTCGTCGATGATCGCCGCTAACGCGCTTCCCACGCCGACATTATGCCGCTACCACTAAAATAGAAGTACATCTCATGTCCGAACGCCCGTTCGTTCACCTACACTGTCATACCGATTACTCCTTGCTGGATGGCGCTTGCGACATCAAGAAATTGATGGGTGTAGTGGAACGTAATCAAATGCCCGCCGTGGCTATGACCGACCACGGCAATCTTTTTGGCGCGGTCGAATTTTATAACGAAGCGCATGCTCACGGCATCCATCCCGTCATCGGTTGCGAAGTCTATGTTTCGCAACAAGGTCACAAGACGCGCTCGGATTCCGACCGCTACAACCATCTTGTCCTTTTATGCGAGACACAAGAAGGCTACAAAAACCTGCTCAATCTTGTCTCGACTGGTTATCTGGACGGCTTCTACTACAAACCCCGCATCGACAAGGACCTGCTGGCGAGGCACTGCAAAGGCCTGATCGGGATGTCTGCCTGCCTGCGCGGGGACATCAACGAGACCATCATGGCCGACCGTTATGAGGACGCCAAGCGCCTGTCTCATGAATACGTCGATCTGTTCGGCAAGGGAAATTTCTTCCTCGAGATGCAGGACCACGGCCTCGATCAAGACAAGATCGTCATGCCGGGAGTCCGTCGCCTGGGTGCCGATACGGATATCCCGCTGGTGGTCACGAACGATGCGCACTACTTGACCCACGACGACGTTCGCGCGCACGAAATCCTGCTCTGTATTCAGACGGGAAAGACCATGTCCGACCCGAACCGGATGCGTTTCTCCACGCCGGACTTCTTCATCAAGTCGCGCGCGGAGATGATGACGCTATTCGGCGAAGTGGAACACGCGCTCGATCGCACCTGGGATATTGCCCAGCGCTGCCAGGTGAAGTTGGAAAAAGTGAAGGATCCCTTTCCAACGTTCGGCGTTCCGGAAGGCCACACGGCCGATAGTTACTTTGCCTACATTGCCCGGGAAGGCTTCGCCAAACGGCGTCATCGCCTGGAAACATTGCGGCAGCAAGGCCGCCTGAAGCACGATCTGCCGGAGTACGTGGAGCGCCTGGAACGTGAAATCACCATGATCCAGCAGATGAAGTTCTCCGGTTATTTCTTGATCGTCTGGGATTTCATTCATTTCGCCAGGATGCGTGGCATCCCTGTCGGGCCGGGCCGCGGCTCGGCCGCCGGTAGCCTGGTCGGTTATGCGATGGAGATCACCGACATCGATCCCCTGCAGTACGGTTTGCTGTTTGAGCGTTTTCTGAATCCGGAACGCATCAGCATGCCCGATATCGACGTCGACTTCTGTACCAATCGCCGGGGGGAAGTGATTCAGTACGTTACGGAGAAGTATGGACGGGACCAGGTAGCCCAAATTATCACATTCGGTACACTGGCCGCCAAAGCCGCGATTAAAGACGTTGGCCGCGTGCTCGACATGAGCTTCGCGGAAGTGGACCGTATCTCGAAGCTCGTTCCCAAGCAATTGAACATTAAGCTGGACAAGGCGATTGAAGATCCCGGACTGAAGGAAGCGGCGGTGAAGGATGCGCGCGTCAAAGACGTGCTCGACGTCAGCTTACGGATCGAAGGCGTGGCGCGCAACGCGGGAATGCATGCCGCCGGCGTGGTGATCTCTTCGGTTCCGCTCAAAGAAATGGTCCCCATCTATGTCACAAACAAGCATGAAATTGTGACGCAGTATGACATGAATGGCCTGGATAAGCTCGGGCTGTTGAAGATGGACTTTCTGGGCCTCACCACCTTGACCATCATCGACGATGCCATGAAGCTGATCGAAAAGCATCGCGGCCGGAAGGTCGTCATCGAAGAGCTTCCCTTGGATGACGCGGAAACCTATCTCAAGATTTTCAGCAGCGGTTTTACCAGCGGTGTGTTTCAGTTCGAATCGGCGGGCATGCAGGACATCTTGCGCCGCTACCAGCCCGACCGCATCGAGGATCTCTGCGCATTGAACGCGCTGTATCGCCCCGGCCCTATTCAAGGCGGCATGATCCCCGACTTTATCGACCGTAAGCATGGCCGTAAGCCGATCGTCTACGATCTTCCTGAGCTGGAGGAAATACTTTCAGAAACCTACGGCGTCATTCTTTATCAGGAGCAGGTGATGCAGATCTCCAACAAGCTGGCGGGCTACTCGCTGGGCGATGCGGATATTCTGCGCCGGGCCATGGGTAAAAAGAAGCTGGAAGAGATGGCCAAGCAGCGCGAGCGTTTCATCACCGGTGCGACCAAGCGCGGCCTTCCTGCCAAGAAGACGGCGAAAATCTTCGACCTGATGGAACAGTTCGCCGGTTACGGCTTCAATAAGTCGCACTCCGCCGCGTACGCCTATCTTGCTTATGTCACCGCGTATTTAAAAACACACTTCTCAGTTGAATTTATGTCCGCCCTGCTCACTTCTGAAGCGGGCAACATGGACAAGATGGTGAAGTACATCAACGAATGCCGCGAACGTGGTATCAGTGTTCTTCCGCCCGATATCAACCAGAGCGATCTCAACTTCACGCCCGCCGGGGACGCGATCCGCTTTGGCCTGGGCGCGGTCAAAAACGTCGGCCAAGGCGCAATCGAAGCCATTGTCGCGGCGCGAGTGGAGGGCGGCCCGTTCACGTCCATCTACAACTTCTGTGAACGAATCAATTTGAGCGCAGTCAATCGGCGCGTGGTGGAAAGCTTAATCAAAGCGGGTGCTCTGGACTCCACCGGCGGTAATCGGGCTCAACTCAGCGAAGCTTTGGACCGGGCCCTGGAATCCGGCCTGCGCGCTAATCGTGATCGAAGCATGGGCCAACATGGGCTCTTCGGCATGTTCGCCGAAAAAGACAAGCAGGAGTATCCGCTGGCCAAACTACAGGATTGGACGATGGAGCAGAAACTGGCCGGCGAGAAGGAGGTGCTGGGAATCTATGTCTCCGGCCATCCGCTCGGTCGCTATCAGGATAAGATCTGCGACCTGGCCACGCACTACACCGACAAGCTCGAAGGCTTGGAAAAGGCAGTGGAGGTGAAACTCTGCGGTATCCTTACAAACATCGTCAGGAAAACAAATCGTGAGGGGAAATACTGGGCGGCGCTGAAACTGGACGACAGCCGGGGAACAGCCGATGCCTTGGTTTTTGCGAATCGTTATGCGGAACTCCTGCCGGAGCTGAAAGAAGACGCGGCCGTTTTTATACGAGCCACGGTGCTGCCCGAGGAGGGTGCGCCGCCGAAACTTTCCATACAGGAGATGGTCTTGCTGGACGAGGCGCGCGTCGATCTGCCGTCGGTCATCTCCATTCGCATTTGGCTGCGCGACGAAAGCACCAGTGAAAAGGCAAGTCAGTTGAACGAGTTATTTACGAGAAAACAAGGAAGTACCGAGGTCCGGCTGCGGCTGGAGAAACCGCGCGACTTTTCCCTTATGATGGATGTCACCAGCAAGGTCCGGCCCGATCGTGAGTTCCGTATGGAGCTGGAAAAGATCTGTGGACCCGAATCGATGGAAGTGTTGGCAACCTAAACCATGGCCGAAGAAAAAACTGCTCCTATCGTCGATGTGCTGGCTGGAATAAGTTCCACCGAAGCGATCGACCAGGAGGCCGTGCAGAGGAGTTGGCAACGCGTCCTTCTGGCCCGCCACCCCAAGCGGCCTCACTCCTTGGACTACATCCACCGTCTGATTACCGGATTCCAGGAGCTGCATGGCGACCGCCTCTTCGGTGACGATTTAGCGGTCGTCGGCGGCATGGGTCTCTTCGAGGACCGGCCCGTCATGATTGTCGGTCAGCAGAAAGGCCGCGATACGAAGGAAAAACTGCTGCGAAACTTCGGCATGCCCAAACCGGAGGGCTATCGCAAGGCTATGCGCCTGATGCAGCTTGCCGCTAAGTTCCACCGGCCGATCATTACTTTGATCGACACCAGCGGCGCATATCCCGGCATCGACGCCGAGGAACGCGGGCAGGGCGAAGCAATTGCCTACAATCTTCGCGAGATGTCGCGTCTGGAGAGTCCTGTCATCAGCATCGTCATCGGCGAGGGCGGCAGCGGCGGTGCGCTAGGTATCGGCGTCGCCAATCGCGTCTACATGCTGGAAAACTCCTACTACAGCGTGATCCCTCCCGAAGGCTGCGCGGCCATCATTTGGCGCGATTCCGGCAAGGCCCCGGAAGCTGCCGCTGCGCTTCGCATGACCGCGACCGACCTTCTGGACCTGAAACTCATCGACGGCATCATCCCCGAGCCGCCCGAGGGTGCCCAGACCGATCATGACGCCGCCGCCGAACTGCTGCGCCCCACTCTCAAAAAAGCGTTAGATGAACTCACCGCTCATAGCCCGGAAAAACTGATTGAGGATCGCTATGCCAAGTTCCGTCAAATGGGCAACTTTTTCCTCGAATAGCTTTCGCGTACATGAACAAGCCCGGAATTTACATCGGTGTCTTCCTCCTTATTGTCATCTCCCTGATTTGGTATTCCACAACGACGGGAAAACGGTATCGGGCCGAAGTCTGCATGAGTTTCAACGGTCGTTCCGCTTGCAAAACCGTTACTGGAAAGAGCGAAACTTCTGTCCTGCGGGGAGGCGTTACTAATGCTTGCGCCGACATCGCCGCCGGGGTCACGGAGACGATGAGCTGTGAACAATCGCAGCCAAAAAAAGTAACCTGGTTTTCCAAACCATAAAAAAATGGCTGACTGAGCTAAGCCCAATCAGCCAAAGTTAGGTTTGGGTTGGAGGAGAAGTGCTGAAGATAAAAAAATCGAAAATAGACAACCAAAATTAAAGTAGACAATGACTTGCACCGCCTTACTTTTACCGTTGTCTTCAAAAACTAACAGAATTAATTTTTCTTTAGTATGATCCTATGACAGTGGGGTGTCAATAGGAAATAGTACTTCTTCTACAAACAAGGGAAGGTTTGGTAGTGCGGCAGTTTAAAATTAGTCGTAATGAACAACCGCCAGGTGTTAGGTGCTAATCGGTTCCCGATTATTGACTACTGAAATCTCTTTTTGGAACCGATCACTTGCGCCAGGGCCTGAGACTTATGAGACACTATGGACGTCTTTACTACTAGAGCTGTCTGATACCGTGTCTCATCGTTAGATGAATGACCTTTTTTCGGAGCGGCTCTAAGGGTACATAAGCACAATGCAGAAATATCGGGATATTTTGACTGGGGCTGGCAGTATCATTTCAGTTTTTCCGACTACTTCTCTCAAGCGCACAGCAACGTCGCGCCGATATAATCGGCTCGATGATACAAAGGCTGCTGAAGTTGACTGGAAGGCTGTTGGGGATGATGTCAGAGCTGCGATGACAATCGTGCGTCGTGAAAAAACAGAACAAAAAACAAAATAACCAGAAAGCCGCTCCTATTACTGATCCTGCACCACAGGCAGAGATTACTCCAAGTACCGACAGTAGGTTTTCTGATCGACCTAACGGAGTAATCGCAACCAGATCAACTCAGCAGTTTTCTTACTCAGGCCCTCTTCCTCCTGCTCATGAACTGCAAGGATATGAGACTGCCTGCCCCGGCTTGGCTAGGGAAATCGTAGATATGGCTCTCAGACAGCAAACTCATAGGCACGAAATGGAGGAGCGGTCCCAAAAACTGGATGCAGAGACTATTCGGCAGGTGATTAAAAATGAACACAATCAAAGGAAAACTGGCCAGTTTCTTGCATTCGGCGTTGTTGTTCTGATTACCACAATTTCATGCGTTGGATTTTTTTTAGGACATCCGATTATTGCAGCGATTTTAGAGGGTTCTACCCTGGTCTCTCTTGTAGCACTTTTCCTGAGGACAAGGGAGTCTACCCCCACTCCCGAGCAAGAAGAAGATACGACTGAGAGCAGAGGCGAGTGAGAATTGTTAAAATCACAGCTTTTTAAACCGAGTCACTACCAAAAGTTTCCCTCCCCGCAAACTACTCCGTCTTTTGGTCCATCACCATCAGCGCAACGCCTGATGCTGCGTTCGGCCCATGGTAAATCCGTTCCGTCGCTTTCTTGAAATCCTCCGGTTTGGCTTGCGGGATGTTGACGAACGTCTGCGGATTGCGGTCGACCAGCGGAAACCAGGAGCTTTGTATCTGCACCATAATGCGGTGGCCCATGCGAAAGGTATGGTTCACGTCGGGCATGTTGAAATCGACTTCCGCCATCTTTCCGGGATCCATCGCCACGGGCTTCTCCCACCCCTTGCGAAACTTTGCCCGCATCGGTTCCCCGCGTAATAGCTGCTGATAGCCGCCCATCTGGAGCGGCGGCGGCCCGACTACGCGCTTGCCTTCGTCCTCCGACGATGGATTCGGATAATCGTTCGGATAAACATCGATCAGCTTCACAACATAATCGGAATCCGTACCGGTCGTCGAAACCTGCAGCTTGGGTGATACCGGTCCCGCAATCGTCACGTCCTTCGTCAGCGGTTCGGTTTGATACACCACCACATCGGGTCGTCGCGCCGCAAAACGCTGGTCGTCCACCATATATCTCTGTGGCACTGTGTCCGTTGTGTAATCGACGAAGGGCACGGGCCGGTTCGGATCGCTGACGTACTCATCGAATCCCTCCGGGCCGGAAGGCTGGTCGAACGATAGCTTCCCTCCAGGATGAAGATACAGGATCTTGGAGTGCGCTTGCGCAGGAGGCCATGCATTGTACTTCCGCCAGACATTCGTTCCCGTCTCGAACACATAAGCCTCCGGCATCGCCGCGCCCTTGCCTTTCAGATATTTTTCGAAAAACGGAAATTGAATTTCCTTCCGAAAAAACTCGGCTGTCTTGGCGTTGAACTCCACTTCCCCGAGGTGATCGCCATCGGAGCGCGCCCATCCACCATGCACCCAAGGTCCCACCACAAGGGTATTAACGGTGCCCGGGTTATTCGCTTCAATCGCGTGATAAGTCTTGAAAGGCCCGGAAAGATCCTCTCCATCGAACCAGCCGCCCACCGTCATCACCGCGCATTTGATATTTTTCATGTGCTGAGAAATGTCGCGCGCCTTCCAGTAATCGTCGTATGTTGTGTGCTGCAGTTGATCGTTAAATAGCGGGTTCGATCCTTTCAAGTACAGCTTGTCCAGGTTCGAGGTAGCGCCGGCATTCAGATAGAACTCATATCCATCCGGCGTTTTGAAATCGAAGCGCTCGCGTGTCTTTGGCGGCGGCGACGGCTCTTTGATCGGCTTAAAGCCGGTATAGAATCCGAAATTAGCCGCCAGCATAAAAGCTCCGCCATGATAGCCATCGTCTGTGAAGAACAAATTTGTCATCGGAGCTTGCGGCGACGCGGCCTTCAGTGCGGGATGTGAATCGATGATGCTGGCCGAAGTAAAAAACCCCGGGTACGAGATGCCCCATATGCCGACATTCCCGTTATTGTTCGGCACATTCTTCAATAAGAACTCGATGGTGTCATAGGTATCGGTGCTGTCGTCTACGTCTTTTGGCGATTTTTTTACATCCAGGTGAGGCCGCATCTCGATGAATTTGCCTTCGGAGAGATACCGGCCACGGACATCCTGATACACAAAGACATAGCCCGCCTTCTGAAACTCTTCCGACGGTCCGAGTGCTTTCTTGTACTGGTCTTCGCCATACGGGGCCACACTGTAAGGCGTTCGATCCATCAGGATGGGATACCGTTGCGAAGTGTCCTTTGGAACATACACGCTGGTGAATAGCCGCGCTCCATCCCGCATGGGAATGCGATATTCATACTTCGTGTAGTGCGCCTTCACGTAATCTTCTTTCGGAGGAGCCGGCGGTTTCTCTTGCGAGCGACCCGGCGGCGGAATCGCGGCGAGAAGGAGCCCGAACAAAGGAGTGAGCAGATGCGCTTTTTTCATGAAGGTGGGACTGATTAGAAAATGATACTCGACCTGCTTTGCCAATCTTTCGACGGGCGATAAACCGCCCGTGATATATATTCAACCTGAATGCCGCTTCCAATCTTGCCCACCGACTCGAATAGCTTGCATCGCCGCGCTTTTCTAGGGACTGCTGCTGTCTTGGCCACTACCGCCGCCTCTTATGGCCGCATTATCGGAGCCAACGACCGCATCCAAATCGGAGCAATCGGCACCGGCGAGCGCTGCCAGTATCTTCTCAGCCTGTTCAACAAAGCCGGGGCAAACGATCTTGTCGCTGTCTGCGATGTCTATGAGCCGCACCGGCAAGAGGCGAAAACGAAATACGGATTAGGCGCGCGTGAGTACGGCGACCATCGCGAACTGCTGCAAAATCCAGACGTCGATGCCGTCGTCATCGGCACTCCCGATCACTGGCATGTTCCCATTCTCACCGCCACCGTTGCCGCGGGAAAAGACGCCTATTGTGAGAAGCCCGTCACGCACACCATCGAGCAGGGGGACGGATTGATTACCGCCGTCCACAATTCCAAGCGTGTCGTCCAAATCGGAACCCAGCAACGAAGTTGGCCGCACTTCATCGAAGCAAAAGCGCTGGTCGACACGGGCAGGCTCGGCCAGATCACCTTGGTGCGAACTTACTGGTACCAAAACTATCAGCTCGCCCAAAGCCGGCCTCGGCCCCCTATCGACCCGGCGAAGTTGGATTGGAAACGCTTCCTTGGTTCCGCGCCGGACCGCCCTTTCAACCTGGATCAATACGAATTCTGGCGCTGGTATTGGGATTTCGGCGGTGGCGCCATGACCGATCTGTTTGTTCACTGGGTAGACGTCGCGCAATGGTTCTTAGATAAAAATATGCCGGAGCGTGCCACCGCGACAGGAATGAAGGCCACTTTCAAACAGCGCGACTGTCCCGACACGATGGGCGCTTCCTACGCCTATCCCGGATTCATCGTGGATTGGGACTGCGCCATGATCGGAAACGTGGAGGACGGCGGCCTGATGTTCCGTGGCACGAAAGCAGCGCTTTGGCTCCATCGCAGCGGTTTCAAATTGTTCGATGAAGTCACCAAGCCGTTCAGCGAGACTTTGCGTTCGGAAGACGCCATCATGCTGGAACGCTCTACCCACGACGGGACTTTCGATCACGTCCAAAACTTCCTCGATTGCGTCCGTTCGCGCAAGACCCCGCATGCGCCTATCGAAGTCGGGGTAGCAGGAGCCCGCGCCGGTCACATCGGCAATCTGGCCCTGCGCGGCAACGGCCTTTGGACGCCTCACGCTTCCGGAACTGCCTCCCATACGTAAACCGCGAGAGTAACTACCGGCTCCCACCACTAATTCAATGGTTTGCGCGAGCCCTTATTGCTACCGGTATCCGCCCTGGCTGGCGGTATTCTCATCGCTCATTTCTATTTCTTTGAGCTGACGGACCTTTATGTGCCGATTGGTTTAGCACTCGCCGCCCTGGCGCTGGCCTTGGCTTCCGTGGCAGGCCGGCGTCTTCGCTTGCCCGTTATTTGTGCGCTGATGATCCTGGCGGGCATGGCGACCCAAATCATCCATCGCGAAACGAAAACGCCCGTGATGAACGCCGAAGACACCGAAACCGTTCTGCTCTCCGGATGCGTTACCAATCCGCCCGTCTTCTCTCCCACCCGCGAACAGTTCACTTTGGAACTGGCGCCCAAAGCTGCTGCCAGAATCTCCGTCAATCTCAAAAGCAGTGCTCAATCGCCGCTGAACTATGGCCAAAAAGTGGAAGTCGCCGCCAAAATTCGTAAACCGCGAAACTATGAAAATCCCGATGGCTTCGACTACGCCGCATATCTCGCCAATCAACATATCTATTGGACCGGCTCGGTCTCGTCCCCTGCCGACATCCGCGTTGTTCCCGGCCAGTGCGGTTCCACTCCCATTACCTGGCTTTTCAATGTTCGCACCTGGGCGCTTGGTCGTCTGGTCAGCCTTTATCCGAACGATCCCGAAACATCCGCGCTGCTGCAAGCCACCCTGCTCGGAGAAACCAGCTCCGTGGACCGCCGCTGGACCAGCGACTTCCGCCTCACCGGCACGTATCATGCGCTAGTCATTTCCGGCCAGCATATTTCCGTTCTGGCCTTTACCTTGCTGGTTCTTCTGAAACTCGTACGCGTCCGGAGAGTCCCCGCGCTCTGCATCGCCACCATCGCCTGTTGGTTATACGCCTTCATTTCCGGCCTCAGTGCACCCGTGGTGCGCGCCGCGGGCGGTTTCACCCTCTTTCTTGCCGCCGCGTACTTCTTCCGAAAAACTCGCATCTTGAATATCTTGGGAGCCGTCGGGCTGGTCTATCTTGCCTTTGCCCCCGATCAGCTCTTCGATCCCAGTTTTCAGCTCTCCTTTCTGTCAGCCGCCGCCATCGCGGTTTTCGCTATTCCAGCGATGGAGCGCCTCACCGAGCCGCTGCGTGAAGCCGTCAAACGTTTTGAGCAGGTCCGCTATGATCCGAACGTGGAAGGCCGCGCCGCCTCTTTGCGCGTCGAATTGCGGCTAATCACCCAAACCATCTGCGCCTGGACCAAGCTTTCCGAAACGACGGCCCAGCATGTCGTGCGCTCCGCTGTTCTCGCCTGGGCCTTTGTTGCCGAAGCGGTCATCGTTTCGGCTTGCGTACAGTTCGGCCTCGCCCTGCCGATGATCGTTTACTTTCATCGCCTCTCCATTACCGGTCTGTCCGCCAACATTGTCGTGGTCCCGCTGCTCTCGGTCGTGGTGCCGCTTGGCTTCGCCGCCATTGCTACCGGCTGGCATTTCCTCGCCTGGCTGACGGCACTTTTCCTGAAATGCGCCGAGTTCATCGCTACGTGGCACGTTCGCTTCGAACCATCCTGGCGTACGGCCGCCATACCGCTGGCGTTGGGCGTTTGCTTTGCTGTATCGCTGGTACTCCTCGCCTGGGCCATCCGCTGTAACCGCCGCTGTCTCATCCCTGCGCTTGTTTATTCATTAGCCTTGTTTGCGGCCATCTATTGGCAGCCGTGGAGGCCGGAACTTCATCCGCGCATGCTGGAGGTGACCGCCATCGACGTCAGCCAGGGCGATAGCGTTCTGCTTGTTTTCCCGGATGGAGAAACCATGTTGGTGGACGCGGGTGGCTTTCCGGGCATGAGCCGTATGGCCCGCAAACCGAACCTCGACGTCGGCGAGGACGTCGTGTCCCCTTATCTTTGGAGCCGCCGTATTCGGCATCTCGATTACGCCGTGCTGACTCACGGCCACTCCGATCACATGGCTGGACTGCCGGCGATCCTCGATAATTTTCATCCCCGTGCTTTGTGGGTCGGAGCCGAGCCACAAACCGATGAGTGGAAAGTGGTCGAGCAGCATGCCAAGGCCGACCATGTGCCCATCGTTTCGCTGACCCGTAATTCGCCGCCTGTGACCATCGGCGGAGCGCAAATAAAAGTGTTGGCCCCTTCGCCCGACTACGTCCCCGGCAAATCCGCCACCAATGACGACTCCCTCGTATTTCAGGTAAATTACGGCCGCCGCAGCGTTCTCATGACCGGAGACGCCGAGCGCCCCATCGAAGACGATCTCGTGCAAACCGGACTGCTTCACCCCGTCACATTGTTGAAAGTCGGCCACCACGGCAGTAAAACATCTTCTTCGGAAGAGTTCTTAAGGGAAATCAATCCTCAGTTCGCCTTTATCTCGGACGGCTATAAAAATCAGTTTCACCATCCGAGCCCTGGCGTTCTGGAACGCTTCGCGCAACACCACACCGCCGTTTTCCGCACCGACCAGCATGGCCTTTTGACCTTCTTAACCGACGGCAACAAAGTCGAACTGAACTGGTTCCACTGATGTGCCAGGCCATCTTTTCAGGCTGCCGCGATAGCGAACTTCGTGCCAACGTAGGGCCGAATCACCTTATCGGGCATCACCCGTAGCGCCTCGGCGATGAATACCTCGCCCGTGCAGTGCATGGGAACGATGTAGGTTGGATCGATCTTCACGAACTCCGCCACTGTCAGACGTGCTTCTTCCGCGGTCCTCGGCCGCACCAAATGGAAGCCGCCGATCACCGCATGAACCTTCTTAATTCCTGAAATCTCCTGCGCCCGCCGCACGGAGTTGATAATCCCGCGATGACTGCACGATGCAATCACTACCAGCCCCAAGTTTTTGACCGCGACGCATGTCGCAAGCTCATGCTCGCCGTCATCCGCTATAAGCTGGGCGTGCCGTTTTCCCTCCGAAAGGGCATTCGCATTGCAGCCCACGCCAGGTCGCATCTGGGTCGGTATCGCGGCCCGCTCAAAACTCGTCAGCGGAATCACTCCGCTAGTGAAGGCATGCCCGCCAACCACCCGTGGATCGGAGGCGATTCGAACATCGAAGCCGGCCTTCGCCAGCTGTACCCGATCCAACGAGCCCATCAGCGGCGGCGGTTTGCCGATCGACGCCAATCGTTCGCAAAATACTTCCTCGCCGCCCACAATCAGCGGAAGCTTTGGCCTATCTGCATCCTGAGCTTCGAACAGCCCGCCAAATCCCCCGTAGTGATCGATATGACCATGACTGAGGACCGAGGCGTCCAACGACTTCGGGTCAATGCCAAGAATCGCGAGATTATTTCGCAGCACTTCCGACGAATAGCCGAAGTCCACCAGAACCCGTTTCGTTGCCGATCCCAATCTCGTTTCCATCAGCACCGACAAGCCGAACTCCGCCATCAGCGGACGCCGCAAAAGCACTCCGCCAGACGTAACGCCCGCGTTTCGGAATACTGCTAACCCTGGACGATTCTCGTTCGGAAGGAAGGGACCGAACACAGCATTATCGACCACAACCTGGACCGTAACGGAGTCCACGGCGGGAACGGGAAGAGCGGCTGAGTTGCTCGCCCTTCCCCATTGCGCCAAAGATAGAGCGGCGGCCGCGGTGCCTATGAATCCTCGCCTGGTATGGAAGCTCGATGTTTGCATGGTGATGGTATTTCCAATGTGCCTGGAAACCTATCTGCTAAGCACGCACTGCTTTGATCGCCTCTTCACGAGCCTCGCGCAATTGCTTCACCTGGTCGCCTGTCGGATAAAATTCCATCGCGGCCATTCGGCTGTATTTCAACTCGCCCAGCTTCTTGAAAATGTTGTAGTAGTTGATTTCGCCCGTTCCCGGCTGATGGCGGCCGGGAACGTCCGCAATGTGAACCAAACCCACGTATTGAATGTTTTTCTCGAGCTTTTCAATGAGGTTACCCTCTGCAATCTGCTCATGATAGAAGTCGTAGAGTAGTTGAACCTGCGGATGATCCACCGCTTTGACGATCTCGAATCCTTCCGCTACCGATTGCATGTAATATTTGGGATTTTCTTCTTGGTCGATATTTTCGATCAGCAATCGTACCGGCTGTCCGTTGATCTTCTTCCCATCAAACAAAGCGACGGCCCGTTTTAAGCCCTCGATACAGCTTTGGTGCTGCTCTTTCCGCGGCATTCCAGGAACGACGTTACCCGACATAATAATGACCCCTGGACAATCGAGCTTCTCCATCAGCGGCAGCTCATTTTTCACATCGGCCAGCATCGCCTCTCGGTCGTTCGGGTTGCCTACGCCGTGCTTTAAACCCGCCGTAATGTCGAACGTGATGCCTAGCTCTTCCCGCTTCGCATTATTGCGATGAAACTCCGCCTCGGACCACTTGTGGTACTCACCTACCAGCTCCACGTTTTTAAAACCGGCTTCCACTACCTTCTCCAAGCGCTGCTCGAACGGCAGGTCCTTGAAAACCGTCCATAGCATCACGGAGAACCCAAATGGCACCCCGGACTCGTTTGCCCCTTTTCCGCTCGATTGTTGGGCAAAGGCAGGTATCCGCTCCAGGACGGCGGCGCCCGCAGCCGCTCCCAGCAGATTCCGGGAAAATTTACGTCGATTCATTTGCTCACCTCTTATGGCACCAATCAATGTATCAAGGACGCTGTTCTCCTAGCGTAACTAGGAGAAGCTGAGCTATACTTCTCCTAGATAAGTTAGGAGAAGTAGCAGTGGCGAAACAACTGGATTTATTGCAGGGCACGCTCGACATGCTCATCCTGAAAGCGGTGTCGCTGGGCCCTCTGCACGGGTATGGCATTCTTCTACGGATACAGCAGATCTCCAAAGACCGCCTGGAGATCCAGCAAGGGTCTCTTTATCCGGCCCTCTACCGTCTGGAACATGGAGGCTGGATTGCCAGTGAGTGGGGCGAATCCGAAAACAAACGCCGGGCGAAATATTACCAGCTCACCGCGGCCGGTAAAAAACAGTTGCGCACGGAAACAAAGCAGTGGAACCGCATGGCAAAGGTCATCGGCAATATTCTGAGCACTACGCGGGAGGAAATATGAGTTGGATCCCGCGCCTTCGCTCTTGGAGTAGATCGATCCTTCACCGTTCACGCCTGGAGCAGGACATGGACAGTGAACTCCGCTTCCACATCGAAACGTACATCGACGATCTTGTTAAATCCGGAGTGCCCCGCGAAGAAGCCAACCGCCGCGCCCGGATCGAATTCGGGAACATCGAATCGCACAAAGAAGATTGCCGCGAAGGATTAGGATTACGTCTCTGGGATGAACTTCGCGCCGACGTCCGTTACGCTTGGCGCGGCCTCCGCCAAAGCCCCGGCTTCACCGCCGTTGCTGTTATCTCACTTGCACTAGGCATCGGAGCCAACACCGCCATTTTCTCCCTCGCCGAAGACGTCTTGCTGAAGCCCCTTGCCGTCTCGCATCCAGGGCAACTGCGGCTGCTGTCGTGGGTTAGTGGTCCCCACTCTGCTGTTCATGACAGCTGGGGCTATTATTCCAATCACTCCAGTAACGTGTTTTCTTATCCGGTATTTAAGGAACTTCAACTTAGGAACAATGTTTTGCAGAATGTTTTCGCCTTCAAAAACCTCGACCGCCTTACTGCAACAATCAATGGCTACGCGGAACCGGCAACCGCTGAGCTCTTTTCAGGAAATACATACGGAAGTCTTGGAGTTCGCCCTATCATGGGTCGCGCAATCACGCCGAGTGACGACCGTTCCAGTAACGCTGTAGCGGTCATTAGCAGTGCTTTCTGGACCCGCCGCTTTGCCCATTCCGCCTCTGTCATCGGCAAGCATTTTGACTTGAATCGAACGCCTGTCACCATCATCGGCGTTAATCCGCCGGATTTTTTCGGGTTAGAAACTGGATTCTCTCCCGACATTTTTCTTCCTATTTCCCTGCAGCCGGCAATCGTTCCTGACGCAGGTGGTTCGCTTCTGACGAGTACCACCGAGTGGTGGGTTTTGATAATGGGTTGCCTGAAACCGGATGTCACCAACGTTCAAGCTGCTACAGAGTTGAATGTTCTCCTAGAACGAGCCGTCAAATCGATTACTCCAGAGGAGAAAAACGCGGATATGCCGCGCATTCGCCTAAATGAGGGTAGCCGCGGCTACGATAAACTGAAACTTGATTTTGCTCCGCCGCTTTATGTGCTCCTCGTTCTGGTGAGCTTGGTCCTATTAATTGCCTGCGCAAATCTTGCGAATCTCCTGCTGGCTCGCTATGCAGCGCGTCATCATGAGATGAGCGTTCGTCTTGCACTCGGTGCCGGACGCGCCCGCATTCTACGTCAGGTATTTACCGAAAGCCTTTTATTGGCGGCACTCGGCGGTGTAGGCGGGCTCTTTCTGGGCTATTGTGGACGTAATCTAATACCCGCACTGCTGTCCACGTCGTGGTCGCCAAGCAATCTAAAAGGACTTTTTGATACTCGCGTAGTGGCGTTGACCATTTGCGCAACCTTCTTTACAGCCATTCTTTTTGGTGTCGCGCCAGCTTGGCGTTCGACAAGAGTTGAAGTGAACTCCAGCTTGAGCAACTCAAGCCGCATGACAAAAGGCCGGAGCAAATCGGCCCTTAACAGAGCCCTAGTTGTCTTTCAAATATCGCTTTCCGTCCTCCTTCTTATTGGGGCTGGCCTCTTTATGCGGACTTTGCTTAATTTGCAGTCGGCAAACTCAGGACTCCAACCCTCTCATGTTCTGCTGTTCGATATCGACCTTCCCAGATCACAATACCCCGCAACGAAGCGCATAGCAGCCTACCAACAAATCGAAACCAAGCTCGAATCTATTCCTGGCGCTACCTCTGTCTCTCTTAGCCAACATCCCCTACTAGCCAACGGCACCTCGACCACCGGTATTGAACTTCCTGGCGGACCGAAGTCTTCTAGGATGTCAACGTTTAGAAGCGTTGTTGGACATGACTTTCTCAAAACCATGGGCATCCCGATGGTCTATGGAAGACCGTTCAACGCTCACGACACAAAGAAATCGGAGCGGGTCGCCATCATCAATCAACGTCTTGCTCAGATGCTGTTTCCAGGCGTAAATCCCATTGGGCGCACGATCCAGAACGGTACCCATCTTCTTCTGAAGGTGATTGGCATCTGCAGAGACGCGAAATATCATAACCTCCGTTCCGACCCGCCACCCACCCTATATTTGGATTATTTGCAACAGGATGACATACGCGATGGTATGACTTACGAAATCAAAACCGCCGCAAACCCAACCAGCCTCATCCCGGAAATCCACAAAGCCGTCGCCAGCGTCGATAAGGATCTCCCTGTCATTGATATCCGCACTCAAAACGAACAGATCGCCGCCACGCTGGTGCAAGAAAAAGCATTCAGCGCCTTGACCACCGCTTTCGGCCTCCTTGCCTTAACCCTGGCCTGCATCGGCATCTACGGCATCATAGCCTACAACGTCGCCCGCCGTGTCAATGAAATTGGTATCCGCTTGGCTCTCGGAGCACAAACCAGGCAAATTCTGGCAATGATTCTTCGAGAAGGCATGGCCCTCGCCGTCGTGGGAATCCTGATCGGAACCACCGCCGCCCTCGGCCTTACCCGCCTCATTGCATCCATGCTCTACGGCATCACCCCCACCGACCCACTCACCATCGTCGCCGCCGCGCTCGTGCTCCTTCTCGTAGCTGTCCTCGCTGCCTTTTTGCCGGCCCGAAAAGCCTCCCGCATCGAACCGACCGTGGCCCTCCGCCATGAATAGCTCTATCTCACACCGCCTCCCACGCAAGTTATGGTGAGCCGGTCCGTTCTGCTGCTTACAAGACCTGAATACTAATCTTCGTAATAGCCTCTGCCGTCATGTTCAACCTCGCTTTTATAACGGATTTTCTGGATTTTAAGATGCTTTGAGCCGGCGAACTCATATGCGATCCAAAACTGAAGCTTGTCTCATCGAAAGAAATAGTAGATATCCATATCTCGCATCAGGAGCAAAAAAACACTATGCAAAATTCACAAAATAAAGCTGCATTGATCACTGGAGCCAATAAAGGCATCGGCTTCGAAGTTGCGCGCGAACTCGGAAAATCGGGTTTCACCGTTCTGCTCGGTGCCCGGAATCCCACTCTAGGTAAAGAAGCTGCCGAAAAGCTGCGGGCCGAACAACTCGATGTTCGTTTCTTGGAGTTGGGACCTTCTGCAGCCGGAAACAATAAAAAAGACAGCAGCAATAATTACCTCCGAGTTTAAAAAGCTGGACGTGCTGGTGAACAATGCCGGAATTGTCGATCACGCAGATGGATTGCCGAGCGTAGCTCAAATCGATGCTGTAGAAAAAATCATGCGAGTCAACTTTCTCGGAGCCATCGCTGTTACCCAGGCGATGCTCCCAAACCTACGGGAGGCAGCATCGGCGCGCATCGTCAACGTTTCAAGTGGCCTCGGTTCGCTAACGATGCATGGTGATCCAAACTGGCGCTTTGCCTCAGCCAAGCCGATCGGCTACTGCGCTTCCAAAGCGGCGCTAAATATGTTTACCGTTCAATTGGCGTATGAGTTACGTGAGACGGCAATCAAAGTGAATTCCGCGAATCCTGGCTTTACAGCGACCGATCTTAACGGGCACAGTGGTACCCAGACGGTTGCCGAAGGTGCTGCCGAAATTATCTGGCTGGCGCTCTTGCTCGCCGATGGCCCTACCGGCGGTTTTTTTGACTCTTCCGGCCCAAATCCCTGGTGATCGTAGCTGTTTCAGCCGCACGGTCTTAAAATGATGGAGGAGACTTCATTTATGGATCGCGAACACAGCATTTCGGTATGGTTCCTATGCGGCTTGGCGCTTGGAACGGTTTCTACCCTTCTCTTCGCCCCGGAAACTGGCGAAGCGACTCGCCGCAGCTTGGCCGAGCAGGGCGGCCGGACCCTCAATCGTTCGAGCCGTGAATTTCTGGAACGCGGTCGCGAACTCTACGAAAAAGGCCGCGAAATCGCCGAAGACGCCGCCGAATTCTTTGAACGTAGCCGCAAATTGCCCCAAGATGCAGCCGGCCTAGAAAAAAGCAACGAGACCGTTTAGCGACGGTCAATCATCCGATCTAAATCAAATATAAATATGTCAGCTATCGCCGCTCCTCCTCTTCAGCTTGCCCCATTTCAAAACGAACCCTACGCCGATTTCAGTAAGCCTGCCAACGCCGATGCCATGCACTCGGCCCTAGACGAAGTTCGCCGTCAGTTCGGAAAGGAGCATCCCATGCTGATCGCCGGCGAACAGCGTCACTCCTCCTCCAAGCTGGAATCGGTGAATCCCTCCCGACCCTCGGAGATCGTCGGCATCCATCAAAATGCCTCCGAAGAGGACGCTCGCAACGCCGTGGAAAAGGCCTATCGATACTTCCCCACCTGGAGTGCTGTTCCCGCCGAAGACCGCGTTCATTCACTTCTGCGCCTGGCCGAGATCATCCGGCAGCGTAAGTTCGAGTTCAACGCCTGGCTGGTCTTCGAGTCGGGCAAGACCTGGTCCGAGGCCGAAGGCGATGTCTCCGAGGCCATCGACTTCTGCGAATATTATGCCCGGCATGCTTGGAAGCTTGCCCATCCCGATCCTGTCGTTCAACTCACCGGCGAACGGGACGAAATGGTCTATCTTCCGCTCGGGGTCGGTGTCATTCTCCCCCCATGGAACTTTCCGCTAGCCATTCTGGCCGGCATGACCGTTGCGGCGCTAGTGACCGGAAACACCGTTGTCATTAAGCCTTCCGCCGAGACGCCCACCATCGCTGCCAAGTTTGCCGAGATTTTGGTCGAAGCCGGTTTCCCGCCGGAGAGTTTCTCCCTTCTAAACGGCGATGGCGCCTTGATTGGCGGTACCCTCGTTTCGCATCCCAAAACACGCTTCGTTTCGTTCACCGGCTCTCGCGCCGTCGGCTTGCAAATCGCCGAATCCGCCGCTAAAACTCCGAAAGGGCAGCGCTGGATCAAGCGCGTCGTGGCTGAGATGGGTGGCAAGGACGCCATTATCGTAGACCGCGAGACGAACCTCGATCAGGCCGTGCTCGGCGTCCTCTACTCGGCCTTCGGCTTCGGAGGTCAAAAGTGCTCCGCCTGCTCCAGAGCCATCGTCGACGAAGCCATCTACGACGAATTTCTGAAAAAGTTGAAGGAGAAAACAGTCGCCTTGACCATCGGTCCCGCTGACGACGTGAAGAATTACCTCGGTCCGGTGATCAACACTCGTGCTCGCGAGCGCATCTTGAATTACATCGACATCGGCAAGAACGAAGGCCGTCTGATTACCGGCGGAGCGCCGGGCGAGGGCGAAGGCTACTTTGTTCAGCCGACGATCATTGCCGATGTCGATTCCAATGCCCGCATTTTTCAAGAAGAAATTTTCGGACCCGTGTTGGCCGTCACCAAAGCAAGGAATTTCGATCACGCGCTGGAATTGGCCAACGATTCCGAATACGGTCTTACCGGCGGTGTGTTTACCGACAACCCCGAACATGCCGAAAAAGCCAGGCGCGAGTTCTTCGTCGGCAATCTCTACATCAATCGTAAGTGCACCGGCGCCATGGTCGGCGCTCATCCCTTTGGCGGTTTCAATATGTCCGGTACCGATTCGAAAGCGGGCGGCCCCGATTACCTCCTGCAATTTGTGCAAGCCAAATCGATCGCCGAAAAGATCGGACAAACGCCGGTCTCCCAAAGGGCGACCGCCATCTAATCGAGCGCGATATACTAAGAACTGCCCCGTTACACAGGGGACAAAGTAGTCACAAACATAGGGTCGAACACGATCGACGCGACGAAAGGGGACCGCAAGGTCCCCTTTTCGCTTTTTAGGCGTAGGCAGCGTGTAATCTGTTTGGCGCTTCTGGCGTATCCTTTGCCGACTCGTCCACCATCGCCCGTAATTCTTGGACGATCTCCTGTAGCGAATGCGCCTGCGACTCCATTTGCCGGCTCGCCGCGCTTCCCTCTTCCGCGCTGGCCGCTGTCTGTTGCGTCACCCTTTCCATGCGTGACAAACCATCCGAAATCTGAGTAATTCCGCGCGCTTGCTCCTGGCTTGCCGCGCTTACGCTCGCCACCATTTCCCGTACTTTACTTGTGCTCTCCGTGATCGCCGCAATGGCCGCCTCCACCAGATTCAATTTGTTGCCGCCGTCATTACAACTGGTCACTGCCGCTGTGATCAACGCGCCCGTGTCCCGCGCCGCTTCCGAACAACGCTGCGCTAACGACCGGACCTCATCCGCGACAACCGCAAAACCCAACCCCGCTTCTCCCGCTCGCGCCGCTTCCACCGCCGCATTCAAAGCAAGCAAATTTGTCTGAAAAGCAATCTTTTCAATAATCGTAATAATCTGCGCTACCTTTTTGCTCGAGTCGTTAATCTCGTGCATGCTCGATAGCATCTGGGCTAAATTCTGATTCGCCTGCCGTACTTGTTCGTCCACCTTCGACACCAGCCCGGTGGCCGCCTGCGCATACGCCGCGTTCTGCTGTGTCATGGAACTGATTTCCGTACTCGAAGCAGACGTTTCTTCCAATGATCCTGCTTGCTCGCTGGAACCGAGGGCCAACTGCTCGCTCAAGGAGGAAATCTGGTGCGAAGCCTGAATCACGTCGGCAGCCGTATTCGCCATACTCATGGCCATGTGCTTCAAGCTGCCTGTAATCTTCCGCACCAGCCAGATCATCAAAATGCCCGCCGACAGGGAGAGCGTCGCAAACGAAATCGCAATCCACCGGCTCTGTACCAGTAGGCTGGAGGATCGCCCCTTTTCTTCCTGAAGAAGACGATGTTGGATGGCCACCACCTCGCTCGCCGCTTTGTCCACTAGAGTTGCTTGCGGTACTACTTTTTCATCGAATATCTTCAGCGCGCCGCGATAGTCTTGTCTATCGCAAAGCTGCCACATTTCTCTGTGTGCCGGCGTCCAGATCGTGAGCGCCCTCCGCATGGTGTCCACTGGAGCCCGAACCTCGCTGCTAGCCGTCAACGAATTTATTTGGGCCAGATTCTCGAGAACTCCCTGCGCCGCGGATGCAAAACGTTGCTGTAGTTCTCCCGCCTTCGTCCGATCGTTCAAGCTAAGCCGAAGTAGCAATCCTCGTTCCGTGCTCAGCATTGTCGCAGCGTCGGAGGACACCGATCCCGATAGCTCCAGATTCCTGGCGGTGACCGATGCGGTATGGGAAAGCTCCGCGCCTAGCGATTCTGTAATGTAAAGAGAAGCCGCCCCTAAAAACAGCGTCAACGCTAGCATGCCGATGCTGCCGATCATCAATTTTCGTCCAATGGTCATATCGTTTGCTACACCGAAAGGCGCACGCCAGGCGTACTCGCAATCGAACCGCTCATCTCTCTTATCGGCCGCAACAGATAAATCTTTACTGAAAAATCGACTTGCTTCCCATTCTCCTGGTCCCCGAAAGACTTTGTAAGGAAACCAGGCCTCATCCGCATCTAAACGGAGGAAGTTTTGAACCAAATGAAAACAGAAAATTTCGAATACAAGTCCGCCGAACTCACCTTCCGCGGCTATCTTGCCTATGACGAAACGAAACAGGGTGCGCGCCCGGGCATTCTTGTCACCCATGAAGCTTGGGGCCTCGACGAAAATCCCAAACTCCGCGCGGAACGCTTGGCAAAACTAGGCTACGTCGCTCTTGCCGTGGATATGGTCGGCGACGGCAAGCAGCTCGGCAGCGTGGAAGAAGGTCTCCAGTGGAGCAAGAACCTCAGCGGTGATCCGAAAGAAGTACGCTCGCGCATCCGCGCCGCCTTCGATGCACTCTCGAACTTGCCCCAAGTCGATAAGAACCGCATCGCTGCCATCGGGTACTGCTTTGGCGGCGCCAGCGTACTGGAGTTGGCCCGCAGCGGCGCGCCGGTAGCCGCTGTGGTCAGTTTCCACGGCGCCCTGCAGACAAAAATGCCCGCCGAGCCGGGGCAAGTCAAAGCGAAAGTGATGTCCTGTACCGGAGCGGACGACGAATTCATTCCCCACGAACATGTCCACAGCTTCATTCACGAAATGAAAAAGGCCGGTGCCGATTTCCAAGTCATCGTGTACGGAAATACCAAGCACAGTTTCACCAATCCCAAAGCCGATGAACGCGGTCTGGAACAAGTCGCCTATAACAAATCCTCCGACGAGCGTTCCTGGGCCGCCATGCAATCTTTCTTTAACGAAACCTTCAGTAATATCACTGCTTCCTAAAGCGGGAATATTCCCGCTTACTCGTCGCGCCATATTCATTACCGGATTAGTACAGGAAGTACAAAAGGCCCATGAGATTTTTCACCCTCTTTCCGTCGTCTCACTACCGACATGAAAGTAGCTCTCCTGGGCCTTCTTATCTTCTCTTCCCATATGCTCGCCGACAGCATGCTCTCTCTACAGGAATACATCGGGGGTTCTCCCGCTTGCGCGAACACTGACCCTTTAACCGTTGCTTGCACTGCGCAAGCCAGCTCCATCGGCAACGGTACCGGCGCGTACACCAATGGCAGCCTGAAGCTGGAAGGCTCCGGCTTGGTCTACACCCTGAATGGCTTCGTCGAAGCGGGGCAAGGCATTCTGGCCCGCTCCAATCCGATGGCTGCGTTCTCCCTTACGTTGCCTGTTTCGGATACGTCCGGCAATTGGATCGTCAGCGGCTCTGCCGCAGCGTCCGGCTCCCCTCGCTACGCTCTTAATATCTTCGCGAATGGCTCGCCTGCGGGATTGATCGGAAACGGCAGTAATTCCTTCGAAGTGCATCATGCGCTGGGTGCGCCATTGACGTTTACGCTGGCGGATAATGTCGCTGCCTTCTTCCCCAACGATATAGAAAGGCTCAATTTCAGCCTGACCTTTACCGACCCGCCAGCAGACGCACCTTCGGAAACACCCGAGCCAAATTCGCTCCTGCTGGTCGGCGCGGCGATTCTTGTTTTACTCAACATCGAACGTCTACCTGCAGCCGCCAGACACTAGGGAAAACACCGGCACCGCCGCAAGTGACGAAACTCTGTTTCGCCTACCCGTGTCCCTCTTTGTGGAAGTACTTTTTCAAAAGACAAAGCACCATGCAACGCAGAGAATTTTTCAGCCATATCATGGCGACAAGTTTCGCCGCTACCGGAGCTTTCGCTCAACAGGGCCCCACGCCAAGCACCAATCCTAAAAGCTCCGCCGAAGGAGCGCAACTCATGCGAGTCCAGGATGCCGGCGAACTACGAGGCGAAATGTTGTACCGGCCTTTCGGGAAAACAGGCGAGAAAGTCTCCGCCATCGGCCTTGGCGGATCGCATATCGGAAAAGCTACGGTATCGGAAGACATGGCGATGCGGCTCATTCACCAGGCAATCGATCGCGGCATCACCTACATGGATAACTCTTGGGACTACAACGAAGGGCGCAGCGAGAGGCGCATGGGCCAGGCCTTGGCGGAAAACAAATCGCGCAACAAAGTCTTCCTCATGACCAAGCTCGATGGCCGCACGAAGAATCTCGCCGCCAGCCAGCTGGAGACCTCGCTGTCTCGTCTCAAAACCGATCGCATCGATCTCGTTCAGTTCCACGAAGTTTTGCGCTACGACGATCCCGACCGTATCTTCGGCGGCGGCGGCGCAATGGAAGCAGTGCAGGAGGCCAAACAAGCAGGCAAGGTTCGCTTCATTGGCTTTACCGGACACAAAGACCCTCACGTTCACTTATACATGCTGGAGGTGGCCAAAAAGAACGGCTTCCGCTTCGACGCTGTGTTGATGCCCATCAACGTGATGGACGCCCACTACCGCAGTTTTGCCCAACTCGTCATGCCAAAGCTGGCGGCGGAAGGAATCGCGGTGCAGAGTATGAAGCCCTTTGGAGGAGGAGACGGAATTATTCTTAAAAGCAACACCGTCTCCCCCATCGAGTGCCTCCACTACGCTCTCAATCAACCGACCTCCGTCGTCATTACGGGCATCGACAAACCCGAAATTCTCGACCAGGCGTTTGAAGCCGCCAAAACCTTTAAGCCGATGAACGAAGAGCAACTCACCGCGCTTTTGACGAAAACCAAGCAGGCCGCCGAAGATGGCCGATTCGAGCTCTTCAAGACCACCGCCCATTTCGATACCACCGCCCGCCATCCGGACTGGCTAGGTGCCGATGCTCCACCCGTGCAAAAATTAGCGCCTCAACTTCCAGGCTAAGTATTACTGAAATAGGTTCAGATCGATTGCTTGGCCCATCGCTTTGTAACCTGCATCGCCGGGATGTAGATGGTCTCCGCCGTCATAGGCAGGCAGCATGCGGTCGGGATGCGCTGGGTCTCGTACGGCCTTGTCGAAATCGACTACGCCGTCAAATGCGTGGCTGGTGCGGATCCACTCATTCACCTTCTTACGTTTCACCTCTTTCTGCGGCGTGAAGTAGCCCGGGTAGATCGTGCCTTCAAAAGGCGTCAATGTTGCGCCGAAGATCTTCAGCCCACGCTCATGCGCACGCTCGATCATCTGCTCTAGACCGGCAATGATTTCCTCCGCCGAAACGTTTTCACTAGCGGGAGCCGATGTTCCCGCATGGCCGATGTCGTTGATGCCTTCCAAGACGATTACGTAGCGGACACCCGGCTGCGCCAATACATCGCGGTCAAAACGGGCCAACGCGCTGACTCCGAAACGTATCTCCGAGGCAGGATCGTGCAAAACGCGGTTGCCTCCAATACCCTCATCGAGCACGCCCAGCGCTGCCCCTTGGTCGTGCGATGCCGCAAGCCGGTTTGCCAGAATGTTCGGCCAGCGCTGGTTCGCATTGTCCGTCGACTTGGCCCCATCCGTAATCGAGTCACCAAACGCAACGATCGTAGCTGCGTTCGACGGACCATCGATATCAAGCCCCGTGAGAAACACCCACGAAGTAATGGTTGCGCTTTGAGCGAAAGAGGCGCTAGCGGTTTGATCCCCCGCTCCGATGTAACAAGTCTGCTGCGCCGCATAATGAATCCCTGCGCCAGCGGCTGGTTTCGGCAAAAAAAAACTGATCGCAACGTCGCTGAGCGGCGGGACTTGCAGTTGCACTATGTCACTCAGCACGACCGCATTGGGCGGAATGGTGACGTACGGACGGCCCCCGAACGTCAGCGCATGGTCCGAAGAAGCAACGATAGAAGCCTGGTGATCGCGTAGAGCAACGTGCGCCGCCCTGATCGTAACCGATTCCCGCCCATACGCGTTGGAGAGCCGGACCCGAACCGAGTTCCCGCCGGCGCTGGTGTGTACGATCTCACGAATAGTCTGATTCTCGAAAAGCAAATGCTCGGAGAGCATCTGCGCCGGATTCCCCAGTTGAGGTGAAGGACTAGCCCCCCAAGTTCCGATCCAGTGCGTCCCCTGCGCCTGCAACGCAAGACAAGCGGAAAGAATAAACAAACCTAAAACGTGAAAACGCCTCATGCGGTGGTTATGGTATCAGGTAAGACGGGACCGTTATTTCGGGAGCGGACAGGCATGGTTGTGAACCGCCGTTCGTCACGAGTACCGGGTTTTCACGCGTGGAACCTTCCGATCAAGGAGCCTGTGTCGGAAACGGTTTCGTGCTGGAGTCGGTCAGCCACGTACTACGAGTCTTCGATACGCAGCGAGTATATTGGCCTGACTTGTACCCTGTCTGAATATCGGGCCGCTCCCACTTGCGGACAAACGCGCGCCCCATTTGAAACTGGGGAACTCGCATGTCGCAGTGAAACGTGAAATAACTCGCGTGGCATGGCTTCGCAGGGGCGCACTGTCAGTCCACCCCTGTTTGTTGGTCAGCTCGCGAAGCTTTACGGATAGCTGATCACATCCACTGGTGTTCCCGGATTTACGGTAGGACCACCAGTGTCGTTGATGACGTTATCGATGCCCCCGCTTCCGTTCAGCAACACCGTGAGAAGGTCGTGAAATTGAACCCCGGAGACTACCGGTGCTTCGAAAGCGTGGGCGGCGCGAATAGGTACGCCCGCATTAAAGAAGCAGTAGCTTCCCAAACCCCAGGCCTGATGCGTTTGAACGGAATCGGCTACCTTGTAGGCTGCGTAGCCGACGATGCCGTCGTGCATCCAAGCTTCCTGTGAAGGCGGATCATAGGGCATCTCATTCTGGAACATAATGGTGCGGCCGTTCTCACCGTTCCAAATCACCTGATACTTCTGATAATGTTCGGCGAATAGCCCATACGCGGTGACGTCGTCGCCATTCACCACCAATCCGGTGTCGGCGGTATTGATAGTCCAACCTACTCCCGTGCCGTGATCGGCACGCCAAGCCCAGACATCGTCCAGCAAAACGTTGTCGCTGTTTACCACCAGGCTTGCCGTCGCTTTGCCCAAGGACGCGCCGCCCACCCGAAAGAACACGTCGTTGAGTGTCGTCGGGTCCAAAGGATCGCTGCCGTGCGGATTTCCCCGGCCCCGCTGAACCCCTTTGTCGCTGCCATTGCCTTTGCCCACTTTCAGAAGTACCGACGAATTGACCGGACCGGCGTCGAACAAAAGCCCGGCGATCTTCACGCCTTTGTCATTGGTGACGTTCATGGCAGCGGTCCCTTTTTGCGGGGAAAGCGTGGCGAAGCCAAGTCCCAGCACCACCGTATCCGCCCGCGAAACTACCACCGGATGGTCTAAGTTGTAAACGCCGGGAGTGAATATCACGTTGCGGCCCTGGACCAAAGCGGAATGGATCCGGGGAAGAGGAGTCGCCGGCGTAGCGATGAAGAATTCGGCGATGGGGAGTGAAGAGCCCGGTGTTGGCCCGGTTGCCCATGATGTGCCGGAAGAGTCGGTTTGAGCGGCGGGAATAAAAACGTTGTAATTACCCGCAGTATCTACATACAAAAATGGCCTCTCCCTCGTGATCGGGCTGGTCTCGAGCGTAGTGTATGGCGGGTTGGGGAATGATTGATTCGGCGCGTTGATCACGCCGGAAAACACCTGATTCCAAACGCCGTTGGTCCAGCCGTCGATGGCGCTATTGCGAACCAGGAATTGCTGCTGCGAGCCGTTTATGATCGTTCCACCGGTGGTTCGCGAGTCCGCTATAAAGCCGCCGCTTGCGTATTGTGGACCGGCTGTACAGTAATCCTGCAACGAAAGGTTCCCGCCGGCGATGTCGACGCGCCGCATGGGTGCCGCTTGCGAAACGGCCCAAAACTCCGCGCTGGACCGGCAATCGACGACTGGCGGCAGATGGATGGTCAAGTTCGCCAAAGACCGCCAGAAGTTATCGAGCGCGGTGCAGTTATCGGCGGCAAAGCATTGGTTATATACGTCGATTTTTCCGTTGATGACCACGTCGGCCGGCGAGGCGCCTAGACCAGCCACCTCCGTGTAATAACCCACCTGAAAGACGAGCGGATTGGTCGAGGTGCCGTACGTGCCTGGTTTGAACAGCAAGGCAAACCGCTCCGGCCCGAATTGGTTACTCACTTGTTTGTCTGCGACGGCGTTGACCGCTGCCTCGATTTGATCGACGGACATGCTGGGATCGAAAACCATCACATTGGGGCCGAAGTCCGGGGCTGCTGCCCGCAAACCAGGCAATGCTGTACCAACAATTGCGATCAGGAATAGAATGTGCGACAAGGACCTTCTCATGTACTTGGCTCCTCCTTTGGAGCGCTAAGGTAGTTTGATTTGACGAGGCTTTGGGACTTTGCCGATGATGGAAAAACACCAGGAACCTGGACATCCTGGCGCGCATGCGTTTAGGCGAATCGTTCGTGGACTCCCGTCACTTGCTAGCTTACTCCAGTGGATGTCGGCTCGCTACGCGGTAGAGACTGGCTGTACTCCCCAGCCGAAGAACGATTCCAGGCAAAAAAGATTTCGCCGCCGGTCGTCAAATGTTGTGTGACGGCTGGCGGCGAATAGGGGTGGCGGATGACAGTAGCGGAAGCGTCAGACGCGGCGGCGGACAAAGAAACCAAAAACAAGCAGCGAAGACGCGAGTAAAGCGAAGCTGGAAGGTTCTGGCGTAACAACAGTGAGCGACGTCAAGTTCGCTCCTAGCGCAACGACATTGGTGCCATTCGCATTAGCGGTGTAGTAACTGAATGTGCTCGGGAACGCGGATGAGGGGTTGCTCACCGTGTCGAGATTGGTGGTCAATTGATTCGTGTCCGTCAACAAGCTATATGCCGTATCCGTGGAAGGCCACGTAGTGAGAGACGACAGATCGAGTGAGAACGTGCTGTTGTTCGACATGCCGGTAGCGACGGGAGATACCTGAGCTGCGTAAATCGCATCCGTCAACGCGGGCCCGATCGTTGCGGAGGACGTGTACCCGGAGGCAACGGACCGGCCTGCAATGGTGAAGGCAAGAAAGCTAGCTGTATCGCTCTCAAGGTCGAAGCGACCGGTCACATTGTCACCGATAGCTTGGCCGGTCGCTCCCTGGGTCTGATAAACAACGCCCGAGAAGTCGACGTTAAAAGTGGTTGCGTGCGCAGGGACGACCGCGGCGGCAATGGCGAGTGCAAGAACACAAAGAGTGGGTTTCATAATTTAGAGTTCCTTTATTCAGTGATATGTGTTTGGTGCCGGCATGACCTCACAGCCATGCCGGTACTGATGTGAATGTGGTTTACTTGTCGTCCTTGTCGCCGTCGATGCGCTGGAAGCGAGTATGGACAGCAGGTGCCGGTGTTCCTTTCAGACCTGCCCAAAGGATCTGATTGTAGAGGTCGGCCGGTACCCGATCTTCACCGGAAAAATCGAAGCCGCGGGTCTTCGCCGCCCAGTATTGGGCGTCATGAGTCGGCTTCAGGTCGGAACCTCCGGCAAACCGAACGGTGCTGGTGTCCGCCGGCAACAACGAGGTTGACTTCAGGAGCGTGGAAGCAATGGCGTTAAATGTCCAGCTGCCGGACGAGTTGATGTTGAACGCATCCGCCATCGGCCTCGAATAATATGTATTGAGATTGATGTGCTCAGTGCCAAGAATATCCTCGATGGTGCGGAGCAAACTCGGTTGGCTGTATCGTGTGCTGACGACCGCGTGTTGTTTTACGTACGGGCCAACAAAGTAGGTCGTCGCGCGATGCGAATCGACATGGTCGCCCCCATCTTGACAGTCGTCTTCTATCACCATCACCAGCGTGTTGCTCGCGTAAGGGCTATGGGCAACAGCATCTACTAGCAGACCAACGGCATAGTCGTTGTCGGCCTGCTGTAGTTCCGGTGTGTTGACGCCCGCCAAAGCCGAGCCGAAGCTGCCGGTATGATCGTGGCTGAGGCCGCGGATCATCTCCAGCGATGGGAGATTGCCATTGGCCACAAACTGCTGGAACTCGCGGTTCCATTCGTTAAAGCGCCACACATCCGGGTAGGCCTGATCGTATGCGCGGAAGTAGGGATCGTAGTAGTTGTTCTCGTAAAGTACTTGGTTTGAGGTGGTGGTTTGGATGACGCCGGCCCCGTAAGGATCGGCAATCGGGTTAGCAATCGTCCCGATACTTCCGGGAGTGTTCGCCAGCCAGCCGTAATTGCGAACCGTCCCGCCCGCGTTCAATACAGCGTTAAAGATGTAACCCTGTTGGTAGCCGGTTGGACCGTCCGTAGCGGCATGGTCTCCGTCGCCGGCCAGGATATTAGCTGCGCCACCCTTCAAGGGAGCAGTTCTGGTGGTGTAGGGTGTGGTCGCGCCGGTCGGATCGTAGAAGAAATTACGGGCGGCAACAGTATTGAGGTTCGCTGGAATGTTCCGGTTCTGCCCTTCGCCCTCATACGAGAGACCGCGATTCACAGCCGCATAGTTCTCCTGCTGCGTGATGGTTTCCGTATTGGTCACACGGCCGCGCATCGACCAGGACCAGCCGTCCATCGATCCGTCGCCCGGATCCATGAAGTTGTCCAGTGTCACGAAATTTTGCGCCATGCTGTGGAAGCTCGGCGTAACGCGCTTGCCGAACAGGGTCAGCGAGGAGTCGCCGTTCGAACCGTTGCCCAGGTCGCCCAGGATCTGGTCGAAAGTGCGGTTTTCCTTTACGATGTAGATGATGTGCTTGATCTTGGAATGAAGAAAGCTCATTACCTGAGCGTCGGCGGTTGGTGGAGTAACGGAATACGCATTGTTTGCCGCCACCGCCGACGTCAAATTTGAAAGGTCGGCCAGCTGCGGGACTTGAGCGCTGACCAGCGTTGCATGTTCCAACTGGAACTGATATTGGTTGTTGGCCCTGTTCTGAGCAGCTTTGGCTGCATTGCCGCCGGGATAGGTCAGGTATTGGACGTTCGCCAGGTTGCCATATCCATAACCGGGATTCGGGCCGGTGTCGCTTTTCCCATTCACAATGTACATCCACGTCCCATCTGCGCTGAAGGCAATGTCGGTAGGATCGTAAGCGGTCGGAATGAGTCCGGTCGTGGTGAGCGCATTCTCCCCGCTCAGCGGTATCACCGCCACAGAATTCGAACCGGCATTGACGGCGTACAACGTGTTGTTCGCGGCATTGATGGTCACGGCTGTTGTCGCTGCGCCCGTCATTCCCGCCGGGAATCCGAGAGACGCCGGACCACGGGTGTCTATTCTTTTGCTAATGGTATTGTTTGCCGTGTTGATCGCTGCGACCTGATCCTGATTGTCTTGCGCGACATAAAGGGTCGCGCCATCCCTGCTGAGCGTCATGCCGTTGGCGTTGCCATCCAGCTGAATGCGCGTCACCAAGGAGCCGGCAGTCGCGTTGGCGATATTCACAACGACAACTTCGCGGTCCCGGTCAACACCGACATAAGCGATATTTCCGTTCAACACTACCGAGTAAGGATAAGTGCCACCCTTGGTACCGCCCGCGGCCCCAGAGGTCGAGTAAGGGCGAAGGTCATACTCGTAACGGACCGTTTGGCTCGCAATGTCAACCACGCTGATCGAGTCATTGTAATTATTCGCAGCTACCAGAGTTCTGCCATCGGCGGTGATGGCAAGACCGGCTACGTTCGGCTCCACGCTCAGGCCAAGACCGGTGGAGTTGGCGGCGTTGGAGACGCAGCCGTCGGGAGCGTGGCCCAGGCGGATCTTGGCGCTTTGTGCAAAAGTGGAACCGTTATTGGTATAGGCATACACCGCATCCTCACAGCCGCCTGCCGCGTAGATCGTCTTGCTGTCCGGCGCCCAAACCAGACCGACATGGGCATTCACCTGTTGAATAACCTGCTTCAGGACAGGGTTGGTCTTGTTCGCACCCGTCACGTCGTACAAAAAAATGAACTGGGTGGAAGCCGCTCGGTCGACCGCCCCGGATGAATTGTAGAGCGAGTTCTGCCCGGCCGTAAGAATAGCCAGGATCGTGCCGTCCGGGCTCATGACAGATTTAACCGCCTCGCCGGCAACGAAGTCGGGATAATTGGCTAAGCCGGGATTCAGCGGCTGCTGCACCGCGCTGGTGAGCGGCGCCGTAGGTGTTACAAATAAACCGGGAGGGGTCGGCAGGGTGCCGTTATTGCCATCGATCTTGGTATTAAGCTGCGCGTCCGCGAAGCTCGACGCCATCAGAACCGCCGAGGCGAGAAGACTCGCTTTGAGCAATCCTTTGTACATGAACAATCTCATTCTGTTCTTCCTTTCCTTCTGTTTTTCTTTTGTTATGAAGTGCGATCCACGGGCAACGATGGATCAAATGAATTCACAGTCGCATCACTGGTGAGCCCGCTAGCGATGTGCCAAGCCTGCTTGGGGAGCGAGAAATTTCGAAGTTGCCTTGTACTGCCGGTAGTCATGTTTGCCCCTGTACTCAGCCTGTGTGATGTGAAGTAAATTACACCGAATGTAGTGCCGTAGCAGACCACAGTTCACGTGCCACTTCGGACGTTACCACGCCATTTAAGGCCATAACAACGCATTAGCCAAAGATTCACAGAATGTTCTCTGAGTTGTAGCAATGCGGCTGAAAAACAGAGATTTTCTGTAGTGCTCTCGTTCCTTTTGTTCCAGGCGATTCCTGCACAATGCGAGTGTCTGTCAATTGCCGGCACCATCGCAGAAGAGAAAGGATGCTATTGAAAAACTCTCTTACGATTGTCCGACCGGTTCTGGAGGAGAGCATAGATGTCCGTCCTCAGCAACACTGAACGTTCGAGAATCTCGACTGTGGCAGCCCTACCGGGATGATTTCTTTCTGTCTTCGGCAGTGGGAACTGATTGGATAGCTTTCGCGCGAGGGTTGGCGAAACGAGGCTTTCCGATTAGGTGGCGCGTGGAGTCCGCGAGCAAACGGGCGCTAATCCTTGACGAGCGTGAGCAGATCGCGAACGGCGGGACGGTCGTCGACCCACGCGAGTTCATAGGTCAGCAGGTACTCAGGCGAGTTAGGTCGCAACACAACACCGGGATATCGCAATCCAGGCGTAATGGGGGCGTTGCCGATGCCCGCGCCGGCGGCGACAACGGCCAGCAGGTCGTCAATAGTCAATACGTCGATTGACACAGTGGGTTCAAATCCGGCGTCCCTGACCATCCTGCAATAGGTTTGATAGATGATGGGCTGGGACTCACGAGCGGGTAGGATAATTGGCTCTTGAGCAGCATCGCTCAGCCTGATCGCCTTCTTCCTTGCCAGGCGATGGCCGGTGGGAAGAACGAACATCATCGGCGCCTTCGCTAAACGCTTCCGATATAGGCCGGAAGGAATAGATGCATCCCAAGCCACGGCCACATCGATCTCCCCAGTCGTCAATTGCCGACCCAGCGTGCTTTCGTCGGCTTTTTTAAATGTGATCAGCGTCTCCGGATGCATATCCTTGAATCTGCGAATAAGCCTTCCCACCGCCGGTTGAGCCGCGCCGATCATTAGGCCGACGCGCAGCGTTTCGACGCCCCCTTCGATTCCGCTCCCGGCGGCTCGCAAAGCGATGTCGGCGTGATGGACCATAAGTCGGGCAGGCTGCAGAAACGCCTTGCCGGCTGCGGTCAGGCGAATGGAGCGCGAGGTGCGGTCGAACAGATCCTTTCCCACCTGACGCTCTAGCCCTGACAGCACCCGGCTGATCGACGGCTGCGTTACCCCCAACTGCTGAGCTGCGTGCCCGAAATGCAGGGTGTCGGCGACCTTGAGAAATACCCTAATTTGATGGAGATTCACGATAACAGTATATGCATCGAACTATTCATTTCAAATAAGCCGGAAGCTATCGTAAGGTGGGTGAGTAATGTGTTGTCGCACAAAGAAAACTCTATGATGACTTGTAAGGAACTTCAGACTAAAGGCAAGATTGCCATCGTGGGGGCGGGTCCCGCGGGTGCGGCGCTGGCGCGGCTGTTGCAGATGCAAGGCATGTCGGTGAGCGTCTTTGAGCGGGATACCTCGCCCACTTCGCGCCCGCAAGGGGGCAGCCTAGACCTGCGGCGGGATGCCGGACAACGCGCGGTGGACGCGGCCGGGTTGACCGAAGCATCCCAGGGAGCTTCTCGCAGTGAAGCGAAAGAGTTCAAGATGCTGGATCCGGAAGGCAGACCGCATCCGGCGGGCGAAGGCGGAACCCACGATGACGCCGGCCCCGAGATCGACCGCGGCGACCTGCGACAACTCCTGCTCGACTCGCTCGAGCCTGGCACTGTAGCGTGGGGTCATCGAGTGGAGAAGACACTACCTAACGGAGACGGCCGTTGGCGGTTGGAGTTCGGCGACAAGGCTGCTTTCATTGCCGATCTGGTGGTAGGTGCCGATGGAGTGGGCTCGCGCGTCAGGCCTCTTCTCACCTCGATACGCCCACGTCCGTTGGGCATGACGATGCTTGCGGCGGTTTTGCGCAAGGAACTCTGGCGCGGCTCCGAACTGGCCGAAGTGCTGGGCGAAGGCTCAGTCATGTTCGCCGGCCATTATCGAACCATCTTCGTCCAACGCTGCAACAGAGATTTGATTCTTCTTTATTACTCCATGACGGTCGGCGAGGACTGGCCGAGGTCGAAGGGCTTTACACTCGACGACACGGAAGCGGTTCTTCAATCGGTAAGAGACAGATACCGACAGTGGCCGTCTCAGATGGTGGAGAAGTTGATCCAGGTGGACGGCAACTTCCATAGCTGGCCCCTGTCGGTCATGCCGCCGGACTACAGCTGGCGGACGGTGCCGGGAATTACGATGATCGGCGATTCTTCTCACGTCATGCCGCCGTTCACGGGCAAAGGAGTCAATCTGGCGATGCTGGACGCTCTTGAGTTGGCCGAGAGTTTAATGGATGAACCGGCGGCCGAGGTGACGCCGGCGATTGCTGCTTTCGAAAAGCAGATGCAGCGGCGAACACGGCAGGAAATTAGCCAATGTCTCGAGGTCGGGCGCAACATCTATGGCATGCAAGTTGACTTTGACCAGCCGTCGACGGAAGGCAACGAAGTGTCCAAGCCGGCAGTGCTCTCAGGAGTCATGAATGGCCATTGATCGCGAAACGCCCATGTCAGAGAGCTATTATGCAACGGTTGTAGACGCTCTATACCGTTTCGGCGCCGGCGTCGACACCGGCAACCAAAATCTACTGGAAACGGCCTTCAGCGACGATGCCGTCGTAGACTTCGGCCCTTGCGGTCGCAAAATGGGCCTCGATTTCCCGGTGTTGACCGGGGCCGGTACGATCGTCGGCTTCCTGGGCGAAAGCGCGAAAACCCAGATCACCAGTCATGTGATTACGAACGGGCGCGTTCAGTTGGCGGGGAATGAGGCGAAGCTGCAAGCCCTGGTGGACGCGACCCATATTTCGCGGAAAGATGACTCTCAAAGGTGTCAGATGAGGAACTGGTACGCGGCGGAACTCGTTCAACTGGAAGATCGCTGGCGCATGCGACGGCTCACCATCGACAACGTCTGGTTTACCGGCAATCCTCAGGTGCTGCGAGGCAAGTAAGATGCGAGAGCAAACACCACAACTCGTCTATGAGTTCACTTGCCGCATCGCGTGCGGCCCGCAGTTCGATACCGGAACCGGTCCGTATGGCGGACGGCAATACTACGAGATTACCGGCGCGACATTTGCAGGCTCGCGCCTGATGGGCAAGCTGGCCGGTTCGGGAGGTGACTGGATGCTCACCGGACCTGACGGTTACATGCGCATGGATGTGCGAATGCAGATTGAGACCCAGGATGGCGCGGTGATTTGTGCTCACTACTTCGGGCCGGCGGAAGCTAATGACAAATTGAAACAAGCGGTACTAGCATGCGCACCGACCGAGTTCGATGACCAGTCGATCCGGTCCCATTGGGTATTGGAAACCGGTGATCCCCGATACGCTTGGGTAAACCAATCGGTGTTGGCCGGCCAAGGCCGTTTGTTGCCGGCAAGCCCGGGTGTGCTGGGCTTTGAACATAAGGTGTATCGGCTGGCATAAGGAGCTAGATTCGGCTCTTTCTTAAGCGGCAGGCGAACTACTCGACTCAGGATCTGTTTCCGGCCTGCCCACGATCCCAAATCAAAAGTCCGTCATTTCGCATCTGCGATTTTCAAGATAGAGTGGAAGAGCGGAGCGGAGGGACACAGTGACAGAACAGCAGGCTGATTCGGCGCCACTCCCGCCAGGCAACCAGGAGGCGGACAGTGTCCACGATGACGAACTCATCCGCTTCGAAGCTGTGGGTGCCCTATCTTTGCCGATACCCGACCGAGAAGGCTATGTGGAGAACGAACACGCTCAAATCTGGTATGCGAGGTACGGGTCCGGCCCAACGGTCATTCTGTTGCATGGTGGGTTGGGCAACAGCGGCAACTGGGGATACCAACTCCCCGCATTGCTCAAGAACGGGTATCAGGTAATCTTTGTCGATAGTCGCGGCCACGGTCGAAGTACGCGTGATGAGCGCCCCTATTCATATGAGCTGATGGGCTCCGACGTGCTAGCGGTTATGGACTTGCTTGCAATTGAAAAGGCAGTGCTGGTCGGCTGGAGCGATGGCGCTTGTACCGCTCTCATACTCGGTGACCGCCATCCGGCACGCGTCAGCGGCGTTGTGTTTTTCGGCTGCAACATGGACCCATCCGGCACCAAACCGTTCGAACCCAGTCCGATTATCGACCGGTGTTTGAGTCGACATCGGAAGGACTATTCGGCTTTGTCGGCAACACCGGACGACTTCCCTCAGCTTTTCGAGTCGGTCGGACAAATGCAAAGAACACAGCCAAATTATTCCGCGGAAGATCTTGCCAGAATCAGCATTCCAGTCATGGTCCTGCACGCTGAGTCGGATGAATTCATAAGGTATGAACACGCCGAATACTTGTCTAAAACGCTTTCTCACTCGCGCTTGCATATCCTTAGCGGCGTCAGCCATTTTGCTCCCGTACAGCGTCCCGAACACTTTAATGCGGCCATCCTGGAGGCCCTTCGCGCGGTCAAGTGAGAACGGCTTATATCCGAGCGTCGGCGGAATGAAAGACGATTGTCATCATAGAGGCATGCAAACTGTCTTCGAAGCGGCGGGTGGCAGCGACGGCTTGCGCGATCTTGCCGGCGCCTGGCATCGGCGGGTGATGGCCGACGACGTGGTAGCCCATGCGTTCAGCCATGGCTTTCATCCTCAGCATGTGGAGCGCCTCGCTGCATACTGGGCCGAGGCACTCGGTGGTCCCAGGACTTACTCCGACTCCTTTGGCGACGAGACCGCCGTCGTCAAGATGCACAGCGGCAACGGGGAGCACGACGAAATGGATCGCCGCGCGATTGCCTGCTTCGACCAGGCTCTGGCCGATGTCGGACTAGCCGACAATAATCTGCTGCGACAAGTGCTGCACGACTACTTCACTTGGGCAACGACGACAACGATGTCTCGCTATCGGCAATCCGCTGATGATGTGCCTAGCGGCCTCAAATTCCCGCATTGGTCATGGAATGGACTCCAGGGGTAACCTGCACGGCTGACCCTTGTGGCGGAACCTTCCTGCCTGCCCAAGGCTTCTAGTCACCAGGCTCATGACTGCTCGACCTTAGCCAATTAGTTGGTCCTTGCATCGACACGGTTCCCAATAGCTTCACTCGCAGATTAGACACAAGTGAGATGCGCTTCTGCTTTCAGACTGTGAGTGCTCTGTGTTGCCTGAGTAGACACTAAGGCATGGTACTGGTGCGTTTGTAAGTCACGCATCGCCGAAGCCGCCGTCCAGGAAGCCGAGCTGCAAGAGTTCCTGCAAAGTCAACGCGCCGCTTAACGCAAATTGGCTTCGTACCGCAAAGCAACCGTTTGCTATGGATGGAAGGAGCAACCCGATCGGAAGAAACGAAAATCAGCCTCTCGCACCGCGCATAAGCGTCGGAAACGATAGCCCACGTGGACTGCTCCGGGCGTCCCCAGCTTCGGCGCCGCCAGCGATTACACTAAAAGTGTTCCACCATGAAGGCAGATAACTCCGGCATCACCGCCGTCTTGGCGGAAAAGCCTTCGGTTGCGCGTGATATCGCCCGTGTTTTAAAAGCCGGCAAACAGGGTGCGGGCTTTCTCGAAGGAAACGGATACATCGTCACCTGGGCCATTGGACACCTGGTCGCTCTTGCCCAGCCTCACGAAATTCGCCCGGAGTGGCGTCAATGGCGTCGCGACCTGCTCCCCATGTTGCCCGAGCATTGGCCGCTGGTCGCATACGAAAAAACCAACGACCAGTTCGAAATCGTAAAGAAAATCCTGAACTCCCCGCGTGTTTCGGACGTCGTCTGCGCCACCGACGCAGGCCGTGAAGGAGAGCTCATCTTCCGCTATATTTACGACAAAGCGGAATGTGAAAAACCAGTGCAACGCCTCTGGATCTCCTCGTTAACGCCCGATGCCATTCGCAAGGGATTCGACACGCTGCGGCCGGCTTCCGACTATCAGGGGCTAGCCGATGCCGCCTGTGGCCGTAGCCGCGCCGATTGGCTGGTCGGCATGAATCTGTCGCGCGCCTACACCATTGCCTACGGCGAGGAGCTCTCCGTTGGCCGCGTGCAAACACCAACTTTAGCCATGCTGGTGGAGCGCGACCTGAGTATTCGTCAGTTCGTTCCGGAACATTACCAAGAGGTAATCGTTACTTTTCACCCTGTCGGTTCACCCGAAAAATCGAACTACGAAGGCACCTGGTTTCGCCATGCTTCCGAAACAGCAAACGCCGCCGAATCGATACAGAAATCTTCCCGCCTCCCCCCCGATGGAGCCGAAGCAAAACAGATCGTCGAACGCGCCCGTACCGGCCAAGCGCGCCTCCACTCGATTGAATCCGAAACACAGCGCATACCGCCGCCCCCGCTTTACGACCTCACCGAACTGCAACGTCACGCAAATCGTCTTTTTGGCTTCAGTGCGCAAAAGACGCTCGACCTCGCGCAATCCCTTTACGAGCGTCATAAGCTGATCAGCTACCCGCGTACCGATAGCCGCTATCTATCGCAAGAAGTGGCGCGTACTTTGGGGGCTGTCGTGAAGTCCATCGAAGCGCCCTATCGCAAATTCCTGGCACCGGGAACCGGAGAACGCCCGTTAAGCCGCCGCTTCATCGACGACGCCAAAGTAACCGACCATCACGCCATCATTCCCACCGCCGCAACAGCCAAAACAACGCTCCCGGCCGAGGAAGGCAAGCTCTACGATCTCATCTGTCGCCGTCTGCTCAGCGCCTGGCAGGACGATTACTTGCTCGCCCTGACCACCGTTCTCACCATCATCGTCAATGGTGAGCTGACCGACTGGTATCGCACCACCGGCACAGCGGTTCAGCAAACAGGATGGAAGTCGCTGGACTTCAAGCCAGAGCGAAAGAAAGGCGCTACAAGCGCCGCCAGCGGAACCGAAGCAGCAGAGCCAACCTTACCCGCGGGTCTAGCGGAAGCGCAGCCGCAGGAGGTGCTCGACGCGAAGGCGCTGGACAAGAAAACTCGGCCGCCAAAACGCTTCACCGACGCCACGCTGCTCACCGCCATGGAAACAGCAGGCAAAACATTGGACGAAAAAGAACTCTCCGATGCCATGAAGGAGTCTGGCTTGGGCACCCCCGCCACGCGCGCCAACATCATCGAAGTGCTTTTGAAGCGTGGCTATCTCGAAAGAGACGCCAAGAACCTGCAGGTAACGGACAAAGGCATTCGCCTGATCGAGATTGTCCACCCCCAGGTGAAAAGTCCGGCCATGACCGGTCAATGGGAAGCCTATCTGCGCAAAATTCAGGGCAGCGCGGCGAAGCTCGAGCCTTTTCTGGAAGGCATCGAACAATATGTGCGCGACGCCTTGCAAAATGTAGAACCATTGGCGCGGCCGCGTCCTCGCGAGGAACACAAAAACGGGCTATCCTCACCCATGCCCGCCTTCCAGTCCCCCGTCAATGCCTCCTTACCGGAGCTTCTGGAGCGCGGCTTCGGTTTCTCCTCGTTCCGTCCCAACCAACAAGCTGTCTGCGAAGCCGCCATCGAGGGGCGCGACGTTCTCTTGGTGATGCCCACCGGTTCCGGCAAGTCTTTGTGCTATCAACTGCCGGCGCTAGCGCGTGGAGGAACTACGCTGGTCATCAGCCCACTCATCGCGCTAATCGAAGACCAGGTAGCAAAGCTAAAAGAACGCGGTTTTGCCGTGGAGCGCATCCACTCCGGCCTCGGTCGCCCCGCCTCGCGTCAGGTTTGCCTAGACTATCTGGGAGGCGAGCTGCAGTTTCTCTTCATCGCGCCCGAACGCCTTCGTGTGCCTGGCTTTCCCGAGATGTTGGCCAAGCGCAAACCCTCTCTCGTCGTTATCGATGAAGCGCACTGCATCTCCCAGTGGGGTCACGATTTTCGGCCCGATTACCGCATGCTTGGCACGGCTCTTCCCGCGCTCCGTCCTGCACCTGTCATGGCGCTGACCGCCACCGCGACACCCGTTGTCCAAAACGATATTGCCGACCAACTGGGATTGTCGCAACCGGCGCAGTTCATTCACGGTTTCCGTCGTGACAACATCGCCATCGAAATTGTAGAAGCCAAGCCCTCGCAAAGAATCGCTATTGCACAAAGTATCCTCAGCGATCCGCGGCATCGGCCCGCCATCGTCTACACCCCTTCCAGGAAGCAAGCCGAGCTACTTGCGGAGGAACTTGCCGGCTTATGCAAAACAGGCGCTTACCACGCCGGCCTCGATGCGGATCGCCGCAATGGAGTGCAGGAAAAGTTCATCGCCGGCAACATCGAAATCATGGTCGCCACCATCGCTTTCGGCATGGGCATCGACAAGCCGAACGTACGTACCGTCATTCATACGGCTCTGCCGGGAAGTCTCGAAGGTTACTACCAGGAAATCGGCCGCGCCGGCCGCGATGGTGCGCCGAGCCGCGCTATTCTCATGCAATCCTACGCCGATCGCCACACGCACGATTTCTTCTTCGAACGCGACTACCCGGCCATTGAAATTCTGGATGACATCTATGCTCGTCTCACCGACCGTCCCATCCCGAAATCCGCTCTTGCCAAGCTATGTAAGGTGAACCCCGACTTGTTCGACAAAGCTCTCGAAAAGCTTTGGACCCACGCCGGAGCCATTCTCGACGCGGATGAAAATGTCACGAAGGGCCAAGGCCGCTGGCGGCCTCTTTACCTTGCGCAAGGCCGGCAAAAAGCAGTCCAAGTGGACACGGTGATTCAGTATGCCCGTAGTAATCGATGCCGTATGGCAACCCTGGTTCACCACTTTGGCGATGTCGAGGACAGTCAAACCCCCTGCGGGATCTGTGATTTTTGCGCCCCAGCCGAATGCGTCGCACAGCACTTTCGCGACGTCACCGAAAAAGAACGCGGCGTGGCTCTGCACGTTCTTGCCGCCTTGCGTCCTTCCCGAACGGCTTCTACCGGCAAGCTGCATGCCGAGCTTGGCGTCGAAGCTGCCATGACGCGCGACCACTTCGAAGACCTGCTGGGAGCCATGGCACGTGCCGAACTGCTTCAATTTGCCGACGAATCATTCGAAAAGGATGGCAAGCGTATCGCATATCGCACAGTAAAGCTCATTCACGCTGGACAAAGCGCCACCGAACAAACACCTATCTATCTGTTCATGAAAGAAAACGCCGACGCGCCGGCGAAACGGCGGCGGCGCAAGGGAGAGAAGCTTGCTCAAAGGAAGCAATCGGATTCAACACAGCATCCCGCCAATCCGCAAGACGCGGGATTAGAACAATCCCTGCGCGCCTGGCGTCTCAATGAAGCACGTCGGCGAGGCGTCCCTGCCTTCCGCATCTTCAGCGACCGCGTCCTCCAAACAATGCTCGAGCAGCGCCCTAGCAAAGACAGCGAACTCCTCGCTATTTCCGGCATCGGCATGTCCACCGTCAAGCAGTACGGCCCACAGCTCTACCAAATTCTGCGGCAATCGTCTTACTAAAAGAATCGTGCAAGTCGCTTCCAACGGTCGCGGCAAATAACGCAAGGTCCATCTGTCACAACACCGAAGCAAGAACAAAAGTATGCGGCTTAGGCTGGACCACCTCATGTCGTTTCCGAACCACGGCCTGCTCCAACGCATCGGCGCTCTGCTCCGCGGCCTCCACCCCTGAAAGATCGCTGTACTTCGCTAAAGGTACCTGCACCGTTCGCCACCGGTCATTGTGAATACGAGCATGCAAGACAGTCAATCGATAAGCCTCGTCGGCTTGTTCCGCCATCGGCGTCTCTTGCATGCCGAGATCGACACCACGCGCCAGCTCATCGTTGTTGAACATCCCCACTGTCTCGCCATCGATCTTCAGTGCATACACACCACTCTTCAAGCCTGTGATCTGCAAAGGCTCGCGATTCAGTTCGGTCTCCACATCGGAACTCCTCAATACCAGCTCGACAGGATTGTTTTCACCCCCTTCGCGCTTCCACGCCGCCATCGGTAAGGGAAGCGCTTCGTCTAGCTCCGTCCATTGGATCTCGTTGCCGCCGCGCAAATCGGAAACTCTCGCATGTTCGGACGATTTCAATACCGGTTTGTTTCCGGCCGCGTCAATCGTTACTGCCGCCACCAACGCGCTCGCATTCCAAGATTTCAGCAGCTCCTCGGCCATCACTATATGTCCGGCAAAACTCGGATGCACGCGGTCCGGAATAATCTTCTGCGCCTTCTCCGGCTCCAGCTTGTCGGCCTTCTGCAACATCTCGACGACGCCCGTATTCAAATCGGCTACGTTCAATCGGGCCTGCTCGCCATAGTTGCCGATCCACTTTCCATAACTGATCATCACCTCGTTATAACCGCCCGGAAATTTCGACGCGCGCGTCACATCGTCATAAGGCGACGGTTCAATCGCGGTGATGCGAATACTAGGCAACGCCGCCCGTACGCTTTCCACAATATGCCGGTAGCCGTCGAAAAAAGTCCGGTCCGTCGCCTCGCTTTCCGCGCGGTACAAGCCATCGTTCATCCCCAGCATGATCGTCATCACGGTCGGCTTATAAGCTATGACGTCACGCTGCAGCCGCAGATCGATCAACCCGCCGCCCCCGCCGCTCACCTTGTCGCCGCCCCAACCCGAGTGCACGAAACAAACGTCCAGATTCGGATAGCGGGTCACAACATACGTTTCCGCAATCACCGTGTATAACCGTTGATCGGTAATGCTGTCTCCATAAAACACCACCCGATCGCCGTTCTTCAGGTAAAAATCCGCCGGCGTCGACAGCAGTATCGAAGGCATCCCCATCAGAAATACACACAAACAACGAAGCCCTGCGCTCATATAACGACTTTCCCTTTCCCATCTCTCCCGCCGATTGAAGATCTCGCCGGCCGAAAGAACATCATATGGCAAACGCCGGCGGGTAATGTGAAAATTTAAGCTATGACCACTCACGCAAGCGGAACATTCGAAGTGAAACTGGCGCCTCAAGTTTCCGAGGGCGAAGCTCGGGACGCATCTCTTGGCAGGATGACCATCGATAAGCAATTTAGTGGCGAACTACAAGGGACCAGCAAGGGCGAAATGCTGACCGCCGGCACGGACGTGAAAGGCTCGGCCGGCTATGTTGCGATGGAGCGGGTCGAGGGTGCGCTCGGAGGCCGCCATGGCGCCTTCATCCTCCAGCACAGCGGTACCATGGCCCGTGGCGTACCGCGGCTTTCCATCTCCGTAGTCCCTGATTCCGGCACCGGTCAACTCGCCGGTCTCACCGGCACGATGACTATCGATATCGCCGATGGCAAGCACTCATACGATTTCGATTACATGCTCGCCGAGGCGTCCCCAGTGTAGCTGCTGTTCCGTCAGCCTGGTACTAACAGCCAAGCCCCACTAGTACCGTACTCTCCCATGAAAGCGTCTAAAATTGCCGCCGAGCGTCATCGAACACAGTAACTTTCCGTGCCCTGAAAATATTATGACCAACTTAAAACATTACCTATCCACCGCGCTTTTACTGAGCATCGCTTTTGCTCCTGTGACGCCCGCCTATGCCGCCGATACCTCGCAAACGATCAAGATCACTCAACCGACGCAAATTCCAGACGTTGTCCTTGACCCCGGCTCCTACGTTTTCTCCGTCGAAGACCATCTCCAGGATCGATCCATCGTCCGCATCTCCACCTTCAATAACGAGAAGCACTATCTCGTGCTGGCCGTCTCCAACCCCGAGATCGGAAAGGGAACCGCCAAGCCCGGCGTAGTCCTGTTTCCATCGGGCAAAGACAAGGAACAAGCCATCAAAGGTTGGAACGGTTTGCAGTTTGTCTATCCGAAGCTCGAAGCGGTCAAGATCACGAATGTAAGCGGCTCTCCCGTCATGGCCGTCGATCCCGCCTACGATAAGCTGCCGTCGGATCTCTCCCCGGACGACATGAAAGTGGTGACTTTATGGCTGCTTGCGCCCAAAACAGTGACGCCGGATCACCACGGCGAAGGCGTTACCGCCAACAAGTACGCCTCCGTCAAAAAACAAGGCGATACCGTCGGCAGTCTGCATAATGGCTCGGAAACGCAAGTTGCATCCACGCGCCATTTACCAAAAACCGCGAGCAATAGCTTTACCCTCTTTTTTCTCGGATTCGCGGCCCTGTTCGCCAGCCTCCTGCTGCGAACACTGCGCATGCGCCGCCATAGCTGAACTCGACCGCGCATGGAGTTCGCTCTACTCGCGAGCCCATGCGCTTAATCCGAACATCAGCGCCACCCCACCCACTAAACAAAGCGTTTGGAAAAGCGCGCGCCGGCGGTTTTGCTCCTTTGTAGCTCCGCTATCAGGATGGCCGCGGCTATGTAATGAAATTAGCGGCTGTTACCGGTAGCAAGATCGCCTCTAAGTGCGTAACGTGCTGTCCCAGCAATAACGATAAACCGCCCCCTACTATACAGGTGCATCCGGCCAACGTGTTCCATAAAACTGCCGGCGCCTTCCCGAGTCCGCCATAAATCAACACGCCCACATCGGCTACATGATGTGGCACCTCATGTAAAAGAATCGCGACCGTCGCCGCCACTCCCAATTTATGGGAGGCGGCAAACCCGGTGGCAATCGCGACTCCATCGATAAAGCTGTGAATCGCGCCGCCGAAAAGAATGTTTGCCACTAGCGGCCTCCCTGATGCTTGATCGCGCTCGTGCAAATGATGAAAGCTGCTGGATGCTGACTCCTTTCGGTTCTCGTCGGAGCGCCCGGTCTCTTTGTGAAGAAAGATAGATAGCGAGCGTTCCAGCAGAAACGATCCCAAAAAACCGGACATCAACAGCAGGCCCAGCTTCGGGCCTGTTCCTGTTTTCTCTACTGCTTCCGACAGAATGTGGGCAAATGCGATGCCTAGTAGGGCTCCCGCGGCCGCTCCCACCAGATAGGGAAGTGCTTTCCCCAACCGGTTCCCCAGCACGAAAGTGAGAATGCCGCTCAGTGAAAGAAGGCTGACCAACCCTATGGCCAGCAGCGTATGTATTGTCTCCGGGTGTGAAGAATCCATGAACGTGGACCAAATCCCGGAGTGGTTGCATTGCCGGGCCGCGCCCTTGCGCGGTAGCGCCCGCCCTATCTGGAAAGTGTAAACGAATATAGCGCGTCGCCGGCTCCCACTAGAACATACTGGTGCCCGTCGAGTTCGTACGTAATGGCCGCGTTCGTCACATTTGCATTCACCCCCGCGTGCCAAAGGATTTTCCCGGTACCGGCATCGAACGCAATTAAATGATGGAACGGATCGCCGGTGAACAATAAATTCCCCGCCGTGCTCAGAAGACCGGCCGCCGTCCCATGTAGTGGCGTATAAGCATGGCTCCAACAAACCTTTCCTGTTTGCGGCTCAATCGCTTTCAGTGAGCTTTGTTCCCAAACGCCGCTATCCCGACCCGCAAACCCCTCCGGCTTCGGACTTGTATCGGTCAAGTAGTAAATCGAATAGGATTGCGCCGTATTCACGTAAAGTAAACCCGTTTTGGGACTGTACGAAGGCGAAAACCAATTCGTCGCTCCACCGCTGGCAGGGCTCACCAATGTCCCGCTTGTCTGCGGCTCCTTCTTTACGTTCTCCACCGGCTGCCCGGCTTTATTAACTCCCTCCGCCCATGTCTCATTAATAAAGCGGCTAGTCACCAGATGCTCCCCATTGGCTCGGTCCAGCAGAAAGAAGAATCCATTCCGGCTGGCCTGCGCCAACAGCTTACGCTTCTTTCCTTGATACATCGCATCGAATAGCACCGGTGTCTGCGTGGCATCGAAGTCATGCGTATCATGTGGAGACACCTGGTAGTACCACGCCATCTTCCCTGTATCCGGATTTAGCGCCACAATCGAGCAAGTCCATAAATCGGCCCCCTTTCGGCTCTGCCCGGCATGAACCGGGTTCGGGTTGCCCGTTCCCCAATAAATCAGGTTTAACTCCGGATCATAAGTGCCCGGATTCCAGGTCATACCGCCGCCATGCTCCATCGACTCTGCTCCTGGCCAAGTATTGGCTCCGGGTTCACCAGCTCGCGGCGTAGTATTCCAGCGCCATTGCACCGCTCCTGTTTCCGGATCACGCGACTCCAGATATCCCGGTACATCCAATGAATCGCCGCCCACGCCTACCAGGATATGGTTGCGGATCACAATCGGAGCCGGTGTCGAAAAGTACTCCTGCGCTAAGTCGGCAATCACCACCGACCACCGAAATTTTCCTGTCTTGGCTTCCAATGAGATCAGGTGGTTATCCGGCGTCTCAAAAAACAACCAATCCCCGTAAATACCCACGCCACGGTTGCCGATATGAATGCCGCCCTGCGACTCCCATTTGTAATGCCAAAGCTCCCGGCCGGAGCGCGCATCTACCGCCCAGGCATTGTCCGGCTCCGTAAAGTAAAGTACGCCATTCACCAGCAGCGGAGTCGATTTGATCCCGGAACTCGGTCCACTCCCCGGGCTCACCTGGCGCGTCCAAGCCAGCCCCAGCGTTTTTACATTGCCGTGATTAACCTCATGCAACGAACTGTATCGCTGCCCCGAGTAGTCTCCGTTATAAGTCGGCCAGGCATTCGACGGAGGATGGAGCAGCATCTCGTTTGTAACAAGCTGCCCAAATAACCCGGCGGGTAAGCCGCAAAGCATCACTGCGGAAAAGACTGTGCGAAATCTCATTTCATAGTCTCCAGGTAAGCCAGAACATTATGCAGTTCCGTATCGTTGATCGTTTTCAGCAAGTCTACGTGGGCCTGCAGCGGATTGCGTACTTCCACCTTCAAACCATCGGAGCCATTCCCGTCCCGTTCCCACGAGTGATATGCTCCGGAGCTATCCTGCACCGCGACATTGAAATCGTCTAAATGCAATAACAAGCCAGACACGGTTTGCCCATCCGCCGCCGTGACTGTCGCTGTCTCGCGCGCTTTCTCCGGTAATGTGTCTGCGCCCTGGCCCGGCGGAATCGGATATAAAATCAACGATTGCAACACATCGGGTTCATACTTTTTTGCAATTCCTGCTAAATCGCCCGTCGCCGAGTGGCAGGTGCTGCACTTGCCTTCGCCATCGAAGTATGCTTTTCCTGCGCCGGCATCGCCAACCACTACATTCTGGATTTCATAGGATCCACGGTTCGCCGCTGCTTGCACCCTCGACTTTAAATAGGCCGCAATGTCCGAGATCTGCGCCTGTGTAATCGCCGGGAATGCAGGCATGCCTTTGCCTTGCCGGCCATTATGAACGACCGGACCGATGTTGCTGCCATTATTGTCATGCAGCACCAAAACAGAGCGGACCAAATTGGGACCGCCTTCTCCGCCCGTTGCCATCGCGCCATGACAGAAACCGCATGTTCCGGTAAAAAGCTGCTTTCCCCGTTGTACGGCCGCCGCATCGGGCGCGTCGCCGATTCCCAGGAACTTTGCCATTTTAACGGCCTTCTCGTCTTTAGCCGTTGCTTGCGGTCCGGCATCTTTATTTTGTCCTTGAGCAGCTACTAGCACCGCCGTGCCGCACAACAGCAGTGACGCCGCCTTGAATCTGTATTTGCTTTTACTCACAACTCTCTACTATTTAAAAGTGTAATTCAGCTTCCAAAGGTCTCACAGGTCAACGCCTCGCCCTCCGGGAGTTCAGCTCACATGAATGATCGGACGTTGCGCCGGTTCTTCAATCGTCCGCCGCAAAACCTCATGCGTCAGCGGAGCCGCGTCTCCTTCGCCCAAAAATACGAACCGAAATAAGTTCCAGACCGGATTGCCTTCGTTCCATTCAAAGTAGGCGTGGGGAAGACGGCCCGTGGTATCTCTGAGGCAGATTAATACAGCTGCAATCGAGTTGGCTACTACCGGGCTCCGCGCATGCAATAGGGAATGGTTGCCCACCCGCTCACCCGTCACATGCAGAAACTCTTCAAAGTCCGATGCGTCACTCCGCTCCACCTCGAAGAAGTACAACCGCTCCTTGTCGTCTAAGTTATGCGCGATGCGAACGGCCCGGTCGGTTACATCCAAGTTCCAACCCTTTTGCGATCGCGGCTTGCGCGCCACCAGCCGGATAATCTGGTCCTCGTCTTCCGCCAGCAGCGTCTTCGCCATGTCGTCGAAGTACACTCCGTTAATGCGCAACTCCGTCGAGCGGATGGCTCGCGAGACCAAAGAAACCACCACAATTAGGCCAGTAAAGAAGGTGGCGATCTTGATACCCTCGGGTCTTTCGACGATGTTCAAGATCGTCGTATAGACAAATACCAACGTAATCAGGGCGAAAGGCCAGCGCCGCCAGTCCCGCCAAAGCGTTACCGTCACCGCGAAGGCCGCTGAAGTAATCAAAACCAGCACGCCTGTTGCGTAGGCGCCGCCCTGCGCATCCACATTGGCATCGAAAAGCACGGTGACGACAACCGCCATAAAAAGAAACACCAGCACCAGCGGTCGTGACGCGCGCGCCCATTCCGGAGCCATCCCGAAACGCGGCAAATAACGGGGAATCAGGTTCAGCAGCCCAGCCATCGCCGAAGCGCCGGCAAAGCCAAGTATCAATATCGTGCTGATGTCGTATAACGTTCCAAAGCCGTTCCCCAAATAGCGATGAGACAAATAGGCCAGGGCGCGCCCGTTCGCGTCCCCGCCGGTTTGGAACTTGTCCGGCGGAATCAGGAAAGTCGTGACAATGCTCGTCAAAAACAGGAACACGCTCATAATCAATGCCGCCGTTCGCAGCAACTTACGCGTGTTTCGAATCCTGGTCGGTGTGTCGCCCTCGCACTTTACCAGCGGCATCACCGCCACGCCGGTCTCGAATCCCGAAAGCCCCAGTGCCAGTTTTGGAAACAGGATCAAGCAAACCGCCAACATCGTGAAAGGATTGCCGTGTCTCGCCCATAGCGCTTGGCTCCAGGTCGAGATCGCTTCGGGGTGTTGCGCGATCTGCCATAATCCCACCACCGTGATAATGCCGTTCAACGTTAGATAAAGAACTACCAGCAGCACCGCAATGCCGATTGCTTCCTTAAAGCCCCTTAGAAAAATGCCGCCGAGAATGGCAAGAATCACCAGCGTCACACCCATCTGGTGTCTCATCCAAACCGGCGTAAACGGATTGTTGATAAAATGCGCGGCTCCATCGGCGGCTGAAAGCGTCATCGTAATAACGAAATCTGTCGTCGCGAACCCCAGCAGCACCAGCACCACCGTCTTGCCGCCCCACTTGGGAAACAGCTTTTCCAGCATGGAAATGCTGCCTTGTCCATGGGGGCTGGCTTCGGCCACGCGTCGGTAAACCGGTAGCGCCCCGAACAACGTCACTGCAACCAGAACAAGCGTCGCCAGCGGAGACAGCAACCCCGCCGCCAAAAAAGCAATGCCCGGTTGATAACCCAGCGTGGAAAAGTAATCCACCCCGGTTAGGCACATCACGCGCCACCAGTCGTATTTCGTTTCGGGCTTGCTGCGTATGCCCTTCGGCAGCCGGATATCTGCTAGTAGCCAGTCGGAGAAACTCAATGGTGTGTACCGCTAAAGTGTATCTACCCTTAACGAAAAGTAAAACGCGTCTCGGCTTACGGCGAGTTTAGGGCCGGTACGTCGCGCACGACGTCTCTGTCTCCCAAACCTTCACAAACGAAACAGCGGCATTTCTCAAGTCCTTCTGCACTTCTTCGCAAAAAAACCTTGCAATGTTCTCCGCCGACGGATTAATGATGTCGAAGGGCTTCAGATTGTTTATAAATTGATGGTCCAGGTACTCGCTAGTGGCGCGCAGTTTCTTCTTCAACTCCGCAAAGTCATATAAAAGCCCGTTTTCATCCAGTTCCGCGCCCGCCACTGCCACTTGCACCTTGTAATTATGCCCATGCACGTTCTCGCACTTGCCATGATAATTGCGCAGCGCGTGGCCGGCGGCGAATGTGTGCTCAACACAGATCTCAAACATCGAAGAATTCTCTTACGTCTCCTGAATTGCTGGTGAACCGGTACGGCGGCAGGCTGTCCAAGAAGATCTGCCCATACCGGAGCCTCGTCATTCTATTATCCAGCAGCACCAGTACGCCTCTATCGCCGGTGCCGCGTATCAGTCGGCCAAACCCCTGTTTTAAAGTCAATGCCGCCTGCGGAATCTGGTACTCGACAAACGCATTGCCGCCGTTCTGCTGTATTGCGTCGATCCGCGCCGCCACCACCGGATCGCTGGGTACCGCGAACGGCAGCCGATCGATAATGACGCAGCTCAACTGCTCTCCCTGCACGTCGATCCCCTGCCAGAACGAGGATGTCCCGAATAACACCGCGTTGGCAGTGGATCGGAACTGGTCGATCAGCGCCGTCCGTGGCGCATCGCCCTGCAAAAACAAAGGGTAGTCCAGGCGAGGCTTCAGCAACTCATGAATCTGCCTCATCTGGCCATAGCTGGTGAATAAGACAAAGGCCCGTCCGCGCGATGCCTCCAAGACCGATTGGATCTCATCCGCCGCTTGGCGCGTGAACTCGGCGCTCCTTGGGTCCGGCAAATGCGGCGGCACATAAAACAAGACTTGCCCCGCATAGTCGTATTGGCTCTGTACCGAAAGCGTCCGCGCCTGCTGCAATCCCAAGCGAGTCTGCGCATACTCGAAACTGCCCGCCACCGCCAAAGTGGCCGAGGTAAGAATCACCGAATCAACCCGATCCATCAGATGCGTCGAAAGCGTCTGCGATACATCGATGGGAGTCGCCTGCAGATAAACGCCGCGCCCGCGCCGCTCTACCCAGTACACGTACGTTTTCTCCCCGCCCTCCATCCAAAACCGCAGCCCTTCCTGAATTAACTTGCTTCTCCGATGCAGCGGCAGTGTGTCGTCGCTAGCCTGCTGCACCAGTTCTAAGCGAGTGGCCAACAGATCCAGCGCCAGCAACAACTCCCCATAAGCAACCTCGTGCATCGCCAAAAACTCTTGGTGGTCGCGAAATCCCTGCCGCCCCTCCTGTGGAAATAAACGAAAAAACTCCTCTGTTCGGTCGCTCAAATGAATTAAGCTGCGGTCCAACTCCGGCGTCGCAAACAGCTTCCGGCGCGCGATCGCCGATGTATCCTTCACCAACGCTTGGATCTGCAGATTACTCACGCTCATGCCGAAATATTGTCCGGCTACATCCTCGATCTCGTGCGCCTCATCGAAAATCACCGCCGAGTAATCGGGAATAATTTTGCCGAACGATTCATCCCTCATCGCCAGGTCCGCAAAAAACAGATGATGGTTCACGATGATGATGTCGCTCTCGGCTGCTCTGCGATGCATCTCTGTGATAAAACAGCGCTCGAACTGTTTGCATTTCTGCCCTGAACAATAATCGCCATGCGCGTTTAACTTAACCCAGGCGCTGCTACTTTCCGGAAGCCCTTCCAACTCGCTGCGGTCGCCGGTTTCGGTCTCCCCCTCCCATTCGCGAATGAGGCGATAATCGCGAAGCTCCTCCAATCCCGCTAGCACCGGCTCCCGGTCGGCATCGTAAACCTTTTGCCGACAAACATAGTTGCCGCGGCCCTTCATATAGCTCACCGCCAACGGACGGTCGAACAAAGGCTGGAGAAACGGGATGTCTTTCAGATATAGCTGCTCTTGCAGATTTTTCGTGCCTGTCGAAATCACAATCCGTTGCCCGGAAAGAATGGAAGGCACTAGATACGCCAGCGTCTTCCCTGTACCGGTCCCTGCTTCCACAAGTAGATGTTGTTTCTCCGCCAGCGCCGATTCCACCGCTTCGGCCATCTCTAACTGCCCCTCGCGAAATTCATAGTTGGGGTGCGCTGTAGACAAAATGCCATTGCGTCCAAAAAACTTCCGGACGTTAGACTTACCAGCGGACTTGCCCGCGCGTTGGGGCCGCTTCTCTTGCTGAATCGGAAAAACCTTCACTGCGCTACATCAATCCTCGCATCAAAATGCCAATGCGGAAACATCAAGCAATAAATCGTTGCTGGAATTCGGCTGCGCTCAGAATCGGAACGTTGCGGAACGATCCCATCGAGATTAGGTGTGCCACATCTCCGCTGATAATTGCCGCAGAGTCCGACGCTACGCCACAGGCCAGCACCATATTGTCATCAGGGTCGGAACAGCCTGTAAAATTCGGCACTTCTATGATTCGGCAAACAAAAGATAACGACCGTTCAAAAAGAGACAATGCTCCATGCCGCCGATCCGCAAATTTACGACGCTGGAGCACATCTCGCACTTCCGCTTCGATGTCGTCTGAAACAATTACCAACCATTCCTCGCTCTGAAGAAGCATCTGTACCAATGGTCGGACTGATTTGCCTCCTAGTAGATAGCTGATCCAGATCGAAGTATCAAGCGTGCACTTTTTTGGCTGCCGGCTGAGAGCCTCTTGTAGGTTGCGGAGTCCTTCGTTCCCTTCGATGCTCATGGACAATCTTGTTAATTTCGTCTTCGTCTATCTCCGCCCCCCGAATCTGGGGACCAGAATCCCGTAGTGCGCTATCTACCGACCGCCGAATCCGTTCTCGTAAAGCATCGCGAACAAGATCGCTCAGAGAGCCATAACCCTCGGCCTCGGCCATTTGCTTTGCTTTTAGCGCTAACACCTTCGGAAGACGAAGGGTAATCTGCTCGTCCTGCATGTCTCAAACTGTAACACACCCGCACCACAACTGCACTACAAAATCAAAATTTTTAATTCCGGCGCGATATCGAGACTCCTCACGATACAAAAACCCCCCTGTTGAGCCGATTACCAGTTCCATGCTATGCTCTTCTCCATTCAGCCGGTCGCGCTGAGATGCAGATTTCAGCGGCATGTCTTCAACCAAAGTTAGTTTGTTCCTGTATCGCCGATAGCACTCCTGAGCTCCTCGTGGCGCCCTCTGCAGCAGAGTCTGTCCTCCAACGTCTGTTCGCCGCTTCCTTGCGCGAAGCAAAAAAGTTAGCATCCACGCTACCTAAGGAGACACTATGAGGCAGTTTCACAGCATTTTCTACTCGACAGTTTTGGCCTTCTGGCTTGCATTTTGCCCGAACCCCCTCGCGGCACAGGCAGTGAGCGGCGATCTGACCGGTTCCGTGCTTGACTCTAGCGGGGGGTCGGTGATGAACGCCACCGTGACGGCGGAGAATGAAGCTACCGGCATAAAGGCTACCGCGCAGACCAACGACCAAGGCACGTACCGGTTCACGAACTTGCCTGTTGGCAGCTATACAGTCACTGCTTCCGCCAGCGGCTTTTCCACTGCCAAATTGAAAAACGTGGCCCTTGCTCTGAATACTGTTGTGACCTCCAACTTGACTCTGCAGGTGGGCCAGACCAGCACGTCGGTGGATGTGAGTTCAGCGGGCGCAGCGATTGACACCACCACCGCCCAAGTTCAAACGACGTTTTCCTCCAAGCAAGTAGCCACTCTCCCGACGGCGGCACGCGGAACCGGTATCTGGAACTTGAGCCTGATCGGTGCCGGCGTCTCGTCCCAGGGCGGAGTCGGTCAAGGTGTCGGTCCCTCCATCGCCGGTCAGCGGCCCGATAACAATGTCTTCAGCCTCGATGGTGTTCCGAACAACGACCGCTATAGCCCAGGCCCGCTGGTGTACACCTCAAACGAGTCGGTCGCCGAGGTGTCTCTTCTGCAAAACCAGTTCAGCCCCGAATTCGGGGGTGGCTCCGGCGGCATCTTCAATGCAATTGTGAAGACCGGCACGAACCAGCTTCACGGCTCCGCTTACGAATACTTTCAGAACAAGAATCTGAATGCGGTCGATTCTACCTTGGCGGTACAAGGCTATAAATCGAACCCGCGCTACGACAACAACCGGCTCGGTGCAACCGTTGGTGGTCCCATCCTCAAAAACAAATTCTTCTACTTTGGAAATTTCGAATACAATCCTATCGGACAAGTAGCGCCCCCGTCTTCCGCGCTGCTTGGCCCTACTGCTGCCGGCGTCGCGGCGTTGAATGGGATACCTGGGCTTAGCGCCACCAATCTCGGCATCTTTGAAAAATACGTGCCGGTCGCTCCCCTGGCGGATTCAAAGTCAACGGTGGTGAATGGCGTGACCATTCCTGTCGGCTCCATCTCGGTGGTCTCGCCGAAGTATCAAAACAGTTACGACGCCGTAGTTGCTCTCGATTACAACATGAGCGACAAAGACCAGATACGAGGGCGCTGGGTCTATAACAGTCACAGCGCCATCGATACGGGCGCGCAACTACCCATCTTCGATGTCACTACGCCCAATAACAATTACCTCTATTCCATCTCGGAATTTCATAACTTCGGCCCGACGCTGCAGAACGAATTCCGCCTTTCATTCAGCCGGAACTTCAACGAACTCGGCGTTCCCGGCTTTACCTATCCGGGCTTGGATGCATTCCCCAACATCACCATCGACGAATTTAACTCCTTAAACATTGGAGCCTCCGGACCCTCCGGTTCTATCCAGAATGTTTTCCAAGCTTCCGACAACGTAAGCAAGCTGATCGGAAAACACGACCTCAAATTCGGATACAACTTTGTCGATGTGATTTTGAGTAACTACTTTATTCAGCGCGTTCGCGGCGATTACTATTACTTCAAGTTGCAGGATTACCTCAACGACACATCTCCCACGGACTTTGGCGAACGGAGCGCCGGCCCAACCAGTTATCCGGCTGGTTTCCTGCAGCACGACGCTTTCTTTAACGACGATTACCGAATTCTGCCGAATCTGACACTGAACTTGGGCGTGCGCTACGAGTATGTAACCATGCCGATCGCCTCCCGTTATCAGTCTTTCAGTGCGCAGGCAAGCGTACCCGGATTGCTCAACGTGGCGCGACCATACTTTAGTCCCAACGATTGGTCGCCGAGGATCGGTTTCGCCTACTCTCCCGGGAATAACGGCGTGTGGTCTATTCGCGGCGGGTTCAGCCGGGCATTCAATCCCACCTACGCGAACTTGACGTCGAATGCGGCGCCCCCTTTCTTCCAGCAGACCAATGACGTCAACATCGACAGCCCCACCGCCGGTTTCTTAGCCAGTGGTGGACTGCCAGGTTCGGCGGTGCCCCTTCCCAACACGCAAGCCGGCCAGCTCGGTGTGCTTGGCAGTTATACGTTCGGCACGAAGCGTCCCTATGGATTGACTTACACGCTGGGAGTACAGCGACTGTTCAAGAAAGACTATACCCTTGAAGTCCGCTACACAGGCACCAAAGGTGTCCATCTCTGGAATCAGACGCGCTTGAATGTGGTCTCTCGCGTCAGCCCGGACAATTACATTCCCACCTTCATCAACACGCCCTCGGCGGCCACTTTTGCTTCATTGACCAAGACACTGGCGCAGGTGCAGTCCTACATCGCTCCCGGCGCGACTGCGGATCTGCCGTTCAACAATCTTGCCGCTTATGGTTCCGGAACAAACATCACCACTTATGCGCCGCAAGCATACTCACAGTACAACGGGTTGGCCTTGCAAATGACGAAACGATTCTCCAGCGGCTTCAGTTTCATCGCTGCCTATACGTGGAGCCATTTAATCGACGATGCAACTGCGACGAACTTTTCCACCTATCTTACGCCTCGCCGCGCACAGGATTTCCAAAACCTGACCGCGGATAAATCCGCCTCTGCTCTCGACCACCGGCATCGGTTTACCTTCACTCCTATTTACCAGTGGACACCGTTCAAGAACCGCAACTCTTTTATGAGGAACGTGATCGGCAACTGGACCATCTCGGGAACCTACACGTACGAAACACCCGAGTATGCAACGGTACAAAGCGGACTCGATTCCAATTTGAACGGTGATTCAGCCGGAGACCGATCCATCATCAATCGGGCCGGCAACGCAAGCCTTGGGACGGGAGTAACGGCATACACCAATACCGGCGCGGTCAGTACCAGCGCCGCAACAACGGTTGCCTATGTAGCAAACAGCGCCAACGCTCGCTACGTTGTGGCCGGTCCTGGCGCGCTGGCGAATGCCGGACGCAATACGTTCCCTCTCAGTCCAACCGACAACATCGATTTTTCCGTCGGCAAGAACTACAATGTCACCGAACGCGTCAGAATTAGCTTCAGCGCTCAGTTTTTCAACATTCTCAATCATCCGCAGTTTACGGGTGGATATTTGAATGATGTCGCTTCGAATGGATACACAACCGGCCGGAACGACTTGATTCCGGGTAACTCCTATTTTGGCCGGTTCGACCAGTTCTACAGCAGCAACTCTCGCACGGGCCAGCTTGTGCTACACCTTACCTTCTAGCTTCGTAGGAGGCGTTATCAAGCTCGCGCCCTCTTTCCTTTTTCTTGTCGAACGTACAAAATAAGCTTTTGCATGGTCAGAAAATCGAAGCGTTTTTTCCTCTCCTACGGCATTGCCGTGCCGCTGGTTTTATCGGTAACTTCTGCTGCCGCCGAATCGTCCCCTAATCCGGCCCTGTGGTCTGGAATGCATTACCGCATGATCGGGCCGGACCGCGGCGGGCGTGTCACGGCGGTGACCGGTGTTCCTACGGAGCCGCAAACCTTCTACATGGGCTCCACCGGCGGCGGTGTTTGGAAGACGATCGACGCGGGCCATTCGTGGCGCAATATATCCGATGGTTTCTTCTCTGTTGCCTCTATGGGCGCTATTGCTGTCTCGCTATCGAAACCACAGGTCGTCTATGCAGGCACGGGATCATCAAAAATCCGCAGCAACGTTTCCATTGGGCGCGGAATGTATCGCTCAAACGATGCGGGCAAAAGCTGGACGTTCGTTGGGCTCCGCGATGCGGGCCAAATCGCGACCGTCCGCATCCACCCAAACGATCCTGAAACGGTTTATGTAGCGGCGCTCGGAAATCCCTTCGTCCCCAACAAAGAACGAGGCGTCTTTCGCACCACCGATGGAGGCAAGACATGGAAGAATGTGCTCCATCTCTCCGACGAACTCGGCGCTGCCGACGTTGAATTGCAGCCTGGTAATCCCAAAGTGATCTTTGCCTGCCTGTGGCATGGCCAACGAAAGCCGTGGACCATCGTCAGCGGTTCACGCGATGGTGGCATCTTCAAAAGCGCCGACGGCGGCGACACCTGGACCAAGCTGAAAACAGGGCTGCCGGATCAGCTCTTTGGTCGCAGCAACGTTGCTATTTCTGCATCCAGACCCAACCGGATCTATGCGCTGATCGAAGCGAAACCAGGATCGGGGCTGTACCGTTCGGAGGACGCGGGGGCTACCTGGTCCCTGATCGATCATGCCGCTAAACTGATTACCCGGCCGTTCTACTACACCACCCTGGGCGTGGATCCCAACAACAGCGACATCGTCTACGTAGGCGACGAAGGTTGGTTCAAAAGCGTCGACGGCGGCAAGAACTTCCATCGCGCTCCGGTGCCGCACGGCGATAATCATGACCTCTGGATCAATCCCAAGAACTCCGATGACATGATCCAGGCCAACGATGGCGGCGCAAATGTCTCGCTCGACGGCGGAAAAACCTGGAGCACGCAAACCAATCAGCCGACCGCCGAGATCTATCAGGTGGCCGTCGATGACCAGTATCCCTATCGCGTCTATGGCGCGCAACAGGACAACACCACCGTGATTGTGCCAAGCTTGCCGTTGCCCGATGGACAAGAGTTTCGTACCGGTCCCGGCTGCGAAACCGGGCCCATCATTCCCCAGCCCGATGACCCTGAAGTCGTTTACGGCGGCTGCAAGGGACAGTTCACCCGCATGAACATTCACACGCCCGATGAGGAGCGCTACTGGATCGGCGCCGCCTCCCTGTATGGCAATGCCGGCAGCGATCTCATCGACCGTTTTCAGCGCGTGTCGCCGATGGAGGTTTCTCCCTGGGGCTCGCACGCTGTCTACTACGGTTCTCAGTACCTGTACCGGACGTTCGATGGTGGCGTAAGTTGGAATCGCATCAGCCCGGATCTCACGGCGCACCCGCCCGGAACGCAAGGCGCCAGTGGCGAGCCGATCACACGTGATGCCACCGGCGAAGAGATTTACAGCACGCTCTACTCCATTCGAGAATCGCCGGTGAAACGCGGCGTGATCTGGGCTGGATCGAACGATGGGCTCGTTTCCGTCACGACCGACGACGGGAAAAGCTGGAGCAACGTCACCCCCACCCACCTGCCACCGGGTGGCCGCATCCAGAATATCGAGCCAAGCCCCCACCGCGCCGGAACCGCTTACATCGCGGCCTATCGTTATCTGCTGGGTGACTTCGCGCCCTATATCTTTCGGACCGATGACTATGGCAAAACCTGGACTTGCCTCACCGACGGCACGAACGGCATCGCGAAGGATGAGCCGACGCGGGTGGTGCGCGAAGATCCTCAAAAAGCGGGACTGTTGTACGCCGGTACCGAGTTCGGCATCTATATCTCATTCGATAACGGAAGGCATTGGCAATCGTTCCAATTGAATCTCCCGGTGACTCCCATTACCGATATGAAACTGGCTCATGGCGATCTGGTGCTTTCTACGCAAGGACGTTCCTTCTGGATTCTGGATAATTTAACCCCGTTACATCGGCTGCCAGGCGCAGGAACCGAGGCGTATCTATTCCAACCGCGGAAAGCAATTCGCACGCCCGCGCAACCCATGTCCGAAGGAATTGGCGACAAGGGCGGTTCAGGCGGCCCCGAGTATCCCGCGCCCGGCGCAACGGTCGACTATTATCTGGCGAATGCCCCCAGCGCCGATATCACACTGCAAGTGATGGACGCGGCCGGAAAGACGGTACGCATCTTCTCTAGCGTCAAGCCCGCCATAAAGAAAGACAAACCGGAACACGAAGCAGAAACCGAAGAGGAGGAAGACCGTCCCCAAAAAACGCCCCCCGTCCTGAACAAAAACGCCGGCATGCATCGGTTCACCTGGGATCTACGCTATGCGGGTCCTTGGCTCGACGAGCATCGCGGCGAAGGTCCGAACGGTCCCCGAGCTTTGCCGGGAGACTACTCCGTCAAGCTGACTTCCGGGTCATGGACCTCCACTCAGCCACTCACCGTCATGGAAGACCCGCGCGTGACGAAAGCCGGCGTGAGTACCGCCGATCTGCGGGAACAATTTGCGCTCGATCTGCGGACACGCGATTTGGTTACCGATATGAACCATGCCGTCGCACGGGTGAAGAAAGCCCAAGCCCATCTCAAGAACGCAAAAAATACTGACGCGGACCGCCTCGCAAAACTGAACACCCTCGCCGCGCGCCTTGTCACCCCACCCATCCGCTACAGCAAACCGGCGCTCCAAACACAGATCACCTATCTCTATTCCCTGACCAATGGCGCCGACCAAAAGATCGGACTCGATGCATTGGAACGATACGCGGTCTTAAGGAAAGAACTAGACCGGTATATTGGTGAACTGAACGCAATTCTAGGCTCGGCATGAGAGTAAAAATGATCAGACTGTTCATGGTGTTGGCGATGGCGTCCTGCGTGGCCGCCGCGCAAGACGTTAGCGCCCTCAAGACCTTGAAGTGGCGTCTCATCGGCCCATTCCGGGGCGGAAGAAGCGTCGCCGTCGCGGGCGTCACCTCTCAGCCGAACACTTACTACTTCGGCGGGGCCATCGGAGGCGTATGGAAGACCGAAAACGGCGGCTCCACTTGGGCGTCTGTATCCGATGGGCAGCCTTTCGGCACTACTTCTATCGGTAGCATCGCCGTCGCCGAGTCCGATCCCAACGTCGTCTACGCCGGTACCGGCGAGTACGATATCCGCGGCAATGTCTCCGTCGGTGACGGTATGTACAAGTCGACCGACGCCGGTAAAACATGGAAGCACATCGGTCTGCCGGACACGCGGCAGATATCTCGTGTACTGGTCGATCCCAAAAACCCCGACCTCGTCTATGTCGCCGCGCTTGGGCATGTGTGGGGTCCCAATGACGAACGGGGCATTTACCGGTCCAAAGACGGCGGGAAAACGTGGCAGAAGATCTTTTCGCGTGGACCGAAGGCCGGCGCAAGCGAACTGGTCTTCGATCCCACCAACGCCAACATTCTCTATGCAGGCTTCTGGCAGGTGTACCGCAATCCGTGGGATCTGGAGAGCGGCGGCCCGGGAAGCGGCATCTTTAAATCCATCGATGGTGGCGATACCTGGACCGATCTTACCCGGCATCCCGGCCTGCCGAAAGGTGCCATGGGAAACATCGGCTTGACTGTGTCCGCCGCCAATCCCGAGCGTGTCTGGGCGTTGATCGAAGCCGAAGACGGTGGGGTCTTCCGTTCCGACGATGCCGGTAAAACCTGGACCAAGGTCAACCAGGAGCGCAAGCTTCGGCAGCGCGCCTGGTACTACGGCCGCATCTTTGCCGATCCCAGCGATCCGAACAAAGTCTATGCCGCCAATGTGGGATTCTTCCGATCCGACGATGCAGGAAAGACCTGGAACTCAATCCCGACGCCGCACGGAGATAATCACATCCTTTGGATTTCTCCTGAAAATCCCCAGCGCATGATCGAAGGCAATGATGGCGGTGCCGCCGTGACAACGAACGCCGGCAAAAACTGGAGTTCGGAAGATAACCAGCCGACCGCCCAGTTCTATCGGGTCACGCTCGACAATGACTTCCCCTATCACGCCTATGGAGCGCAGCAGGACAACACCACCGTCAAGATCGCGACCCGTAGCGCCAACGGGAGCATCGGCGAGCGAGACTGGTATCCCGTCGGAGGCGGTGAAAGCGGTTGGATCGCGCCTTCGCCGAAAAACTCCAACCTGATCTTTGCCGGATCCTACGACGGCCTCATTACTCGCTATAATCACGAAACCGGTGAAACCCGCAACGCCACTATTTGGCCGGACAACGAAATGGGCTGGGCGCCGGATAAGTTGAAGTACCGCTTTCAATGGAACTTTCCCCTGCTCTTCTCTCAACACGATCCCAATCTGATGTTCGCCGGCGGCAACGTCCTGTTCTCTTCCTCGAATGGGGGACAAAACTGGAAGACCATCAGTGGCGATCTGACTCGCAACGATAAGGCAAAGCAAATCTCATCCGGCGGTCCCATCACCAAGGACAACACCAGCGTCGAATACTACGACACCATCTTCACCGTCGCTGAATCGCCCGTAAAGCAAGGCCTGCTCTGGGTCGGCTCCGACGACGGCATGGTTCATCTCACGCGCGATGGAGGCGCCCATTGGGACGATGTCACTCCCGCTAATGCGCCGCATTGGATGCAGGTTAACTCCATGGAGGCCTCTTCCTTCGACCCGGGAACCGCTTACATCGCCGCAACCATGTACAAGTTCGACGACGACCGCCCGTATCTCTACAAAACCACGGATTACGGAAAAACGTGGCAGCCGATCACCACCGGCATCCCACCAGGCGCCTTCACCCGCTGCATTCGCGAAGACCCCAATAAAAGAAACCTCCTCTACGCCGGCACGGAAACAGGTATCTATGTTTCCTTCGATGGTGGGGCGAAGTGGCAGTCCATGCAGTTCAACTTGCCCGTCACCCAGATCGCCGATCTTGCCGTGCAGAAGCGCGAACGCGAGCTTGTCGCCGCCACCCACGGTCGGGCGTTTTGGATCTTCGACGATACCGACGTTCTGGCTCAACTTACTCCTGGGCTGACGGCAGAGGACGTTCACCTGTTTCAGCCGAAACACACCTATCGGGCACCGTTTGAGCGCGAGTCCAGACATGTCCCGCCGAACGCCGGTGCCAACCCGCTGAGCGGCGCTGTTGTCTACTACTGGCTGAAGGATAAGCCGAAAGGCGAGGTTACGCTTGCGTTTTTGGACGGAGGCGGCAAACCGATCAGGCAGTACTCCAGCAAGCCCGAGAAGGCGGACAAAACGGCTGTTCCCAGTACTGCGCCGGAAGGAGAAAGCGAGGAGGATGAGCCTCGCGGCGGCAAGAAAACGCCCTTGGCTTCCGCCGAAAAAGGCTTGAACCGCTTCGAATGGGATCTGCGCTACCCCGATGCGGCGAAGTTTCCTGGCATGATTCTCTGGGCCGGCGGCGTTCGCGGACCCGCTGTTGTGCCCGGCCCCTACCAGGTGCGGCTCACCGTCGATGGCAAGACGCAAACGCAGAAATTCGAGGTCCGCAAGGATCCACGGCTCGACACAACACCGCGCCAGTTCGCCGCGCAACTGGAACTCGGTCTCCAGGTGCGCGACAAGCTCAGCCGCACCAATGAAGCGGTGATCCAGATTCGGCAGGCTCGTCAGCAAATCGATGAACTGGTCACACGCCTGCAATCCTCGTCGCAAACAAGTAAATCTTCCGCCGTGCAGGATCGCGCCAAGGAGCTTTCGGCGGAGATGACGGAGATCGAAGAAGCGCTCTACCAGACAAAAAGCAAGGCCAGCGAAGATCCCCTGAACTTCCCCGTTCGGCTGAACAATAAGCTAGCCGCTCTTCTCACCGCCATCGAGTCGTCCGATACCCAGCCCACCGCCGCCGAAGAGCAAGTCTTCGAGGACCTTGCCCCTAAAATCAATTCACAATTGAAAGCCTGGAAGCAGGTAATCGAGGTGAAGATTCCTAAGCTGAATAAAACGGTGAGAGATGCCGATATCCCGGCCGTGATGCTGAAAGATTTGAGCGAGACCGGTTCGAACTAAAAGCTGGGTTGCGACGGAATACACGGCATCGGCGTTAGCCGGCTGCGCGATGATGAAGAATCATCCTCATGGCCGACGAAGATATCCTGTATCTCACCGAACTCCTCGGCCAAAAAGTCTACGACCTGAAAGGCCGGCTCATCGGTCCCTTGGAAGACGCTGCCATCGTGCCGCTCATCGATCCCGTGCGCATCGACCGCTATCTCATTCGCGCCGGCGCAGGCCTTCTCAGCATCCGCTACGACCAGATCGATTCGCTCACCACCAAGGGCATTCATCTCAAAGACGAGCGCCTCACGCCCTACCATTCCGACGAGTATATGTTGCGCATGACCCGCGACTTATTAGACCAGCAGATTATCGACGCCCAAGGACGCAAAGTCGTGCGCGTCAACGATGTCACCTTCGGGAAACGCTCGGAAAATGGCAGCGAAATCCTCCACATCCTTGATATCGATATCGGTGTCCGCGCCATCGTCCGGCGTCTATTGAAAGGACTCGTCTCGCCCTCTCTCATTCGTCTGCTGCAAAGCCGCATCCCACCCCACTTCATTCGTTGGGAAGATTGCAACGTTCTCGAAGCCGATCCGGCTCGCCGCATTCGCCTCAACCTTAATAACAAGCTGCTGGAAAACATGCATCCCGCCGACCTGGCCGATATCGTCGAGAACCTCGGCCACGAAGATCGCGAAGCCATCTTCAACGCCATCGATAGCGAATCCGCGGCGGAGCTTCTTACCGAGGTCGCTCCCGAGTTTCGGACCCGCATCCTCGAAGCCCTGCAAGCCGAAAAAGCCGCGCACATTCTGGAGGAAATGGAGCCCTCCGAAGCCGCCGATCTTCTCAACGAAATGGAAGAGGAACGCTCTGAAGAAATCCTGGAAGAGATGCAGCCCGAGGATAAGGAAGACGTCGAAGAGCTGCGCGAGTTCCGCGATAACTCCGCCGGCGGCCTCATGGATACAGGCTTTTTCTCGCTTCCGGAAAGCGCCACCGTTGCCGATGCCATCGCCGCGTTGAAAGAGCAGGAGGAACTGCTCGAAAACCTGCACAGCATCTTTCTGGTCGATGCCGATGAGCACCTGCGTTGCGCCGTTCCCCTGGCGAGAATATTTTTCGCCGCCGGGGACACCCCCCTCTGCGGGCTCTCATCGCGTCCTTTGCTAAGCATTCACTCCGATGAACGGCACGACCGCGTAACCGAACTTTTCGACAAATACAATCTACTCGCCCTACCGGTGGTCGACGATCGTCAGCGGCTCATCGGCGTCATCACCGTCGACGACGTTGTCGCTCTCCTGCGGGGCGAATAACCGAATCTGCCGGACGCAGGCTGATCGCGCTGAACTCCGGGCCGGTCTTTAGCGAAAATTGGAACGAGGATGATTTCGAAAGCGCCCGTACAGCTCCGTCTCACCATCGATGATTGTTTTCGGAAATCCGGTGCGCCCACGGAAGTGGTTCCTGGTTCCGCTACACGTCATCGACGAAGCGGTCCAGCGCATTGGAGATGGTTCCATTACCGATGCGGTCTACGATCCACAGACTGCCCGCTTGGTTAAAAAATAATCCACTCTACTCCGGCTGAGGCTCCACCACCTCCGTCGGCTCCACCCCCTTCTTCTCCACCCACTCCCGCATCTCCGAGAACGGAACATCCCCGCCGCGCTCTTTCGGCGTCGGCAGATTGCCCACCCCGGTTGGCCCGGCATGCCCGCCCGGAACTTCTTGCTCCCGTTCGATGATCTGCTGCCAAGTCTCGAACGTCATCCGCTGCAACCCGCACCCGCCACGCTCAGTGACCACGCACAAAGGACACCAAGCCCCCGCCTGCGTCTTCTCGCAAGCCTCCTGCCGGTGCAGGTTCGTCCACGCATACTCGGGCGGCACGCCATTCGGAAAATAGAGCCGCCGACAAACCATCTCGGGCTCCGGCTCGCCCTCATCCACCTTGTCGGCAATGATGTCGAGCATCTCCTCATTGCTCGGCACATACAACGTCGTCGTCACCCCATCGACCACCCGCACCTCCACCCACTGCTCGGCCACCCCGAACGCATTCTTCTTCTTTTTCCCCGTGCTCTTCGCTGCGTTGCTGGCGGTCGCCTGCCGTTTCTGTTCCGCCGCTACCGCCTGTGCCGCCTGCCGCCGGGCCTCCTTCGCCTCTTCCCGCGCCTGCTTGGCTTCCCGCTCTAACCGTCGCTCCTCCCGCCGCGCGTCTCGCTCTACCTGCAGGGCCTGTTCGCGCGCCGCCTGCAGCCGCAGCTTCTCTTCCTGCCACTTCGCCTGCTCCAGCTTCTGCAGAAACTGCACCTCGATCCGCTGCGCCCGCTGCTGCTCCGCTTCGGCCCGCCCGCACTCGGCCAACCGGCTCTTGCGCCGCGCCTCGATCGCCCCCAGCGCCCGATGGAACGTCCGCTCCGCCGTCGTCCGATACCGCCCTAGCCGTTCGCGCCGCTTCCACTCCTCCTCGCTCCACTGGTCGGGCGACGTCGCTCCCGCCCACCCCAGCTCCGCCGCATCGCTCTGCTTCTGCACCCGCAGATACAACCAATGCGCCTGCGCCGTCTGCACCACCAGCTCATAGGCGGTCGCCGCCTGCGGCTGGTAATCGTGCAGCCAGTCGGCGAGCAGCATCTCGTACTCTTCCCGCTTCTCCCCCGGCAGCAGCAGCGTCCGCGACGTACAGCCATGTGTCCGCGCATTCTGGCTCGAACGCTCTTTCCCCTCCGGCGTACGCGGCCCGGTCGACTGGCCGGGCGGGGTGGATGGCTTCTCGTCCGAAGGCGGCTCCACGGGCGGCGCGGCGGATGACAGCAAAATATGGCTGAACAGCACCGGCTGGGAATCGTCTTTTGGGGGCATCTCACGCGCCAGTCTGCCAGGCCACCCGTTCCCCCAGCCCCAAAAATCACTCCTAAGTCCAACAAAAGAAAGAACCGGATTTATTTTTTACTTTTGTGATGACGCCACTTCGGCAAACCGGGAACGCTTTGCCCCCCAGCCACTTCGTTTCGCAAAAAGCGGGTTTGGAGCACAACGTTCCAGGCACTTCGTGTTGCAAAACGCCCGCTTCCCTGTTCGCTGCGCCGCAGGCCTTAGGCCGTACCGCAGGTACCCACACCGCAGGTGTTTGCGAGGGTGTAAAACATTTTGTGTAAGAAGCGTTCTCCGAGAATAGGAGAACGGAATGGCAGAAGAAGGAAGTAGACTGGAAGCGGCTCTGGATGAGCTGCTGAAAGGCAAGAAGACAGAAGAGATCGTGGGCCCGAATGGGCTGCTGAAGCAGCTGACGAAAGCGCTGCTGGAGCGGGCCATGAATGCTGAGTTGACGCATCACCTCGGCTACGAGAAAGGGCAGGTAGAGGGTCGCGGCAGCGGCAACAACCGCAACGGCAACAGCCGGAAGAGGGTGCAGGGCGACTTCGGCCCGGTCGAGATCGCAGTACCGCGCGACCGCAACGGAAGCTTCGAGCCGCAGATTCTGCCCAAGCACGAACGTCGTTGGATGGGCTTCGACGACAAGATCGTTTCGATGTATGCGCGCGGCATGAGCACGCGCGACATAGAGGCGCACCTGCGCGAGATTTACGGCGTCGACATCAGCGCCACGTTGATCAGCCAGGTCACCGAAGAGGTGATGGAGGAGGTGAGAGCCTGACAAAGCCGTCCGCTGGAACCGCTTTACATGATCGTGTATCTGGATGCGCTGGTGGTGAAGATGCGGCATGAAGGCCGGGTGGAGAACCGGGCGGTGTTCGTAGCGATCGGGGTGACCAGGGAGGGCTCGAAAGAAGTGCTAGGACTGTGGACCAGCGCGACAGAAGGAGCCAAGCTATGGCTGCAGATCCTAACCGAGATCCGTAATCGCGGCGTGGCGGACATCCTGATTGCGTGCGTGGACGGCTTGAAGGGCTTCCCGGACGCGATCGCAACGGTATACCCGCGTACCGAGGTGCAGCTTTGCATTGTGCACATGGTGCGCAACAGTCTGGCGTATGTGAACTGGAAAGAACGCAAGGCGGTGGCCGAGGATCTGCGCGGTATCTACCGCGCGCCGACGGTCGAAGCGGGAATGGCGGCACTGGACAGCTTCGAAGAACGCTGGAACAGTAAGTACGCAGCGATCGGCAAGTTGTGGCGTCGGCATTGGGCCGGCATCAGCCCGCAGTTTGCTTATCCGGAAGAGATTCGGGGGGCGATTTATACCACCAATGTGGTCGAATCGCTGCACATGACGTTGCGCAAAGTGATCAAGAGCCGAGCGTCCTTTCCGAGCGAGGAGTCCGCACTCAAGCTGTTGTACCTGGCGCTACGCAACATTGCGCAACGCTGGCGCGCGGCTCCCAACTGGCGCACATCCCTGAACCATTTCCTGCTGCTGTGGGGTGACCGGATCGAGGCCGCCGCTGCGAGAGCCGGCCGTTAACGAGGAGCCTCCGCGCCTCCGGCGCTCCAGCTCCTCGTTAACGAATGAGGAAGAGCAACTCTTAAGATCTAAGAAAGGAACAAAACTGGAGAATAGCGACTTACACAAAAATCGGGATACTACCGTGTTTGCTCGCACCTCCCAGCCCTCGCCTCTCATCCTCAAACAGGAGGGAACACCCATGAAAATCGGCATCACCTGCTATCCCACCTACGGCGGCAGCGGTATCGTCGCCACTGAGCTTGGCCTCGAACTCGCCCATCGCGGCCACGAAGTCCACTTCATCACTTACGCTAACCCCATCCGCCTCGATCCCGACACCCCCGGCGTCTTCTACCACGAAGTCGAGGTCTCCGCCTACCCCCTCTTCCTCTACCCGCCCTACTCCCTCGCCCTCGCCTCCCGCATGTCCGAAGTCGCCGAGCGCCACCGCCTTGACCTCCTCCACGTCCACTACGCCATCCCCCACTCCATCTCCGCCCTGCTCGCCCAGCAAATGACCCCCTCCCGCCGCCTTCCCTTCATCACCACCCTCCATGGCACCGACATCACCCTCGTCGGGGCCGACCGCTCCTACTTCCCCATCACCAAATTCTCCATCGAACGCTCCGACGGCATCACCACCATCAGCGAATACATGCGCCGCCGCACCATCGACTTCTTCGGCGTCCAAAACCCCATCGAAGTCATCCACAACTTCGTCAACTGCACCCTCTACAAACCGGATCCCGACGCCCAATCCCGCCCCTTTGACAACACCACCGCTTCTTCCGCCAATCGCAAACGCATCCTCCATATCTCGAATTTCCGTCCCGTGAAGCGCATCCTCGATTGCCTCCGCGTCCTCGCCAAAGTCCGCGAACACATCGACGCCGAACTTTACATGGCCGGTGACGGCCCCGAACGCGGTCCCGCCGAACGCCTAACCCACGACTTGCAAATTGACAAGTACGTACGGTTTCTCGGCAAGCAGGACCACATGGAGCGCCTCATCCCCCGCATGCACGCCCTCCACCTGCCGAGCGAAACCGAAGCCTTCGGCCTCGCCGCTCTCGAAGGGATGGCCTGTGGCGTGCCCCCCGTTGCTACCGAAACCGGTGGCGTGCCGGACCTCATCACCAACGGCGTCGATGGCTTCATGGAGCCTGTCGGCGACATCGATGCCCAGGCGCAGCGCTTCATCCAACTTCTCGGCGACCAGCAGATCTTCGACCGAATCTCCGCCGCCGCCCGCCACACCGCCGAGACCCGCTTCTGTACCGACCTCATCATTCCTCGCTACGAAAACTACTATGCCCAAATTTGCAACATGTCCCCTTCCGCATCGATACTGGGAACCGAATAGTACTTCCCCGTGTCTACTTATATGTCAGCAGGTTTCTTTTTGGATCCTGCCGGTATAAAATCTCTCCCATGGGGCAGCAGTTTTCGGGAATGCCGGGTAATCTATCCATTCTTGCCAGCGCTCAAAGCGGAGTTTCCGACGAAGATGCCCGCATCCTTCGGGGTCTTCGGGCAGGTATCGAAAGCGCGTATGAAGAGTTGATTAATCGCTTTCAGACAGGTGTGTACGGGGTCGTTTACCGTCTTCTGGGCAACCAGAACGACGCCTCCGATGTCGTACAGGAGGTCTTTCTGAAGGTCTTTCGCAGCGTCGGCTCGTTCCGCGAGCAGAGTAGCTTGAAAACCTGGATCTACCGCATCGCCGTCAATGAAGCTCACAATCACCGGCGCTGGTTTTCCCGCCATTGTTGCCGTGAAGTAGTCGCCGAAGGCGAGAGCGACGGCCAGTCGGATTGCCTGAAACTAGCCGCCGATCCGGGGCGCTCCCCATTCGAGCAGGCTTTGGAAAGCGAAAATCGAACGCTCATCGAACAGGCGCTCGACAAAATCAATCCGGTGTTTCGGACCGCCGTCATTCTCCGCGACATCGAAAACTTGAGTTACGAGGAGATCGCCGATATTTTGCAGGTCTCCTTGGGCACCGTGAAATCGCGCATCTTGCGCGGTCGCGATGCGCTTCGGCGAGAACTGACCCTCGAGCATGGCTTCTCGGAGGCGTTTATTTAGAGCAAGGGGTCCGATACCCAAGTAGGCACATGACCTGTTTCAGCGCAAAGCGTAAAAGTACCGCGTTCGTCGACAAACGCCTCCGCGTCCGTGAGCGTGCCCGCATCGTTGCGCACCTTCGGGAATGTCCTACTTGCTCCGCGTACTTCGAGGAGGTCGGCTCACTGCGTTCAGGATTGAAATCTCTGCCCGGCGTCCATGCGCCCGTGCACCTCGACACCGCCCTCCGCGTCATTGCTTCCCGCGAACGGCAGGCCATGGAAGAGTGGCACGGTTCTCAGTGGAAGCGTACCTGGGAGCGGTGGAAATTTCGCCTCCGGCTTCTCTTCGACCCTATCACCATCCCGGCCACCGGCGGCGTTCTTTCCAGCTTGCTGTTATTCGCATCCTTGGCCTTTGCCATCGATAGCACCGTCCAAACCGCTAACTACGACTACGAAGTGCCGCTCATGCAACTGAGTGAGATCAGCGCGAATTTGGTACCCGTGGAGTTACGCTCGAAACAGATCGTGCTCTTTATGAGCCTCGACAGTGGCGGCCACATCCGCGGCTATGCCGTCCGCGATGGACTCAATTCGTTTACCGGTAATACGGACCACTTGCAATCCAATAACATCTCGCTTCCCGACTTGCAGGGAATCCTGGCGTTTGCCCACCCCACCAACAGCGACATCAGCATTCAATACGTGCCCATCGCTTTCCGGCGCTAAGATACAGGCAACATGAGCACCGCTCCCCTACCCACCGGTCTCACCATTGAGGAGTACCTCTCCTACGAAGCACCTGAAGGTTTCCGGGACGAGTTAATCGACGGCGAAATCATCTTGTCACCAACTGCCAACCGCACCCACGCCGATATTTGTCTTCGGATTTCCGACCTGTTACGATCACCTCTTCACGGAAGCAACTACGTTGTTCGTCAAGACACAAGTATGCGACTGGATGAAAGTCGGAGCATGCCTCGTCCCGATGTTTTCGTTGTCGGCCGTAAGCGCTGGCTAGAAAATCCGAGCGCATTGCACCCGGTCGGAAGTCCGGAATTAGCCATCGAAGTTTTTTCGCCGTCGAATAGGAACCGTAAGTTCCAGCGTAAGCTGGAACTCTACTTGCAAACCGGTTCGCTAGCCGTTTGGGTTGTTTATCCCAAAACGCGAACCGTCCGTGTTCACGATGCAACAGGTATACGCGACTTCACCAGCACGGAACAGCTGCAGCTTCCCGCCCCGCTCCCATCCGCTGCGATTGCCGTAGCCGACATTTTCACCGACCCCGACTAACGCGCTATCCTGAACGGCATGAGCACCGCTCCCCTATCCACCGGTCTCACCATCGAGGAATACCTTTCCTACCAAGCACCTGAAGGCTGGGACGATGAACTGATCGACGGTGAAATCGTTTTGTCACCAACCGCTAACCGCACTCATACCGATATATGCGCCCGCTTGTACGACTTGTTGAAGGATCTGCTGCGGCAAACCGGCTTTGTAGTCCGCCAAGATACGAGCATGCGTCTCGACGAGGAAAAAAGCATGCCTCGTCCCGATGTTTTCGTTATTAGTCGTAAGCGCTGGCTAGAAAATCCGAGCGCATTGCACCCGGTCGGAAGTCCGGAATTAGCTATCGAAGTTTTTTCGCCGTCGAATAGGAACCGTAAGTTCCAGCGTAAGCTGGAACTCTACCTGCAAACCGGTTCGCTAGCCGTTTGGGTTGTTTATCCCAAAACGCGAACCGTCCGTGTTCACGATGCAACAGGTACACGCGACTTCACCAGCACGGAACAGCTGCAGCTTCCCGCCCCGCTCCCATCCGCTGCGATTGCCGTAACCGACATTTTCACCGACCCCGACTAACGCGCTATCCTGAACGGCATGAGCACCGCTCCCCTACCCCCCGGTCTCACGATCGAGGAATACCTTTCCTACCAAGCCCCCGAAGGGTTCCGCGATGAGTTAATCGACGGCGCAATCATCTTGTCACCAGAACCTAAACCTCGGCACGAGGATATCTGCAAGAGCCTGTATTTGCTTCTCAGAGACCATGTCCGCGGGAGCGGCTACATCGTTCGGGAAAGAGTCAATATGCGGCTTGACAAACACAACAGCATGCCAAGCCCGGACGTTTTCGTCATCGACCGTGCTCGTTGGAATGCAGCCATCTCCGAGGATTGCTACCCGGAAGGCAGCCCGGAACTCACCATTGAAGTTTTCTCATCGTCCAATAAACGCCGACAGTTCCAACGCAAACTGGATCTCTACTTGCAAACCGGTTCGCTAGCCGTGTGGATGGTCTATCCTGAAACGCGAACCGTCCGTGTTCACGATGCAACAGGTATACGCGACTTCACCAGCACGGAACAACTGCAACTTCCCGCCCCGCTTCCATCCGTTTCGATTGCCGTAGCCGATCTCTTCACGCCGCCCGATTAGCCGCAAAATGAAACCGTATGAGCACGTTCCCTTGGTCTTTCCACGCGTCGTTCCAGAGAAACAGCTAAAAGCCTCGCGAGACTTTCTTGCGAAAATGGCGACCCGGCGTTCTGTTCGTTCCCTTTCCCCTGACCCGGTCTCTTTCGAACTGATAGAAAACGCCATCCGATGCGCGTCCTTAGCGCCCAGTGGTGCGAATCAACAGCCCTGGAAGTTCGTCGTAGTAAAAGACCCCGCCATCAAGCGCCGCATCCGCGAAGCAGCAGAAGCCGAGGAGCGCGAAAGCTACGGGCACCGCATGCCTCCCGAATGGCTCGAAGCGCTTGCGCCGTTAGGTACCGATTGGCACAAAGAGTTCCTCGAAACAGCTCCTTACCTGATTGTCATCTTTCGAGTCGACTTCGGCCTCACGCAAACCGCCAAAGGAGAGCGAAAGACAAAGCACTACTACGTCCAGGAGTCGGTCGGCATTGCCACCGGATTCCTTCTAGCCGCGCTACATCTGAGCGGGCTGGCCACCCTCACCCACACGCCCAGCCCGATGGGCTTTCTATCGGACATTCTCGAACGGCCAAAGAACGAACGTCCATACTTGCTGATTCCGGTTGGCTTGCCCGCGCCCGACGCCACTGTCCCCGCCATCACCAAGAAAGACCTCGCGGACGTGCTCGAGATCAAATAACGGAGACTCACTCATTCCGCAGCGCTTCCAACGGATTCAATCGCGCTGCCCGCCGCGCCGGGATAAAACAAGCCAGCATCGCCACGCTGAGCAGCACCGCAGACGTCACCACGTACGTCAACGGATCGAGCGCCTTTACCCCAAACAACAAACTCTGCACCAGACGCCCTGAAGCAGCGGAAGCGAGTAGGCCGACCATCAATCCAGCTAAAACAGGCAACATGCCCTGGCGCAAAATCAATCCCCGCACTTGTTCCGGCCGAGCACCCAAAGCCATCCGAATCCCGATCTCGCCGGTACGCTGCCCCACGTTGAACGAAAGCACGCCATAGATGCCCAAGCAAGCGAGCAACAACGCCATCCCGGCAAACGCCATCAGGATGAACAACTGAAACCGCCGCTGCGCCACCGAGCTATCCACCAAATCCCGCATGGGCCGAATATCCGAAACCGGGATACGTGGATCAAGCCGGGCCACCACGCTGCGAATTGCGCCCGCAACACTCCCCGAATCACCCGTACTACGCACCACCAGCGCCATACCGGTGCTCGGGTTCTGCCAATCCGGTGAATAGGTCATGTTTTCAGCTTGACTTGTCAGTGATGCTCCGTGAACAACGCCCACTACTCCGATAACTCTGTAAGGCTCATTGTTGCCGACGCCAGGATATCCTTTGAGTAAATGACCGACGGCGCTTTCATGAGGCCATAGTCGGGCTGCCAGGTTTTCACTAATTACCACAACGTGTTGTTTTCCATCGCTCTCGCGAAAAACCCGGCCGTCCTTAAGCGGAATACCGCTAGCCTTAAAGTAACTTGGACTAGCCCAGATCTGATTCGCCATCGGCCATTGCGTTATCGGCGGCATAGGACGATCGGCCGCAGTCATTGGACCGTTGTTGTTCGAGGAAGTCAGTGGCAACTCTGAAGTAATCCCTGCTTGCTGAACACCGGGAACCTTGCTGATTCGATCTAACAGTCTATGGTAGAACTCGTTAATCTGATCCGCCTTATACTCATTCGGCGGCAACTGTAATCCGGCAACCATTAAGTGTTGGACTCGAACGCCGGGGTTTACTTGAAGAACGCGGACAAAGCTATGAATGAGAAGCCCTGTGCCCAGCAGAACTACGACGCTCAAGGCCACTTCCGCCGCGACTAGTGTTCGGCCAAGCCGGTGGCCCTTTCTTCCCTCCGTGATTGTTCGTCCGGATGACTGAAGCGTTTCCTGCGGATCGATCTTGGTGCTGCGCCAAGCGGGCCAAAGGCCGAAGAAAACCGCGCTGAAAATAGACGCTCCAAGCGCAAACGCCAAAACCTCGGGGTTGATATGAAGTTCGTCTACTCGCGGCAATCCGAATGGCGCTGTTGTGCGCACTAGAGCCAACAACCAAGCCGCCAGAATGGAACCCGAAAGCCCCCCGGCGATCGAAAGGACGAAGCTTTCCGCTAATGCGTCCCGGATCAATTGCCGCAACCCCGCTCCCATTGCTAGTCGCACCGCCCACTCGCGCCTTCTTGCCGTAGCCCGCACCAGCGTTAGGTTCATCAGGTTAATGCAGACGATCAGCAACACCAGCGCAACCGCGCTGAAGAGAAACAGCAAGGGTTGCCGAACTCCGCTGGTCAACGATACACGTAATGGTTCCAGTACTGGATACATCGGAACGGCATGGGGCAATCCTTTGACGATCTCTTGCATGTTCGCCGTCAACTCCGCGGATACCTGTTCTATCGAGAGGCCTGGCATCAGACGAACCAAGCCCATGTAGTTCATATCGCCCTGTGTCGCCGCCAGATCAGCTTTAGTGAACGCAAGCGGTATCCAATACTGGGCTTGCTCGGGCAGGGGTTCGATATCACAGAGTTGACGTCCACCTGGAAAAGGAAAATCGGGAGCAGTGATACCGACTACTTGATACTCTCGACTGTCCAGGCGAATCTTGCGTCCTAGAACATGCGGATCGGCATTGAACTGATGATGCCAGAGCACGTCGCTTAAGACCACCACCTGATTATTTCCCTCTTCGGCCTCTTGTGGTAGAAATCCGCGACCGAAGCGTGGCTGAACCCCAAGCAGATCAAACAGATCCGGCGTCACTCGAACTCCTTGAACCGCAGTTGGCTTACCCACCCCAGAAAGTATCCCGCTACTCGGTCCAATTAAAGCGATCTGTCTCAGTGTGCCGCTGTGCTGTTTGAAAAACTGATATTGATAGGCATTTAACGGCACCTTCGCGGCCCATTGTTCAAATGCAGGCACGCGAATCATCAACGACGCCAACTGCCCCGGATCGCGATACTGCAAAGGCTTGAACAACACCGTGTTCGTGATGCTGAACATGGCGGTCGTTGCGCCGATACCCAGCGTCAATATCGCAATGGCCAGCGCCGTAAATCCAGGAGTCCGTCGAAGACTCCGCAAAGCATACCGAAGAGCAGCGTTCATGGCCAGTACTATTGCAGTTTACTGGCCACGATTACGCCTACGAAAAATCAAACACTTACGATACGGTCGATCAACGCAACTGTCCGAACTTGGGATTCAATCGTCCGAATCCGAACACTTACTGCACCGGATTCAGTTGCCACTGTTGATTCGCGCCGCCCGCAAAATCCCACTGCTGAATGCTCGCTCCACTATCGGTGCTGCGATTTGTTACGTCCAGCACTTTGCCGCTGTTCTTGCTGACAATCCGGTAATAACCGGAATCGGTAGGAATCAACCGCCATTGCTGGTTGGGGCCGCCCCAATAACTCCATTGCTGGACCTTGGCTCCGTTGGCAAGAGACACATCGTTTACATCGAGCGCTTTCCCGCTATTCTTGCTGATGATTCGGTAGTAAACGGAATCGGCCGGAACAAGCTGCCATTCTTGGCCGGAACCATTCCAGAAGTCTTCTTGATCGATGGCTGCGCCGTCGTTAGTAGCTTGGTTTTGCACGGCAAGCACTTTTCCGCTTCCCCGATTCACAACGGTGTAGTAGGAAGCGGTAAAGCCGGACGAACCGCTCCATTGATTCACCAGATTCGCGGCGTTGATGGAGCCCAACCCTGTCGCTAGATCGTACCCGTAGCCGGCCTGGTATCCCGCTTGCCCCGGGACGGCATTCGTGCCTACTGTTACGTCTTGAAAGATGCAATTACTGGACGGCAGCCCCGCAGTATTCGATCCGTTGCACCGCGAATAGTCTTGACTCGCCGCTAAGCGGTAAAGCACGTAGTTCGCCTGTCCCTGCCGGGAGTTGGTCTTCTGATTTACTAATGCCATGATGCCCGCGAATGCCGGAGCGGAAGCCGATGTTCCGCCGATCGCCGCAAATGAAACCGAGCCGCTGCTGTTGGCGCCGCAGGAGCCGTTGAGACAAAGCAAATAGGGATCGTTATTGGCGGCTGCCGTGAACGAAACGTCCGGAAGATCGCGCGCGCCATCGCTCGGAATACCTGGTGCTCCCGCCTGCCAGGAAGGCTTCGAATAGAAGTTGCTGCGCCCGCCTCCGCCGGCCCACAAGCTAGCGTTCATTCCGCAAGTAAATTGATCGCAGCTTGCATTCCACACATTCTCGGGAATGTACGAACGAGCCGACCCCAAGCCAGAGCCGTTCTGCGCTCCCCAATATCCGCCATTGCCGTTTTCGTTGAATACAGTTCCGCCTACCGCCACCGTGTAAGGGTTGGACGCCAGTATGTTCACCGAGGCTGGACCCGTTGCGTTGCGCGACGTAGGTACATCACAACCCGCCGATCCCGTATCTCCAGAAGACACGATATAGGTGATACCTTGCGCTGCCGCTTGTTGCGCAAGTGACGCATGCGCCGTGGCTTCGGCTTGCGAGTATTGCGCTTCGCATCCGGCAAAGCTCTCCGTGATGACGTTGGCTAAGTTGTTATTGATGGCATACTGTGCCGATAGGTCAACGCCGTCAGTAGTGTTTGTGGAAGCCGAGAGAATAAACTTCACCGTGGCGGACGGCGCGATCGCCCCCGCCCAGGAAACATCCAGCACCGCCTCAGCTCCTTCACTGCCGCCCAGGTCACCAGGATCGCTGCCGTTCAAGACGATCTGCGGAGCATTCGAAGGCAATCCAAACACCCTGCGAAAATCCTGCACATCCTGCATCTTGAAATTCGACCGGCCGAGTACCGCAATGGTTGTTCCGCTGCCGTTCAGTCCTGCCTGGTAGAGCGGATTGATATTGTAAATCACTCCAAAGTCGGCTGGAGCAAGAGCATGCGCGCCACCGGAAGTAAGTTGCGGCGCAAAGCCCGGAGCTTCCGAGCGGGTCACCCTTTGATCGCTCATTTTTACCTGAGGCTGGGAAAGAAAGTCGTTTAGCGATGCCACTCCCGCCACTGCCGGTTCCAAAGCGGCCGGAATTTGCGGATCGGACGAATTAGCCCAGTGCTCCTGGCCGTTAATGGAATACTTGCGAATGGCGGTATGGAATGCCTGCTGTACCTGGCTTGCCACTCCTGAAAACTCTATAGTGGTGCGCCCGGCCGACACCTGCCCAATCTGAAAGCCTTGCGACTCTAGCCAGCTTGAAATCCTTTGCAGATCATCGTCGGAGGGGCCGAACTGCCGCCCAAACTCTTGGGGCTGCAACCATCGATGATATTGCGGAGACGATTTGTCCTGCTGAGTCTGCAGAAGTGTTTGCAAAGTCGCTTCTTGCTGCGGGCTGCGCTTCAGTACCAACATCATGTGTTCCATCGGCAGATCGCCGGGAGCCTCGCCTATCTGGAACTCTGGGCGCGCCAACGGATGGGTGGCGCTAGGTTGCGTAATCGTCCGGCTATTATCGATTTGTTGGGTAACCAGCGGGCGAACAGGCTCGTTTTGCGGCTGCGCACGGCTAACGAAGACGAGCAAAAGTAGACCAGAAACAAGACCTTTCATGGAACCTCCTCGAAGGTGCTTACAACCGCTAATAGTAACGTAGGGAAGTTATGACAATGTTCTCAGCGCGTAGTCTTCGTCGTTGCGGGTGAGATTGGGGCTGTAGTACGGATCGGCGGCAATGGTTGTGCCCCACTTGCGGCGCATCGCCTCCACCTCTTCCGGATGAGGAACCAAATCTTTGGACGTTTTCGAAAACGCCTCATAATGAGTCAGCACCGCATGCGGCGTATAAAGGAGGCGATATCCCAGGCTGCCGATCTTTAAAGAAAGATCGATATCGTTGAACGCCACGGCAAACGTCTGTTCATCGAACCCATCGGCCTGCCAAAAAACATCCGCTCTCGTCATCAGGCAGGCCCCCGTGATGGCGCTCACGTTGCGGATCACTTCGGAAAAGTCAAAGTAATGGCTCTGTCCGCCATCCATTCCCTTGAAAGCATGGCCGCAATTATCGTACAACCCCATCACGACCCCGGCGTGCTGGATGCGTCCATCGGGATACAGTAATTTCGCCCCAACCACCCCTACTTCGGGACGAACGGCTAGTTCCACCATGGCCTCCAGCCAACCGGGCGCAATCACCGATGTGTCGTCATTCAGAAAGAGCAGCACCGAAGATTCGCAGGTGCGGGCAGCAACATTATTGATCTCCGAGTAGTTGAAGCGTTTGTTCCGCCAATCGATGTAACGCAGCGTGTTCAGTCCGCTATCGAAGCCGGAGACAAGCTTTTGGATCTCGCCATGCTTACTGTTGTCGATGACCACGACCTCGTAATTGGGATAGGTGGTTTTCGCGAAAATGCTTTGAAGACTAGCGCGCAGCACGTCGACTTTGCCGCCCGAGGCGATGATGATGCTGACGCGCGTTTCGTCTTTGACCGGATAGCGAACACGCCAGCGGCCCATGACGTTTCCCGGTTCTACAGTTGCCTGCGCTGCAACTCGCGCGCAATGTTCGGCAAGGGCCCGCTCTGCGGCGCTTACGGTATAGCTCTTGTTTTCGAGCGTGGTCGCCGTGGATGCCGCGCCGGCGCGCCAGTGATAAAGCACACGCGGAATATGCACGATCTCCGACGCCTTCTCCGTCGCGCGCAAAATCAGATCGTAATCCTGGCTGCCGTCGAAAGCAGAACGAAATCCTCCCGCCTCGTCCAACAAGTCACGGCGGATCATGCTAAGATGCGCAATGTAGTTTTCGGAAGCAAGCAAATCGGGCGACCACTTCGGTTTGAAGAAAGGCTCGATTCGATTACCGCGACTGTCGAGCTTGTCCTCGTCGCTGTAGAGAAAATCGGCCCCGGGATGATGGTCGAGCGCTTCGCAAACATAAGCCAGCGCATGTGAAGCCAGCGTATCGTCATGATCGAGAAAGCAAACGTACTCACCTGTCGCCATCTCCAGAGCTGTATTGGAGGCGGCGGAGATGCCGCCTTGCTCCGAGCGGTAATTTACTTTGATAGTCGACGTCTGTGCGGCAAACTTGTCCAGGATACGCTTCACTTCAGGCTTCGAGGAGCAATCGTCGGCAATGCAAAGCTCCCAGTATGGATACCACTGATCGACAACGGATTGAATGGCGCAAGTCAACTCCGATTCGACGGTGTTGTAGACCGGCATAACCACGCTGATTAGCGGCTGCCGTTTTAGATTGGGCAGCTTGAGCTGAATGATCTCGTCGCTCGGCTTTTCGAATTCCTGAATCCATTGCTCATATGGCGAAGCAAAGCCTGTTTCGTGATCGATGACCACGGAAGTCTCCGTTTCGCGAATGGAAACGCCTCTCGATATCAGGCGAATCGCGATGGTGTGCCTCCCATTTGCCACCGATCCGGTATCAAGGTCAATCTGAAAGCCGGCGCGCCCCTGCGAATCGAGTTCGGGATGCCTTTTCTTCACATCGGGGCGAGGAATATTGGCTTTCGCTCGAACAACCGGCAGATCGCCCAGTTGTATCTCGACGTGATCGACATCCCCTTCCGCCAGACACCATCCCCGGACGACAACCTTTCCGCCGCGCGGCCGCGTGTCGTTTTGTTTGGGGTCGTCACAGACCAGATGGGATTTTGTTCGCTTACCGGCCTCGGTTGCGGTACTTTGTTTCAAAAGCGAGTGGGCGGCAACACGCGAGGGAAGAACTTTTTTGGCCACCTCGCCGGCAAAGCGCAGTGCTCGCCAAGTCCGGCCGGTCAAAATTTCCATTAAGATGCGGTCGAGACGGGCAACCGACGTTTCCTGCGCATTTAAACGAGCCTGCTGCTTCTCCAGCAAGTTGAGAAGATTGGTGACTTGCTGTTGCATCGCTTGCAACTCCGATTCCAGCCGTCTCAGTTCTCGCTCAACGGACGACGGTTGTGTTTCGGTTAATATCTGCTGGCGAGGACTGGCCATCTTCTAGACGATAGCAACTGCGGCTTTGCAAACAAAGCCGCTATACTGGCAGTCTCGGCAACATGCGCGAATGCAGGAAAACCGGTTCAGGTTTGCAGGGGATGACGGAGCGAAGGAATGCGTGAAATGACGCTGCACGCAGAGCCGTCCCTACAAGCCGGTTGGCGGCGCTTTCGCCGTAGTCTACCGGCATATGTCAAGGGAGTGCTGCGCCGTCAGGCAGAGAGTTGGCTGCCGAATCGCGAAACAAAGGCCTATCAGAATTGGCGGGCTGTTCGATTTCACGATCGCGCCGGTATCTACAAGAAGAAACTACAACCGGGCCTTTTGTCGGTCCTGACGCCCGTTTGGAACGGAAGCCCGGTAAAATACCTGAGGACGTTAGCCGAACTTATCGTTGCGCAGAACTCCAGCGGCACATGCGAGTGGGTAATTCTCGACAATGGCTGTAAAAATCAGGCTCTACTTTCTTGTCTGGGAGAGCTCCGAAAGTTTCCCTGGATCAAGATCGTCAGTTCAAAGACAAACATCGGCATCACGCGCGGCCTGCGGCTTTGCTTGGAGGCGGCAAGCGGGCGCTACGTGCTGCCGGTGGATGCGGATGACTACCTATATCCCGACGCATTCCAGGTGATCACCTGTTGGATTGAAGAAACAGGTTATCCGCCGCTGCTTTACACAGACGAAGACAAAATCGCGGGATCAAAGTTTGTTCAGCCTTATCTAAAACCGGATTGGGACCCGGTATTGCTGTTGAACTCCGCGTATATTGCCCATCTAGGAGTGATTGATCGCGCGAAAGCGCTGGAGCTTGGCGCCTATAGCGATGAGCAAACCGAGGGCAGTCCCGACTGGGATCTGTTCGTGCGTTTCTTGGTGGCCGGCCATCGTGCCGTGCACATTCCGGAAGTCCTGTATGCTTGGCGCGTGCATGCGCAATCCACCGCCGACGATGCAGCGACAAAGCCCTACATCCATTCGTCGCAACGGGCGGTGCTGCAGCGCTTCTTAGACGCCAGGCCGGACCGCTCAAAGTTCAAAATCGAGCACAGTCCTTTACTGGGCGGCATGGCCCATTGGCGTTTTGTACGCGATCGCGAAGACCAGAACCCGGTCGCGCCGGTGGTCGTGAAAACCGACGCCCCTAATTGCGAACCGGCCGACTTGCTTTCGTTGGCTAACCGCTTGACGCTGCAAGACGGCTTTGTTCATTTCTGCAGCGACAACATTCGTATCGATCATCTGGACTGGTATTCGGAGACGATGGGACTGTTTGAGCTGCATCCCGATACAGTGATGATCGGTGGACGAATTCGCAATAGTGCCGGCGTGATTACCGAAGCCGGGGATCACTTCGGCGTGGGAGATGTTCGTTGTTCGCCCAATGCCGGACGTTCCGTGCTCGATCCTGGCTATTTCACGCAGGTGTGGAAGCAGCGGTCGGTCAGCGCTGTTTCCGTGCAGTTTGCTGTGATGCGAGCGGCGTTTCTGGTGGACTTGCTGGAGCAGCTTCCCCCGCGCGCGACGCTGCCTTTTTTGGGTGCCTGGGCGGGTGCTTACGCTATCCGGACCGGACGGCGAATTATTTATTCGCCGTACTTGAGCGGTGCTTCCGACTTCCATTGGGAGTCTTTGATTAGCGTGATGGAATCACGATTGTTCGAAGATCTCAATCGCGATATTATTCCGGATCGGCGCTACTACTCGCGGCATTTGTCGCTTTCCGAGCCGTTTGCCTTAGGCAACGGCAGTCGGAAAACAACGCCTGCGTTTCACCTGTCAAAATTTAGCGACCAGCCAAAGCCCGGTTATCATCAGCCCACCGCCAAGAATGCGTAGCCCCGAGACGGGATGGGTTTCGAATCCAACCAGTCCGAAGTTATCCAGCAGAATCGATGCTGTTAGTGCGGCAGTAACGCTAAGCCCAGTGAAAACACCCGAGCCCAACTTTTGCGCAAACTGTGCCGCGGCCATAGTGGAGACAATGCTGAGGACGCCGCCGGTCCAAGCCCACCAAGGCGTGTGGGCAAACTTCGCGTACGTCGGCCAGCCTTCCCGGACAAATAATTGAACGATCAACACGGCGCATAGTCCGGAAACGTAAACAAAGCCGGTGGCGAAAATGGTTGCGCCGGTGGAAGCTCTAAGGCCGGAAGTTGCACCGGCTTGGATGGGAGTCATCGAGCCCTGGATCAAGGCAATCAAGAAAGCGATAATCTGCACAGTTTCAATCCTTGCAAATGTGAGATGAAGCTTGCGTTCTAAACTGAAGCGTGCCGCGTCGACTTGGGCAACACTTTCTGATTCGGGATGCGATTCTGGAGCGTTTAGCGTTAGCGGCTTGTGGCAGCCATATTTCTCGCACCGTGGAGATCGGCCCAGGGCGCGGCTCGTTAACGCGGCATCTGCTGCCGCGCACCGATGAGCTACATGCTATCGAGTTGGACACCGCGCTGGCTAATCATATGCGGAATAAGTTCCAGCAGGAATCGAAGCTGCACGTCCATGAAGCCGACGTTCTTTCCATCGACCTAAGCCAATGGGGCGCGGCAGCGGTAGTGGGCAATTTGCCGTACTACATTACGTCCCCGATTATTAATAAATTTCTGGAGCTGGACGAGCGGTTTTCATCCGCCACGCTTCTGATGCAGTGGGAAGTCGCCGAACGATTGCTGGCCGAACCGGGTTCGCGCGCGTATGGATTTCTTACCGTTGCCGTAAGGCTGCAATGCGAGGTCGAGTTGGTGGTGAAGGTGCCGCCTGAGGCATTCTCGCCGCCTCCGAAGGTCCATTCCGCCGCCGTTCGTCTGCTGCGTAGACCGTTGCCTCCACCGAATATAAAGCCTCTGCTGACTTTCGTGGGCCGCTGCTTCGCGCAGAAGCGCAAAACGCTGCGGAATAATCTGCGGCCTTTTTACGCGCGGATAATCGACGATTGGCCTGAAGCCGGACTACGCGCCGAGCAACTCACCATCGAACAATTTGCAGAGCTCTATCGGCGAGTTTAGGATAGATGGCTAATAGAAAGATGCCGGTTGCCGCGCAAGTCTCATTAGCCGAATGCCTGAAGCTGAATTTGAAACCGGAGCGCGAGCTGATCGGTGGCGAAGTGTTCCCCAAGCCGATGGGTACTCTCGAACACATGAGCCGTTCTTTTGAGTGCGAACGGGAAGTTTTCGTACACTGAAGCTTCATGATTCGGGCTCGTTTCGCGCCGTCGCCAACCGGCTACTTACACATTGGCAGCGCGCGCACGTTTATTTTCAATTGGCTGTATGTGCGCAGGCATGGCGGCACCATGATTCTGCGCATCGACGATACGGATGTCGAGCGGAATACGGAGGCGTCGCTTAACTCTATTTACGAAGGCCTTGACTGGCTGGGGCTGACATGGGATGAGTTTTATCGACAATCGGAACGGCTTGAGCTGCATCGCAAACTCGCTTACGATCTGCTGGAGAAGGGGCTGGCGTATCGTGATTTCACTCCGGCATCGACGGAGGTAGAGGAAAAGCCGCATGCCGAGGGTCCCTGGTTATTCAACCCTGAAATGCGAGGGATGCCGGAGGCGGACAGCCATGCCAGAGCGGCCGCGGGCGAGCCGTTTGTGATTCGGTTCCGCGTCCGGCGGGACCCGCCTTATCCGGTTACTTTCGAGGACGAGGTGTATGGCCCGCAATCGAAGTCGACCGCCGATATTGAAGACTTTGCCTTGTTGCGGAGCAATGGGATGCCCACCTATCATCTAGCATCTTGTGCCGACGATATCGACCTGAAGATTACCCATGTCGTTCGGGGACAAGATCATCTGTCGAATACCTTCAAGCACATTTTGTTATTCGAGGGCGCAGGCGGTACGACGCCACACTTTGCGCATTTACCGCTGCTGATTGCACCGGATGGAGCGAAGCTTTCCAAGCGTAAGCATGGCCCGGTAGTGAGCGTAACCACCTATCGGGACAACGGCTTTTTGCCTCTTGCTTACATCAATTTTCTATGTTTATTGGGTTGGTCGCCCAAAGATAACCGCGAACAGATGACGCTTCAAGAGTTGACGAGCGCGTTCAACTTCGAGGGCGTGAATCGCAGTAACGCGGTGGTGAATTTCAGCGATGCCGACCCCATCGATCCGAAGGCGCTGTGGTTGAACTCGCAACATCTGCGATCGATGGCGGTGAAGGATCTAGCCCCGATGGTGCGTCAACAACTTTTAACGGCAGGGTTAACGCCTGGGGATGACGCCGCTCAATTTGAGAAGGTAGTGGACATAATTCGTTCTCGTTTTTTGACGCTGCTCGACTTCGCCTCCAAGGGGCGCGCTTATTTTGCGGACGACTTTCCCATGGAGCCGCAAGCGCTCGAGAAATTGAACGCTGCCGGAGCTCGTGAGCTGCTGCGGGAATTGGGCGAGCGGATCGCGGCCAACCCGGAGTTCGACGAAGGCAGCGCAGAGGCGGATCTACGAAAGTTGGCGGAAGAGCGCGGCGTGAAAGCCGGTTTACTGATCAATGCAAGCCGGGCGGCGCTGACGGGACAGCCCGTCGGCCCTAGCGCCTTTGCGATATTCGGCTGTCTGGGCCGTGATCGTGTCGTGGAACGGCTGCGGCGGGTATAGCGGGTGTCCAAGATTATTGTAGGTTTGGGTGGTTTGTCGGGTAGCGGAGCGTGTTGCGTTATCAAAAACGGGCAGATCGCTTCCGCAGTGGAACAAGCGAAAGTTTCGCGCGGCGACCGTCCAGGCACTTTCCCCGAAGAAGCTCTACGACTGGCCTTGCAGACGGCGAGCGTGAAGACGCAAGACATCGGCTGCGTGGCGATTGCGCGGCCCTTTGCGCCGGGTCCGGAGAGCAACGCGCAGTTGGAGCTGCGAGCGCGTTTCCCTGAGAGCGAGATTGTTGTGGTGGAGCATCATCTGGCGCACGCTGCCTCGGCCTACTACGCCTCGCCATTCGACAACGCTTCGGTATTGAGTGTCGACCGAGCAGGGGACTTTCGATCGGCGGTGTTGTTTGAGGCCAAGGATAATCAACTCTCCCCACTTCGCGAACTGTACTTTCCCGATTCACTCGGAGACTTATTCAATCGCGCCACGGAGCTCCTAGGATTCGAAGCACGAGCCGATGAGCATAAGGTGCAATGGCTCGCCGCTTCAGGCCACCCCGAGCATGAAAAGACTTTCGAAAAAATTCTCCATAAAGGAAATGCCGGCTGGCCGCAAATCGATAGAACATTCTTCGATGCCGACCGTTTAACACAAGGCGGATTCAGTAATCGTTTTTATGAATCGGTGGGGTTGAAAGCTGGGGAAGCGATCTCCCCGATCCAGCGGGCCAACCTGGCAGCGAGCCTGCAATCCGCAGTTAACCGGAGCGTCGGGTCCATGCTGGGAGAAGCAACGAACGTGTGCGTCGCGGGCGGGTTGGCGCTGAATGCTTTTCTAGTGCGATCGCTGGAGCAAACATTTGCCAATGTGTTTGTGCAGCCGGTAGCAGGTAATGCAGGCACTGCCTTAGGCGCCGCGTTCCATGCTTGGCATGGCGTGTACCACGAACAAACCCGCATACCGTTGAACACTCTTTGCTTAGGACCTTCTTACGAGCCGATGGAGGTCAAACAGGTGCTTGAAAATTGCAAATTGCGCTTTCAATACTTGTTGACCGACGGCGAACTGATCGAGCGGGCTGTTCGCGTGCTGAACGAGTTTAAGATCGTCGCTTGGATGCAAGGGCGCATGGAGTTCGGTCCTCGCGCGCTTGGCAACCGGAGCATTCTTGCTTCACCGTTAGATCCTTACTCCACCGAGAATTTAAATGTTTATATCAAACGTCGCGAGGGTTTTCGAAAGTTCGCGGCTTCTGTTCCTATCGAGGCCGCCGGTGAATACTTTGAAGTGAACTCTAACGCACGCTGGCTTGCCACCGTGGGCCGGGTGCTCCCCAAACATCGCAACACCTTTGCAGCAGCTTTGTTGGGAGACTCTTTCATTCGCGTACAAACCGTAGATCGCGATGAAAATCCGCAGTACCATGCGCTGCTTACGGCAACGGGAAAAGCTACCGGGCTGCCGGTGCTATACAACACCAGCTTCAACCTTTTTGGCGATCCTTTGGTGTGTACGCCGCGCGATGCTGTACGTAGCTTCTACTCGTCGGGGATAGACGCTTTATTCGTGGGTAATTTTTATCTGGAGAAGTAGGCGTCCGCAGCTTGCCTAGGAAATGTTTTACACTACTACTTCTATGAACTCAACGCTTCAAATCTCCTCATTCTTCAAAATTTGCGCGCGTACGGTGACACTTCTGACCGTGGCGGCGGTGCTTTCCTACCCGCCGATTGTCTCCGCGCATCCGGGCGAGGATGGAGGTAAATCGGTGACGACACTGCGCGATGTGCGGAAGTTGTATATCGAGAAGATGCCTAACGGCCTCGATAATTATCTTCGCTCGGCGATCTCGCAAAAACTTGGCAGCTATTTCACAATCGTGTTGGAGCGCTCCCAAGCCGATGCAATTCTTGAAAGTTCAGATACCCGCTCCACCGGCACGATCAATATGGTGGATCCGTCGCACAAGATAGTGCTTTGGTCGGGAAGCGCCAACGACAAAGATAAGGCGTTTTTAAATTTACGGCACGGCGGCGAACGGCAGATAGCCCAGAAGCTTGTCAGCCAGTTAAAACGCGCGCTTCAATAAGTGGCGCTTCATCGAAGCCGTTTATTGCTAGGGCTGCCGATGACTGAAGTAGTTCTTGATGCCTTCTTCCGCGACGCCTAGTGCGCGCGCCAGTTCGACTTTACCGACATTGAGCTGATATTGAGCTGAGATCAAATTGTCGTTGGCATCGGCCACGGTCTGCTGCGATTGGACAACTTCGACCGTGTTTGTAACGCCGGCGGCAAAACGGTCGCGTGACTGGGTTAGTGTTTGGTTGGCAAGAACGACATTGCTTTGGGCTACGTTCACCTGATCGCGTGCCGACTGTAGATCGAGCAGCGCGGAGCGAACGTCATTGTCGATTTGACCACGAAGGTTTCCCAAATCGTTTCTTGCATTGACCAGTTGCGCATTGCTCTGTAATATATCGCCCCGGATGCGGCCGCCATCAAAAATATTGAATGAAACGCCGCCCATCGCTTGAAACACTCCGTGAGAATTTGTGAAGAGTTGTAAGCCGTCGACGCCATAGTAGCCTTGGGCTTGCAGGGTAGGATAACGCTCCGCTTTCGAGCTGCCTAAGGTAAACTCCGCCGCCTTCACGCGTGCTTTCGCGGCTTGGTAATCCGGTCGGCTGGCATAGGCTTTGTTGAGAGCCTCTGGGAGCGAGATAGCCGTCAGGGGAACGTTAGGTGAAGGGTCGGTGACATTAAAATCCTGGCCAAGCGGCAGCCCGATGGTGCGGCCAAGCAAAAGCTTATCCTTAGCAAATTGATTTTGTTGAGCAACCAGCGCCTGCTGTCGTTGCTTCAGCTCCACCAGCGAGCGAGTGACGTCGATGGCGGTCGCCACCCCCGCATCGTGACGGCGGGAGGCATTTACATAAACGGCATTGTCGGACTCGATCTCGGCCTTGGTGGCGACTACGCGGGCGGCGTCCTCGATAATCTGCAGATATCCATAACCCACGGCCACAACCACCAGGTCCCGCGCATTCTTAATGTCGAGTAGCGAGGCCTTCACGCTCTGCTTGGAAGAACGAAAGCTGCTGATGTTGCTCCAGTTGAAGATAGGAAGGGTGGCATTGGCGCGGGCACTTTCATAGTTGTATGGCCCGACGATTGTCGGAATGCGGAATCCCGCACTGGGAGGAATGCTGACATTGAATCCTTGCGCGGCCAAATTGATCTGCTGCTCCGTCGCGTTTACTTGTCCATTAACATTCGGGAGCAGTGCACTCAATGATTGGAGACGCTGGGCGCGGCTTTGGCGTCCTGCTTGCTGATTGGTGAGCAAACCGAGGTTGTTTCGCAGGCCGCGGGTAATCGCTTCTTCAAGGCTTAAGGGAATAGGTGTTGAAGTGGCGGTACCTTCCGGTACGCTGGCTTGATACTGCGCGCTAAGTTGCTGCGCTCCTCCTCCCCCGCCGCCGCCCGACGAACTGCCGGATGTTGCGCCCGAACCAGAAGTACTCGCTTGCGATCCGGAGCTGGACGATGCGCCGGCTCCACTCATCGAAGCACCCGTCGTACCGCCGGTTCCGCCCCCGCCAGACTGTTGTCCCCAGGCCACCGGTAAAAGGAATACTAGTGAGCCCATGCAGAGCAGAGAGAGAAGTTTAAAGATATTCACGTTCACCATTCATCAGTTTTGTCCAAGCCACAATTCTGCCCGGCACCTACATGCTTCGATGCAGCCCCCAACTATTTTGCAACAGCCCGGGGCAAAATATTTAAGTTCTTAACTTCTTTTCTAGAATAGCGAATGGAAACGATTTGTTAGGATCGGCACATGCTTTACGATTTCGATCCCGATCCAGGGCCTAATACGCCCAAAGAGGTGCGGATGGTGGTGGAAATTCCAAAGGAATCGAGCAATAAGTACGAGTTCGATCCCCAGTTAAAGCTTTTCCGGTTAGCGCGGTCCTTGTACTCTCCACTGCACTATCCCGGCGACTACGGCTTCTTGCCGGGGACTGTCGCCGTCGATGGCGACCCGTTAGATGTTCTGTGCATGGCGAACACTCCTAGCTTTACCGGATGCCTGCTGTACGTGCGCCCGGTGGCTGTGCTCGACATGCTGGACGGGACCAAGCGTGACCACAAAATACTGGCGGCGCATGTCCATGATCCGCGGCACGACCAGCTTCACCGGTTGGAGAATGTGAACCAGCATCGGCTGGCTGAAATCGAACACTTCTTCAGCATCTATAAGGAGCTGGAGGGCACGACCATGGTGATGGGCGGCTGGCGTGATGTGGACGCTGCTCATCAAGTAATTACCGAAAGCAGAAAACGGTATTTGGCAAAACAAGCGAAAGAATCCGAGCAGGTACCGGCCTAGAGATTGCGCCGGAGAAACGAGCAGATCTCATACCCGGTGATGTACTTGAATGGAAATTCGCCCATGGTGTAGTGACCGCAGAGCAGTTCCTTCGCGCGAAAGTTCCACTTCCGCGTCTGTGCGCCCTGAATGACCTCGCGCGAAAGATGCAAGGGAAAAGTAGTGTCGTAGCGAGTGTAGATGAACTTGGATAGGTTTTTCTTTTCTGTAAATTGATGGTCCCAATAGCTGGGCGGACTGATGCAGAGCCATAGCTTGCGAAGCGTGGGAAGATCGATCACTCCTTCCATGCTGTCGCGAATGTGGCGGCTGGAGAGGCCTTCCCAAACAGGATCGGCGAAGTAAGTGGAGCAGTGATTGAAGACGTTCACCTTGAAGCGGGCATCGTGGGCGGCCGCTAGAAAGGCATAGCAAGAGCCTAGGCTTGTGCCAATGATGCCTAAGCGTTGAAAGCCCTGTTGCTGAAGCCAATCGACGCAGGCGCGTGCATCGATGACAGCCTGGCGCGTGGCGTCGATAGTGCGGGCGATATTCGAGGAGACGGCGTAATCGGCGCGGTTCAGACCGGCCGGCATGCGCTCGTCGTGGTATGGCAGACTGAGCCGAAGGGCGGAAATGCCAAGGCGCTGCAAACCGGCGCAAAGAGCATTTTGTTGGGGCAGTCGAGAGTTCCAGTGAGGCAGCACAACCACTGCACGGCCATTGGCGTTGCGCGCGGGAAACCAGAGGGCGCGTACCAGGTTGTTTTCCGCAAAAGGCGTGTCCACAGGCGAAGTGAACTGAAGCCAACTATCTTTCAATCGATAGGACGATGGGACTTCGTAATCGAAAAACTCATCGCTATTCGCGATGGCGAGCTCATTCAGGCGGATCAGGTATTCGACAGGATCGGTTGTTTCATCGTAGGGGAAATTGCGGGCGCAAGGCCAGTTCCGCGTCCACTCCAATCCATATTCGAAGGGCCTGACGATGCGATCGCTGGAACGGAAACAGAGATCGTTTTCCCAGCGGTCCATCCAGCCCCGATAACGATGGGCTACCGGTTGTAATAAGAACTTCATTATGAGAGCTAAGCCGTTTTCCCCGGCTTATCGACGCCCAACTTTTCCAGGTTTGGCAGAAACGCGGTAAGAAGTCCGATCAGTGGTAAATAAGAACAAAGGTGATACACGAAGTCGATGCTGGTTATATCGGCTAGCCTGCCTAAAATCGCCGCGCCAATGCCACCCATGCCGAAGGCGAAGCCGAAAAACAGGCCCGACACCATGCCTACTTTGCCAGGAAGCAGCTCTTGGGCGTAAACCAGAATGGCCGTGAAGGCGGACGCGAGAATAAAGCCGATGATAATGCTCAGTATAGCGGTCCAAAGCAAATTGGCATAAGGCAAGGCTAGCGTAAAAGGAAGCACGCCCAAGATAGAACACCAGATGACATACTTGCGTCCGATACGGTCGCCAATGGGACCTCCCACGACAGTACCGGCGGCAACAGCGCCGAGAAAGAGGAACAGGTAAATCTGTGAGCTTTGTACGCCAATGTGAAATTTGTGTATCAGGTAGAAAGTGTAATAGCTGGTCAAGCTCGCCAGGTAGAAGTACTTTGAAAATACCAAGGCGATCAAGATGGTGAGAGACAGGGCCACTTTTCTGGAGGAAAGCAGCGGAACGTTCCGCTCGTGTCTTGTTTTCAGCTTCACCTTGGAGGCGTAATGGGAGCGATACCAGAAGCCTACGTAGACGAGGATTATCATTGCCAATAGCGCAGCCGCCGAGAACCAGGCGATGCTGTGTTGACCTCGTGGAAGAACAATGAACGCGGCCAGCAACGGCCCCAGCGAGGTACCCGCATTTCCACCCACTTGAAAAATGGATTGCGCCAAGCCATGCCGTCCTCCCGACGCCATTCGGGCGACACGTGACGACTCGGGATGAAAGACCGACGAGCCCAGACCCACCATCGCGGCCGCTACCAGAAGAGCTGGAAAGGTGGTCGCCACTGAAAGCAGGACCAATCCGGACAATGAAAAACTCATTCCCACCGGCAAGGAAAAGGGCTTGGGCCGATGATCGGTATAAAGCCCCACCATCGGTTGCAGGAGCGATGCCGTGAGCTGGTAAGCAAGAGTGATCAGTCCGATCTGCTCGAAGTTCAGGCGAAAAGAATTCTTTAGTATGGGATAGATGGCTGGAATCAGCGACTGGATCATGTCGTTCAACAGATGACAGACACTGATGGCCGTCAAAATTGTAAAAACGGTTTTGCCTTCCGTAGTTTTTAGTGGCGATCCAGCTATTTGTGCTTCGTCCGTGCTTGCGTTTGCGGCCATCTCCACTTATTAGAGTAGCGTCGAGGTACGTTCGATGCGTTTGGCTAGTTCATCCTAGTTCGAACTCTTCTCTGCGAATGCCCGGTGTTGCGCCCCGATAGGCGTACTTCAGCAAGGGGGGCGCGACTACGGTGGTTGCTACGGTCATTAGGACCACGATGGCGTACACCGGCTTGTCGATGACGCCGAGACCTAAGCCCAGTTGCGCCACGACCATGCCGACTTCGCCACGGGGAATCATGCCGACTCCGACGCGAATGGCATCCAATCTTCCGAGCGCCACGGCACCGATTCCACAACCGATCAGCTTGCTAAAAATTGCGACTAGAATAATGATTCCGGAGAGAATGAGCGTATCGCGATGCTTGAATGAGGATAGGTCGATGTGCAATCCCACGCCGGCCAGAAAAAAGGGAACCAATAGTTCGTTGATGCCTTGCGCAAGGTCGTGCACGCGAGGGCCGACGGTTTCGGAAAGCGCCATGCCGGCCAAAAACGCACCGACGATGGCGGCTACTCCGACATTGACGGCCAAGACGGAAAGAGTGAACAAAAGAATAAGAGCTACGTTGAACTGCGTTTCTGAAACTCGTAAGTTTTGTTCAACACGAGGAAGAACGCGGCGCATGGCGGGTGTTCCGAATTTTGCGATGAGAACCGTAAATCCGCCGGCCAGAATGGCGGTACTGGCGAGTTCCACGTAGTTGACTCTTCCTCTGGCCAGGCTACTGACAAAGGCGAGCACCAGCAGTCCCAGCACGTCGTCGATCACGGCCGCGGCGAGGATTACTTTACTGGACCGCTCCTGCAGGAATCCCTTCGCGGCTAAGACCTGGGCGGTGATACCCACGCTGGTTGCCACCAAGGACGCACCGACAAAGAGAGCCTCGATGGTAGTGACGCCGGCCCATTTCATTACCCAAACACCGAGCACAAGCGGCACGGCCACCCCAAGCATCGCGACGATGAAAGCTGTTCCACCCACTTTCATCAGTTCCGAGGCTTTTATTTCCAAGCCGACCCGGAATAGAAGAAACATCACTCCCAGTTCGGCCAGCGCGGAAAGTACGTGATCCGGATGCACCCAGCCGAGCACGCTGGGGCCAATCAGAATGCCCGCGATGATTTCGCCGACGATGCCGGGCTGCCCCAGGCGCTCGGCGACTTCGGCCAAAAGCTTGGCGGCCCCGAAAACGATCAATATCGCCAGGGGAAGATGAGCAGTATCCGTGCCGCTGACAATCCACATCGCCATGGCGGGGTTTAGGTTCACTTAGCGACGTCCCCCAGACAAACTGTTACAAATCCCAAGATGCCTGCATCCTTCTATACGAATGAAATCTACAATCCTATTTAGACTCGCATCTCTGGAATGAAAATCGTGATTTTCGGCCTTTCAATCAGCTCGGCGTGGGGCAATGGACATGCGACATTGCTGCGGGGGCTTTTCCGGGCGCTTCATCACCAAGGACATGAAGTGCATTTTTTTGAGCGGGACGTTCCTTATTATGCCTTCCATCGTGATTTAGAAGCCGTACCTTATGCTTCGTTGCATCTGTACTGCGATTGGAATGCGATTCTGCCCGAAGTGAAGCAGCAAATCGCGGGCGCGGATGTGGCAATGGTGACATCGTACTGTCCCGATGGAGCGAAAGCATGCAAGCTCGTTTTGGAAGCGAATCTTTCGCGAACGGTTTTCTATGACATGGATACGCCGGTGACGCTAAGCCGGCTCCAACAAGGCGAACAGGTAGATTATCTACCTACGGAGGGACTGGGCGGCTTCGATCTCGTGTTGAGTTATACCGGAGGAGAGGCGCTTAGTCAACTGAAAGCAAAGCTCGGCGCGTGTCGAGTTGCTCCTTTATACGGATGGGTGGACTCGTCCGTCCATCATCGCGTGGATGCTTCTCCGCGATTTGCGGCCGATCTATCGTATTTGGGAACTTACTCCGCCGATCGCCAGGCAAGCTTGCAACAGTTGTTCTTGTCGCCTGCGGAGCAGTTGCCGGAACAGAGATTTCTTCTTGCGGGTGCGATGCATCCTCATCCAGAAAGTTGGCCGGCGAACATACGGCACTTCGAGCATATTGCTCCTCCCGAACACGCTGCGTTTTACTCGGGATCGGCGCTTACTCTGAATATTACGCGGTTGTCCATGGCAGCGATGGGATTTTGTCCTTCGGGGCGTTTGTTTGAAGCGGCCGCTTGCGGCACGGCCGTACTCAGCGATTGGTGGACGGGGCTCGACACCTTCTTTACGCCTGGCGAAGAGATCTTCATTACCGGGTCAAGCGCGGATACGGTTATGGCGCTGAAGAAAGACTCCGGCGATTGGCGGCGCACTGGTGCTCGGGCGCAGCAGAGGGCGCTCGATTGCCACACGGCGGAGATACGCGCGAAGCGTCTGATCTCCCTGATTGAATCTCCGCAAGACGAGAGTGGCGTCGAGGCCGAGCACGGCCTGGCGCTTGAGCGAAAGTAGCAGTATGTGGGGGATTATTCCGGCGGCCGGAATGGGCACTCGAATTCAGCCGCTTGCTTTTTCGAAAGAGCTGCTTCCTGTCGGCAGCTTTCTCAACGGAACGGGAGAACGCCCTCGCGCTGTAAGCGAGTATTTAATCGAGCGCATGGTGAACGCCGGCGTCGATAAGATCTGTTTTGTTATTTCACCTGGCAAGTCGGACATTGTGAATTACTTCGGCGGACATGCTTTGTCGGCCTCTATTTTCTACGCCGTTCAGCAGCGTCCGGCCGGGCTTTGCGACGCAGTTTTTCGCGCTTTGCCTCTTATTCCGCTGGACGAGCATGTTTGTATCGGGCTGCCCGACACCGTTTGGTTTCCCCACACCGCGTTGAGCAAACTTCCCGATGGAGTGCTCTCGCTTCTCCTATTTCCTGTGGAGCATCCGGAGCGTTTCGATGCCGTTGCTACCGACGAGGAAGATAACGTGCTGGAAGTTCGTGTGAAGCAAGCCGATGCTGATACTCCATGGATTTGGGGCGCGATGAAGATGCCTGGTTCGGTGTTTCGTGAGCTTCACGATATCTGGAAAAGCCGTAACGATGAGTATCTGGGCACGTTGATCAATGCCTACCTGTCCGAGGGCGGCCATGTTCGCGCATGCCGCGGCGGGGAGTCCTATGTGGATGTCGGCACTCTTAATGGATATCGTGAGGCGCTGCGTCTTCTGGATGTCCATGGCGGCTATCGTGAAGCGCCGGCCGATCCTGGCTCCGCATAATGAAGAATGCAGGCAGATTTAAAAAACGTAAGTAGGCGCCCGTCTTTGTCGGAGCGTGAACTGCATAATATTTCCCGGGTTCTGTCCGACCAGCGCCGTTTTGAAATGCTGAGCTATATTGCCGCCCAGCCTTGTGCCAGATGTGCCGATCTTCGGGCGGAGTTCCCCGTGAGTGCTGCGACGATCTCTCATCATATGAAGGAACTGGAAACTTCGGGACTGATTGAGATTACGCGGCGCGGGAAGTTTGTAGACGCAGTTTTTCAGCGAAATGTTTGGGAAGCTTATCTGGCGGAACTGCAAAAAATCTAAATAAAGCGTTCTGCATCCTGCGCCGCCGTCCGGACATCGTTTAGATGATTGTCTAACTATCGTATCGAAGGAATCGACATTACATGAGCAAACTTACAGGAAAAGTGGCGCTGGTCACTGGAGCTTCTAAAGGAATTGGCGCATCGATCGCTGAGCATCTGGCGGCGGAAGGTGCATCGGTCGTGGTTAACTATGCCAGCAGCAAGAGTGGCGCGGATGCAGTTGTAAAGCGGATTACCGAGCAAGGCGGCAAGGCCGTCGCTATCCAGGCAGATGTATCCAAGCCGGAGGAGATTAAGCGTCTTGCCGAGGAGACGAAATCTTCGTACGGAAAGCTGGACATCCTTGTGAATAATGCCGGCATTTATAATTTCGCTCCGCTAGAAGGAATTACCGCCGAGCACTTTCACAAACATTTCAATCTCAATGTGTTGGGCCTGCTACTGACCAGTCAGGAAGCCGTGAAGCTGATGGGCTCCGAAGGTGGTTCGATTATCAATATCAGTTCCATTGTTGGACCTATGCCCATTGCCACTGCATCTGTCTATTGCGCTACCAAAGCAGCGGTTGACGCCATTACGGTTTCGCTTTCTCTAGAGCTAGGACCAAAAAAAATCCGTGTAAATTCCATCAACCCCGGGATGGTGGAGACCGAAGGAACCGCAGGCTTTATGGGAAGCGATTTCCAGAAGAATACAGAGGCAAAGACGCCACTCGGTCGTATCGCAAAGCCTGAGGACATCGCTCGCGCGGCCGTCTTTTTTGCATCCGACGATGCTGGTTGGGTGACGGGACAAGCGCTGGTCGTTTCCGGCGGCCAACGCCAGTAGTCGAATTGTTTAGATACTAAGGGTGCTTCAGGAAAGATGCGCCCTTAGTATTTGCCTCCATGAATCTGTCGTTAAGATTGAATCATGGCAAGAACTGAATCCACGATGCTTTCGCTCCGAACCCCGGCGCCGTCCTTTTCGTTGACTTGCGTCGTGTCGGGAAAGATGATCAGGCCTTCGGATTACGCGGACAAGAAAGCGCTACTGGTGATGTTCATTTGCCGCCACTGCCCTTATGTGCGGCATGTTGAGCGTGAGCTTGCGCAACTTGGTAAGGATTATCACGCGCAATCTGTTGGAATCATCGCTATTTCCTCTAACGACGCCTCGGCTTATCCTGATGACGCTCCTGAAAGACTTCGGGAACAGGCAGAGACGCTCGGTTTCAAGTTCGCTTATTGCTACGACGAATCACAAGATGTAGCGCGCGCCTTCACCGCGGCGTGTACGCCTGACTTTTTCCTTTTCGGGAACGAGCAAAAACTGGTTTATCGCGGACAGTTCGACGGCAGCCGGCCGCGCAATGAGGTGCCGGTTACGGGCAGCGATCTTCGTGCGGCCATCGATGCTGTTCTAGCGGATGGGCCGGTAAACGAGGAGCAGATTCCGAGCATCGGTTGCAATATCAAGTGGAAAGACTAGGGAACCCATCGGCGTTACCATAAAAGCGTGAAGCGTGCTGTCCCCGTCATCGTGGGCCTACTTATTCTGATTGCTGTGGGAGTATTCAGCTACGTCAGCTACCGGCACATTCGTGCCGCCGATGCAAAGGTGGACACGTTGACGGCGCAAGTGAACGATGCGACGAAGTTGGTGAAAGAACAAGCGGCTGCAATTAACGCCGCCAGCGTGAGCGCAAACGATGCAGCGTCCCGCGCGGAGCAAGCTGCCTTGGGCCGCCAACAAGCGGAAGCGCAGCGTCAACAATCTGATCTGCAGCGTCAACAAGCGGAAACAGGCCGTGACGAAGCGATGAACGCCGCTCAGCGGGCGAGCCGGCAAGCTGCCGAAGCGCGCAACGAAATGCAGCGTATGCGTCAGGAGCGGGAGCAAGAGCTCGATCAGATGAAGGATGCATTGAACAAGATTGTGGAGACACGCCGCACTTCTAATGGGATGGTGATGGTGCTTCCGGAAAATACATTTCAATTTCCGTTTGACAGCGCGGAACTGAATCAGCAAAATCGGGAACTCCTCAGCCGTATTGCCGGTGTTTTGCTGGTCTCGAAAGGCTATGGGCTATCGGTTTTCGGCTATACCGACGATACGGGCAGCGCGGATTACAACCAGAAGCTCTCACTTCGACGCGCCGACGCTGTTCGCGATTATCTTGTCCATTCGGGCATCAATCCTCAGATTGTTAACGTGAAAGGCTACGGAAAAACCAGCCCTGTTGTCCCGGATAGCAGTCCGGAGAACCGTGCTAAGAATCGTCGTGTGGAAATTGCCCTCACCGATAGCTCACTGAAATTTATCGGCGAGGCTCCTAGCTCCGCGCCCGTTCGATAGGCATCTTCTTATTAGCATGCAGCTGCGGAAATCCGCACGCAGGGGTGTCATAAAGCTCGTTTGCCATTTTCATGATTCAGATTTTATTGGTATTGCTGGCGCTGTTTGCGCTGACCACGATCTGTACACTCATTGCGGGAAAACTGGTTATCCCGGAGCCGGTTGTGATGGTTGTCGCGGGTATCTGCCTTAGCTTCATACCGAATTTTCCGGTGATCGGATTAAATCCCAAGCTGGTACTACTCGTTTTTCTTCCTCCGTTGGTATATATTTCTGCGACACGGTTACCTTGGGAGGAGTTTCGGTCGAATCTACGTCCAATTTTGTCGCTGGCGATAGGGCTTGTTGCGGTCACCAGCACGGTGGTGGCGACGGTGGCACACTCTGTCATTCCCGGCCTCAGTTGGGCGGAATGCTTTGCTCTCGGCGCAATTGTTTCTCCCACCGATCCGGTGGCGAGCACCGCCATTTCCGAACGTCTAGGAGTTCCCCGCCGTCTAACCGCGATCACCGAAGGCGAGGGGCTGGTGAACGATGCGATCGCATTGACTTTGCTGCATCTGGCCACCACCGCGATTACGTCGACAACTTTTTCAGTGAATCATGCTCTACTTCGGCTGTTGTTGATTGTGGTGGGTGAGACGGCCTATGGTTTAGCGGTGGGTTGGGTGACCGCAAAGCTACGTGAACGGATTTTGGACGCGCGGATAGAAATTACGATTTCCATCCTGACGCCCTTTGTCGCGTATCTTCTTCCTGAGTCGCTGGGAGGGTCGGGTGTGCTGGCTACTGTAGCTGCCGGCATGTATATTGGCTTGCGAAATCCCGAGCTGGTTCCCTCGGCTACGCGGCTGAATCTGGCCGGCTTTTGGGACACGGTCACTTATCTGTTGAACGGCTTATTATTTCTGTTGACGGGTCTGCAGTTTCAATATATAGTCACTGGCGCTTCCCGCCTTGCGGGAACAGACATCTTGGGCTACGGAGCCGTAATTGCCGCCGTCGTTATCGCGCTACGCTTTGCATGGGCATGGCCTGCTGCCTGGGTTAGCCGGTACGTGCCGATCGGGGCGAGACGTTCCGCGCCATCCAACCGTCATCTCACCTTTCTTGCCTGGTGCGGAATGCGCGGCGGAATCTCGCTGGCAGCGGCGCTTTCGCTCTCGCCCGCTGTGCATAACCGGAGCATCATTCTTTTTGTCACCGCCTTTGTGATTGCCGGAACATTGATCTTCCAAGGTGCGCCGCTTCCGTTCCTGTTGCGGAAGTTAAGGCTCGATCAGGAGGCCCGTCAAGAGATCCACGAATCGTTTCGACATGAGCGTACCGCGAGATTGTTGGGCATGAAGGCAGCGTTGGAAATGTTGAAGCAATGCGGCAGCGAGGGAAAAAGCTTGCGTGACGAGTACCAGCACCGGTTTCGCTTAATGCAGCATGGCGAAGATCCTCAGAGCGGCATCGGACCCACCGGCTATCGTCAAGAGCAGGTGAAGCTGCACATGAACGCGGTTGCCGCGGAACGTCACGCCATTCTTTCCATGTATCGTGAAGGCAAACTGCCGGAGCATGTTCTGCACCGTATTGAGCGAGATTTCGACCTGACGGAAGTGCGGCTGGCGCAATTCTTGTCGCGCAGCGACTGAGTAAAAGCGTTTGCTCCCGAGCTTTTACCTGAATCCCTATCGACATTATAGGTTTTGTGCTAACCTGCCGGTAGTGACACCGCTAAGCCATCTGAAGCAACTGGAAGCAGAAAGCATTCACATCATGCGCGAAGTGGTAGCGGAGTGTCAGCGACCGGTGCTGCTTTACTCCATCGGCAAGGACTCCTCCGTGCTGCTGCGGCTTGCACAAAAGGCTTTTCATCCAGGAACCATTCCGTTTCCCTTGCTTCACATCGACACTGGCTACAAGTTTGAGGAGATGATCTCGTTTCGAGACCGTTACACGGCAGAGCTTGGGGTTCGTTTGATTGTGCATAAGAACCAAGAAGCGCTCGATTCGGGGGCCAATCCATTTGCCTGGGGTACGCAGCGTTGTTGTGGCGGATTGAAAACGCAGGCGCTACTGGACGGGTTGAGAAAGGGCGGGTATGATGCCGCGATTGGCGGCGCCCGGCGGGATGAGGAGAAGTCTCGGGCGAAGGAACGCGTTTTTTCGTTTCGTGATACGCGCGGTCAATGGGATCCGCGCAATCAGCGGCCGGAGCTTTGGAATGTCTTCAATACGCGCTTGCATCAAGGGGAAAGCCTGCGTGTTTTTCCGCTTTCGAATTGGACCGAGCTCGATGTTTGGCAGTACATCCATGCCGAAAAGATCCCGATCGTACCTTTGTACTTTGCGAAGAGCCGACCGATGCTGGTTCGCGGCGAGTCACTTCTTCCGGTGGAGCAACCGTTTGTTCCACGGTTGCCGGGGGAAGAGCCACAGCTAGTCAAATGCCGCATGCGCTCGCTAGGGTGCAGTCCCTGTACGGGGGCGATTCGGTCCGAGGCGGACTCGGTCCCTCGCATCATTGAGGAGTTGGTGGGCATGCGTAAGTCGGAGCGGCAAAACCGAATTATCGATTATGACCAGGAAGGCTCCATGGAAGTGAAGAAGCAGGAGGGCTATTTCTGATGGCAGCCGCCGCTAGCCTTCCGGTCGTCAGTACATTCGATGAATTCCTCCAGGCGGAGCAAGCAAAAGACCTGCTTCGATTCACTACAGCGGGAAGCGTGGATGACGGTAAGTCGACGTTGATCGGACGCTTGTTATACGACTCGCGGAGTGTTTATGAGGATCAGCTGGAATCGGTGACCAAGGCATCCGTGGGGAGAAACGCCGGAGCAATCGATTTTTCGTTGTTAACCGATGGACTTCGCGCAGAACGCGAGCAGGGGATTACCATCGACGTGGCTTACCGGTACTTCGCGACTCCGCGCCGCAAATTCATCATTGCCGATACTCCGGGCCATGAACAGTACACGCGCAACATGGTAACTGGGGCATCGACGGCGGAGTTGGCCATTGTTTTGGTGGATGCGCGAAAAGGATTGCTGCCGCAGTCTCGTCGCCATGCCTATATCGCCTCGCTTTTAGGATTGCGTCATGTTGTTGTGGCGGTAAATAAGATGGACCTGGTGGGCTACGACCACGATGTTTTCGCTGCCATCGAGGCGGATTTTCGGGCTTTCCTGGCTTCCTTCCAAACGTTGGAGCCGTTTTTCATCCCCATCAGCGCGCTGGCAGGCGACAACATTGTGAAGCCGAGCAACAACATGCCTTGGTTCACTGGAAGCACTCTGCTGGAGCATCTTGAGACTGTCCCGCTGGGAGAAAATCGACGACATGCCGCGTTCCGTTTTCCCGTGCAGCGCGTGGTGCGTCCCCACCTCAACTTTCGCGGCTATGCGGGCACGGTAGTTGCCGGAAGTTTGCGAACGGGGGATCCCGTGGTTGTTTATCCTTCCGGGCGCAAGACAACAGTCGAAAATATTACCACCTTCGACGGCAACCTGTTATTCGTCCATGCCGGCCAGGCCGTGACTCTGACGCTGACCGATGAAGTGGATATCAGCCGGGGCGACGTGATCACCTCGATGGAGCAACCACCTCAGCTTGCCTCGAATATTGACGCGACGGTGGTGTGGCTGAGCGATACTCCCGGCGAGGTCGGTAAGCGTTACCGGCTGAAGCAGGCAGCGCGGCTGGAGAGCGCCGAGTTGAGGCGTATCTATCATCGCGTCAACATCAATACGTTGGAGCGGGAACCGGCGCAAGCGTTGGAGATGAACTCTGTGGGTCAGGTGCGGATGGTTGCCGCGCGCCCGTTAGCGGTTGATAATTACGTGCAGAATCGCGTGACCGGCAGCTTCATTCTGATCGATCCGGTGACCAATGCAACGGTGGCGGCGGGCATGATCACCGGATCGGACGTCGGCGAGCCTACTGCCAACCCGAGGCGAGCCGAAACTCCGGTTTCGCTTCATGAGCGGATTGCAAGGCAACGACATTCCGGTGCTGTGATTCGCCTTGGGCAAAATCGCCTTGAGTTAGCGCTTCGTCTGGAACGGTTGCTTTTCGATGAGGGCTGCGTAGTATTTACGTTCGAAGATCTCAAGGACGAAGCTATTCATAAGCTTTTGACAATGGGCGCTTTGGTCATCTTGACGAGTGGGCCACAAGCGGGTTACGTGGTGGAAACTGCGCAGGGAAAGAAACAAGCAGCAACGGAATCGCTGCCGGACGATAACACCCAAGCAGCAGCCGGCTTGCAAAGCTTGCTGCAAAATATGCAAGTGCTGTCGCCCGCGCCGACGTTTACCGATAGCGATGGAATCTGATATGACGATTACTGATTTGGATACAAAGATCTCCGCTTCCCGCGATTTGGTAGCAAAGCTGACGGATGGGTTGGTCTCGGCCTGCTTTACCAACAGCTTTCAAGCAGAAGACATGGTGGTGTTGCACTTTCTTCGTGAGCGCAATCCCGAAATTCCTGTTTTGTTTCTTGAGACCGGTTATCATTTCGCCGACGTGTCTCAGTATCGCGACCAGATGACGGAGCGCTTCCATTTGAATCTCGTCAACTTACAAACCGAGAGCGTGTCGGAGCACGAACAAAGGCATGGGGTGCTGTTTCGTTCGCAACCCAATGAATGCTGCCGTTTGCGAAAGGTTGTCCCCCTTTTCAATGCGCTGGAAAACTACGACGTCTGGTTCACCGGATTGCGGCGGATACAATCGCCTACCCGCGCCAACCTACAGATAGAGGACCGATTCCCTCTTCCTTCCGGCAAGCACATCCTCAAAGTAAGCCCATTGGCGGAGTGGTCCGACAAGGACGTTTGGACCTTTGCCAAAGAGCACAGTATTCCCTTACTGCCGCTTTACGACCGTGGTTACACCAGCATCGGTTGTGAACCTTGCACGGCCTTGCCCGCGGACCCCATGAATCTTCGTTCCGGCCGTTGGTCCGGCGCGGGAAAGATCGAGTGCGGGATCCATATCGCCGAGGAGCATTGAAGTGGAGTTCCTGCTCGGCTTCGTAATTGCGCTTGCTATTTCGCTTACCGGCGTTGGCGCGGGCAGCATGACGACTCCATTGTTGATTCTGCTATTCCGCGTTCCGCCGAGCATTGCCGTGGGAACCGCTTTGGCCTTTGGCGCGATTGTAAAAATAGCGACGGTGCCGATGTATGCGGTGCGCCGCCAAATTAATTTCAGGATTCTTGCTTTGCTGTTGGCCGGAGGTCTTCCGGGCGTAATCGTTGGTTCGTTGCTGCTGGACCATTTTAAGCAAGGTCCTTATGAGGGAGTACTCTATGGAGCGTTGGGAACGCTGATCGCGGGGACAGCTCTTTTTCATCTTTATCGAGTTTTTCGTCCTTCGCCGCAATCGTCGCATCGGGATCGCTCGCGGTTTCTTCCGTGGGTGGCGTTTCCTATTGGAGCGGAAGTGGGGTTTTCTTCAGCTGGTGCCGGAGCGCTGGGTTCGCTGGCGTTGCTCGGGCTTACCCCGTTAACTGCTGTTGAGGTGGTGGGCACCGATCTTTGTTTCGGATTGGGCGTTTCTTTCACCGGCAGCCTTATCCAACTCAGCGTGGGCAACTACGATGGTGCATTGCTGATGAAGCTTGTTATCGGTGGCCTTTGCGGTGCTTTTACCGGCTCTCTGCTGGTGGGAAAAGTCGCTCAACGCCCGCTTCGTATTGGCTTACTGCTGGTACTCATTGCCCTGGGAACTCAGCTAGCTACCCACGCTAACAGCGCTTCTAACCCCGTTTCGACCCATAGTCGAGAGCGAGTAAATCCGGGAGGCAGGATGCTTCGCTCCTTTGCTTTTGTTGACCCTCATTCTCCGTCGCGCCCTGGATCGCGTCGATCTGTTATCGGATACAATCCCGCTGCCATCCAACATAGTTCAGAAGCCCTAAAATAGAGAATAGAGATCGCAAGCTGCTGATCATTGCGGGCTTTGCGACCGAAGTAGCTGTTTTGCACGCGGTCCTGGATGCACTCAAGTCCGGCTATCAGGTGCTAGTGCCGGTGGATGCGTGTGGCGGTATGTCGGAGCGCACGGAGCAGGCTGCTTTCCGGCAGGTGGAAGCAGCCGGAGCAATCACGACCTCCGTAGTCTCCATCGCAACACGGCTTTCTCCGGATTTCACAACCGAGCAGGGTAAACAGATGTTCAGGGTTGTTCAGCAATTACGACTTTCCTGAGCGCGGAGGTTTGCTCATCCAATCACGGCTACCGTTCGAGGAGAAAAAACCGCAGGGATAAATATGTTCTTGTATGGCTGCCTGTTCCATGGTAGGCTCAGTTTTCGGCAATCTAGTGCTTTTGTTGGGCTTGCCTGAAGTGTACTGAAACGTATGTCAACGGCTGGTCTGGTTTTCGCCTCCTTAGTCGGTTGCCTGTTGGCGGCATTGCCGTCTGCCTACGGCGCTTCTTCGACTGATACTCCTCTTCTAAAAGTCCGTCTGGTAAACCATTTGACCAGCTATGACTCGAAGCCAGGATCGAAGTTTCGCGCGGTTGTGGTGGCCGACTACCAGAAAAATGGGCGGGTGCTGATTCCCCGAGGCGGTTCCATAGAGGGGGAGGTGCGTAGCGCCACTTCCGTGGGGATTGGTATTCGTCATGAACGAGCTGGACTTACGCTCGCTTTTTATCAGTATCGTGCGCCGGCCGGCCGGCGTTTTCCTCTCAAGGCGCAGCTTGTTGCGGTTGAAAACGCACGCGAGAAAGTGATGCCGAATGGCCATATTCGTGGTATTCTTGCAGCCCAGAATCCTAGCGGTTTGCTGGGCGGGTTTTGGTACAACCCGAGTTCCGGTTTTTTCTTCCTCCGTTCCGCAGTCGGTCTTACCGGTTTGTCGCACCAGCTTGCCGGTGCGTTTTCGATGGGAATGCCCGCAGCCCCGGCTATTCTTGCCGTGCGGTGCGCGGTTTTTCGTTTTCCCGAGCCGGAGATCCAGCTTCCGCCCGGGACGGACATGAATTTGGAGGTCACCTCTTTATCGGCCAACATCCCGTCCTTTCCCGTAGCCGCGCCGGCGGAACTACCAGAAAACTTGGCCGCGAAGCTGGATGAGCTGCCTCGTGAGGTGAGAAAACCCAATGGACATCGCGTGAACGACATTATCAACGTTGTGTTTCTGGGTTCTCGCCAAGATGTGATTCAATCCTTTGCCGCGGCCGGATGGCTCCCTGCGGATAAGCGCTCAGCCCGGTCTTTTTCGCGCGAATACTTGGCATTCAGCGCAAAACGCAACTACAGTACCGCACCAGTTTCGAAACTTCTGTACGAAGGCGCGCTACCGGATCTCGTCTTTCAAAAGTCACTGAACACTGTGTCCAAAAGAGATCACGTTCGAATATGGCACTCCGGAACGATAAATGGCGAGGACATTTGGGTGGGAGCCGCCACTCATGATAGCGGGATTATTTTTCACGCCGGTGCTTTTGCTCTTTCGCACAGCATCGATGGCACACTCGACGTAGAACGTTCCAAGATTGTGGATGATCTATCGTTTGCGGGCTGCTCCACGCCAGTCGCCTATTTCCACCCAGCCGCTGGGTTTGAGCGTAATGCGGATGGATTGGTTGCCACGGATGATCGTTTGGCCGTCGTTACATTACACGATTGTATGTCTATCTGGGCCGATGAAGCACATCAGCATGCGCCACCGCCGCCTGGGAATAAATTGAAACGTATGACACGCCGTTTCATACTGGAGTCCCGCAACTATGTATTACGCGAAAACGCTTACTACTGGACCTACCATCTAATTCGATATCACGGGCTAACTGAGCAGTAGTTCAGGGTCGATGATGGCGGCCGAATGTGTGCGAGCGGACGAGCGGAAAAATTTCTTTGATTAAATTCACTCCTCCGTCACCAGCTAAGATAATCAGGCCCCGGTAGAATCCATCATCGACGCCATTGGTGCTGTTCGGCTGCCAAGCATTCGCCACATAGCCCGACGCGAATGCGCTGACGACCTTGCTATAAGCAAACGTTGCGCTTCCATCGTCTTTCTTACAAAACAGAATTTGTTTCACCGCGTTCTCTGTTCTGGGCCAAAGACCATCCTCGGTGGAGGCAAAATAGCGCGGGTCTTCATGGAGCGCCGAATCCAGGCCGAAAGCAACTGTTTGCCGGGTCAGATTGATTCCGAGACTGCTAGCATAACGCTGTCCATAGCCGGCAGCTCCCTGTCCCCATTCGCTGGGCGTGTTTGAGAGCTGTGCCACGCCGGCAGCTAGCGCCACTCCGACCAGTCCCCGCACCCCAAACACGTTGTGCATGCGATTGCTGAATTTACCGCCCACAGTAAGCGGCGGCGCTGAAACCGTATCATGAAGCAAACCCCCAGGTTGGGGCGGAGGAGTTGATGCCACAGCCTGTGCTTGACCGCCATCAGGCATTTCGCCCGGCAGCAAACGTTTGGTGGCAGTCGATACTTTGTTATGATCCATCCCTTGTGCTTGCGCGTTCCCGGCGCTATAGACTGCCGTTATGCACAAAAGAAATAATATGCCGCACTGTCGCGACATCTGCGATTTTTTAGTTACAATCATTGAGTTTTGTTGCTCTGCATGCGTTTCATTACTAGGCTCCCTAGGCTCGACGCGGGGTTGCGGCTGCCTTGTTCTTGTCGTACTTCGATTCTTGTAAACGCAAATACTATCCACTTTTATTGTGAACTTCCGTTCGCTCTAAACACAACCGGATTGTTCCACCGAACTTCTACCACCTGCTGAACCATAAACACATAGGCGCACGCGCCGGCTAGTGACACGATGGAGGCTACTCCGAACGCCCAGAAAAATGAGCCGCTTCTTTCAATCAGCCAGCCCGTGAGATACGAGCCGATGATCCCCGCTAAGTTGCCGAATCCATTTTGCAGACCTGTCCATGTTCCTGCCGCTTGCGTACCGGCCAGTGTTTGCGTCACCGCCCAGCAGTTGGAAGAAGATAGCCCTAATGCAAAGCAAGCAATCACCAGCAAGGTCATGGAGACTTCCGGGCTGGGAGTCAAGTAGGCTGCGATCATGATTACATTCAAGAGCAAGCCGCCTGCCACGAAGCCAAGGCGCACACGGGTGGGACTCGCTCCCAACCGAATCGCGCGGTCGGAGATCCAACCCGAGAGAATGGAGGTGGCGGCAATACCCCAGAAAGGCAGGGAGCCATAGGTGGCCAGTTCCGCTATAGTGAAATGGCGCTCATTGGTGAGGTAAACGGGCAGCCAGTTTAAGGCAAAGTACCAGGAGTAATTCAGGCAAAAAAGGCCCAGAAATGTGCCCCATGCTTGTCTGCGCCGCAGGATCGACGCCCATCCAGGACCTGCTTCGGTGTGTTCTAATTGGGGCGACCTTGTTCCATGCCGCCAAATGTACCAGCCCCACGGCACAATCCACAATAGGCCGATTCCGCCCACAGTAAAAAACAAGACCCGCCAATTGCTATGGGCAATGATGAGACCGCCGCCCAGCACCCCGAGCGCCGGACCAGTCCGCGAGCCGGCATCGATCAACGCATTCGCGAATCCACGTTGCTGTTCGCTGAAGTGGGAAGCGATCAACTTCGAGTAGGCCGGATAGCCGGCCGCTTCCCCAACTCCGAGGACCAGCCGCAAGATCAATAGGCTTGCAAAACAGCCGACGAAGCCGGTGGCAATTGTTGCCGCCGACCAGAGCACAAATCCTGCTGTATAAACAGCGTAAACGTTGAAGCGGTCGATTACCCAACCTGAAAATACTTGGCACAAGGAATAGGTAACGAAAAATGCGGAAAATAGAGTGCCTAATTCCTGATTGTCGATGTGCAGATCGCGCCGGAATGCTCCCGTAGCGGCAGCGATGGAAAGATTGCTCCGGTCTATATAATTAATGGCGACCGAGATCACCAGCAACGCCAACAAGCCCCAGGGGCTTTTAGACGACGATCCTGTCTGCGGGCTGCTGCTTATCGGCACTCTGCCAGACTAGCGCAGAAGAAGATTAAGTGAGATGAACCGGGGACCGGGCAGATCGAGGAGAGGAGGCTCCGATAATGGAGAAAGGAGAGTTTATGACATTTGCCGAATCCTATAAAGAGCAACTGCTGGGTGCGATCCAGTCCGTCGATCTTCAGCAGGTTGAACAAGCCGCCGCATGGCTGGGGGAAGCCCGAGATAACGGGAAGCATATCTTTACCTGCGGGAACGGCGGCAGTGCTTCGACCGCTTCGCATTTCGCTTGCGACGTGGTGAAAGGATGCAGTTATCAGAAAGACAAGCGCTTCCGTATCATGGCTTTAACCGATTCGCTGGCTACCCTTACGGCATACTCGAACGATGTTTCTTATGACTGCGTTTTTGCGGAGCAGTTAAAAAACTTTGCGCAACCCGGCGATGTGGTTCTGGCCATCAGCGGCTCCGGTAACTCGCCTAATGTCCTCAACGCGGTGGAGTACGCGAACAAGGCAGGCTGCAGGACCATTGCTCTGACCGGCCGTGACGGCGGTAAGCTGGGTCCGCTGGCTCAGCTCAATATTCAGGTGCCGGTTCAGCATATGGGACGCATCGAAGATGCTCACCTGATTGTGTGCCACATGATTGCCTATCAATTCATGGAGGCGAACTGAGCGGATTGGCCCGACGCACGGTCGCGCTAACCTACCGGTAGCATGGCGAGTTCCCCGTTCGACTCTTTTCGCCGCCCCGTGGCTTATCGGGAAGAGGCGTTTCTAGAGAGCCCTGAGTCCCGTCCGCTTCGGATCCTTTCGGAGTATTTGTGGCCGCTGGCGCATTTTCAAGAAGAAGAGATCCAAGATACCGTTGTCTTTTTTGGTTCAGCCCGAATTCAAGAGGAGGGGCCGCTAGGCCGCTATTACCGGGAGGCGCGGGAACTGGCGCGGCTGGTTACCGATTGGTCGGCTTCGCTTTCCCGAGAAGTGCCTCCATCGGCAAAGTCTCATCATCGATTTGTCGTCTGTTCCGGCGGCGGTCCCGGCATTATGGAGGCTGCCAACCGGGGAGCCAATGATGCCGGGGGGAAATCGATCGGCTTAAACATCGGCTTGCCCTTCGAGCAACGACCCAACTCCTACATCACTCCTGAACTGTCCTTTGAGTTTCATTACTTCTTCATGCGGAAGTTCTGGTTTGCCTACCTGGCCAAGGCGCTAGTAGTTTTTCCCGGCGGCTTCGGCACACTGGATGAGCTTACCGAAATCCTCACCTTGGCGCAGACCAAGAAACTGGAAAGCAAAATATTAATCGTTTTGTACGGCTCTGCATTCTGGAGGGAAATCATCAACTTCGAGGCGCTGGTGAAGCATGGAGTGATCTCGCCGGAAGACATGGACCTTTTTGAGTTCGCCGATAGCCCGCAAGACGCGCTGGAAGTGTTGCAAAGAAATTTGACCAGCTACTATCTCGACCCGGAGCGTACGCTGCAGCATCCGGTGGAGGAAACGCCGGAGATCGCCCGCTCCAGAACTTCCTGACGACGCGCTGCTCTGGTGCGTTTGCAGTAGAAATGACAGAACTCTTACAAGCTGGGCATCAGATTCCTGGTAATTTTGGAATTGGCCGGCTTTCGTAATCCGCCGCCAAAGCTGTAATACGCCTCGACGGAAGGCAGTCAGGAAAATACTTTGAGCACTGAAGTCATTACATTACCCGATAACGATCGTTTGAACTGGACCACTACGTCTGTATTGGTCGTTCTCCATATAGGCGCGATAGCGGCGCTATTTATGTTCAGTTGGAAGCTGCTGGCGATTACCGCCGTCCTTTATTGGATGACGATCGGGCTGGGTATCAGCCTCGGCTACCATCGGCTACATACGCACCGTTCTTACAAAGTACCAACAATATTGGAGTATTTTTTTGCCGTTTGTGGAGCGTTGACTCTGGAAGGCGGGCCGATTTTTTGGGTGGCAACGCACCGTATTCACCATCAAAAATCGGATCAGCATGGTGATCCTCATTCGCCGCGAGACGGTGCCTGGTGGTCGCACATCGGCTGGATTCTGCTGGGGGAAGCAAAGCATAACAACACGCGACTGATGTCGAAGTATGCTCCCGACCTTGCCAAGAAGCCGTTTTATGTTTGGCTGAACAATTATCATTGGCTGCCGACGGTCATTTTGGCTGGATTGTTGTTTGCCGTCGGTGGTGTGCCTTTGGTGCTGTGGGGTGTTTGTGTGCGGATTGTGGTGGGGCTGCATGCGACGTGGCTAGTTAACTCTGCAACCCACATGTGGGGCTCACGACGGTTCAAAACCAAGGACGACTCACGCAATAACTGGTGGGTGGCGCTGCTTACTTTTGGTGAAGGCTGGCACAACAACCATCACGCTCATCCCACGTCTGCGCGTCATGGCTTGGCGTGGTATGAATTCGATCCGTCTTGGATACAGATCAGCATCCTCAAACATTTGGGCATTGCAAAGTCGGTGCAAGTAGCTAAAGTCGGCGCGCAGGTAGTGCAAGAGCGCGAAGCCGCCTAGCGAGAGCACGTACATACAGTGTGTCGTAGCGCTTTCCTCGGACAGGGCATCGGACTTTGTTTAGCGGTTAAGCTGTAGGCATGGTAGTTGCGGGCCGGCAGAAGTCTATCGCCTTTTTCATCGCGCTCGGCGCGGGCCTTATCTCGGTTACGGTTCTCCTCTATATCGGTTGGGTATTACTCAACTGGCGAACCGGTATTCTGCTATTCTTCGGCGTACTGTTAGCGCTGTTGATTATCGCCGGCGTTGTTCTCAATACCATTTTTTTGGTCCGCGAAATACGGCGTAATGAACAGCACGATGCTTTCATCAATGCCATGACGCATGAGTTGAAAACACCTATCGCGTCTATCCGGCTCTATCTGGAAACCTTGCAATCTCGTCCGGTAGATGACGGGAAACGTAAAGACTTCTATCGCGTGATGCTGGAGGACAGCGATCGTCTTCTCGGGACGATTGAGCAGGTTCTCCGTACGGGGCGCGTCGGGCCAGGTAACCGGAAAGTCATTCTGTCGCCAGTGGACCTGAATACTCTGGTGATCGACTGTGTCGATCGAGCGCGTGCCCTGTATAGCTTGAATGAGGAACACCTTCGCTATCGCCCACAGCATAAGTTCACTGTACTTGGGGATGCGGACGAGGTTCGCGCGGCGGTCTCCAACCTTATCGATAATGCGGTCAAATATTCCCGGAACGACGTTCAAGTGCAAGTGGAGGTCACCGAAAGTATCGGGAAGTATGTCACCGTGCGTGTAAGGGATGAAGGAACGGGCATCCCAAAAACGGAGTTAAAGCGCATTTTTAGGAGATTTTATCGGGTTTCGGGACCCACCGCCACGCGAGTGAAAGGCACCGGACTCGGCTTATTTATCGTGCGGTCGGTGGCGAAGCGGCACGGGGGCCGTGCTTGGGCCGAAAGCGAAGGAGTAGGCCAAGGAAGCACGTTTGTTTTGGAACTGCCGTCAGCTTCATGAGTCGAATTCTGGTGGTGGAAGACGAGAAGCATCTCGCCGAAGGGCTGCGCTTCAATCTGGAGGCGGAGGGGTATCAGGTAGAGGTGCTGGAAAGCGGTGAAGAAGCCCTGCAAAGGCTGACATCCGGCCCGGAAGTGTTCGACATTTTGATTTTGGATGTCATGCTGCCTGGTAAGGACGGATTTTCCGTTATGTCGGAGTTGCGGCAGGCCGGGCAGTTTATTCCAACGCTTATTCTTACCGCGCGCGGCCATTCCGATGACGTGTTGCGGGGCTTTACGGCGGGAGCAGACGACTATCTCCAAAAGCCGTTTGAGCTGGCGATCTTGACTGCGCGCATCAATGGGCTGCTTCGCCGCCGTGAGTGGCTGCGAGAGACATCGCAACCGGCAAACTCTTCGGCGATTACTGCGGATGAGTATTCGTTCGGCACTACCTCGGTGCGGTTCGATCTGCTAGAGCTGCGCTCGCCCCAAGATGTTTTTCGTTTAACGCTGATGGAAGCCAATGTTCTTCGTTATTTGATTCGACACGAGGGAGAATCGGTCTCGCGCAAGGCAATGTTAGACGAAGTGTGGGGTCTTCGGGAAGATACCGATACGCGGCCCATCGACAACTTCATCATGCGCCTACGCCGTTACATCGAGACCGATCCACAGAAGCCAAAGCATTTATTGACCGTGCGCGGCGTGGGATACCGGTTTGTGGCCAAGCCGAAGAGCCATTGACGCGAGAACAGCCCAGGCAACTTTCATGACGGAAAGATGGCGTGCAGACTTTTCCTCGACTGGCTTGCCCAAGCCGCGAAGCGGGAGGGCCATGAAGATCGGCTTCGCGTTTCTGTTTATCTTTCTCTACTTTTTGTTGTTGAGCTTTGACGGTCTCCGCTCCTATTTCACCAGTGACGACGGCATGAACCTGGTGATGTTGCACGGATGCTTCACTGAGCCGGTGTGGCGAGTGGCGGTGGATGCTCTTCAGGTTTGCACAGCCGGGTACCGACCGATGGGTGGCCTTTTCTATCGTGCGATTTATGGGATGTTCCACTTCGATCCGCTGCCGTTCCGGGTCGCCTGTTATTGCATTCTCACCTTGAATCTCGCGCTGGCCGGACTGTTGTTGCGCTGTCTCTCCGGGCTATGGGAAATCGCCGCCATCGGCACGCTTTTGTTCAGTTTTCATGGCATGCTGAACCAGCTGTTCTACAACACCGGCACTATCTACGACCTGCTTTGCGCCACTTTCTACTTGCCGGCAGTGCTCTACTACATCTACCAACGACGCAGCGGCCTGCAATGGACTTTCCGGCAAACGGCCGGTTTGCTGGCTTTATATGCTTGCGCGCTGGACGCGAAGGAGATGGCCGCATCGTTGCCGTTCACGTTGCTTGCCTACGAGTTGCTTTACTTCGGGCTTCCGACGCGCTGGAGCCCAGCCGTGTGGAAGCGGTTCAGCGCCATTGGCTTCGTTACGACGCTAACGTGTGTTTTCGCGGTTGCGAAATTGGTGCTTCGGAGCCCGATGTCTGCCAACCCGCTCTATCGGCCCAGTCTTTCTCCGCACATCGTCATTCACAATCTGAGCTGGTATTACAATATGCTGGTCTATCGGCGCGATCTATTCAGCCCGCACACAATCCTGCCGGTAGTCGCCCTGATGTTTTTTGCCGCTTGGCTAATGCGAAGCCGGACCATGCTGTTCGGTCTACTATTTGCAACAAGCACGATGCTGCCGGTGCTGATCCTTCCGCCGCGAGATGGCTTCGTTTTGTATTTGCCGCTGATTGGCTGGTCTTTGGGGGCGGCGGTTCCGCTGGTGCGTGCGCGTCTTGCGATCGCTGGACTTGTCACTCGCGGGAGCGCGTTGCCCTGGGCGCAAACCAGAATGCAAGCGGCATTATTGGTCGGCGTAGCAGTGCTTTTGTATCCCATACATCAACGAAAGCGCAACGATCTGCGTTTCTCCATTCGCATGGAACAAAGCGAAATGCGAGATACCTTGGAGCAAATGAAAAGGCAATTTCCCACGCTGCCGCACCATGCCCGGATTCTGTTTGTCGAGGATGCCTTCCGGCAGGGCGATTGGGGGCTTTCGTTTCTTGTTCGGCTGCAGTACGCCGATCCCACGCTCTACGTCGCTAGAAAAAAGGATCTGCCGGGCTATAGCGAGCAATCGAAAAAAGATTTCCGATACGTTCTGGCATGGGAAAACGGAATGTTGCGCCAAATTCCGAATTAACGTTTTCCCCGCGTTACTCTGGTATCTTGATGGCATTTTCAGAGCCCGCAAGCGAGTCGCGGCAAAGATTGAAGGACGTGCGGAATATCCTTCTCGATTTGCACAAAGCCGTCCTTGATTCGGAACGAACCGCCTATGAAATTACGCATGGACCCATCGGGTCTCCGGCGGCGTTCCTGCAAATGTTGATTCACGATCAAGCTTTCGCGTGGCTTCGTCCACTTACTTCGCTGGTCGTGCAGATCGATGAAACGCTGGCCGCAAAAAAGCCGCCGGCAACCGATCAGGAGCTGGATCGCTTGGTTGACGATACCAGCGCATTGTTATCTCCTTCACGGGCGGAGGATGGTTTTTGGAATCGCTACCAGAATGCGCTGGACCGGGACCCGGGTGTAGGCATCCTTCATGTGCAAATGCGGAAGCAGTTAGCCGGACAGCAAACGGTTATTGATAAGCAGGAACCCCGGTAATTTTCTCTCCGATTATTAATGTGTGGATGTGGTCGGTTCCCTCGTAGGTCTTTACCGTTTCCAAATTACACATATGCCGCATGATAGGGTACTCGTCCATAATGCCGTTTGCTCCTAATAAGTCGCGGCTAAGACGGGCGCATTCCAGCGCCATTGCGACGTTGTTGCGCTTCAGCATCGAGATATGGGCCGGCTCAACCTTGCCCGCATCTTTCAATCTTCCGACGTGCAAAGCGAGAAGCTGTGCCTTGGTGATTTCGGTGATCATCCAGACAAGTTTTTCCTGTACAAGCTGGTGCCGGGCGAGAGGCTTGTTGTCGAACTGCTTGCGAGTGACAACGTACTGCCGGGCGGTCTCATAGCAGTCCATTGCCGCGCCAAGAACACCCCAGCCGATGCCGAAACGCGCCTGTGAAAGACACCCCAAAGCGGCCTTTAAGCCTTTTGCCTTCGGAAGAATGTTTTCTTCGGGAACAGTGCAATCCGCGCAGTGCAGGCTGGAGGTAACGGAGGCGCGTACAGAAAGCTTGCCGTGGATATCGCGGGTGGAGTAGCCGGGAGAATCCTTTGGAACAAGGAAGCCTCCAATACCATCCGGCGTACGCGCCCAAATCACCGCAATATCCGCGATGGAGCCGTTGGTGATCCAGGTTTTCTCGCCGTTGAGCACCCAATTCGCTCCGCGCTTCTCCGCTGTGGCGCGCATACCGCTTGGGTTGGAGCCGAAGTCGGGTTCGGTTAGCCCAAAACAGCCGATGGCTTCACCCGATTGCAATCCCGGTAGCCAACGCTGCTTTTGCTCCTCGGACCCATAAGCATGAACGGCGTACATGACCAGCGCCCCTTGAACGCTGACAAAGCTGCGAATGCCCGTGTCGGCGCGTTCCAGTTCCTGCATGATGAGGCCGTACTCCACGTTATTCATTCCCGCGCAGCCGTAACCCTCCAGGTTGGCCCCCAGGAAGCCGAGGCGGGCCAATTCCGGGATGATTTGTTTCGGGAAAACACCATTATTGAAGGCGTCGCGAACCAGCGGCAGTACGCGCTCGTCTACGAATTGACGGGCGGTTTTGCGCACCAGGAGTTCCTGTTCGGTGAGTAGGGAGTCAAGCTGAAGGTAGTCGACGCCGGGAAAGGAAGGCATAAGAATACTGCTACATTTTAGCGACCGCTCAGTGAAAACGAACGATGGTTCGGTAGTGTCCTAAAGCTGTGTTGAAAAACTGAGGAGACGCCGGGGTCAGGCCGGTAAGGCACGACGCTTTTTACCGAAGCTTTCTATGACCCCGCATCGGCAACTTTCCGGTAACCGAACGTTTCGCTCACAACCGCGAGAGTTGTTTCCGAGTGGTGCGTGATTCAGAGGCTATCCGGAAAGTGCGAACATCAGTCAACACTTGGGGACCAGGATAGATCCAAATCCTCGATTGCCGCTTGGGGCCATCATTGGAGTTGCCGACAATACAACGCTGCGAAGTAGTGTCTCAGGCGTGGGAAGCGGCGTTTTTCGTCTGCACTTCGCCATGGAGAGCGGACGGCATTTATCCGTGTCCATCATTACGGCTTCGGAGGACGACCTTCAAGTTCGCTTTGACCTCCGGGTAGGCGGCGGCTGGTATCGTGATACTGACGGCTTCGCGCAGCGCGGCTTCGGCTGCGCCACTCAGCATCTCGCGGAAGTGGGCGAGTAAAAGAAGATTGATATTGGTCAGAACTGCCGCCTCGCGCGACTGCCATTGGTTCAGGCTCGGCTTGGCTTCATTCCACAGAAGCGTTGTTTTCACGTCGTTAGTCATTCGAAAACTCTTGGCGGATGCGTGGACCGCCTTTGAGAGTGTAGAGTATTCGTTTTTCAGATGCGGCATCGGGTCGACCGTGGCGGTCTTGATGCGCTGCGGATGCTGCTCAAGGTAGGTAATGTAATCGGAGATTGGGGGATTGTGCTTGCCGTCTGTCCAGAGCCGAAACTCCACCGGATGGTCTTTGTAATAGAGGCAAAACGCGACGTTCTCTATGCAACTGCGAAGCGCTTTCAGGGAGGATCGCCACGATCCAAGGTTGGCGGATACGTGAGATGTCAGCGCATCGTTCTGCGCTTCGAGGAAAAACGCGAGGCTGTCCGCTGAGATCCGCGGTTCAAGAAATGTGCGCCAGGCTTGAAGAGAAACGATGCGGCGGTAGCTGGTTAGAAAGACTGCGCCTTCCTTCGTTAGCTCGGTAGCCACCCAAGCCATTTCCGCCCGCCAAGCGGCGTCGAAATTCTTGAAGTTGGTTTCAGTTTCCTTCAGTAGGAGGCTCATTGCGCGTATCCCTTAAGAGGGTTGAAAGGGCCTTCATAAGCTCCGGTGACGATTTGCTGGTTGAGCGCGTGGCGCTGGACTTCAACTTCTCTTGGGCTACGGGGTTCTGCTCAAGGTAAGCGAAGAGCTTTCCGATGACGTCGCGCGAGCCGTCGCGGGGGCGGACGTCGAGCGGGAAGTTGTATTCGCGAATTAGCTCCATCCACTTTGATTTGTCGACGTTCGACAGGCTCACCAGTGTGGAGAGATTGACCGCGAGATTCTGGGAACTATGAGGGCCGCCGAAGGCGTCTCGGATGTTAAGGTGCGATAGTTCGACGTCTGGTCCGGCCTTCAGCAACCGGGCGAGTGTCGATAGTGCATTTGCAAGCTCGTGCGATTTCATTTCTTTGCCTTGGCCCCGATGCGCACTAGAATCTCTTCACCCATTGCATTAAATTCGGCCGCTGCCGAACCGCCCATGTCGTAGATGTGAATTGGCGTGTTCTTCTCCACTGCCTCGGAGACCTTAACTCTGTCTTGAAGCCTGGCGGTGAAGACATCCTTACCGAATTGCTCGCGCAAGGAGGCCTCGGTACGCTCGCGGTGCAGCGCGCGTCGGCCAATCCGCGAAAGGACCATGCCGGCGAGCTTAGGATCAACTGACATGTCGTCGCAAAACTTTTTCACCTGTCGTAGAAGCAGGCCCACTCCGAGCGCGGAAAGAAAGTCCGGGGAGATTGGCACGACATAGTGAGTGCAGACGGCAAGCGCGTTCTGCGTCGGAATCGTCAGGTTCGGCGGGCAATCGCAGACGATCACGTCGTAATTGCCGAGAACGGGAGTAAGCGCCTTTTTGATCTTGGATTCGCGCGCGGTTGCCGATGCCAAATCTAGATCGATGGTGAAGAGCTCGACGTTCGAGGGAACGAGATCCAAGTTATCGAAAACGTCCTTTTTGACCACTTCATCAAATGTCTTTTGTTTGCCTTCGGCGTTCGCATGAGCCCGTGCGCCAAAGAGATCTGCGACGGTCCCATGTTTGGTGGCGTGCTCTTCCCACTGGTCGACCGAGATGCAGGAAAATGTTGCGTTGGTCTGCGGGTCGAGATCGACCAGTAGTGTGCGCATTCCGATGGAACCGCAGTAGGCTGCGAAGTTGACGGCGATCGCAGTTTTCCCCACACCTCCCTTGAGATTGACGCACGCGACAATAAATGGTCCTGACATGATCGCCTGAATGAATCTTTCGGGGGAACCAAGTTGTTAATTCTAGCGCAGTATTGTTGTTTACCTCTCTGCTTGCCGTTTCGAGGCAATACGCGGGCGGGAAGCAGACGGGTTGGGACAAAATTCAATAATCCACTCGGGACAGGCATTGCCGTCAGGATGAGATAAGAATCAAAGCTCGCGCGTGACGTGAACGTATCCATTGGTTAATGGCTCAGAGTGGTCGGTAGCCTACGCGTCTCGGAAATACAGTCTGCCAGCTCGGGCCACTCGGATGGCTCACGCTTTGATTGTGCTCTTCTATTTCGGGCCGAATACTTCAACTGGAGTGACTCGTTGGCTATATGTTTAGTGTGGGAAGTTCGGTAAGGCCCATGACTTAGATAGAACGTGAGTAACGCCCCAGCGTTTACGAGTAGTTCCCGGACGGTCGGCCATCCGGACACAATGGTGACGTTGTTTCTCGATAGTCCCCGAAAACAAAGCTATCGGAAACTTACCCAACTGCCTCTGTCGACGCCTGGCAACCTCAACTCACATTTAGGACACCACCGATGGTTCCTTTCCGGTGAGAACTTGCCGCGATTCGGGCAACTATCTCATCAGCGGATGATCCCATTTCCCCACAGTAGAGGATTATTGATGCTGGCTTGGCTCCTTGCAGCTAGCGCAAGCTCCGTACGTGCGCAGAAGGCGGGAGAAGCGGAACTGACGGAGGCTTATCAGCGTCTCGCTGCTAAGGATTACGATCGGGCAATCGAGTTGTTCGGTAAAGGATTGGCGCAGCAGCCGCAAAATGCTCGCGTACATAAAGATTTGGCGTACGCATTGCTGAAAACAGGCGACAACGCCGAGGCTCGTGATGAGTTCGAGACTGCCATTCGACTGAACGGAAACGACGAAAAGGCACAGCTCGAATATGCCTTTCTTTGTTATGAAACGAAGAAGCCGATTGAGGCGCGGCGTACGTTTGATCGCTTGCGGAAGAGCGGCAATGCGGCCACTAAAGCAACCGCGGAACAAGCGTTTCAAAATATCGATAGGCCGCTTGGCGAGAATATCCAGCGTTGGCAGAGGGCATTGGCGACGGCTGTCGATCCAAACGGTATCTCGATGTACAGCGCTCATTGGGAGTTAGCCGAAACTGCGGAACTGCGGGACGATCTGCCGTTAGCAGCCGAGCAGTATGAACTTTGTCGACACCTGAAGCCCAGCATGCCCGAATTACTTTTACCGTTAGCAAGGGTTTGGCGGCAGCTCAATCGCGTGGACGAGGCAAATGCCGCTTTGCTGGCGGCGTCCCGTTCCAACGACGCGCGGACGGCGGAACTGGCCTTGGCCGTTCTTGGACCGCGTTACCCCTATCCTTACGAATTTGAGAAGGCGCTGGGCGTCGATCCAAAAAATATCAAGCTGCGCGAAGAGTTGGCCTACTTATATCTCGCAATGCATAAAGAACCGGAGGCCGAGAAACAGTTCGAGCAGGTCTTAGCGATCGATCCAAAGAACCGATTGGCGGGCGACCAGTTAGACGCGATGCATGGATTCAAAAAACGCCCGGTCGCCACGTCCGGGAATGCTCCGGCGGAGATCAGCTCGCGAACGATGGGATTGAAAAGCTTAGCCGCCGGTTATACGCGAGATGCCATCAAATTTCTGCAACAGGCGCACGAGACAGATCCTCAAGATGCGGAAGTCACACTCAAGCTGGGATGGGCCTACAACGCTGCAAAAAACGACAACGAGGCCATACGATGGTTCGATGAGGCGCGACATGCGACCGATCCCGCGATTGCCGCGCAAGCCGAGAAAGCGTTCCACAATTTACGTGGCGACACAGCCGCGCAGACAACAGTTTGGATGCTGCCGATGTTTTCATCACGATGGAACGACGTCTTTAATTACGGGCAGGCGAAGCGCACAATGCCCCTGCCGTGGAACAACGTCAACCGAATACTTTCACTCTATTTTTCGGCTCGGTTCATGGGGGACCTGAAGGGTAGTACCCAGCATCAGACGATCGCGCCACAATACCTATCGGAAAACTCGATCATTTTTGCTGCCGGTATTGCTTCAAAGACGTGGCGTCACTTCACCGCCTGGGGAGAAGCAGGCGAAGCCATCGGGTTTTTACCTTCTAATCACCATGACCGGGCCATCCCTGATTATCGCGGCGGACTGACCTTTGCGAAGGGATTCGGCAGCTTGTTGGGCAGTACCGCGCCGGGATCATTCTATGAGACAACCGGGGACGTGAACTATGTAAACCGCTTCAACAAAGACTGGTTGTTCATCTCGCAACATAGAATTGGCCGCACATTTCATCTCTGGGACGGTTCTTCGGCGCAGGCTCTTTGGAACGCGAACTTTGAGCAGGATGCCAAGCATCAGTATTGGGCAAACACGATTGAGATGGGGCCCGGAATCCGGCTGCATCTGCCGTGGATGCCCCAGAACGTCTACTTGGCTAGCGACTTCCTGCATGGCGTTTACACCAATAACGTGGGCAATCCACGAAGGCCAAATTACAACGATGTCCGAGTAAGCCTGTGGTACGCGGTAACCAAATGAGAGCAAGGCTTCAGTTTCTGCTGGTGAGTTTCGCTCTGACGATGATGCAGTCGATGTCGTTAGCGGCAACGTTCTCCGTCGATGGCGGAAGTGGGGAACCCTGGACGAAGGTCTTCGGATCGGTGGGAATCGGTGAATCAGCGGAAGCGGCATCCTCCGTTTTGGTGAGTACCAGCAATTCTAAAGCGGAGGTGGCACGACTCGCCGAGGACAGGATTCTGATCGTCCAGGGCGATTCTCCCGTAGCCAGGGCACTTGGGTTCGTTTCCAAATCCGAGATGATATCCGTGCGGCAAATCTCCGATCTTCACGCGCCGAAGCTGCAAATCATCTGGGAACAGGCTGTCAGTCTCCCTGTGGAGGAACTGCCGCCCGGATTTCAAGTACTCGCAAGCGAGAAATGGAAAGGTGCTCCGGTGCTGGCAGGCAAACGCACTGCCCATGGAGCAATCTTGTGGATGGCAACCGATCCCGGCGCGAACGGCGTCGAACGATATCCGTATCTGTTGCAGGCCTTGACGGATTTGGGTTTGTCTCTCCCGGTGAGGTCGACCAATTTGTGGGCGTTTTTTGATTCCGCCTATCGCATACGAGCAGATCCCGAGTATCTCGCCAAACGCTGGCGACAATCCGGCATCAGTGAACTGCATGTCGCTGCGTGGCACAACATGGAGCCCGATCAAGTGCAGGACGCTTACCTTCAGCAGTTGATTCAGGCGTGCCATCGGAACGCAATTCTGGTCTACGCTTGGTTAGAACTGCCTCACGTCAGTGAAAAATTTTGGGCCGACCATCCCGCTTGGCGGGAGAAGACGGCGCTGGGGCAGGATGCCCAGTTAGACTGGCGCAAGTTGATGAATCTACAGAATGTCGACTGTAAGCGGGAAGTGGCGAAGGAGGTTGGCGATCTCATCGTACGCTTCGATTGGGACGGGATCAACGTGGCGGAGCTCTATTTCGAATCGTTGGAGGGCGCGTCGAATCCGGCGCGTTTTACCCCCATGAACGACAACGTAAGATCCGAGTTTCAGGAGATCGCCGGATGGGATCCGAAGATGCTGTTCGATCCAGCCTCTACTTATTACGCCAGCAAGAATCCGCAGGCATTGAAAAAGTTCCTGGATTTTCGAGCCGTGCTGGCGTCGCGAATGCAAGGAGATTGGCTGGATGTTATCGGCAAGAGTAAAATCGCTAAGCCTTACCTTGACGTCGTGCTGACCCATATCGACGATCGCTTGCAGCCGCGTATCCGGGAGGAACTCGGTGCGGATGTCGCCCGAAGCCTTCCGAAAATCCAAGCGCATAAAAGCACCTTGCTGGTGGAAGATCCCGCAACGGTGTGGGATTTAGGGCCGGAGCGGTATGCAAAGCTGGCGAAGAAATATGAGGAGCTATCGCCCGGTCGAAAACACATTGCTATTGACATCAACGTGGTGGAGCGTTATCAAGACGTTTATCCGACCAAAAAACAGACGGGAGTGGAACTGTTCGAGCTAGTCCACCAAGCGGCCGAATCGTTCGGGCAGGTCGCTTTGTACTTTGAGAATTCCCTAGAAAAACAAGATCTTTCGTTGCTTGGTGCAGCCGCGACCACTGCGGTAGTGACAGGACACAAGCCGGACGAGCTAGATGTTACATCACAAAAAACCGTGCGTGTACTGTGGATGGGACCTGCGAATGTAGACGGACAATTATGGCCAGTGCAAGATCAGCACTCCGTTCTTCTACCCGCTGGACGGCATAAAGTGACTGCGGCTGCAAATCGCTATCCGGTAACAGTCGATGACTTCAACGGCGAGATACAGTCGGCTGTTAACATTCATAACGGTGTAGAACTCGCCTACTCCAGTAGGAGCAGGGCAGTGGCGCTACTCCGCGCGCCGGTTTCCTCCGTGGAGATAGACGGGATGCCTTACGCGACGCAGAAGAACGAGAACATGCTTATGTTGCCGGCCGGACAACATGTCGTGACGTTTAGCCGTTAGCTTATCACTGCTCCGACGGTTGTCAGATGGCCGCCCTCGGCCTGAAAACGCTCGATCAGTAGATCTCCTTCGCGGGAATCGAAACTCTTTACCGCATCGCTCACAAGCTCTACTTGGTAGCCCATTCCAAGCAACCCAAACATCGCGGATTGCAGGCAAAACTCCGTCAGAAGACCGTACACCACGAACCTGTCGGCCTGCATACTACTCAGTAACGGTCGTAAGTTTTCGTTGGTGAAACAGTCGATTTTCTGCTTTTGAACAAGGATTTGCGCAGCCGTCGCCATCGCCGATTCAATCTGCTGGAAGGCATTGGGAGCGGTTGTTAGAATCAAGGGATTCTTCAGTATGGTTCCCGCCGATTTCTGTTGCCCATTTGTACCCGCCACGCAGTGCGGTTTCCACACCTGGAACTCCCGGTCATCCTCCGAGTGGGCGTCCATCGTGGAAATTACCAGCACCCGGTTCGCTTCGGCAAATTGGGTTAACTTCAGCAGTTTCTCCACAATGTCTTCGGCACCGGGTGTATAAAGCGCGCCGGCTGGATACACAAAATCGAGCTGCGTATCCACATCGAAAAAGACTGGTTTCACAATCTCATTATCGTAATGATGGGTGTCGTTTCTGACTTCTCAAGCCCTATACTGGGCACGGACGCTCTCAGCCAGTTCGAGAAGACGAGGACTGATGTCGACTGGATAGGGCTGCTCGCCGGTAAGGGCGCGTAGCTCCGAAGGAAGCGCCGAGATCATTGATCGAGCGTATGTTTGAATCTTCGTAGTAGTCGGCATCGGCTCTACCAGCTTTCCTCCCACGATCACGGGACGTAGCAGCGGTTCGCCTTTAAAGCTCGAGTTGCACTCGTCGTAGGGCGCAACGAAGTCATGAGTCGGCAAGCGATACACCTGTTTCGCGGCGGGAAGCGTTTCTTTGTCGCCGCTGAACTTCGCAGTGTACTGCGTTTTGCCGTCGCGCTTTAACTCCACCAATTTGTAAACAGCCGAGAGGGTGGGCGAATCGGCAGAAGTAGCTAATTCAGTTCCCACGCCGAAGATATCGATCGGCGCGCGGGCGCGGACAAGCTCGCTAAGACGATCTTCGTTCAGATCGTTTGTCGCCATTATCTTGGCGTCTTGCAGGCCGGCTCCGTCCAAAATCTGGCGTACTTCGCGTGAAAGAGCGCCGATATCGCCGCTGTCGAGCCGTACGCCCCATATTGGGCGGCCCAACTGCACAGCGAGTCGCGCACCCTCCACGGTGTCGTAGGTATCGATGAGGTAAACCGTCGATTCACCCATCAGCTTCTGAAGAGAACGATAGGACGCCTGCTCATCGGAAAACGACATGGTCCAGGAATGCGCGGCCGTTCCGAATACAGGAATATCGAAGCGCCGACCCGCCTCCGCATTACTTGTCCCGATACAACCGCCGATGAAGGCTGCGCGTCCTGCCAAAATACCGGCTTCCGGCGAATGGGCGCGTCGGCTTCCAAACTCCACAATAGGGCGGCCTTGTGCCGCAAGACAGCAGCGCACTGCCTTTGAAGCAATCGTCGTCTGAAAAGCAAACGTTGAAAGTAGGTAAGTTTCCACCATCTGCGCCTCGACGATGGGTCCTCGCACGAAAGCAATTGGCTCGCCAGGAAACACCGGCGTTCCTTCGGGAACAGCAAACAGGTCACCGGTGAAGCGAAGCTGCTTCAGAAAATCGAAAAAGCCATCGGGAGCTTGGGCAAACTGCCGAAGCGAACGCAGATAGTCGATCTCTTCCGAACGGAAGGAGAGCGAGAGTAAATACTCGATTGCCTGTTGAAGTCCGGCCGCCACCAGAAAGTTTCGGCGCTGCGGCATACGCCGGACCGAAAGCTCGAACGTGGCAACTTCTTCTGTCTTTCCGGCGGCGAAGTAGCCTGCCGCCATGGTCAGTTCGTAAAGGTCGGTGTTGAGAGCAGCCATCAAATGGTTCTCGACGCTTTCCGCCTACTTCTTAGCGGCGGCGGCTGCTGATTTGATCGCGCTGCCTGTTCCTAAGACTTCGTCCATTGTCTTGGTGTCCAGCAGATACATTGCAGCTTCTACGCCTCGTTTCGCAATGTAACCAGTGTTGGTCTTAGCGAAGAACACTTGTTCCGTCCGTCTACCATCGTTGAAAACTACCGTGATCGTTACCGAAGGGGTAGTAAAACCTGTCTCGACAACTTTCGTCGCCGTCAGATCGCGAAGCTTATCGATGAAAGCTTGAACGGATGCTGCGTCCATTTTTTGTCCGTTCAACTTCCATGTTTGTCCATCCCTGACATAGGTCTTTGTGCTGGTCCCCTGCTCGAGTTCTATTTTGTTGGGATCGGCAAATCCGAAATCGAAGACTTTCTTGTTTCGATAGTCCTCCAACGGCTTCGCCATCTGCTTGCCAAGATCAGCGGTAATTTTGTAAGTACCTGAAACAGCACTGCTGTTGGCGTAGTAGTTGCCTTTGTTCTCACGGACGTCCAGCGTCTGCGTGCCGGACGGGCCGGTCAATCTTGCCAACGCAACAGACTGGCCGGCCTTGAACGCCGAATCGATTGCTTTCTGGTCTTCGATTCCCGACAGATCCATCTTTGCGTCGGTTAGCTTGCGCAATAATTCCTCTACTTGAAAATTGTCGGCGCGATACGGTTTGGGTTTTTCGATCTGCCAAGTGTTGTCGTTCATCCTGGCAAAAACAATAGGGGATTTCGGAGCGATGAGCTCTACCTGCGTCAACTTGTTCGAATCGAACGTTAACAGGCGCTTATCGCGAAGACCGGTCAGGTTTTTATCGAAAGAACTGCGCGAGGACGAAGCAATCGCATATATTTTCGGAGAGTGGTTGTCTCGGACATACACGAGCGATCCCGCGGGAACATCGTCTCCGAAAGAAACGACTTCGGACTTACCGTTTCGTTCTTTCACAGAAACAGTCAACGCCGGTTTTGCTAGGCCATATTTTCCCGGATCGGACGTTTGCTCTTCCACCACGCTATCGGCGGTCAGCGGGTTGAGAGCCGATAAAATCGACACTACGGCCTCCTGGTCGGCCGGATACTGTTGCGGAGCGACGATCATCCACTTGCCACCCAAACGTTGTATCGTGACGCTCGAGCCGTCTTTCTTTTTGAGAATTAATTCTTGTACGTCGCTTTCCGTTATATCGGCCAACTTTGTAGAGCTTGTCGCGGCTGCCTTTGTTTCCGACGATGGCGGATGCCGGTTGGCCCACCAAACTCCGCCGCTCAAAACAGCAAGAACCGCCGCCGCAATCAGTAAATTTTGAAGCCTCATGCTATCTGCGCTTTAAGAAAATCGAGACGCCGGATACGATGATAAGCAACGGCAGCGCAAGCAGGATCGTGTAGATCATCACGTTCATCTGGCGTTGCGTTACATTTAAGCGGCGATCTTCGGGGGCTTTCGGTCGAATGGAAATCAAGTCTTCATCGGAGGACAACCAATTCGCTGCATTGACCGCTAGATCACGATTCGCTTGAAACCCGAGCATCGCGTTATCGATGAACCCGGAAGAGCCGATGACCACAAACCGTCCAGGATTACCGGGCTTTCCAGTGTCGTAAGTGCCGGCCGTCCCTAACACGAACGGGCCTTTCTTGTTAGCCGGATCGCTCGGATTCACCTGGTTAGAATTCAATTTTGTAGTGGCAATGGCGCGGTTGGAGGTCGAAAAAAGCTTCGAAACGGTGGTCTTGGCCCCGTTTTTTACTTGAAGTGAACGTGCCAACGGAAAACCGGTCGCCGCACCCTTCAAATCGTTCACGATCGGGTGAGGATCGTAACTGGAAACCAATGGCACCTCTGCGCCAAATCCAAAAAGTTGCCCCATTGGATTCTCTTCCAAAACGAGATCCTTATCCGGAGTGACCCCCCAGCTAGCCAGCAGGTTGTCGAGCGCTTCGTTGGGAGCGATCGGGGTGCGGCCAAAATCAAGCGGAGGATCGATCAAAAACATCACTCGCCCGCCATGCTCGACATAGTTCTTAAGCGCAGTCACTTCGCTGGACGTATAGTCGAGCTGGGGGCCGGCTACTACCAGCACCCTGCATTCGCCAGGAACTTCGGTTTTCTCCAATAAAGAAACGGAATCTGCTTGATAGTTGTCGCGCTCCAGAAATGTCTTGAAGCGGGACAGGCCATTGTCGGAAGTATCGTCAAGTTGATGCTCACGGCTTCCCGTGACGAAGCAAATTTTACGAATACCTTTCAGATCCTTCAAGAAAGCGGCGGTAACGCCGTCCTCGGTCAGCGACTTAGCTTCTTCGCGCCGACTGCCGATTTCTACATACGCGGTACCAGGAAACCGCAATCCGTAGGAGCGGGCAATCACCGGCTGGGCTTTGTAATCAATATATCGAACATGTATCTTCGGAGATAAGTTGGCGTACCGGTCGAGCAGTCCTTTCGCTTGGTTAAAACCACTGGCCGCGTCGATGTAGGTGATTGTGGCATCGCCCTTCAGATTTGCGACGATTTTCTTTGTCTCTGAAGAAAGTGTGAATTGCTTGTTACTGGTAGTATCGAAAGTTTTGTTGTACCGATTGGCCAGCCAATTAATCAAGATCAGCGCGGCGATAACGACGATGGTGTAAAGCATCGCCGTCGCGCCATATCGCGCCTGCCGTGCGGAGACAGAATTTTTAGAATTGGTAGACGCCATCTAAGCTCTCCACCTCAGCGATTCGAGTGATCGAGACGTAAGAAATAAGCCGACAAAGATCATGGATAAGTAGTAAATGACATCCTTGGTGTCGATTACGCCGCGCACGAAACTATCGAAGTGACTCACGATCGATAAGTAATTAAAGAACTGAACCGTTGCGGAGTTCCCAAAAGCGGTGCTCCAATTTAAAATCCACAACAGCAACGATAGAGAAAATCCAAGCGCGCCGGCGACAATCTGGTTCCTGGTCAAGCTGGAGATAAAGGTTCCTAACGAAAGCAGGCAAGCGCCCTGCAGAAAGATACCCAGAAAACCAGTTAAGACCGGTCGCCAATCGGGTTGCCCGTAGACAAACAGGAACAAATAATCCAATAACAGAATTCCCAACAGCGCTGCGTACATGATCACCGCGGAGAGCCACTTGCCGAGGATGATTTCAAGATCGTGAACGGGAGAAGTGATCAGCAACTCGATGGTTCCTTGCCTTTTTTCCTCCGCGAACAGGCGCATGGAGATGAGCGGAATCAAGAATAAGCTCACCACCGCCATGTTGGAGAACAAGGGTGCGATCACTTGCTCATTGACGTTCATCGGCATCTGCTGGCCGGTCATCTGTCCCTCCAGGGATGCCTTGACGAAGGCCACGGTAATGAGCGTGGTGAACCCGCCGCTCAGGAGCGCAAAAATCGTCAATAAAACCCAAGCAATTGGGGAAACAAAGTAACTATAAAGCTCCCGGCGACAAATCGTAAGAATGTTTCTCATATCGCGCTTCCGGCCGCTTCCATCGCGGATGTTCCCGTGAGTTGCAGGAAGACCTCTTCCAAGCTAAACGTAGTCGATTTCATCTCCAGTAGGTTCCATCCCGATTGCACAATGGCTCGCGCGACGTCTGGCCGTACATTATGCCCGGACAAGCTATCCACCTCAAAGATCATGCGCTCATTGGTGCGGCTGGTCTCCAGCACTTTGCTGACCCCTGGAATCTGCTCCAATTTCTGCTGCACGGCCATGGGATCGTCAAGCCCGTTCGTCTCTACTTGCACTTGCACCGAATTGCCCGTTCCGCCGCGATGTTTCAGGTGTTCCACAGAATCCGTGGCCACCAGCTGACCTTTGTTGATGATGATGACTTTCTTGCAGACCGCTTCCACCTCCGGCAAGATGTGTGTGCTCAAGATGATAGTATGCTCGCCCGAAAGACCCTTAATCAGCTCGCGAGTCTCGTTGATCTGTTTCGGGTCCAGACCCGACGTGGGTTCGTCGAGAATCAGCACGTCAGGGTTGTGGATAATGGCTTGCGCAAGCCCTACTCGCTGCCGATAGCCCTTCGACAACTTGGCAATCAGCTTTCCTTGCACATCGGCTACGGCGCAGCGCTCCATTACTTCTCCGGTACGATGCGTCAGCTCGTTTGCCGGTACGCCCTTCAGTCTCCCTACAAATAGAAGGTAATCCTGAACAGTCATTTCGGGGTAAACGGGCGGCGCTTCGGGAAGGTAGCCGATTCGTTTCTTCACCTCGAATGGCTTTTCAAACACGTCGAAGCCGGCTACGCTGGCCTGCCCCGCACTGGGCGGCATGAAACAGGTAAGGATGCGCATGGTGGTTGTTTTACCGGCGCCGTTCGGGCCAAGAAACCCGACGATGTCGCCTTTATCGACGGAGAACGAGATATTATTAACGGCGACTTGGCGCGCGTACTTCTTCGAAAGACCTTCAACCTGAATCATAGTTTTACTTTTAGAAGAGTAGTTCAAAAGGTGTAAGTGAACCCTCTCCATACTGCGCCATTGCTGGATTACTTCAGAAAGGCGCGTTATAGCATTGAAAATACAAGCATATGGGAGCTTGCAAAAACTGTCAATTGAGACGGGCAGGAAACCGATTCGTTAGTGCAGGACACGGAGTAAATGACCTTAATGTGTGCCGATCCCGGTAATTTGAAAACCGGCATCCACGTAAATGACGTTGCCCGTCACTCCTCGGCCGAGATCGCTGGCAAGAAATGCAGCCGTGTCGCCGACCTCGGCAGGATCGGTATTTCGCCGTAATGGCGTCATGGCGGCAACACTCTCTAGGACCTTCGAAAAATCTTTGATGCCGCGTGCGGATGCCGTCTTGATCGGGCCTGCGGAAATAGCATTGACGCGGATGTTGGAGGGCCCGAGATCGCTGGCGAGATAACGAACACAAGCTTCCAAAGCGGCCTTAGCGACGCCCATCACGTTATAATTCTGGACTACCCGAACCGAACCAATATACGTCAGCGTTGTAATCGACCCGCCTTCCGTCATCAGAGGAGCCAGCGCGCGCGATACCGCAACCAGTGAATAAGCGCTCACCTCCTGGGCCAGAAGGTATCCATCACGACTAGTGTCGAGAAATGACCGGCTGAGATCTTCTTTGTTGGCGAACGCGATGCTATGAACAATAGCATCCAATCCTTTCCCGGCAGCCTTCAAATAGGAGGCCAGGCTTTCAAGTTCTTCCGGCTTGGTGACATCGCAGCTCAAAACGCGCTCGGCCTTCAGTTCGGTTCCGAGCTCTTCTACCGTCGCCCGCTGACGCTCGTTCTGGTAAGTGATAATTAATGAAGCGCCTTCGCGGACGAATGAGGCAGCGATAGCATAGGCGATACTCCACTTATTGGCAACTCCGAGCACGAGAGCCGTCTTCCCAGTCAGCAGTTCTGGCATGAAGTGAATATTGTAACGCTCCTATGCACCGAAGTACCCCTTAGAGTGGTAGGAATTATTTTCCAGAAGATGGTGAAAGAGAAAGTGCTGCTTCCCACGCTTTGTGGAATTTCCGAGTAAATAGTCGATCTCCTCCGATTGGCAACCGCATTGCATGTAGGTTTGTCCGGAGGAGTTGTCGAATTATGAAGTATCTATTTGCGTGGCTGTTGGGTATTCCCGGTGGATTGATTCTGCTGTGGTTTCTGTTCAGTCACATGCATTAAAGCTATCAGTTTGAGAGCCGAAATATTTGAGACGCAATCGTGTTGAAGGCACCGGCAAGCTGACCTGGACCTGGGGCATAAACGTAAAAACCAACTGGCTGTTTCGGATCGGAATTGGTGTACGGCGCAAGGTTTGAGACACGTTGGAGAAACTCAGTGGCTTGGGCGTCGATGGCGGTGCCTTCCCCAATTGTGTAAATAGCGATACCGGCGTTACGAATTTTGTTGGCGGCATTATCGGCAGTGTTTAGAGCTGCTTGTCTAAGCTGGGTCGAATCCTGGGCATTTGTGGGATTTAGCCCAGCATATCCCGCGGTTGAGTTGCCCCAAAGATCGACTCCCGGGATGGAGGCGACGTCTTTGTAAGCATCGTACTTATTATGAGGAAAATTACAGCCCGTCGAGTCGCTAAGTTGCTGATCGGTTGTGGCCGAGACCGGTTGGCCGGCGCTGTCGTAAACGCCAGCTGTTTTAAATGTTCCGTTCTTCTGATCGATGTTCTGAATAAAACCATTAACGATGCGAGACGTCACGTCGGGTAAACAAGCCGAATTTGTTATTGAAAACGATGCTCCTACGGCATCCGGGTCACCATCGGTGAAAAGCAAAACTATATTGAGCGCGCTTGGATTGAAAAGTCCATAATCGGTAAATTGCTGAAGTGCCATCGAGAGAGCTTGAGCAGTCCCAGTCGACCCATTAGCGCCCTTGCATTGGATCATCCCGATTGTGTCGCTTAAGTTTGCATTGTAGGAAGGGCCAGGCGTTCGAAAATTTGTCTGCGGAGCATATTCCAGATGAGCACTACCCATAAATGTGATCAAACCTAAATCATCGCTGCCATTTGCAAATTTCGCAGTAAAATTTTGCGCGGCGGTTTTCATCGGTTCGCAGGAGTTACTTCGCGTCATTGAACCTGACCGGTCGAGCACAACCATCAAATTTACATTGCGGCGGGTTGCTCGCGACGACGCGGCAACGTTGATGCTTGCAATTCCTAAGACACGCAGGAAATAGGTAGGTGTTTGAGCGGTTGCTTTTAAAGAAAGAGTACGAAAGCCGGTACCATAGATTGGGCTGATAGGTCGTTGCAGTGATGGCTGAGCATTCATCTGTCCGGCTGAAAAATTTGCATAAAAATAAGCGGCAGCGGCCCGATCTGCGTTTTGCGCTTGCTGGGAAAGATCTGCTCCACTCCCAAGTGCCTGTACTCCGGCCAGGGCCGCGGCATCGACAGCGGCCGATAATTTTGCTCTGACAACAAAGGCGACAGCCCCATCGATAGCTAGGCCAACACCTGGAAGAATGAAGCTCGCCAATAGAACGGTAAATAGGACAAGCGTGGCTCCCTTTTCCCCTTGCTTCTGTAAAGCCCTCGTGAACATGTCCGCTCAGAAGATGGAGGTAGCTCTGATCCGGGTGCCGATGTATCCGGTCCAATTCAAGTCGGAAATTCTTACAATCACCTCAGCGACATAGGCTACCTGTCCACTGGCGCCTTGCGATGGGGTACCGGTCGTGGTTTGTGACCAATTGTTTTCTAAAGAAGTCGGAATATTCTGAGCTTGATTTCCCGGGCCTGCCAGATAGTTTGCGTTCTTTGGGGTTCCATAAGAGCTTAGAATAGTTTGATCGCCGATCTTGATCTGATTTGTAATGAGATCGCAAGGGGATGCTAAACCCTCCGCCTGGCAATCGACGTCTCCTCCATGCAGCACAGTCGTCAGAATAATGACGCCGGGAGACTGTGAGTTGTCGGTAAGATTTAACTCTTTAGCAAGATTCGTCAACATATTTCTGTTATTGGGATTGGTTGAGAAGTCGACGCCTTTTGCGTACATATGTCCCGCATCGCGGCAAACCTGAACAACTTGTAACTCGCGAATGAGAGCAAATCCGATAGCGATAAGTCCCAATAGGAGCGGCATTAGCAGCAAACAGCAGAACGCAAACTCTACGACGGCGCTTCCTGTCTCCTCTTTTCCTTTCGAGAACGCTCTGGACATGCGCGTACTAAGTGGGAGGGCCTTCCAATGCATCGGAGGACGATGCGGATAGCTTGATCGGACTCTTTGTAAACCAACCGCCTCCGACAATTGAAACTGGAATCTGGTCAACATGTACAGTAACCAAATCGATGCCTCCATTTTGAACTTCATCTACTTTGACGTCGGTTGTATTTTTTATAAAGCCAAACGAAGCGTTTTGGACTACGCTTTGGATACTCTGGCGCCTTGTGTCCGTCAATGACTGGGTAATTGCGGCACGGCATCCTTCACGGACGGCGAACTCTAAGCTGGCTTTAGCAAAAAAAATCCAGGATATGGAAAATATGAGAAAGCTGAAGAGAAACAGGGGTAGAATCACAAGCGAGAATTCCACCAGTTCCGCTCCTCGTTCATGCGTCTTTGTTCGAACCGAACGTCTCATACCGGTATCCGAAATTCGGTTCGTTCGGTGTAAGCTACAGCTTGCTGAACCGTTTATAAGCTCATCTTGCGTTTGCGGCGGCGCTTCAAATAGGCGAGCAGGACGATGCCCGCGGCAATCCAAAGAATTGTTTGTACGATTGTGTTATCCATTATTTTTCCCTTCTCTATGAACTCAATGACTTCTTTTTAGAAGTGCTTCCACGTGCCGAAAACTCGCGGAAAATTCTTTCTACATCCCGTTCAGGCTTGGCAGAAAGTTCTTGGCAAGCTGCAAAAGCGCTGGACCCATCACCACAACAACCAACGCGGGCATGCAAAAGAAAAAGATCGGAAAGATGAGCTTTACGCCGACTTTGCCGGCGCGTTCTTCCGCCATCTGCCGGCGTTTTACGCGCATAAAATCGGCCTGAGTACGAAGCGCGTCAGCGATGCTGGTGCCGAATCTATCGGTCTGAATCAGAATAGCCACCAACTTTTTTACCTCTTCCTCACCGGTTCGAGTCGCGAAGTTGCGTAGCGCAGTGGCGCGGCTGGAACCCGCCAGTATCTCCATGTTGACCAACGAAAACTCCTCGCTCAGCGCGGCATGAACCAGCTTGAACTCACGACTGACATTCATAATGGCTTGGTCGATCGCGCAGCCTGCTTCGCTACACACCACCAGCATGTCCAGCGCATCCGCCAAAGCATAGCGAATCTGTTCCTGGCGCTTAGTCGTCAACCGAGAGAGCACGATACCCGGCAGCATATAGCCTGCTCCTGCGCAGAAGAAAGGCATCAGTAAACGCAATGTTGGGTTAGGGGCAACATCGCGAAAGTAAAAACCGACTATCAGTAATATCCCGGCGCCAAGTACTTTCAAACCGGCAAAAACGTAAACTGCGGACTCCGTGCGAAATCCCGCCATGCTGAGTTCTCGCTTTCTCATGCCGTTTTCCTGCGGTGTCAAGGGTAACAGCTCGCCTACACTGGCGAGCCCCTCGGCAACTAATTGGCCCATCGACTTGCTTACATGGCGATCATTCGGCGTTACACCGGAGGAAAATGCTTCCAATTGCTTCAGCATACGAACCGGCTTGGCATATCGTTTATAGCCAAAAGCGGTGATTACCAATACCAGGATGAAGAACAATAGCGTACAAGAAAGAAAAGCCATGCCGTTTACACCTTGATGTTTGTGATTTTCTTAATACAAAAGAATCCGAGCATCTGTGCCGCAATGGCGCCCATAATCATCTTTCGTCCATCCGGATCGACGAAAAGCGTCAGCAGATAACGCGGCGAGGAGAACAGCATCAAAACAGCAACTGCTATCGGCATCAATACCAATACCAGCCCCGTAATGCGGCCATGAGCGCTAACGGCCTTCACCTGTCCCTTTAGGCGAAACCGATCGCGAATGACATGGGAGAGCTTCGAAAGAATCTCGCTCAAGTTTCCGCCCGTTTCCTGCTGCAATAGCACCGATGAGACGAAAAAACGCACGTCGATGATCGGCACAAGCGTCACAATCCGTCCTAGTGCCTCATCCAACGGCGAACCGAGATGTAGGTCCTGCAGCGCCCGCTTGAAGATCGTCGATAACGGATCGGGACAGTCGAGCACCAGCATTTCCAGCCCAATCGAGAAAGCATGTCCGGCGCGCATCGACCGGCCCAGAAAGTCCAAAGCCTCTGGAAACTGCTCCTCGAATTGCCGAATGCGTTTGGCGCGTTTACGGTAAACGACGAAAAAGGGCAGGGCACCGCAGATGCCCGCAGCGGCAATAGAAACGAAGAATCGATAAGAAAAGGACGGCAATTGAGAGCTAAAAAGAAAACCGGCGAAAGCCGTAGCTATCGAAACGAGGAAGAGTTTGCTACCCCTCCAACTCATGCCTGCTTGGTCAAGAAAGAGATCCAAGCGGTTAGCCACGCCCATGCGCTCCAGTATCTTTTCCACGCTGCTCTCGAAGTTAGCGGGCCGAAGCAGCTCCACTGAACGTGCGGCTACGATAGGATCCGCTGTCCGTAACATGGCGCGGATTTGGTTGTTCTGTTTGCTCTTATGAAAAGCAACGTAAAAACCCAAAAATATGAGCACCGTCGTAAAAACAACGGCGAATACGATGGCCACCAGGATCAGCGGCATCAACTGACCTCGACGACACTTTGAAAGAGTGCGGGCGAAAACTCAATCCCTGCCGCTTTCAATTTTTCGGCAAATTTCGGGCGCACGCCGGTGGCGCGAAAACGACCCAGTACTCGGCCGTCCACGCTTAAGCCGGTGCGCTCGAATAGGAAAATATCTTGTGTGGTGACTTGTTCGCCTTCCATAGCGACGCACTCGGTGATATGCGTCACCTTTCGCGTTCCATCGCTCATTCTGGAAATCTGAACAAATAGATCGACGGCCGAGGCGATTTGCTGACGAATAGAGCGCATACCGAGATTGCTGCTTGCCATCCCGATCATCACTTCTAAACGGCTGATCGCATCGCGCGGACTATTGGAGTGGATGGTTGTCAATGAGCCGTCGTGACCGGTGTTCATGGCCTGCAACATATCCAGCGCTTCTTCGCCGCGGACCTCCCCGACGACAATACGGTCGGGCCGCATACGAAGCGTATTGATCAGAAGCTGCCGCTGCATAATGGCGCCCTTGCCTTCGATATTGGGCGGCCGGGTCTCCAGCCGCGCGACGTGTGGCTGGCGAAGCTGGAGCTCCGCCGCGTCTTCAATCGTAACGATCCGTTCCGTGGCGGGAATGAAGCCCGACAGCATATTCAAAAACGTAGTTTTTCCCGCGCCGGTACCACCCGAAATAATAATGTTCAGGCGCGCCTTCACACACGCCTTCACCACTTCCAACATCGCTTCAGTAAGAGACATGTTGCGGGTAAGATCGACCGGCTGCAGCGGCGCGCCTCCGAACCGGCGAATAGAGAGTAGCGGACCATCCACCGCAAGTGGCGGAATCACCGCATTGACACGCGAGCCATCCGGCAGTCGCGCATCCACCATCGGAGAAGACTCATCGATGCGCCGGCCTACGCGAGAGACGATACGCTCGATGATGCGCAGCAAGTGAGCGTCGTCCTTAAATTCAACGTTGACCCGTTCTAGCTTGCCCCTGCGTTCCACATAAACCAGGCGCGGCGTGGTCACCAGAATATCGGAAATTGTCTTGTCGCGAATCAAGGATTCCAGCGGGCCAAGCCCAAACACCTCATCCAGCACTTCCTCGATCAATCGCTCTTTCTCGAGAAGACTCAGCGGTGTTTTTTCTTCGTTCACTAAGGCCGAAATCGCGGGACGAATCTCCAGTTTCAACCGTTCTACCGGCAGATTCGACATCGCGTCCATGTTCAGCCGTTCCAGCAGCTTTTTATGAACGGAAAACTTCAATTCCTGGTAGGAGCCGTTCGACTCAGGCCGTGATACTGCTCCGTTCGGCTTCTGTTCTACCGGCCGAACCGGCGGACGTTGGATTTCTAAGGGACTCGTCATGTAATCAGCCAAATAAACTGAATTTCTTCTTCTTAGTACTTATCGGCTGAAGTCCAGTGATTTTGGAAGTTAACTGGCCGAATTGTTGCGCCAGGCGATTTTCTGGAGAAAGCAGCGTTCCGCTGGAGTACGACTGATACAGGCTCGGATAGTCGTTGGGCAGCATGGCATAGAGCGGACGGCCTAAAATCTTCGCCAGCTCGTCTGTCGTCATGTCCATCATCTTTGGGGTGCGATTGATCACCAACTGCAGCTTGTCCAGGTTTTCACCGCGTTCCGTCAGCAAACGGACAATCGTCTTCAGGCCGTGCAGTGCGGTCACCTCCAGCACGGAAACCAGCAGTATCTGATCGATCTCTTCATAAAGATCGGAAACGATTCCGTTTAAACTTCTGCCTAAATCCAGCACCGTCCAGTCATACTGCGTCCGCATGAAGCGTAGTAGTTCCACAAGATCTTGCTTCGGCAGAAACTGGTCCTGCGAAAACGAGTTCGGCGCTGGAATAACGTCGAAGCCCGGCTTGTACTCAACAATCAAAGCCTTCCAGAGGCTTTCGTCCAATCGCGCAATGTTCTGTATCGCATCGAGTACCGAATAGGATGTCTTCGCCTTCATCGCAAACCCAACCATTCCAGAGACCAGGTCCATGTCGGCCAGCACGATCTTGCGCTTAGTGTTCCGGTGCAGGTCATCCGCAACGTGACAAGCGATGGTGGTGGCGCCGCAACCGCCTTTTGCCGAAAGCAACCCGACCACCTTGCCACGCCGGCGTCCACCTTCGTCTGCACCCGCAACCAGCATTCGTTCCAGGGCGGGTCGCAAATTTTCATTCCAAGGCGGATGGATAAACTCATGCGCCCCCGACCGCAGTGCGGTCAGAATACTAGCCGGATCAGGACTGGGATGTAGAGCGACTACTTTGGTGCGCGGCGTACACGCTTTTACTTCGCGGAGCGCCTCGCCAAGGCGCGCCAGCATCGGTCCTACCTCCAGCATCAGCACTTCCGGCTGCTCCTCGCGCAGCTTTGCGAGGACACTCTGCCAATTATCCGGATCTTGCGTGTCTAGCGAACCTGAGTCCTGCTCGGATTGAAGCACCCCGGTGATGTCCTTTTGTAGGATGCTGTTACTCGACGCTAATAGTAGGTGTGCGGATTTCATTATTCCATCCTCAAGGCTTCGGTGTCACCGCTGGATCTGCTTGGCTAGGAACCATTCTCAACACCGGTTTTAAGCCGCTGGTATCTTGCGCTGCGGCACTTGCTCCAGCGCTATCCAAATTGGCGAGCGCATGGGTCAGCACTTCCACCGGTAATGTATTCGGGCGCGGAAGATTGCCGCCCGGCTGCACCGGCACTGTCGGGTTCTGCGGAGCCTTCGTTGCCGTGCCGTTCAGGAAAGACTTCGGCATCTCGACGGTGGGTAGAGGCGCTCCCGCCGGGATCGGCTCAATGATTTCGGGAGTCACGACCACCAGCAGCTCCGAATTGTTCCTCAGCAAAGAACGCGATTGGAAGAGCTTTCCCAGCAGCGGAATATTTGCCAAGCCCGGAATCTTGTTGATTGTCTCCGTCAAGCGGTTATCGAGCAGCCCTGCAATCACTAGCGACTGTCCGTTTTGCAGCTCCACGTCGGTCTGCACTTTTCGTGAAGCAAGCCCCGGCACCGTATAACCGCTGACCGTCAAGCCGTTGGCGTAATCCAGTGAACTCACCTCCGGGTTCACCATCAGGCGAATCGTTCCACGCGGCGTTACAGTAGGCCGAAAATTGAGCCGTATGCCGAATTCACGAAATTGAATGGTGATCTGCCCCACTCCGGCGGCGCCGCCCTGCAGCGTTGGAAACGGAAACTCGCCCCCAGCCAGAAAATCGGCTGCATGGCCACTTAAAGTGAGTAGATTCGGTTCGGCCAAAATCTGGGCTAATTGCTTTGAAGCAAGGGCTTTGATATACGCCCCGACGTCGATGTTCGGACGGAATAAAAAGATGTTCAGCGGGTCGGGAATGGTCGTGGTGGCCGGCTTCTGTGAAAAATCGAACCTCGGCGGCCCGCCATACTGTCCGGTTGACAATGATCCTGGCAGGTTGGAATTAGCGGTGCGGAAAAAATTTGCCCCAAGATCCGTTGCGGCTGCCCGGTCCACATTGGCGAAACGCACCTTCAACAGAATCTGCGGCTCGCTCGCTGGTACGGCAACATGAAGTAGATTGATCACCTTACCGATGGTGGACGTGATCGCAACGGCACGGTCGGAACTGGAGAGATCGTTCGCCGTTCCGCGCAGCAGTACATAGCCGTTTTCAAAGCCAATGGTAATGTTCTGCCCTGGTAATTCGTTTTGTAGTGCTTCACGAACACTATCGGCGCGAGTCGCGTCCGGTAGTACGTGAACGTCGTATTGACGACGCGCGTTACGGCTGTCCCACAGCACCAGGCTGGTATCACCCGGCGTCTTGCCGTTCAAGATGAGCTCGGTCCGGCTGACGGCCACGGCTTCGGCCAATTCCCCGTTCGCTATTGAGACTCGGCGAATGCCTTGAGGCGATTCGACAACCAGCGACTTATTGACGAAAACCTTCAAGTCCGACGAGGGAGGAGCCGCAACCGTAATCGAAGACCTGAGCAAAACGAAGCTTATGAGTGCGACGAAACGGATCAATTGCTGCCCCCACTGCCATCAATGGCCTGTTCGCTTTTCTTCGCGCCGGTAAATACTTCGACAACGGGCGCTTTGGGCTCAATTTTCGCGATCTTCTGCGGCTCGGTTTTCACGCGGGGAGTGTATGAGATCGGCACGTCTCTCGCCGGTGCGGCAATGCCGAATAGCTTCGCCGTCGATGTTCCTTGCGTAGCTGCTTCTTGCGTGTCCAAGGGATTACGCAACACCAATTGAACTTTGCTCTCATTACTGGCAAGACTGAGCGTTTCCGCCTGGTTCGGTTTAACTAAAAGATTGACTACCTGAACTTCCTCGGGCTTGTTGTCGATTTTTCTTTCGTAATGCTGCCCAGCCGAGAGGACCTCGATATTCTGCAGGATTGTACGAGTGACCATTTCGCCTTGCCCGCCTGATACGAGGACGTCGACGCGCATCCCCGGTAACACAAAACCGGCTAATCCAACCACATCGTTCACCCGAAGCGCCACCGCCCGCATCCCGACCGGAATCGTCGCTGCTAGACCAGCCCCAGCACCCTTAGGCGCTAGCCGCTTTTCGATAATCGGCTCGCCTTTGTAAATTGTGGCGACAACGCCGCGGCCCACAATATCCTGACTTTTGTTAAGGGTTTCCCCCGCGACAGGCGAGTAGTAGGAGATTTGCTGTAGGTCTCCTTTTCTAACAAGAGAACCTACTTGCAAATCGTGTGCCGCCACAATTATCTTTACCGAAGGAGCGGCACGACGTGGAGCTGCCCTGATCTGCGCGGACAGAAGTTGATAGAGTAAGAAGCTTGCAACGCCGGCTATAACAAGCGCGAAGAAGAAGACTGAGAGTAACCGGCGGTTCATAATGCGATTGAATCAAAGGTTTGATAAGTGGACAATTTGACAAAATTTAAATCGGTAGGGAGTAGAGTTTTATGCTCCTACTCCCATGATTTCTGAATTACGGAGTATTTGCGGTAGTTAGGGCTGTATTTACTTTCGTGAAGATGCCGTTGATGCTAGTCTTCATTGTTCCCAGCAAAGTTGTAGCAGCTAGCGCAATAAACGCCAACAGCAAAGCATACTCCACCAAATCCTGTCCTTGCTCGTCTTGCAAGAACGTTTCAAATAAATTTTTCATATCACTCTCCTCAAAGTTTTAAATTGATAACAACTTGCAAGCGTTGTAGATTACAAGTTCTTTCTCCCGACTGTTACATCGAACGAAACTCAACAAAAGTTGGACCGAAACACAAGCACGGCCATTGAACCCACCGCAATCGAAACCCCATGCGGAAGTCGCAGCCCCGCCGAACTACCAACATCCAACTGTGAACTGCTAAAGTGCGGAGCGCGCAGATGGCACATCTCCGTCAACAGCAAATAGCAATTTAAAATCGTGTCCTGCAGCCGACGCTTAAACACGACCAGACAAAAAGCAAAAAAACCGCCGCACAAAGCCGTCACCACAAAAATCTGGAACCAGCTCGAGGGCCCAACGATGGCGCCCATCGCCATCATCAGCTTTACGTCGCCCGCGCCCATACCGCGCAGCAGATACAAAGGGAAATAAACCAGCAGAGCAATCCCGACACCCAGTAGGGCATTGACCAACCCCGTCCAATGAAAAAAGAAGGCATTCAACCCTAAACCGAGCAGTGCCGCCGAGAAATTCAGCCGGTTCGGAATCCGACGGTAACGCAGATCGTACAATCCGGCAATCAAAGCCGTCGTTACCAACAGCGCTTTCAACGTAAACGGAAGCAGCGCCAAGCTCATTGCACTACAAGCGCCTCCCGATTCAGCAAGAATTCCAGGCGATCACCGACAGAGATGTCGGATCGCGCGGCGGCGCCTGAGGGCAATTCGAGCACCGAAGAAGCACGCAAACAGAAAGCAATTTTACGGGGAGTGAGGCCGCTCCAGATCTTTCGCACACGAAAGTCACGATCGAGAAAGACCGCGTCGATATGCACCTTCATCCCAAAGGTGTGAATGGCTTCGCAAGGCGTGATCCAAAGACCCGCTTGGTCCGGCAACGTGGCTGTATTTTTCAGACCTGCCCGGCGTTCTCTGCTGGTGTCCGCAACCGTCACCCGCGTTGCTACGGTGGAGTGACGGTCACGGTTGCGAACGGTATAAACGTCGCGCTTTGGAGGAGGAGTAGACAAGCTCACCAGAGTTTCCTGGCGAATTAGTGAGCGCGTCTCCCAAGAATTCTCAGTCGGTAATACAGCCCTAACTTTACAGGCCCTTTTGGCCCAAAAATGAGATCAAATCCACCACGCGGCTGGAGTAGCCCCACTCATTGTCGTACCAGGAAACAACTTTAACCAAATTGCCGCCCAGCACCTTCGTCAACTCCGCGTCGATAATGGAGCTGTTCGGATTATGCAGCATGTCCGTCGAGACTACCGGATCGGTTGTGTAGGCCAGTATGCCCTTCATCGGCCCGTCAGCGGCGGTTTTCAGAGCCGCGTTCACCTCTTCCGTCGTCGTGTCTTTCTTTAAGACAGCGACGAAATCCACCACCGAAACATCCGGCGTCGGCACGCGTATGGAGTAGCCATCCAGCTTGCCTTTCAATTGCGGAAGCACCAATCCAATCGCCTTCGCCGCGCCGGTCGAGGTCGGAATCAGGTTCAATGCCGCTGCTCGGGCTCGCCGCAGGTCTTTATGCGGAAAATCCAGAACGTTCTGGTCATTTGTGTAGCTATGAATGGTGGTCATGGTGCCCTTCTCTATCCCAAATGAATCGTTCAAGACTTTCACCACCGGGGCCAGGCAGTTGGTCGTGCACGAGGCATTGGAGATGGTATGGTGCTTCGCCGCATCGTACATGTCGTCATTCACGCCCAATACGATAGTGACGTCCTCATGCTTAGCCGGAGCCGAGATAATCACCTTTTTCACCGATCCACGCAGATGTTTTTTAGCATCGTTGGCATCCGTAAAGCGGCCGGTGGATTCCACCACAACCTGCACGCCAAGCCCTGGCCAATCGATCTCGGCCGGATCCTTCGTTGCGAATATCTTGATCTTTTTGTCGCCAACACGGATGCTGTCGCCTTCCGCCCGTACCTCTTCCTTCAACTGCCCCAGGATGGAGTCGTATTTCATCAAATGGGCCAGCGTGGCTGTATCCGTAAGATCGTTTGCCGCCACAAACTCCATATCGGGATGATGCAGTCCCGCGCGGACCACATTCCGCCCGATACGGCCGAAGCCGTTGATACCTACTTTGATTGACATATCTCTCCTATTCTAATGGCGACTGCCCATTTCCTAGTCGATAGCTAGACTGGAGGCTTGCAGTCCATACTCTTTCGCGTCGAACCGGGTAACGAAGACGCACTGACTTCAATTCTTTGGCAGCACGGAACCGCCGGTATCATCGATGAGGGTTCTGGGTGGCGCGCTTTTTTTGAAGATAACGCAGATATCGGGTCCCTCCTGGAAACCCATGCTGGCTTCGTTCTGGAAAGACGGCAAGAAAAAAAGGTCGTTTTACAGCAATTCGAGCGGAACGATTGGGATGGCATTCTCGTCGGAAAAAAATTCTTCGTCGCTCCATCCTGGGCAAGTCACTCGCTCCCGCCCGGTCGCTTTCACCTTGCCATCGATGCTGTCACGGCATTCGGAACAGGCCGCCACGAGAGTACTCAGTTGGCAATCGAAGCGCTCGAGACCCACCTGACGCCCGGAGCGACTGTGGTGGATATCGGCTGCGGGTCCGGCATCCTTTCGGCTGCGGCGACGCTGCTCGGAGCCGGCCAAGTGGTAAGTTGCGATCTCGATGCGGAAGCAATCCGCACGGCTCGCCAACACATCGATTCTCCTGTTTTCTTGGGAACGGCCGATGCAATTCACACGGCCTCCGCGGATATTGCAGTCGTCAATATCAGTGCCCACGTCATCGATTCTTTGGCTGTCGATCTTAACCGCATTTTGAAGCCGAACGGCCTCCTTGTGCTGACGGGTTTTATCGATGAGAATACGCCGCGTCGCTTTCGACCGCAACAAACCAGGTCGCGTGGCGATTGGCAATGTTGGATCTGCCCTCCGGATTCTATTTGCCCGGATCACGACAAAAAGGCCCAACAGCCGTCTACAGAGTGGTGGGACAATCCGCACATCGACAGTTAATGATGCGCCGGGGCTGCCGCCTTAACTTCGGAGCCGAGTTTTTTCCCGTCCTTCGGCATTTCGGTGGTCTGCAAGTCTTCGGTCTGATAAGCGACAATGACGGAAATCCGGCGATTGGAGGGATCTTTTGGGTTTTTCGCATTGCGAAGACGTTGATCGGCATACCCTCGAACGGCTTTCACCTGGTCCGGCCGTACGCCACGCCCCAACATAATGCGACGCGCGGCATTCGCCCTATCGGCCGATAGTTCCCAATTGGTATAGGCCTGCCCCGCTTGGTAAGGCGTGGCATCTGTGTGGCCCTCCAGCATGATGTTGTTTGGAAGAACCCCCAACTGTTCTCCCAGCACGCTGATAATCTCGACGCCGAGTTTGGTCGGTTGCGCATTCCCACGCTCAAAGAAAAACCCATTCGGGTTTTCCAAAAGTTCGATCCGTAAGCCTTCCGCTGTGACGTTCATACTCACCTGATCTTTCAGTTTCTTAAAATCGGGCAGCTTATGAAGCGCCTGCTCCAGCTTTTCCTTCAGCTTTTCTAAATCCTTGGTGGAGAAAGCCATCGACTCGCCCGATCCGGCCAAACCACTGCCGAGCTGGGTTTTATGGCCGCTCGGATCCTTGAAATAATCGGCAACGGATTTCTTCACCGAATCGCTGCTCGACATCAGCCAGAGAACGATAAACAGCGCCATCATCGCTGTGACGAAGTCGGCGTAGGCCACTTTCCAAGCGCCGCCGTGATGCCCGCCGTGCGCGACAACTTTCTTAATGACGATGATCGGCGGATGATTGGACTTGCCGCTAGCCACTGACACCGTCCGCGGAGCCCGAGGACTCCTTCGCACCCTTGAACGCTTCCTCCATCTCCTTCATCGAAGGACGAAGATGAGGCGGAATCATACGGCGGGCGCTCTCGGCTGCAATGGCAACCGGCATGCCCTTCAAATAGCCCGTGACACCAACGCGCAAAACTCGATGAAAGTCCTGTGATTCATCGTTGATCTTGGTGATATTCGACGCCATCGGGCCGATAAAGCCGTAACAAAGCAAAATCCCGAGAAAAGTTCCCACCAGCGCCGCTGCTACTTTATGCCCGATCTGTTCCGGAGGCCCGCCAATAGAGCCCATCGTAATGACGACGCCGAGGACAGCTGCAACGATACCTAATCCGGGAAGCGCATCGGCGACGGTCGCCAGCGCCGACGTAGGCTTCGCCTTTTCGTGATGGTGAATTTCAGCGTCGCTCTCCATGATCATCTCGGCATCGTGTGGCGTGACGCCGCCGGAAAGCATCATGCGCAGAGTGTCGCAAATGTAATCTCTGGAAAACGTGTCGGTGGAGAAAAGCGAATATTTTTTAAAAATGGCGCCTTCCTCGGGAGTCTCGATCTCGGCCTCCAGCTTTGCCGGCCCCTCTTTTTTGGCGAAGGTAAACAGCTCATACAGAAGCTGTAGAGCCTCCAGGTATGCTTTCTTGGTGTACTTAGAACCCTTGATGATGCTGAGTAAATCCTTAATGATGCCGGTGATGATGTGCATCGGATTGGCAATCAGCAGAGTGCCTAGCGCGGCGCCGCCTATGATGACGAGTTCGGCCGGCTGAATCAGAACGGTGAGGTTCCCTTTCTCCATCAGATAGCCGCCGACAATGGCGCCGATGACGATCACGATACCGATTAACGCAAACATTTCTATCTACTAGTGCTGATCCAAGTCCGAAGTTATCGTCTGATTTGTGGCAGATTGCACATAGTTATTCGGTTTGCAGCATTACTGGGGAATAAGATTCAAAACAGTCTGCATCATCTGGTTGACAACGCTCAGCAGCTTGCCCGTGGCGCTGTAAGCCTGCTGGTACTCGGTAAGGCGCGCTGCTTCGCTATCGAGCGAAACGGCGGAAAGGTTGGAGCGTAATGTTTGCGCCTGAGAAACGACCTGCTGCTGCGTCAATTGATTGCTTTTCGCATTTGCCGAATCTGTTCCAATCGCTGCCGCAATATTTCCGTAGAAGGTGGTAAAGTTCGTTCCCCCTAAAGCCGTTTGCGATGCGGAACTAAGACTGGAAAAATTGACGGCGTTATCATTTCCGCCTGGATTCGTAGAAGTCGCTGCTGCGATTTGAAACGTCTGGATGCCGGTAACGCTCAGAGTTTGCGCGGCTGCCGCGGAGTTATAAGTGAATAATGGGCTGCTTGCACTTCCATTCTGGTCAACACCGCCGGCTTGAACCGCGTTAATGGAGTCCGCTACGGAGGCAGCCAGTGCATTGAGCTGCCCGGTGTATCCGGGAATCGTTGAATTCGATAGTTGTACCAGCGCTCCCACTTTCCCAGTGGTAAACAAAGAAGTGACATCCTTCCCGTTGGCATTTTTTATCTGCAACTGCCCGGTCAGCGAAATCGTCCCTACTGTTCCGGCATCTAGCTTGTTCTGCGTCGTTCCCAGCAGCAGTGCATCCTGTCCACCAAGATAGATATTTGTGGTGCCGTCGTTGTTTTCGGATGTTGTGAAATTTGCCAGCTTTGAAAGCTCTTCTAAGCTGAAATACAGTTGTGCATCCAGCCCCGGATCGGAACGTCCCGCCGGATGCTGTTGTTTCGCCACATTGATCTGCTGAATTCGAGAAACCAAGGCGTTGATTGCTCCAACAGCCTGTTCGCCTTGTCCAATTGCGTTGACCCTTGCCGAGTCCAGCGAGTTATATGCGTTGTTGAAGGATGTTGCCAATTTGCCGGCAGCATCCAGCAGTACTTGGCGGTTCGCGGCATTATTAGGGTTCGTCGTCAAGTTCGAAGCCGCGGAGAAAAATTGATTGAGAGCGCCGCCAACCCCGCCGCCGCTGGTGGAAGAAGTAGATAATGAGAACGTTCCTTCGACAGGTGTCAAACTTGCCGATATCGTAGCGGAGTAGTTCTCGGCCGTTTGTGCTGCCTGCACATTCAACTCTGCGTAAGCGTCGCGTGAGTTTTGCACTGCTCCCAGGCTTACTCCGCCCGGTTGTCCTCCGGCTATGCTGAAGGAATCAGCGGAAAAAATTGGTATCTGGTCCGCATATCCCGGCGTGGTGGCGTTCGTCGTGTCGTTGGATACCACCTGTAATCCTTGCTGAAACGTGGATAGCGAGTGCGCGCCGGATTGGAAAGTATCGACTAAACGGGGCATGGTTCCTCATCTCTCTTATCGGCCGTGTGGGCCTAAATTACAGTGCATTTCGAAACAAATTCTGCGCTCAGAAAATCGTTATCGCACATAAATTTCTAATTTCCCCCATTCGGGCCGGAGCTATTGGTAAACCGTCCGATATGTCTTTTAAAGCGTTATGTTCTCAATACAAACGGCGACAAATCAATTTCTTTCGAACTTGGGCGGCTTGGAGACACGGCTCACCACCGACAATCGCCAGGTCAGCAGTGGTCTTCGTATCCAAACACTTTCCGATGGACCGGATAGTGTTTCCCAGATTTTGCAGGTAAACGCGCAGATCTCTGCCAGCAACCAAGTCAAGACAAATCTTTCGGCAGTGCAATTGGAAGTAAATGTGGCCGAGGGTACTCTAAACTCCGCGACCACATTAATGGACCGGGCCGTACAACTTGCCGCCGATGGTGCCTCGAACGCCTCCAGTGTAGATAGGCCGCAGCTCGCTACTCAAGTAAAAAGCATTTTAGTGGAGATGCAACAGCTCACCAGCACTCAGGTCTCTGGGCACTATGTCTTTTCCGGAGGAATGGATCAAACTGCACCGTTCGGAGCCGTGGACTTGACGGCAAATCCTGTCAACGGAGTAGGCCTGTACGGAGGAAATAACAGGCCAAAAACAATTGGAGACTCGTATGGCTCGCAGTTCCAAGTTTCTTTAACGGCGCAGCAGATATTCGACGGTGGGCCGGCGGGAACTCCGTCCAGCAGCGTTTTCCAAGCACTTACTCAGCTGTACAACGCCCTCAATGCCAGCGACCCGGCAGCAGCGGCTGCCGCGTCAGCTAACATTACGGGTGCGTCGAGCTATTTGAACCAGCAACAAGCCATCTATGGCGACATGCAGCAGCGAGTTGCCGATGCGCTGGTCAGCCAAGGTGTTTTGGATACCAACTTACGGACAGAACTGGGAAGTTTGCAAGACGCCGACCTGCCGCTGGCCATCACGAACCAGCAAAAAGATAGCACCGCGCTCAATGCTGCCGAGACCGCCTACTCGTCTTTCCCCAAAAAGAGCTTGTTCGATTACCTCGGATAAATGAGACAAGGCCCGCTAAGCGACAATTTTTTGCCAATGATCGTGATAGAAAACTGCCGGTAAACACACTATTGTCTAGCGGACAAATATGCTGGACTCTTCTCGCGATCTTCTCACCGACCAACGGCATGAAAATAGGATTAGCAAGCTGCTTTGGTTGGCGGACACAATGCCTGCCGAGTCACCAGGGCGACTCCTTCCCGCGGCTTGGGCTTGGGAAAGAGCCGAATCCCTGGGCGACGCGATCTTTAACAATCGTGACAAACAAAGTACATTTTCTGCTTGCCTGGTCTATCTTCCCTTGCAAGACAACCAGCCTTCGGAGATATTGGCGACATTACTGCGCTACTTTCCGAGACTGCCTATTATCTTTGTTCGTCCGGTAGGCACAACCGCTGAAGCAGTTCAATTATTGAAGCTGGGCGCATTTCATTACTTCGACCAGACGCCGGATCAACCCAGCTTGAGTGTCGTTCTGAGCGATATCCCGCGTTCACCGGAACAACTAGAGGAGCATCTACAACCTGCCTGGCGACGGAAGCTGGTCGGAAATAGCCCGGCGATGCAAAACGTCGCCGATCTCGTCACGTTAATTGCCGGGCGTCGATCGACGGTACTTATTTTAGGCGAGACCGGAAGCGGAAAGGAGATGGTGGCGCGCGCCATTCACCAGGCCAGCCCTCGCGCCGACCACCACCTGGTCACTATCAACTGCGCCGCCATTCCCGAAAATTTATTGGAAGCAGAGCTCTTCGGCCATGTCAAAGGCGCATTTACCGGTGCCAGCAACGCCCGTCTTGGCCGCTTCGAGCAGGCCGAAGGAGGCACGTTATTCCTCGACGAAATCGGTGACCTCCCTTTCGACCTGCAAGCAAAGCTGCTGCGGGTGCTCCAAGAAAGGGAATTTACGCGGATCGGTAGTTCCGATACCATGCGCGTGGATGTCCGGGTGATTGCAGCCACCAACATCGATCTCATGGAGCAGGTGAAACAAGGCAAATTCCGGGAAGATTTATATTACCGGTTGAACGTCGTCCCTATCCGGATTCCTCCGCTTCGTGACCGCGCAACTGACATCCCGGGGCTAGTCCATCACTTCGTGCATAAAGTATGCGTAAATGAGCATCTTCCGTCCAAGTCGGTCTCAAGCGAGACTTTGCAGCGGCTTTCCCGGTATCCATGGCCCGGAAACGTGCGACAGTTGGAAAATGCAGTAGAGATGGCTGTTGTTCTCTCGGGGGACCGTGCCGTGCTCGTCGCCTCGGATTTTGTCCTGCTCTCGGAAGACGTTCGTAGGACGATCACCGTGGACCAGGACCACGCCGTTCCGCTGCCGGACGAGGGGATCGATTTTGAAGGTGTGATCGGACGCATCGAAATCAATCTCCTGGAACAAGCCCTCCGACGTGCCAACGGTAACAAGAGCTTGGCTGCGGAGATTCTCGGGCTCAAACGGACCACCTTGACCGCCAAACTGAAAAGCCTGGAACCTTTCGCGTCCCGCTAACAGATGCACCTTCCAAAAAAGTCTAAAAATGATTCATTTCGGACGTGAGAGTTTTTCGAGCTGATAAGCACGCTCCTTTTATCTTGAAAATCAATTAAGGCAAATAACAGATAAATCTGCCCCGAATGCTGATGACGTTTATTTTGTACACTCTTTTCTTTTTAGCCTCCTGCACGGTGGTTCCGCTGACGCTTTGGGCAATTACCTCAGCCTCCTTGGGCCGGACACGTTGCGCTGTGTTACTAGCAGCAATGTCTGTCATTTTTTTTTAGCTTTCAGATTTAGTTAGAATCTTTCCCGAGGAAACGATCAGCGCCGTCTGTCATTGCCGCGTCTACGCATAACCGCTGTTGCCACAATGGAACAGGGATCACTTGTGCCGACGATCAATCCAAACGATGAGATGCCTCCGAAGATTTTTGTGGCAGATGCATCTCCCGGGACCATCGACTTCTATACCAATCTGGCCGGCTTGCGCGCCGTCGCAACCATTGAGGCGTTCAAGGGCGTACTCGCAATACTACTTACTGTCTGCTTGCTGCTTTTGCTCCACAAAGATGTCGAGCAAATCGTGGAAGACATGCTGGACGCTCTTCACATTGGCACGGAGCACGCCTTTTCGCACGCTCTTCTGCACATGGCTCATAACATGACCGATGGCCGGCTATGGGCCATCGCGGCTGGGGCGCTCGCGTATGCGGTTGTGCGATTCATTGAGTCGTACGGACTATGGAACCGGCGAGTTTGGGCGGAATGGTTTGCCTTACTCTCTGGAGCTCTCTACATTCCTCTTGAGATCACCAAAGCCATCGAGCATCCCGACACCATCCACATTCTGGTGCTTCTGGTAAACATTGTGATCGTGCTGTACATGCTCTGGGTTCGACTCTCTTCCTGGCGGCGCAGTGCCTCCGGCAAGTTAAGCCGGTCCTAGCAACCGTTACCCCGGTTTGATATTGTGGGGCTTCATGGAACCGCACCAACTAACCAGGCGCACTCTCTTACAAATTCTCGCGGCAGCACCCGGGCTAGCGACGGCGGCGCAGACAAAAACGGAAGGTGCTTCGCCAGCTGACAGGAGCATGTTCCTGGCCTTGAATAACGTCTTGGTTTCCGGACGTGTTCCCTGGCCTAACTTTCCCCGCTTAGCCGCGCAGGTTGGTTTTCCCGGATGTGACGTAATGCTTGCATCTGCCATGAAAGAAGGAGTTGCCGCCACCAACAAGCTTTATGCGGACCTTAAAATTAGGCCTGGAGCAATCGATTTTCCTGTGGAGTTTCGCAAGGATGACGCCACCTTTGCTGCTTCCCTCCCGCAGCTTGAACAATCCGCTCCGTTCGCGAAGGCAATTGACTGCCCGCGCATGGTGACCTACATCATGCCCTCCAGCGAAACACCGAAAGATGAATTACGGCGCATCTACAAACACCGCCTGACGGAAAGTGCTCGGATTCTCGCGCGGTCGGATGTTCGTCTCGGCCTGGAGTTCCTAGGCCCTCTCGAACTCAGGCGAAAATTCCCGCACGAATTTATCTGGCGCATGAACGATATGCTCGAATTTGCCAAAGAATGCGGTCCCAATGTAGGTTTACTGCTGGATGCGTGGCACTGGCATCTTGCCGGCGCCACGGTAAAAGATATCGTCGCAGCGGGTCGGGATCGTATCGTACACGTGCACTTTGACGATGCTCCCAATTTGCCGGCAGAGCAAATTCGTGACAACGAACGACTACTGCCGGGAGAAGGCGTGATCGATCTGGTTGGCTTCTTGCATGCGCTACAAAAAATCGGTTACTCCGACGCCTTGAGCGTGGAAGTGTTCGGACGCGGATTAATTAAGATGACTCCGCAAAATGCCGCCAGTCTGGGCTACAAAAAATCGAAAGCAGTTTTCGAGAAAGCCGGCATACTTCGAACACATACGTAGTACTCCTGGTACCGAAAAATAATGCCTCCGTACTAATAAACCGAAATAATCCATTGCTAAATTCTTCTATTTAGCGGAGTCTAAATACGGAGGGAATTTGTATTTATGAATGTCAGTTTTGAAGCGAAGTGTAAGACTTCTGACTGCAAAAACATTCTTCGCATGTACGTGCCGCCGCACGCAGATATCGAACGTCGGCAATGGTGTTGCGAGTGTGATCAGGTTCACGCCTACACCCTTAGCGATTTTCATACCGTGAGGATGATGTCAGCTACCTCTTTTCCTCAATTGGCCGCCAGCATGGCGACCGGTGACTAAGAAGCTACTCTTCTCGGCTCCGGCTCCGCGATCAGTTCAAAGTCGGCGCTCGCTTTACCGTTCCGTAGCGCTCCACCCAGCTTCAATAATTGCCGAATTTCTGCGTCGATGGTGCGGCAAAGTTCAGGGCGTTCGATCAACATCTGCCTTGCATTTTCCCGACCTTGTCCTACCCGCTCGCCTTTGTAGCTGTACCAGGAACCACTCTTTTCGAGAATCGTTTGCTGTACGCCCAAATCAAGCACGTCACTTTCGCGAGAAATACCTTTTCCGTAGAAAATATCCACCTCGACTTCACGAAAAGGCGCGGCAATTTTATTTTTAACTATTTTTATTTTGGTACGATTACCGATAACCACGTCGCCGTCTTTAATCGCCGTAGTACGGCGTACTTCCACCCGCACTGACGCATAAAACTTGAGGGCGCGTCCGCCAGTGGTCGTCTCCGGGTTCCCGAACATCACGCCGATTTTCTCGCGCAGCTGATTGATAAAGATAAGACAGGTATTCGCCCTCGATACCGACGCCGTCAACTTGCGAAGAGCTTGGGACATCATTCGGGCCTGCAGCCCCATGTGACTATCGCCCATCTCGCCCTCGATCTCTGCTTTGGGGGTAAGCGCCGCCACCGAGTCGACGACGATCACATCGATTGCCTGGGACCCCACCAGCGCCTGTGCAATCTCCAGCGCTTGTTCGCCGTAGTCCGGCTGAGAAACAATCAAATTCGCGGTGTCTACGCCTAGATTGGCAGCGTAGTTCGGATCCAGCGCATGTTCGGCATCGATGAATGCTGCTGCTCCGCCATTTCGCTGTGCTTCGGCGATCACGTGTAAAGCTAAAGTGGTTTTGCCGGACGATTCCGGTCCAAAGACCTCGACCACTCTTCCGCGTGGAAAACCGCCCGCGCCCAAAGCATTATCGATCGCCAAAGATCCCGTCGAAATGACTTCCACCGGCAGCGTGGCCTTAGATCCCAGCATCAGAACCGACCCTTTGCCAAACTGCTTATCCATCTGAGCTAACGTCGATAAAATCTGTTTGCGACGATCATCCATTTGTATATCTCCTCTGGTGTGCACGTAAACAGGAGTCGACACTCAACGCTAACCATCTCTGTAATTTTTTAGTAAGAAAACCCCTAGGTTGCTGCTCCTAGTTCGTTCTACCGCGCCGGAACTTCCTGGAACGGATTAAAAACCTCCACGTTGAGCTGCTTAAAATCACGCTCATTCCGGGTGGCCACAATCAGGTTATGAGTACGCGCCGTTGCCGCAATCATAGCGTCTTCTATCAGATGATCGGACTTTTTGTCCATCAATCTTCCCCATTCGCGAAAACATGACGCATTCATCGGCAGAATTTGATAAGAATCGGCCACAAAGTCCACCCAATGCTCAATCTCGCCAGCCTTTGCGGGATCTTGCCGTCGGGTGCACTCTACCCCTGCTTGTAGCTCGCCCACGGTAACGGCGGAAAGGAACACCTGCTCCTCACGCAAACTACGCACCCAAGCCACCACGGCACCATGCGGTTTCCATTTCCTCAGCTCGGAAACAACATTGGTGTCCAACAGATACTTTTTCACTCAAACTCCACCGGAGCTCGCCGGCGAGCGGTGTGCCGCCGGGCAATAACGTCTTGAAACTCTTCAAAATGAGGATTGGGAGCCAGTAGTAAATCTTTTAAACTTGGCCGTGTTGCTTGCTGCAACCGATGCCACTCCTCAATCGGAATCAGAACTGCGGTTTCTACGCCCCGACGCGTGACAACCTGCGGGCCTTTCTCTACCGAAGCCTCTAGAAACTCACTAAATCGTGCTTTTGCATCTTGTACTTGCCAGAAAGCCATCTCCTCCCCCTCTTCGCTGACTAGTCTACCAACTAGTCTCCTATTCGTCAACGTGCGATCATTCCAGATTATCGTTGCAAGTTCCTTCAGTCGGATTTTGCTAGCACTTTGGACCATCACCAGATTCCTATGCCTCGCTCCCTCCTGTCCTACACTGTTCTACTTTGTTACGCTGCTGCCCATCTATTTGCGCAGACTCCGGATACCGCCACACTTTACGGCTTTGTTTCCGATCAAGACCACGCGGCGTTACCAGGCGTACAAATAGAGATCAAAAACGAGTCGTCCAGGCTGACTCGGACGGCGAAAACGGACTCCCTCGGGCGCTACTCCATTACAGGACTGCCCATTGTCGGCGCCTATACTCTTGTCGCCGACAAAAAAGGATTTGCACCAGCCCAATCGCACGACGTAAAGTTCACGGGCGGATCGACCGCCGCTATCAATCTGCAGATGAATGTTGCCGGCGGCTTCACGCAAATCACGGTCGTGGGCACGGCCGGCCAGGCGAGAATCGACGAACCCCAACTGGGTGACCGCCTCAGCGAGAAACAGATAACAGAGACGCCACTGCTCAATCGAAAAATCACCTACCTGCCGCTGCTGAATGCCGCCAACCGTCCGGCGATTAATCAAGGCGACGTCTTTCTCAATCAGAACCTCTTCACCACCAACGGCTCCGGAAGGCGGCAAACATGGTTTGAAGTCGACGGCAGCACGGGAAATGATAGTTGGGGAAGGCAGACAATATTCACAAACATCCCCCTATTCGCCGTGGGAGAGATGACCGTTCTGGAAAATGCCTTTTCCGCTGAGTACGGAGCAAGCACCGGCAGCGTCGTCAATATCGTTACGGAAAGCGGCGGCGACCGGTTTCGCGGACAGCTTCTTGAGCTTTGGCGGCCTGCCGCGACAGCGGCGGCTTTATCCGGCTTCACAACCGCTACCGCGAGCAACGGAAACCAACTGGCCAGCGATAAGCTAACGCAAACGGCTTTATCAATCGGCGGACCGATTGGAACAAGTCATCGCACTCACTACTTCGCCTCCGGCGAATATAGCCGGGAAGATCGCGCCTCGCCGGTCGTTTCTCCCATCGCGCCGGGAAGTTTCGTCGGCCGTTATCGCAATTGGCTAGGATTCTTTCGTCTGGACCAGCAACTGACCAACAACAATAATCTGTTCTTTCGAAGCGATGTAGACGGCTTCTACGATACGAACCCAAACGGCGCAGTCGGCGGCAACACGCTACCTAGTGTCGCCCGGGTATTCAGACGCCGCACTTACGCGGAAGTGCTAGGAGAAACAGCAGTGCTGAATCCTTCGCTCACCAACAACCTGCGGCTCCAATTTCAACTGGCATCTCCCATTACGCAGTTCGACCCGGTCGTCAATGACACACAGTTTTCGGTTCCCGTCTCCCAAGGCGGCACGTTCGTGTCCGGCACCTCCCAATCGGCGTTATTGATGAACCGCCAGTACGAAGCCAACGACATCTTGGCCGCCCTTTGGGGTCGCCATCAAATTCGATTCGGCGCGGACGTCATTGTGGCGCACAGCGGCGGCAACAGCAAGGAGTTTGGCGGCCCCATCTACGATGGCCAACTAAACTACAAAACCTGTACGCAAGCGCTCGCCTACTGCGAAAGCGCCGCTTACCTCAACAATGTCGCCAATGTACAGAGCTATACCCAGAGCTATGGCAACGCAAACTACACGGTGAACGACACGCTTTGGTCGCTGTTTGTGCAAGATGACTACCGGCTATCATCGGACCTCACCGTCAACCTGGGGCTGCGCTACCAGCAGCAGACTTACACCGACTCGCGCCATGACTTCGCCCCACGGGTCGGTTTCGCCTACAATTTCGGCGGGAACGGAAAAACCGTCCTTCGCGGCGGTTTCGGAATCTACTACTCCCAAATCGTGGATAACTCCGAAGCGAATTACGTCCTGGGTAGCCCGACCGGTGTCTTCAATTACACCGCTGGACCGGGCCAGGTCGGTTTTCCCGCCAGCGTTGCGGCCGTGCCGCTTCCCGCCTTCCCCGTCGGCGCCGTCCCACCCGTGCGGAGCTTATATGTTCGTCCTGGTAACAGCGCCTATCTCGACCAGTTCTTTCCTGTGGCCGCGCTGAAAAACTTTCCCGACAAGCTGCTCGATCCCTACTCCGAGCAATGGACCTTCGGTCTGGCGCAGGAGATCAGGCCGACTTGGGTATTGAGCGTGGATTACATCGGCTCGCATTCCATTCGGATCAATCGTCCGCTCGACGTCGATTCACCCGCTCCCTTCATCCGCACTACTACCGGTCAGAGCCGTTCCGCCCAAGCCGCTAACTGCTCACGCCCGTACTGGGTGCAATGGTATCGAGATCACAACGCCGGCTGTAACGTTCGAATCGCAAGCGCCGACCAGCCGCCCTATAGCGTCATCAAGACCGATGTAAGTGACGGATACGCCTACTATCACGCGTTGGATGTAAATCTAAATCATCGTTTCAGTCAACGGTTGACGATGTTGGCGAGCTATGTCTGGTCGCATGCAATCAATAATGTCGATCCCGATGTTCCTAACCAGAATCCTAACGACTCGAACTTTACCGGCAGAGTAGAGAACGGCAGTGCGATCTTCGATCAACGCCAGCGCCTGGTCATCAGCGGTGTCTATGCTGCTCCATTCAAGATTGACATGGGAGGAGTATCTACGTTAGCCTCCGGCCTGCCCTATAACTTCATCACTGGAACAACCAACAGCGGGAACAACGGCGCGACAACGGATCGCCCGGTGATCGACGGCGTAGTAGTGGGACGCAACACGGGGCGGGGTAGACCTGTCTATGACCTTTCTCCCTTTATCGAACGCACCTTCGCTCTCGGTAGCGAGCGCTTTGCTCTCCGTCTACGGGCGGAAGCGTTCAACGTATTCAATCACCCGAATTTTGTCGGCTATAGCGGCACCTACGGAAACGGGGCGCAACCTGGCCCGGGATTTGGCCAACCGCTGTCCGGCATCACGAATCAACTCCCGGCGCGTTCGCTACAGTTCTTGGCTCAATTAAATTTCTAATCGCGGCGAAAGAATTTACTGATCGGGATTTCTTCACCAGTCGCGATTGATTGTTCTACCATAATTAGTCAAACTCCCCTTCTCTTATGTCCACCGAATTCCGCCAACATTTTTCGAGATGCGCCCGCCTACTCTTATTAGTAGTCGGCTGCTCTCTCTCCCTAAACACTCTTTGCGCTCAAGAAATCATCGAAGGCCCAAACCCCAACACTCACGACCCCTTGCGCAATCTAAAATTTCGCAATCTCGGTCCAGCCATAGCGGGTGGACGAGTGACCTCGGTGGCCGGCATACCCGGTGATCCAAACACCTACTATGTAGGTGCGGCGGGCGGAGGCGTTTTCAAAACTGTCGATGGCGGAACTACCTGGAAGCCCATCTTCCAAAAAGAAGCAACGTCCTCCATTGGTGATCTGGCGCTAGCCCCATCGAATCCCAATCTCATCTGGGTGGGAACGGGGGAAGCCAACATCCGTAATGACATCACGGACGGCGCTGGCGTTTATTTCTCCTCGAACGCGGGACACTCCTGGCGATTGATGGGATTAAAAAACGCTGGCCAGATTTCACGCGTCATTGTTGATCCCAATGACCCGAACACTGTCTTCGTAGGCGCTATCGGACATGCCTGGGGTCCAAACACCGAACGTGGGGTTTTTCGCACCACCGATGGCGGCAAAACTTGGAAGAAGGTTTTGTACATCGACGATCAAACCGGCGTCGCCGACCTGACCATCGCGCCTGCTAATCCACACGTGCTCTACGCTGCAATGTGGCATGTGCGGCGCCATCCCTGGACGCTGGTCGATGGCGGCGAGTCCAGTGGAATCTATCGCTCCACCGATAGTGGCGAGACTTGGCAAAAGCTCACCGAAGGCCTCCCCAAGGGATCTTTAGGACGCATTGCCGTCGCGGTGGCGCCCAGCAACCCCAGTCATCTCTATGCGCTAATCAGTCACAAAGATGGCGATAAAAAAGGCTTACTATGGCAATCGACCGATATGGGCGACCATTGGACCGCCGTTGGCGATAATCACGCGCTCGACGTACGGCCCTTCTACTTTTCTCGTATAGTTGTGTCACCAGTAGATGAAAACAAAATCTACTTCTTGTCCTTCACGATGATGGAGTCCAACGACGGCGGGAAAACCGCCCACATCGCCGATGGTGGCGTGCATCCGGATCATCACACTCTCTGGATCGATCCGAAGAACCCGAATCGGATGCTCCAGGGCAATGACGGCGGAGCGTTCCTTACCATGAACGGAAAATCCTGGCGTTTCCTAGACAGTCTTCCTATCGAGCAGTTTTATCAGGTCGCCCACGACTCTAAGGTCCCCTATACGCTCTGCGGCGGATTGCAGGACAACAGCGCGTGGTGCGGCCCGTCTAGTAGTCTCGGCCGCAAAAGCGTCACTAACGCCGATTGGTACACCGTGGTCGGCGGCGATGGTGAATACTCCGTACCGGCGCCCAGCAATCCCAACATCATTTACTCGGATGCGCAAGATGGCTTCGTGGAAAGGCTCGAAAAGGACACCCACGTCTCTCATTTCGCGCGTCCGTACCTGGAAGGCACCGAGGAGATGGCTCCTTCCGCGCTCAAGTATCGTTTCAATTGGACCAGCCCGATCGCCGTTTCGCAAACCGACGCAAACGAAATCTATCTGGGTGGGAACGTCTTATTCAAGTCTCTCGATGGTGGCAAGAATTGGACTACCATCAGCGGCGACCTGACGCGTAACGACAAAACGAAACAGATGGCGGCGGGCGGTCCTATCTCACATGACTTAAGCGGAGCCGAAACCTACGACACCATTCAGAGCATCGGTATCGCTCCTACCGATCCCAAAGTGATTTGGGTGGGCACCGACGACGGCAACGTGCAACTGACGCGCGATGGCGGCAAGAACTGGACAAATCTTACGCCTCGCATTCCTGGCGCTCCTGCTTGGGCGCGTGTGTATCAAATCGGCGTTTCTCCCTTCGACCCCGGTACGGCCTATTTTTCCTTCGACGCGCACATGCTCGATGACCGACACGCCTATGTTTACAAAACCGCCGACTACGGCAAAACGTGGCGGAAGATCGGCGCGGGGCTTCCCGATGCGCCGGTGTTTGTCGTACGTGAGGACCCGAACCAACGCGGGTTGCTGGTCCTTGGCAATGACGAAGGACTCTTCTACTCGAGCGACGCCGGTAACCATTGGAGTCCGCTGCAAGCAGATTTCCCAACGGCGCCGGTGTGGGATTTGAAGTTCGACAAAAGCTCGCGCGACCTCATTGTCGCCACACATGGCCGCGGTCTTTTCGTCTTCGACGATATCCGGCCCATCGAACAGCTAAACAGCAGCATCGAAGCAAGCGACTTCCACGTGTTCAATGCCGGGACCGGACTCCTTTTGCATCATTGGGAATCAGACGAAGATAATCCGGTACCTTTCGCGGCTCCCAATAGGCCGACCGGCTTACCGATCGATTATTTATTAAAGACCAAAGTGGAGGTGACTCCCGAACAAAAGAAGGAACACGAAACGCCTGCCAAGATCGTAGTCACTGACAATGCCGGTCATATCGTGGCCACGCAATACGGCCCAACAAACGCGGGCATCGACCGTTATGTTTGGGATTTGCGCTACACCGGCACGCGGCGCTTACTCTCGGCTATTCCGCCCGAATCGCCCGTTCCCGGCGAACAGGAAGAGAACCGCTACTTCACGCGAGGCCCCCTGGTTCTTCCGGGAGAATACAACATCGCCGTCACAGTGAATGGCCAAACGCAAAAAACGACTGCCTCCGTCCGTATGGACCCCAATCTTCACCTCTCAATTGCCGATATGGAGGCACAGCATAAAGCAGCATTGCGAATGCGCAGCGATTTAGTGGCGGTAAACGATTTGATCGAGCGCATCGAAGGCATGCGTAAACAAATTGCGGATTTTCGCGGTACCGTGCAAAGCAGCGAAGCGTTAAGCCGGAAATACAAGCCGGTATTGCAGCAAGCCGGCGCTTTAGACGACAAGCTAAAAACATTGGAGGCCACCGTCTACAATCCCAACATTCAGCACAACGTCGAAGAAGACGACATCCATGCCTTTGCTGATTTTGAAGACGACGTGCAAGGATTGGCGGGTATGCTGGCCTCCGAATTCAACGAGCCGCCAAACGCTCTGATGAAAGAAAAAATGGCCGAGGTCGGAAAAGAATTGCAAGAACATCTGGATGCCTTTAACGGACTGCTGAAGGGCGATGTTGCGGCCTACAACAAAATGGCTTCGACCGCAGGTGCGCCTACCTTGTTTGCCGCCGCCCCTATCTCCGTAGAACCGGTCGCCGGCGAGTCTTCCGCCTCTTCCGGGCAATACTAAGAGACACCCATGGTTAAGCTTCTTGCATTGTTCTGTCTGGCATCCGCCGTTTTTTCGAATCCGCTTCCACCCACGCTCTTCAACGGAATGCGCTGGCGTCTGGTCGGCCCGTTTCGAGCCGGTCGTGCCGTGGCTGTGACGGGAGTTCCCAACCAGCCCAACACCTTCTATTTCGGCGGAGCGGATAGCGGTATCTGGAAAACGACCGACGCAGGCATCGTTTGGGAGCCTGTCTTCGACGGTCAGCCGGTGGGATCGATCGGCGCCATTGCGGTCGCTCCCTCAGACCCCAACGTTCTCTACGCCGGTACCGGAGAATCCGATATCCGCTCCGACCTTGCTTCAGGAAATGGAATATATAAATCCGTCGATGCAGGTAAGACTTGGTCGAACATCGGACTTCATCATTCTTGGCAGATCAGCCGCGTTATGGTCGATCCAGCAAAGGCAGATCACGTCTATGTTGCCGCTCTGGGAAATCCCTATGGGCCTAATCCGGAACGAGGAGTTTATGAATCTGTTGACGGCGGCACAACTTGGAAAAAGACCCTCTACAAAGGACCGGAGATTGGGGCAGCGGACCTTTCGATTGCGGTCGATCAGCCCAATGTATTGATCGCTGCCATGTGGAACGCGCATCGTCCGCCATGGAGCACCTATGCGCCCCTCGGGGGTCCTGGCAGCGGGCTGTATTTGTCGAAAGATGGAGGACAAACCTGGACTCCCGTCACCGGACATGGCTTACCCAGCGGCGACTGGGAACGCTCCGCCGTGGCTATAGCTCCGGGAACGCACGGGCAACGCATCTACGCGCTGGTCGATGCTAAAACTGCTGCCGGACTCTACCGCTCCGACGATGAAGGCGCAACGTGGACCCGCGTCAATAACGATCCGCGCCTGACCAGTCGCCAATGGTATTTCGCGAGTCTCACCGTCGATCCCACCAACCCGGATATTGTGTATCTACCGAACGTTGCCCTCTACCGCTCGAAAGATGGCGGCAAAACGTTCTCTATCCTGCGTGGCGCGCCGGGCGGTGATGACTACCACCAAATCTGGATCAGTTCCCAAGACCCCACGCGCATGGTGCTCGGCACCGATCAGGGGACCACGATCAGCGTAGACGACGGCGCAACATGGAGCAGTTGGTATAACCAGCCGACCGCGCAGTTCTATCATGTGAGTACCGATAACGCCTCGCCTTACTGGATCTACGGAACGCAACAGGATAGCGGAAGCGCCTCCATCGTCAGCCGGACAGATCACGGCAAGATCACCGCTCGTGACTGGAAGACGGCTAGTGGTAGCGAAAGCGGTTACATCGCACCCGATCCGAACAATCCCGACATTCTCTACGTCAGCGGAACCTACGGCGAGGTGGACCGATACAACAAACGTACGCAGCTCAGCCAGAATATCGCGCCCTGGCCCATGCCCGCGTTCGGAACCGATATCTCCCAGCGCAAATATCGAGACACCTGGACGCCCGTACTTCTGTTCTCCCCATTCGATAAAAAGACGCTTTACCTGGGAACGCAATATGTCATGAAGACCACCGATGGCGGATTGCATTGGGAAAACATCAGCCCGGACCTTACCGGCGCCTCAGCCGATCCGCAAAGACAGGAGACCACCCCTCCCACCGTAGAAAACGCGAAGGAACGCGGCTATGGAACCGTATTCACCATTGCCCCCTCCAGTCTTCGCGCCGATCTCATCTGGGCGGGAACCGATACCGGACTGATTCAAGTGACAACGAATGGCAAGACCTGGAAAAATGTGACGCCTCCTGGCCTTTCCGATTGGAGCAGGATTTCACTGATCGAAGCATCGCATTTCGATCCCGCCGTCGCCTATGCAGCCGTGGATCGTTCGCGGCTTAGCGACACCAAGCCCTACGTCTACAGAACAAAAGATTACGGAAAAACATGGTCGCTGGCGTCCAAGGGCATTAGCGGTGGAGCATTTGTTCGCGCAGTACGCGAAGATCCCCAGCAAAAAGGGCTGCTGTTCGCCGGAACCGAGTTAGGCGTTTACGTCTCCTTCGACGATGGAGACAATTGGCAGCCCTTGCAACAAAATCTACCCGTCACTTCCGTGCGCGATCTGGCCATTCACGGCGACGATCTGATTGCGGCCACGCACGGACGCTCGTTCTGGGTACTGGACAACATCACGCCCTTGCGTCAAGCAGGCACGATGAACACCGAAAACGCTTCGCTATACAAACCGGCAGTGGCAATGCGCATCGATAATAATGTTTTTCCCGGAACGCCCTTGCCGCCCGAAGAACCCACGGCGGAAAACCCTCCCAGCGGCATTTACATCGACTACTTTCTTCCTTCCACCACTACCGATGTAATGAAGCTGGAACTCCTCGATGCCTCACAAAAGGTAATACGATACTTCTCCAGTGAACAAAAAGAGCATCGCGAACACAAACCGCTACCCATTGCCGAACGCTGGTTTCCGGAGCCGCAGCATCTAGCCAATACCGCCGGAATGCACCGCTTTATCTGGGATTTAAGAGCTGGCAGTGCGGCTACGCCCGGCGATGAGGAGCAAGCCTTCGAAATGAACCCCGCCGGTCCGAAAGTGTCGCCGGGTGAATATCAAGTCCGGCTGACTGCCAATGGAAAAACAATGACGCAGCCTCTAAAGGTTGTTATGGACCCCAACAGTCCAGCCACAACGCCCGTCCTCTCGCATCAATTCACGTTGAGTCAAAAGCTGTTCGACGACACCTTGAGGAGCCGGCAGGCCATGGCCGAAATCAACTCCGTGCAAGCGCAATTGACACAAACGAGGCAGGCGCTCGGCAATGAACATGCGGACGCGGCAAAGTCTATCGACGCCATGTTGAAACAGATCGACGAAGTCTTGCAGGGTAAGCATGACGATGGTCTGATGAAGGCAAACACAGGCCTGAATGTGGCGTTGCGGGTGATAGAAGAAGGCGACCGTACGCCCCCATCGCAAGCCATGGAAATCTACACGCAATCAAGCGCTGCCGCTACCGCGCAAACCGCCAATTGGAAGCGGCTGAAAACGGGAGCTCTTACGCAATTGAACAATCGGCTTCAACAGCAAAATTTAAAGACAGTGCAGATCTCCGAAATCGAAACGGAAGTCTACCAGTTAATGACGCGTTAACATCGATGACGCAATTGACATGACACGCCGCGAAGCCTTGAAGAGTGCCGCCCTCATCGCGCTTGGTTCAGGTTTGCCACAAAATGCGCGCGCCGCCGCGGACAAACAATTTATGTCGCAACGGCCCGCCCCTGCAAAACGCAAATTCACCAGCCGTGTGGTAGACGATACGATCGCGCGAGTAAAGCCCCAAATCAAAGATGCAAAGCTTGCCTGGATGTTCGAGAATTGTTTTCCCAACACGCTCGACACGACGGTGAACTACAGCTTTGAAAATGGCAAGCCGGACACCTTCGTCATCACCGGCGACATCGATGCTATGTGGCTGCGCGATTCGTCGGCACAGGTTTGGCCTTACCTTCCCATGGCGAAGCAGGATGCGGATCTCCGCCGCATGATCGAAGGCCTCATCCGGCGTCAAGCGTCCAGCATCCTCCTGGACCCTTACGCAAACGCCTTCATGCCCAACCCAAAGGCAAAACCACTTTCCTGGGCTGTTCACGATGCCACCACAATGAAGCCCGGCGTAGGAGAGCGCAAGTGGGAGATCGATTCGCTCTGTTACACCATTCGCCTCGCCCACGGCTATTGGGAGCATACCGGAGACACCGCGCCCTTCGACGAGCAGTGGAGCCGCGCGGCGCACGCCATCGTCACTACATTTCGCGAGCAACAACGGCTGAAAAATCCAGGCCCGTACCATTTTCAGCGGCGCTCCGAGACCCCCACTGAAACGCAATTTCTGGGTGGCTTCGGCAATCCCACCAAACCGAACGGCATGATTCACTCCATGTTTCGTCCGTCCGACGATGCTTGTCTTTACCCGCTCTTTGTGCCAGCCAACTTGTTCGCCGTCGCCTCGCTTAAGAACCTAGCGGAGCTCGCCACTGCCGCACGGAACGACACCGCACTGGCAGCCGAATGTAAGTCCCTAGCCGGCGAAGTATTCGAAGCACTCCACCGCGACGGACGCACGCACTCGAGTACAAACGAAGAAATCTGGGCATACGAAATAGATGGGTTCGGCAACAGGTTCTTCATGGACGACGCAAATGCTCCCAGCCTCCTCAGCCTGCCTTACCTTGGCTGTTGCGCCATGGACGATCCACTCTACCGGCGAACCCGTGCGCAGGTCTGGAGCAAGAACAACCCCTACTTCTTCGAGGGCACCGCCGCCTCGGGAATAGGAGGTCCGCACGAAGGCCTGGGGATGATCTGGCCCATGTCGATCCTGATGCGCGCATTGACCACCAGCGACGATTCGGAAATCCGGCAATGTCTGCATTGGATTAAAACCACGGACGCCGGCACCGGCTTCATTCATGAGTCGTTCGAGAAAGATAACCCGCGGCGCTTCACTCGCAAGTGGTTTGCTTGGGCCAACACTCTATTTGGGGAACTCATCCTCCGTCTGCACGCAGAAAAACCTGATCTATTGCAGTCCTAGTCCAATCCCGTGGTGGCTCGCGCACTAACGGAAGTACCCGATAAACTCCCAGGATGTAAGCGCAATGCAAACGGCATCAGATAGAAAAGAAGTATGGGCACAGTTCTTCGCGCGATATTTGGGTACTGTTTTCTTGTTTTCATGGTTCGAATCGTGGGCAGGCGGCCCGGTAAACAGATGACGCCATTCGAGTTTGTCCTGATCTTTTTTATCGGCGGACTCACCCTCACCGGCATGGTTAGCGAAGATCGCTCCATCACCAACGCGTTCTGCCAAATTATAACCATCGCCTTAGTCCACTTCTCCATTGCTTGGCTTAGGAAACGTTCCTACCGCTTCAGTCTGTTTGCCGACGGAACGCCATTGTTGCTGATCGAAGGGGGACGTTGGCGCACGGAAACAATGAGCAGGATGTCGATACAGGATGACGATGTCATGGCCGCGGCGCGTGACAAGGGGTTGGAACGTCTGGATCAAATTCGCTACGCCGTATTGGAGCGTACCGGCGAAATCAGCATTATTCAAGCTTCGGACCAAGTCTAACTGGAAAAGGCTCGCCACTTGCCATACACCCCCGAAACTAATCCCATTGAGGACACCGTCCCACAAGTGGACAATGAGGTCGCCGTTGGAGAAGATTTAGAGTTCCAACGCAAATGGTGGAAATTTGAGCGTGCCATTTGGATTCTGTTGACAATTATTCTGGTCCTCGATCTCCTGGGAGCTTTTGGACGCGGCTACCTCGCAAACCATCGCGTACGCACTCAAAACGGCGCCCTCGAAGTAAAATACGAGCGCGTCGAGCGCTTCAAAGCCCCCTCGATTCTAACAGTGAATCTTGGACCTCAAGCCATCCATGACGGGAAGCTGCAACTTTGGACCAGCGAAAGCCTTGTCACTGATTTAGGTAACCAGCGGGTCATTCCTCAGCCGCTGATATCAAGAGTGGGCGACGGAGGCACCTTGTATACATTCGAAACAACACAGGATCCCATTACTATTCAATTTGCGCTAGAACCAGGCAAGCTGGGACTCCAAAAACTAGCCATACGGGTACCTCATTTAGGTGCGCTGCAAATGAGTATCTTCGTAATGCCCTAAGAAAACTGCACTGGAAGCATTATGGGTACAATCATTCACGCTATCGTCGGCTACTTTTTTCTACTGCTGATAGTCCGTATCCTCAGCCGCCGTCCGGGCGGGCAGTTAACACTATTCGAGTTCGTAATCGTCTTCCTAATCGGCGGAATCATCATTCTCTCAACAATGACCGACGATCGCTCAATGACCAACAGCACCTGCGGCGTTATTGCCATTGCACTTATGCACCGAATCGTTGCCGCATTGAAATCGAAGTTTCCTCGTTTCGGAGCGGTCGTGGATGGTACGCCGCTCGTCCTCCTAAAGAACGGCCAATGGCAAAACGAAATAATGTCAAAAATGCGCGTCGACGATCGCGACGTAATGGCGGCGGCGCGCGGTAAGGGAGTCCAAACATTGACAGGAATCAAGTACGCCATCCTGGAGCGGAACGGCTCCATCAGCATCATCAAGGCCGAAACGTAAAGCAGCAATATGCCACCGCCACAACGAACCATCGAAACGGACGTACCCGCTAGGCTGGACCGCCTTCCCTGGAGCGGCTGGCACCTAAAAATCGTCATCGCGCTCGGAACTTCGTGGATGTTGGACGGCCTGCAGGTGACATTAGCCGGATCGTTGGCGGGCATCTTAGAAAACAAGGAAGGGCTGGCCCTGAGCGCTCCTCAAGTAACGGCGGGCGCGACCGCCTATTTAGCCGGTGCGGTCACGGGAGCAATTTTGTTCGGCTACCTCACCGACCGGCTAGGCCGCAGAAAGCTGTTTCTAGTAACGCTCGCAACCTACGGACTGGCCACCGCGGCCAGTGCGCTTTCTTGGAACTTCTTCAGCTTCGCGCTCTTTCGTTTCATCACCGGCCTGGGAATCGGTGGCGAGTACGCCGCCATTAATTCAGCCGTCGACGAGCTCATTCCCGGCAAAGTACGCGGCACTGTCGATCTCATTGTGAACGGAACATTCTGGGTCGGCGCGGCGCTCGGCAGTGTGGCCTCTTTGATTCTTCTGAATGGCGCACTGCTGCCCCCCAATTTAGGATGGCGCGTAGCCTTCGGCGTAGCTGCGGTGTTAGCCATCGGCGTGCTTTTCCTTCGGCTCTCCGTGCCCGAAAGCCCCCGTTGGCTAATGCTGCGCGGCAGGGAAGACGAGGCCGACAAAATAGTCCGCGGTATTGAAGAAAAAGTATCGAGCAAGAAGGGCGACCTGCCTCCGCCCGAAGGCAAAAAGCTCAAGCTGCGGGTGCGCGACCATACGCCATTAGGCGAAATCTTCAAGAGCATGTGGATCGACAATCGCCGGCGCTCTCTTCTCGCGATGACTCTGATGATTGGGCAATCGTTTTTCTTCAATGCCGTCTTCTTTACCTACGGATTAGTAATCGACCGCTTCTACAAAGTTGGCGCTCAACAACTGCCCATCCATCTCTTGCCCTTCGCACTGGGAAGCTTCTTCGGCCCGCTGCTGTTAGGTCGACTGTTCGACTCTGTAGGCCGCAAGCCCATGATCACGGCCACCTACGGAATTTCGGGCATCCTGCTGGCCGCCATAGTCTTCCCGTTCGCGCAAGGGATGCTCTCGGTCAAGATGCTCGACGCTTGTTTCACCGTCATCTTCTTCATTGCTTCTTCCGCGGCCAGCGCAGCCTATTTGACCGTAAGCGAAATATTCCCCTTGGAAATCCGCGCCTTGGCCATCGCCGTCTTCTACGCCATTGGTACGTTGATCGGCGGCGTCGGCGCCCCGTTTTTATTCGGAGAAATGATCGCCTCCGGTTCAAGATGGCACGTAGGCTGGGGTTACCTGATCGGCGCAGCGCTAATGCTAACAGGAGCCGTCGCCGAGTGGCTCATCGGTGTGGAGGCAGCCGGAAGATCGTTGGAGTCCATCTCCCAGCCTCTGCAAAGCGAAGGCTAAGCTATCCCTCCCGCCGATCAACGGACTGGTAAATGCATCAAGCTTAAAACAAGTAGCCGCTTTTTAAGCTATCTGCAGAATGCTGGTCTAAATGACCCGTCCAACCAACAAGATGGTGGGCGATCACGGGTTCGAACCGCGGACCCCCTCGGTGTAAACGAGGTGCTCTAACCAGCTGAGCTAATCGCCCTTTTGAACTTTCCGTATTATCCCACGAGGCCAAACTTCTACCCACCCACCAATCGCACATAAAGACTACGCGCCACCCCGACATCGGTCGTGCCCTTTACAATCGCCCGCCCATCCGCAAAAAACGTCAACTGATACTTCGGCAGCGTCACCCGCAACGCAAACTCATTCACCCGAACCCCGCCCAAGGCCTTCAACTTCTCCGCCAATTCCGGCAAATCCAGCGGACGGGCATTCTCATGCAGCTGCACTGCGTTACGTCCGCAAAGACTTACCGGCTTCCGTCGCTGTCCATCCAGATAGATAAACTCCCGCCGCGCGCAGGCGCGACATTGCGGATCGGCCTCCCCGGCAAGCACCGTTTTGCCGACACCATCCCAAACGTCCAGTGTCTGGATCCGGCTGACAAAATCGGGCCATCCCACAATAATCCGTAAAGCAGCTGCTACTTGTAACGCAGCCACAGCAGCCGTCGTGGAAGCTAAAACGCCATTCACGTCGCAGGTTGGTTGCATCCCCGCCGGCGGCTCCGGATAAACACACGCCAGACACGGCCCCCGCCCTGGCACAATCGGCATCACCAGCCCATAGCTACCGATCGCCGCGCCATACACCCAGGGCTTGCCCCGCTTGACGCTAATATCATTGAGAAGATAGCGGGTTTCAAAGTTGTCTGTGCCGTCCAAAATAACATCGCATTCCCCCAGCACCTCCTCCGCGTTGGAGGGCGTCAAATCGGAAACAATCGGTTCCACCGTCACGTGGCTGTTCAGTTGTTGTAAGCGTCGCGCTGCCGCCACCGCCTTCGGTGATTCATCTTGCGCGTCTCGTTCGTCGTACAGCCATTGCCGCTGCAGGTTGGAGAAATCGACGTAGTCGCGATCGATGAGGCGAACTTTCCCCACACCCGCCCGGACCAGCGCTTCCGCCTGAAAACTTCCTAGTGCACCGCAACCAACCACACAAACAAACGCGTCTTGTATCTTGCATTGCCCTGTGTCGCCGATACCTGCAAACAAAATTTGCCGGGAGTACCGTTCCTGCTCGCCCGGACCCATATAGGTCGATGGTAACAATGCCGCGAGCATTCCGTACGGCGCTTTGCCCATTGCTCTTGCTGCTCGTCACCGGGCCATTTCCTACCTTCGCGCGCGATAACACTTCGGCGTCGCCAAGGGAAACGGCCGGCAAATACGAAGGGCAGCGAATCGCCAGTATTCAGTTCGAGCCGACCGACCAGCCTCTGCCCATTACCGAACTACGCCAAAAGCTTCCTTTCCAAAAGGGCGCCATCTTTCATGAGCACGCCCTTCATGGAGCGCTCGAAGGCCTCTACGCCACCGGGCGCTTCTCCCGCTTGGCGGTCGACGCGGAACTTGTGCCGAACGGCGTGGCCTTGCGTTTCATTACGGAACCCGCCTACTTCGTTGGAAGAGTGGTTGTCTCCGGAGTGAAAGATCCGCCGAATAGCGGGCAGCTTGCCAGTGCAACAAAACTCAAACTAGGAACGCCTTTCCTCGATTCCGACCGGACCAAAGCCGCTGCTTCTTTGAAAAATCTACTCCGTCAAAACGGCTTCCATCGGGCCGTGATCCATTCAGACACCACCTTCGATCCCGCCCGGGAAGAAGCGAACCTCACCTTCCATATCGATAGCGGCGAACGCGCCCGCTTTTCGGCGCCCGTCATTACTGGTAAGCCCGAACGCTCCACCGAAAGCATCGTGCGCGCCACTCATTGGAAGCGCTGGTACGGCCTCTTGGGCTGGCAGCAAGAAACCGGAGCCCGCGTACGCGGCGGTGTCGATAAGGTCCGGCGTCTTTATGTGCGTCAAGGGCGCTTTCGTTCGCAGGTTTCCCTCACCAAGCTCGATTACGACCCTGAAACCAATACTGTAAAACCGTCACTCGACGTTAGTGCCGGTCCTCGCATCCTCATTCGCACCAGCGGCGCCAGGCTTTCCGGTGGTGAATTGCGGCAGCTGGTCCCCGTCTTCCAAGAGCGTTCCTTGGATCGCGATCTGCTGATCGAAGGCCGGCAAAACATTCGCCAATACTTGATCGCCGAAGGGTACTTCGGCGCCGATGTCACTTACTCCACCAGCCCTGGCTCCAACGCCCGCGAACGCATTATTACTTACCAAATCGATACAGGCCCGCGGCATAAATTTGTTTACCTCGGCATCTCCGGCAACCGCTACTTCGAAACGCCTACCATTCGGGAGCGGCTCTACCTGCAACCTGCGGAGTTCCCCCGCTTTCCCTATGGCCGTTATAGTGTCGCCTATGCGCAACAGGATGTTCAGTCGATCAAAAATCTGTACATCTCCAACGGATTCCTCGACGTAAAAGTAAATGCCAGGACGGTAGACGATTACAAGGGAGCGGAAAATCATCTCGCTGAGTTTTTCGATGTCGACGAAGGTCCGCAGACCTTCGTCTCCAAGCTGCAATTGATAGGACCTTCTCCCGAAGATCGTTTGACGTTGCAGTCCATGTTGGCCTGCCTGCAGGGACAGCCGTTCAGCCCCGCCAACGTATCGGCCGACCGTGACAACTTTCTGAATTACTATTACAACCGCGGTTATCTTAATGCAACGTTCGATTACACCGTCACGCCGCAAGCAACCAAACCGTATCGTGTCAGCGTCAGCTACCGCATCGACCCGGGTCCGCGAAAATATGTACGAAATGTATTGATCAGCGGCCTCGAAACCACCCGCTCCAAGCTCGTCTCCAGCCGTATCAGCCTGCAAGAGGGTCAGCCGCTTTCCTTGGGGCGTGAGACGGAAAGTCAACGCCGTCTCTACGATCTCGGCATCTTTGCCCGTGTCAATACCGCCTTGCAAAATCCCGACGGCGACGAAGACAAAAAAAATGTTCTATTCGATTTGGATGAGGCCCGCCACTACTCGTTGAACTTCGGAGTCGGAGCGCAAATTGCGCGTATCGGAGGCGGCGTCACTTCCCTCGACAATCCGGCTGGAACTACCGGCTTTGCCCCCCGCTTTTCTTTCGGCATCAGCCGTCTGAATTTTCTTGGCCTAGGACAAACTGTCGGCCTGCAAACTGCCGCGTCCACCATCGAACAGCGTGCGGCCGTCACCTATTTCATCCCGCAATTCGTATCGCATGAAAACCTCAACCTCACCATCACCGGCCTTTTCGACAATTCCAACGATGTACGTACTTTCACCGCACGGCGTCTCGAAGGCTCGGTTCAATTAGGCCAACGGCTTTCTCGCGCCTATACGACGCAATACCGGCTGGTATTCCGCACAGTCTCGCAATCCAATCTCAAAATCGATCCCTTACTCGTCCCCCTACTCGCTCAACCCGAGCGCGTAGGGGAGGCGGATATCTCTCTCATTCAAGACAAGCGTGACGATCCCGTCGATCCGCATCATGGCATCTACACCACCGTCGATCTTGCCTATGCGCCGCGATTTCTCTCTTCCCAAACCGAATTTGCACGAGCACTTCTTAGAAACTCCACTTATCATACATTTAATCGTGGCCTTGTCTTCGCGCGCAGCACGCAGGTCGGGCTAATCTCCCGCGTCGGCGGAAGGCCCAGCATCCCGCTTCCCGAACGCCTTTACTCCGGCGGTTCCACCTCGCTTCGTTCCTTCCCCGACTTCCAGGCCGGTCCTCGGGATCTGGTCACCGGCTTCCCCATCGGCGGAAATTTTTTGTTCGTCAACAATACGGAGCTGCGATTCCCGCTTTATGGCGATAATGTGGGAGGCGTGCTCTTCCACGATGCCGGAAATGTATACAGCACTCCAGGAGCATTCAGTGTTCGTTTCCGGCAGCGTGGTCTGCAAGACTTCAATTACATGGTGCAGGCAGTCGGGTTAGGCATACGTTATCGAACGCCTATTGGTCCCATCCGTATCGACCTCTCGCTCAGTCCGGACGCCCCGCGCTTCTACGGTCTAAAAGGCAACGAACAAGACCTCCTCAACGGAACGGCTCCCTCGCAGGTACAGAAAATCAACGCATTTCAATTCCACTTCTCCTTGGGGCAGGCTTTCTAATGTGGCGAAAATACGTACTGCTCCTTTGCCTTGCATCTGTTGTCAACGCCGAATTGATCGACCGCCTCGCCATTGTTGTGGGGCAGCAGGTCATCACCGAACTGCAACTGGACGAAGAGCTGCGAGTGACTGCTTTTCTCAATCGCCAACCCGTTATTCGCGACGCGGCCATGCGCCGCGCTGCTGCCGATCGGCTGGTGCAACAAACATTGGTAAAACGTGAAATGGAGCTCAGCCACTATCCTTTGCCGGATGGTGCGGAGGTGACGCAATACCTCAACGGAATCCGTCGGCAACAAGGCAACGATGCATCCCGTTTTACGCAAGCCTTAGCCGCCTATCGACTCAGCGAAGCCACGCTGAAAGATCATCTGGCACTGCAGCTCACTACGCTTCGTTTTATCCAATATCGCTTTCAGCCGGAAATCGAAGTTCCCGATACCGTCATCGCGCAGCGCTACAAAAGCGAAGCCGCCGATTGGAAAAAAACGCATAATACCCCCCCGCCCACATTGAAAGATTCGGAAGCTTCCATCCGCGACACCTTGATTGAGGAGCGCACCGACAGCGCACTGAACAAGTGGCTCGACGACATTCGCAAGCGCGTCACTATCCGCTACCTCGATCGATCGCTGCAATAGAAATGTATGAGTCGGAAAAAGCGGATTATCATCGGTCTTCTTCTCGCGTTTGGCGGCCTGTTTCTCTGCGTCGTTGCCACATGGACATTCCTGCAGTCCAATTGGTTGAAAACTAGAGTTCGTAACCGGATCGTCTCCGCGGCCGAACGTGCTACCGGTGGTCGTGTCGAGTTAGGTGCTGTCGATTACGACTGGTATTCGCTCACCCTTCATTTCCATCACGTTGTCATCCATGGTACCGAGCCTCCTCGCGTTCAGCCACTGTTTAAAGCCAAATCCGTCGACATCGGTCTCACCATTCATTCCTTGCTGCAAGGCGACATTCGCCTGAACTTCTTAACGCTAGATCAACCAGAAGTCCACTTGCAATTCAACGGAGATGGAACCTCCAACATCCCGCAGGTAGCCCGCGCCAACAACAAAGGCCATATCGCCGAGGACATACTCGACCTGCAAGCGAAGCGTTATCAACTAAAAAACGGCGCAGTAAAAATTAATTGGCAACGTTTTCCCTTAGATGTGGAAGGCAAAGACATGACGGCGCTGCTAAAGTACGACCGGCAGAATGGCGGCAGTTATCACATTGCCTTTTCGTCCACCAATACAAGCTCCTGGCCGCCCAGGTTAGCAAAAGCTCCTGTGAATCTCACTTTGCATGCTCGCCTGAAACAAGACCGCATCACGTTCGATCAAGTCGACCTTCAATCGAGCGCTTTCCGACTGAAGGCAGACGGCTACCTGGCCAACTTCGTCCACCCGCAAGCAATGATCGATCTTCATGGCCGGTTTGCGGGCAATGCGATCACGGAAGCGCTCGATCTCCCCGAGTGGCACGGCAGCCAGCTTCTTATCGACGGAGTCGGCCAATACGACCTTGCCAATGCGGCACGGTTTACGGGTCGTGTACAAGGAAACGATATCACTTACCAAACGCCTCGGTTTGCATTGCGCCACATGCAGGTTACTTCCCATGTGGAGGCCGACATGCACGGGGCGAACCTAACTGATTTACAAGCTCGCGCCCCAGCCGGTTCCTTCGTTGGGCAGTTCACTACCAGCTATAAAGAATTTCAGTTGGCCGGTCGCGTAAACCGCTGGAGTCTTGGAGATGTCCTCTCGGCGACAACCCACCGGCAAAATAAGTGGAGTGGGTTTCTCAGCGGTCCAGTCCAGCTCACAGGGTTGTTTCGCAAAACCGATGTAGAAGATCTCAGCATTGAGGGTGCATTGGCGATTGCACCGGGAACCACCGGCATCCCGGTAGCCGGCCGCTTGCAGGCGTCCTACAAAGAACTCGGAAAAGTGACCAAGCTTCAAGACTCCTATCTCTCGCTGCCCCATACGTCAATCACCGCATCCGGCACGGTGAGTAAAAATATAAAACTGGCAGTCGCCACCAGCAACATCGCCGACTTTCAGCCAATAATTGACTTGGTCCAAAAACCAGGTGTCAACACGACGTTCCCGCTAACACTACTGCAAGACGGAACCGCTCAATTTAAAGGAAATGTCATCGGCTCATTGGATGATCCACGGATCGCCGGTGATCTGCTGCTGACACGTTTCCTTCTTCACGGCTACGCCGGCGATCGTTTGCATTCGCAAATCGATCTCTCGCCTCATGATCTTAAGCTGACGTCTATCTCCGCCGAACAGGATGGCTTGCATCTGAACGGGGAACTCGACGCTGGTTTGAATCACTGGGGCTTCGACGTCCATAACCACGTTTTATTGAACGTCCAGTTCTCCGGCGCGAATCTTGGCAAGCTGATGCAGCCTTATGCGAATCGACACTGGCCGGTTTCGTTGGGTACCGCCTCTGGTTCCGTCGAACTGTCGGGTTCTCTAAACAATCCAAATGGCAAGGCGCAACTGACCATCGACGACGCTCTCGCCTACGGTCAGCCGCTGCACGGAATAAAGCTCCGGGCCGCTGCCGCCGATAACACGGTCCAAATCACTTCGGGCCGCTTGCAAGCGGGGTTGGCAGCCATCGATTTCGCCGGAACCTACCGGCATGCTCCCGAGACCTGGCGCTCTGGTGACATCTCTATACGACTTGACAGCAACCGCTTCTCCTTGGCTAGTTTGCAATCCGTTCACGAGCACGATCCCACCCTCGAAGCCGCCGTTCAAATTCATGAGCGCATCGGTGCATCCCTCGACAACGGTCGATTTCATCTGGTCGGCGCAAACGGAAACACCACTGCGCAAAGCATCGATCGGAAAAATATCGCGGTCGGCAATCTAACGTTGGATACGACCACGGAAAATCAAATACTCCACGCCAAATTGCGAGGAACATTCCGCAACAATCCCCTCCACGGCTCTGCGACCGTACAACTCACCGGCGATCTTCCAGCTCAAGGTCAGCTCGATTGGAATCGTATCGACCTCGCCAATGTTCTCCTTCTCCTAAGCGGCCCTTCCGCAACCGCTCTCCCGCTCGATGGCTTCTGGGGAGGAGGCTTAGTCTGGGAAGCGCCGCTCCTCCACCTTGATCGCCTCCGCGCTCGCGCCCACATCGACTCTCTGCAACTTACGCCTCGAACAAAGACCGCGAGTATGCCCCTGCTTCTACGAAGCGAACAGACCATCCTTGTGGAAGCGGCAAACGGAATCGCTTCCATCAGCGGCTTTCACTTGTCCGGCCCGAATACCCAGCTAACGCTTGCCGGGTCCGTCCCTTATCTCCAACGCCGCCCTTGGGATCTCCACACGACGGGTACTGTCGATCTCAAGCTCCTCACACTTTTTTATCCCGATCTCCAATCGTCCGGCGAATGCCAACTGTCCGCCTCCATCGCCGGCACGTTGCACCAGCCAAAGATCGATGGCCTTATTCGAATTCGACGTGGGCTGCTCTATGGAGGCAATAACAATCTTCCCGACGGCCTCAGCGAGATCGACGGCGCCATCAAGTTCGACGGAAACCGAGCTTCGGTACAGCGCCTCACCGCGCATAGTGGCGGCGGCAATGTTTCCATGACTGGGTTTGTCAGCTTTGTTCCCGATAACCCGCTTGTCTATCGGCTGGAGGCGCAGGCCAACAATGTCCGTGTACGCTATGCCGGTGGCGTCAGCCTCACCGCCGATTCCGGTCTTCGGCTTACCGGCACCAGCAAGAACAGTCTTCTCGCGGGAACCGTCACTGTCGACCGAATCGCTCTGAATCCGAACGCCGATATCGGAACTTTGCTGACCTTGCGCGCTGCCCCTTCACCCGTCGACGAGCAGAACTTTGTATCAGGCTTACAACTGGATGTGCGCGTCGAAAGCGCCCCCGACCTTCAGGTGACCACCAGCCTCAGCCAGGATGTCGAAGCGGAAATCGATCTGCGCTTGCGTGGAAAGCCCTCACGCCCCAGCTTGCTCGGCGCTATCTCCGCCAACCAGGGCAACATCAAGGTATTTGGCGCGAACTACTCCATCAATCGCGGCGAGATCAGCTTTACCAATCCAAATAAAATCGAACCTGTTCTCGACCTCGATCTGCAAACTCAGGCCCGCGGCATTACCGTCGACGTGACGGTCTCGGGAACCCCAGCGAAGCTCAACATCAATTACCGTTCCGACCCGCCCTTGCAGCCCCGCGATATTATCGCCCTTCTCACCGTAGGTCGTGCGCCCGACGTCGCCTCCAACATCGCCAACACCCGCGTCACCAACGACGTCAGCGCCCTGCGTTCCGGAGCCAACACCGTACTCGGCCAAGCCTTCGCCCCGGTCTCCAATCGGCTCTCTAAGCTGTTCGGCATCACTAACATTAAGATCGATCCCTTGGTGCAGGGGATCACTAACACTCCCCAAGCCCGGCTCACCTTACAGCAGCAAGTTTCCCGCGATATTTCGGTGACCTACGTCACCAACCTTTCCCAAACCTCCGAGCAGATTTTCCGCTTCGAATGGGCGCTCAATCGCCAGTACTCCATCATTGCTCTCCGCGACGACAACGGAGAGTTCGGTATCGACATCCAATTTAAAAAGCGGTTCAAGTAGAAGTATGAAACTCCGCGCCGAGCAGGGCAGGTTAAAAATTGAGCACAGCATCATCGACGGCCTGCGCCCGGTGCTGGAGCGATTGCTGCGAACCAACGAATCTATCCGCTCTGTCGTGCCCGGCGTCATCCGCCCGGTACGCGACGCCAAAGGTCCCCCTGTGATTCGTGTCACCGTTCCCACCGCTAACGGATGGAAAGCAATTGCCCTGAGCGCCGGCGCCCGTCAAGAATTATTTATCAGCATCGCTTCGGATAAGAAGGAGCTGGAAAAAGCCATTCGCAAGGCGCTACAAACCTGAAACTTCGCCTATTGCTTCCCCGGCTTGCCAAAATCCGCGTCATTGATCGTCCCGTTCAGTTCGATCTTCTCGAACTGCAACGTCATCGAATGGTCTCCCTCATCCGTCGAAGAAACCACTGTAAAAGGAAACAAAACACCCTCCACCTGCCGGAAATCTTTATACAAAGTGCTGGTCGTCATTGTTTTGCCGCCATCCGAACGACTGCTCTCCCGCAGCAAAATGTAATGTCCGACACCCTCCACGTAGTAGAGCTCCTTTTCCCCGCTTTTCAACTTCACCTGAAGTTTATCTACCAGCGACTCCCCCAGCATCTCCGTCCCCAGCAAATCCAACTTCGTTCCTTTGGCGAGCAGATCGGTGAATGGCCCATCGATATCGGCATCCGCCGCCAAAGACTTTTTCTCACTGGCCGTCAACGCCCGCGTCTGCCCATCGCCCGCAATGCCGTCCCGCTTCCATCCCGCCGCCCCATCGTAGGTAGTCACGGCCGTCTTGCCGTCCAAGATAATCTCCATCCGCAGCTTGTTCGGCCGCTTCACTTCCCTTACAAACGAGCCCTGCTGCTCGCCCACGCAAATCGTCCCGCTCATCCGCTCCGTCTGAATGTTCTTGATCCGCGCGAAGCCACCCCGAGCATATACAATACCGGCCGCCACGTTCTCAGCCGTCTCCGCCCGCAGACTTCCCATCGCAAGCGCACCCACGCCCACCCAAATCGCCGCAAGATAAATCGCCCGAGTCATAAGAAACATCGTGCCGCGAACGCACGGTTCCTCGCTGTCTTTCTATCTTTCACTTAGTCCGAGCATCTCGTCCAGCTCTTTCTCCGAGATGGCTTCAAATAACAACTCGTCGGAAGGTGTTTTTGCCAGACCTTCCAAGGAAAAAAACTTCCGCTCCGGTCGAATCGGCACGATTCTAGCAACCGGTTCCCCATCCCGTGCAAGCAACACATCCTCTCCCCGCTCAGCCGCCTCCACTAGCTGGGAAATCTCAAAATCATCCGAATCCATGTTCACTTGCATGCCTGATGTTAACCAAATTCCGGCTGTTTATCCCATACCCAGCCATGCTCGATGAGTACTATTTATGTGTGGCGTCACGCGTCCATGCCACAAACATGGCTGGCTTTACGATTCGAACACTCCGCCAAAGACCTAACGCCAATAAATCCTCGTCGCCGGAAATAATAAAATCGGCTCCGGCCTGTGCCGCGCAGTCCAGAATTTTGTTGTCATCCGTATCCCGGCAATCCTGCACATCGCCTAGCAGCTTGACCCAGCTTGCTCCTATGAGCGCCTCATCTAAAGCACGATGAGGAATCGCCGGATTGGTATGCCGACGTAGCTTCTCCCGGTACAGTACTTCGACAACTTCGACGTATAGCGGTTCCGCAATGGCGATAAGATGGTCGAGCCGTGCCGAAACAATGGCCTCACGCGGCATCCCGCCAAAAACAAGCCCAGAAATCCAAACAGTTGTATCGATTACTACGGTAGACACAAAAGGTATTTATGGAGTGTCGTTAGAAATCGATAACCGTTCAAACCCTCTTCTGTTGTTTTCGCCCAGCCCGGACTTCTTCTATGCCCTGAAGCAAATCCATTTCCGTGAGTCTCAATCCCTCGTAAGCCGCATTGGAAGCATCGAACGCCTGCCGCAATCTTTCCGCTTTGTAGGCGCGAAAACATTCCCGGAAAAATTCATCGATCTCCTGGCCTTCTTTGGCTGCCATGTTTTCGACTTGTTCTCCCAGCTCCAAAGGAAAACTGACCTGGAAAACACGAACGCTCCGAGTCTCCTCAACCATATCTAGAGCATAGCGTTTTTCCGCGCCCATGCCCCACAAACCTGCCGTCGCGAACTTTCGCCAAAAACGCCGAAATCGCATTGCGAAGCGAAAGCAAGCACTTCCCGCACGGTAAACGCCTGAGAACCTAAGACAATTCTGAGTACTATCCTTACGTGAAACGAGGAAAATCCCCGAAAACCGTTGCCGTCAACCCCCACGTCGTCCGAGCCCTCGAAGCCCGCTTCGCCGAAGGCAAAAAGTACGAGGAAGGGAAAGACTTCGCGACAGCCGAAAAAATCTACCGCGAAATCATCAACACCTATCAGCGCCACGGCTATAATCCCGCGTCTCCCTACGGAGCATTAGGTTACGCTCTAATGCATCAACGCAAGCTGGACGAAGCTGAAAAGGCATTCCAAAAAAGCGCTGCGCAGGACGCTGGCCTTTTCCAGACTCATGTCAACCTGGCGGTCCTTTACCACCTCGAAGAACGCTGGAAAGATTGCATCACGGCAAGCAAGCGAGCTCTTGCCATCAATCCAAAAAGTGTTCAGTGCCTCGTAGGCTTGGGCCAAGCTCTTTACGAGTGCCGTCATTATGCATTATCCGTGCAAAATTTCTTGCTGGCTCTTTCGCTCGATAAGGACAGCTTAGATGCCTGCAAAGGGCTTGCCATGAATTACGTGGCGTTAGGAGAAACCTCCGTCTCCATCCCCATGTTCCGCAAGCTGATCGCCGCTAACCCAAATGCATGGCCTACCAAATCGTCTCTGTTGTTTTCCATGCAGTATGAACCCACCCTGTCGAACGACGAAGTCTGGCAGGAACACCTCGACTATGGCAGCACGTTGCGTACCGTCACAGGTCCACCAGATCCGCTGCCTAGCCATACTAACGCCGGGTCCCGTCTACGTCTCGGTTATATGTCCGCCGACTTCCAATATCACGTCGTGATGAGGTTCGTCGAAGAGGTCCTGAAGCTTCACGACCGCAACAAATTCGAACTCACCCTCATCATGACCTGCGCTAAAGAAGATGAGGACTCCCAAAGAATTCGCGGGCACGCCGATCACTGGCTAAATATCGGGAGCCTGGATGACGAACGAGCAGCCGGCCTGATACGCGAAAAGAAACTCGATTTACTAGTGGACCTTTCCGGGCACAGCGCCGGTACGCGTTTGCCGCTTCTAAGCCGTCGCCTTGCTCCTATACAGATAAGCTGGTGCGGATATTCGGGAACTTCAGGCGTGGAAGCCGTGGACTACATTATTGTCGACAACGTGCTATCCCCTCGCGGAGAGAAAACCTATTTTTTGGAGCATCCGCTACGCCTGCCCAGCTCTTTTGTCTCCTTCGCCTCTCCATCCTCGCCGGAAATTCAACAACTACCTTTCGTCAAGAACAAATACGTGACATTTGGCTGCATGAATAACCCTTCTAAAATCAACAAATATGTCGTTGCTTGGTGGGCCGAGATTCTCAAGCAGGTGCCGGATGGTAAGCTGCTCCTACGTTACGCACACTATGCTGATACTCTCGTCTGCGAACGTATAAGGAAAATGTTCGACGATTGCGGCGTCCCGGCAGACCGTTACTTGATGCTGGAAGGAAACAAAGACTTCATCACCGTCTATAACGACGTGGATATCGCGCTGGATACCTTCCCCTATAACGGCACTACCACAACCTGCGAAGCACTGTGGATGGGCGTTCCCGTTGTCGCGCTTCGTGGAGATCGTTTCGTCGCCCGTGTCAGCGCTTCCTTGCTGACCCACGTCGGTCTCAGAGACCTGGTCGCCGAAACACCACCAGACTACATCGATATCGCCGTGCGGCTTGCCCACAATGCGGAACAACTGACAAATTTTCGTCAAACATTGCGTTCTCATCTATCCACCACGCCGGTGTTCAATGCCGGGATGTTCACCAAAATCTTGGAAGAGACCTACCTAAACGTATATAAGACTATTGGGGAGCCTGCTCGGGAAGCGTCGTTGGTGGCCTAAGCGGCAAGAACTCGTCACCGCCAAAATATTTTCAATTTTCCGCCGAAGTTTTCCGGAAAGGGCCCGATAAGGAATTTGACGGCAGATGACGATCCGAAGAGATCGAAACCAAAAAAGAGCTTCTGCTGAAAACTAAGGAGAACAAGAAAATGATTTCGATTCAAACCAACGTAGCTGCCCTGTACGGTCTGCAGAACCTGCAGATGAACCAGATGAAACAGCAGAATACCATTGAGCAGATGACCTCCGGTTTCCGCATCAATACCTCTGCCGATGACCCGGCCGGTCTGGCGCAAGCCAACCAGCTCCGCAACGAGAATGCCGAGTTGACCCAGGGCGTGCAGAACGGCAACAACGCTGTCGGACAGCTGCAAATCATCGACGGCGGCTTAAGCAATATCTCGCACATTCTGGATCGGTTAAAGACGCTGGCCACCGAAGGCGCCTCCAGCACCTTCACCGGCAGCTACGACACGCTGGCGGCCGAGTTCCGCAACGACGTCAACGAAATCAGCCGCCAAGCTTCCAACGTCGGCTTAAGCACCGGCGGAAACTTCAACACTTCTCTTTCGGTCTACATCGGCGGCGGCTTAGGCAATCAAAATGGCAACGCCATCGGTGCCGCGACAGAGACCATTAATCTCAACTTTGGTACCAGCTCTGCAACCGTTGGTGCCGATGCAAATGGTTTAGGTATTAGCGGTTACGCTGTCGGCGGAGCTACTGGACTATCGACTGCCGCGCAGTTTCAAACCGCGATCACTGCGATTGCAGCCGCGGTCACCACGCTAGGCTCCATGCAGGGTGTGGTTGGTTCCGGTATCAACCAGTTGAATTTTGCCGGCAGCTTGGCCCAGTCGCAGATCACCAACTACTCGGCCTCGCAATCCCAGCTTCGCGACGCCAACATGGCGCAGCTCGCCACCCAAGCCTCGCAGTCGCAAGTACTCATGCAGTCCAGCATGGCCGCTCTGGCGCAAGCCAATCAGTCTGCGCAAGGCGTGTTGAAGCTCCTGCAGTAATTGACGGCTCTTCCTAGGCCGGCGCATCGCATCGGGTGCTCCGGCCTTTTTATTTGGTCTGTTCTTTGCCTCCATCTCATCCTCTTGTTGTTCTGCTTCCGTAGCTGTTCACCCCCTGCTTTGTTTATAAATAGTAAGTCTCCCAACTCAGTCATTTCTCCATGGCGCAGCTGGCAAAATATCGTCAATTGCTGATGGCAGACCTTTCTAAAAGGCCGGTCTGCAATGCCCAAAATTCACCAAAATCCCAGAAAATACCACTCATAGCCCTTTAAGCTCAGATTGGGAAAGTCTGGGGGAGCCTGCTCGGGAAGCGTCGTTGGTGGCCTAAGCGGCAAGAACTCGTCACCGCCAAAATATTTTCAATTTTCCGCCGAAGTTTTCCGGAAAGGGCCCGATAAGGAATTTGACGGCAGATGACGATCCGAAGAGATCGAAACCAAAAAAGAGCTTCTGCTGAAAACTAAGGAGAACAAGAAAATGATTTCGATTCAAACCAACGTAGCTGCCCTGTACGGTCTGCAGAACCTGCAGATGAACCAGATGAAACAGCAGAATACCATTGAGCAGATGACCTCCGGTTTCCGCATCAATACCTCTGCCGATGACCCGGCCGGTCTGGCGCAAGCCAACCAGCTCCGCAACGAGAATGCCGAGTTGACCCAGGGCGTGCAGAACGGCAACAACGCTGTCGGACAGCTGCAAATCATCGACGGCGGCTTAAGCAATATCTCGCACATTCTGGATCGGTTAAAGACGCTGGCCACCGAAGGCGCCTCCAGCACCTTCACCGGCAGCTACGACACGCTGGCGGCCGAGTTCCGCAACGACGTCAACGAAATCAGCCGCCAAGCTTCCAACGTCGGCTTAAGCACCGGCGGAAACTTCAACACTTCTCTTTCGGTCTACATCGGCGGCGGCTTAGGCAATCAAAACGGAAACGCCATCGGCCAGTCCACCGAAAGCATCCAGCTCAACTTCGTGGGCTCGGCTGCGGGAACAACGGTCGGTGCCGATGCAAACGGTTTAGGAATTAGCGGCTACGGAACCACTGGCGCAGGCACGCTCGGCTTGACGAACGCTGCCGATTTCCAAGCGGCGATTGCCTCTATTGCAGCCGCGGTCACCACGCTAGGCTCCATGCAGGGTGTGGTTGGTTCCGGTATCAACCAGTTGAATTTTGCCGGCAGCTTGGCCCAGTCGCAGATCACCAACTACTCGGCCTCGCAATCCCAGCTTCGCGACGCCAACATGGCGCAGCTCGCCACCCAAGCCTCGCAGTCGCAAGTACTCATGCAGTCCAGCATGGCCGCTCTGGCGCAAGCCAATCAGTCTGCACAAGGCGTGTTGAAGCTCCTGCAGTAATTGACAGCTCTTCCTAGGCCGGCGCATCGCATCGGGTGCTCCGGCCTCTTTTGCTTTTTCAACCGGAATTTTTTGTAATTCAGCCGATAAGTAAAAGAAAAATGTAACTCCGAAAGCGAGGACTCCATGACCAATACTTCAAGCGCCACCACTGTTTCTAGCCTTATTACTCCTCTTACCTTCACCGGACAGAGTAAGTATGCCGCCAGCTTTCAGCAGATTTTGACGAAAGCTGTGCAAACAGACTCCATCCAGCTTGCCTCGTTGCTCGATCGGCAAAATGAGAACCAAACCCAGCAGAGCACTTTGCAATCTTTGGATCAGGTATTTGGAAATCTGCAGGCTGCCATTACGCAACTGACAAACGCGACCGGTCCCGCTTCACTAGCCGGGGGTTCGTCGAATCCCTCAGTCGCCTCTGTGTCCGTTGGTACTGGCGCGAATGCCGGGTCCTATCAGTTGGAAGTCAACGATCTTGGCGCTGCTACCCAATCCGTCAGCGCAGCCGGTGCAACTCCCGTTACCGATCCTAACTCGCAAAATATCGGTTCTGGAAATAGCTTCACCATTACTATTGCCGATCCCTCCGTAAATGGCGGGCAGCCCACAACCGTCACCGTGAACGCCACCCCTCCCAACCTTGCCGGTCTTGTGCAAACAATTAACACGGTCCCATCACTTGGCGCCAGCGCCTCAATCGTAAATGTAGGCAGTCGATACGCGCCCGACTACCGCCTCGCTTTACAATCCACTAATCTCGGAAATGTCAGTCTCTCGGTAACCGATAGCAGCTCTAACGAGCTCATGGCCACCACATCCACTGGACGAAACTCCAGCTATAAGGTCGACGGCTACACCATCTCCGGCAATTCCGACGTCGTGGACCTGGCGCCCGGCGTAACAGCAAATCTAGTAAGCGCTTCAGCGGGTAATCCCGTCACCATCAATGTTTCTCAATCTTCCGCGAATGCTCAGAAGGCACTTCAGGATTTCGCCACCGCTTACAACGGCGTTGTGGACGCATTAGCAACCCAGCACGGGCAAACGAACGGAGCTCTTTCTGGCGACTCCATTTTGATCACTTCTCAACAGGTGCTCTCAAAGATCACCGCCTACACAAGTAACGGAAGCGGTCTTAGTGACGTCGGTCTGGATCTAGATAGACAGGGGCATCTCTCTTTTAATACATCGGAATTCAATCGTTCTATCGGAAGTAACTTTGCTTTACTGGCACAATTTTTAGGCGATTCTAATAGCGGTTTTGCTCAGGCAGCGGGTAAAGCTGTGGACAGTCTGGAAGATCCCATTAACGGCTCGCTTAAAAATGCCGAAAGCATCCTCTCAAAAACGTCGATCTCGCTGCGAAGCAAAATCAACGATCAGGTAGCTCAAGTAAATCTGTTTCAAGAAAACCTTTACAAACAGCTCGCCAAAAGCGATGCCGCTACCTACAGCCTAAGTGCGCAGGCCGAATTCTTTACTCAGCTCTTCCAGACACAAACAGCCAACCGGAACGGTGGACTCTAATATGAAGACAGAAACTACCAGCTACTTAGCCGTCGAAAAAAACTTTGCTGACATCCGCATTGCTATTGAGAATCGTGCCTACGACGACCTGCACTCGCTGCTGGCCGAGCAGCGCGTCCTGATCGGTAACCTGCCCTTAGCTGATCCCGAGGCGCAAGCCTGCTTTGTTCAAGCGCAAGACCTCACCGCCTGGTCTCTTTCCATGGTGAAAATGCAGCGCTCGGCGTTGCAGGAAAGCCTCTCCACCGTTGCCCAGCTCAAACAAGTGGACGAGTACCGCCAATCTGTTCTTAGTGTCTGAGAACGCCTCATCACCGCGTCAAAACTTTCTATACAGCGTTCGCGCGCCTTGGTAACAGCTGTTCCCATCTTCTTTTAACACTCGTCAGACTGGTGAGCGGCACGATGATGCCGCTCCGCTGACACCCCAAAGCCGCAGTTAACCGGCTTAGCTCATCCCTAGGTGAGTTTTTGGTCCACTACGCAGAAGATCTAAAAGCGACCGACGTCCAGCTCTACGCTGCCGCATTTGGCTGCGCAGCCATAGTCGGCAGCAGGACCAGTTTGTGGTGTGAAATCTGTCTCACCACCTGGTTTGCGCTTCCGGCAATAATAAAACTCCAGTTGCCTTCCGTCATCGCTTGTTCACTAGAAAAATAGGAAACTCGTTCTGCTAATCCAAACCGCGCCAGAACCTCTCGTCGTTGTGGATAAACATCTAACAAGCAGCACCGAACACGCCGCAAATCGAGCATGTCGGCCACCACGCTCAGCGGCACTTCGGGCGCGACTAAAACCCGAACCTGCTCCTGCGCCAAATGCGCCGCCTGAATATGCTCGTAAAGCTGAATGCGCAAAGGAAGGGGTATCGGCTCTCCGACTGCTATTTGCGGCCGGCAATCCCATCCTAATTCATTGAACTCGGGAACTTTCCCTTCAAACACCCAGTCGAACAGTCTTCGGGCTTGACGCTCCGGCAAAAAACGCTCCTTATAAGCGGCATGTCCCGCTTTAGCGATCTGCAGCGCCGCCGCAGGATTCTTCAGATAAAATCGCGCTTTCTCTACCAGCTCCTCGACCGAATCATAGCCGATATATTCCTTGCCCTCGGCAAACAAGAGCGGAAAACCGGATTCAGGATTTAAGCGATCCGTGAGTAAACACCCTGCCGCCGACATCACTTCGAAGTTCCGCAAATTAACATCCCCATTCAGGCTGGAATTAAACGACAACACAGAAGTCGCATATAGATCCGCCGCCTCCGCCCGGCTGCCCCTGCCTGCCGCAAGTGGAATATCTGCCTTTTGCATCGCCTGCATTAAAGGAGTCCGCCGGGGATGATAGTTCCCGGATTGCCCAACAAATCCAATCTGCTTACGCCTATGTTGAAACGGTCGTGGCACATGTCTCGCCACAAGGCCTGGAAGCCAAGCTATGTTCTGCACTCCAGCTTCTTGGAACCAGTGGATATGCTGTCGATTGTAATTAGAAACAACAAAGTCGAACTCTCCGCTATTCGCATAGCCAACCATTTTCTGAAGCGGCTGATTGAGATGATGAGTATCCCCGACACACAGCACCGTTGGACATCCTAACGCCCTCAGGTTACTGGGGAGATTTGCCGACGACGAATCGCTAAACACGACTACTAAATCGAAGTTGTCTTTGATGCCCTGTGTCCGCAAAACCTCATGAAGATCGTAGCGGCTGCATAGTGGAGTGAATGCGTCGTATGTCTGTCCCCCGCTACCAACATTCGGCCCCACTGTAGTTTGGTTTTCAGATAGCCGAAATGGAGGGATATACGACGGATCGCAATACCAACTAACCAAGATGTGTTTCTTGCTCAAAGCAACCATGATGTTCGTATTTCTTAGACTAGAGCGGGGACTTGCTCCCTGCGGTAATTGGAATCTGCTCGGACTTCTTGCCAGGACAACAGCTTATCTACGATCCGGCCTGAGCCGCACGTCTGCTCCCATCCCTTACAGGCCCGATTGGCCATCCGAGCATAATGATCGAAGTTATTCAACAAAGAAACTGTCGCCTCGAAGACCGAATCCGCACGGTAGCTGTCAAATGTTGTTCCAGGCGCACCAAACTCGGCCAGCGTTTTGGATAAAGATGTGTTTGCGGGAACCACAACAGGAATCGAATTAGCCAACGCCTCATTGGTAACTCCCGAACATCTTGTTTTGAACAAAACAGGATTGTAAGGACAAATAATTAAATCGGATGCTTCCAGCAGGTTTCTCCACAGCTCCGGACCGGCTACCAGCTCGTTAAGAACCAGGCGCGGCTCCCGCTTTGCAAGTTCACGCAACTTGGCCTGCTCGTGTGGCATGTCTCCAGGACTTGCGTTATGAACTAACAAAACGATGTCGTGGCGAGCTTGCAAAAGCATCGAGGCCAACTCCGGCACTAAAGAATATCCTTTTTCTGGTCTTTGCTGTCCCAGAATAGAAATAGTTTTCAAGGCTTTGCCTTTTCGGCTTTGGCCGCTCGTGACAGCTCTCAGTGGTACCGGCCAAGCCTCAACCGGATAATTCATCAGTCGCTGATATGCTTCCGAAGTGGATGGATCGAACGTCATCAGCTTAAGATTTCTTCTATCGTCCACTTCTAAATCTTTTGATACGTACCGGTAAAGCGTGGCTCGCGAATCGATGCGCGGATCGGGTGCCTTCCACAATTCTTCAGCACTTTCTTCTGCAAGATGAACACCCGGATCAAGATTAAGCTCCATGATTACTCCCGGTCTATTTTCTTGAGGCATCTGCCGCAGCCAAGTTAAAGTCGCATGAAGCTGAGGCGCCATTGCTGAGTTAACGTATATTAGATCCTCCTCACTAACATCAGTGATTTGGTCGAGGTCTTCCTTGGTCGCCCGCCAGGCAATATCGAAGCTGGTAAGCCAGCCGCATAACGGGTCCCAAAATCGGTCAGACTTATGTGGAGTGTTTTGGTACGTGTAGCGACGGAAAAATGGCCTTGCCCCAAGCTCCACTTGCAAAGCCTTTGAAATCCTCTCGTGCCCAAACACTTCGACTGACTGCCTTCGTGCCCGCAACTCCTGGACAACACCACGGCAGAAGTTTGCATGGTGACCAAGCTCGCTTACCAAACCCGTGTCGAGATATATGAACTTCAATCCCCCTCCATTTTTGTCAAATGTAATATGCTGTTTCAGCTGGACAATGCTTTGCTAATGCTTCACAAATACGGCCACATCTAAACCACGTTGATTGACGACTCCACCGAACCCTTAAAGTCCGTATAGATCCCAATCGGCTGCCGTAGCTGCTCTTAAGCCAGGAACTGCGGCCAACTTTTGGCTAAGTTGCTCCGAAGAAGTGAAAAGAGCATAGCCTCGCCGTAATCCGCTGTCAGCTAAGCCCGAAACCGACGGAAAAAACACACCCTTAAACCGATTGCGAAAGGGAGCTACCAATTCAAGACAAAGTTTTTTGCCCGGCCCATAATCGTCAAAGCTGTATGAGCAGTCTCCTGGTACTTCGAAATCGTCGATAAGCAGGATACTCGCGCTGTGCTTTGAAAGAATAATGTCGATCTCGGTGGCTAACGGCAAATCGTCACCCCAGTGAGCGTCGAGATAACAAAGCATTGTTCGATCGGCAGTTGCTTCACGAGAGAATACCTCACTTAAAAACGCTCTTGAATCCAGTAAATGAAGCTCTACATTTTCGAAGTTAGCCAATCTTCGATTCGAGTAAAGCCAGTATCGAGGCTGCGTTTCGCATGTGTAAACCTTCCCCTTTATCTTTTGTGCGAAGTACTCCGTTGTGGTTCCGCGGAACGTTCCCGTCTCCACAACATCTTGCACGCCACATTCTTCGAGAATAGTTTCTACAATTCTGGTTCGTAAATACTGTCCATTCAGCGGGCCGGAAAAGCCCGAAGCCAACGACAGATTGGCAAGGTCGATTTCAGCGGCGGCAACATGTCCGAATTGCGCCAACCAAGTATCACCCATTCGCTCGTAAATCTGCGCAACTTGTTCGTAAGCGTCGGCGGCGGCCTGAAGTTGAGCAACACGCACTCTTAAGATATCCATCGTCACCTTGCTTGTATTCGTTGAAAGCTCTTGGTTGGCAGGCTTCTGCTCTACCCTTAAAAACTCATTTCTTACGTAAAAAGCGTCACCCCAACTTTGGTGCGATGCCGAACTGGTGGCTACTCGGCGAAACCCAATCTCCTCGAGATAGGAGTCGATATCTTCAATTTGTGCCGCCCCGTGGTAAAGTTCGTCGAACTGAACTTCGATAATGATCGCTTCAATGGAGGACATCGTCTTTGCCGCGCCCTTGAGAGCTAGTAGTTCCGCGCCTTGGATATCCAATGCGAGAACATTGTAATCTTCCGCGTTCTCGCCAAGTAAACAGTCCAGAGTCGTTCCTTCGACTTCTATTACCTTTGTCTCTGAGATTGTTGGATAGTGTTCTAAGTGTCTCGCCAGCGCCAGAATAGAACTGCTTTGATCGAAGTTAGTGACGTGAAAAGTTACTGGCCCCTCTTTGTCCAGCACCGCTCGATTGATTAGCCTTACGCCAGGAGCATCACTGATCCTGCTCTGCAGCCGTTCAAAGACTGCAGGGTTCGCCTCGACAAACAAAACTTTCGAAAAGCCCATCTGTCGGTACAGATCGAATTCTTGCCCCTCGTGAGCTCCCACATGAATAATGCCTTTTGGCCGCACACCAAAAGTTTTGCAAGCACCGGCGACGTCCAAACCTTGCTTTGTGAAGTGCCAGGCGCATATCCTTTCGTGGATCGCGGTCACTAAAACAGCTTCTTTGCCGGCTTGTGCCGAAACGTAAGGAACGATGCGATCACCTTTTCCGGAGAAAAGTAGATAGTTCTTTTGCTTGAGGTTTGCTAGTAAGCGGTCTGCCACGCTATTTACTGGATCAAGGTGAAACTGAATGAAGTCGATCCTTGAATGATGCAGTGCTCTTTCGGCGCCCGCGAGAACGTCGTGTACATTTTCGTTCGCGCCTATGTGCAGGAAATGAACGTGGGCGATGCCATTCGCTGCGAGATCGTCATCTAGGCGTAAGGAGTTAGGAGATCCAATGTATCGGACAACGACATTTCCGTCTATTGACTCAATCGCCGGGGCCCGATCGGTGGCATAGAAAAGTATCTGCTTCGGCGCGCAGTGAGCTAGTACTGCATCCGTCCAGCCCGTATCGTCTCCGCAGACGTCAACTACGGTCTGACTTTTGTTTATAAATTTCTGAATAATCAAGGATTCGAACGGCGAAACGCTCGACGTCTGGACGACTTCTTGGACCATGGTTTCTCCAATGTCGCGCCTAGGATATTGTGAGCACGACTATACCCCAAGTGGTGTATTCAGAGAAAAATTCGCTGGCCTATATCAATTTTTTGAAAGTGTGGCTTCCATTATTCTGGCCCGCGCCACCACCCGCGAAATTCCCGAGGGCAGCCTCAAAGTCCCGATACTTTCGCCTTAACCTCTTCAGACGCCCCAAGAAAGAAGGCTCGCAAATCATCTCTTTCCAGCGCGGGAAACTCATCCAGAGTTTCAGTCTCTGTCATCGTCACACGCGTATTCCGCAAGGAGGGCTTGCCTCCACGAATGCCGGGATCAATCGTAATGCGACGCAAAAGATTTTAGCCGCCTCGCTCGAAGCCGTCATGATCTCCTGTTTACTCGCTTGCCTGATTTACCGGTCACAAATCTCGAAAATAAATTTATTTCCTGATCTTTCAACAGCTTAGTCGATCTCTAGCCACTCCCGCGAACTCGCTTTTGCCGCCACGCATGCTATCCTCCAGCCGCACCAACAACGCTTATGACCTCCCGCGAACTAAGAAAAGAACGCCGCCGCCAAGAACACAAAGCGCGCAAAGAAGAATACAAGCTGCAGAAACAGTCGGGTGCCGCCCCTTCCTTGGAAGATACCTCGGCTACTCGCCCTGAGTCCATCCGCCTTCGCGTCCCACCGCCAGACCACAGCGACAGCGAATTCTCCCCCGAGTTCATCGCCTATGCCAACTCGGTTGGTGGTCGTACCGCTCGCAAAGCGGGCTTCGATCCCCAGACAGGTCGCCGCCTCGCCCCGGAATCTTCCGCTCCCGAACCCGTCGCCCCCGTGCCTCCCCCGATCCCCCAAACACCTCGCGCCCAACAAAATCGCGCCAACGCGCAACTCTCCACCGGTCCCCGTACCGCATCCGGTAAAGCAGCCTCCAGCAAGAACGCCGTCCGCCATGGCTTGGCTAGCGGTCGCTTCGCCCTTCTGGATTGGGAACGCTTCGAGGACTTCGAAGAACTCCTCGCCAACCTTCACGCCGAGCATCAGCCCGCTACCCAAACCGAAGTTCTCCTGGTCGAGACAATGGCCCAGCACTTCTGGCTCTCCCAACGCGCCCTCCGGCTCCAGCATCTCTGTTTCCACCCCAAAACGCCCATGTGCGATGAGCCCAAAGAAATGGCCCTCTACATCCGCTATGGAGCCACCCACGACCGCGCCTTTCACCAATGCTTGGTCCAACTGCAAAAACTCCGCGTCGAACAGAGAAAAGTAGAAAATGAGTTCGTTTCGCAAAAGCGCCAACAAGCCGCTGAAACTCGCAAGATCGAGCTCCACGAAGCCAAACTTCGCGCTCTTTCGGTAAAACAAACAGCTCAAAAACCAAAAACAGCCGCGAAACCCAGTCCTGCCAAATGCTCCGATACCGCCCCCACTGTCGGAGAGCCGTCGAAAGTGTTCTCCGCTCCTCGCACCGACAATGAATCGCTCATTTGGACTGCTCACGAAGCAGCGTAGACCCGCCCAAGACTTTTTATCGAATTTTTCTACCTGACTCTAAAGTTTCCATCCGCCGCTACCGATAAGAAAGGCATGAACGCCGTGAATGAATATCAATACACTCTGGTAGATGACGAAACGCTGCTCATGCAAGCAGCCGAGTACGAGTTTCCCGCCGTGGATCCTCGCCTAACCGCCGAAGCGCGCCGCCGTGGAATCGAGCCACAGCTTCTCCGTGCCCTTTCCCTCGCTCAGGCCATCGCCGACTTCGCCGAAAGAGCGGCTGCCTAGCAAACTGACCCGAGATAAACGCGCGGAAACTCCAACTGTCTATTTGGTGGATCAAAATCTATCGTTAGACCCCAACGCGCCTGTCCCGGAAGATCCTATGCCTCTTTACGGTAGACAAATCTCCTCTGCTTGCGCTCACCTCCGTACCGCGGAAAAGCTTTTGCTTAACCCCACCGGGGGCGCAATCGCCGAAGCTGGCTTCGTTCTGCAGCAAGCCCTGCTGTTGGCGAAAACCTGCGAAAACGCGAATGAAGCCACCGCCGAAAAGATCGGAGAGTTCCAAGTTCTCTGCCTCCGCGTGAAAACGTTGCTCGAAGGTGCTCTTCGTGTGCAATGGGCCTATATCCATCGCATCAGTGCCGCCACGCAAACCTATACTCCCGGCCCTAGCGCCAGGACTTGGATTCCCAGCCAGGGAACCCTCAGCTTCCACGCCTGATAGGAACGATCGGAATGGCCTCGAAAAACGAACGGCAAAAACTGGATCGCGCCACCCTCGGCGGAATCGTACTGGCTTTCAGTGGGATTATCGGCGGTCTGATTCTGGAAAAAGGCAGCGTCAAAGATGTTGCGCAGTTTACTGCCGCCTTGATCGTTGTCGGCGGTACCCTCGGCGCCCTCCTCGTCACCACCCCTTGGGAAACCCTCCAGCTCGCTATCTCCCATTGGAAACTCATCTTTTTCGAAACCGACTCCACGCCCCGCCAATTGATCGAAGATGTCATCACCTACGCCATCAAGGCCCGCACCAAAGGCATCACCTCGCTGGAGCTCGACGCCACCTCAACGGACGATCCATTTCTGCGCAAGGCCCTGAATTTGGCCTCCGATAACTGTAGCCTCGCAGAGCTGAGAACAACTATGGAGCTGGAAATCGACGCCTACGATTACCGCTCCGAAGAAGCCGCGAAGGTCTACGAAGCAGGTGGAGGCTACGCGCCGACCGTAGGCATCATCGGCGCTGTGCTCGGTCTCATTCAGGTCATGAAAAATCTGGCGAACATCGAAGGCGTCGGTCACGGCATCGCGGTCGCCTTCGTTGCCACTGTCTATGGCGTCGGACTCGCTAACATCCTCCTCCTACCCGCCGCCGGTAAAATTCGCGCCCGTGCTCGTATCGAATGCCATCGCCGGGAACTTCTGTTGAATGGCATCGGTGGCATTGTGGAAGGCGTCAATCCCCGCATTCTTCGCAACCGCCTCAATGCCTATCTCAAAGAACCTCAGGCTAAGTCCTCCGCCCGCTTAGGCCCAGCGCCTCAGCGCGTAGCTTAACTAATGAAAAGTAGACGCAGACATCACGGCCACGGCGGGTCGAATCACGAACGCTGGGTTATCTCGTACGCCGATTTCGTTACCCTTCTTTTTGCGTTTTTTGTCGTCCTGTTCGCTACTTCTAATGCCGATCGTGAAAAGGCTAGGGCTGTATCGGAATCGGTGAAAGCCGCCTTCTCCCAAGGCAAGCACGCCGATGTGCAAGCGGCCATCGAAGCCGTGAAGGCGGAGAAAATCGCTAAACCAAAAGATGAGGTCAAAAATTCCGCCAAAGAGCTCCTATCCACCGAGGAGCTTCTCCGAAATCAGCTCAAAACAGAGATCGAAAAGGGCGAAATCGAGCTTCACCGCGAACCCCGCGGATTAGTCATTAGCTTCAAGCAAGCCGGCCTCTTCGACTCCGGCGATGCCGTCGTAAAAGGTTCTGCCTTACCTGCCATGGCAAAGCTTGCTGACGCCATGGAGCAAATCCCCAATCAGGTCCGGCTCGAGGGTCACACCGATAATCGACCCATCTACAACGACCGCTTCAAAAACAACTGGGAGTTGTCCTCCGCCCGGAGCATCGCCTTCCTTCAGATCATTACCTCCAAATTTCACATGCCGCTCCGTCGCTTGGCGGTGAGCGGCTACGCCGATGTTGCCCCTATCGCCGAAAACACTTCCGATGATGGCCGCGCCCGAAATCGTCGCGTCGATGTTGTCATCCTCAGCTCTCTGGCCGCTGCCGCCGAGCCCTCTGCCCACACGAACTGAGAGGAATCGGATATTTCCTAGACTTTCTTGCTGAACCTATGATCGATCCAATAGGACAAGACCTCCAGAAATACATGGACCTGGTGTCCATGCGGCAAAAACTTGTCGCTGCCAATATCGCGAATGCCGACACGCCCGGTTACCGCACCCGCGACATCGATTTTCAATTCGAGTTCGAGAGCTTAGGCGAAGGTGAGAAGCCAAAAGTCGTCGATGTCCCCAACTTGAAGGTCAAAAACGACGGCAATGACGTCAGCATCGACCGCGAATCTCGCATGCTCGCCGAAAATGCCCTTCGCTTTCGTTTGGCCTCGGGCTTGCTCAAAGATAAATTCACCATGATCAGACAAGCTATTCAAGGAGAGAAACCATGAGCCTTTTTTCTTCGTTATCCGTCTCCGCTTCCGGCATGGCCGCCGAGCGTGCTCGCACCGAGCTTCTCGTGGAGAACATGGCCAACGCCGAAACTACCCGCACTCCCGACGGCGGACCTTATCGTCGCAAAGACGCCGTGTTCGAGTCCCAGCAAGTCTCCTCCCCCTTCTCGGCGGTGTTTCAGTCCGAAATGGATGCCAGCTATACGGGAGTCCAGGTCAGCGATGTCGTCATCGATCAGCGTGATCCTGAGAAACGCTATCTACCCGGTCACCCCGATGCTGATAAGGATGGGTTCGTTTCGTTTCCCCGCATCAATCCAGCCGAAGATATGGTCGACTTAGTGGAGGCGAGCCGCAATTATGAAGGCAATGTCTCTGCCATTTCCGCCGTCAAAGACATGATTCAGCAGTCCATCAATCTCCTGAGTTGATCGGACTTTTCTGAGAACATTACCCCGTTCTAAGAACATTCTTAAGGAGAGTATCTAATGGCCGTACCGATCAATCCCATCCAACTTGCCGATCCCAGTTCCATCATCCAACCGCTGGTGAATTCAGCTCCCTCCAATCAAGCCGGTGGAGCGATTTTCCAGAGCATGTTCAAAAACGCCGTGAACACCGTCGAGAACTTCCAGACAGAAGCTAGCAAGTCTGTAGAGGATCTGCTCTCCGGCGCCAATGAGGACGTTCATAAGCCTGTCATTGCTACCCAAAAAGCCGACCTCGCCTTTGAGCTGTTCATGCAGGTCCGCAACAAAGTTGTGTCCGCCTATCAGTCCGTCATGGGGATGCAGCTCTAGTCCGCAACTCCCGTTTAAATCCGGCAAACTGGCATGGACCAACTCCGAAAACTCCTGAAAAGCTTGAGTCTGCGCCAGCGCTTTACCTTGGCTGTCGCCGCCCTAGCCGTTATTGCCGGCCTGGTGACCTTTGTTCACTGGAACAATGAGCGCGGCTTTAAACCGCTTTACTCCAGCTTGTCCGCCGAAGATGCCGGTGCCATCGTTGCCAAGTTAAAAGAGAGTGGCGTCGACTACCGCCTCCACGACAGCGACTCCACTATTCTGGTCCCCACCTCGAAAGTCGCCGAGCTGCGCTTGCAAATGGCCACTGCCGGTATTCCAAAGAGCGGTCGTATTGGCTACGAGCTTTTCGATAAAACCAATCTCGGCGCCACCGACTTCACCGAACAAGTCAACTATCACCGCGCGATCGAGGGAGAGCTGGAACGCTCCGTAATGGCGATGTCGGAAGTCACCGAGGCCCGCGTCCACATCACCTTCCCCAAAGAATCCGTCTTCACCGAAGAACAAAAGCCCGCCAAGGCCAGCGTCATGGTCAAGTTGAAGACCGGCGCTAAGTTGTCCGAGCAAAACGCTAGCGCCATCGCCCAGCTTGTTTCCAGCGCCGTCGAAGGTTTGGGGCCGGAAGGCATCTCGGTAATGGATATGCACGGAAATCTCCTCATCCGGCCCCGCAAGCCGGGTGACGGCACCGGTCCCTCCGATGAAGTTCTGCAATATAAACATAAACTGGAAAACGAAACCGAGGCGAAGATCAATGCCGTCCTCGATCCACTGCTCGGCTCTGAAAAATACCGCGCCAGCGTCGACATCGACTGTGATCTCACCAGCGGTGAACAAAGCGAGGAAACGTTCGACCCCAGCCACTCCGTGCTAACCTCCTCGCAGCGCAGTGAAGAAGGCTCCACGGCTCGTGGAAGTACAGGCGTGCCAGGCACTCAGTCGAACCTCCCGCGGCCTACCTTCCGACCGCCTACCGCCGGAGCCAACGGCCTGGCGCGCCGTACCGAAAGCATGAATTATGAGACCAGCCGTACTGTTCGCCGCATCCGTATGCCGCAGGGCATCGTGCATCGCATGTCGGTCTCGGTTCTTGTCGATCAGAATGTCCGATGGGAAATGGTCGGCAAAGGCAAGCAGGCGCATCCGCAAAAATTTATCGATGTTCCTGCGCCGGAACGCATGAAAACCATTCAAGCCGTTATCGCCGCCGCAGTCGGGGTAAACACCACCCGGGGCGATCAGTTGTCTGTCGAAACACTTCCTTTCGCCGCCACCCTGACGGCGGAGCCGCCCGCTTCGATGGTTCCCGGTAGCGGCACAACTGCGAAACCTGCGAACAAATTTTCTCCGGTCATGCTTGGTAGCATCGGTGGCGGAGCTTTATTAGTCCTTGTTCTTGGATTCTTCTTCTTGAAGAGTCGCAAGAAAAAGAAGGCACAGCTCGAACTACAGAAGCAGCTCGCCGCGGCCCAAGCAGCCAAAGCGATCGCATCCCAATCACATGACGGATCCAAGGAACACAGCGATAGCGCTCCCACGCTGGACGATTTAGCCGAAGCCTTGAAGTTACCGGCCGGCGGTAACACCAAAACCGAGATCTTAACCAGACAAGTAAATGAGCAAGCACACAAAGACCCTGCCGCCTTGGCGCACATTGTCCGTACCTGGCTCAATGAGCCGGCTGAAGGTTGAATAAGGGATATCTGAAACTATGCCCCTAGCTCTCAGTGCAGCGACAGCCCCGGCAAAAACGCCGGCCACCCTGAAAGGCGTCCAGAAAGCCGCCATCCTCATGGTGATTCTCAAGGAAGACGCCAGCGCCGAAGTCCTGAAACAGATGGACGATGGCGAGGTGCAGCGCATCGGTCGTGAAATTGCAAAAATTCCAGCCATCACCAGCGAGATGGCCGAAGCGGTACTCACCGAGTTCTATGAAATGATTGTCGCTCAGGATTATGTCCTGAAAGGCGGAATCGAGTACGCCCGGAAAATTCTAACCACCGCTTTCGGTCCGGACCACGCAAAGAGACTCATTGATCGCGTCGCGAAATCTCTCAGCGCCGATAGCGTCAGCTTCGATGCTCTGCAAAAGGCCGATCCACAACAACTCGCCAATTTTATTCAAAATGAGCATCCACAAACAATTGCCTTAATCCTGTCGCACCTGGGCCCGACCCACGCCGCGAAACTGCTCGGCTACCTCGATCTCGAGGTCAGGGCCGATATCGCTCTGCGCATGGCTAGCCTCGATCAAATCTCCCCCGAGATCATCTCTAAGATCGCTGGCGTCATCGGCGAAAAGCTGAAAGCTTTGGGTGAAAACAATCGCGAGACCTTCGGTGGTATTCACGCTGTCGCCGATATGTTCAACCGGCTCGACCAGAACGACGGCAAAGCCATCTTGGAGAAGATGACCGGCAGCGATCCCGAACTGTGCGAGACCATCCGGCATCTCATGTTCGTCTTCGAAGATCTCATCAAGGTCGATCAAGTCGGCATCCGCGAGCTGCTGGCGCGCGTGGACCGCAAAGTAATTGCTGTTGCACTCAAAGGCACCAGCGACGTGTTGAAGAATCATTTCCTGGAAGTCATGTCCAAGCGAGGGGCCGAGATGATGCGCGAGGACATGGAAGCTTTAGGCCCGGTAAAACTGCGCGAAGTAGAGCGAGCACAACAGGAAATGATCTCTGCCGTGCGAGTTCTCGAGTCGGAAGGCGTGATCAGTCTGGCGGAGTCCGGTAGTGATCAGTATGTTAACTAAGGTTCTGCCCGGCGACATCCCCTTGGTGAAAGCCGTACAGTGGCCGACCGTGCGCTCGGCGTTCGCCTCCAATAACGAGTCCTATCCGCTTTTCGGACAAAAGGCTCAACAGGAAGAGGCGACCGAGTTGCAGAACGAAATCGCGGAATTGAAGGCAGAGCTGCGGAGAACCCGAAGCGAAACCGACCGGCGCGTGGAGGAAGCTTTTACCGCAGGAAAACGTGACGGAGAGCTGTCTACCCGGCAAGCGTTCGAGCAGCAGTGGGATGCCGAGATGGCTAAGCTGAAACAAATTATGCAGGAGGCCGCCGCTACCGGTCCCCAGCTCCGACGGCAGGCCGAAGAAGAACTGGTGCGTCTGGCTGTAGCCGTCGCCCGCCGCATCTTGCACCGGGAATTGACTATCGACGCGGATGCGCTCACAGGCTTAATCAAAGCCGCCCTCGAGCGTTTAGATCAACGCGAGATCCAGCAAATCAGAACCGATGGAGGCAGCGCCGCTATCGTGCAAAAAATCGCCGGAAAGATAGGAACAGCCAAGCCCGTCAAAGTGATCGCCGATGGAAGCCTGCGCCGCGGTTCGCTCGTGATTGAAACGCAGCGCGGCCAGCTCGACGCTTCCCTGGAAACGCAGCTCCAGGAAATCGAGCGCGGTTTTATCGACATCGTACGCCAATCCTGATATGACACCGCTTAACTTCGACGCTTATTTTCATCACGTGAACCAAACCGATCCGCTTGTGTTCGCCGGACGAGTGACGGAGATCGTGGGCCTACTGATCGAATCCGAGGGTCCGGCCGCGGCGGTCGGCGACTTCTGTGAAATACAGGCCGCGGGCGGGCGTCGTGTGCGGGTCCAAGTGATCGGTTTTCGTAGCGGAAAGGTCCTCTCGATGCCGTTGGAAGAAATGGACGGCATTCAAATGGGCGACGCAATCCTCGCGCGTAGCGAAGATGCCCGCGTTAAGGTCGGGCTCGGACTTTTGGGGAGAGTTCTAGATGGCTTTGGGCGTCCGATGGATGGCCTGGGGCCTATCGCCTGTCACGATCAATATGATCTGATGGCGAAACCGCCTGGCCCGCTTGAGCGAGAAAACATCGACGAACGCTTGGTCACCAGTATTCGCGCCATCGATAGCCTGCTGCCCTGCGGCAAAGGACAGCGTATCGGAATTTTTGGCGGTAGTGGCGTGGGCAAGAGCACGCTGCTCGGCACCATGGCCAAGCATAGCTCCGCCGAGGTCAATGTAATCGCTCTGATTGGAGAACGCAACCGCGAAGTGCGCGAGTTTCTAGAACATGAGCTGAGCCCCGAAGGTTTGGCGCGCTCCGTAGTAATTGTGGCAACTTCCGACCGGCCCGCGCCTCTGCGGATCCGCGCTGCCTTCGTTGCGCTTGCCATTGCCGAATACTTTCGCGATCAAAGTAAGAGCGTTTTGCTCGTAATGGATTCTGTTACTCGCCTCGCTATGGCCCAGCGCGAGATTGGGCTGGCCTCCGGCGAGCCTCCCAGCCAAAAAGGATATACGCCCTCCGTCTTTGCGCTATTGCCGAAAATCTGCGAGCGTGCCGGAAACTTCAAGAACGGTTCCATCACCGGTTTTTTTACGGTATTGGTCGAAGGCGACGATTTCAACGAACCGATCTGCGATGCCGTCCGCTCTATTCTCGACGGCCATATTCAATTGTCCAGATCGCTGGGTGCGGCAGGACACTATCCCGCCATCGACGTGCTGAACTCTGTCAGCCGGTTGGCCTCCAAGATCGCATCGAAAGATGAACGCGAATCCGCCCGTCGTATTCGTGAAGCGCTATCCGCTCTGGATCGCTCGCAGGATTTGATCAACTTGGGGGCGTACGTCTCCGGGTCCAATCCCAATCTTGATGGAGCGATCCGTTCTCGAGTGAAGATCGAATCGTTCCTGAAGCAAGAAGCAGGCAAAGACGCGCCGATCGAACACACCTTGGACGGTCTAGGCGCTTTGGCTTCCGCCATCTCGGGCTGAGTTTTTCATGAAGCGCTTCGAGTTTTCACTACGCCGGGTGCTGGATGTTCGCAAGCAGCAATCCGACGTGGAACACGCGCGCCTGCAAGCTCTTCTGCAAACCGCGAGCCGACTTTTGGCAGCAAAATTATTGTTGAAGCAGCAGCTTGACGATGCCCGCACCAGCTTGCGGCAGGTTCCGGCGAGCGGAGAGGACCTGCGGATCTTTGCCGAATATGAGCGGCACATCCATCATCGCTGCGCTGGTCTCGACCGCGACAGCCAATTAGTGCATCAACAAGTGAGGGATCAGCAGGCTAAGGTGCGGGACGCAGATCGTCAAGTGAAGCTGCTCCAAAATCTGAAAGCGCAAAAGCTTGCCGAATGGACGGTGCAGCACGACAAGGAGCTGGAGGAGCTAGCCTCCGACTCCCATTTATCTCGAATGCTGGCGGACCGGCGTAGAGAGAGCCGTTAGTCCTCCGGAGATCATTTTCGACAGCCCAAACCCGCCGCCGTTTGCTAACGATTGCGATATCTGCTGCTCGGACAATTCGCTCAGCGATGACCCAGCCTCTTCCTCATCGGTTCCCATCCAGCCCGATCCGTCGGCTTCCCGTGACGTTTTTAAAACCTCGCCGATCAGGAGAGCCTCGAATTCCGTCGCCGCCTTCTTAATGGCTTCCGGGGTATCGCGACCTGTCTTACCCGCCGTCTGAATGGGAGAGGCAAGCTCCCCGGCAATGCTCGATGTTAGTGCTAAACTTCCGTCCATCATTAGAGTACGTCCACCTCTGCGTCAATTGCGCCTGCGGCTTTCAGGCTTTGAATGATGGCAATAATATCTCGCGGCGTTGAGCCGATTGCCATCAGAGACCGTACTAGTTCATCTACGGTCGCGCCGTTCTTTAAAACAATGTTTCGGGCCTTGTCTTCGGCAACTCCTACGCCTACTTGCGGGACCACTGCCGTCTGGCCGTTTTGACTGAAAGGCGCCGGCTGCGAGACCAGGTAGTCGGTTTGAATCTGAACGCTCAAATTGCCTTGCAGAATGGCTGCGGGAGCAATGTGCAGATCTCCGCCGAGGACAACGGTTCCCGTTCGCTCATTGATAGCGATCTTGGCCGCATGATCGACATCGATTTTAATGTCTTCCACTGCGGCGATGAATTCCACCGGTCTGCCCGAGTAAGCGGCGGGGATACGCACGCTGACATGCCCGGAGTTCAACGCCTCGGCGGTGAGCTGACCGCTGGCTCCAAACTTCTTGTTGATCATCTCGACGATGCGCGAGGCATTTGCGAAGTCGGCGCGGCGAAGCTGTAGATTCAGCCCGTTTGTCGGCGCGATCGTCGGCGGAGCTTGCTCGACAATGGCTCCTTCCACTACCCGTCCCACCGTGGGATGGTTGACCGTCTGTGAATTGCCGCCTCTGCCGGCAACAAATCCGCCGGTGACGACAGACCCCTGGGCGACTGCATACACTCTTCCATTTGCGCCGCGCAGAGCAGTGAGAATCAATAACCCGCCTTGTAGATTCGTGGAGTCGCCGATGGCCGCGACATCGACATCCAGCTTTTCTCCCGACTGCGAGAAAGGAGGAAGCGTCGCAGTCACCAATACGGCCGCTGTGTTGTGGACGATAATACCCGTCGGCGGGACAGTGACGCCCATGCGCTGTAAGATGTTGGTCAGCGATTGCACGGAGAAAACAGTCTGCTGGCGGTCGCCCGTGCCATTCAAGCCAACCACCACGCCGTAGCCGACCAATTGGTTGTCGCGCACTCCTGCGATGGAAACGAGATCTTTGATTCGCGTGGCGGCGTTCAAAGAGCTGCTAAAAAGCGCAATAGCGGTCAGAACTGCAGCAGTGACAAGGGAAGTTGTACGCATGGTTAGAACGGCAGAATTCCTAGAAGAAGGCGATAGATAAAGTTGGGGCGTCGAATCGCGTCGTTCACCACGCCGTGACCGTTAATTCTGACTTCGAAGTCTTCTACCTGGTTAGACAACACGCTGTTGTTGTATCCAAGATCGACAGGGCGCACAATGCCACGAAGCGATACAGTTTGCGATTCGGAATTGATGGCAATGAGCTTGCTTCCTTCCACGACGAAATCGCCGTTGGGTAGGACGCGAATGACTCTAGCCGAGACGGTGGTCGAAACAGTTGTTTGCCGGCTAGTTGCCCCTTGTCCTTTCAACTGATGCTGGCCGCTGATGTTGGCCAATTGATTAAGGGCGTTCTTCGGGCCTTTCGGGCCGAATAAAGATGTGATGGATGCATTGGCTGCCGACGTCCTCTGCTCATTCGTCGTGCCTTGCGATGTTGCCGACGCTTGATCCAGCACGACGATGGTGACTAGATCGCCGACCGTTCTAGCGCGGTAGTCCGATGCAATGTCGATTAAGGGGGCCGTATCGAAATACAGCGACCCGGACGGCTCGACTGGTGGAGGATAGAAGACGTTCGGCGGTGTTGTCGCCAATATCTTGTCGATGGCGGACGGTTCGTTATTGCCCTTCAGGAGCTTTTTCAATCCGAGGTCGGCAGCAGGCGAGCTTAAACAAAAGCAGAGCAAAAGAATTGTCGACTTTTCAGCAAGGTGCATTGGATTACAGAACTCCCCTGGAGGTAGTGGCTACAAGAGCCTCCTTATTCTCGGCCGTAACTTGATTTAGTACGCCGGACGTAGACAGATTGATGCGGGCGTGACCGGGGCCAGTAATGGTGGCCTGAAACCTTCGTAGACCCGAAGGATTGACGAGCGTGACTCGGTCGCCAGTATTACCAGTGGACTCTGCACGCGCATCGAGCTGGAGATGAGTACCGCCATCGATGACGTCCACATGCACCACGGTCCCGCGTGCAACATCCGAAGGAAGACGCACGGATTGAGCATTCAGGTAGCTACCTTCCAACAAGGAGCGGGTAGCGAGTTTACCGATATACGCTACCGCAGTTTGTTTTCCGGAATATCGCAACGGAGATTCAGCAACCATCGCTTGTTCAATCTGATTGCCTTCGATGATCTGCTGTGCGCGAATGTTTTCCTTCGCTCTCACCAGCGTCATATTGGCCAGGACGCGTACCCGCGCCCAAATGGGATAAGTTAGTCCCGATGTAGAGATTAGTTGTCCTCTCCACAACACCGGAGTGTCGGGATGACCAAGGGGAGGCAAAGCGGCACCGCTAAGCGGAAACGACAGCTTTCCCGGGGGCAAGCTGCACTTGCAGATATCTATCACTTCTACGTTGACGTTCGCCGTTATAGCGGAAAAGGCATCCTTGATTTTCGCCGTCACTTCGGCGGTAGTGATCTTATAGCCGGCGCGTTCGAAGCAGACCGGTCCATGTGGCGTGTAGACTAGGCCATTCGACGCAGCCCAACTGGACAGCTCGGCCGATGAAATATTTCTCTGCTTTCCAACAGCAGGTGCGTAGGAAAAATAGAGATCGGGATTCAAGACGGCGAACGCTGGATCGGCGTTCGCCAAGTCTTTGCCGAGTATGCGATCTCCGTCGATGGCAACACAACCCGCATGCAGCGAGGTGACGAGCCCCAACAATAAAAGCAGAGATTTGAACATGACGAAGATCCAGCCAGCCGGTTTAGGTGATTACCTGGTTGACTTGTTGATACATCTCATCGGCTGCTTTGACGACCTTTGAGTTGGCCTCGTAGGCGCGTTGGCTGGTGATGAGATTGATGAACTCTTCGACCACGCTCACGTTCGACGATTCTAAGTAACCTTGTTCCAGCGTGCCGAGACCTTCCTGTCCGCCGGGTGCTCCTACGGTAGGATCGCCGGAAGCGTCCGTCGGAGTGAACAGGTTCTTGCCGACGCTATTCAATCCGCCTGGATTGGCGAAATTTGCCAGCTGAATTTGTCCCGCAGTTTGGCCGGCGGTTTGGCCGGGCAAAGTAAAGCTGACGGTTCCATCGGAGGCAATGGTGATGGCCTGCGCTTGTGGAGGAATCGTGATTTGCGGAGACAGTGGGTTGCCGTCTTGGGTGACGATGTTGCCATTCCGATCAAGCTGGAATGCGCCCGATCTAGTGTAGGCAATCTGGCCGTTCGATTGTTGGATCTGGAAAAACCCGGACCCTTGGATCACAATATCGAGCGGATTATTAGTCTGCTGGAAGTTGCCTTGCGTGAAGATCACTTCATTGGCGGCAGGCCGCGAGCCTAATCCCAATTGCAAGCCTGCGGCAACGGTCGTCTGTGATCCCGCGGCAGAGCCAGGCTGCACAACTGTCTGGTACAACAAATCTTGAAACTGCGTTCTCCGCATCTTGAATCCAGCCGTGTTTGAGTTGGCCAGATTGTTTGCGATGTTATCGACGTTCATCTGCTGTGCGGTCATGCCGCTGCCAGCGGTGTAAAGGGCTCGGATCATCTCATTTGCTCCTGAATGTTCTTATTGATTTCTAAGGAAAGGCGGCGTGAATGCGTTTATCCTACTTTGGCAACTTGTTCCACGGCTTGCTTTCCCATTTCACTCGCAATGCGGACGGCTTTCTGCAAAACTTCAAACTGCCGGAGTACGCCGACAAGCTTAACGGCGGCTTGGGTGGGCTCTACGTTTGAGGCTTCCACTTTTCCCTGCAATACTTCAGTGGACTTTGCGGGGGAAGTTTTCGCACCGGAAGACAACATAAAATATGTGCTCCCGCGTTTTGTTAAGTTGTCGACGGTGTCGACGGTCAAAATTTCGAGATTGCCGACCGGCGAGTTGTCTTGCGAGACTTGACCGGAAGTCGAGATCACAAAAGGCCTGGTTGGATCGAGCTGCAGCGGTTTTCCACCAACGCCGCGTACAGCGTAACCATCTTCTGTTTCCAGACGGCCCGATTTAGCAATACGGAAGTGACCGGTGCGGGTATATAACGGGCCGCTTTCTGTCTGGACCACGAAAAAGCCTTCCGAGCTGAGCGCGACATCGCCCATGTGCCCGGTATCCATCAATGTTCCCTGAGAGAAGTTGGTCCAGTTTCTCTGGACAATCGGCATTTCCGAGCCGATGGGATGATTCTCGCGATAGCCGTTCCAGGCATCCTCGCCGAAGTAGAGATTATAGGATTCGCTGTCGGCTTTGTATCCCGAAGTGCCGGCGTTGGCGATGTTGTTCGCAAGCAAATCGAGCGTTTCGGTTCGAGAGCGCATGCCGCTGGCAGCGATGGCGGAAAGTGTATCCATTTCGGTTTCGATACGAGCATAAGCACGTAGAGGACCGAACCGGTTTGGCTGAAAATGGCGGTTTTGGAAGGGCGCAGGGCTCATTGGGGCGACGGAAAATTGGCGTCGGCGAAATTACGACGGCAGAAACCAACCTGTTTGCGTGTGGAAACGCTGAAACACAAGCAAAAGGGAAATGGCATGCAAAGTGTATAGGGGTTTGCGTGCTTTCGCCTCTGGCTTTGAAGTTATCTGTTCCAAATACCGTCGTTAAAGCGGCTTCCGTGCCAAATAGCGGAACTAAACCTGGTATCCAAAATGATCTTTCGTCCGCTGTCGGTCAATTTGGGGCAGAACTAGCTGCGGTGATAAAAGAAACGTCCGGTAAAGCTGATGCTCAAGGTCCGACAAATACCTTGCCGGGCCTTGTCGCACAAGGCATGGTGAAGCAACCGGAGGCACGTGCAGCCGGACAGATACAGACTCCACCTGTTGTTCCTGTTCCTGCTGTTTCGACACCGCTTCCGGTCCCTTTCCCGCCAGCGATTCCGGAGCCGGCAAAGACGACTCCCTTAGCGATACCGTCAGGTTCCGAGTCGACGAAAACTGTGTCCGGAGATAGAACAATGAAGAAGAAAGACGAAAAAGAGGACGAGCAACCTGCACCGCAGCCCTACGAGAGCGCACCCGCTGTTCCAATACAAACGCTGACAGCACAGGCGATTCCGGTGCCGGTCAGCTTACCGCCGATAAGTAGTTCCGCAGAGGACAACCAGAGAACCTCCGGTAAGGACGGCGATGTTTCCGGCATATTACGGCCTGTGGTGAGTGCCGTGCCGCTGCTGACCTCCGTACCTGCATCGATCCCAATGCCCAAGGATTTGCCGCTTGAGCCCTCCGCAATCGTCCCCGCGTCTACACAGGCGGAGACTGAAGCATTTTCATTGCGCTTACAGCCTAAGACAATCTCCGCGGCAAATTCGGCTATACCTGGCGACGCACCAAAGCAAGAGGCCAGCGGGCAGAGTAAACCAGGCAAGAACGGGCCAATGGCTCAGGCTGGTAAGCCGGATCGGATCACAAGTTCTCCGGCGATCACTGGTGCGTCCACGACACCTTCAACATTGGGGCAGCCCGTCAGCATCGCAAAGATATCCGGCGCAAATCGGGAAACAGAACAGCGGGACAAAGAGGGTTTGCCAACTCCGAAATTAGCCGCTGGTGACGCGCGTGAGAGTAAGCCAAGTTTTGCGGATATTGCCTCGACAGCAACTGCTCCTGCTGCGGGTTCTTTTGTCAGGGAAACCAAGAGCGCTGGTGAAATACGCGATGTACCCTCCATCGCTCAACCGATAGAAGTGGAGAATAATCCAGCGGTCGTTGGCGCGGCAAAAGAAGTCGCCATCCGGCTGCAAAATCAATCGGGCGAGACGATCAACGTGAAGCTGATCGATCAGGGCGGACAGCTGCAGGTAACCGTTCGAAGTAGCGATCCCGAGGCGGCCTCGGCGCTGCGGCAGGACTTGTCGTCGCTTACCAGTAATTTAGACAAGGCGGGCTGGAAGCCCGAAGTTCCTTTAGCAATGAGCGGAGGTTCTTTCGAGCCTGTCAATCAAACGCGGCAAACTGACCGCGATAGTCAGGACACGCCAAGCCAACGGCAGGCAGAGTGGCAGCAGGAAACACCCAGGAAGCGGCACTCTGTAGCCGATGCCTGGGACGAAATCTTAACAAATCAAACCGTTTAAACGGAAGAATAGACAAATTCAAGGAGAAACAATGGCAAGTATTTCAGGAATCACAGGATCCTCTACAACGGAAGCGTTGGCAAACGCCGCCGGAAACACGGGCGCGACAGGCTCGGCTGATAAGAAAAACAGTTTAGCTTCAGAAGAGACTTTTTTGAAGTTGTTTGTTGCGCAATTACAGAACCAGGATCCGCTGAATCCGAATCAACAAGACCCCACGCAGATGGTGTCGGAGCTTGCCCAGTTCAGCCAGTTGGAGCAGATGGTGAATATCGGGTCCGACGTACACTCGATTAGTAACACGGTCACGACGACTGCCGCAGCCGCAAAGTCGGCGTAGTCTTGCATTGCGACGAGTAAGTCGTAAATTCCGGTTGCAATCGGGAGGAACGGCGTTCGATCATGGCAGCGATGGAGACGATTGACGGCTTTACCGATCTGAGAATGGATATTGAGGTCCAGATCGATAGAAAAATGATGACGCTCCGGCAGATCCTGGAGTTGGAGGACAGCAGCGTCCTCAAACTGGGGAGGTCTGCCGGTGAAAATATCGACATTCTGGTGGGCGGGGCGTTGATCGGACATGGGGAAGTGGTCGCCAGCGATGAGTCGGTGGGAATAAGGATTACGGATTTCAGAGAGGAATAGTCCCTCGCGTCTACTACCTGCGTAGAGATCGATGGACATCCTACGCTTAGCGGTAGCATTCATCATTGTGTTCGGGCTGCTCGGCGGGTTGTACTTCCTGTCGAATCGGGCGAAGAAGATGTCCTCTTTACCGGGGCTAGAGCGGTTTTTGCCCATTTTCCGGACGCGAACCAGAGGGGATGTCCCTCACTCGCCAGAAGACGATGTGCGTCAGTTGAAGCGCGTTCATCTCACGGCCAATCATCAACTACATTTCATTTCGGTAAACGGCAAGAAGTTACTGCTTTGCACTCATCCCCAGGGCTGTACCGTTCTACAGAATCTGCAAGAAGAGCGGGCAGCGGAGGGTAATTATGCTGGATAGAGTTCTCAAATGCATGCTGGTGGCAGGCTTACTGCTTCCTCTGCACTGTATAGCGGCTGCTCCGCCGAGTTCGCTTCTTGGAATTTCCATGACAGGGGATGCAGCTTCTAAATCCGCCAGCATTCCACTGCAAATTGTACTCTTATTGAGCGCGTTAACGCTTTTGCCGGCAATAGTGATGTGCATTACGCCGTTTTTAAGAATTACGCTGGTTTTACATTTTCTCCGGCAGGCGCTTGGTACCCAGACGGTTCCTTCGAACCAGGTGCTGATCGGCATTGCGATTTTTCTGACTTTGCTGGTGATGAATCCGACAGTGAGGGAGATTTACACCGAGAGTTGGGCACCCTTGGAGAGCGGAAAGGTGACGGTACAGCAAGCATTGGATACAGCCGCTAATCCGCTGAAGAGTTTCTTACTTCGTTTTGCGCGCGAGAAAGATATCCGGTTATTCGTGGAGCTGTCGCACTCGCCAAAGCCGGCGAAACCGAGCGACGTGTCGCTAGAAGTCCTGATCCCGTCCTACATTATTTCGGAGCTTCGAACAGGTTTCCAAATCGGGGCGGTTTTGTATCTTCCGTTCCTGGTGGTGGACATCGTCGTCGCGTCGATCACCGTTTCCATTGGAATGATGCAGCTTCCACCGGCTTTGATCTCGGCTCCTTTCAAGATATTGCTGTTCGTGCTGGTGGATGGCTGGAACTTAGTCGCGGGTTCACTGGTAAGGAGTTTTAGCTAAGATGTCGCAGCAATTTGTCATCGAAATTATTCGGGAAGCACTGATGACGGCTTTGTGGATCGGGCTGCCTCTGTTGTCGGTGATGTTCCTGGTGGGAATTGTCATTAGCTTGCTGCAGATTGTGACCTCCATTCAAGATCCGAGTTTCAGCACAGTACCGCGCCTAGCGGGCTTCTTCGTCACATTTCTGATCGTATTGCCTTGGATTCTCGTGAAGATGGTGGACTATACGGAACGAATATTGGGCAACCTCCAGCGCTATGCCCATTGATGTCCATTTTGGATTTTCCGCGATTGCAGGATTTTTATTGACGATTGTTCGGGTTGGATCGGCATTATTCCTGCTACCGATTCCGGGCTTTCGCGATGCCACAAGGACAGTGCGGGTGGTTCTGATTGTCAGCATTACATTTTGTCTGTTTCCATCTTGGCCTGTGCTGACGAGTCATGAGACATCCGGAGCGCAGTTCGCGCTGGCGGCTGTGGCGGAGTCCGCCGCGGGTCTAGTGATTGGATTAGCCATTGCATTCCTGCATGAGAGCTTTCAATTTGCAGCACAGGCTATTTCGGTGCAAACAGGCTTTAGCTTTGCCTCCGTGATCGACCCAAGCAGTAAGGCGGATACCGGTGTGTTCTTGTTTTTAACGCAACTCACGACAGGGCTTTTGTTTTTCACCCTCGGGATTTATCAATATATGTTGCGGCTGCTGGCCAGGTCGTTCGAGATCTTTCCGCTGGACAGCGTTGCTTTGCAGAGGGCTTCGCTAGAAGCCGTGATTCATTTAGCGGGTACGATGTTCGCCACAGGTTTGAAGCTGGGACTGCCGATGGTGATTCTTTTGATGCTGATCGATTTGGCGGTGGCCCTTCTCAGCCGGCTGCATATGCAGCTTCAGTTGGTGACTCTGACGTTTCCTGCGAAGACGGCGCTTTCTTTCGTATTCCTGGCGGCCATGATGGTGCGTTGGCCGGTCCTTTATGAAGAATTAGCGCGACGGATGTTTGAAACTCTCGCGCGTTTAGGTTCCTTTTAAACCGAGCAGAGTAGCCTGATGGCCGAGCAGAAAACAGAGCAACCTACACTTCACCGGCTGCAGAAAGCCCGTAAGGAGGGGCGTTTCCCGGCCAGCCGTGATTTCATTATCTCTTTGCAGCTAGCGATTGCGTTGTTAGCCGGGTGGTCGATAGGCGCCAGGATATTCGGCTGCCTGCAGGATTCGATGACGCTGTTGATCCGGCGAGCCTTTTCGTCGCAAGAGCTAACGATGACCGACATGCCGGCTTTGTTTCGCTTCGGACTGTTGCCAAGTTTAGAGGCTTTGCTGGGGGGCGGGGCGGTGATCGCGCTGATCGTGCTGACAATCCAGTTAGCCACAACCGGATTTGGATTCGCGACAAAGCAGTTAATGCCGGATTTGCAGAGACTGAGCCCGATGTCGAGGCTGAAGCAGATGCCGAGGCAAAACTTTTCGTCGATGTTAAAGGCGCTCGCATTGCTGCCGATCATTGGGTTTCTGCTTTATGAGGAAATTCAACCACATTTGGCGTCAATCGCAAACTTGGCCGTCATGAGCTTAGGAGCGGGACTGTCGGAAGCGGGTCAGATGATGAGGAGCCTTCTAACGAGGCTGGTTTTAATTTTGCTGGTAGTGGGCATCGTGGATTTTGTTCGTCAGCGGACGCATTTCAAAAAAGATATGCGGATGACCAAGCAAGAGGTCAAGGACGAAATGAAGGAGATGGACGGCAACCCGCAAATGAAGATGCGGATTCGGCGTCTGCAGCGAGATATTGCCCGCCAAAAGATGATGAAAGCGATTCCGCAAGCGACGGCCGTAATCGTCAATCCGACGCACTACGCGGTGGCGGTGCATTATGACATGAGCGCGAAGGCCGTGCCGATGGTGGTAGCCAAAGGCAAAAACCACCTAGCGCTGCAGATCAAGAAGAAGGCTTTGGAGCATGGCATACCGATTACGGAGAACAAGCCGCTGGCACAGGCACTATATAAAGCGGTGGGTGTTGACCAGGAGATCCCGTCGCATCTCTATCGCGCCGTAGCGGAGGTGCTGGCTTATATTTATCGGACGATGAACGGGCGTCCTTGATTAGGGAAGCGTAAGGCCGTGTAAGCGCAACAGCATAAAAATGACTACAGCAATTCCGAAACAAACATCGCCCAACTGGATGGGATTATTACGTTCGATGAATTGGGGCGAGTTGGCGGTGCCGGTGGCCGTGCTCTGCATTGTGCTAGCGATGATTACGCCGCTGCCGCCACTGCTGTTGGACGTTTTGATCTCGGCCAACATCACGATGTCGGTGGTGGTGCTGATGTCGTCGATGTACATTACGAAGCCGTCGGAGTTCAATGTTTATCCGACGATGCTTCTCCTGTTGACGCTGTTCCGGCTGGCGCTGAATATTTCTTCCTCTCGGTTGATTTTGTTGAATGGCAATACCGGCAGCCGGGCGGCGGGAGACGTGATCGAGGCGTTCGGTAATTTCGTGGTGGGTGGTAACTACGTCGTCGGTATTGTCATCTTTTTAGTCCTGCTGGCAATTCAGTACGTGGTGATCAATCATGGCGCGGTTCGCATTTCGGAAGTAACGGCGCGATTTACGTTAGACGCGATGCCCGGCAAGCAGATGTCCATCGACTCCGACCTTAATTCAGGATTGATCGATGAGAACGAAGCACGGAGACGGCGCAAAGAACTGGCAGCGGAGGCGGAGTTTTATGGCGCGATGGACGGAGCGTCACGGTTTACGCAGCGCGATGCTATTGCCAGTATTATCATCACGGGCATCAACATCGTCGCCGGTTTTCTGATCGGGGTACTGCAACATGGCGTGGAGTTGAAACGCGCGCTGCAGACCTACACGATTCTGACGATTGGCGACGGATTGGTGACGGTGATTCCGGCGTTGATGATTTCCGTCTCGGGCGGATTGATTGTGACTCGGGCCAGTTCCGAATCGCGCTTGAGCACCGAAGTGCAGAAGCAGCTTTTCAATCAAGCGCAGCCATTGATGCTGGCCGCGGGCGTGTTGATTGTGTTGGCGGCATTTCCGGGCTTACCGAAAATTCCATTTCTGGCGCTGGGAGCGGGAACGGGATATGCAGGGTGGAGGCTGCGTGAGAAGGAGCAGAAAGCAAAACAGACTATTGCGGCGACGGCATTGGCGCGACCCAAAGAAGATATCGAGAGCCTGTTGAAAGTAGAGCCATTGGCGATTGAGGTGGGATTGGGTCTGGTGCGGTTTGTAGAAGGCGGGTTGAATTCGATTCTATTGAAAAGAATTGCCGCAATAAGGAAACAGTTTGCTTCGGAGATGGGCTATCTTTTGCCTCCCGTTCGCGTGACCGACAATGTGCAGTTGAAGGCACGGGAGTATGTGATTCACGTCAAGGGCATCGAGGTAGCCCGGTATGAACTACAGGCCGGTTGCGAACTGGCCATACAGCCGGTGCAGAATGCCGTGACGATACCGGGGATTGCCACTCGCGAGCCCGCGTTCAATATGCCGGCTGTCTGGGTGACACCCGATCAGATCGACAAAGCACGATCGCTGGGGTTTGTCATCGTGGATCCTTCTTCGGTGCTGGGGACGCACTTCACGGAAGTGATTAAGAAGTATGCCTGCGAGCTGTTCTCGCGGCAGGAAGCTAAACGAGTTCTGGATCGAGTGGGTCAGGACCAGCCAAAGTTGGTGGAAGATCTAGTGCCGAAGCAATTGACCTTGGCTGCTGTCCAGAAGATTTTCCAGAATCTTTTGCGGGAGCGCGTCGCGATCAAGGATGCCGAGACAATCCTTGAGGCGATGAGCGAGGGTTCGGCGATGACGCGCAATATCGGATTGCTGACCGAGTATGTCAGGCAGGCCATCCGGCGATCCATCGTGAAGCCCCATCTGAACATGGCGGGTGACTTGCCAGCGTATTTTCTAGAGTCGCAAATTGAGCAGATCATCGAAGGCGCCATCGAACATGGGGAACACAACAGCCATTTCGCTCTTTCACCACAGCAGGTGAAAAGTGTGGTGGATAAATTAACGCAGGCGCTTCTGGTGACGGATGCGGGCGTGGCGGTGATCACCAGCTCCGGCGCACGCTGCTTTCTGAAACAGATGACCGAGAATGCGCTTCCTTCCCTGGCGGTGATTGCACATAACGAAGTTCCTTCCGGCGTGCGAGTGATCTGTATTGGGACGGTTAAGTAGGCAGGGTGCACGTAGTACCCTTGGGATTTAGTCTAGAGAGTTGATGCCTAAATCGGACCCTACACCGGCGCAAATACAAGAAACGCTTGCTTACATCGAACAGGAAGTAAAGCAAGCATTGATTGCTTCCTTGGGGGCGATGCTGGGTGCCGATGCCGTGCAGGCCGAGACAGCTCCGGCAGAGGTGAATTTAGACGATCTGCTTTGGTTTCAGCAGGAGTTTGTTCCCAAACAGACCGGATTTGTGTTTCTCGGCTTGAGCAAGGCCGATGCGGCGCAAGTTGGCCAAAAACTTTTGGTAGTGAGCGGTCTGGAGGGAGAAAGCGACGATACCGCCATTGACACGCTGAAGGAAGTGTTGGCGCAGATGGGTGGAGTGCTGGCAACGAAATTTTCGGCGCGTTTGAAGCGGGAGATATCGGCGGGTAAACTGACGCAGGAAGAACCCAGCAAGCCGTCGGCCAGTATTTCCATAAAGATAAAGAACTCCGGCGAGGAGCTGGGAACAGCGGTAACTTATTTTATGCCTCAGTTGATCGATACTTTGATGGCGTTGCCGGCGGAGCAGGAAAGGCTTCCCGCGGTTGTGCCGCCGGGATCGGGCTCAATGCCTTCGAATACGCGGAATTTGGATCTGCTGCTGGATGTGGAGATGCCGGTGAGTGTCTCCTTCGGGCGGGCCCAATTGGCGTTGAAGGATGTGGTGAAGTTAACGACCGGTTCGATTGTGGAGCTGGACCGGACTGTTGCCGAGCCGGTGGAGATTGTCGTGAATAACGCGGTAATTGCACATGGTGAGGTAGTGGTGGTGGATGGAAATTTCGGCGTGCGGATTACGCAGATTGTGAGTAAGCAGGATCGGCTGCGGTCGTTGGGGTGAGTGGGTTGGGACACAGTGGGCCGACGCGCTTCATGCTGCCACCGCGATTGCATTGAATTCGGACCTGCTTGTTTCGACGGATGCCGCGCTGCTTCATTTAGATGAGGCGTTGGTTGACGCTCGAGGAGGCAAAATTCTTTGTCGGACAAAGATTCGGCGAAAAAGTCTCTTTCGTGCCACCTCACTTAGTAGGCAAGAGGAAGGCTGCCTAGGATGTTGGTGAGGTACTGGAGGGTTTCGGCGATAGGTGGGACACCTCCGGCTTTGTCTACCTTTCCAGGGCCGGCGTTGTAGGCGCTGAGGGCGAGCGGAACATTGCCTTGATAGCGATCCAGCATCATCTTGAGGAAGCTAGCTCCGGCGTCGACGTTCTTTTGGGGATCGAAGGGATCGTCGAGCTTCAGCATATCGGCCGTATCGGGCATGATCTGCATCAACCCCATCGCTCCGGCTACCGATACCGCACAGGGCTTGAAGCCGGATTCCTGCCTCATTACGGAGCGCAGTAGATCGGCATCCACATTGTGCCGCTTTCCTGCGCCGCCGATGAGTTGATCGATTTCGGTTTTATTCAAGGCTTGGCAGGATTCGTCCATCATCTGCACGTTGGGCGTGGCTAACGGCATGGAAGAGGGCCAGGGCAGAGCAAAGAAGTTGGTTTGTTTGGCTTCTAGTTCATCCGGTGGTTTAGCTGGTTTGGAGCTGAGGGAGCCGCGGCTTCCCTTGTCCTGACCTTCTAAGACTGATGCTTGTTGCTGCAGAGAGTCTTGTTGCTGGTGAACGGAGCCGGTGTCTGTATTCTGACGGGAGCCATCGAGAGCTGCTTGTTGTTGAGCCAAGGACTTTTCCATAGCCGCTTCAGCGCGTTCTTGTTGGGTCAGAGCGGGAGTTTCAGTCGATGCGGAAGAAGAGGTCGTTTCGTTTCCGTCCATTCGCAGCGTAATTAAGGCGAGAAAACAAATTGTGGCGGTTCTGCTGGTTTTCATGGAGGCCTTTTCCGGCTCGATATAAGAACCTTGTGTGTTGCATGGAGGGACTGTCTCACTTGTCTTGCAAATGACGATATTCTGCTTCATGTGGACGGCAGGAATATGGCGGATGACAGAATGATGGCGGGTGCAGATGATGATTTTGAGGCGCGTTTTCTATTAAAAGGGTTCATTTTCGCAAGTTGTTTGTTCGGCAGCTTACTTGCTTAGGGAATGAGCGAGTCGATCACAAATTGACAAAGGTTTCGAAGGAGAGAACTATTGTTAACAGCATTCAACACCGCCGCTTCCGCACTTGCCGCTGATTCCACAGCGGTCAGCATTGTCGGCAACAACTTGGCGAACCTGAACACGACGGGTTTTAAGACCAGCTCTGTTATTTTTCAGGATGTATTCTCAGAGGCACTGAACGACGGCAAGACGCAGATTGGACTTGGCGTTCAAACACCCTTGTCACAGAGGAATTTTTCTCAGCCAGGCACGACACAGACAACGTCGAACACGCTGGATGCCGCGATTAACGGGCAGGGATTCTTTGTGGTGAAGAGCGCGTCCGGCGCGACGCAGTATACGCGAGACGGCAATTTGACGCGTAGCGCGACAGGTGTGCTGCAAAACGGTTCAGGCGAGGCGATTCAGGGTTGGAGCAGTCTTTCCGGCAATCTCAACACCAGCGGGCCGATTGGAGATATCATTATTCCGACTGGAGTTCTGGAGCCGGCAGCACAGACGACCAAGGTTTCTTTCACCAACATCAACCTGGACGCCACGGCGGCAGTGGGAGTCACGGCTACGACGCAGGTCAAGATATTCGATTCGCTGGGGCAGGAACATCAACTGAACTTCGCCTTTAAAAAGACGCAGGCGTCTACTCCTGCCGATCCGACGACTGCTCCGCCTACTCCGGCGCAGGATGCATCGTGGAGTTGGGCAACGTCAGTTCCTGATGGCACGACGGCCGATACGGGGACCTTCACCTTCGATCAGAGTGGGAATTTGAAGACTCCTGCTGCGGGCGGATCACCTACCATCACGGTTTCCAACTGGAACGACGGCGCGTCACCTGGACAGAACATCACCTTCGATCTATTTCCTAATGGTGCGCCGGCTATTACGCAGTATGCGCAGTCGTTTACCACAACAAATCCGACCTCTGACGGCAGTGAGGCAACCACCATCAAGGAAGGGAGCATTGGTGATGGCGGCGTGGTGAATGCACTTTTGTCCAACGGGAAAACAATCCAGGTAGGGCAACTTGCCATGGCGAACTTTGTCAATCCCGACTCGCTGATTGCGGTGGGAAACAACGATTTTCAAGTGAGCGGAGCAACCTCACAGCCGTCGATTGGTACGGCGAATACAGGCGGACGCGGACAGATCAAGGGAAGCGCACTGGAATCGTCCACAGTCGACATCTCCACCGAGTTCACAAATCTGATTACGTTCCAGAATAGCTATAGCGCTAATTCTCGAGTAATTACGACCGCCAACTCGATGGAGCAGGAGACACTGAATCTGGTTCACCCGTAAAGATCGGCGGGAAATGTAGAAGTTAAAAAGGCTACCGGAAGCGGTAGCCTTTTTTTAGACTTTAATGGTGTTGATGATGCCAGCCCGCCGCATTTTATCGAGCATTTTCCAATTTGCTTCGCAGGCGGCAACGCACTCCGGCCCGAGTTGAACGTGTTTTGCCGCCTGTGAACCGCAGACTTTGCAACGGGTTTCCCAGTCGGTGGCGGGATTATTTAAATTGAGACGGCGGGGAGGGGCTTCGGCCTGTGTCGGATGTTCCATGAACTCGTCGCAGCCACAGGAGGACTCATTGCAGTACGTATAAACGTAATCTCCGGCAACTGCGTTGTAGATGGAGTGATGCTCCGAGCGTGGATGTCCGCATCCCCTGCACAAGGTTCGAATGCGTCCATCCTGCCACTTTTCGGATGCCGAAGTCTTCTCTTCAGGCATGGTTTGCGGTAGCGATGCCATTGCTTGCTAAACGATGAGTTTACCCCAGGCAGCTTAGATTACCGGCCAGAGCTTCTTCGCTGGGGAGGATGTCGGAAGAGGCGAGCCGGGCCACACGCTCGGCGCTGACCGTTTTGACGACAACTTGCCAAGCTTCATTCAGGTCTTCGATCAGGGACTGCACCTCGGATAAGATGGCTTCGGATTGTTTGGTGTTTGCTTCGATCAGCCTTCGTTGACAATAGTCGTAAATCCCCGCGTAGTTGGTAGCAATCTCGCCGCCTGCTTTGTAGTCGAGACCGCTGCTCAGCTCAACTAACACAGCGAAGGCTTTGTTAATATTGGCTACCCGACCCGGGATGTCTTTGACCTTAATGCAGTTCTTGGCGGCGGCAATCGACTGGATGGCGAGACCGTACAGAATTTGTACTAGCCTCTCCGAGCCGGCATTCATGATCTCGTGATCGACATATACGTTTCTGGAAGCGTAGTTCATATAAAGGGAATGAAGTCTCCTCGACGTTCGTTGGTTGTCACTATAGTAAGTCGAAGTAATTGTTGGTAAATATCAAGTTTTTTAAGGAAATTTCTGCCAGTCAATGAGCGGCGGCCTTTGAGAACAAGTTTATGACGAGGACGCCCACCAGAATGAGACCCATTCCGGCAATGGCGGGGGCATCCAACGACTGCTTATAGAGAACCCAACCGGCAAGGGAGATGAGAACGATACCAACGCCGGACCAAATAGCATAGGCGATGCCGATGGAAATGCTTCGTATGGATAGGGACATGAAATAAAATGCGATTCCATATCCGGCAACGACAACTAAGGAGGGCGTCAGGTTTGAGAAGCCGTCTGCTTTCTTCAAAGCCGATGTTCCGATCACTTCAGCTAAAATTGCGATTCCAAGGTATAAATACGGCATAAACCAGAGGAGTACCACATGAGCTTCGATACCGTCTTCTAAAAACTCTTCCCAACTGGGAGTACCACTTGCGGTGTCCTGCGTTCTGCCCACTTTAACTTAAAACGTTTGTCAAAAGCGGGAAAAACAAGCTGAGAGGAAGGCGCGCCTCACTACACTCATCGGACGGTTTTTCAGAACCTACGGTTGTCGGAAGAGAAGTTTTTTCGCGTGCGGATACTTTTCATTTGACGGCGTTAGCGAACTTCTGAATCCATGACCGCTTATCAAGCAGAGACCCGGGCGTTTACAGCAGAAGAGCGCGAGAAGCTGATTCTGCAACATGTTCCGCAGGTCCACCTGATTGCGCGGCGTATTTTTGAGACTTTGCCGGGCAGCATCACCCTGGATGACTTGGTATCGAGCGGCATGGTGGGCCTGATTACCGCGATTGACGATTTCGATCCTGCACAGCCGGTGAAGCTGAAAACGTATGCCGAGTATAAGATCCGAGGGGCAATCCTGGACAGCTTGCGCAATATGGATTGGGCTTCACGGCAGAGGCGTAAGAAATACAAAGAGATCGAGGCTGCGATTTCGGCGGCAGAGCGGCGGCTGGGACGTCCTCCGTTGGAAGAAGACATTGCAGCGGAGCTCGGCGTAACAGTGGAAGAGTACCGGGAGCGGATTGTGGAAGTGCAAGGCTTAACGCTGGGCAGCCTGGAGATGACGGTGAACCAGGATGGCAACCAAAGTCTTTTGTCGATTATTCCGGATACGGGCGAGTTACCTTCCGCTAAGTTGGAACGAAGCGAGTTGCAGAAGCTGGTTCTGAATGCGTTCAAAAAATTGCCGGAGCAGGAAAAGACGATCCTAGGGCTTTACTACAACGAAGGAATGAATTTGCGCGAGATCGGGGCGGTGGTGAAGCTAGGTGTGTCGAGGGTCTCCGAGCTGAAAACGACGTCGATTCTTCGGTTGCGCGCGCACGTTGCCGACCAATGGCCCGTGCCTCGCGGGCGAGTGGCCAATAATCTCTAAATCACGAACTGTCAGTTGAGCAGCGATTCGGTGGTTTGTGGATATTATGATCTACAGACTTTCACGTTGTGACGAATCGATTTACCCAGTCAGCTTTCAGCCGGAGACGTTTTCTTGCTTACGCGTCGGCGATTCCTGGTTTGACGCGGGTGTCGGTGGCCTCGGCGCTTGCCAATGAGCTTCATCACGCGCCGTCTTACCTAGCGTTAAGTGAGCTGATCGCCCCCGGAAAAGATACCTTTCCAGAAGAGAAGAAGGCGATGGAAATTGCCGGCGCTTTGCGTAAAGCGATTCATACACTCGAATTGCCGCTGGCACAACCAGTGGAATGTATATCTCCTTGTCCCACATCGTATCGCCAGCTGGCAGATGATCTGGGGGAGGCCGTTTTCGCGGAACATGCCTCACTTTTGCGAGAGGGCTGGAAGGAGTGGGTTCGTTCATTGGGTGAAGTGCGGCGAGTGGAGTTTTATCCTTTGCCGGACGATGTTGTGCGGTATGAAGTTGCCGGCGAACAGCACGGAAAACTTTTTTATCGCGTCGGACGGTGGAAGCAGATTTGGGTAGATGGCAAGCTTGCCAACTTTTCACCGATCGAGGAACATATCGCGGTGGTAGCGGAGCCTTTGTTTCGCGATGTCACCCGTAGTTGCTTTGCCGAAAGCGAGTCGTTTCGGGAGCAGCTAAGGCGAGGCGTTCCGTATTGGCGCGCTTCTCTGGACCCGGCTTCCGGCATCGATATCTACGGCAGTAATGGGATTGCAGTTGGGGATATCGACGGCGATGGAGTAGACGAAGTTTACGTTTGTCAGCCGGGCGGTTTGCCGAATCGTCTGTATAAGATCGGCGAGGACGGACGCTTTCGGGACATGACCGCTGAATGGAATGTTGGTGTGTTGGATGACTCCTCGGCCGCCTTGTTTGTCGATCTGCGAAATAGCGGGCGGCAGGATTTGGTTTTGCTGCGCGGGAGCGGTCCAGTGCTGTTCCTGAATGAGGGAAATCGATTTTCGCTGCGCAATGATGCGTTTCGGTTTGCGACGGCACCCAGTGGTGGTTTTACGGGAATGGCGGCGGCGGATTTCGATCGTGATGGCAGGCTCGATCTGTATCTTTGTTGCTACGTCTACTTTCAAAGCGAGGCGCAGTATACCTATCCTTCGCCGTATCACGATGCGCAGAATGGGCCGCCTAATTTCCTATTCCGCAATAAATTGAACGCAGACGGCAGCGGATTTTTTGAGGATTGCACGGCAGAGACGGGTCTCAATGCAAACAACAATCGGTTCAGTTTTGCGCCTGCCTGGTGTGATTACAACGGTGATGGATGGCCGGACTTGTATGTAGCCAACGATTTTGGGCGCAAGAACCTTTACAAAAACGAGAAAGGGCGTTTTCACGATGTCGCGCATGATGCGGGAGTGGAAGATATCGGGCCTGGTATGAGCGCTTCCTGGTTCGATTACGATCACGACGGACGGCCCGATCTGTACGTGGCAAATATGTGGACTGCCGCGGGACAGCGCATTGTTCATCAAAAGGCTTTCGTGCCTGCGCAGAGCACGGCAGGAAGAGACGCTTATCTTCGGCATACGCGCGGTAACTCTTTGTATAGGAATTTGGGCGACGGTTCTTTTGAAAATGTCACGGAGCAGCAACATGTTGCCTTCGGGCGCTGGGCTTGGTCATCCGGCGGTCATGATTTCGACAATGATGGCGAGTCGGAGATCCTGGTGACTTGCGGGATGCTGACGAACACGTCCACAACGGATTTGATGAGTTTTTTCTGGCGGGATGTAGTTGCTTATTCGCCCGAAACAAGCAGGCCATCGGCAAAGTATGAGAGTGGCTGGAATGCAATTAATCAGTTCATCCGGGAAGACTACAGTTGGAGCGGTAGGGAGCCGAACGTTTATCAAAGTAGGCGCGGCGGGCGCTACTTCGATTTTTCCGGAGTAAGCGGCATCGACTTCGCGGACGATAGCCGAGCGTTCGCGGTTACGGATTTCGATGGCGACGGACGGCCCGACGTCCTTTTAAAGAGCAGGTTAGGTCCGCAAGTGCGGGTGCTGCAAAACAATTGCGCCGGGGAGAACCGGTCGATCGCTTTTTCGTTGCGGGGAAGGGAATCGAACCGTGATGCGATCGGCGCGCATATACAATTGGATGGGCAAACGAAGTGGATCGACGCGGGCTCCGGGTTTCTTTCGCAGCATAGTAAGCGGGTGATTTTCGGGCTTGGGAAAGCGAACGAAGCAGCGCATGTTCGGATCACCTGGCCGTCGGGCGCGGTGCAAGAGTTTTCGCATTTGCCTGCGGAACGCACTTTCGCCATTATGGAAGGCTCCAGCGAGATCGAGAGTGCGGCTTTCCGTCCGCAGCGGAAATTTACTTCGTCTTCGATGCAGGGCGACAACGAGATGCGGCTTCAGGATACCTGGTTTCTGGATCCGATACCGTTGCCGGAAAAAGTAAACGGACCAGGGTTGCTTGTGTTGAGCGGCGATGCGTCCGTTCAGCGACAGTATCGATCTTCAATCGTCAATATCGACTTGAACAAAACATCGCCGGAGAGACGGGCGCACTATGAGATTTTTCGCCGTTATCTGTTTGATTGGCGAACAGAACTGGTGATTCCTGTAGCCTTTCTGCTGAACAAAGAAGGCGAAGCCGTGAAGATTTATGCTCGGCCTCCAGCGGAGGAGACGTATCAAGCCGATCTTCGGCGTCTTGCGTCGGGTGCGCCATTGCCGCAGCTTCCATTTGAGGGCTTTTATATCAAGCCACCGCATCGGGACTACTTCAAGCTGGGGGCAGCTTTCTTGTGGTCGTCATATCCTGAACAGGCTTTGCCTTATCTGGAGAAGGAATTGAAGCGGAATCCGGCAAATGCGCGGGTGCTGACGTTAATGGGACGAATCTATGCCGAAACGGGTGATCTGGACAAGGCGGAGGAGCGTCTTCGCGATGCCTTGAAATTCGACAACAATAATGCAGAAGCCTGGTCGGAATTAGGCTCGGTTTATGCGGATCGCAACAACTACGCGCAGGCCATGGAGACCTACCAAAAGGCGCTTTCGCTGAAGCCGGATATGCTTTATACGCTGCTGGATGCCGGGCAATTGGCGGATAAACAGAACGACTCGGCGGCGGCCGAGAGTTTTTACCGGCGCGCCGTTGAGTTAAATTCGCAATCACCGGAAGCTGCCAATGGGTTAGGGTTGGCATTAGCAAAGCAAGGTCATTTCGACAAAGCCGCAGAATCTTTTCAGCAGGCGATTGCCTTAAAGCGTGACTATGCCGACGCAATTAATAATCTCGGCGTTTTGTATCTGCAGGAGAGTAAGCCAAACGAGGCGATTGCAGCTTTCCAATATGGCGTCCGCGTGGCTCCGGATGACGATATACTTTATCTGAATCTGGGGCGGCTCTATGTGCAACAAGGACAGCCGGAACGTGCCCGCGAGGTGATGAGACAGTTGCTGGAACGGAAGCCGCAGAATTCGACGGCGCAGCATGCGCTTACCGAGTTGGATAAGAGACGATGAGCGGGATAACTTTAGCGTTGTTGCTCTTGCTGACAGCGACACCACGGCAAAGTGCAAGCCATGCCGATGTGTCCAATTCGGAGCGGCAACTCATTGAACAAATCGATAAGTCGGGCCGTTGTGCGACGATCGGCCAAGTGCCTGAGAAGGCTTCGCAAAGACGATTGATAGCGCCGGGGCAACCTCCGGTTTTGAGTTTCAAGTACTACCAGGACGCCCGGCATCATCGCTTCGGCAATTTCGATGTAGTGTTAGACGATGCGGGCCATTAAAGTCGGCGTTTCGGGCTTTCTTCTTTGTTCGGTTTTGCTTGCCGCCGAATCGGTGCGCGAACAAGGTGTTGAGGCATTTTCCAGGGGTCTGTATCATGAGGCTCTGGCGAAGCTGAAGGAAGCCGCGCGGGATAAAACGGATAGTCAGGCGCAGGTTTTTCTTTCGCTGACACAAGCAGCGCTGGGTGACTGTAGCGCTGCGCTCCCTAGCTTGGGCAGTTATGCAACGATCAACGATGCCCCGTTATCTAAAATGGCCGGACTGGCAGCAGTAAATTGCTATGCAAAGCAAGGCGATTCTGCCGCTGTGTTCACCAAACTGCGGAGTTTAGAAACACGTTTTCCTAACGATGCCGATGTCCTTTACCTGGCGGCGAAACAGCACATGAAGGCTTTCAATGACGCGACCTTTGCGATGTTTCAGAAGACGCCGGGCTCGTACCGCGTGCACCAGCTCTCGGCTGAAATATTCGAGGTGGAAAACCGTTTTCCGGAGGCGCAGGCGGAATACCGCAAAGCCATCGAAGCTAATCCCGTTGCGCCTGGTTTGCATTACCAATTAGGCCGCGCGATCTTGCTGGGCGCGCATGATCCCGCAGCGCTTGGGCAGGCAAAGCAAGAGTTCGTGAGCGAGCTGAAAGTAAGTCCCGAAGACGCTGCTTGTGCGTTTCAGCTCGGGCAAATTTCATTGGCGGAAGGAAATGGGGCAGCAGCGCGACTCCATTTCGAAAAGGCTCTTTCATTGCAGCCTGCATCTGTCGACGCGCTGGTGGCGCTCGGCAAGATCGAGTCACAAGAAAAGCATTACGCGCAGGCAATCGCGTTTCTGAGCCGGGCGGTGAAAGAAGAGCCGGCGAATGAACGTGCGCATTACGCCTTATTGACGGCTTATCGCAATGCTGGACAAATGGACAAGGCGAAGCAGGAAAAGTTGGTTTTAGATCATCTTCAAAAGCCCACTGAGGGTGAGTTTTCCGATTTTTTGAAGCGGTTGGGTGAGAAGCAGTCGCCGCAATGAAACGGCTGCTTCCGCTTTCCTGCCTAGGAGTGCTGGCTGTTTCTGTTTGGGGGTGGAGCAATCCTGCGATGTATGCGCCGGATTTCCGCGACATTGCGGGGAAGGCCGGTCTTACCGCGACGTTTTCAAACGGCGGAACGCAAAAGAAGCAGTTCATCGTCGAGACCACCGGCAGCGGCATCGCCTTCGTTGACTACGACAATGATGGTCTGGTGGATCTATTTGTACTTTCAGGCGCCGGCGGGACGAATCGCATGTACCACAACGAAGGCCATGATCGGTTTCGCGATGTGACGAAGGCGTTGGGCCTTCAATCTTCGGGGTGGGCGGAAGGGGTTTGCGCGGGCGATTACAACAATGATGGTTTCACCGACTTGTTTGTTACTTACTGGGGTGGTAATCACCTGTATCGGAACATACGGGGCGTCCGCTTCGAAGATGTGACGGCTGCCGCGCATTTGGTTCAGGATAGACGACGATACAACACGGGATGCGCCTTCGTCGATACCGATCAGGATGGACATCTAGATCTTTTTGTCGCGAACTACTTGAAGTTCGATCCGTCCGTGACGCCGAAGCCGGGAGCGAATCCGTATTGCTATTATCGCGGCATTCCTGTGAATTGTGGACCGAAGGGTCTTCCTTTCGACCGCAACATTCTCTACAAGAATAACGGTGATGGCACGTTTGCCGATATCTCTGTTTTGTCGGGAGTAGCCGAGCCGGATGGTCACTACAGTCTTGGCGTACTCACGGGCGATTTCAATGGGGATGGAAAGCCGGATATCTACGTCGCATGCGATCAGACTCCGTCGCTGCTCTATATAAATAAAGGAAATAATAAGTTTGAGGAGGAAGCTGTGCTTCGAGGTACGGCTTTCGATCAGGATGGGAAAGCGATGTCCGGTATGGGCGTTAGTGCTGGAGATTACATGAACGAGGGGAATCTCAGCATATTTCGGACGAATTTTTCAGACGAATTTGAAAGCCTTTACCGGAATCATGGCGATGGTGTTTTCGACGATGTGACTTTGGGTGCGGGGCTTGGCAGAAACACGAAGTATGTTGGTTGGGGGACGGGCTTTTTCGACTTCAACAATGATGGGTGGACCGATCTTTTCCTGGTAAACGGGCATGCCTTTCCTGAAGTAGACACGTTAAAAATCGATGTTCATTACAAGGAGCGTGCCATCTTATATCAGAATCTTGGCAACGGACGATTCCGCGACATCTCGGAGCGGGCGGGATCCGGGATTCTTCAAACGCATTCGGGGCGGGGCGCCGCTTTTGCCGATATCGATAACGACGGCGCATTGGAAGTGGCTATTAACAATCAAAACGAGCCGCCGACACTGTTGAAGCAAGCGGACAATCCGCCTGGCCACTGGATCATCCTGAAGTTGACCGGGAGCCGGTCGAATCGAAGCGCCATTGGGGCCAAGGTAACGGTTGTTGCCGGCAATCGTAAGCAGCTACAAGAAGTAAGAAGCGGCGGGAGCTATCTGTCGCAAAGCGATTTTCGTTTGCACTTTGGCCTGGGGTCGGCCGCTACTGCCAGCCGCATTGAAATTGTCTGGCCGTCAGGCAAGCGTCAAGTTTTGGAAGATCAACACGCCGATCGCGTGATGACGATTGTGGAACCAAACTGAAATCAGCAGGCGTGAAAAGCGTCGCATATACAGTATGGCGATCCGCAAAGTGCTCGTATTGAATGCAGGAAGCGCTTCACTAAAGTTCGACGTTATAGAGGCGGATTCCGAGCAAACTTCGCCGCATGATGGACGTACGATCCTTAGCGGCATCATCAAGGAAATCGGCAAAGAAGAATCCAGTTTGTCGCGATATCATGGCAAGGATTCCACCGAGGAAACAAAGCTTCAGGCTAGAAATTATTCCGAAGCAACGCGCGAAGCGTTGAAGTGGATTTCGGCACAGCTGATCGAAAAACTACCGCCATTGGCAGAACTAGACATTGTGGTGCACCGTGTTGTTCATGGAGGAAACACATTTCATGCAACAACGAAGATCGATGATGCGGTCATCAAAAGTATTGAACAGCTGGAAGAATTGGCGCCACTGCATAATGCGCCGGCGCTGGAAGTGATTCACGCAAGCCGGGAGGCGTTGAAGCCGGAGCAGGTTATGTTGGCTGGTTTTGATACTGTTTTTCATCGCAGCCTGCCTCCCGTGGCTTACAACTATGCGCTGCCGGCGGACTTGGTCGAGCGGCATAAAATTCGACGGTATGGATTTCATGGGCCTTCCCATGAATATCTACTTCATCGGTATTGTGAATTGACGAACACGCCTATTGACCAAGCATCGTTGATTACGCTTCATCTGGAAAGCGGATGTTCGGCCTGCGCCATTCACAACGGCCAGTCAATCGACACCTCAATGGGACTTACGCCGTTGGAAGGATTGGTGATGGGTACCCGCTCCGGGGATGTCGATCCGGGGCTGGTCAGGTATCTTGCGCAGAAAGAGGAGTTGCGTGTCGAGCAAGTGGAGGAGCTGCTGAATAAGAAATCAGGACTGCTTGGGATGTCTGAAGTTTCGCTCGATACACGCGTTCTGATGAAGCAGTTGCAAGGAAACGAAAAGGTCCGTTTGGCCATGGATGTGTTTTGTTATCGCGTTCGGAAATACATCGGTGCTTACCTGGCAGCGTTGCGCGGAGAAGCAAAGGCGATTGTCTTTGGCGGAGGTATTGGGGAGGACTCGCCGTGGATCCGCGAGCAGATTTGCGCAGGTATGAAGTGGTGCGGGCTGCGGCTGAACATTGCGGAAAACGAGCGCCTCATCAATCAAGAAGGACTGATCAACACCGGAGATTCCGAGTTAAATGCTTTTGTAATTTTGACGCAAGAGGCATTAATGCTGGCGCATCAAGCAGTAGCGATCACGTAGCGGCTGCTATTCGCGCTTTAACCACTTCTCGTACTCGCGGGTGTGTCGTGACTCCAAGCTCACTTCTTTCCCGTCGATAAACATCTGCTTGATATTGGTCTTTGCCTCCAACGGATCGCCGTCCGTTAAGATAAAGTCCGCTGACTTGCCTTCTTCTATAGAGCCAATCCGATCGGCAACGCCAAGAATTTCCGCGCTGTTGATGGTTACTGCTTTTAGGGCTTCTTCTTTGGGTAAACCAAATGCAACAGCTGCTGCTGCCTCAAAGGGTACATTGCGGGCAAATTGAGTGTCGAATGTCCCAAAACAAATTTTCACGCCTGCTCGATAGAACTGATTAGGTAGCGTGTACGAGGCATCATAAGCGTCGTCATTGTCTTCCGGCAAGGCCAGGGTTTTTCCCAAGACTACGGGGATGTTGGCAGCCTTTAACATGGGCCCGGTATCTCCGATCTCACGCGGGTCGGCGAGAATGATTTTCACTTTCTCGCGCTTAGCAAATTCGATAGCGCCTTTGATTTCCCGTTCTTTCGCCGCGCGGACGAGAATGGGGCGTTGCCGGTCTATGACGGGAATCATAGCCTCTAACTTATCGTCGAGACGAAAGTCCGGGCGGTGTGCGGCTTTTGCTTGTTTGTAGCGGCGGGCCTCTTCGAAGAATTGGGATATTTCATCGATTCGTTTCTGCTGCTCTTTCTTCAACTCCGGGTAGCCCTTGCTACGAACAGCTAAGATCGCGGCATAGCGTCGGGGTATCTTTTCTACTCGCGGGAAAAGCATGTCCACGGCAGCACTGGGCGTTAAGGCCATCTCTTCCCAAGTCCAACCAGTTAAATGCATCAACGCGGCTTGACCTGTAATCACGCTAGCGTCTTGCCCGAAGCTTCTTGCTTCGCTTCCGCCTTCGGAGGGCAGGCTCAGAACTGTTGTGATTCCGGCCGCGCGGGTAACGGGAATATACTCACTGGACGGGTTGAAGGCAATTTCGGCCTTCAATTGCGGATTGAATTCACCGATTTCATCCAGGTCGACGGTGTCGCGAAGAGCTTCGATCTCGGCTAAACCGATATTGGTGGCTGCATTGATCATGCCGGGATAAAGCTGGAGTCCGTGCCCGTCGACCACGCGAACACCGTTCGGTGTCGACACACTGCGGCCCACTTGAGTGATTTTCCCGTCGATCACCAATACCGATCCGTGTTCGACCTCGGGCTTGGTAACTGGGTGTATCGTGACATCCCTGATGAGGATGGAGTTGTCCTTTGGTTCAGCCGCCCAACCGACGCCGGTAATGACCAAACAAGCAGTGAAAAGCTTGATCCATCGTGGAGATTTCATTAGTTTGTTACCTCCTCCGAAGGTGCACTTTCTGCTTTGTCCTTCGTCGGCGATTTCTTGGATGCAGCATCCTCCTTGGCAATCAACGCCTTCTTTTTCTGAGCTAACTCCTGGCGCATCCGCAGGTCTGTGTCGCGGTCGAAGTATTCATGGCCATCGATCCACACCTTCACAACCTTCGCGTAATTCGACAAGGGATGCTGATCGTAAAGCACGAAGTCACCGGATTTTCCCACTTCGATGGAGCCGACTTCCTTGTCGATGCCAAGCTGTTTCGCCGGATTGATGGTGATGAGGGCTAATGCTTCCGTTTCGCTGAGGCCGCCATAGCGCATCGACTTAGCCGCTTCAGTATTTAAGTGGCGTTGTAATTCGTCGGAATCCGAGTTGACAGATACGATGACACCTTTTCGCGTCATGATGGCGGCGTTGTAGGGCGTTGCATCAAAGGCTTCGATTTTGTAACCCCACCAGTCGCTGAAGGTGGAAGCTCCCGCCCCATAGGCAGCGATTTCTTTAGCAACCTTGTATCCTTCCAGCACGTGTTGCAGGGTGCGGATCTTAAAACCCATTTCATCGGATAGCCGCAGCAGCATAAGGATTTCATCGGCTCGGTAGCAGTGTGAATGGACGTAACGTTTACCTTCCAATACCTCGACCAATGGTTCCAAGCGCAAATCTTTTTTGGGTGGGATGGGATGCTCCCCGCGAGAGACCCGCGCGTTGTACTGTTTCCAATTTGCTTGATAGTTCTTCGCCTCGATAAACGAGTTTCGAATGACATCTTCGACGCCTAAACGCGTTCCGGGATAGCGGCGCTCCGGCGCGGGCCCACCCGAGCTGAAGAGCGATGTCGGATAGCCTTGCCGCTTTGGATTTTCGCCTAGCGCAAACTTTATGCCCGGTTTTGCACCCCGGAATATCAGGCCCCTTGCGTCTTTGCCCCAGCGCAGCTTGATAACGACCGTTTGTCCGCCGATGGCGTTTGCGCTGCCGTGCAATACATTCGAGACGGTCAAACCGCCTGCTAGCGCGCGATAGATGTTGATGTCGGAGGGATCCAGGACGTCTTTGATGTTCACCATCGACGAATCGGAAACGCTGCCCTCATTGACGTTCCCTTCGATGGCGGTATGGGAGTGGCAGTCGATGATGCCCGGCATTAAATATTTCCCAGAGGCATCCACCACGGTTGCATTTGCCGGAGCGCTGACGTTTTTCCCAACTGCGGCGACCTTGCCGTTTTCTACCAGTACACTTCCGTTCTGAATGGTGCCCTTGGTGACGGTTAGAACTGTTGCGTTGCGAATAAGCAAGGTTTCGGCGAAAGTAGCGGTAGAGAAAAGTGTAGCGAGCGTGAAAACGGTGGCGATTTTTCGCATTAATGTAGCCCTTCCATAATTGAAGCAGCAGAGGCTTCTTTTGGCGATTGTTCTTTCTTCTCCGGCGTCTTCTTTTCTTCCTCCGGCGAAGGTTTTAACTCCTTGCCGTCGATGAACAGATATTCGACTGTCGTTTTGTCACCAAACGCGTCACCCTTGGTAACGACGAGGTTTGCGATCTTGCCTTTATCGATGCTACCCATTCGGTCCGACAGTCCGTAGATTTCAGCAGGGGAGAGGGTGAGGGCCCGGATAGCATCTGCTTCCGACAAGCCCGCGTCGAGCGACTTTTTGACTGCCTTCTTCAGGTCAGCCGTTTTCTCCAAACCGCCTGAGTAAAAGGCAAACTTTATCTTTGCCTTCGCCAGCATCATGGGTACGACCGGTGCTTGATCCCGCATCTCCAATTCGCGGTAATCCGGAACATCGGCAGGGTCTTCGTCTTTTGGCTTTTCCGGCCATTTCAGGCTGACCAGCACGGGCACTTTGGCCTGCTTCAATTCATCGATACGCCGGAAGCCTTCGTGCATGCCATAGATGATGTAGGGCATCTTCAGCTCCGGACCGAAATTGAGGACGCGATCTATTTGTTGTGCCTCCATCGCCGGCAGCAGCACGCGAGGAGAGTCTGCCAGTCCTTCCAAATCGTGATCGTAAAGAGGCCGGTGTACACCATTGACGTGTGAGGCGTAGAGCTTTTGGGCTTTTTGGTATTGCCCAAGATCTAAATAGACTTGCCTTACATAGGCAATGACGCCCATCAACGAATTCGGGAAGCCGGCTCGAAATCCTGCCGTTCGGAATGCGACTTTTTGCCCGGTAGGCTCTGCTATCATCATGTCCCGGCCGGAATCGCCTGCCAAGTTCACCATGGCACCTAGTCCTTCAAAAATGCCCTGGTCGGGAAAGGTGGCGGCGGTGGTGAAACCGGCGGCACGGGCGATTTCCAATCGGCTGTCGGAAGGCTCCACCATGTCCGCAGCCCGTTCGGCGGAGTAGGTTTGCGGGCGGTCTTCGGGTCCCTTGGCTCGAGGTGCCGGCGTCGGTCGCGGAGCGGTGGCTGACGGAGAAGAACCACTCCGTCTACTGTTTGCAGAATGTTCGGGTTGTGGAATGCCCCAGGTGCTCAGGGCATCGATGAAACCCGGATAGACTGTCAAGCCTGTGCCGTCGATGACCCAGGCGTCCGGCGGTATCGGAATGCCGGTTCCTACATTTTCGATAAGTCCGTCGCGTAGCACGACCGTTGCCTTGGGGAGTTCAGGTCCGCTGACCGTTACCACTCGAGCGTCCTTGATCGCAAAGACCAAAGGCACGTCTGCCGAAAGGCACCACGGCGAAAGGAGGGCCGCCACCGCCAAATACAAACGTTTCATAAGCAGTAAGCTTCCGTCACAACAAGGGAAGAAGTTCCTCATTGTGCCACAAATGAGAGAAGCTGCTTATAAAAACAATTGCTGGAGTTCCATTGATTTAGTGATCGATCTGTTTTGCGCTACCGAGCGCGGAAAGAATGGAAGCATCTACTGAGCGTAAGTGTAGATCTCTTTGCGGAAAAGGTATCTCAATCTTGTGCTCCGCAAGTACACGGAAAATATCGTAATAGAGATCGCTCCTGAGGATTTGGGGCGTTCGCAGGCGACTCATCGTCCAGACACGCAGTTCGAAATTCAGGCTGCTGTCGCCGAAGCCAGAAAAAATTACGTCGGGAGCGGGATCGCTAAGAATGTCGGAGCGAGATTGTGCCGCGGCTAATAGGAGACGGCGAACCTCTTCGGGATTGCTGGAGTAGCTGACGCCAAGAGGGACGCGAATGCGGACGCGCCGGTCATTCGCGGTCCAATTCGTGACTTGGCTCGTGATGAAATCGGCATTCGGCACGATGATCACAATGTTGTCGTTTGTCCTCACCCAAGTGCTTCTTGCACCGATGCGGACGACATCGCCGTTTAGCTGGCCTACTTCGATCCGATCGCCGACTTTGATGGGCCGTTCGACCAGCAGGATCAAGCCGGAGACGAAATTATTGATGATGTTCTGGAGTCCAAAACCTACTCCCACGCCGATGATGCCGGTGATGAACGCAAGGCTCGAGAGGTCGACGCCGACGGTTTGCAGTCCAATGATCAATCCGAAGATGAAGATGAAATAGCCGACTCCGACTTGAATGGCGTACTGCAGGCCGGCGTCGATGGAGGTTCGCGAAAGGATCCTGCTTTTTAGGAAGGTGCGCCCAAGCCGCGCAGCAACGCCCAAAACGATGAGGAATGTCGCTGCTTTCAACAGGAACAACGCCGTAACCGGCAAGGTCCCCAGCATGAACAGAGGTTGCGACCACAGGTCGCGTAACTTTTCTCCGTAGCCGCTTAAGGAAATCTTACCGGCCGCGTTGAGGAGACTTAACCCGATAAAACCAACAATCACCGCCAGCGCGATCACGATATTTCGCGTAATCTTGCTCATCATTCACCTCGCTGCATGGTAGCGCGAGAGGATCCCTACGCTGTTTAGAGAGTAGACCGAAGAAGTAACCTTTGAAGAGGCGTAGTTTGGTGGACGGCATGGGGTTCGGAGGGGACGGGGAGGGCGAGGTCGCGAGATTGAACGTGGCGACACCCTGGAGGATGCTCACGGCGTTCATGTGGGAGGGGCCGACCTCCATTTCCGCCCGGGCGTAACCGCGGCCGCCCTCAGTTATGCCCAACCATTGCCGCCGGCAATGAGATCGCGGTTCAAAATGGCGGCGATTTGATCGGTGTGCATAGGGGGCATTTCTTGAAAGTACAATGGGCAGGTAATCCGCGCCCGGACGGGACGCTCTGTCGATAATCTGCATGAATACAGCCTGTAGAGTCTATCTCATCACCAACACGGTTAACGGAAAGAAGTACGTCGGGTGGACTGACGGCACGTTTCAGGAGAGGTGGAAGAAGCACTGCAATTTGGCCGGCCTGACCAATCCGAAACAGCTGCCCATTCTTCACAAAGCAATCCGTAAATACGGCAAGGCGGCGTTTTCGATGACGCTGATCTGCGAGGCTGAGAATCCGGAAGAGGCGCGTAAGAAGGAAATGCACTTCATCGCGGAATACCGCACCTTCTACAAATGGACTGACGCGCACGGCTACAACATGACGTTGGGCGGAGAGGGCGCGGTGGGATACCGGCATACGGTGGAAGGTCTTCGGAAGATCAGTGAGAAATCAAGGAACCGGTGGGGCGACGAGAAGTGGGCTTCGGCATGGAGGGCGAGGCACAAGCAGAATCCGCCGATCCGACCGGGCACCAAGCGGCCTGACTTCGGGGCCAAGATGCGGGGCCGAAAAAGGCCCGGCATGCACACCTCTGAGACCAAGCAACGCTTGGCCGATTTATTCTCGGGAAGCTTTATGATCTTACTTCCGACCGGCGAGCGGGAGCTTGTTCGGAACCTGAAGAAGTATTGCAGGGAACACGGGCTGAACGACGGTCATATGCACTCGTGTTCTCGAGGAGAGCGGAAGTCTCACAAGGGACACTTCGTATATAACCTAGACCGGCTTGGCCTCGCTCCGGCCGAAGCACTGGCCACGGATTTCGAGAAGTTGGAGGTCCTGAGGCGTCCCGAGCGGTATGAGGTGGAACCTGAGACGGGGAACACCGTTGCGAAGGGGGCGAAGCCAAGTACGAGGAGGACCTTTATTGTCACCGCTCCGGATAGGTCGGAATATCGTGTGGAAGACCTGAAGCGATTCTGTGAAGAACGGGGGCTTCCGTTCCGCTCGACGTACCGGCTCGCCAGGGGAGGCCGGCGTCGCCTTCGCTCTGGCTGGCTGTGTCGATATGCTGACAACGACGTTCGTGAGTGGCAATCTAAGGCCAGAGTCACAGGAAGCAGGTGTCCCGAGTTTCAGTCGCTGTCGGAGAGCCAGCAACGCGCTCTGACGTCCCGCGAGTCACTGGAGCGAATGTATCTGAAGGAGGGTTTGTCAGTGCAGGCGATTGCGGACAGGTTCGGAGTGGGGAGGTGGTTCGTACGTTCGCAGATGACGAAGCACGAAATACCGCTTCGAAAGCGAAGGAATTGATATAAGATCCTCTCGGTGGAGACCAGGGTGCCAGGTACCCAGGCCGTAGCTAGAACGGCAATTGTTCCGCCGCCCATCTTCGAAATCTTTTGGCGGGCTGTCCGGTCAACTCGAGGGACGTTTAGGGTTACGCCACGCGCGGGCACCTTGGGAGGAAGGTAGCCGCCCCAGATCCCGGTTCGCCGTATGCCAACGTTTTGCCGAAAAAACCGGTCGCGAAGATTGTCTTTCGGGAGGCCGAGTTCGGTTCCGAACGGGTTGTCGGCCATCCGGACATTGAGCATGCAGGTGGCTCACCCGTTTACATTCGCAAAGGTGATTTGTCGAAGGTAAACGTGACCACCCGGCACGGTCGGATGATCTCGTTTCGCAATGGGACGCATCGGCGTTTTCATTCCTGAGCAACGTCCTCGAAGCCTTGCCGGAGCCGAAAGGAACGAATGGGCACTCGAAATACTTATTCTGGAGCGGGAACGGCACAACCCGCGCTTTCATTCGCGGCGTGACACGAACGCTGGCACGCGTATTCAAACTTTCTGAAGTGGAAGGCGCTCACGCGCACCGCTTCCGCCATGCCTTAGCAACCGCGCTGCTGGAAAAGGGCTGGACGACGGAGGACGTTTCGGACGTCCTTGGCAGCACTCCAGAGATCATCCGGAAACATTATGCGCAATGGACAATTCAGCGGCAGGAACGTATTTCGATCCTGGCGCAAGATGTGTGGGATGTCGGATTTTTGTCAGACTCGAAAAAATCGTCTGTAAGTGCTGATTCTGAACGGGATATCTTGGTGGACGGCATGGGGTTCGAACCCTTGTCCACCGTTAAGCCTCAGTAACTTAGCAGTTCTTCGAATTGGCAAAACCGGCAAAACCGCACAACCGGCGTAGGTTTGTCAGAAATTGGTCAGACCTCCACCGGAAACCTTTTTAAAAGCAGAACGCGCGCCACTGCTCGCGCGTTCTGCGGAAGGGTAGCGTAGTTCATGCTTATCAATACTGTTTGCGTTGCAACCAAGGGACAGCGGCGAAGTAGGTTTCATCTACTCGCCCGCTGCACAACCTTTTCATCTGCCCCTCACGTATCTTTGCGCGTGCGGCGTATTCATCTAAATCGCCATAGTTCTGAAGCTCGACCCATGCGCTCCCGAGCAAAGGTTACACCAAAGGAGCAGCAGACCTCTACGCAGCGCCTTTGCGTCGCCTGCACCCAGTTCTTTAAGGAGAAGCAATGATTCAAAACACGTCTGTCAGACTTTATAACACCGCACAAAAGCTCTTTTTGTTCGGTCTCACAGCTACTCTGGCGTTCGCGCAGAGCGGCGATATCTCAGGTTCAACTAGCGATTTCACGATGCTCGGGGCCACAATTCTCAAGCTTCTCGTGGCTTTGGCCGGCATGGGCTTTGTGGGCCTGATTATCTGGGGCGGCCTCACCCTGACAACCAACCGGCCCAGAGGCTTGGCGATGGTTGGGGGCGGCTTGGCCGGCGCGCTACTCGCTGGTTTGGCCTTTATACTAGTCAACACGCTGACGGGACAAAGCGTGTCGACGGGCCTGTTGCTGTTGCCGTACGTGCAGCAGTTCTGGCTTTCCTAGGTTCGGAGCGCTCCATGATCTCGGACGAAAAAAAGCTCGAACCGATCAACGACACGTTGAATCCAGAGCCCAGCAGATTCGGAATGCCGTGGTACGTCATCCTCGGCATTCTGTCTCTTTGGGCGCTGGTGTTCCTGTTACCGGGATGCAAGATTTTCGGTGTTTCGCTCTGTCCGACCGTGCTCGGTTTTGGCTGGTGGCTAACCAAGGACGACCCCAAAGAGCCTCAGCTCATTCTTCATGACGTCCTACTACCTTCGGAGTTCGATCCGGGCAAATGATGCATTTGTCGCTCACAAAACCGTACGTTCACTCGACTCCTGACCCACTGCGGCCGTTCGGCAAAGCGGGTAAGGTCGATGATATTTTTCGACCCCGCATTCTGCGTAACGGCATATTTGCCACTCCGACCGGCTACGGCGTGAGTTTTAGTGTCGGCGGAATAGACAGCGAAGGCCTTGACCGCGAGACGCTAAACCATGTTTCTAAGCAAGTAGCGATTGCGAACCGGACATTGCCGGATAAGTGCATCGTCTTCGAATACCTGATCACTACCCCCAATGATGAACTACCTGGCCGCCCGATCTCTAACGAGGCCGTACGGCAACAGGCGCAAGAACGCGTAGACTTTCTCAAGGCCAACGCTCGGTTTAAGAGCGTGCGACTGATCGTAACGCTCTACATGCCCGGCAAGGTCGCCGAAGATGCCGCAGAATTTGCAGAAAGGTCTCGATCGTCGCTGCGGCAAATTCAGAATGCGGCCCTACTGTATGAGCGGCAGTTACGGATGGTAAAGATCCAACGTTTGCATCCCGATGAACTGGTTCAGATCTACAGTTATCTGCTGAACCTGGATCGCACGCTGATCACGCGAAAGGCGGCATCCCCGAACCAGAACCCGAAAAAATTAGGACGTGTCCACATCGGTCTTGAGGGCGATTACCTGCGGGTAGGAAAACGTTATTGCCAAGTGCTGTCGCTGGTTGAACGACCGCGCGGCACGCGCCCGGATCTGTGGGGCGCTTTGCTGGCTGTGGATTGCGAAATGGTCTGGTGTTCTGTCTGGCAGCGCAAGCCAGGCAAGGCAATCCGAAGCAAGGCCGTGGCGGTGGAGAATGCCGTGGGCATGGCGAGTGGCGATATCTGGACCGCTGCGGTGGGCGGCTATAATCCGACGCTTCCGCCGCCGCGCCGGGCCGCCACCATCGCTCAGGAAAAGAAGGTAGAAGACGTGGGCGGCATCCTGACAGACTTGGACGGCCGCCATTACTACGGCCACTGGTCTCTCTTCGGGCTGGTCCACTCTCGTGACAGGGAGCAGATCGAGGCTGCTTTGCCGCGCGTCCAAAACATCTTCAGCGACCCGGCTGAGGCGGGCTTGCTGGAAGAGAAACGGGGCGCAGTCTCTGCTTACCTTTCGTGCTTTCCGGGGCAGCAGTACAACGTGCGGAAAATGTGGCTGCGAGGGGACCACAAGGCAAACCTTTCTTTTGTGTACAGTCCGTTCCTCGGTTATACGTGGTCGGACGATCTTAAGGACGAGTACACATTGGTGTATGAAACGCGCCAGGGCACGCCCTTTTTCTTCACACCTTTCGTGAACGGCAACGGGAATACTACAGTGCTAGGCGGTCCGCGACGCGGCAAGAGCTTGAACACAAATGCGCTGTTCACCGGTGCGATGAAGTACGGCACGAAGACGTTCATTTTCGACCAGGGCGGCAGTTTCGAGAGCAACGTCCGCGAATTGGGCGGTGCGGTTACGCATTTGGGCCTGGATTATCCGCGGCTGAACTTCTTTCGTGTAGCGAACACGAAGGACAACATCTACGCCATCGCGCAGATCATTCGCATGATGCTGAACAAGTCGGGAATCGCGGTGGGCAACGACGACCAAGACGCCATTGAGAAAGGCGTGGAACGTCTGTTCGATGTGCCGATGGAGCTGCGCCGACTAAAACATCTAACGTTGCCGCCGAACTTGCGGCAGGGACTTAAACGCTGGATCGAAGGCGGTATTTATGGCACGATCTTCGATAACGTCGAAGACGACTTACAGTTTCACGATCTCCAACTCTTTGACTTCGCGAGCTTGGGCGACAAGCACAACGATCTCTTGGAAGTCGAGATGAGTTGGATTCTGCTGCTCTGCCAAAACGTCATTCGCGACAAAAAAAATCTGGGCACGCCGAAACACATCGTCCTGGACGAGCTTTGGAAGCGAATGGGTCTTCTGCCGGTGCTGTTGTTCCTGCTTGAAACGATCAAGGCAGATCCTAAGAATCTCGCGTGGGCCACGCTGGTGACTCAATCGCTGCAAGATTTAGGAGCGCATGCAGAAGTCATAAAGAACGCATGCCCCAATACGATCTTCCTGGGAGGAGCGTTTGATCGCGAGCTATACGCGACGCACTTTCGGCTCAACCCGAAAGAGATCGACGAATTGGAATCGCTTGGCGACCGTGAACTCGCCGTCAAGGTCGACGGGGAGCCGTTCGTTGCTGGGGGTACCGGATACTTCAAAGTTCTGCTCATGAATATGGACCCAGCCGCTTATGCCAGGGCCACTACCAAGCCTTCGGAGCGAGTTTTGCGCGACCGGATGGTCGCCGAGTTCGGCGCCACGGAGGGCATGAACCAAATGAAAGAGATAGCCGCAGCATATCGCAGCGGCCAGTAAACGAGAAGACTACAGGATGAAAAAACGACTTCGGTATTTCAGAATTTCGTTGCTGATGGCCATGGCGGCCGTCTCGTCGCTTGCGGCTGCTGCCAAAGGCAAGCCAGCCGATCCCACACCTGGCAACCCTATAGACGTCAGCATGGGACAGCGTAAGCCGGTGCGGATTCGTGTAGCCTGCGGCCAGGCGACTCTAATCCGGTTGCCGGATGGGCAGCGAGTGATGAATGTGTACGGAGGCGATAAGGGCGAGGGCGGCGTCTGGCTTGTGGATGCTGGCAAGGTGCCGACTCGCTTTCTGGCCGTGAAGCCTAAAGAGATTGGAATTCACACAACTTTGCATGTCGTTTCCAACACGGGTCAGGAGCTTTCCTTATTCCTTGAAGAGGTCACCGGCGTGGACGCTCAGTTTGATGCCGAGGTCGATGCGGACTCCGGCGCTGCCGGTAGTAGCGCGGCAGTGCCAGAGGTGAAATGGGTACCCGCCGAAGAGGTTGTGAGCTGCACGACACAGGCGGAGAATTTAAAGCTAGATCTGGCTGAAGCTTCCAAAAGAGCGCAGGACAAAGCCGATGCTGCCGTTGCTAGCTATTGGGAGCAGTATCCGAGCAAGCTCTTTTTTGGTTACGACTGGGATGCGGCCAAGGCAGAAAAGCTCGGTTTTGAGATGGCTTGGTCGGATGACAAGTTTACCTATTTCCGAGGAAGGAAAGTTCTAGCGCTGTACGAGATCGACGAAGACGGTAAGCCCAGCCTGATTCAGTACAGCTACGCGAATGGACTGTACACCGTGCCCAAGCTGCTTTACGACGGTTACTTCGCCATCGGACCGAAGAAGGAGAACAAGCTGACCTTTCACCGCGACCGGAGCAAATCATGACAGGCGATCCCTACGAAGAAGCAGATGAGCAACAACGGCTGGCGGAAGCCAAGCTGGTGACACCCACACCTGCGAAAAAGAGCCGCAAGATTGTATTTGCCGGAATGATTCTGGCGGGCGTGATTTTGGGCATCGTGATCCTGGCGAACATCGCTGGGCTTGTGACTGGAAAAGTCGCGCCCGATGCGCACGGGGCGCCGAAGCCGACCACGATGACACATCAGCAGAGCGATAGCTTTGCGCAACAGCAGTCGGGTCAAGCCGCTTACATGAAAGGCATGGACCGGGACAAAACGACTCAAAACAACGAGGATACGGTTTTGGGCCAGAGCGGCGACTTGGCTGCCGATGCGTACAGCGAGGCTGATGGCGTTCCCAAGAAAACGAAGGCGCAGGATGACGCGGAACATGGCCGCAGTGGTGGCCGGAGCACTGCCAAGTCAGAAGCGCAGCAGCTAAGGGAAAGAGCCGCACTCGAAAAGCAGCATCGCCGACAAAACGATCTCGATTCGTCACCGGTCGCTTTGGACTTTTCCGACTATTTCGAGAAAGCGAAACAGCCAGTTCCTTCGTCCGTTGACGCTAGCAAGGACGTTACTCCAGCTCTCGTTTCGACAGATGCAGCGTCGGGTCGATCAGTGCAGCGCCGTCGCTCTAATTTCGCCGATGTTTTGGGCTCGGAAGGAGAACAGGCGGAAACCGGCGCTAGAAAAAGTCAGACGCATGATCCAAAAGACGATTACACCTTCGATTCTTCGTTTGGCAAGCTCTATCGGCTGATGGAAGACACCGTAATCGAAACGGTACTCGTGAATCGTCTTACCGGTGCGGCCGTGGGTCCGGTGATCACGATGGTGACGACGGATGGTTACTCGGAGAACGGTTCACACCTTCTCATACCCAAAGGCACGAGGCTTCTGGGTAGCGTTAGCGCTGTCGGCAGCGTGAATCAGGAACGCTTGTTCGTGGCGTTTCACCGCATGATCATGCCGGATGGCTACTCGGTGAGCCTGGACAAGTTTCAGGGCCTGGATGTAGTGGGGCAGACTGGCTTACGCGATTTGGTAAATCGTCATTATGTCCAGATCTTCGGCGCCTCACTGGCGCTGGCAGCTATCTCGGCAACGACCCAGATCGGAAACAACGCTAGTTACGGCACTTATGCCTGGGGTACACAGATGCGCAACGGCGTATCCGAGGGACTCGGCCAAAACGCTCAGCGCCTCATGGAGCGTTTCCTGAATGTATTACCGGCCTTCACGATTCGCGAACGGGCGCGGGTGAAGGTCATGCTAACCGGCGATCTCTTGTTGCCGGACATCAAGAATCACACGATGGACCCGGATCTTTAGAAAGGAGCAGATGTCATGAGACAGCAGAGAACAGCAGAGGAAGAACAAATCAAACAATTAAAAATAATCAACGCCCAGCTCAATCCGCTGGGTGGGTTTATTCGGGTCGGCTTTTGGTTAGCCGTCCTCTTATTCACGCTCGGTGTCTTGGCACGGTTGTGCTTGCCCGGAAGTCTCTTTAACTAGAAAAGGTTTGACATGCAAATGAAAAAGAAGTGGATCATGGCCGTTCCCTTGTTGTTGGGCATTGGCTATTTGGTAATGAATCCGTCACCCCTATACGCCATTTTCGGCTTTGGAGACATTGTCTTCGACCCATCCAGTTATGCCAGCCTGGGCGAGATCTGGACCCAGGACATCAGCAATGGGGCGAAGTTGATGCAGACGTACAACCAGACGGTGAAGATCGTTCAGAACGGTTTTCAGATGTACAACCTCGCGATGCAGATGTCGCAGCGCGTGCAAAACAAAAGCGCTTGGAAAATAGCAGCTTTTGCTGTCGGCAATGAAGTGACGCAGTCCCACTACAACGAGACCATCAATTTCAACGCCGTGATGAATGGCGACGTGCTGAATGCTGGCCAAGCATGGCAGCAGAGCACGCTCTACAGCGGGAATGCTGGCTATCTCGGTACCTCCACGCCGTCGAGTAGCCACAGGATGTCGGAGTACGCGACGATCCAGTTGCTCGACCAGACTTCGCAACGCTGCGCCACCATCCTTGCGAATTACAAATCGACGCAGGATGCAAATCAAGCCGCCGAAGACCAGCTAGACAGCGACACGCTCGACCAGAGCGATGCGAAAAACTCCATGGTGGCGGTTCTGAATATCTTGTCTGGCGGGCACATTCAGGCACAAACACAGGCGAAAGCAAACGGCAATCTGCAAGCCTGCTTGGCGGAACAGCAGACACTGCAGGCCAAAGTGCAGCGGGACAAATTAGCCGACGAGCAGATTTGGTACTCGGAGGTCGCCGCCGCGCGTGCTTCATCGCCGGCTTTACTCGATCCCACGTTGACCTCAAGCACCACAGGCAGTTATCTGGAACCTTAAAGATGACGAAAGCACTCCAGATCAAACTACTCGCCGTCATCTTAGCTGTCCTGGGCATAGTGGCGGCTCTCCTGATTCGCGGCGGCCAGCCCATTAAGGTTACCCGACAGGACCGGCAGCTACAGCAGAAATTCGCCCAAAAGACGCAACCGTCATCACATCGTTACGTGGTTCCATAAATGAAAAAACTCCTTTTGTTGATCCTGTTTGCTTCCGTTGCTTTCGGGCAGTCGGTACCGCTGCCGCCCGATGTCGACAACGCGATCGCGGGCACGGTCAATTTTGAGGGTACAGTCACGTTGGGCGTCACGGACCTAGTTTCCAATGTGGCGCCTTCCATAATGCCGTTTGGCTGGACGATGTTGGCGTTCTTTGGCGTCTACGCGCTTTTACAAACACTTCTGCAAGGCACGATGCGCTCGATGTCCTCACACCACTACAATCCGTTGGCCACGACTGTGGCGTATGTGGCTGTGTTGTTTCGAATTTCAATTGCCACCCTCATGATGACCTTCTACATGGTTCCGCTGCCAGGGTTGCCGTTCAATTTTCATCAGATGTTTCCTTATCTGGCACAGGCTCTTGCGAACGCTGTAACGACCGATCTGTTGAAGCAAGTTCTGACCGATTTCAACAACGCGATTCATTATCTGCCACCCGTTGGAATGTTTCAAGTTCTGCCAGCACTTCTCACCATTCTGGTGCTCGGGCTTATCGCCTTGGGTCAGGTGGCTATGACGATTATCACTGCTGGCAGCTACGCAATTGTCGGGATGCTCACGCTCTGCGGGCCTCTGATGATTCCGTTTTATGTGCTGCCCGGTTACGACAAGAAGTTTTGGACCTGGTTCGACAACATGCTGGCCTACTCGATGTACGTCTTCGTGGGAGCTGGTTTCATTTTCATCTTCTGTCACTCCTATCTTGATTTCTTTTCGAATTTGCACGGCTACACGGTGGGCCAGTGGCTGGTGAGCGTGCCCTATTTGATTCTGATCACCGTTGTGTTTCTCTGGACGATGTTCAAGGTTCCGGAGATTACACATATTGTCTTCGGCGGCATTGGTGGTGTGGCCTCTGGCTTCGCCAATGCGCTCCAATCACTGGCGGTTCGCGGCATCGCGACCGCGCTTCTTTAGAGGTTATTCATGCCAGCACAAACCACCATGATTCCAACGGATGAACAGGAAGTCGAGCAATTGCCGTCCATCCAGAAAGACGAGATCGCCGAAGAGGTTTTCGCGGCTCGGCACTACGCAAAGCGTCTAACGCGCACGGTTGTGGTGGGACAGAGCATCTTACTGATCCTCTTCTGCCTTTGTATCTACGGCTTGGCGATGCGGCCTGCGAAGCGCATCTACATTAAGATCGATCAGTTCGGGCGCGCTACGCCCGTCAAGTATTCGGACCTCGAACACTACACTCCCGATGCGGTAGTTGCGAAGAACTATCTCCAAGATTGGGTAATATTTCGCTTTCGTCGCTTGCGCGCGTCTGTGTTGAAAACATTTCCTAAAAATTATTTGTTTCTGGAGTCCAAGTACGGGCAGCAGATCAAGGATCGAGATCAGAGAGAGAACGTAGTCGCCAACATCCTGGCTGGCCGCGAACCAGAAAACGATGTGGCGATCCTGTCGACGAATCTGACGTCATTCGGGAAACAAAGCATCGGCAATTCTGTGGTTGCGGCGGGCACCGCCGATGTCGCGCTACAGAAGACCTTCACGAAAGATGGAGCAACACATGCCCAAACCTGGATCATTGCCGTACGCTTCTTCTTGAATCCTGATCAGGTAGATGCGCAAAGTGCTGATAATCCCGACTACCAGACCATCAATCCGCTGGGCTTAACCATCGTTGAGTTCATTGCGAACCGGGCGAACGTGGAGGCCGTACAGAAGCAATGAATTGCATCGAAGAACTTATTTTGCCGTTCTTTCGGTCGATGGGGCTGGACGGTTATCTGCTCGATCCAGAAGTCTCGGAGCTCATGATCACGAATGGACTGGTTTTCTTGGAGAAGGCTGGCACGATGCGCGAAGTTGAAGACATTCAGATCGACGAACGCAAACTGCGCGCCGGCATCGAGATCATTGGCCAATCGATTGGCGATCAAATCGACGATTATCAGAAGCCGTGGCTTGATTCCCGATTGCCCGACGGTTCGCGTGTGGCGGCGACATATCCGCCCATTTCACCCCAGGGTGTGATGGTGACCATTAGAAAGTTTTTACGCCACTTCACCACCGATGAATTGGTAGCCCGCGGCGCCCTCACCGCAGAGGCCCTCCAGTTGATAGTGGCGGCCGTACGCGCACGGAAGAACGTTTTAGTATCCGGTGGCACTTCCACCGGAAAGACGACTATGACCAATGCTTTCGTGCGGCATATACCGTCGCATGAGCGAATCGTGGTGATTGAAAAGCCTGTTGAGATGAAGCTGGACCATCGCAACAGCCCACGCCTGGAAGCCTATCCAAAGGTGGGAGATCGTCCCGAAGTCACCGTGTCGCAGCTCCTTTCATTGACGCTGCGGCATCGTCCCGACCGGATCATTGTCGGCGAAGTGAAGGACTCGGAAGCGGCATATGGCTTGCTACAGGCGATGAATACAGGCCACGACGGAACATTCTCCACCATCCACGCCAATACTGCGCTCTCTGCCTTGAATCGGTTGGCAAGCCTGGCAATGCGTGGTTTCGGCAGCTTGGACCTATCCCGGCAGGAAACAGCCACGGCGATCGATCTGGTGATTGAAGTCAAACGTACCCCGGATGGCTGGCGAGGTGTGAATTGCGTTTTAGAAGTAGGTGACTACGACGACCGTAGCCGCAAGTTTGAAACCCGTGAAGTATATCGACGCCAGACGGCGTGAAAGGAAATGTTATGGACGAACAGAAAAACGGATTGACCGAAGAGCGGAAGATGCAGGATCTCAAACCGGTTGCTCAATTGAGTAACCGGGAAATCGTCTCGGAAGCCCGCGAGTTGCACGCGCAGTTCCAACAGTTATCAGAACACTATCAGCAGGCACCGGCAACTCAACGAGCCGAGATCCGCGAGGAGATGCAGCCGATAGTCAATCGGGAGCGTGAGCTGCGTCAGGAATTCACCGGGCGAGTCAACCCGGAGATAAGTCGGGACCGTGTGTCCGAGCAGCAAATAAGTTTTGGTCGATAAAAGACGTTCTCAGTCACGAAGAAGCGCTCGTCGAGGTCAGCCATTATGAGTGAAAGAACACCAGATCAAATTCGCCGCGATACGGCTCCGGAAAAATACAATGGGCTGGTCTATGGATTCCTGGGCGGCCTGCTGGGTGCCATCGTTTGGTTCGGCGGCTGGGGATTGATGCACCAGGAACAAGTGCGTCGATATCCGGAATATTGTGGGCATTCCATTCGAGCGATGGTTGGCGGGCTCTCCTTATTCGGTGCAAGGCCGAAACAGAAAGCAGGTATGAGCGCCGAGCAATTGCGTTACTGCCTGTTGCGGTATGGCAATGCCGACCATCGGTTTGACATTGAGATTATCCGCCACGGCTGGTATCCGAGAGAAGCCAGCCCGGCTTCCTGGGTTTACTACAACGGCGCAGTGAACCCGATCTATTCAGATCCGCCAGCGTTGGTATTCAAGTGGCCTCTCACGCTCACACTGCTGACATTTTTGACCGCCTTGGTCCGGGGCCTCGTTGCTGATTATCGGTATCGTTCCTCGATCATCGCAGGCGTTCCGTTCGATGGTTCTGTTGTTACGACCGTGGACGATTACAACCAGGAAGTGAAAGGCGATGGCATGAAGTACGCCGTCAAGTCGTGGAAGGACCGCTAACTTCATGGCAAGAACTCGCTGGAATTGCATTCGACTTCCCGAGGCCAAAGAAGCCTCACACCAATTCCGTATGGGCGACACCGGTACGGGAAAGACCAGCCTGACCTATCAGGACCTGCTCGATGCGGAAGCAAATGACATCAACTGTGTCGTAAATGATGCAAAGGGCAGCGAAATTCTCGCGCGCTTCTACCGGCCGGAGCGTGGTGACACGATCCTCAATCCTACCGATAACCGTTGCGCATATTGGAACATTTGCAGTGAAGGATACGACCTGGCAACTTACAAGACGGTGATGACGTCGTTGTTTCCACCACCGGTTGTCCGCGATCCCACTGCGGACATCTTCAACCAATGGACTGTGAGCCTTGGGGCTTACCTCTTGGATCAATTCCGGCCGGACACTGAAACGTTAGGTTCATGGATTGCGAACTATCCCGAGATTGAGCGACGTGTGCAGGGGACGATTCATCAATATACACTGCCGGCGAACTCACCTCAGCAGCGTGCCGGTGTCCTCGGCACACTCGCACTCGCTGGTGATCCGCTTTGGATGATGCCGTCGATATTCGAGGGCCGCAAGGAATTCTGTATCCGGGAATGGACTCGCGACCCAAAGGGCTGGGTATTCATCTCTTCCGACTCCGATACTCGTGATGCGCTGAAGCCGCTCATTTCCATGTGGATGGATCTCTTCATCCTCGGGCTGCTGTCGAGTAATACGATCAAACGAACGAAGTTGGTCTATGACGAGCTGCACACGCTGCAGACGCTCACTCGGTTGCACGATGGCATCACGATGTTGCGATCGGCTGGTCACCAGATCATTGCCAGCATTCAGAACCAGGAACAACTGAAGCACCTTTACGGAGATCAGACGCGAACCATTCTCAGCCAGGCATACACGAAATGGATTTTCGCCACCAGCGACCCGGACTCGGCAGACATACTGGAACGGATCGGCGGAAAACGCAAACTGCTCCGGCTGGAACAGACGCATAGCCACGCTGCGACATTCTACGAACGCGATCGCAACAGTTCGCGAATCGTGGAAGTTGTCGAACCCGCTATTAGTGCCACGCAGATCAAAGGTATGAGCGATCTTCGCGCCTATTTCGTGCAGCGCGGTTTCAAGAACAGCCGCATGGTCATTGTTCCCGTCGAAATTCCATTCATCAGCCTGCCGGAAAAGCATTCAGCCTGTGTTGATCGCGTAGTACCGCGTCGGGATTTCCAGCTTCCTCCCGATGTAGCGCTAATGCCAGAGCCGCCATTAGTGATGCCGCCGGATGCAGACTCTTCGACTAGATTACTGGTGAGTATTGGGTAAAGCATGCTGACGATAAAAGCCATGACCGGAGGCGAAACCTACGCGGCTCATCACCTTTCGAATAATGACTATTACGCGGTAGGCGAGAGCATTACCGGCGAATGGATCGGACGCGGGGCTCAACTGCTTGGCCTGGAAGGTGCAGTCAACCTGGAACAGTTCGACGCCATTCGGCAGGGAGTTAATCCTTCTACTGGTGACTTCCTACGGCAACGTCAAAGTGCAGACCGGTTTAACGAACTCGGCGAGAAGTTGGCAACAGCACGCAATCTGTATGACTTCACCGTCTCAGCTCCGAAGGCCGTTTCTGTTCAAGCACTTGAAGATCCTCGGCTGATCGAGGCGCATAAGACAGCAGTCGCTGAAATGGCGACGGAAATGGAAAGCTTAGCCGGTACGCGCATTCGGAAGCTCGGAGCAAATGACAATCGGTTCACTTCCAATCTTGTGATAGCTCGCTACGATCACGACACGAGCCGCGAACTAGATCCGCAGATTCACAAGCACTTGGTGGCAGGAAACCTTACCTACGACGGAGTCGAAGGTAAATGGAAAGCGCTGCAAGCCTCCGAAATCTATGCTCAGCGCGAGTACCTGACCGAGGTATACCGGAACGCCCTGGCCCGAGAAGTAACCAAGCTTGGCTATCGAATCGAGGATCGTTTCGAACATGGCAAGGATCGCGGCTTCGGCATTGCTGGCATTCAGCAAACCACGCTTGAGAAATACAGCCAACGCAGTGCGCAGCGGGATCAAGCGATTTCCGAGTTCCTTACTCAGAATGGACGGCTCCCCTCGAACAATGAAATCGCTCGCCTGGTTCGTGATACGCGGCCTGAAAAACTCGCGGAAATCAGCACAGCGGAGGTGAAGGCCGCCCAGTTGACTCGAATGGATGCCGAGGAATCGCAAACGCTGAAGGATCTCCGCCAGATGGCGAGCGAGCGCGGATCGGCTCGTGAGCAAGCAACCGCTACCCCATCATTGGTTCACGCCCGCGAACATTTGTTCGAGCGGGTGTCTGTCTCAAAGGACTATGAGCTGCAGACGGAAGCATTGCGCCATGGGCGCGGCCGTGTGGACTTGCCGGAATTGAAAGCCGCTCTGCTGGCCGAAATAGCCAGTGGCGAGATGCTGAGCGCGCGCGGCGAAGTGGCTACAAAACAAAGTCTCGAACGCGAGCGACAGATGGTGGCAACCATAAACGAAGGAGTGAACAACTATCAACCGCTGGGCAGAGCGTGTGATTTCGCGGTCTCGGATCGCCTGCGGCCAGAGCAGAAAGCTGCGGTTCTGGCGGTGCTGGATTCTCTTGACCTAGCCGTGAATTTGCGCGGCGCCGCAGGCACCGGCAAAACGGTCACTCTGCAGGAGCTACATCGCGGGCTCAATGAAGCGCGGCGCAGTGTAGTGGCGGTTGCGCCTACCGCCAGCGTGGTGGAAGAGCTGCAGAAAGTCGGTTTCGCACAAGCCATGACCGTGAGCCGGTTGCTCGCTGATCCTAAGCAGCATGAACTCGCTGGCCAGGTGCTCATCGTGGATGAAGCGGGTATGGTGGCCAGCAAGGACATGGCGGAGTTGATCGGCCTGGCTAAGACTAAGGGTGCTCGCATTGTCTACAGCGGCGATACAGCGCAGATCAAGAGTGTCTCTGAAGGAGATGCGCTGCGCTTGCTGGAACGCGAATCGAATCTGAAAAGTGTCTCGCTGCTGCAGGTGCAGCGGCAAACAAACGTAGAATACAAGGCCGCAGTCGAGACCCTGCGAAATCATCCGGCAGAAGGCTTCAGCAAGCTGGAAGCTATGGGTGCCATTCGGGAAGTGGACTGGCGTCTGCGTGCCCAGGAAGTGAGCAAAGCCTACCGTGAAGCCGCCGCTGTGCCTAACGTGAAAGGCGAAGCGCGCTCGGTTCTAGTGATCGCTGCGACACATGACGAGATCAAAAGCGTGACCCACGCGATACGGCAGGACCGGCAGCGTGCCGCCGAACTTAGTCAGGGTGAAACCTTCATTCAACATGTGGCTTTGAATTGGACTGAAGCGAAGAAGAAGCAGACGAAGAACTATCAGCCTGGCCAGGTGCTCGAATTCCATAAGGCCGTCAAGGGCTTTGCCAGGAATGAAGCCGTCGAAGTGGTGAGCGCGGACGAGAGTGCCATCACAGTTCAGAAAGAGAATGGCGAGACGCTGAAGATCACTGGCCGCCAGGCAAAGTCGTTCGGCGTGTTCGAAAAGCAGGATATCGAAATCTCTGCCGGCGACAAACTACTCTTGCAGGCCAATTGGCGCGACAAGAGTTTTCGAGCGACGAATGGCGAGCTGGTCACCGTGGCCCGTGTCGAGTCTAACTCGATCAAGCTCGAAGATGGTCGCCAGTTGCCTCCGGAGTACCGCCAATTTACCTATGGCTATGCGGTGACCGCGCATCGAAGTCAGGGCAAAACCGTGGATTTTGAAGTCATAGCGGCCGAGCGGATGGCGCAGGATCTGTTCTACGTTTCTGCTACCCGCGCACGCGAGGGGTTGACTGTAGTCACCAGCGACAGTCTCGGTCTGCAGGAATCTATTGGAGTTTCAGGCGATCGCCAATCCGCCAGCGAACTGGCGCGGCGTGCGGACAAGACAACCGCAGCGCACACCTTTACGAAGGACGATCTTTTCCGTCTCTATGAAGTTCAGCAGGCTCAACAAAAGCCACCCCAGCCAGTTCTGCAACAGGAGATAAACCACCATGTCAACCGCCACCATACCGGGCTCGGAATTGGCTTCTGAAGATTGGCAGCTCGTCGAGGACGGCGGCCCGAAGCCGTCGTCTCTAGTCGTGCAGCTTCGCCGGTGCGCGTACGTCCTCCCCTACTTTCGTTTTGCCTATGCCGAAGGCGACAACTCCCAAGTAAAGATTGCTTTCGCTTCCCACACGATTACCGTCAGCGGGCATGGATTGGCCGCGCTATTGGCGGCTCTCTCCACTCACCGGGTGATTCGCGTTATCCAGCCCACCGAGAACGAAGCGAAATTCGGCGTTCGAGGGCCTGGTTCTGTGAAGTACAACGGTCCTAGTATCACGGACATCACAGTCGAAGATTTTCAGTAAGAACGAGAGCCCGATGCATTGCACAGCAAAGAAGAACTGGCCCAAAACTGCAGTGAACCGATGGTTCATAAAAGGTGAACATACGGTTGACGGTAGGTGGACAGAGAGTAAAAAAACCCGCTCTTTTGGCTGCTCGTTAACAGTCCTAAGCCGAAGGCTTAGGGATGGTGTCTTTGCTTCTTTCACTTTCTGGCATACACGAGCCTCCTATTGTCATATCTCGCTCAACAACGACGAAACGCCACTTCGGGAGTTTGCGCTATGAACGCGGAACTCCAGCGGATTTTCGAAAGCATTCCGGAGGATACGCCACGCTCACGCCTCGACCCATACCGCGAACTGATTCTGCGCTGGCGAAGGCAGGGCAGAACCTATCGCCGCATTAAAACACTGCTCGCCGATCAATGCTCTATCCAGGTCTCGACAACCATGCTTTTCAAATTTGTGAAAAGCCGATCAAGGCCTCGCAAGGCAGAACCGGACACTGAACCTCAGTTAATTCTTCTTGAACCGGCATCTCCAGACCAGGTAGCGAAAGAGCAAGCGGATCAACAGTCCATCAGGCTTTCATCTGAGGAAGTTGCCCGGCAACGTGCCTTGATCCAAGCTCTTCGCGACAAGCCTGTGGTTGTTCCCGAAGTGCGCAAGCGCTTCGTCTACGACCCGGACGAACCACTAATTCTCGATCGAACCATAAAGGACTGATAATCATGAAAACAGCAGAAACCGAGCTGGTCGGAGGGCCAGTTCCAGAACAGACAACCATCACCAGCCGCATCGTTTTCACCCAGGGCGGCAAAGGCGGCGTGGGTAAAACAGCCTTCATCAGCTTACTCGTGGAATGGTACGCACGACAGAACCTTCGGTACACATTGCTGGACTTGGATACTGAGAATAAGGCTCGCGGTTCCCTCGGCCATTTCTTTCCAAAAACTCGCAAGGTAAACATTCACACAGCAGAGGGGCTAGATGCCTTTGTCGATGCTCTCGACGAAGGTGCGCCTTTGGTCATTGCCGACATGGGCGCGGGGGCGGGTGCTGTAGCGCATCGTTGGTTCGATTCGATGTTCAGCTCGGTTCAGGAAATCGGTGTCGCCTTCACAGCTATCGGAATCGTAACTCCTGACCCGGCGAGCGTCGAAAGCGTCTGCACCTGGGCCGACGCTTTGCAGGAGCGCGTCAATTACCTGATTGTGAAAAACGCCCTCACCGATCCGGCTGACTTCACTTATTGGAACGATAGTAAGCAGGCGCGACGTTTCCGGGAGATATTCACGCCTGGCGAGATCGCCATGGAATACCGGTTGCCTAAAGTTGAGAATCCAGCACGGCAACATGGCCTGACGATGAACCGGATTGCGGACCGGCGTACGGAAGTTCCCGAACTGCGGCAGACCACGGTTGTAATGCGAGCGCAAGCCTATCGCAGGCACATGTTCGCTGAGCTTGACCGGGTGAAGGATGTTCTGCTTTGAATGTAACCACACCACCAGATGCTCTCGCCGATCTGGCGGCCAGATTGATAGAGCCCCGGGACCGCGAGACCTTTGCGGGTCTCATTTCCTACTTCAATTCATTGCCCGCAGGTGATGAGTTGTTGCGATTGGCACAGTTCCTCGGATTGCTTTCGTTACTAGGCCAACGCGTGCCGGAGGCTGTGCGCGATCTATTGGAAGAACTGCGGGAACAAACAAGGACATCATCTGAATATCACACCCAGGTGGATCGGCGTTTGGCGCGCTTGCCGCAGGAGATCGCAGAAGGCGTCGATGCTGGCGCGATAGTCAAAGCCATGAGTGAAAGCTTTCGACAACAGGTGACTGCCACGGGCTTGCAGGATGCGACCGCGCTGCTGAACGCATCGGCGCATGACATCAAAATCCTCTCAGGCCAGATTTCGGCGGCACTCAAGCCCGTCACGCAAGAATACAAGGGCATCTCCGCCACCATATCCGGCGAACTCACAAGGCTGGCCGCAGCTTCGAGACACGTTCAGGAACACAATGCTCGGTTGATGGTACAGGAGCATTCCCGCTCTTGGCAATGGCAAGGACTGTTGGCGCTGGTGTTGTTCTTGGCTGGAGGGCTTTGCGGAATTGCGATCGAGAAGCGCCAGACTGCGGATGACCTCACGAATATCTACGCTCAGATCGAGCGCATTCAGACTCCGCCGGTGCCCATAGCATCGCTGCCCCAAAGGAGCCCAAAGCAGAACAGGAGGGTGGGAACAACCCCGTGACGTTAACGGAACACATTACACGCTGCGAACGTGAAATCCAGAAGTCCCGGGACGCCGCCAAACGGTTATCAATGACGCCGACCGATATGGACTTACATGGGCGGAAGTGTCTTGGCTCATAGCGGAACATCTCTACGAAGAGGAACTGGTCGCCATGTTTGGAGAACCGTTCGCGAATAAATACTTGGAGAAGACAGATGGCTTCAGCATCGGCTCCTAGCTTTCGTTGCGATCTCCCCCTCCGAAAGCCCATGGCGTCTGAGCCAATGGACGCACAGTCCACCGCATTGGTTCGCCAGGCATTCGGAGCCGACGTGGTCGGATCGAACCTGTCACCACGGGCGCAACTGGGTTACCGCGTCCTGGTGGATCACGTGAATCGCGGCCGCGATCCGCGACGGCCCTATGATGGACAGGTCTTCCTGACGGATGAAACATTCGCCGCTGAACTCGGCGGAGTTAGCAAACGGCAGGTACAGCGCATTCGGTCTGAGTTGCTCGCCGGTGATTGGATCTGCCTGCCGAAAGGCGACGCTGGCGGTCGGGGGAACGCCACCATCTGGTACCACTTGCATCCTGACGGGCGGCCTTGCAACATTTCGGCTGAAGTGCCGCTGAAACAGCGGGCTGCAGCGGGACAAGCGAACCAGCGAAGAGCGGCGACACGCAAGGTGAAGAGCAGTGTGCAGATATCAAAGGATGACACCGCCGTCGTCCTTTCCAGCGCGTCGGATGCCGTAAAGGATGACAGAAACGTCGTCCTTTCCCCGGAAAGGACGACAGAATCGACCATAAAGGATGACAAAAACGACATCGCATATAAGGAAGAACTTTTTCAGGAACTAATCCCGGAACTTAAGTCGACGACGACGGCGAGCGTTCCGGAAGAATTTCCCCCAGAATTCGCACGGCTGATGGATGAAGAAATCGCGCTCGACGACGGAGCACTGCGGCGTCTTTGGCAACAAGCTCGCGTAATCGTGTCCGACGCCAGCGCCGAAGAAATTCAGCATTTTTTCCACCAGCGTGCCATGATCGTCTACCGAAATCGAAAACTGGGCAATCCCACTGGCCTCATGCTCAGTACCATCCCCGATTGGTTTCCGCGGCGGCGCGTCCTGGAACGCCGGAGGGCTCTGCAAGAAGCGGATGAAGAGGCCGCAGCTCTCCAACTGCGAATAGCTGAAGAAAGAGAAGAGTTGCGCTTACCAGGAGGGGCTGATTGGGCGCATAATAACAGCTCTCGATGATATTGGGTCGTCCGGCAACAGGAATTGCCGTCTGTTTTAGAAGGGTTCGATGAGCGCGATCCGGAAGCTGGTACATGCGGCGATAACCTTCCGCTGAATTCATCACATAAGCGGCCCATGTCAGGCTTCTGGATGTGACTGTCCTTAAAGCACTTAACTTGAGAACGTCCGGCGAGTTCTCAAAAAACTGCCTTCCCATCACATGACCATCACATAAGCTAAGCCCAAAATGGTACATAGCTGGCATGCTTCCGAGACGTGTTTTCGGGATCTCTGGGCTTGACAAGATCGGCGTCAATTGCGTCGGCAATGATGCGGGAAGCTGTCGCGTAGTTCTGGTCTTCGATCCCTAGACGCTTCCGAAAACTAGCGTTTGTCATTATCTCTCGGGATACGAAGCGCAAACAAGCGTGCTGATAGCATGCCCGAATTTTATCGGTCCGGTCCATTTCGGTGAGTTTACGGGCCGAGAACAACGTGGCTACCACGCTATTATTCGTAACCCGAAACTCCGGTGCCGGCAATTGGAAAAGTTCGATGTTGAAGATGACCTTATCGATTCCGCTGCCGCGCTCCTCACAGATTTTCAGCCGCCTCAGGAGTGCGGCAGTATCTTCATTCCGCGAACGCGGGGGCTCGTCGATAAATCGTAACGGCTCGATCAAAGGACTTCCAGGATTGGTGATCTCGACACGGTCAGTAAAGATTTCGACGGTTGGACTAGTTCCTGTAATGGACAAATCCTGATGGACAATGGCATTTGCAACCAACTCTCTCACAGCAATTTCTGGATACATCCGCACTTCACTCCTGAACACAGCGCCGATTTCTTCGTTGGACGGGAGATGGTCATTCACATAGTCAATTAAGCCTTCGAATCCCGCAGCATAGCCCTTCACACCGACCTGTTCTTTAATTGTTTGCGTCCGATCCTTCCCCTTGTAAACGATGACTCGCAAAGCCTTTCGCGAGAGGGACGAAAAATCGACCAGTTTGCGTGCAAAAAGAAGAGCCCCTAAGTTGGTGACGTCCCAACGATCGCCACCGAGGCCTACAACCATCCGTTCCTGCTGAAGCCTTTCCAATATGCCTTCCCGCGTCGACGGAACAGCTTGACCGCTCATTTCGAAGTACGCCGGATAATCAAGGCTGGCGAGCACTTCTTCTCCGGTGGCATCATGGACGGCGATTCCCTTTTCGAAACTGATTCGGGATGACCGTAGCCAAAGCTCGCGTTCTTTGTCCGGGTAATCTTTCAGCTTTTTTTTGTAGGAACCCACACGAATAAATGCGGTATCTTTCCACTTCACCGGCATGTGCTCGCAGGGAGGAATTTCAAACATGACCACTGAACCGCTGTCGTATGTGAGTTCGTGAATGCGAAAGTTGATCCGCGGTTCCAGCAGCCGAGCGAGCCAATTTTCCAGCTCCTCATTGCCAATTTTTTGTTCGTGCGGTCGAAAACTCGTGCCCACTATTCGGTGCGTGGCGTCCCGGACACCCCAGACAAGATATGCCGCACGTTGTTCCTGTAGTGCAGCGGCGTTTGAAAGAGCCGAAACATATTCGCCGATTTCGCCTGGCTCACTATTATTCTCTTTGAACTCGACCCATTCGCGTTCGGTCGGGGATTCCAATAGGCTACGAAGGCGCTCTCGAAGCCGTCGTTCATTACTCATTTCGCCGCCAGTCAAACCTCATGGTGACAGGTGGCGACGTTGTAGTCCACACCCAACTCTTTGAGATGGGCCTGACTGCACTCGATTTTCTTCCGCTCTCGGCCCCCACGAATATTGTGCGCGTCAGAGTAGAATCTAGTCTATGACTTGGATTGCCGGGTACAATTGTCACTTCAGCACCGATAACGGTACAAGTGGATACGTGAGATTCCTGTGGCGTGATTATTAGGCCAGACGAGCGTGAAAGCCTGCGAGTTCGCGCAAGTAGGAGCGGTTCTGAGTCTCGGAGATGAGACAGACTAGAACCGTAAATTTCTCGATGCGCGATTCTTCTTCACAGCGAAAAGTCAAGACCAATCGCTCGCTTAAGCTGGAGCTTCGGGTCACATAATGTTCGCCGAACACCACTGTGGGAATGCTCAATCCCATGGGTCCGAGAGCTTCTTCCAAAGCTGTTTTAAGGCCGCCAATAATCATGTTGGCCAGCTCCGCAATGACATCCAGGACCTCGTCGTTTACTTCGAAATATTCGCTCATCAGAAACCGCGAAGCGATACGGCCAGCAAACGATTCGCTCAGGCACAGCGATCCACTTCCGCTCACCGGGCCTGCTATGCCAATCGTGGCGAGTAATCCAGTGTTCGAAACGGTGGAATCGCTCTTTACCGACACGTTTTCCAAAACGACTTTGAGATCCAGCATCGTCGCGAATACTTCTGACGTGCTCGCTTCCACTTGGTGAAGAAGGCTGGCGTTTTTTTCCAGGATGATGTCCGTCACGATTGTTTCTTCGCTTTCACAAGCTCAGCTAGGCAAGACCGGTAAGCTTCTCTTTAATTTGTTCCGCGGTAAACGGCTTCCGGACGTATCCTGCCGCACCAAGATTGAGGGCTTCTAAAACTTTATTTTGAGCGCCTTCGGTCGTAATCATAACGACGGGAATAGCCTTCAGGGCTTCTTTGCTCTTGATTTCCGCTAAAAGCTGCAACCCATCCATGTTGGGCATATTGACATCGGATAAAACAAGTCCGACGTTTTGATTTTTCAAGATCTCCAGAGCTTCCATTCCATCACCGGCCTCGAAGAGATCTCCTAATGGAACTTCTGTTTGACGAAGAACACGTGCTAAAATTTTGCGGATCGCGGCCGAATCATCGACGACGAGAACATTGAGCGGCATAGCTCAATAGTCCGTGCATCTTCCGGCAGTTCTCACATTTTTTTGCGGCGATCTATTCCTATCCAGTAGTGCGGCATAAAGATTGCTGCCAAACCCCATCACCCGGATCTCTTTCGCTGTTTTACAATCAGGCTCCTCATTCAGCCCTGAGCCGAAAATAACTCCAAAAAACTACGCCGTGAGGCGGGATCTACTTCTGCGGTGAACTCAGCTTTTAGGCTATCCAAAACTGGACGCTTCTTCGAAGTTCTTCCGGGGGGCCGTTGCCGAATCCGTTGTCTCTTCTTTTTGTGGTTCGGTTCCCAAGTTGTTTGTAGTGTCTTGAGAACAAAATCAGGATATCGGCACAAACATCTTGACCGCGCCAAGCCGGTAAACGGACCTGGGCGGTCGTAAGCGCCGATGGAAGATCTCGACATTATCAAAGAATTTGTAATCGAAAGTAGCGAAAACCTAGGTCGTCTTGATCGGGAAATGGTGGAGCTCGAACAGCGCCCCACGGATGCGGGTCTGCTGGCCAGTATCTTTCGTACGATCCACACCATCAAAGGCACCTGTGGCTTTCTGGGCTTCAGCGTTCTAGAGCGGATTACACATCACGCAGAGAACATATTGAGCCAGGTACGCAACGGTGAGCGCGGCCTGACGCAAGAGTTGGTTTCTTTAATCCTCGAAACCGTCGATGCGATCAAAACGGAGCTCACCAGCATTGAAGCGACGTCACGCGAGAGCGGCACAGGCTACGAGGATCTTATTGCTCGGCAGAAAGATGCCGCGACGGCGGTCCCCGCGCAGGATTCGTCCGCGAAAGAACCTGAGCGTGCCGCGACGCCGGTCCTCTCCGATCCCGCACTAGACGAAGCGGATCTCGTGGAAGTCCGGCAGCCAAGTATACAGTCTCCAGCGGCTTCCGACAAAAGCATCCTGGCCCCCCAAAAGAATGCCTCTGTTGCGGATTCCACGATTCGGGTGGACGTCGGCCAGCTCGACAAGCTCATGAATTTGGTGGGCGAGCTCGTGCTGGCACGAAATCAGATTCTGCAATTCAACGCTGTCCACGAAGACGCCGGGCTGAACGCCACGAGCCAGCGCCTGAACCTAATTACGACCGAGTTGCAGGAGGGCGTGATGAAGACACGCATGCAGCCGATCGGCATGGTATGGAGCAAACTGCCACGGATTGTGAGAGACTTGGCAGCTGCCTGTGGTAAACAAATCGGCCTCGAAATGGAGGGTGCCGAAACCGAACTGGACAAAACCATCATTGAGGCGATCAAGGATCCCCTCACGCATATCGTACGAAACTCCTGCGACCACGGGATTGAGCAATCGGACGCGAGAGCGAAGGCCGGTAAGCCTCTGCAAGGGAAACTGATGTTGCGCGCCTTCCATGAAGGTGGGAACGTGGTCATTGAGATCGCCGATGACGGGGCTGGCATCGATCCTCAGAGAGTAAAAAGAAAGGCCATCGAGAAGGGCCTGTTGCTGCCTGAACAGGGCGAACGAATGCGCGATTTTGAGCTGGTGAATCTGGTTTTCCTCCCCGGTTTTTCCACTGCAGCACGGGTGTCGAACATCTCAGGACGCGGAGTCGGGATGGATGTCGTCAAAACAAACATCGAGAAGATCGGCGGCGCCGTGGATCTGGTCAGCCGACCCGGTCAGGGTACGACGGTAAAAGTTCGGATTCCTCTTACGCTTGCGATTATCCCCGGGCTGGTGGTCACTTCCGGCGGCGAACGGTTCGTGATACCACAGGCGAGTCTAATCGAGCTTTTACGGCTCGAAGGTGCCGAAAAGGCGAAGCAGATCGAGTGGATTCAAGGCGCGCCCGTGTGCCGCCGCCGGGGGCAGTTGCTGCCGCTGGTTTTCCTAAATGATGCCTTGAAGCTCGGCGGAAATGAGGCCCATGGCCATCCCGATGTGTTTAACATCATCGTCCTGGAAGCGGAAGACCGGCAGTTCGGACTAGTGGTCGACAACATCAATGACACACAGGAAATTGTTGTCAAACCGTTAGGCAAACAGCTAAAGGGGGTTCCCTGCTATGCGGGAGCAACTATTATGGGCGACGGTCGAGTCGCTCTCATTCTAGATGTGCTTGGCTTGGCGAAATGCACAGCCCTTTCCGGTGAGTCGCGTTCTCAAGCAGTTGGCGACGCCGAACACGCCGTTGCTGATGAGAGTACTCAAAAACAGGCGTTACTGCTGTTCCGCGCAGGTGAATTTGAGCGCCTTGCCGTCCCGCTTTCACTCGTCGCGAGACTAGAGGAAATTCCACAGACGAAGCTCGAACGCGCTGCCGGGCGTACGGTGATCCAATACCGCGAACAGATTCTTCCACTGGTTCCATTGGCAGAGGCTCTCGGCGTCTCCAGTTCTAGAGACGCATTATCGAATGATCCGGCGCAGGTGATCGTCTTTTCTGACGCTGACCGGCGAATCGGCTTGGTAGTCGACCAAATTCTCGACATCGTGGAAGACACAGTGACGATGAAGAGGCCAAGCGATCATCCGGGCTTATTGGGATCAGCCGTTGTTGGTCAAAAGATTACAGATTTTCTCGATTTGCAAAGCATCATTCAACAAGCTGCGGAGGGATGGTTTGACCAAACCAGATCGCGGCGCAAGCAGGCAACTGTGCTGGTGGCTGAATCCTCCGCGTTTTCGCGCAGCCTGCTACGGAATAGTCTCGAGACCGCCGGCTATCACGTTACAGAAGCTTCGAGTGCGGGTGAGGCTATGGAGAAACTGGGCAGACACGAGATAGATGTCATCATGGCAGCGCTCGACCTGCCGGATGGCAGTGCATCCACACTGCTTGCATCCGTCAAAAGCAACCCGAACCTTAGCACACTACCGGTCCTTGCACTGGCTGCCGGCACGGAGACCGTGCGGCAAATTCCTGGTGCAGATGCCGGCTTCGATGAGTACTTGACAAAATTTGATCGCGCTTCGATGCTTCGCTCCCTAGAGAAGCTTGCTTTTGCACTCGAAGGAGCCGGGCAGGGCGTTGAGGCTCTTGCCAGTTAAAGGAGAAACCCAATGAACCATCATCCGACACTTGCCTCTTTCGACCGGATCGGCAGTGGGTGCCAGTATGCCACGTTCTTCGTCGATGGAATGTTTTTTGGCATAGAGGTGCTCAAAGTTCAGGAAGTGCTCCGGTATCAAGAAATGACGTGCGTGCCCCTAGCGCCCCAAATCATCGAGGGATTGATTAATCTAAGGGGCCAGATCGTGACTGCCATCGATATGAGGCGCCGCTTGAAGCTCGCGCCGCGGGATACCGATGCACAACCAATGAACATGGTTGTCCGGTCGGAAGAGGGTGCGGTCAGTCTGCTGGTCGATGCAATTGGTGACGTGATCGAGGTGAGTGATTCGTGTTACGAACCGCCACCGGTGAACATGCCGGCGGCACAACGGGTGCTGGTCGATGGAGTTTACAAGCTGGACGGTACGCTTCTGCTGGTGCTGAACACAGACCGGACCCTGAAAACTCAGGCGGAAGCATAAGGAAAGAATAAGAGAGAGTATCCGCAGACACGCGGTTCAAGGAACAAGGAATAGGAGAAACGGAGAGTATGGCAAACGGAAGATTTAACAGGGGCACTGCTGTTCTGGAACCGCCGGTCCGGAATGGACACCGGATCGCGAAAGGACCGGAGAGAGCCGAACTAGAGGCAATCGTTGCCGCGATTGGGAAGTCACAGGCGGTGATCGAATTCCGTATGGATGGCACAATCCTGACCGCGAATGAAAATTTCCTGAATGCGATGGGCTACGCCCTGGAGGAAATTAAGGGGCAGCATCATAGCATGTTTGTTGATGCTGGTTATGCGCGCGGTAGCGAGTACCGGGAATTTTGGGCCAAGCTGAACCGGGGCGAGTATCAGTCTGCCGAATACAAGCGGTTCGGTAAGGGAGGCCGGGAGGTCTGGATTCAGGCGTCTTACAATCCAATTTTCGATTCGAGCGGCAAGCCCTTCAAAATTGTGAAGTACGCCACCGATGTGACCGAACAGAAACTGGCGAACGCCGACTACACGGGGCAGATCGCCGCGATCGGGAAGTCTCAGGCCGTGATCGAGTTCCGCATGGATGGAACTATCCTCACGGCGAATGATAACTTCCTGAAGACGCTAGGCTATTCGCTGGACGAGATTAAAGGCAAGCATCACAGCCTGTTTGTCGATGAAGCATACAAGCAGAGCAGCGAATACAAAGAGTTCTGGGCCAGACTGAACCGGGGCGAGTACCAGACCGCCGAATATAAGCGGTTCGGGAAAGGCGGCAAGGAAGTCTGGATTCAGGCCTCCTATAATCCGATCCTCGATCTTAACGGCAAACCATTCAAGGTGGTCAAGTACGCCACGGAAGTAACCGAGCAGAAGCTCGTTGATGCCGACTACACGGGGCAGATCGCCGCGATCGGGAAGTCTCAGGCCGTGATCGAGTTCCGCATGGATGGAACTATCCTCACGGCGAACGATAACTTCCTGAAGACGCTAGGCTATTCGCTGGACGAGATTAAAGGCAAGCATCACAGCCTGTTTGTCGATGAAGCATACAAGCAGAGCAGCGAATACAAAGAGTTCTGGGCCAGACTGAACCGGGGCGAGTACCAGACCGCCGAATATAAGCGGTTCGGGAAAGGCGGCAAGGAAGTCTGGATTCAGGCCTCCTATAATCCGATCCTCGATCTTAACGGCAAACCATTCAAGGTGGTCAAGTACGCCACGGAAGTAACCGAGCAGAAGCTCGTTGATGCCGACTACACGGGGCAGATCGCCGCGATCGGGAAGTCTCAGGCCGTGATCGAGTTCCGCATGGATGGAACTATCCTCACGGCGAATGATAACTTCCTGAAGACGCTAGGCTATTCGCTGGACGAGATTAAAGGCAAGCATCACAGCCTGTTTGTCGATGAAGCATACAAGCAGAGCAGCGAATACAAAGAGTTCTGGGCCAGACTGAACCGGGGCGAGTACCAGACCGCCGAATATAAGCGGTTCGGGAAAGGCGGCAAGGAAGTCTGGATTCAGGCCTCCTATAATCCGATCCTCGATCTTAACGGCAAGCCATTCAAGGTGGTCAAGTACGCGAGCGACATTACCGCCGAAGTTGCAAAGAGGCACGAGATCGCCATCCTCTCGCTTGTGGCTAACGAGACAGACAACTCGGTCATCATCACCGATCGCAACGAACTTATCGAGTATACAAATCCAGGCTTCACGAAAATGACTGGCTATACCTTCGAAGAGGTCAAGGGCAAGCGGCCCGGCGATGTGTTGCAGGGCAAGTCTACCAGCGCAGAGTCAAAGCAACAAATCCGCGATGCGGTTAAGCACCGGAAATCGTTTTATACCGAGATCCTCAATTACGCCAAGAATGGGGAATCTTACTGGGTGTCGCTCGCAGTCAATCCTGTGTTCGGTGGAGATGGGCAGATCGAGCGCTTCATATCTATTCAGAGTAACGTTACATCGACTAAAGAAAAAGCTCTTGAGTCGTCGATGCAACTCGATGCGATCAGCCGAGCCTTAGCTTTCATCGAGTTTCGCATGGATGGAACAATCGTCACAGCCAACGAGAATTTTCTGAAGACTCTAGGCTACACGCTGGACGAGATTAAAGGCAAGCATCACAGCCTGTTTGTCGACGAAGCATACAAGCAGAGCAGCGAATACAAAGAGTTCTGGTCCAAACTGAACCGAGGCGAGTACCAGACGGCCGAATACAAGCGATTCGGGAAGAGCGGCAAGGAAGTCTGGATTCAGGCCTCATATAATCCGATTCTCGATATGAACGGCAAACCGTTCAAGGTAGTCAAGTACGCCACCGATGTAACTGAGCAGGTCAAGGCTAAAATCGACATGCAGAAGAAGGTCGACATAATCCTGGGCGTCGTGAAGGCCGCGAGCCACGGGGATCTTACCCAAGAACTCACGGTCAGCGGCAGCGATGCGGTCGGCCAAATGGGTGAAGGACTTACGGCTTTCTTCAAGGCTCTTCGTCACAGCATTCAACAGATTCTTCAGAACGCTCAATCTGTCGGAGCTTCCTCCGAAGAACTCACCGCCATTAGTCAACAGATGGCGGGCAATGCCGAGGAGACTGCCACGCAAGCGAAGGTGGTTTCCGGAGCCAGCGGAGAAGTTTCCAAGAGCGTCTCGATTGTAGCGACCGGAGGCGAGCAGATGCTTGAGTCGATTCGGGAGATCGCCAAGAACTCCAATGAGAGCGCGCGCGTCGCCAAGAATGCGGTCGTTGTGGCCGATACTGCTAACCAGACGATCTCTAAGCTCGGTGAGTCGAGCGTTGAAATCGGGAAGGTAATTAAGGTGATCACGTCGATTGCGCAGCAGACCAATTTACTTGCCTTGAACGCGACCATCGAAGCGGCACGCGCCGGGGAAGCTGGAAAGGGCTTTGCCGTGGTCGCTAACGAAGTGAAAGAACTGGCCAAAGAAACTGCCAAAGCCACCGAGGAAATCGGGCGGAAAATCGACGCCATTCAATCCGACACCACAAGTGCGGTACAGGCGATCGGAGAAATCGGTTCGATCATCAATCAGATCAGCGATATCTCGAATTCCATCGCCTCCGCTGTCGAAGAACAGACGGCTACAACCAACGAAATGGGTCGCAATATCAGCGAGGCGGCGCGAGGAGCGGGCGAGATCACTAATAACATCTCTGGCGTGGCTGAGGCAGCCCAAAATACCACTTCCGGCGCTAACGATACGCAGGCCGCCGCCAAAGCCTTATCCGAGATGGCGTCTCAACTACAAACGCTGGTCGGGAGATTCAAAATCTAGCGCAGGCGACGGGCTGACGCACGGAACCGTTTATCAGGGCGCATTCACCAAGGTGTGATCGCGCCCCGATGACCCTGTGCGGAAATTCCTAGGATCACTCTAAACAACGGCGTACCGGTTATTGAGGATTCTTGGAACCAGCGCAACCCAAATTCAAGAAAAACTCAGGATTTTCAAAGCTATGGCAACAGCAATGGTCATCGATGATTCCAAGGCTATTCGCATGATTCTCACGCGAAGCCTGAATAAGCTCGGATACGACGTCTGCACGGCAGGAGACGGCAAAGAAGCGTTGGCAATTCTAGACCAACAAGCGCCCACGCTATCAGTCATTCTTGTGGATTGGAACATGCCCGAAGTAAGCGGTCTCGAATTTATAAAACGTCTACGTTGTATGTCCTCCTACGCGGATGTACCACTCATGATGGTGACGACAGAAACCGAAACAAACCAAATGATTAGCGCTCTAGAAGCGGGAGCAAATGAGTACGTTATGAAGCCCTTCACGGATGAAATCATCGCCTGTAAGCTCCGTTTGATGGGCGTTCTCGAGTAGTCAATATGTTCACTTTTTCCAAGCTTCGGATGAAGGTCCTTCCTTCGAACAGCCGTATTCGTGTGCTTGTCGTCGATGATTCGGTTGTGATTCGACGGCTGGTCACGCACGCGCTTGCCGAGGATAATCAACTGGAAGTTGTGGGCGTAGCTCCGAATGGAATTATTGCGCTGCAGCGGATTCCGCAACTCAAACCGGATCTCATCACCCTCGATATTGAAATGCCGGAGATGGATGGGTTCGAGACCCTGCGCCAGATTCGCAAGCTCTATCCGGAACTACCGGTGATCATGTTCAGCACGCTTACCGACCGCGGCGCAGCGGCGACGCTGGATGCACTGTCACTGGGCGCGAGTGACTACGTGACCAAGGCGGCGAATGCCGGATCGCTTGAGAAGTCGATGGCGTCCTTACGGTCCGAGTTGGTGCCAAAAATAAAGCAATTCTTCCAAATCGGCGCGGTGGACAAACCAGCGCCACTGAAGCCTGCGATAGCGACGCCCGTAGCCCCTCCCGTATCCGCGCCGGTACAGTCTCGCGCGGCCATGATGGGACGGCGCATTGTCGTGATCGGCGTCTCCACAGGAGGGCCCAATGCGCTAGCGGAAGTGATGCCGATGTTTCCTAAAAACTTTAATCTTCCCATCCTGATCGTGCAGCACATGCCGCCGCTCTTCACGCGTTTTCTCGCCGAGAGGCTGGCTGCGATCTCCAGTATCCGTGTCGAAGAGGTTACGGAGGGAAGCCGTCTGGAGCCGGGGAAGGCACTTGTGGCGGCCGGTGGATATCACATGCGCGTGCGCAAAAAAGAAAGCAGCGCCATCGCGACAATGGATCAGGAACCGCCCGAAAATTCTTGCCGTCCAGCCGTCGACGTGATGTTTCGTTCCGTCGCTGAAATCTATGGCGGCGCAACCATTGCCGTCATGCTCACAGGCATGGGTAACGACGGCCTCCGCGGTACCGAAGTCCTAAAGCGGGCAGGAGCTTACGTGATTGCGCAGGATGAGGCGAGCAGTGTTGTCTGGGGAATGCCCGGCTGCGTAGTGAAAGCGGGGCTGGCCAACGCCACGGTCGATGTAAGTTGCGTAGTCCCCGAAATTCTCAAGCAAGTCTGATGGTCGGCAAACAATGAATACGATAGCTGAAACAATTACAAAGATCACTGCGCAGCCAGCGCAGATTTCTCCTGGAAACTACGCATTCCTGCAGGAACGAATCTACACTGACTCCGGAATTGTGCTGGACGAAACCAAGCACTATCTGATCGAGGCCCGTCTCCTGCCGATCGTAAAGAAAGAGAAGCTGGGAACGCTCGACGAGTTATGCGCAAGGTTGCGGGCCGGTGGAAATACTCCGCTCCGGCAGCAGGTGGTCGAAGCCATGACCACCAATGAGACGCTGTTTTTTCGCGACGTGCCAGTGTTCGATACCCTGCGGGATAAAGTATTGCCTGCTCTAGTCGAGAATCGGCGACTGTCGCGAACCCTCCATATCTGGTCGGCTGCGGCCTCCAGCGGCCAGGAAGCCTACAGTCTGGCGATCCTGTTATTGGAAATGGGATTGCTGGGATGGAATATCCGGATAACCGGTACCGACCTCAACGGCCAGATTCTCGAACACGCGCGAGCGGGTCGCTATATTCAGCTCGAAGTGAACCGCGGGCTCCCCGCTAAGTACCTGGTGAAGTATTTCCAACGCGCTGGACTGGAGTGGCAAGTGAAAGACGAAGTGCGGCGCATGGTATCGTTTCGGACGTTCGATCTCCGGCAGAGCATGCGAGGACTTGGACCGTTCGATCTCGTCCTTTGCCGGAACGTTCTCATTTATTTCGACGTGAAGACGAAGAAACAAATCCTGGGAGAGATTCGAGGCGTCCTGAACACGCAAGGTCTTCTGCTGCTCGGGTCCGCCGAAACCACACTCAATCTCGACGACCGGTTTGCAAGACGTGTCTTCGGACAATCCGTTTTCTACGAAGCTCTCTAAGAGAAAAGACAATGACAAGTATTTTTGAAACCTCAACGTATGAGACGATGACCGCGCAGATCGTCCAGAATGTGTTTGAGACCATGCTTCGCTACCAGATTCAGGAGTCCTCGGACGACTACCGCCCCCAAACAAACGTAGTCACTTCTGCAATCTTCTTTGCCGGTGCGTGGAAGGGTGCGGTTGTTCTGGAGTGCAGCGAAGACCAGGCTCGATTCTTTACCGAATGCTTGATGGATATTCCGCAACCGGTTTACATGGATGACGACACTCGCGACGCCATGGGCGAGGTGATCAACATGATTGGGGGCAATATGAAGTCGGTGCTTCCGCCGGGAGTATCTCTTTCCATGCCATCTGTTCTGGAGGGCCCCGACTACGCGTATCGAATCTGCGGGTCAAATCAAACCGCTCGCTTTTCATTTTGCGGCGAAGCTGGCCCGCTGTGGGTCACGTTAGTACAGGTCGCGGAAGTCAAAGATTGATCACGGTATCTGCTCATGAATTCGTTTTGTGCATCCGAATCATTTCCTGGAGAAGGTATTCTCGACCGCGAAACGGCGGCATTCCCTTCCAACAACGTCGAATCCATTGCCGTTGAAAACATCCATTTAGACCAATTAGCCCGGGCACGGCTGCGCGTCCTTGATTCTATTGCCGAAGGCATTTATCAGGTTGACTCCGAGGGTCGCTGCACGTTCATGAATCGCGCCGCCTGCCGCATGCTGGGTTACCGGTTTGGCGAAGCTTTGGGGAAGAATATGCACGAGTTGCATGATGACTCGCCGGAAGGTCCGATGGCTTCTCAGGAGCCCAGAGAAGATGTTTTCCAGCGAACCGATGGCTCCCGCTTTCCAGTAGAATGCTGTTCTCACCAGGTTTTCGATAGCGGAGTTCATCTCGGGGCGGTGATAACCTTCCGCGATCTCACGGAGCGTGCCATTAGCCAAGGCACCGTGGAAAGACAATCCGAAGACTTGCGGCGCTCTGCAGAAGCACTACGGCACCAAACTCGTCTCGTGAACTCGATCGTTACCAGCATGGCGGAAGGCATCATTGCGGTCGATGAAAAGGGTGACATCGTACTCTATAACCCGGCGGCCGCAGGCTTGCTCGGTGAGCAATGCGCGTCCACAGTACCCGATGCAAATAAGCTGGCAAATCTCGGATTCACCTTGTATCTATCGGACCAGCGGACGCCTTGCCCCCCTGGTCAAATACCTTTGATCAGAGCTATTCAAGGGGAAACTGTCGATGGATTGGAGTTGTTTGTCAAAACGCCCCTGCGGCCCGAGGGTTTTTGGCTGAACGGAACGGCACGGCCGATGGTGGACGATGACGGTTTTCCCCGAGGTGGATTTCTGGTCTTCCGCGACGTTACCGAGCAAAAGAGCTCCCGGGAGGCACTGCGCCGGGCCAAGGACGAAGCAGAGACGGCAAACCGTGCTAAAAGCGATTTTCTCTCTCGCATGAGCCATGAATTGCGGACTCCCATGAACGCGATTTTGGGGTTTGCACAATTGCTGGAAGACGAGGCACTCACTTCCGAGCAACGGGATGCCATTATGCGGATTCTGAAGGCGGCCCGGCACCTACTCGGCTTGATCAATGAAGTGCTCGATATTTCGCGCATTGAAGCCGGCCGCCTCAATCTCCAAATTGAGCATCTCCGGCCATTCGAGGTGATGCAATCGGCTATCGAGTTAATGACCCCCTTAGCAGCTCAGCGCAAAATCGACCTTGTTGCGCCGCTGCCGTCCGACGTGCGCTGGTACATTGACGCTGATCGTCAGCGTTTGATGCAGGTGTTTGTCAATCTCCTGGGAAACGCCGTCAAGTACAACCACGAAGGAGGCCAGGTCAAAGTATCGTTTGAAGAGACGGAGGGATGTAACCTGCATGTCAAAGTCGCCGACACAGGTCCCGGCCTTGCCCCTGAGCAGTTGAGTAAACTTTTCGTTCCCTTTGAACGCCTGGGTGCCGAACGTTCCGGGATTGAAGGAACAGGGATCGGCCTTGCTTATTCCCAGCGCCTGATGACGGCTATGGGCGGACGTATCGGTGTCGCATCCGAAGTAGGAAAGGGAAGCGTGTTTTGGACCGAGACTTCTTTGAGCATGGCCGAACAACACACCGAGATTAATTTCTTACGGTCAAGCAGCGACGTAGCCGGTGCCGGCGCCAGCTTCGACGTGGGTCTTGCCACGGTCCTTTGCATACAGGATGATCCCGCCACTTTCCGTCAAATCGGAACCATCTTCGGCCGGCTGCCAGGTTACGAGCTTGTCTCGGCCGAACGGGGTCGCACTGGGATAGAAATGGCCCTAGGACACGCGCCGGAGCTGGTGCTTTTGGATCTTCAACTGCCCGACATGGACGGAATAGAAGTCCTGAAGGAACTGCGGAGGCAGATGAGCACGCGGCAAACTCCTATTGTGATCGTGAGTGCAGACTTGACTGATGACATGAAATGCCGCGCGCTCGATGCCGGTGCCCATAGTTGTCTTGACAAACCACTCCAGGTTCGCCCATTTCTGGACACAATTGTGGGCCTTCTCTAGCATGCACGAGGCCCATTGTTTTTACGTATCACCAACAACTTAGGAGAGTCGCTTGAACCTTAAAACCCGAATCACCAATTCGTCCCGTATTCTGATGGTGGATGACGAAGATAGTAACGTCGTCGTTCTCGAACGCCTGTTGAGGCAAGCCGGTTATGTAAATATCCATGGAACGACAGATTCCCGAAAGGCGGTGCCGCTGTACAAGCAATTGTCTCCGGACCTTGTTTTTCTGGACTTACACATGCCGGAGCCAACCGGTTTCGACCTGCTGGAACACTTTGCCAAGGAGAGACCGGAGGAAGGAATATACGTGCCGATTCTCGTCCTCACCGCGGATGTTACACCAGGAACGAAGTTGAAAGCACTTGCTCTCGGGGCTAACGACTTTGTCACCAAACCGATTGAACGCTGTGAACTCCTCCTGCGGACGCGAAATCTTCTCGAGACACGGTTTCTCTATCGTGAACTCAGCGAAGCGTCTGAACGCTGCGAGGAGCTGCGCAATAGAACCTCGGAGGCGGAAGCATCGAGTCGGCTTTTCCTGGAAAAGCTAACGAATATGGGCGAGTATCCTGAATTGGAAACCATGCTTCGACCGTAAGTTCCCGGCACAAACGCATAGTCCTCCGGGGATCGGATGCTCGCCAGACGCTGTCTTGAGAACATGCTGGACGAGAAGTACCCGGACGCCTAACTGAACGATACCACTTTATGCTGTCGATCTCGGAGAGTATCCGGAAATCGCCTATGGTGTGCCGCCGGTTCGCGCTATGCTTGCGCGACTTGGACGGGCTAATTGCTTCAAGGCGCCAATGCCAGTAAAGGAGCTGTGCGGCAAGGCGGGCTCATTCGATCCCGAGTTCATGGGACAAGCAGGCTCTCCTGGAAAGAATAACCGACTCCAAGGCGGCGTTTCTACCGGCAATGGGATAAAGCTCTTTTGAACCGGCTAGACTTTTTGAGAAGAAGGCTCTGCTCACATAACTTTCTTCGATATGGCTCTTGCTGCTAAAAGGTCACCGTCCGCCGCTTCGAAATCGTCCGCCGCGCTGAAGGGAGTGCAAAAAGCTGCCATTCTGATGGTCGTTCTCAAAGAAGAAGCCAGCGCGGCAGTCCTGCAGCAAATGGATGAGGCAGAAGTGCAGCGGATCGGGCGGGAGATCGCCAAAGTTCCGGCAATTCCCAGCGAACTAGCGGAATCGGTATTGTCCGAGTTTTATGAGATGATCATCGCCCAAGATTACGTCCTGAAGGGTGGAATTGACTATGCCCGGAAGATCTTAACGGCAGCTTTCGGCGCAGAACATGCAACGAGTCTGATGGACCGCCTCGCGAAGACCTTAAGCATGGATAGCGTAAGCTTCGATGCTTTGCAGAAGGCAGACCCTCAGCAACTTGTAAATTTGATACAGTCTGAGCATCCACAAACAATCGCTATTATTCTCGCGCACATAGGACCGGCACAAGCGGCAAAGCTGCTCGGCTATTTACCATTAGACGTACGGGCGGAAATCGCTGGCCGCATGGCGAGTTTGGATCGAATCTCACCGGAAGTCATCGCCAAAATTGTTGGTATCCTCGGCGATAAAATGGCTGCTCTCGGTGGCAATACGAGAGAGACGGTGGGTGGTGTTCATGCGGTAGCCGAGATGTTAAACCGTCTGGACCAAGATGAGAGCAAAAACATCTTGGAAAGGATAGGCGCCACCGATCTCGTGCTCGGCGAGAGCATCCGCAATCTCATGTTTGTCTTCGAAGATCTCATCAAAGTCGACCAGCGGGGTATTCGCGAACTTTTGGAGCGCGTGGACCGCAGAGTAATCGCGATCGCTTTGAAAGGCACCAGCGATGCCGTCAAGAATCATTTTCTTGACGTAATGTCCAAGCGCGCTGCCGAGATGATGCGCGAAGATATGGAGGCGTTAGGTCCTGTCCGGATGAAAGACGTCGGGAAGGCACAACAGGAAATCATTTCCGCTGCAAGGACGTTAGAGGAAGAAGGCACACTCACTTTGATCGAGTCCGACAGCAGCGATCAGTATGTGACCTAAGCTAAGATACTATCGGTGCGCCACTATTGACATGCAAGCATGGAGTCGGCGGATGTATGAACCGCCACTTTCGGTGACTTAGAAACCCTTGTAATATTTTCTCAAAAAAGTTAGAGGGAGTTTTTGGTAAGTAACTCGCTCTTTTCAAGGGGAAATGGAGCGTGAAGAATCGGAAAACTGCCGATAAGACAAAGTATGATGGCCACCGGAAATTGGAGCAATCTTTGGTCGATACGGGATGTTTACGTTACATCGAGTTCCCCTGCGCCGAAAGTGATTCATCTCTCTGACATTATCGGCGCTTTTTCTTATGCGTTGGATCTCACGGAGGGACAACCGATGGGCCACGCTATGCGAAGTTGCGCCTTGGGGATGCGCATTGGCCAAGAAATCGGCCTGAGCCCGGCTCAACAGAGATCGCTTTACTACGCACTTCTCTTCAAGGATGCAGGTTGCAGCAGTAATGCCTCTCGTCTTCATCATATTTTGCAGGCCGATGAGATCGAGGCGAAACGAAATGTGAAGACCACGGATTGGACCCGTGCCAGTTGGGAATCTCTCCGGTACGCGCTCGATCATGTTGGTGCTGGGCAGCCCATTTGCAAACGAGTAGCCGCCCTGTCGCGAGTGATCGCTCGTCAGAAGCGACATGCACGAGAGATGGTGCAAATTCGGTGTGAACGAGGAGCTTCCATTGCCCGCCACATCGGCTTGTCACAGGACACATCGGCCGCCATCTTTAGCCTGGACGAGCATTGGGATGGAAAAGGACATCCACAAGGACTCAAAGGCGAAAGAATTCCGCTACTATCACGCATTCTCAATGTGGCTCAAACGCTCGAAGTCTTTTATACACAACAGGGACCCACGGCGGCTCTGGAAGTTCTACAACAACGCAATCGGCGGTGGTTTGATCCGCAAGTGATCAAAGCAGCAGAATCGCTTTCCCACCGCAATGAGTTATGGACGGAGTTGGACAGCAGTTCTGGCTCGCCGCACCCATACCAGGAGAAGTGGGGCCAAGACGGGCTTCCCTTAACAGAAGAACGAATAGACTCACTCTGCCTCGCTTTTTCGGAGGTGATCGATACGAAATCACCCTTTACCTATCGCCATTCCCGAGGAGTTGCGGCGGCTGCGGTCCAAATTGGGCGATGTCTTAGTCTGGATACCGGGGAGCTCCGACTATTGCACCGCGCGGCCTTGCTACACGACATCGGCAAGCTAGGCGTGTCCAATTCCATTTTGGATAAACCAGGACGGCTCACGGAGGAAGAACGGATGAGTGTGAATCTTCACCCTTTTTACACCTACGAGATTTTACGGCGTATTCCCGGATTTGAGTATCAGGCCTATGTGGCGGCGGCACACCATGAGCGATTAGATGGGTCTGGCTACTTCCAAGGCTTAGGGGCTTCTCAACTATCCTTACCGGCCCGCATTCTGGCCGTCGCAGACGTTTATGATGCTCTGTCGGCCACCCGTCCATACCGGAACGCTTTGCCGCGAGAACAGGTGACGAAGATCATGTTGAAGGAGACCCCGCATGCTCTCGATGCGGAGTGTGTGGAAGCCTTGGCTCAATCGGCGGATCTAATCCGGCTTTCCTCCTCGCTTCAACAGTTTCAGGCTCCATCGGAGGACTCCTCACCAGAGGGAAAACAATATAGTTCCAGCATGCAGTGTGTAAATGAGTAATTTCGGATTTGTTGCAAGATCTTTTGTCAGATCTTCCGGGCGTGCAAATGCGCCATAAATTCCGAACGCGACGTCAAGGAATTTACCAGGAATAATTCTCTAGGCCGACAGCTTCATTTACCTCATGCCCATAATAAGGCGGCTCACGTTCTTAGCCCTAGCAGTAGTATTCGGCACAACTCGAAAATTAGAATCTTTCCCAGTGGATGACAGTCTTCACCGGTAATTCCGCTGATTTCTAATTGATGGATACCCGTCGAAGGAGTTTGGAGTTTGTGAGCATCTTTCCCGCTCCGTGAACAACGGTCAGGAGAGGACATTCAGCCAAACAGACTGGCAATCCTGTTTCAGAATGGATTTTCTTGTCCAGGTTATGCAGCAACGAACCTCCGCCTGTTAAGACGATGCCGCGTTGCGAAATGTCGGCGCTTAACTCGGGCGGAGTGCGTTCAAGGGCCGACCGGATGGCCGCGACAATGCTGGCGACACTCTCGCGAAGAGCGTTCCGAATCTCGCCATCGGTGACTATAATCGTTTTCGGCAAGCCATCCAGCAAACTTCGGCCTTTTACCTCTACGGTCCGGCTCTGCTCCAGGGCCTCTGCGGAGCCGACTTCGGTCTTGATTCTCTCGGCCATTCGTTCTCCTATGAGTAAGTTATGTTGACGTTTGATGTAAAGCATAATAACGTCATCCATTCCGTTACCGGCTACTCTCAATGACTGTGAATGCACAATGCCGGAAAGGGAGATCAATCCGATATCGCAGGTGCCGCCTCCGATATCCACCACCATATTTCCGCAGGGCTCCTCGATAGCAAGTCCGGCGCCCAGCGCTGCCATAACTGTCTGTTCTATTAAATAGACCTCGCTCGCCTTCGCTCGAAGGGCTGCGTCGAGGAAAGCGCTTCTCTCGACCTGGGTCGTTTCGCCGGGTACACCGATGACCATGCGAGGGCGAACCAATCGTTTTCTTTTGTGGGCTTTGAGAATAAAGTGGCTTAACATCTTTTCGGCCAGTTTAAAATCAGCAATCACACCATCCCGGAGGGGTTTAATAACTGCCAGATTGGCCGGAGTTCGGCCTAACATTTCCCTGGCTTCGGTACCGACCGCTTCCACTTCTCTGGTGTTCCGATTGATAGCAACAACAGACGGCTCATTCAGCACCACTCCTTGGCCGTTAACATGAATCAAAGTATTGGCCGTTCCTAGATCGATAGCTAGATCAGGCGAGAATAGACTAAACAGTGGGCGAGTGTTTATCATACGTTTTCCGAAAAGAGACTTCCAGACAAGAAGTGCCCCAGAGTCAAATATCTCTCAGAATTTTCTGAGGAATAGCTGAACTAGTGTAGTAATGTTATTTAGAAGTCCAGAAGCCTATAGCCGCCAAGCTGCAGTTCATCAGACATCTGCAGGTCAAGAGAAACTGGATCAACGCTGCGCTTCACGGAGCAAAAAGAAAACGGCGTTGCCGAATTCGGGGACTCTGTCCCCGAAACCCTGGGATTTATCGCTTTGGGCCGGAATGATCGTCTTATACTGGAAGCACTTGAACGGAAGATAGGGCTCCGCAGGGATGCGACCCGAGCGCCGGAATGGCAGGGGGGCGGCATCAATGCCGTCCCCAAACACAAAGTCAGACCCGGACATTATTAAGTTTGAAGGCACAAAATGGTCTTGATAATGGGGTCACCATAAACATCCCAGCTTCAGGCCTCCATGCTCGCCTGTGGTGCATCAACTTGTGCGGCGATTCTCACTTGTTCCGGCAACCAACCTGTGCCAGCGAGTTGGGCTTCGGCCTGAGCGGCCAGTTCGACCTTTTTACGCTTGAGTCCATTCATGGTCAACGGCTTTCCAGCTTCCGCCAACGCATCCGCAATTTTGGATTTAGGCACGCGAAGAAAGAAATTCTCTGCGGTGGGCGTGAACCATTTCCTCATATCGCAACCAAGGGCGCAAGCCAACGCATCCACATGCTGCAAACGAGCCGGATTGCTATCAGTCTTGAATTGAACACCATGGAGGGTCCGTGCAATGCAGTATGCAAGCATTTCAAGCAACTTGCCCTGCGGTTGCTCCAAACACCATGCCCAAAGAGCGGTTGGGGTTGCCGGGAACTGTTTTGCCCAGTCGATTTTCATCTGATCGAGCAAAGCCAGCGCAGAAGAACCGCTGGCTCCGGCGAGATCCGCCTGACAACTGGACACCTGCAAGCTACTTTTCGCACCATAGAAGTGTAGGTCCAAGCCAAACTCATTTAAGATGAGCGAGTGGATCAACGCGGCCAAGGCGATGGACGGTTGTTGCGCTAGCTCGACGGCGATTGCCGCAGTCTTATACTGCGTGAGGGATTCAATGAGCGCAGCGGAATAAGCCGGAGATTCTTCCGCGATCTCGTCTAACGCGGGCTTGGGTCCAACCCCGTCCCTACTCTCGTCGGCCTCCATAAGCGCCGATTCATCCTCCTTTCGCAGCAGTCCATAGATAAACTCGGGCTGCCCGTTGTGCCCGACACCAACAACAACACCGCAGGAAGCCTTGACTTCGGTGGAATAATCGCGCTTGCGGGTTGCTCGGATCGCTCGGATTTTCTCCTCCAGTTCCTGCATCGGCTCCTGCATCGCGTCATCGCTGGTGTCTTCGTCGCACTCGTCTTCCTCGCTCAGTTCCTCGTTGAAACGCTCGGCGATAGAGTCGCACTCCGCTTCAAGCGCTTGCAGTTCGGCCTCAGCTTCAGCGTTCAAAGGAAGCAACGGCGCGTTCATACGCCGGTGCCGATTCACAAACATTTGATCGATTTCCGGTTGCACTGTAACCCACTTCCAGCCTTCCGCTTGCAAGTCGTCCGCGATGGACTGCAATTTGGTGCTAACAAGCCGAGTCAGTTTGGCGGGATCCGCGATATAAGTGCCGCCTTCGTCATCCGCAAATAGGTCGCGGCGAATGGCTCCGCCTTCGACCTCATACTTTTTCAGACCTACGAATCGAACCTGCTTATCCGTGACAGGGATCTCATCGTGGGAGAGCATGCGTCGAATAGTTTGCGGCTTCCGGTCCCACGGTTGCAATTGCTCCCAAACCGCTTCCTGTACCGCATGATCGTCCGTCAGCGTGAACGCTTGTAGCAATTCCAGAGTGAGTTTTCCTTCCCGGTACTGCGCTAATAGTGGCGGGCTGACTCGGGCTAAGACCAGACGACGGTTGACAACGGCTTCTGTAACGCCGAAACGGGCGGCAACATCGATGACGGATTTGCCGGCACTGATCAAGCGTTGAAATGCTTCAAACTCATCAGCGGGATGCATGGGCACCCGGACAACATTCTCGGTGAGGCTAATTTCCGGCAAGTCTGCCTCCTTTGGTGCAACGCGACAGGGTACGGGCCATGTCTGTTTCACAGTGCCATCTGCGGCGAGTCGGGAAAGCGCCAGCAGTCTTCGGCGCCCTGCGATAACGGTGTATTTGCCGCGCGACTGCTTCACGACAACTAAGCCCTGCAGCAGTCCAACGGAAGCGATGGAAGCGGCCAGTTCACCGATTGCCTCCTCAGCTGCAGTTGTCCGTACATTGTCATTCCAAGAGAGTAGCTTGTTCAGTGGAATTTCGAGAGTTTCTAACGATTCGATGGTGTTCATGATCTGTTCTCCTTGTGAGGTCTGAAGGTTGCGGTTTACTGCGCAGCATTCTCACCGCCCTGAAGGGTGGTGAGAATGTCGGCAGCGGTGGATTGAATGAATTGGAGAGACGCCGAAAGGGTGATGGCGTCTCCGGCATAAAGAGCTATGTAATCGGCGGCTGCGGTGTTCGTGTCGAGGCCGATGGCGTGACAGACAACAAAGGCAACAGCTTCAGCTTCGGTTTCGCGGATGGTCCTGGTTGTTTGCGCCCGACGTTCGGTTTTATGCATCCGCTCGTGGGCGACCTCGTGGATAAGAGTTGAGAATTCCTCGGCGCTTGCCATGTTTGGCAGCAGCGTGATCTTTCCACCTTGGGAGAGTCCCTTGGCGGGAGCAATAGCGGGGTTGTAATCAAGTGTGATATCTTGCGCAGCAACAAAAGCCTTGAGATTCTCAAGATGGTGCTGCGGGTCGCCTTGAACTGTGGCAAACGCTGGGAGGTCATCCCCATCCGTTTGATCGACATCGAACACATAAGCTTTACGAAAAGCAACTAAGTGGCGCTCCGTAGTGCTCTCGCTGCGTTCATCGGTTGACTCGCGCTGATCTTTCGTGCGTTTAGACTTGCAGAGGACGGGGGCAAGTATCGCGATGCCTTTTTCTTCCTTGCGGACATGACGACCTAACTCCAGCCACTTATGAAAGCCGGCGACGTGAGTTGCTGCCGGTCGCTGGATGGCGATCAAAAGGCAGTTGGTCCAACTGTATTTTCTGAAGCGGGCCATGACTTTGAGATAGGCGGTGAGCGCTTCGCTTTTACCTGCTTGGAGGGCTTCGGTGAGCGTAGCGAGAGCCTGAGAAGCGATTTCGGAGGAGGATGCTTGAGTGTTCATTCTTTGTTGTGTCCTTTCAACAAATGTCCCCGCAGTTGGAGCGAGGCGGAAGGCTTTTCACCTTCCCTGTTGGGCTTCGCTTAGAGCGCGTCTCCTGTGCTTTCGGTCGGCTCGCCGGGGATATCGGTTCCCGATTCCAACCGGATCAAGCGTTGCACTTTGATCTTGGCTACCGTCATCGTGACTTCGACTTCTGCGGTCTTCTTTCCGACGGTTGCTTCGATCTTGCGCGGATAGCGTTCATACACCAACTCGCCTTCTACAAAAAGCGGCGTGCCTTTCGGAAGGGTGGCTGCCCATTTGCCTAGCGCGTTCCAGATCACAAGCTGGTGCCATTCCGTACGCGTGCGGCGTTCGCTAGTCTGTTTGTCAGTCCAAGTGACATTGGTGGCAAGCGAAAGAGTGGTAGGGCCATTCTGGACGGTTTTGGCTTCGCCTCCAGTGTTGCCGATCAGAGTGATGCGATTAAGGTTGAACATGATAAGTTCCTTTCTGAAGTTTGTGCAGTCAATGGAATAAGAGGGAGGGCTTACGCCTTCGCCTCCTGAGTTTTGTTGGCTTGTTGTTGAGCGGCTGCGGTGACGAAGCCTTGCTCTTGGAGGTTGCGGTCCCACATCTTCGCGAATAGGGTGAGCTGGCGTCTCAGCCGGAGATTTTCGGAAGCCGGGCCGTTCTCGAAAACCTCCTGGTAGATCGGGGGGATGGCCTGCTGGAACAGGAACGGCTCATAGGCGATATGTCCGGCCTGGGGCACCAGTTCGAAGCACATTTCTGGGTCTTGGCAGAGGTCGCCGTTTTGCTCGAAGTAGTGAGCTACGCTGATAGCCTGATAGCCGCGTGGTCCTGTGCCAATGTCTTCGATGACAAGGCGCATAAATGGTGAGTTTTCGATGGAAGCGTAAAGCTTGTTTGCGCCTCCGAAAATGTTGATGATCTTGGCAATGGTTTTCATGATGTCTCCTTGTTTTCCTTCCTTTCAGCGGTGCGCGTAAGCCAACCGCTGTTATTAAGAACGAAGCTTGTGCTTTGCCTTTCTGTTCCCAACAGCACCCCCGGCGGAGGGTGGAAAGGCTCGGCTACCGCCTTTCGGGGCATGGTTTGGCGCGGCCTGAGTGCTTGCCGTGCAATCAACTTTTTTTGCCTCGCGGTTTGTGCGAGGGGAAGTCAAAAAGAAGTTGTTGCTTCGGTGAGCTGGCCGCGCGATGCACCCGAAAGAAAAGGCGGTGGCCGAAGCGTGAACACCCTTGCCGGAGTCAAGTAATCGTTGCGCGAAGCGCCACCACAGGAACATCGCGCTGAGGATGGGAGACATAGACCTTGTTTTTGGGCTGCGGCGTGGGGACGGCATTTCGTCTCCCCGTTATGAATGTTGGTTTATGGGAGTTTAGGGTTCAGACGGAAGGGATGACAAGTGGAGCGCGGAGCGCTTCCTTATTGGCATTGGGGATTTCTCCCCGAATCAATCCACATCGAAGTCACCGCGTTCCCACGCGGCATCGAGAGCTTCCTCCTGATCGTCTGCCTCGCATTGGCACCAATCTCTGATGAATTGCTTGCACCAGCGGATTGCTTGGGCGGAGGTTTGGTGAAAAGGAGTGTAGGCTAATTCGCGCCTGTAAACCTGTTGTGAGTACCAGTCTGAACGGACCATGAGAATCGCCGAAAATATGCCGCAGTCGAATACCTGCAAATGCAAAGCGCGTCCTCCACTGGTCCACAATTTTGCGGTTTCGAATGAGCATAATCCATCCCAAACTTCAGTTGGAAAATCGAGTAGTGATTCCTTCTTCATAACTACCTTTCTGTCCTCTGGACGCCAGTCCTCTCAGCGGAGGGAGTCAAGGTCTGCTTTCCCGGGAAAGGCTTTGGCGATTCTTTTTCGTGGTTTTGGAAAAAGAATCGCCAAAGTCATCAAGTACGCATGGCCTTTACCCCGGAGCTAAAATGAGGAATCCTAGAGGACAGAAACTGAACAGCCTAGTAAAGACGGGGCGTAGCCCCACAAGCGCTAACTTAAGGTCTGAGTAGTTTCTGGATGATGTGTATCCGCCAAGTATCGGATCGTGGTTGAACAAGACCTTCGCCGTCCGATAATGGAGAAGTCTAACTGAACTCTGCTATGCCAACGTTCACAACAGAAGGTCTCGCCGCGGCACTCGATGGCACCTTCAACGGCAGTATCACTTCTGACCTCACCTGTTACATTGCCTCTCTCAAACATAAGCAGCGGTGGGTCATCACAAGCGACTACTGTTTGGGTAACAAACGGAAATTCAATGACTGCTTTGCATACACAGCGTTTCCCGGCGGCCCTGACTTCGACAAGCTGAAATCGAGTATCGTTGCCGCACTAGCCAAGGACTGGAAGGATGTAAGTAAGCTTGATGCTAGCGCGGTCCAGTACCTTCGCGATGGGGGACATTTCCAGTTCAACTTTATCGTAGACCGGAAGCGACCACTGTTCGGAGCAAATGGCGACGAGGAGCTAGCTGTGCTTCGGGCAGATTTCGAACACATTGTCTCGATGATTGATAGTTGGCCGAACCTTGATCAACATAGCAATCTTTACAAGCGGTTCAAAGAGCTGAAGCAGAAGGTACAAGCGAAGAACTTCAACCTGAAGCATTTCAAGAATGTATACCTCGCGTCACTGTTTGCAGCGTATGTGAGCTGGGTATTCGTCAAAGGTGCTGGTGCGCGAACGGTGGGCTGGTTCTCCGACCGAGACAGCATCACCACCTCGTATGATGGGCTCTCCTATTACTTTTACCACGTGATCCTGGCATGGCTTTGTCTCCCAGACAGCCTCTCTGAACCGGAAGTGATGACACCTTCTACAGCCTCGCCGAAAGGTGGTATCTGGTACGACCCATACATTCGGATACCCGACTACTTCGCCGGTGGATATTCATCGTGGAATCTACAAACAAACAAGATCTAGGCCAAGCCGGTGAAATATCTGCAGTTCGCCGAGCAGGTAGCTCCTAACAACTTACGGCAAGCTACCGTTCGCTTGTCGTTCAGCGGCGGTCAACGACTGGCGTGTGTTCGCCATCTGGCAACATTACCCGTTCAGACCGCAGGCACAGTAGATGACGGTCCGTCCCCAGCCGAAGTAGGGCACAGCTCGGCTTGCTGGCCGAAGTGGGATCCAAAGGCTTAAGTTAGCGCTTATGGGGCGTTGCGGGGGTCCCCGCTGAAGAGGGGCGCGTGAGATGGGGCTCACGCGAGGGGAGAAGGCGTTTTCCCCTTCCTTGCATGTGTTATCGAAAAGCAGGCGTAACGTCCAGAGTGTTACGTGATCTGCAATAATTATTGACTCGGAGAAGTTCGTTCGTCATACGCCGTCGCCCAGACCACGCATGGCGACCTAGCCTAAGCAAGAGGTCAGGACCAGTATAGTGTCCGGTGTTTGGGGGCGCGCCGCCAATTCGCGCAGACCTCCGGAGGGTAATGGGGAACTCGACTGGTCTGCAATTGTTCAAACGTAAATCGACCTTTCCATACGTACTTTTAACAATGCCCTCGTCCGAAAATTGATCGACTGAAATAAATATTTCTGCGGCTTCAACGTTTTGAGAAGATTTTGTCCGCTATATAACAGGGGCCACCTCGAAGGCGAGACGAAGGGCAGGAATGAACGGATTAAGCTTTTGCCGGATGAATGTGCCGGCTGTTAGTGTCGGCATATTGATAGCATCACTTTGCGGGATCAGGTCTGTAGCTGCCGCTCCGCACTCTCCGCTACCTTCAGGTAAAGCGATTCTCCAACAGGCGATAAAGCACGCCGACTGGTTCAATTGGGCAGACGCAGCGGGGGAATTCAAAGAAGCTCAAAAGCTACTTACGACCGAACATGACCGGCGCAACGCTCTTTACGCGAAAATTGGAGTTCTCCGCGCCACGATGGAAGATCACTCCCTCGCGGAAGTCCGGGGAGAACTTCAGCAGATCATCCAAACGCCGGAAGTACAACGCGATCCAGACCTCTTACTCTTCAGCTTCATCGCAAAAGCTGACGTCGACCTTGAATTGAACGCTCAAAACTCTCGGAACGACTGGGAAGAAATCGAGCGATTGGCCAAGGCACAGAATAACAAGCTGTGGGCGAACCGTGCGCCGGGAGAGAGAAGCTTTTCTGAGTTTTTGCTCGGAAATATCTCAAAAGGCCGTGTGTTGATTGCCACCGCCCTTGCAACTACACAGAAAACAAATGACGTCGGTGGTCAGATTCGATACCTGACGGCCATCGGTGCGGCGCTGCGGCTCGCTCACCAAGATGACCAAGCTCTTGACGACCTAACAAAGGCTGCTGATCTTGTGCGAACGCATCCTGAAGCTGGATATGCCTTCGTGACAAATGAATACATGATGGAGACTCTTGTCGATCTCAAACAATTTAATAAAGCGGAGACGCTCGGTCGATCAATCATCAGGGAATCAGCCCTTCGAGAAAAGAAGGTTAAAGAGGCGCAAGCTCTGATTACGTTGGCAACTATCCAGGAAGAAACGAAACGCCAGGCCCAAGCGATTCAAACCCTTAGTGTCGCCGAACAGCTCGCTACCAAAGGTAATTTCACCCGTCTCTCTGCCGACGTTCAGTTTAGGCTAGCCGACATCTTTCGGCAACGCGGCGAAAACGAAATGGCTGAGCGCCACCTGGCACGCGGGCTGTCGATCACTCAAAACACGCCGGAAATCTGGCTGATGCCTCGCCGTCTCGAATCGCTTGCAGAACTCAAGATAGCCGACGGCCAGTATTCGGAAGCCGATCGGCTTTATCATCGGGCTTCTGACCTCGTCGACGTTCTCATTGGTAGCACGACTGACCCTCAAGCAGAACGGAGTCTGATTGCGGCTAATAGCGAGATTTTTGTAAAACATTTTCAACTTTGCGCTGATCATCTAAAGAGAGTTGACGAGGCGTACCGAGTTATTGAGGAAGCGCGAGGCAGAGTTTCTCTTGACATGCTCCGGGGTGCCTTCCCGGCAAATAATGCAAAGGGCATTGCCATAGATCGAGCATTAAGTCGGTTCAGGCAGCAGTTAGCCCAGGTTTCCAGTGCCGAGGCGCGTACGGAGTTGAAGAATGCCATCTTTAATACGGAACAACAGAGGTGGGCGCCGGACGCCCAGAGTCCCGAAACGGGGCGTCGTGTTGCTGAAATTGTTCCTCTTCGCAACGTGCAAGCGAAGCTCGCCGCGAACGAAGCCGTGCTCGAATACGTGGCTGGTGAGGAACGGTTCTACGGCTTGGTCATTACTTCGAAGTCAGCGAGGATCGTACCTCTGGGCGAGCGTGCCGTAGTTGAAGAAAAAATCGATTTGTACTTGACGGAAATTGCCACCTTGAAAGGCAAGACGGAAAGCGCGCACGCTTTGTACGACATGCTCATTGAGCCTATCCAAGAGCTGAACTCAGCATCGCATTTGATTTTGATCCCAGACGGAAAGCTGAATCTTCTGCCGTGGGATGCGCTGGTGGACAACTCCAATCGTTATTTGGTGGAAACGAAAAATATTTCGTTTTGCCCCTCCGTGAGTTCCGCCATCCTCCTGCGGAACAAGCCTCCAATTAGAGCGGCGAAAGCAATCCTCGCCGTAGGCGGTATCCCATATGACCAATCTGGCCCATTGCTGGCTTCCATCCGAGGTGCATATCCCTCCGGAACTCTCGCCAATCTGCCCGGCTCTCGTGATGAGGTTCTTGATGCTGCAAAAGCCTTGGAAGCGCATCATGCGGAAGTCGACCTGCAACTTGGCGCTGACGGAACCAAGGACGCTTTTGAACAAGCGATTCATAGCAGGTATAACATTATCCATCTCGCTGTACATGCACTGGCCGATTCAAAGAACCCAGATCATGCGGCGTTATTCCTGCTTGCGGACAAAAACAACGGAACAGATGGAACATTAGATTCGGCGGAAGTCCTTACGTTGAAGATTCGCGCCAATATAGTGGTGTTGTCGGCGTGTGAAACCGCAGTAGGCAGACTGGAAGGACAGGAGGGAATTGCAACTCTGTCGCGAGCTTTCTTGCTGGCTGGAGCGCGGACAGTCATTAGCACGCTGTGGACAATAGATGACACCTTTTCCCGTTTTCTTATGGCTCACTTTTACGCCGGAATTGCCAACGGCCAAACTACCAGCGTTGCGCTTCGGAATGCAAAGCTGGAGTTACTGAGAACATTCGGACCTAAAGCAGTGCCCTACAGGTGGGCAGCGTACACGCTTGAAGGTGCCGACAACTACGCTGTTCCTTTCGAATACTGAACAAGCATGACTACAGAACGACAAAAAATTCTCAACGCCATTAAGGCCCTAATTGCCGATAAGCATGTGAATGTGCAGCCAGCACACTACGCCGAATGGGTGTCTATGTTGGATCGTGAAATGCCGCAGCTTCTTACCGCATCACCGCTCGACTTTCACGCACGACTTAATTCGTCGCTCGCCATTCTTCAGACAAGCCATACCGCATTCTTGAAGCCGGACGCAGAAACGATTCCTCTCCGCCATGCACTTTGCGCGACAGTGCGGCGTCACCAGACGGCGGATGGCGAGCGATGGGTCTTCCAGGATGTAATTGAAGATGGACCTGCCGATCTGGCAGGCGTCAAGCCTGGACAGCTTTTGCTGTCCAGGGACGGTATGTCGATATTTGCCGGTGACTCGCCGCTCTTCGGTCTCGGTCGGACATACTTGCTTACTGTTGGAGATTTGAACGGTACCGAACCAACAACGCTCTCGGTGAATATACATGAGAAGCCAGCGAAGGATCGACCACCGATGGTCGAGCCGAGAGCATTGTCGTTCCGGTTCGAAGGCGATAAAATTCCGGTCATCAAGGTCAACGCATTTCCGGGTGCGGTAGGATTGCCTTTCTTGAAGGAATTGGACGGTATCATTGAACGCCTTACCGCCGAAAACCGCAATCGCCTTATCATCGATTTGCGTGGCAACATCGGGGGCGGACTGGGGTCTCTGCGCTTAATGAGCTATCTCTGTCCAGATCGGCGACCGATTGGTTACAGCTTAACCAAACGCCACATCCGGAAGGGTACGAGACCGGCGGATCTGCCGAAGGTTAACGACCTTCCGGAATCAAAGTTCAGGCAGCTTGCCATGTTTCTGCGCTTCAGGTTGATTCACAAAGACAGGTCTGTCGTGCTGGAAACTGAGGGGCTCGGGCCGCGTCCCTTCCATGGCGGTATTGTGATGTTAATCAACGAGCACACGCATTCTGCTGCTGAGATGGTGGCCGCGTTTGCAAAAGAAAATAATCTCGCAACACTCGTTGGAACGACAACCGCTGGCGAGGTAATGGGAGGAGCAAACTTTAGAGTTGGTGACGGGTACAGTCTTAGGATTCCTATAACGAGCTGGCAAACATGGAATGGTATGCAGATTGAGAAGGCTGGGATTGTTCCGGACATACCCATCGAGTTTACGCCGCAATCCGCTGGCCGCCAGCGAGACTGCCAAATGGAAGCCGCGATTAAGATCGCAAGCAGCTAAAGGCAAAACAGGATAATACGACTTTTCCCATTACTAATCCGTCGTCAGCAGCCGAAGCCAAGTTGATCCAGAGACCTGCGACTGCACATTGAAACATACGCCGTGAGACATGATGCGGACTGGGGAACAATTAGCTTACGGCGACCGTTTACGCCACTGCTTGCGTGCAGGATAAGATCGCTTCGGATTAGCTACCTAATCTCGCATTACCGCAGCTTCGGCTGCACTACTCTGGTTAGCGCCCATTTGCCGTTCGAGACACTGCCGATACGATCAGGCCCGCGAGTGTTACACCAATAAGTGTCTCGCTGGTGGTTTGCAACCGGTACCCTGCTAGACCTGATTCAAAGTGTTGAATGCAAATGCCATGGGCGCAGCGACACAAGGTATCACGGCGAAAATTGTGGGCCTAGTCGGGTGAACTCCGCGGTCACGTCCGGGTCTGGACTTCCAAAGAGATGAGGGCGTTTTCGACCTCGTTATAAATCTCTGTCGTTTCGCTTGTGTCTTCTAGCCGCACGACGACGGCGAACGGTACCGGCTGCGGATTACTAAGACCCCATTTTTCTATGGCCGTTACAGCCAACGTGTAGTTATGTTCGCTGAATTCAGCTTTGTGAATGCTCCACTCGGCTATATCATGTTGGATAACGCCGCGTGACCGTCTTGTTTTTCCGAGACTGAATTTGAGTTCGTCTGGCCCTTCCGCATCTTCAGGAGAAGCATCGGCGTTTTCGACAGGCTGTCTGGTTTCGTCCTCCTCCGGCGCGGACATGCCAGCGATGACTTCTTCACGCGAGGTATTGCCGCGAAAGACACTCCACTTCAGGGCGATTCCAAGATATTTTTCCAATCCCCAACGTTGTACCGGCGGGCTATACACGACGGTGACAGTTAGCCGCTTAGTGGCGCGGCCAGTCGTCCGCAACACTTCAGGTACAGGTACATCAATAAAGGCAATTCGGCCTGGCTCGATGTGGCCTTGGTAGAGCATCACAACAGAGTGCGCATCGCAGTATGTTGCCCGTACCTCGTCAGGCATACCGTAGCCAATGATGTTCAGCCACTGCGGACCGCCGATGGTCTCGATGAACTCCTCCCGCTCGTCATCGCTCATGGGATAAAGTGCAGAGTTGACACCGAAGGCCTTTAATAAGGATGCAGACGGCTCGATCCCTAATGAGCGCAAATCGTTTAGGATCAAAGCGAGCTTGTGTGTTGTTCTGGGCGCGGCTAGGCTCGTGCCGGAATCGTAATTGAGGGCCGGGGTTAGTTGATGCGAGGCCGCCGCTAAGCCTAAACTGCGATTCTGGCGGACTTGTCCGCCTTCCTCATCAAGCAGATAATTGCCGCCGTAATCTATCAGTTCTGGCTTTGTTTCACGGCGGATGCCAGGGCCGCAACGGGTAAATGGCGAAGCCTGATCTTGTAAGGCAATTGCTCGTGCCCGGCCTACCTGGCCTTCAGCCAGCGTCGTTCGAGCCGCCGAACCGACGGTTAAAGCAAGTGCAGCTTGGCCAGGGTCGAGTATGCACGTTTCTTCATCAGTGAAGTAGGCCGGATACTGCTTGCCATTGCGATAGAAATTGCGGACGTCCACAGGGACAATATTTCCGGTGCTGACGACAAAGACGACATCGTATTCGTGCGATAGCTGGTCAATTGTTCGCGCGACCCAGGATCGCCGTGGCTGCGTGCGCTTTGCGTTCTTATTCCAGCTTAGGTTTCGGACATTAACCGATAGGTTGAAAATCTTGATACCAAGCGGCTGAAAATGCTCAACGACTTCACGCAGCAAGGAGGAAAAGAGCCGCTCGTCTTCGAGGCGGTTTTCTGCGGTGAGGATGCGTGCATTCGCGATCCAAACCTTGGCCGCGTTTTCCGCGCCGGCGGCAGGATTGAGGGCATGGTAAGCCGCTAGCGATGCAACGCCTGATCCGTGTCCGTATTCATCGGACGGATTATCCGGGGAGACTCTCAGGAATGATTTTGAAAGCTCTTCCCGGACGACCGGACTAAGGAAGGGATTGCCGGCCGTAACGCCGCTGTCAACAATGCAAACGATAGGCGCATCCGGCGGCGGCCCGGTGATGGGGCCGAGTTGATCAATGCTGAAATCCTCGACGATTCGGTGAAAGGTTTGAAACTCCGGCCGCGCTTCAAACCAGTAAATACGACGTTGCCATTCATTATCCTCGACTAATTTTTTTAATAAGGCACCTGTACAGCGTATGACTGCGCGGACGGTACCCTTTATTTCTTCTTGCTCGAACAGAGCGCCAATGCCTTTATCGCGGCTGAGTTCAGATTGCAGGGCATGGCGGAAATCTTGCAACTCGTCGCGTCGCTGATTTGCTCCAGTCTGCAATGACAAGAGTTCGACTTCACAGATGACCATGGGCTGCTTGGTGAGCGCTTCGTAATTTTCGAGCAGCTCTTGGCTGAGACGATCTCTAGGTTCGCCAAGCTGGATCGTTTGCACGGCCGTAGCTAGCCGCGCATTTTTGACAATGCCATTCCTCGGCGCTACCGTTTCAAATTCGTCGATTTTGCGGAACAGACGAGACAGATCATTATCGACTGGCACAGCTAGCGTATAGTGTTCGGATGGCTCGGCAACCGGTTTTAAACCTGTACCGGCCAACTCAATTGGGCCATCATGTTCAAGCTTGTAAAAAACCGCGCGTCTTTCTATATCGCCCATGGACCGCAGATCTTTTGATAGCGGCTCGACTTGATCTTTTAGCCGGCGCGCGATTTCAGTTCGACGCGCAAGGACTTCCGGTGCCAAAGGAATAGCGCGTGGCGGCTCCGGTCGCCGCGCGGCCGTTTGCGGTTGAGGTATCCGTAACGGCGGATAACCTTCATTCACTTTACCTTTGCTCCGGTCCGTTGTTGGGCTTTCTGGATGGATTGCTTCCAGGTGTGAAGTTGTGCAAGAAGATCACATGATTGTAGCGTTTCACGTTCGGTCAGTAGCATGGTCTTCACGGCTTCACCGATGACGCGTTGAATATCGCTATAGGAAAGCGAAGCGGTTCGCCGTGCAACCTCCGTTAAAACACCTTCGAAATGGACTCCATTCAGAAGATATTTAATGAATTGCAGCCGTGTGTCGGCATTTGGTGTCGAGAATTCTACAACATCATCGAAGCGTCGCCATATGGCGGGATCGAATAGATACTGATGATTGCTAGCTGCAATTAGAAGGCTTTGGGTAGTAGAGAAGGCATCGAGGGCCTGTAAGAAGCTATTAACAACACGCTTCAATTCACCAACGTCGTTAGGATCGTCGCGGTTCTTGGCAAGCGCATCAGCCTCATCGAGTAACAATACCATTGGACCGCTATTGGCGCGTGAAAAGATCTTTTGCAGATGAGATGCCGTGTCACCGAGAAAACTAGAAATCACAGCATTCAAACGTACAATCGCAAGAGGCAAGCCGAGTTCGTAAGCAAGATATTGGGCGGTCAGTGTTTTACCGCATCCAGGCGGCCCCCAGAAAAGAAGCTTTGTTTTCGGCGCATACCCGTGCTTGCGGAGCACATTGCCTCGCCTATGCTCTTCTAAAACACGCTCGATTTTTTGTCTGGCAAGTGGCGCAAAAAAGACGACAGGTTGAGAGGGTGTATCGATGTACCAAAGAAGCTCCTCCCCATTTCTTCGGTCTTTGAGTGGGAGCGTCGCTAGCTCCGTTACTTTTGAAACGTTGTTGCCCATGGATTTTCTTCCCTTCCCAAGCGCCCGTTGAAGTTCTGTCGCCGAGTTGTAGTGATTAGCGGTTAGCTCTTCCGAGATAATGCCTTCGGCTATGCGAGAGAACGCATCATCATTTTGATCCCGGAAAGCCTGAAACAGGTGTTTCAGCTTCTCCCCTTGAATGGTGGTCCGCATATTGGCATCCCCTTTGCCGAACCTTTAAGCGGCTGATTGCGGAGCGTAACGCTGCACCCGGATGTGTTTTTCTCGTTTAAGTGCCTGGGCTAAATCATAAGCAGCCTGCATTCCGATCCAGCTATCAGGAGTGTTGCCAAATGCCTTTGACAGGCGAATCGCCATCTCTGTCGAGATGCCGGTCTTTCCGTTAATTAAGTTCGAGAGAGCTTGTCTGGTCACTCCTAAAATCTTCGCGCCGTCTGTGACAGATAAGGCGCTAGGCTCTAAGCAGCTCTTTCGGACGGCTTCACCTGGATGAGGAGGAATTTTGACGACCATATATATGTTCAGACAACTAAATAGCGTATACCGTCAATTGACGCTTGTCAACTCAGGCAGAGTTGTTGTCGTGCCGCATCGTGGAGGGTTAGCAAATCCTGATTTCGAGGATGGAGAGCGAGAAGATATCCGGCAGTGCAAGTAGTGCGGCCGGAAGACCGCATAAGGCAAAGCAGAGCACACGCCGGATCATGGCCCAATTATCGCCTTTGCCGGTGATTCCTTGTTTTGCCGTCTTGCCGTGATTGCAATTGGCGCTGAGCTTTTGGACATTATGCGGCGCTCCGCTGCGGAGCAGTATCGGCGGATCATTCCTATCTCACAAGCACGTTCTTCTCATGCCAGGTCTCACCAAGCCTTCGAAACCTAAAACTATACTCTCCGGCCGGTATGTCGCGCAGGTCGCCTTTGACAGGAATTGACGTCAGTCCATCTTTAATAGTCGCGCGGGCTTGTGCGCGCCATACGCTTTCCCCTGGCGAGCGCGCGATTTCGAGCTCATACTCGCCGGCAGGGCTACCGAGTGGCAAATACACAGTAAGATTAAGTTGATTGCGGGGCAGGTGTTGGACACCGGGATTGCCAGCTGCACCAGGACTGGCGGGAGCGCCGCGCAGCTCAGATCCATCCTCAAAATTGAGAACAGCAGCTTCGCCGCGGTTTGAGGCGATGGTGGATCGACCTTCGTTTTTCTTACTCTCTCGCCAGAGATAGAAGCTTGCTCCAACAGCGACCAAAACGATCACAACTAAGGCCGCTCGGGCTACCTTGTGAAAATCGCTAATTCGGTCTTGCTTGAACAGCGTCTCTCGTATATCAGCGAACTGGCAGTAGCAAGGTGAGCAGTGTTCAATGTGAGTCCAGACTGGATCATCAAAGGTGATCTCTCGTCGTCTGAGCGCCTCAAAAACGGCAGGCTCGGGGCAGCCGATCCGATCTGGATTTGGGTATGCTGTTCGCCGAAGCTTATCTATAGGATCATTTGCCACCGTCGCAATATTATCGCTTGTCGGCAGCAAACTTCTGAAGTCGAGTCTTTGCCAAATGATACCGGCATCGTACTGACACTGCGAGCATACCCACTTCCAAGGCGATCTCCTCGTATCGGAATCCACGACTGCGCATAATGACTATTTTCTTGTCACGGTCATCGAGACTCTCAAGTAGTTGTCGAATCTCTATTCCAGCCAGAATTGCAGATGAGCCGCTGAACTCCGCTTCGAGCGACTCAACTTCTTTCTCAAGCAAAGAGGACGTTTGTGGCTGCGCTACAAAATCTCGATGACTTCGCCAGGCAATGCGTCGAAGAACCGTGGAGGCGTATTCTTCTGGTTTTTCCGCGCCGCCGTCCGCGATCACCCTCGCGACTCGCGCAGCCCCCAGAACAAGATCGTTAATGTTTGCGTCGGGAACGGTTATGGCCCGTTCGAATGCCCTCACCACCGTTGTCTGAATCGATTCGGCAACTTGGTGGCCCGTGCGATCAATCAATTTTGATTTAAGGGATTCGAACGACAACTGTTTTCCTAGGCTTTGCAGTACTAAGTTTTAATCGTACAGCAAATAGACGAAAAAACATTTCATACGCTTCAACGTTTTCGCGAAATTTGCCCCGCTTTAAACTGAGAACGGAAGTTCTTGGAAAGGAAGCGGAAGCAGTGCAATCAGCGAATTTGGTCGTGGCGCCGCAGACCGCGCTCGCAAAGATTGGCGAAGTGCTCCCGAGCTGTTCAATCGAAAACCCCTCTAACCGGCAGGTGACGCTCAAACGCGCTTCAACTCCAACGTGGGCTGCGAGGAAACCCTTTGAATAGCTCATATCTAGAAAGTTCGCGCATACGAGGAAATCACCAACGCGGTTCCGAATCGCCGACCAATCAATCGGCATCCTCAATGGAACCGCACTACTCGGTGCAGGTATTGGCTGAGTTGTGGAGACTGGACGAGTCGACCATACGCCACATCTTTGAAGCTACTCCCGGCGTTTTACGGCTTGGCAACACCGACAAAAAGCGAAACGGAAAGCGCGAATACTTTACGTTAAGAATTCCTGCGTCCGTTGCTGAGCGAGAATATCAGCGTAGAATCGTCGTTTCGGACAGCAAGGATCGAGGTTAACGCCCTTGGCTGATCTTTTCCTGGTCCGGCTCCATTCCGACAATTGTCCCCATCGCAAGAAGGGTCAGCAGTTTCTTAGTTGCAAGTGCAGCTTGGGAGTGGATGGATACCTGAATGGGAAACGCTACCGCAAGTCGCTCCAAACCAGGAGTCTCGACAAAGCCTATCGAAAACTTGCGGCTATAGAACGGCCGGACTACCGAGAACCGAAGTTGATAAAGGATGCTATCGAAGCGTTCAAGTCGTCGAAGGAAGATGTCGGTCACGGCACAAAGAGAAATCATCGACGGACACTCGACAACTTGCTTCGCATTACTAAGTCGGTTGGAATTACAAGGCTAGATGATGTTGAAATTGAGACCATCGATCTGTTTCGAACGAAACGCCCAATTTCGGCGATCACTTGGGTCAAAGAGCTCGCCATTCTCCGGAATTTCTTCGGTTTTTGCGTTAGCCGAAAATGGATGGATTCAAATCCGGCAAAGGAAGTGAAGGCCCCGACCGTCAAGCCGAAACCGAAAGAGCCGTACAGACAGGAAGAAGTCCTGCGAATCATCTCCGCTTGCGACCAGTTAGGCAAATGCCGCTATGAGCGAGCCAGAGCCCGGGCCATGGTGCTCCTGCTTCGCTACACTGGTCTGCGCGTCAGCGATGTAGCGACGCTCGCTCGCGACCGCGTCCGAGACGGACGAATCTATCTGCACACAATGAAAAACGGCAAGCCGATCTTTCTACCGATCCCAACGGTGGTCAGCAATGTCCTCGAAGCATTGCCGGAGCCGAAAGGAACCAACGGGCACTCGAAATACTTATTCTGGAGCGGGAACGGCACAACCCGCGCTTTCATTCGCGGCGTGACACGAACGCTGGCACGCGTATTCAAACTTTCTGAAGTGGAAGGCGCTCATGCGCACCGCTTCCGCCATACTTTAGCAACCGCGCTGCTGGAAAAGGGCTGGACGACGGAGGACGTTTCGGACGTCCTCGGCAGCACTCCAGAGATCATCCGGAAACACTATGCGCAATGGACAGTTCAGCGTCAGGAACGCATTTCGAGCCTGGCGCAAGATGTGTGGGATGTCGGATTTTTGTCAGACTCGAAAAAAATGTCTGTAAGTGTTGAATCCAAAGAGGATATCTTGGTGGACGGCATGGGGTTCGAACCCACGACCCCCACGTTGCGAACGTGGTGCTCTCCCAACTGAGCTAGCCGCCCACTTGCTTCGGCATCATCAAATATAACATCTTTACCCGTGCTAGGATGTCTGTTCACGCTGGTCTTTTCCTATGGTTCTTTCCGATGTCGACATTCGCCGTTACATGGAGTTAGGGAAAATTCGCGTCACGCCTGAGCTGCCTCCGGAACAGTTGGGAAGCTGCTCGATCGATCTTCGTCTCGGCGCGGAGTTCAGCATCTTCGAGCATAGCCGGCATCCTTACATCGACGTTCGCGAAAAGGGCGCGATACAAGACTTGATGCGGACCTTGATGGTGAAGGAAGGCGAGCCATTTATCCTGCAGCCGCGTGAGTTTGCGTTGGCGATTACCGAAGAGACGCTGGAGCTGGACGATGATGTTTTAGGTCGGCTGGAGGGGCGTTCCTCCTTGGGCCGTATCGGAATTATCGTCCATGGGACGGCTGGGCTCTTCGATCCAGGATGGCGCGGCAAGGCGACTTTGGAGCTCAGTAATCTCGGCATCATGCCGGTGGCGCTTTATCCGGGAATGCGCATCTGCTCGTTTACATTCGAGCAGCTTTCGTCGCCGGTTTCGGTGCCTTACTATAAGAAGGTCGGCAATAAATACGCTGGGCAGACGCAGCCATTAGCTAGTAAGTTAACTGCCGAGGTTGAGAAAAAAGGTTAGCGCCCAGAGGAGCCGAAGCCCCCTATTCCTCGTACGGAATCGGCTAGTTCGCCTTCCTCCCATTCCACCGAAATATATTGAGCAAAGACCATCTGTGCGACTCGGTCACCGGCGCGGATTTCATAGGCCGATTTACCCAGATTCAAGAGAATAATTCTGAGTTCTCCGCGGTAGCCTGGGTCAATGGTCGCCGGCGAATTCGGGAGTGTAATGGCATGCTTCAACGCAAGTCCGCTTCGAGGGCGAATTTGTACTTCGTAACCCGGCGGAATTTCCAGAGCAAGACCGGTGGGAAGCGCTTGCGGAACGCCGAGTTCCAAGACTGCGCCCTCGATACAGCGGATGTCCATGCCGGCATCTTCCAGCGGACCATGAGCGTATTCCGGCAAATAAGCTCCGGGGTGAAGCCGTTTGATTCTGATTTGCATGGCAAACTAGCAATGATACGATTCCATGTCTGCTTCTCGTCCTCAACCGAGCTCATCTACAAAACGCGTGCTGACGGTGGCACCCATGCCGCCGGAAAAAATAGCTTATGCGCTGGCTCGCTACAGTAGGTCACCCGACTCCATCAAGGATTCCGTCGAATGGGTGCGCACCCACGATTCGGCTAAGTTCTTGGAGAGTTTCTACTTTCAGTACGGCCACGCTTCGATCGCCGATTTAGGGCACGTCACCGTTTGCTTTGAGGGAATTTCCGAGCTGGCCGCTACCGAGATCGAGGACGAGCAGCTTTGGGATGGACAAGCCAGAAGCTCGCGTTATCAAGATTTTTCCAAAGGTGGTGTAATCGTGCCACCCGAATTGAGCGCGGATGAAGTAGCAACTTATGGCGATGCCGCGCAGAAGCTTCTACGCACCTACCAGACCGTGCAAGAACGAGCCTCCGACTATCTGCAGCAGCAACTTCCACGCCCCTTCGATATGAAGCCGGAGGCCTATCGTCGTAACATCGCGGCGCGTGCGTTCGATGTGGCGCGGTATTTGCTTCCTTTCGGGATACCTACCGGCGTGGGCCAGGTAACAAGCATTCGCACCCTCGAGAAACAGATACGCCGGTTGAAGGCGTCCGAGTTTGGGGAGCTACGCGAATTGGCGGGCGAGCTATCGGTAGCTTGTGCGGCGCAACCAGAGTGTTTGTGGGAGGATGGAACCGCTGAGCCTGTTGCGCCGACGTTGGCTCGCCATGCAGAGGCCGACGAGTATGCTGGACGACTACGTGCCGATCTTACTGAATGGGCGTCCCATCATCTCCCGGAACGACGACAAGATTCAGTGACAGCCGTCGATCTTTTGCAACCTGCAAACCATTTAGCCGATATCTGTGCAACGCTGTTGTTTCCCGTTACGGACCGGCCGTATCGAGAGTTATATGCCATCGCATGTGAATGGCGCGATTCGCAAAAGAATGAAGTGCTGCGCGTGGCGTTAGGGGGACGCCATCGCCGCGATGATTTGCCACGGCATTTTCGGAGCACTCCGTATGTATTCGAGTTTGTCGCGGATATAGGCGCCTACCGTGATCTACATCGTCATCGGCGCTGTCAGCAGTTTCGTCAACACTACACGAATAGCTTGGGGTACGAAATGCCCGACGTGTTGATAAAGTGCGGGGCGGAGAATGCCTACTCCGAAGCGCTGATAAGTACTACTGCCGCGATCGCCAAGCTTCCGCAGCCTGCCGCCCAATATCTTCTTCCTTTTGCGGCAAGGTCGCGATTTCTATTCAAAATGGACTTTGCAGAATTAGAATACATTGCGCGACTACGTAGTGGGGTGAAGGGACATTTTTCCTACCGCAAGATTGCATGGGAAATGAAACAAGCGCTGGATAGATTGGACCCCGAACTAGGTTCGCTGGTGGAAGCTACGCCACCCTGGATAGAAGATCCGTTAACCCGGTGAGGATAGTCAAAGAACATCAAAGTATGTTAGAGAAAAAATTTAAAGCGCCTTGCGTCCAGATTAAGAAGGACCTGTTTAGGTTTTCGAGCCTTTGATACCGGTCGGATGCACAGAGATTCAATAGCCCAAAGCTCAGCGCCGCTTTGCCCGGCGTCGAATGTGAGTTATTTTGTGGTACCGATTAATTGCGGTAGGTCAAAAACGTTCTCACCCGGTCTCCATCCGCATTCCTTATCTTTAAATAGGACATTTGCTGCCGGAGTGTTGGCATTATGAGAATGAGGTAGGTCTTCATGAATGATGACATGTTCATAATATGTTTCTTTGTACCCTCCACGACCGGCAAGTAGTTCCATTTCCTCCCTCGGGCTGCGGAAGGAACCGATTCCTTAATAATCTCATCCACCTGTTTTCTTGTCGCTTTACCTGCTGGAATTTCGATTCTACAAGCCTGCTCATGTGGCCCGTAAACAACCGTAATTGCTAACCCGGGCCTAACAATCAACAGCTCCTTAGCTGCAAAGCCCTTTTTTTGAGATACTACACCATACATAGAGTGCAAGCTAGAAGCGGTAACTTGGCCAAAAGCAATTGAATTCAAGCTAAATAGCAATATCAAATACGTGGAGATTTTCACAGTTACTCCAATCCTAAACTATCGCACTCTGTTCTTGTTTAGATTATTACGCTCGCTATGAAATGATGGCCTTGTCGAAAGCCATGCGGAACCGAGTCTGATCTCAGAGGCCATCGCTACTGCTTTGGCCTCCGATTTGGCCGTTCTCAATGATAGCCAAAGAGCATTAGTTGAGGCATGAGTTGTTAGGATTTGCGGTTATGTCGGTCGCAGTGCAGTGTAAGCATAATTTGATTTCCCTAGTGCAGTGCTTCATAAATAAAGCTGAGTAAACAAATCGGAGCATCTATCCAGGTAGGAGGTTCTCTGATGCGTTCCGCGCGACCCGTGGTACTTGACGCCGAGCAACGCGCCCGGCTGGAACAGCAGGCGCGGGGCCGGTCGCTTCCCGCACGTAGGGTGGAGCGCTCCAAAATTGTGCTGCTGGCTGCTGCAGGCAAACCGGATCTCGAGATCGCGATGCAACTAGGCATCTCTCCGAAGAAAGCGGCGCGGTGGCGAAACCGGTTCCTGGACGTGGGGCTGAAGGGGCTGGAGAAAGACGCGCCGCGTCCCGGGCGCACGCCTTCGATTACAGCCGCTATGGTACGGCTCGTCTTTGAGAAAACCACCCAGAGCAAGCCGGCCAACGCGACACATTGGTCGACGCGCAGCTTGGCGGCGGAACTGGGCATTAGCGATTCCAGCGTGCTGCGCATCTGGCGCGCACATGGGCTCAAGCCCCATCGCGTGGAGACCTTCAAGATCAGCAACGATCCAGAGTTCGCACAGAAGTTGGAGGCTATCGTGGGCCTGTACCTAAATCCGCCGGAACAAGCGCTGGTGTTATGCGCGGACGAAAAGAGTCAGATTCAGGCACTCGACCGTACGCAGCCGGGCTTACCGATGAAGCGCGGGCGAGGCGCCACCATGACGCACGACTACAAACGCAACGGCACCGCCACGCTGTTTGCGGCCCTCAACACCGGTAACGGCGAGGTCATGGGTTTGTGCCTGGAGCGTCACCGCCATCAGGAGTGGCTGAAGTTCCTGCGTCTGATCGATCAGGCAACTCCGCCCGACAAGGATCTACATCTGATCTGCGACAACTACGCGACCCATAAGCACCCCAAGGTACAGCGGTGGCTAGCCAGGCACAAGCGCTTCCATCTGCACTTCACGCCCACCAGCGCATCGTGGCTCAATATGGTAAAGCGCTTCTTTCGGGACCTGACTCAAAATCGGCTCAAGCGCGGCGTCTTCCGTGATCTGGAGGAGTTGATCATGGCAGTGGAAACAGACATCGACCGGCACAATCACAAGCCCAAGCCATTCATCTGGACCGCCTCCGCGCGCGACATTCTCCAGAAGGTCACCCGCGCTCGCAAGGTGCTCGATAAAGGTCAAAGCGTGTGAAGCACACCACTAGTTGTTTGCTCCAATTACCAGTGCAGAGGTTGCCTCTTATGTGAAATTTAAGATCAGGTGGGAAATGTACTTATACAAGAGGAAGTCCTACTTCGCTTTCCTAGGTGTATGGTCCCGGCATTTGATGGTGCATACTTTTCCCATGAGTGGAAGGAGGCATTATGGGACAGATACTTCATGGGAGTGCCCGCACGACGGCGGCAGTCCGTCGAGCGATACAACATAGTCAAGAGAGCCTGAGGACATTGGCTCGTCGTCACGGGATCGACCCGAAGACGGTGGCTAAATGGCGAAAGCGTTGTTTGGTGGCCGATCTTTCCCACGGGGCCGAAAGCGCCCAGGTCGACGGTTTTGACGGTGGAGCAAGAGGCGATCATCGTTGCCTTTCGCAAGCACACGCTGCTGCCGCTGGATGACTGCCTCTATGCACTCCAGGCTACGATCCCCAGCTTGACACGCTATTCGCTGCATCGCTGCCTGGAAAGGCATGGCATCAGCCGGTTGCCGGAAGTGGAAGGCGGCAAGCCCAAGAGGAAGAAGTTCGACAGTTATCCGATCGGTTTCTTCCATATCGATCTGGCCGAAGTGCGTACTGCGGAAGGCAAGCTTTACCTCTTCGTTGCCATTGATCGCACCTCGAAGTTCACCGTGGTTGAGCTGGTAGAGAAGGCCAACATGCAAACCGCCGTCGCCTTCCTCCAAGCCCTTATCGAAGCGGTCCCATATCGCATCCATACTGTGCTCACCGATAACGGAATCCAGTTCGCCGACCTGCTGAAGAACCGTAAGGGGGCAACCGCCCGTTTTCGCGGCCATCCTTTTAGTAGGGCCTGCTTTCGGCATGGCATCGACCACCGGCTTACTAAGCCGAACCATCCCTGGATCAACGGACAAGTCGAACGCATGAACCGGACCATCAAGGAAGCGACCGTACAGCGCTACCACTACGATAGCCACAACCAGCGACGAACTCACCTCGGCGACTTCGTCGCTGCCTACAACTTCACTAAACGGCTCAAGACCCTCAAGGGCGTTACCGCCTACGAATTCATCTGTAAATGCTGGCAAAAAAAGCCAGACAGATTTACCCTCGATCCAACCCATCAAATGCCGGGACCATACACCTAGCTCTTTGGATTTGGCTATTTCTTGTCCAAAAAATCTAATCCTGCTTTATACGTCTCCTAATCCAGATTCAAAACCTTACGGAAAGTGCCCTTATCGGCCTTGATCTTTTCTTGAAGGACCATCAGGGCGTAAATAAGTTGCTCCGGGCGGGGTGGGCAACCTGGAACGTATACGTCGACGGGAATTACTTGGTTGACCGGAATCAGCGCATAGTTGCTGAAGACGCCGGTGGAGGTGGCGCAGGCTCCCATGGAGATCACCCATTTCGGTTCCGGCATCTGCCGGTATAGCGCGCGAATCACAGGAGCCATTTTCACGGAAACGCGACCGGCGATGATCATCAGATCCGACTGACGCGGGGAACCACGAAAGACCTCGGAGCCAAACCGGGCTGCGTCGTAACGAGCGCCCATCATCGACATCATCTCGATAGCGCAGCAGGCAAGCCCGAATGTCATTGGCCACAGAGAATTTTTGCGGGCCCAATTTAGTGCGCTGTCCAGGGTAGTGGTAATGATACTGTCCTTTGCCTGAGAAGCAAAATCGTCATCGGCACGCTCGAACAACTCCGGCGGTTGGCTTATCTCAAATTTTTCTTCAGTAACGTCCACGTTTCGATTATCCCATTTGTTCGGCCAGAGGTCTTGGCGGGCGGCCAGCGATTTCGTTTGTACGATTGGGCTTATGCCTAGAATCGAAAGATAAGATGCCTGTGCCTTCCATCGCTTTTCAACGCTGTTCCAGTTACGATGAAGCTCTCGAGCGCGCTGCCGCTGAGTGCGGGGTCGACCGCGAATACTACGATATATTCGGCCAAAAACATGAAGTTTCGTCGGATGTGCGCCGTCGACTGTTGGAGGCGCTGGGTCTGAATGTTTCAACCCTGGAGGCGGTGGAACAAGAGCGTGTCGGGATATTCCAGCAGAAAAGTTCAGTTCCGTTTCCCAACACGCTGGTGATCGGCGACTCGGAGAAGGTGGTTCCCCTAGCTTTAGCCGCCTCCACGCAAGGGACACTTTGTTTTGAGATTCTTCTCGAGGAAGGGGAAACGCTCTCCGGCACGCTTGAGGTTTCGCAACTCAGCGTACGCCAGGAGATGACGATGGAGGGGCAACGCTGGATTGTATACAATCTCCCGCTTCCGGCAGAAACGCCGCTGGGTTACCACGGTTTAAAGACTAGCTTGGACGGGCAGTCTTTAGGCGAGACGCGGCTAACGGTTTGTCCCGAGCGTGCTTACCTTCCCGAATCCTTGGAGAATGGCGGCCGTAGTGCAGGCTTCAATGTGACGTTGTATGGATTACGGTCCGACCGCAACTGGGGCTGCGGAGACTTTACCGATCTGAAAGGTTTAATCGATTGGGCATATCGTGACATCGGGTTCAGCTTCATCGGATTGAATCCGTTGCATGCCTTGCATAATAGGACTCCTTATAATCAAAGTCCCTATCTGCCGCTATCCATCTTTTATAAGAATTTCATTTATATCGACGTGCAGAATGTTGTGGAGTGGGAACAGTCGGCTTGCGCTCGACGGCTTTTCGAATCACCGCGTATGCAGGAGAAAGTCCGTAAGCTGCGCGAGTCGGAATCTGTAGAGTATCAAGATGTTGCGTCATTGAAAAAACGTTTCTTGAAGGTGCTGTTTCGTGAATTCGAGCGTTTGGCGAAGAACAATCCGCGCGTGGAAGCATTTGAGAAATATCGGGAACGCGAAGGAGGGCTGCTGCATAAGTTTGCTTTGTACTGTGCGCTGGACGAAGTTTTGCACAAGCAAGACCGTGATCGATGGACTTGGCGCGATTGGCCGGAGGAGTTTCAGACTCCGGACTCGAAAGCTTGCGAGAAGTTTGCCGAAGAGCATTCACGATTGATTCGTTTTTACAAATACGTCCAGTTTTTGATTGAAGAGCAACTGTCCGATGCGCAGCAGTATGCAAAAGAGCAGGGCATGCCGATCGGTTTGTATCATGATCTGGCGTTGGCGACCGATAGCTTCGGCTCGGATTTGTGGGCATACCGGGATTTCTATGTAAGCGGTTGCCGCGTAGGAGCGCCGCCGGACGATTTTTCGCCGAATGGGCAGGACTGGGCTTTTCCTCCTCCGAACACGCGCAAGCATCGCGACAATGCCTATGAACTGTATCGGGAAAGTATCGGAAAAATTGTTTCTCACGGTGGAGCGCTGCGTATCGATCACGTGATGCGTTTAATCCGCCTGTTTTGGATACCGAATGGGGTGGGAGCTGCCCAAGGAATCTATGTCCGGGACAATGCCGAGGACCTGCTCCACATTTTGGCGCTGGAGTCGGTCCGTAATAAAAACATTATTGTCGGCGAGGACTTAGGCACCGTGACCGATGAGATGCGTGAGATGTTTGCCCATTTTCGCATTTTGAGCTATCGGCTTTTTTATTTTGAGCGGTTTCGCGACGGGAATTTCATACCAAGTGGGGAGTATCCCCGGCAGGCTTTGGTGTCGTCGTCCACGCATGATCTGGCGACGCTGGTGGGCTTTTGGAGGGGTCGCGATATCGAGGCGCGCAAAGCAGCTGGTTTAGCGGACGAGGGCGCGTACCGGAGTCAATGGGAAGACCGCAATGGGGAAAAGCAGCGCATGCTCGACCGGTTGCATGCGGAACATTTGCTGCCGGATTGGTATGCGCGCGAGACAAAACACGTTCCCGACATCGATGGTGAAATGCACAACGCTATCGTTGGCTTTCTTGCAAGGGTGCCGTCGATGCTGCTGCTGCTGAATCAAGAGGACTTCACGAAAGAAAGTGAACAGCAAAATCTTCCGGGCAGCACGGCGCAGTATCCGAATTGGCAGCGCAAGATGAGGGTAAAGATCGAGGATTTGCGCGCGCCGGAGTGGCAAGGCTATGCCGCGATGTTTCGCGATCAGTTGCAGCAGACCGGACGCAAGCACTAGAACTTTCCCGTATTTTTGTTGGTATTCCCCTGGAACCTAGAGCGGGATATTCGGCTTCTAAGCTTGCATCTATGCTTGTTTTCTTGCGTTTCGTCATTTTGCTGGGAGATGTTGCGGAGGGTCAGGTCGAGCGGAGCCGCCCGTCCGCTTCAATCTTGAGCATCATCTGCGCGAGGCTGTCGGCCGCGATGGACCGGCACTATGCTCGTAAGTTCGGCGAAGCAGACGAGTGGGAGCTTGGCGAGCCTCGTCGCCACGTCGTCCAAGCGTTCGCTGAGACGCCGTAGGCGGTCGAGCCGCTGCGCGTCGTGGCGTAGGCGGCTCATTTCATGGCACTGCAGGCCAGCCCTGGCGAATAGCCTCGTCGAGGTGTCGAGGTAGCGCGACCAGGTGCGTCGGTTCCATTGGCTCCAGTCCCGTTTGGTTCGGCGCGGGGCGGCTGGAGAGGCGGCGTCTTCGCAGGCTTGGGTCATACGCGCTTCAAGATCGGCGAGGCGTGTCCGCCGCCGGGCGTCGTTCCGCTGGAGACCGACCGGCCGCCTGCCAAAGATCCTCCATGGGCAGCGGCTCGCCCCAGCCCGCTGTGGCCTTCGACCCATTCGTGCGCAAATACGCGGCGGCATCGGAGATCGCCGCCCAGTCGAGATCCGGGATGCTGGCGAACAGGTCCACGGTGAGGTCGAGCGCTTCCTCGAGCGCATAACTCTCGACCAGGGAGTAGGCTTTTTCCTCCCGGTGCAACGACCCATGATAGGCGGCGTAACCGAGCACGCCGACGACTGTGCCCCAAGCCTCCGCCTGCGGTCCTTCGGGGGCCGACTGGTGATTGGATCATGATGCCTTCGCTGTGCTCGTTCATCAGCGCGGTGACTATCTCCGCCGGGTCGACCGGCTCGCCGCCCGCGAGCCGAGCCGCCAGGCCGAGCCCGCGGAACCCGTCCTCCCGTTCGGGGCCGGATGGCACCGTCTCCAGCGTCAGCGTGGCCGCGAACGTCAGCAGCGCGATGCAGGCCGCAGTACCGGCCCCGTGCGACGCGGCGCGCAGCGCTGCCAGAGCAGGAGTGTCGGACAGAGGTGAGGGGCGCAGCGTCCAACCCGTCATCGTGTCTGAATCGGTTCAATAGTCAATTCGTTGCTCGTCCTGCATGCCAAAATTGATCAGTCTCGCAAACCGAAAGCCTTGCGATGATAATTTCTCTTGAATAAGAAGGTCGGTGGCACTCACCAGATCGGTCGAACCCGATAGTTCCGTCGTCACATGGATCCAGATTGGCAAATCATCATGATCTGTTTCATCGGATAGCGCCACGATGAACTTAACTTCACGATCGGATCCCTCGAAGTAGCGTTCCTCAGGATAAAAGCTACTTTCACGTTCTTCGTAATCGGTAACACCTAGAGCTGAGAAAAACTCACGAGCGAATACGATTAAGTCTGGCCTGTCGCCTTTTGCAGCAAGCAAGTTCATGTATTTCATGTCATTTCACCACTATGAATGGTGTGTTTGGATGGTGCCGGGAACGAACGCGCCTCGTGTAACCTTTCGACCGAGAATATCAGACCACTTCGTCGCCTAGTCGTTCTGCCCTCGCTGCCGGCCGTGTTCCCCGATCAAATGGCGCTATGGGTCTGGGAAGCGATTGTCACACCGTTCGCCGTCAGCCTAAGCTACCTGGCCTATGCCGATCCGGCGGTGATAAAACCGTATCTTTCGGCGGGAAAGCCCGTTTCGGTTCCCCTACAGAACAAAGCCAAACTCACCATTGCGGTGCAGGCGCGACAGAAATGAGCGGTTTATCGTCTTACTCTCCGACTGCGGCAGCCAAAACCAGCTCTTCTTCCGCCTCCACCACATGCAATTTCGTTTTCGGCTTACGCTCCGCCACGTGCAATCCGTGCAGGTTGCGGTAGGTCTCGCTGGTATTCCAAAGTTCCTCGTGAGTGCCTACCGCTTCGATGCCGCCTTCTGCGAACACAACCACCATGTCGGCTTTGCGAACGGTAGAAAGCCGGTGGGCAATGATGAAACAAGTCCGGCCTTCGGTGACTTTTTCCATCGCTACCTGGATAAGGCGCTCGCTCTCGTTGTCCAAATGACTGGTAGCTTCGTCCAGAATCAGAATTTTGGGATCGCGTACGATGGCCCGCGCAATGCCGATCCGCTGGCGTTCGCCGCCGGAAAGTTTGAAGCCACGTTCTCCTACTTCGGTGTTGTAACCGTTTTCGCAGCGCATAATAAATTCATGCGCTTGGGCCATGCGGGCGGCTCTTTCCACGTCCGCAGATGTAACACCCTCGAGTCCATAGGCGATATTCTCGAGAATAGTCCGAGAGAATAAGTCGACTTCTTGCGGCACGACGGCGATCTGTTCGCGCAAGCTTTCCTGGGTGATGCTCCGGATATCCTGGCCGTCGATTAGTATTCCGCCGTCCTGGGGATCGTATAAGCGTTGCAGGAGGTTCATCAGAGTGCTCTTGCCCGACCCGCTGGCTCCGATGAGCGCAACACTGGCGCCGGCTGGGACATTGAAGCTGACGTTTTGCAGTGTCCAGCGCTCTTTGGTTCCGTAACGGAAGGATACATTTTGAAATGCGACAGCGTGATGCTTGAAGGGCAGGGCAGGAGCGCCTGAAGCATCACAAACCGTGCGGCCCTGCTCAAGAATCTCGAATAATCGTTCCGAGCGTGATAAATTTCGTCGTAACTTAGGCAAAATAATCGAGAGCTGAGAGATCGGCAGATAAACCATGTCCTGTAAAGCGATAAACAGTACATAGTCGCCAACAGAGCAGTGCCTGGTGAGCACTAAATAACCACCTAACGCAATCACTCCGACCCGTCCTGCGGTGGATATGCAGGTCTGGACGTTCTCAATCAAAGCCCAAATGCGTTCACCGTGAAGTTGCTTCGTGCGCGCTGCGTTGATCAATCCCAACTGCGTCCGGGCTTCCTGTCGTTCTTGGGCGAATTTCTTTACAATTCGAGCATTGCTGGCGATGTCGTAGGATTCTTTGCTTACCGTTTCAAAGGCATGGCTGATTTCGTGCTCCAGTTCGTGCATCCGGCCACTCAACCGTCCCACCGCAATCAAGTAGGCCGGTAGCGGCAGGAATACGATGGCGGCGATCCATGGATTTTTCAACAGCAGCGCCGTTAAGCCACCGGCCACTATGAGGAGAGGGGGAAGCAAATTCTGGCCGAAAATTTCGTAGAGAACGACCATGACCGCTGTGCCGCCGCGGTCTATCGCACCGACTATTTCGCCAGTGTTGACGCTGCCTTGATACTCGGTGTCTAGATATAAAAAATTGGCGAAGGCAGCGTTTTTGATTTCATCCTCGGCCTGCGCCGCCGTTCCGAATAGCCGATAGTTATAGAAAGATCGTAGAATCCGCGTCGTCGAAGTAGCCACAAATATCCCGGCGGCCGATAACAGGAGCATTGTTAGAGACCCAGTACCCGGCGACTTTAGAGAGCGCAAAGTGCGGTCGATGATACCCTGCGTGAGAAACGGAACGGCGATATCGAGCGCTGCTGCTGCCGTAATCAGGCCCACCAGTATTGTCAGCGCGCCACGGCGCTTTTTCAGAAGGCGTAAGACTTTCCAACACATCTGTCTTGTGCTCGGTCTCGACAAATTGGTATGAAGGCGTAAATCAGCCATGGATACTATCAGAAGTGTCTTAGGCGTATGATCTGTCTCACGGAAAATGTACAATTTACACTTTTTTAATCTTGTCTATGTAATTACTACATTGCGTTTAAAAAACAATGAAATCCAGGCTCTAAGAGCTCAATCATAGGGGAGAGCGTTATGAAAGAAAATTCCGTCAGCACAGAAATTCCCTATCGAGATCTCGGCCGGACCGGTGAGAAGGTGTCCGCCATCGGTCTTGGCGGATTTCATTTGGGGAAGCCTGACGTAAGTGAAACGGAATCGGCAAGGATTATTCACGCGGCAGTAGAGCGGGGAATTAATTTTCTGGATAATTCTTGGGATTACAACGGAGGGGAGAGCGAACGCCGAATGGGAAATGCCATCCAAGGCATCCGTGATCGGATTTTTGTGATGACGAAGTTCGACGGCCGCACGAAAAAGTCTGCTTTGCAGCAGTTGGACGATTCATTGCAGCGCCTGAAGGTGGACCACTTGGATTTATGGCAGTTCCATGAGAACAACCGCTTGGAAGATCCCGATCGGTTTTTCGGACCGGGTGGTGCTGTGGAAGCGGTGCTGGAAGCAAAACAAGCCGGTAAGGTGAGGCATATCGGATTTACAGGCCATAAAGATCCCTCTGTTCATGTGCGTATGTTGGAAATGGCGGACGAACACGGGTTCCGTTTTGAGACAGTGCAGATGCCGCTGAACGTAATGGATGCCCATTTCCGTAGTTTCGAGAAACAGGTATTACCGCTCGTATTAGAACGGCAAATGGGTGTGCTGGGGATGAAAGCCTTAGGTGATAAGCAGATTCTTAAATCGGGACTGGTCACCCCGGTGGAGTGCCTCTGCTATGCGCTGAGCTTACCTACATCCGTGGTGATCACCGGCATCGACTCGATGATGTTTTTAGAGCAGGCATTCGAAGCCGCCCAGAAGTACAAGTCGTTCAGCAAATCGGACATTGCGGCGCTTCTTTCTAAAACAAAGGAGGCAGCGTCGCGCGGAAAATTTGAGCCGTTCAAGACTACCGAAGGATTCGACGCGACCGCTTTCCATCCCGAGTGGCTGGGCAATGAAATGCTGGCCTAGTTTCATGTAGAATGATGGACCGGATGGGAAACAGCTTTATGCTCAAAGCGAAACTGAACAGATTGGTGTTAATGAAGATCTCCGGCCTCATGATGGCCTTATTTATGGCGGCTGTAGGCTTGACCGCTATGCAAAATCCGGAGCCTCACAGCGGTTCGTTGGCCGGGACTTGGAGGATGACCTCGGAAACTCCGAGTGGCGACCCCGTCCCGTGGACGCTGACTATTTCGCAAAAAGAAGGGAAGTGGGTGGGTATGGTCGACGGACCAGACGGTAAAGCCACACCTGCAGCCGATTTCAAGGTAACGAATAACAAAATACACATGAAGACGCCATATCAGGGGGACACCTACGATATCGATCTGGCGCTAATAGGGAACCAACTCACCGGCACGTGGAGTGGTGATAATGGTACCGGTACAACGACTGGTAAGCGTTCGAATTTACGGTGAGCGCTATCGCGCGGCTTTGGGCAGCTTCTAAATAAATAGTTTGTTCTAGCTCTTCGGAGCAGCTTGGTCGTGCGAACCGCCGTGTGTCTTGCGATTATCTTTTTTACGGGATTGATTGTCTCGGTGTGACTGTTGTTGTGTATCCGGATTGCTTTGTGCCGTCCCCTGTTCATAAGGCGAACTGGTAGCTGTCCCTTGTGAAGACTTTTCCACTGGAGTCGTGTTTTGAATGTCCGGATTGCTTTGCCCCGTGCCCTGCTGGGTGCCTGTTCCTCTCCGTTGTGCGAGCAATAAAGATGGAGTCACCATCAAAGTAAAGCCCAAAATCGCTGTGGTAAATCGTTTCATGTTTCTCCTATCGAAGCCTCAGTAGTATTGTATAAATCTGAAAAGAAGAACCGAATGATTGGCGCGCGAGGATTACTTTACTTCATGCTCATACTCCACTTGTCCTCGATTCCGGGCAATTCCGCGGAAGTAAAAACGATTTTGTTGGACGGCCATTCTTCCGGTCGAACATTTGAGGGCATTGGGGCAGTCAGCGCGGGTGCTTCTTCGCGTCTTTTGATCGATTACCCAGAACCGCATCGTAGCGAAATCTTAGATTACCTTTTCAAGCCGAACTACGGTGCGTCGCTTCAACATTTAAAAGTTGAAATCGGTGCAGACGTCAATTCTACCGACGGCTCGGAGCCCAGTCATGAACGGTCAAGAGGCGACCGTAATTTCCAACGCGGCTATGAATGGTGGTTAATGCAGGAGGCACGGCGTAGAAATCCGCAAATCATCTTGGATATTTTGCCGTGGGGCGCTCCGGGCTGGATTGGCAGCGGACACCTTTACTCATCGGAGATGGCGAACTACGTTGCGGATTTTATCGAAGGCGCCAATAAAGTTTATGGGCTCGACATCGCCTATGTGGGGATTTGGAACGAGAAAGCGTACGATCCGGTTTACGTAAGGCAATTGCATCGTACTTTGGAAGACCGGAAATTGATGGTAAAAGTAGTCTGCTGTGACGAATATCCTGGGCAGCATCAATGGAGCATAGCGGCAGCCATGCGAGGCGATCCCGAACTGTCCTCCGCCGTTGATGTACTCGGGGTTCACTACCCGCAAACGGAAGACGGAGCACTGACCACAACTCACGACGCGAAATGGAGCAAGAAACCGTTGTGGTCCAGCGAGGATCAGCCGAACTCCGGCGGTGGTCCGATCCTTTCGCGTGATTGGGAGATTGGCGGACGCATTCTCGCGAAAGTATATAACCGGAATTACTTGGACGGAGCATTGACGAAAACAGAAATCTGGAGTCCCGTTACCTCCTACTACGACAACCTGTCTGCTGCGAACTCCGGGCTGATGTATGCCAATACGCCTTGGTCCGGTTACTATGACGTACAAAGCGCTGTTTGGGTGACGGCGCATACGACGCAATTCGCTCGCCCAGGCTGGCGATATCTAGAATCCGGCAGCGGATATCTTCCGGCGGGCGGCAGCTACGTTTCCTTGAAAGAGCCTCAGGGTGGGAATTGGAGTGTCGTCTTGGAGACGATCGACGCGAAACAGTTGCAAACAGTTCGCTTGCAAGTCTCCGATAGTCTCTCTGGGGGAGCTATTCATGTTTGGGAAACCAATGCCGGTAAGACTTTCGAGCATGTGACCGACCTCCGTCCTAGTCGCGGATTCATCGAGTTCTCGGTCGAACCAGATTCGCTCTACTCTTTTACGACAACGACCGGTCAAGGCAAAGGCAATGCGCAACCTCCGCCTAACACGCCGTTTCCATTTCCCTATAACGATAGCTTCGAGGAAACAGCCGAAAATCACACACCGAAGTTTCTATCCGACCAGGATGGGGCATTTGAGGTTCGATCCTGCTGGCAGAGAACCGGAAAATGTCTGGAACAGGTCATTACGCAGAAGCCCATTCCCTGGGGACCGCTACCGAATCCTTTCACCATGGCGGGCGATTTGAGTTGGGCAGACTATCGCGTCGGCTCCGACGCGCTGCTGACTAATGCCGATGAAGCTACCATTTTTGGACGTATCGATTCCGCCGATGTTTTTAAAGACGGAGCGATGTTGTGGCCCAGCGGCGATGTTCTACGGCTGAAGAAAAGCGGTGAGTGGTCGCTTCTGTCGACTAAATATAACCAAGCTGCGCGCACGCTAGCTTCAGGGTTTATCCCGCTAAATGGAAATACTTGGCATCATCTAGAGCTCAGTTTTGCCGGCACCGAGATCGAGGCGAAGGTGGACGGTAAATCGCTGGCAAGAGTTCAGGATACCCGACATACCCACGGCTTGGCGGGGATAGGTTCGAATTGGACTACGGCTCAATTCGATAATTTCTCTATTCAGAAATAACAGTTCGCAGTTCGGCAACATATTTTCAAGCAATAACCTTCCTTGAAGCGCTCAAAAGATATTCAGGGCACAATTCCATCCTTGTCTTACAACTGACCGGTATATCCCGGCAGGTCCATCACGTTAAAAAACCTCAACATCATTTCGAGAACTTCTTCAATTGAAAACCACGTAATTTTTTCCTGTTGAAAAATTTAAAACAGGAAATAAAGAATAACTTAAAAAAGAAATCGAGAAAATACTGAGTTAACTAGAGTAGTTACCGACGGTAAAAATTACCTACTCTAGAATTTTTAAACGTGATGCGAATTAATAAAACAACACGATTTTTATATTTACTAACGATATGCTGTTTGTTTCGCTTGAGCGGTTCGGCTCAAGCAAGTGCTCCCGAATTATGGTATTGGCAGCATAGTTATCTGGCTACCGATCAAGCCGTTCAATCTACCGAAGCCGTGATCGACAGAGCCAAAGCCGCCGGATACACCGGTGTGGCTTTTTACGACAGCAGCTTTAGCTTTATGTCCGACTCGTTCTGGCCCTCGCAAAATGTGGCCCGTATGCAACAGGTGATGGCGTACGCGACGGCAAAGGGAATGAAGGTAACGGCACAGGCTGCGCCTTTTGGGGATTCGCGCGATGTATTACAAGCAAATCCGAACTGGGCAGAGTCTTCCCGCATCATGGGGTCCCAGTTTCAGGTGGATGCTTCCGGCACCCAACTGAACTTCATGAACAGCTTCCCCGGCCTCAATAACGATGGCTTCGAAAGTGGAAAAAATAGCTGGTTCAAAATGGGCGATGGCGGCGTGGATGTCGATTACAACACCGCGCACAGCGGGATCGCCTCCGGGATTATCTCTAATGCGCCTGCCAACGCGCGCTTTGTTCAGCAGATGGCGTTGAAGCCGTGGCGTCAATACCATCTGCGACTCTTCTATAAATCGCAAAATTTTTCCGGTTCACCGGCCATTTACATGTTCGATGCCAACAATTTCAACATCATGCGATTGAACGTAGCCTACTTTAACGCAAGTGGAAACCAAGGGTGGACCGAATTAAATTACACTTTTAACAGCCAAGACACCACGCAAGGGTACCTATACTTCGGGGTATGGGGCGGAAGCCGAGGGAATCTCTGGTTCGACGACATTCGACTTGAGGAAACTGCGCTTGTCTATGTCACGCGCCGGCCCGGAACCCCGGTAAGAGTCTATGATCCGAATAATTCGAATCACGTGTATCAGGAAGGCACCGATTATAACTACATCACAGATAATCAGATGAGTTCACGACGCACTCCATTTACGGATAACTACCATTATCCGACCCAGGTTACGCTTCCGGCGGGAACGCATTTGAGGCCGGGGCAAACGGTGGCGATCGACTCCTATTCGGCATTTCCCATTCCCGGATCGCTCGATATCTCCATGTGTTTGACCGAACCGGAGGTATACGAATGGATGAAGCAGAATGCTCAAGTTACGAAGAGCATTCTGCCTTCCGGCGCGGGCATTTTTCTTCAATACGACGAGATCCGCCAGATGGACTCCTGCGGATCGTGCCGGGGAAAGAACATGACACCGGGCCAATTGCTGTCTAACAGCGTCGACCAATCTATTCAGACGATCCATTCGGTCATTCCCGATTCTACGCTTTACGCTTGGAATGACATGTTCGATCCGTATCACAACGCCACCAGCAGCTACTACTACGTGGAAGGCGATTTGGCGGGGTCATGGACCGGTCTTCCTTCCAACGTCATCGTTATGAATTGGAATCTCGGTAACTTAAGGAATTCGCTCCAATGGTTCTCCGGCATGAACTCGTCGCAGCCTACCCCTCATCAACAAATTATCGCGGGGTATTACGACAATGGCAACGGCAATCAATCCGCGCAGCAAGAGCTGTCTGCAGCAGCGGGAATTCCGGGTATTCGCGGCTTGATGTATACCACCTGGAATGACGATTACTCGCAGCTGGAAAACTTTGCGTCTTCCGCGCAAGCGAACTGGGGTGCTTACCTGTCAAGCATCGGTGGTGCGGTTCCCACTCCGCCGGTCAGTGCGCCCGCGCCTCCCCCCTCCTCACCCAATCCACCTTCCAGCCCTGCTCCTGGTCCATTGACGACATCGCCGATGCAGATCATCAGCAGAAGCAGCGGTAAGTGCCTCGACATTTCGGGCATTTCAAAGAATCCAGGGTCGATTCTGCAGCAGTGGGCGTGTTGGGGTGGACCGAATCAGCAGTGGGATCTATCGCAAAACAGCGACGGCACCTATCAAATTACATCCGTAAATAGCGGCATGTCGCTCGACGTTGCTGGTGGACCGTCGGCTACCTCCAATGGCATTCACGTCACCCAATGGCCGTATTGGGGCGGCTCAAACGAGAAATGGCAGCTTCAACCCACGTCCGACGGTTTTTATCAAATCGTGGCGCAACATAGCGGCAAATGCTTGGATGTTGTGGGGGGGCCCCAAGCCACCCAGAACGGTGTCTTAATGGAGCAATGGGGATGCTGGGGTGGTAATAACCAGCAATTTCAGATTGTGCCGGTTCAACACTAAGGTCCGCTAAGAGAGCGGACCGCAAAACGGGGAGCGAACTTTAAAAGAGTTCCTCCCCGTTTGTATTTAAGAAGCAATTACTAGGTTAGCCTCGGCCCATGCTTACCGGCCACGGCTCCTCAACTCCCATCAATGCGAGTGCCGCGGCGAGCAGCGCCATATTTTTGCTGAAGTGAATGGTATCGTTCATGCGCTGGGACTGGTCTTTCTGGTTCCAGAAGTCATGCATCTGGGGCGAGACAGCACCCAGAAACGCCGCTATTGCCGCCGCGCCGGCAGCGGGCTTTATTCCCCCGATGACACTAACGCCGCCACAGATCATCATCACACCTGCAAGTGCTACCGCCATATCAGGAGATGAGATATTTTTAGCTCTTACATACTGCGCTAACATTTTTCGATTTTGAAAATGGTTGATTCCGCTATATAGAAAAAATCCACCAAAACCCAATCGGCCTAATAAAAAAGCAAAGTTCTTCATACAAAATTCACTCGCCGGTTGGATTCCACCTTCATCGACAGTGTTTCATCTTGCAAACACATGGCTGATTGAAAATAGGAGTTTGCATTCTTTAAATCGTAGTTCTGTTCTCCCTGAGATTCGGTATATGGTCCTGCTTGCCGCTCCAGTTGTGATGGCCGAGTTGGGGTGGATGTCTATGGCTGTGGTGGACACCATTATGGTTGGACGCATCGGTCCTGCGGCTATCGGCGCAACGGGAATCGGCAACGCTCTTTTTTACTCGTTGGCGATCTTCGGCATGGGGCTGCTGCTCGGGTTGGACACTCTTGTTTCGCAGTCCTGGGGCGCGGGCAACCGCGAGGATTGTCATCGCTCCCTTTCGCAAGGTATTTATATTATCTTGCTTTTAACACCTTGCCTTATGGTTTTATTTGCCTTTATGCCCCGCCTTTTCAGTATTCTCGGAGTGAATCCGCAAGTCTCTGTACTTGCGGGGCCGTTCTTAACGACATTGAGCGCGAGTACCTTACCACTCCTTCTATATGCGGCTTTTCGGCGTTACTTGCAGGGCATGGGGCACGTTCGCCCGGTGATGTTCGTTCTGCTGTCGGCTAACCTGGTGAACTGGTTGTTTAACTGGCTATTGATCGAAGGACGATGGGGCTTCCGAGCGTTCGGCGTGGTGGGCTCGGCGCTCTCTACCTGTATTGCCCGGGTATATATGGCCTTGCTGTTGATGATATTTATCTGGTGGTTTGAGCGCGGTACGGAGTCCGGCATCGCGACCTTCTTTCGAAAGCCCGATAGGCGGCGCCTCCGGATTTTGTTGCGGATTGGATTTCCGGCGGCTGCCCAGATTCTATTGGAGGTATCAGCATTTGGCGCTGCGGCGATATTGGCAGGTAGACTAACGGCTGCTTCGCTCGCTGCCCATCAAATTGCTATTACCTGCGCCTCACTTACCTACATGGTTCCACTGGGAATCTCATCGGCGGCAGCCGTAGCAGTCGGTCATGCTGTTGGAAGAGGAAATATGCACTTAGCGCGCCGCCGTGGTTTTATCGCCATCGGTATTGCCTGCGCATTTATGCTCCTTTCTGCTATTTGCTTCCTGCTGTTTCCCAGACAGATTCTGCAGGTTTATACGGCAGATGCGGATGTGATCGTTACCGGTACGGGCTTACTCGCGCTTGCGGCGCTGTTTCAGCTATTCGATGGAATCCAAACCGTTGCCACTGGGGCGTTGCGCGGGCTTGGCAATACGCATTTTCCTATGCTGGTAAATCTTGCTGGATACTGGCTTTTCGGATTGCCGATCGGCTACGCGCTCTGTTTTCACTACCGCCATGGGGTCTACGGATTGTGGTGGGGGCTGACGATGTCTCTCATTATCATTGCCGCAATTCTGCTTCGTTACTGGCAGAATTATTCGGGCGCGCCGGTGCTTGTTGACATATCTGAACGCGAGATGGCCTAATTGTGCCGGCAAAGTTTTTGCATTTTAAACAGAAAAACAATTTGCGTATTAAATCTGCTGCTTTCTGCTTCTGCTTTCTTGGTTTTTCTTTGCTTTTGATTATTCACGCCCTCAGCGGGTCGCCTCCTTCAAAATCAATTGTCAATTTGGAATCTGCAGCAGCCTCGGTCTTTGTGGTGTTTTGGTGTTTTCGCGCCGGTGAGTCGCCGAGCAAAGCGGACTCATCGCGGTACGCTGCTATTGCACTACCTCTACTTGCTGCTGTCCCGTTCTTTCTAACAATAAAAGATCCATTCCTCTTCGACAGCTACTCACATGTCGTTACCGCATCGAGAGAATCCTTCCAGGAAGTATTACGAACGGCCTATGTGCATCCAACCGGAGGAGACTTTTTCTTTCGCCCATTCGGATATTTGAACTATTGGCTTGAGTACCGGTGGGCGGGCTACTCGTCAGTGATGTGGCATGCCGGCAGCCTTCTACTACATATCGTCGCCATATATCTTTTGTTTATCCTTTGCAGACAACTGAATCTTTCGCGGTGGGGATCGTCTGCGACTTGCTTGTTCTTTGGTCTCCATGGAACCAATGCCGAAGTCGTTTCTTGGACCGCAGCCCAGTTCGATGAGCTGGCGGTTTGCTTCGCGCTAGCAACGCTGATCTTGTTTTGTAGCTACATCGAACAAGCAAAAACATATGGGCTCATGCTGGTAAGTTGCGCGTTTGCTTTGTCGAGCAAAGAAGCTGCTTTCTGCCTTCCTGGAGTAGCAGCTTGTTGTCTTTGGTATCGGGGAACTTGGAGTGAACGGGCACTGAAAGGCATCGCTGGAATAACAGCGATTTGCACAATGGTATTGATCTATCGATTTTGGGTGCTTGGCGGCATCGGCGGATACCGGGATACTGTGGGAAGACCCACTATTCTGCACTTCAGTATTGGTCGCCTTTTAGAACTTATTTTCTTTCGTATGTGGTCGGTGCTTGTGTTTCCTATAAATTGGTCCATAAAGGCGGAAGCTTGGCTGATTGCCGCCTTTTCTCTTTTTGTACTTGCTGCTGTCGCTGCTATATTGTTTTCCAAGCCGGTAGCTAGGATGATTCTCGCTGCAATTGTATTAGCAGTCATCGCGGTTTTACCCGCCAGCCATCTAGCACTGCTAGATGCAAGACTAAGCGGTGCAAGAGTTTTCCATTTTGCTGTTTTGGGAATGGCCCTGTTAGTCGGCGCGATCTACGAAGGTTTCGAAAGTAGGGCCGCCGCGGTCTTTGTTCTTTCCAGCCTCCTGTTGTTTCAAGGTGCAGCTTTAACCCATAATCTCTTGATATGGAGAGATGTATCTTACCTTGCGCAGCGTACATGTTCAGCCTTTGGACAAATGACAAATACCGGAGAGCCCGTAGTAGTTTTGCCACTGCCGAAGATGCACAATGGTGTTTATTTTTTGTCTAATGGGTTCGGTAGTTGTGTATACCTGAATTCAGGAAAACAACCAACAATCTTTGCTTCACCCGAAACAAATAAGGGTGAGAACGTCTTCACCTGGGACGAAGTTTCGAAATCCATAAAAAGGGTTCAGTAAAGTTGTATTCTCCAGCCATCTGTAATTTCTGCTATTTAGTTTCTGCATCGGTTCAAGCTATCCTTAATTGGTCGATAGCATGAATACCTCTTCATCCGCCTCCTTGTTGTTTTTACGCTCCATGTTACAGAACCCGCGAGAAGTTGGTGCGCTCTTTCCGAGCTCACCGGTTTTGTCGGAATTGATTGCAGCTCAGGTAGATCCGAAGAGCTCGGCGGTATTAGAGGTCGGAGCGGGAACCGGGCCGGTAACGCGTGCCTTGTTGGACCGTGGGGTAGAACCGGAACGCCTTTTTGTGATTGAGCGAGACCCAAATATGGTGAACTACTTGCGGCGGCAGTTTCGCGGTATCCATATTCGATGCGCCGATGCCTCGCAAGCGGATCAATTCCTAAAGGAGGAAGCGGGCGGCAAGGCGGAAAGTGTCATTTCGGGTATTCCGCTCCGCAATCTCTCGCCGGTGGACCGGTTAACAATAGTGCACACAATGATGAAGGCGATAGCTCCGGGAGGGCAGCTGATTCAATTTACCTACGCGTTAGGTTGCCCTGTTTCCAGCCGGCAAGTAGGGGTGCAAGCAAAGTGCGTGGGTCGGGTGTGGGCGAATCTGCCTCCTGCCGCTGTGTGGCGTTTTACTCCCGAAATCCAGCCAAAATAACCACAACTGTCCGCCCAGTGACTGATTTGCTTGTGGCGGTCGATTAATCCAACCAGCCGTCATTTCTCGACTGTATTCTTAAGCGGTCGATTGCCCATCACGACATCTGTAGCGGCCTTCCCAGTTATCAGCAGAGCGCTTCTGCTGTGAGACAGATACAAGAATCCCCACTGGATGAGAACGATAATCCGGCTCTGAAATTCCACCAGATAAAGAAGGTGGATAAACAGCCAAGCGAGCCAGGCAAGTAGTCCGGACAGGTGCACGCCGAAAGTGTTAGCCACCGCAGCGCCTCGACCGATTACGGCCATATCGCCTTTATCGAAGTATTTAAACGGCTTTGATTGTGTCTGCCCGCTTAGGCGTCTGGTGATCATTTTTGCCGCATAAACACCGCCCTGCATTGCTACTTGCGCGACGCCTGGCAAAGGCTTCCCATCTTTACCGGAAGAACAAGCCAAATCCCCGACCACAAATATATCGGGGTAACCGGGAATGGTGAGTTCTGGCGAAACCTTGATCTTTCCCCCCCGATCCGTTTCCGAGCCAGTCTTTTGGGCGAGCACGCGCGCGAAGTCGGAAACCGCAACACCAGCGGCCCAAACGACTGTTCGTGAAGCGATGTGCTCATGCGCGCCGCTACTGGTTTGAATGCTCACCCCACTGGCGTCAACACCGTTGACTTTCACTCCGCTACGCACCCGTACGCCGAGCTTTATCAGTTGCTGCTCTGCTTTTCGAGAAAGATCTTCGGGATAGGCCATTAGTGTTCTGGGAGCGCCATCGACAACAATAATCCGGGCGTCCTGCGGACGAATCGATCGGAAGTCATGCTTCAAAGTTTCATTGGCAATTTCGCCGAGCGATCCGGCCAGCTCCACCCCGGTTGCTCCTGCTCCAACAATGACGAATGTCAGCCATTCCCGCCGCTCCTCAGGATCATGGGTCCGCTCCGCCGCTTCGAACGCTAGAAGTATTTTGTGCCGGATGATAGTGGCGTCTTCAATACTCTTCAGCGGCGGAGCCCACTCCTTCCACTTGTCATTACCAAAATAGGTACTCTGCGATCCAGTTGCCACAAGAAGGCTGTCATACTCTACTTCCGCTCCATCCTGCAACAAAATTCTTTTCGTTTGAGGGTTGATATCGACTGCTTCGCCGAGAAGGACGCGCGTATTCTTATGGCTCGCAAGAAGTCCCCTAATAGGGGCGGAGATTTCTCCAGGAGAGAGTGCACCGGTAGCTACTTGATAGAGAAGCGGTTGGAAAAGATGAAAATTACGCCGATCAATTACCGTCACCTCAACCGGGGCATACTTCAGCTTCTGCGCCGCGTACAGTCCGCCGAAGCCGCCGCCTAAAATCACTACCCGATGTAGATTCTTCATCTATCTCTTCTTCTACCATTTTCAGCCTTTTTGGGCAAAGTAGTTGACTGTCGGTAGAAATTGAGGTTTTCGGCGTGCCTTGCGGGCCTGCTCGAAAGCATAGGCGAATCGAAGAAGCCGTGGCTCGCTCCATGCCGGCCCGAAGAAAGAAATTCCTACCGGCAGACCGAATACGTAGCCCGCCGGCACTGTGATGTGCGGATAACCTGCCACTGCCGGCGGAGACGCGCACCCACTATCGGCATGATCGCCCGAGACCCAATCGGTAGTCCAAGAAGGACCGGAGGTCGGCCCGACAATGGCGTCTAATTTGTACTTTGCGATAACAGCATCGATTCCTTCATCCCTGGTGAGCTTATGATTCGTACGGAGCGCATCAATGTAGCCTTGCTCGGATAGCGGACCTTTTTGCTGTGCTTGTTCCATTAGTTCCTGCTCAAAGTAAGGCATCTCCTGCGCCCGATGCGCGGAGTTGAACGCAATGACATCCGCCAAGGACGTCATTGATCCAGCTCGATTAGCCAAATATTTGTTCAGATCTGCTTTGAACTCGTAGAGCAGCACCTGCAATTCGGTGTCTCGCCACTTCTCGAATGAAGCAATATTCGCCGGATCGATAATTTCCGCGCCTGCTTGACGCATGACATCGATGCATTCTTCCATAAGGGCGGTCACTGCTGGGCCGATGTTGAAGTATTGCCGGGCAACGCCGATTCGGGCACCTTTTAGTCCCTCGAGTTTTAAGAACTGCGTGTAGTCGGTGTACGATTTGCCTTGGCTCGCATTGGTGGCTGTGTCGTTGGGGTCGACACCGGTCAGCGCTCCCAATAATATTGCGGCGTCACGAACAGTACGTGCCATCGGCCCCGCGGTATCTTGGCTATGCGAAATTGGAATAATGCCTGACCGGCTGACTAGCCCCAAAGTCGGTTTTATGCCAACAATGCCGCACATCGAAGAAGGACAAACAACCGAGCCGTCCGTTTCCGTCCCAATCGCAAGCGCGGAAAGATTAGCGGAAACCGCTGCCCCTGAACCCGAACTTGACCCGCAGGGATTTCGATCCAACGCGTAGGGATTCTTCGTTTGACCGCCGCGTCCGCTCCATCCACTGGTGGAATGAGTAGAGCGAAAATTTGCCCACTCGCTTAAATTAGTTTTTCCAAGGAGGACTCCACCTGCCGTGCGTAGCCGTTCCGCTACCCAGGAGTCACGCGAAGCGGGCTGCCCTACCAAGGACAGAGAACCGGCTGTGGTCTGCATCCGATCCGCAGTATCGATATTGTCTTTGATCAGGACCGGAATTCCGTGCAGTGGACCTCGCGTGTGATTCCCCTTACGTTCTTGATCCAACGTACGGGCAATGGCAAGGGCATCGGGATTGAGTTCGATTACCGATCGCAATCCGGGGCCGCTACGATCTAATTCATCGATTCGACGAAGATAAAGTTCCGTAATGTGCTCGGCCGTTAAAGCTCCTTTTTGCATCCCGCTCTGAAGACTAGCTACCGATACTTCGTCTAGTTCGGAAGCCGTTTCGTCAAAACCGGGAGCTTGCTTCGCGTTCGAATGACTGATACCGGAAAGAACGCCGGCGGTGATACCGGCTGAAATAAAATGGCGGCGATCCATTGAGATAAGTACTAGGGTACGATGCTTACTAATGCAAGACCCCGAATTGTCAAGCCGTAAAGAGTAGAGGGTAAGATCTGGTGCGCCCGGAGAGGCTCGAACTCCCGGCCTGATGATTCGAAGTCATCCGCTCTATCCAGCTGAGCTACGGGCGCGCTATGGGAAGAGATAAATCCTCTTCATTATACGAATGCGAGAATCTGATTATGGCCGGTCCAATAGAAACGGAGGTGAAGGTTGCTTTGCCCGATTCTATCGCGATCCTTGAAGAGTTTGGTCGCCTCGGACTCACTTTATCAGTTCCTCGCCAGTTTGAATCCAATACTATCTATGATTCTCCTGACGGGCGTTTGCGGCAAGCCGGGATGTTGCTTCGCCTACGACAGGCGGGCAGCAAGTCTTTGATCACCTGGAAGGGTCAGGGTGAATCGAACAAACATAAATCCAGGCCCGAGCTGGAAACCACGATCGGTTCTATAGAAGTGATGCAGAAAGTGCTGGGTCGTCTTGGTTTCTGTCCGGTTTTCCGCTATGAAAAATATCGCCGCGAGTTCACGGAGAACGGAAATGCGGCTGGTGTGGTGACTTTGGACGAAACACCCATTGGAGATTTCCTCGAATTGGAAGGCGAGGCTGAATGGATCGACGAAATGGCAGGGCGGCTTCGATTTTCATCGAAGAATTATTTGCTGGAGAGCTATGGCCAATTGTACTTAGATTTCTGTAAGCGCCAAGGAGTCGCACCGCAAAACATGGTCTTCACGTCAGAGAGTATGTCAGCCTAAAGCCATGACAAGACGTTGATCGTCCTGTTCGGAATTTCTCACATATGACAGAAACACTGAATGCTGATTCGGCCTCCGTGGAGCGCGCAACCGGTAATCTTGTTCGCGTCCGCGAGGAAATGGCGAAGGTAATTGTCGGGCAAAAAACTGTCATCGAAGGCGTACTGATTTGTCTGATCGCAGGGGGACACGTCCTGCTGGAGGGCGTACCTGGACTCGGCAAAACCACTTTGCTGCGAACGCTATCGCGCGTTATGGATTTGCAATATTCGCGTATCCAGTTCACGCCCGACCTCATGCCCGGCGATATCGTCGGCAGCGTCATGGTAGAGAACGACGACCAAGGGCATAAATCTTTACGCTTTCAACCCGGTCCAATATTCGCCAACCTTGTTCTAGCCGATGAGATCAATCGGGCGACACCGAAAACACAAGCGGCGCTTTTGGAAGCAATGCAAGAGCGTACAGTAACGAGCGGCACGTCTACTTACTCCCTGCAAGCTCCTTTCCTGGTGATGGCTACGCAAAATCCCATTGAAATGGAAGGTACTTATCCACTTCCGGAAGCGCAATTGGATCGCTTCCTGATGAAGATACTGGTGTCCTATCCATCTCATGAAGATTTAAGGAGGATTGTGGAACTGACGACGCAAGATGAAGCAGTAGAGCTTGAGCGAGTAATTAGCCGAGCGCAAATTGCTGAATTGAAGAGTGTGTGTAAGCAGATCATCGTCGCTCCTCATGTACAGGATTTTGTAATCAAGATTGTGATGTCGACTCAGCCGGGAACTTCCGAGGCGGCTGCGGTGACGGATAGGTATATCCGGTATGGAAGCTCTCCGCGCGGCGCACAGGCGTTGATTGAATGCGGCCGGGTACTAGCATTCATGCGCGGACGCATGCACCTGAGCTTAGACGATGTGATTGCCGTGGCTCCCGCTATTTTGCGGCATCGCATCATTCTTAACTTCGATGCGCATGCCGAGGGAGAAACGACAGAAACGGTTTTGATGAAGATTCTGCCGGATACAAACGCTGACTATCGTTAATTTATAAAGACGAGGCTATGGAGTGATATGCCTGAAGCGATAGTCGATCGTCATTTCCTGGAAAGACTTGAACGTCTTACCTTGCATTGGCAAAAGTCGTTCAACGGACTTGTGGGTGGGCATAACCCTTCGCGTTTTGCTGGAGGTGGACAGGAGTTTCTAGACCATCGCAACTTCCATCATGGTGATGATCTACGGGCAGTGAACTGGCGTGCCTATTTGCGGCTTGAGAAACTTTTCTTCAAAATGTTTCAGGTGGAGCCGCGCGTTCCCGTTCACTTGTTGATTGATGTAAGTGCATCCATGAATACTGGCGCAGCGCCCGGAGCGATCACAAAGTTCAATTATGCGCGTAAACTGGCAGCCGCATTAACTTATGTAGGGCTGGTCCGGCTGGAAAATCTGGTGTTACAGCCATTCGAAAACCACCTTCTTCAACCTTTTCGATGCAGTGGTGGAAGACATCGTTTTCAACCTGCCGAGAATTATCTGCGCGCATTGAAACCAGAAGGCAAAACGAATCTAACTGAGACCGCGCGTCAATTCCTGGCTGCCTATCCTCAGCGGGGACTTACCATTATCATTTCCGATTTTCTCAGCGAACTCGATAGCTTGAAGCCGTTGCAATACATAGCCGATTTTGGGCATGAACTTTTACTTTTGCAAATTGTGAGCGAGGAAGATCGCGAACCGGGCGCCGATGGCGACTACAATCTCGTCGATGCCGAATCGAATTCCCAATTGAAGGTGACGGTAGATAGTCAAAGCCGTAACGCTTACATTATGGCTTTCGACGAGTACTCCGAAAAACTGAAACTACTTGCGCTACGGAATCGCGGACGGTACCTGCGTCTCTTCACTGTCGCCAAAATGGAAGATGTTCTTTTTGGGCCGGCATTTGCGGCCCGGAAAATAGAGATTCGCCACTAACCAGCTAAATCAGCGCATGTTTTTTTTGAACTTTACTGTCGGCGAGTTTTTCATCCTATTCGGCATGCTTGGGGCTCTCACCACTGCGCTGTACATGCTCGAACGCTCTAAACGTAAAAAAATCGTTTCCACTTTGCGCTTTTGGCTTCCTGCGGGAGCCGCTCACCAGCAACAAAGACGTAAACGTATACGTGAACCTTGGTCTCTTCTTTTGCAACTCCTAAGCATTTTGTTGCTTTTATTGGCTTTAGGCCAAATTCAATGGGGAAATCGCGCACGTGCGGGACGAGAGCACGTGCTTTTAGTCGACACGTCCGCTTGGAGCAGCGAACATCGAGAATCCCATCTTCTCATCGACGAAGAGAAGAAAATAACTCTAAGGTATTTAAGTCGACTGCCAAAAAATGATCGTGTGTTGTTGGTCGGCGTAGATGCATTTACTACCCCGATGACTTCGTTTACTTCGGATCGCGCATTGTTGTCGGACGCTCTGAAACGGCTAAAACCTTCTTACAGCGCGCTAAAAATTGGCCGAGCGCTATCGTTTGCGCTTCGCATACAAAGCCTATCCAAAGGCGAACAGGGAGAAATTGTTTATGTAGGCCCTGGCCGTGTGGAACAGGATGACCAAGCATTGCCGGAAGTCGCCAATCTACGCACTATTATTGTGCGGCCCGACGAAGAAAACTCCGGGATTCGGCGTGTTGCTATTGAGCATGACGAAAATGGACCTGATCGATGGCACATCTTTATAACTGTGGAAAATTATGGAAAAAGAGTGCGCTTTCTCCATTTTCAAAACGATAGTGTCGCGTCATCTTCTGCTTCGCGCTCGTTCATTGTTCAGCCCTTCGAACAAAGGATTATCGATTATCATCTCGTTCAGAAAACAGGAACGCGGCCAATCATTCAACTCAAGCCAGATGATGCTCTCCCCATCGATAACCAAGTCCAATTGCGATTGCCGCAGAACAATAGGGCGCGAGTGGCAGTATTTACGGATCGTCCAAAGACTTTTCAAGCTCTTCTTGGAGCGAATCCTACACTTGACGTCACCTACTTCGCGCCAACGCAATATCGGCCCCACCCAGATGCCGAAGTTATTCTGCTTGATAGATTTTCGCCTGCCAGGAAGCCTGAGCTGCCTAGCGTTTGGATTGCTCCTCCACAAGTTAACTCGCCGTTACCGGCAAAAACTGTCGTTAACGAACAGATCATAAAAGACTGGAGCGAAGGAACAGTTTTGGCCGAGGGATTGCGCGAGAAAGAAACTCGTCTTAAGGAGGCTAACGTATTTCAGACTACGGAGGGTGATATCGCGGTTGCTAGCGTAGCAGATGGACCAGTTGTTGTGGTACGCCCTGGTGGCCGGGGTCATCCTAAACTGGCAGTTCTAGGCTTCGATCCTTTACACGATGAGTTGCGCTTTCAAGCGACCGTGCCATTGCTGTTCGCCAATCTCTTTCGTTGGCTTTCTCCTGGACTAAACGGAACGTTCGGTGACACGATTTCTACCGTGGGGTATACAAAAATTCTCCTTCGTTTAAATGAACAGATACGAGATATTCATGCGACCGACGATGAAGGAGGAAGTGTTCCATTCGTAGTGCACGGAAGATTGCTCGAAATCTTTACCAACCGTCCATCGCGGATCAACGTTCAATCTTCCGAAGGTGCGCATACAGTTTCGCCAATGTTAGCCAATGTAGCGGATGGTCGATGGACACCTCCGCAAAGCTCCAGGAGCGGCCTTCCTCCAGCAGTGATCTTGCCGCCAGGAGCTCATGATCTATGGAAATGGATGGCAGCGTTCGGCGGACTTGGCTTGCTTCTGGAATGGCTTCTGTTTGGAGGACAACGCCGCCCACCGTCGGCGCGTCAGCCTTCTCCGGCTTCGCACGGTAATGTACGCGAGCGAGAATTGGTGCGATGAGTTTTACCCATCCCTTCACGCTCGTCTTGGCCTCGATCCCGTTGATTTGGACAGCCTACTCATGGAGCGGTTCGCGGGCTCGGGGGAGATTACTGCTGAAGGGGTTTAGTCTTCTAGCAATCGTTTTAGCCTACTCGGAACCCACATTGAAGATTCCAGAGACAAAAGCTGGCGTGGTGCTCCTTACCGATATTTCCAAAAGTATTGGGAGCCGCGGAACGAAGCAGGCGGCGTCATTAATCACGAAAATCGACGGTATCAAGAAGAATAACTGGATACAGGTGATTCCGTTTGCAGGCAAGTCGTTTACTCTCGCGAGCACGGACGCCGGTAACGCGCTCTCTCTTCTGCACGCTACCGCTCCAACGGTAGATCACACCAATATCGAATCGGCAATGATCGATAGTATTGGTGCGCTACAAAGGAATTATGTTCCACGCCTGGTTCTTATCACTGATGGCAATGAGACGGAAGGTAGTGCAGTGCGCTCGGGGAGTGAGCTTCGTTCTCTGAATATTCCAGTCGATACCATTCCGCTATCTACAGACTCGAACGTTGACTTCTCCCTCAAGAAGATGTCTATGCCGGAACGAGCTTACGCCAACGAGCAGATTCCCATCGACCTGACCGTCGGCTCGGCGAAGAATATGGCGGCGAAAGTCGAGATTGATGCGGAAGGCAGAGCTCTCGGAAGCAGTTCGATCGACCTTCATCAGGGTGTTAATCAGATCCGAATTTACACCCGGCTAAAGAGTAGCGGAAGTACGCTGTTGTCGGGCCACGTCAGCGGATTTCATGGAGAGGTAAACCTGCCTTTTGAGGGTGTGGTGAAGCTGTCGAAAGCAAAGGTACTGTACATTTCCGATGATCCCGCGGGAGCGGATAACAATCTACTTACTGCATTCACACACGCGGATTACGACGTGCGCTTTAACAAGCATCTATCGGCCCCGGAGCTTAGCGAGGATCAACTGGTTGTTCTAAATAATCAAGATTTGAACAACATTTCCGCGACGGGTAAAAGGAGCCTGGCGAAGTACGTGGAAGACGGAGGGGGTCTGTTGCTCATCGGCGGTGAGCGGCAGGTTTACAAAGATGCAAAGCAAATGGATGCGCTCGACCGAATTCTACCAGCGCGGCTCGCACCTCCTAAAAAGCCAGAAGGAATCTGTGTTGTCCTGATTATCGATAAATCATCCTCCATGGAGGGGAGAAAAATCGATCTTGCCCGGCTCTCCGCCATCGGGGTAGTGAACCACCTCAGGCCCGCGGATACCATCGGCGTTTTGATGTTCGACAACTCTTTCCAATGGGCCGTACCTTTGCGCCATGCAGAAAATAAGCCACTCATCAAGCAGCTCATCTCAGGCATAACTCCCGACGGTGGAACACAGATTGCGCCGGCTCTCGCGGAAGCTTATCATCAAGTTCTGCTTTCCAATGCGGCTTACAAACACATTGTTTTATTGACCGACGGTATTTCAGAAGAGGGTGATAGTATCGACGTCGCTAAAGATGCGGCGCAGCATGAGATCACCATTTCAACCGTTGGACTTGGACAAGATGTGAATCGATCCTACCTGGAACGCATAGCGGCAAAATCCGGCGGCAAAACCTACTTGTTGAATGAACCACAAGGCCTAGAACAAATCCTGTTAAAGGACGTGATGGATTACAGTGGATCGACGGCGGTGGAAAAATCTTTGGCTCCGATCGTACAAAATCAGGCCGAGATTCTGGATGGCCTTGATATGCAGTCCGCTCCTGCGCTGAAAGGTTATGTTCGGTTTCAGTCTAAACCCACGGCGCAAACGATTTTATCCATAGACAAACGTAGGAAAGATCCGCTCTACGTACGATGGCAGTACGGATTAGGGCGCGTCGGCGTGTTTACATCCGACGCGAAGAGCCGGTGGGCTGAATCGTGGGTTACATGGCGCGGCTTCGATAAGTTCTGGCTCAATATAAGCCATGATCTTCTTTCTCGTACGCAATACGGAGAGGCACGGGCGGACTACGATAGCGCAAATGGCGAACTACTGGTCAGCTTTCGGCTCAAGCCGGCAATGGAACCACCAACTGCTACTCCGCAGCTTTTCGTAATCGGGCCAGAGGGATACAAAGCGTCTATCGATCTCCAGCTAGCGGCTCCTCACCTTTACAAGGGTCGTGTTCATATCGGTCAACGAACGGGACTATTTCGCGTTCGCCCAGTAAACGAATCGAAGGCTTTTCCTGAAGTCAGCTATTTTCACGGAGACGAAGAGAAAAATTCCCATGGCGTAAACGAAGCTCTGCTTCGGCAGATCTCGGAGATTACAGGCGGACGCTTTAACCCGGACCTTGCTTCTATCTTCAGCACGGGTGATCGATCGACCATTAGAACGTGGCAGCTCTGGCCTGGTTTGTTGGCGTTGACAATTGTGCTGAATGTCGCTGAGCTGTTGGTCCGCAAATGGGGTGGGCTGACAGCCTGGTTCCGTTAGTGACCGTACGCTATTTGCGTTGTAGATGCGCAATTATTTCGAAGTGAAACGTCTGCGGAAAAAGATCGAGCAGCGTTAATCGCTCAATAGTGTAGTTTTCCAATAGAGTACGTAAGTCACGGGCCAAAGTGGCGGCATCGCAACTGATGTAAGTAATCCGAGGCGAGGCGACCCGCAATAGTTCTTTGGCCGTCTCCTGTCCTAGACCGGCCCGAGGAGGATCGGCCACAATCAAGTCAGGAACTTCGGTAATGTTCAGCAAGAAATCATGAGCCGCCGTTTTGGTCACGTATACGTTTGAGTGGGAGGACGCATTCCATTGAAGATCGCGAAACGCCGGCCCGCTGCGCTCGACCGCGTCGACCGTCTGAAATCGACGTGCAAGCGGTGAAGTGAACAAACCCACTCCGGCATACAAGTCCAGAGCGCGATCCCCTACCGCATCCCTTAATGCTGAATCGACTAGCTCATTGATCAAAAACCGGTTCACTTGAAAGAACGATCCACGGCTGATGCGAAACGAATGTTCTCCTACTAGATAATCAATTGAATTAAAAACAAGCGTTGGAAGGAAACTTTCACACCAACTGAAAAAGCGCGCGGCAACTGGCTGGGTAGAATCGAGCACGTTCAGTTGAACTTGCTCCTCGTTTGTAAATACCTCGAGCGATCGCAAAAATTTCGGCCACTCACGTCGCCGTGCCGCATCGTTGAGCTTCGCTATTACCTCATTCAAGAACGGCGAGGAAATTTCACAGTGAGTAATAGGGCAAAGATCATGCGATTCAGCTTTTCGAAATCCGGCGCGCTGTTCGTCGAAATGAAGCTGAATACGGTTTCGATAGTTCCAAGGCTTGCCGCTGATGATTTGAATTTCGTCCTCGTACGATATACCTCCGAGTCTCTGTAGTGTCTCGCGAAAAATATCGCGTTTCGCTTCGAGTTGCATCGCATATTCTGCATGTTGGTACTGGCATCCGCCGCAATTGGCGAAGTACTGACACCGCGGGGTGATTCGATGCGGCGATGCTTGGAGAATGCGCGGAAACGTGCCGCGAAGAAGGCCGGCTTTTGCCCGATGCGCTGTCACTTCGATTTGTTCGCCGGGCAGCACGAAAGGCGTCAAAAGCACTTGTCCGTCCACGCGTGCGAGTCCCTCTCCACCGTAAACAAGCTTCTCGACGTTCGCGGTGATCGTGTCTTTTTTGCTGCTTTCTTCGGAGGTTATGACGGGCATCCTTTACGATATAAGGGAGCGCGCACAAACAATTGTTCGGCGCGAACATTTACCAATAATTCTTCTATTTGCATGAAAGCACGAGTTCTATCCGGGGTACAACCAAGCGGCCGGCTCCATATCGGTAACTATCTCGGAGCCATAAAAAACTGGGCTGAAATTCAAGGTGACTATCAGAGCATCTTTTGCATTGTCGATCTTCACGCTATCACTGTTTATCAAAGGCCTGAAGAACTGTCCGCAAAAATTCGTGAAACTGCGGCGCTTTTTATCGCCGCTGGAATCGATCCGACCCAATCCTCTATTGTCGTCCAGTCTTCCGTTCCTGGTCATGCGGAACTTGCTTGGCTCTTAACCTGTGTCACGCCGCTTGGTTGGCTTCAGCGTATGACTCAGTTTAAAGCCAAGGCGGAGAAACAAGATGCAATCGGCGACGGCATCCTGCAGTATCCGGTGTTGATGGCTGCGGACATACTGCTTTATCAAGCCGGTATTGTGCCCGTAGGCGAAGATCAATCACAACATCTGGAGCTTACCCGCGATATTGCACAGCGTTTCAATTCTCTTTACGGGGAGACGTTTGTTATGCCCGCCACCAGTCTTCCCGCAGTGGGCGCACGCATTATGGGCCTAGACGATCCTACCCAGAAAATGAGCAAATCGGCCACAGGCGCCGGGCACGCAATCGCTTTGCTGGACGATCCTAAAACTATTCAAAGAAAAATTGCTAGAGCAACCACCGATTCGCAGCCCGCCGTCGATGTGGAAACAATGGGTCCGGGTATTGCCAACTTGTTAGCTATGGGCCAGGCCTGCGATCATTCGCTTACAAAACAAGCTGCAGCGGGGATGCGCTATGGTGATTTTAAAAAGCGTGTTGCCGAGGCCGTCATTGGACGCTTGGAACCAATTCAGCGCCGCTATAGCGAGGTCACTGCAGATGCTAGTTTTCTTGATAAAGTTCTGGAGCAGGGAAGGGAACGTGTTCTCCCCATTGCCGAAAACACGGTGAAGACCGTCAAGCGAGCGATGGGCGTCTATGCGTGATGCCTTCAATTTGTTAGCGGTTTGCCGTTCTGCAACATATGTCGGATACGTTCTTGTGTTTTCGGCATTCCGCATAAGCTAAGAAACACTTCTACCTCCAGGTCAAGCAACTGCTTTTCCGAAATCGCCGAACCTTCTGAAACACGACCGCCGCTGAGAACGTAGGCCAGCTTCTCGAGCACCACTCCATCGTGCGCTGTTAGTTTTCCATCGAGATGTCGCCGTTCGATCTCCTGCAGCATGCGCTGATATCCGCTCTCTCCTGAAACCCGGATGTTCGGTTTCGTATCAGTCATTCGATCTTCTTTCGTGAGTTCTAAAGCAAATGCTTTGGCATTCCCAATCAGGAAATCGGGGTTGGCGGTAGTTCTATCGGTTGCTTGCAGAAATCCAAGCTCTCGCGCCTCTGCCGCGCTGCCGGATACTTTTGCCGTGGCGAGCAGATTCAATCCATACAGAGGATCGGCGAATCGCATCGCTAGCTCTTTTGTGCCGCCACCTGCCGGAATCAGTCCCACACTCAACTCCACCAAGCCGATGTACAACTCATTGAGCGCTTGGACCCTATGGCTTTGTAAAACGACTTCACAACCACCGCCTAGCGCCCGCGAGAACGCCGCAGCTACCACCGGCTTAGGAGCATATTTCAGTGCCAGCAACGCCGACTGAAAATTACGAATGAATGTCTCAATCGTCAGGAAGTCTTTTTCCTGTGCCGCGCTTAACAAAGTCATCAAATTTGCGCCCACGCTGAAGTTTTCGCTCTCGTTCGCGATAATCAGGGCTTCGAAGTCTTCGGCCAAAAGCTCGACACCTCGATTGATCATCCGCAAGGTTCCATGGCCGATTGCGTTCATCTTGCTATGGAATTGAAGACAAAGCACGCCATCATCGATGTCGATTAACGAAGCCTCCGCATTCTTGTCCACCTCGCGGCTCTTCTTAACGTCTTTCAAACGGAGCACGCCTGGGCGGCTCTTCACTCCAATGAATGTCTTTGTCGTAAGGTCGAATGATTCATCGTTGCGATAGAACGACGTAGCTCCCGCCGAAAGCATGCGTGTTAAATTGTCGGGCAGTCGCATGCCCTCGCCCTCCATTCTTTTTGCGATGCCTTGAAATCCCAGCGCATCCCAAAGCTCAAAAGGCCCAAGCTTATGTCCGAATCCCCAGCGCATCGCGCGGTCGATCTCCACCGCACTGTCGGCAATCTCGGGGACCATAGCAATCGAATAGGCAAAGACGTCGCGCAAAATCTCCCATACGAAGTGTCCCGCTCTGTCGTTTGTTCCAATCAAATAGTGGATACGGGCAGCTGTATCAGGATTTCGCTTGACACTTTCGACGCTGTCAAACGAAGCACCTATGGCCGCGTGATACTTAAGAGTCTTCCAATCTAGAACATGAATTTCCTTCTCGGCCCCAACGCGCTTATAGAAACCCTGCCCGGCTTTTTCGCCTAGCTGGCCCCTTTGTAGCATCGCGTTCATGTAGGGCATTGGTAGAAAACGTTCTCGCCAAACATCATTTGTACGCACATATATGTTTCGGGCAACCTGCGCCCAAACATCTAAGCCGATAATGTCGATTAAACGAAAAGAAGCGCTTTTCGGGACGCCAATTAGTGGACCAGTCAGGGCGTCCGCTTCTTCAATGCTGTAACCACCTTCCACCATCGTTTTTTGCACAGTAGCGCTAAAGAAGCTGCCGATTCGATTCGCAACAAAGCCTGGCGTGTCGTTGCAGTGCACAATACCTTTTCCAAGGACACGCTCACTAAAATTTTCTACAAGGCGAATCACCTTCTTGTCCGTCTCCCGACAAGGAATCAACTCCAGTAAATGAAGTTGGCGTGGGGGATTGAAAAAATGAATGCCCAAGAAGCGTTCTTTAGCCGACGGGGGGAAATCGAGGGAGATTGCTGCGAGTTCAAGGCCGCTGGTGTTAGACGAAAGAATCGCATCGGCTCGGCAATGAGGGAGAGCGCGGGCCCACGCTGCGCGTTTTACTGCAAGATCTTCAGGAACTGCCTCGATAATCCAGTCGCATTCTTTCAGTCTCGGCAGATTGTCGTCGAGATTCCCTGCTTCGACAAGATCCGCCAGCCTCGGCAAGAAGAAAACACTCTGCTTTTGGGTCCGCATTCGTTCTACCGCACGGAGAGCGATCGCGTTTTTTTCTGCCTCCTTCGCCGGTATGTCTAGAAGCACCGAGGGCACATTGGCGTTCGCAAAAAGCGCGGCAATTTGCGAGCCCATTGTGCCCGCACCCAGGACAGCTACTCGCTCGATTTTGGGCATGCATCGAAAGTGTACCGAACATCTACCGGCTTACAAGCTACATAAATGCGATTAGCTTTTGTACGGGGTATGATGGGGGTTTGAATACGCAGACCGCGCCTGTCGAAACGCCTAAGCGCAGCCGCAATTACCGATCGTGGGTGATTATAATTGCGACGAACCTTATCTCTTTTGCCTGTCTTGCGTGGGTTTTGCACGGCGCGGGACTTCAGCACATTTGGGGCGAAGTCCAACAGATGAATTGGAAGTGGGTTGGCATCGCGATGGTGGCCGATGTTTGCGTGTACACCCTCGATGCATGGCGCTGGAAAGTGCTTCTTCGCCCGATCGAGCGCATCGATATTCTACAATCGATCCGCGCGATCTATATCGGATTATTCGCTAATGAGGTGCTGCCTTTGCGGGTCGGCGAGGTAGTGCGTTGTTTCCTGCTCTCTAAAACCACACCGATTCCGCTCTCCGTTTCTTTTGCCTCCGATCTCATTCTGCGCATCTTCGATGGAATTTGGCTGATGATCTGCTTCTTCTATTGTTTGCACCTGGGTAAATTGCCGGGCGTCTTGCTGAAGGGCGGGTACATTTTAGGCGGGATCATTATTGTTTCCGCCGGGCTTCTCGGTTTTGCCATGTATGCAAAAAGGCAAGCCTTCGATCGGATATTCGGTTTTTCCTGGCCGCGTTGGTTGAACACTCTAATCGAGGACCTTCATTTAGTCGGTCACTCCCGCTATCTTTATTTCACCTTTATAATCAGCGGAGTTTATCTAATCTCCCAGATGTTCCCTATCTATTTCCTGATTACGGCAAACGATCTTCCGGTGCAGTGGACGGCGGCGTTTACCATGATGGTTCTTTTGCGCCTTTCCAGTATCGTTCCACAGGCTCCAGGAAATCTCGGCTCTTTTCAGTGGGTAACTGCAAGAACACTGATTATGTTCGGGCTTGGTGTTGCCCATGCCAAGCGCTTCTCGCTCATTCTATGGGCCGTTGTCACCCTCCCTTTGATTCTTATCGGATTTTTGGCGCTTTGGGTCACTGGCATCAAAATGAGCCATCTACAAAAAGAAGCAGTCGAAGCCTCGCGCCGTACCGAGACGCCGGTACAATATTAACGGGGCAGTTTTATGTCTACTCCGCCGCGCGGCGTTGCTTCTCATGTCGGTGTGATTCTGATGTTTGCTCTCTCTGTTTGTCCCTCATTCACGCAGTCATTTTGTGCAGAGTTCACAGGCGATCATAAAACAAATATACGTCCGGAAACGGCGTTAACGATGGCTTCGGATGCGTTGGACCAGGCAAGTAGTTTTTACAAAGCTGGCGATTTCAGCAAAGGCGATGCGGCGCTCGACAATATGGTCGGCGATCTGAGGGACTGCGTGAACTCCCTGCAGGCTGCTCGCAGAGGCGGCGGCAATTATAAAAAGGCTGAGCTGAAAGTAGCTTTTTTGCAGCGGCGCTTGCGCGATCTAGTCAGTGATTTAAGAGTAGAAGACCGCGGCTGGGCGGAGCAAACAGAACGTACGATAGATGAAATTCACGAGCAACTTCTAAGTGGAGTAATGAAAAAATGAGTCGCGGATTTCTTTTTCTAGTGGCTCTTTTCGCGCTTGTCCCTTTATTTCGAACTCTGTCTGCGCAGGACCGTGACTTTCTGACCTCGAATGAAGCCGATCAGGTGCGTGAGACGCAGGAGCCAAATGAACGCCTCCTGCTTTACATCCACTTTGCTAAACAACGCATGGATCTAGTCGAGCACTATCTAGCGAAACAACAGCCCGGTCGCAGCATATTCATTCACAATGCGCTGGAAGACTACAGCCGCATCATAGAAGCAATCGACTCCGTTTCCGACGACTCTGTACGTCATCAAGTCGTTCTCGATAAAGGACTGATCGCTGTCATAAATGCTGAAAAAGAGTTTCTAGGACAACTGAAAAAAATAGAGGACAGCAACCCCAAAGATTTCGACCGTTATAAGTTTGTGCTGAACGACGCGATCGATACCACCAACGATAGCCGCGAGCTAGCTGTTTCGGACTCCGCTAAGCGGAGCGAAAGCTTAGCAACAGCGGACGCCCAGGAGAAAAAAAGCCGGGAATCGATGATGTCCACGGCTGAAATTGCCGAGCGGAAAAAAGCCGCCGCGCGGCAAGACCAACAGAAAAAGAAATTGCCGTCGCTTTATAAACCGGGTGAGAAGCCGCAGGATTCTCCCCGCTAACGGTGAAACGCGCAGGTTAGCCCTTTTCTAATGTAATTGTCGTAAATTGGTGATAGAGGCTCACGTTTTGGGGCACCATCATCACGTACACGGCACCGGCTGGATCTTGCGGCTTTCGCTGATCGCGACGTTAGCATTTACTGCCTTCGAAGTTTACGAAGGCTTCCGTTCAGGCAGTCTTGCGCTGCTCTCCGATGCTGGTCATAACTTTACAGATGCGCTGGCGCTTCTGCTTGCTGCTGTCGGTTTATACCTGCAAGACAGGCCTGCTGATCAGGTCAAAACGTTTGGATATCAGCGCGCCGGCGTCATTGCTGCTTTTCTGAATGCTTCCACGCTTTTGGTGATTTCCCTGGTAATTTTTTGGGAAGCAATAGCGAGAATGCTTCACCCTCAGCCCGTGAACGACGGCACCATGATTGTTGTTGCGGTATTGGCTCTCCTCTTAAATGGAACGATCATGCTGGGCTTGCATCGCAGCCAGAAGAACGACATCAACATACGAGCTGCTTTTATCCATATGCTGGGGGATGCGGTGGGAGCGGTCGCCATCATCGCTGGCGCAATCGGCATTCGTTATACCGGATGGACTTATATTGATCCGATCTTATCGATTCTTCTCGGCATTCTGATTATCTACACGGCTTGGGATATCATCAGCGAATCCGTTAACATATTGCTGGAAGGTCTTCCCCGCGGCATCAGTTTGGAAGCTGTGACGGCCGCCATGTCCGGAGTAGACGGAGTCATGGATATCCATGATCTTCACATTTGGAGTTTAGGTTCCGATACTCATGCGCTCAGTTCGCATATCCTTATCGAGGATATGCCACCGTCGGAGAGCGACGCAATCCTGGCACATGTCAACAGCGTTCTGCATGGATTCGGAATCGATCATTCCACCATCCAGTTCGAACATGCACCGTGTTTAGTCTCTACGGCAGGATGCTGCATGACGGCCGACAAAAATGCAGTTCACGGCCATTCGCACCGGCACGCCGGACATCGACATTAGTTCCCAACGCACCATTACTCCTGATCGAATCCGATTTCCACTGCCGGTAGCAAATCACTATCCCGCGCTATCCACACATAAAGCACCGGCAATACAACAATACTGATAACTAAAGTGGCGCTTAGTCCACCGACAATGACGATTGCGAATGGGCGCTGAGAATCGGAGCCGATACCGCGCGAAAGAGCGGCCGGCAGCAATCCCAACGTAGCTACCAGCATCGTCATCATGATAGGGCGAAGTCTTAGTACGGCACCCTCGACTGCGGCATCCTCCACTGTATATCCGCGAGCTCTTAACTGATTGATGTACTCGACCATGATCACTCCTGTTTGAACCGAAACGCCAAACAGCGCCAACGCGCCAATCCCGGAAGATACACTGAAATGCGTCCCGGTAAGAAACAAAGCCAGCAGCGCGCCGATCGGCGCAATCAATACGGTGACCATCACCAATCCTGTCCACTTGAATGAGCCGAACATCGAATACAACAAAAAAAAGATCAGCGCGATGGCAATGGGCACAATGATGGAAAGCCGCTTGTTCGCCCGCTGCGCGCTTTCATATTCACCGGCCCATTCCGTTGTATAACCCGTCGGAAGTTTCACCTTGCTTCGCACGTCACGCATCGCCTCCTCCACCGTGCTCCCCAGGTCGCGTCCGCGCACACTGTATTTCAATGCAACGTAGCGGGAGTTTGCCTCGCGATAAATCTGCGATGCGCCGTCCTGTGTGGAAATATTGCAAAGCTGATTCAAAGAAACTCGCTCTCCGGAAGGCGCCACGATGCGAATCTGCTTTATCTCGTTGGCCGTTAATCTAAATTGCGGTTGATAACGAACGGTCAAATCGTAAACCTGCTCGCCACGCAAAATGTGTGTGACTGCACTGCCACCTACCGCTGTCTCCACTGCGTCCTGAATGTCGGAGGCATTGATGCCGTAACGATTTGCCGCCGTCCGGTCAATAGAGATGTTCAAATTCGGCTGGCCAATCACTCGAAATAAACCTAAATCCTGAATGCCTTGTATGTGACTCATTACGTTGACGATCTCATCGCCTTTTTCTTCTAAAAGCTTCAAATCGGTTCCATAGATCTTCACCGCGAGCTCTCCCTTCACTCCGCTCACGGCCTCTTCCATGTTGTCCGATATGGGTTGCGAATAATTCCAAAGAACTCCCGGGATTTTCGCCACCTCCCTATCCATTGCGCGGATCAGCTCGTCCTTATTCTGCCTAAACACAGGACGCCATTGGTCCTTCGGCTTCAAGTCAATGAAATACTCCGTATTGGAGAACAACGAGGGGTCCGTACCGTCATCGGGACGTCCAGCTTGCGAAATCACCTTTGTCACTTCCGGGAAGCTGGCAAAGGCAATCTGTGCCCGCTGCAGTACCGCAGTACCATCATCGGGTCCTGCACTGGGAGCAAGTGTTCCTCTGGCCCAAATAGCTCCCTCATCTAAATGTGGAAGAAACTCTGAGCCGATTTTGCCACTAATGAAAAGCCAACCTACAAATAGAAGCAGTGTTGCTACAGGTAAAAGAACTATCATTCTTTGCCGGACTGCTTTGCGCAGAAGCGTACGATAACTTCTGATAACGAAGTCGAGCACCGGGTTGTGCCACTCATGGGCGTTGCGTTTGAAAAATATTGCGGAAAGCACCGGGGCGATCAAGATCGAAAAAATCAAAGCGCCAACTAATGCAAAAGTAACAGTCAGCGCCATCGGGCGAAAAAGCCTTCCTTCTACTCTTTGCAATGTGAAGATCGGCAGGTAGGCAGTGATGATAATCGCAATAGCATAGAATACTGGACGTTGCACCTCGTGCGCGGCTTCCCGGATCTTCTCTAGAGGCGTCCGCTCCCTGTTTTCACGCCGCCCCATATGCCGAAGAATGTTCTCTACCATCACCACCGCGCCATCCACCACCATCCCGAAATCTAGCGCTCCCAGCGAAAGTAAATTCGCTGGAATATGGTTCAGATCCAGACAGATCGACGCAAACAACAACGAAAACGGAATAGTGAGCGCGACAATTAGTGCGCCGCGTATGTTTCCTAAAAATGCGAACAGGATGGCCCCTACCAGAATGATGCCCTCAGTCAAGTTGTGCATCACGGTATGGGTCGTGAAATGCACAAGGTCGCTTCGATCCAAGAACGGCACAATTTTTACGCCAGGTGGTAGAAGGTGATCATTCAGTTCGGCTACCTTTCTGTGCAGCTTGTCGAGCATTTCTTCCGTGCTCGCGCCTTTGCGCAACAGAACAATCCCTTCCACAACATCTTCATCGTCCAAAATCACGCCATTTTTTCGTCGGATTGCTTTCGACACCTGTCCGAGCCGGATCTTCGGACCCTGCATCACCACGCCGATATCCTTTATCCGAATGGGAGTGCCGTTAGAATTTTTTAGAACTGTTTCCCCAATGCCACGAACATTCTCAAATAATCCAAGCTGTCGAACGTTGACCTGTTGATTGCCCTCCTCAATGAAGCTGCCGCCGGAGTTGGTGTTGTTGTTGGCAAGTGCCTGCTCCACCTGTGGAAGTGCCAAGCCATACGAAATCAGCTTATTCGGATCTACTTGCACCTGGTATTCGCGCGTCAGGCCGCCGAAACTGGAAACATCGACAACATCGGGAACCGATTTCAGTTGTTTTTCGACAAACCAATCTTCTAGCGACTTTAACTCCATCAAGTCATATTGAGGATTGCTGCTCTTCAAGGTGAACCAATATAATTGGCCCACGGGACTATAATCCGGACCGATTACCGGCTGCAGTCCTGTAGGAAGACTCACCATCGATAATCGCTCCAGCACCTTCTGCCGGTTCCAATCATCCACGGAATCATCGTCGAAAATCATCGTGACTACAGAAAGGCCGAATTCGGATATGGACCGCAAGCTTGTCATGTGCGGTAGTCCATTCATGCTCACTTCCAGCGGAATCGTTACCTGCTGTTCTATTTGTTCCGCAGCGCGGCCTTGCCATTGTGTAATTACCTGGACATAGTTGTTTGCGACATCCGGATACGCCTCCACCGGCAAATTCTTGAAAGAGATCGCCCCCCATATCAGCAGCAATAACGTCAAAGCAAGAACAAGAAGCCTGTTCCGAAGTGCAAAGTCCACCAGTACGCGAATCATCTTACCTTCAAGCTGCCTAAGCTTCTGTCAGCCTTGACCTTCCGTGTGAAGGGCCAACGCGTCGACAACCGCTGCCTGACCCGGCAGTATTCCCTTAAAAATCTCCTGCTGTGAGCCGATGACTTTTCCTGTTGTGACCTCCATGCGCCGAAACCTTCCATTGCCTGCGGGTACATAGATCCAATCACGATCGTGCAAGTGCAAAACGGACGTCGCCGGCACTGTCGCGTACACTATTCCGCGCTTGCCGTAGAAGGTTGCAGTAGCGAACATCCCGGCTCGCATCATGCCAGGATTCGATAGAACAACCCTCACCTTCGCCGTTCGCGAACTCGGGTCGAGCACTTTCCCAATGTTGCCGATGTAACCATGAAATGTAATATCCGGATAAGCGTTCAGTCGTACATCTGCTCGATCCCTCATCCGCACCATCGGAAGATCGTTTTCGTAAACGTCACAAATCGCCCACACGTTCGACAGATTCGCAATTGTAAAAAGGCTTGGCTGGTTGTCGGGCGTATGCACACTACCAGCAATCGCGACATTCTGCTCCACCACCGTTCCCGACGCTGGCGCATATATGTTCACTACGGGATCCCTGTGGTTCGGATCTCCGCCGAGTGTCTCAAGAGCTTGCCTCGAGGCATTCAGCCCCGCTTGCGCCTTTTGCTCCGCATCCTCGGCTATTTCTAAATCGTTTTGCGAGATAGCGCCATGTGCGAATAGGAGCCGAGCTCGTTCCAATTGTTGACGTGCCAATGCCTCGTCCGCCCTTGCTTGATCACTGTTGACAAAAGCCGTGCTGATGTCGTTGCTCATGATCTTCAGCAATAATTGACCCTTTTGGACGTCATCGCCTAACTTCGCATAGATGCCGACAACGCGTCCCGACACAAGCGAAACAACAGGAATCGATTTTTCAACGTTAGGATTTATAGTACCCGTCGCATTCAACTCTGGCCGCTCCTCCCATCGCCCTGCGGCGGCCACAACAAATCGTTCCGGCCGAGCTACTTGGATGATGTTTACATCTCTTACATACTCCACCTTGGCTAGTGGCGGCGCGGTGGCAGATTTATCGATCTTGTCGGTCGAGCCGCAACCAGCTAGAACAAAGCTGATCGGCAACATCGGAATTGTAAAAAGAAGCGCGCGCCGCTTCATTGAATCACCTCGCGTCCCACCGCAAAATTCACCTGGTTAACAGCCGACAGGTAAGCGCCTACCAGGTTGAGATAGTTTAGTTCTGTGTCACGGTACTGCTTCTGAGCATCCAGAAATTCCAACAACGACGCTGCGCCGTGCAAATAGGAATACGTAATCGTCTCGCGTATATCCTTCGCCGCTGGCAAATACTGAGCCTTGTATGGATGCAGTAACTGCAGAGTGTTTTGTAAGACGGCATAGCCTGAATCGACGTCTCGCAAAATGCCCAGTTCCGCTGCCTCTCGCAGCCGTTCGTTCCGGCCGATGTCGATCTGTGTACGCAGCTTTTCGCCTTGGTTCTTATCGAAAATCCGCAGCGGAAAACTAACGCTTAAGCCGATATAAGCCTGCACCGGAACTTGCCTGGCGATGTCGAATCCAAAGGTCGGATCGCTCGATCCATTTGCAATGGCAAGTTGGTGATCTGTTCGCGCTTTATTAAGTGACATTTCTGCCTGCTTCAAGTCCGGACGGATCCGAAGTGCCGTTTCTCGCAACTTCGGCAAATCGGCAATGGATTCATTGAAGTCGAACGAGCCGGTAATATCGAACTGCTCCCACGGCGTTCTGTCCCGCAAGAATGATAAGAGGTCGATCTTAGCCGTACGCAAATTCACTTGCGCCGTCATAAAATCGGATTGAAATCCTACTCGTTGCAACTCCACGCGTTGGAAGTCTACACGAGCCATGGCTCCTGCCTGAAAGCGCTGCTTGTTGATTTCAACTTCCCGATCGTAGTAATCGAGATTCTCCCGTGTCAATTTCACCACCGCTTTCGCTAATAGTACGCGGACAAAAGCATCCCGCAGGTTATACATCAAAGTTCTTTCTAGATCGGCTTGCGTCGATACCGCTATTTCTGTTGCGGTCTGCGCACTGGCGAGTCTCAATTCACGTTTGTGCTCCCGTTCATGCAGATACTCTACGGAACTGGAAGGAATGATGTTGGCCACTGGTCGAAAGGGTTGATAGGTTAACAACGCCAAGCTGTCCGCGGTGAAGTTAATCGAGGGGTTCGGCCGCAAATAGGCCGTGATTTCGTCGGCTTGGGACTCTTCGATAGCAGAGCGTTCCGCTAACAACGTCGGATTGCTCGTTCTAAATTGTGCTTGCACATCCTGCCATGTCAATACTCGTGTCGGACCGGCAGTTTGAGCCAGACATCCGCTCGTAAGTAGAAGGCAGGCAAGCAAGCGTCTACGAAGGCATTGCATTTCTTTCTAAACTCCAATTTGCTTCTTTGTGGGGCTACTTAGATGTTGAGAACTCCCTCGGGCTTCCCGCGCATACTCGCGCTCGTCCGCCATTCGGCATGTTCGCCGGAATCAGAATGAAAAAACGCAGGTGTGTGGCGCGAGGAAGTTTTCAACCTCTCGACGGCTAGAATTTAGAAGGAAGGCGGCGATCGTCCCGCGCAACTTGGCGCGAGACGCTCAAAGAAACGAACTAATGAAAGAACCGCTAGCGCGGAAAAGACAGCCGCTAACAGCATTCCGAAAGCACGACAGATTAAAGGGCTGTCAATTGTTTCGTAGAGACGTAGCAAATCTCCTATCGCGGCTCCGTCGTCGGACGACGTGCTTGCATAGTTAATTGCATTTTCGGGAACAGGCCCATAATGGGAGCGAAAGTGCTCGATACGCAAGACATCGTCCGTCGCCGAAATATAAGGAAAAAGCGCGACAACAATCAGGCTTAGGCCAATAATGTGAAGGCACCTTGAGCGCCGATCAGTTACTGTTTTACGACAAAAAAAGGCAGGGGTAATGGCTCCCAGAGCCAAAGATCCGAGGAGCATCCACAGAAGATTCAACGCTGTGTCGAAGTGCACTCATCATCAATTTAGCACTCAAGGAGCTACAAAGCGTAATAGAAAAGTGTGGATAAGACTACGCTCCTTACCCACTTCTCGTAATCGACACAGCGCAACTTTCCCCCTTTTCGGTGTATCACTTGGTGTATAGGTTCTTTTTTGATAAGGGATTTGTCCGCCGAGACAGTTAAAGAAAATTTGGATTTGAAAGCTAGAGGTTTTTCTAGGCTGAAGTGTATACTGCTTCGTGGTATCGTCGCGGCAACGGTTTTCCTGTTGATCGGCGCGATTTCGGATGCGGCCGATATTCACAGGCAACATATAGCTGCTCCTGCTATCTCCATCCCATCGCATGACGAAGCTTCCTTGTATTTTTGGGAGACCACGCAGGTTGGTAGTTCAGCTCAACTCTTAACCTTATTCTGTCGATCTTGCATGGATGTTTCACCTCAAGTAGCGCAAAGTTTCGCTTCTCAAGTAGATAACGATCAAACCAGCAACAGCGATATCCCGCTTGTCTCCATTCTTCGAGATACGCTAGGCGACAACAATCCAAACAACGACCGCCTTCTTTATGTTTGGCTTCTTAGTTATGTTCACCCCAATATAGGCCGGCATCTTCTGTCTGCTATGCCTTTCTTCTATTGGCGAATTGGCAAGGGCCCTGCCAACTTGCGTAAGGGGAACACCAAGCCCCTTCTGGACTTAACCGCTCCAGAGCACCCGGTGATCTCAGGAGTCCTTCGTCAAATTTTACAATCCAGTCTGCTTGACCCGACTGCTACGCCGCTTCGGGCTACCTCTCGCGCCTACCGCAATAACGAGTCCGATTACGAACGTTTGCATTTAGAACAGACCATGACCTTTTTGCGAGAAGCCCCTATATCGGACTCCGGCAATACCTTGACACAAACCGAACTCAATTCTGTTATTGCCCGGCTCCAGCTTCGTAAATCTCTCTTAGGTGGTCTCGTACCAAGTAGCCAAGCCTCTCACATCGGAGAGGAAGCTGGTTACACTCAAGAAAAAACCAAACACTACAATTCGGAGGTTTTGCGGCAGTGTGCTGAGCGCACCGGTCTTTTCTTTGAGCCTCTAAATCTTGCGGGAAATCAAGACAGCTACGCAACATTGTGGTTTCCACTGAATACCGCGGCGCCGCCTTCCACGGGAACTTCGCTGAAGCGTATTTGGAAACTCCTTGGTATTGGCGACCCTTGGACCAATCGCCATTTTGAAAAGAACCACGAAATTGTTTATACCCGTGCGCTTGATGAGAACGGCTCCTTGTTGCCCGCTGGTTCTTCTGGTACTCGCCAAGTGCGAATGGTGCCGTTAGGTGTCTATAGCCTTACTTATCCAACGGTTCCGTTGCTGATGGCGGATTTTCGTAGTGATAAACATCTGCGCCGTCGTGAAATGATGCAGCGTGTCGTCAACGATGCAACTGCCGGTGTGATTGGCATTTCGCACTTTTCGAACTGGTACTACTATGCCGCTGCTGACTTCTATGATTTCTTTGTATCTCGTCATGGCGCGGCCATGAAGCAGTCTGCGCGGCTGGATAGCTACGCGCAGCTTCGCATAAGTTTAGCTCTTGATCGTAAAATCGATCCACGATTGAAGTACCAGATACAGGAACAAGTGAACTCTCTCGCTTTGAATCCGTTAGAAGTTCCACCTGTGAGAGAGCTGCAATTAGCTCGTGCACACTACCATCTTCTATTGGAACAAGCGCAAAACGGTAAGTTATCTACTCGTGTCGACGGCGACCGCCGCGCGGAGTTGGCTGCTTTCGGTGAACCTGTTCGTGCCCGGATCGGGCGAACGCTGCTCCACAGTGCTACTTTCGGAGCGTACACTCATCGGGTGAAACAGGACCAGGGAGATCTGGCAATGCTAGATCGAGAACGGCGCGTCTTCTATCACTTAAACTTTCTAGATTCGATTGCTGCTTCCGGTACGCGCCCTGAGGTAGCCTACAAGGCTCGCCGCATTCAGGATTCCGTGACAGACCTTGGAAAGCTGATGCCTGACGTGCATTCGCCTCTAATCATTGCCCATATAACGCGCACGTTACAGCAAGTGAAAACTAACAGTCGAGATTTTCGTCTCCAAGCAGACTGCGCCGCTACAATCGCCTCACTTCAAGAAAGTCCCCAGAAGCCCGCAATAGCCGCCACGAGCCGTGGACGACTGCCTAGAGGAGTGACGGCGTTTGTATCGTCCTCTCCTCATACGGAACCTCTCCATTGAAGCTCTACGCGGCGGCTCTATTACTTTGTATCAATGGTTTCTCCCATGCACATGAGCTACCGCCGCCCGGGAATGTTCCGCGTCTAATTATTTTAAAGATTGATGGCCTGAATGGCGATTTGCTATACAACGCCATTCGTCAAACGGATGATAAGACGGGCAAATCACGCTTGCCCTGGCTTGCTCACATTTTTCTGGAAAATGGCACGATTATTCAGAACTTCTACACCCGTGGAATTAGCCTTTCGGCGCCATCCTGGTCCATGCTCGATACCGGCCATCACGGAATCATCCGTGGCAATGTCGAATACGACCGCTTCACTGGCCAGGTCTACGATTACCTAAACTTTTTCCCGTTCTACATCTCCTATGCGCGCTCTCGTCAAGTGGACATGCCGGGCGTCGAGGAACTAGATCGTGCGGGCATTCCGTTGCTCATCGATTCATATTCGTATCCGCAAGTGCTGCAAAGTTTCCAGTTGTTTCAGCGCGGCATTCGTTGGGAAACACTGAAGCAAACTCTGCAGCGCCGCTTCTCGTCCAAAAATCTTCTCTCCTTAGCTGAAAATCCAGGAAATCTCGATCTCCGTAGAATGTTTTACCAGCAAATGGAGTACGAGCTGAAAAACGGTCTCCAGGAACCCCAGATTCTCTATTTGGACTTCTACACCGGAGAGATCGATCACGAAGGCCATGCCATTAACGATCCCGCCGCGCTCTTCGATATTCTCAAGCGTATCGATGCCTTTGCCGGTCGTATCTGGACTGGGATTCAAACTAGCCCATTCCGCGATAACACGCTGTTTATCGCCGTATCGGATCACGGCATGAATAACGTCCCTGGTATTTACAGCCAAGGCTACAATCTTCCTGACTTGCTGAACAGTCCCGCCGGGGGTGCTCATCATGTCGTCACCAATCGTCATCAGCTCAGCGACTATAAGCTGCTCGGCCTCAACCCTTTAGTAAAGCGTGTGGTCAATCCTAGCACCGCATCTTTTTATCTCGCGGGTAAACAGAAAGAGTATCCTACCGCTTGGCTTGACCTTGACGGAAACGAACGCGCATCGGTTCACTTTCGCTCCAGCGATTTGAACAAAATACACATCCTGCTGTTGCAGTTGGCAGATCCCAAAACTCCTCAGAATATCCGCAAAGCTGCCGCTGCATTCCTGCAATCCACTATTGACCGTCATCGCCCTGCATGGAGCAAGCTCTGTTCCGATCTCACGGAAGAAATGCGCGCGCTCAATAAAGCAATCGATAAACGCAAACAAATCGCCGCTCATCTTTCCAGAAAACGAAAGGACTACACGCCGGAGCAGCTTAGCAATGGCCAGAACAAAGTAGCCAGGCGCCTACTAACCGAACTAGCCGCATGGGAAAGCGAGTATGCCGCTTATACCGATTACCTTGAGCATCTGCGCGCCTTGCTTGCTTTAGAGCCGCCGGATAGCCTTCATCCGCTTCACAAAAAAATTGAAGAATTGGTGCCGCCGCTTGCTCTCGGCGACCGCAACACCGTAGCGGAACTCCAGAACTACGTTGTTGGCCCCGCGTCCGGCGGCATGGTTCTCAATGCCGACGGCGATCTGGACGAACAGCATTCCTTTCGCCAGGTTGACTATTTCTCCTTGCTTGCCGCCCAGCGCGTCCGCAACAATCCGCAACCCGCTTTGTCGAACCGTCCCGTGGACTTCATAGACATGCGTCTTCCTGATGGTATGTACGCGGGCGATACCACTGCTCCTCAGCATGCTTATTGGCTTTACGGAGACGCTGAAAATCAGCTCATCATTCTTACGGATTCCCAAAGTCGTATCAAGGTGATGCCCGTCCTTCATCTGACCGGCAATAGCGACGGGAGCGTCCATTACACGCAGGGAAAGTGGAAACCCGGCCTTCCGCTTCATCTTTTTGAAGACCAGCAGCTTCGTCTGCCGTCCGGCGCGAACGACCGTGCCTCTTGGCTTTCCGGCTGGCACACCGAACGTGAGTGGCTCGAAGCAGTCCATCTTTGCCGCTACTCGAACGGCGTCATCGATGTCACGGAGCAACTCTCGCCTGTGGGGGATAACGTCCCAGGTGCCCCTGGCATGGACTCCTTAATGCTTCGTTATGAACGCCGCCGTCGTGAGTTGGTTCAGGCCGACATCCATGTCTTCGCTGCCGATCATTGGAATTTCAACGCGCGCGACTTTAATCCTGGCGGTAACCACGGCAGCTTTCTACGCATCTCCACCCACTCTGTTTGGATGATGGCCGGCCCCGGAGTTCCCGCCCACCGAGTAATCGAGGAGCCCTACGATACGTTGAATTTCGCCTCTACCGTCTTATCGCTTGCCGGTAAAAAGCCACCCATGCCGCAGCGCGTCGTTAAACTGCAACCCTAGTCTTCGCTGCTATCTGTGCAGCTCGATTCGTGTAACGCTCTCATGCGGAAATGTGTGGTTTAGCGATGCGTTGCCGGTTTTGATCGAGCTCTGTTTTGGCGCCACTGCTCTCGGTCGTACTTCGTCATTGACATCGTAAATACTCGACGCGCTGAGTGTTTCCACCGCTGCTTCTCCTGTCGCCTTGAATCCGTCAATGGAAATAGATGCTGGAATGTCACGGGTCAAATTGCGATTCAGACAAAACAGCGTGAGCTTATCCCCTTTCTCGTTCAACGCGCCGATTACTTCCAAATAAGGAATATTTGGAATCTCAGGTAGACGCGTAATGCCGTGATGTACGTCGTAGTGGCCACTATCGGCTTGTATCTTTACCGGCGTCTGTGTGTCCGCCGTTGAATACATCTGAAACGCATAGTAAGACGGCGATGCGTACACTTGGCTTCTCTTTTTCCAAATCCCGGCAAACTCCATGATCCCGGTCATGTCGGAGATGGGCACAATGTCCGCATTTTCCATCAACATGTTAAAGAAACCAGCCGTGATCAGCGCCCCGCCCATATTGTCGAAACGGGGGGCATCGGCCGTTCCGTCACCTCGGCAACAGGACCAAAGCCACTCTGTAAACGCAATATGAGCCTTGTTCTTAAAATTCGGAGCTTCATTAATCTGATTCTGCATCTCATGCAGCTTGCGCCCCAAACCCACGGGAAGTGCAAACGATTCCGCGGCAATCTCGTCGGGGCTATCTTTGTGGTCCTGCGTGTCGTCTACCGTCACCACAAAGTGAGTCGACAGGTAATCGAACGTACCAGGCGGGTTGTTCAATTGCTCTGCGTTCCACTTCCGATAAACATCTTCGTCCTGCCCAGTGGCAATCAGACCTGCTTTAGGGTCGACACTGCGGACAGCCTTGCTGAATTCGAGCGTGCGCTGCGCAAGCTGATCCAACGTTGGATAGCCAAGGTTCCAATTGCCCCATAGTTCGTTGCCCAGCTCCCAAAGAAAGCCGCTTCGCTTCTCCTGCTTATTGACGTAACTCACCCAATCGGCGGCTTCCTGCGGCGTTCCGCTTCCTAAGTTCAATGCAATCTGCGGCGCGGCGTTAATCATCCGGCAAAAATGTAAAAACTCATCCGTGCCGAACTGGTTATATTCCGGAATGCCCCAAGCGATGTTCAGCATACTGACGCGCTTGTCCATCGGCCCCACGCCGTCTCTCCAGTGATAACCCGAGGTGAAATTACCGCCGAACCTTACCAAGGGTGTTTTCATCGCCTTCGCCATGGCCACCTCATCCGGGTCAAGGCCGCCCATCGCGTCGCCGGGCAGTAGCGATGCTTGATCCACCAGCGCTCGCTCATCACCCTCGATCTCAATGACAAAATCGGCCGGTTCCAGCCGCATTAGCTTACCCGAAGGAACATTCAAACTAAACTGATATTTCTTCCAATCGCCGGACGTCGCGTCGATCTTGGCATGGCAAAACACTTCGTCCGGACGATCGCGGCGGCGTAGCGAAATGTCGATCCCGCTAGGTCCGCTTAGATGCTTCACGTAGATACTGCCTTTGTACTTCAACTCGCGGTGGATGGGAAGGAATACACGCTGTCTTACCCCGGTTTGCGCATTCGGTAGGCCCAAGATATCCAGCGAACGCCAGGAATTGGCGGCCTCTCCCCATCTCGGCTCGTAACGGTTACCCTGGCTGTAATTGAGCGGTTCCCAAGGTAACGGCAGCCCAAGCTGCGATGACCTCTGTAGTTGTGGCTCTTCTCTCACCATTCGCTCTATCTCGCGCGCCCCCCACAGGTTCTCCTCAAAACTAGGATTTTGCAAGATTTCAGCCCACAGTCCGTTATAGGTCGAATTTCCAATCGGCTCCAGAAAGCTGCCGTAAATTGTTCTCGGAATCGTGTAGTCGGCATGCTGGTCGGCATGTACCTCGATATGCACCGCTCCGCTCTTCTCTGCCGGGGGACTGTCCACCTCTGCTAACAAAACGGCGGACCATCCGAAGAGCGCTCCACACAAGCAAATCATCAGTCTCATAAATCTCCTTATCGAAGCGTGCCGGTATCCGGCATCGCAAGTTTCAACACCGTTTTGCTGGCCTGCTTGGCTTCGGCGTTCAATCTAAGTGCCAAGGCCCTTTCGCGGTCGGCTCCCGCCGTGTCATGTTTGCGAAGCAGCACTTGTGACAGCTTATAATGCGCCGGACCTAGCTTTGGATCGCTCGCGATAGCTTCTTCTAGATAATGCCGCGCTCCGTCGAGATTTCCTTTTCGCAGCAGCAAGTCGCCCATGCCGGTATTCGCCTTTGCACTGCGCGGATTTTGTTGCAGGGCTTTTTCGAACATCTGCTGCGCCTTGTCCAACTCGCCATTATCAAGATCCAATTGCGCCAATTCCGCTCGCGCATCGGTCAAGTCCGAGTCCAGCATTAAACATCGCTGCAGTTTCTGGCGTGCCTGGTCAGTCCGGTTCAGCTTTATATCCAACCAGCCCAGGGCATAGTAAGCCGGTGCGTAATTCGGTATCCGTTTCGCAAACTGCTCAAAGCCGTCGTACGCTTCCTGCCAATTCTGCTGAGAGATGTTCGCGCGGGCCAATAAATATAAGGCGTAATCGTTCTGCGGTTGGAGTTCGTAAGCCTTTTTCGCCGCCTCCAGTGCATCCAGGCTTAAGTCCCGCCGCAGGCCCACCGTTCCAAAGTGCAACAACGTCGGCACATCGTCTGGATGGCTTTTCCGAGCCGTAATCAAAAATGCCAACGCCTTCTCGTCTAGCCCCTGCTTTTCCGCCGTCGACGCCGCCCCATTCAGTGCCGCTAAATTGTCGGGCTGTAACTGCAATGCGTGGGCAAAACTAGCCTCCGCGTCGCTTGTATTCTCCGGCAGTTCGGCCGTTCCCCGTTCCACCCAGTAGTCGCCGGCATTTCCCAGCTTTGCTTCCAAAGATTTCAGCATCTTCAGCGCCTCCACTCGTTCTCCGGTACGTAGCTCCGCTGCCGCTAAGCTAAACCGAACACCGGGATTCACGCTGCCTAATCGCATCGCTTCACGAAGGTATTTCTTCGCCGTACGATAGTCTGCTTCGCGGAAAAATAAAAATCCGATGTTTTCGTTCAGCGACACGGAATGCGGCGCGAGCTGCAAACCCTGCTGAAACGCTCTCTGAGCCGCCTGTTCGCGATGTAACTCGGTTCTAGCGATTCCTAAAAGATTCCAAAGTTCGACCGTCTGAGGATCCTGCTTCAAAGCATCTTCTAGAGCTTCACTCGCCTCCTCGAACTGCCCATTTTGAATATTTCGACTCGCTGCTGCTTCCGTCTGTTGTACTGTCTTCGACCACGCAAGGGAGTGAATGGATAGCAACGCCAGTATCCAAGCGACGGCGCAAGTAAACCCTCTGCAAACGCTCTGCCGGCGAAACATCTCCCTATCTTCCCTCCATGAACGGTAACGCGCCGCGGGTATTTCATTGGTTCTCTCGTCTGCTTAAAATGTGCTAGCCTCTCCTAGTTCGGGGTACAGGGGATTTTTCTAGTTCAATAGTCTGAAAAATTTCCGCTACCCTTGAGGAAGTTTTAGTTTCAAAGGGGTTAAATGAGGGAAAAGATCTTCGTGGATCGCTACCGCGGCATCGTCGCTTTGCTGCTGACGTGTTTTTCCGCGCTTACCTTGCAAGCGCAAAGTACGAATGGCGTAATTGCCGGCTCCGTTGTCGATCAGACCGGTGCCGCCATTGCGAAAGCGAAAGTAGTTGCTAAAAACACCGGAACCGGAGCCACTACAACTGTCGTCACAGGTCCAGATGGGGGCTTTCGTTTGCCCTCACTGCAAATTGGACAGTATGAACTCACGGGATCGCATGAGGGGTTTGCCTCCGTAACCCAGTCCGGTGTCCCGGTTCAGGTGAACAACGTTACATCGGTTAGTCTCACCCTGAATGTAGGAAATGCTTCTACTAGTGTCACCGTGCAGGCTTCCGGAACCAGAATTCAATCCGATAGTTCTGATATCGGCGCAGTCATCACCACCAAGCAAGTCATTCAATTGCCTTTGGCTCTCGGCGGCGTAGGAGCTCTTCGATCCCCCGAAGCTTTTGTTTTTCTTGCGCCTGGAACTTCAGGGCCGGGAACGGGAAACAGCGCCAATGGTATCTTCGTTTCTAAAATCGGTGGCGGTCAGAATTTCGGCAACGAAATCTTGCTGGATGGTGCCAGCATCCTGCGTTCGGAGAATGGCTCTGCTTTCGACGAAGCCGCTCCTTCGGTCGAAGCTATCGCTGAGTTCAAAGTGCTCTCCGCTACTTTCCCGGCTACGTACGGCCGCACATCTGGCGGCATCGAAAGTTTCGCAATCAAGTCCGGTACCAATCTGTTTCACGGCACTGCTTATGACATTTTGCGCAATGACGATCTAGATGCGAATACTTGGTTCAATAACGGCTACGCGGCTCGTTGCGCTCCCGGTGACGCCGCCTGCCGTAGACCATATGCCCGCCCTGCCGATAAGAAAAATGATTACGGTGTAAATTTGGGCGGCCCAGTATGGATTCCCAAGATTTACAACGGTCGTAACAAGACCTTTTTCTTCTTCAATTGGGAGCAATATCGCCAAAATGTCGGCCAAACAAACACGGGTACCGTACCAACTGCGGCGCAGCGTAACGGCGATTTTTCGGCACTGTTAGATACGGGCAACCGACTGGGTGCGGGTACAAACCCCTGTGATGGCACGCCCATTTACGCTGGACAGATTTTCGATCCCGCTACCACTCGTATCGGTGCCGGCGGCATACCTTGTCGGACGGCTTTCCCCGGAAACAGGATTCCCGCTTCGCGCATCTCGCCGGTGTCGCAGAATTTCTTAAACTATCTTCCGCTCCCCAATACAGCGGGCACAAGCGGTGTTGCCACGAACGGAATCAACTATGCTTCCTCTGCCGTTACTCCGCTCTACAACACCACCTATACCATCCGTATCGATGAGAACTTCTCCGAAAAAGACCGCATCTTCGGCACCTACGATAGTCGGGAAAACGCGCGTTACGCCGGATCTAATCCTATCTATCCCGGTCCTGCGGACTCCAATGGCTGGAACCAGGACTTCATCACGCACTACGGCCGCGGTGGTTGGGATCATATCTTCTCTCCCACTTTGCTCAACCATCTGAATATCGGGTATAACCGCACCAATAGTCAGAACTACAATACCAGCGCACAACAGGCTATCGCGGGTAACTTCAACTGGGATAATCGGTTGGGAATCACTGGTATTAATTCATCGGGAATTAATTTCCCCCTGGTGACTTTCGGAGAAAACATCCCGAACTTCAGCAGCGGCCACGCCGACAGTAATATCGATAATGGCGAGCGCTTCAACGATTACGTCACCTGGGTGAAAGGCAATCACACGCTCACCTTCGGCTTCGATTTCCGCAACCAACTATATAGTACTTTCAACACCGACACATCGGCCGGTAACTTTATCTTCAGCCGAAATCAAACCACCGCTGTTCAAACCCTGAATACGTCCGGCGGAAACGCGTTCGCTGCTTTTTTACTGGGGACCGTCAACCAAGGTAGCCTGTTCATACAAGCGCACGTTCCTCGCTGGACCTCGCAATACTATGCAGGCTTTGTGCAAGACGATTGGAAGGTAAGGCCGAATTTAACTTTGAATCTCGGTATCCGTTATAGCGTCGATGCGCCTCGCGTTGAATCGCATAACGATACGTCGAACTTCAGCCCCACCACTCCGAATCCAGGTGCCGGGAATATCCCTGGTGCTTTGATCTTTGGAAGCAACTGTACGCCGGGCTGCAATCCCCGCTGGGCAAATATTTACTACAAAGATATCGCCCCAAGAATCGGATTTGCCTGGACTCCCAACGGCTTCGACCAACGCCTTGTTCTTCGCGGCGGTTGGGGAATCTATTATGCTCCCGTTCAATACTCCGACTTCGGAGGAGGGCAACAGCAAGGTTACTCGGCTACTCCTAGCATCATCAGCCGAGACAACTTTAGGACTGCATTCAATTGGAACGATGGATTCCCCCCGTATACGCCGGCTCCTAATCTCGATCCCGCGCTTTTGAACGGTCAGGCTGGTACAAACTACACTGCGGCCAGTTTTGGCCGTCCCGGTCTTATTCAGAGCTGGAGCCTGCAATTGCAAGGCCAAATCTCCAAAAATACTGTCGGCACACTCGCCTATGTCGGCCAGCGTTCCACCCATTTACACTCGGCCATTCAAAACATAAATAACATTCCTATCCAAGACTTTGCTCTGGGTAGCCAACTGAATCAGGATGTTGGGGCTCCGGGCGTCGCCATCAATGCTCCTTATGCTGGATTTCAGGGACAAGTTCAGCAGGCACTACGTCCTTTCCCGCAATACAAATACATCGTGACCGACAATCTGCAAAACATCGGTCAGGCCAGCTATCATTCCTTGCAGGCCTCGCTGGAGCACCGTTATAGCTACGGACTCACGCTGCAAAGCTCCTTTACCTGGGCTAAGATCCTCACCGACGCCGATAGTGCCTTGCCGGGAATTAACGGCGGCATCTCGCAGATACAAAATCCGCAAAACTTACGAGACGAAAAAGCTTTGAGTAGCCAAGATATCCCTTATACGTTTACGGTTGCTCCTCTTTATGAGCTGCCCTTCGGTAAGGGTAAACCCTTCCTCGATCATGGTATCGGCGGCGCCCTCCTTGGTGGCTGGACCATCGGTGCCGTACTACGCTATCAGAATGGTGTTCCCATCTCCTTTGGTTGCGCAAACGGAATTCCCGGTTGGGATAACTGTATTCGCTTCAACAGAACCGGGGAGGCGATTCTAAATCCGGATGTGACCAATGGCGGTTTCGATCCCTTCGTTCAACGCTACTTTAATCGCGGCGCGTTCGCCGATCCCAACGCCAACCGTGGCACGGGGGCCTACCAGCTGGGAGACTTTCCGCGAAACACTCCCAATGTCCGTGCGCCGAATTACTACAACGAAGATTTCAGCGTGTTAAGAAATTTCACGCTCTTCTCCGTGAAAGATGTTCCGGCAACCTTGCAGGCGAAGGCGGAGTTTTTAAATGCCTTCAACCGTCATATCTTTAGTCTTCCGAATGCTAACCCGAACGATCCGAATTTCGGGCTGGTGAACAACACCATTAACTTACCTCGCGGTGTGCAGTTTACATTGCGAATCAACTTCTAACGCTCCACCGAATTTCAACGGAAAAGCCCGGCTCGCCCGATAAAAGGCAAGTCGGGCTTTTCCTTTTTCAGCTATTTCACGAACACGTCGGCTACCCGCAACTCCGCCTTCGGAGCTCCCAATGGAGCTACTACTTCACTTGCGCCATATGCCCTGATTGACAAATATCGCCCGCCTTCCGGCTCTCGGTGAACAATCAATTGCCGGCTGTTGATATCCAGCGTCCAATACTCAACAATACCCGCCCGCGCATAAAGCTCTGCCTTGATTTTTAAATCTGCATAAAGACTGGAATCGGCTATCTCCGCTACTAACTGCAAATCCTCCGGCTTAGGATTCCCAGAAGTAAATTCCAAATACGTTCGCTTCAAAATAATGATGTCTGGTTCGGGTTCATTTGTAGGATTATCCTCGGGAGCAACATCAATCGGAGCTTCTTGATTCACAAACTCGTCCCCAAAAGTCCGAACCAACCACGTATACAGTAGCGTCGCCGAATTGACGTGCGGTCGTCGTTTTCCCTTCTTGTTAAGAAGATCTCCCTGAATCAGCTCCAGATGTTCTCCATCGAACATGCCCATCGCCTCTAGCTCCTCGCATTGAGCCCGCGTCCAACGCTTTCGCAACAGCTGAGGCGGGTCCTGCAGAAACGGCTCTGTCAAAACAGTCGGCATAATCTTCCCCTACTCTATTGTTCTACTTCTCGACAATCTCCACAATCTTTCCCACCGCCGGACTCTCCACTACCTGCTTGGTCCCGCTCGGCCATGCGATATCGAGGCGTCGAATCGCTTTCTCCTGTCCAATCCCGAAATACAAACGCTTGTCCTGTGCCGATTGATAGCTCCCCGTCGTCGTCACCGCGCCGTACTGCACTTTGCCTGCTCCAGACGTCAGCTTCACCTTCGCGCCGATCCCATCCCGATTACTCTTTGTCCCGCGTAAATGCAAGCCGATCCAGTTGTTTCGGTTGCCGCCGTCATTTCGCAGCACATGCGCTGGGCCGCCACACGTAGCTACCACCACGTCGATATCTCCGTCGTTATCCAAATCCCCAAATGCGGCCCCCCGACTCGCCCACCTCTCCGCAAACACCTCGCCCGACTGCCCCGACACATCCACAAACTTATGCTCCGCCTGCCTCAACAACAGCAGTTTCTGCATGTACTCCAGATGCGGCTGTATCTTCTGTATGTTGTCCATCACATGGCTGTCGGCGAAAAACAAATCTTTCTGCCCATCGTTGTCGTAATCGAACACATCCATGCCCCATCCGCCGTAAAGCTTGGTAATCTCACCTAATCGCGAAACATTCGTGTCGTAATTAAACATCCCGCTCCCGATGTTGTGAAAATACGAGTAAGTCTCGTTGGAAAGCGCGGTGGTGACGATATCCGGCTTCCCGTCGTCATCTACATCTGCCGCGTCCGTTCCCATACCTGCAAACGTCTTTCCTTCATCGGTGTACCCCGTTCCCGCCGTCACCGCATTCTCAGTGAAAGTCCCGTTGCCGTTGTTGAAGAACAAAAACTGCTGCATCGAATCGTTCGCCACGCTGATATCCATCCGCCCATCGTTGTTGAAGTCCGCAAATGCAACGCCCAGCCCCTTTCCTGAACTCGACGCAATACGGCTCTTTTCACTCACGTCGGTGAACGTTCCGTCCCCATTGTTGTGGAATAGATAGTTCGATATAGGCTTAAACATATCCGGATGACAGTAAGACCGACCACCCTCGGCCCGCGATCCGCAGTAGATGTTTTTTGAGAAGTCCCAAACCATGTAACGGCAGATAAACAGATCTAACTTGCCGTCGTTGTCGTAGTCGAAAAAGCCGGCGCTGCTCATCCATCCGTTCGCTGCTGCTAACCGCGCCTTAGCCGTTATATCCGTAAAGCTGCCATTACCATTGTTGTGATACAGAATCACGCTGCCATAGTTGGTGACCAGGAAATCCTCGAAGCCGTCGTTATCGAAGTCGCCCACCGCCACGCCCATCCCGTACCCGTAGCCCTTCACGCCCGCTTTTTCGGTAACATCGGTGAAAGTCCCGTCGCGATTATTACGATACAAACGGTTCCAGTACTCGGGTGCCGACTTATCCAGCGCTTCATCATCTTTCTGCCCACTCCGCAGCCGCGCCCCGTTTACCAGAAAAACATCCGGCCATCCGTCATTGTCATAGTCAAAGATGGCGGCGCCTCCGGTCATGCTCTCGATTAGATATTTATCGGGTGTTGCCGAATTATGGTTCCGGAAATGCACGGCGCTTGGCGCAGTCACATCCATAAACATCGGCAAAGGCGGGTCCTTAAAAGCAGCAGCCAGCAACCCCATTGCCGCAGCCGCCAACGAAAAGCGAACGCCCGTCATCTCCCCAACTTATAACGAGGGTGTCCGCGGAATACGCCCGGCGGTCGCAGAACGGTTCTCTGCTACCGTCCTGGAACCAAATCCATCTGCAGCCTGGGGTTCGTTGCTGGTACTTGTGTCTCCGGCAACCCTAACTCCTTCCGCACCATGTTGCTGCCCTGTGCAATCGCGCTCGACTTGAAGAAAGCGATCTCACGGCTGCATCCCTGACGGCCAAACCCGCAATCGCTCGATACAATCAAGCGCTCGACAGGAATGTACTTCAGCGCCTTACGAATTTCGCCCGCCACCTCTTCAGGCCGGTCCGCCTGCAAGGTACGATGCGAAACCGTGCCAACACAGATCTTCTTTTTCAAGTCGTTTTTGAACGGCTCGAACAACTCCAGATCTCTTTGTTCCCGGTCCTTCATCTCCAACGTCCAAACATCTCCGCGGCACTGCTCCAAATAGATCTCGATAGAATTCGCATAGCTGGTATCATCCATCACCCGCTGCATGCAGGGGTTACCCCAACAGGTGTGAATCCACAGCTCTACATCGTCCAGCCCTTGCACCTCGCGGTTGAACGCCGAGATCATAAATTTCAACTCATCATGATCTTTGCCGTACGTGTTTGCCATGAAATGAAACGTCGGCTCCTCAATCTGAATACATCGGCAACCCGCATCCCGCAACGCCAGCAGCTCTTTGTTCATCGCCTCGGCCATGTCCCAAATCACCTGGCGCTTATCTTCGTATTGGTCCGTATGGATGTCCAAAAACAAAGCCATCACCTGGGAAGAGCAAGTACCGAATCGTACCGGCTTTTTTGTTTTGCTCTGCGCTATCCGCCACAGCTTCGCGTAATCCAGCGGCCGATGCTCTACTTTCCCCACTACATGAGGCCAGCGCCAGCCCGTATAAATCTCGTTCAACAGTGTGCCGGGAGGATAATGCAGCCACGGTGCAGTCGTCTCTTCCGGCTGCAGATAATCACCTTCGAATCCTGCCCAGCGCTGCAGCGGATAGTGATGCCAGGACCGCCCGGCCATATCTTCATCCAAATGAAAATCGCCGGGCGTCAAAACGTCCAGGCCTGCTCGTTCTTGATCGCTGATCACCACCGCCAGCGCATCTTGAAACTTCTCGCGAAAGCGTATGTCCAGCATGCAAGTGTCCAGCGGACGGCCCCACATGCTGACATCGAACCAGCGCGGTCGGGGAAACGACCCCGTCGTGGTACTCGGAAGAAGAAGATCGGCTGTAGCGGTAAACATAGGTGTGAAAAGGAGGGGAACGGAACTCCGCTCTGCGAAAGTCTATCAAATGAATTTGAATTTCCGCCTCCTGCTTGCTCGTGGCGCATGCACTACCCGGTACTTTCTTTTGATTGAAATAACTGCGTGCTTTACAAAAAAGGCAGCCGAATTATAAAAGAATTGCGAATAATGCGATTTCCGAACGCCTCGAACGGTGATAAGCTAAGCACACCATGAAACGCCTCAATCGTAAACTGCGCCGTTTACTTTTTCACTGCAGCTGCGTCTCACTATGCCTTCCGATGTTAGTCAACATCGCATCGGCGGCAAACATCGAACAACGCGCCAATGCCGGTATCGCAGCGCTGCAGAACTTCTACGTTCCGGCTACTGGCCTTTACAACTCACCGGGCGGTTGGTGGCAATCCGCCAATGCGCTGGAAACTACCATCGACTTCTCGGTCCGAACTAACACCGATCTGTACACCAGGAACATCCCCAACACGTTCAACAACAACAATAATCAGAACTTCCTTAACAACTATTACGACGACGAAGGTTGGTGGGCAATCACCTGGATCAAGGCATACGACTTGACAGGAAACGTTGCTTACTTGAATGCGGCGAAGACCATTTTCAAAGACATGACCGGCGGCTGGGACAACACTTGCAGCGGCGGTATCTGGTGGTCGAAAGACCGGAACTACAAAAACGCCATTGCCAACGAACTGTTTTTGGTGGTAGCCGCACGGCTCCATAACCGAACGCCCGGCGACAGCGGCAACGGCAGCTATCTTGACTGGGCGCAGCGCGAATGGAGTTGGTTCAATGCCAGCGGGATGATTAACGGCGATAACCTGATCAATGACGGCTTGACGCAGAGCTGCCAGAATAATGGAAATACCACTTGGACCTATAACCAGGGTGTCGTATTAGGAGGATTGGCCGACTTGTACAAAGCGACTGGCGATGCCACACTCCTCACCAAGGCGGAAACGATTGCGGAGGCAGCCATTGCCAGCCCTACCCTGGTAAATAGCGATGGCATTCTTGTGGAGCCCTGCGAAAACTCCGGCTGCGGAAACGACGGGGTGCAATTTAAAGGTATCTTCGCCAAAAATCTCTACTACCTGCTCGCAACCGATAAGCGCGCGGACTATCGCCGTTTTCTAAATAAGAACGCCGCTTCCATTTGGAAGAACGATCGCGATAGTACCAACCAGTTCGGATTGCATTGGGCCGGACCCATGGACGCAGCCGATGGAGGACGTCAAAGCTCCGCCCAGGATGTTCTCAACAGCGTTTTGCCGCCGACGTCTTATTTGTCCGTCAACGCCGTCCGCAGCTCTTCCTTCAGTGTCATGACGCAGACTACCGGCACCCATCGGCTGACCTTTCATTTCTCGATGCTGCCCGGCCAAACTGCATCGCGCACTGTGTTGGTCGATTCTGTTCCGGTCGCCGCGAATTTCAGCTTTTCCGGCGCAAGCACTAACGCAAACGACTCTACGGCGAATTTGGATATCAGCCTCACCGCCGGACTGCACCGCATCACGGTTGGGAAAACTAATGGGGACGGCAATACAGGTTCGGTCCAGTTGCAAAGCTTGGATGTCGCGCCGGTGGGCGCGTCGTTCAGTCGTTACGAAGCCGAGAACGCCGGAAGCAATGTAGGGCTCGAGAGCAGCAACGCCGGCTTTACCGGTATAGGCTATCGCTGCTGCTGGAATAACGATGGCCAATACGTAGCATTTTCCGTCGACATTAAGAACCCCGGAGCGGTGCAACTGTTGCTGCACTATGCCGCTGGTGCGGGCGATGCCAGCCGTGAAATTTTTGTCAACGGCTTACCGGTGAACGCGAATCTTACATTTTCAGGCACCGGTGCTTGGACCAATTGGAGCTACGTGTCGTTGAATGCAAACCTGCGGGAAGGCATCAACGACATCACCATCTACTATGCCTCCGGTGCCGGTAGCCAGAATTTTATTAACCTGGATAACCTGCAAGTCCTACACTAAACAACCTCCGCTGGGGAAGGACTTTTGCGGTCTTTTCGACTTATCGGAGCACAAGACAATCTACTCCCCAGTTTTCAAGCGCAAGGTCAAAAGTAATAAGTTGCCCTTGGTGGCTCAGGGCAAAAGCAGCCAAATAGGCGTCTGCCCAAACCTTAGGTGATGCCGTTCTCCCTTTGGAGAGTTTTCGAAAGTTCTGTTCCAGATCGGCAGGTTCTGCGAAGAAAACAACTCGATGATCCTCGGATAATCGGTCATAAATCTGCCACGCCTCACTTAATGTAAGCGGCTTGCTGTCCATCGCAGCAGCGGTGGTCAGAAGGCGCAGCACACTCACTTGCGTAATCCGCAGAAATCCCACCTGGGTAGTATTCGGTCGGTTCCACCAATCGAGCGCCGAAGCACGATGAACATGATGATGGAGAATCAATGCCAGCCATACATTCACATCAGGGAAACTCAAGTAGCTCATAGATTTGTTCGTTACTCAAATCAAACGGCTTTCTCCCATCTGCAGCTACTAAAGGTGGATGCAGGCTGAGCCGACGTGAAGGACGTTGAGGCTCTGCTTCCTCAATCACTCGCTCAATACTGCGCAAAATGAGCTGACGAGCCGAGCAACCCTTACGAGCAGCCGCCTCATGTAATCGCTTATGCATCTCAGTAGGAATGTCCAGTGAAGTACGAACAGTCGGCTCGGTCATAGATGAATTCTAGTAATTTGACTTAAATAAGTCAATCGATGCGCCTATCAAAAATTCTCCTCATTCCACACACTAATTAACGATCAGACGTAAAGTATTTCGACTGACCTGCCGATAGAACCCTTGGAAAGGTTTTTATGATTTTACGAACACAGTTGAAATCGGTTTTATCGACGGTAGTGACCTGCTTGGTGCTCTTTACAGGGCAGCTATCCGCACAAAACGGTATCTTGCGCGAAGGCACACCGGTGAGGCTGAAATTGAATCGCACGATCTCTTCGGCGACCGAACATCAGGGCGAGCGGGTGGATTTTGAAGTGCTTGACGACGTGAAGGCCAGCGGCATCGTTATTATTCCTCACGGTTCAATCGCCTTGGCGACCGTTACCGAGGCAGTTCCGAAAGGGCGGATGGGCAAAGGCGGCAAACTGAATGTAAACATCGACTTCGTTCGCCTGTTGAACGGAGACAGGCTGACGCTCCGAGGCGTCCAGGAGTCGAAAGGCGGCGGACACACGGGAGCGATGGCAGGGGCCATGGTTGGAACAGCCGTTGTATTCTGGCCCGCTGCACCGCTTTTCCTTCTGATGCATGGGAAGGACATCACAGTACCGCAAGGGCATGAAATCACTGCCTATACTAATTCAGACTATAATCCCGCCGAAGCGTCTGTTGCGCAAGGTTCGCAATACAATACATCCACAACAAGCTCAGTGCTGACAAACTCAGATGTTCTAAAACTTGCCCAGGCTGGATTCAGTGAACAATTTCTCATTACGAAAATACAGAGGACACGCAGCAACTACCAGTTGGACGCGGGCAGCATGACGAAGCTGAAAGAGGCTGGCGTCTCAGAGGCAGTAATGACGGCCATGATGGAAGCAACGCACTAAGCTGAATGTGGAATGCCGAACGCGAGGCGCCTGCGTAACAAGTCACAGGCAGCGCCGAATAAAGCGGCGTTGTCCGTCCGGCCTCGCAATATTTTACTGCTTGGAAGTGACCTTGGGCGGGATAAGAGGCCAAGCACCCCGTCCTCGAAACCCCGGTCACAAGCCAAATTCCTAACACCCACAACAACTTACAAGAAATCCCTTGAAAGGGCATGCTATCGTCTCTCGCTGAGGTAACCTTTTTGATGTCCACCGACGCGCAAATCAACGCCAACCGCGAGAACGCCCGCTTCTCCACCGGCCCGCAATCCACCGAGGGGAAAGCGAAATCCTCTCTGAACGCTATAAGAACCGGCCTCACCGGGCGCACCGTTCTACTCCCGGGCGATGACATCGCCGCCTACCAGCAGCACGTCGCCTGTCTAGAGGATCATTACAAGCCGCTCACCGGCGCGGAAAAACTTCTCGTGCAATCCGTTGCCGACTCGGAATGGCGCATCGGCCGTATCCCTTCTCTCGAAGCTGGCATCTACGCCTTGGGCCGCCTGGAATTTGCCGCGGAATTCGAAAACGAAGATCCCGCCGTATCCGCTACCATGCTCGATGCCAAAACCTTCCTTGTCCATCATCGCCAGCTCAACAATCTCACCATTCAGGAAAACCGTTTGCGTCGGCAGCGCGAAAAGGACATCGCCGGACTCAAGTCGATACAGGCCGATCGCATCGCCGCGGAGAACGCACTCCCCAGAACAACTCTTGCCTCGCCCGAAATCGATCGACACCGCGCTCATCTTAGCGATTATTTGGAACGAAGAACACGCAGCTCGGAAATTGGCTTCGATTTTGAAACACCCATTACGATTCCAGGTTTCGGGCCTGCCAAGGCCCCCTTTGGCCCACCCCGCGACGGTAACGTGCAGCCAAAAAACCGCTCTTCGCTCTCTTCCCGCCCGCAACAAAACACCGATAGCGAACCGGAAAAGGCGGCTTAACGGATCATCCATGCCAGAAAACAAAGCAAAGAAAACCGTGCTTTACGAAATCTTTGCCGTCATTGCAAGTCTTACAGTAAGATGATTACCGTGTCCAAGGAGAAACGATCTCGCCCCCTTGCTGAGGAACGTCGGCGGGAGATCCTCGGCATGCTGGGCCGTGATGGCCGCATCACCGTGGAAGAGGTCGCCAAACGCTTCAGCGTTTCCGTCGTCACCGCCCGCTCTGATCTCGACGTCCTCTCGCAAAACGGTTCGCTGGTCCGCTCCCACGGTGGCGGTGTCCGTCCATTGGCCGCAACGCCGGAGCATCCCCTCAAGGCCCGCGAAAGCATTCACCACGAAGAAAAAGTTCGTATCGCCGAAGCCGCCGTGCAGCTCATCCGGCCTTTCCAAACCGTTATTCTCTGTTCGGGCTCCACCTCCGCGGAAATCGCACTCCAGCTTCGGCAGCGCCGCCCCCAAAATCTCACCGTCATTACCTACGCGCTGAACATCGCTTCCCATCTTGCCGACATCCCCAATCTCTCTTTGGTGATGATCGGCGGCCTCTTACGCAATGTCTCCAACGCCTTCGTCGGCCCTCAAGCGGAGACGATGATGCGCTCTCTCCACGCCGATCATTGCTTCCTCAGTACTGTTGGCCTCGATCCCGATTGGGGCCTCACCACCCTCGACATTATGGAAGCGCAACTAAACCGCTGCATGATTGAAGCCGCTACTCAGGTCTCCGTTATCGCCGATTCCAGTAAATTCGGCCACCGTAGCCTCTCTCTGATCGCCGGCTTCCAAAACGTTCATCGCGTCATCACCGACACGGCTGCTTCTCCTTTTGATGTCGAAAAACTCCGCTCCCAGAACGTCGAAGTCTTACTTGCCTAGGACCATCCCATTTGCTCTTCTCCACGCTTTCTAAATCTTTGTTTTTCTTTTCATTTTGCTCTTGACTCCGGCGCGATGTCTCATTACAATTGCGCTAAAGCTCAGGTTTCCTTGTCCGCAAACTCTAGCTGTTTTTTTCAGCTTTGTAAAAGGAGTTCAACATCATCATGCGAGTCCCCTTGCCGGTCGCTATTTCTCTTCGGCATCTTTTGTTTAGTCTGCTTATCCTCTCTTCCGCTGTGCCCGCCCACTTGTTTGCACAAGAAGTGACCGCCGCCATTAACGGTACAGTCACCGATCCTTCCGGAGGCGTCGTGAAAGGAGCAAAAGTCACCGCCACCGATCTGGATCGCGGCACTGTCTGGCCCAGCACCACCAACGGCGACGGTGCCTATGCCTTTCCCCGTCTCCCGATCGGTACGTATTCGGTTAAGGTCGAAAGCTCCGGTTTTCAAGCGCAGGAGCGTCCTAACATAGCCTTGCAGTTGAACCAAAAGGCGCGTCTCGACTTTCAACTGAAGGTTGGTCAGATGAGCCAAACTGTCACCGTTTCCGAAGCGCCCCCTCTGCTCCAAACCGAAACCACCCAGCTCGGCACCGTCATCGATGCCCGTACGAACGTCGCGCTTCCTTTGGCCACCCGCAACTATGTCCAGCTCACTCTACTCGCGCCCGGAGCGGTCAATCCCAATCCGTCCGGCTTTGCCAACGGTCAAACCACTGCCAATAGCGCCCGTCCCTACATCAACGGCAACCGCGAGCAGACCAATAACTTCCTGCTCGACGGCGTCGACAACAACCAAGTATCCGACAACTTAGTCGGTTATGCGCCGCAACCCGATGCTATTCAAGAGTTCAACCTCATCACCCAAAACGCTTCCGCCGAGTTCGGCAACTTCATGGGCGGTATCGTCAATGTCTCCATCAAAGCTGGCGGTAACGGTTTTCACGGCGACGTCTACGAGTTCTTCCGCAACGACATTCTCAACGCGAATCAGTGGTCCAACAATTTCAACGGCACCCCGCGACCTTCCCTCCGCTGGAATGAATTCGGTGGCACCGTAGGCGGACCCATCAAAAAGGACAAGCTCTTCTTCTTCTTGGATTATCAGGGCGAGCGCTTTGATACCCCAGCTAGCACCAGCGCCAATACCGTCTTTACTGCTGCCGAACGCCGGGGTGATTTCTCTCAACTCCTCGCGCAAGGCTTTCAATTAAACAACCGGCTCACCGGCCTAAATTATCCCGGAAATATTATTCCTGCATCTCAACTGAGCCCGCTTGCCCTTAGAATCGTGAACTCACAGTATTATCCTCAGCCCATCAACGGGAACCTAGTCAATAATGCCTTCAATTCTGTCCGTACCGCAATTAATGGCGATCAGGGCGACGCTCGCGTCGACTACACGGCTAGCGAAAAAGACCACGTTTTCGGGCGCTACTCGCAAAGCAATATCAACAACCCCACTTTGAACAGCCAGCCGCTCCTTTACAACGGGTTCTCCACCACCCCGGTGCATAATGGCGTTCTTGACTACACCCGCACCCTGTCCCCTTCGTTCGTGAACGACGCGCGTGTCGGCGTAAACTACGTCTTCATCAATAATGGGGCAAGCCCCTCCTCCGTAGTTGGCAACCTCGCGCAAGACTTCGGAATCGCTGCCGCGCCCAGCGAGTTCTTGCCCCTCCAGACCTTCACCACTAGCTTTTACGCCACTGATATCGGCACTGCGAATATCACCCAACTCTTCGCCAATACCGTCATCGAGTACGAAGACACTGCTATCTGGACCAAAGGGTCCCATACCATGCACTTCGGTTTTCAGGGCTATCGTCAACGCATCGACACTTATTACTCTGGAAACAACGGAGCGGCGGGAACCTTTACCTACACTGGCCGCTTCTCCGGACGCGCCGAATCTGACTTCCTTCTTGGGCTCCCCGCACAAGTTGGAACGGGTGTCAACGAAGGCACCTGGGGCCAACGGGGCAACGTCTTCGGTGGTTACTTTCAAGACGACTGGCGCGCCCGCAGTAATCTGGTATTCAATCTTGGGCTCCGCTACGAAATCCACACGCCTTGGGTGGAAGTGAACGATCGCCAAACGAATTTTGGGCTGTTCTCCGGCCAGGTGGAGCAGCCAGGCCAAAACGGCAACAGCCGGGCCCTCTACCAAACCTACAACGGTATTGGCAATTGGCAGCCTCGCATTGGTGTTGCATGGACGCCCGGCGGCGGAAAAACCGTCATCCGCGCCGCCTACACCCTCTCCTCTTATCTGGAGGGCACCGGCACCAACTTGCGTTTAACGCTCAACCCGCCGTATGGCCGCGAAAATCTAGCCGACTACACCAATCTGTCGTATCCTGGGTCCACTCTGGATCAAGGTTTTGCCCCTCTCGGCGGCAGCGCGGGCTGCACGCAAGCACTCTTGCTGGCCTACTCTCCCACCTGCTTCGGCAATGCCACCATTCGCCTTTGGGATCCTAAAGTGCGTCCGGCGCAGTCCAACCAGTGGAACTTCACCGTGCAGCATCAGTTCGGAAACTCCGTTACCGTTCAAGCCGGGTACATCGGCCAAAAGGTGACTCATCTCATGGTCGCCATGCCGTACCTGCAACGCGTTCTGCAGCCGGACGGAACCACCATCAATAGTCCTTACCTTGGAGGAAATCCCACTCTGCAGAGTGAAATCGGCCAGATTTCGGGCACCAACTCTACCGGTAACCAAAGCTATCACTCTCTACAGGCCAGCGTCCAAAAACGCCTCAGTGGCGGATTACAGTTCCAGCTCAACTACACTTGGTCGAAATGTGAAACAGACTCCATCGGCTACTATGGCTCCTATGGTGCGCAAGCCGCACCTACTTCACCCTATTGGCAGAATCTATATGATCGGAAAGCTGAGTGGGGGCCTTGCTACTACGACGTCGAGCATATTTTTTCCGGTTACGTCACCTACGATCTACCTTTTGGTCGTGGCCGAATGTTCGGCAAGAATATGAATCGCGCTCTGGATGCGGTCGTCGGTGGATGGCAGGTTAACGCCATTCCAAGCTGGCACGGCGGATTCCCCATCACCATCACAGCTCGCGACGCTTCCGGTACTAAATCTCGCGGAGCACGCGCCAACTGCATCGCTCCGCCGGTGGTCTTCGGCACCCGAAATACCTCTGCCGATTTGGGCGGCGGCTATCAGTGGTTCGATCCTAACTCCTACGCTCAACCCACATCCGGTTTCGGTACTTGCGGCGTCGGCACTGTTCGCGGTCCCGGCCTGAACACGGTCGATCTAAGCGTCTCGAAGCACTTCTATGTTCTGGAAAAGCAAAACCTGGAAGTTCGCGGCGAGTTCCTGAATGTTTCTAACACGCCCATCCTTAACGCACCCTCTCGAGGTATCGGCAGCAATCTGGGTGTCGTCAATTCGGCGCAGGGCGCTCGCAATATCCAACTCGGCCTGAAGTATAACTTCTAACCTGTCGTCTTCAGTAACTCCTCTGCATGAAGAGCGCCTTCGGGCGTTTCTTCATGCTTGAAGATCGCGTAAACGGGATACCCAAGTGCGCGGTATCTCCCGACGCGTCCTTGAAGCTTCTCCATCTCCTGTTTCGAATAGTCAGCCTTCCGAAGCCGCAGATAGAAGAACTCTGCCGTCAATACATCCGGCGTTCTCAAGTCCTCATTCTCTGCAAGGCACAAACCAGCGTGAGCTTTCCTCAAATTTTCGTAAGTAGCATCGTCGAACCAACTCGGATGACGGAACTCAAACGCTGCTTGGTAACCCGTTGGCAAGACCTTCAGAAACGCAACAAGCCTTTCCTGTTCGGCCTTAAATGTCGGCGCAAGCTGAAACAAGATCGGGCCTAGTCGACCTGCCTTGCGCAACGGATCTAATGATTGAAGGAAATAGCGCAGAAAATCATCCGTATCCGCTAGCTTCAACGAGTGTGTGATTTTCATGTGGGCTTTCGGAAGGAAACGAAACCCATTCGGAGTAGCCGCCATCCATTTCTCGAAAGTAGCCGCCGAGGCAATACGCCGAAACGTGTAGTTCACCTCTACAGTATTCAAGCGGCTCGCATAATGCTCAAGGAACTTCGCGCTGGGAAGCTTCGCGGGATAGAAATCCGGCTTCCAGCTCGGATAGGCAAACCCCGAGGTTCCACAGAACAAAGGACCCGCGCTCACGCCCTATAGTCCGGCAAACCAGTCATACCCTTGCTCGGCCCAGTAGTCGTCCGGCTTCTCATTGGTGTACTCGATGGTTCCAATCCGCTTGAGGTTCTTGATCCCATACTTCACCGGAATGAGCAATCGCAGCGGCGCGCCGTGATCCGGAGCCAGCGGTTTTCCATCGTACTCATAGGCGAGTAGCGTCTGCGGATGCAGGGCGCTCTTCATATCCAACCCGACGTAATACTCTTCGTCCGGAGTGCTCATGGAGACATACTTAGGCAAATTGCGCCCCGGCGGATAGAATTTCTGGGTGAAATCAGAAAACCGCGCTCCCGCCCAATGAGCCACGGTGCTCCACCCCTCGATACAGCAAAACTTGGTAATCATCTCCACCCGCGGCAGCGCCTGTACATCCTGCAACAACAGATTCAAATTGGGATTTCCCGCTCCCGTGTCTACGGTCAAATGCCACTTGCTGGGATCCATCTCATCGTCCAGCCCGATATCCCCGTTCGCCTTCAACGGCGTAACTTCGCCTAACGAGTACGTCGGCATCAAATGGCCGTCACTGAGGTAAGCATGCCCCAGCTTTGCGTTCAGCTCCAATACCCGCCGCTCCGGCCAAGGTGTTTGGTTCAGTTGCTTAGCTCCCTGCAACCATTCATAGGCGCCAATCGCGCCTACTGTCGCCAAGCCGCCGATTAAAAAACCACGCCGGCTCTTCCCGTTGATTTGCTGTCGTGCTTGCTCATCGGGAAGCACGATCTCACGCTGCCGTTTATTCATGGCTTTTCGCTACCTCCCATCCGATAATCATCGACCGGAAGTTGTTCCAACCTGCCCGTGCCACTTGGGCCACGTGCAAAATAAAAAACAACACAAATCCCACTAGCAAGAAGAAGTGAATCAGCCGCGCCGTCTGATATCCGCCAAACAACATCGCAAGCCACGTCAGTTGCGCGGGCTTATAAATGGCAAACCCTGTCAACACCGACAAAGCACCCATCACAATGATTGCGGTATAGGTAAGTTGTTGAGCCGCATTGTATTTCTCCTGCGGAGGCAGTTCGTTGCGAACGTGCAGATCGTAAAGTACAACCTGAAAGGCGTCCCGAAATGCGTTTTTGGACTGCGGCACTAAATACCGCCACTCACCGGAGAAAATTGTGTAAGCAACGTACAAAATTCCATTGATCGTAAACAGCCACATGAAAAAAAAGTGCATCGCCATGCCGGCCGCCAACCGGTGATCGACGTGAAATGTTCGATAGAACCAATTCGGAAAAAAGTGAATCGGTCCAACGCTGTAAATAGGGTAAGCCCAGTAAATCAAAATCCCACTCCAGATCATCACGAAAAGGAGTGGAAAGCTGATCCAGTGGAACCACCGGATTGCGAGGAGGTGTTTCAGCTTTAGCGTCTGCATCTATTTATGTATTTCGACACGGAGTATCGTCCGGTCACGGAAGAAAAAATTTATTTGGTACCGGCGCTTTTATGCGCTAAACGGCTGCAAGCGTCGCCTGCTCCCACAATCTTGACGGCATCTTGGCCCTGCTCGATGTAGCTGATCTTGCCTTCTTTGTCGACCACAAAGGTGACGCGTTTCGCCATGCCGTACTGAGGAAGGAAAACGCCGTACTCTTGCGCTACGTTGCGGTGGGCAAAGTCACTCAGAAGAGGGAATTGAAGTCCAAGCTGGGTGGCAAAAACTTTCTGCGACGGAGTGTTATCTTCACTAATTCCGAAAACCGCCGCCCCGCTTCCCTTGAATTTGTCGATGCCAAGCTGATACGTCTGCATCTCCTTCGTGCAGCCGCCGGTAAATGCGGCAGGAAAAAACGCAAGCACCACGGACTGCTTGCCTTGAAACGACGAGAGCGTTACCTTGTCTCCGGTGGTGGAGGGCAGCGTAAAATCAGGGGCCGTGTCTCCCACTTTCAAGGTGGTCGCCTGGTCCGCCATTCCGCCGCCGGACGGTGCGGGCGATTGAGCTGGAGCGGAAAAACTTAGAATCGTGGTAAGCAGTGCAAGAGAAAACAGCTTCATTAAGGACCTCGGCTGAAAGGGTACCACGTATTTTGTTTGTATTGGGAGTCCAGTGTTCTTGAAGGGAAAACTCTACCTCATTGGCGCCGGTCCGGGTGATCCCGAGCTGCTCACTCTGAAAGCGGCGCGCGTCCTCGGCGAAGCCGACGTTGTTCTCTATGATCGTCTCACCAGCCGCGAAATTTTGGCCCATGCCAGACCCGGCGCCGAACTGATTTACGTCGGCAAGCATCAAGGTGAACAGGAACATAAACAAAGCTTAATTTTCGATCTCATCCAGCAGCACACGCGTATGGGTAAGATCGTCGCCCGACTAAAGGGCGGGGATCCGCTCGTATTTGGCCGCGGGGCAGAGGAGTGGGCGTTAGCACTTCGCTACGGTATCGAGGTTGAGTTGATCCCCGGCGTTAGCTCCGCCATCTCTGTCCCCGGACTTGCAGGAATTCCTTTAACCTATCGCCAGATCTCCGGCAGTTTCGCCGTTATCACCGGTCACTGCCAAACCGGGCTGGCTCAGGAGTGGGCAAGGTACGTTGCTGTCGATACGCTCGTCATCCTGATGGGGGTGGAGAATCGTTCGTTTATTGCCCGCTCTCTGATTGCTGCGGGAAGGCCACCGGACCAGCCTGTGGCATTTATCGAACGTGGCTCCACGCCTCATGAAAAAGTCCTTGTGAGTGACTTGGCAGCAGTTGCTGACGAAAAAGTAACCGTCTCCAATCCAGCCGTATTCGTCATCGGCGAGGTTGTGCGACTTAGAGGAAAGCTTATCGAAGCTCCAGAACCACCAAGCCCTGCGGAGCAACCGTAACGGGATCGCCGATCGTGTGCATTTCGGCGGGCTCCAACGCGGAGGCTTTTTTTATCTGCGCAATTTGGTCCAGCGTCGGGCTGACCGGGCTCCCCATTTCCTTCCACGCCTTCAAAGATGAAGCATGGTCCGGATCGACAAATTGCATCAGGTAATGGGTGGCCTGTTTACCTTCTATATCGAGCTGAAACTGCTTGGGAGAGCCCTTCTCATCCGGTTCGGCATAATTCCACAAAGCAACTACCAATGTGCCGTCCGCCCGCTGGGTGACCAGCGCGTTCTCCGACGGACTCGCCAGCCGCCGGTCGCCCAGCCGGTGTAGCAACTCGAATGCTCGGAAAGCCGGTTTCGGAATACCGCGCTCGGCCACCAATCCATAGCCGCCATAGAACGGAGTCTTCACCACCCCTTGCTCCTCAAAAACGTCGGATAAGCTCCAGTACGACATGAGAGCCACCCGCCCATCGCACTCCAGGATATTATTCGCCAGCCAGGGCCCCATGAACGCGCTATCGGTGACTTGCTGTTGGGTCAGATAAGTTGCGTTGTACTCCGACCAGATAATCGGAGTGTCGGGCGCCGCCGATGCCTTTACCTGGTCGTAGACTTTCTTGACGGACGCGCCCACCATGTCTTTCCGGGAGATATCCCGATGCTCGCTAAAAACATCCTTTGAGTTTTCATTCCCATAAACGTGGGTCGAAACGAAATCAAACGGAATCTTGTTGTCTGTGCAGTGCTTGATGAATGCATCTACCCAAGCCGCCTGCGCTGTGGCCGGACCACCCACTCGGAGTAGTGGGTCTACACCCTTCACCGCCTTCGCCGTGGCATCGTAAAAAGCAAAGTACGTCTGTTGCTTCGGAGTGCCATTCCAAAAATCGATATTCGGCTCGTTCCAAACTTCGAAGTACCACTGCTCTACCTCGCCCTTGCCATAGCGCTCCTCCAGATGTCTGGTGAAAGCCTCGATTAGCGCTGCCCACTTTGCCGGATCTTTCGGAGGCGAAGGAAGTTGCTTGTACCAAAAAGGATGAGGCTCCAGATTTTTCGCCAGCTTGCGCGGCATGAAGCTCAGCTCCACAAAAGGCTTCACGCCATTCTGCAAAAGACCGTCGTAGACTTGATCGACGTAGGAGAAGTTGTAGATCGGCTTGCCTTGCGCGTCTTCGTCATACACGCCCATATCGTCGTGAAAGATCGCGTGAAAACGGACATATTGCATCTCGCTAATCTGCTTCACCGCGCGTAGGTCGTCCCGGTAGCTCTCGCGCAATGTTAGTACCGCGCGCCCGGAACCGAACATCTGCTCCCACATATGAGGAAAGGGATGCGAAGCAGCTTTGGCATCGATGGTAATAGTCTCCGCCTGTGTCAATGACATTGCCAGTAAACCGGTAACTAAAAGAGTAGAGAGCCTTTTCACTTTTCTATCCTCTCTCAAACCGCTTTGGCGCCGTAAGCCAATGCTGCTTCCCGGACAAAAATGCCCATCTTGGAATGACTCGGCTCCAGCATCGGTTCTAGGCCCTGCGCCCGTAGCGCTTCGCTGCAGGTAGGCCCGATAGAAGCAATGAAGGTTTGTCTCAGTGCTGTCACTGCTGCCTCACGCTGGCCATTCTCCTCCGCAAAATCCAGGAAGTGCTCCACCTGAACACCCGTCGTAAAAAGTGTGGCCTTAAACTCATGCCGCAGCAATTGACCCAGCGCCGCCGCCAATGGTTCCTTGTTTTCCGGCAGCCTCCATTGGTAAATCGGGACGGTGGTCACCTTGCGGCCCTGCGCGAGCAGAGCATCCGTTAAGTCTCGATTTGGACGCCCATATTCTTGCACGGCAACCGAGCTTTCGAGTCTGCCTTCCAGCGAAACCAGAATCTCGCGCCAAGTGTTCGGCTCCGGAACACTCACTGCAATCGGCACCTTCCACTCGCGGAGGACTGCGGATGGTTTCGGCCCTCGCGCCACAATTGTCAGGCTGCGCAGTGCGTGAAGGAATAAGTCTTCCGGGTCGCGAGTGGTCAACACACGATGCAGTTGCCTGGCCCCTACTCCCGTCAGGAAAACCATCATGTCAAAATCACCCGCATACAGCCGGTCGGCGAAACGGAACGCTTGATCGTTCATCTCCAACGGCACTTCCACCAGCGCCGGAGCGACAAATGGGTTCCCGCCGTTCATACGTATTAGCTGTTCGATTTCTTTGGAGCGACGGCTCTCGAAGGCAAGCACGTTCGATTGGCCGAAGGACATCTTACCCCTATTATCGTTGATGAAGAAACCAGGAAAGTTGATAACATAGCCAACATGCAAAAGCGTCTCGCTCTCCTGGCTGCATTCAGCTTCGCCATCATTAGCTTAGCTACCGCTCAAAGAACCGACACCAACCCATCGCATCGTGATTCCAGCACTATTTTAGGCGGTCCGAGATATAGGAAGAGCAAAACACCGACCTCGCGATATCTTCACGGGACTGTAACGGACAACACGAGTCAGCCCATCTCGGGAGCGCTGGTGACGCTAATCAATGATAGGACGAAAGAAAAGCTCACTTTTATTACCAAAAAAGATGGCCGCTATCACTTCGAAGATTTGAGCTTCACTACCGATTACGGAGTACAAGCGCTGTACAAAAACGAAACAAGCGAGCAAAGAAAAGTGAGCCAATACGACAGCCGTGCCGATGTGGTTCGCATGCTGGAACTACAAAGCCAGGAAAACGCTACCGAGAAGCAATGAGTGTTTAGCGCTTACACATCTGAGGAAATTCTTTTTTCAATGCTGCAACTTTCGGCATGTCGTTAATGGCGATGTACGGGTAATTCGGATGATTATCCAGGAAATGTTGATGATACGCCTCTGCCGCATAAAATCCCTTGTACGGAACAACCTGCGTCACGATCCTTTTCGAAAAGGAGTGGGCATCGTCCAACTGTTGGATGTAAGCTTCCGCAACCTTTTTCTGATCGTCATTCATATAGAAGATAGCCGACCTGTACTGTGTGCCCGTATCTGGACCTTGGCGGTTTAACTCAGTCGGATCGGTCACCACAGAAAAGTAAATTTTCAGAAGCTGTCCGAAGGTCACCTGAGACGGATCATAAGTAATCTTCACCGACTCGGCATGCCCTGTGGTTCCAGTGCTGACCGTCTCATACTGCGCGGTGGATTTATCGCCGCCCGCATAACCTGCAACAACGTTTTTTATTCCTTTAATCCGCTCAAAAACGCCTTGTACTCCCCAAAAACAGCCGCCAGAAAGGACCGCCGTTTGCTCGCCTTTAGCGTTTGCAGGCATCTTTGCTATCGGATCAGGAAGATTCTTTGTCGAATCCGCCTGGGCCATAAAAACCGCTGCCCCTGCCACCAACGCCGCGCCAAGAAAGACCTTTTTGAACATAACGAGAATCTCCTATTTTTGGATTCCGGCTATCGGCGCTTCGTTGCCTTTTTTACGTCCGTGACTTTCTGCCGGGTTCTTACGAATACTAACTAAATTGGCCAAAATTCGATAAGATCCGGGTACTCCCGCCGATAACTGTCGATAAAGCGCAAAGGCATCGTAAACATAGATTCCCTTGCCATAATGAGCCACTAACAAACCGCCCTTCTGCGGATCTTGATCCGGATCGTGTGTCTCTAGAAGCGACTGATAATGGGTATCCCAGGTCTTCATGAAGCCATGCCCGCGCTCCTCTTCCCATCCTCCGAAATCGGCTTTCGTGATCTTGTTCGGCCAATTCAAAACAGGATTATTGGGCTGCAGAAGATCGACATTCGATCCTTCATCCACCACCTTGGCGGGATTGGAGCCCAAGCTGAGCGGGTACGGACCAAAATCGAAGTCATCCAGGTTATACTGCACGATCAATGTCCCGCCGTCTTTGACATACTCGAGCAATTGTCTGTTGGCGCCGCGTAGTTCCGGATGCGCGGTGTAGGCGCGAACGCCAAGGACCACCGCATCATAGTTCTTCAATAGCTCGTTATTGATATCGCTAATAGTGAGAATATGAACACGCAGATTTAGATCGCCGAGAGCTCTGGGGACATCGTCGCCGGTGCCGGGCAGGAAAGCGATATTCAGTCCAGGAGCTGTCTTTACATTGACGCCGACGGCTTTGTAAGTGGCCGCGCGGTAATACGGATAAGGACGCAATCCAGGGTAGCCGACGAGCTGATAGCCTTCTTGATAAGGCTTTCCGTTGTATTCCGCTATGCCCTTCACTTCGTAAGTCTCCGGACGAATCGCTACCGGATAGATCTGAAATGTAGTCTCTTGATCCTCCCCGTCGCCTGCGATAGTGAACGGCGCCTGATCTGGAGTAACCCGCCATCCGGTAGGTAGTTGCAAGTGGATCGTACCCTTTGCCGGCCCTTTTACGTTGCTGTGGATGGTACAGGAAAGCGGAAACGACTTCGCTGTGAGGGGAACCGCCCCCGCCGTCGCCGGTAGTATAACCGAAATGGGAGGACCCATCAATAGCGGGTTTGCCTTCATGCCCACATCTGGAATGCGTTGATATGTTTGCACCACCTGCCGGATGGTGAAGGGGACATCGTGATAGCTGACCTGGGCGACGGCAGAAAGTGGATAAGGAGCGAACGAAAGATTACGGTAGCGCTCGTCGGTCAAGTTATAAAACGGCTGTTCTCGATTTGGCCGGTAAAAATAAGGCTTCGTCAGCACTGCGTCGGTAGGGGCGACCAACTTGAAATGTGAACGTATATCGGTGCCGCCGTGTAGTATCTTCTCCGTCGGCGAGTCCGTATGAATGCTCCACTGTTTATCGCTGGAAGGGATTAGTTGAACAACTGCGACGTTCACGGTTTCCAGGCTCTGGTTGTAGAGGTGAGTGTCTACCTGAAATGACTGCCCGGGAACAGCCATGGCGAAAGTCGGCGAGGGGCCGGCAAAGATGGCGAAGGGGCCACTAGGCTGTTTCGCCGGCGCTACCGTCGCCTCGAAGGTGAGGTTTAATGCCAACGTCAACGCTTGCTCAAACTGCTCTTGTTTGACCTTCAACTCGAAGAGGATATCGCTCTTCCCCGGCTCCGTTAAATCGTCGTGAGTTACCTGATCCATTAAGTCGCGCGTGGCCGTCAGTCCTTGCGCAAGCAGTGGCGCGATCGCGGCAGGAACGCCGGGATTGTAACGGTCGGCGGCCTGTCCGGCAAGGTCGGCAACATGGGCCAGACTTTTTTTGATTGCGGCGGTCTTTCCATCCTTTACTAAATCAGCGATACCGGCCAGCGATATGTCGATGCCATCATAGAAAGAATTTTCCTTGCCCGCGACGGACACATGAGATCCATACCTATGGTAGTGAATGACGAGCGGCGCGGGCGAGGGCGCGGTGATACCGCCATTTTGACTCTTCTGCTGTCCTAATCCCTCGCGGGCGATTTGTAAGAAAGTAAGACCAACTGCGGTGGCCGGACTCCCTTCGGAGATCCCGACATCTGCTTTCGGTTTGCCTTCGATCCAGGTGTTGTTTACGTAATCGCGAAAACGCACTGGGACATATTTATCGGTTGCGTAGTCATAAATACCCTCTTTTTTAGGCTCGAATATCGGAACGCGTTCATAAACCTTCAACGGCGTCCAGGGGTGGAGGCCCTCGCGAATCTGTTCCGGAAAACGATTGGGATCTCCTGCCGCGACAAATGCTTCCTGAGCGACTTCTCCCGCTACTTGGTGATTACCGTGACCATCTGTCGGCGCGCCTGCAAAGACCGATGTAATAATTAGCGGCCGTGTCATGCGAACTACCCGCACCACATCGGCCAATACACGCTCATGGTTCCACTTCTGCAGTGCTTCCTCGCGTGTCTTGGAAAATCCGTAGTCGATCGTGTTCGCCCAATACTGGTCGACGCCGTAATAACGGTCGGCAGTCAGCAGTTCCTGTGTACGAATCAACCCAAGCGCATCGTAAAGGTAAGGAGCCATCGCATTCTGGCCGCCTTCGCCCCGGTTCAGCGTCAGCAACATGCCGCGCGCGCCGATCCCTCTCGTTTGAAAGGCAAGCAGCCCACCATCTTCATCATCGGGATGAGCGACAATCATCAAAATACTGGCGCGGGTCCGCACAGCAGTAAGAACATGTGCTAATCCCGCCGCACCCCGATTGAGGTCGATCGGCCTTGCATCGGAATTGCTCTGGGCAGGTTCCGCGAAGGAATCGAGTCGCGCGAAAGCCAATACCGCGATTGTCAAACCTACAAGCGCCATCGCGGCCGTTTGCCGGGTAAGCCGAGTCCCGATGTTCATCACTTGATGTGATCTAGGAAGGCGATACAGACCGGCGAATAAGACTCCGCTACTTTGTGATCGGTAGGAGCGATTTTTCCCGTAGTCTGGTCGACGTGAAAGATCGAAATAGTATCTGACTTCTGATTTGTCACCAGTAGATGATCCCCTTCGGCATCGAGGGTGATATAGCGCGGCATCTTTCCTTCGATCTTCTCAATCTGCACTTCGGTCAACATCCCGTTTTCCTTGTTCACAGCGAAAACGGCTACGCTGTCGTAGCTGCCCCGATTGGAAGCGTAAAGAAAACGTCCCGGATGATCGAGCTTGATTTCGGCTGCCCCATCCCGGTCCTTAATGTCGGGCGGCAAAGTGGAAACGGTTTGCAGTTCATGCATGGAGCCATCTTCCGGCTGATAAGACAGAACCGTGACGGTTGACTCCAACTCGCTGATCAAGTAGGCAAATTTTTCGGTTCCGGAGAAGACCAGGTGTCTTGGACCTGATCCTGGTTTTATTTTTACGGAAGCGGGCTCGTTTGGGGTAAGCTTGGCCGTGGACGGGTCGATCTTGTAAATTCGAATCTCATCCAAACCAAGATCGGGAACAAACGCAAAACGATTGTCCGCGGAGACAACCACCTCGTGCGCATGCGGGCCGTCCTGCCGCTTTTTGTTGACGCTAGAGCCGCTGGCCTTCATCAGTGAGGCGAGTTCACCCAGGCTGCCGTCCTCCAGCACAGGATATGAAGATACGGTTCCTGTCATGTAGTTAGCTACCATCAACATCTTCGAAGTTTTATCGAGCGCGAGGTGACAAGGGGCGGAGCCTTCTGAAGAGCGTTGGTTGATAAGTGTGAGCGATCCATTTTCAGGATGGATGGAGAAGCTGGCAACACCTCCGATAGGGTTATCGTCGCCGGTCAGTTCACTGACCGCGTAAAGAAATTGGCGATCGGGATGAAGGATCAGAAAGGAGGGATTTTTTATTTCTCCCAGGAGTCCTATCGGGTCCATTTTCCCGTTCTCGGAATCGTAATGAAAACCGTAGATTCCTTTGCCGTAAGTTCCGACGTAGATCAATTCTTTCCCCCTCTTTTGTTTAGTGTGGACTGAACGCTTATCGAGTCTCTTCGAGTATCCCGCACTGACAGCAGCAAAAAACATTGCGAAGCAAGCGTGTCGCCGTGAGAGATATCGCATCGGCCTCATGGTATCGCAGGGCTCAGCGGCAAAGCATCTATGGAGAGGTATTCGAATATTCCGGCACATGTCCACCCGTTTTATAGAGCTCAACCGTTTCTTCTGGGCGGCCATCGTAAATTAGGTGGCCATGGTCGAGCAGAATGGCGCGATCACAGTAGTCGACTATTTGCTGCATACTATGCGTAACAAAGAGGATTGTCTTCCCTAAATCGCGAAATCGCTGAAGACGGTCAAAACATTTCTTTTGAAAAGGCGCATCACCTACGGCTAAAGCTTCGTCCACCACGAGGATATCCGGATCGACTTCTGTTGCCACTGCGAACGCCAGCCGGATGTACATACCTGACGAGTACTGTTTTACGGGCGAGTCAACAAAATCACCTATGTCGGCGAATTCGATAATCTTCTTCTCGCGATCCTTTATGTCGCGTTTGGAGAAACCCAACAGCAGACCATTTAATACAATGTTTTCCCGCCCGGTCAACTCCGAGTGAAAACCGGCACCGAGCTCGATGAGGGGAGCAAGTGTTCCCTGGACTTCGATTTTTCCCGCTGTCGGTCGATACACGCCGGCCACTAGTTTCAACAGAGTGCTCTTACCCGAACCATTGCGCCCGACAATGCCCACCATCTCACTACGGCGAACTTGGAAAGAAATGTTTTTCAGTGCCTCAAAATCGCGAATGTCCGCGTTAGGTCGAAAGAGCTTGGCGAACAGCTCACGAAGAGTGTTCGGACGCTCGTGGATCACCCTGAATCGCTGGGTGACGTTCTCCACATTAATGGCTAAAGAATCCAATGACATCTGCTGATTAGACGTAGAAGACAAACTCATCTTGATGCTTCCGGAAGAAAGCAAAGCCAACAATTAGGGCGATGAAGGCGCAGAGAAACGACGCCACCACATAACCTTCTGTGGGCAACCGACCATAATATACTGGCTCTCTGAACCCGTCGAAAAGGTACACCAAAGGGTTCAGCCTAAACAGCCAACGATACCGAGCGGGGAAGATTTCAAGTGCGTAGACAATTGGCGTGACATAAAACAAAACTTGCAAAAGCGTTTGCACAATGTGAGTTATGTCCCGATAATAGACGTTTGCTGTAGCAAAGAAAAAGGACACTCCCGTCGTAAAAATAGCAAGAGCGATCAACGCAACGGGAAGATAAAGCCAACTTAGGTAAAACGGATGATGCAATACCAATACAAGGATTGCAAGAGGAATAAGAGAAAGGAGCAAGTTGATCATATTAGAGATCACCGCCGCTACCGGAAAGACGAGCTTTGCCGTCGCAACTTTCTTTATCAGGTCACCATTGGCGACTACGGATTCGACCGCATAGGATAGCGTTTGCCCAAAAAACGTCCAAGGTAGGAGCACGCTCAACAAAAATATCGCATAGTGCGGGATATTGAAAGTCATAATGTTCGAGAAAACAAGGGTTAATACGAGCATCAACAATGCAGGGTTCAGTAAAGCCCAAAGGAACCCCAACACCGACCGCTTATAACGCACGGTAAGTTCCCTCAACGCAAGTGCCCAAATCAGTTCTCGATAGCGATAGGTATCGCGACACAACTCAATCACGACGGCCTACTTTGGAGTGGCATATCCAGATTTTAACCTGTTTGGCATTGACTGTGACTGGAGAGTGGAAGAAGCGAGTTATTTGATTGTCATGCTCCTGCCGGGTACCCTTCAAAGTGTTATCATCATAAATCCGAATTGATTGCTCCTTGACGAATGCACGACGTTTTGCCTGAAAAGAACCAAGAAACTGCCAGTTTATATGACGCAAATTATTATCAGACGGGACTTGGTCTGCCGTACGAGCGCAACAGTCACTGGCTCACCTTCTTTGGGCTGATTGCCGACGAAGTAATCAGGTCACTCAAGCCGCGCAGGGTATTTGACGCCGGATGCGCCATGGGTTTTCTGGTGGAGTCGTTCTGGGATCGTGGAGTAGAAGCGAGTGGGGTAGACGTTTCAGCGTACGCCATTTCGCAAGTACGCCGCGACATACAACCATATTGCTCAGAGGCTTCGTTAATAGACCCGATTCCAGGTAACTATGATCTTCTAACCTGTATCGAGGTTTTAGAACATGTACTTCCCGAACAGACAGAAACAGTAATTGCTAATCTCGCCGGAGCAACCGATACAATTCTATTTTCATCTTCGCCGACAGATCTGACTGAAGCTACTCACTTCAATGTTCGGCCGGTCATTGGCTGGTTGAAGATATTCGCTAATGCTGGATTCTGGCCCGATTGTATTTTCGACGCATCGTTTATTGCTCCTCATGCCGTGTTGCTCAGGAAACAACAGCCTCCTTCAGAGGATTTGCTTGGCCTCTTCTCCGAGAAGACGAGAATAAAATGTGCACTGGTCGAGCGAGAGCAGCGGATCGGCAATCTAGATAATAGAATTGCCGAACTGAACAAGCACATTGAGTCTTATGGCGTAAACCCGGTTAGAGCTGAGGAGCATGAGCGGCTTGTAAAACAGCTTTCCATTTTTCGCGACGAGCACGAACAGGCGCTAAACGAAATTACTGCGCTTCATAATGAGCGCAGCCATTTACATCTGGAAATTGCCGGATTCCGTGAGAAGCAGGACAACGTAGCGATCGAATTGCAGAGGGCTCTTGAAGCAAATGGGCAGCTATCGCTGGCTCGTCAAAAACTGTCCAGCGACTTTGCCGATTTCCGTTCAACACACGAGAAGGTTTCCGAAGAGCTTTCGTCAATTCGTGATGAATACAGACAGCTTTCCGCTAACTTAGGTTCAGCCCGTCAAGACAGTAAGCGACTTAGTAGTGAACTAGCTACTCTTCGGCAAACTAGTGATGCGTTAGTTCAAGAGCTTGCGCAGCGTCGTGCAAAGCTGGATACAGCCGAGTGGCTGCTGTTTGAGCAACAGGTCGAATCAAATCGGCTACGCGAAGAAATTGCTCATGTAAATCGTAGTGCAGCATGGCGCTTCACTACAAAATACCGGAGTTGGCTTGATAATCGACGAAACTCGTCATTTGGTGTCCGGCTATATGATAGAGCCGCTAAGTGGCTTCTTCGGCGATCCGGAATAGGCTGGAAGGCTGCTTCATCGCTTAATCAACCGCCAGTGGAAGTGGAGACTTCGTTCAAAGCTTTGGATGTTTCTTCGGTGGTGATAGACCATGTTCCACTGGAACCGGTATCCGACTCGGTGAAAGATGCAAAGGTAGTCGAATATGTTGATGGTGGTTTAGAAGCAAAGGCACTTACTAGTGAGTCGTATGAATCATGGCTAGAAAGGACGGAGTTTGGGCAGAGTTTCCTAACTTTACAAAGTGAGCTCTCCCACAACTTGCGTCTTCAGCCGACCGTCAGTGTTTTAGTTCCGGTATACAAGGTGCCGCTGAAAGTATTGAAGGAGGCAATTGAGTCAGTTGTTTCGCAGACCTACGAAAAGTGGGAGTTATGTATTGTACACGGCTTTAAGGACGATCTTGAAGGACGCGAGTATCTGGTCTCCCTAGCCGACGGGGAACCACGGATCAAGCTTCAGTTGCTTGATGAAAACCATGGTATTTCAGGTAATTCAAATGCGGCCCTCGCGTCCGTTCAGGGCGAGTTTGTTGCCCTGTTAGATCATGACGATACGCTCGCACCTTTTGCTCTGTTTGAGCTTGTTAAAGCAATAAATGAGCAGCCAGATGCCGGTCTACTTTATTCCGACAAAGACTGCATTGACGAAGATAGCGTGCATCGTCTAAGACCGCTATTTAAGCCTCAATGGTGTCCCGACACTGTTTTGTCGGCTAATTATCTTACTCACCTGACAGCCGTTAGGACCAATATATTGCGTGAGATAGGAGGTTGGCGATCTGAAACCGACGGCGCGCAAGATTGGGACATATTCCTTCGAGCAATCGACGCAGGGGCTAAACCTGTCTTCGTGCAGGGAGTTCTTTACCACTGGCGAATAATCTCTACTTCGGTCGCTTCCGGTGGGATGACCGCAAAACCGTACGCCGCAAATGGCCAGATTAAGGCTCTCGATGATCATGCACAAAGGCGAGGGTTGCTGGCTCGGGCGGTTTTTGATGAGAATGCTGTACTCAAAATGGATTGGAAGGGGGCTGAGCAGTTTTCGGTAACTATTATTCTTACCTCTTCATCTGCCGCTTCTAATTTTACAAAATGGGCACGTGATGTAGATGAACTGACCGAATGGCCTGATCTAGAGATTATTGTTCCGGGTGACACCAGCACTCAGCTTGGAAAACGCATTCGGGCTGTCCCCGCGGGCGATGAAGAATCTGTTGCAGCGCGTCTCAATCAAGCAGTACAAGCAAGTCACGGTGAAGTGTTGGTCTTTCTGGATGAGTCAGTACTGATCGATGATCGCCACTGGTTAAAAGAGCTAGTAGGGCCTTTGGAACAGTCCGAATTGGGGATAGTAGGTGCAAAGTTGCTAGATCCTTCTACATGGAAGATCAGACACGCTGGTGTGGTCTTTAATCTCGATGGATCGTTAGATTACATTTTTTCACAAGAACCGGAGCATGTATGTGAGCAGTTTGGCGCGCCGATTTGGTACCGAAATTGGTCGGCGGTCGCCGGAGCCCTTTTTGCAGTACGTCGTACCGCGTTCGAAAACGCTGGGGGATTTAAGGACAGTCCTGAATTCCCGAGGCACGATGTTGATCTATGCCTGCGAATAGGAATTGCGTCAGGATATCGAATCGCCTATAACCCTTTTGCGCGATTTTCGCAGACCCGAACGTCGCTGCTAGAAAGCTGGCTTACTTCGGATGGGCCTCAAGTAAGTTCGGCCTACATTAGGGAAATATGTCCATCGGGCGATCCATACTTTCACAACGAACTTGAAAGCCGATCGGGAAAAGTAAGCTTTGTCCGACCGAGGACAAGCATTACCACAGCTGATTATGCAGCCGAGTCTCGCGCCTTAGTCAACGCGTTTGATGCAAGTTCTGAATTAATTCGGAGGTCTCAATCAGGTACAACAGGATTGTCACTGAATCGAATACATCGGATTACCTGGGTTCTTCCGGAGTTTCACCATGCGTTCTATGGTGGCGTCCACACGATTCTGCGATTTGCCGACTACTTCCGACGTTTGCATGGAATTGAAGCGGAGTTTGTTTTTCCGGGAAGAGTTCCTGAGACGGTGATGAAGTCCCGCCTTGCTACGGCTTTCCCGGAATTGGCCTCCGCTGCCCGAGTAACGCGCTTACGAAGTCACGAAGACTGGAGCCGGATTCGTGAGTCTGACGTCACGATTTCTACTCTTTGGACAACTGCCTATGCCGCGCTCCATTTTCAGAAAACCCGGCGCAAGTTTTACTTTGTACAGGATTACGAGTCTTTGTTTTATCCCGCCGGGTCGACTTACGCCTTGGTAGAGGCAACTTATCGGTTTGGTTATCACGGCATTTGTAACACGCGGTCTTTATGTGATACCTACCGGGCCTTTGGCGGTGGCGCCGAGTACTTTGACCCTTGTATTGACTCCCAGTACTTCTACGAAAGTAATCGAAAACACGACGCATTGAGTCCGTTGACACTCTTCTGTTATGCTCGTCCGGGACATCCGCGAAACTGTTTTGAATTGCTCGCTAATGCTCTTCAGAAGCTCAAATCAAGGATGGGGGACGAGATTCGAATAATCAGCGCCGGTGCGAACTGGAATCCGGTGGATTACGGATTGCAAGGCGTAGTGGAGAACTTAGGGCTTATAGGATATTCGGCGACAGGTGCATTATATCGGACCTGCGATGCAGGAGTTGTGATGATGCTCACACAGCATCCATCTTATCTTCCAATGGAGCTGATGGCCTGCGGTTCGCTGGTTATTACAAATAGGAACCGGTATACCGGATGGCTTCTCGAGCATGAACGTAACTGCCTTTTATCGGAGACTAGTCCAACTGCGATAGCGGAAACCATCGAGCGCGGCTTGAGGGACAAGCCTTTGAGAGAACAGATAACGCAAAGGGCAGCGCAACAAGTACGAACCGAGCACAGCGATTGGAACGAGCAATGTAACAAGATTTACGAATACATGCTTAGCAAATGCTGAAGTAAAACTTTTTTGATTTTGAGTAGATCTGCTGGATTAGGAGCCGGAGATCACGGAACAGGTTTTCCAGTTTTTAAGCTGTTCAATTCTTCGAGCGATATTGGGACAATATCCAAAAAACTAAATCCGTGATCGGTCACCCAACGATCCTGACTTACAAAGTGTTTTATTCCGTGACTTACAAAAAAGATTTGCTGCGTCGCGCTGAGGGCAGGAACAGAACGGACAATTTTTCCTTCGTATCTTGTTGCGGCGGTTTGGGGCGGAAGAGGAAGAACTACATTTGCTTTTGCCGCGGCTATTGAGATAACGCTGCCTGTAGGAATGTTTGAAAGTTCCGCGTTGCTAACAATCCGCAGATCGTTCGGCACATGGAAACCATAGAAAGCTATCCAAGCCCCGTCGGTGATCCAATGCTTTTTGCCGCCGGCTACAATATAGATTTTGCCATCCTCGGGAGTAACTCCCGAAGTCTTAATCAAGCTTCCTGCGAATCCGCTCTGGAAACGAGCGTTTGGTAAGGTCGCTAGGTCTCCATAATAATGCTGTTCCACTGAATAGAGCGCCGCGGAATTTAAAAGAAAAAGTAGAGAACTTAGTAAAATGATACTATTGCGGCCCATTCGAATGCGCCCCCAAGATAGTGCCACAAGCACGAGCGGCGCGAGAGGGATGAAATATCTTCCTTGAAATCCACTTAGAACTCCATTTCCGGCTTCAGCTTCCAACAGAGCACGATGACTCGTCTCGAATATCCAAAGCAGAGAAAAAATACTAAAAAGGCTCGCGAGTGAAATTAACAGGAGGAGTACTCGACTGTATTGGTTCAGTTTAATTAGTCTATCCCTCAAACCAGTAGTTGCAACGAGTAGAACTTTAAAGCTGACAAGCAGCCAAAAAGGCAGGACGACGGTCAAGGGGCCTAGTTGCCCAATAAACATGTTTATATATTCCGGATAGGATGTCTTAATTTGTTTGACCGCGGCTTCTATAAATATGTCCGGCCTATGTGAAAGCTCACGGACGTTATCCCTCATATCGACGTTTGCGGTTTTACTCTTAAGTGCCTCAAATCGTATGATATTAGCGGCATTGACTACTTGCCACACGCCAGCAATGCCAAGCACTAAAATTAAGAGACCAGCAACTACTAGATATCGTCTTCGTTTAGAGCCGAACCTCGAAGTGGGAACTATGAGAATTATCAGAAGAAACCATATATTGAATTTACATAGGGAAAGCGCGACGAACAGAGCCAAAAGTATTAAGAAATGCTTTGGACCGAGGAGTTTATAGTTTCCGAACGCCAAATGAAGGCAATATGCAAATAAGAGAAACGAAAGCGAAATAGTAAGAGAGTCTGCGGAGAAAGATCCTACTTGCTGGAGAGTCATCGGCAGTAGTGCGACTACCATGAGAACTGGCCGATATCCAGGTAAGATTAAGAGTGAAAGTGAAAGTAAAGCAACGTAAACAAGTAGGTTAGCTAACTTGCCTGAATAATAGACCAATAGCGCGGGGGCCCGTACAAACCGTCCCACAACGAATACAACTGCGGTAGGTAGATAAGGAACGCAGCTATACAAATTTCCGTTATCATCCTCAATACGGCTATCCGAACCTTCTAATGGAGGGCTATCGATCGGATCGATCGCTGCTCTTTGTGCCAAAAGACGAGTCTGGAGTGAGTAGTTTTCCAAGAGCGCGGGAAATCGATCTTGTTCCTGAGTAAGTGCAGAAGGAACTTTTATCATCGGCTCACCCACACAGGTGAAGTTCGATGTTCCGTAAGCTCTGTATAGGTGAGCCGCTTCGTCGGGAACTTGAAAGGGCGGTATCAAGACCACATAAGCAAAGCCCACAACCAACGCCACCAAGGCAAAAGACAAAGCAAATCGCTTTCCGGTTCGGTCGTCGACGTGGGGATCAGATGACTCCAGGACTTTGTCTCTTGCCACGAAAGCGGCAACTCGACTTTGCAGGTGTGACAATCTTGACATCAAATACCAGTAGTCAAAAATAATTGAAGCGTAGAGAGGGGAACTGTAGCGCTTTCTTCCATCTTTTCTGTTAAGGCCTATGAGTTCTTTCGCGCAACGATCATATGCTGCGTGAGGATCAGCGGCCAGAGCGTTTTTTCAAAAAGAACGGTGCCACGCTCCTCTATGGTTGTAAGAACCTCGGCAGGCGCGAGTGGGCGTTCATCAGGAAATTTCCAGAGCCCTAGTGCTTCGCATGTGCTGCGTGCCAGACGGTAAAGCCAGGTGGGGGTAGGAAAAGAGATGATTACGATACCGCCAGGACGAACCAGGCGAAAATGAGCGAGGGTGGCTTCACGAGTATTTGCCGGATTGAAATGTTCGACTAACCCTACGCTAAAAACTGCATCGGATAGTTCGGGTAACTCTGCTGTAAGGCAATTTTGATGATGTAGAGAGACCCGCCCACCAGTTCCAAGCCGCTCCCGTAAAAGTTGTATTCCAAATTCATTCAGGTCAATGATGTGGACTTTTTGAGGGTTTACACGTTTGAGAATGTCGTCAAGAAAGCAGCTATTTGCTCCTCCAATCTCCACAAGAGACCGAATATTATTTCCGCAGTAACGCTGTAGTACCGAAATAAGGACACTAGTGGTGTATTTGCGAGTGCGGGTGTGGACGCAGTGACTGGGACTGAGCAAGTCGACTTGGCCGTAAAGGGTACTTTTTTGTAATAGTCTGTCCAGTCGGTACTCATTGCTCGAGTTGTATTTTTCCTAAACACGAAATCCCTCTGAATTGCAAAGTTTGCGAGAAATAAAACTGATTCAGCCAATAGTTTCGCCCATATCACCGGAAGCTGCAGATGCGTTATGAGAGACAGAATTAATGCATAAGACACTAATCCGTTCACGGCCACAAGGGCTAAATATTTGGGCAGGATGAAGACATGCTTTTCGCGCGATAGAAAGACAGCGTTGCGCGCAGCCGTGTAATTAAAAACAACGGCGCAAGTGCGGGCGATAATCTGCGCGATAGCAATGCTGAACGAATAGCGATAAATCAGATAGAAGACAAGATTGTCAAGGGCCGCGGTCATCAACGATACAAATCCAAATCGAAGTAGGACGAAATAAATCTTCATAGAATCCACCAATGGATTGAAATGAGAGATGTGATCTGGATGATCATAAATAGTTCGGATGGCAACCTCTTCAATGCCTACCTGTTTGTGTTTGGCCATGGTAAGCATCTCAAGTTCGAACTCGTATCCGGATGACGAAACCCGCATAAGGTCGAACATTAGTGGACGAGGCACCCCTCTCAGACCTGTTTGGGTATCAGAAATCTTTTGTCCCATCAGAAACCGAACCATATGCCTGGTGAGGACATTACCGAGACGATTTCTTAACGGCACGTCTTGTTCAAATTGCCTAACCCCCAATATTAATTTACCCGGCGAGGACGTAAGTTGGTTGGCAACAGAAAGAATGTCCTGCACGTGGTGTTGACCATCCGCATCCGCGGTAACGATGCCGTCCAAATCGGGAAATTCATTGAGAGCATAATTCATCCCGGTCTTCAGTGCAGCACCCTTCCCTAGATTTACTGCGTGTCTTAAAAGGTGTATTTTGGGCAGAGTAGCAAGTTGGTCAAATATGTAGTGGTAGTCTTGCCCACTTCCATCGTCAACAACAATAACCTCAAACTGCTGACCGTCCAGCAACTTCTTGTTTATTTCTAAGAGATTTGCCAAAGGCTTGTAAGCTGGGATGAGAATCGCAATCTTTGCTGACGATGAACCTGAAATAATTTCTTGTGTACTACCTGAAAAAGCGTGCACTGGATCTTTTAAAGGCATAAGCAAGACTTTTTACCGTTCGACTGAACAAAATTCCTTCACGTCAACTAATGTGCTGGACATGCAATTTACAACAGAGCTCCACGGAGAATCCAGCTCGTATATGAACATCGGTTTAATTTACGCATTCTAGCGCAAGAATAATCGGAGTGACTCGAATTAGATTCGGAAACTACAGAGCGTTATTGGCCAGAATACTTGTAATTGCCACTGAGGTGAAGCTGATCGAATAAGTTTCTATCCTGGCGGTGAGGGTGAGATTCGAACTCACGGAACCCTTGCAGGTTCAACGGTTTTCGAGACCGCCGCATTCGACCACTCTGCCACCTCACCGCTTGACCCTATTATCCTACCAACCCAGGATGCCTGCAAACATCAACGGCGCAACGATCGATGCGTCGGACTCAATTACGAATTTCGGCGTATGAATACTCAGTTTTTCCCAAGTGATCTTCTCGTTCGGAATCGCGCCCGAATATGAGCCGTAACTCGTCGTCGAATCGCTGATCTGGCAGAAATAACCCCATAACGGCGTGTCATCCCGCTGTAGATCCTGGCGCAGCATCGGCACCACGCAAATCGGGAAATCGCCGGCAATGCCTCCGCCGATTTGGAAAAATCCGATGGAAGACTGCTTAGCTGTCTCGGTATACCAGGCGGCTAGTTCCATCATGTACTCGATTCCGGTACGTACCGTATGTACATTTTCAACGTCGCCCGAGATACAGTGCCCCGCGTACATGTTGCCCAGCGTCGAGTCTTCCCAACCCGGTACAAAAATCGGCAGATTGCGTTCCATCGCCGCGTAAAGCCAACTATTTTTCACGTCGATTTGAAAGCTCTTCTGCAAGTCCGCCGATTGCAAGATGCGGTAGAAAAACTCATGCGGCAAGAAGCGTTCACCCTGTTCGTCCGCCGCGGTCCATTCTTTCAGGATCACTCCCTCGATACGGCGCATCGCCTCTTCTTCGGGAATACATGTGTCGGTGACGCGATTCATGTTCTTATCGAGCAGCTTCTGCTCGTCTTCGGGCGTCAGGTCGCGCCAGTGTGGCACGCGCTCGTAGAAATCGTGTGCTACTAGATTGAACACGTCTTCTTCCAGATTCGCTCCGGTACAACAAACGCCGTGCACTTTTTCCTGCCGAATCATCTCGGCCAGCGAGACCCCGAGTTCCGCTGTACTCATCGCGCCTGCTAACGTCAGAAACATCTTTCCGCCGCGGTTTAGGTGCTCGATATAAGCGTCTGTCGCCTCCACCAGCGTTGCCGCATTGAAATGGCGGTAGTGATGTTTGAGGAAGGTTGAGATGGGTCCTTGATTCATTCCATCTTCACGTTAGCGGTTCCGGTGCGCGCATTCAAGGGGAACGAAGCTGTTACCCTCGGACGATAGACTTTTGCTTTGCAAGTTCGAATTCGTATTTCCCGGCGTCCGAAACCATCGCGTCGCCCGGCAGAGAGCTTACATTTCAAATCGGTGACGCCTGCCGCCGGCGTTCCCCCTATCGAATCAAGAGCGATTCAACCAACACGCGTTCCGCCGAGAACAGCGGCTGCTTCGTCGCGCGTAGCAGCCGGTATACTGGCGAGCCGACTCACAGGACTGGTGCGGGAAAGCATCACAGCTCATTACTTGGGAAGTCAGTCCATTGCCGCCGATGCCTATCGTGCCGCCATACGCATTCCTAACTTGCTCAATGTCCTGTTCGGCGAAGGCGTTCTATCCGCATCGTTCATTACTGTTTACTCCAAGCTGCGCGCCACGCAAGAGGATGACAAGGCCGAGGACTTAGCGGCAGCAATCTTCGGCATTCTTGCTCTGGTTTGTGCGGTGCTGGTTTTAGCAGGCGTGCTGCTCACTCCCTATCTGGTTGACGTGATTGCATTAGGCTTTACCGGCGAACGGCGCGAGCTCACCGTCCGGCTAGCAAGAATTGTCTTTCCGGGGACGGGGCTGCTGGTGATGAGCGCTTGGTGCCTGGGCATTTTGAATAGCCACCGCCGATTTCTGCTTTCCTATACGGCGCCTGTGGCCATGAACTGCGCGATGATTACGGCTTTGATTATTTTCGGGACACATGCGGTGCCTTCCCGGCTGGTGATCGATCTCGCTTGGGCATACGTAATCGGTAGCGCTTTACAATTTCTAGTGCAGTTGCCAAAGGTGTTGGCCTTCCTGCCGGAGTTCCATCCGTCGTTCGATTTTCACTCTCCAGAGGTCCAAGCCGTACTCCGCAATTTCGGTCCAGTGTTTGTGAGTCGTGGCGTGGTGCAGCTCAGCGCGACTGTGGATTCCATGATCGCCAGCCTGCTGCCTTTGGGTGCTGTGGCCAGTCTTGGTTATGGACAAATCATCTCGGTCCTACCGGTAAGTCTTTTCAGTATGGCCGTCTCTGCAGCCGAGCTTCCGGCTATGTCTAGCGCAGTAGGAAGCAGGGACGAAATTGCTGCTTTTCTGCGAAAGCGCTTGTCTGCCGGTTTGCGCCGCATCGCCTTTTTTATCGTCCCTTCCGCGGTTGCTTTTCTCGTACTGGGGGATGTCCTGGTAGCCGCTCTCTATCAGACCGGACGCTTCGGACATGGCGACGTCCTCTACGTTTGGGCCGTACTGGCCGGTTCATCGATCGGGTTGCTGGCCACATCGCTAGGCCGTCTGTACTCATCGGCTTTCTATGCGTTATTCGACACGAAAACGCCGCTTCGTTTTGCTAGTATCCGCGTGGTTCTTACCATCGTGTTGGGATACCTTTTTGCGCTGCCCCTGCCGCGCTTGTTGGGAGTTCCGCAAGATTGGGGCATTGCCGGGCTTACTGCATCGGCCGGCATCGCCGGATGGGTGGAATTCCATTTATTACGGCGTGGTTTGCGCGAGAAGATCGGCCCAACACCGCTTTCCCCAGATTTCCTATCTCGGTTGTGGTCGATGGCGTTTGTGTCCGCCGCCCTGGGCTACTCACTAAAGCATCTCATCGGAACCAACCACCCCTGGGCCAGTGCCGCCGTGGTTTTGCCTGTCTATGGGTTGGCGTACTTCGGAGGCACCTATTACTGGGGAATTGCGGAATCGCGGATGGTGATCGACTCCATTTTAAGTCGAGTACGTAGGAAGTAAGCACTCAAGCGCCTGCCAGCCGGGCAGTGATTTTACAAATTTGTAGTTCCTCTTGGGAAGGTAAGACTTTCACGGAGACGTTGCCGTTGTGTGCGACTCCGAGAAACTCCAGCTCAGCACAGATTTCCTCACGCAGATCTTCGGCATGTTCGCCGATGCCGCCCGTAAATACCAGCATGTCGATGCCGCCCAGTGCCGCTGCCATTCCTGCGATTGCCTTTCGCGTTTCATAGCAAAACATTCGCAAAGCCAAGTCCGCGTGGCTGTTTTCTTTGCGCGCTTTTGCGAGTTGGCGGACGTCGTTGCTCTTCCCGGAGACTCCTAGCAATCCCGATTGTTTGTCCACCAAATCTTCCAATTCGTCCGCGGTCGAATAGCCGTTCCGCAAAAGGTAAATCATCAATCCAGGGTCAAGATCGCCACAGCGAGTGCCCATCATGATTCCTCCGGTGGGCGTCAGGCCCATGGTGGTGTCCACCGAGGCACCATGGGAAATCGCCGTAATACTGGAGCCGTTACCAAGGTGCGCGACCACTAACCGGGAGGGCAGGGGATTGAGTTGTTGGAGAATAGATTCCAGCGACAAGCCATGAAACCCATACCGCTCAACACCTTGTGCTTGCATCGCGTAAGGCAGGGCAAACGCTTTGCTGACGTCGGGCATGTCTCGATGGAATGCCGTGTCTAAGCAGATGACCTGCGGGACATTCGAAAGCCTTTGAAGAATGGTGTCTAAGACCTTCAAGGCCGGTGGCAAATGCAATGGAGCATACGACTCGGCCGCGCGCAACTGCTTCGATATGTCTGGAGTGAGCTTTGTATGTTTGCGTACCTGCGGGCCGCCATGGACAAAGCGATGTCCGACCGCTGCCGGTTCCGGCATTCCACAAGCGTGCAGTGCTTCCAGCGTATGCGTCAGCGCGGCGGCATAGTCGGGAAATCCTCGCTGCTCTTTCCGTTTGCATTCGCTATATTGCTGTGCGCCTTGCAGGGAAAAGCTTCCATTCTTCCGCCCCACCTCTTCGGCTTCGCCCTCGCAGAGCAGCTCAATATTTTCTTGATCGACTGCATACAGCCCGAACTTAAGCGAAGAAGAACCGCAGTTCAGGGCCAAAATGGGCTGTTTCCATGCCGCTTCGCTCATCAGTGCCACTGCCAATCGCGAATCTCCGGCAAGTCCTCGCCATGCTCCATCACGTATTCCTTATGCCGCTGTACTCTTGCTTCGTATTGCTCTCGTGCCTTGTCGGCCAGGTGCTGCCATCGTGGGGAGCGGCTAATGGCATCTAACGTAAGCTGGTACCGATCCAAGTTGTTCCGAACCGTCATGTCGAACGGCGTGGTCGTGGTGCCTTCCTCTTTATAACCGCGCACGTGAATGTTTGCATGGTTGTGACGCTTGTACGTCAGTCGATGAATCAGCCACGGATAGCCATGAAACGCGAAGATAACGGGCTGCGCGGTTGTAAATAACGCATCGAACTCAGCATCCGCTAGGCCATGAGGATGTTGCGTGGATGGCTGCAGCGTCATCAGATCGACGACGTTCACAACACGGATGCGAATGCCGGACACGTCCTGGCGCAAGATAGTGACCGCGGCTAGCGTTTCCAGCGTCGGAACATCCCCAGCGCACGCCAGCACCACATCGGGATCGCCGTTGTCGTTGCTGGCCCATTCGAAAACGCCCAACCCTTTCGTGCAATGCGCCGTGGCCGAATCGATGTCCATCCATACCGGCGATAACTGCTTGCCGGCGACGATCAGGTTGACATAGTTGCGGCTGCGCAAACAATGGTCGGCGACCGATAGCAAGGTATTCGCGTCGGGAGGCAAGTAGATTCGTACGACATCCGCTTTTTTATTCGCCACCACGTCGATAAATCCAGGGTCCTGGTGGGAAAAGCCGTTATGATCCTGCCGCCAGACGTGCGAAGAGAGCAGATAATTCAACGACGCAATCGGTTTGCGCCAGGTCAATTGTCGGGTAGACTCCAGCCACTTGGCATGCTGATTGAACATGGAATCGACAATGTGAATGAAAGCTTCGTAACAAGAAAAGAAACCATGGCGGCCGGTGAGGAGGTAGCCTTCCAGCCATCCCTGGCACATATGCTCGCTGAGCACTTCCATCACGCGGCCATCGACACTCAAGTCGACATCGGTGGATTTCATCTCCGCCATCCACTCCTTGCCGGTCGCTTCGTAAACCGCGCTGAGGCGATTGGAAGCGGTCTCATCCGGCCCAAGCAAACGAAAATTCCGCTGATCGGAATTCAACTGGAAGAGATGGCGCAAATAGCGCCCCAATACTTCCGTAGCGCCGATCTCTGTCGCGCCCGGGGCCTCCAGTTCGATGCCATGCTTACGGAAGTCGGGCAGCACCAACGCTTCCAGCAGCAATCCGCCGTTAGCATGCGGATTCATTCCCATCCGCTTGTGGCCGGTGGGTGCAAGTTCGGCCAGCTCGGGCAGTAGCTTTCCCGTGGAATCGAAAAGCGTCTCTGGCCGGTAGCTACGCATCCACGATTCCAAAATCTTCAGGTGCTCCGGATTATCGCGGACGTGCTCTACCGGCACCTGATGGGCGCGCCAAGTGCCCTCCACTGGCTTGCCGTCTACCTCCTTCGGGCCGGTCCAACCCTTCGGCGTGCGTAAAATGAGCAAAGGCCAGCGGGGGCGCTCCATGTTTCCTTCGTTACGGGCTTGATGTTGAATGTTTCGGATTTCACCGATCATCTCATCCAGAACCTCGGCCATGCCTTGGTGCATAGTAGCTGGGTCGTCGCCTTCCAGGAAGTGGGGCGCATAGCCGTAACCGATGAAAAGTGCCCTCAACTCCTCTTGGGGAATACGCGCCAAAATCGTGGGATTAGCGATCTTATATCCGTTGAGATGAAGAATCGGAAGCACGGCGCCATCCCTCACCGGGTTCAGAAATTTGTTGGAATGCCAACTGGCAGCCAGCGCGCCTGTTTCCGCTTCACCATCGCCGACAATGCAGGACACAATGAGATCGGGATTATCGAATGCCGCACCATAAGAGTGCAGGAGTGAATAACCCAGTTCGCCCCCTTCGTTGATGGAGCCCGGAACCTCCGGTGCCACGTGACTGGGTACGCCGTAGGGCCAGGAGAACTGCCGGAACAATAATTTCATGCCATCGCGATTGCGAACGATGCTGGGATAGATTTCGCTGTAGGAACCCTCCAGATAGGTATGCGCCAGCAGCCCCGGGCCGCCGTGACCAGGGCCGATGACATAAATCATATCGAGGTCTTTGGTGCGAATGATCCGGTTGAGGTGCGTGTAGATGAAGTTCAGACCGGCCGTAGTACCCCAGTGCCCCAGCAAACGTGGTTTGATGTCGTCGACAGAGAGAGGCCGTTCCAGCAGAGGATTGTCTTTGAGATAGATCTGCCCCACCGTCAGATAATTGGCCGCGTACCAGTAACGGTTTAGCTTATCGATTTCTTCGTCGCTTATAGGCATTCGATCTCCTTCGTTATGGAGATCGATTCCCGGCGAGAGGTGACTTGTTTTTATAAGAAGGAGACTGTCTACGAAGCCAACGCTCCCGCTTGCATCAACTGTTCCGCTTGCCGAAGCGCTTCGGGAGTGATTTGTTCGCCCGACAGCATGCGGCCGATTTCGCGCGCCCGGTCCTCATGCGTCAACTCGTCGATAGCGGTGGTCACGCGCCCTTTTTTCTCTCGCTTCGATACGGCATAGTGATGATCGGCAAATCCGGCAATCTGCGCCAAGTGCGTAACGCAGATTACTTGATTGCGTTTGGAGAGGGTCTTCAATCGGCGTCCCACCGCCGCAGCGGCCGCGCCTCCGACGCCGGCATCTACCTCGTCGAATACCAACGTATGAAGACCTTCGGCGGCATCGGAATCGCCCATCGCCGTTTTCAGCGCTAGCGCAATACGCGACAACTCGCCACCGGACGCAATCTTGTCGAGCGGTTTCAGCTCTTCCCCGCGGTTGGGCGAGACCAGGAATAGTACGTCATCGAAACCGTGGGCGGCCCACGTGCCACGCTCTACCGCGATTTGAAACTGAGTTCCGCTCATGGCCAGGCCGCGAAGCTCTATCTCCACTTGCTTGCTCAAACGAATCGCCGCGTTTTTTCGCGCTTCGCTCAATTGGCCGGCGAGAGCCTCATACTGCTCGCCTAATTTCTTTCGTTCGGCCTCCAGCGCCGCCTTGTGCTCACCCGCATTCTCCACCTTATCGGCCTTTCGCGATACGTCGGCAAAAAAGGCCAGAACCTCCGCCAGAGTTCCTCCGTACTTGCGCTTCAGCTTATCCAACGACTCCAGGCGTGTTTCTAACTCTTCCAGCCGGGCTGGGTCACCCTCCAGCTTGCCCAGGTAATCGCGTATGGCATAAACAGCTTCTTCCAAAGCAACACTGGATTGCTTCAGTCCGCCCGCCGCCTCGACAAGACTTTCATCGATACGCAAAAGCTCATCCAAACGCTTCTGGGCCTGCCGTAGTTGAGTCGTCACACTCTCGGGCGACTCATACAACAATTCATAAGCCGCCGTCGCATGATCTTGCAACCGCGTGACGTTTTGTAAGACACGGCGTTCGGTTTCTAGCTCCGCATCTTCGCCGACTCGGGGCTGCACTGTTTCAATCTCGTTACGCTGAAAGGTCCAAAGATCTAGCAGCCTTAGTTTCTCCTGCTCATTTTCAGTGAGATCCTTCAGCTTTCCACCGACAGCGCGCCACTCGGCGAAGATCGTTCCGACTTTTTCGAGAAGAGGAGCGGACCGGGCATAGTCGTCCAGTAAATCCCGTTGCGCCTCCGCAGAGAAAAGAAGCTGCTGATCATTCTGCCCGTGAATATCCCCCAGCGCCGGAGCAAGCTGTCTCAGAAATGCAGTTGTCACTGGCCGATTCGCAACAAAGGCGCGGGATTTTCCGTTGGCAGCGATTTCGCGTTCTACGATCAGCTCTTCGTCATCGGCATGCTCGATACCCGTTTCGGCCAGCAGCGCCTCTGCACTGGCCGTTTTATCCAGAGCGAAAATGCCGGAAACGCGGGCCTTTGTTTCGCCGCTCCGAATCATTTCCGCCGACGCGCGCGCCCCCAGCAGAAGACTAAGTGAATCAACGACAATCGATTTACCGCTCCCGGTCTCGCCGGTGAGCACGTTGAGCCCTTCTCCAAAGCGAATGCGAGCCTGCTCAACCACGGCATAGTTCTCGACAATCAGCTCTACAAGCATGTGACCGAATTATAAGGGAATAGGTGGGGAGTTTGCCAATAAAGCACGCTCTCGAAAAATTAATCCCGGATAGCCGAATAGGGAGGACGCTACATGCGGCGATCCCCTAGTGCCACCGGAATTGTACATACTGCTGCATTGCAGCCGCTCGCCCGATTTGGGTCCAGAGCAAATGCATTATCGCGAATTTACAGCCGAACAATTCATCGCCGAATTCTCTAGTTGGAAACTGTCCAACGCGCTCAAGGCAAGGACGTCTTCGACCAGAAAGACAGCCTCAACGCCTGCCTGCCGGAAAGCAGGCCCCAAACCGCCTAAACCGGAATCCAGTCACGTTACCCTATTTTAATGGCAACTTTTTCCGCGAAAATCGCGCAGATTCATATAATAATGACGAGGTAACGAAAGGACGCTGTACATTTGCCCGTTTTGCTGTTCCCTGCGGATCTGAGTCTGTGGGACCTTTTTCTGAACCTGCGACCGGTTCCCCTGGCCATCATCGGATTATTGGTAATTTTTTCGCTGCTCTCCTGGACGATTGTCTTCTCCAAAAGCAGCGTGTTTAGGAAGGCGAAGCGTGAAAATCGCAACTTCCTTCGCGCCTTTCGCAAAGGCAATAATTTGCAGGCGGTAGCCATCGCCAGCGAACAATTCAACGCCGCGCCGTTGGTCACTGTTTTCGACTTCGGCTACCGGGAAGTAGAGCGCCAAGTGAACCAGCGTGGTGCTCTTGTCAACAAGCCCTCCATCGAACGCAGCCTCCAGTTGGGCATCAGCGAAGAAGTGACTAAGCTGGAGGCCCGCATGAACTGGCTGGCAACGGTTGCCTCTACTTCGCCCTTCATTGGTCTGTTCGGCACCGTATGGGGCATTATCGATGCGTTTCAGGGGCTCGGCAACGCCGGAAGCGCCAGCCTTCGCGCGGTGGCGCCCGGCATTTCGGAAGCGCTTCTGACGACGGCGGTCGGTCTGGTCGCGGCCATTCCCGCCGCGATCTTCTATAACCTTTTCGGGACGCGTATCAAGGAAATAGGAACTCGCATGGAGGATTTCGCCATCGAATTCCAAAATCTAGCCGAGCGGGATTTCGAAGGGTAGCCATGGCATTTTCTTTCAGCGAAGGCGGTAGGCGAGGACGGCGGTTCGGCGGTCCCGCTCCGCTCTCCGAGATCAATGTCGTGCCGCTGGTCGACGTCGTTCTGGTATTGCTGATCATCTTTATGATCACCGCCAACGTGATGGAGTTCGGACTGGATATCAATGTCCCCAAGGTGAAAACCGTGCGCGATACGGCCAAAGAATTGCCGGTCATCAGCATCACCAAAAGCGGCGAATCCTATCTGAACGACAAACCGATCAACATCAATGCACTGGCCGAGGGCATCCATCAGCGATTTCACGATGCCACCGCCGTCTACGTGCGTGCCGATAAGGAAACGCCTTGGGACCCCATCGCGCAGATTGTGGCCGAGCTCGGAGAGGCGAAATTCGACGTCAAAATGGTGACTGCGCCTATTGATACCTCCAGCCGACGACGGCGCTGAGTCTACATAACTTATGCGAGAAACGGTGGACATTCTAGATCAACGCGACCCAGTCGGCGGCCCGTTACTCGGCGCGTTGTTCTTCCATCTCGCCATCGCTGGAGCCTTCTTTATCGGCTGGTTTTGGATGAACCAAGCCCACCAAAACCTCGGCGAAATCAATCCGGGCGGCGGTCCCTCTTTTTCGGTTTCCCCCGTGCATAATATCCCCATCCCCCGGCGCGACGCCCCGCCTAATCCGGTGGCAAACGACACCGAATCCATGGTTCGAACCGCCCCCGCCAAGCAGGATACTGAAAAAAAGCAGCCCGAAAAAGCGATCGAAATTCCGGATAAACAAAAGCATAAGCGCGAGGCGGAGCAACCCCAGCGCAAACAGCAATATCTTCAGCCCGCCCCGCAAAACCAGGTTTACAGCCGTACCCGCCAAGCCGTATCGAGCCCCTTGTATGGACAAAGCGGATCCGGGCAGGTAGGCATCGGGCCGAATTCTCCGCTCGGGAGCCGTCTCGGTTGGTACGCTGAATTAATTCGGGAGCGGATTGCCCAAAATTGGAAAACGAACGGGCTGGACGCGCGTAGCCAGTCATCACCCGCCATAATTAGTTTTACGATTATGCGCGACGGCAGTATACGGAGCCCGCAAGTGGCTCAATCGAGCGGCAACCCCACTATCGACAACACGGCGCTACGCGCTGTTTACGATTCCAACCCGATGCCGGGACTGCCGCCGCAGATCACCGATAGCTACATCTCGGCCCAATTCACATTTAATTTACGTTGATGCGTCTATTCATCTCTACTTTTCTATTAATCTGCAGCGCGGCCGTTCTTCCCGCCATGCAGCAGCAAGTAACCGGCACCATCGAAAGCCATCCCGGCAAGCCCCGCGTTGCCGTGCCCGATTTTCGCGGCTCCGGAGGCGCAGCTTCTCTCATCGGAACTTTCAACACCACGGTTGCGAACGACCTGCAAGCCTCTCCCCTGATCAACTTGATACCCAAAACGCTTTACCCGCTGCAAGTGCCGCAGCAGCCTTCCGATCTGATCGGCGGAGTTGCACCCGCTAGCTCTCGTGCCGTGACGCCGCAAGGAAAGCGTCTCTCCGATTGGAGCTTGCCGCCTATCTCCAGCAATTTTCTCGGCATCGGATACGGCGGCGAGACCAATGGTCAGCTAGCCATCTTCGGCTGGTTCTATAGCGCTGCTCCCACCATGCCCAGCATCCAGCAAGCCCAGGTCTTTTCAAAGATCTATACGGCAGCTCTCGACCAAGCCGGTGCCATCGACGCCGGTCATCGTTATGCGGCGGACATCTTGGCGCAGTTTGGCGGCAAAAGCCTGGTAGGAACGAAAATCGTCTTTGTCTCTGATCGCACGGGCCACAAAGAAATCTGGACCATGGATTGGGACGGCAGCAACCAAAAGCAACTGACCCACTACAATTCCATCTCTACGTTTCCCTCCGCTTCGCCCGACGGCCGCCGGGTAGCCTTTACCAGCTATGCCGGCGGCTATCCCGCTATTTATATGTTTTCGCTCGATTCAGGGCGTAAACTGCCTTTCTATAATCAACGCGCCTCCATGAACGCCTTCGTCAGCTTCACTCCCGATTCCAAACAGATCGTTTTTTCCTCTACCGCTGGAGGCGGCGCGCCGCAGATCTACATGGCAAATGTCGACGGCAGCAACCTGCATCGCATCACCTCTTCCGGCTCTATCGAAGTGGAGGCCAAAATCAACCCGAAAACAGGGAATAACATGGTGGATGTCTCGGGCCGGTCCGGACTTCCGCAGGTCTACAGCATGAATATCGAAGGGGCCGATGTCCGGCGTTTGACGGCAGGAACGGGCGAGGCTACCAACCCTGCCTGGAATTCCGACGGCGACCATATCGCCTTTGCTTGGACCCGAGGATTTGAACCAGGCAATTACAACATCTTTGTCATGGACGTTGCTTCCAGGCAGACCACCCAACTCACCGCCAACGAAGGACGCAATGAAAACCCGAGCTGGGCGCCTGACGGAGCCCATATCGTTTATGCTTCCAAACGCGGACGGCAATCGCAAATTTGGGAAATGAATGCCGATGGCACCGATAAGCATCCGCTAACGCGGTCCGGCAGCAATGAAAAGCCGGTTTGGGTGAATGCAGAGCAGTAACTGCTTAGTGTACAGTGAGTAAGTCTTCAGGAGAAAATGATCAGAAACATGACCAATCGTAAAGTTTCGCTGACAACCGCTGCCACGCTGTTGTTGGTGTTATCGGCCGCTTGCCATAAGAAGACGCCGCCCCCGCCGCCTCCGCCTCCGCCCGTGGCCGCTCCGGCAGCTAAACCGACCATCAACTATTTCAATGCCGAGCCGTCCACCATCACCAGCGGTCAACCCGCCTCTTTGCGATGGTCCATCAGCGGTGCAAACAACATTCAGATTGAGGGGATCGGGCAGATTAGCCCCGAAGGCCGCCGTGCTGTTTACCCTACCGCCACCACCACCTATCATTTGACGGCCTCTAATACCGGCGGAGACAGCGAAGCAGATGTAACAGTCACCCTTAGCTCGCCACCGCCGCCCGAGCCGGTCAACACCAAGCCCACTCAGACCCCGGCTGAGATCCTGGCCAGTCAAGTACAGGATGTCCACTTCGACTACGACAAGAGCGAGGTGCGGCCTTCCGAACAATCCATCTTGCAGGCCGATGCAACCGCGTTGAAAACCATCTTCTCGCAGGACCCCAGCTTCACAGTGATGATCGAAGGTCATTGCGACGAGCGCGGTTCCGCCGAGTACAATCTGGGCCTTGGCGATCGGCGCGCCACCGCCACAAAGGATGCCTTAGTTGCCGTAGGCATACCCGCCGATAAATTGCGAACCATCAGCTATGGCAAGGAACGCCCCTTGTGCACCGACGCCACAGAGGAATGTTATGCAAGAAATCGTCGCGCCCACTTTTCGGCGGCTCAGTAGCCTCTAAGATTGAAGGAAGAGGGAATAGGGGCGGATCGATAATTCGTCCCTATTCTTACGGAGTTTTCTAATGAAGTTTATACGCCTGATGCTCTTGACATTTACCTGCTCCGCGCTCTCGTTTGGGGCGAGTAAGGAGATTGTCCAACTGCAGCGCGATGTGGCTCTTTTGCAGGACAAAATGGACACAATGCAGCGAACGCTTGATCAGAATTTTGCGGGTATGAAGGTGCTGTTACAGCAGACGCAAGAAAATTCGGCCAAGACCGATACCGCCATGAATAACCTTCAGGATTCGGTGAGTAACGGAGTGGGCAAGTCGCTGGCGCCCGTGAATGGCCTTAGCGGCAAAGTGGATGCCATGGGGGACGATATGCGCTCCTTGAAGGATTCGCTGGCCGATCTCAATTCGAGGCTGGAGCGCATGGATGCTAAGATGACCGACCTGAAAAATCAAATGCAGATCATGCAGTCGCCACCCGCTGTACCTGGCTCACCCGGGTCGACAGGCGGGCCTGCCGGTGCGACGAACGGACAGCCCGGTCCGTCTGCTTCGAATGCACCCCCCGCCGGCATGAGTGCCGACAAGACATATACCGACGCCCGGCGCGACCTGCAGACCGGCAAAGCCGATCTGGCCCTACAAGAATTTCAGCAGTACCTCACCTATTTCCCCAACACCGAACTCGCCCCTAGCGCTCAATATTACATCGGCGAAATCGCCTACAATCGTGGCGACTACAAAGGTGCGGTGGATGCCTTCGATTCCGTACTGGAGCGCTACCCGCAAAATCCTAAAACTCCCGATGCGCACTTGATGAAGGGCATGGCATTGCTAAAGGGCGGTCAGCGTAATCGCGCCGCCCAGGAGTTTCGTGACCTCGCCATGACCTATCCTCGTACTGATGACGCCCGTAAAGCACAGCAACAATTGCGGCAACTTGGGGTGTCTATCTCGTCAGGAACGACCGCCAGGCGTAAAGCGCCGGCCAAATAGCTTTGCTTATTTAGAGCTGGCCTCATGAGCCAACAGCCAGCGTTTTCGATCCACGCCCCCTCCGTAACCGGTAAGTGAGCCATCGGAACCAATCACGCGATGACAGGGAATAACCAATCCAACTGGGTTCGCGCCATTAGCAAGGCCAACAGCTCTTGCCGCTTTTGGTCTCCCAATCTGCGAAGCCAAACTGCTGTAGGAGATAGTCGATCCTGCCGGAATCTTCCGCAGCATCGTCCACACAAGCCTCTGAAAGTTACTTCCTCCCGTCGCCACCGGAATCTCGGCAATTGCGTCTAGGTGACCCTCAAAGTAAGCAAGCAGTCGCGGCCTAATCCTAAGTGGATCTGAGGCAGGCCTCAGCTTTACCTCACCGTAATGCAAGCCGAGAAGCCGCAGCATTCGATCCCGGTAATCCAGAAAATCCAATGCCCGAAGATGCTCTTCGTCTGTGACGATGAGCATTCTCCCAATCGGCGACAGGAAAGAGTCAAGCCACAGCTTCACGGTTCGCCTCCCCGCTTCTTTGCTCCGCATCGGCAGCCCAAAGATGAATCGCCGCATACGCTCGCCAAGGGCGCCATCGTTCCGCTCTACTTAACATTTCGCTGAAGCTCTGCACTGCGAAAGCCGTCGAGCAGTATCGCAGCAGCGCAACGTCCTGCGCCGGAAATGCATCCGGCTCCCGCAAAATTCGCATGGCGATGTATTGCGCCGTCCACTCTCCTATTCCTTTTACATTCTTCAAACGGTCGATCGCCTCCTCCAAGCTGCATCCGATATGAAACAGACGCGGGTCCTTCTCGGCGAAATCAGCCAACTCCTGCAAAGCGGTTTTCCGCGATCTCGGCATACCCAGGGTGGAGTCACCGATCTGCCTCAAATCACCCGGTCGAGGGAAAACAGTGGTTAGCGTCAAAGGCAATCCACTGCGATCCTGTATTGCTAACTGCTTTCCAAACGTCGCGACGAGCCGGCCCGCCAACTGCGTAGCGCCACTTACCGTCACCTGCTGCCCTAAGATCGCTCTTACAGCCACTTCGAAACCGTCCCAACAGCCCGGTACACGTAGTCCCGGACGACTCTTCAAAAGAGGCTTCAACTCAGCATCTACCGCCAGTTGCCGATTGATAGTAAACGGATCGGCACTCAAATCGAACAGATTGCGGAGGCGGCGCACGATTTCGCTCAAAGCGCGCATGCAAGGAAAACGGATTTCCGCGGAAAGCGAATGTTTCATTCCCGGATAAACCGCAACTGTGCCATGCGCTCCGGCGATCTCGATGGTCCGCCAGTACCGGTCAGCCTCAACCACCTCCACGCCCGGGATTGCACGCGGCCTAAGAAAATGCAAGATGCCGGCCCAGTCGTAAGGCGGACTGAAAGGTAGACGAAGGCAGATCATTGACGCGGCACACAACGTACTTTTGCGAAGCTCCCGAGGAGGACGGCCATACAGCTTCCGGATTGCATCATTGAAACGCCGTACGCTTCCGAAGCCCGCCGCGAAAGCAACCTCTGCAATAGGAAGCGAAGTATCGGTCAACAATTGTTTAGCAAACAGAATGCGCCGCGTTTGCAATACGGCTTTCGGTGGAGTTCCCAAATGATCCTGGAACAAACGCCGAAGGTGCCTTTCCCCAATACCTAACCGAGCCGCCAACATCGTCAGATCGTTTTCATCGCAGGACCCGTTCTCGATCAGGCTTAGCGCCCGCTGCACAGTCGCGCAAGTTCCATGCCATGCCGATAGCGAGGGAGCAATCTCCGGGCGGCACCTGAGGCATGGTCTGAATCCCGCTACTTGGGCTGCAGCCGCGTTGCCAAAGAACAAACAATGCCCGAATTTTGGAGGCCGCGCCGGACAGATCGGCCTGCAGTAAATTCCTGTCGAAGTGACGCCGGTAAAAAAGCGCCCGTCAAAGCGGGCATCCCTCGTTTGCAAAGCGCGATAGCAAGCCGCCCGGTCGAGATCCATGCGTTCAGTATGGCGGCAAACGTAAAAAATTCTAGCCATTTTCGGACGTGATGGTTCACCTAGGCGACTTGTCGTTTGGTCACCGGGCTTCTTGCCTCGCTATACTATCCTCGAACTCGCCGCGAACTCCAGAAGTGGCTTTGTATTCGGGGCCTGTGTCGAGATCGCAGAATTGAGCTGTGTCAAGATTGCAGAATTGAGGTAAACCCAATGATTTTGCCCGAAACCGTACTGCACGATTTGCGCTACGGAGTCCGCATGTTGTCTCGCAATGTTGGATTCTCCGTGGTCGCGGTACTTGCCTTGGCACTCGGCATTGGAGTGAACACCGCAGTTTTCACGGCCTATCAAGCGATGGTTGCCCGCCCTCTCGATGCTCGGAATCCTGGCGAGATGGTTAACCTTGCGCTGACCCGTGACTCCGGTGCTGCCGATTTCAAGTTCAGTTATCCCGATTATCAAACATATCGGGACTCCGTCCAGTCATTCAGCGGCCTCATTGCTTTCAGCGCCGAGCACATGACGTTTGCGGACGCTGATCGCACTAGCAGTCGACATACCGCTGCGGATAGGTCGGCGATGGAGCGATTGGGGCTGTTGCCTTCCAGCACGAGCAACGCGGAATTCGCCCGCGTCTACGCTGTCTCGGAAAACTATTTCAAAGTTCTCGGAGTGAAGGCCCTGCGCGGCCGGACATTCGACTCAATGAGCCTTCGTGAGCTTACCGCCTCTCCTTCAGTTCTCATCAGTGAAAATTACTGGCAGAAGCAGTTTGCGGGAAATCCGGCAGTGCTGGGAAAGGTCATTCATCTCAACGGCGCTGCGGTAACGGTCGTCGGAATTACGCCGCACGATTTCGTCGGCACCAATGTGGGCGTGCCTGATTTTTGGCTTCCGCTTAGCCTGGAGCCACTGGTTCACGCTGACGAAAACTGGCTACACGACCGTGAAAACAGGCGCTACCGACTAGTTGGCCGACTTGCTTCCGGCGTCAGCATTCCTCAAGCGCAAGCAGAGATGACTCTGGTTGCCGACCGCCTACGCAACCTCCACGATCCCCATTCTGATTCGGCCAAACCCGTTACTGCACTTGTCTGGCCTGGTTCTCCGTTTCCTCTGCCGCTGAAGTCTTATCGCGGCCTGAGACTAACTATTCTGCTAATCATGGTCGCCGCAGCGATGCTGCTGGCCGTCGCATGTGCCAACGTCGCAAGCCTGCAATTAGCTCGCGCTCGATCTCGCCAGAACGAGCTGCACACGCGCTTGGCGCTTGGGGCCAGCCGCTTGCGCGTGATCCGTCAATTGCTGACCGAAAGCGCGCTGATGGGTTTGCTAGCCGGCATCGTAGGCCTTCTGTTCGCATGGGCGTTCTTACGAGTACTATTGGTCTTAGCTGCCCAAGTACAGCCTGCGGAATTCAGCATGCTTGTCTTTCAAGTAACTCCCAACCTTGGAATCTTTGCCTATGTTCTAGCTGTTTCTCTGGTTGCGGCTATCCTGTTTGGACTGGCTCCAGCCGTCGAAAGCTCCCGCGCCGTGCTCTCCTCTGCAGGCAGAGGTAACACCTCGCCAGTCCGCGCCAGGCAGCTCCAAAATTTCCTCATTGCCGCGCAAGTTTCTCTTTCCCTCGTGCTCATGATTGCCGGCAGCATGTTAATACGCGGCGCTATTCACTCCCTTAGTACTGATACCGGCTACGACACCACGCATGTCGTCGATCTCGATTTTCAGTTTCCGGAGGTGTCGAAGTACACCGCCGACCGCAAGCTTGCTTTCGTCCGCGAGCTATGCACACGCCTTGCTGCTCTGCCCGGCGTAACCGCTATTACCAGCGCTCGGCCGCCGAGCGAGATTGGCTTTCGAACAGCCGCTGTCGCGCTCAGTCAAGAGAAATCTCCGGGCCATAATGCGCCTTCAGTTCTCTACTACAAATACGTTCAGTCGAACTACTTTGAGACTCTGGGCATTCCCCTTTTTCTCGGCCGCGGCTTCCCCTCGCACGGACCGCCTGAGCAATCTGTCATTCTCAGCCAATCAGCCGCCCAACGGCTCTGGCCCGGCCAAAATCCCATCGGTCGCAGCGTGCGTTTGGGTGCTACCGACGAGCGGGTCCACAATGCAAGCGACTTCATTGCCGACGGATTGGCTTTCCAGGTGATTGGCGTATCCCGTGACACACGCGGCGCTGAATTCGACGGAAGCGACTCCAAGCAGATCTATCTGCTTCTGCCCGAAGACCGGCGTCCCAATCGCCCCTTGCTCATTCGAACCCGGATCAATCCATTACAGATGGTTAGAGCGATTGGCCAGGTAATCCCGTCCATCGATCCCGATTTAAGAGCAACCTCGTCCACTCTTGCCGAAATGCTTCGCCAGTCGCCGCCGTTTATCGTCTCCAGCTTTGCGGCTGTTGTTGCCTCTACTCTCGGACTGCTCGGACTCTTACTTGCCTCCATGGGCATCTATGGCACTGTCAACTACATTGTCGCCCTCCGCACTCGTGAAATCGGCATCCGCATGGCAGTTGGTGCCCAAAAGCGCGATATTCTCGGACTCATCCTTCGAGAAAGCACGCGTCCCGTAATTGCTGGATTGCTCGCCGGAACACTTCTCGCCCTGCTAGCCTCTTCCTTATTGCACAGCATCCTCTATGGACTTAATACGGTTGATGGCATCTCATTCCTCGCAGTCCCACTCTTGTTCTTCGCCATCGCGCTGCTTGCCGCTTATCCGCCATCCCGGCGCGCTATGCACGTCGATCCCATAGTGGCGCTTAGATACGAATAGACCTTGCAGCGTTCTTCAAAAGTCAGCCTTTGTGGAACCGAAGTGGTATCGATTCAGTTCTACGTTTGTCCCATCACCGAATTAATGGCCGCATTCACCTTAAGCTCTGATTGGCATGCCTGCGCGATTTTGGATGATCTCGCTGGTCACAATCGCATTGGCGCTTGCTCGTCCGAAGGAGCTTGCCGAAGCTTGGTGGTCGGTTGCCGGCGCGTTCCTTCCTGACGTCCTTTGAACTTGTTCCCTTTTCCGGCGCAATCGCAGCAGTATGCAAGGGAACCGATGTTTACTTATTCCTGATTGGCATGATGACCATCGCCGAACTTGCGCGGATGTCTTCAGTTCTTCGCCTTAGTCCGTTTTTCAATTGCAGAGCCGACATACTCCAATAGTTCGTCGCGTTTATACGCGCCCTTCTCGAGCACTTGTACGATTCCGCCATTTAATCGCAAGCGCTCTTCATCCGTCAGGTCCTTTGCCGTGATCACGATCACGGCAATGGAACGCAGACGCTCTTGTTTGTGCATTTGCTCTAGAAAACCAAAACCGTCCATCTCCGGCATCATTAAATCCAAAAGAACAACGCTGGGCGTCTCCACTGCCAGCTGATCTAACGCCGCTCTCCCATTCTCCGCTTCCAACACCCTCCAGCCATCGCCTTCCAGCAATCGTCGCAACACCTCCCGCGAAGACGGGTCATCATCGATCACTAAAGCCACATGCGGCGCCTTCCGCTTATATCGCAGCATCACCGATGCCAGCCGCCGTCGATCTAACGGCTTGGTAAGAAATTCCGCCGCGCCAAGTGAATAGCCCAGATTCTTATTGTCGGCAATCGTCAGCATCACCACGGGGATATCCGCTAGCTCGGGCGTCGCCTTCAGCGACACGAGCACCGTCCATCCATCCATGCCCGGCATCATCACGTCTAGCGTAATTGCTTCCGGCCTAAGTTTGCGCGCCAGCGCCAGTCCTTCCTCGCCGCTGTAGGCGCTTTCTAAGCGAAAACCATGGCCCGCCAAACTACGCCGCAAAAGCTCATGGACCGTGGGGTCGTCATCTATCGCCAACACTGTTCCGGCTACGGCGTCCGTCCGCCCATTCTTCTCAGGAGGGCTAGCGGAAAGCGTTCCTTTATCTCCCGCCATTCGCGGCAGCAAAACCGTAAATTTAGTCCCCTTACCTTCTTCGGTCTCCACTGTGATTTCGCCGTCCATCATCTCCACAAATTTTTTGCTGATGGTTAAGCCAAGGCCTGTTCCGCCATACTTCCGCGTGGTCGATGAATCCGCCTGGGTGAAAGGCGCGAAGAGTTTTTCCACTTGCTCCGCCGTCATGCCTACTCCGGTGTCGCTCACCACAAACGCAATCTTGTCTTCGGCGTAGCGCCGCACCTCTAGCAATATCTTCCCTTGCTGAGTGAACTTACAAGAATTGCTCAAAAGATTCAGGAGCGTCTGACGTACCTTCACCTGGTCGGCCCGCATCTGGCCCTGCTCGCTCTCGACAAGGATCTCGTATCTATTTCCATTCTTATCCGCCAGCGGCCGGATCACCGTACTGATTTCATTCAAGAGGTCGGAGATATTGAACGTCTCCAGATAAAGTTCCATCTTGCCCGATTCGATCTTCGAAAGATCCAAAACAGCATTGATCAGTTCCAGAAGATGTTGCCCCGACGTTTGGATTTTCTTGAGATCGCTCGTCAAAGCCGGCAGACCCTCCGCCTCCGTTTCCTCGATCAGCATTTCGCTATAGCCGAGTACTGCATTGAGTGGTGTTCGCAGCTCATGGCTCATGTTTGCAAGAAAAATGCTCTTAGCCTGATTCGCCGCCTCGGCAGCTTCCTTCTCTCTTTTGATCTTCAATGTCGTGAGTGCGACAAGTGCCAACAACAGGCAACTGGCGGCGGTGCTGCCTACCTGCGATCTCAATAATTGCTGCTCTGCTTCCCTGTTCTGGTTCAGTACTTTGTCTTGCAGGCTGCGCTGGAGCCGAAAACAATCCTCTCGAATTTGACTCATCAATTGCCTACCCACATCCGACGAGACCATCCGCATTGCTGCCGCGTCTTGTCTTTGTTGCTTTAACGACACCGTTGAAGCAAGCTCATCGAATTTCGCCTTAATTCTTTCCTGTAATTGAATCCAAGTGCTCCGAAGTTGCGGGTCTTCTTTCAAAAGAACGTCGAGAGAGCGAATCTGTCCCTGTACGTTCTCGAAAGCATCTTTGTACGGGTCCAGATAACGGTTTGACCCGGTCAACAAAAATCCCCGTTGTCCTGTTTCAGCGTCCTTCATCGTGGACAAAAGGGTGCTGATCTCCTGGAGCGTCGCCACTGTGTAGCGGACGTTTTCATCGGCAGCCTGATATCTGTACCAATTCCAGTAAGATAGGCCGATAATTACCGCCAGCGCGGCGATCGCGAATAAAAAAGTCTTGTCTCGGATCAATTGAAATGCGGGACGTGTTTGCTTCATGCCATAGTTTTCTTTATAAAAGTACAAAGGGCGGGCGGCGTCGCCTTGTGTGCGGCATCGTTACAATAAGTCGATGCCCGAGGAACAAACCTCTTCTCCCAGCTTTGAGGCAAGCCTGGAAGAGCTTGAACGTATTGTAAAGGAACTGGAGAAAGGCGAGTTGCCATTAGAGCAAAGCTTGGCATTGTTTGAGAATGGTATGCGCTTGAGCGCCGAATGCAAACGTCAATTGGATGAAGCTGAAACGCGCGTCGAAATACTGATGCGGAAAGGCTCTGAAACCGTGGCTGTTCCCTTCGACCCGGAGAAATTCTTTAAATGAAAGCAGTCGAACAGCTCGGTTTGCTTGAATATCTCGCGGAGCAGGCGCAACTGGTCGATACCGTGCTGGCGAAGTGGGTTCCGGAAGAAGCCGATGATCCACCCGCGATTCACCAGGCGATGCGCTATAGCCTATTCGCCGGCGGAAAGCGCATCCGCCCCATTCTGGCCATTGCCGCGGCCGAGGTCCTTTCCGATTCTTCAAACGGGGTCGCCAATGCCGCCGCTACTCTGGAGTTGATTCACACCTACTCGCTGATTCATGACGATCTTCCCGCCCTCGACAACGACGATCTGCGTCGAGGACGCCCCACCTGCCACAAGGTGTTTGGCGAGGCGATGGCCATTCTTGCGGGAGATGCCCTTTTAACGCTGGCCTTCGAAGTCCTAAGCCGCCTTCGCGGAGTGGAAGCCGAGCGTATCGTCCGGCTCGTCCGGGAATTGGCTGCCGCCTCCGGTACGCGTGGCGGAATGATCGGCGGCCAGGTTCATGACATCGAAGGTGAGCATCAAACCCCTACTGCTGCTCTGCTGGACTCCATTCATCGCGCAAAGACCGGAGCGCTGTTGCGGGCAAGCGTCCGTATAGGAGCGATCTATGCCGGCGCGAACGAGCATGAACTGCAGGCCCTTTCTTCTTTTGGTGAGCACATCGGGCTGGCGTTCCAGATCGTCGACGATCTGCTGGACGTGGAAATTTCGTCCGAAGCGCTCGGAAAAACCGCCGGGAAAGATCAAGCCCAACACAAAATTACGTTCCCCGCCGTCTACGGCATCGTCCGCTCTCGCGAAATGGCTGAAATGGAACGGGAAAAAGCGCATCACGCGCTGCGTGGCTTCGGCCTTCGTTCGGAGCGCCTTTGTCAGATCGCCGATTTTGTCGTACAGCGTAAGGCTTAATGGCCGCGCCACTCCGCGAAACGAGATGCAATCTGCAAATAAGCAACGACTGGATCTCATGCTCGTTGAGCGGCACTCCATCGAATCGCGCGAAAAAGCGCAGGCGCTGATTCTCGCCGGAAAGGTCACCGTCGATGGCCAACTGTGGGACAAGCCCGGCCAAGCGGTCTCCTTCGAAGCGCGGATCGAAGTAGAGCAGCCGCTGCGATACGTCAGTCGTGGCGGATTAAAGCTGGAAAAAGCGCTCAGCGAGTTCGACATTCCGGTGCATGGACGCGTTTGTATGGACGTCGGAACCTCCACGGGAGGCTTCACCGATTGTTTGTTGCAACACGGCGCGCTTCGCGTACATGCCGTGGATACAGGTGCCGGACAAATTCACTGGCGGCTTCGGACCGATCCTCGTGTGATCTTGCATGAGCGCGTTAACGCCCGCTACCTAACGCGGGAAGATATCGGCGAAATAATCGACCTCATCGTTTGCGATGTCAGCTTCATCTCTGTTACGCTACTGATTCCCGCCTTAACTCCGCTGCTAGGGCCCAACGGCGATTGGGTCGTTCTGGTGAAGCCCCAGTTCGAAGTCGGTCGTGACTTGGTGGGCAAAGGCGGTATCGTGCGTGATAAGGAGGCCCATCGCCTTGCCTGCGAACGTGTGGCTGCCGGTCTCCAATCAGCGGGCTTCGCGACTCGTCTGATCGATAGTCCTATTACGGGCGCGGAAGGTAACCGCGAATTTCTGCTTTATGCAACGCGTGAATCGGTAATCTAATCATCCGTAATTCGCAAAAAAAAATGCAAACGATCGCAACAGTCGGAATCATCTCTAAACCGAACATTCAACGCGCGGCCGATATCGTTTGCGGCCTGCTGTCCTGGTTGACTGAGCACAATATCACGGTCCGTTGCGACGAGCAAACAGCTCTCTACAGCGAAGCCGATCATTGGTTCACACGCGAGGAGTTGCCCTCCGGCGCGGACCTCATCATCGTTTTGGGTGGAGACGGCACTCTTCTCTCCGCCGCTCGCGCCGTCTCGGGAGCCGATATCCCAATACTGGCCGTCAATCTAGGCCGTCTCGGTTTTCTGACGTCTATTACCGTCGAAGAGCTTTATCCGGAACTAGAAAGAGCCGTTCACGGAGAGCTTCGTATCGGGCTCCGACGAATGATCGACTGCGAGCTAGTCCGCGCTGATCAGGTGATTGGAAGTTACTGCGCCCTGAACGATGTCGTGATCAACAAAGGTATGATGGCGCGAATGATCGACCTGGACACCTACGTTGACGGTCATCTTGTCACTGCCTACAAAGCCGACGGCTTGATTATTTCAACGCCCACCGGCTCTACCGCCTATTCGCTGTCGGCGGGCGGTCCCATCATCTTCCCTTCGGTACGCGCGTTTTGCATCACTCCCATTTGTCCGCACATGCTGACCAACCGGCCCGTGATTGTGCCCGATACCAGCGTGATCGAGATTCTGAATCATGGCGAAGATGGCACCTTTCTCACCGTCGACGGACAAACAGGAGAGCCGATGTTGAACGACGACCGCGTGATTTGCCGCTCCTCGCCGAATACCGTCAGTCTTATCCGCCCGCCCAAACTGTTTTTTTTCGACGTGCTTCGCGAAAAGTTGAAGTGGGGAGGACGATGACGCCCTCATGAGATTCCTCAAACATCTTTCGCTTACCTCGTGGATTTTCATTGCGCTGGTGATCGGAGTTCTGCTTGGCATTTTCTTTCCCGAATTCGCCAAAAGCCTCGCTCCTATCAGCAATATCTTTCTACGGCTGATTAAATCCATTGTCGGCCCGCTGCTGTTTGGAACGCTCGTCTACGGCATCGCCTCTGCCGGCGAACTGAAGACGATGGGCCGCATCGCTCTGAAGTCGATTGTCTACTTCGAAGTTGCCACGACGTTAGCTTTAGTGATCGGTCTGCTAGCCGTAAATTTATCGCAGCCCGGAGCCGGTATAAGGCTCAACTCCGCCGCCGGTACTGCTACGCCCGCGCTCGCGAAGACCGCCTCCTTCGGTCAGATCGTCGAACACGCCACGCCAGCCAACATCTTCGAATCGCTGGCGCAAAACGACGTCCTTCAGATGGTCGTCTTTTTCTTTCTCTTCGGAGCTGCTTGCTCCACGGTGGGAGCCAAGGCGCAGCCTGTCCTCGACTTTGCTAAATCGGTCGCCGAAGTGATGTTCCGTTACACGAAGTACGTCATGTATCTCGCTCCGTTCGGTGTCGGCGCGGCTATCGCGGTCACCATCGGATCGAAAGGAATCGGTGTACTATTTGGTCTCGGCAAACTGGTCGGCACGCTCTACCTGGCGCAAGCGATATTCGTCTTGCTGGTACTCGGCTCGGCTTTGTCCATTGCGCGAGTGCCGATCGGCCGCTTTATCCAAGCCACCCGCCAACCATTTTTGATTGCCTTTTCCACCGCGAGCAGTGAGGCCGCCTTGCCGCTGGCACTCGAGAACATGGAGCGCTTCGGTGTCCCAAAGCACATCGTCGGATTTGTGCTCCCCACCGGGTACAGTTTCAATCTGGATGGCTCGACGCTTTATCTATCGTTGGCCTCCATCTTCATCGCGCAAGCCGCCGGCGTGCAGATGCCCTTGGGAACACAAATCACCATGCTGCTGACGCTGATGTTAACCAGCAAGGGAGTCGCTGCCGTCCCCAGAGCATCGCTGGTCATTTTAGCGGGAACGCTCGGAACATTCCATCTGCCGCTGGAAGGCATCACGCTCATTCTCGGAGTGGATGCCTTGATGGATATGTGCCGTACGTCAGTGAACCTGCTTGGCAATTGCGTCGCAACCGCCGTCGTCGCGCGCTGGGAAGGCGTTTCGTTGAATGTACCCAGCGAACACGCGAAAGTGGCAGCCAACGCATAGTGGTTGACTTCGGTGAAGTTGCAAGAAATGAGTGCAGAATTTGTCAGGTCTTTATTTTCCGTGATGGGGCTTTGCGGCCGTTGACCGCCTATCCGGCTTCCAAGCGATTACAAACCTTTTATTTTGCTCGGGAGAACTAATGGCTCGAAGAGTAGAAATTCCGCCGTTCCAATCGGAATCTGAAGAAGCAGCTTGGTGGGACCAGCATCAAGAGCAGACGGCAGAGTGGATGGAAGAAGCAATCCGAGCTGGTGAAACCACCAATTTGTCATCGGTTCTACGCCGGTCTCAGAAGAACAGCGTAGTCTCTAGTGTTGTGCTTCAGATCGACGCAGAAGACGTTACCCGCGCCCAAGCGCAAGCCGCAAAGTCCGGCATTGCTTTCCAAGCATATTTGGAACCACTGCTTCACACTGCGCTGGAACACGCTGAGATGGACTAGCGCGCCCTATTTCAGCCTATCTTTCTCCACTCAGTAATTTGGGGGACATTCAACAGGATTCACAACTAAACGCGCCGCAATTTTACGATAAAATAGCCGATCATGTGGCGTGACTTGCGGTTTGGCCTCCGTCAACTTACCCGAAATAAACTACTGAGCGCAACCATCGTTTCGATGCTCGCCATTGGCATCGGCGCCAATACGATTATCTTCAGTTTCATCGATTCCTTACTGCTGAAACCGCTTCCCGTTCGCGATCCGCAAAACCTAGTTCTGTTGGAAAAAACGCGCGAGAAGCAAGTGAAGCCCGACACCGGTTTCTTCTATCGTCAATTCGAACAGGTCGCCGGGCAAAAAGATTTGTTTTCCGCTGCCGTCGCGGAACAGGAATTTCAAAGCTCTAGTTTCCTCCCATTGGATCAAAACGGAACCGTGCGCATGATCTCGACTGCGATGGTGTCGCCGAACTTCTTCGCCGAACTGGATATCCACGCGATGCAGGGCCGCGTTTTACTGCCATCGGATGCTACGTCGACATCGAAAATACCGATTGTGATCAGCGATCAGTTCTGGCAATCTCAATTTAATAAAAGACTCGGTGCAATCGGCAGCACGATTCGTATCAAGCAACACCCTTTTCTCATCGTGGGAGTTCTGCCAAGCCGGTTCCACAGCATGGATATCGATCGCGCCCCGGATGTTCGGCTGCCTATTTCCGCCGGGGCTACCTTTTATGGCTACAACGTTCGCAACCCTCGTAATACAAACGGGGTAATCGCGTTTAACATTCTTGCGCGATTAGTGCCGGGCGTTCCCCGACGGGCAGCAGCTTCAGCCATAACCCCACAGCTGCGCGAGACGGAAGCAACTGTGTGGCGCGAAATGTATGCTCACATCAATGAGGCCAGCCTGCCGAAGGCACAACGAGAACAGTTGCTGCAGCAGATGCAGCAAAATATTAAATACCAATGTGAATACCGGATTGCGCTTCCACCTGGCGCTACCGGCACTTCTTACATGCGGAGTCAGTTTGCCGCTACCTTGCTTCTATTGATGGGCGGCGTCGGACTGCTGCTTCTGGCTGTCTGTGCCAACATCTCCGGATTGTTGCTTGCCAAAGCTGAGGAACGTAAACACGAGATTGCCGTTCGTCTCTCAATCGGCGCTTCCACATGGCAGTTGATGCGGCAGTTCTTCCTGGAAAATCTACTGTTGACCATTCCTGGTGCCGCCCTCGGAATCGCTCTTGCTTACTTGCTGTCGCCCGCCCTGATCGGTCTTCTGCCATCCGTAAGAGGTTTCGATTGGTCTCACCCGACAAGGCAGATTCTTAACATCACTCCCGATGTAAGAGCGCTAATATTTACCCTAACTGTGTCGCTACTGAGTGTGCTGTTGTTTGGAACCATGCCGGCATTAAAAGCAAAGCGCCTCAACATCGATGCAGAGTTGAAGGGAACTAGCAGGGGCACGACACATTCCCTCTCCGGCGTGTTGCCGGTAGCAATTCAAGTTGCGTTGAGCACCGTTTTGCTGGCGGGTGCCGTTCTCATGCTGAAAACCTTCTGGAATCTTGAGCACCTGAACCCAGGTTTTGACCGGGCGCACATCGTGGAATTTACGCTTGATCCGCAAGCTGTCGGCTATTCTCCTCACCAAACCGGCATGTTTTTTCGCGACTTGCGCACCCAACTGTCGTCTCTTCCGGGAGTTCGCTCAGTGGCCGGCGCTTATGTGGGTATCATGCGCGGTCGAGGATTTGGAACGACCGTGGCTCCTCAGAATGTTGTTCTTCCGCCTAAGACCTTTCTCAATACAAGCTTGAACAACGTGACAACAAGTTACTTTAGGACTTTGGGTATTCCGCTGTTGGCTGGTCGCAATCTCGAACCGCATGACATGGATCACAAACCGTACCCCGTAGTGGTCAATAAGGCATTCGCGGATGTCTTCTTCCCGCATCAGAACCCAATCGGGAAAAGATTCATATCGGGCCAGACCGATGGAACAAAGCCGCCCAACAACTTAATCGTTGGATTAACCGGTACGGCCAAGTATCGCTCAATGCATGAGAAAGACACCCCTAATTTTTACTACCTGCTTCCCCAAGATTCAGGCAGCATCGTATATGTTCGAACGTTCGGCAATCCCGCCCCCATCATCGGAGAGGCGCGAAAGCTCTTTCGTCGAATAGATCCTAAGGTTCCGCTCGTGGAAGTAGCCACTTTAGAACAAGAGGTGCAAAACTCGCTTTGGCAGGAACGTTTGGTAACACTGCTCTCCGGCTTTTTCGGCGCAATCTCGTTGTTTCTCGCAGGAGCCGGTTTATACGCGACACTGGCCTATTCCGTCACACGTAAACGCCGCGAAATTGGAATTCGTCTTGCCCTCGGAGCCGCACCGCGACATATCTTACAGACGGTGTGCACCCGCATGTTTGCGGCAGTTTTTGTCGGCTTAGGAGTAGGCTCGGTATTAGTGGCATTCGAGACTAAGCTCTTGCAAAACTTATTGTTTGGAGTGCAGCCGCTCGATCCGTTCGCGTTCGTCGTCACCACGCTCGCCGTACTTGTTTGTGCTTTCGCTGCCGCTTTTATCCCCATGCGTCGTGCCATGAAAACAAATCCTGCATCCGCCTTGCGCGCCGAGTAAGTGCTTACCCCGTGTGTTACGGGTCAGATGTCAACCGATTGCGGCAAAAAGTCTCAAGGGTTGCTCACCCCGTTATGTAAAGCTGATGTCGGCATTCAGGGCAACAGCTTTTCCGGTGAACGGATAACAGGTGACCGGGAAAGGTTCGCCAATGCTAAAAACCCCGTCGGGCTTAAAAAGAGATCGGACGGTCTCGTGATCTCCTCGTGTGGCGGCATCGGCAAAACGAGCAGCAAGCTCCCTGATCGCGGATTCATCTTCGAGGTGCTGCAGGCGCTGTTCAATGGTGGGCATTTTTTTAGTTTTTCCTTTACGAACTAATTGGTTCTGTAGGGCTTATCAGCCTCGGCTCCAAGCCTCTCTGAGTGGCCCAGTCAAAACCATCATGGTCATCTCCTGCATGGCAAGCCCTGCCTTTCCATTGATAACACATAATTGTTTCCAAAGGAATCAAGGCCTATGTATCTCTCCCAAAGAGCTAAGATTTGGGGGAGGCACCGTGACGATCCGAATGGCCGCCGTTCCCGCTGATTTAGCTCGTACCCGAACCGAATCGCGCGCTCGTATACTGAGTGCGGCAATAAAGCTGCTTACTGACGAAGGCCGGGATGCGGTCACAACGCGAGCAATTGCGGAGGCCGCGGGAGTGCAACCCCCGGTTCTCTACCGACTGTTTGGGGATAAGCATGGCTTGCTGGATGCCATGGCCGAGTACGGGTTTCAGGCATACCTGTCGAGGAAGCAGTCGTTTCCTCCAACTGGCAACCCCGTCGAAGCTCTTCGAGCCGGTTGGGACTTACATATCGATTTCGGTCTGACCAATCCGGCGATTTATCTCCTGATGTACGCCGAACCCAGTCCAGGGAAGAAGTCTCCTGCTGCTGAAGCCTCCTTTCAAATGCTTCGCAAACACATCCGCAGGGTGGCCTCAGCCGGCCAGTTGCGCGTGAGTGAGGAGCGGGCGAGCCACCTCTTTCACGCTGCAGGCTCAGGAACGGTTCTCACCCTTCTAAGCATGCCTCAACAAGAGCGGGACATGACTCTGTCGAGCATGGGGCGCGAGGCCGCCCTTACCGCCATCACCACGGAACGACCGATTTATGAAAAAGCAGGCAGCGCCGAGGCTGCAATCGCTCTCCGTGCCTTGCTCGACGATACTGCGCCCCTCTCGGAAGGGGAGCGCTCGTTGCTTGTTGAATGGCTTGACCGTCTAGCTGTGCAGTGACATTCTATTCCATACAAATCGTGAGCGCGCGAACCGTGGCTTTAGAGCGGTCCTGCTGCGGAAGCTTGCGATGTCGTGCGGTAGGGATGGCGAACATCAGGGTGAAATCATGAATTCCGTGCATTGCGTTAAGCCAGTTTCTTCGCCATCCGGGCACGATGTTCCATCACTCGGGCGACATTGGTTTCAATGAACGAAGTTAGGGCCTGCATGCGTTCCGCCAACTCCTGCCCGAATTGTGTAAGACTGTATTCCACTCTCGGAGGTTTGGTTGCATGCACCGTCCGCAAAACAAATCCATCCTCTTCCAGTGAACGCAAGGTCTGGGCCAGCATCTTTTCGCTCACGCCGCCGATAAGGTATGCCAACTCGCTGAAGCGGTAGCTACTCTCCATCAGAAGAACCAGGACAAGCGATCCCCAACGCGACGTAACGTCGTCCAATATGACCCGTGTCGGACAATTCGATGCAAACAGATTTCCTTTCCTGATGCGAACTGTCTTCGTACTCTTTGGCCAAGGCATATAGCAAGCTTACTTCAAGGTACGTACTTACAGAAAGTAAGCGCGAAAGTATATGTTTGTATTTGTCCCGTCAGATTCTGGCGGAAAAGGAGAAACATCATGATTGTCGTTACCGGAGCAACCGGCGAACTCGGAAAGCTCGTGTTAGAGAGTTTGCTTCAAAGGGTTCCAGCAAACCAGGTCATTGCCGCGGTTCGCGCTCCTGAAAAAGCCAATGCCTTAAAGGCAAAGGGGGTGCAGGTGCGTGAAGCCGACTACTCTCGGCCTGAGACCCTCAGCGCTGCCTTCACCAGCGCGACGAAGGTCTTGCTCATCTCGGGCAGCGAACTCGGCCGGCGCGAAGCCCAGCATAAAGCTGTGATCGACGCCGCAAAATCCGCTGGTGTACGTTTTTTAGCCTACACTAGTCTGTTGCATGCAGATACGTCACAGCTTTTGCTTGCGGCCGAACACCTCGTCACCGAACAGTATCTCCAAGCAAGTGGTATCCCGTTCGCCATGTTACGCAATGGTTGGTACATCGAGAATCAAACCGCCGGTATCCCGCCCGCGCTCCAGCAGGGAGCATTTATCGGAGCCTCAAAAGACGGGCGCTTCGCCGCAGCCACGCGCGCAGACTACGCTGCGGCGGCCGTGGAGGTGCTTGCCAGTCCGGGCCACGAAAACCAAATCTATGAGCTGGCGGGCGATGCTGCCTATACTCGCGCAGAACTCGCGGTCGAGGTCAGCAGGCAAGTCGGCAGGACCATTGCGTATCACGATCTCCCCGAAGCGGAGTATGAAAAGATTCTGACGAATTTTCTACCTCCGGAACTCGCCCGGGTCCTTGCGGACGCCGAAGCAAAGGCCAGTTTCGGCTCTCTCGATGACCAATCGCACACGCTTAGCCGCCTTATTGGTCGCCAGTCTACGCCGCTGGCTGACGCCGTTGCTGCTGCACTGAAGACATCGTCTTAATGCTGCTTCTATCCCCATGCATCGCCATGAAAACAGATTCTGCATCGGCCTTACGCGCCGGACAAACCTATGCAAAATCGAGGTTTGAAAAAAGTTGTAGGTGGGATCGACCCTTCATTTATAAAAGCAATAGCGAGCGATTGCGTTGAGTCTCGAAAATCCCCATCGAGCAAACAAATCTACAAAGCCCGTAGTATCGCCCCTACCCGCTCCCGAAACAACAGTGCATACGCCGTGCCGCCATTGATCCGCAGCCCCATGTTATAAAACGAACCCGCGGTCCGTTTCGCCGCGTTCAACACATCGGCCTGCGTCGATAACTGCAAGTAGTTGCCGCTGGCTTCACTATGCAGACCCACCGCGCGGCACGGAATAATCAAATCCGTTCCTTGAAAAAGGGCATCCCAGTCCTCGTTACTCGATGCGCTACAAACCGCGTCGGCATCCTTGCCCGCCCACTTGGCGCGGTAGCTGGCAATTACCTCATTGCCGCCGCTGTAATTCTGCACATGCTCCACCACGCGCTTATAATTTGCTCGCCATGTCAATTGAATAAACCCACGGCCCCGGAACTTATAAAAATCCGCCTGCTGAATAAACCCTGAGCGATTTGGGTCCGTGTTAGACGGGAACAAATGCTGCGGGTAGAAAGCGCTGTTCCACAAATCCTGCACGTCCGGCATCGCCCGTATCAAATCACCTAGCGGCCGATGTCCATGCGCTTCCCAGTAATGTTCATCGTTAAAAAACAGTTCGCCTGCCGGCTTGTTGCCCTGGCATGAGTTATACGATTGCTTCACCCCGGGAATGCTGCTGAATGCGTAAGCCAGACCCGGATACCCTTCGCGGCCGCAAAGCTCGCTCACCGGCATCAGGTCAGCACCAGCCTCAATGACGAAAATGCTCATCAAAGCACTAAACTGCAGCAGGTTGATCGAAGACGTCCCGAACATTGCCGGGATGTGATCCCAAATCTCCGAAAATCTTGCCTTTACTTCGGGTGTTGCATATATGCATTTACGACGCCAAGGCTCTCGGTTCGCGCACTTGTCGTTAAACCAATCAACAAAATGCGTATTTACTTTTTTATGAAAGAACTCGACAACGTCGCGTCCGTTAGCAAATGAAACCGCAACAGCAGCGGCCACTTGCGACGGGCTTAACTCCATTTTTGCTTAAGCGCGGGAGGCGTAATTTATTCTCCGTGCGCGATATCCAGCTTAGCGCAGCACAACCTTCGCCAATCCCGCATTGTTCCCGGCATCGTATACACGAAACACCAGCAGATGCTCCCCCGTAGCCAATTTGTCGAATCGCAGATGGTAACGCTCACGCTGCGTATCGGTGATGCCATCGACGGATTCAATCGGTTGCCAAAGCCCGGCATCCAGCGAATACTCGCAGCGGCGCAGCGGACTAGTTCCATCTTCAGCCGATATCTCGATATCCAGCACTCTACCCTTTCTTACCGGTTTCCCAACCGTCACCGTCGGCGGCGTGTTGTCGACCAGCAAGGGCGCGCTGACCAACTCTCCCGTCCGCGCCTGCGCCGGCGCATTCGAAGGCGTGTCGGAAGCAACTATACGAAACAAATACCGTCCATCGGCCAGCACATCCGGATCCAAATTGAAGCTCGTATCAAAAAAATGATTTCGAATCAGGTGCCATTCCTTCTCTTCTTCCGCACGTAAGTAAACCGAGTACATCAGCCGATCCCCATCGGCATCGTCGGCCTGCCAGGATAACTGCGTTTGCGTGGTTTGCAGTCGGGACGCCGTCTGCGTGGCATTGAGAGCGGCACTATTAGAGGAGGCCTCGCCGCTAGCGGTCACCGTCACGGAGTAATTTCCCGAGGCATTCGGGTTCGGCACATACTGTTTCACCGCATTCGTTCCCACAATAGACCCCGCGCTGATACTATGCACCACCGGCGGCGTGTTCTGCGGAAGATAAGGAACATCCACCAACTCGACATGGGAGGTAGCGCCCGTCGGCCAATTCGCCCGCCACTGTATAAAGCGAGCCACCGGGCTATCGATCAACTCCTCGCCGGAACGTCGCAGCGGATCGGACCATGTGCTCCACGTGCTATCGGGCCGCGCCGAATTGCCTGTGCGCGTCTGAAACGTTACGCCCTTATCCGTTCCGTGCCACTGCAAATGTCCCCAATGTGCGACTGAATTCGCGTCATGTACCTCCGACTGGTAATATCCCGCGCCCGTGCGGCCCATATCGAAAGCAAAAATCCGCCCCGGAGAGCTTAGCCCCGCGTACAGCGTCGAACCGGCCCCCAACAACCGCGTTGCCTCTCCATCTCCCGGTTCCGCTACCAAGGTGGTCTTATCGTTGTACAGCCTGTAAATTCGCCCATGTACGTCCGTTGAAAACAAGAGACTGCCATCGCTATTCAGCCCCAAATCGTAAACGTTGTCCTCTCTGGAACTCCGCAACGTCTCCACCACGTGGTCGGAACCAATCCGGTAAATCGCCGATTTCTCCACCCCGCCGCTATCGACGACCGCCGTCGAGGGTGCCTCTGCCGCGCTTGCCGGTTGCGCCGTTGCTTTCGATTGCGTCGGATTGCCCTTCATCGTGCCCGGCACTTGCCGGTTCTCCCCCGGTGTTGTCGCCGGAACACCGGGCCCATTCTCCTTTGCCTCCGCCGTTACGGTAATCACAGTCGGACTGTTCGCCACGGCCGTACTCCCGGCTTCTCCCGTTTGCGACCCCGCATTGCCCGACCGGCTGGAAACCGACCCGCCCATCGCCGCCACATAAAGCGTACCGTCGGACCCTAACCGGATAGCTCGGATTTCAGGAAGGCTCGAGTCCAGCAAAACAGTTCCTTCATTCTTGCCCGATATGTCGTAAAGCAGGCCGTTTGGATCGCTGCCCGCGTAGAGATGTCCATTCTTTCCCCATGCCAATGCCGTCACGTTCCCCTGGCCGGTCTGGTAATAGATGTCGGCCTGTCCTCCCGACCGAATCCGATAAATACGACCTGCTTCGCCCGTGGCGGCATACAATGTGCCGTCCGGTGCTGCTTCCAAAGCCCATATGTATTTGTCGGGTGAATGCCAAACTTCCGTGGCCTTCCCATTAGCAATCCGGTACACGCCGCCGTGCGGCGAAGCACCGGCATAAATGGCTCCCGTCGCGTCCACACAAAGCGCAAAAACTTCGGATTCCTCCGCCGACCAGACAACCGATGCCTTGCCGTCCGGCTCCACGCGAATTACTTTTCCACGGTGCCCGGTAGCGGCATACACGCTTCCATCCCGCCCGGCGGCCAGGCTCCAAAGTGCCGGTTGATTTAAAACCGTCGTAAAACGCACCGCCGGACCAGGAATCAGCTCACCCTCCGCCGTCAACGACAAGCCGGAAAACCGGCCCTTCAAAAATTCGCTGTAACCCGATGTTTCCCATGCCGTGCTGGTGGCGCACCACGCGCTCCACGCTAGCGCGCAAACTGCAAACGGTATTATGATTTTCACTCTTTGACTTCCACTTGCACGGTCTTCGCGCCGCTCACCACGAAGTCGTTTACCGGAATCGCAATTTCGGCGATCTGTGAACCGCGTGTCAGCGTTTGGGAATTACTACTGCCCAAAGACGATGACGGCTCGCCCAAAATCAGCGCCGCCGAAGGGGGCGGATCGGTCAGTTCACTCCCCGGTAATGGGGTAACGGTAAACGACGGCTGCTGCCGCCATACGCGAAGATAGGCTTCCCCGCTGCTGCGAAGCGAATTAATCGTCTGAATCAACCGTTCGGGCGAATTTAGCAGCGCTGGACTCAACCCGCCAAAGTCCGGGTAGTTCAACGTGTTGGCATCGCTAATGGTGAAGTTCAACGGACCGTCCGGCGCGCCCACCGGAACCAGGTACGTCGCCGTACGGCTCAACTCCGCCCCGTTTTCGCCGGTGAGCAAGGTCGTCACTGCCACCGAATCACCTGGCCGAACCTCTGTTTTATTCGCCCATACCTCTGCAATCTGCATCTGCCGCTTGCTTTCCACCGGCTCCAGATCGAAAGACATGTCCTTTACGTGTAGGTTCGAAAAGCCCGCTCCCAGCACAAAACCCAACGAGACAGCGGCATTGGCCGACGCTTGTTGCGGCAAAGCGTTGTCGCTGGTGTACGTATCGGCAATCTGCAATGGCGGAAGACCGCCCTCGAACTCCACCGTCCCATGGAGGCGCAAACTGGCCGCTCCTAACGCCCGCTCGGTTGCGTCCAAAGCTGAAAACAGCACTGTTTGTGTCAAAAAAGGAGTCAGTAGCCGGTCGCTGATCACTTGCACATGATAATCATGCTCTCCGGTCTCTTTCGAATGGACGCGGACAAGCAGCGGAATGGTATGTGCCCGCCGCCCGATCTCGCCGGAAACCGCCGTGCTCCTGTCCTCCGTAATCGTGCCTACCCAGTGCTCGGGCGTCGAAATCTTGTAGGAAGAATTCAGGTTAGGCAGTAATGCAATCACCCGGGCGCTGGCAAATGGCAGATCCGTCTCTCCTTGTGTCAAAAAACGATGTCCAAATGCGTAAATGCGCTTCCCATCTACATAGGTCACCGTTCCATCGGCGCTGACGGACATATCTCCGCTGACCAATTGCACGCTGATCATCGAACCGGGCGAAACACTACCGGAAAAATCCTGAGATTTTGGCGAGCCGCCCGACACTCCTTGTTGAGCTTGAAACCCGAGTTTTCGAAATTCGGGCGCAAAAGCGTCTAGCGTACCGGAACTAAACCCGGAAAAGCTGACCGGTGTCAGAATGTTTGTCAAATTATTTACGGTATTTGCGTTACCTTTCATAGCCGTTGCATCGTATTCTCTTGTAGCGGAGAAAAGTCGAGGGTGAGCCATTTGGGATGCTCTTGCGAAGCCTGCTGTGGTGCGGGACTCAGCGATCATCTGCTCGATCGGCTGGATGCCGGCGATCGGCTCCTTGGAATAGGGAAAACCCAGCGCAACCGCTCCGGCCAGCTTGCCGTCGATGTAAACGGGGCTGCCGCTCATGCCTTGCAGGACGCCGACCTGCTGGAGGGGGCCGCCGCTGAGTCGCGCCAGGATAATGGATTGCTTTGGGGCGACGTTTGGGAGCACGCCGAGGATCTCGACCTCGAACTCTTCGATGCGGTTCCCTTGGAAAACCGTTCGCCCGATGCCGTGCATCCCCGGACGAATATCCCGGAGGGGGAAGAATTGTTGAGCCTCGCCGTAGACGAAGCCCGGATGGACGAAACCGAAATAAACCACCGCCACGATGATCAAGCTCCGAAGATGTACTTTGTTGCGCGTAGCGGGGCGGGTAGTGGGACCCGCAGCGGAAATGGCCTGACGCATGTTAGCGATTGCCTGTCCAAATTGGTAAGAGCATCTCTGTGTGATTAACTGAATAGGTCTTTCTTTTTATTCTTTCTTTATGGTAAGCGCGCCTCTTGCAAAACCAACCGAAACTGGCTCCGCTCCCGGCAAGGTCTCCTGGGCCGCGATTGCTTGGTTTGGCGCTTTACTAGCCCTCTGTTACGCACCGATTCTGTATCGGATGGGTTATCAATGGGCTACCGACGAGGACATGGGGCATGGCTTCTTTGTCCCTATCGTCGCCGGCTTCATCGCCTGGCAGCGGCGTCATATCCTTCTCTCGCTTCCGCGTAAAACCAACAATTGGGGGCTTGTTCTTGTTGTCTTCGCCGCGCTCCAATCGCTGGCCGCCACGCTCGGAGCGGAGCTTTTTACTGCCCGCCTCGCCTTTGTCATTTCCTTGTTCGGTGTCGTCCTCTATCTGGGCGGCAAAGCTTGGGTCAAAGCCCTGCTCTTCCCGCTCCTGCTGCTCCTGTTCATGATTCCTATCCCGCAGATCATCTATGCGCGTCTCACGTTAGGCCTCCAAATGCTGGCAAGTCAGCTTGGTGAAACGCTCATCTCGTGGATGGGTATCCCCGTGATTCGCACCGGAAACGTATTGGAGCTGCCCAGTCAAAGCTTGGACGTAGTGGAAGCTTGTAGCGGCATTCGTTCGCTCATGTCGCTTACCTTCTTGTCGCTCATCTATGCTTACTTCACCGATAAACGTATCTGGATGCGTTGGGTGCTTCTCGCTGCTACCATTCCTATCGCCATCCTTGCCAATGGCGCCCGTGTCGCGATCACCGGGCTGATGTCGGAGATCAATACCGATCTTGCCAAAGGCGCTTACCACGAAATGGAAGGCTACATCGTCTTCATCATTGCGCTGGCGTCTTTAGTAGTTGTCCATCGTTTGATTAGCTTGGCCGTCTCGAAATTTAAGAATGCATAACTCTATGAATTCGCTACTGCACTCGAAGAGCGCACGCATCTTGACGCTGGTCTTGCTCCTGCAGGCAAGTGTTTTCTACGGCTTTTCCAGGAACGAGAAGCTTCCGTTTCATAAACCGCTGCGGCAATTCAACTTCCCCTCTAACAAGTGGGTCATGCTCCAGGATGCGCCGCTCGATAAGGAAACCCTCGAAGTTCTGAAGGCGGACGACATTCTTTCGCGCATTTACCAAGACAAAGCCGACGGCGATATGGCCTCGTTATTTGTCGCCTTCTTTGAAACGCAGCGCACCGGCAAAGCGCCGCATTCCCCCAAAAACTGTTTGCCCGGTACCGGCTGGGTGCCTACGGTCTCCGGCACGATAAATATCCCTGTTGCCGGTCAACCGAATCCCATTGACGTCAACCGGTACGTGGTGGCCCGCGGTTCCAATCAAAGCCTGGTTCTTTATTGGTATCAGGCCCGAGACCGGGTCATCGCCAGCGAATACTCCGCCAAAATCTTCACCGTCGCCGATGCCATTCGCTATAACCGCACCGACACGGCCTTGGTTCGTGTCGTTGTCGGCGTGCAAAACGGTAATATCCACAAAGCCACCGAAACAGCAGTCTCCTTCGTGAAATCCTTCTTTGAGCCGCTCAAGGACTATCTTCCGTCCTAAACACCGCTTTTTCGTTCATTGTCGACTCCCGCCTAAACGACGGACAAGCTGTCATGGGATTCTGTCCTTATGCCGGCATTCAGTCCCGAACAATTCCTGTCTACGCTTTCCCTGATCGGCGTCGTCATCATTCTGTCCGCGTTGCTATCGGGCTTTATCGAAAAGAGCGGTTTCCCGCAAGTTGCTGTTTTTCTCGGCCTCGGTGCCGTCATCGGGCCTAGCGGGCTGAACCTGGTCGATGTCGGCCTGCATTCTCCCATTCTGCGCGTGGTGGCTACGCTGAGCTTAGTCTTGGTTTTATTTACAGACGCGGTTCGTCTGAACTTAACCGAAGTAAGCAAGCAACGCCTTCTTTCCTTCCTGGTCATTGGACCGGGAACGGTCGTTTCCGGGCTGTTGATTGCACTGTGCGCCTGGTTATTGCTGGGGTTACATCCTGCTGCGGCCTTAATTCTAGGTGCCGCGCTGGCCTCCACCGATCCGGTGATGCTCAGAGCCTTACTCGGCCGCCCCGGGGTGCCGACCGCCGTCCGTCAGGCGCTTCGATTGGAAGGAGGCATGAACGACGCCGTCCTCCTGCCGATGGTCCTCATCGGGATGACTTTTCTCGGCAGAGGCGAGCCGCCCTCGGGTCTCGAGTGGGCGCATCTCGGCATCAATATTTTGATCCTCAGTCCGGCCGCCGGAGCAATCGTGGGACTAGGCGCGGTCGGCATGATGGATCTCGTGCGAAAACGAATCGGCGTTCGGCGTGACTATGAATCCATCTACTCGCTCGGTGTTGCCTTTGCCGCTTACGCCGCCGCCGAGTCGGTCCATGGCAGCGGCTTCCTGGCTGCCTTCGCTGCCGGAATCACCATCTCTTATTTGGACGTGGAGATGTGCGACTGTTTCCTGGAATACGGTGAAACAACCGCCGAAATGTCGCTCATGTTCACCTTTGTGCTGTTCGGAATGTCTTTGATCTGGAGCGGATTAGGCATCGTGAGCCCCCTCATGCTCCTTTTCGTTGTTGCTGTGTTCGCGGCCCGTCCGGCGGCGTTCATTCCGGCTTTACTGCCCGTGAAAATCTCTTGGACAAAGCGCCTTCTCATCGCCTGGTTCGGCCCCAGGGCGCTCAGCTCGCTTCTCCTCGTTCTGCTGCCCGTCTTTGCCAACGTTCGGGGGAGCGAGACCCTTCTCACCATCTGCTGCCTTGTCGTCTTATGCTCGGTTGTCCTGCATGGACTTTCGCCGGCATTCCTCGTCAAAGCACCTCCTGTTGTCGCTCCGTCGAATCCTCCGCTTCCTGTCGCGGAACCCGCCACTACCGTTCCGGTAATTGCCTCCCACGATCTCCCGCCCGCCGAGTACATCTCCCTGGCCGAAACACAATCCGCCGCTCCCGCGCCGGTCATTGTCGACGCGCGCAGCAGAAGAAGCTATGACGAAAGCGACCAGCGCATTCCCGGCTCGTTTCGCCTGGACCCGGAGCAATCGGTGAAAGACGCCGCCGCGCTCGCCCTTCCAAAAACCGAGACGCTGGCCGTCCTTTGTGCTTGACCAAACGAAGCCACAAGCGCCCGTGTGGCGCGAGATCTTCGAAAAGCCGGATGGTTAAAAGCCCGAGCCTTGGTCGGTGGTTGGAACGCCTGGCTCGAAGCCGGACTTCCGCACGAACCGAAGCCACAGCAGGACTAATCGTATTTTGTGGAGTAAAATCGATTTATGAAACCGATCCAGGTACTTCTTGACGAGAAGCTGCTGAAGGCAACTGATCAAGCAGCAAGTCATGCAAATCTGGACCGTTCGGAACTGATTCGTGTTGCGCTTCGAAAGCACCTTCGCCGGCTGGAGGTGCAAGTTCTTGAAGATCGCGATCGGTTGGGTTATGAAAAAACCCCCCAGGACGACACGGAAATATCGGATTGGGAATCAGTATTAGCGTGGCCAGAGGACTGATGCCAGGGGACGTTTGTCTCTGTAACTTCCCTTCGCCGGATAAGAAAAGGCCAGTTGTTGTACTCACGCGCGAAAGCGCTATTCGCTACTTGTCGACCATAACCGTAGCTCCAATTACCTCAACCACGCGCGGGATAATTTCCGAAGTCTTGCTAAATGAGGATGACGGCATGAAAAATGTTTGCGCAGTTAATCTGCATAATGTGATTACGGTCTCTCAACAGCGGCTGGGTCGGCGAGTTGCCCACCTCAGTACGCAAAGAATGCGCGAGATCTGCGCAGCTCTTCAGTTCTCTCTCGACTGTGATTCCGAATGAATTGCCGTCATCTCCCCTGGCAAACTCCTTTTCCTATCTTTATGTTATAAAAATGTAGGTGTGCTTTCGTAAAATTTTGGATTGTTAAGGTAGTATTGCCTCTGTTTTTGCAAAACAGTGACTGATTCTCTCCGGGTCCTCGCTTTTGGATCCGCTCGGGAAACTGATTGATCCGAAATCGACCAGCCAAGCATAGCAACCGTTCCAGCGCCCTGCTTAGGAGCTGCAACCCCTGGGCTTGCCCGCCCTAGCCGTTAACAATCTGGAGACCTAGATGGCAAGTACCCGTCTGCCCGAAATAGTGGAACGCCACGAAAAAGACCTGCTCGGCGAGTGGATCCGCCTGCAGAAAGAACTTATTTCAAAAAGAGGAGATCGCGTCTCCGAGTCACAATTACGCAACACCTCGCAGCAATTTCTCCGCTGCCTGACCGAAGCGCTCTTATCCACTTCCGCAACAAGCGTCGAGCAATCCGACCTCACCAGCCTTCACGACCTGTTAGGTGATCTCAGCCGCCAACGCGCCGCACAAGGCTTTACTTCGTCCGAAACAGCCGGCTTCGTCTTCTCCTTCAAGCAGCCCCTCTTCACCCGCATCAGTAAAGAGTACGCCGATGACAGAACAGGCATGGAAGAAGAAATCTGGACCGCCAACGAATTTCTCGACAAGTTAGGCATGTACACGATTGAGGTCTACCAGAAAAGTCGCGAAGAAGTCATCTCGCGCCAGCAGCAAGAAATGCTGGAGCTATCCACGCCCGTCATCGAGCTCTGGCAAGGATTGTTAGCGCTGCCGCTGATCGGCACATTGGATAGCGCCCGCACCCAGATCGTCATGCAAAACCTATTGGAAGCCATTGTTGCCAACCGAGCCGATCTGGCCATCATCGACATCACCGGCGTGCCTACCGTCGATACCCTGGTGGCACAGCACCTGCTGAAAACAGTGGCCGCCGCTCGCCTCATGGGTGCCGATTGCATCATCAGCGGTATCCGTCCGCAAATTGCGCAGACTATCATCCATTTGGGGGTCGATCTTAGCGGCGTGATTACAAAAGCTACTCTGGCCGACGCCTTCCAACTCGCCTTGAAAAAAAGAAATCTGGCCGTCGGCCGTGCGTAGATCGATACGAAAAGCCGAAAGCTGAATCATGGAGCGGATTGCCATTCTGAAGATCGACTCGTTCCTCCTGGTCACCATCCAGGTGGACATGCACGACCAGTTGGCGCTCGCTTTGCAAGCCGATTTGACGGAGCGCGTTGTCAGCGATAGGGCCTCCGGCGTTCTCATCGATATTTCCGCGCTCGATATCGTCGATTCATTCATCGGACGGATGCTTGGCAACATCGCCGGCATGGCCCGCGTGCTCGATGCCGAAACAGTGCTGGTAGGCATGCAGCCGTCGGTTGCTATTACGCTGGTCGAACTGGGACTTTCCTTGCCGGGTATCCGAACCGCTCTGGATGTGGACCGCGGAATCGCCCTGCTACGGGACGCGAAGAACGGAAAGACCAGCAGCGATGGTCGTCAAACAGATTGAATTGCCGCTTGCCGTGGAGGAGGACGTAGTGGCAGTCCGCCAAGCAACGCGTGCTCTCGCCGTGGAGGTCGGACTATCCATCGTGGATCAGACCAAGATCGTAACCGCTGCCAGCGAACTGGCTCGAAATACAATCGTCCACGGTGGTGGAGGCAAGGCAATACTCGAAACAGTCAAACAGAATCTCCGGCAAGGCGTGAAGTTGACATTCGAAGACAAAGGCCCCGGCATTCCCGATCTAAACGTCGCGATGCAGGATGGCTACACCTCCGGCGCTGGTCTTGGCTTAGGTTTGGGCGGCTCGAAAAGACTTTGCAATGATTTTTTTATCGAATCGAAGGTCGGAAGCGGTACGCGTGTGATAGTTGCCCGTTGGAAAGGATTCACTCGATGAACCACGTTTTTCCTGTCGATGATCCCAGCCGCGTTGCCGGAATACGCCGCGCTGCCAAGACTCTTGCGCAACAGGAAGGGCTTGACGAAAGACTCGTCGGCAACGTCGCGATTATCGTCACCGAGATCTGCACCAATCTGCTCAATCATGCCCAGAGTGGCGAGGTTTTCTTAAATCCGCTAGGGAACCGCGCCCAGCCGGGCATCGAAATCCTGGCCATTGATCGCGGGCCCGGGATGGAGGATGTTACCCAGTGCTTAGCCGACGGTTACTCCAGCACAAAAACATCCGGTAACGGACTAGGCGCCGTCGCCCGTCTCTCCACCGAATTCGACATCTATTCACAGCTAGGCAAGGGAACTGTCCTTGTCGCCCGCCTGCAGCGCCCCGGTGCCGCAAGGACGTTTATTGGGGTCGTCTTAAAGCCGATTGCGGGAGAAGAGGCCTCCGGGGACGCTTGGGCCTTTCAAAAGACGCAACAGTCGACCGCTCTCATGGTGGCCGACGGATTGGGTCATGGCGTGATGGCGGAGCTTGCCTCCTCCCAAGCGGTCTCTGTCCTTAGGAGTAGCACGAATTTCTCACCCTCTTCGATCTTACGGCAGGTTCATGCTGTTCTCCACTCTACGCGGGGCGCTGCCGTAGCTGTCGCCTGTGTCGATCACGAAAGCGCCTCGGTAAAGTACGCCGGCATCGGCAATATAGCCGGTGTGCTCATTGGAGGGGGCAAGCCCGTCCAAATGGTCTCTCACAACGGAACCGCGGGCCACGAATTTCCCCGCCTGCAGGAATTTACCTATCCCTTCGAGGATGAAACTTTGCTTGTCATGCATTCCGACGGCATACAAAACCTCTGGAACTTAGACGCCTATCCCGGTCTCCGCCGCCGCGATCCCTCCCTGATTGCCGGTGTTCTTTACCGTGACTCTGCCCGCCAACGCGATGACCGGTGTGTTGTCGTTTCTCGTATCGGAGGGGATCGATGAGCCCGCATCCCACCCCGCTCCACCTCAAGCCGGTTATCTCCATCAATATCGAAGGGGAGCAGGACTTGGTAACCGCCCGCCAACGTGCCCGGCAATTGTCGGCAATGCTCGGGTTGGGTCAGCAGGACCAGACGCGCGTCGCCACTGCCGTTTCGGAGGTCGTTCGCAACGCTTATCGCTACGCAGGCGGTGGTCGCCTGGATTTTGCTCTCGATTTGCAAGCGCGGCCACAGTTTCTTTGGATGCAAGTCAGCGACGGCCGCCCCGGCGTTCACCACATCTTGCCCATCCCGGCGGGAACGTATCTCTCCCGGACGAGAATGGACGTTGGCTTAACCGGAGCGAAAAAATTAATGGATCGCTTCGATGTTTCCTCCCCGCCGGGGCAGGGCACTCTGGTTCGCTTCGGAAAGGCGCTCCCGCCGGCATCGAAACCCATTGAGATGATCGACATCGGGAATTTCTTCAGCTCCTTGTCTCAGCAGCCTGCCGCCGGAATAGCCGAAGAGCTGGAACGTCAAAACCGCGACCTGCTGCAAACTCTCGAAACCCTCCGCCTTCGTGAGTCGGAGCTGGAAAAACGGCAGGAAGATCTCTCACGTCTCAACGTAGAGCTCGAAGAAACGAATCGTGGTGTTCTCGCCCTGTATGCCGAACTGGACGAAAAGGCAACCGCGCTCCGGCGCGCCGATGAGATGAAATCCCACTTCCTATCTCACGTCAGCCACGAATTTCGCACTCCCGTCAATGCCATGCTGGCCCTCACCAGATTACTTCTGCAGCGCGTCGACGGAGAGTTGGCACCGGAACAGGAAAAGCAAGTTGCCTACATTCGTGATGCAGCCCAGCAACTCGTCGCGATGGTGAACGATCTGCTGGACTTGACGAAGGTCGACTCCGGCAAGACAGAGCTGCAAATCGACACCATCGATGCCGGCATATTCCTCGGCGCCGTCCGAGGTCTGATGCGTCCTCTGGCCACCAACGAAGCGGTATCCCTGGTCTTCGAAGAGCCGCAGGATACCCTTCTTTTTCAAAGCGACGAAAGCAAATTGGGCCAAATTCTCCGTAATCTCATCTCGAATGCGCTGAAGTTTACGCTTCACGGCGAAGTGAGGATCGGCGCGCGTGTGTCTGCCACCGGAGATGCTCTTATCTTCGTTGTCAAAGATACCGGCATCGGCATCGCTGGGGAAGATCAGGAGCGCATCTTTCACGAATTCACGCAGATAGAACACCCTCTCCAGAAACACCTGAAAGGTACCGGCCTGGGTCTTTCCCTATCTCGACGATTGGCAAATCTATTGGGTGCGACTCTGGAGGTGGAAAGCTTTCTAGGTGTAGGTTCTACCTTCAAGCTCACACTGCCGTATACCATCGCTTCGGGAGATCCCTACCTCTTCTCTCCTGAGCCGGAGTTCCGAAACACTGTGACCAAATGATCGAACAGGCAACCATTATTAACGTCGACGACAACGAGCCGGCGCGCTACGCGAAGCGGCGCGTCTTGTCTCTCGCCGGCTTCACCGTCCACGATGCTGCCAATGGCAGCGATGCCTTGAGCCTGACCGCCCAACATCATCCCGATCTGGTGCTTTTAGATGTAAATCTGCCCGACATAAATGGGATCGAAGTCTGCCGCCAAATCAAATCGTCGCCCTCCGCCACCTCTGTGATGGTTTTGCAAATCTCGGCCTCCGTGACTGCTGCCCCTCAAGCCACCGCCGCTCTCGATAATGGTGCCGACACTTATCTCGCCGAGCCGGTCGACCCAGACGTATTAGTCGCCACTATAAGAGCCTTATTGCGGATTCGAAAAGCCGAACACGATTTGTCCTCAGCCAATGAGCGTCTCTATCGAATGAATCAGGAGCTGTGTCGATCGAACGAAGACCTCGAGCAGTTCGCTTTCGCCGCCAGTCACGACCTGCAGGAACCCCTCCGCAGTGTGACAACTTTTGTGAGTCTATTGGAACGAACCGCAACCCCCAAACTCAATGACACCGAGAAGGAGTACCTGCAGTACATCGTCGACGGGTCCAAGCGCATGCGGGTACTCATCGACGATCTTCTTACGTACTCGCAGGTGGGCCGAGACTCAACCTTCGCCACGGCTGTCGATATGAATGCAGTTCTAGCCTGGGCCTTGGAGAATCTTCGCGAAAGCATTTTGTACTCGAAAGCCGTTGTTACGTCCGACCCGCTTCCGTCGGTCAAGGGAGACGAAGCGCAACTGGGCCATGTCATCCAAAACCTGATCGGAAATGCTATCAAGTATGCGCGTCCAGACGTAGCGCCTGCCATTCACCTGCATGTTTCTCGAAAAGGCTCTGAGTCGGTCATTTGTATCCAGGACAACGGCATCGGAATCGAAGACCCTTATCTCCAGATCATCTTTTCTCCCTTTAAACGTTTGCATGGCAAAGAAATTCCCGGTACCGGCATCGGGCTTGCCGTCTGCCGTCGAATCGTCGAGGCGCACCGAGGCAGAATCTGGGCCGAATCCACTCCCGGTGAAGGAACCACCTTCTGTTTCAGCCTTCCTGCTTCTGAATTGCCGGAAACTTCGCGCACTTAACCATTCACCGAACACAGATATCCTGAAAACCAGGTATCCATGATTTCCCAACTGACCATCGAATACGCCGAAGCAGCACATGCAGTCGATACAATCTATCGCGAGGCGTTGAAGCGCAACAAAGCCGGAGTAATTGTCGTCTGCGACGCGCATGGAGAGCTGATCGCTTTTGCCCGAATGGATGGTGCCCCTCTTTCCTCCATTCTTATCGCAATGAACAAGGCTTACAGCGCCGCCCGCGAACGAAAGCCGAGCAAAGAAATCGGCAATGCCTCTCGCAAGGCCGAAAACAGCTTCGACATCGGCTACTTCGGAGATCCAAAATTTACCGGCTGGGGTGGAGGCGTTCCCATCTGGAAAGACAACCATGTCGCGGGTGCAATTGCTGTCAGCGGTTTGCCGGAATCGGAAGATATCGAACTATCCGAACTCGGAGCAAAAGCGCTTCTCAGTAAGACGTAAGTTCTACGAAGTCCGTGGCCCCGGCTGCGATATAGTCGATGAGACTGCAAGGGGACAAGGTCATGGCCATGCAATCGGCTGCTGTTAACGCCGTGAGGCCTAAAACGACCGACCACAAAAAGGAGCAATGTAGATTGCATGTTTCAGAAAATTCCAAACCGCCGCGGACTCGCCGCGCTCTCGTTCTTTATTGTCACGATGGCTCTTTTGCCTGGAAAAGACGCCTGTGCGCAGACAAACGTATTGACGCAACACAACGACAATAATCGTGACGGTGTGAACGCAACCGAGACTACCCTTACCCCCTCCAACGTGAACCAATCCCAGTTCGGCATGTTGTTCAAGGTACCCGTCGACGACCAGGTCTACGCTCAACCGCTTTACATGTCGAATGTCAATATAGCCGGTGGCACTCACAACGTGGTCTTTGTGGCCACTACGAACAACAGCGTTTACGCCTTCGATGCCGATTCCGGCCGGCAGTACTGGCATGTCAATCTTGGCCCCGCTTTTACTATCCAGAATGGCGGCTTCACCTGCAAAGATGTTCTAGGCAGTTCCGGTATCATGAGCACGCCCGTTATCGACCCCAACAGCAAAACCCTTTACGTCGTGGCTCAGACGTGGGTCAATAACACGTCTGCTCACAAGTTGCACGCTCTTAACATCGCAAATGGGGCCGACAACTCCGGCAGCCCTGTCACACTGTCCGCCAATACATTCAACTCCAAATATGAACTCCAACGCGCCGGGCTCCTGCTTGCCAATAACAGGATCTACATCACTTTTGCCGGCCACTGCGATCAAGGTGCTTGGGCTGGCTATACATTTGCTTACAGCGCTTCAAACCTTGCGCAGGTTGGAGTCTTTAACGCCTCGCCCGACGCGAATGGTGCCGCGCTTTGGCAGTCCGGAAACGGTCCCGCGGCCGATGCCTCGGGCAATGTTTATCTTGTTACCGGAAACGGTACCTGGGATGGAGCAAGCAATTTTAGCGAGACGTTCCTCAAAACCGATAACGCCCTCAAGCTCCTCGATTGGCATACACCATCTGACTATGCCAATCTCGACGCCGGTGACGCCGATCTCACCTCATCCGGTCCCTTGTTAATCCCCGGCACTGGTTTGATCATTGGCGGCGGTAAGGATGGCGTTCTGCATCTGCTCAAAACCAGCAATATGGGTCATCTCGGCGATGCTGGAGCCGTGCAAAAATGGCAGGCTAATTCTTCTCATATTCACTCACTGAATTATTGGAACGGCAATCTCTATCTCTGGGGTCAGTCCGACTACATGAAGGTCTATGCTTTTAACGGATCTACCTTCAATACTAACCCGAAGTATGAACTATCTCTGAAGGCGGTTGGCCATCCCGGCGCATCGCTATCACTCTCTGCGAACGGCAACTCGAATGGCATTCTCTGGGCCGCGACTAATACCGGAAGTGCGTCCGATGGATCGGGCGCATGGCACGCAACCGTACCAGGCATTCTTTACGCCTACGATGCCACGAACATGAATCCGCTCTGGAACAGTGGGCAAAATGCTACACGCGACTCTTGCAACAATTACGCCAAGTTCATGCCGCCAACTATCGCCAATGGCAAGGTATACCTACCCAGCTTCGGTACGGCCCAGACAGGAAGCGGGCAACTTTGTGTCTACGGTGAAATCTCTACCACCAGCCTGATCCCCAATGGCACTTATGTGCTCCTCAACGTGAACAGCGGTTCAGCTTTGGAGGATCCCGGCTTTTCGACTAAGCAGGGCCAGACCATGGTGATCTATACCCTCAACAACGGCGCCAATCAGCAATGGACGGTAAATAATTTAGGAAACAATGTAATCACGTTGACCAACAAATCCAGCGGACAATTGCTCGATGTTGTGGCAGCCTCCACATCGAACAGCGCGTTGGTCGATCAATGGCCGGCAAACGGCCAGACCAACCAGAAATGGCAGGTCATCTCGGCCGGCAACGGGAACTACGAACTGATCAGCGTGAACAGCGGCCTTGCGCTCGATGTCACCGGTGCGAGCAAAACCAATAGCACGAAGCTCAATCAGTATACCTACCAAGGTAATCCCTGGCAGCAATGGACCTTTCAGGCGCGATAATTTACCAGAGGTCGTAAGTGGCTGATAACCGTGAACATTAATCGCAGGCGTCTTCTGGCCGCCGCCGCCTTGTCGTCAGCCTCCATCGGGCTCAAATCGAACGGCGGTGTCCAAATGCCGACCATGCCCCACATGCAGCATGGTCACCCGAAACCGGAGCGGCCGAAAATACCCAGGCTGCCGGCCCTAGTCTGCAAGGTGACGGCCACGGTGGGAATCGATGCTGCCTTCAAAATGCTGATGGAGGGAAGCGACACCCTGGATGCGGCGCTTCATGTCTGCAAGACGCAGGAGGACGATCCTAAAGATCACTCGGCAGGCCTCGGCGGACTTCCTAATGCTGCGGGCGATGTCCAACTCGATGCTTGCTGCTTGCATGGGCCAACACGCCGCGCTGCTGCTGTGGCCGCGGTGAGCGGTATTCGGAACGCGTCGCTTCTCAGCCGCGCTCTCATGGACCACACCGCTAACTCCCTGCTCGTTGGTTCGGACGCACAGACTTTCGCACTCGCGCAGGGCTTTCACAGCGAGGAACTTGCGACCGACCGCGCCCGTAAGAACTATGCGCTCTGGAAACAAATCCGCTCCCATCCGGAGTTGTTCGCGAAAGGTGTCTACGATCCTTCTTGGCCTGAGCCGGTCCGCAAGGCGCACTTTATGCCTGCTTCTCAGGAAGAACTCGATTTGCTGGTCCGCAAGGTCGAAAAATTTGCGACGGAGGCCGGTCTCGGCCCGGAAGCCACCTGGCGCGCCGCCTTCGACGCTCTCGCCCCTGCCGCGGAACCGGTATACGTCTCCACGATTGATCGAAAAGGCCAACTCTCGTCTGCCTGCACGTCGAGCGGCTTGCCTTGGAGGATGCCCGGCGCTTCGAGTGACGTGTCGGTCATTGGCGCCGGCTGCTTCGTTGACCCCGAGGTTGGCTCCGCCGGGTCGAGCGGTAACGCTGAAGCCAACATAAAAATAGCAGGCGCTCATACAATCATCGAGAACATGCGGATGGGCATGTCCCCGGAAGATGCCGGTATGGATGCCCTGTACCGCATCGTCCGGTGGTACAACCACGACATGACTGCCCTTCGTTTTGTCGAGATGATCTATTACATTCTGCGCAAGGATGGTGCTTACGGTAGCGTCTCGCTATGGCGCGGCGACAAGACCGGTCATGTTCGTCAGTTCACCGTGAAAGATGGCGAGATCGACCGGCGCACGGAGGACTGCCGCTTCTTGTTTCCATGCAGTCCCGCCAACGGCTGCTCCGAACACGCTTAGGCTTCGTGAGGCTGCGGGTCCTCGCGCTTCTTTCACAGCTTTCAGTCTTGCGGCTTTCCACAATCGCGATTCTTGGCTGTACTTTTATGGTTTCTCGTCTTCTTTTCTTGGAGGCATGACGAATTTGCAAGTTCATCACACAGCATAAATGCGTCCTCAATCCGTCATCAGCTCGCTGCCGAAACTTCGTCCGTAAACCCGAACGCTGCCCTCACCTTCTGCGCTTCATCCATGGGCGGAGCTCCGAACAGTCGTTTAAACTCCCGGCTGAACTGCGAAGGACTCTCATAACCCACCCGCTCTGCCGCAAGCCATGCGCCGATTCTTTCCTGCACCATCAGCATCCGCGCCTTGTGCAAGCGTATGGCCTTCAGGTACTGCACGGGCGATGTTCCCGTCACCGCTTTGAAATGGAAATGCAGAGCAGATGTGCTCATCCCCGCTTCCTGCGCTAACTTGCCGACATCCAGCGGTGCGGCATAAGCGTTGTGCATGCGTTGAAGAATACGATGAATTTGCGTTCGGCTCTCGTCCGCCAGCAGCAGATCGCGAAGAGCGCCGCCGCCTTCGTCACAAAGCACCCGATAAAGAAGCTCCCGTACCAGTTGCGGACCTAGTATCTTCGCGTCCGTGTGTGAAGCAAGACATTGGAGCAGACGATTCGTTACTTGACTCAGCAACAAGTTCATCGGCGGAGCGACAACCCGCACCTCGTCATGCTCGGCTGGCCGCGGCCAGGCACTTGCCCCGAGCGTCATTAACAAATCGCTCAGAACCGCAAGATCGATGCGAATCGCCACCCCGAGAAACGGCCCATCCTCTGCCACGGTGGTCTCGCAATCTGCGGGAATCGGTACGGTGAGCAGGAAGTAGTTCCGCGCATCGTAGGTAAGCACTCGGTCGGGTAAGTGAAAGCGTTTCTGCCCTTGCGCCACCATCACCAGGCAAGGCTCATACAAAACGGGAACCGGCGGCGACGAACGCACAAACCGCAAGAGTGTAACGCCCGCCACCAGCGAAGGCCGCGCCCCTTCCTCGATACCCAATGCCTGGTGTAATTCCACCATCCTGCTTCGCTCCGCCGCAAGAACATCCATGTATCCAGCCTAAAACAATCTTGAAGGTAACGCTCGCCGAAATGGAGGATTAGGCAAGAATGATGGAGGTCTATGTATTCACTAAACTCACTAAATTTCCTACTCTCGAATAAGAGGGCAGCTTCATCTGGAGAAATCGACTAGGAAGTGTCGATTGCCGGTTTCAGCCGGGAGACTGCCTCGGGAATTATTTATGCAAGTACAATCCTACGCAGCAAAAGCTGCGAAACAAAACCTTCAGCCTTTTCAATTCGACCTCGGAGACCTCGGGCCTCAAGAGGTCGATGTACACGTGACCCACTGCGGCATCTGCCATACCGACGTGGCCATGGTCGACAACGATTGGGGCATGTCCCAGTACCCGGTGATACCCGGTCATGAGATCACCGGCACAGTGGCTGCCGTCGGCTCGCAAGTCGACCGGCTCGCCGTGGGACAACGTGTCGGAGTGGGTGCGCTCTGTGGCTCTTGTATGAAATGCGAATGGTGTGAAGGCGGCGCGCAGCATGTCTGTCCGCAGGTGGAAGGTACCGTTATGGGCAGCCATAAAGGTGGCTTTGCTTCGGTTGTGCGCGTCAGTAATTGGCAGTTTGCTCATCCCCTGCCGGAGGGGATCGCTTCCGAACATGCCGGGCCGCTGATGTGCGCCGGCACTACCGTATTTACTCCGCTGCTCCGCTATAACGTTCGTCCCACAGACCGCACGGCGGTGGTCGGCATTGGCGGGCTAGGTCATCTAGCGGTTCAGTATCTTGCAAAATGGGGATGCGAAGTCACCGCTATCAGCTCAACCCATGACAAGGACGAGCAAGCACACAGCTTCGGCGCCACACACTTCGTTGCCACTCGCAACACCGACGAACTAAGCAAAGTAGCGAAATCGTTCGATTTTATCCTGTCCACCGTATCCGCCGATCTGCCCTGGGATGCCTACCTAGCAGCCCTACGGCCAAAGGGCAAGCTTTGCATCGTCGGCATTCCGGAAAACGCCGTCTCTTTCTCTCCGTGGAGTCTCATCGGAGGTGAAAAATCTGTCGTCGGCGGCCAGCCCGGTTCCATCGACGAGACGCAGCAGATGCTCGCCTTCACCGCCCAACACGGCATCAAGCCCATGATCGAGGCGTTCCCGATGACCGAAGCCAATGCAGCGCTCGACCACACGCGTCAAGGTAAAGCCCGCTACCGCGCCGTCCTAGTCGCTTGATAGGTCTGCTTTACGCCATAGCGCGTCCACTCACGCAATTCGCGAATCTCAGGCGACTCGCCGCTACAGGGAGATTCACAGCAGTAATTTTATTCTGAAGAGTCTGTAAACTATTGATGGGTATCAAGTTAGACACTACCGGAATAACCTCATGATGCGTTTGTTAGTGTTTTTGCTACTATAGTGCTTTAGCGACTATAGCGACTATAGCGACTATAGCGACTATGGTTGTACGGTCAACAGCTATTGAAAGCAGGAATCATTGGACATGCCTTCACATTTAATTTCACCAACGGATTTACCCAATATCCCCGAGACAAAAATAGCCCAGATTGAGGAACTTCATCAGCTACTTCGTTTAGGTAAAGCCACACTTACGAGCCCCAATGGTTCGCATCAACTAGAATTACCCGATCCTCTATATCGATTGTTGCTGCAGATCATCGGAGATATTTCGAAAGGGCGCCCCGTTGCTTATCTGTCGGCCAATCAGGACTTAACAACTCAGCAAGCGGCAAACTCCCTCGGCATGTCCAGACAGTTTTTCGTAAATCTTCTCGATCGGGGAGAAATTTCCTATCACCGTGTCGGAACACATCGCCGAGTCTCTTTGCGTGATGTATTGGCATATCGAAAGCAGCGCGATATACGTCGGCACGAACCCATAAACAAATTAGCGAAGCAGGCTGCTGAGAACGATATGTATGACGACTTCTAAATGGCCACTCCGCTTACTGGCAACTTCCTTGCTGTCTTAGATGCGTGTGTTCTCTGGCCCGCTTCGTTGCGGGACACGTTGCTTCGGCTAGCTGAAACACTGCATCAATACATACCAAAGTGGACCGACCAAATCTGGGAAGAGGTAGCGAGAAATCTCGAATCACGTGGCCGTTTAACACCGGAGCAAACTGGACATTTGCTCGAACAAGTTAAGATCCACTTTCCAGAGGCATTCGTAAAAGGATATGAACCACTGATGCAATTGATGACGAATGACCCTAAAGACCGTCACGTTCTAGCTGCGGCTGTAAAGTGTAGTGCTGAAGTTCTCGTGACATCCAATTTAAAACATTTTCCCGCAGAACTACTGAATCCATGGGCGATTGAATCTCAACATCCGGATGATTTTTTGGTCTATCAATATGACCTAAATCCGGCGGTCGTGATATCGAAGTTGCATGGACAGGCAGCTAATATAAATCGATCTCTCGCTAATCTTTTACGTACTTTGCGGAAGGGTGTCCCGATCTTTGCGGATACCATCGCGCGAAATCTGGAACTAGATTTGAATGAATTGAAATAGGATCACCGCTCTCCGCCTGCCAATTAAGCAAGTCGTCAGCAGGTGTTCCGCCGGTGGTATCCGAAGTTCCGGCCTAAGGTGCCGGTACGGCCGTGCGATTACCGGCCACAATCTGCGGCTGATACGAAAACACCTCGCGGTTTCTCGCATCCACAATTACCTTCAGCCATTGCACGTCGTTGTTACCGTTTGCCTGGTTATCGCCGAACGTCTCCACCCGCGTAAAATTCTCCAAACGCCTGCCTTGCGCATCCAGAAACGGTTTATCGATCCGGAAATAATGGGAATCGCCATGCACATAAGCCACCTGCTTTGCGAACGCGGTCGTCTCGTCCCGCAGCGCCACTAAGAATTCTTGAAATCCATCCGGTTGTCCATCCGTCTCGGCCAGCGTCATCGGATTGCGAGTCGGGCCTCGCGTGGCATCGGTTTCATCGAAGCCTGGATCGGCCTGTGAAATAAACATCACTGCCACCGCGTTGCGTGTCTTCGCTTCCGCAAACGTCTCGCGCATCCACACAATATTGGCCTGGTTGCGCGCCGCGTACTCCGCCGGATCCGGCGCGACATCGCAAAGATTGTTACACGAACCTTGCACGTCGAGCGTTGCATACGTGACGCCGCCAATTGTCCAGCGGCGATTCTCCACGCAAGGCACATTGCCGTTGACGCCAAGACACGTCGGGGTCGACTGCACCTCCTGTCGAAAACGGCGCTGCCCAAGCGTATACGGCGTATCGAAGAACATCTTCCGCTCTTTATCGAGCTGCGCCAGCGAAGAATACTCCGCGGTACGGTCACAATCCGTCCAATCATTGTCGCCGGGCGTAAAGACTGCCGGGGCGCGCAACGAATTGAAATAGTTCAATCCCTGCGTGTAAACGGACTCCGTACATTCGCTGGAGCCGCTTTTCAAATCGCCGTCATGCGCGGTGAATACCAGCTCCTGCGAATTCATATCGGCGATCAAGTTGGGCACGCCGACTGTTGCCTGTAGCGTCGAATACGGCAGGTCGCCCCATAGCCCAATAGCATACGCGCCCCCGTTTTCCCGTCTGGACTGGTCGTCGCTTTGCCCACTCAGCCCTCCAACGGTCATGGCCGCGGCGACTGCTATGGCGAAGGTCGATAATAACGCTTTGCGCATCATAAATGAGATTTCCTTTATCTATCTCGCCACTATACGGACCTTTTCTTACAGGAAGATGAATCTCCCTTCACGGCCAGAGTGAAAATAGAGACTTCAAATGATTGTGGTCGAAACCAAGCCTGGGCGGGCAATGATCCTTCACGCCGAACGCATCTATCCCAACGAGTGTTGCGGCGCCATGCTCGGTCACAAACAAGGAGATCGAAAAACCGTCACCGAAGCCATTCCGCTGGAAAACGCGTTTGAAGGAGGCCAGGCGGATCGCTATGAGATTAAACCCGAAGATCTACTGGCTGCTGATCGTGCCGCCCGCGAGCATGGGCTCGACCTGATCGGCATTTTTCACTCCCATCCCGATTGCGATGCCTACTTCTCCAGCACGGATCTGCAAAACTCCTGCCCGTGGTATTCCTTTCTCGTGCTCTCTATTAAGAATGGAAAGTTCGATCACGGCAATAGCTTCATACCCGATCTGGATCAAACACAAGCCGATCGCGAGGAACTAACATGGCAAAAATCCTAATCCCCACTGCCTTGCGGCAGTTCACCGAACAGCAAGATTCCGTCGAAATCGGCGGCGCCACCGTCGGAGACGCTCTGACGCAATTGACCACCAGATACCCCAATCTGAAGAAGAATCTGTTCACCGATGCCGGTAAGCTTCGCAGCTTCGTCAACATCTATGTCGACGACGAAGACATCCGTTATCTGGATAAACAAGAAACGGAGCTGCAGGGCGACGAAACGCTTTCCATCATCCCCAGCATCGCGGGCGGAGCAGCCAGCCTCGCGCGGCCGGAAACGGCGGAACTCTCCGCGGAACTATCCAACGAAGAGATCGCCCGCTACAGCCGTCATCTCATCCTGCCGGAGGTCGGCATGGAAGGCCAGCGTAAGTTGAAACGAGCTAAGGTCGCTATGATCGGCGCGGGCGGCCTCGGCGCCCCCGTCGGCTTGTACCTGGCCGCCGCCGGCGTCGGACACATCGGACTGGTCGATTTCGACGTAGTCGATGCTTCCAATCTGCAGCGTCAGGTCATCCACGGAACGAACGATATCGGGCGAAAAAAGCTCGATTCCGCCGCCGATCGGATGCGCGACATCAATCCAAACGTGATCATCGACAAATTCGACACCGGCCTCACCAGCGAAAATGCTCTGGAAATCCTGCGCCCCTACGACATCGTGGTAGATGGCACAGACAACTTCCCCACCCGCTATCTGGTCAACGATGCCTGCGTCTTACTGCACAAACCCAATGTCTATGGCTCCATCTTTCGCTTCGAAGGTCAGGCCACCGTGTTCGCCTACGAGGATGGCCCCTGCTATCGTTGTCTTTATCCCGAACCGCCGCCGCCCGGCTTGGTTCCTAGCTGCGCCGAAGGTGGCGTACTCGGTATCTTGCCCGGCATTATTGGCGTCATTCAGGCTACCGAAGCGGTCAAAATCATCCTCGGCATCGGGCAAACTCTCAAAAACCGTCTCCTTCTCTACGACGCACTCGCTATGCGCTTCCGAGAGCTGAAACTGCGGCGCGACACCGATTGCCCAGTCTGCGGAGATCACCCCACCGTCACTCAATTGATCGACTACAAACACTTTTGCGGAATGAACAACGAAACGAACCCAACCCCCAACCAAAAAGATGCCATCGAACCCACCGAGGTGAAGGCAAAACTCGATCGGGGCGATGATTTTACCCTCCTGGACGTCCGGGAGCCGCACGAATATCAGATCGCCAAAATAGGAGGCTCAAAACTGATTCCCCTCGGCGAACTGCCCAAACGACTGAACGAACTCCACCGGGAAAGCGAAATCGTCACTCATTGCAAGAGCGGCGCTCGGAGTCAACAGGCCTTCGAGCTACTGAAACAAAACGGTTTCACGAACGTCCGCAACATGATCGGCGGCATCACCGCCTGGTCCGACAAAGTTGACAGCTCAGTGCCTAAATACTAGCGAAATGGTTGACCGGCCCCTGCCCCCTGCCTAGCTCCGGAGCCGTCTCAATGGCCTGCTGAACGAACTGTTTGGCGCGGGAAATGGCTTCGTTCCGTAACATTCCTCTCGCCAGACAGGCCGTGATTGCTGCGGAGTAGGTACAACCCGTGCCATGGGTTCGTTTCGTAAAAACGCGTTTTCCGGGAAAGCAGTAAATGCCGTCGGACGTGCTAAGTACATCGTTCGGCGCGCCTTCCGCGTGCCCGCCCTTGATCAGCGCCGCTTGGCAGCCTAGGTCCAAAAGCCGTTTTCCGGCCTCCTGCATGTCCAGTTCGTTTCGTAACAGGAGGCCCGTCAGCGATTCCGCCTCCGGAATGTTAGGAGTCACCAGAAACGCATAAGGCAATAATTTCTTCCGTAAAGCCTGCTCTGCTTCTTCGGATATGAGCCGCGCCCCATGCTTGCTGATCATGACCGGATCGACGACCAGCGGGAAGGGAAATGTGCGCGCCATCTCGGCGACCATCTCTACGATGGCGGCATCCCCTAGCGCCCCTATTTTCGCCGCCAAAGGTGGAATGTCTTCGATGACGGCTTCAATCTGTTGTCGGACGAGCTCGGCGGACAGGGTTTCTACTCTTGAGACACCGAGGGTATTTTGAACGGTCAGCAGCGTGATCGCCGCTTCGCCATAAACGCCGAACTGGTGAAACGTCTTTAAATCGGCCTGAATGCCCGCGCCTCCGCTTGGATCGGAGCCGGCGATAGTGAGCGCTACCGGGGTCACCCTTTTACGGTAGCGCGCGACAAGCTACTTCAGATCCGATTTGAGATTGGTTGCCGCCACTGAGTTCGCGATCGCCACTGCCACCGAACCGATCGTCGTCACGTCGCCATTCACCGGAAACTTCGCTTGCAGCTTGAACACGCCGCCCGCCTGGTTGTTATTGAAGAAGAAATCGTGGAAGGAGGAACCTGCTTCCACCGAAATCCCGTTGGGAGTCATCAGCTTGCCCGCCGTGTCATAGAACTTGAACACCAGATTGCCGATACTGTACGTATTGTCGTAGCCGGTCAGGTTCAATATCAAATTCGGTGCCTGTCGCAATGCTTCCGCCGCAGTAATCTGCACCGCCGCCGGAGCGATGGTGAACGATTTCGTCGCGGTCGTACCGTCGGCAAAAGCCAGCGTGAATTTTAAAGTCCCCGCCGTCGTACCCGTCTGGAACGTAAGCGCCGACTGTCCGCTGTAGATGCCTGTTGGCGATCCGCTGTCGAAGGTCATCTGCAGTTTGCGTCCGCTGTTGACAAGAAAATTGATCGCCGGGTCGTCGGAGATACCGCTGACGGAAGATATAAACTCCATCGTAAGCGTTGGCAGCAGCTTGATCGGAGCCGGTTTGGAAAGCTGGATCGAAAGATGCGCCTGCTGCTGGCTCATTAAGGGCGCTTGATCGATCTGAAAAGTCGCATCCGGAATCGCCGAACTAGTCCCCTTTGCTAAAAGAGAAAAGTTCCGTGTCCCAATCGATAGCGTGCCGCTGTATGTGCCCGGGCCCGAAGGTGAAAACAAAAGCTGAAATGATGCGGCGTCACCCTTAGCCACTTGCGCGCCGGATGCAGGTGCGCCGGCGATGGCGAACCCGGCTCCCATCACGCTGATGTTCGGAACAGCCACCGCCGAAAAGTTCGCCGGATCGGCGTTTGCTAAGGAGAAAGTGCGCGATGCCGATGTCCCGGCAGTCTGTCCGAAGTCGATCGGCGTACCCGCTTGCGGCGAAGCTCTGATGCCCGTCACCGGATCGAAATACGAAATTTGCAGTGACTCCGCTGAATCGACAACGACGACGCCTGTACCCGTCAGTGGATAGGTGTTCTGGCCGATGTAAAGGGTCGCGGACGTCAGGCCAATTTGACCGGGCAGAAAAATCACCTTGAACGTAACGGACGAATTAGCCGGAATCGAAAGCGGAAGCGTAGCAGCGGTCGAGGTAAAAGCGCTGCTGAAAAAAACTCCCGGAGGTGGAAGCTTGATAGTCGGCGTGGTCAGCGAATCGGATGTCTGATTAGAAAGAATAATGTCGACCGACGAAGTGCTGCCCAGATTGACCTTTCCGAAATCGAGCGCGCTGTTACTATTCGGCTGTAGAATGCTGCTGCCGTTCGCACCGTTATCGCTCACCAACAAAGTGGGAGGTAGGCCGTTTCCCTGCAACGTACCAAACTCGATAGTGGAACCTTTGTTGGAGAAGCTTCCGTCATTCTGCCCCAGCAGATAGGTCGCTTGCAGCGTGCCGGAAAACGCTCCGGCCGCAGTCGGTGTAAAGTTGACGGTAAATTCCTCGAAGTTCGTGGAATTCGGCGAAAGTACCTTGTTGACAAATAGGCCGGCAATGGTGAAATTGGGATTGATCTTCGTAAAGTCGGTTCCGTTTGAAAGATCCACGGTCGCCACCTGGACAGGAGCAGACGTCGGATTGGAAATCCGCAGAACAACACTGGACGCGCTGTTTGCCGCAGTATCCCCGAATTGATAAGTCGACGACAGCGGTTTATCGGCTGTTTTGCCCGTAGGATCGTGAACGACGATAGCGAGATTCTGCGCGCACAAAGAGGAGCAGAAGAGAACCGCTAACAGGATTGTTTTCACTTGCTTGTCTCCTGGGCCGCCGGCAATTCGGAAAGCTGTACGTCGCTTCCGCCTAAGAAAAGCGCCCAATCCCGGTGCAACGAGTTCGATGACAGATGAACCCAATCGCCGGACATGCGCTGCATCTTGATGTCCGTCGCTTTAATGGGGAGCGTGCGCGTGTTTCCGTCCGCTGCTTGCACCTCAAAGCCGCTGGCATCGCTGAATAGTAGGAAAGATTTTTGGCGAAACGCCGGATCGGGAGCCTCGCCTTCCGCTGCGGTGAATGATTTCCCATTCCAACGCAGCATGGTCTTTGTCGAAGGCAGCCAGATCGTGGCGCTAGAAAGATTTTTGTCGATGCGCAGAACCGGTTGCGCTTCTTCGGTTCGATAACGACCCACTACCGAGCCCTCTAGCGTCACTAACTCAATCTCGCCCGGAATGGCGACGAGCCCTCCGACATCGGAGAAGCAAGCCTCCTTTGTGGCTGTAAATAGACGCGTGGCGAGCACAAAATTCGCTCGCAATCCATTCATCACCCAAACAGAACCGTCGGCATACCGCACCAGCCCAATGCGTGGCGTGTTCACTTCGGCGTGTGTCAGCCCTGCCGATACAAAGGCCGTTACAAAGAAAACTACGATCCAATAAAACCGATTCGACAGTTTCATAACGTTATCGACCGATGCTGATGGAGGGCGCTCCAATCGTCGGACCGGAGGTAGTGGCGCTGCTGCTGCTCGATTGCGATCTGGTGGCTAGAAACGCGCCCGCTCCCGCGGCAGCGGCGATTCCGGCAATGACGATCCACTTTTTCTTGCTGCCGTGTCCTTTATAATTGCCCGGATTGTTTGAAATCGAAACGGACGGCGCACTGCCGCTTTCGTGAATCACGGGAGCAATGGACGGCCTCAGATTGCGTTGTGTAGGCTCAATATCGTTCGATATCTGCACCCTCGGCGCCGCCGGAGCGATCATAGCCGGCGTCGCCGGAGCGGCATCACTAGCAATCGGTCCGGTTGCGCCAGGCTTCACCATCGCTTGCTGCCGTGCTTCTCGCGGTATTTCCGGCGATGCTGTAGGCAATGCCTTCGGCAGCGGGCTCAAGCCGGCGACCGAACCATCTCTCAGATTCTCCTCAACCAAGATGCCCGCATGAGCTGTTCCGCGCGTCGCCGTAATACGTAAAGCGACCGGACCAGGGGTCGAACTCCATTGAATATCCGAGATATGGGCGATACCGGTCGCGTCCGTGTAAGCCACGGCAGAATGCGAGCCGTCGGCAAACGTGCCGGTAGCCGACGAATCCGGCAAACGAAACACGACGGCTGCGTCGGAAACCCGCGCACCATTCCCGTCGGTTACTTCGACCAAGAACCCTTTGGAAGAACGCGAGCCAGGAACAATCTCCGCGCCGTCGCTTCCGGTCACCCGAAGTTGCAAGTTATCACTGGCGGGTGCCTGCGCCCACGATGGCCCACCGATCAAAAGTGAAGTGAGAAAAAGAGAAATGAATCTAGGGGCAAATTCCATACTGCCTCGAGAACGTAGTGGCGTTCCCGAGGCAAAGATTCTCCAAAAACGAAGCCGCTATTTCGCAACCGATGGCGCCGCGCCGATTTGCTGCAGGATCCCCAGTTCATCCGAACTGCCCCATCGCTCCACCATCTTGCCGTTCTCGAAGCGGCCGATCTGCATCCCCCGAGCCGAAATCCTCTTCCCGGTTGCCGGTACGCCCATAAAATCGCCCTGATGGGTGCCCGTCACCGAATAAGCAACGGCGATATTCTCCTCATCGGCCACCATATGGTCCACCTTCACCTCTAGATCCGGGAAACCTTTACGGAATTTCGTGAAGAAATCGATAAAGCCCTGCGGTCCTTTCCTCTGATCGGGCGCGGGATCATGATCGACCACGTCGGACGCCATCACTTCTTTAAGGATGTCGAGATTGCCGGTGTTAATCGCTTCGCCCATGCGCTGTTGGGCTTGCATATTATCTTGTTTGCTCATGAACTATGAGAGAGCAAACGAGCCTAATCTGTTCCACCGTTTGCTTGCAGAACGGCCTTCAACTGCCGGAACGCCGTCATATTGAATGCATTTTTCAGTCGAAGTGGAACAACCGACTTTGTGTCACTGGCCGGTGGATTCCTGTCTTCCACGCGACTCAACAACATCTGTGCTTCCTTGTCGTTCGGATTGCGATCCAGCAGAGTATGCAAGCGCTTCGACGCCTGGTCGAGTTCATTATTCTTTGCCAGGGCAACCGCTACGTTGAATAAATAAGTCGTGTCGCCATTATTTCCGTCCAGTGCGTGGCGCAGGTCATCCAGAGCGGCGGCTTGGCCGAGCTGGTATTCACAAGCACCCAGATTGTTATATACCTCGCTGAGAGGAACGGACTTCAGCACATCCCGGAAATAACCCGCACCCCCACTGTAATCACCTAAGCTATAGGCGCTGATCCCCATCTTGAAGCGCGCTTCCAGATAGGCCGGGTCTTCGGGAGATAGGTGTTGAAACCATTGAATTGCCTGCGAGTAGTTTTTTCGATCCAGCGCTATTTTGCCAAGCTCGAAAGCGGGGCCGATAAAGTGGGGAGCAATCAGCACCGCTTGGGTAAACCACTTCTGCTGCTGCTCTTGGTTGTTCGACATCAGTCCCCGGATGTAACTTTCCTCGGCATCTAAACGGATGATTTTTGACGGCTGAAAGAACTGATCGAGCTTCAAATCTGCATGTGGATTGAGATAGTTGAGTGACTCCCAGGCCAGATGCTCCTCCAGCCGCGACAGCTCCGTAAGTTTTGCCGCCTCGGAAAAGGAAGGCCCATCATGCATCTTTTTTAAATCGAGAAATTGCGCGCTGATCTGCACCGAGCTATCTTTTAATTCCGTAGCGCCAGGAGGAAGACTGATGCTGTATTCGCCGTAGCAGACATAATCCGCGCTGACGGACTGCCCCAGCTTCAGCAGCGTTGCCTTCGTAAAGTCCGCGCCGGAGCGCAGCGACAAACGCCGCAGCCCATCGGTACGCGATGTTCGGTTGATCACAATCTGGTTGTCGGCCCCGAACTCACTCATTAGTGTTTCGGCAATGCTTTCGCCCACCCAGTTCAAGTCGGCATATTGGGAAGTGTTATGAAACTGCAGAACCAATACGGTGGCGGACCGTGCGGGCAAAGCCAGAAAAACACATATAAATAAGAAGAAAAAAGCACGGTACAACGGCACGTTTTCATCCTAACAAGCAAAACTGCTCCATCCTGTTTCAGGCAGGATGGAGAAAGTCCTGTGTGAGTTCGATAGCGGCTGCTTGAACATCGTCGTCCCATCCAAACCCAGGGAGCCAATGCACCCCGCCCTCGCGGCGAAACCAGGTGAGCTGACGTTTTGCGTATTGGCGTGTTTTGGTTTGACACTCTTCCACCGCTTGCCCGATCTCCTTCTCCCCCGCCAGAACCTGCTGGGCTTGCCGATAGCCGAGCGATTGTAGCGCTTTTTCCTGCGGATTCACTCCTCCTTCTAGAAGAGTTCTCGTTTCTTCGAGAAGACCGTTGGCGAACATAGCGGCCGAGCGTTCATTCAAGCGTCGATAAAGCAGGTTTCTATCCGGGAGGAGTCCGATCTTCAATGGTCGAACCCCACCGAGTCGATGGCGGGCGAAGTTTTGCGTGGCTGTCACCGTTTGACCGGCTAGGAAAAGAAGTTCGATCGCGCGAATCAATTTCTGCTGATCGTTTGCATGGATGCGCTGCGCCGCCGGCGGGTCACGTCTCCGCAGGATACGATGCAGATAGCCAGGCCGCTTTCCGGCGATGGCAGTCAGCCGGGCCCGGAGCTTCTCGTCGCGCTGCGGAGCCGGAGAAAGCCCATCCAGCAAGGCGCGAAGATAAAGCCCGGTTCCTCCGACAACAATCGGCCGCCGACCTCGTTCCCCAATCTCGGAAATTGCCTTCCGCGCCAGACGCGAATAGGTGCCGGCAGTGAAGTTTTCTCCGGGATCGGCGATATCGATCAAATGATGCGGAACACCGGCGCGCTCCTCCCGCGAAAGTTTTGCTGAGCCGATATCCAGTCCGCGATAGACCTGCACCGAGTCACAGTTGATGATTTCGCCGTCGAACCGTTTCGCCAGCGCGACGCTTAAGCCGCTCTTCCCGGATCCGGTTGCTCCCAGGACAACAAGCAACGGCAAGAGATCACGTTCTTCTTGCAACTTGTCCGCACGGGCCGCTCGGCGTAACTTTGCCGATCGCCGCCCCGTCTCCTGTACCGGAGCTATACTGGCTCTCAAGAGTACCTTTTGTCACTTTCACGCGGTTTATTGCTTCTTTTTCAATGTAAATCACTGCGCCCAGCTTGTTTTCTGGGTGTGGCGCTTACTGCGGCTTCTGCGGTGCCCATGGCGCAGGATGTTGCCTTCGGACAAGTACCGCGGAATGGAGCAAGTGGTGCTTTGTCCGCTCCGCCGGCCGTCAAGGAGAGTAACACTTCCAAGGCAGCAGCTTACTATCACTACGCACTGGGTCATTTATATGAAGAGATGGCTGGGGCCGGTTCTAACGGAAACCACGCCGACTACATCAACGAAGCGATCGACAACTATAAGCTCGCGATGAAAGAGGACCCCAACGCCTCATTCTTAGTACAAGAAATCGCCGAGCTATATCGAGTCTCCGGACGATTGCGGGAAGCGGTGGAAGAAGCGCAGAACGCTCTGAAGACTAACCCCAGCGATCTAAATGCGCATCGTGTTCTGGCCCGCATCTATACGCAGCAGATTGGCGATTCCCGGACGAATCACGTCGACGAGGCAATGATCAAGCGGGCCATCGAGCAGTATAAGTTTGTTGCGGACAAGGATCCCAAGGACGCGGACAGCCTGGTGATGATGGGCCGCTTGGATAAGCTGCTGGAAAACTCCGCTGATGCCGAGACTGCTTTCAAGAAGGCGATCTCCATCGAACCCGATAACGAGGATGCCGTTACCGGGTTGGCTGGAGTTTATAGTGACCGGGGCGATCCCCAAGCCGCTTCGGAGCTCTTGGCCAAGGCGGCGAAAGAGCATCCTTCCCCCCGTTCGCTCGTGATTTTGGCCAACAACTATGAGCAATTGCATGAGTATGCTCCAGCCGCGGAAACGTACAAAAAGGCATTGGCGATGGATCCGAGCCGGATGGAACTAAAGGCTGCTCTGGCGCAAGATCAAGCATTGGCCGGCCAACTGGACGATGCCGTTGCCACTTACAAAGACCTCGCAAAATCGAACCCGGAAGATGCGCAGCCTTATCTGGGTCTTTCGCAAATTTATCGCGAGCAGAAGAAGCCGGATTTGGAACGCGAGGCAAACGATAAAGCGAAGCAGCTCGATCCGCAAAATCTGGAAGTTCGTTATAACGAGGTTTTGGTGCTGCAAGACGAGGGCAAACGGAAAGAAGCGGTAGCCGCGCTGAAAAGCATTCTCGATTCCAGTGAGAAGCGCAACTACACCGCCGGCGAGCGCCAAGGCAGAGCGCGGATGCTGGAGCAGCTTGGTTTGCTTTATCGCAATAACGAGCAGTACGATCAAGCGGCAACGGCATTTCGCAAGATTGTCGATCTCGATCCGAACCTTGCTCCCAGGGCCGAAGCGCAGATCGTCGACACCTATCGTCTGGGGAAAGAGTACGGAAAAGCGCAGGCGGAAACCGATGCCGCCAACAAGAAGTACCCCAATGACCGGACCATCCATGAAGTGCACGCGGAGTTACTTGCGGATCAGGGAAAATACGACGCGGCGATTGCGGAGTTACAAGGTCTGCTGAACGGAAAGGATGATCGTGAGGTGTACATCGCCACGGCGGAGATCTATGAAAAGGGTAAAAACTTTTCTGGAATGGCGAAGGCAATCGACGAGGCTGAAAAGCTTTCGCAAAGTAAAGCGGATAAGACCGCTGTCCTTTTTCTGCGAGGCACGATGTACGAGCGTCAAAAAAAATTCGAGCCGGCCGAGAAGGCTTTCCGTGACGTTCTGAATTTAGATCCTGACAATACCTCGGCATTGAATTACCTCGGTTACATGCTGGCCGATCGGAATACAAGGCTCGCCGAGGCGCAAGAGCTGTTGACGCGCGCTGTAAAACTGGAGCCGAACAACGGTGCTTTCCTGGACAGCCTGGGCTGGCTCTACTATCGGCAGGACCGTCTCAACGATGCCGAAGAACAATTGAAGCGGGCTTTGCAGACCATGTCCAGCGACCCGACGGTACACGACCACCTGGGCGATGTGTACGCCAAAGAAGGCAAGTTGAAGGAAGCGATCGACCAGTGGCAGGCATCGCTGAAAAACTGGAATACGAATATTCCTGGAGACGCGGACGCCACGGAAATGACGGCTGTGCAGAAGAAACTCGATCGCGCGCGGGGACGTCTGGCGAAAATGCGCAAGCCGACCGGCGAGAATTGATTCTGACTACGAAATTTAGAGCTTCAAAAGCGTCCGCAGCCTTTTTGTTTGAATACGGCTCACCGGTATCTCAGTTTGTTTCTTATCGTCCATTTTCAATTGAAAGCTGGACTTGAACCAGGGGATGACCTCGCGAATCTTGTTGATGTTCACTAAGAACGAACGATGAACCCGCCAAAATATATTTGGATCGAGATTCGACTGTAGTTCTTCGATTGTCCGGTAGTTGGAGTGTCCCTCCAGATGAGGCGTCACCACCGTGATCAATCCGTCATCGATGGTGGCGTAGATCAAATCCTGCGCGTCGACAATCAGATTTCGATTGTTGCTTCTGACCAGCAATTTGTTCCGCTGCGGAGAAGACTGTAGCGCATTCTTGGAAAGGGTGATGTCGGGTTGTTTCTCTTCATCGGCGCGTTGCCCCTCCTCCATCGCGCGCCTGACGCGGGCAATGCACTCGCCGAGACGGTCTTTCTCCACCGGCTTCAGCACATAGTCCAAAGCCTCCAAGCGAAATGCCTCGACGGCATATTGATCGAAAGCCGTGGCCAGCACGAAATAGGGCAGATGACCGCCTTTGTCCCGAATCCGCCGAATCACTCCCAGGCCATCCAAGCCAGGCATCTGCACATCCAGAAAAACCAGGTCCGGCTCATGCTCCTGGATTCGCTTGACTGCCTCCAAGCCATTGGAAGCGGTGTCGGTAATTTCAATATCGGGGAAGCTTTCTAAAAGAAAGGACAGTTCTTCGCGGGCGAGTTGCTCATCGTCCACAACCAGTGTAGAGAGTGTTGCGGTACTGCGCTGCGACATTTGAGTGTTAGTATAACGTAGAACCGCGGACATGCTATCGAAAGCAGCTCTTTATTGGCTTTTCACAGAGTAGTGCCGCACCGAAAATCAAGGAGTTCTCTTCATTGTCAAAGCAGGGTAACGTCACCATTGCGCCCGCCGATGGAAAGCTCGGCATTCTCATCCCTGGAATGGGTGCTGTTGCGTCGACCTTTATCGCCGGAGTAGAAGCAGTAAAGCGAGGCTTAGGACAGCCGGTCGGCTCGCTGACCCAACTAGGAACCGTTCGACTGGGAAAACGAACCGACAAACGAACGCCGTACATCAAGGATTTCGTCCCGCTGGCGCCACTGGAGAGCCTCGTTTTCGGCGGATGGGACATCTTCGCCGACAACATTTATGAGGCCTGCCTGAAATGTGGAGTGCTGGAGCGTTCTTTGCTGGAGCAACTGAAGGAGCCGCTCTCGGCCATCAAGCCGATGAAAGCTGCCTTCGACCGTTCCTACGTCAAAAAGCTCGACGGTCCCAACGTGAAGTCGCTGCCGACCAAAATGGAACTGGCCGAAGCTCTCATGCAAGACATTCGCGACTTTAAAGAGCAGCAGGGTTGTAGTCGCCTGGTGATGATCTGGTGCGGTTCGACGGAGGTGTTTCACAAGGCCGCGGACGTGCACGGAAGCCTGGCCGATTTCGAGCAAGGATTGCGCAACAACGACGCCGGGATTGCCCCCAGCCAGCTTTACGCATACGCGGCTTTGAAGTGCGGCGTCCCGTTCGCCAACGGCGCTCCCAATTTAACCACCGATGTTCCGGCGCTGCTCGATCTGGCGAAGCAGATGGAGGTTCCCATTTGCGGGAAGGACTTCAAAACCGGGCAGACCTATATGAAGACGCTGCTTGCCCCCGGCTTCAAAGCCCGTATGCTGGGCGTTCGCGGATGGTTCTCGACAAACATCTTGGGAAACCGCGACGGCGAGGTGCTGGAAGATCCCGGTTCCTTCAAAACGAAAGAAGAAACCAAGCTTTCTGTCTTAGAGCAGATCCTGCAGCCGGATCTTTATCCCGACCTTTACAAGGACCTGTACCACGCGGTCCGGATCAACTATTATCCGCCACGCGGCGACGCAAAGGAGGGCTGGGACAACATCGACATCTTCGGGTGGCTTGGTTATCCCATGCAAATCAAAATCGATTTTCTGTGCCGGGATTCCATCCTTGCCGCGCCGTTGGTGCTGGACTTGGTGCTTTTTTTAGATCTTGCGCAAAGGGCAGGACTGAAAGGTATTCAGGAATGGCTGTCTTTCTACTTTAAAGGCCCAATGACGGCTGTAGGATTGTATCCAGAGCATGATATCTTCATCCAATTGATGAAGCTGAAAAATACGCTTCGTTGGATGAAGGGTGAAGAGCTCATTACACATCTCGGCCTCGAGTACTACGACTAGGAAAACGCAATCGGGGGGACACTCGTCCAATAGGACAGGTGAACCAATGCCCCATTCCCTCTCCGCCGTGCAAACGGAAGCGAAGGACAAAACAGATCGGCACGCAAATAAAATAGTGCCGAAGAAAATTCTGGTCATCGGCGGAACGCACTTTATCGGCAGGCTGCTGGTCAATGAATTGGTTCGGGCCGGCCACGACATCTCCATTCTGCATCGGAAAGCCGATCATGGCTTTGGAAAGCGTGTCCATAATCTCACTGCGGATCGCAACGATGCCGAGAGTATGCGGCAGGCGATTGGCCTATCGCGCTTCGATGCGGTCTTCGACAATGTTTATGATCGGGAACGCGGCACTACCGGTGCGCAGGTGGAGGCAACAGCCCAACTTTTTGACGGCAAAATAGGACGCTACATTTTTATGTCAAGTGTTTCCGCCTACGGAGATGGATTGAACCATCACGAGGGCGATGCGTTAGCGCCCGACGACCACCCTAATCCCTACGTTCGGAACAAAGCAATGAGTGAGCGAGCGTTGTTTCGCATGTATCAACGCACGGGATTTCCGGTCGTCACTCTGCGGCCGCCCTATGTCTACGGCCCTGAGAATCCGTTTTATCGGGAAGCTTTTTTCTGGGATCGTTTCCGCGCTGGACGTCCGGTGATTCTGCCGAGCGACGGACATCGATTGATGCAGTTTGCCTATGTTCAGGATCTCGTCGATATCTCGCTGAAGGTTTTAGAGCTGCGAAATGTTGTGGGCCATGCGTTCAATACCGCTAATCCGAAGGCGATTACGCAATTCGATTTGGTGATGGAACTGGCAAAAATAGCCGGGGTAAAAGATCCCGACATCGTTTCTATCCCGCGGGAAAGAATTCAACAGGCTGGTGGCGAAGCATCGGGTGAACGGCTCTATTTCGGCTATCATTATGACCTTCCCGCCATTACCCAAATCATCACCAAGGCGCAGCGTATGCTGGCATTCAAGCCAACCGAGTTCGTCACCGGCCTGAAGAACGAATATCGGGCTTACTTGAAAAGCCGCGGATTTCCGCAGCCCGATTTTACCTTCGAAGACAAGTTGCTGAACCGGGTTCTTTCCCGGATGCACTTGTCGCCTTCGGCTTAGTTACCGCTTTTGCTTGCGTCCGCGACGACGCACTGTGATGGAATAGTAGATATGAAGCATCGCAAGATATTACTTTCTCTCGTAATTTCCGGTTCGTTTATTGTTGCCGGATACGCACAAAACGGACAATCGGCGGGCGGGGATTTGAAGGACGCCGCCAAAGATACGGGAAACGCGGTCGAAAAGGGTTATCACAAAACGGTAAAGGGCACCAAAAAAGTGGTTCGCAAGACCAAAAATGGTACCGAAACGGCATACGATAAGACAAAAGATGGCACTGAGACCGCTTACGACAAAACGAAAGACGGTACGGAAACTGCTTACGACAAAACGAAGAACGGCGTAGAGGACGGCACCCACAAGGCCGCCGCAAAAACCGAAAAAGGTGCTAAAAAAGTGAAAAAAAGCACCAACACTGACGATTCGAACAATCCGCGGTAGCCCTCCGCCATTGCATAGAGACGCCGCGGAACCACGACGCTTTTACTGCTTTTGTTAATTGTTGGAATCCTAAATATAAATGTCTCAATATGATCTAATCGTGATCGGTTCTGGGCCTGCCGGTCAGCGCGCCGCGATCCAAGGCGCGAAAAGCGGTAAACGGGTCGCGTTGATCGAAAGACGAGAGGTGATTGGCGGGGTTTGTATCAATACCGGCACCATCCCGAGCAAAACGATGCGCGAAGCCGTGCTGCACCTTTCCGGTTACAATTACCAGAACATCTATGGCGTGAGCTACCGCGTCAAGGAAAAGATCACGATGGCCGATCTCGCCTTCCGCGTGCAGCACGTGATTAAAACCGAGATCGACGTCACACAGGCTCAACTTTCACGGAACGGAATCGAGGTTCTTACCGGAATCGCCAGCTTCAAGGACCCGTCTACTGTCCAAATTGAGAGCGTGCGCGGCAATTCCGAAGTGAAGGCAGAGAAGGTTGTCATCGCCACAGGCACCAAACCCGCCTCGTCTCCCAAAGTACCCATCAACTCCCGCACCATCATCAACAGCGATCAAATATTGGACATGCCCTCCATCCCACGTACGCTGATCGTCGTGGGTGGCGGCGTCATCGGCGTGGAATACACTTGCATGTTCGCCACATTGGGCGTGCGGGTCACGCTGATCGAGAAGCGTCCTCGGTTGCTGGAGTTTGCCGATGCTGAAATCGTCGAGGCGCTTTCGTATCATCTCCGCGACCACCGTGTCACCATGCGTTTGAACGAGGAAGTATCGAGCGTGGAAGAAACGCCCACCGGCGTTGTCAGTCTTCTGGAAAGCAACAAGAAAGTACCGGGCGATGCCCTCCTTTACGCGGTGGGCCGCCAAGGCAATGTAGACGAGTTGAACCTGCAAGCCGCGGGGCTGGAGTCCGATCCAAGAGGCCGCATCAAAGTAGATGAGAATTATGTGACCGCGCAGCCCAATATCTATGCTGTCGGCGATGTGATCGGTTTTCCCAGCCTCGCCTCGGTTTCCATGGAGCAGGGCCGCATTGCTGTTTCACACGCCTTGAATAAACCTGTTTCTTCCAATCCAAGCTATTTTCCATTCGGCATCTACACGATTCCCGAAATTTCATTCATCGGCAAAACAGAGGAGCAGCTTACCGACGAAGACGTAGCGTACGAGGTAGGAGTAGCGTATTATCGCGAGATGGCTCGCGGTCAGATTCGAGGCGATACCACCGGACGCTTAAAGCTGATCTTTCATCGAGAGACGCTGGAGCTGCTAGGCGTTCACATTATCGGGGAAGGCGCATCCGAGTTGCTGCACATCGGACAGGCTGTTCTGATTTTAAAAGGCAAGGTGGACTACTTCGTTGATACAGTATTTAACTATCCGACTCTAGCCGAGTGCTACAAGGCTGCGGCCTTCAACGGATTGAATAAATTGACGCGGATCTAAACCGCCACAAGGAAACCTCATGTCGAATGGAATTGGCATTTTCATTACCGAACGGATAGCGGCCGCCGTTATCTCTAACAACGCAATTAGCGGATCCGTATGCAGCAATGCTGAAGACGGCGGCGTGTCCGATTCCTTGCACGGGCTGCCTGCCGAGATCATTGTCAAGATGATGGTGGAACAAGTTCGCCAATTGAAGGTGGAGGAGCCGCCCGCCTGTATTGGATTGGGTTTGCCGGGCATTGTTCGCCAGGGCGTAGTGGAAGATTCGCCCAATTACATCCAATTCAAAGGCATGAACATGCAGACGATGATGACCGACGCCATCGAGCCGCTGTTCGGGAACGTGCCTGTCTCGATATTCAACGATGCCGATGCCATGGCCGCGGGCATCGCCGCCACGCGCGGGCACCTGGACCGTCTAACGCGCGTGTGGACCTTAGGAACCGGTATCGGATATGGCCGTTATCCCTTTCTGGAGGGAATTTGGGAGGCTGGTCATTCTGTTGTTTCGCTCGACCCGAAAGAGCAGTACTGTGGCTGCGGCGGCAGGGGCCATCTGGAGGGCATTATGGGCCACCGCTCGATGCGCCTTCGCTTCATGGATCTGGAACCGGAAGAGGTGTTCGAACAGGCCCAGGCGGGCGAGGCTCGCTGCATCGACTTTGTGAAGCTGTGGCATCGTTCGTTGGCGGCGGCCACCGCCACCAGCATCCACCTGGATGGGCCCGGCAAGTTCTTCGTCACTGGCCCGAATGCAAAGTTTTTGAATTTGACGCTGCTGGGTGAGTACCTGCACGAGATGGTGAAGCTCAGTCCGCTGCAAGGCTACTCCACCGAGATTGTCCCCGGCGGCGAAGATGTCGCTATTATCGGTTCTTGCGTGAATGCGTCCCAAGCTGTTCGGCGCGGGTAGGGGTTGGATTTATCCAATATAAGCTGGGATGATAATCTGACTGAATGACCGTTACGCTCGATCTGCCGGATGACATTGCCCAAACGCTCGCTGCTCATGGCGATCTATCCCGTCGCGCGCTTGAAGGATTTGCCTTAGAGGAATTTCGGTCGGGCCGTCTTTCACAGTCTGAGCTACGCCGACTCCTTGATCTGTCGCGCTACGAACTTGACGGCTTCCTAAAGGCGCACGGTGAATTTGTCGACTATCCGGTTGAGGAGTTCGAAGAACAGCGTCGAGCACTCCGAGAAGCCCGCTTTTAGTGCGTTTCGATGAGGTTCGTCGTCTCGGACACAGGCCCTCTTCAGTATCTTCTTCTCATTGATTGTATTACCGTTCTTCCTCAGCTTTTTGAGCGGGTGATGATCCCAATGGCAGTGCGAAACGAAATGCTTGCCTCCCGAACACCGGAGGTGCTCCGGCAATGGATTCTCAATGCTCCTGATTGGTTGGATATTAAGCAGAACCCAGCACCAGATCCGAATTTGAGCCTTGCTCGGCTCGACGAAGGTGAGCGCAGTGTTGTGCAATTGGCACTCTCAGTAAAGGCTAGCTTAGTCTTAATGGATGACCGCGCCGGAGTATTCGCAGCAGAACAAAAAGGGTTACTGGTCACTGGCACGCTCGGCATCCTGGATCTCGCCGCGAACTACGGCCTCTTAGACATTGAAGCGAGCATCCAGCGCTTGACGGCGACGAACTTCCGCTATTCACAAGTTCTCATTGATCGGACGTTAGAACCGCATCGAAAGCGGAATAAAAAACCTTGAGATAACCAAATACACGCCCCCTAATTCCCGGCCCGTACCCCGCTTTCCTCTCTGCTCTTCAGAAATTCATCGCCCGGACGCCACGTCGGCATCTGGGGCGTACTGGCAAAATCCAGGCCCAGTGCCAGACCAAAATCGGCCATCTGCTCCATGCTCGCAAAATCCCAGTCGTCGTGATATTCATCGGACGGTTGATGGTAGTGGGTCGAATTGTATTTCTCGAAAACAGTCTTCCCGAAATCCGCCGGCTTCCCAATGTACTGCGTACCGGCTGAAATGGAGAACGATGGAATCCCCACTCTGGCCAGAGAAAAATGGTCGGAGCGGTAATAGTGTCCCTGGCCTGGCTCCGGGTCGGGCTCAATCGTGAGATTCATGCGCTTGGCATCGTTTTGCACGATCGGCCACAGCGTTGTTCGCTCCGCGCCCGTCACGGAAACATCGCGCGTTTTGCCGAATGGGTAAAATGCATCGAAGTTCACATCGGCCACCGTTTTTCCGGTCGGCACAAGCGGATGTTCTCCATAGTATTCAGAGCCGAGAAGCCCCGATTCTTCCGCCGTCACAAAGACGAACAGAGCGCTCCGTTTCGGCTTCTGCGGCAGCGCGGCCCAGACCCGGGCCATCTCCAAAACCATGCCGCATCCGGTTGCATTATCTACTGCCCCGTTGTAGATTTTGTCGTCCTTCACCGGAATGCCGATACCCAGATGGTCCCAATGCGCCGTGAACATCACCACTTCGGACTTCATCTTCGGGTCGCTTCCTTCCACTCGGCCCACCACATTACGGCTGTCGATCTGGCGTAGCTTCACTGGGATATGGCCTTTTACTCGGACGTGAAGGTCGATGGGCCGGAACGATTTTTCGTTCGCCGCCGCCAATAGCTGATCGAGCGTTTTTCCCGTAGCGGCGACCAACTTTGCCCCGGCCTCTTGCGTCAGCCAAGCCGCTAGATCCAGCCCTCGTGCGCCCTGTGCAAGCTTCAGCTCAGGATGTTCCTGGCTCCAGGAACCGCTCACCACGCCCCATCCGTAGCCTGCTGTAGGAGTCGTGTGAATAATCAGCGCCGCCACCGCCCCGCGCCGCGTGGCTTCTTCGTATTTATAGGTCCAGCGGCCATAATAGGTAAGCGCGGAGCCGCCGAAGAACTTAGGATCGGTGGAGGGTGGCTCGTTTGTAAAGTACACAAGCACCTTGCCCTTCAGGTCCTCGCCTTTGTAATCGTCCCAACCGTATTCAGGAGCCGAGATGCCATGGCCCACAAACACAGCTTCGGCATCGAATTCGTTGGTGGACTTCTGCGAAAAGGCCGTCCCCACGAAATCTTTCACAAACTGAAAATTCATTGGTCCGGAGCTCGTTCCGGTAACGCTAAGACTTGCGTCGGACTGCGTTTCGGACCCTACCAGAGGAACGCGCTGAAAATAGCTTCCGTTCTCGCCGCCGGGTTGGACGCCTTCTGTTTGCAATTGCGCGGCGATGTAACTGGTCGCTAATTTGCCGCCCTTGGTGCCCACGCCCCGGCCTTCCAGCTCATCGCTGGACAGGTATTTGACATGGGCGCGCATTTTTTCGCCGGAGACATGGGTAGTCTGCGCAGCCAGCGTGAACGCCGCTAGCATTCCTGCCAGGGCCAGTCGATCGAGCATGGTAACAGTTTACCGGCACGGCTTTCCCCGCGCCTCTTATAGCGGTAATCTGTAGCTGTGGGGAGCCTCCGGGACCGCGTTGTTCCCGTTTTGCGTGATATGGTTTCCATTGATGCTTCATCGACTATGACAACGCGTGGCAAACTGAAGATTTTCCTGGGATATGCGGCCGGCGTCGGAAAAACCTATCAGATGCTGGAAGAGGCGCATAGCTTGAAAGCGCAGGGGGTCGATGTGGCCATCGGTTATTTCGAGTCGCATGGCCGCAAGGACACCATTGCCAAAACGCAAGGCTTGGAAATCATTCCGCGCAAAGTCGTCGAGCATCGCGGCGCCCGCGTTGAGGAAATGGACGTCGAAGCCATTACGGAGCGGAATCCGGAGGTCGCCGTTGTCGATGAGTTCCCGCACACCAACATCCCCGGTTCTGCACGGGAAAAACGATGGCAAGATGTTCTACACCTTCTTCAAATGGGTATCGGCGTTCTCACCACCATGAACGTGCAGCACCTGGAAAGTCTGAACGATCAGATGACGCAGATTACCCGCATCAAAGTGCGTGAAACCATACCCGACTGGGTAATGAAGCAGGCCGACGATGTGGTGATGGTGGACGTAACCCCGCGCGCTTTGTTGAACCGCTTGGAGCGTGGCGCGGTGTATCCGAACGATAAAACGCAGCGCGCTCTTCAGAACTTTTTCAAAGAATCTACATTGGTGGCGCTACGCGAGATGGCGATGCGGCAGACGGCACATGAAGTGGAAGAAAGAATGCTTCAAAAAGATGGGTCGCCGGATAATGCGTCTTCATCGCGTCCGCGACGGCTGGACGATGCTGTTGTGATTTACATTAGCGACGATCCCTCTACCGCCATGCTGGTTCGCCGTGGGAAACGTGTTGCCGATCTGCTGCATGCCAACTGCTTTGCGGTGCTTGTCGCCGAACAGGCGGATCTGCAAAGCATGCCTCCCTCAAAACGCGAAGCGGTCGAGAGCCATCTGAATTTCGCGCGCAACATGCACATTGAGACCCGCGTGTTGATCGGCAACGACCATGCTGCCTCTGTCGTCGGTTTTGCCAGAGCACATAATGCGAGACAAATCTTTCTGCCCAGGCCGACCGGTGCGGGAACCGACCGTCTGCGGGGGAAAAGCCTGGTCAATCAGATTGTCGGTCTTGCCGATGATATGGAAGTGACGATCGTTTCCGACCGGCGGCCCGACCGGAAGGAAGAAAAGTAATCGCCGTGCGCTAGACTAGCAGTTTCGGGCTGTGGCGCAGCCTGGCTAGCGCGCTTGCTTGGGGTGCAAGAGGTCCCGGGTTCAAATCCCGGCAGCCCGACCAAAGAGACCTCCCTTTTTTTGCCCATCTTCAGTTTCTGCACGCCACCGGGTCACCGATCGCCATCCATTGTCCCCAACCGGATCCTTTGTCTTCTCCAACAATTTGAATCGTCGACGTGCTTTCCTTCAGCGGCACGCGCCATAGCTTCCATTGTGTGTCCCCATCCTGCATCGGGATGTCGGCAATCGGTCGATGCGTTTGCCCATTCAGAACTTGTCCGGACAATCCAACTGCGGAAGGGCCATGTAAAACAGGCAATACAATGCAGTGGTTCTGTGGTGCTGCCACTTCCGAAGAAGCGATTCGTCCTACGCTCACCTCGCTGCCGACAAAGCTGGACCAGAATGTCTTCGGGCTGTTGATGTGTACGTCGATGGCGGGCGGCAATGCATCTTTCGCCCAATTATTGGCTTGCCAGGTGATCTTCGGCAGCGCGGCGCCCAGATCCGCCGAGGTGGTTTCGTTGAAAGGAGGAATCGCTATATTGCCGCTGATGCGGGTTAAATTGTTTCCGTCAGCAAGATAAGCCGAAACGCCGTCCGTGCCGAAGGCAGGATTGATAAATCCGATCCATTCGTGCGCCGTTTGGCTGCCGGCCAAGCCGAGCGCGGTCGGGGTACCCGCCTCTATATTCTCCCCGAAGCCGACGGTTGTTCCTGCCTTGTTGACAAAAACAATACGCGATCCGCGCGCGATGTTTGGCCCATGTCCCATCACCTCCAGACCGCCTGACAACGGAATGACCTTGGGGGTCTCCCAGGATTGCCCCATCTGCCATTTGCCTGAGAACTCTGACTGCGCGGGCTTGCCGATGGATGTGGCCGGTGCGTGGTCATGATAAATTGCAAGACCATTTTGTTGCATCATGGGGCGCTCCAGGACGATAAAGCCTGGATCGGGGTACAGTTTTGCGGCCAGATCGGGATTGATCAAGCCGCTTTCCATGCTCAACGTTCCTAGTTGTTGATTGGCAACAAAGGTGTTGTTTCCCTCCACCCAAGGTTGAAGCATTGGAAGCAGAGCCAGCAAAACAAGCGAGAGGATAATCACGAGATTGCCTGGCGAAAACACTTCCCATTTGCGCCTGGAGGAAAGCCATAAAATTATGAGCACGAGAATTCCCCAATTGGCGAGCGGCAAGGACACATATCTTGCCGCCTTGGCCGCGATGAAGTTCGGATCCGCGGGATTCATCCGGCCTGCGGAGGTAAGCACCGCGCTTGCCACGGTGAAGAGATAGCTTCCCAGCAGAACCACGGCGGGCGCCGAACGCAATAGTCCTTTTCGGCGAGCAGTCAAAAACGCAGCCGAAAAAACTACCAGACTCAGGCATCCGACAATTACGCCGAATCGCGGATCGTTCAGGGCTCCCAACGGCATGCTGATAAAAGAAGCCACAAAACCAACGAAATAAATCGGGTGCTGCACGATGGCGAGTACGTTTAAATCGCCAGTCGATTTGTAGCCTGTGAAATATAACGCGATACTGACCACGGCGGCCACCGACAAGATCAGCATTTGTAGTCGTCGCAAACGTAGAACATAGGCGAAGAAAAGAGCGATCGGCCAAAACAACATTCCATTGCCTGACGAAAATGTTGCAATCACTCCTAGAGCAATGGCGCCGGCCAAATAAAGGGAGCTTTCACGTTCTTTTACCTTGGCCAGCAGCAGCAGTCCCAGGCAAACCGCGCCTTGCACCATCGTCCAATTGAGAAGAAAGCTATCGCCCAGGACGACCACGCATCCCTGCCATCCGATGACGATCCCCGCCAGCAGAATGCCGGCATTGCCGATGAACGGAGACATGCCTTTGTCGGATCGCAGTGCAATTGCCACGGTAACCAAAACGATTGCGTAGCAGATAAAGCTCGCTACCAATGTCAGCACCTGATTGGCGTGGAACAACAAAGCATCTGCAGCAAATATAAGCTCCGGAAACACGATGCGATGGGCGTTGTGCTGCATCCACAGCACGCTGAAGTCGAACGCTTTGTAGCGCTGGTAGTTCTGAATGACTCGCCAATAATCCCAAACCGGAAGTGGATTGTAGTCGCGGAAAATTGCTCTGATAGTTTGAAACCAGTTGAGCAAGAACCAAACGATCAACGGCAGCAGAGCGATGAGTTCGACCGGATTTTTTATAAGACCCGACGAGCCCGGCGTTCGGGGACTTAGGAACTCCCGCCACGAAGGCCGATTTTTCACTGGAAAAGACATTCAGCTAAATTCGATTGTTGCAGACCTGCGTTCCTTTCAGGGTTCGGTAAAATCTTCAATTGGGAAATACTCCGCTCCTCCGCAAGTCTGTCCGTGCAAGCGATTGGATCGCAAGGCCTACGCTCCATTCGCAACAATGGAACGGGTGCAACCAGTGAAGCTGCTCATCACCGGAATTTGCGGCTTTGTCGGCAGCCGTCTTGCACAAGCGTTATCCAACCGCATAGAAGGTCTTGTCATCACTGGCATCGACAATCTGCTTCGGCCCGGATCGGAAACGAATCGCGAATTGCTGATGTCGCGTGGGGTGAACTTTGTCCACGGTGATTTGCGAATGCGCAGCGATTTCGAAGCATTACCGGCATGCGATTGGGTGATCGACGCTGCCGCAAACCCCAGCGTATTAGCCGGCGTCGACGGAAAATCCAGTCCCAGGCAGTTGAGCGAACATAACCTCGGCGGAACGCTGAACGTTCTGGAGTATTGCCGCGAACGAAAGGCCGGACTGATTCTGTTAAGCAGCAGTCGCGTCTATTCGGTCAGGGATCTTGCGGGCTTGCCCGTGCGGGGGCAAGACGACGCGTTTGTCCTTCAACCAGCCTCCTCGCTTCCGCCAGGTGTGAGTCAGGCCGGCATAGGCGAGTCGTTTCCGGTGCGCCAACCCATTTCGCTGTACGGCGCGACAAAGCTGTCCTCCGAAATCATGGCCCTCGAGTATGGCGCCACCTTCCGCTTTCCTGTTTGGATCGACCGTTGCGGAGTGCTCGCCGGGGCAGGGCAGTTCGGCACCGCCGAGCAGGGCATTTTCTCTTACTGGCTGCATGCCCACGCGGCCAGGAAAAAGCTTCGTTACATCGGGTTCGGCGGTCATGGCTACCAGGTGCGCGATGCCTTTCATCCCGACGATCTCGCGTCTCTGATTGCCACCCAAATCCGTCGCGACCCGCCCGACGATGCTATTTTCAATGTCGGTGGAGGCGCGCAAAATGCCATGTCGCTGAAGCAGCTCACCCAGTGGTGCGATGATCGATTTGGAAAGCATTCGCCCGATGCCGACGGAGGCGTCCGCCCGTTCGATATCCCTTGGGTTGTCATGGATTACCGCCGAGCCGCAACCGAGCTTGGATGGAAGCCGAACCACTCTTTGGGTTCCATCCTGGACGACATTGCCGCCCACGTCCGGGCTAACCCCAATTGGCTGGCGCGCTGTGGAGCTGCATAAAGGTGCAAAAACCCAACCTGAATAGAGCGCCGTTACAGTTGCTGAGCATCGTCATACCGGCGCGCAACGAAGAAGGCTGCATCGCCTCCACGGTGGAGCATTTACACGTGGAGTTGCGAATCCACGGCGTCCCGCACGAAATCGTTGTCGTGGACGACGGCAGTACGGACGCCACCTGGGATAAGCTGCTGGCGTTGAGCTCTCGTTTGCCGGAGCTTCACCCCGTGCAGAACCGCGGATTGCATGGTTTCGGCCGCGCCATTGTTCATGGATTCGACTCCATGAGCGGTGATGCCACTGTCGTTATGATGGCCGACGAATCCGATGACGCTCGCGATGTGGTGCGCTACTGGCATCTCTTGAATGAAGGTTGGGATTCGGTATTCGGGTCCCGTTTTCTGCGCGGTGGCGGCACCATCGACTATCCCTGGCTGAAGCTGCGCGTGAACAGGGCGGCCAATTACTTTATCCGCATTCTTTTTCACATCAAGTTGAACGATACGACCAACGCATTCAAGGCCTACCGCCGTGAAGTGATCGATGGTTGCCGTCCCTTCTTGTCGCCGCATTTCAACTTGACGGTTGAGCTGCCGTTGAAGGCCATTGTTCGCGGTTATAGCTGGACCGTGATGCCCATCACCTGGCGCAATCGTCGCAGCGGCGAAGCCAAGCTGAAGATGAAAGAAATGGGCAGCCGCTATCTGTTTATCTGCCTGTATGTCTGGCTGGAAAAGTACTTCAGCCGAGGCGATTATCGCCGCGCTGAGCTGCCGAACAATTAGCGAACAGCCATGGATTCCGCAACGACGTCCTTGCCTTCCATCGCGTTCAACGCTGCTTGCACTTGTGGGTCAGATTGCGCCGCGATTTCGTCCCCTCCCTCCACTCCGCGAGCTTGCGTCACAATCTCTTCCTCTAGCCGCCGGCTTACCCACGCTCGCTCTTGCGACCACTCGGCGACACCGGGTTGAATCCGTCTCTCCGATAGATATATTTTGAAGTCGTCGATCATCCCCGGTGTGATCCCGAAGCTTGTCGGCAGCGGAGAATGCGACGCCAGATACTGCGTGGCAAACGAGGTGATCGCGCCGCTGCCGTCTAAAACCGCTTCCAGCCTAGTGCGCTCATGGGGTCCCACTTGAATATCGGGTTGAATTCCACCGCCCCCTACTACTTTGCGGCCCTGGTCGGTTTTGTAAGTGGGCAATGGGCCTACGGGCTTGTCGCTGAAGGTTGTGGATAGCGCCGAGTTCCGTAGCGGCTTTTGAATGGACCGTCCGCTCGGCGTATAGTAAAACGCAGTTGTAATCGCCAACCCCGCCCCGCCGGAAAGCGGCATCACACTTTGCACTAGACCCTTCCCATAGCTCGGCTCCCCGACGATGACGGCCCGGTCATGATCTTGCAGAGCGCCGGAAAGGATTTCAGAAGCGCTCGCCGTTCTGCCGTTCACCAGAACCGCCAACTTGAATTTATATGGTTCAGCCGTCGACGGAACATCGGCTGTTTGGCTCACGCCGGCGCGGCCTTTCGCTGTCAAAATTCGTTGACCGGGCTGCAAGAATAGCGATGCGCCTTCCAATGCCGATTTCACAATGCCGCCGGGATTATTCCGCAGATCGATTACCAGTCCCCGCAGCGATTTGCCCCCGAGCTTCTGAATGGCGTCCTGCAACTGCTTGGCTGTCTGTAGGTCCCAACTTGCCACGCGGATATAGCCGTAACCGGCTCGCGGCAGAAAGGCCCGATCCACGCTCGGCGCATCGACCAGAGCGGGCGTCAGGGTGAATTGCAGCACGCGTGCAGACCCTTGTCGCCGCACGTAAATATCTACCTTTTGCTGCCGTGCTTGCGTGAGTAGCCCGATGATCTGCTCCGGCTCCAGGGAGCCGATCGCAATGTTGTTTACCGCCACCAACTCGTCCCCCGGCTGAATTCCTGCTTTATTGGTTGGCGTGCCGGGAAGCGTCTGCAGAAAAATCACTTGCCCCGGAAGAACCGAAACAACACTACCGAATCCCTTCTGCTCCGACTGCTCCATCTCTGTCAACTGTTGGAACTGCCCGGGATCGAAAAACTGTGTATGAGGATCTAACTCCCGCAGCATGGAAGGAATTGCGCCCTCGTACATCATCTTGTCGACAGGTGGCTGGTCCGCCGCTTGCGCCTGCACGGTGGAAAGCACATCCACGAATTGCTTCAGCAACGGATCGAGGTCTTTGATCGATTTGTTTTGAGATGCCTCCGGACGCGCGGAGCTTTGCGCCATCGCAGCGCCACAAAGACAACTGCTAATCAGTAGCCATCGCCGGAATGTACACATTGCCGATACGGCTTGTTGGACGCACAGGCAGCGCTTCGGATTGCCGTTCATCGGGAATACTGAATTTGGCGGCGACCCTCGGCGCGTTGTAGAGCAAGCTGAATCAGACGGTCCAACAAATCGGGATACGGAATGCCGGAATACGCCAGCATCTTCGGAAACATACTAATAGAAGTAAAGCCGGGAATGGTATTGATTTCGTTCACAAAGAACCTGCCCGAGGCAGCATCCATCAGGAAGTCGACACGCGCCATCCCCTCGCAATGAACAGCTCGGAAGCAGGCCACCGTCAGCCTCTTTACTTCCTCCGTTTGCGCGTCGGTCAAATCGGCCGGCATCTCGATCCGCGCTTTATCCAAAATGTATTTATCTTCGTAGGTGTAAAACTCTTGCGAAGGCAGAATCTCGCATGGTGCGGACGCCATCGGCGGATCGCCGCCAAGCACCGCGCACTCGAACTCACGGCCTTGTACTCCACGTTCTACAATCACCTGCTCGTCATACCGTGAGGCTATCTCTAAAGCCTTGCGAAGCTCAGCCGCGTTTTTCGCCTTCGAAATGCCGACCGAAGAACCAAGATTGGCGGGCTTCACAAAAACAGGAAAGGGAAACGACGGAGCAAACGATTCCGCATCGTACTGCCCCTTGGTGAGGACCACGTACTCCACAACGGGAAGCCCAGCCTCCTTGCACAGGCGCTTCGTAAAGCCCTTGTCCATGGAAACAGCCGAGGCCAGAACTCCCGCGCCTACATACGGGAGTTCTGCAAGCTCCAACAAACCTTGAATCGTTCCGTCTTCCCCAAATGTGCCATGCAGCATGGGGATCACCACATCGATGCTGGGGTTCATGCCGGGCTCGGGCGTAATCGGCGCGGGATGCCACCGCCCATCTTTATCGATAAAATAGTCCCGCACCTCGTATTTATCGGGATGCAGAGCCTTTCTCACCGATTCCGCTGAGCGCACTGAAATCTCGTGCTCACCGGAACGTCCCCCAAACACAAGTGCGACCCGAAGCTTGTTGTTCGCGTTCGAGGTCACTTTCCGGGTGAGACTTTATCCAGCGCCTGAACGAAACCCTCTGCCGCTGCCGGAATAGAAGCATCACCGCTCAAGATCTCCCGATTCTTCATGTCTTTCCCGTAGAGTTGCTTATTGGCCGCGTCATCTTCCCGCAGAGTCGCGCCGTTCAGAGAAATGCCGCCGTAAATACCACGCTGACGCGAGTAGCTGAGAATCTCCGCATGCAGTTGCGCATCCGTCTCCGCCGTGGCATTTCGGCCAACCGGTCCGGCGGCAGCGGAAGCTTCCGCCCCCACCGTGAATTTACTCTGCAGCAGATGTTTCACTCCATCTTCGCTCATCACCAGCGCCACAACATCGGTTTCCGCGCCGCCGATGAGAAACCCGAATTTACCGCCTTCCGACTTTACCGATGCCGGTGCCGTCCAGCCCGTGCCGCTCTTCTTGCGGCAGCTTACAAATCCCGCGCCATACTGTGCTCCAACGATAAATCCGCCCTTCTTCAGATTGGGGATGACGATAATGCAATGAGCTTTGTCGATCAAATCCTGAGGAATACTCTTATCGGAAGCACTCGTCATATTCGTGATGACATCGGTTGCACTTTGGAGACGCGCATCTGCCGTCTGATCCGCGAACATCGGCCCGGTCAATCCCGTCGCCAGTAGCGCTGTCATAAATAACTTCATGGTTTATTGCTCCTAAAGGAATTATGGCAGTTCTGAAATTAGCTTTTCTGTTGCCGACTTTGCTCGCCGGATGCAATCCGGAATGCCTACCCCGCTATAGGCATTTCCTGTCAAAAATAAGCCGGGGTGCTCGGCTGCATGGGCCTCGATTCCCGTCCGCCGTTGCTCGTGCCCTACTGTGTACTGCGGCATGGATCGAGGCCAACGAGAAATAACGTGTGCGACCGGGGAAGCATCGACACCCATCAGTCTCCGTAACTCTCCTTCCACCATTTCCGCCAGGACTGCTTCCGGCGCACCCATCAGCTTCAACGCATCGTCACCGACAACAAAAGCTCTGATCGCGGTTAGTTCCGGCGGCGTTCGTGTAGGAAACTTTGTACTGATCCAAGTCACTGCCGCCACGCCTTGCCGCTCTCGCTGCGGGACAAGGAACCCGAATCCATTCAGCGGATGAGCGACCTGCGAGCGCCGATAAACAAGCGTTACCAAAATCGCCGAGGAGTAAGGGATCGTATCGAGTTCGGATGCCAACGATGGCAACGTGCCGTCCAAAAGAGCCGCAACGGCGTACGTAGGGCAAGCAAACACCACTTGTTCGCTTTGGAGATGCTCATCGGGGAGGCGAACGCGCCACTTGCTTCCCCATCGTTCCACGGAGCACGCTTCGCTATGCACAACCTTCGTACAAGTATTGAGCTCTCCTGCCACTGCATCGGTCAGTGTCTGCATGCCTCCTTGGAAGGACAGAAACAAACTTCCCTTGTGCATCGATTCTTTGCGGTCCCGCCGGACCGCGCGAATCAGGCTGCCGTGCTCCCGTTCATGCTCCAGAAACCTCGGCAGAACGCTTTGCGCACTCAGCTTTGCCGTCTCGCCGCCGTACACACCCGCTAGAAGCGGATCGGCAACATACTGAAGCACCTCGTTCCCGAAATGGTCTTGCACAAAGTCCTGGATGGAGACATCTTCCGTGCGCGTACGGGGCTTCATTGCAAGCTCCCGCAAAAACGAAGCCTTCGTTGTCGTCGAGAAAAGCGAGGACCGCAGAACAGGCGCCCATTCGCCCGGAACCATCATCGACATGCCGCGTGGCAGCGCGATCAGCTTTCCATCACGCACAATGAAGATCTGTCGAGCGGCGTCGTTCGATCCGATGATTTGCGCGCTCAAACCCTCGATGCCCGCCGCCAGTTCCGCCACCGCCGGCTTCGTGGCGATAAAGCTATCCGGCCCTGCCTCCAGCCGACAGCCTTCCATAAAATCTGTCTTAATCAGCCCGCCTAGCCGGTTCGTTTTCTCGACGATCACCGATCGCACACCCTGCTTGCCAAGAAAGTAAGCTGTAGCCAGGCCGGAGATGCCGCCCCCGATAATCACCACTGGATCTTGCGACACTATTGACGTCTACTTCGCCAACGAGAACTCACGCACCATCTGTACAACTGCCTTCACGTTCTCTACCGGAGTCTCGGGAAGAATCCCGTGGCCCAGGTTAAAGATGTGCCCGGCGCGCGTACCGGTTCTTTTCAGCAGATCGGTCACCTTCGTTTTCAGCTCCGGTAGCGGCGCGAACAGCGCAATAGGATCGAGATTCCCTTGAATGGCGGACCGGTGGCCGATCTCCATCCAAGCCTGATCGATATTCACGCGCCAGTCGACCCCGATCACGTCGCCGCCCGCCGCGTGCAGCTCGCGCAGAAAGCCGCCCGCTCCGGTTCCGAAATGGATCACGGGAACGCCCATGGACCGTATGCGCTCAATCAGTGCTCGGGAATACTGCTGAACATAGTGAACGTAATCTTCCGGACTTAGCGCCCCTATCCAGCTGTCGAATACCTGGATGGCGCGTGCTCCCGCGCTCACTTGCAGGCCCGCAAAGTCTCCCAGCACATCCACCAGCTTCCCCATCAACCGACGCCACATCACCTCGTTGCCGAACATCAGCTTCTTTGTTTTCAGAAAAGTCTTTGAGGCCCCGCCTTCGATCATGTAGCTGGCCAGCGTAAAAGGTGCTCCCACAAAACCGATTAACGGAACCTTACCCGCCAACTCTTGCGTTACCATCCGAATCGCTTCGCCGACATAGCCCAGGTCATCCGTGTTTTCCGTGGACAGAGCGTCGATGTCCTCCGGCTCGGTGATGCAGTTGTCGATGTGCGGGCCTTCGCCGGTGCGAAACTCCAGCTTCAAGCCCATCGGCTCGACCGGTAACAATAGATCGGCAAAAATAATGGCCGCGTCCACATCCAGAATGTCGATCGGTTGCAGCGTGACCGCCGCCGCCAGGCTGGGCGTCTTGCAGATATCCAAGATGCCATTCTTCGAGCGGATCTCTCGATATTCCTTCATGTATCGACCCGCCTGCCGCATGAACCAGACCGGGCGTACATCGGTGGCTCGACGCCGGCATGCGTCCAAAAATCTTCCGTTACTTACCGGGATACCGCGCATCGCGCCTCTCGCTCATGAATGCACATCGTCAGCCTGCGGCCTGCTCCTCGCCCCTTGGACGTCCTCGCCGGATGCGCTTCAGCAAGTGCTCCATTTTCCCCGTGACCACTGACGAAACGTCCGCCTCGAAGTGCAGCTCCGGCACACGGAATATATCCAGTCGCTCGGCCAGTTGCCGTCGCAAAAAATGCTTGGCTCCATCCAGCGCGCGAATTGTTTCCTTCTGCTCCTGAACGTTGTCGCTCATGTGCAGGCGTACCTGCGCGTGCTTTTTATCGGGTGAGACAAGCACTTCCGTCACAACCGCGTCGCCGATCCGCGGATCGGAAAGTTCATAAGAGATCATCTCGCCGATTTCCTCGCGCAGCGCCTCGGATATGCGTTCCGTCCGATGATTTTCCATTATTGCCCTCCAAACTCTGAGTGTAAATCCTGAAGCATCGCGACTGCTTACATCCACTCCATGTTGGAACCCGTTAAAGCACCACCCAACAGGCTGGCCGCATGCGACTCCGCTGCTTGCAGCACCTGCTCCGCGCGAATTCGATCTCCCGCTACGGTCACCGCCGCCACCGTCGCGCTTTGCCACGCGTCCAGGTGATCGATCTCCGCCACGGCGACGTTGAAGCGCTCTCGCAAGCGATCCTTCAAGCTCTTCACCACCTGTCGCTTTTCCTTCAAGGAGTGCGACGTTTCCACGAAAATCTCTAACGTCAGTACGCCGATGCTAGGCATAAAAAGAAGGGGCGCGCTTTGCGGGAAAGGCGCGCCCTACTTAAAAAAATAAATAACTATACAACTAAGACACAGGCAGCTGCGCAGCCACGCGCTCCATCGTAAACGCTTCCAGCACGTCGCCAACATTGACGTTGTTGAAGTTGACCAATGAGATGCCGCACTCCACGCCGTTCTTCACCTCGCTAGCGTCGTTCTTGAACCGCTTCAAGGCATCGATTTTACCGGTATGAACCACGCCGCCGTCACGTTTCACGCGCACTTGGCTATCACGCCGCACCGACCCATCGGCCACATAACAACCAGCCACCGTTCCCACCTTGCTGATCCTGAAGATTTCCCGCACTTCCGCGTGCCCCAACACCGTCTCCTTGAAAACAGGGTCCAGCAAGCCGGTCATGGCGAGCTTCGTCTCGTCGATCAACTCGTAAATGATGCTATGCAGGCGGATATCCACCTTCTGCTGTTCGGCTGTCGATTGCGCGCTGCGTTCCGGCCGCACGTTGAAGCCGATCACCGTGGCTTCCGACGCCGAAGCTAGAAGCACATCGCTTTCGGTAATCGCGCCCACACCGGAGTGCAGCACGCGCACACGAACCTTCTCATTCGATAACTGCTGCAGGGAATCGGAAAGAACTTCCGCCGTGCCCCCAACGTCAGCCTTGATGATTAGGTTCAGGTCCTTCAGATCGCCTTCCTTGAACTGCCTATGCAGCGAATCCAAAGTAGCCACCCTGGCGCCCTTGGCCATAGCCGCCTCGCGAGCCTTGGCTTCACGATATACAACAATCTGCTTGGCCTTCGACGTATCGGAAACTACCTGGAAACCATCGCCCACTTCGGGAAGGCTCTCCAGTCCAATCACCTCCACCGGCATCGACGGCTCTGCTTCCCGCAGCGAATTACCACGATCGTCGAACATCGCGCGTACTTTGTTGAACAAGGCGCCGCATATGAAGAAGTCGCCGACACGAAGCGTGCCGTTACGCACCAGCATTGTCGCCACCGGACCACGACCCCGATCGAGCTGCGCTTCCAGCACCGTTCCCACCGCCGGACGCGCTGGATTCGCCTTGAAGTCCTGGATATCGGCCATCAGCAGAATCATCTCCAACAGCAGTTCCAAATTCTGTCCGGTTTTCGCCGAGACAGGAACCATCACGGTATCGCCACCCCAATCTTCTGCTTGCAATCCGCGGTCGGCAAGTTGCTGCTTCACCCGGTCGGGCTGTGAGTCGGGCTTGTCGATTTTGTTGATCGCAACCATCATCGGAACACCGGCGGCTCTGGCATGGTCGATCGCTTCGAGCGTCTGCGGCATCACGCCATCGTCGGCCGAAACAACCAGCACCACAATATCGGTCACCTTCGCGCCACGAGCGCGCATCCGGGTGAATGCCTGGTGTCCCGGAGTATCGATGAAGACGATCTTCCGTTCGTTTTTCTCGATGTAGTAAGCGCCGATATGCTGCGTGATCCCACCGGCTTCGCGTCCCGCGATGTTGGTTTCGCGAATCGCGTCCAGCAGCGACGTTTTACCGTGATCCACGTGGCCCATGATGGTCACCACCGGGGCGCGTCGCACCAGGTCGCCTGTTTCTTCAGTCAATTCGATGTCTTGGAAGCTTTCTTCCTCGTAGCTGACCTGATTGGTGGACGCACCGAACTCTCGCGCCAACTCCTCGGCCAACTTCACATCCAGCGTCTGGTTGATCGTGGCGAAAATCTTCTTTTCCACCAGCTTCTTCACCACTAGGTTGGCCTTCACACCCAGCTTCTCCGAAAGCTCCTTTACCGTGACACCCTCGGCGACGGTGATCTCTCGATCAATGGGCGGCGGTGGCAACGAAATCGCACGCTTGGAGACGCGCTCGCGCAGCACACCTTCCTGGTCCTTGCGCGTCCTTGCAATGGGACGCCCTCCTGGCTTCCCTTGATGCCGCCGTTGGTCGGTCGGCATCGGAGTTGCCGATTCCGGACGCAGCGGGGTTGTCGGATGCATCGGGCGCATGCCAGGCCGGCGCGGGCCGCCCGGAAATGTAGAGGGTCCACCGGGCGCTCCCGGGCCGCGCATAGTCGGTTGTCCCGGTCGGATCGGTCCACGGAAAATCGGTTGTCCCGGTGAAGGCGCCGGTCGAGCAGGCGGCGCGCCCGGGCGTGGAACCGAAGGCGTGGCTGGCGATGGTCGAGTTTGTGTCTGCGCCAGGCGGGCAAGAATATCGGCGCGCGGCGGAACCACCGGCCGTGCCGCCGGCTGCCCGGCTAAGGCGGAGCGCATTCCCTGTGGGCGTGGTGCAATCGGCGCGCCCGGCGTAAGACCGGACGAAGACGGGCGTGGAGCCGTCGGCCGCGGCGGCGTCGGCCGTGGCGGAATAGGTGCCCCGGGTATCGCCGGTCCTTGACTGGGCGGTGTTGCCGGGCCGCCCGGTGTGACCATATGCGTCGGCGGCTGCACAGGCCGCAGGGGAGCCGAAACAATCCTTTGCGCCGCAGCTGGTGGCGCACTGGGCCGAGGCATCGGCGGTCGTTCTGGCGCAGGCGTCGCGGTGCGTAGCGGAGGACGTTGCGGGATGCCTGACGTCGGACGCTGCGGCTCCGGCGGCAACGGTTGCCGAGGACCGCTGGCCATCGGTGCTCCCGGCGCTGTCGCCTGCGTAGTAGCCGTTGGCGCGGCGACCGTCGGAATACGCGGCGCCGACTGTGGCAGTGGTCTGGCCGGAATGCCCACGTTTCTATTGACCGGGCTTGTAATCACGCCGGAAGGTGCAGGACCTTTCCCCGTGCCGCCCATGGGCGGACGCAGTGGCCGAAAGGCAACCGAAGAGCGTGCCGGTTCGGCGGGCTTGCCCGGCATTGCTTCTTCCGTCGGCAAGCCAGGAGCCCCTACACTCATCGCCGGGGCGGGCTCTGCTTGCGGTGAAGAAAAGGCCTCGGACTCTGTCGCTGTCGATGCGGACGTTGGAGCAGCAGATGGTCGCGGGAGCGGAATCGACTGCACCGGCCGGATATCTCCCCCAGTTGGCGCGGGCTGTAGCGGTGGACGAAAACCAGGGCGAATAGCATGAGTTGTCGACCTTGCTGCATCTTGTCCGGAGGCACTTTCCTGCTCGGACCCGGACCAGCCTTGCGGCTCTGCTGGAGACGAGTGCGATTCGATCGCTGGGCTTGCCGCCGACACGTCCCGTTGCTCTTCCATGCCTGCTGAAAAGTGGCTTTCCTCACCGGCGGACTCATGGCTGTCGTCGCTGCGATGGCCATTTACTTTTTCCGAACCCGGTCGCATCGATTCATCAGCATCCACGAGCCGGTCCCTTAATGTAAGGGCCACATCTTCGTCGATAGAACTCGAATGTGTCTTCTTCTCCTGCACACCTAATTCCGGCAGAAGATCGAGTATCACGCCAGGTTTTACTTCAAGTTCCCTTGCCAGCTCGTTAATCCTAATTTTCTTCATAGAAGCGACTGCTATATAACTCCTTGTAGGACCGAATTTTATTGCTGGCTACCAGGTTTTTCCATCGTACCAGATTCGCTGTTTTCGGCCATTTCTTCACTATTTTCTGCGCCACGCAGCGTGGACGGGGCCGCCGAAAGACCTTCCACCCGCCCTAGATCCAACACCACGCCTTCCGAGGAGGCATCCGTTGCCGGTGGTTCATGCGTGGCTAGGTCTTGCTCCAGCACCCCTGTTTCGATGTTTTCGAACGGCGGGGGATTCCCCTTAGTATCGAAATCGCCCGGCTCGGCCGCACTGCCTTCCGCATCAATCGCTGCTTCGATGCTCTCGGCATCCACCGGAGCCGTCTCGTTTTGTTCCGCGCTCATTTGTTGTCCCTCGCCCTCTTCTGTATCGTATTGCCCGTAGAAAGACACCACTGCCGTTTGGATTTGCGTGACAATCCCTTCATCGATATCCGGGATCACCTCCAACTCCTCCGGCGTCATGGAGCCTAGCCGCTCCACCGTCCCGATATCGGCGGCCACCAGCCGTTCGACGATGGCCTCCGCCAGCCCATGATCGATCAATACAGAAACCGGCGCTCCGGAGATCACCATGTCCGCCATTCGCGTCTCCATCTCCTGGCGCTTCTCTTCTTCGCTCTTGATGTCGATCTTCCAGCCGATTAGCTTTGCCGCTAAGCGAACGTTCTGTCCTCGCTTTCCAATCGCTAGCGAGAGCTGCAGGTCATCCACCACCACTTCCATATGTTTGACGACCGGATCGACAATCGTCACCCGCGAAATCTTCGCTGGACTCAGCGCCTTGGTGGCATACTGCACCGGGTCTTCGGAAAACTCGATAATATCGATTTTCTCGCCGCGCAACTCGCGGATAATGGATTGCACCCGCATGCCTTTCATGCCGACGCAAGCTCCTACGCTATCCACATCGCGATCCCGGCTGACAACCGCGATCTTCGTCCGTTCACCCGCCTCGCGCGCACAAGCCTTGATCACTACCGTGTTGTCGTAAATCTCCGGTACTTCCTGCTCGAATAGCCGGATCACCAGATCGGGAGCCGCGCGCGAGACAACCACGCCCGAGTTCTTGCCGCCCCGCTCCACTCCCTTGATCACGCAGCGGACACGGTCGCCCACGCTGAAGCTTTCCATTCGCGACTGTTCTTTTTTTGGCAGGCGCGCTTCGGTCTTGCCCATGTCCACGATGTAGTCCGGCCCCATGCCTTCGGCGCGCTTCACCATGCAGTTCACCAACTCGCCCTGGCGCCCTTGAAACTCGGAGAAAACACTGTCCCGCTCGGCTTCCCGCACCTTTTGCAGAATCACTTGCTTCGCGGTCTGCGCCGAGATGCGCCCCAGTACGTCGGTCGGCTTCATCTCTCGCACATCGCCGCCCAATACCGCATGCTCGTCGAGTCGCTTGGCGGCGGAAAGCGTGATTTGCTTCGTGGGATCTTCCACCGCATCCACCACTTGCTTGACGCTAAAAATCTGAATGTTGCCTGTCTCCTCGTCGAAGTCGGCGATCAGTTCTTCCGGCGCGCGAAAATGCTTCCGCGCCGCTGCCAGCATGGCGTCCTTCACCGCATCCAACACGATCTGCGGATCGATGCCCTTTTCTTTGCTCAATATCTCAATCGACTGATAAACCGAAGCCACGTAACAAACCTCAAAAACCTTCTAAAAATATTACCGATCGGACAGTATGGCGGGACGGAACACCCTTACCACTCGAACTTCAGATTTGCTTTTTGCACCTGTTCGAGCGGGATGCGCACATCTTGTTCCGGGCCGATGCTGAGTTCGAGCACGTTCCCTGTAAACCCGGTCAATTTACCTTCGAATCGTTGCTGGCCTTCCATCGGTTCTCGTAACGCCAACCGGATTTTCTGCCCCACCACCCGCTCGAAATCTCGGGGCTTGGACAGCTTTCTTTCCACTCCCGGGGAACTCACTTCCAAGGTATATCCCTCGTCGAGCAATCCATCCTCAACATCCAGCAGCGCGCCGAAACGCGCGGAAATCAGCTCGCAATCCCCGTGCGTCACGCCTTCCGCCTTATCGATGTAAATGCGAAGAAGCCGGGCCTTTCCCGCGCCGCGCAACTGGATTTCGACAATCTCGATCCCCGTTCCAGCGGCCGCTTGTTCACCCAACTCGTTGATCTTTTCTAAAAGCCCGCTTCGCTCGACGGCCGGCATGATTTTTCTTCCCGCGCAATAAAAAAGTGGGCTTTCCGCCCACCCCTAGCTTCGACGCTATAACTCTATTAAAGCACCTTAGGAATCGCGATGCAATCCTATTCAAACGCGCTGATTTTAGCCTCGCAATCGGGTATCCCTGCCAGACGTACTCCAGCGCCTCCGGCAATGTTTCTTCTTTCACCGTGCCGGGCCGTGATCTCTTTCCAGAGAGATCGTGTAATCAGACTCTTCCACTCCAATCGCGACATAAATTGGTCAGCATCGGTAAAGACCCTTTGTATACCAATCTGTGCCGTACGCATCACCTCATCTTGAGCTCCGACATTACGCTTACTCGCGCTTAGTTCCAGTTCTAATCTCTGCTCGTGCAGGTCCAGCCGTTTAGAATGATTTCGGCCGATTGATGCACCAATTCTTGAAGAGACGGCTACACCGAATCCGCCCAAAACACCAATAACACTGCTGAGGACGATGGCGGTGGGATTAGGCCAGGAAGTCAGGTCGACCATACCTGGACACTATATATCCAAGGCTTCGCGCATCGTGGATTCCCTTTAGAAATCCTTGTTGCCATCTCCCGACCAGGTGCTTGGGGTCCGCGCTTTCGGACACAAGCGTGCTCACGTCCGCGTGCTTCATCTCGAATGCGTCGGAAATGTACTTCAGGAAAATCAGGCCGAGGACAACATGCTTTATTCCGCCCCGTCCATATTGTTACGTAGAGTATCGGCGGCAGCCCACAACTTAGCCTCCAAACCTGAAAGCTTAGAGATCGCGATGCAAATGGCGTCGCTAGGGCCAGAGTTGCCGCCCCTCCGAACCCACGATGGTCCGCGATCGGGAGGAACTGTTGTCGGTATTCATGAAATCCGGCGAACTGTGGCAGTTGAGAAACCAGTCGTACCGCTAATAGTGATAGCGACAGGCGAGAATCCTGATCTTTTCTGGAAGTACCTGATAAACCAGTCTATGTTCCTGGTCAATGCGCCGCGACCAACAGCCAGCCAACTCGTGCCGAAGCCATTCCGGCTTGCCAATGCCGGCAAACGGATCGCGCTGCGTGTCTCGTACGAGACGGATGATGCGAATCGCTTGAGCCCGATCTTGCTCCGCCCACCATGCCAGGTCGTCGAATGCGCCTTGATCGAATTCGATGCTTCTCACAAGCCCAATTTCGCGACAGCCTCCTCTAGTGACGTACCGCTCCCGCGTTCCATCGCAACGCGCAGGTGGCGCCGCATTGGATCTGACTTCAACAGATACGCGGTTTCGCGCTCGGAAGCGATCTCTTTCCAAAGCGCGATTGGCACTATGACAGCAGTCGGCTCACCAGCTTCATTGCACACCACTTGGATATCAGCCTCAGGCACACCTTCATTCTAAAGCCCCTCGGATTCATTAGCACCAAGGGCCGATGTTGGATTTTAAACGTAATCTATCTCACATATAATCTACGGAACGAACCCACTTCCTAGCAAACTCCGTTTCGTAATTTGCCCCCGCCGAAACCACCGTCACAAATTACCCCCACTTTTTATTTCCCCTTCTTCCAACCACTTAGCTGCGAAAATTTCGTCCCGCCGCACGCCGTAGCCCCGATACTCGTGCCGGTATGCCCCAGCTAAACGAGTTCGACGAACACGACGAGCACAACGAAAACGCGCCACCACCCCCGCCGCCCCGCGAACCTCGCTTCAACGCCCTGAAGCACGGCTGCTGCGCCCGCACTCCCGTCCTGCCCGGCGAAGACGAAAGCCTCTGGCGCGAAATCGAACAGGAGTGGTTCGAAGAGTACGACCCGCAAACCGCCACCAGCCGCACCTTTGTCGCCGCAGCGACCGTCGCCTTCTGGAACAAAGTCCGCTGCCGCCACAAATTGGAAGAAGTGAACCTCGCCTTGCACGGCAAGAACGCCATGGATTGGAACGACGAAGATCACAACAAATACAGCCGCTTTCTGCGCTACCAGACCGCCGCCGACCGCGCCTTCTCGCGCGCCTTCAAAGAACTGGAGTACCTCCGCAAAGCCCGCCTGAGCCAGGGAGAAGCTATGCGCCGCGTCGAAGAACAAGAAGAAAAACTCCGCCTTGGCTTCCTGAAGCTCGAACTGCAGAACCGGCTCGGCCAGGCCAAACAGCAGCTCCAGGAACAAAAGCACCTCGATGCGCAAGCCAACAAAGAAAAAGACCGCGCCCTGAAGCGCGAACAACTCGCGGCTGCCGCCACGCAGCAGAAGGCAACTACCACCCCCACCACCAACATGAAAAAGAAGAAGAACACCTTCGACACCGCTGAACAATGGCTGGAAGTCCGCATCGTCGACGGCGTGACGACCACCTACTACATCCCCAGCAACGACGACCTGATCGAAGAACTGGAAAAGAAAGAAGTAGAACCGAAGATGGTCTACCGCCGCCTGAACTTTCCCGACGGCCTGCCGCCGGAGTACGCCTGGACCAACCTCCACCGCCCGGAGACCTGCGAACTCGGCCAGGCAGGCCGCTGGTGCCCCCAATGCATCGTGAAGGAGCGCGGCGGCCAAGGCCTGCAGCGCATGACTTGGGACACCTGGCTCCAAGTCATCGAGCGCGAAAAACAAACGCCCGGTCGGCACGCCGGACCTACCGGCGTCGGCAACCTACCCACGCCGAAGGAACGCGGCGGCGACCTCGACTACGCCGAACTCCTCGCCCTCGAACAACGCCAGCGCGAACTCCGCTCCCAACTCATCGATCCCCAACCCGATCAGGAAGGCGAAGATGCATGAGTATGCGGAAGCTATTGTTTCTCCGAAAGCCTTTGATACACCCGCACATAGTCAACAATCAAATCTTGCGGAAACTTCGTCGACGCATCGGGATTGCCGGGCCAGGCGCCGCCCACCGCAAGATTCAGGAGCACAAAGAAAGGATGATCGTACACCCACTTTGTTCCTCCAGGAAGAGATTGCGGCGTCACTGTTGCGTAAACATGCCCGTCAATCGAAAACTCAACGCGACCGGGCGTCCAACTTGTGCCGTACAGATGAAAATCGTCGGCCAGCGCGGGTGTTCCCGGAAGCTGGTATTGTGCCGAAATCGCGTGCCCTCCCGAGTAGCCGGGACCATGCACCGTCCCGTGCACGATCGTAGGTTCACGGCCTAGACTCTCCATGATGTCGATTTCGCCACAATCCGGCCAATGAACCGTTCCGATATTGCTCCCCAGCATCCAAAACGCAGGCCAAAGACCTTGTCCGCGCGGAAGCTTCATGCGCGCCTCCGCTCGCCCATACGCGAAGGAAAAAAGTCCCTCGGTCTTCATACGCGCCGATGTAAAGTACCCGTCGGGTTCTTTGATTGCCCGAATCACCAGATGACCTTCGCCATCCAGAAAAGAATTTTCCGGCTTATTCGTATATGTCTCCAGCTCTTTATTTCCCCAACCGTTCCCGCCTAGGTCATATGTCCACTTCGACCGGTCCGGCTGCGTGCCCGCCGCGCCCGAAAATTCATCGGCCCAAAGCAGCTTTCCCGGCCCGGTTGCGGCCGCCGCGGACATGCTCAATACTCCCAACCAGAGACCGAGGCGAATGAATGTCATTCCTGTATCCTACTGCTGATGTCTTGCAAAAAATGAGATCGATTCCAGGACGGCGCGTGCATGCCGCATTGTGGCGGACAGCCACTCGTGTCGAACGCGCCAAGGTGAATACGTGGATCGCTTCGCGCAACGCATTGGGAGTCGCTGTGCCCCTCGCGATAGGGACCGCTCTTCACGCGCCGTTGAGCGCGGTAGCGATTGCGACCGGCGCACTGAACGTTTCGTTTTCGGACGGCTACGATCCCTACTGGCAGCGTGCCCGCCGGATGCTGGCCTGGAGCCTCTTAGGAGCGGTGGCAGTATTTACGGGCACGCTGACCGGCGAATACTATCTTCTGGCCGTGGGAGTCACGGCGCTGTGGGCGATGGTGGCCGGAATGTTGTTGGCAGTCGGGGTGCGCGCTGGCGATCTAGGATTGAATACGCTGGTGGCGGTGATCGTCTTTGCGGCTCATCCGCTGTCGGCGAAGGACGCATTCTATGTCGGCTTGCTGGTCTTCGCAGGCGGCCTGCTGCAAACCGCATTTGCTTTGCTGCTTTGGCCCGTTCAACGGCGACGTCCGGAGCGGGAAGCCGTCGGGAAGGCTTTTCGGCAATTGGCGGAGGATATCCATCTCGACGCGGATGCTGCGGCAGCAACCCTGGATTATGCGCCGGCCCCGCTGGTGCAAGAGACGCTGAGTGCATTAGGGCGCGACCATACAACCACTGGCGAACGCTACCGCTTACTGTTCGATCAGGTGGATCGCATACGGTCCTCGGTGTTCCAATTGCGCCGGTCCTACGGGAGCGGCTTGTCCGCGCCCGTCAACGATTTAGAACTACGCCAGATGCTGGACCTCTGCTCGAAAACACTCGCTGCCATCGGCGTCAGCATGGCGAGAGGTGAACCGGTCTCGACCGACCTGCGGCGTCACCTTTCCGAGATGAAACGAATGACGGAGGAAGCAAAGGATGGTGATTCGCCCGACGAAGTCCGCGCCGCCATGGAACGCCTGGTCGGCCAGGTGCGTGTCGTGGCGCAGTTCTTAGGCGACACATTGCCGCAAAACTGGCGCGATTCCGCCGGCAGCACCACCCACAGGAACTCCCAGATTGAATCGGTAAGCTGGGCGGAGACTCTACGGACAAACCTCAGTCTCCAATCAATTTTTTTTCGCCATGCCATTCGATTGGCCGCCTCTGTCGCACTGGCCGATGCCGCGGGCCGGAGTCTCGGGTGGTCGCGCATGTACTGGGTTCCCATGACTGTCGCCGTCATTTTGAAGCCCGATTTCAGCAGTACCTTCAGCCGGGGTGGACTTCGGTTGCTGGGAACTTTCGGTGGCTTGGTTCTGGCAACGGTTCTTTATCATGTACTGCCCGCAACGCCGTGGACGCAGTTGTTCTTGGTGGGTTTGTTTACGTTGATGCTGCGCTCCGTCGGACCCGCGAACTATGGCCTCTTCAGCGCGGCTATTGCGGGATTGGTCGTGTTCTTGATCGCGGCAACCGGCGTCTCGCCCGGAGAGACCGTCGTCGCGCGCGGAATCAATACTGCGCTCGGCGGCCTGTTTGCCCTTGTGGCCTATGCCGCGTGGCCGACTTGGGAACGGACACAAGTGCGGCCAACGATGGCCGAAATGCTCGATCGGTGCCGTCACTATATTCAAACGGTGGCCCAGCGCCTCCAGCGGGAGAGCGAGTCACGTAAGCAGGCCTGGTACGCGTCCGTCGAAAAATCACGCCGAGACTGGAAACTGGCGCGATCGAATGCCGAAGCCTCCGTGGACCGGCTGAGCGGCGAACCAGGTGCTCGGCCTGAGGAGGCTGCCTTGCTGACGTCGATGTTGGCCAGTTCGCATAGCTTGGCTTACTCGGCGATGGTCTTGGAAACAGAGCTGCGCCACCTTCCCGATCATGGTTCGCTAGAAGCAAGCCGCGCGTTTATCTATGATGTGGACTTTACGCTCTACTTCTTAGCCGCCGCGTTACGAGGATCACCTTCGGCCTTACAAGGTCTGCCCGATTTGCGAAGCCGGCACCGAGTCCTGCTGAAGGCTCGAGAAGAACTGCCGCCCGCCTACCGGTTTTTCGTGGATGAAACCGACCGGATGACGGTCAGTCTGAATACGTTGAAGGAACAGGTGGAGAGTCTGCTGGAAGACGCCTCTCCACCTTCACGAAACAATTAGATGAGCTTATCCACCGTGATCGGCAAGTCGCGAACGCGCTTACCCGTGGCATGATAAACCGCGTTGGCAATGGCGGCAGCAGCACCGGTGACACCGATCTCACCGATCCCTTTCGCGCCGATAGGATTGATGTGTTCGTCGTGTTCATCCACCCAGAAAGCCTCGATCTTGGGAACATCGGCGTTAACAGGAATGTGGTACTCGGCAAGATTATTGTTGACCCAGCGGCCGAGACGCTTGTCCATCACCGCATGCTCTTCGAGCGCCATGCCGATCCCCCAGACCATGCCGCCCATCAACTGGCTGCGAGCGGTTTTGGCGTTCAGGATTTTTCCCGCGCCAAAACAGCCCACCATGCGGGAAACGCGTATCTGCCCCAGATCGGCATCGATCCGCGCCTCGGCAAACTGCGCGCCAAAAGCATACATCGAATACTTCTCTTTTTCGTCGCCCGGCTTGGCCGTGGCTTCGGCTTCCACATGCGGCTGGCCACTCCGCGCCATCATCTGTTGGAGTGTCTCGCCTTTAGACGGATTGCTGCGAGAGTGAATGCGTCCGTTACCGAAGACGACATCTTGCGCGCTGCTGCCCGACAACGGAGATTGCCCGTCGCTCACCGCCATCTGCGTCAGCTTCTCCTGCAGCGCTTGCGCCGCCAGATAGACGGCGGAGCCCACGCTGGCGGCGGTTTTCGAACCTCCCGAATTGGCGCCGGGAGGCAGAATGGTGTCACCCAGCCGGAACTTCACACTGCGCATGGGAACGCCGAAGTAGCTGGCCGCGATCTCGGTCATGATGGTGTAGGTTCCCGTGCCGAGATCCTGCGTTCCGGATTCGAAAGAGAACGTACCGTCGGCGTCCAGGCGGGCCTTGGCCGTCGAGGCGCTGCGATTCGTAGGATAAACAGCGCTCGCCATCCCCCAGCCGATCAGCGTTTGCCCATCGCGCATGGAGCGCGGTTCCATGTTGCGCTTGCTCCATCCAAAACGTTCCGCGCCCTGCTCGTAACACTGGCGGAGAGATTTGCTCGACCAGGGCTTGTTCTTATGCTGATCGGAGTCGGCGTAGTTTTTCAGACGAAACTCGATGGGATCCATCTTCGCAGCGTAGGCCATCTCGTCAATCGCCGCTTCCAGCGCATAAGTGCCCGGCGCTTCCCCGGGAGCGCGCATATAAGAAGGCGTGCCGGTATCGGACGGAATCACCCGCTCGGTCGTGCTGTTGTTGGGTGTCTGGTAAAGCATCTGCGCAGCCGAGGCGCACTTTTCCACAAACTCGTCGAAGGTGGAGGTGAGGCAAACATTGTCGTGGCTCAGAGCGGTAAGCGTGCCGTCCTTCTTTGCCCCGGCACGCACCGTCTGTCTCGTCTGAGAGCGAAAGCCCAACATCCCGAACATCTGCGGACGTTCCACCGCCACCTTCACCGGGCGTTTTACTTGTCTTGCGGCAACGGCCGTCAGAACGACATGCGACCAAACAGGACCTTTGCTCCCAAAGCCGCCGCCCAAGTAGGGCGACACCACGCGGACGTTCTCCGGCTTCAGACCCAACAGCGAGGCAACTTGGCCGCGATCGTTGAACACGCCTTGTGTCGCATCGTAAAGGGTGAGGTGATCGGGAGAGTCCCATACGGCGATGGTGGCGTGAGGCTCCATCGGATTGTGTACTTCGAACGGAGTGCTGTAGGTTTGGCCGATGCGCGCGTCGGCTTGCGCCAGACCTGCCGCCACATCGCCGCGATGGCTGTCAGGCCCGTCATGTCCGCCCTTGGGCTTTTTGGCTTGATCGGTCCGACCTTCGATCTCTACGCCATGCTGCTCCTGTTGGTAGCGAACCTGAATCAAACGGGCGCCCTCTTTGGCGGTTTCCAGCGTCTCCGCGACCACAAGAGCGATGGGTTGATTCGCATAAGCGACTTCGTTTCCCTGCAAAAGGTGAACGATGCGGCCGCCGGATTGCACTTGCACCGAGGGCAGTTTGGGAGCGTTGTTGTGCGTCATCACCAGCAAGACGCCAGGGGACCGTTCGGCAGCTCGCGTATCCATGGACGTGATGCGACCTTTGGCAATGGTGCTGGTCACCAACACACCGTAGGCAACGTTGGGGACATTATGTTCGTAGGCGTAAGGCGCGCGGCCGGTCACCTTCAACGGGCCATCGGTGCGGTTTACTGGCTGGCCGAGTTCAACGGGCTTTTGAGTTGTATCTGGCATTCGATTTTGTTCTCCCTACGCGATATTCATGACGTTGTTGACGGCCCGGACCATGCTGCGTTTAGCCAATTCGACTTTAAAGGCATTGTCCTGATACGTTTTTGCATTGGCCAGCTCGGCTTCCGCGGCAGCCCGTACATTGCTGTCGTCGGGCTTTTTGCCCACCAAAAGTTGTTCTGCCTTCTCCGCGCGCCAAGGCTTCAACGCCACGCCGCCGAGCGCGAGATGCGCGTGGCGAACGGTGCCGGAATTGTCCAAATCGAGAACCGCCGCCACCGACACCAGCGCGAAGGCATAAGAATTGCGGTCGCGGACTTTAAGATAAGTAGAGCGCTTCGCATAGGGCAGCGCGGGAAGATCGATCGCGGTGATCAGTTCCCCCGGACGAAGATTGGTTTCCACCTCCGGGGTGTCGCCCGGAAGACGGTGAAACTGAGCGATGGGAATCGAGCGCGCTCCGTTCGGCCCCTCTACCTGAACGACTGCATTCAATGCGGCGAGGGCGACCGCCATATCGCTTGGATTCGTGGCGATGCACTTCTCGCTGGCCCCGAGAATGGCGTGAATTCGGTTGTAGCCCTCGACTGCGGCACAGCCGCTGCCCGGCTTCCGCTTATTGCACTCGCCGTAGCTGGGGTCGTAAAAGTAATAGCAGCGCGTGCGCTGCATCAGATTGCCGCCCATCGTTGCCATGTTGCGAAGCTGGCCCGAAGCACCGGCCATGATGGCCTCGGTAAGAACCGGATAGCGCGAGCGAATCAACGCGTGGCTGGCAGCATCGGTGTTGCTAACACCCGCTCCGATGCGAACACCGCCCTCGTGCTCTTCGATTTTCTTCAAAGGCAGACGTTTGATGTCGACGAGTTGCGTTGGTTCTTCAACACCCATTTTCATCAAGTCGACCAGATTTGTGCCGCCACCGATAAAATATGCGGTGGACTGCCCAGCGTGAGCCTGGATGGCTTCCTGCGTGCTCGATGGGCGAGAGTAAGTGAACTGTTTCATGCGTTGTCCCCTTCCAGATTTCCGCCATTCACGGTACGGATGGCTTCCACAATGCCCACGTAAGCTCCGCAGCGGCAAAGATTACCGCTCATGCGCTCGCGTATCTCATCGTCGCTAAGCGCGACGGGCCGAACATCGGCTACGTTCTTCGTAACGGCGCTAGGAACACCGTTCTTTGCTTCCTTCAGCATGGCCACAGCCGAGCAAATTTGGCCCGGCGTGCAATAGCCGCACTGAAATCCGTCGTAGTCGATGAAGGCGACTTGCATGGGGTGAAGACGGGAATTGTCGGCCAGCCCCTCAACGGTGGTGATTTCATCGCCGTCGTGCATGACCGCAAAGCTGAGGCAGGAGTTAATCCGCTGCCCGTTCACCATAACGGTGCAAGCGCCGCACTGACCGTGGTCGCAGCCTTTTTTGGTTCCGGTGAGGTGAAGGTTTTCTCGAAGCAGATCGAGAAGCGTGGTGCGAGGGTCGACGGTGAGTTGGCGAGGCTTACCGTTTATGGTGAGGCTGCAAGGAAGCGAAGCAGTTGCTGTCCCGTTTTCAGAAGCATTGAACGCGTTTGCTGTTGATGGCAAAGCGGCCGAGGCGACGCCGCCGGCTACTACAACGCCGACAAAATTGCGGCGGCTGACGGGGGTAGAAGAAGCCTCTTCGTCTTTCTTTGCAGTGTCCGATGCGGGCTCGCGGTCGTGTTTGGATTCCATTCTGTTCCTTTTGTGGGTGATAGATGCTAACCGAATCTCACTAGGCAATTCCTGCCCAATTCTCATTCAAGCATGGCGCAAGCGACGGACTTCATGCAGAACGACGATGGAGGGTGTTTCGCGAATGGATCGACGACGGTGGGGATGAGTTGATAAAGTTTTTGTTGAAAGAATCCTCTATCCATGAAACCTGGAAAAGTATCTGCCCATTGTTTCGCCTCAGTCATTGTTTTAAGCGTCGCGCCGCTGATGGCCAGTGCTCAGCCTTCCGCGCCGACTCCCCTGGTTGTTCATTCGCTGGGAGGGAATGTTTCCTGGGTGGAAGGCGGCGGCGGGAACAGTGGGGTTATTGTGGGGAAGAATGGCGTAATCGTCATCGATACGAAGATTTCTCGCCTGAGCGGGAAGGAGTTGCTGGACGATGCGCACAAGCTATCGCCCGAACCGGTCAACACCGTTATTCTCACCCACAGCGATCGCGATCATGTGAATGGCTTGGCGGCTTTCCCCGAAGGTATTACGATCATTGCTCAGGAGAACAATAAGAGAGAGCAGGAACGCGCGATTGCCAAAGGCGGCGAAGATGCGCCTGCTGCCGACCATCTGCCGACGCGATTGATCACAACCCACAAACAACGAATGACAGTCGACAGTGTTCCGCTGGAGCTGCTGCACTGGGGACCGGCGCATACCAGCGGCGATCTGGTGATCTATCTGCCGAAGCGGAAGATCGTTTTCACGGGTGACATCCTGACAAGCCGGCCCGATCCGCTGATCCATCGGAACAAAGGCGGATCGTCGGAGGGATGGATCGAGACGGCGCAGGGTATTGCATCGCTAGACGCGAACACATTCGTTCTGGGCCATGGTGACCCGGAGACAAAAGCGCAGGTGCTGCAGTATGTGTCGCGCGCCAAGGCGAAGCGGGCGAAGATTAAGGATTTAGTGACGCAAGGGAAGTCTTTAAAGGAGATTCAGAGCGCGGTGGGAGATCCGACGTCGGCTCCGCGTGGAAATGGTCCTGGGTTCCCCACTTTTACCGAGGTGGTCTATCAAGAGCTGACCAGCAAATAAGGACAATGCTGGTTCGGCGCTGCTGTTGCTTGGAGCGATAAGCCTTGCAATCAAGACCGGAAAAATTTAGCGGCTGGCAACCATCTCGGCCAGCTCGCGTTTGGCGAGCCGGTGTCCGGCGGTAGGGCTCGTCTTAACAAATGTGCGTAATACTTCGGCAACACTCCAGGCTTGCGCGGCGCAGCCACGCGGCGCGAACGGCGGATCGGCATCGAAGATTTCATTGATGGTTCCAGCGCAGCAAGAAGAGTGGCCGTGTTCCTCAAAGCCTTTCAGAAAACCGTGCGCGGTCTCCAGATCGTCGGGGTAGACCTTGAGCCAGGCATCGATAAAAGGACCGATGAGCCAGCCCCAGACGGTGCCCTGATGGTAAGCGGCGTCGCGCGAACGTAGATCGCCGTCGTAATGCGGTTTGTAGTCGGGGCTGCCCGGCGCAAGCGAGCGGAGACCGACTGGGGTCAGCAAATGTTCCTTAACGGTTTGGACCACCGGCTCCCAGTGTTCGCGATCGAGGATGGGGTACTCCAAGGAGAAGGCGAATAGCTGATTGGGCCGTAGCGAAGCATCGTCTTTTCCGTCCTCGCCGTCGACCACATCGTAAAGATAGCCGCCCTCCGCATACCAGAAGCGTTTGTTGAAAGAGCTCTTCGCAAACGCGGCATGTTCGGCCAGGCCATTTGCTTCTTGCACGAGGTCGGCCTGCCGCAACCAATGCTCTAAGATACGCAGGGCGTTGTACCAGAGAGCGTTGATTTCGACGGCCTTCCCACGGCGCGGAGTGACCACCCAGTCGTCGACCTTGGCATCCATCCAGGTAAGCTGCAATCCTTCTTGGCCTTGGCGTAAAAGCCCATCGCTATGATCGACACGAATGTTGAAATTTGTACCCCGCAAGTGATAGCCGACGATATCGAGCAGCTTGGGAAGCAGCTGAGTTAGCAGATGGTGATCGTGCGAGCGCTGCATATAGCGGTGAATGGCGTGAAAGAACCAAAGGGTAGCGTCGGCGGTGTGATACAGGCCTTCGTTCTGACCCTCGGGGAACATGTTCGGGATCAGCCCGTTCTTGATGTAGTGGGCGAAAGTACGGAGGATATAGCTGGCTTCGTAGAGGCGGCCGGTGGTCATGGTGAGACCTTCCAGGCTGATCATCGTGTCGCGGCCCCAATCGGTGAACCAATGGTAGCCGGCGATTACGCTTCGAATCTCGTCGCCGGCGGCACGGGCGCGCGCCATGTCTTTCTGACGGCCCACCGGCTTGAAGACAAATTGGTCGGCGGCCCAGACTAAGTCCTGACCGAACTGGCCGGAGATACCTTTGTCGGCCATGAGAATGAGCCGCCGGCGGCGATCGATCTCGGCATCCCAAGCCTGGTGAGGAGCCAAGGCGGACATCACGGTCCGGTTTTCCGTGGAAACGATAAGGCTCACGTCCTGACCGGGATTCAGCTTCGCGGAGAAGTAGCCGGGGCTCCATAGGTCGCCTTCATGGATGTAGCCGCGGCTGCGCTCGATGGCGTAGAGACGGTTGTGGATGGTGCAGGCGTCGAGAACCAGACCGCCTTCGGCCAGAACGGAGATCCGAAGCGGCGGGAAATCCTTATCGGTGGACAGTTCGCAGTACTGATCTTGAACCGTGACGGTGTAAGGCGTCAACGCCGAGTTAACAGGGGCCTCATGCGGGCGCATATTGACGGCCGGACGAAGATTGAGCTTGACGCCGCCGCTACCGCCCGAAACACAGTAGCTGATATACACCGTGTTTTGCTGGTGCGGCATGTGAAGGGTTTTCTCGATGGAGATGCCATCGAGTTCGTACACCCAAACAGGCAATCCATAACGGATGCCGAATGATGTGAGATAACGCGTGCCATCCAGACATGTTTCTTCAGCCGTTTGCTCGCCATTCAGCCGAACGACTTCTCCGGTGGAAAGGACCACTTCCTCGATGATGTCGTTTAGCATCATCGTTCGTCCGGCGGGAGAAGGCAAAGCCGAAATTAAATAGCCGTGAAAGCAACGGGTAAGAACACCGCTGGCTGTACCGGAAGCGTAGCCGCTTAAACCATTGGTGACAAGCCATTCTATTTCCACGATCTTTTTGCGATCGGCGTCGCTCAGTGGAGTGTTGGGTTCGTGGCTATAAATTTTGTCCATGGAGAGAAGTTGGGTGATTGTATTAGTTCTACGATGCAGCGGGATACAAAACGACGGCAGCCCTTCCCGGAATTTTCCAACCTTCGTCGGTTTCGAGGGCAGGAGTGCCGCAACCGCCAAATTCCGCATCGTCGGTTGACCATAAGTTTTGCCATTCCGACGCGCGAGGCGGGGCTAAAAGCGGCTCCGGTGCTGGGATAAAATCCAGGTCCATTCCCAGATTAACCAATAGAATTCGATCGTCCTGGTGACCGCGAGAGAAATAGCGAAGAAGCAGACAGGAAGGGGAAAGCACCGCCCCATCGAAGCCGTCCTCGCCTTGGCGCGAGATCACGGGGTCCTCACGTCTTAAACGGAGAAGATCGCGGTGCAGCGCGTAGAGCGCCCAATGTTTTTGGACTTCCGAGTGATCGAGCTTCGAATTTTCGAACGTTTCGCTGGAAGCAGGATGTGGAAAGCACCGCTGCATCTCCGGCGTGGATAAGCTTCGCCATTGATGAAGAAATCCGATGCGTCCTTTTTCGACGAGCTCGGCGAGTTCGGGTTTGTGGTCGGCGAAATAGCAGAAGCGATTGGAGGCGCCGAACTCCTGGCCTTGAAAGAGCATCGGCGTGCCGGGGGCAAGCAAGGTCAGGGCGGTCATGGCTCTCAGCGTACCCGGGTTGGAGAGCTCTTGGACGCGCTGACCCCGGGCGGTATTGGCTACTTGATCGTGATTCTGAATAAAATTGATCATGGCGGCGCGGGGCAGATTGAACGTCGGCGTGCCCCGGCGCTTTTTCTGCCAGCGATAAGACTGGCCTTGGTAAAGATAGCCGTACTTTGCCGCGGACAGCAGCTCCTGGGGAGTGCCTCGATAGTCGGAGTAATAAGCCTCCGCTTTACCGGTGAGGGCCACCATGGCCGTGTGATGGTAATCGTCGTTCCATAACGCATCCAGGTCACAGCCGCCGTCTTTTTGTGGGCGGACAAGCTGTGTTTCCTGCGGCTCGTTTTCACCGACCAGGATGATGGAACGGGGTTGGGCCGCCTCACGCGCGGCAGAGACAATTTCGCTAATGATATGCGGCTCGGAACTGTCGTGAATGTCCTGCGTTGCGTCCAGGCGAAGGCCATCGAGGTGAAATTCGCGGATCCAATACGCCGCGTTTTCCCGGAAGAACTCGCGGACTGGCTTGCTGTTATCGCCGTCGAAGTTGATAGCCTGGCCCCAATCGGTTTTATAGCGGTCCGTAAAGTAATAAGGGGAGAACGCAGCCAAATAGTTACCGTCCGGGCCGATGTGATTGTAGACGACATCGAGGATGACGGCGAGGCCAAGCGCGTGCGCCTGGTTTACGAAGGCGCGCATGTCTTCGGGAGTGCCGTAAATAGAAGCGGGCGCGAAAAGCTGGACGCCATCGTAGCCCCAACCGAATTTGCCGGGAAAGTCGGCGACCGGCATGAGTTCGATGACGGTGACGCCGGTGTCCTTCAGGTATGGAAGCTTCTCCGTGGCGGATTGCCATGTACCACCGTGGGTGAAGGTGCCGAGGTGGAGCTCATAAATGACTTGGCCGCGCAGTTCGATGCCGGACCAATTTCCATCCGTCCATGGAAAGGAAGCCGGGTCGATCACCTGTGAGAAATGATGGGGGCCGTTCGGTTGATAGCGGGAGGCCGGATCGGGGTAGGCGTGTTTGGGATCGGCGCCGAGTTGGTATTTGTAGCGGGCCCCGGCGGGAATGTTCGGGAGGAGGGCGAAGTGATAGCCGTTGTTTTCGTTTTGCAGCGGAGCGGGTGGTTGACTGTCTTCGAAGATGACGGTGACGGCGGAGTGTTGGGGCGCCCAGACACGAAATTGGGTTCCGCCGGCGTCGAGCGAAGGCTCGGCGCCGATCGGCATGCGGCGGGTGGGGACGGTTGGTGGGTTCGACATGGAGGTCGCGGCGCTTCGGTGTTGTATTTAGGATAGAAAACACATGGAGAGAAATCAGGAAGAAACCTCGGCTGGACGCACGATAGGATGACAGAGCCTGGTCTATTCGTCTCGCGAGAAAACGAGAGTGATGCGAAACGAGGCGGCTCTTCGAATGCAGGCAAACTATACGTGGTTGACGTATGATTGCGGCATGAGGCTAGCGACGGTCGTAAGCACAAGCAAGTTCGATGCGGACGCTGAAAAGTTGCTGACTGAAGACGAACGAATTGCCTTGGATTTCTCGCTGGCCAAAGACCCCGAAGCGCGTCCGGTGCTACCCGGGCTCAATGGCGTCCGCGCCGGGATTGTTCTATTAATCACCATCCATGCCAAGAACGAAGAAAGGATCTAAGCAGTGAACAAAAAAAAGAAATCAACCGTTTCCTCGAATCGTACAAGGCGAGCCTCGAAGCCAAGCACACTGGCTGACGACATTATTGGGGGGACTCAAGGAAGCTGTCGCGCACCAGCGCGGTGAAATCAAACTGCGGACCCGTAAGATATATGTCTTCGACGACGTAGATATTCGTGCTGTGCGCGAGAAATCGGGCCTTTCGCAAGCGGATTTTGCATTCCAGTTCGGATTCAATCCCCGCACTCTGCAGGAGTGGGAGCAGGGACGTTCGAAGCCTGAGACAGCGGTCTTAGCCTACCTCAGAGTGATCGAAGAGAATCCAGAGGGTGTGCTGGCCGCGTTGCGTCGATAGTTTTGAAGGGCATATACCATCCTTGAGTTTCTTGCTGGGACAGTAAGGAGTCGAGTCCGTCGTGCTTCATGGGAGTGTTTTCTGGCGAGGCTTCGTCCACAAATGATGAAGCTTTGCACGCAAGAGTTCGCGTCCGCGAAACAGCCTCCGCTATTGGTTGGCGGCGCCCTTCCGGTTTATGGGTATTTGCCGGACGCCGGGAAGTGACGGGAAGTCAAAGACATAGTTGCTATTGTCAAGCCGACCTAAGATGACATAGAATAACTATGTCATGAGCATCGGTGATTGGCGGCGGCGCGTTGCGTTCTTGTTGCGCAAGAAAAGGAATCTAGATGAACTCGAAGAGGAGATGCGATTGCATGCCGAGCTTCGAAGCCGTCGGATGGCCGAGCAGGGGATTGCGCCCGAGGAATCTGGCAGTGCCGCGCGCCGCCGGTTTGGAAATCGCACGCTGCTGAAGGAGGCCGTTTTCGAGACTTGGAGTTTCGCTTTTTGGGAAGTGCTCTGGCGGGATTTGAAGTTTGCGGCGCGCATGCTGCGGAAGATCCCCGGGTTCACCGCAGTCGCGGTGATTACGCTGGCGCTGGGTATTGGGGCGAACACGGCGGTGTATAGCGTGGTGGATGCGGTGTTATTGCGCCCGCTTCCGTACCCGTCGCCGGAGCGGCTGGGGTCGCTTGCCAGCTTCTATAAAGCGCCGGGGCAACAGGGGATGTTTGCCGATCAGGACGGGCGCATGTGGGAAATGGTTCGGGACAACGCGCATGATCTGGATGCGGCTGTTTACTCCGATATGTCCTCGACGGTGAACGTCGGAGGTCCGGGCCAGGTGCAGTATGTTCAACAACAACGGGTAGGCTCCAGCTTTTTTCGGGTATTGGGAGTGGAACCGCTGCTCGGGCGGGGATTCACAAAGGCAGAAGACAGCGTAGGCGGGCCCGCAGTGGCGGTGATTAGCTACCGACCGTGGAAGAACGCGCTTCACGGAGACAATTCGCTGCTGAACCGTCCTATTCTGCTGCGAGGCGAGCCCTACACGGTAGTGGGCGTTATGCCTGCTCATTTCCGAACAGCGGCTTTGGCTGATGTATGGACTCCGCTGCGGCCTTCCACGCACGGTGAAGGAGCCAATGCAAACTACCAAATCGTGGTGCGGCTGCAATTAGGCACGACCTGGCCGCAGGCGCGTGCCGAGATCGACAGCATCGGCGCTCAACGGACACGGACGATGCACTTCGACGCTGGTGAATCGGTGCGCATCACCTTGCTTCCTTTGCAGGAGGCGATCACGGATCAGATCCGCACACCGATTACGTTGCTCTGGTGCGCGGCCGGGGTGGTGCTTTTCATTTGCTGCATCAATATCGCGGGGCTGCTGCTCGCGCGGGGCTCGGCGCGTAGACAAGAGATCGCCACGAGGATGGCTCTGGGAAGGGGCCGGACGCAGGTAGTGCGACAGCTCCTAGTGGAGAGCATTCTCTTTTCTTTGCTGGCGGGGGCTGCCGGTTTGGCGATCGGCTACGCGGGCATTGTGGGTCTCCGAACCGCAGTGCGGGAGAGTCTGAGTGTTTGGCAGACCGTTGAGCTCGACGCAAGAGTTTTTTGTGTCACCTGTTTTGTTGCGATGCTGGCAACGGTCCTGGTGAGCCTGTATCCGGCGCTTCAGTCGAGCCGGGTCGATCTCAGGAGCAGTTTAGTGGACGCGGGCGGGCGGTCGGTCGCCGGGAGAAGAACCGTTTGGCCACGTCGCTTTTTGATCATCGGGGAAGTGGCGCTGGGTGTCATGCTGCTGGTCGCGGCGGGTCTGCTGGCGCGTTCGTTTTTCTTTTTGCGGAATCAAGCGCCCGGGTTTGATGCCACCCATGTGATCACCGCCACGCTGCCGTTGCAGGACGTGCGCTATCAAAGCAATCGAAAAGTGAACCTGTTGTTTCGGGAGATTCTTTCGCGCGTGCGTTCTTTACCGGGAACCGACAGTGCTGCCTTTGGGTTGAGTCTTCCCTATCAACGCGGGTTAAATACGAGCGTGACACTTCCCGGCGGCTCCTCTTCTAAAGACACGACGCAGACGTACATCACTCCCGGTTATTTTCAGGTGTTGCGAATGCCCATGCTGAAGGGGCGGGCTTTTTCAGATCTCGATCAGGAGAAGACGAAGCCGGTAGCGATTGTGAATCAGACGTTCGCGCGGATGTTCTTCGGCGGTCGGAATCCGGTGGGGCGTTCGGTGAATGGGGGCAAGCTTGAAATCGTGGGTCTGGTCGGCGATCTGCCGGCGCAGGGCAGTCTGTTGGGGTATGCGCCGGTGACGGCTATTCCCACCATGTATACGCCCGCTACGCAAGTGGACGACGGCTTATTCCAAATGCTGAATACCTGGTTTGCGCCCAGTTGTCTGGTGCGCAGTTCCTTGCCGGCGCGGCAAACAATCAGCAGTATGCGAAGAGCGGTGTTATCAGTGGACCCTCTGCTGCCGTTTTCCGATTTCCGCAGCATCGGCCAGATCAGGTCCGCCACGTTAGCACGGCAGCGTTTTCAGGCTTTGTTGATGGGCGGACTGGCGGGATTCTCGCTGGTGCTGGCGGCCATCGGCATCTACGGCCTGATTGCACAGTCTGTGGTCGAACGGACGCGAGAGATGGGCATTCGCATCGCGTTAGGAGCAACAGCGTGGCAAGCGGCTAGAGTTGTGGCTTGGCCGGGAATTTGGCTCGCCGGAGCGGGGTGCGTGCTGGGAATGTTGGGCGCACTGGCGGTGGTTCATTTGTTGAGGAGCATTCTTTGGGGTGTGAGCACGGCCGATCCGGGCACGTTTCTGGGAACGGCAGCAGTGTTGTTCGGAGCGGCAGTGTTGGCGAGCTTTATTCCCGCGATAAAAGTTCTGCGGATGAACTGCGCGGAGGTGCTGCGGAGTGAGTAGAAATAGGCTTTACTTAACCGGGAGAAATTCGATCTTCCCTTTATGGGCTGCTCCTTTCAAATCGAAATCGGCAGTCACAAATATGTGATCCGGTGAAGTAGCTGCGAACTCTACTCCGAAGGCGTCGATATAAGGGACTTTTGTGTCTTCCTTGATTAATGCCGCTCTGACGGCGCGTTCCGCGGTCACTGAAATGATCTCGAGTTGAAAGCCTTCCAGATTCGAGAGTGCCTGACTCAGTTGGTCCGTGCCGTAATTTCGATAAACATGACCGGCGATCTCTCCCCAGTGAAGCGCCAAAACAGCGGCTTTGTTGTTCCCTGCGAGGTGACCTCGGACGATTTCGTCGACTCGATCTGCTCCGGCCTCGTTATCGAGGTAGCGCAAAATAGCGCTGGCATCGAGCGCATACGTGATCATTCAAGGTACGAGTCGCAGTGTCGCAACTACTTTGAATCTTCCCGCCGGCGCTCCTCGATAAGCATATCCGACATGGACGGGCCACCGGCTGTCATCCCGCGGGTTTCCCGCAAGAGTTGTTCATTTATCGGTTGAAGAATAATCCGATTGGCCTCACGATATACGGCAATGCGGGTTCCGGCGCTGATGTTCAACGCTTCCCGTATGTCCGCCGGAATAACGAACTGCCCTTTGGTGCTTACCGATGTTACCGGAATAGCCATTTCTTACATGCTAACAGAAGTAAGACGTTGTGTGTTGGGTAGGCTGTCCGAAACTTCCCTTGCGTCCGGCGTTTTAAGTGCGCGACGTTGCTACACTAGGAAGCTGATTCCCATAGGTGTGTCTCGACACGCGCGGGCAGTCCCGGTGCAGCAGTTTACCGCGAGACCAGACCATTTTGGGTTTGTTCCGCCGTCTACTGCGTGCGACACGAAAAAGGAGTGTTATCCCTTCAATGAATTACATCTTTACGTCTGAATCCGTTACCGAAGGCCATCCTGACAAGATCGCGGACCAAGTGTCCGATGCCGTTCTCGATGCCGTACTGGCCGAGGACCCCATGGGCCGCGTGGCCTGTGAGACCCTCGTCACCACCGGTATTTGCATTGTGGCGGGTGAGATTACAACCAAAACCTATGTCGATGTCCCGAAACTGGTGCGCGGCGTCATTCAACATATCGGCTACACCGATGCCGCCTTCGGCTTCGACAGCAAGACCTGCGCGGTGGTGAATATGATTCAGGCGCAATCCCCGGATATTGCGATGGGCGTGGACACCGGGGGGGCCGGCGACCAGGGTTTGATGTTCGGCTATGCCTGCGATGAGACGCCGGAGCTGATGCCGCTGCCGATTATGTTGGCCCACAAGCTGGTGCGCCGGTTGAGCGATTCGCGCCGGGAAGGCCAGCTTCCCTATCTTCGACCCGACGGCAAGAGTCAGGTCAGTGTCGAATACGTGGACAACAAGCCAAAACGGATCGATGCGGTGGTGATCTCCACGCAACACGACGACGATGTCACAACCGAGCAGATTCGCGCCGACGTAAAGAAGTTCATCATCGATCCGACGATTCCATCGGGTATGGTCGATAGCCACACGAAGTTTCACATCAATCCGACCGGACGCTTTGTGATCGGTGGACCACATGGCGATACAGGCCTCACGGGACGGAAGATTATTGTCGATACCTACGGGGGCATGGGTCGTCATGGCGGCGGTGCTTTTTCCGGCAAGGATCCTTCGAAGGTGGACCGCTCGGCTTGCTATATGGCTCGTTATGTGGCGAAGAATATTGTTGCAGCAGGACTCGCAGCGCGGGCGGAAGTGCAGCTTGCTTACGCCATCGGCGTGGCTGAACCGGTATCGGTCATGGTCAACACCTTTGGTACGGGTAAAGTCGAAGATCGACGAATCGCGGAGCTTGTGAGGGAGAACTTCTCGTTGACGCCTGCGGCCATGATCGAGACGTTGGATCTACGCCGCCCGATCTATCAGAAAACGGCCGCCTTCGGTCATTTTGGACGCACGGAAGACTCGTTTAGCTGGGAATCAGCGGAGAAAGCAGAAGCATTGCGCCAAGGTGCGCAGCTGGCTGCCGCGGTGTAGGGACGCATTCGCCGTCAAACTCAAACAGGAGAGGGCGCGCCGCCATCGCCGGGGCGAACCCTTCGGGTAATAGAAGGACAGAAGGCCAGTGTCAACAGCAACAGATTGCAAACGCTCTCTCGATATCGAGATTCCCTTGGAGCAAGTGGAGCAGGCAAAAGAGCGCGTTACCAGTTCCATAAAACAGCGTGTGCGCCTGCCGGGGTTTCGGCCGGGTAAAGCACCGGTGAGCTTGGTGCAATCGCGATTCGAGCGCGAAATCCGGGAAGAGGTGTTGGAAGTACTGCTGCCACAGGCTTTCCGCGAGCGTGTCTCTAAGGATGAGCTGAAGGTGGTAGGCACGCCGAATATCAGCGACCTCCATTTCGAGCCGGGCGAAGCCATCCGTTTCAAAGCGGATTTCGAGGTGGCGCCTGAGTTCGAGTTGCCCGATTATGGGCGCCTCCCGGTGAAATACGAAGAGCCGACCGTCACCGACGAAGAGATCGACCGACGTTTGCAAAACATGCGCGAAGCGAAGGCCGAGTACGTCAATCAAGATCCCAGGCCCATAGAGAACGGCGATCATGTCCTGGTGAATTTAAAGTCTATCTCGGGGTTAGCCGAGCCTATCGATGAGATTGGTTTGCCGATGGAGGTGGGCGGCGAAGGGGCGCTTCCCACCTTTACCGAAAATTTGGTAGGCACTTCACCGGACGAGACGAAAGAATTCGATGTCGCCTATCCAGAGGATTACGCGCGGGAAAATCTAGCCGGGAAGACGGTCCGTTTTCAACTCACACCGAGGACCATCCGCAAGAAGGAGCTGCCGCTATTGGACGACGAGTTTGCGAAGGATTTGGGCGGCGAATATTCGACCCTGGACGAACTGAAGGACGCGGTCAAAAAGACTATCTTCCAAGAGAAGCAATATGCGGCGCAGCAATCGGCCAAGGAAGAGTTGATCGATAAGTTAGTGGATGCGGCGGAGTTCCCGATACCGGAAGCCTATGTCGAGCGCCAGATGGAAAATCAAGTTCGAGCTTCTCTGCGAGATTTAGCCGGCAAGGGGATCGATCCCAACACCATCAAGCTCGATTGGAATAAGGTAAAAGAAAGCCAGCGTGACCGCGCGCTGCGCAGCGTGAAAGCCTCTTTGTTGCTGGAGAAGATTTCCGCTCGGGAAGGCATCCATGCGACGCAAGACGAAATCGACCGCGAAGTACAGCGTATTGCGCGCAGCGAACGCGAGGCAGTCGCCATGACCCGCGCGCGTTTGGAAAAGGAAGGTTTGCTGGAGCGCATCTCCGACCATATCCAGACGGAGAAGACAATTCATTACCTGTTCGAGCAGTCGGAGAAACAGGCGTAAAATGCCCGTACTTCAACCGGACAGGACCGAAATACTATTGATATACTGGAATGGAAGCGAATTCAGTCGTAATCGGGGCGAGAGTTCTCTAATCTTGTCGAGGGCACTTTGAACTTTTTTGCAATGGAACTTACGATCCCGCATTTTCTAGGAGTATCAGCTTGAAGCGTGCCGGGTCGGACGATTCTCTCCGCTGTTCTTTTTGCCACAAAAGTCAAGATGTCGTTGGCAAGCTTATCTCCTCCCCCAGCGATTATCCTCGCGCTTACATCTGCGACGAGTGCATCGCCGTTTGTAACTCAATTATCGAAGACGATCGACCGGAGCAGAGGCATGCCACACCAAGTAAGCTGCCGCGGCCGTTGGAGCTGAAAGAGTATCTCGATCAGTATGTCATAGGGCAGGAAGCCACGAAGAAAAAGCTGGCGGTAGCGGTATATAACCACTACAAGCGGATTCAGATGAACAAGCAGCGCAATAGCGAGGTGGAGCTGGCAAAATCGAATATTTTGCTGGTAGGCCCGACCGGAACCGGCAAGACGCTGTTGGCCCAAACATTGGCCCGCATTCTGGACGTGCCATTTGCGATTGTAGACGCCACCACGCTGACTGAAGCAGGATATGTCGGTGAAGACGTGGAGAACATCATTCTTAGGCTGCTTCAGAATGCCGATTGGGATGTGCAGCGCGCGCAAACCGGCATCATCTACATCGATGAAATCGACAAGATCGGGCGCAAGGACGAAAACCCATCCATCACGCGCGATGTGTCTGGGGAAGGCGTACAGCAGGCGTTGCTGAAAATCCTCGAGGGAACAGTGGCGAATGTTCCGCCGCAAGGTGGACGCAAGCATCCGCATCAGGAGTTCACGCCGGTCGACACCACGAACATTCTGTTTATCTGCGGCGGCGCCTTTATCGGTTTGGAAAAAGTAATCGCGCGTCGCGTAGGTACTAAATCTATTGGGTTTGTGCCGCCGGAGGATAAGGATGCACCCCGTCGCGGCATCAACATCGCAAGGCGTGATACGGACTTGTTGGCGCAATGTCAGCCCATCGACTTGATCAAGTACGGCTTCATCCCGGAGTTCATCGGGCGTATGCCGGTCGCGGCGGTATTGGAAGATCTGTCGCGGGAAGCGTTGGTGCAAATTCTGACAAAGCCTAAAAACGCGATCGTGCGCCAGTATCAGAAGCTGTTTGAGTTTGAGAATGTTAAACTCAAGTTTACCGAGGATGCCCTGGATGCGGTTGCCCAGTTGGCAATGGAGCGCAAAGTGGGCGCCCGAGGCTTGCGGATGATTCTTGAAGATCTGATGCTGGACCTGATGTACTTTCTGCCGACATTCAAGAAAGTGAAAGAGTTTGTCGTCACCAAGGAGATGGTGATCACGCAGAAGATCAACATGACCGTGTTGGAAAAAGCCGGCTAGCGTAGACGGTTGTTTGCCGAGGGAGTTGCGAACACAATCCGGCTCACATACGATGAGCCCCTAAGAACAGCGTATTCTGTAGTCCCGCCTTCTGGGAGAAATTCAACTAAACAAGAAAAATGGTTACCACGAAAGATAAGACGGATACCAAACGACTGCCGATGATGCCCATACGGGACGTGGTGATTTTCCCGTTCATGATGACCCCGTTTGTGGTCGGGCGGGAATCGAGTGTTCGCGCGTTGGAAGAAGCGTTGCTTGGCGACAAGAAGATCTTTCTTGCCACACAGCACGATGCATCGATTGACGAACCCCGGCCCGATGAAATCTATGCGGTCGGAACCGTAGCAAACATCGTGCAAAGCCTGAAACAGCCGGATGGAAACATCAAGGTTTTAGTGGAAGGCGTGGAGCGCGGCAAGGTGATTTCAGTTAGCGAGGAGGAGGGCTACTTCCGCGCTGTGGTGCGAACCGCCAGCTACAAAGTAGAGCAGGGAACGCAGCTCGATGCCTTGACCGGCCGCGTGACAACGTTGTTTGAGCAGTATGTGAAGTTGAGCCAAAATCTCAACTATGAAACCATGATCGCCGCTATCCGAGTGGACGATCCCGGTAAATTGGCGGATACCGTGGGCGCTAACCTGCAGCTCACCATCGAGGAGAAGCAGGAGCTTTTAGAAATTTTCGATCCGATCGACCGCCTGACGCGGGTTGCTGAGCTGCTGGATATCGAGATCGAAAAATTGAACGTCGACCGCACCATTCAGGGACGCGTGAAGCGCCAGATGGAGAAGGCGCAGAAAGAGTACTATCTTAACGAAAAGATCAAGGCTATCCAGAAGGAGCTTGGTCGAGGCGAGAAGAGCGAGTTCGACGAGCTGAAAAAGAAGATCGAGATCGCCGGTATGTCTAAGGACGCGCAGGAAAAGGCAATGGCCGAACTGAAGCGCTTGGAGGGCATGCCGCCGATGTCGGCTGAATCGACAGTTTCCCGCAACTATCTCGACTGGTTGTTGGCGGTGCCGTGGAAGAAGCGGACGAAGGAAATCCGCGACCTTCACTATGCGCGGGAGATCTTGGAAAGCGATCATTATGGCCTGGAAAAGATTAAAGAGCGAATTTTGGAGTTCCTCTCCGTTCGCCGCCTGGTGCAGAATCCGAAAGGCTCCATTCTTTGTTTCGTCGGGCCTCCCGGCGTAGGAAAAACTTCCTTGGGCATGTCCATTGCGAAAGCAACAGGACGCAAGTTTGTGCGCATGTCATTAGGCGGAGTGCGCGATGAGGCCGAGATACGTGGCCACCGTCGGACGTACATCGGCGCCCTGCCGGGGCAGTTGATTCAGATGATGAAGAAGGCGGGTACAAAAAACCCGGTTTTCATGTTGGACGAAGTCGACAAAATGGCGACGGATTTTCGCGGCGATCCTTCCGCGGCGCTCTTAGAAGTCCTCGATCCAGAACAGAATTTCATGTTCATGGATCACTATCTCGATGTCGAGTACGATCTGAGCCAAGTCTTCTTCATCGCGACGGCTAACGTGCTGCACACCATCCCGCCCGCTTTGCAGGATCGCATGGAAGTGATTCGGCTTTCCGGCTATACGGAGCTGGAGAAGATGGAAATTGCCAAACGCTTTCTCGTCTCCAAGCAGATGAAAGACACCGGCGTGACCCTGGAGCAAGTTGATTTCAAAGACGAAGGCTTGCAGGCGTTGATCCAGTCCTATACGCGCGAAGCGGGTGTTCGTAACCTGGAGCGCGAGGTGGGAAACGTATGTCGCAAAGTGGCGCGAAGGGTGGTTGACGCGCAAACCTTGTCTCCGGAAGATTTGGCGGCCGATGCGGCGAATAGCCGAAACGAGCCGGTGATTATCGAGGACGAAGTAGCGCCTTCCGAAGAAACCAAGAAGAGTAAGAAGAAGGCGAAAAAGGAAGAGATCCCTTTAATTCCTATTGAGAAAGTAACGGTGACGCCGCCGGTATTGGCCGATCTGCTAGGTCCGGCGCGATTCCGCGATATGGATCTCGATAAGCAGAACGAAATCGGGGCGACTACCGGATTGGCTTGGACCGAAATGGGCGGTTCCATTCTCACGACGGAAGCAACCGTCATGGAAGGCCGCGGCAAGATGACGACCACGGGAAAGCTTGGCGATGTGATGCAGGAATCGGCGCAGGCGGCGATGAGTTATGTTCGAAGCCGGGCGCAGTATCTTGGATTGCCGAAAGACTTCTATCGTCATCTGGACATCCATGTGCATGTTCCTGAAGGGGCCATTCCAAAGGACGGTCCGTCGGCGGGTATTACGATTGCCACCAGCATCAGCAGCGCCTTGACGGGCATCCCTGTGCGTTACGACATCGCGATGACAGGCGAAATTACTGTTCGCGGGCGTGTGTTGCCTATCGGCGGGTTGAAAGAAAAGATGTTGGCCGCGCATCGGCACGGCATCTTTGAGTTGGTTCTGCCGAAGGACAACGAAAAGGATCTGGTTGATATCCCGGAAAATGTCCGGAAGCAAATGAAGTTGAATTTTGTCTCCTCCATGGATGAGGTGTTGAAGTTCGCCTTGGAACGGGAGATTGTTGCTTTGCCTCTCGCCACTACCGCCACCGCGGCAGATTTAGCGGGAAGACCGGCAGAAGAAAACGTCACGCACTAACGGTCGGGTTACTGTGCGGGAATGTTTTTGGGGCATTTAGATTGGTGATCAAACGGTGAGAACTGTTAACCCATCAGGTGCGCGGAAGAAGAACTTAAAGGGCGGGCAGCAAGTCTCGCCCAAGAGCTGGGCGCCTTCACGACAGTCGAAGACGAAATCGTTACCTCTCAAGGTGAAGGAAAAGTCCGGTTTTTTCATTACCAGCGCGGCCGGTGATCGGCAGTTTCCACCAGAATCAGCCGCGGAAGAAAACTCTTTTGAGATTGCATTCCTGGGCCGCAGCAACGTCGGTAAGTCGAGTTTGCTGAACAAGCTGGTGCGGCAGCCGGGTTTGGCTTTTATCAGCGCGCGTCCGGGATGCACACAACTCATCAACTTCTACCAAATCGATGAAATGCTCCGTTTCGTCGATTTGCCTGGTTACGGCTATGCGCGAGTTTCGCTGGAAGAACGCGCAAGCTGGAAGACGTTGATTGAAAGTTATCTTGTCCAACGGCAAAAACTGGCATTGTGTTTTTTGTTGATCGATGCCCGGCGCGGATGGATGGATATGGATTTGGAGCTCAAAGCCTGGCTAGAGTTCCACAACCGTCGATATCAGGTAGTGGTTACCAAAATCGACAAATTAAAAAGTAATAACGACATAAAATTCGGGCTAGCTGCGATTCAGAAAGAATTGACAAATCAAGAGCTAGTGCCGTTCTCGGCCATCGATGGCCGGGGAGTGAGGGAAATTTGGCAAATCATCTCGAGCATGAAGAAGAAGTAGTAAACCCCGCGGCAAGTGCCACCGAAGGCACGCCCACCGAGAAGACACAAGAGACAAATGGCGACCGCACGTCGGTACAAGCCGGCATGGAAAGGCCAGTGGATTCGTTGGAGGCAACGGAAGAAAGTCGCGCGGCTGAAATGGCGGCTGCTCATGCGGCCCGCAATGGAAAATCGGCGGACGTCGCGGCAAAAGAAATGTCAGGCGAGGTAGTGCAAGCCGACATTTCGGGAGAGCAGATGAAGCTTTCCGAGACAAAGCCGCTAGAGACAAAGGTCGAGAAGACGGAGCGGCCCACGGCGAGCAGGTTGAAGGCGGCGGCAAGCGAGGCTCGCCAGACGGAAGGGAGAAGTAACGGAAAGCCTGCGCAGGTGAAAACTCCCGATGTCGCAAAAACACCTGAAGGCAAGAACGCGGAAGCAAGATCCGCCGAGACCAAGCCCATAGAAGCCAAGCCCATCGAAACCAAGCCGATGGAAGCCAAGCCCATGGAGGCAAGGTCTGGCGCGGAGGGAGCCCGGAGGCTTATCGCCGCTGTGAAGTCAAGTACAAACGACGCACGCACCGGGGAAGTACGCCAAACTACGGAATCGCGGCCACCGGTCGCGGAGACTCGGCTTGCCGAGAACAGGCCGGAGAATCGGCCAGGGGGCCAAACAGCTCCGGGGGGTGAGTTAAGACACACCGAAGCCACACGGCCTGTTTCCGAAGGAAGGCCCGGAGAGACTGTTTCGCCAGAGGCGCAATCCGGTCAGCAGGGGCAGTTGGGTCCCCAGGCGTATCAACGCCGTGGACGTCATTCTATAGGCAACACGGGAGCGCAAGGCGGACGTAACGGAACCACCACACTCGACTTAGTCGAGCTGAAGGATATGAGTATCCAAGCGCTCAATCAGATCGCGAAGGATCTGAATGTTCCAGGCGCGGCAGGCCTTCGCAAGCAGGAACTGATTTTCAAAATTCTGCAAACGCAGGCCGAAAAAAGCGGATTGATTTTTTCGGAAGGCGTGCTGGAGTGCCTGCCCGATGGATTCGGCTTCTTGCGGGCCCCAGAGTACAACTATCTGCCCGGGCCGGATGATGTCTACGTATCGCCGTCGCAGATTCGGCGCTTCGATCTCCGAACCGGCGACACCGTTTCAGGTCAAATTCGTCCACCCAAAGAAGGTGAGCGTTATTTTGCGCTGATCAAAGTGGACGCCATCAACTTTGAGCCGCCCGAGGAATCGCGTAACAAGATTTTCTTCGATAATCTCACTCCGCTATATCCCGATGAGCGTTTGAAGCTGGAGACGGCCAAAGATAACTTCTCCGGGCGCGTGATGGATCTTCTGGTTCCCATCGGCAAAGGACAGCGTGGTCTCATTGTCGCTCCTCCGCGCACCGGTAAGACGATGCTGCTGCAAAGCATCGCGAACTCGATTACCACCAATCACCCCGAGATCAATTTGATCGTTTTGCTAATCGACGAGCGCCCGGAAGAGGTGACCGACATGCAGCGCTCCGTGCGCGGCGAGGTGGTGAGCTCGACCTTCGATGAACCGGCTTCGCGCCACGTCCAGGTGGCCGAAATGGTGATCGAAAAAGCAAAGCGCCTGGTGGAGCATAAGCGCGACGTGGTGATCTTGTTGGATTCGGTGACGCGTTTGGCTCGCGCTTATAACACTGTCGTCCCGCCCTCCGGAAAAGTGCTTTCGGGCGGCGTGGATTCCAATGCGTTGCAGCGTCCGAAGCGCTTCTTCGGTGCGGCTCGTAATATCGAGGAAGGCGGATCGTGCACCATCGTGGCGACGGCGTTGGTGGATACCGGCAGCCGCATGGATGATGTGATCTTTGAGGAGTTTAAAGGCACCGGCAACATGGAAATCCATCTAGACCGCAAGCTGTCGGATAAGCGTGTTTTCCCTGCCATCGATATCAACAAGAGCGGCACACGTAAGGAAGAACTGCTGATGCCGCGCGAAGAGTTGAATCGTGTTTGGGTGTTACGGAAAGTGCTGAACCCGCTATCACCGGTCGAGTCGATCGAGCTTCTCCTCGACAAACTAGGAAGAACACGTTCCAACGCCGAATTCCTCGCTGCCATGAGCGGCTAGTCGAATCAACTCCAGTTAACACATCTCGCTTTTATAAATGGGCCGCATACGAATCCTTTCTGACAATGTCGCGAATAAAATCGCGGCAGGCGAGGTGGTCGAGCGGCCCGCTTCTGTGGCGAAAGAGCTTCTGGAGAACTCACTCGACGCCGGAGCGACAGAGATACGCATCGATCTGGAAAACGCGGGCAGACGCTTGCTGCGGATTCAAGACGATGGCTGCGGCATGTTGCGCGACGACGCGATGCTCGCTTTTGAGCGGCACGCCACCAGCAAGCTGAGCGATGTGCGAGACTTGCTGGCGATTGCAACTCTTGGTTTTCGCGGCGAGGCCTTACCCTCCATTGCTTCCGTCAGCCGCTTAGTGCTGGAGACGAGGGCTGCCGAGGAACAAACAGGTGCTTCCGTCGAAATCGCGGGCGGCAAGCTGCTTCGCTGCGACGAGATCGCCAGACCGGTCGGCACCACCATCACGGTGCGTGACCTGTTCTTCAATGTTCCGGCACGAAAGAAGTTTCTACGGTCCGATCAAACCGAGCTGGCCCATATCGGCTCTCTGGTAACGCATTACAGCTTGGGTCAGGTCGATAAGCGATTCGAGCTATACCACGAAGGGCGCGAGCTGCTCAACGTCACCCCCGTGTCGAGTCTGCGCGACCGGGCCTTTCAAGTGTTCGGTTCGGAGATCATGAACGATTTGGTGGACCTTCCGCCCAAAAGTTTTGACATCCTTCTGCCTGTTCCATACCATTCGCCTTTGGCTAGGGGGGTGGATAAGGAAGCCGCCAAACCGGAGGTCGCCACCTTTGTTTTAGAAGGGCTTATTTCCGGTCCACATCTGCAGAAGCTAAACCGCAACTCGGTTTATCTTTTTGTGAACGGCAGGCTCATCCGCGACAAGGTGCTGTTACACGCTATTTCGGCGGCCTATCACAACTTAATGCCGGCCGGTTGCTATCCATTTGCCTTATTGTTCCTCAACTGTGATCCCGGCGAGGTGGACGTCAATGTACATCCGTCGAAAACGGAGGTGCGGTTTCGCCATAGTTCGATGGTGCACGATTTTGTGCGCGATGCGATTCGCGATTCGCTGATGGAACAACGTCCGGCATCCAGCATTCCACTGGCCATCTCGCCCTCGCCGTTTCCTGATCGGGGGGAGACAAGCGCGGCGCGAAAGAGCGAAACGCAGTATGCCGCCGAGCTGCCCTTTTCGGAATTTAGCGATAGGGTGCGGGCCTATACGGATGAAGTTGTTACCGCGGAAATCTTCAGCGATAGCCGCGAGTTCGAACCCCGTCACGAAAGGGTAGAAGATCTGCCCGAAGTACATCGAACCAGCACCGCAAGGCTGGTTTATGAACCGCCCGCGGAAACGCGCCCGAAAGCATCCCAACGAATACCGGATACCCACGGCGCACTCGATCGACTTCCCGCGGACTGGGACCGCGTGGATTCCTTGGCGGCCCTGCCGCACTTGCGATCATTGGGCCAATTGCACGATAGCTTCATCGTGGCGGCGGGACGCGATGGGCTGTGGATCATCGATCAGCATGTCGCCCATGAACGTATCCTGTTCGAGCAGGTATTGCGGCAGCGCACTGCGGGCACTCTCGAAATTCAGCAGTTGCTGATGCCGCTGGTGTTGCAGCTCACGCCGGCGCAACAGTTCGAGTATCCGCGTGTTGCGGATGAGTTGAACGCCTATGGGTTTGAGAACGAACCCTTTGGCCAGCGCACAATCGCCATCAAGGCCGCCCCGGCGGGTGTTCGCGCCGAAGATATCGAAAAGATTATTTTTGAAATTTTTGAGATTGCCGAAAGTGAGTTGCGTTCGGCATCGCTCGATGAGATTCGGCGCAATTTCTGCGCTACCATCGCCTGCCGTGCCGCGATCAAGATTAATACTCCGCTGGAATCGAAAAAAATCGAATGGCTGCTGCGGTCGCTGGCCGCTTGCGATTACCCCATGACCTGCCCGCATGGGCGGCCGATTGCCTTGCGATACAGCACCAAAGACATCCTGAAGAGCTTTCACCGAATTTGAAAATGTGCGCAACACTTACCTTGCATTGCAAAGCAATTCTATTCGATATGGACGGAACGCTGGTGGATTCCAGCGCCGTGATTGACCGGGCATGGAAATGGTGGAGCGGCAGGCACTCCCTGGAGCTTGCGCCGATCATGGCCGTGCAACAAGGGCGTCCCAATCGCGAGGTGCTGCGTGAGTTTACACCGCATCTGGATATCGACAAAGAAGCGGCTCTGTTTCTGAAGTTCGAGGAAGAAGATCTCCATGATCTCGTCGAAATCCCCGGTGCAAAACAAGCCGTGATGGCTGCGCAAGGTGGCAGGTGGGGTGTTGTTACATCGGCGAATCGAAGTCTAGCGGAGATTCGTCTACGGGCAACCGGGTTTCCCATTCCAGATGTTTTCATCAGTGCGGATGTGATTGTCCGTGGAAAGCCCGATCCGGAATGCTACCTGCTGGGGGCGGCCGGACTGCAGGTGGAGCCACGCGATTGTGTGGTGTTCGAGGATGCAGTCGCCGGAGCCAAAGCCGGCCAAGCTGCGGGGATGATCGTGGTGGGCGTCATGACAAACATGAGGAAGGCAGACCTTCCAGCGGACATTCACATCCAGGATTTTCGGGCTGTGAAAATTGCGCAGATCGAAAACGGGAATTTCACGATTGAAATTACCGATTAGCTTGCGGCCCGCATCCGAAAGTTCGCCGTGATCAAGTACGGAGGTAAACAGATCTTATCTTGATACGACTCGCTACGATTTTTCACACGGCAACAAGCGCCCAAGAGTTTGTTCAGAGCGTCTACTCTCCTACGATAGAGCCTTTCGTTGCCGATTGCCCGTACTCCATCGAATTGATGTACATTGACTACACAGAGGTCATCGTTCGTGCCCAAGCAGATTCTTTTCATTTTTGTTCTTTTTGCCACAACGGCTTGGCCGCAGGTTGCCTCCATCAACGGCGAAATTGCGGGAACAGTTACTGACCCAAGCGGGGCAGTTGTCGCCGATGCTCCTGTTGCCATTGAAAACCTCGACACAGGATTGAAGAAACAAGCGAAGACGAACAATGCCGGCCTTTATCGCTTTCCCCTCCTGCCATTGGGCCGCTACAAGCTGACTGTGAGCGCACAAGGCTTTCAAGGGGAGGAGCGAACTGGTTTAGTCGTTACAGCGGGCGTGCCGCTGACGGTGAATGTAGCCATCAACGTCACGGGAGTCAGCAACACCGTCACTGTCTCGGAAGGCGCGCCGGCTATCGACCCCAGCAGAGTCGATGTCGGCAATACGGTGAGCAACGTCGAAGTGCAAAACCTTCCGCTTGTCTCCCGCAACCCGTTTAACTTTATCCTGCTGCAACCGAACGTCGCCGGACGTCCGAATACCGAATTCGGCGTCCCTCGCAAGATCAACGCCAACGGCTTCGACGCCCGAATCAATTATCAAATCGACGGCGGCAACAACACCGAAAGCGATCGTGCGGGAATCCGGTTAACGCCTTTTTCCAATACGTTCATTCAGGAGATTCAAAGCGTAAATAACGGCTTCGCGCCGGAATTTGGCGATACCGTAGGAACGATATTCAATGCGATCACGAAATCGGGCACAAACCAACTGCATGGCGAAGCCGCCTATTTTTTTCGTCGCACCGGTTTTTCGGCTCGTCCGAAGCTGCTGAAGCCGAATGCGGTCACCCCAATCACAAACGTGGACGACATCTTCGGAAACGCCGGTGGCGCCATCGTGAAAGACAAGCTGTTCTACTTCGCCGGTGTGGAGCATGTCACGCGAGACCTGCCTACTGTTGTCACCGTGACCCCATCGCAGTTGGCGCAGCTCAATCTGCCTGCCTCCTACGCAAACGCGATTCCCTTTTCGCAGCACGTTCTTTTTTTTCTCGGGAAACTCGACTATCAATTGAATGAAAAAAACCGTTTCTCGCTTCGCTTCAATGGGCACCGGAACGATTCGCCCTACAACAACGGTGGCGGTTTAGTGACGTTGCCGCAGACCTACAACTTTATCGATCGCAGCTATGCCGGTTCTTTTCAATTGATTTCCACCATCAGCCCGCAAGCGCTGAACGAACTCCGTATCCAAGTTCCCTATCGATTGCAGCGACAGCTACCCTATGAAGCCACCGGTACGGGCCCTTCCATCACCGTCAGCGGCGTTGCGCAATTTGGCGGTTCGCCGAATATCGATTTTATCTACAAGGAAGTGACGCCTGAGATTTCCGATAATTTCACTTACCTGTTGGGAACCCATTCCTTGAAGGCAGGCTTCTCTTATCGCGCCATATTGGACAGCCAGACACAATCGAATTCGGTTACTTACACATTTCCTAACATCCAAAGTTACTTATCGGCGGCAAGCGGCAGCGCGCGAACTTACTCTAGCTTCAGCGAATCCATCGGGCAGCCGCGAATCGACTATACTTCGAACTTTTACAGCGGATTTCTGCAAGACAACTGGAAGCCACGCCCGAACGTCACGCTGATCTACGGAGCGCGCTACGACTTCTATAACCCGCCTTCGGCAAACCGCAATGCGCCCTATCCGCTCTCCCGCAGCTTCAATTTGGATAAGAACAATGTTTCCCCACGCCTTGGTTTGGCCATCGGGTTAGGTAAGGACCAGAGAACCATCATCCGGGCGAGCGCGGGCATGTTTTATGATGCTCCCCAAACCGATACCTACAGAAAAGCTCTTCTGTTTACGGGAAGTGTGCCGCCCATTAACTTCAGCGTGAATCCGGGCGGTCAGTTCGCGCCCGCGTTTCCGAACGTAGTGACCGGCATTCAACCTCGCCAGAACGTGACGACGGTGGCTGGCGACTTTGCCAACCTGTATTCGTTGAACGCCAACTTCAGCGTGGAACGGGCTTTGACTAGCAGCACGGGGCTCGCCGCAAGTTACTTCTACACGCGCGGCAATCGCCTGCCTGTTTACTTGAGCGGCAATCTTGTTCCCAGTGGCCGGTTTCTAGCCGATGGCCGGCCCGTTTATCGACCCGATACCTATGCCGATCCGCAATTTGGAAACGTGCTGGTGGATCGATCCATCGGACGGTCCGTCTACAATGCGCTGAATGTCACATTTCGAAAAAGAATGAGTTCGGGGCTGGAGCTGTTTGCCACCTATACCTGGTCGCATGCCATCGACAATGCGCCGGAGCAGAACAACATCGACAGTGGCTCGCTGCAACCGGAGGATTCGACCGATCTTCAACGAGAGCGCGGCAACTCCTTGACCGACCGACGCCACGCATTCACCGCCAGCGGTGTTTGGCAGCCGGATTTTCATATCGATCCCGGATTTCGGCGCTACCTAGCCGTAAATAACCAGCTTTCCGCCTTGTTTACCGCTTATGCGGGCGACATCTTCAACATCGGAAGTAATCAAAACCTGAACAACGACAGCCAGCTTTCCCCTAGTCTGCAGCGGCCTTTATTTGTCGGACGAAACACTTATCTAGGGCCGCCGACATACCAGCTCGATCTTCGTTATTCCCGGCTGTTTCCCATTCACGAGCGGCTCACCGCTCAGTTCTTTGTGGAATTTACGAACTTGTTCAACCACGACAACATCACCGGCGTGAACACAACCGCCAGGGTCAATGCCGCCGGTTCCATCCTTGCTCCGCCCAGCTTTGCTTGGACCAGTGCGCTCGATCAACGATTACTGCAGCTGGGCATTCGTGCTGAGTTCTAACATCGAGGCAAGGTGCCGTGGCTATCAGACGGGCGCTAAGGAAGGCTGAATCAGACTGCTGACCGTTTCGAAGTTGTAGCCCAAATCTCTCAACGCCGGCACAATCCGCCGTAACGACTTCAGCATCTCGGAGATGTCAGGCTTCGGCTGTATGTCGCGGCCATCATGTAAACAGACGATTCCTCCCGGCGATGCTTTCCGCAGTACCAGGCCGGCGATCGCGGGCGCGGGCCATTCCCAATCGCGCCCGATGACGGTCCACATCACTCCCAGTAATCCCAACTTTTTCTGCGCCGCGGCGATTCCATACCAGCGCAATCCATAAGGCGCGCGCATCAGCAGAGGCCGGAAGCCGACTTCCTCCTCGATAACCCGTTGCGTTTTGGCAAGCTCTCCTTCAATAAAAGCCGGAGATTTGTAGTCCACTTTCCAGCCGAGGCGGGGACAAAGACGTGGATGCGAATACGTGTGGTTTCCAATGTCGTGACCCATCTTCCATATCGTCCGGGCAATATCGGGGTAGCGCTCCACATTTTTGCCGCATTGAAAAAAGGTGGCCGATATTCCTTCTTTGGCAAGAAACTCGACTAAGTGCATACTCCCTTCGCTCGGCCCATCGTCGAAGGTCAGTGCGATAGAACGGCGACCGGCATGGCCGCGATAGACCGAAGGCCCGAACATCTGGGATGATCTCGCTGCAATGCCGTAGGCAAGCGTGGCCGCGGCTGTTGCCCCGGTGCCGGCTATCCCCGCGATAGCCGCGCTAGCGGGTGAACAAAACTTCATATTGGCCACAGAGTAGCATTGACGAAACGAGGAAACAAAGTTAACAATTGCAAAGGGAACAATTTACAGCATTCCCAATGGGCGTTCATCCATAAACCTGTTCTCCAGTGCGCCAGGACCACACACGACGATCTTTTCTGGCCACCGCCGCCGCGATGGGAATCTCCTGTTCCGGTGGCAAGACCCCGCGGGACGGCAAAACTCATCTGACGTTTTCTACCTGGGGCGAGCCGGCGGAAATGGCTGCTTTCCAAAGAGTGATCGATCGTTATGAGGCGCTTCATCCAAAAATCAAGATCGACTTGGATCAGGTGACCTTTAAGTTCGAAGAACAATTGGATACCCGCATCGCTGCCCATGTGGGCCCCGATATGTTTCGGCTTCAGTATCTCAACATGGGGCGGTACACACCCAGTCAAGCGCTAGCGGATCTTAGCCCTTTTATTCCTAGAAATTTGGGTGACGAATTTACCGCCCCGGTATGGACCGCCGTTACTTACAAGGGTCGGCCTTACGCGCTGCCCCACCACACCGACACCAGCGCGATCCAATACAACAAAACCTTGTTTGACCAACTCGGCATACACCCTCCTAAGCAGATAGAAAAAAGTTGGACGTGGCAGGAGTTTGAGAACGTCGCTAGAGCGGTCCAGCGAAAAACCCAACGATATTCGTTTGCCGTCAACTGGACATTCGGAGGCTCGTTTCGCTGGCTGAACTTTCTCAATCAGCGCGGCGGAAGCCTTCTGGATACAGATTTCCAACATCCTGCCGTCCCCTCCATCGACGCCATCGAGACGCTGCGCTGGACGCAGAGCTGGTTTCAACAAGGGCTTGTCCCGGCGAGTGATTCGGCCCGGTCCTCCGAGGATATTAACAATTTGTTCGTCACCGGCGTCGTGGGAATGATCTTCAACTATGGATTGGACACGCTTCGCGTCGCGCCGCCTTCTTTTGAGTGGGATGTGACCTTTCTGCCGCGAGACCGCCAGATGGCAGCCGAGTTAGGCGGCAATGCGGTTGGTGTTAGCCGCGACTGCAAACACCCGCAGATCGCCGCCGACTTTCTTTTGTTCCTTACCAACGAGTCCAACATGCGGGATTTTGCGATCTCCGCCGGATTTATTCCGGTTAGACGAGCGCTTGTCGACCGCGTATTGCCTTTCGCCTATCGGCCCGACTGCATGAAGGTCTACACCGCCCAGTCGCTAACTGTGCCGTCGCATCTGGCCCAAACGGTTACGCTTCCCGTTTTTCCGCGTATTCACCGACGGTTGGGAGAGCAACTGAATCTGGCATTTTCTGCCGGACAAGATCCTGAGCTGACACTGAGCAATATCGCCGAGGAAACTCGGCGTGCTTTGGCCTCCACATGAGTAGGCCGGTGAAGGTTCCTTTCGGGTTTTTAGCGCCGAAACTGCTTTTATTCCTGGCTTTCACGCTCGGTCCGCTGATCTCGGTTTTTATCCTAAGTCTCTATAACTGGAACTTACTGGGCGGTCATAAGTTTATCGGGCTCGCGAATTACAGTGAGATGCTCCGCGACGACGAATTCTGGCAGGCAACAAAAAATACTTTTGTCTTTGCCCTAATGGTTGTTCCGGTGACGCTATTTGCAGGACTGGGGCTCGCTATTCTCTTGAACAAGCCGCAGCCAGGACGTGTCTTCTTCCGCACCGTACTCTTTCTGCCTTATGCCATTCCAGCCGTAGCGGTGGCGGCCATCGCCGCCTGGATGTTTAACGATCACTATGGCGTGCTGAATGCCATATTGGTCAGCATCGGTTTTCCGCGATTGTTCTGGCTCTCGTCGCCCCATCTGGCTTTGTTCGCGGTGGCAATTGCCTCAGTCTGGATGCGGGTCGGATTTTGCATGGTCGTGTACTTGGCCGCTTTGCAGGATGTGCCCGTCGACCTTTACGAAGCCGCGCGTCTGGATGGGGCTGGTACGCTGCAGCAGTTTCGTTTTGTCACTTGGCCCATGATGAAACCAGTAACAATCTTTTTGGTGATAACTAACTTCATCTATACATTCAACATATTCGATTTGATTTATGTGATGACCGGCGGCGGCCCGGCCTTTTCTACCACGATTCTGGTGCAATACCTTTATGACGCCGGTTTCGACTTGCAGCGTCAGGGCTATGCCGCAACCATTAGCGTCGCGCTGTACTTACTCATCTCGTTACTGACCTTGCTCTTCTGGCTTACAACACGAAAGCGGGAGGCGCATGGGTAATGCAACAGTGAAAACAGCGCTCCGGTTTCTGCTGTTGAGCATCGTCTCTGTTTTATTTCTATTCCCCATTTACTGGATGTTTGCCACCTCCATTCGGCCGAAAGCAGAGATCTTTTCGCAGCAGCTTCATCTATGGCCTTCTCACTTTGTGTGGGGGAACTATCTTAACGCGCTGCGGCTTTATCCCGCGCAGGACTGGTTTCTGAACTCCCTGGTCATAGCAGTGGCCGGTTGCGTGCTCACCAGCTTTCTCGATCTGTCTGCTGCCTACGCCTTTTCTAAATTCCGCTTTCGTGGACGTAATGTTCTGTTTGCAGTATTGATCAGCACCATCGTCATTCCTACGCAGGTACTCTTGGTGCCGCAGTTCTTGATCATAGCCGGTATGCGCGGCTTGGATACCTATTGGGCAGTGATTTTGCCCAGGGCCGCCGAAGCCTACGGAGTGTTTCTGGCAATTCAGTTTTTTGAGGCCCTACCGGACGAGTTACTGGAAGCGGCGCGCTTGGACGGCGCAAGCGAGTGGTCCATCTTCTGGCGCATCGTTGTTCCCCTTAGCAAGCCGGTTATTGCAGTGCTTTTGCTGGTGAACTTCCTCGGCAGGTGGAACGATTTCGCCTGGCCGTTGGTCGTCCTAAAGGGAAAGCACGCCCTGACTTTGCCGGTCGGGCTCAATCTGCTGAAGGGAGAGTATGCCACCGATTGGACCAGCATCATGGCTGTTTCCATCGTGGCCATTGTGCCGGTCTTACTCTTGTTCGTGGCCCTGCAGCGCTACTTCGTCCAAGGCATTACGCGGTCCGGCATCAAGTAGCAGGCCCAAGCTCGCGCCTGTTTCCCGGTTGAACACTAAACTGTGATCCCAAACAATCTGTAAGCTGATTTTCTGGTTGATCGCGAACGGTTGTTGAGGATCCAGACGAACAATAATGCAAGAAGAACCAACCGAACAAGTCGCAAGGATCTCATTACCCAGCGGTTCCAGGAAATCGATAATAGCGGTCACATAAGTGTTCGGACTTTGCTGCCCGGCAAGCGTCAACTTGAAGTGCTCGGGCCGCACGCCCAGAAAAAACTGCCCGATATGACCGCTGGAGGAGGGAAGCCGCAGCATCTGGTTTTCAATGAAGATCTCATCGCCATCAATCAGCGTCACCGGCAGGATGTTGATCGGTGGAGTACCGATAAAAGAGGCCACAAATCGGTTCGCCGGCCTTCGGTATAGTTCTAGCGGCGGACCTTGCTGCTGGATCACGCCGTCCTTCATGATGATCAGCCGGTCGGCCATGCTCATCGCCTCCAACTGATCGTGCGTGACGTAAATGGTCGTCGTTTGCAATCGCCGTTGCAATTTTAGAAGCTCGGCGCGCGTGGTGGTACGAAGTTGCGCGTCGAGGTTGCTCAGCGGTTCGTCGAACAGGAAAAGTTTTGGCTTGCGAACAACAGCTCGGCCCAGTGCTACCCTTTGTCTCTGTCCACCCGACAACTGACCCGGCCGGCGATCCAATAAGCTGACGATGTCCAGCATTTCGGCTGCTTGTTGGACTGCTTCGTCGGATACCGACGAAGGCACCTTGCGCATGCGAAGCCCGAACTCTAGATTTTGCCGGACGGTCAGATGCGGGTAAAGCGCGTAGCTCTGAAAGACCATCGCCAAATCGCGATCTTTGGGCGCTACGTGATTTAACACTTTGCCATCCAGCGTCAGGGTGCCGGAAGACGGCGTTTCCAGACCTGCGATCATCCTGAGTAAGGTCGTCTTCCCGCAGCCGGAAGGGCCTACCAGAACAATAAATTCCGCGTCGCCCACCTGAAGGTCGGTAGGCTTCACTGCACAGATGTCACCCCGGTAAGTCTTGGATAGCTTGTCGAGGGTTAACTCCGCCATGTGCCGTCTTTAGGATAAGATGCGCCGATCGAGATTTTGGAATCATTTACATCGCTTGACCAGATTTAAGTCGCAAACCGATGTTAGGATGAGGACGTGATCAACCTGGGGCGAATGCGCAATTTCGCCAAGTATGTCAACGCCGATCATGCGCGCAAATTTACCCGGCATATGGTGCCGCATGTTGTCCGCCCGGCGCAGATCATCTGGAACCAGGTCATCGGGTTGATTTTTTTGGCGTTTGCCTTGGGGGCGCTCTCCCAGGCTTACAAATTTTATCGGTTGCTGGGAACCGATAATAAGAGCAGCGGCCAGCTTCTTATTTCCTTACTGTTTGGCATATTGATGCTGTCTTTCGGCGTTAGTTCCTTCTGGCGTGCCCGTAAGCTCTCCCGCAAGTAGGAATCTTGTTGTCCACCCCCGAGCAGCCCGGCAAGTTTCCTTTTACCCGCGGCATCCATGCGGAGATGTACCGTCGCAAACTCTGGACGATGCGCCAGTATGCAGGCTTCGGGACGGCGGAAGAGAGTAATCGCCGCTACCGATTTCTGCTTTCGCAGGGAATCACCGGGCTTTCGGTTGCATTCGATCTACCGACGCAGATGGGCATGGACTCGGACTATCCGTTAGCGATGGGTGAGGTGGGCCGCACGGGCGTGGCAATTGACTCGCTGGCCGACATGCGGCTTCTTTTCGAGGGGATCGATCTCCAAAAGGTCACGACGTCCATGACCATCAACTCTACTGCCGCCATCTTGCTATGCCTTTATGTGCTGGTAGCGGAGCAGCAAGGCGCGCACAGGAAGAAACTTTCGGGGACCATTCAGAACGACATATTAAAGGAGTATGTTGCGCGCGGAACTTATATCTATCCTCCCCGGCCGGCCATGCGCATCATCACCGACCTGTTTGCCTGGGCGGGGAACGAGCTGCCGGAATGGAACACCATCTCCATCAGCGGATACCATATTCGGGAAGCCGGCTCGACCGCGATCCAAGAAGTGGCTTTTACATTGGCGAATGCAACTGCGTACATCGAGGCAGCAGTGGCGGCGGGACTCGACGTGGATGCGTTTGCTCCGCGCTTGAGCTTCTTCTTCAACGCGCATAGCAACTTCCTGGAAGAGATTGCCAAATTTCGTGCCGCCCGGCGGCTCTATGCGCGTCTGATGCGGGATCGTTTCGGCGCAAAACTAGACCGCTCCTGTGCTTTGCGCTTCCATACCCAGACCGGCGGGTCCACGTTGACCGCCCAGCAGCCGGAGCTTAACGTCGTGCGAGTGGCGCTGCAGGCTATGTCGGCCGTGCTCGGCGGGACGCAGTCGCTGCATACCAATGGACAGGATGAAGCCCTGTCGCTGCCGACCGAGCAATCGGCGCGAGTCGCGCTGCGTACGCAACAGGTCATTGCTTACGAAAGCGGCGTCGCGTCCGTTCCCGATCCTTTCGGCGGCAGCATCTATATCGAAAACCTGACCGATGAGATCGAGGCCGGCGCCCGCAAGTATCTCGCGCACATCGACGCTCTCGGCGGTACTCTTTCCGCGATCGAGCGCGGCTACATTCAGGGTGAAATCCAAAACTCTGCCTACCAGTACCAGCGGGGGGTAGAGAAGAACGAGCAGATTGTCGTCGGCGTGAATCGATTTCAGTCCGATGCCGGCGCTCCGCTTCCCCCATTTCGTCTGGATCCGCAGTTAGAGCGGCTGCAGGTCCAACGATTGCAAGACGTGCGTCAATCTCGATCCGCTGACGCGGTGCAATCGGCTTTGGCGAGCCTGCGGCAAGCGGCGCAGGGAACGGAAAACCTGATGCCGCATATTTGGGAGTGCTGCCGGGTCATGGCCACGGTCGGCGAGATCTCCGATGTGCTGCGAGCAGTCTTCGGAGAACATCGAGAGTCGTTCTAGTTTGCAGTAGCTCTATAAGATAAGACTTGGACCGTATACAGATTATCGGGGCGGGGTTGGCGGGCTGCGAAGCGGCCTACCAGGCGGCAGAGGCCGGCGCGGAGGTCGTTCTACATGAGATGCGCCCGCATAAACGAACGCCCGCCCATCGAACAGATTCTTTTGGAGAGCTGGTCTGCAGTAACTCCCTCAAGAGCGAACAGGTGCATTCCGCGCCCTGGCTGTTGAAGCAGGAGATGCGGCGCTTGGACTCGATGCTTCTGCAAGCGGCGGCGGAGGCGCGAGTGCCGGGCGGTCACGCCCTGACCGTGGATCGCAGCTTGTTTTCGGCTGCCATCACGAAGATTTTGGAAGCGCATCCCCGCATCGAAATTCGCCGTGGAGAGGTGACGCGGATTCCTGAGTCCGGCATAACGATCATCGCCAGCGGGCCTTTGACAAGCGATGCGCTGGCGGAGGACATCGGGCAGCGAACCGGTTCCCACCGGCTGTTCTTTTACGACAGCATCAGCCCGATCGTCGCGGCGGATTCTATCGACCTGTCGGTTGCGTTCCGAGCCTCCCGCTGGGGTAAGTCGCTGGACGGGACCGACGACTACGTCAACTGCCCTTTTAACAAGGAGCAGTATGGCGCTTTTATCGATGCGTTAGTGGAAGCCGGGCGATATGAGGCGCATATTCCGGAAGACAAAACGCCTTACTTCGAGGGGTGCCTGCCCATCGAGGAGATTGCCCGGCGCGGCCGGGATACGCTTCGGTTCGGACCGATGAAGCCCGCCGGTTTGGACGACCCCCGGACGGGACGCTGGCCCTATGCCGCCGTCCAGCTTCGCCAGGAGAACCAGCGGGCCGATAGCTATAACTTAGTCGGATTTCAAAACCATATGCGGTTCGGCGATCAGGCGCGGGTCTTTCGTTTGATCCCGGGGCTCGAAAATGCCGAGTTCGTCCGGTTCGGGCAGATGCACCGCAACACCTACATCAACTCGCCGACATTGTTGACACCGACGCTGCAACTACGAAACGAGCCCAGGCTGTTTTTCGCGGGCCAGATTTCCGGGGTAGAGGGCTACGCCGAATCGATTGCCACCGGTTTGATTGCAGGGCGCAACGCGGCGGCACTGGTCTTACGAAACGAACGCGATGGTGAGCTTGCGGCATTTCCGCGTGAGACCGCCCTGGGCAGTCTTTGTCATTACATTACCCAGGCCGACCCCCACAGTTTTCAGCCCGCGAATATCACCTTCGATTTGCTGCCCGCGCTCGATGAAGAAACGAAGCGGAAGTTCCGGCGCGATAAGCAGGCGCGTCATGCCGAGGTGTGCCGCCGGGCCGCTGCGGCCATGGATGAACATTTGAATGGCATCTCTGAACGAATGTATTGCGCAGTATCTAGCTGAACTGGCGCGGCGCGGCGCGTCGAAACACACGCTGCGAAATTACCAATCGGACCTGCTGCAGCTTCGGGATTACTGCACGCCTCCCGAAGCAAGCCCTCCCGGGCTGGAGCAGATCGATTTGCCGCTGCTTCGCGAATGGCTGGCCAGTTTGTACGACCGGGGCTTGGACACCCTTTCCATTCGCCGAAAAATAGCGGCCGTGCGGGCGATGTTCAAATTTCTCCGCCGGGAAGGAATTTGCGACACCAACCCGGCGTCGCGGTTGCGGACTCCCAAGCCCGGTCAAAAACTGCCGCAAGTGATGAGCGCCGAGAAAACAAACCGTATGCTAGACGCGATCGAGGCCGGCGAGCTAACGGAAAAGCCGTCACGGGAACGCGATATTGCTTTCCTGGAACTACTCTACGGCTGCGGCATTCGTGTTGGGGAATTGGTCGGAATCGATCTGGCCGATTTGGACCTCTCCAGCGGTTGGTTGAAAGTAAAAGGCAAAGGCGATAAGGAACGCCAAGTGCCGGTGGGAGAACGAGCCATCGACGCTGTAAACCGTTATCTGGAAAAGCGTTCGCCTGCGCCGGAGGAGACGGCGCTGTTCTTGAATGGACGCGGAAAACGGCTGGGTGATCGGCAGGTGCGTCGTTTGGTGAAATTTTACGCGCTGCTTGTGACCGGCGATTCCACCGTGCACCCGCACAGTTTCCGGCATGCCTACGCGACTCATCTCTTGAGCGACGGAGCAGACTTGCGGGCGATTCAAGAATTGCTGGGCCATGCCCGCCTATCGACGACGCAAAAGTACACGCAGGTCTCGCTCCGGGATCTACAGGCGGTCTACGACCGGGCGCATCCGAAGGCGTAAAGGGTGTCGGGAAGATTTGTTTGCGGCGTTGTGCACGGACACGCTCATGAGAACCTAGGTTTTGGAACTCTCTCACCTTCGCACTCTCGGCCATTCGGGCCTTCCGGTAAGCCCCCTTTGCTCTGGGAACGATGACGTTCGGCAATAAAGGCTGGGGTTCAACCGACGGTGTGTCTCGCGCTATCTTTGACGCCTACGTGGATACTGGCGGCAACTTTATCGACACCGCCGACTTTTACAGCGGCGGGCGAAGCGAGGAACTGGTGGGGAGTTTTCTTACCGAGCGCAAGCTGCGCGACAGCCGGGAACTTTTATTCACTCTTTCAAGGGCAGGTCAACCGCAGTATTTCGGGGGGGGCGCTGGTTGAGGGATGGTCCCAAGGACAACGGGGTTGATTCTTCAGTACAGGCCGGGGATCAAACATTTGGTGGTCTTGCTGTAAGCGGCGTATTCCTCCCCGAAGGCTTCGCGCAGCGCAGCTTCCTCCACACTGATTCGATACAGAAGTGCGATTGTTGTCGGAGCGACTACGAGCGCAAAGCCGATCCAGTTTCGTGTGTGCAACCCAATCGCGGCAAAGATGATGAGAAGGCCGGAGTAGGAGGGGTGACGAACAAAACGAAACAGGCCGGATTTCTGGAGTGTTTGCGTGGTACGAATCGCGACATTGGCGCTGAAAGCCTTTCCGAGATTCAGAACGGCCGTCCAGCGGAGAAGGAGGCCTGCCGCTAGTAGCGCTGTGCTTGCGGGGCGCACCCCGTATGCGCCGTGGAAGATTGTGTGATGATGCGTTTCCCCAAACCACGTGCCGGCAAAGAGGGAAGCGATAATAACCGGCCAAAGGAGAAGCAACGAGCCGCGATCGCGGACGCTTCCTCCCCCTTTCCTGGTGCGGGTAACAATCAAGATAAGAAGCTCTGAGATAACCCACGTCCAATAGACCGGCGCCCACATCGCCTGTGATGTTATCAACTTTTGCTTCGCGATTGGTAATTATCCCTACAGAACACGTATATTAGGAACCAGCCACTCCAGGGAGCAGGAAGTGACTAGGGAGCTTCTCGGAGGGCGTAGAGATAATAGCGTTCATGTCTTGCCTAGAATTAGCTACGCCCAAACGGGGTTTTCGCCAATTGAAGGAGGCACCGTAAGCGTGTTTGCCTCTTATTTCGATGAAAGCGGAACCCACAATAAGAAGTTTTTGGTGATAGCTGGTTATACTGCCGAGATAGATAAGTGGGCGGACTTCTCGACAAGATGGACTAGCTTGTTGAAATCTTACGGGATCACCCATATTCACATGAAGGCGTTCAGGCAGAGTTCCAGTCAACCCTTCTCGCACCTTTTTCTGAAAAGACGCGGCACGATCTGCTTGGCTCGTTGTTGAGCCTCATAAAAGAGACTGCGCTATTCGGATCGTTTTCGATAGTCAGTCCCAATCACTACGACCGCATTACTAGTCCCAAGTTCCGCAGTGACTTCGGGATAGCGTTTGCAACGTGTGGTGCTGGACTTGCCGCAATCTCAGTGGCTAAAGTGCAGGAGCTTCGCCCAGGAAACAATCGCGTGGCGATCTTTTTCGAACAAGGGCACAAGAACGTGGGGCAAGCGCTCGACCTTGTTCGCTTCCGGCAGAAAGAACTCGAAGAACTCGATGTGACAGGGATAGGCAGGGTAGTAGTAATGCCGGGCGCGAATAAACACATTTCGCCCCCCGGCGATCCGACTCGTATAAACACAGCGAAGATCGGCGCTATCGGCACAGGGACTAAATTGGGTATACCGCCATTACAGGCGGCGGATATGCTTGCATACTGCGTGTACTCAGCACTGGTCGGTAGAGATATAGAATTCTCGAAGGCGATCATAGAAGAGATCGATTCAGTTGTGCCGCACTACTCCGTTCATTTATCTCCGGAAAAGATAGTTGAAATGGTTGATGGAACGCTGGATGCCGAAGAGAAGTGGAAACAGTTCAGTCAAGAAGCGTACCGGTTCTCTAAGGGCTTGAGAAAAACCGGCGTTGGAGGGTGTAAAACATTTTGTGTAAGAAGCATTCTCCGAGAATAGGAGAACGGAATGGCAGAAGAAGGAAGTAGACTGGAAGCGGCTTTGGATGAGCTGCTGAAGGGCAAGAAGACGGAAGAGATCGTGGGCCCGAATGGGCTGCTGAAGCAGCTGACGAAAGCGCTGCTGGAGCGGGCCATGAATGCTGAGTTGACGCATCACCTCGGCTACGAGAAAGGGCAGGCAGAGGGTCGCGGCAGCGGCAACAACCGCAACGGCAACAGCCGGAAGAGGGTGCAGGGCGACTTCGGTCCGGTCGAGATCACAGTACCGCGCGACCGCAACGGAAGCTTCGAGCCGCAGATTCTGCCCAAGCACGAGCGTCGTTGGACGGGCTTCGACGATAAGATCGTTTCGATGTATGCGCGCGGCATGAGCACGCGCGACATTGAGGCGCACCTGCGCGAGATTTATGGCGTGGACGTCAGCGCCACGCTGATCAGCCAGGTCACCGAAGAAGTGATGGATGAGGTGCGCGTATGGCAAAGTCGTCCGCTGGAACCGCTTTACATGATTGTGTATCTGGATGCGCTGGTGGTGAAGATGCGGCATGAGGGCCGGGTGGAGAACCGGGCGGTGTTCGTCGCGATCGGTGTGACCATGGAGGGTTCGAAAGAAGTGCTGGGACTGTGGACCAGCGCGACAGAAGGAGCCAAGCTATGGCTGCAGATCCTAACCGAGATCCGTAATCGCGGCGTGGCGGACATCCTGATTGCGTGCGTGGACGGCTTGAAGGGCTTCCCGGACGCGATCGCAACGGTATACCCGCGTACCGAGGTGCAGCTTTGCATTGTGCACATGGTGCGCAACAGTCTGGCGTATGTGAACTGGAAAGAACGCAAGGCGGTGGCCGAGGATCTGCGCGGTATCTACCGCGCGCCGACGGCCGAAGCGGGAATGGCGGCACTGGACAACTTCGAAGAGCGCTGGAACAGTAAGTACGCAGCGATCGGCAAGTTGTGGCGTCGGCATTGGGCCGGCATCAGCCCGCAGTTTGCTTATCCGGAAGAGATTCGGCGGGCGATTTATACCACCAATGTGGTCGAATCGCTGCACATGACGTTGCGCAAAGTGATCAAGAGCCGAGCGTCCTTTCCGAGCGAGGAGTCCGCACTCAAGCTGTTGTACCTGGCGCTACGCAACATTGCGCAACGCTGGCGCGCGGCTCCCAACTGGCGCACATCCCTGAACCATTTCCTGCTGCTGTGGGGTGACCGGATCGAGGCCGCCGCGGCGAGAGCCGGCCGTTAACGAAAAGCCTCCGCGCCTCCGGCGCTCCGGCTCCTCGTTAACGAATGAGGAAGAGCAACTCTTAAGATCTAAGAAAGGAACAAAACTGGAGAATAGCGACTTACACAAAAATCGGGATACTACCCGGCGTCGTTCGTTGAAGTGTTATACGAAGAACACGGTATAGGAATTAGAAGCCAGAAGCCAATTTCCAGAGATATACAGACTAAGTTTTGGAGACTTTTTACCAACGAAAAATAGCCGCGCCCTCTAGGATTGCCGAAAGCGCCAGCCTAAACAAGTACCCGATTGTGAAACACGGCAAGCGGATCAACTATCGTTACATGTAAAACAATATATACATGATGTTTCTTCCCCGTGTCAGATAGCGGCTTCAATAGGCGATCCGTTGTGATCCGTATGCCAGTGAGAAGGCTGTCGTCTTCTAGTAGGCAAAAGAACGGATCTTCGTCAGCCTGCGGAGTAGCTCCGCCCAACTCAGCGGTGTTTGACGGCATCTTTAAGCCGTCAAACAAAACCTTAATCCGGTTGTCGATGTCTCCGCCGCCGCTAACCAAGCTTCCTGGATTATCTCGTCGCAGAAACAGAATGTCTAAATCACACGTGAAGCCATTCTATTCTCGTATCAATGGTACAAATTTAAATCCGTTGCGGTGATACATGCCGCTCAAGTGCTCACGAGCAATCGCTGCTGTTTCGCTGCAAGCTCAAGGACGGCTGGATCACGCATGCCGCGCAATCCAGCCGCCCGCGCGCTGAGGAAATCCAGCAATGGCTCCCGGCGCAAGGCTCCACTCACAATCGCTTTATTAAGATCGGCATCAGCGAGATAGCGAACTCTCACGATAGGCGACTGGCATGCATCTCGTCTCGAATTCGCATTAACCTGTTGCGCAAATCGGCGGGTAACTTTTCGGCCTGGTGCTTTCCTTCGGCCCACTTTTCGTTCTGGCGAAGTAGGTAGGCATCGATATCGAGATAGTTTGCAAGGTAATACACAATGGCACCGTAAACTTCTTCCAGGCAGAGAAGTTCGAAGTTCTGACAGATAGTTTCGGGAGAGTCCCCTCGCTTGAACGCATGAACAATGGAGTCCAGGGAAACTCGCGTGCCGGTAACGTAATAGTTGCCGTTACGCTCTTCAATGTACTCTTTCGCCATACCTTGATTCAGTGTACTAACGATGCTTACAGCGTGCACTTTGGAGCTACTGTGTTCTGAAGCCGTACTTCGCGAAAACAACGCGGGCGGCCGGGCTTTTCAAAAAAATCAGGAACCGGGCTGCCGCTTGCTGATTGCTGCTCCCCGTGACCACGGCGGCTTCCTGAACGATGGGCTTATGCCAGGAGGCGGGAACTAGATCGGGGTTTTTGCCTCCGAGGAGAGAAGCGGCCGTGAGAACCGCGTCGGCATTGCCGCTTCCGAAGAGCTGAAGTGTTTCGCGGACGTTTTCGCCGTACACCACCTTCGGTTGGACCTGCTTCCAAATGCCGGCGTGTTCCAGGGCCTCTACCGCTGCCACGCCGTAAGGCGCGAGCTTGGGGTTGGGCAGCGCTACGAAACGCATCCAATCTTTTGCTAAATCATGAAAAGGGTGGGATTTGCCGTCTTTCCAAAGAATGCCGAGGACGCCGAGAGCATAGGTAGCGACCGAATCGGGACGAAGTTTACCGCTCGCAGCCAATCGATCAACATATTGCGCGTTAGCGGAGAGGAAGACGTCGTAGGGGGCGCCATTTTGGATCTGGTGGGACAAGACGCCGCTGCTGGCGGTGACGAAACGAAGGGTAATCCCCGGCTCGGAGCGACGGAACGAAGCCGACAGGTCCGGCTCGAGGTTGGCAAGATCGGCAGCAGCGGCGACGGTCAGGGTGACAGGCTGGGCCGAGGCCGAGAATGCGAAAATTCCTACCAAGGAAATCGTAATTAGAGTTGACAACCATCCACTCATATTGCATACTGGAGTTGTGCTAAGATTGCTCCTGTGCCGCAAGGCACAACGGGGCAGTGAAATGGCAGAGGGTTTAACAAACACATGAGTAAGATTATCGGAATTGACCTGGGAACCACCAATTCGGTGGTGGCGGTAATGGAGGGCGGTTCGCCGGCGGTGATCCCGAATCAGGAGGGTGGCCGGACGACGCCATCGGTCGTGGCCTTCACCAAAAGTGGAGAGCGTTTGGCCGGACAAGTTGCAAAGCGGCAGTCGGTCACGAATCCGGAAAACACGATTTATTCCATCAAGCGGTTTATGGGTCGCCGCTTTAACGAAGTCAGCGAGGAAATGAAGCTTGTCCCTTATAAGGTGGTCTCGGGTGATAACGGGGATGCCCGTGTAGAGATCCAAGGGAAGAAATATTCTCCGCCTGAGATTTCAGCGATGATTTTGGGCAAGCTGAAGGAAGCGGCTGAGGCCTATCTGGGCGAAAAAGTCACCAAAGCGGTGATTACCGTGCCGGCCTACTTCAATGACGCGCAGCGTCAGGCGACCAAAGACGCCGGGCAGATCGCGGGTCTGGAAGTGATGCGTATCATCAACGAGCCGACCGCGGCGGCGCTGGCCTATGGTTTGGATAAGAAGACGGACGAGACCATCGCAGTGTACGACTTTGGTGGCGGTACGTTCGATGTTTCGATTCTGGAAGTGGGCGACGGTGTGGTCGAAGTCAAGTCGACCAATGGCGACACTCACCTGGGCGGCGACAACATCGACCAGCGGATTATAGATTGGTTGATTCAGGAGTTCAAGAAGGACCAGGGCGTCGATGTGTCGAAAGACCAGATGGCGTTGCAGCGGCTGAAGGAAGCCGCGGAGAAGGCGAAGATCGAGCTGTCCACGCTGCTGGAGACCGAGATCAACCTGCCGTTCTTGACGGCGGACGCCAGCGGTCCGAAGCATTTGACGATCAAGCTGACGCGGGCGCGTTACGAGCAGATGATTGATGATATTCTGCAGCGCACAATCGGTCCTTGTAAGCAAGCATTGCAGGATGCGGGAATGACGCCCCAGAACATCGACGAAGTAGTATTGGTCGGCGGCTCGACGCGTATTCCGAAAGTGCAGCAGATGGTACGCGATCTGTTTAGCAAGGAGCCGAACAAGAGCGTGAACCCGGACGAGGTGGTGGCCATCGGAGCGGCGGTGCAGGGCGGCGTGCTCGGCGGCGAAGTGAAGGATGTGCTGCTGCTGGACGTGACCCCGCTCTCACTAGGTATTGAGACCTTGGGCGGCGTCTTCACCAAATTGATCGAGCGCAACACGACCATTCCAACGAAGAAAAGCGAGACGTTCTCGACGGCGGCGGATAACCAGACGTCGGTAGAGATCAAGGTCTACCAGGGCGAGCGCGCGATGGCGCGAGATAACCGGATGCTGGGCGTGTTCCAACTGGTGGGCATCCCAACGGCTCCCCGCGGCGTGCCGCAAGTCGAGGTGACGTTCGACATCGACGCCAACGGTATTTTAAACGTGTTGGCGAAGGATCGGGCCACCAACAACGAACAGAAGATCACCATTACCTCTTCGTCGGGCTTGAGCAAGGACGAGGTGGAGAAGATGGCGCGCGACGCGGAGTCGAATTCGGCGGACGACCGCAAGAAGAAGGACGAGATCGAGGCGCGGAACCGGGCTGATGCCATGATCTACAACGTCGAAAAGATGTTGAAAGAGCACCGCGAGAAGATTTCCGATTCGGACGCGAAGGAAGTCGAAGGGGCGCTGGAAAACGCGAAGAAGGCGATGTCGGAAGGCAATCCGGAGCAGATCAATTCGGCAACGGATGCGTTGACGACGGCAAGCCACAAGCTGGCCGAGGCGATGTACAAGTCGCAGGGTCCCGGTGGGCCGGATGGAGCAGCGGGCGGCGCGCAAAGCCCGGGCTCGAACGGCGCGCAAGGCAGCACCGCTCCTAAAGAGGACGTGGTGGATGCCGAGTTTGTGGACGTCGAAGATAAGAAGTAAGCGCGACGGCGATCATTCGCGCGTGTCAGTTAGTTAAGCGAAAAATCGGCGGTCTGCAGACACTGGAGGCCGCCATTTTTTTAGTTCGTAAGAGAAAAACATGGCTTCTGCAACAAAACAGGATTACTACGAGACCTTGGGGGTGGGGCGCGGCGCCGGCTCGGATGAGATTCGCAAGGCGTACCGGAAGTTGGCGAGGAAGTATCATCCTGACTTGAACCCCGGCGATAAAGCGGCCGAAGAGCGCTTTAAAAAGGTTCAGGAAGCATACGACGTGCTGAGCGACGAGAGTAAGCGGAAGGTATTCGATCAGTACGGCTTTTATTCCGATAATATTCCTCCGAACGGGGGAGGCGGCGCGGCAGGGTCGGGAGCTGGCGGCCCGGGTTTCGGCGGCTTCGACTTTAGCGAGTATTTGCGTCAGCAGCAGGCCGCGGGCGGCGGAGCACGGGAATCGGCGGGTGGTTATGGTCCGGGTGCAGGCGCAGGCGCGGGCGGATTTCGTGATATTTTCAGCCAGTTCTTTCGCGGCGGCGGCGGCGCGGCGGGCGCCGGAGCAGGAAGCATTGAACCGGAGCGCGGCGCCGACCTGGAGTATGGCTTGAATATCGATTTCTGGCAAGCCATACGGGGAACGCAGGTGAAGCTGAACATCACCCGCCAGGAGATTTGCGAGACCTGCCACGGCACAGGCGCGGCGGGAACAGGCGTCACGATTTGCCCGGAGTGCGATGGCAGCGGATCGGTGACGCAGATGGCCGGGGCGATGAAGTTCAATCTGCAGTGTCCACGTTGTGGCGGCACGGGACGCTTGCGCAATGCATGTCCCACCTGCCGGGGAGAAGGCCGGGTTTCGCGACAGGACACGGTGGAGGTGCGGATTCCGCAGGGCGTGGCGGCGGGGTCGCGGCTGCGCGTGGCCGGGAAAGGCAATGCGGGCGTCGGCGGCGGTGTAGCAGGCGACCTGTATATCACCATCCGCGTCGAGGAGCATCCGTTCTTCAAGCGCGATGGGGATACGATTCGCGTGCAAGTGCCGTTGACGGTGAGCGAGGCCGGGCTTGGGGCGAAGATCGAAGTGCCGACCATCGACGGGCGGGCGCTGTTGAAGATTCCGCAGGGAACGCAGAACGGGCAGAAGTTCCGACTGCGGGAGAAGGGCGTGTTCAATGCGCGGAAGAACACGCGTGGCGACGAGATTGTCGAGATGGTGCTGCAGGCGCCTAAGGTGCAGGACGAGCGGACGCGGGAGTTACTACGCGACCTGGCGCAGGTACAAACAGAGGACGTCCGCGCCCGTATTTGGAGCGAGGTGCAACCGACGGCAGGGTAGGCGAGTGGGCAGAAGGAGTATCTTATGACCAAGACAAAGAGCAAAGCGGCCTATATGATTTCGGCGGTGGCCGAGCAGTATGAAATCCACCCGCAAACACTGCGGCTCTATGAGCGCGAGGGTCTATTGCGCCCCTCGCGTAGCGAGGGCAATACGCGGCTGTACACGGATGAAGATTTGGAGCGGCTGGAAGTGATTCTGCAATTGACGCGCGAGTTGGGAGTGAACTTGGCCGGGGTAGAAATCATTCTGAACATGCGTGAAAAGATGGAAGCCATGCAAAAGCAGATGGAAGGCTTCGTGCAGAATTTAAACGAGGAGTTACGGCAACGGGCCGCTAGCGGACGGTATGCCGAGGCGAATAGTCAGTCGCTGATGCCGGTCATCGAGATCGGTTCGCTGGTGGCGCGGGTGGCGGAAGCGAAGCGGCGAAAGTGAGAGGGAATCTGAAGAAAATTGAGTACTTTGTATAGCTCGCCGATTCAGTGAAGGATAGTCATTGGTAATTGCCGCGCGTTTTCCCCTTATCCAACAGCGGAAATCGTTTTATTCCTGCGATTCGGTCGAACCCCGCGTCAAAGGTGGCAATTGAAACAATTTTGTTGTTCAGCATGACACCTGCGTGAATTGCGTCGCGCGCCGATATTCCTTGAGTTTTCACGAGCAAGTCACGGGCCTTGTCTGTCTCTGCAATTGTCACCGGCAGTACAGAGGGACAAATGTCGACAAATAGATCGTAGACTTGCCTAGCCAGAGTGGACCTTCCCAACGCGGAGTAACGATAGAGAATCTCCTGCAAGACTTCGGTACTCGTGCAAATATCCATCGCTTGTTCTCTGGCTCGATCTAGAAACCGGCGGGCGAGCGCGCGGTTGGGGTGCTCCCCACCCGCCACGTACATAGGAATGTTGGAGTCTACGAAGACCTTCACGAACGTCCCGCATCGATCTCTTCAAGCATCTGTTCGATGTTCGCCGTAGGCGCGTCAAGACTCGCGAGCCTTTCCACGGCGGATCCGGCCTCTCCGCGTCGTTCCACTGCTGCTTCCAGAACACGACGTACCCACTCGCCTTTTGAGACTCGACTGCGCTGAGCCTCACGCGAGAGGCAAGCGTCCAGTTGCGGCGGAATTAAAACTTGAAGGCGGTGGCTCATATGAGCATACTACCATTAGCAATTAATTGATAGAAAAAGCAGGAAGATAGCTCTTTTGAATAGTCCAACCTCGCCTTATGGAAAGCGCAAAGAGAGTGAAAAGCCTATCGAAGCGCCTCCTTCCGATCGTCTGGCGCCCATCCTGAGTTACTTCTGCGCAGAGCATCAATTTGCCGCTTCAAAATAGGCTAATTCAAGTCCAGTTGGATTTTTCTTGGTACATCTGCTAGACTTGAATTGTCTTTGGCCGCATCCGTCATATCCCTTCGAGTGCCTTCCGATCGCTACTTTCGCCTTCCCAATCTGGTTCTAGAGCAGTCCGACAAAGATAAATTTACATATAAAAGGAATTACTGTGACCAACATATTTGTCGGCAATCTCAGTTATCAAACTACCCAAGATGATCTTCAAGCTGCCTTTTCTGCTTATGGCGGCGTGGAACGAGTAAGTGTCGTTACCGATCGTGAGACCGGTCAACCCCGTGGCTTCGCATTTGTTGAAATGACCGAAGCAGACGCAGCGCAGACAGCCATCGCTCAGTTGAATGGAGCGGAATTGAACGGCCGCGCGCTGAACGTGAATGAGGCTCGTCCGAAAACAACGGGCGGCGGCGGTGGCGGATATGGGGCCCGGCGCTCCGATTCCGGTGGCGGCCGTGGTCGCCAATCGCGCTGGTAATACCGTCGAAAGCATAAGCTCTCGTAAAAGCCGCCGATATCCGAATCTGAAAGGGTTTGGGTCGGCGGCTTTCTTGTTTTTCAAGGAAACACCAGTTCTTCGCCATTTCCCGAGCACATCTACGCCGATGTACGCTGGTCATCGACACCTCTGACAGCTTACGACACCAGCGCATGCGCCGCCATTGCTTGCGGGCGCTGCTCTTTGCTCTTGTTCAGCGTCACGATCTCATACAGTGATGGATCGGACATGATCTTGTTCACCAGCGCTACGTGCATGGCATGGCCTGCTCGTTCCGCTACCACCAACCCTAAGAGTGGTTGCCCAATCAAAGCCAAGTCGCCGATCAAATCGAGCGCTTTATGACGGCAGCATTCGTCGATGAATCGCAAGCCGCCCGGATTGGCGACGCTTTCTCTGGTAAAACAAACTGCATTCTCCAGCGAAGCGCCGCGGATCAGGCCCATGTCGCGCATCTGATCGAGCTCATATTCGAATCCGAAGGTGCGCGCCGGGGCGATTTCGCTTGCATACGCTTGCGGCGTCACGTGCAGCTCCAAACTCTGTTCGCCCACCATCGGATGTTCAAAAAAGTTGCAGCAGCGAAGCTCGAACCGGTCCGATGGAAGGATTGCCACCCGCTTGCCGTTGCTTTCCACGCTCACCGGCTTCACGATGCGCAGATACCGGCGCGGACGCCGATACCGATGTGTTCCAGCCTCGCGTAACAGGTCGACAAATGGCAGCCCGCTACCGTCGAGAATCGGTACTTCTAAGTTGTCGAGCTCGACGAAAGCATTGTCGATGCCCATGCTGTAGAAGACGCTGAGCAGATGCTCAGTGGTGGAGATGAAGATCCCTCGTGGATGCATCAGGCTGGTGGCGTAGCTGACACGCTCCACATATTCCCAGCTGGCGGGAATGCGGGCGTTCTCCAGATCGGTGCGGATAAATACAATTCCCGTAGCAGGCGGAGCGGGAGCGATCCGAAGATGGACGGGTGCCCCATGATGAAGCCCCACCCCGGACACTTCCACCGGACGGGAAATGGTGGTTTCGTAGTGCATGTACGAAACTGCCAGAATAGCAGGATAGAGCCTTCTTGTCCTGCTAATTTACTGATTTTAAGACTTTTATTTCTCCTCGAGTGTGTCTTTTATGCAACAAGACAGGTGCGTTTGTCATTTTTCTGTAGCAATCGGACCGCAGCTCGATCACCCCGCCCGCGACACTCGGCCAACAGGACGACGCCTCGATAACGGCAAGGCACGCTGTTCGTTATTGATCCTATGCTGAAATGAAGAGGCAATCCCGATCGGCCTGTTTTTCAACCAGCCGCGGCGGCAGATTTGCACTTGATATCTAATGATGAAAAGAATCCGTTCGACGACGATCCTCTGCGTGAGGCGCGACGGTAGATTGGTGCTGGCCGGCGACGGCCAAGTCACCATGGGAAACGAAGTTTTGAAGGGGAGTGCGCGCAAGCTGCGGAAGTTTTATAACGGGCAGATCGTCTCCGGATTCGCCGGTTCCACTGCCGATGCGTTTGCACTGTTTTCCCGTTTCGAGGGGAAGCTGGAACAACATAGCGGGAACCTGCCCCGAAGCGTGGTGGAGCTTGCCAAAGAGTGGCGAACCGATCGAATGCTGCGTCATTTGGAAGCATTGTTGTTAGTGGCCGATATGGAGAACATGTATATCGTCAGTGGCACGGGCGACGTAATCGAGCCCGATACCCCGGTCGCTGCCATTGGCTCGGGTGGCGCCTTTGCCAAGTGTGCTGCCCTGGCACTGCTGGAGAATACAAGCCTGGGCGCGCGCGAGGTGGTGGAAAAATCGATGAAGATCGCCGCCAATGTCTGCATCTACACGAACGAAAGCGTCACTTTTGAGGAGTTGACATAGTGGTCATTTATCTTCCGCAGCAATCCGCCGACGAATCGCCGCTGCTCGACGAACTCACGCCTCGAGAGATCGTCCTGGAGCTGGATAAACATGTGGTGGGGCAGGCCGATGCCAAGCGCTCCGTGGCCATTGCCTTGCGGAATCGTGTGCGCCGTCAAAAGCTCGAGCCGGAGATGGCCGATGAGGTGATGCCGAAGAATATCCTCATGATCGGTCCCACCGGTGTGGGCAAGACGGAAATTGCGCGGCGGTTGGCGAAGCTGTCCAATTCGCCGTTCCTCAAGGTGGAAGCAAGCAAATTCACCGAAGTCGGTTATGTGGGCCGGGACGTGGAATCGATGATCCGCGATCTGGTGGACGTCGCCATCGACATGGTGCGCGAAGAGCGTTTGGAGCAGGTGGCGGATCGGGCGGAGCAGCAAGCCGAGGAGCGTTTGCTCGACCTATTGATGCCGCCGCAGCCGGAGATGACCGAAAGTGCGGAGCGTACCCGTGAAAAGCTGCGGGAGAAGCTGCGCGCCGGCAAGCTGGACGACCGCATGGTGGAAGTGGATGTCAAGGAGCGCGGGCCTACTTTCGAGGTTTCCACCAACGGCAACCTGGAAGAGATGGACATCAATCTAAAAGATGTCATTCCGGGATTGTTCGGGCCGCGTACCAAAAAACGCAACATGCGCGTTTCCGAAGCTCTGGAATATCTCATTCAGGAAGAAGAGCAGAAGCTGGTCGACATGGACCAGGTCACTCGCATTGCGCTGGAGCGTGTCGAGCGGAACGGCATCGTGTTCCTGGACGAGATCGATAAAATCGCCGGCCGCGAAGGAGGCCATGGGCCCGATGTCAGTCGCGAAGGCGTGCAGCGCGACATTCTGCCGATTGTGGAAGGGACCACCGTCAACACGCGTCATGGCTTTGTGCGCACGGATCATATCTTGTTTGTGGCCGCCGGCGCGTTTCATGTCTCCAAACCGTCCGACCTAATACCGGAGCTGCAGGGACGCTTTCCCATTCGTGTTGAATTGAAGTCACTGACCGAGGCCGACTTCATTCGTATCTTGACGGAGCCGAAGTCGGCATTGGTGAAGCAGTACGTGGCGCTTTTGGATACCGAAGGCATCAAGCTGGTGTTTGCCGAGGACTCGCTGACCGAGATCGCCCGGGTTGCCGCCCAAGTCAACCAATCCACCGAAAATATCGGTGCCCGCCGCCTGCACACCATCATGGAAAAACTGCTGGAGGAGATCTCTTTCGAGGGGCCGGACCTTAAGAAGAAAAACGTGAAGATCGACGCGGCGTACGTCAAGAAGCAGCTCGCCGAAATCGTGAAAGATCAAGATCTAAGCAGGTACATACTTTAGTTGCGACCGGTTGCGCTGATTGTTCTTTCATCGACTCTGTTTCTGGTGAGCTGCGGCTACGTCGGCTGCGGCCAGATCGGGCCTATCCTTCCGCCGTCGCCGGAAATTCCTGTTGCCATTCGAGATTTGGCCGTTATTGAGCGTGGCGACAAGCTGCTGATCACCTTTTCCATTCCTCCCCGCACGACCGATAGCGTTGCCATCAAACGGTTCTCGAAAATCGATTTTCGCGCTGGCGCTTACAAAACTCCCTTCGCGCTCGACACTTGGGCGGACTCGGCCACGCTGTATGAGCTTACGCCGCCGACGGTGGACGATCCCGATGATACTTCACCAGTGCCCATTACGCATACCCTTCCCGTGGAAAATTTTGCGAATCGACAGATCGCCTTTGCCGTCCGTACCGCCGTTAAAAAGAACGACCATTTCTCTTCCTGGTCCAATATCGTGCGCCTGGCAGTCATCCCCCCATTGCAACCGCCCGTCATTAAAGCAGCGCCGAGCGGCGAAGGAATACGCGTCACCTGGCCGCGAAGTCCGTCCGGGTTGCAGCATCGCGTACTCCGGCAAGGTGCGGGTGAAAAAGCACCGGTTCTCTTAGCCCTAACCGATAAGCGCGATTACGTCGACACGGCTTCCCAATACGGCACCGGTTATACGTACACGGCAGTGGCCGTAAAGGATACAGCGGAGAGCCTGCCGTCTGCTCCCGTGATCGTTCCGGCATCGAAGAACGTCGATACATTTCCGCCGAAAGTTCCGGTCGGAGTGACGGCCTTGGCCACTCCGGCCTCCATCGAAGTCAGTTGGGAGCGCGGCACGGATCCTGATCTGCAGGGCTACTATGTTTACCGCTCGGTCAACGGGCGGCCTTACGAACGCCAGGGTGAGCTTATTACGCTTCCCACTTACAGCGACACCCATGTAGAGCACGGCAAGACCTATCAGTACGACATCAGCGCGGTCGATCGGAAGAATAATGAGAGCAACCGGTCGCAGCGTGCCGAGGCAAGCTTCTAGTGTCCCTGAGCCACTGATTTCCCCCGCGCCGCCCAACGCCCTCAGCCTGCGCCACGACGACAACGCCTGGAAAGTTATCTCAGAAAACGTTTAATGTGTTCCGCAATCACCTCGCCATCCTCTTCCAAAGCAAAGTGCCCCGTATCCAATAAGTGCAGCTCGGCCTTCGGCAGATCGCCCTGGTAAGCCTTCGCGCCTTCCACCGTGAAAAATGGATCGTTCTGTCCCCAAACAATCAACGTCGATGGCTGGTATTCACGAAAATATTCCTGCCACGCCGGATACGCTGCCAAATTCGACCGATAGTCATATTGAAGTTCGATCTGAACGGCGTCATTCCCTTGGCGATCCAATAGGTGCTGATCGAAAGCGTAAGCATCGGGACTGATATGCGCCTCATCGCGAGTGCCATGGACATACTGAAACTTCGTTACCTCTGCCGTGAGAATTTGCCGCACTCCCTTCTCGGTCTCCGCGTTGCGATCCTTCCAGAGAGCCTCAAGCGGAGCAAATGCCGGACCTATGCCTTCCGCATAAGCGTTTCCATTCTGAACTACAATTCCCTCAATGGCCTCTGGATGCCGAACCGCCAGGCGAAACCCCACCGGCGCCCCGTAATCCTGAACATAGATGCTGAACGACCTCAACCCTAGCTCTTGGAACAGTAACTTCTCCACATGCTCCGCCAGGTTATCGAACGTGTAGGAAAACTCGGCGGGATCGGGCTGGTCACTGTATCCGAATCCGATATAGTCCGGCGCGATGACATGAAAGTGCTCCGCCAGCTGAGGGATCAAATCGCGAAACATATGCGAAGACGAAGGAAAACCGTGTAGCAACACAATCGTTTTCGCATCCTTCGGACCGGCCTCCCGATAGAAGATGCTCCGCCCGTTAACTGAGGCACGTTGATAAGTAGTCATGCTTTCTCCTCAGACGATACACACCTTTAAAAGGATTCAATAAGAGTGTAGAACAACTGGCTCTAAACTGAGCGCGCTTTAAAGGCAGAATTATTCATAGGTTATTCATATTCATTAAAGGTGTGTTACCCTGCTCACTATCGAGACCACTGCACGATGAACAACACGCCATCGGAATGGAAAGACGGGTTTCTATTTGTAGCCAATCAGCTGAGTCTCGACTTCCTCAATACCAAGCTGGTGGCCGATGGTGAAGATCGGGAGCTTCTGCCCGACATCGAAGCCGTTGTCCGCTGGCTGGCGGCGGCAAGCCTGATAGAGCCCCGATCCATCCACGGCACTATCGCTCAATGGAGTCGTCGCCCGGGCGTGGTTGGGGTGCTCGACCGCTTAAAGGAGTTTCGTGAGCAACTGCGCTCGGTGATCTTCGAATGGGAAGCAGGGAAACTGCCCAGTAAATCTTTCCGGACGAACCTCAACCATCTGCTCTCCCGGCATCCCGCCATCTCCGAGCTATACCCGGAGGGAGCGCAAATGCGAATATTGCGGCGCTTTCCTCTGCAGGTGCCCGAAGATTCGTTCGGACCGCTGGCGGATGCCGCCGCAAGCCTCTTCTCGGAAGCGGACCCCTCGCGCCTTCGCAAATGCGAATCCTGTATTGTGCACTTCTTTGACACCAGCAAAAAAGGCTCCCGCCGCTGGTGCAGCATGCAGATCTGCGGCAACAAGCATAAGGTGGCCGCGTACGCTGGCCGCCAACGCGCACAGCAAGCCAAGCAAAGCCGTCCGGCTTCCTAAGCCGACCGAGCCTCTCGCGCCATGTCCACCAACACGTTCCGCGCCTCACCCGTGTTTCTCGCCTCCCGCACCAGAGCAACCCGTCCGCCATGCACCCGCTCACCGGACCGCAAACGCAGATGAAACCCCAGCCGGTCCATCGCCGTCATCTGCGCTTCCTCGATTCCTGCATCCAAGTGCCGCCGCGCCAGCAATAAAAGAGCGTCGCCGTGGTCCTCATTCATATGCTGCATAATTCCAGGCGCTGCCTCCGCCAAAGGATCGGGCTCCGCGCTTAGGTACTCGTCTGCGGCAATCCACCCCATCACGCCGAAACCACCCACAAAGTAAACGCCCGCGATGGCAATCCGATAGAACGCAAAGTCACTGAACTCCTGCCAGTACCGCGCATTCTCATGCCTGGTCAAGTAGAGCTCCTTCACCTCCTCCGCGGGAGTCTTCACCGCCGTCCCTACCAGCGTCACGCGAGCAGATCCCAGCGGATCGCCGGAAACCTCCTCCTGCGCAATCAGCAAGCTGACATGCGGATCCTGCAGCATGTTTTGCGTATGCATCGCCATGGTGCTGACAAAAACCACCGGCTGTCCTTCCCCATCCAGCGCGTAAGGCATCAACGACCCGAACGGATGCCCTGGAAACTTCCGCGAATGGGTGGAAAGGCTTCCTATCCTTCCCAAAAAAGCAAGCGTGCGCGCCCGTTCGGCCAGCGTCGTTTCCGCCACATTGGAAGCCGCAGGCCCCGGCCCGGCATGTTGTTGATTAGCCACATCCACCACCCTATCGAATGACCGTCCATCCGCGGCCACGCGTTTCCATTGTTACAAATAGTATGATATCGTTGATAACATCGGTGCCGAGCACCGCCCAATTCGCAAGGAGATCGTCATGATCATCATCACGGGAGCCACTGGAAAACTTGGCTACGAAATCGCTGAGCAACTCCTCCAAAAAGTACCCGCTGCGGAGGTCGGCGTCAGTGTTCGCCACCCGGAGAAAGCAACCACCCTTGCCGAGCGCGGTGTTCGCGTGCGGCAAGGAGATTTCGGAGATCCCGCCAGCCTACTCCACTCTTTCGAGGGCGCTTCGCAGGTTCTAATTATCTCTAGTAACAGCAGCGGCGAGAATGCTGTGGCGCACCATCGTCACGCCATCGAGGCAGCCAAGGCCGTCGGCGCTCAGCGCGTACTTTACACAAGTCACATGGGCTCCAATCCGGCCTCGCTGTTCGCGCCCATGCCCGACCACGCCGCCACCGAAGCCATTCTGAAGGAGTCCGGAATGGCGTTTACCTCGCTGCGGAATGGTTTCTACGCAAGCTCCTGCCTCATGCTCCTGGGTCAATTTCTCGAGACGGACCAGATCATAGCGCCAGAAGACGGCCCTGTCTCCTGGACCACTCACCCTGACTTGGCCGAGGCGGCCGTGATCGCGCTCACCACGGACGGACAACTCGAAGGTCTAACGCCTCCACTCACCGCCTCGGGATCCTTCGACTTGACCGCCATCGCCGCCCTCGCTTCCGAACTCGCCGGGCGTCAGATCAAACGCGTCACCGTCACTGACGCGCAGTATCGGGAAACCTTGCTCGCTCGCCATTTACCCGAGCCTGCGGTGAACATGTTATCAGGACTGTTTGCCACCAGCCGCAAAGGCGAGTTCGCCGCCGTCGATCCTACTCTGGAACGCCTGCTCGGACGACCTCCCCTCTCGATGCGAAACGTACTGGCGGATACCGTTTCGGGCAAACAGAAAAGCTAATCCCCAGCAGCAAAGATCCACAATCCTTTCTGAAGCGCGGAAGATTTATGTTTAGTGTAGGTATCGCTAACGCAAACCACTGCTCCGAGTTCGCGATTCGTAGATCAAGCAGAGATTCTGGACTTGCCCCCATTTTTGGCACAAAAAGTTAAGACTCAAAATTCAGCGAATGGAGAATTTGAGTCATGGGGTTATCGCGCCGGAAGTTCACGAAAGAGTTTAAGATTGCCGCATTGCGGCAGATAGATGGGGGTGCTTCGATCGCCGCGGTTGCGCGATCGTGTGAAATCAATCCGAACCTGCTGCATCGTTGGCGGCGAGATTTTCAGCAGGGACCCGAACAGGCGTTTCCCGGGTTGGGCAAAAAGGGAGCCGACGAGAACCGGGTAGCCGAGTTGGAGAGGAAAATCGGCCAGCAGGCATTGGAGATCGATTTTTTGAAACGGTGCTTGCAGCGCATCGAAGAACAGCGGATGCTGCAGGCGTTACCTGGAAAGCCGCTATCTACCAGCAGGTCCGGCAAGAAATGAGCAACGCCGAGCTGCCCATTGAACATAATGTGTGCTCTGGCAGGCGTGAGCCGAAGAGGCTTCTACCGTTTCGATCCGGGAGCCACACCTGCCGAACGCGACATGGAACTGCGCGATGCGATCCAACGAATCGCGCTCGAGATGCTGAGCTATGGCCGGCCCCGGATCACTGCGGAATTGCGGCGACGCGGCTGGGTGGTAAACGCCAAGCGGGTTCATCGCATCATGCGCGAGGATAATCTGCTCTGTTTGCGGCGCCGGAAGTTCATTCTTACCACCGATTCACGGCACGCCTTCCGCATCTATCCCAACCTGGCCGGCGAGATGAAGCTGACCAACGTCAACCAGCTTTGGATTGCCGACATTACCTATATTCGGCTGGAGAGCGAGTTCGTGTATCTTGCCGTCGTTCTGGATGCCTTCTCACGCCGCGTGATCGGCTGGGCTCTGGACCGCACACTGGAGGCGAAGCTCACCGTTGCGGCACTGAAGATGGCCCTTTCGCGCCGTACTGTAGCAGCGGGCCTGGTGCATCATTCCGACCGCGGCGTTCAGTATGCAGCCGACGAGTACACCAGCCTGCTCGCTCAGCATGGCATTGAAATCAGTATGAGCCGCAAGGGAAATCCGTACGACAATGCGCGGACGGAGAGCTTCATGAAAACCCTGAAATACGAGGAGGTCTACCGCCAGGAATACCGCGATCTGCCCGACGTACTTCGTTCACTCCGCCGTTTCATCGAGAAAGTGTATAACGAAAAACGGCTGCACTCGGCCTTGGGCTATCTGCCGCCGACAGAGTTCGAGTCTAATCTAGTGGTGGCTAACAACTGCAAGGAGGCCGCTTCGCGGCGGCTTTCTCTATGAGTTTTTTCAGGCATCGCGAAATCTTTCGATCCGATGTGATGCGATCGACCGAGGAGCAGCGAAATCGCCGCTCCCCGGCTCATCGTCTCGATGAGTTTCCGGTTGGTTATTCCTCGGCGAGTTGCACTCCTGCAGCGCTCGCCTCTGCTTCGCCAACCGGCATTCATTCTGCAACAAAAGGCCTCCGTCGGCATAGAAATTTTTAGCCAACGGCAAACTGTGTCTTAACTTTTTGTGTCACCTCAGGGGACAACCGCATTCGTCAATCTTGAACTTGCTTTTACGACCAAACTTCTTTCGGCTTAACGGCAAGACTAAAATTTCTTTCAAGATCCTCAAGAAAGGATGTCCAATTTGCATTATCTACTCGGCGACAGCAATAAGCGCCGGCTGCTGAGACAAAAAACTTAAGTACATGCTCCATATCCGTAAGAAATTCGTGGAGTTTACTTTCTGTTTTTGCTTGATATGTAAGAAATAGCGCGTCTCGATAGTTTGCTTTACCTCGATATCGGAACGACTGATGCATGAATCCAACCGTCTTTTTCGCAAGGATGTCGTCGCGGATTTTTTTGGCATTTGTTTTTTGGAAATCACTCAGTTTGTGTTTCTTCAATAGTTCCTTACCGATCTGCTTCTCGCGATGTTCGCGCGTACCACTTAAGTAGGAGGCACAAGCTCCAACTGCCTCGTTGCTATTTGTCGGGCGGCTATTTACGTTAAAGCTACTACCATTGCGAATCACATCGATCTCCGATTCCGCCACTTTCCTTAGCATTGTTGTCAATCTAAAATCGAATGGTTGTGGAATCAACTTACATGCTGCAATTTGACGATCCCACTGATCAGCAGTGCCAGTGTGATTGTCTTGCCACGATCCATCCTTTGCAGTAACCATTGCGCTAGCAGCACAATAGATTCCGTAATACCACGTCACAATCGCTACACGAGATAGGTCCAAGCTATGGCCGGAGCTAGCCATGGCACGAAGAGCTGCCAAATGATGTAGGCTCATAAGCAACTGCTCGAAAACAGTGTTGACCGCACGTTCGCAGAGTTTGGCCTTCGTGACATTCTTCTCCCGGTAGAAATTTTCCATCGACGCAATATCTTTATCTTGGACAAGTATTGCTAACGCTCGCATCCAATTCACGGTTGCTTGCAATGCAAAACGGGGCTTGGGTGTACCACCCGGTTCGGAAAGAGTTCCAAAGCTTCCGGGAACGTCCTTAACCATTCTTTGATACAGAAAAGAAGTAGTCAATCTGCGAATCCTTGAATAAATACTAACTCAGGCTAAATAGGGACGGACGCACATCAAATCCGAGGGACTATCCCCCACGGCTTACACCCTCACCAAAGTAGGGTCATTCGGAAACTTTAGATGGATTAGCTTTCGGGTTGGCACCATCCAGGAGCAGGTTTCTTGTGAGATAGGTTATCCAAGCGCTTGTGGACCGTTCTCCAAGCGCCAAACAACAGGGTTGACAAACGCCGACAAGCATAGTTCATTGCCTGCCATCATGATTGAAGACGAGGATTTTTAACAACTCTCCTTTATCCGGAGATATTCCACAATTGCCGTTCTGCCCGCATACTCTGCCCAGCCAACCGGGGTAGCCTGCCAAAGAATATCCTTCATGTCCAACCTTGCCCCTCGCTCCACTAGCAGCCGAACCACTTCCTCATGGCCGGCGAACGCCGCCTGGTGCAGAGGTGTCGAATGCGAATGTCCACCCACCGGGTTATATCGGTTTGGATCTTCCCCGGCATCCAAAACAACAAGCGAACGATCTCCACATGACCAAACTGCGCTGCCAAGGCGAGTGCCAAATGACGTTCTCGATTATCCGCCTTTTGCAATAGCCGGGCGAACTCCTCCGTGCGCCCCAATGCCGCCGCTACAGGTAATCGGAGAGCAGCCCCGCGCCCAAGCAATGCCTGCACTGCTTGGAACTCGCCCTGCAAAGCTGCCGCTTCGATAGCGCTCTCCGGTTCCGCGCCACGCTCACAAAGAAGATCGATCAACGGAAGCTGCACCCCGCACTCACGCGGCACACTGCCCGTCGAAACAAGCATCAATGTCTCATTCACCGTGGATCGCTCCGCCCCGGCATCGATAATCACCTTGGCTATCGGAACAACGTTCTCCGGCAAAGTGCCAAGGCGAACCGGATTTTCTGCGACGAATTCCAACAGTGTTGGATTGCGAAAGTAATTCCCACCCTCGAACACGACGTGCCGATGCACCAGATTGGGATGTCGGTCCAGATGGGCACGCAAACCTTCCACGTTGCCCGAATCAATAAGCTCCACCGCCCGACGAAAGACATCGTCTTCAATCCGCTCATGATGCGGCAAATGCAATCGGTCCGTGAGTGTCGGCTTTTCGACATGTCGTTTCAGTCGCGCCCAGCTCGGAAATCCATGCTCTCGCGCAATAGTGAGCTGCGCCTCGGTAAGACGAAGCTGACTCTCGAAAATCTCCATGTCTGTCGACTCGGCGAAGCGCGGATGAAACTCTCTGATCCGCTGCGCCGCTCCGATCTCCCATTCAGCATGCTCCCGGAGCAGGTCTTTTGCCTGATGCTTGAGATGATCGAGACTCGGATTCGAAGGGAGTGGTTTTACCGGCAAAATGAACTTCCTCTCGCAGCGCCCGAGGTCCGCATTGACGGGCACGACGCTAATAACTATATCTCTGCATCCTCGATTTGAGGTCTGGAATAAGCCCATCTGAATGCCGCTGACAATAAGGGCGGCGAGACCAGGCCTGGTCTACGTCCACGTTGGCATCGGAGACTGCCGCATACGGCGGTTAGCACGGGTACGCACAACTATCTGCTGGCCTTGGGGGGAGTTGAGGGTCGTCGCTGCGATCGAGTCAGGGGTTACACCACTCGTCAGCAATCAAGAGCTTTTCTTAGGATCGAAAAGCATCTCATAAAAAGTGCCAGGCGCTAGAGGTATTACCTCGAGCCCAGCTATTTTGTTGATAATGAACGGAAACTCGCGACAAAGCGACTCGGCCTCTTCTTGATCGGCACATTCCAGCAGCGCAACGGTTCCCGACGGGATAGGTTTGTTTGGAATAAACCAAATGGTCCTAAGTGCGTCAGACTTGTACATTTCCCAAGTCTTGACCGTCTCTGCCACGTTAAATGACTCCACTTGCTCTTTGGAGATTTCGGGACTTATTTTCATAATCGCTAAAAATTGCATGTTAATTCTCCTGTCTCTATTTTTGTATCTCTGGAAGATAGCTATTACGAGCACATCGTAATAACCCAACTCTCCAAGGACGTGTCCTGGGGCCATGTCCAATGGAAGATCGCGGGCGTTAAATTCGGGATTCGTAAGGTCGGTTCTGTTTACTTTTTAAAGTGAAACCGTCGGCTAGGAATCCTGCTTTACCCTTTCGGAGGGCATGAACGCGGCGTGCTGCTGTAAGGGCACAATCTGCGCATCAGCGTATTCTGCCTTGATGAGCGGAAAGCTGTTAATCATGTTGTGCAGGTGGTCAACGGATTCTGCCTCAAAGAGAATGACTCCCCCATTTTTCCGAGGTATTGTCGCCCACACTTGACGGAGCCCTCCTTCGGCGTAAAGCTCTCGCGTTTGAACCTGCTCCTGCCGCTCTTTTTCCGCGAAGTCGGACGGTATACCCTCGCTTGCGAACTCTTTCTTCGGCGTAAAAATAACTATATATTGCACCGTCTGTTTTCTCCCTTCTCCTGTGAGATGAGCGCCGCTGTCGCTTGTTTCTTGCACGCTTTTTACAACACTCTTGCGTAATATGGTGAATCGCCAAGGAGGATTAATTCTATGCAGCTGCTCGCCGATTTGGAGCTATTTGTCAAGGTTGCGGAGCTGCGCAACTTCGGGCGAGCCGCGGCTGCGCTGCATATCACGGCTCCGACACTGAGCCGCCGAATTGCCGGACTGGAGCGAGAGTTTGACTTGGTTTTAATCCGCAGATCGACTCGAAGCTTTTCCCTCACGGAGGCCGGCCAACACTTGTTAGATCGTTCAAGCAAACTGATTGAAGAGGCGGCCCGAACAAGAGAGGAACTCTCCGCGAATTTCAACACAATCAGCGGCAACGTGCGGGTGGGCTCGCCGTCGGATTTGGCGACCACCATCTTGGCGCCGATCTTTGCCAAGTTCTGCCGGGAGAATCAACAGGTGTCGCTAGATATCATCTCGACGCGAGGGCAGCCCGATCTACAGCGCGAAAAACTGGATATCGCTTTTGCGGTGACACACCAAACGAAGCTACCGGATTCATCACTTGCCATCCGCCGGCTTGGATCTTTCCCCAGAATGCTGTACGCTTCCGATTTCTACCTCAAGAGGCATGGCACGCCCGAGACACCGCAGCAACTGCAGGAACATAGTTGCCTGCGCCACCTGGAGAACACAGCAGAATCGAACTGGCGGCTGCACTGCGGAAAAAAATCATCCGTGACGATTCCGATTGGAGGGCGGTGTGCCTCCAGCAGCGTGATCATCTCAGCACAAGCAGCTAGAGAGCATGTCGGCATTGCCATGCTTCCATCACATCTTGCCTCTCACCCCACTTACGGAGGTGGATTAACTCGCGTGCTGCCGGCGTGGGAGGGCACACCTGTAAACGTTTTTGCCGTGACGCTGGACCGCAAACCGGCGGCAAAGCTAGAAGAGCTCATTCGCGTCACTCGCTCCGAATTTACAAGGCGGCTCGTCCAATTATCGGCGCCGGACTAGGTGGCCTGGTACTTGCCCGTGTGCGGCAGGCATTCCCCAACTCGGACTCCGGTGAGATGGCGAGCATCGCAGAAATCGCCTCCTCGGAATTTTCTGAAGTCTCTTCCGCGTGCAATAGCGGACACTGATTCTTACTCCGTTATGAGCAAATGACTTCATGGGCCGGCAGAATACATTTAGCTGCGCAACGTTCTGTTGCGCCCTCTGCGCTGCAAACTCCTTATCACGAAAGGCAGCACCACGGCTGATGTAAAGCTTGGAAAGGGGTGAACAAGCGGCGTTGGATCCGTTTGAAAATGATCCGCGGATTGCGGGATCATAAAAGAAGAGCAACAATGCGACTATGTTGACCACGGAACAAATAGACGAAGTTTGGCGGCGGAAGCTGGAGGCGGAGGTGCGTGGCCTGTATTTCGGTGATCTAGCCGGAATTTACAGCCGTCAAAAGCAGTGGATTTTAGGCGGGTCCTTTTTTCTTTCGTCCGGATCGGTTATTGCTTTGCTGGGGAAGGCTCCGAGTTGGGTGCCTATCATTTGTTCATTGCTGATTGCGGCCGCGACGGCCTACTCCATCGCCATCAATCTCGAAAGAAGGATAAGGACGATGGCGAAGCTTCATTACTCGTGGGAAGAGCTTCATCACCGCTACGACTTTCTTTGGAATCACACCTATGAAGACGATGCCGAAGAACAGTTAGCAAGCCTTCTTAAGAAAGAATTGGACTTGTCCGAATTAGCGACCACCGAAGCGCCCAACGACCAAACGAGAATCGCTAAGTGGCAGAATTCAGTGTTGCAACGCTACCACTTAAATAATGCATGACCAAGCGCGATCTCCAGCAAAAGCGTAGAGTAGCGCAACTTTCTAAGTCTGTTTCTCGCAGAAAAATACTTATTACGAAGAATTTTGCAAGTGGGCAACAAATTATTAAAATTTTGGTGTTTCTTTGTTGGAGACGAACATACGGAATTGACAACTTGCATTGTGGGACAAAATATTCTATATTTGTGGTCGTACGGTGCTATAAAAGCCTGTTGCAATTTATCCGCTACGCTCGTAGGCGAGCACGATCCGAAGCCCTCCGGGTAAAACCTGAGGGCTTCTTCATTTGGAACGCTCATGAGCAAGAAGATTGCCGTCATGGTTGATGCAGGACATCTGCGAGTGGCGCTGAAAAGAGCGAATCAGCCTTACACTCCAGAATATATCGAAAAAATTTGTCTCCAATGCGCAAAGCCAGGTGAAGAGATTGTTCGCATTCTTTACTACGATTGCGAGCCATTCAGCGGAGAATTGAAGTTACCAGTTTCCAAGCAAAAGCTTCCCTATGGCAAAACTTCCTCAATGCTGCACGATTTGGCGTTGAAAGACCTGTTCGCCATCCGGCGCGGCGTACTGAAGTTTCGCGGGTTCACGATCAAGAGGAATCAGCAGCCTTCGAATCCTCTGCAGGACAGTGACTTTGAACCTACCTTCGAGCAAAAGGGTGTAGATATGCGTATCGGCCTTGATATGGCGCTGTTCTCTGCTAATCGTTCGATTGAATTACTCGCGCTTATAACCAATGACACTGACTGTATCCCAGCAATGAAATACGCACGAAGGGCAGGACTTCAAGTCGCATTGCTGAAGCTGCCGGGCAGTAATCAGGCTAAGGAGTTATTTGCGCATGTAGATTTCCGGCGTGAAATAAATTGGCTTTGATTCCCGATAATTAGAAGGATTTTTTAACGAATTAGGGCCGCCAGAGAGTTTTGCTTCTTTTTGTAAGCGATCTCACGCAGTAGATGCAGAAACGAACCCAGCTCCCCCGCAAATCCGTTTCGTAATTTCCACCGCCAGAACCTCCAGTCACAAATTACCTCCACTTTTTATTTCCCCTGCTAGCAACCACTTAGCTGCAAAAATTCCGTCCCGTCGCACGCCGCTGCCCCGATACTCGTGCTCGTATGCCCCAGCTAGACGAGTTCGACGAACACAAAGAAAGCGACTCATCCTCATCACCCCCACCGCCCCGCGAACCCCGCTTCAACGCCCTGAAGCACGGCTGCTGCGCCCGCACCCCGGTGCTGCCCGGCGAAGACGAAGCCCTCTGGCGCGAAATCGAACAGGAGTGGTTCGAAGAATACGACCCGCAAACCGCCACCAGCCGCACCTTTGTCGCCGAGGCGACCGTCGCCTTCTGGAACAAAGTCCGCTGCCGCCACAAATTGGAAGAAGTGAACCTCGCCTTACAAGGCAAGAACGCCATGGATTGGTCCAATGAAGATCACCAAAAGTACAGCCGCTTTCTGCGCTACCAGACCGCCGCCGACCGCGCCTTCTCGCGCGCCTTCAAGGAACTGGAGTATCTCCGCAAAGCCCGCCTCAGCCAGCAGGAAGCTATGCGCCGCGTCGAAGAACAAGAAGAAAAGCTCCGCCTCGGCTTCCTGAAGCTCGAACTGCAGAACCGGCTCGGCCAGGCCAAACAGCAGCTCCAGGAACAAAAGCACCTCGACCAGCAAGCCAGCAAAGAAAAAGACCGCGTCTTGAAGCGCGAACAACTCGCCGCAACAACGCAGCAGAAGACAGCCACCACCCCCACCCCCAACATGAAAAAGAAGAAGAACACCTTCGACACCGCCGAACAATGGCTGGAAGTCCGCATCGTCGACGGCGTCACGACGACCTACTACATCCCGAGCAACGACGCCCTGATCGAAGAACTCGAAAAAAAAGAGATCGAGCCGAAGATGGTCTACCGCCGCCTGAACTTTCCCGACGGGCTGCCGCCGGAGTATGCCTGGACCAACCTCCACCAACCGGAAACCTGCGAACTCGGCCAGGCAGGCCGCTGGTGCCCCAAATGCATCGTCAAGGAGCGCGGGGGCCAAGGCCTGCAGCGCATGACTTGGGACACCTGGCTGCAAGTGATCGAGCGCGAAAAGCAAACACCCGGCCAGCACGCCGGACCCACCGGCGTCGGCAACCTACCCACGCCCAAGGAACGCGGCGGCGACCTCGACTACGCCGAACTCCTCGCCCTCGAACAACGCCAGCGCGAACTCCGCTCCCAGCCCATCGACCCGGATGCAATCGTAAACGACCCACCAGCGGAAGAAAATCAGCCGATAAAATGAAGGGCACCACCATGGCCGCAACGCACTCTATTCCCGAGCGGTGTCTCACCTGGCCCACCGTTCACCCAACTATTAAATATTTAATTGACAAAACTTCTCCCCGGAGCTATACCTGATATCAAATACTAATTCTTTAATAGATAAGGATCAGCCACCATGCCGAGAAAAAAATCACCCCACCTCACCGAAGCCGAACTGCGCCTGATGAAAGTGCTTTGGGACAAAGGACCAGCCACCGTCGGCGAAGTAGCCGACGCACTCACCGGCGATCCGCCGCTCGCCTACAGCTCTGTTCTCACCATCCTGCGTATCTTAGAAGGCAAAGGATATCTACACCACACCAAGGAAGGCCGCGCCTTCCGCTATGAGCCCGCCATCGATCGGCAGGAAGCCAGCAGCGGCGCCACTCGGCATCTTCTAGCCAGATTCTTCAACAACTCGCCCGAACTACTGGTAGCCAATCTCCTCAACGACGAAGCCATCAGCCGGAAGGAAATCAACCGTCTCAAAAAGCTGATTGCGGAGCAGCAATAAAAGCTAAGCAGGATTCAGCAAAGGAAACATATGCTCGACACACTCCTCTCTCAATGGAACTACGCGGCTGCCATCATGTGGGCCGCTCTGGTAAACGCTCTTCCGCTCACCTGCATCGTCACCGGCGTGATCTGGCTCCTGCTCGACAAAAGCAAGACATCGTCCGCCACCACTACCTGCAGCGTGTGGAGCGCGGTGCTCGCCTTCACCGTTCTTCTTCCGTTCGGTCAAGCCTTGCTGACGCCGTCCCACGTCATCAGTGCAGTCCCCAGCATGCCCATCCAGCCGTCAGCACCATATGCGTCACTCCCGCTGTTATCTCTGCCGGAACATGCAATGGCGATCGGTCCAGCGCCCCTCTCACAACTGCACTTCCCGCTATCGCTACCGGCCTGTCTTCTTCTCCTCTGGGCCTTCGCTGCGATCGTGCAACTGGTCCGTCTAGCCGTCGCCTTCCGCTTCACGCTTATGCTGAAGAAATCGGCATCGGCCCCCATCGGAGACCTAGAAGCCCGCTGGCGAAATCTTTTGAACGAAAACTATCGCGGTCGCCGCCCCATCCGTCTCGGCCTTTCCAGTGCCGTGCAAACGCCTGCCGTGATCGGTTACCGCCGCCCTCTCGTGCTTCTGCCCCAGTCCACGCTTTCACTTTTGAACAACGAGCAACTAGACGCTGTTCTTCTTCATGAGATTGCTCACGTGCGCCGCTACGATGATTGGGGCATTGCGGCCCAACGTATTATCGAAGCCCTCTTCGTCTTCCACCCGCTCGTCCATCTCATCACCAGCAAGCTACAGCTGCAGCGTGAGATCGCCTGCGACGACTGGGTTTTATCCGTGAAAAAGCCCCGCGCGTACGCCCTCTCGCTGACCACCGTCGCCGAGTTCGCCCTGCGCTCGCCGCATTCCAGCCTCATGGGCTTGGTCGTCGAGCAACCGTCGCAACTTACTGAGCGCATCGAAAGGATACTCGACAATACCCGGTCCATCACTACCCGCATCTCACCGAGAAAACTGGGAAGCCTCGCATCCATCCTTTGTTTCCTCATGCTACTCAGCCTCCATCTGCCGCTGGTTATGGCGCGCCCCATCCAAACCAGCCCTGCTAAAAGCGAACCGCCCGTTTCCCCAAAGCCGCCCCGTCCGCCCGTTGCGCCGCCGGAAATCTCCCTCGATCAAAAGGAGCTTGCCTCCGAGCAGGCCGAACTTTCCGAAAAGCAGGCCGCGTTGATGCATCGACAAATGCAGCTAACCAATGAACAAATAAAGCGTCAGATGGAGCAAATGCGCCGCCAAATCAAGCAGAGCGTCTCCGAGCAAATGGCGCAGATGAAAGCGCTCCAAGAACAACTCGCTCATACCAATTTCGACGAGCTCACAAAAAACGCCTTCGAAGTGCAGAACCAAATGAAAGGGCTACAGTTTAAACTGCACGATCTCGCCGCTCAACGTCCCGAACTGCAGCAGCGCCTGAACGAACTCCGTCAACGACAGCAGGAGCTTGCCGCCGAGCAGCAACGAACCGCCCAGGAACTTCAGCGCACCCTGAACGAATTGAATCGCGACTCCGCCCAGAAAGGATCTCAAAAGCCAGCGCACTAAATTTTCTCCCAACCTATTGACAGTCGCGAAGCGCAAACATAAGCTTACTCTTGGCCCTTGACTAAGATGAATAAGCTGAATCGGTTTGCGCTTTGTTTTTTTCTACCCTTTTTGGTCTCCGCCCACGCTGAAGTCCGCCATCTCTGGCAGATCGGCGAGTGGAACGAGTCTCCCGTCGAGTTCTCCAACAAGACGAAAACCGGCTCGGTCGACTATCAGGTAGGAAAAAGCGATTGGAAGCAGGACTGGCCTCGAACTGAAATGGTCAAACACCCGTATCGCATTTCGTTCCCGTTGGATTCGGTGAGCGGAACCTATTCCCTCAAAATCGGAGCCTTGATCGAATACCAACGCGTCCCAGCGCTGCAAATCGACATTAACGGCCACAACGGCCTGTTCTATCTGCATCCAAAATTGAGCTACTCGCGTTCTGACTTTTCCTACGCCTTCGATCCGCATGAGTCGAAAGCCACCATTACCGCCGAAATCCCCGCGAATCTACTGAAGCAGGGCCAAAACACCCTCGCCATCACCTGCGTCGATGATCCCGTTTCGCCCGGTGACCTGGATGAATTCTCCGGAATCAGTTACGACGCCCTCAGCTTCGACCAGAACACTTCGGCCAAGCCTGCCAACAAGCTGCACGCCGAGGCAATGCCCACCATGTTCTATAAAAACGAGGCGAACGGCCTCGTTGAAATAGTCGATGCCTTCATCCGCTCGAACGCTCCGCTTAAGGCCGGTACGGCCGAACTCTCGCTGAAAGGCCGGCACTATAAGCAGGAGCTGAAAGGAGGCCGCGATTTCGGAGAAGAACGCGTCTCTTTTGCAATCCCCGAATGGACCGGAACGCAAAACGGAAACTTGTCTATCGACGCGGGACAACAGGGTGCCTTCGATGTTTCTCTTGCCGCCCAACGCAAATGGACCCTCTTCGTCGTTCCTCATACGCATCTCGACATCGGCTTCACCGATTACCAAGGCAAAGTAGCCGAAATACAAGCCAGAACGCTCACCCAAGCAGCTAAGCTGATTCAGCAGCACCCCGACTTTCGCTTCTCCATGGATGGTTCCTGGAACCTCCAGCAGCTCCTTCTCACTAGGCCCGAAGCCAAACAAAAGGAAATCCTCGACCTCATTCGTGCAAACAAAATAGCCATGCCCGTTCAGTACGTCAACCTGTTGACCGGCTATGCATCGCTTGAAACACTCTATCGTTCGCTTTACTATTCCAAGCAGCTCTCCGACGAATACAAGCTGCCCTTCGAATACGCCAACATCACCGACGTCCCCACCTATAGCGGCAGTTATCCCTCCGTGCTCGCCAGTAGCGGCGTAAAGTATTGGGTAGCCGCCGCCAATAACGACCGTGCTCCCATCTTCAATTACGAACACTGGAATGAAAAATCCCCCTTCTGGTGGCAAGGTCCCGACGGCAAGAAGGTCCTCTTCTGGTACTCGCGCCATTACGAACAAATTCAAAGTCTCTTCGGCTTGCCGCCGGAGCTCAATGCCGTGCGTGAGTCGCTGCCCATCTACATGCAGGCGTACTCCAAGCCCACCTACAAGCCCGATGTCGCGCTCATCTACGGCGCTCAGGTGGAGAACACCGACCTATACCCGCAGATCGCCACCTTCGCCACCGAGTGGAACAAAAATTACGCTTACCCCAGGCTCAACTACGCCACCTTTCCCGACTTCTTTCACTACGTAGATCAGCACTACGGAAAGGACCTGCCTACCTACAAGGGCGACGGCGGACCCTACTGGGAAGACGGCATCGGCAGCGATGCGTACTTTGCCGCGGAAGACCGGCGCAATCAGCACCGCGTTCTCTCGGCCGAGGTTCTATCTACCGTGATGCACACCGTCGATGCCGATTACAACCCGCCTACGGGTCTGTTCACCGACATCTGGCGCAACATCATTCTTTTTGCCGAGCATACCTGGCTCTCCTACAATGCCGACTCGCAGCCCGCGCACGAGCAATCCATCAAGCAGCTTCGCGTCAAGGATGACCGGGCCGAACGCGCCTCCTTGGAAATCCAGAACGTGATGAACCGTTCGCTCGATCAGCTTGCCAATGAGATACATGTGCCTGCGGATACGCTGGTCGTCTTCAATTCACTGAACTGGAAACGCGATGCGGTACTGGAAACGGACCTGCCATTACACGCCAAATTAACCGACCTCACCACGCACACGAATGTCCCGCTGCAAGTGCTGTCGAACAAGCAGGAATTTCTTCACGTGCGCTTCGTTGCCAAGGACCTGCCGGCCGTCGGCTACAAGTGCTTTCAGATCGCTAAGTCTGTTGCCGCGCCTACGCAAGCGAAGGCTGCCGGCGACGAAATAGTCGAAAACCAGTTCTATCGAATCAAGGTAGACCCGTCCTCCGGCTCCTTAGCGAGCATCTACGACAAGCAACTCCAGCGTGAACTGGTCGATACGGAGAGTCCCTACAAGTACGGTCAGTATCTCTACGTCACCGGAGGCGATGGCGACACGCGAATGATCAATCCGTTTCCAGCGCTCCCTCCAGGAAAGCTGACGATTCATCCCGCGGTCAACGGCAGCTATGCCGGAGTCACGAAAACGCCATGGGGTGAATCGATACGCCTCACCAGTTCCACCGTTAACACTCCAAAGATCGAAACAGAAGTGCTGCTCTTCAACGACCAGAAAAAAATCGAGTTCCGCTATCACATCGACAAGCAATACACCACAACGAAGGAAGGCGTCTACATCGCGTTTCCGGTCGTGACGGCAAAGCCGGAGTTTACCTATGCCACGCAGCAAGACTGGATCAATCCTGCCCATGACCTGATGAAAGGTGCAAGCCTTGAGTGGTTCAACGTGCAGGGCTGGATGGCCGCGCACGACAACAACGCGGCAGTCGGAATCGTGCCGGTCGATGCGCCGCTCGCCAGCTTCGGCGATATCAATCGCGGTGAATGGCCCGGAGTCTTCCAGCCAAAATCCGGAACAATGTTCTCTTACTTGATGAACAACTACTGGCACACCAACTATCGTGCTGGGCAGGGCGGGGCATTCACGTTTCATTTCGCGATGACCAGCAGCGCCCAGCTCGACGGCGACGCCCTTACTCACTTAGCCGCTGAGGAAATGCGGCCCGCCGAGCTGGATCATGTCGTAGGACAAGATAAGGCCGGAAACCCACCGCGACCTCTTCCGGCGGAGGGGCAAGGCTTCCTGCAAACCGATAATCGACACGTACTGCTGACCACCTGGAAGCAGGCCGAAAACGGCAAAGGCACCATCCTGCGTTTTGCTGAAACAGCCGGTAAACAGGAAGAAGCGGTCGTGCATCTTCCGCAGATGGACATCGCCTCGGCGCGTCTCACCTCCGGTGTGGAAGCAGAAGGAGCGGCTCTACCGATAGACGGCGACGGAATCAGACTCTCGCTCAAGCCTTTCGAAGTAATCACGCTCCGAGTGCAAGCGGCAGCGCCTGGAGCGCAAGCAGCAGCACCTATAGCAATGGAGAAGCAATAGCGTGCGGTACCTTATCTTTTCTCTGCAAAACGCTTCGCAGTGCAATGGGAATGGCGCCAAACAAACTCGCATTCTCCACGCTCGCCGGCCGCAGCAAAGGTCGCGAGATGCCGTCGGCAAAGTACTTGCTCTGCATTTCGGCTTGCAGCACCGGCTCGATCAAGTCCCAAGCCTTCGCGATCTGCCCGCCAATAACGATCACGTCCGGCGCAATGCCGTGAGCCAGGCCGCGAATCACTCGCCCAATAATGGAGGCGGTCGTCCGCAGCTCCCCGCAGGCGCATTCATTCCCCGCCTGCGCCGAAGCGACTACGTCATGCATCGTTTGCAAAGTCTCGCTGCTGTCCTGGCACGATGCCCGCACTCGCTTCAAAGTAGCTTGATCCGATGCCAGCGCCTCCCAACAGCCAATATTGCCGCAGGAGCAAAGCGGCCCGTTCGGGTCCACCGGAACGTGTCCGAAGCCGCCTACTCCCAGCCGCGTGCCCGCATACACTTCGCCATTGATGATCAGCCCCGTCCCAATGCCTTCCACAACCAAAATGAACAGAACTGTGTTGGCGCTCCAAATCTCCAGCGGCCCATACCAGAGCTCCGACAAGGCAGCCGCGTTAGCATCGTTTTCAATGTAAACAGGCACGCCCAGCTCCTCTTGAAGGATGGAGGTGATCGGCACGTTGCTCCAGCCCAAGTTGGGCGAGGTCACCAGCCTGCCCTCCGCTCGATCGATCAATCCGGGAACGCTTACCGCCGCCGCCGCCAATCGATCTCGCCCGAAATTCGCCTTTACATAGTCGGAAAGGCCACGTCCCATCCTTTGCAGAAAAGGCTTTGTATCGGATTCAGTCGGGAACGTTTCTTGATGAAGAATGCGTCCGTTGAAGTCACTGACCGCGTATGTTGTTTCGCGCACGCCAATGCCGATCACCGCCACATAGGCCTTTTCGGCATTCACTTGCAGGTAGGTGGCCGGCCGTCCGCCGCTCGATGGCGCTTCTTCTCCCTCGTAAACAATGCTCGCTTTCAACAAACGGTTGACGATCACCGAAACCGTACCGGCGCGCAGTCCCGTAGCCTTCGCAAGATCGGCCCTGGAGATCGGCTGTCGGTCGCGAATCAAGTGCAGGAACTTCAGCTCGTTCGTTTCCCGAACGTCTTCCACCCCCATTACTTTCAGTCGGCCGTTTGCGCTTGCCCGCATGCAGCATCAATATATCAGCAGTCTGTCCCACCGAATCTATGAAAGTTCTGGCGATAGAACTAGGCGGTACGCATGCTTCCTGCGCAGCCGTGGAGGACAGCCGGTTATTGGACTTCCTTAGTATCGAAACAGATAGTAGCCGGGGGCTTCAAGAGCTATTGCCCCTCTTGGAAATGAACTTACGGACCATGATGGAGCGGCGCCCCGGCGAATATGCGGGAATCGGCTTCGGCTTCTGTGGTCTGGTGGATAGCAATGCAGGGCGGGTGCTGGCCACAAATGGCAAATATCCGGATGCAACATCCACCGATCTCCAGGCCTGGGCTCTCGATAAGCTCGGCTTGCCGTTAGCTTTAGAGAACGATACGCGCTTGGCACTGTTAGGCGAGCAGTATGCGGGAAGCGCACAAGGCAGCAGCGATGTGGTGATGATGACGCTGGGTACCGGCATCGGTACTGCGGTGATCTCCGAAGGGCGGCTCTTGCGCGGTAAGCATTTTCAGGCAGGCTGCCTGGGCGGGCACTTTACGATAGCTCCCGGTGGCCGTCTCTGTTCCTGTGGAGCCAACGGCTGCTTTGAAGCGGAGGCTTCTACTTATGCGCTGCCCGATATCTGCCGTGGCTGGCCCGGATTTCACAAGAGCTCTTTACTTCAGGAGAAACATCTCGATTTCAAAACCCTGTTTTATTGGGCCGATCGCGGCGATACGGTTGCTCAGCAAGTGCGGGAGCAATGCATGACGGTTTGGTCGGCTTGCGCCCTGTCTTTGGTGCACGCCTACGATCCCGAGCTAATGGTCCTCGGTGGAGGAACAATGAAAAGCTCGTACCCAACCTTGGAAAGGCTGCAAACACACGTCCATTCCAAAGCATGGACTCCCTGGGGCCAGGTGCGGTTTGTCACGGCTGAGTTGAGCAGCCACGCCGCTCTTCTAGGCGCTTTGCCCTTGGTGAAAGAGCAACATGAACTCCACCTACGATAAACATCCCTTCGTTCCGGTTACGGCGCAGTCGTCGGATTGCACTGTCGGCTGGCGCGAAGTGGTCCAACGCATCTCAATGCCTACTGGCGTCATCTGCGTGGAGTGTTATCCCGGAGTGTTCGAACAAGATTTGGTCAACGCCATCCGCGACATCCTCCCATCTGCGCAAATCATCCAGAGCAAAGACTATTTTCTTCCGCCCGTCGCCATCGATGCGCTGGTGTCGCGTGATTTGACGGACGATCCGGTTTTCGGCCGCTTATCGGGGCTGATGCTGACCGATTTTCTGGATCACCAGTGTCTCGCATCGGCCATCGATCGCGTCGCGGGTACGCGCGACAAGTTGCTCTTCGTCGTCGGTACCGGAGCAATCTTCGCGGCCCCTCATCCCGATTGGCTAGTCTACGCCGATGGGGCGCGTTGGGAGATTCAGCAACGGCAGCGGCGGTTCGAAATCGGAAATCTAGGGGTCGAAAACAAAACAGCGAAAGCAGCAGAAAAGTACAAGCGAGCCTTCTTCGTCGATTGGCGTGTCGCCGATCGCTTGAAAAAAGAACTGCTGCCTCGCATTGACTTTCTCCTCGACACCAACGACCGGAACACGCCCAAATTGATATCCGGAGCTCTCTTCCGCCAAGGGTTTTCTCTGTCTGCACGCCGCCCCTTTCGCGTCGTGCCATTCTTCGACCCAGGGCCGTGGGGCGGCCAATGGATGCGCGAAGTTTGCGGCTTGCCGGACGGCCCTCCGAACTACGCCTGGTGCTTCGATTGCGTTCCGGAAGAAAACAGTCTGCTGCTCGGCTTCGGCGCACAGCGGGTGGAGGTTCCGTCGATCGATCTGGTATTTACGCATCCACGTGAACTGTTAGGCGATGCCGTGCATGCGCGTTTCGGCGCCGAATTTCCCATCCGCTTCGACTTCTTAGACACAATGGGCGGAGGCAATCTATCTCTGCAGGTACACCCGTTAACGGAGTACATTCAGGAACACTTTGGGATGCGCTACACCCAAGATGAAAGCTATTACCTGCTGGATGCCGGGCCTGACGCCTGCGTCTATCTTGGGTTAAAAGAGGGCATCGATCCACAGGCGATGGCGCGGGATTTGCAGTCGGCGCAGGAGGGCGGCCCTGCATTTCCCGCCGAACAATACGTCGACGCATGGCCCGCGAAAAAGCACGACCATTTCTCCATCCCCGCCGGCACCATCCACTGCTCCGGCCGCAACAGCATGGTGCTGGAAATCAGCGCGACTCCCTATATTTTTACCTTCAAGCTTTGGGATTGGCAGCGCCTCGGTTTAGATGGCCGTCCGCGTCCTATTCATCTTCAGCATGGACTGCGAAACATACAGTGGGATCGAACAACGGACTGGGTGCGAAAGGAATTCATCGATCGGGTGCAGCCGTTGGATGCCGGCCCTGGTTGGCGGGAGGAGCGAACCGGCCTTCACCAAAGGGAGTTCATCGAGACGCGCCGTCACTGGTTCACCGAACCCGTTCCGCACCACACGCGAGGAGCCGTCAATGTGTTGAACCTGGTGGAAGGCGCCGAAGCCATCGTCGAGAGTCCTACCCATGCCTTTGAGCCCTTCACGGTCCACTACGCGGAGACATTCATCGTCCCAGCCTCGGTGGGCGCTTACACGGTTCGTCCGGCGACCGAGTCCCCCCAACCGTCCGCCACGGTGAAGGCGTTCGTGAGGACGAATGGATCAGCGTATGATGACGTGCAGGATATCTAACGGAATGAAACGCGCCTTGTTGTCTATGCTTTTCCTTGTAGTCGGTTCGTTGCTTCGCGCGGAAAGTTTAGCGGACATGCCCGACCCGCTGGTGGGGACCGACTCCAGCTTCAAGCTTTCGCACGGCAACACGTATCCGGCGGTCTTCCTGCCCTATGGCATGTCCAATTGGACGCCGCAAACAGGAGAGGGCGGTTGGACGTACCAGTATTCCAAAAACTCCATCATCGGCTTCCTTTCCACCCATCGCCCTTCGGCTTGGACCGTCGATTGGGGTTCTTTTTCGCTGATGCCGGAAGTGGGAACCCTGAAGGTCCTGCCGAAAGAACGCGGCGCTGCCTTCAAGCATGAGGACGAGACCGCTCGCGCTTACCGGTACAGTGTGTCGTTTGCAGAAAGCGGCATCCGAACGCAGATGACACCCACTCGTCATGGCGGCGTCCTGCAATTCGCTTTCCCAAAGACGAGCGACGCGCATGTTGTCCTGGATACCGTCGACGGCGGCTCCGTGCGGATTTATCCCGAAACGAACACCATCACCGGCACCAACTGGCATACTGCCGATGGTACGGCGCGCAACTTTGCTGTCTACTTCGTTGCCGTTTTCGATCATAAGTTTGCCTCGCATGGCACTTGGGACATCTCCGGCGCTAAAGATCGAGCGGACGTTCGCGCCGGTAAACATGTCGGTGCCTATGTCGGATTCTCGACGGAGGGCAACGATGCCGTCACCGTTCGGATTGGGACATCGCTGATCAGCGCCGAGCAGGCGGAGAGAAATCTACAGACCGAAATCGGGGACGCGAGCTTCGAGCAGATGGCCGAAAAGGCCCGCACGGAGTGGGAGCGTGAACTGAAGAAGGTCACCGTGCAGGGTGGCACTCATGAACAGCAGCGAACCTTCTACACGGCCCTCTATCACACCTTTCAATTTCCGAGACTGTTGAATGAAACAGATAAAACCGGCGCCACGGTACACTACAGCCCGTATGACGGCAAAGTGCATGGCGGTCCCATGCTTTCCGACGTCGGTTTCTGGGATACATTCCGCGCCGCGTTCCCCTTGATGACGGTTCTGAATCCACAGCGGGATTCGGAGATGATTCAAGCCCTGGTGAACATCTATGACGAGTCTGGCAGGATGCCTAAATGGGCTGATCCGGTGGAAACAAACGTTATGATCGCCACCAACGCCGATTCCGTTGTGGCCGATGCTTACGTAAAGGGCATTCGCGGCTATGATGCCGAAAAAGCATACGCGGCCATTCGGAAAGACGGCACCGATGCCGGCACCGGCATCTTCGACGGCCGTCTCGGGCTTTCGGAATATCTGAAGCTCGGCTATGTGCCCGCTGATACGGTGGGGGAGTCTGCGGCACGGACACTGGAAGATGCCTATGACGATGCCTGCATCGCCGCCATGGCGCGTGCTCTCGGCAAAGACGAAGACTACCGCGCCTTCACCGAGCATTCAAAAAACTACCAGAACATCTTCGACAAGTCCGTTGGATTCATGCGCGGAAAAAACCTCGATGGCAGTTGGGTGGAGCCGTTCGACCCCATCGCATGGGGCGGCGTCTACACCGAAGGCGATGCCTGGCAGTGGTTATGGTCGGTGCAGCAGGATGTGCCGGGATTGGTGAAGCTGCTCGGCGGTCGCGAGGCGTTTATCGAAAAACTGGACGCGCTGTTTACGACAACCTCCGATTTCAAGGTGGGCGGCTACCACTCGGTCATTCATGAAATGACGGAGGCGAAGATGGGCGGTACCGGGCAGTACGCGCACATCAACGAGCCGGTGCACCACGTCATTTACCTGTACGACTATGTAGGGCAGCCCTGGAAGACACAGAAATGGGCGCACGAAGTGATGAACCGTTTTTATAAGCCGGGTCCGGCGGGTTGGCTAGGCGATGAAGACAACGGGCAGACGTCGGCTTGGTATGTCTTCACTGCGCTGGGCTTCTACCCGGTGAACCCCGGCCAGCCGATCTACGCCATTGGAAGCCCGCTGTTTCAGCGCGCCACCATAGCGCTGGAGCAGAACAGGACTTTTACCGTGGAAGCCGACGGAAAAGGCGACTCGGATATCTACATCCAAAGCGCGACATTGAACGGACAAGCGCTGGATCGCCCATGGCTGAGCCATTCCGAAATCATGGCGGGAGGCACCTTGCACCTTCAGCTAGGCTCTCAACCGAACCAAAAGTGGGGCGCCGGCGGCCTGCCGACCGCAAGCGAAAAAGCTAAGTGAGACCGACAAAATTTCGGAAATTGTCCTGGAACAAACGCTTGACGTCGCGCTCGATCTGGGCGGTGGTCAGCGGCCATCCGTCGCGTGAAAGCGCTCGGTAGCTGTCCGTGAGCGAAGCGGCGATAACATGCCGGGAGTGCTTCCACTTATAGACGATCTGATCGAGAATGCGGGCATCGGAGTGCTGCGCGATAAAGGTAGCTCCGAGCATCTCCAGACGCTCATCAGTGATCTCGCGGATGATGGACGGATTATTCAGGAACCACCAGCAGCCAAACGGCATCAGGTTACTGAACTTACGGGCGGCTACGCAGAGTTCGTGTTGATTCTCGCGGGAAAGCACGCTGACTAGAAATCGGTTATCCGGATTGTCCTCGCAAATCTGCTCGACGGCCGCCATATCGGCTTTGCCCACGCTATCCCCTGCATCGCGCAGCTCCGGATGGACGGCGCGACGAACGCCGATCATCAGCGATAGCGGCAATTTGAACTCGCGTCCCAGCGGGAGAACGACTTGTTTCAAGAGCTGAAACCGTGCCGATTCTTCCGGATACTGAAAGCTAGCCGGTAACGAGACCGCCATATACAGCGGCTTCATCCGGACGATCCAATCGTGTAGAAACCGCCTGACTTTAGTTGCGGTTGTTCCATCGATTTCGACATCGACGTCTAACACGCCATGAGTTTGCTCCCAATTGTTCAGCAACGGGTCTATCCGCAATGCCGCGTGAAGTTTCGGATATTGCGCCGCGCCGTCGGTCCAGTAAGCCGCTTCGGTGTCATTGAAAACGTCGTTGGTCATGACAATGTCGCTGACGCCGGCTAGTTGCATGACGCGCTGCATGTGCTCTTCGGGTGGGCTCGCTTTAAAGAATTCACGAGCGTTGCTGAGTGTTTCCGCTTGTGCGTCGAGTCCGAACGCGTTCATCACGCAAACCACGCCGCGGCATGCTTCCGAAAGCGGTGTGTTGCGAACAAATAGCGTCTCCCAAATCAAATCCGCCTGCTGCGGCTTAGCCAACGACCAGAACTTTTCGATAGAAACATCGGATGAACGAAACAACTCCGCCACCAGATAGTGGTACGTCAGAAGATCGTCGATGCCGGATGAAAACAATTTGCGAAAACTCGGTGGATACTGATGCGTGTGAACGTCGAACACGAGGGTTTGCTCGACAATCCGGCTCACGTCGGAAGCAATCTGCGCTGATTCCATTCCATCAGTGTAGTTTCGGAGCTCTCCGTTGTGATAATTATTTAGATACCTGAAACTCCTAACCGGGAGTTTTACGAGGAGAGCCTACCCATGCCTGCCGCTTTAACTATCGACGAAACTACTGAAAGAAATCCGGCCTTGCCGCTAAGTGAAAACAAGCACTTGCTGCGGTGGGTGGAAAAGATGGCGGATCTGACTAAGCCCGCCGCTGTGCATTGGGTGGATGGGTCACAGGCCGAAAACGACCGGATTTGCGCGGAGATGGTGGCGGGCGGCACCTTTACAAAGCTGAACGAGGAGCTTTGGCCTGGTTGTTATTACGCGCGGTCCGATGCGAACGATGTAGCGCGCGTGGAAGACCGGACGTTTATCTGTTCCCTGTCGAGGGACAGCGCCGGCCCTACAAATAATTGGGAAGACCCTTTCGTGATGCGGAAGCGATTGAAGTCGCTGTTCAAAGGAGCCATGCAGGGCCGCACAATGTACGTGTTGCCTTTCAGCATGGGCCCGGTTGGCTCGCCCATGTCGCAGATCGGCGTGCAGCTCACCGATTCGCCGTATGTGGTGGTCTCCATGCGCATCATGGCGCGCATCGGGCTTCCGGTATTCAAGGAAATTGACAAAGACTATAAGCGTGTAGTGCCATGCATGCACAGCCTCGGTTCGCCTTTGCTACCTGGCCAACAGGACGTTCCCTGGCCATGTAATCCCGTAAAGTACATTGCTCATTTTCCGGAGAGCCGGGAAATTTGGTCTTACGGTTCAGGCTACGGCGGCAATGCCCTGCTGGGAAAGAAATGTTTTGCATTGCGGATCGCTTCGAACATGGCCCGCGACGAAGGCTGGATGGCCGAGCACATGTTGATTCTCGGCGTGGAAAGTCCGCAGCACGAAAAGACCTACCTTGCTGCCGCGTTTCCAAGCGCCTGCGGCAAAACGAATTTAGCGATGCTGGTGCCGCCTCCAGGGCTGGAGGATTGGAAAGTCTGGACGGTGGGCGACGATATTGCCTGGATTCGGCCCGACGAAACGGGGCGGCTGCGCGCCATCAATCCCGAGGCGGGCTTTTTCGGAGTAGCACCAGGCACCTCGGTGAAAACGAATCCCAATGCCATGGCCACATTGTCCAGGAACACGATTTTTACCAACGTGGCTTTGACTTTAGACGGCGGTGTTTGGTGGGAGGGCATGACGGACGCGCCGCCCGCCGAATGCGTCGATTGGCAGGGAAAGAAATGGACACCCGCAATAGCGAAAGAAACCGGCGCAAAGGCCGCTCATCCGAATGCCCGGTTCACTGCTCCTGCCGCACAATGCCCAACCATCGATCCCTCCTGGGAAGATCCAAACGGGGTGCCGATCAGCGCAATCGTCTTCGGCGGCCGCCGCGCGTCCAATACGCCTTTGGTCTACCAGGCTTTCAACTGGAGCTCCGGGGTGTACATCGGCGCGACAATGGGTTCGGAGATGACGGCCGCCGCTGCGGGAACTGTTGGCAAAGTGCGTCGCGACCCCATGGCCATGCTCCCCTTCTGCGGATACCATATGGGCGACTATTTCCGGCATTGGCTGAAGATGCAGCGCACCTTGCACGTGACGCCGCGTATCTTTCATGTGAACTGGTTTCGCAAAGACTCGGAAGGGAATTTTCTATGGCCTGGCTTCGGGGAGAACATGCGCGTATTGAAGTGGATTGTGGATCGTGTGCGCGGCCGTACGCAAGCGAAAGAGACACCGATCGGTTGGATACCCAACTATCAAGATATCGACTGGAGCGGCTTAGACTTTCCTCGCGAAACCTTCGAACAACTGCAGCACGTAGACCGTTTGGGATGGCGGGCCGAAGTGATGGGACATGAAGAGCTATTCCTCGATTTACATGACCATTTGCCGCCGGAAATGATCTACGAGCGCGAACTGCTCATCTGCCGCTTGTAATTGTGCGATGTCTTAGTAGTGCTGGGCAGGTTGAAAGTCGTAGAAAGTTTGGTTTTGTGAGGAAGTGTGGGTAAAGAGGCCCAAGACTTTTGCGTTCGAGTGCATCGAAAAGTGAGAGGGGGCCCAGTAATTACCATTCACCGGCCGTTTTTCAAGCTCGAATTTCGTTCCTGGCTGTACTTTTGCTAGAAAGCCCATAATGGACACCGGTTGAATCACGTGGGCGGTGACTTTTACCCATTGGAAGGTTTTTTGGTCGATCCACATCGTACCTTGCATACCAGGCAGAACCTGCGACTCCATGTTCGGCGGGTTATAGTCTTTTTTCGGCGTTGCTTTTAAAACGTAGACATCGAAAGAGTCAAGACTAGTTTTTTTCAGGAGCTTAAAATCGAATGCAGCGGAGAGCTGTGCCATCATTGTGTGGTCGCGCCGGCGGTCCTGCTCATACGAGGCGATTCTGCTCTTCCTTTCGCTGGAACTTTGCGCTTTCCGCTTTGCGATCTCCTGTTTTAGCTGTTGTTGCTGTTGCTTTTGCTGCTGCTCCGACAAAGGTTTTCCATTAACCGCAATCAGCTCCTTGTAAGGCGAGCCATCGACCATTCTTACCCGGTAGGTTTTATCCGTTCCATCTTGCAGATCTCTTTCGGTGTGCCCATAGTTGGGCGCCTCTTTAAAATCGGATTCAATGGCCTTACTCGACCTTGCGATGATCTCTTTCGCGCTCAGTTCAGGTTGGGTCGCCGTGGCGGCGAAGGCAGCCGGAATGAAAGCCGCCGCCAGCAAAATAGCGTAGACGCGAGTAACTCTTTCGTGGAAGCGCAAAGTAAGTACCTGTAGGTATGATATTCCCACTTTTCTTTCTTACCGGTCCATGATTCGCAGCGCTTCTTCCAGCGCCTCGACAAAAAAGTAGTCGCCCCACATCACCGATTCGTCCACTCCTAGATTGTTGTGAATGTGATAGAGGCCGCCCTTCAGCACGCCTTCCCAGGAAGCGTCGTCATCGGCCAGGTACTTAGTGCATAGTGTTCGTAGGATGTGTATGGCGGTCGACCAGTAGAAGTGTCCTTTCATGGGGTCGGCTACCAGACGACACAAACGTAGCAATGCTGCTGCCGCGATCGCCGCCGCGGAGGAGTCGACCACGGACCTGTTTTCCGTTGGCGCATTGTAGTCCCAAGGGGGAACGCCATCAACGGGCGTATGAGTAATGTAATAGTCCGTACAGGCCTCCGCTGTTTGCAAAAAGCGCGGATCGCGGCTGTATTCATAGGCGGTAGAGAAGCCATACATGGCCCACGTCAAGCCGCGCGACCAACAAGAGTCGCCGCGATAACCCTGCTGCGTGGCTTGCCGTAGAAATTCACCGGTCTCTAAATCGACGATTCCCTCGTGCGCGGCCGAGCCGTCGCCGCGTATCAAAAACCGTCTGGTGGTGATGCAATGGCGAACGGCGATATCGCGCAGGCGCTTATCGTTCGTTTCCCGCGCCGTGTAGAAGATGATGCCGACATTCATCATGATGTCGATGAAGATGGAATCGTCGGAAACGAACGAGCGTAAGTATTGCCCATGTTCGTTATATTGGCGGGCGAGCGTTCTTCCCGCCTCAAACACGACCTCGCGAACCGCATGATCCCTCGTAAGCTGATGCCAGCGAACATAGGTAGACAGGAAGATAAAACCGAGATCGTGTACGTCTTCATCGGTCTTACGCTGCTCCAACGGTTTGCTGTAGCGCACGGCCTGCTCCATCCAAAACTTAGCGTCGGCATGATCCACTCCTCCGTATTTATAGAAGAGCCACATCATTCCAGGCAGAAAACCGTCGCACCAGTGCGTCAACGCCGGCCCTTCATGCTGCCAACGGCCTTCTTCGGTGTAGATGGGATAGAAATCGGGATGCTTCTGGATGAGCTGTTTCGTTTGCGTTTGCGCGAAGCTCATTGCTTCTTCGAAAAGCGTTCGATCGAACTCGTGTATAAATTGAATCATCTTCGCCTCGCCGACACAATTATAGTGAGTGTTTATCGAGTGCGTCGTTTTGTTACCATCAGGGCTGAATGGCAACAAAAGTTACTATCGTGAACAACGGCCCGATTCGTATCGAAGGCGAGTTTACGATCGCGGATTCCGAAGGCAATGAGTATGGCTTAGGAGGCCGGAGCGTTTTGTCTTTATGCCGCTGTGGGCTGGCGGAAAACAAGCCTTTTTGTGACGGAACACATGGCAGAGGCGGGTTTTCTTCACAGTGCAAAGCGCGCGACCTTCCGCCGCCGAAGCCCCGAGTCTAAGCGGTTTGTATCTTAACTTCGATTCATTTCTGTTGACAAGGTTCTTTACGAATTGAAACAGAGAAGGGGTACCGCTAAGCCGTCGTAAGTGCATCGAACTTTCGAAGCTGGCCTATGGCGTTTTCTTCCAGAGCACGGAACACACAGAGCAACGAGCTAAGCCAAGCCTTAACGCCTTCGCCGCCTCGAAAAAGCGGACGACTCATCGAGCTGGACATCCTGCGTGGATTTCTCCTTCTCTGGATGACGTTTACTCATCTTCCTACGTTTGCCAACGTCGTCTCCAACCAGACGTTCGGCTTCGTTTCCGGCGCGGAAGGGTTTATTTTTCTGGCTGCGTTCATGGTCGGCCAGTTGCAGCACCGCGTGGAGAAAAAAAGCGGGCAGATCGGCTCGCTTCGTGATCTTTCCCGCCGTACTCTTCGTATCTATGCCTACCATTGCGGACTACTGGCGATCGCCTTTACGGTAGTGGCGACCGTCGGTGTTCAGCTCCATCGTCTAGCGCTTCAAAACCTACTTTCTTATTATTTGCAGGATCCGAAACATGCTGTGTTGGCTGCTGCGCTACTGGAGTACCGGCCGTCGTTGCTCGATATCTTGCCGATGTATATCGTGTTCATGATTTTGACGCCGCTGGCCCGGAAGATCGCGCGCCGCTGGAATTGGGACCCGGTGATCTACATCAGCTTTGCCGTCTGGGCAGCCGCGCAATGCGGACTTCGCGCGTGGCTGTACCGGCAAGGCGACATCTTCGGTTTGCGGGTGCCGGAGAATTCGACCGGCGCTTTCGACCTTTATGCGTGGCAACTTCTCTGGATGGTGGGGCTGGCGTTGGGAAGCCTCTACGCCGATAGTCTTTATGAGTCACAAAGCGAGGTGCAAGCGAAAGGCGACCACGGTTTCCCCGGGTGGCTTCTGAAGCTGAGCGGGGGAGTCGCGTTGGTTTTTCTTGTCTTGCGTTACAGTCCGGTCGACCACTGGCTAAACCCTACTCTTTATGGATGGCTGATCGATAAGTGGCATTTAGGGCCGGTGCGCGTGATCAACTTTGCTGCGCTAACGATTCTGCTAGTGCGTTTTGGGGGGCGAATTGCCAATCTCCCCGTTATCAAACCACTGGCGTCGCTGGGCCAAGCTTCGCTAGAGGTTTTCTGTGTTCACGTGTTGTGTTGCCTGGCCGGAGACGGATTGAGCTACGATGCCGACCCGCATCTGCCCGCATGGCAGCAAGTGATTCTTCTTATCGGGACGGTTTCGGTTTTGTTCACCACCGCGCATTTGGTCAATCGGAAGAATGCCAGAAAACGTGCCCAGAAGACTGCTGTCGCCACAGCGGGATAAGCGTCGAAAAGGCTTTAGTCGCCGAGAATGCAGATGCTGCCGAGGTTCCGGTAATCCTCGGCGTAGTCAAGCCCGTAGCCCACGACAAACTCATCGGGAATGGCAAAGCCGACGTACTTCACAGCGACCGGTTGGATACGCCGATCGGGCTTATCGAGCAAGGTCGCAATTTCCAGCGATTTTGGACGTCGCTGCGCTAGAACTCGCGTGAGATAGCTTAGGGTCACGCCGCTGTCGACGATATCCTCCACAATAAGAACGTGCTGGCCTTCGATGGTCAAATCGAGGTCGCGCGTTACCTTTACCTGGCCGGAACTTGTTTTCCCTGCCCCATAGCTGGAGATACCCATAAATTCCACGCGAACAGACGGCCGTTTCAGATGACGAATCAGGTCGGCGAGGAACATAAAGGAACCCTTCAGGATAGAGATCAGATAGAGCGGTTCCGGCGGGTAATCGGCATCGATTTGTTCGCCCATCGCGCGGACACGCTCGCCGATCTGTTCGGAGGAGATCAAGGTGCGAAGCGTCGGCATTGCTGCCATGGTAGCCGACGCCCTGGCCTATTGGACGCTTTCGCTCTTTTTGTAGTACGCTAAGCGCAAGGAGAACCTAGCAACGAGTTCGACAAACCTTTCCTTCAAACCTCAGGTTTCCGCAGCGGCGGAAGCGCTAGAAAACGGCTGGGCGCCAGCGGAAAACCTCCCAAACTGGGCGGCAGCCGGTTACGCGGCTGAATCGAAGAAGGCCCTGGATCTTCGGATTTTGGATCTTCGAGAAGTGACCACGTTTACCGACTTTTTCGTTATCTGTAATGCTTCGAGCGGCCGTCAAGGACAGGCCATCGCCGATGAGATCGGCAAACAACTGAAAGAAATGGGAGAGAAGCCGGTCAGCGTGGAGGGTTATGATCCTGCTGAATGGATTTTAATGGATTACGGGGATTTCATCGTCCATATCTTCTCGGCAACGGCCCGGTCCTATTATGATTTGGAACGTCTTTGGCGTCATGCGCGAGCAGTCGGTTTGCCGGATGTAGATAAAACGGATGGTACTTAGACCATTACTGACGGTTGAAGTGTATTGACAATTTGGGCTCATCTTGCAACCTTTATAATCAAGGAACAGAGAATGACAACTCTGTTACATGGTTGCGCTAAGTAGGGAGACGGTCTAGTCCGTCAGTATTGGCATAAAGATGAATCATCTGGGGACGCTCTCGCCAAGGCATTTTGAGGTTCTGCACTCCATCGTCCAAAACTATATTGAAACAGGCGAGCCGGTCGCATCGCGCACTATCGCGCGAAAGTATCCGATGAGTCCGGCATCGATCCGCAACATGATGGCCGATTTGCTGGAGGAAGGCTATCTTTCACAGCCGCATACCTCAGCGGGTCGAGTTCCGACCGAGCGCGGATATCAAAGCTACGTCAAAACGCTGCTCGGGAGCCGTGTTATTCAAGCCGAGTTGAACCGCCTACAGGCTGAACTACAGAAGGCTAGTACGGTGGAAGGGCGTTTGGAACGCTCGTCGAAGCTGCTGACGGAGATCACAAGGAACTTCGGGATTGCGGCGGCGATTCCTTCGGAAAATCAGACCCTGGATCAAGTGGAGCTGATTGCTTTGGCCGACAAGCGAGTGCTGATGGTGGTGGTGACTCGCGATCGGATGGTGCGAAACAAAGTCATCAATGTGCCTGATCAGATTTTGCAGGATGAACTGACCTATATTCGCAACTACATCAACCACAATTTCGGCGGATGGATGCTGCATCAGATTCATCGCGAACTGAAACGGCGTTTCGATTTGGAAAGCTCCGAGTATGATGCGGTTTTGAAGCGAGTAAGCCTTCTGTATGCGAATGGACTGCTCGATTTGGATTTGCTGCCGGAGATTCACTTCGAGGGCGCCGGCAATTTGATCGGGCTCGATCTTCATTTGACTAGGGAGCACATGCGCGAACTCTTCCGCGCTTTGGAAGAGAAGAAGCGCATTTTGCAGTTGCTCGAGCGATTTTTGGAACAGCGCGACGGGGAGCTTGCCATTCAGGTGGGGCTTTCGGACATCCATCCCAGCATGAGCGAGCTGTCGCTGATTGGGGTCCGTTTTGCGATGCCGAATGGTTTGGAGGCTCATGTGGCGGTTCTTGGCCCGATGCGAATGAACTACAACCGGGCGATGTCGGCGGTACTGCACGTGGGGCAGGCGTTCCGCGGCGCGACGGTGTAGGCTGGCAAGTTAGCGAATGCTGCTCTTGCAGATTGCAAGATAGTTGCAGATAGCTCACGAGTATGATTGTTTCTCTTATGTCACGTTTGGAAGAATTCGACGAAGCCCGTACAAGTCAGCTTGCAGAGTTAAATAACGAGTTGGGCCGCCGATTGGCAGCCTTGATCGTGGAGAGCAAGTCGATCCTGCCGAAGTTCGGGCGAGACTGCAAAGCAAGTCTGTAACGCGACGAAAACTATAGTTTTAGACAGCTACGTCGTTGGCGCTAGGGCGGCATCGGGCTCGGACGACATTTGGGAACATATCGCCAATAAAGATATCGATGCTGCGGACCGGTTCTGTATAAATTGCGACATCCTCGCGGGGCGACCGATAGGATGAAGGAAACCGAAATTAGTTCGGTTTTCTAAGGAGTACAGATCGTGAGCAAGATCGAACTGAAGGTGAACGGCCGTTCGCACACGCTGGATGTGGACCCGTCGACTCCGCTGCTATATATTCTGCGCAATGACTTAGACTTACGGGGTCCCCGGTTCGGGTGCGGACTCGGCCAGTGCGGCGCGTGCAAAGTGATCATCAATGGCGCAGCGATTCCTTCCTGCGTCACGCCTGTTTCTTCGGTCAAGACCGAGATCACCACGCTCGAAGGACTTTCTTCCGACGGCAGGTTACATCCCGTGCAGCAGGCTTGGATTGAGGCGCAGGCGCCGCAATGCGGATTCTGTCAAAACGGACAAATCATGACCGCGAAAGCAATGCTGGATAAGAACCCGCATCCGACCGACGCGCAAATTCGTGAATCGATGAACGGGACGTTGTGCCGCTGCATGAGCTACAACCGGGTGCAGACCGCGATCAAGAATGCCATTAAAACCATATCCGAGACTTCGCCCGCCGGCGGCAAAGAGGTGGTGGCATGAGCGTGTCCCACACGATTCCGCAGCAGATAGAAGAAGTGCTGATGACGCATCGCCGCGGTTTTCTGAAGAGTGCGGGACTGCTGGCGGTGAGCTTCGGAGTTTTTGGCGGAGCCGCCAACACGAAGGGTGATGCGCAGAGTAATGGGCAGGCCAAGGAAGGCTCGGGTCCCTATCACGATCCCGACTTCCGTCAAGTCGATTCCTGGATCACCATTCACGAAAACAATACGGCGACGTTTTATGTCGGCAAGACGGATCCGGGCCAAGGTACGGGAACAGCCTTTCGCCAGTTGATGTCGGACGAGCTGGACATCGCCTTCGATAAGACCACCTGCATCATGGGAAGCACGGACATTACGGTAGACCAGGTGGGATCGGGCGGGTCGACGGCGATTGAGAGGGATTCGTGGCCGATGCGCCGTGTGGCGGCGGAAGCAAGACGTGTGCTGCTGGAGATGGGTTCGGAACACCTCCGCGTGCCGGTAGATCGACTGGCGGTGAGCGAGGCAGTGATTACGGTGAAGGCCGATACTTCGAAGCGCGTCACTTATGGCGAGCTGATCGTAGGAAAGAAATTCAATGTCACGTTGACCGGGAACAACATAAACCGGGTTACCGGTCAGGCAAAAACGAAATCGATCCCCGAGCTCAAGTACACAGGCCAGTCTCTTCAGCGCGACGACATTCCGCCGAAGGTAGATGGTTCTCTGAAGTGGGCAGTGGATGTCAAGCTTCCGGGTATGGTTCACGCGCGCAACGTGAAACCGCCCTTTGCTTGCGCGAAACTGACAGGCATCGATGAATCGTCGGTGAAGAGTTTGCCCGGCTTTATCAAGGTGGTGAATAAAGGTAACTACGTGGCGGTGGTGTGTGAACGCGAAGAGCAGGCGATCCGGGCAGCCCGCCAGCTGAAGACGAGCTGGGAGAAGCCTTCCACCCCTCCGTTCCCCGCATCGGAAGACCTCTTCAAGTACATGCGCGCCGCGACACCGGTAAACCCGAACGCTGGCTCCGGACACGGCGCGGCGGAAGAATCCGAGCCCAGTCCGGGATCCAAACACGCCGTGGAGGGAGATGCCGAGCTACGCAGCCGGGCGTCCCAGCACGCCGCGGCGGGAGAAGCCGGCACACACGTTCCCAGCTCCAAGCCACCAGCGGCGGCAAACCACCAAATGCGCGCTCCCGTAGTCGGACCTGTGGTGGTGGGAGATCCCGATGCGGCTTTTTCAGGCGCGGCCAAGATCATCGAGGCGGAATACGAGATACCGTTCCAGGGACACGTCGCCTTCGCGGGCGCGCATGCTTTAGCCGACCCCTCCAACGGTCAGATGACCGTTTATACGAATGACATGAAGTCGTATGGCATGCGGAGAGGCATTGCGACGTTTCTCGGCATGCCGCACGACAGCGTGCGTGTGATCTGGATGATGGGTCCGCAGGGTTACGGTCGTTCCGCAGCGGAGGATGCCGCTTTCGAGGCCGCGTGGATCGCACGCGAGATCGGCAGGCCCGTGCGCATGCAGTGGATGCGAGAGGAAGAGACGGCTTGGGACACGAAGGGCCCGGCCTTTCTGGTGAAGATGCGCGGCGTTCTGGATGGAGAAGGAAGTTTGGCTGCCTATGACTTCCACGCACGTTCCTGCGATTACAATCACGTTGGATACAACGAGCCGGATACCGTACTGATTGCACAACTGATGGGATCGAGACGGGCGACACCTTCCGCCGGTAGTGCCGCGATGCCCTCCGATATGTACGCTATTCCCAATCGCAAAATGGTGGGGGAAGTAGTCAGTTTGCCGGCTGTGTGGGAAACACCGCTTCGTACCGGGAACCTGCGCGATCCCAACGGTCCGCAGCCGACCTTTGCCGCAGAATCGTTCATCGATGAAATGGCAGCCGCCGCGAAGTCCGATCCGCTGGATTTCCGTACGAAGATGCTGAAGGCCGGTACCAAGGATGATGAAGGATTCCGCCGCGCCCGCTCCATTGCGGTTCTCAAAGCCGCTGCGGAAGCCTACCACTGGGAGCCGCGGCCTTCGCCAAAACCGGTCGGCACGGGCAATATTCTTACCGGACGCGGCATTGCGTATTCGTTCCGGGGCCAAACAGTTGTAGCGCAGATCGCCGAGGTCGAAGTCAATCGAAAGACGGGTCACGTTTGGGCAAAGCGCCTGGTATGCGCGCATGACTGCGGTTTTCTGGTGAATCCCGAGGGCGTGCGGCATGCGGTGGAGTGCGGTACGCTTCACGGTCTGAGCCGGGCTATTCATGAAGAGGTTCGATTCGATACCGAAAAGGTGACCAGCCGGGACTGGTTCTCGTATCCGACTCTTCGCCAAGTGGATATTCCCGAGCACATCGATATCGTCCTGGTGAACGGCGATCCAAATCCAGACCGTCCCGATCTGCCGCCCTACGGAGCCGGTGAGGCTTCGCTGAAACCGATGCTTGCGGCTATTGGAAACGCGATCTACGATGCCACGGGCGTTCGCATTCGGAGAGTTCCCTTTCGGGATGATCGCGTATTGGCCGCGCTGAAGGCAGCGGGAGTGTGACCCAGAGCGGGCAACACCACATCAAGGCCTGTTCACAAAAGGCGCAGTGTCTCGGCAATCGGCGCGAAGCAGATGATAAAAAAAGGAAAATATAGGAGGTGCATCGTACTTCTTATATCAATCTCAGTCGTTTGGCCAAACTATGTCGTTGCACAAGAAGCCCCATCGTTAAAGGAGTTTTTCGAACAGCAACTATCGGCTAAACCTGGCACTGCCCCTCCTTCTTATGAAGCGCTTTTAGCCGCCACATGGAGTGGGCCCCCAAACTGAGACAACCGGTTTAGACTCAACTTTCATTGAATGGAGAAAGAAGAGTCATGAGGTCACGCAGGAAGTTCACGAAAGAGTTCAAGGAAGCCGCCGTGAGGCGGCTGGAAAAAGGGGCCACCATGGCCGAAGTAGCGCGGGCGTGCGAGGTGAGTCCGAACGTGCTGCACCGGTGGCGGCGTGAGCTGAGGGAACAGGGAGGAAAAGCCTTCCCCGGCGAGGGACAGAGACGGTTGGAGGTGACGACACCGGTCGCCGATTTGGAACGCAAGATTGGGCGTCAGGCATTGGAGATCGATTTTTTGCAGCGATGCTTGCAGCATGTCGAGGAGCAGCGGAGGCTGCAGGCATTGATTTCCCCCAACTCGCTTGTCCGTACATCGAGAAAGAAGTGACAATGGCAACGCCGCTAACGCTCGGACGGCTGTGCCGCATGGCGGGCATGAGCCGGGCCGGATTTTACCGCTGGCAGAAAACGGAAGCCAAGCCGGATGCCGATATGGGACTGCGCGATGCGCTCCAGCGGGTAGCGCTGGAGTGGCCCGCGTATGGCTGGCGGCGCATGACGGCGGAACTGCGGCGGCGCGGGTGGACGGTGAACCACAAGCGAGTCCGCCGTCTCATGCGCGAAGACAACTTGCTCGGTTTGCGGCGCCGTAAGTTCCAGGTGGCGACCACCGATTCGACGCACGCACGGCCCGTGCACCCCAATCTGGCCGGCGAGATGACAGTGACTCAAATCAACCAGCTCTGGGTGGCCGATATCACTTACATCCGGCTGGAGAGGGAGTTCGTCTATCTGGCGGTCGTGCTCGACGCCTGTTCGCGGCGCGTCATCGGTTGGGCGCTGGATCGGACGCTGGAAGACAAGCTGGCCCAAGCGGCGTTAGCCATGGCGCTCAACCGGCGCACGATTTTACCAGGCTTGGTGCATCACTCCGACCGCGGCGCCCAGTACGCTTCGCGCGACTACACCGGGCTGCTTGAGGAGCACGCCATTGTCATCAGCATGAGCCGCAAAGGAAACCCTTACGACAACGCCGCTTGCGAGTCGTTTATGAAAACGCTGAAGTACGAAGAAGTGTACCGGCAAGAGTATCGCGATCTGCGCGAAGCGCGACGATCCATCGAGCGCTTCCTGGAGCAGATCTACAACGAAAAGCGGCTGCATTCGGCGCTCGGCTATCGCCCACCGGTGGAGTTCGAAGCTGGTTCGGTTCCTTCTGGTTTGGCGGCTACCGCATGAGGAAAAAGATCGAGGGCCCTCGAAAAGCGTTTTTCAGGCATGACGGAATCTATCGGTCCGATGGGTCGCTCCCGCTGGTAAACCAGGGCCGGGGTCCCGCATTCCGGTCGGGTCCGGGCCAGGCTATAGGACGCGCCGGATGCCACACGCCCTGCCCATCGTTCGCGATGAGTTCCGGCCGGCTATTCCTTGAGGGGTCGGTCGCCACCGTTGCCCCTCTCCGCTTCGCCGACCACCCCACTATAAAATCAAGCCGCAACCAAGCCAACCGTTTTTCGTCCAATGGTAACCAGTGTCTAAACCGGTTGTCTCAGCCAAAGGGCCCACTTCAACAGATACCATCGCGACTAGTAGTCCGAAAGACCTAAAGTCAGTACTACCGCTGCTTTCCGCTGCCCTTAAGCGAGATACAAATCCTGTTGCTATAGACGCTGAACTTGCAGTCTATTCTATTTCTCACCGGGCCGATGGCGGCTTATTGCTTCGCCCATTCATCCCCGACATCGGCAGCCTACTCAGTAGTGAAGATGAACGCCTGAGCGGCGGCGCAGTTGTTATTTTGAGTAACCTGACAAGGGCGAACTCCGATTTGACTGTGCCGATTATGATGAAACACCTAGCCGGCCCGACTAAGCCGACTCTGGTGAAAGCAGACATCGTGTTCGTACTACTCGATTACAAAGAGAGCAATCCAAAGGCGTTGCAAGCGATTGAAGATTTCTTGCATGTGCCAATGAGTGCTCAAGTTCAAATTGCGACTCTCAAAGCATTAGGTACACACCATGTCGCTACTTCCGCAATGAATGATTTTGCAATTGAATCGCTCGACGACACAAACAAAGATGTGAGGATTGCAGCCATTTACGCGGTCGATGCGCTCCCATCTGAAACATCGAGGCAAGCGGGAGCGAAACTGACAAAGATGGCTACGGATCCATCGGAAGACCAAGAAGTCCGAACACTAGCCGAAAAATCACTGCAACATAAACTCATGACAGCGCCAAAACAGTAAGAATCCGCCGCTTAACCTTTCCTAAGTGCTCGCGCCAAATTTCCAAGGGTTCCGCCACAGGCTGCCATGACAGAGTGTAGTCAAACAGAGTTTGAGTTTCCCGCTTGATTTTCGCGAGATGTTATCGGGTAGATCTGTTGATAAACAAACGATGGCGAGTAATTCAATATTTAACAATTTACTTCGCGATTTCCCCTTTCATAGATAAAGCAACATTCTTTCTGTAAATTCGGTTAATCTTGTTCGGACGGGTGCAAGTTATTCATTCCCAAATAAGTCTTCTCGGTCTCCCATTCCTCACTAATCTCCATGAGCACCGCGCTGACGAGACGAAGCAGCGAGGCTTCGTTCGGAAACAAGGTGGCCACGCGAGTGCGGCGCTTCAGTTCTTTGCTGACTCGCTCCATCAAGTTGGAAGTACGCAAGCGCCGACGGTGCGTCGGCGGAAAAGTAAACACAGTGAAGCTGTCGGCCACGTTAGCCTCCAACCAGGCACTCAGTTTCGGTGCGCGCTGCGCATACTTGTCCACGGTCTGGCGCAAACGGCGCTCCGCATCCAGCCGATCCGTCGATTCGAAGAGGGCCCGCAGATCGGTGGCCACTTCACGGCGCATCTCGAGCCGAGGCACATAGTGACCGGCATTCTGCTGGAGATGAAACTGGCAGCGCTGCCAGGGCAGGCCGGAAAAGCGGGCCTCCCGCGCCGCTTTCAGGCCGGCATGATCGTCGCTGATCAGCAAGCGCACACCGGACAATCCGCGCGCCTGCAAGCCGGCGAAAAAGTCGCGCCAATGCACCTCCGCTTCGCTCAACGACACGCTCACGCCCAATACCGTGCGATGCCCGCTTTCATCGACTCCAAAGGCCATCAGCACAGCGCAAGAAACTACTGCACCGCCGTGCCGGACCTTCTCATAGCGCGCATCCAGGAACACATACGGCACCTCCCCGAGCGGCCGGTTGCGCCACTCGTTCAGTTCCTCATCGAGCAACCGGATGGCCCGGCTCACCTGCGTGCTGGACACTTCCAGCCCGCACAACTCGCTCATCACCGCCGTGACCTTCCGGGTCGATACGCCTTTGACGTACATCTCAGCGATGGCGCACTTCAGTGCCCGCTCGCTCCGCACGCCGCGCTCCAGAGCCGACGGATAGAACTCTATCTCGCCTCGTACCTGGGGCACTTGCAAAGCGAGTTCGCCTACCCGTGTGCTTAGGGTTTTCGGCTTGAAGCCGTTGGCATACCCGCGCCGCTTCTCGGTCCGTTGTTACGGGCCCGCATCGAGCGCTTGGGAACGCTCGATGCGCATCGCCTCATTCAGCATCAGCCGCATCGCATCCGCCATGTGGGAAAGCCCGCTTTCACAAAGCAGTTGAACCACATTCTCAATTACGTTATCGTCAGCCTGGTGGGCCATTGTTTGCTCCTTGTCATGAATTTGGTCGTTCATAAAAGGAAATCAAACTTGGCCCGCCAAAACAAGAGCTCCTCGTTTTGTTCTGGCCCTCCGCTTCAGCTCGCTTCGCTCGCCTTCGCTACGGCCCAGAACAAAACATTCCCGAATTGCTTCGGAGTCAAATTACAGAAATGATGTTACACGAACGCCTCCACGACACTTATAAAAGCATCGATATTTGGCTTTAGTATTCGGCTGCGCGGATCTCAATCGCCGTTTCCACGCAAGGCTCTGGTGTGTCGATAGTCGGCAGAATATAAAGCGGCCCTTAGCGGATCGCTGCTGGTTTGTTTACCTCGACCGACTGGCGTTCGAAAGCCGCAACGCTAAAATACAGTTTCCATGACAGAGCGGATTTCCCCTGCCCGTGCGCTCCACGGCTCCGTCAGCTTGCCTGGCGATAAATCGATTTCTCATCGCTATGCGATGCTGACCTCCATCGCGGAGGGGCCTTCCAAGATCTATAACTATTCGACCGGCGCGGATTGCCAGTCGACTTTGTCGTGCATGGCGAAGCTCGGAGTTGAACATGAGTTTGTCGAGGAGGAAGGGCGGCGCATTCTTCTGGTGCATGGGAAAGGCATGCATGGATTGCAAGCTCCGACGGGTGCGCTTGACGCAGGGAACTCAGGTTCCACGATTCGCATGCTTTCCGGAATTCTGGCGGCACAGCCGTTCGCGACGAAGATCGCGGGCGACGAATCGCTGGCGAAGCGTCCGATGCGGCGCGTGATCGGCCCATTGACAGAAATGGGTGCGCGAATCGAGGCGGTAGACGACCAATACCCGCCACTAAAGATCCATGGCTCGCCGTTGCACGGAATCGATTATCAGCCGCCGGTAGCCAGCGCGCAGGTGAAGAGCAGTGTGTTGTTAGCCGGCCTTTATGCCTCGGGCGAAACGGTGGTGCGGGAGCCCGTCACCACTCGCGATCACACGGAAATCGCTCTGCGCGAGTTGGGGGCCGAGCTTGTGTTGGAGCCGCGCATCGCCCGTTTGCAGGGCGGCGCGCATTTGACGGGAAAAAACCTTTTTGTGCCGGGCGACTTATCTTCGGCGGCCTTCTTCATTGTGGCTGCTTCTATCGCCGCGGAAGGCGAGCTACTGGTGACGAATGTTGGCCTCAACCCCACGCGCACCTCGCTTCTCGATCTGCTGCGCGGCATGGGAGCAAACATCAAGCTGCTGCATATCGAGCAAGCGAATGGCGAGCTGATCGGGAACTTGCAAGTGAAATCGTCGCGCATCAAAGGCGGAGTCATTGAAGGCGCGATGGCGGCTGCGGTGATCGATGAGATTCCCATTCTGTGCATACTAGGCGCGGTCAGCGAGAAAGGGCTGGTGGTTCGTGACGCAGGGGAACTGCGCGTAAAGGAAACCGATCGAATCGAAACAGTGGCCGACAATCTCCGCCGGATGAATATCGACGTGACGACCAGGGCGGATGGCTTAGAGATTCCCGGTAAGCAAAAATTTCGCGCAGCGGAGCTGGATTCTCATGGAGATCACCGCATCGCCATGGCCTTTTCCGTGGCTGCGTTGTTGGCCGACGGCGCTTCCACCATCGACGATGCCGAAGCGGCTTCGGTGTCGTTTCCAGAGTTCTACAGCACACTGCGGGAACTGGCGCGGTAACGCTCACATCCTATGGCGGAGCCGGTTGATTCGGAAAGCACGCAAGACCTGACCTACGAGAGTCTTGTCCACGATCTCAGCAATGTTTTTGAGACGATCTCCGATGCGTCCGAACTGTTGAGCGCGGATGAGCAATGGCGTGCTCTGGCGGCGACGCTGCGCCGCTGCGTGGCGCGTGGAAATCGGCTGATTGGCGCCATTCCCGATATGACTCCGCATCTGGTCGGCATTGTGGAAGGAGCGGCGGAGTCGGTTGCCGACTATTGTTCGGCTGCCCGCAAGCCTCGGGTGCGCTTTGTGCGCCAGCTTCCGGCGGACATTCGGCTTCCTGGTTCGGCAAAGGATTGGGAGCGTGTCTTCGTCAATTTATTTTTGAATGCCGTGCAGCAGATGGAGAAACCGGGCCGCATCGAGATCGCGGTGGAGCAAAGCGCTCAATCTTTGATGATTTCGGTGTCGGATGACGGGCCCGGCATTCCGCCGGAAATCCTGCCGCGCCTCTTTCGTCCGCATGTATCTACAAAGACGAATACGCAGGGTCGTTCTGGCCTGGGTCTGCATATTGTGGCGACTATTGTGAAAAAGTATGGCGGGCGCGTCGCGGCGGCGAACCGCGAAACGGCGAATGGGGCGGTATTTACGCTTTCCATTCCCCCTATCCAGTTATCCTAAAGGATTAATGTCGGTTCCCGGCGAGCCTTTCCCTTTGAGAAACTGCTGCGTTTTGTTCCCACCACTATTCTTGAATGAATTATCTTTGTATCCATTGCCATTTCTATCAGCCACCCCGGGAAAACCCCTGGCTGGAAGAGATCGAGTTGCAAGACTCGGCCTATCCGTATCACGATTGGAATGAGCGGATTGCCGCCGAGTGTTATGGCCCGAACCTCGCCGCTCGCGTTCTCGATGGGCAGCAGCGCATTATCAGCATCGTTAATAACTATGCAAAGATCAGCTATAACTTTGGCCCAACGCTGCTTTCCTGGGCGGCCGAGCATGCGCCGGAAACCTATGGAGGCCTGATCGAGGCGGACAAGCAGAGCCGAAAGCTTTTTTCAGGGCACGGTTCGGCCATGGCGCAGGCCTACAACCACGTCATTCTGCCACTGGCAAACAGCCGCGATAAGAAAACGCAAATTTGGTGGGGCGTCGACGATTTCGTCAGTCGTTTCGGACGCTTGCCCGAGGGCATGTGGCTGCCGGAAACCGCCGTCGATCTGGAGTCGCTCGATTTAATGGCGCAAGCGGGGATTAAGTTCGCGATCTTGGCGCCTCATCAGGCCAAGGCATTCCGTCCATTGACCGGCGGCGCTTGGCAGGATGTCACCGGCGGACGGATCGACTCCACGCGTCCTTACCTGTTGCATACCCCCCGTGGAAACCAGATCAATCTGTTCTTCTACGACGGTCCTATTTCGCAGGCCGTCGCTTTCGAGAAGCTGCTGGATAACGGCGAACGTTTCGCTTCGCGATTGATGGGAGCGTTCTCCCCTGGTAGAAATCGGCCGCAGCTTGCGCACATCGCTACCGATGGGGAAACCTATGGACATCATCATCGACATGGTGAGATGGCGCTTGCCTACACGCTGGAGTATATCCAGGAAAAGAAGTTGGCCAAACTGACTAACTATGGCGAGTTCCTAGAAAACTTTCCACCCGCGAACGAGGTGAAGATTTACGAAGATACCGCATGGAGCTGTGTTCATGGCGTAGAACGGTGGCGGAGCAATTGTGGCTGTAATTCTGGACGCGCGGGATGGCACCAGGAGTGGCGTAAGCCGCTTCGCGAGGCGCTCGACTGGTTGCGTGATTCCGTGAATCCACATTTTGAAGCATTGGCATCGGGGCTCCTGAAAGATCCCTGGGCGGCCCGCGACGGCTACATTGCGGTCGTTCTCAATCGCTCGCCGGAGATCCGTCGGCACTTCGGCGAGGAGTACTTTTCTCGCGAATTGAAGCCCGCCGAACAGGTTTTGGTTTGGAAACTGATGGAGCTGCAGCGCCATGCCATGCTGATGTACACCAGCTGCGGTTGGTTCTTCGATGACATTTCCGGCATTGAAACCGTGCAGATTATTCAGTACGCCGGGCGCGTGGTGCAGCTTGCGGAACAACTCTTCGGGAAACAGTTCGAGCCGACATTCCTGGAGATGCTGGCCGCTGCAAAAAGCAATGTTCCCGATTGCGGCAATGGCGCGAATATCTATCGCCAGCATGTGAAACCTGCGGTAGTCGACCTGGAAAAGGTAGGCGCGCATTACTCTATCAGTTCGCTTTTTGCTCCCTATGGGGAAAGGGCGGACATTTTTTCGTATACCGTTAAGCGGCTGGACTACCATGCGCGGGATGCCGGTAAGCTCCGGATGGCCTTCGGTAAGGCAGACTTTACGTCGAACATCACCCAGGAATCGGAAGTTTTGACGTTTTGGGTCGTTCACTTCGGTGACCACAATGTTGCCGGTGGAGTGCAGGCGCTTCGGGAAGAAGGCGACTACCGGCAGATGCTGGAACAACTGAGCGAGGCGTTTGCCGTACTGGATATTCCGGAAGTCGTGCGTCTTTTGGATAAGCGCTTCGGTGGAAAGACGTACTCGTTGCGCTCTCTTTTCCGTGATGAGCAGCGGCGTATTTTAGGAACGGTTCTTTCTTCTACTGTGATGGAGGCAGAAACGGCTTACTTACAGTTATATGAGCACCACGCGGCGTTGATGCGGTTTATCAGCAGCCTTGGTACACCGATGCCGCGGGAGTTTGCGACGGCTATCGATTATGCGCTGAATAGTTTGCTGCGCCGTGCTTTTGCCCTCGACCGGCTGGATGGTGATCGGATCGCAAATCTGCTGCATGAAGCACAGGCGAACCATGTCAATCTAGATCAAACGACGCTGGAATATACGGTTCGCCGTAAAGTGGATCAACTAATCAGCCGGTTTGCCGCCGATCCGTCCAACACCGGAAAATTGCAGGAGTTGGCGGCGACCTTGATGATCGTGAAAAAGATGCCTTTTTACGTGAACTTGTGGTCGGCTCAAAATCATGTTTACGCCTTTCAGGGCGGCACGTACTTTCGTACCTTGCGCAAAGCGGAGCATGGGGATGCGAAAGCTCAGGAATGGGTGGACTGTTACCGAGTGGTGAGCGATCTACTTTCCATTCGGGTGCAATGACCGGTAACGCTGCTCGCCGAGGTTCGTACCCGCCCAGGGCAGAAATTCCACGTTTCGAGGAAATTCATTAACTTGAAGTTTCCGTGCGTCATCCTATACATACATGGAGCCATTTCGCGACTACATCAGCAAGAAGGAACTCGGGATTCGCATCAAGGAACAGAAGAGTTGCCGCGTGGTACGAAAGTTCAAAGGCGAGTGGATTGAGTTTGGCCCGGAGTACACGCTGCCGGTGGATCGTGAACTCCTGGAATGGTCGCCGCCAGGTATTCCGGCGAGTACTTTAGCTGTTGCGCTGAAGATTTATGAGCTTGAAAATTTATGGGCCGATCTGCGGAGCGTTGTTTTAGGGGAAGCGGCGGTCGATAGTTCACCTATACCCGGCCGCGAAGATAACATCCGAAAAGATCGGCATACCGGGGGCCTAGCTCCGGGAAAGCCACGCCAGGCGGGGACTGTCTTCCGAATACATCAGAGGGCAGTTGGCCGCACAAATTAGCGGACAACGTTAGCCGATACTTGGCGGGACCAGTGTTCCTCGGTTACTTTGGTCTGGGCTAATTCGAATGTTGTGCGGTAAGGAGTGAACTTGACGTGGTTGTTCACTGCGTAGAGTGCATGGGGTGCGAAAAGGAACAGCGCCAATGCTTCATCGAAGACGAATTTGTCGATGCGATGCGTCATTTGGGCCATCTTCATTGTCGAGGTTTCTCCTACTAGCTCATTGAAGAGCGATTCGAAGGCCGGCAACGCGGGACCGGCACGAAACTCTCCGGTTTCTCCGACGAATGCTCGATGTATTTCCAATGCTGCTGTTTCCGCGGCTTGTGCTCCTTGCAGCTGAATGAAAATGTCCCAGTCGAGCGGTTCGGTTTTCTCTGCCAGTTTGTGTTGACCGCGCAGCAGTTCCTCAGGATCTATAATCGCCGTCACCTGTACTTCGATGCCCAGCGCCTTTTCGATATCGTCTTTGATCGACTGGGCTGCTGCCTCAAACTGGACGGTTGTGGCGAGGCGTAAAGGACGGGTATCGGAGCCACCTACCTCCTGCCATAAGTCGTTGGCTCGTTGAGGCTGATGCGGGTAAGGGGTAAGCCGGTGAAGAAAGTTAGCGGCCGCGGGAGGTGTCAATCCGCCAAGCGGGTCTGCCTTTCCGAACATTGCCTCGTTTACAAGCCGATCACGATCTATGGCCATGTTCAGAGCTAGCCGGGCGCGCTTATCGTGAAGCGGCAGACCTTCCGCATTCCGATTGATGATCCCGGCCACTGAGCGAATGGCGTCGATAGAAACCAGCTTGGCGTGGGCGGAAGATTCCACTTGGCCGGCTTGCGCAGGTGGCACTTCCGTCAAAATATCGACTTCGCCCTCCGTTGTGCAGATTAGCTCCAGGGCTTGCTCGGGCGAGAGGTCGTTTCTAAAGAGGATCTCCTCAAGATGCGGCCCGCGTTTTTTATCCCAGTAACTGGGATTTGCTACCAGCCGCACATTAGGCGTACGATCCTCGCGTACCGGAAGCCATATCGAGGCAAACGGCTCCCGGCGAATAACCGCTTCCTCGTTATCGAGCGAGGAATACCCTTCGGCCAAGCGAAATGGTCCGGTGCCCCACGGGCCCGGTGCGTCGATGACTCACCAATGTCCTTCGCCGGTGCCATTGCGCTTATAGCCAAACCCCGCTTCTTCCCAAAAGCGCGTACTCATGATGTGCAGCGCACGCAGCTTGCCGACGGCGAAACCGTCCGGCTCCGCGAGATGCAGTTGAATGGTGTGGTCGCCGGTGATTTCGCAGGGCCGAGCGAGATTGATGTTGAAATGAGTGCCGGGTGGATGAGGCGCTTTCCATTTCATTGCCTCGTCGATGGCCCTCTTCACGCTGGCTGCCGTGAGGAGCTCACCGTCGGTGAAGTGCTCTCCGCTCCGAATTTCCACTTCCAAGGTGCGGTCGTTCAGCCACTTATACTCCGTCATGGCGGCCGGTGCGGGACTGCCGCTAGGCTCCACGCGAACAAGCTCTTCCACCGTGTTGTAGGTGATGTAGAGCCAGTTGAACGGGTGCGGGTCGACTACCTTGATGGTTCCGGCGGGCTCGGCCGCTTCTTGACCTGGGATTGCAGACGCTAACTTTTCGATAATGCTCATCTCAACGCGATCCTGTACAACTGGATTGCAATAAGGGCAAAAAGTTTCCCTACGCGGAGGGGGACGCGCATGGCTTAACCGTTCGATAGTATTTTGCTGATGTCGTTGTAAATGACGAACACCACAATCATCATCAGGAAAACGAAGCCGAGCTTAAAGATAGTCTCTTTTACTTTCAGACTCAGTTCCCGCTGCATGATCATCTCTACAAACAGCATCAGCAAAGTGCCTCCATCAAGGATAGGAATCGGCAGTAGATTGAAAATTGCCAAATTCAAACTGATAACAGCCATTAGGAACAAGTAGGAAAGCACACCCTGATGAGCAGCCTCGCTGGACATCTTCGCGATTCCGATCGGGCCGGACAAGGTTTTCGGAGAAATTCGGCGCTCAACGATGCTGCGCAATGCTTCGAAAATCATTGTCGCGTTTTTCGTGTTGAACTTTAGGGACTCAACGAATGCCTGGCCAAAAGGAAGCTTCACGATCTGTCCGCGAAAATTGAAGGCAATGCCTACGCCGATACGCCAAGGCATCTTGGGGTCTTTCGTCGCCTCGGCTGCTACCATTACCCTTTTGATCTGACCTTTATGTAAATAAATGACTTGCAGCGGTTTTCCACCGGAGCCTTTCACCAGTTCCGGCAGAACTCCCGGCGTTTCGACAGACTTCCCGTTGATGCTGATTAGCAAGTCGCCTTTTTGTAGTCCGGCGACAAGAGCGGGAGAACCGGGAAGCACTTCGGCCACCTGCACATCGGGATCGCCCATCCAGCCGGCGTCGCCGATGCCTTGCTTGGGATCCATGGCCGGTGTTACCGTCGCGTTCAGATGTTTACCTTTGCGGTCAATGACGAGCTGCAAGGGGTGATTGGCGTTCAAAGCCTCCTCGGTCATCACATCCTGCCAAGTCGGATTTTTCTCGTTGCCTAGCTGAATAATTTTGTCGCCGGGCCGCAACCCTGCTTGCGCGGCCGGGGACCCGGCGGTGATGTTGCTGATTACGGGATCGGTAGAAGCGGTTTCCTTGGGAAACGCGTACATGTAAACGCCGGTGATGATCGCGATGGCCAACAAGATGTTCATCAACGGACCGGCGACAACCACAATGGCACGCTGCCAACGGGACTTTGCCTGGAACGACCGTGGGTCGGTGACCGGTTCATCGCCCGGCTGCTCGCCCAACATCTTCACATAGCCACCGAAGGGAATGGCCGAGACGCGGAAATCCGTTTCGCCGCGACGAAACCCGAATAATCTCGGCCCGAAGCCTATGCTGAATGTCTCGACTTTGATTCCGACAGAAAGAGCCGCCCAAAAATGGCCCAGCTCGTGAATCAATATCATGACTCCGAGCAGAATCATTACCCAGAAGACCGGTTGCAAAAATCCCACGTGTTCCCTTAATCCTTTTCCATGACGAACTGTTTATAGCAAATAATACTAGTTTGACGTTCCCGCTATATTTCTGATTGTATTTTCAAGCTGCCGGATGCCGCGCCAGGACCTGCCGGGCTACTTCACGAGATTGGCGGTCGATCTCGACCACTTGCTCAATCGAGGTGGGCTCCGTGCAAGGCTGCCTCATTAAGGTCTCTTCCACGATCTCCGCGATTGCCGGAAAGGAGATGCGGTGATCTAAAAATGCCTGTACCGCCACCTCGTCGGCGGCATTTAAGGTGCAGGTCGTGGATCCACCCCGCTCTTGCGCGTCGTAGGCCAGTTGCAGCAGGCGAAATTTGCGGGTATCGGGCGCGGAGAAATTCCAAGTTCGCGGCTGCGTCCAGTCGAGCCGTGGAACGGGCGCTTTGTCGCGCTTCGGATAAGTCAGGGCGTATTGAATGGGCATTTTCATATCGGTAGCCGAGACCTGCGCAATGACGGTGCCGTCAACGTACTCCACCATGGCATGGATAGAGGATTGCGGATGAACCACGACATCTACTTGCGACGGAGGCAGATCGAATAGCCAACAAGCTTCGATGACTTCGAACCCCTTGTTCATCAGGGTAGCCGAGTCGATAGTAATTCGCGGACCCATCTTCCAAGTTGGATGGTTGAGCGCTTGCTTCGGCGTCACATTCCGCAGTTCCTCGGGGGGAGTTTCTCGGAAAGGGCCGCCTGAGGCAGTCAGAATCAGGCGAGTGACTTCCGCTCGCTCGCCGGCACGGAAACACTGGTGCGCTCCGTTATGTTCGCTGTCGACCGGGATCATTTCGGCGCCGGACTCACGAACAGCCCGCATCACTAGCTGCCCGCTGGCCACCAAAGCTTCCTTGTTCGCCAAGCCAATACGCTTCTTTTTTTGAATTGCCGCGTAGGTGGCTTCCAATCCCGCTACCCCGACAATAGAGGACATCACAAAATCGACTGGGGAAGCAGTCGCGGCGTCCACCTTCGATTGGGGTCCAGCGGTCAGCTCCGGCCACCGTTGCCGGGGCAACGCCGATTCTTCTAAGAGTTTCTTGAGGTCGTTTAGGGCGTTGTCATCCGCCACCGAAACGACCGATGGACGGAATTCCAGAATTTGGGAGAAAAGTACCTTTGTGTTTCTACCGGCTACCAAACCGTGTATTTTAAATTCTTCGGAATATTGTCGTACCACATCAAGGGTGCTACTTCCAATGGAACCCGTTGATCCTAATACAGTTATTTGCATCTGGAACCGTCATTCCAGGAAAGATGGATGCGATTACAGGGCGCTCTCCGAAATAAATTTCGATTTCCGTAAAGAAAGTTCTTGCGTTCCATAAAATCATATCCTATTATTGGAAGTAAGCCAGGGAGGCAACTCCCACCAAAGCGAGACTAACCTCATAGAAAGACCCCTGAAGCAACACCTCCCTGGCGCCCGAAAGGGTTTCTCGCAGCTTCAAGTTTTCCTACCCCAAACCCTTCAAAAAGTAGTTTTTGTACTGAAATTGGAATCCCCTCAGGATTTTTCTTCCTAGCTAGTCTTTAGAGTACTTCGTTCTTTTGAAAGACGGTAAGTTAAAGTAAGAGGCTTTCCGATGTCCAACATAAGAATTCCAGGAACATTGCGACCCGAAACAGATATTTTGACCAAAGGCTTCGATCCGAGCCTTTCGGTTGGATCAGCCCGTCCGGCTGTTTTTCGTAGCTCCACCTACGTTTTTTCCAGTCCCGAGGCGGCCGAACGTGCCTTCGACGTCATGGGCGGCCGTGGCCAACTTGCTGCCGGGGAGAGCGTCGACCTGGTTTACTCTCGCTTCAATCATCCAAACGCCGAGTTAGTAGAGGATCATCTGGTTCCGTTAGAACCGGGGTCATTGGCTGCCGCTGTTTTTAACTCCGGGATGGCGGCAATTATGACCGCCCTTCTGGCGGTTCTTAAGCCCGGAGACAGCATTGTTTATACCGTCCCGATTTATGGGGCGACGCAAACTCTTATTCGCAATTTTCTAGAGCCGTTCGGTATTCAGGGAATTCCGGTGGAAGCCGGTCAGGCAGAGCAGATCGACGAAACCATTCGGGCTGCGCGAAACTTACGTGTGGTTTTCATTGAGACGCCTGCGAATCCGACCATCTCCATGACGGACATTAAGCGGGCCTGTGAAACCGCGGCTTCTCTGCCGCAGGATCCGCTGCCACTGGTGATGATCGACAACACCTTTATGGGACCGGCGTTTCAACATCCTATTGCGTTGGGCGCGGACGTTTCGCTGTATTCAGCGACGAAGTACCTGGGCGGCTACAGTGACATCATCGGCGGCGCGGCGATTACGAAGGACATGGCGCTGATGAAGCAAATCCGCAGTAAGCGTAGCTTGTTCGGCAACATATTGCAGCCCGATGAGTGCTGGATTCTGGATACGCGGCTTTCCACCGTCCTGTTGCGGATGAACCGGCAAAGCAAAAACGCCCAGAAAATTGCCGAAGCTCTGGTCGGCCATCCGAAGATTCGCAAGATTTATTATCCAACGCTCTTCGACGATCCCGAACAGATTCGCATTACGCAGCAACAGTGCGATTTCCCGGGCGGGATTTTTTCTATCGATTTGCACAATGGCAAGCAGGCTGCTTTCGATTTTCTGCGTCATTTACGTTTAGCAAGGAACGCAGTGTCGCTCGGCGGCGTGGAGACGCTTGCTTGTCATCCGCGTAGCACGACACATTCGTCCTGGAATGCGCCTGATTTAGAGGGGTCCGGCATTACCGAAGGCCTCGTCCGTATCTCGGTCGGTATCGAGGACTGGGAGGATATGTTGGGCGATTTTCTGTACGCGTTGGAACAGGTTTAACGGAAAAAGATAAGCGCGGTTGTCGCCGCGAAAGTGTGCGTCACCATCGAGGTGCGCACGCTTCCGCCGGTAGCGTATGCCATTCCGCAAGCGATTCCCAGTATGGTGGTGACGATGGCATCCTGCCAGTTCGGAAAATGGCGGTACCACAAGTGCGAACATCCATAAAATACGGCTGAGACGAGAATTGCGAACAAAGGTGATTGCCAACGGTCGAGCAGCGCGCGCTCGACGACGCCGCGAAAGAAAAGCTCCTCACTCAGCGCGACAACCCATAAAATGCCGAAGAATCGGGCAATGGTAATTCCGGCGATCTGCCACCAGGGACCATGTGGCGCAACAAAACGGAAGGCGTGTAAGCCGGTGGCCAGGTAAACCAGGGGAAGAATCAAGACGAGAAAGTAGACGATTCCGACACCCCACTCTCTTCCGCGCGGCCAAATGCCGAAGATGCCGGGATTCCAGCCGCGGAGCACCAACAGTGAGACCAGTCCGATCCGAATCCAGGCGAGGTGCCCTAAGACATCCAGGTGCAAGTGTGGATCCGGACAAATGTAGATTCGCGCAAAGAATTTAGAGGCAACCGGAACCGCGACAAGAATTAGAAATCCAGTATCGGAAATCCAATGCCTCGGAAGAACCACGTGCCAAAAGGCTAAAAGTCCGAAGAGTACCGCCAGGTCGATCAAGGAGCGGGCGTGAAAGCTTCGCGTGCCTAGGCTGAAAACCAGGTAAGGCGCTAGAGCGCTCACCCATAAAACCGCCGCTAACGCCGGCGGCGACCCGAGCCGCCCAAACCCATGGCGGGTTCGGTCCCAAATCGATGCCGCATAGAAGGACGACTCCAAGAGACACGCGGGCAAGACTCCGGTCATGATCCAATGAGAGTGTTCCTGCTGCCGGGATAGGATAACGGCAGCGGCGATCAATCCGAGCCACACGCACGGTAAACTAATGAAAAATGGACGCATAGCCCCAGGCATCGCCCTCATCGTAGCATCGGCATTCTTTCTGCCGAGCTTCCCTGTTCTCGCCGCTCAACCTCCTCCGCACCTCCTCAAAAAGATCGCGCAGCGCGAAGAACAAAACAGAAATGCCCGGCAAGATTACGTTTATCGGCAGAACGTAACGGTGCAGGAGTTCAACACTTCCGGCGTCGTGACGGGGCGGTATCACGAGGCGAGCGAGATAACGTTCTCTCAAAACCATGTCCGCAACGAGCAGGCGGTGGATCGGCCTACGAACACGCTCACTCGCATCAAACTGACTCCGGAGGATTTTTCGGATCTTCGGAATGTCCAGCCATTTCTCCTCACGCAAGATCAAGTGCCACTTTACGAGGGCAAGTTCAAGGGAGAGGAGACCATGGACGGGTTTCCTTGCTTTGTGGAATATATCCGGCCTCGGCAGATTCTTTCCGGTCAGCGTTTTTTTGAGGGTACATTGTGGGTCCGGCAATCGGACCTGTCGGTGGTTCGCAGCGAGGGACAAGCCGTTCCGCAGATCCAAACCCTGAAGGAACAAAATTTATTCCCGCATTTCACCACCATTCGCCGTGAGATCGATGGAAGGTGGTTCTTTCCCGTGCGGACCTATGCCGACGACACCTTACTTTTTCGCCAGGAGCCGCAACGGATTCGTATCGAGATTTCCTACGAGAATTACAGGCGCTTCGGCGCGGAATCGACGATCACATACGGCGGCAACGGGCGGAAACAAGCTACTCCGCCGCCTCCGAAGAAGTAGAGGGTAGCGCCGCGAAATCTTCGGGCGTATCCAGGTCCACTGCCGCCTCGGGCAGGGGATAGCGAAAGACAGATAGATCAGGCATACGGAGTAGGTGGCGAGCTCCCCGCTCTGGCGGAAGTGTGGCTAAGTGCCCAAATACGGCGGGCTTAAAAATCGCCGGCACACCCACTTGGCCGCCGTATTCGGCGGCGACGACGAGGGTATCGTTTTCCTCTGAGAGCCGCGCCATGGTTCGAAGATGATCCGCCGCGATGAGAGGCTGATCACCTAGCAGGATGGCGACCGAACCAGACGGCGGGAAACGTTGCAGCCATCCCATTCCGGTTGCGATGGACGAGCCCATGCCGCGTTCCCATGCTGGGTTTTCCACCACATCTACTGGCTTGTCCGATATAGAAACGCGCACCCGGCGGGCGTTTGCTCCCAAAACGACCACGATCGGCTCAAAACCGGCCTGCCGCGCCTGCTCGATTGCGTGTCCCAGCAACGTGTCTCCGCGATAAGGGAGCAGTTGCTTTGGTTGTCCCATCCGCGTGGCCGCGCCTGCCGCCAGGACGATTGCAGCCGTCATATGTCGCTTTGCGCTACCGCAGCTCTGGCTACTAAGGCCAGCTTCGATGAGGGACGCCCGTCGCCCTGGAGCACCGTAGTCGATTCTAACTTCGCCAGTTCACGCCGCGCGATGTCGCCCCATTCGCTTTTGCCGTCCAGTTTCAGGTACATTCGCCAGTGCCGCATGGCACTCATCACGTTTCCGGAGCCTTGATGCAGTAGCGCCAGATTATAATGGGCATCGGCGTAATTGGGCTGAAGCTGCAATGCGGCCAGGTAGTGGGACAAAGCAGTAGCGGTGTCTCCGCGCTCCTCGTACAGATTCGCCAGATTGAAGTGAGCTAATGGATAGTTCGGATCAATCTGTAGAGCTTTCCGGTACTGTTCTTCGGCGTCCGCCCAGGCGTGCCCGTTGAAAAATACAGTCCCTAGATTCACCAGCGCGCCTGCGGCGGTCTTGTCCAGCTCGGCTGCCTTTTGGTAGGCTTCGATGATCTGTTCCAACGGGGCGCTACGTCGCTCTAACTCCAATCCTTGCTCGAACCACCGGTCGGCTTCGATTTTGCGGCGTAGTTTTTCAGCTACTTCCTTCCCGCTATTTCGAGAGCGCGGAAGTTGAAGCAGCTTGTTTAGCTCCGACTCGGAAAAATCGAAAACAAGTTGGCCCGACACCGGCTCCATGCGCTGTTTTCCGATCTGAACTTGGATGCCGCGGCCTTCCCGGTAAACGCGAACGTCCTCCGTCGCATACGGCCAATCTCGTAAGCGCTGTTGCAGACTCTCCAATGCCCGTCTGATCAGCCGGGGATGCACTTTATCGCTGCGCAGCCGAATAATCGTTTTTAAGGAAAGAAGATCGGAAAATCGGTATTCGCTTAAAACAGGAACCAGGTGATGGCGTTCCCAACTGGATAGTTGGCGTTCCCGGATTTTCAACAGCCGACAGACTTGTTTACGGCTGAAAGCGCCACCCATGTCGCGCTGTGGCACCACTGCTGAATGTGGCGAGCTGTCTGGCAGCACACGCCGATCATAACATTCAATCGTAGATTTAGCAGTAATTTCGCCAATGAAACGGAAAAATTTGCCATTCGATCAAGTAAGGCGGGATTACAACAGGAAGGGTTGACAGCCGTGCCATTTCGATCTCATACTGAAATGGTCCGATATGCTTTTCAAGAAGAAAGTTGGGACGAAAAATCCGTCTGCTACTTCCCAACGAACACTAGCTGACCTTCCTACTGGACAACGATGCATTCTCGACCGACTGGACCTTCCCATGGAAATAGCCAGACGGTTGATGGAGCTGGGGTTTCTACCTGGGAACGAGATTGTTCCGGCAAAGCAGGCGCCTGGCGGCGGACCTCGTGTTTTTCGCGTGGATGGTTCGGAAGTAGCGCTCCGGCGAGATACGGCCGCCAAGCTCTTCGTTCGGCGAAATCCTGAGTCGGACCTTGTTGTGCTCTCATGAGTGCGTGCCACGGAGATGCGCCGAAGAGCGGTCTCCTGCCAAATCCCGCCATTCCCCTTCCGCGCTCTGCTCAAGAGCGTCCCATTATTGTCGCGATTGTGGGTCCTCCTAATTCCGGAAAATCCACTCTTTTCAATCGTCTGACCGGACTTCGCCAGAAAGTAGCTAATTTTCCCGGCGTCACCGTAGAGCATCGCATGGGAAAAGCCAAGCTAAAGAGCCAGGATCAAGAAGTATTTCTGGTCGATTTGCCGGGGGTGTACAGTTTGTACCCGCGTGCCGAAGACGAGCAGGTTACCCACGACGTTCTGAAAGGCGAACGCGCCGATTTTCCCAAGCCGGACGCAGTGGTTTTAATTCTCGACTCCACCAACTTAGGCCGGAATTTGGTATTGGCAGCCCCCATTCTGAGCCTTGGTATGCCGACACTGGTGCTGCTGAACATGGCGGACGATCTGGCACTTCGCGGCGGAAAGGTGGATGTATCGGCGCTTTCCGCGGAATTGAACTGCCCGGTCGCTTTGATCAGTGCCGCGAAAGGAACCGGGATCGACCGTATTCAACAGTTTTTGCTTGGAACAGCCGCCAAGCTAAACTCGCCGCCACCGAAAATCGAGTTGCCGGTTTTGCAGGATATTCCAAAGTGCCGGCAATGGGCCGCGACCATCGGTGCGCGGTCGTCCTATAAGGCTCCTGCGCCTCCTTTGTGGACTCGCCGCTTGGATGCGGTTTTCTTGCATCCTGTGGCGGGGCCGCTTGTCTTTCTGGCCATCGTAGTGGCGGTGTTTCAGAGTATCTTTTCCTGGGCGCAGCCGTTAATGGAGATGCTGCAAAGCGGAATGCTTGTGTCCGGGCAGTGGATTGGCGAGTTTTTGCCCGATAACCCCCTTCGATCCTTGCTGATCGACGGCATTTGGAAGGGCGTGGGCTCGGTTATTGTTTTCTTGCCGCAAATTTTGTTGTTGTTCTTGTTCATTGGAATCCTGGAAGACTCGGGGTATTTGGCGCGCGCGGCTTTGATCGCCGATCGCACCATGGCGAAGTTCGGCTTGCAAGGAAAATCGTTTATTCCGCTGCTGTCCGCTTACGCCTGCGCTGTTCCCGCCATCATGGCCACCCGGGTGATTGAAAATAAGCGCGATCGCTTGGCCACCATCATGATCGCGCCGCTGATGACCTGCTCCGCGCGGCTGCCTGTCTATACGTTGCTGATTGCCGCATTTATTCCCAATGTGCATATCCTGGGAAACCTGTTTTCGCTTCCGGCGGCCACGATGCTGGGATTGTACGTGTTGGGATTTGTGGCGGCTGTTTTCACGGCGCGCGTACTGAAATCGACAGTGCTGAGGAGCCAGCGTACTTCATTCATGCTGGAGATGCCGCCCTATCGGCTACCAACATTGCGTTCGTTGGGTTTACGGCTGCTGGACCGTTCGAAGGTGTTCCTGAGGCGTGCCGGTACCGTGATTTTACTGGTGGCGATTGTTATTTGGGTATTTGCCCATCTTCCTTTGGAAAACGGCAAAACGCCTCCGTTGGATCATAGCTATGCCGCCGCTGTCGGCAAGGCGGTGGAGCCGGTGATTAAGCCGTTGGGATTCAACTGGAAAATCGGCATCGGCCTGATTACTTCCCTGGCGGCGCGCGAGGTAATCGTTGGCACCCTAGGTACCATTTATGGCATCGAAGGAGATGAACCCACACAAGGCTTGCAGAAAGCAGTGCACAAGGACTTAAGCACCGCCGGAGCAGTGGCCTTGCTCATTTTCTTTGCGTTCGCCATGCAGTGCTTCTCTACCATCGCTATTGTGAAGCGGGAAACCGGCGGCTGGAAATGGCCCATTTTCCAGTTCTCCTACATGCTTGCCTTAGCTTATGCTGGTTCGTGGATCGCATACCATCTGGTGAACCACTTTCTAGCATGAACAACATCCATAACGTAGTAATTCTTGGTTCCGGGTGCGCCGGAAACACGGCGGCTGTGTACGCCGCGCGGGCCAATCTGCAGCCCTTGATCTTAGAGGGACATGAGCCGGGCGGACAGCTTTCCATTACCACGGAAGTAGAAAACTTTCCGGGCTTCCCCGAAGGAGTGATGGGGCCGGAACTGATCGAGAATATGAAGAAGCAGGCGCAGCGCTTCGGGGCCGAGTACCGGCACGGCCGCGTGACATGCGCCGAGCTTGAACACCGCCCTTTTACGCTACAACTTGAAGATGGCGAGAAGATTCAAACCCGCACGCTGATTGTTGCCACAGGCGCATCGGCCCGTTGGTTGAACTTACCGAATGAGTTGAAGCTGATTGGGCATGGTGTTAGCTCCTGCGCGACCTGCGATGGATTTTTCTTTCGTGGAAAAAAAGTGATCGTGGTCGGTGGCGGCGATTCAGCCATGGAGGAAGCGAATTTTTTGAGCCGTTTCGCTAGCGAAGTGGCGATCGTACATCGTTCGGAAACGTTTCGTGCCTCGCGTATTATGTTGGATCGCGCGCAGGAGAACCCGAAAATCAAGTTCCTTACCAACACCGTGGTTCAGGATGTCTACGATGTCAGTAAAGGGGAAGTGACTGGGGTGAAGCTGCATAACTTGGCAACCAAGGAGACTTACGACCACGAAGTGGACGGCTACTTCGTCGCTATCGGGCATATTCCGAACACCAAGCCTTTCGTCGGCCAAGTCGAACTGGACCATGACGGCTATATCGTGACGCACGGTGGCGCGCGGACCAACGTGCAAGGCGTGTTTCATGCGGGCGATGTGCAGGACCGGATCTATCGCCAAGCCATTACGGCTTCCGGCGCCGGTTGTATGGCGGCCATTGAAGTGGAGCGATTTCTGGAAGCCGAGGGACACTGAGCGTGGCGCCGGCGACGATAGTCAGCCGCCGATGAGTTGAATTTCGCCGATGCCGCCGCGAACCTTCAATCGCACATTCACTTTTGCTTTATCGTAGAGATTATTTTCGTAAGCATCGCCCTGCTTTTCAAGGCCATTCACGGTGAGGCTCCCTAATCCGCCATGCGCTTCGGCATGGATTCCGACGCCGGTAGGTAGGTGGACGACAGCTTTGCCGACGCCGCCGGAGATATCCACTTCATAATCGCGCGTGGGTGTGCCGCGCAGGTCGACGTTGACCTCCCCCGCACCCATGTTGACGGTGAGAATACGAAGCGTCGCCTGCCCTAATGTGAGGGTGGTTTTGCCCGCTCCGCAACCTACTTTTAAGTCGAGTAACACGCGGTCGTTGATCCGGAGATCCCAAAGATAACGGACGTCTCCGAGCCCTCCTATGCGGGCGGGCTGCTCGACGGTAACGCTGGTTTGGTTATCGATGGAAGACGTTCGTATATTCGGTTTCCAGGCGGCAACGTTGTACTCCACTTTGCCTTGCAGCAACTGTTGTGCTCCCCCGCTGAGCTGAATTTCACCGGCGCCCATTTTGAGTTCCACATTGGCGCGTTCGTTATTGCCGAGCGGAACGGAAACCGCCTCATCCTGCAACGGACCGGTCTTCACATTCTGAACGTTGCAAGCGGTTAGCAAAGCGAGCAGCAAACTACACGATAAGAGCTGCGTCGGCTGAACTTTCATGAAACCTCCACGGTAAGAGTACGCAAAGAACAGGTGAATTGTTCAACCACGATGGAGTTTACACCTTCGCAAAAGGCTTTTCCAGAGAAGGGCTCTGCGGCGTGAGCAGCTCCGCGCCATTTTCAGTGATGTGCAGATCGTCCTCCAGGCGAACACCGAATTCGTCCGGAATGTAGATGCCCGGCTCATCACTGAAGGTCATGTCGGCCTTCAACGGGAGCGTGTTTCCACCAACCAGGTAAGGCCATTCGTGGCCATCCATGCCGAGACCATGGCCGAGTCGATGGGTGAAGTACTTGTAGCCGGGTCCATAGCCTGCGTCGGTAATTATCTTGCGCGCAGCCGCATCCACGGCTTCGCAGGGCAGTCCGGGATGCGCCGTATCGCGCGCTGTCGTCTGCGCCCGATGGACGATATCGAAGACGCGCTTCATCTTATCGGTTGCTTTTCCTACGACAAAGGTACGTGTGATGTCCGATTGATAACCCTCCACCACACATCCATCGTCGATCATCACCAGCGAATTATTCCGAATCACCTGCGGCTGAACGGAGCCGTGGGGCAGAGCCGAGTATTGATCGATCTGTACGCTGGCGTAGCCTTTAAAGCCGAGTTTTTGATAGGCGGTGCCGATCAGATCGCTGAACTCGCGGTCGGTCATGCCCTCGTGCACGGATTGCCAGGCGGCTTCGTAGGCTTGCATGGTCACGCTGGAAGCAAGACGCAGAAGCGCCATTTCGGCGGGGCTCTTGATCATGCGGCAGCCGGCTGTTACTGGGGTAGCACTGACAAGAGTCACCGCGGGGACGGCCTTTCCGATGCCATCGACGAAGACGAAAGGCGTAGTTTCCTCGACCCCGACTCTGCCATTTGAAACGCCGCGCTCTTTCAGCGACCTGGCGACCAGCGCGTAGGGGCTTTCGTTTTCCTTCCAAGTGAAGACCTGCGCCGAACGGTTTCCCGTGCCATGTTGCATCTGTTCGCGGGCGCGGCCTTCCTCGAAGTAAGGCGATACGAAGAACGGCTCGCCTTGGGCGGGCAAAAGCATAACAAACAAGCGTTCGCTGTTGCCCCAATGTATACCGCTGAAGTAGTTCAGCGATGTGCCGCCAGTCAGGCAAATAGCGTCAAGTTTGTGATCGCGCATGAGCTGTTGCGCCCGGTCGATACGCGCGCGGCGCTCGGCTGGGGTGATCGGCTTTGCTTCATCGCGGCGGCTTTTTAGATTGCCGATAGGAGAGCCGGGGGGAACATCGGCAAGAAGCACGGGTGCAGTCGCGGCGGATAAAAGAAAGGAGCGGCGCGTTGGCATGGAAATAGGCTAACAGTAGCTCCGACGATACCGAAGCACGACGGGCGGCGAGCGCGACAAAGCATTAGCTATTCCCACTCGATGGTGCCGGGTGGTTTATTGGTGAGATCGTAAAAAACAGCCGCAATTTGTAGGATTTTTAAGAGTTCGGTTGTCATTCGATGAAGCGCTTCCGGTTCGATGAGAACAACGTCTGCCGTCATTCCGTCGACGGAGTTGATGGGGCGCAAGACAATCGATTCCCGCGTTTGGCCGAAGCCGACCGGCAAAAGAACCACTGGAAACTGCCAAACCCGATCTTCAATGCCGCAGTTCAGGCAGAAGGACCGTACCAGGGCATCGGCTTCGCGGAGAATATCGAGCCGCTCTTTCGTGACCGAGGCTTGGAAGACTCTCATGGCTTCCAGGCTTACTTTCGCGCCGCAAAGCGCCACCACTCGGTTGATATCGGCGCGTTTGTTCGTCAGCGCCGGCGCGGTAACGCGAATATCTTCCATGGTGGGTTCGCTATGAAGCGCCAGTACCTCGCGGTAACTACGAGAATCGCCTTGTACGCCGACCGTTTTTACAGGAAGTAGAAAACCTTCTGCGGTGGGAACCACGCCCGTCTCTTCACTGGAACAAAGACAACGGATCGCCAGCCCCGGACCTGGAAATGGGTGCCGCGCAAGGAACTTTTCCGGCACGCCGATTTCACGGCCAATGTCACGCACCTCGTCTTTGTAGAACGACGTGAGCGGCTCCACGATGCGACCTGTTTCGACGAGTGCTTGGATGCCCGCCACACGATTGTGATGCGTTTTGATCAGGTCTGCTTTAGCGCTGCCGCCGGACTCGATCGTATCGGGGTAAATGGTGCCTTGGCCGAGAATCCACTGCCCATCCAGAAAATGCTGTGAGGCAAGGATGCGCTGCTGCACCTTTACAAATTGTTCACCGATAGCGTGGCGTTTGCGCTCGGGATCGTTCACTCCCGTGAGTGCAGCGAGAAACTCGTCTTCCGCGGAGTCTACCAGAAAATTCTCCGCCCCTAGCTCGTCGAAGATACCGCGGACAAACTCTGTTTCCCCCTGGCGCATCAGGCCGGTATCGACGTAGATCCCATAGACGCGCTCCGGCCCTAAAGCGCGAAGGCAAAGAGTGTAGGCGACAGTGGAATCCACACCGCCGCTGACAAAGAAAAATACATTGCGATCTTTAACGATGTAGCGGATTTGTTGCTCCACGGCGGGAACGCGTTGCGATACATTCCAGTCCTTCACAGCGCCGCAGATATCGAAAATAAAATTCTGAAGAATGCGCGTGCCGGCGTGAGTATGAACAACTTCGGGGTGAAACTGTAATCCGAAGAGTTTTCGCTCGGGGTGGGACATGGCCGCTACGCCGGACGTCTCGGTTGACGCAATAGTGCGAAATCCGGCGGGAACACCGGCTACACTGTCGCGATGGCTCATCCAGATTTGGGAGTACTCCACGCCTTTCCAAAGCGGATCCGCGCAGGTAACCGTAAGATGCGCTAAACCGTACTCACCGTGATCTCCTTGTTCTACTTTGCCGCCCAGATGGTAGGCGAGGAGCTGGTGTCCATAGCAGATGCCAAGCACAGGAATGCCGAGCTGCAACACTTCGGGGTCGATATTCGGGCTCTCGGCTGAATACACGCTTGCCGGGCCGCCGGAGATCACGATACCGACTCGCGATCGGAGCAGAGTTGCCGGTGTCTCGCTTGGCTGCACATCGGTATAGACGCCCAGTTCGCGAATCTTTCGTGCGATGAGATGGGTGTATTGCCCGCCGGTATCGAGAACGCTGATCTGGGGATCGCTAATCGGCTCGAAGGTGGGAATCAGCTTGGCGACTTCGGGATGTAGGCTCAATGGTTCGCAGGATTGTCCGGTCGAAGCTTGGCGCTCGCCCTATTTTCGTAATGGGTCTGCGAACGAGTCAGTAGTTCATTTGCCTGAGGCATCGCCGCAATTGCTTTTTGTATCTCGGGATCCTGCTGAATTGCGATTTTTCTCGAGTCCTCGAAACTGAAGGCCGTTACATACATTTGCTCGCGCAACTGATCACGACTCCAGGCATGATCGCGAGTCCAATCGGCCTCTGTAAACTGAATGCCCTGTTTCATCAGGTAGTCGTGAAAATCATTCATTACCGCCTCGCCGGGTGTCCAGCCCTGAGGAAGATTGGTGCTGTGATTCGAAAAATATAAAGCCGTAAAGTCGAAAAACTCGTTCTTGCGAGCGACATCCAGTTGAAACCTGTCGAGCTTCGCGGGCGTGTACTTTTCATCGGGCGTAATGCCGCCACCGCCATACACCGTCCGTCCTAAATCGGTCTCCTTGACATCGGTCTTGCTATGGGTGTCGGCCCGTTTTCCGTAGTAATAATCAAGAAAAGAGATATTGGAGTAATCGCGCTGAATCAGGCGACCACTCGGAGTGTAATAGTGCTGCGTGGTGAGAAGAAGACCTGTATTATCGCTCAACGGATAAACGGTCTGCACCAAACCCTTGCCAAAGGTTGTATCGCCTAAAATCCAAGCACGATCGTGATCCTGTAGAGCCCCCGACACGATCTCGGCAGCGGATGCCGAATAGCGGTTTACCAAAACAACGATCGGATACTTTTCACCATACTCACTGCCCTTCGCCAAGTAGGGCTTATCGCTGTAAGCGCGTCCACGATGCGAAACAACTACCTGCCCATGATCGAGCCAACGGCCCGCGACCGCTACGCCTTCTTGCAAAAGTCCGCCGGGATTTTCACGGAGGTCGAGAATCAACTCACGGATATTCTTTTCCCCAAGCCGCGCAAGATTTGCATCGACCTCCTGTCCGGTGGTTTCCGTGAAAGACTGAATGCGCAGATAAGCGATACCCGGCTTCACCCAGAAAGCAGCATCCACACTGTTTCTTGGAATTTCGCCGCGCATCAAGTTAAATGTAATCGGCTTGGGTGCGCCTTCCCGATTAACGATCACCTGCACTTTGGAGCCTTCCGGGCCGCGCAACAGATCCGCGACCTCTGTCGTGCTCAGCGTATCTACCCGCTTGTCGTTCACTTCCAGCAATACGTCGCCGGGTCGAATACCCGCCTTATACGCCGGCGAACCGCCGAAAGGGTGAATCACCATCGACTTGCCGGTGCGCGGTTGCGGACCGATCAGCATTCCGATGCCATAATACTTGCCGTGCTGTTCTTCACGAAGACCGGCAAAATCTTTCGAATCCAAGAAATTCGAATGAGGGTCGAGCGTGCGGAGCATGCCAGGGATAGCACCCTTATAGATGGCCTTGTCGGCGGATAACTTTTCCGCCGCGTTCTGATCTACAACATCGTAGACCCGCGTAAAAGCCTGTAAACTCGACTTGATATTTTCGTCCGAGGCTGCCGAGTTGTTCTGCTGCGCGGCAGCCATGTACGGCGCGCCTGGGCCGAATAATCCGCCTAATAAACCACAGGCACCAAGGAATAAAGGAATGATAAAAAAATAGCGCCGCTGGGATGACAAACTGACCTCCCGGTCTTTTCACTTCAGTATAGACCGTAAAAAACGAGATTTGTGCTTAAACAGACCCGAAGATTGCTGGATGCTAAACGGCAACCTTGGTGCGTCGTGCGGAAGAACCTTCGCTGCGGGCTCCTTTTTTAGGAACTTGGTCCAGCCGCCTGACCTGGTCACTGACACAAACAAGAAACATTGGCTGGCGGGCATTTTTGAGGAGATCGATAATGCGATCCTGCTGATCTTCCAGGTAAATCGACTTCCCGTCGGTCAATAAGTGAAGCTGAGATTCTCCGGAAAGTACTTCGCCCAAACGCTTGCCCATCTCACGCTGCAGAAAGCGAAGAACCCGACGAATTTTCTGCAAAGAAAACCCTTTTCGGCGCAATTCCGCGATTAGCGTAATTTCAAGAACTTCTTCCGGTGAATAGATGCGCTTATGTCCTTCGTGGCGAGGTGACACCACTTTACGCTCGTCCCACCATTGAAGTTGCCGTAAACTGACCTGGGCAATCTTGGCAGCGTCGGTGCTTGTGTAAGTCCGCTGACTCTTTTCGAACAAATCAGAACCTGTTTTTCGCGTTTTGAACATAAAGCCCTGTTTCTGTTTCCATTGAGACAGCACCCAAAATTGTACTAGACAATGCTCGTGTGTCAAGCTGCAATATTTGTCACGGCTGTAAGCTAGCCGCCACCAACAAATTCTACAATTTCGACTTGCGCCCCGCTAGTAACAGGGGTTTGCTCCCAGTCGCGTTTTCGAACGATGAATTTATTCAGTTCGACAGCCACGCGCTCGGCAGGAATTTGCAAATGGGAAAGCAGTGCGGAGACGGATTGATTCGAAGGCACTTGCCGTCGTTGGCCGTTAATAATCACGTCGATAGATTGCGATTGCAAAGCTGTCCTTCCGATGAAATCGAAGACTTTCTTACCTCACCAGTATAATGAAAACTTTTCGTTGCTACTCTAGTACTTCAGTCTAGTTCCTTCCAGATGCCTACTACTTACGCCGAGACCTATTTCCCGGTTCTCATACAGATTTTGCTGGCGCTTGCGGTGGCGGGCGGCATGATCGGCGCTTCCGCTCTGCTGGGCCGCCGCATGCACGACACGATCAAATCCACGCCTTACGAATCGGGCATGGCACCCGTCGGGAGCGCGAGAGAACGGTTCAGCGTCAAGTTTTATCTGGTTGCCATGGTGTTCATTCTGTTCGACATCGAGGCGATTTTTCTTTACCCATGGGCCGTTGTCTACCGTGAGCTGAAATTATTCGCTTTTTTCGAAATGCTGCTCTTTATTGTTTTGGTTCTCTGCGGATTTTTCTACATCTGGAAGAAAGGGATCTTGGATTGGTCGTCGGAACAACGACTCCGAGACGCAAAGGAGATGAAGCGTGTTGCCTGAGGCAGTGGAGCAAAACCCGACAGCGGCTGTCATCTATAAAGAATTTCCTCAAGCGATAAAAGAAGCGAAGATGGCAACCGGCGAGTTGCAATTGACCATCGCTGCCGATCAGTTGATTCCAGTGTGCCGTTTCTTAAGGGAGTCCGCCGGCTTTGAACGTTTAAGCGCGGTGACAGGCGTCGATTGGTGGCCACAAAATCCCCGCTTCGAGGTAGTTTACTTTCTCCATTCGATCCAGCACAACGCCCGGCTGCGATTGGTGGTGCGCCTGGCTGAAGGTGAGGAGATCGACTCTGTATTTTTTGTATGGCGCAGCGCAAATTGGTATGAGCGCGAGGTTTTCGACCTGTTTGGAATAGTGTTTCGTAATCATCCCAGTCTGGACCGAATCATGATGCCGGTCGATTGGGTGGGCCACCCGTTGCGCAGGGATTATCCCATTCATGGCCACAAATATTCGTATAAAGACGAGTAGCAATCTTTAGAATCTGCCGCCGCGAACTGGAAGATAAGGACAAACTTTATGATGGAAGGAAAAGCAACTGTCGCATCTTTCGATGCCGACCATGAACTCGACACGGAAGATCCCTCGCGAATCGACGAAACAGAGGAACTGGCAAGACCGGGCAGTCCGCGTCGCATGGTCCTCAATATGGGACCGCAGCATCCTTCCACGCACGGCGTGCTTCGTATCGTACTGGAGCTGGATGGCGAGACGATCTTAAAGGCGCGCCCGGAGATCGGATACCTGCACACCGGCATTGAAAAACAGTGCGAAGCGGAACGTTACCACCAGGTAACGCCATTGACGGATCGAGTCGATTACCTCGCCAACATGTCGAACAATCTCTGTTACGCATTGGCGGTGGAAAAGATGCTTCAATTGGAGATTCCGGCCATGGCGCAGTGGATGCGCGTGATGCTGGTGGAGCTGACGCGTATCTCCAGCCATTTGGTTTGGCTGGGTACACACGCTCTCGACATCGGCGCGATGTCTGTTTACTTCTATTGCTTCCGTGAACGTGAAGAAATCCTGAAAATATTTGAGATGTTCTCCGGGCAGCGAATGATGACTAGCTACATTCGCATCGGCGGACTTGCTTTAGAGCCGCCGCGCGGTTGGCACAAAGCGGTTGCAAATCTCACAGTGCGGATGGCGAAAGCGATCGAGGAATATCAGAATCTGTTGTCCGCCAACCCGATTTGGATGCAGCGGACGCAAGGCGTGGGCGGGCTGGCGTTGGACATTATGGTCGACGTGGGTGTGACCGGACCGATGTTGCGCGCGGCTGGGATGAAAATCGACGCTCGGAAAGATACACCGTACTCTAGCTATGACCGATTTGATTTCGACGTGCCTACTCGCACCGGGAATGATGTCTATTCTCGCTACGAAGTTCGTATTGAAGAGATGAAGCAGAGCGTCCGCATTGTGGAACAGGCATTGAACGGCATGCCTGCGGGTCACTGGCAAGCCGATGCGCCGCACGTCGTTTTGCCGGATCGCGAAAAGATGAAGACGCAAATGGAGTCCCTCATCTACCACTTCAAGATCGTGACGGAAGGATTCCGCGTGCCTGCCGGATCTGTCTATCAAATAGTGGAGTCGCCGCGCGGAGAACTTGGGTATTACGTCGTTAGCGACGGTACTGCTAATCCGCATCGGATCTTCATGCGCACCCCGAGCTTCGGCAACCTGCAGTCGTGCGGGGCGATGCTGGAGGGCATTCCGATTGCCGATTCCATCGCAGCCCTAGGCAGCATGGACTTTATTTTGGGGGACGTCGACCGCTAACGCCATGACATTTTCGCCGGCTTTAGAACAGAGATTTGAAAAGTTATTGAATAGCTACCCGCCTGGACGGCAAAGGTCGGCCGTCGTTCCGATGCTGATTTACGCGCAAGACGAAGTGGGTCATGTTTCGCAAGAGTTGGTGGAAGAAGTAGCCAAACGTTGCGGCTTGGCTCCCTTGCAGGTGGAAGAGGTGATCGGCTACTACTCGATGCTGCATCGTAAGCCGCTGGGCAAGTATCACGTTCAGATCTGCACGAATATTTCTTGCCAAGCGGTAGGCGCCGAAGAATTGTATGAGCATGCCACGAAAACTCTGAAGATCGGGAACAAGCAGGTGACTCCGGATGGGCTGATCTCACTGGAGGAGGTGGAGTGCATGGGCGCTTGCTCCTGGGCGCCCGCTATTCAAGTGAATTACGATTTTCATCATTGGATCACGCCGGAGCGTTTCGATCGATTGATGGATGCGCTTCGCGATGGCTCTTACGAGCAGAAGGCATCTTAAGAACAGGTACAACATGATTTTTAATGAACCAAGCCCGCTAGAAACAAAGATCATTTCTCAACGTTTCCATTTGCCTGATTCGGCGGCTATCGATACCTATCTGCAGAACGACGGATATGTAGCGATTCAGAAGGTGCTGGGCATGACAGCGGAGGCCATCATCGAAGAGATGAAGACTTCCTCCTTACGTGGCCGCGGCGGGGCGGGTTTTCCTACCGGTACGAAATGGAGTTTTGTACCACGCAACTCTGGGAAGCCGAGCTATATCATCTGCAACTCCGATGAGAGCGAGCCAGGTACTTGTAAAGATCGGCTGTTGATGGAGAACGATCCGCACCAGCTCATCGAAGGCATGTTGATTGCCGGTTGGACCGTGAAGTCGAATCGCGGCTATATTTTCATTCGCGGCGAATATCGCTATGTGATCGACATTGTCGACCGCGCGATCGCCGAAGCCTACGAGCGCGGTTACCTCGGGAAAAACATCCTGGGCTCGGGTTGGGATTTCGATCTTTATACGCATTCCGGCGCGGGCGCTTATGAGTGCGGTGAAGAATCGGCGCTGCTGGAATCGCTGGAAGGCAAGCGTGGAATTCCTCGACTGAAGCCTCCTTTCCCAGCCGTCGCGGGTGCGTTCCAGTCGCCGACAATTTTGAACAACACCGAGACATTTTCCGCTGTGCCGGTGATCTTCCGAAACGGCGGCCAGTGGTATGCCGATCTGGGTGTTCCGAAAAACGGCGGCACCAGGCTGTTGTGTGTCTCCGGCCATGTAAACAGGCCTGGTGTCTACGAGCTTCCGCTGGGCTTTCCCTTGATGCGACTGATCGATGAGGTCTGCGGAGGCATGCGCAATGGTAAAAAGCTGAAAGCAGTGATCCCTGGCGGGTCCTCGGCTCCCGTGCTGAAGGCCGATGAATGCGACATTCCGCTTGATTACGATTCGCTGGCAAAAGCCAAATCGATGGCGGGTTCCGGCGGGGTATTGGTTTTGGATGAAGATACCGACATCGTGGCTGTCGCGTTACGCACGATCAAGTTCTACGCCCATGAAAGCTGCGGCTGGTGCATCCCTTGCCGAGAGGGAACTACTTGGCTGAAAAAAGTGTTGTCGCGTTTTCACGAGGGCAATGGTAAAGCCAGCGACATTCCTCTTATCGAAGAGCTCTCCAATAATATGTTGGGCCGTACGTTTTGCGCACTGGGCGATGCCGCGGCCATGCCTACCACGGCGTTTGTTACCAAATTTCGCGATGAGTTTGAAGCGTATTTAAAGAAATCGCAACCGGCGCAGACCCCTGAGTTTGCGTTGGTTTAGCTGAAAATTCCGAAGTAAATATCTATGGCTGATCTTGTCAATTTAACTATCGACGGCCAGCAGTTGCAAGCTGCTCCTGGAATGCTGTTGATCAATGCAGCGAAGCAGGCAGGCATTGAAATTCCCGCCTTCTGCTACTACGACGGGCTGGCGCTACAAGCGGCCTGTCGCATGTGTCTCGTGGAAGTGGAAAAAACGCCGAAGTTGCAGGTGGCCTGCACCTTGCCGGTTGCCGAAGGAATGGTGGTCAATACCGATTCGGAAATCGTGCGTAAGGCGCGAAAGGGAACGCTGGAATTCCTGCTGACCAATCACCCGCTTGATTGCCCGGTGTGCGATAAGGGCGGTGAGTGCGAGCTGCAGGATATGGTGTTTCGATATGGCGCCGGCGAAAGCCGTTTTACCGAAACCAAAATTCATACCGATGAGCGGCAGTGGTCTCCGGTTGTGTTCTACGACGCTCCCCGCTGTATTCTTTGTTACCGCTGTGTCCGTATTTGTGGCGAAGGGTTGGGCGTCAACGCGCTTGGCATTATCAATCGCGGCGCGGCGTCGGAAATTGCTCCCAATCGGGGCGATCATCTGGAATGCGACGAGTGCGGCGCTTGTATCGATATCTGTCCGGTGGGCGCGCTGACTAGCGGTACCTATCGTTATAAGACTCGCCCGTGGGAAATGGAGCATGTCGGCACCATCTGTACGCATTGTTCCAATGGCTGCAAAACAACGCTCGGCATTCGCAACGGCGAAATCATGCGCGCCAATAATCGCGACCGGTCGGGTATCAATGGCGAGTTCCTTTGCATCAAAGGCCGCTATGCGTTCGACTTCAATCAAAGCAAAGAGCGTCTAACTGCGCCTTTGATGCGCGTGAACGGCGAGTTGAAGCCTACTTCCTGGGGCATTGCGCTGGCCACCATCGCCAAACGCTGGAGCGAGCTTAAACGAGATGGCCGGTTTGCCGTGATCGGCTCTAACCACACCACCAACGAAGAAAACTTCCTGTTGCAAAAATTCGCGCGGCAAGTGTTACGCACTTCCAATATCGATCATCACCGCACCGGCGATGTTCCCGCGCTGCTCGATGCGTTAAGTGGCAAGACGAATGCGCTGGCCACTGTCGAAGACTGCTATAACGCCAAGGCTGCGCTAGTCATTGCCAGCGACTTGGCGCAAGAGCATCCGTTGCTTGCATTCCAGCTGCGTGCGAACTGGCGCCATCATCAGGCGAATGTTTATGCAGTCACGCCGGGTTCTGTTCGTGAAGATAACTATGCCACTGTTCGACGCGCCAACCTAGGAAGCGAACTGGAAACTGTCGAATCGCTGCGCGAGTTGCTAGCCGCGGAGAAAGAGTTGGTCATCCTGTTCGGCGACGCCATCAAAGGTGAAGCAGTAGGTAAGCTGGTTGCCTTCGGCGATTCGTTAGGAATTCCAGTGAAGTATGTATGCCTAGTCGATTATTCGAACTCGCGCGGCGCCGCCGATATGGGTCTGCTGCCTGATCTTCTGCCTGGCTATCATAGCGTGCGCGACATCGGCATGGAGCCCGGCATGAACTACGACCAAATCCTGTCGGCCACCAACCTGGATGCGCTCTGGGTAGTCGGCGCCAATCCATTCGCGCGTCAGCCTTATACCCAAGCCAGTCCTTTCCTGGTGGTTCAGGACATGTTCCTGACAGAAACCGCTCGGCGCGCCGACGTCGTTTTGCCTGCCGCCTCTGCCTATGAGAAGAACGGAACCGTGACCAACGTGTGCGGCGAAGTGCAGAAGGTGGTTCGCGCCGCAAAGACCATGGGTGCAAAACCCGACAGCGACATCATCGCGCTGCTGGCAAAGGAAATGCGTGAAAACTTGGGAGCAACAAAACCCGAAGCGATTTTTACGGAAATTCGCAAAACAGTAAGAGGGTACGATGTTCCTTTCGGGGTTGTGGAGACCGGCGGTGCCGCATTGACCGTGCCTTTGAACGGTCGAGTGCCAAGCGACATGCAGCCACAACTTATTCGTTCGGCCCGCAACACATTGTTTACCTCGGGTACTCTGGGCAAGTTTTCTACAATGTTGAATTCGGTTATGGAGTCACCAGGAAGTATTTATGATGAGCCGCATCGTCAACTCGGCGTCCGCGAAGGCAGTGTCCAGGTAGAGGCTACGCATCAGGAAAAATGAACTTCTATCTTGTAAGTCTTATCAAGATTCTCATTGTTTTCGGTGTTTTCATGCAGACCCTTGCGTATCTGCAATGGGTAGAGCGTAAGGTCTTAGCGCACATTCAGACGCGTACGGGCCCACTTCGGGTGGGTCCGCATGGCTTATTGCAGCCTTTGGCGGATGTGTTTAAACTGCTTACCAAAGAAGATTTGCTGCCCCCTTATGTCAATCGTTTTTTCTATCTCCTCGCCCCATTTCTTGCTGTCTTTCTGGCGCTGATCTCTATTTCCGTCATTCCCTTTGGCCCTGAGGTAAGCATCTTCGGCGTGAGAACGTATTTGCAGGTGACGGATCTGCATGTCGGCATTCTTTTCGTGCTCGCGATATCCGCGGTCAGTGTTTACGGCGTGGCCTTAGCGGGATGGTCGTCCAATAACAAGTACTCGCTGCTCGGCGGCTTGCGCAGTAGTGCGCAGATCATTAGCTACGAACTTCCGCTGACGTTGGCGATTGTCGCTCCCATCTTGCTGTTGAATCACCTCGGCTTTCGTGCCATTTCGGACGGGCAAGCCGGCTACTATCTTGGCTTCATTCCACGATGGGCGATCTTCCAAATGCCGTTTCCGCAGATCTTCGGCTTCATCATCTTTTTGATCTCCGCTTTCGCTGAAACCAACCGCATACCATTCGATCTTCCCGAGGCGGAAAATGAGCTTGTTGCCGGCTTTCACACTGAGTACAGCAGCATGAAATTCGCCGGATTCTTCATGGCGGAATACGCAAATATGATCACCATTACTTGCGTGGCTACGCTCCTGTTCCTAGGTGGTTGGCATCCGCTCTTTCCTGCGCCGTTTTCCAACTGGGTTCCTACGCTCGTGTTTGTCTTCGCGGCGCTTATTGCTTTTTTTCACGGCTTACAACCGGCCCGCAAAATCGATCGCTACTCCTTCCCCATCGTTGGAGTCATTGCTCTCATCATCGCCGCCGTTTTCGCTGTTCCGCTCCTGCAACCAGTCATTGTTCCTATTTTCTGGTTTCTCAGTAAAGTGGGATTGTTGTTGTTTGTGTTTATCTGGATTCGCGGTACATTGCCGCGCTTCCGCTACGATCAACTGATGAAATTTGCGTGGACTTTCCTCTTTCCTTGCGCGCTAATCAATTTAGTGCTAACTGCGTTTTTCGTCGCGTTATTCTGAGGAGAACTCCGGATAAATGGACACAATTCTTTTCATCATCTTCGCGGTGATTTCATTAGTGTGTGGCTTCAACGTCATATTGCAAAAACATCCTATTTCCAGCGCGCTATCGTTAGTCGGCGTGATGGGATCCCTTGCCGTTCTATACCTGTTGCTGGGCGCCGAATTCTTAGCGATGGCGCAGGTGATTGTCTACGGCGGTGCCGTCATGGTACTGTTCATCTTCACGATCATGCTGCTGAACGCCGGCTCGGAAAAGGCGAGCAACAAATCGTGGTTCGCGCAGATCGCCGGCCTTCCTCTGTTGCTTGCATTCGTCTCGTTAATGGCGTTTCTGATAGAGGGCGTGCTGCCTGCACTCCCGGCGGTGCATTTCGGCGCTTTCGTTGGCGGAACTGCCGAACAGATCGGTCGTCTGCTTTTTACCGAATACCTGTTACCTTTCGAGGTGATCTCCATTCTCATCCTGGTTGCTATCCTGGGCGCTGTCGTTCTCGCTCGTAAAGAAATCGATTAAACATGCACATTGCTCCTGTTCCGCTGTCTTGGTATCTGCTGTTGAGCGCTCTTTTATTTGCTTTGGGTGTTGCCGGTTTTCTTTATCGCAAAAGCATCATCACCGTCTTCATGTCCATTGAGCTGATGCTGAACGCGGTGAATCTCAGTTTCATCTCCTTCTCATATAAGCTGCGACAAATCGATGGTCATCTCTATGCATTCTTCGTCATGGTGGTGGCGGCGGCCGAAGCTGCGGTGGGACTGGCGATCATCCTGACCATCTTCAAAAATCGCGGCACGCTCCAGGTCGACGAAGTCGATTCGATGAAGCTCTAACCAACAAAAATGACTCTTTGGCTTATCCCGTTCTTCCCGTTGCTGGGGTTTCTCATCAATGGCCTATTCGGAAAACGCCTTTCCAGACCCATCGTCAGCCTCTTTGCGGTCGGTTCCGTGGCGCTTTCTTTTCTCTACGTATTGATCTTGCTATGGAAGCTCAACCCGCTTCTGACGCCCTATTCTGAGCACGATTTCACATGGATCCACAGTGGCTTTCTTCAGATCGGCTTCGATCTGACGGTTGATCGTCTAACAGCTCTCATGCTGATGATCGTCACCGGCGTCGGCCTTCTCATTCATACATACGCCACCGGTTACATGCAGCACGAAGAGGGCTATGCGCGTTTCTTCAGCTACTTCAACCTATTCATGTTTTTCATGCTTATCTTGGTGTTGGCGTCGAATCTGCTGCTGCTCTTTGTCGGCTGGGAGGGGGTGGGTCTTTGCAGTTATCTGCTGGTCGGCTTTTATTACAAAGAAAAGTTTGCGGGCGATGCGGCCAACAAAGCATTTATCGTCAATCGCATTGGCGATTTCGGCTTCATGTTGGGAATACTTTTGATCGTGGCGACGTTTCACACCCTGGATTTCGGCAAAATTGCCGCGGCCGCAACCAACATGCCGGTCGAAACCGGTGTCGGTACTTTCACGGCGATTACCTTACTTCTATTCGTCGGCGCGGCAGGCAAATCGGCGCAGATTCCACTTTATGTTTGGCTCCCGGACGCCATGGCCGGCCCGACGCCCGTCTCGGCTTTGATCCACGCGGCGACCATGGTGACTGCCGGCGTGTACATGGTGGCGCGTACTTCGTTTCTCTATAACCATTCCCCCATCGCTATGTCCGTAGTTGCCGTCATCGGCTTGCTGACTGCGCTTTTTGCTGCTTCTATCGGACTGGCGCAAAACGATATCAAGAAAGTCTTTGCTTACTCGACTGTTTCGCAGCTAGGTTACATGTTTCTCGGGTTGGGCGTCGGTGCTTATTCCGCGGGCATGTTCCACGTTATGACTCACGCTTTTTTTAAAGCGCTCCTCTTTCTGGGTGCGGGTAGCGTCATCCATGGCCTGGCCGGCGAACAGGACCTTCGGCATATGGGTGGCCTTCGTAAAAGCATGCCAATCACTTTCGTGACATTAGGAATCGCCAGTCTTGCGATCTCGGGTTTCCCCTTCCTTTCCGGTTTCTACAGTAAGGACGCCATTCTTTCCGCTGCCTATGAGCACGCCCCGTGGATGTTTTGGATCGGTGCCATTACGGCGGGAATGACTGCATTTTATGTATTTCGCGCTTACTTCCTGACCTTTTTCGGCAGCTATCGCGGGCATCATCATCCCCATGAGTCACCCTTATCCATGACTTTCCCGCTGATGGTTCTCGCCGTCCTGGCACTGATTGGCGGATTCTTCAGTGTTCCGCATCTGCTTGCGCCGATGTTCCCGCTGTCGACCGGTCCCGAAGACGTTACACCGATGATTATTTCTGCCTCCTTCGGCATCCTCGGTATTGTTATCGCCTTTTTGTTTTATGTCGCGAAGCCCTCGCTCGCCGAGACGGTCAAGGTGCGCGCAGGCGGTCTTTATACGCTGATCTTGAACAAGTATTATGTCGATGAAGTCTACAACGCTTTTCTTGTGAAGCCGCTCGAAGTGATCTCTAGATATGTATTGTGGAAAGGCGTCGATGTCGGCCTTATCGATGGTGGAGCGGTCGATGGCGGTGGTCGCGCGGTACGTGGAATCGGAGGTCTGCTTCGCCAATTGCAGTCGGGCAGCATTCGTAACTATGCCACTTGGATCATGGCCGGCTCGCTTATCGTGATCTTTGTGCTCGGTCTAGCCGGAGGCAGCGTACGATGAACATTCTCTCGATAACGCTGATCATCCCGTTGATCGGTTTCTTTCTTCTGCTACGCCTTCCGAAGGACTCCAGAGCGCCGTTTTACGTCTCGTTCGGAGCGTCGCTGGTCACTTTCTTTACGTCTCTAGGTTTAATCGGTCCAGCGCTGGTCAATGGAGCGAATTTTTCCTCGGGCATCAACTCCATTTGGATCAATAGCCCTGGACTTCAAATACGTTGGCACTTCGGCGTCGATGGGTTCAGCCTATGGTTGATTCTGCTGGCAACGTTTCTGATTCCTCTCGCGATTTGGATTTCCGACTCGATGATTCCCGATCGTAAAAAGTCCTTCTTCGCCTTAATTCTGCTGTTCGAATTTGGATTGATCGGGGTCTTCTCCGCGCTCGACCTCTTCGTCTTCTACGTATTCTGGGAAGTCGCTTTGGTGCCGATGTACCTGATGGTCGGCGGCTGGGGCGGCAGGCAGCGCATGTATGCAGCCGTGAAGTTTTTTGTTTACACGTTCTCCGGCTCGGTGTTGATGCTGGGAACGATCATCTATCTACACAGCCAAACGGGAACGTTCGACTATGTGGCGATTGTCGACGCGATGCAGGCGGGCCGTCTTAGCTTCCCACCCTCCACCCAGCTCATTTTATTTCTAGGGTTCTTCGCCGCTTTTGCTGTGAAAGTACCCATCTTCCCTCTCCATACATGGTTGCCGGTCACCTATACCGAAGCACCAACGCCCACTACCTTTCTTCTGGCTGCTGTTATGTCGAAAATGGGCACCTATGGTCTTGTTCGTTTCTGCTTGACACTTACGCCGGTAGGAGCACACCGCTGCGCGGGTTGGATCGCGGTTTTAGCCATTATCGGCATTATCTACGGCGCGCTAATTGCATTGGTTCAAACTGACGTCAAGCGCTTGGTCGCCTATTCGTCAGTCAGCCATCTTGGATTCATTGTTCTTGGAATCTTTACCTTCACCCAGCAGGGATTGGATGGAGCCGTCTTCCAAATGGTCGCGCATGGTATCTCCACCGGTGCGTTGTTCTTGCTTGTGGGCTACATCGAACAGCGCCGGGGCACATTGGAGATCACGGAGCTCGGCGGTATCGGTGCAACTGCTCCCCGGCTCGCTTCGGTGTTCATGATTGCGCTGCTCGCCAGCATCGGCCTTCCAGCTCTTTGTAACTTCATTGGTGAATTCCTCGTGCTGCAGGGTGCGGCGCTTACTCCTCATTTCTCGTGGGCCGTTTGGGCAGCTATCGGTGTCATTCTGTCGGCAGCCTACATGTTGTGGATGTATCAAAGAGTATTTCTGGGCGCTGTAAACGAGCGGTATGGTCCCGTTTTCGATCTTGTCGGCCGTGATTGGGTTCCGCTGATACCGTTGATCGCCATGATGGTTTGGCTGGGCAGTTATACTCAATCCTTCATGCCCGTCATCAGTTCCGCCAGCAGCCGGACTTTGGATCAGTCGAGAATCAACGAAGAGTACCGTGTGGATTTGAAAAAGCTGAAGCCGACGCAGACCGCGGGGGTCTATCATGCTCGGTAACTTCCAGCCGCACGCAGTCGATTATCTTCGTTTCCTCCCCGAGATTCTCCTCAGCATCGCGGGAATCGCCATCATGATGCTGGAGGTCCTTACCTCCGAACGACAAAAGAATTCACTTGGCGTTCTTTCTTTGATCGGCATTGTTGCCGCATTCATCGCAAACTTTTTTGCCTATGCCGACCGTGGTCCTGCCTTTCACAACATGATCGTGATCGACGGCTACGGCACATTCTTTCGTGCCTTAGTTTTGGTGGTTGGCTTTCTTTGTATTCTTCCGTCTTTTAGTTATCTCCAGCGCGAAAAGGCCAATACGGGCGAATACTATGCGCTTATTCTGTTTTCACTGGTTGGCCAATGCGTGCTCGTCACTGCCGATGATCTGATTATGGTATTCATCGGCCTGGAAATTTCGTCCATTGCAACCTATATTCTTGCGGGGTTCTTGCGTGATGACCGACGCAATAACGAGTCGGCATTGAAGTATTTCTTGCTGGGTTCCTTTGCTACCGGCTTCCTCCTTTACGGCATTGCCTGGGTTTACGGCATCACCGGTTCCACGAATCTGGAAGAGGTTCACCGAGTGCTGGCCGATCCCACTCTGCGTCCTCCCGTAGTGCTGGCAGGACTCGCTGCCGCGCTTCTCTTTGTCGGCTTTGCGTTTAAGGTCTCCGTAGCACCGTTCCAGGTCTGGGCACCCGATGTGTATCAAGGGGCGGCGGCGCCTGTCAGCGCCTTTATGTCCACTGGTCCCAAAGCGGCGGCGTTTGCCGTTTTCTTTCGCGTCTTTATGACGTCCTTCGGACCGATGAGTGAACGATGGCTGCCGCTGGTCTGGGGTTGCGCGTTGCTCTCGATGGTTGTCGGCAACTTCGCCGCTTTGACTCAGACCAACGTGAAGCGTATGCTGGGGTACAGCTCCATCGCTCACGCCGGATATATTCTTATCGCGCTCACCGCCGATTCGCAGATCGGCATGGCGGCAGCTATGTTCTACCTGGCTTCCTATGCTTTGATGACGATCGGTGCATTTGTCGTGGTAAGCCACGTCGCATCGCGGCATGAGCGTTATGTCAGGATCGATGACTTAGCCGGTCTTAGCCGCCGCGAACCGGTCACGGCGGCGCTGCTCGCCATCTTTGTTTTCTCCTTAATCGGGGTTCCGCTCACGGGTGGCTTCTTCGCCAAATTCTATATTTTTCAGGCTGCGCTTGATTCTCATCTGGTCTGGCTCACCATTCTCGGATTGATCAATAGCGCCATCGCTGCTTTCTACTATTTGCGAATCATCGTAGCTGCTTATATGCGCGATCCGGGCGTCGCTACCGCCGAACTCAATCCGATTTCGATGGGCACTAACGTGGCCATCTGGGCATCCGCGCTAGGCGTCCTTTTCCTGGGGATCTTCCCCTCCGCCCTGCTTTCGTTCGCCTCGTTTTCTGCATCCATTTTTAAATAATCATCGGCTGCTATCAAAAATATGTGGTGAGCTCTTTGATGCTTTCTAAGCGCAGCAGCTTTGGATGATTATCCGGAAGCGCTTGCAATTCTAACCCCCAAGTGCGCTCGTGCCGCACGAAGACCGCCGACAGTCCAGCCGCGAGCGCCGGATTGATATCGGATTTGGGAGAGTTGCCGATCATCCATGTGTTGTTCGGGTCGAAACCCCGAGCAGCGGCGAGTTCTCGGTATGCTTCCTCATGTTTCTCCTTCACGATTTCCGCATGTTGGAAAAAAGGCGCCAAATCGGAGCGATCGATCTTCAATTGCTGCTCGTCGGCATCGCCTTTGGTAAACAGCGTCAACTCGTGTCTTTCCGAAAGCTGGGCTACCGTTTCCTTCACGCCGTCGATCAATTCGATGGGCCTGTTTAAGATTGCATAAGCGAAGTCTTTCACCATTTCCAAGTCGTTTGGCGAAATATCGCGTTCGGCTAAATGCTCGAAGCAAATCGTCAGATTACGGGCGAAGTTACGCGAGCCGTACCCGTGCATCTTGGCGTTCACAATCTCAATCTCATCGAGTACGGAGCGGATTTGCGAAGGCGTCATCGACGAGTGCGACAAGAAATTGCAGAACTGATCGAAAGCCTCCTCAAAGTAGATATTGTTTTCCCAAAGCGTATCGTCTGCGTCGAAAATTAAGTGCTGCCGTCGAATCATCTTCAATTCGTTACGTGCTTGGCATGTCCGTTTAAAGGCGCAAGCCGCTTGGCGAGCACAATTTTCTCGCGCCGCGCCACATAGGCCGGTAACATCGAAACCAGAAACTCTAAACGCTCTGCTTCGGAGCGTAGCGCCAGCATCGTTTGTCTTTTGTCTAAATCGGAAATGAACTGGCCCATTTGGAAGCTAGACTGCGGGCCATCCAACTGAGGCTCCACCACCACGTCCGGCGTTTCGATCTCCCGTAACTGTTTGTAGGCGGCAATGGCTTTTTGACGTAACTCCGCCGGTACTTCACCCACCTCTTCGTCGCTGATAAAATCGATCTCGGCGCGCAGATAGGACTTGTCGTCATCTATAGAAAGAATTTGAAAACGTCTCCGTCCAATGGCAAGCAGGTCTAGCCGGCCATCTGAATAGCGCTGCACTACCTGATCCACCATTGCGGTACAACCGATGTTTACGATGCCGTCCTCTTTGGCGAGCACAACTCCAAACTCTCCGCGAGAAGAAATCACGTCGGCCATCATTTCTTTATACCGTTCCTCGAAAATATGCAGGGGAAGGGGAGTCGAGGGCAGCAACACAACCGAGAGCGGGAATAATGGGAGGAGTAGCGTTGCCATACTTCATTATTGCCGCACTTAATTTAAGCTTTTCGTTACGCTATCATCGCGAGGGTGACCTTGAAATTGAAGCGCACTCCGGGCCTCTTCCTGGTGGGATTCATGGCCAGCGGAAAATCGACGGTCGGCCGCGCTCTTGCCGGTGAAATTGGATGGCCTTTCGTGGATATCGATAGCGAGATTGAACAGGCGCAAGGCCGGACGATTGCCCAGCTTTTTAACGAACGCGGTGAAAAGGTATTTCGCGATCTGGAGACGGAAACGATCCGTGCGTATGTTTCTCGCATTCGATGTGGCGCCCCTTCTGTAGTCGCTCTAGGTGGTGGCGCGTTTGTGCAGCCGCAAAATTGGGATTTAATCTCGGAAAGCGGAGTAACACTGTGGCTCGACTGTCCGTTTGAAACACTTTGCAGCCGTTTAGAGCTGGATACTGCCCGGCCGCTTGCGAATGATCGCAGCAACTTAGCCCAGCTATTCGAGAATCGCCGTAAATTCTATGGCCGCGCCGACTATCGTGTAGAAGTTACTTCCAGCAAAGTGTCGGATGTGGTCGAGAGCATTCGACGGCTCCCGCTTTTTCAATAGCGGTTCGGAGTTCATGAAGAGTATCGATCTTCAGATGCGGCGTGACGCGGCAGCCATTTTTTCCGCTGGACTTGCGGCTGTTCATGCGGGAAACGCCGTCCGTGACCATCTTTCCATTCGCTCAGGCATTCTCAAGGTCGGAGACAAGCGCTTTCCTCTCGACAACTATCATCGTGTTTTTCTGATTGCCGCTGGAAAAGCCGCAGTTCCCATGGCCGCCGCGGTAGTCGAGGCTCTAGGCAATCATCTGACAGCGGCGATTGCCGTCACCAAATATGGGCATGTGGAAGAAACCGTTCGGGGGGTGCGGATCCTCGAGGCCGGACATCCAATCCCCGACGCAGCAGGTCTCCACACCGCGAAAGCGATCACAAGTTTGCTGCGCGAACTCAATGCGCGCGATCTTCTTCTCGTCGCCATCTCCGGCGGCGCTTCGGCGTTGCTTCCGTCTCCTCAACCATCGATTACTTTAGCCGCAAAGCAAAAGACAACTGGATTGCTCTTGCGTGCGGGAGCGGACATCGGTGAGATCAATGCTGTTCGCAAACACCTATCTACCCTGAAGGGCGGTCGGTTCGCGGCACTTGCATATCCGGCAACCGTGGTCAGTCTTTTGCTGTCGGATGTCGTTGGAGATGTATTGGACATTATCGGCTCCGGTCTCACCGTTCCTGATCGCTCGACGTTCATCGATGCGCTCACCGTCTTGCGAAGGTACTCTATCGAAAAGCGGGTGTCTGCTTCTGTACTTCGCCATTTGCAACTTGGCGCCGAGGGAGCCATTCCAGAAACACCAAAGCAAAGCAACACTCTTTTTCAAAACGTGCATAACGTTGTAGTCGGAAGTAATGGAATCGCCCTTCGGTCCGCGGCCCAGGACGCCAAACGACTTGGCTACCGCCCGCTGATTCTTTCCAGCACCATACAGGGAGACACCGGTCACGTCGCCGGTATGCACGCGCAGATACTTCGCGAAGCAGTCACTTCCGCAAATCCCCTTGCGCCTCCGCTGTGCATTCTTTCAGGAGGCGAAACAACTGTCACCATTCGCGGCGATGGGAAAGGAGGCCGCAACCAAGAGTTCGCCCTCATTGCCGCCATCGAAATAGCTGGGCTGGATAACACGCTCGTCTTAAGCGCCGGAACGGACGGTACCGACGGTCCCACCGATGCAGCAGGAGCAATTGCTACGGGTACTACCATCAAACGTGCTTACCAACAGGGTCTCGATGCAGAGCAATATCTAATAAAAAACGATTCCTACCATTTTTTCGATACACTCGGCGACTTAGTCAAGACCGGGCCGACCAAAACAAATGTGATGGATCTGCACATCATGATGGCTCGATGAACGGCTCTTCAAATTGGTCCGTCTTCTCCGATGCTGAATGGGTAATGCGTCTCGTATTGTATTCACCTGACGAACTATCTCTCGCGACTTTGCCGCAACTCATAAAAGCTCAAGGAATTATCCCCCTGCGTCAGCACTCGTGTCCTTTGTAGCTCACCATACTGCGCTTCCAAGGAAAAACGCGATGCGTGTTGCACGATGACGAATGGACAGCCTATGTCCGCCAGTATTGTTAGAGATTCGGTGTACTCTTTGGTTTGCTCGTAAGGCGGGTCGATAAAAACAATGTCAAACGCCAGTTGGGCGGAGTATTTTTTTAGGCTCGCGGTGGCGCTTCCCCGCACAACCGTTACCTCGTTGCCAATGTCAAGCGCTGCTAAATTTTCACGAATGACAGTAAGCGCTTGCAGGTGGCGTTCGATGAGTATTACCTGCTTCGCGCCGCGGCTTAACGCCTCAATCCCCACGGCGCCGCTTCCCGCATAAGCATCCACAAACACTGTGCCGCCGAGCCTCGGCGAAAGCACGTTGAATAAAGCTTCTCGCAGCCGGTCCGGCGTCGGCCTCACGGTCGTTCCGGGTACGCTCTTCAGCCGGCGGCTGCGGTATTGTCCCGCAATCACTCTCATCCTCAGCCCACCTGTACAAATCCGTAACGACGCTGCCAATGCTCTTGTATGTAGCGGACAACCTCGCGTAATTCCGTATTGGTCTTGCTTTCTTGCCCCTCTTTCGCCTGCACCGAAGCCGCCTTCACCAAGCCTTTCTCTACTAGCCCTTGTGCCTCGCTTCGCGCCGCTTCCAAAATATCTCCATCACGCAAAAGATCGGCTAAACGAAGGCCGGGAACTCCCGCCTGTTTTGTTCCAAAAAATTCTCCAGGGCCGCGCAGCTTCATATCCATCTCCGCAATGTAAAAGCCATCGTCCGATTCCACCAGCGTCCGTATTCGTTCTTTCGCTACATCGCTCAGCTTCCCGGTCACCAGGACACAGTAACTCTGATATGGTCCGCGCCCCACGCGTCCGCGTAACTGGTGTATCTGTGCCAGCCCAAACCGTTCGGCCTGTTCGATCACCATCACCGACGCGTTCGGCACATCCACGCCTACTTCGATCACCGTCGTCGAAACTAGAATCTTTGTCTCGCCGAGACTGAACTGACGCATCGCAAACTCTTTTTCACCCGAACTCAATCTGCCGTGCAGCAGTCCCACTGAAGTCTTCGGAAATACTTCTTGTGAAAGACGAAGATACATCTGCTCCGCCGCTTTTACCGATGCCGTTTCGGACTCCTCCACCATCGGATAAACAATATAGGCTTGCCGACCGGCCGCGACCTCTTGGGCGAGAAAACTATAGACGCCTTCCACCGACGACTCCGCCACCTGTTTGGTGATAATCGGCTTTCGGCCCGGCGGACGTTCGTCAATGATGGAGACATCCAGATCGCCATAGATTGTTAAAGCAAGCGTACGCGGAATCGGAGTAGCGGTCATCACCAGCACATCCGGCTGTACGCCCTTTTCCATCATCTTCAGCCGTTGCAAAACGCCAAACCGGTGCTGTTCATCGACAATCGCCAAGCCAAGCTTTCGAAACTCTACGTCGTTCTGTATCAGTGCATGCGTTCCCACCGTCACATGAATCTTGCCGGTGGCAATCAATTCTTTGATCTTCTGCTTTTCGCGCGCGGGAGCCGAACCAGTCAGAGACGCCACGACGTACCCTAGCTTCTCCAGCAGCTTTTTAAAGTAGGAATAGTGTTGCGCAGCCAGTATCTCGGTCGGTGCCAGTACCGCCACCTGATACTCGTTCTCCAATGCGATCACTGCCGCCTGTGCAGCTACAATCGTCTTCCCACTCCCCACGTCGCCTTGCAACAGCCGGTGCATGGGATGCGGCTGTTTCATATCGTTGACGATCTCTTGCGTCACCCTGCGCTGCGCTCCTGTCGGCTTGAACGGCAGCATTTTCTTGATCTGCTCCCGCGCGCTTTGGGGAACGGCAAATGCGATTCCGGCTGCCGCCCGCGCCCTCGATTTCTTCAGCGCCAAGCCACACTCCAGCCAGAAAAACTCATCGAAGATCAAACGAGCTTGTGCGGGCGCGCGATACGCATTTAACAGGCGCAAGTCCGCGTCATCCGTCGGCTCATGTACACCATGAATTGCTTCGGAAAGACTAGGCAAGCCCATTCGCCCGCGCACGCTTTCTGGCAGGGCATCCTCCGGCATGGGCGTGTCTTGTAGAAGCCGATGAATCAAAGTGCGGAAAACACGCGCTGAGATTTTCCCTGCCGCCTCATACACCGGAACAATGCGGCCCGTGTGCAAGGCTTCTTCCTTCTCATCGCCGGAAGAAAGAACCTCTACTTCGGGCTGCACCATCAAGCGCTGTCCGGCAGTTTGATCCAGCTCTACTTTGCCGAACAACGCGACGCGGGTATCTGGAAGCAGGCTATCTCTATAACGCTCGCCATGAAACCAGCGGCCCAGCAGTTTTTTCCCGCTGCCGTCATGAAAGGTAACCTCGAACAGTCCGAGTCCTTTGCGCCGGAAACCGGACATTCTGGCCCAATCGACTCGCGCCATCACCACCGCTTTTTCTCCCGGCGCTAATTCCGCAATGGCTTTGATGTTCCGCCGGTCCTCGTACCGGAATGGGGCATAGTACAGCAAATCGGACACTGTGCGCAGCCCTTTGGTTTCCAGCATCTCGGCGCGCGCGGGTCCAATTCCTTTGACAAACTGCAGGGGAGTGGCGAGATCCAAATTCCTAGACTAACGTGCAATTAAAGCGAGATCTCCCCGCCGGCGGGAACGGGCTCTTCCATGGGGTTTGTCTTTCTCTCTACTTTCTCGCCGATGTCCACTTTGCGCACGGTAATGGTCCCGCGATCGGTGCTCAAGTGAATATCCGGGCCGTTCCCAATCGATCCTTCCAGATGCGCACCACGCCCGGCGTCTCGTAGCGTCAGCGCGTCGCCAAATTCATTCTCGATATCGCCGCGCTTGGTATTCGCGGCGATACTGAACATCGAGTTCCGCGGTAGCTTTAAGTCGATATCGCCGGACCGCGTGTGAATGTTCATTTTGCTGAGCGGGACCGACGAGGGCTGCAGGGTCACGTCGCCGTGGTCGACCGAGAGATCCACGCCTTGGCTGAACGCGCGCAGAGTAACGTCGGTGGCATCCGTACTCAGCTTGACCGGACCAATGATATTTTGCGCGCTGAGCGTTCCCCGGTCGATCCGGATTTCTCCCGGCACCCGCTGCACGTCCAGATGAGTTCCCATGTTCTCCACATGGATGGCTTGGGCCACGTCCCGCAAAGTCATCATGCCTTCGTAATGTCCATTGATCGTGACCTTGCCTGCGACCTTTTCCAAGTCGATATCGCCGCCATGCCCCCTTAATTCAACCTCTCCCGCCAGCGCCGAAAGTTTCAAGTCGCCGCCTAGTCCGTGCACCTGAACACTAGCGCCTTGGGGAACGGTTAGCTGGATATTGGCTGTCAACGGAATGCGGTCGTTGCTCTTGTTCTCCTCCAAGCGCACGGTAACAGAGTTTCCCCGGACAAGCACCTGCAAAGGAGTAGCCTCGTTGATCCGCTTGGCTTCGTTTACTTCCATGGCGCGTATCAATTTATGGCCACTCACCACTAAGTTCGTTCCGCTTGCGCCCGAAACTTTTATGTCGCCGCGAAAACCTTCAATCACAACATGCGGAGCAGCACCCACCGTTCTTTGCATGCTCGGGATAACAAAATCGTGCTCGCTACCGAATACCGCCATGCCGCGGCGAAAGCCGGAGCCGCCCCACCAGTAATGATCCGCGTGCTCGAACTGAAAAATCCCAGAGCCCACTAGGCAGATGAAGACAACCAGTAACCATCCGCCTGCTGAGGCCCCATATCTGGATACCAATTGGCCTCGCGAAGTGTAGATGGAGATCTCTATCAACTGCACCACGCCCCACCCGATCAGCGCATAGGGCCAGTAATCAGCGGCAAGCTGAAGGAGCGAGAAGCTCTTCCAGATTGTTTGCAGAAGAAATAAGACGCCGATCAGGATGACAATCACCGGTCCGGCAATCGATCGACGTGCCAACATTCCTCGAGGTCCTCCCGCCGGCGCGTATGGAGAAGCCGGGGTCCCCGACGGAGGCGTTCGCGGCAATGTTTCCGCCGCTCTCCGCTGGCTGGCCGATAAGCGCTCGCCCAGTATCAACATGCCTGCCACAATGAGCAGAATCGGCCAACTCCGCGAGATGGAAAGATGCCCTGCCTGGCTTACCGCAAAAAGGATTCCAATCGTGATCAGTAAGATTGGTCCCCGGGCAGCATGTAAATACACTGCGCCCTTGCTACTCATGCTGTACCTCGACTGCCGGACGATCAGTCTGCACGGACGGCGCAGCTGACGGTCGATCCTTCAGCCGTGTGTAAAGAGCGAAGGCGCCAAACATAATCAAGAGCAAGGGCCAAAGTACTGGCCAGAAGCGCTGCAACGCGCGGAAATCGATAATGTGCAGAGAGTCCAGCAGAAAAGCGACGCCAATCAAAATCAATAAGATCGGTCCCAGCGAAGCATTATTGACATATCCTTTGCCTGGAATAAGACTAGACCATTCATCCACAGGCATTCCCATTTGCCGTCGTTTCGCCGTGTGATACGCCTCGAATGGCATATAAAAGATGAACGCCGCCGCTAAGATACCCACAATCGGTCCGCCGGCGCCGTTGGCACTGTTCGCCAGGCTGACGAGCAGGGCAAAAATCAACGCGTGGATCAACCCCTTCAAATACTGCCCGTTATAAATTGCCCCCACCCCCAGCGGGATCAATCCGAGTACAAACGCCAACCCCGGCGAAGTTTGCATCGGCGCGTTCGGACCGAAGGGAGCAGTTTGCGCATACGGATTGTAGCCCGGAGCACTTTGCGCTCCGCCCGGAGCGGCTGTATAGCCGGTATTCACCGCGGGAAGATGCTCCGCGCAATAGACGGTACCGTTCGCCGGCTGTCGGCATGCTTCGCATAACGGCCGTCCACACGTCCGGCAAAAGGCGACAGCGGTAACATCTGGATGTAAATAGCAGTTCATTGTAAGTTTCTCCCCCCGATCGTTCCTTCTAATCAGGCAGTTAATTCGAAGTCTTCTTCCCGTCAGCGCCGCTATCCGGCTGCTTTGTGTCTCCGGATTTCCGCGACGGAGGCGCGGGCGTATCCTGCAGTTCCTTGATTCGGCTTTCGATTTCGTAGACCAAGCGTATGTTTTCGTAATACTTCACCGCACGGTCCTTGATCCGCACTGCTTTGTCCTCCACGCTGCCCCAAACCCGTTGCGGACTGAGATCGGCTGCCTGGATATGCTGCACCGGGACGCCCGTACACCGCTCCAGCATCGCGAAGGAAAGAATCGTCATCGCCATACCCATCGCAAATCGGGGCTCCAACACCGGGCGAGCCCACTTCTCCATGAATCTGCCGAAAAATCCTTGCTGCTCCCATGGTTCCCTGATTCGTCCCGCCGGCGCGTAAAACGCAATACGCGTAATTAAGTCCGGCGGCGGAATCACCGGCTCTGCCTGTTTTACGAAACGAACTGCCCCTGCTGCCTCTTGCATGAACGCGCGGCATCCGGCGCAAGCGGCCGTATGCTGTTCCAACGCGGATCGCCCCGCCGCATCCAGCGTGCCGTCCAGGTAATCGCATAACAAAATTTCGAATTCAGCGCAGTTCATATCGCATCTTCCAAGCGAAACTTCAAATCGCCACCTTGTTTCGCTTTAGCACCTTTGCCAACTCCGCCCGCCCGCGATTCAGTCGCGACTTCACCGTGCCCTCCGGAACACTGAGTATTTTCGCGATTTCCCGGTACTCCAATTCCTCTAAATCCCGTAAAATGACCGTCTCACGAAGCTCCGGCGAGAGCTTTTGCAACGCCGCGCCCAAAAGTTCGCCCGCTTCCCGCCCGGCCAGCATCCCATCAGCTCGGGAATGCTGCCCCGCTCTTTCTTCCAAAATAGATAATTTTTCATCAATAGCGTCCGTGATCCGGTCCTGCTTCGTGCGCCGGTAATGATCCACCAGCAAGTTCCGGGTCAACCTCGTCAGCCAAACGGTAAACGAACCCTCGCCCGAGCGAAAGCTACCCAGTGTCTTAAAAATGCGCAAAAAAACGTCTTGCGTTAAGTCCTGCGCTTCGTTTTCCTTGTTAGTAAACCGGTAACAGATGGCATAGACACGCCGGGTATGGGTTTTCAGCAGATCTTCCCAGGCTGCCTGCTCGCCGCGCAGGCAGCGCTCCACTAGTCCCGCATCGGAATCCAACTGTCCTGTTGTTCCCACAGCCGTCGCACTCGCCAAAGTCGGTAATGCCCCCGATCTTACCGAATTTTTCATTCCTAATGAACTATTTACGCCTATCGATACCTGCGCCAGCGCAGCGGCCGTCATTATGTGTCTCTCCCGCAAGCCCTTCGCATCGGCCTGTATCCAAAGAAACGAAAGACGGAAGATAGAAGTTCATGCCATTCTAAGGGAATCGGATTGTTCTCACCGGATTCACTGGAAACGCGGTCCGCGGAAAACCCGCGACAGCCGGGAAGCGACCTACTCACCTGGGCAGGGATCGCGGTTTGTTTCGTTCTTGCCTGGTTTGCCTGGCGACACTACTCCTCCTTCGACTGGGTTCGTTTCGTAGAAACCTTCAAAATGGTTCGTCGCCCCTGGCTGGTTTTGGGGCTTCTCCTTGCCACAAGCTCTTTTTTGGGACGCGCCGTCCGTTGGCGGGTGATGATGTGGCCCGTGCGGTCCTCTTTTTGGGGCGTTGTTCTCGCCACCTACATCGGCTTTTCCGCCATCGTAATTTTCGGTCGAGCGGGAGAACTGGTTCGGCCTTACCTGATTGCCCGCCGCGAGCACACCAAACTAGCGAACCAAGCTGGCGTTTGGGCCCTGGAGCGGCTTTACGATTTCATCGTTATTCTGTTTTTATTCGGCGTCGGCGTCATTTATGCCCGGCACTTGGGCACGAACGCCGGGTCATCGCTTCATTCGGTACTTCACATCGGCGGTTGGGCGGCGGTGGGTTCCGCGATCATCACCGCCGGCATCTTCTACGTAATGGCCCGTCAACCCGATTTCTGCCGAAAACGCCTGAACGAAGCCACTTCTTTCCTGTCGCCCGAAAGGCAAAAACAATTCGCCAAATCGCTGGATTCTTTTCTTAACGGCGTCCGGTCGGCCGGTTCTTTGCCGATCTTCCTGATCTCTTTCGCGTTAACGGTTGCCGAATGGAGCTTGATTTTCGGCGGCGTTTACTCTTATTTTCGATCCTTTCCTCCTGTCTCTTCCTTCAGCATCCTGGATATCGTCGCCTACTTCGGCTTTGTCATTTTCGGGGCGATCGTGCAGCTGCCGGGCATCGGCGGCGGCATGCAGATTGCCTCGGTGGTAGTTTTAACCGAGCTTTTCCACATGCCGGTGGAGCAAGCAACGGGGTTCTCTTTAATGGTTTGGGCGGGTACGAGCCTGATTGTGCTGCCCATCGGCGTTCCTGTCGCCTTCTACAACGGCCTCAATTTCCGGCAGTTGCGCCATATCGAGAAGGAGTCCGTCGTATGACTTGCCCTTTCTGCGGACACCGGGAAGACCGCGTCATCGATTCGCGGGAGAGTAAGGAGGGCGATTCGATTCGTCGTCGCCGGGAGTGCCTGGCCTGCCATCGCCGCTTTACCTCCTATGAACGCTGCGACGAAGTGCCTTACATGGTCATCAAAAAAGACGGGCGGCGCGAAAAGTTCGACCGACAAAAGGTTCTAAACGGTCTGATCCGCGCCTGCGAAAAGCGACCGGTCGGCATGGGAACTTTAGCTGAACTGGTGGACGATATGGAGACCGCTCTCTCGGAAACTGTGGATCGAGAAATGCATACTACCTTGATAGGAGAGCTGCTGATGGCGCGTTTGCGGGTTCTTGATAAGATTGCCTATGTCCGCTTCGCCTCTGTTTACCGCGATTTCCAGGATATCGAGGAATTTGCAAGCGAATTGCAGTTATTAATGCTCCTTCGCCAGAGATAGTGATCGGTGGCATACTGTTTTATCCGGCTGTCGGAAAATTTTCCCGTTCGGACAAATTTTCATAGCGCCATAAGACTCACTGGCCACACTAGCAACCGTCTAAGTTTTGTGTAACCAATCACTTTGCTGAACATCTTCCTATTAGGGCTGTAATTCTTCCCAGGAACTAGGTATAATCATTGCTCGCAATATTTACCAACCTAACCCCGATGTTCGGCCTCCGGTTCGATTCCGTACAAGCCCGGTAGATTTTCATTTAGGCTTTATTTTCGATTTTGGACGATAGGGTGATTGGGATCCGTAGATTTATTGAAGCAAGATTTCTACCTTTGGCCGGTAGAACAGATAGCGTGCAAATAGAGGTGATGAAGTAAGGTGGATCAATTCGAAGATCAATATTTAGCTGAAGGGCGTGAGCCGATCGGAATTCCGTTCGATGAGGATTCTAATTTCTTCCATCCGGAGGAGGTCGAAGGCGGCGACGACTTTCCCGGAGCCCAGCAAGTAGAAGAGTCGATCTACACTGACGACCCGGTACGGGTATATCTGCGCGAGATGGGTTCTGTCCCCCTGCTGACACGCGAGGGAGAAGTCACTTTAGCTCGAAAGATGGAACGCGGAAAGCTAAGGATGCAGAAGGCAATCAGCCGCTCCCCGCTGATCCAGGTCGTTGTCTATGAGTTTGCCGATCTCATTCGCAAGGCGGCGGAGGACCTAGACAGCTATGTCGACCTGGGTCCGTCCGATATTGAGGAGGGCAGCGCCGCCGACTTGAAGCGCCGTGCCGACATTCATGAGCTGTTTTTGGCCTACTTACTTGCCCACAAGAAGCTCGGCCAAACGATCGATAAGCATGCCGCCGTTCCGGCGGCGAATAAAAAATTGCGAAGGAAGTGGCAAGGCAAGATGGCCCGGTCCACGGTCGAGCTTTCTTTGAGCTTGCGAGCGATTCCGTTCAATTTAGCCCGTTGGAAGGAATTTGTTCGCGCGATCGAAAGGACTGTCGAAGAAATTTCGTCCTGGGAAACCGAGATTCAGCGGTTGGAGGCGAAGGATACGCCCCAAAGCCAAGCTCGCGTCAAGGAGCTTCGGCGCGATCTCAAAAATAGGGAATCGGAGGCTGGAGCTTCTCTTCCGGGCTTGCGGTCCAGTCTGATCATCATCCGGCATGGTGAGGTAGAGGCGGAGCGCGCGAAGAAAGATCTGGTGGAGGCTAATCTTCGCCTGGTCGTTTCGGTTGCCAAAAAATATGTCAATCGTGGATTGCACCTTTTAGATTTGATTCAAGAGGGCAATATCGGACTGATGCGGGCCGCCGATAAATTCGAGTATCGTCGCGGCTATAAATTTTCGACCTACGCCACTTGGTGGATTCGCCAGGCGATCACGCGGGCGATTGCCGACCAGTCTCGTACCATTCGTATTCCCGTTCACATGAACGAGAGCATGAATAAATTCCTTCGCGCTACTCGTGAGCTGGAAAAAGAACTGGGCCGTGTTCCGACTAACGACGAAATCAGCCGTCGGATGGATATCCCGGTCGAAAAGGTACAGAAACTAAAGACCATCTCCCGCGATCCGGTGTCTTTAGAAACACCGGTAGGTCGCGACGGCGAATCCGCTTTGGGCGATCTGATCGAGGACCGCTGGGTGGGTTCTCCCGTCGATGCCGTGATCGATTCCAACGTTCGGGATGAGACCGCGAATATCCTGAAAACTTTATCTCCGAAAGAGGAGAAAGTGATTCGCCTGCGCTTCGGCATTGGGTGCGAACGCGAGCATACTTTGGAAGAGATCGGGCAAGAGTTCGACGTTACGCGCGAGCGTATTCGGCAAATCGAAGCCAAAGCGCTTCGTCAGCTTCGTTCTCCCGACCGTGCTCGTCATCTTCGCGCCCTATTGGCAGCGCGGTAAAATACGGTAAATCTAGTGTGATTTTATGAGCCGGGCAGAAATGTCCGGCTTTTTTATTGAATGGCTTCCATTAAAAATTTTATTGGGCGAATGGTGTTGCATTGCTAGTGGTTTGTACTAGACTAAATCCTATTAGAAACAGCCTAGCTCTGTAGCAAATGGTGTAATCTCCATTCGCATTCTCCTCTGTAGAAGGATGCCTGTCGCGATCTGGTCGCACGGCTGAAAAGCAAGGGGTGAATCATGACATTGCTGGATTTTCTTGCGCCTTCCCGGCGCTCTAAGGGCTTCTTCGGGTGGGCTCTTTTTCGAACTTTCTTCATCGGCGCAATCTGCTGTTGTGCTCCCGCTGTCTTCCTACACGGCCAAAGTGTGCAAGGCATCGTCACCGGCACCATTTCCGACTCTTCGGGTGCCGCCGTTCCCGGAGCGCACATCACGTTGACCAACACAGGAACCTCCGTCAAGCAAGAAGCAACTACTAGCGGTAACGGCACCTATCGCTTTCCTCTGGTGCCCCCGGGCGGTTATACGCTTGCCGCGAATGCTCCCGGATTTGGCGAAACGCTGACCAAAGGAATCAACGTCAATGCCAGCCAAACGGTGCCGGTAAACGTAACGCTTTCTGTCGCCGCTTCTTCGCAAGCCGTCGAGGTCACCTCGCAGGGCTCTATCGTGCAAACGGCCACCTCCGATTTGGCTACCACGGTCAACCATCTCACGGTGGAAGCCACGCCGTTACTCACCCGCAACGTCTTCAATCTAACGTTTCTGGCTCCGCAGGTGTCGCAGGGAATGAATTTCGGCGCCGCTTCCGGCGGCGCGCGGGAATCCGGGACCGCCTACCTGCTGAACGGCGCCGATAACAACGACAACTTCGGCGAGGGCGGGTTCAACATCACGCCTCCATTGGAGTCGGTTGGCGAGTTTAGCGTCTTAACGAATCAATTCAGCGCACAGTATGGACGGGGCGCGGGAGCCATCGTCAGTGCAGTACAAAAGTCCGGAACCAACTCCTTCCACGGCGCTGCCTACGAGTTTCACCGCGACCGCACCATTAGCTCCAACGACTTTTTCTCCAACCGCACCGGGCAAGATAAGCCACAATTTATCCGGAATCAATTCGGCGGAGAAGTCGACGGACCCATCATAAAAGACAAGACCTTCTTTGCTTTCGCCTTTGATCGCTACGACGTGCGTACCGGCGGAAACTTGAACATCCAGGTGCCGACTGCCGCCGAGCTGCGCGCGATGTCTACCAATGCGAGCCCGCAAGCCGCCTTCTTTCTCAATAAATACCCCCTACGCACCTCCGAGACAGCTTGTCCAAACGAGCCGAATTCTGCCCTCGGGCATATCGGCTGCTCGCCTGCCTTTAATGCAATTCCCACCACGCAGAATACCTATTTCTTCAAAGTCGATCAGAACTTCAGCGCCATGGACCGGCTCAGTGTCTCGGTCAACGTGCAGCGCTACACCCGTACGCAGAGTTTCGGCAGCAACACCGCTTCGGCCACTGTGCAGCCGTTTCCTTATACCGATCTAGAAAATTATCACCAGATTGCGTTGGTAGAGACACACACCTTCAGCCCGACATTGCTGAACGAATTCACGGCCGCTCATAATCGTCACTATTCCAATCAATTTGCCGGAAACGGCAGCTTCAGCGATCCAGAAATCGTGATCGATGGCGCTAACTACGGCGGCTTTGGCTTCGACATCGGGCCCAACTCCGAGTCCATTGTGGAAGCATTTACCCAAGACCGCTGGCAGGTGCAGGACAATCTAGGCTGGACCATCGGACGACACTCCTTTAAATTTGGCGGCGGCTGGCAGTACGGCAATATCTATCGCAATTGGGACCTAGGGGGACCGGGTTACTACCAATTTGCAAATACGCTGGGCGGAGCAGTTCCTGCTTCGTCGATCGGGCCAGGCGGCACCATCGTCGGGGTGACGCAAACACAGAGTAATTTCCAAAACGATTTTCCGTACTATCAGGAGTTGTCCATCGATCCTCGGACCGGTGCAAGAGCAAATGCCTATCGCCACTACGTCACTCAAGACTCCAACCTCTTCATAAACGACGACTACAAGATCAGCCGCCGGATCACCCTCAATCTTGGCCTGCGTTGGGAGCATTTCGGCGCGGCGCGTGAGGTTCGTGGTATCCTTTCGCAGTTCACCAGCCTCAGTTGTTTATCGATTCAGTGCATCTCGGCAGCCCGGCTCGGTCAAGTGCCCACGATGTGGCCGCCGAACTATCACGATTTCGCGCCTCGCGTTGGTTTTGCCTGGGATGTCATGGGTGACGGAAAAACTTCGGTCCGCGGTGGCTACGGCATTTTTTATGACCGCATCTACGATAACGTCTGGTCGAATAGTGCCTGGAACCCGCCGTATTATGCGCTGGTCGACCATGATGCTACCGCCGGCGATTCCATCTTTTACTCTGTGCCCTCCGCCGTGGGAGCATCCTACAATCCCGCCGTGGGACCAGGGCGTTTAGCGTTGCGCACGATGGACATCGCATTGAAAGATTCTTCGTCGCAGAACTATAACTTCACCATTGAGCACCAGCTTGGAAACAGCTACCTCATCCGGGTCAACTATATCGGCACGCTGGGCCGGCATTTGGCCAATCTAATGAACTTGAACCGCTATAACGGCGACGCTTACAACGCCAAGTTGACGCCACGCTTCCCAAACAGTCTGTATAACGGTTTTAATTACCGCGCCAATAACGGCAGCTCCAACTACAACGCGCTGGTCACCGAGTTTCAAAAGCGCTTCTCCGACGGCTTGCAGTTCCAGTTCGGCTACACCTACTCCAAGTTGATGGATTTCGGTTCGGACTTGTTCAGCGGTGAAACGACCACGGGGAGCTACAGCGCGCCGTACTATTTTGTCGATAACTCACAGCAGCGCAATGAATACGGGCCGGCCGGCTTCGACCATACTCATTCTTTTAAATTCAACTTTGTTTATGAACTGCCATTTCTCAAGAATCGCAAGAGCCTTGCGGGAGAGTTCCTAGGCGGTTGGCAGCTTTCCGGTTTTTATCAAGGCTATTCCGGGCATCCGCTGGAGATCTACAGCAACCGAACGCGCTACGCGGGGAGCGCGGTGGACGCCAACGGCGTACCGGAAAACCTGGGCGGGGACTTCAATCTCGACGGCGTGAACAATGACCGCCCGATCTATGCAGGAAACGGCTCTCCCTACTCGAATTTCAGCCCGGCCGATGGGATCTTTACCGATAACAATCAGGTGGGCTGCGGATTCGCGGGCAATCTGTCTTCTGCCGCCAGCGTAGCCGCTTGCAACTCCAAATACGGCGTGGTCACCCCGAACGCGCTTTTCGTCAATCCCTCCGGCGGACCGATTCGCTTTGGGCAAGGACGAAACACGTTCCGTGGCCCTTGGTTTAATAACTTCGACGTAGCAGTATCGAAGAATTTCGCTCTGACCGAGCGAATTAAGCTGCAAATCCGCGGCGATGCCGTCAACGTCCTAAACCATCCCAACTTCGACGGGATCGTCACCAACGGAAACTCCAGCCGGTTTGGGCAAGCACAGTACCTTGTCGGCGATGGCGGTATCTACGGCCCTCGAGCCGGTGGTTCGTGGGCGAATGGCGTCGCCCGGCGATTTCAGTTAGGCGCTCGGGTGACTTTTTAACGGAAACAATCTATCTCGGGAAGCGAAGCTGGGTGAATTACTTGGGGTTTCGCTTTCCGGGAGTTTCTTTCACTTGGGAAATCCCAAATTTAGAACGCAATCGTAGTTCTACTCTCCCAAAAACGGTAGGTTTTGCGCTCAATACATTTGTTATTCCTATCGTTTCAGCTATATAGGCTTTGGCTATTCGATTGCTCTTGGAGAAGTCTAGTTTAACTAGAGAGACACATCCGTTCATCTGCCGAAGTTGCCCTCCCCGTTGTTGGGTTTGCTGAGCCAAGATGCCAAAGCTGGTGGAACGGAATTTTTTTACGAGGTTTCATGAACTTTTTCAAGCAGTATTTGAGACGGGCTTCGATCATTGCCTTTCTTGGCGCGTTACCGGTGCTTTATTCCAATGCGCAGACCACTAGCGGAGCGGTCACCGGAACAATTCTAGACTCCAGCGGCGCATCGATAGCAAACGCCACCGTTGTTGCAAAAAACGAAGGGACGAATGTAGAGTCTAGGACAACAACTAACGGATCGGGTCAATATCGTATCGAGAATCTGTTGGTCGGAACATATACCTTAATCACATCGGCACAGGGGTTTGCACCAAAGGCTGTACAGAATTTAGCGATCGATGTAAACAAAGTTGCGACGCAGAACATTACGTTGACTGTAGGGCAGGCGTCGACCAGCGTAAATGTTATTGAGTCAACAGCCACAATCGATACTACTAATGCACAGATTCAGACTACGTTTACTCCCCGAGAGCTCGCCGACTTACCAATTACTAGCTCCGGGGCGGGGGTTCTTAATTTGTCGTTGCTGGCTTCGGGCGTGTCCTCCAGCGGCGCTGTTGGTGCCGGTACGGGACCTTCCGTTGGTGGTCAGCGTCCACGGAACAATAATTTCACGATCGAGGGGATCGATGACAACAATAAGAGTGTCACTGGACCGTTAGTCACTCCGCCGAACGATGATGTGGCGGAGTTTTCACTTTTGCAAAACCAGTTTTCTCCTGAGTACGGGCATTCTAACGGCGGACAGTTTAACTTCATTATTAAGAGTGGAGCGAATAATTATCATGGGATGTTGTATGAATACTTCATCAATCGAAATCTGACTGCAATCGATCAAAGCTTTGCAAGGTCGAACATCCTTACAAATCCGCGTTATGATAACAATCGTTTGGGAGCAAATTTTGGGGGCCCTATCCTTAAGAATAAACTCTTCTTCTTCGCGGGTTTCGAGTACAATCCAATTGGCCAATCGACTTCAGGTGGCCAGGCCTATGCGCCAACCGCCGCCGGTTATGCGACTTTGGCCGGTCTTTCTGGCCTCTCTGCAAATAATATTGCCGTGCTACGGCAATATGTTCCGCCAGCTCCGACCGCTGCCGCGCCTGACACTCTCCCGTCTGGTGCTTATCCAACAGTTAACGGCCAGCCTATTCAATCTGGAATTTTTCCGATTGCCGGCCCCAATTATCAGAACAATTATGCGGGAGTTCTCTCCCTCGATTACAATATCTCCGATAAAGATCAATTGCGAGGACGTTATATTTACAGCCGCCAAGATGCCGTCGATAATGCCGCTAATCTTCCCGCCTTCTATACGCAAACACCAACGCGTAATTACCTTGTGAACATTAGTGAATTTCACACCTTTGCGCCAACCGTCACCAACGAGTTGCGGCTGGGTTACACACGATATTACAACGACACTCCAGCTGGTGATTTTCGATTTCCCGGCTTGAATACTTTTCCAAATCTGACTCTTGATGAGTACAATTTAACTCTCGGCCCGGACGGAAATGCTCCGCAGTTTACCGTCATCAACAATTATCAGTTGGTCGATAACTTTGCCTGGGTAAACGGAAAGCATACCTTCAAGTTCGGATTTAACGGTTTCCGCTACATCTCGCCACAGAGCTTCACTCAGCGGGTTCGTGGAGACTATTATTGGTTGAACCTTGACGGATACCTTCATGATCTGTCGCCTGATGATTTTGGAGAGCGCTCTGCTGGAAACGTCACCTACTACGGTGATCAATACGAACTCGGTTTCTACGGTAATGACGATTGGAAATTGTCACAGAATCTAACCATTAATATCGGCCTGCGATACCAATACGTGACTGTGCCGTTCGGGGAGCGTTCACAAACTCTGAACGCCGTTTCGAATGTGCCTGGTCTAATCAGTTTCGGCGAGCCACAGCCTCAAAAGACGAATTTTATGCCAAGGGTAGGATTTGCTTACTCGCCTGGAACCACTGGTAACACTGTGTTCCGCGGTGGCTTTGGCATAGGATACGATGTTCTGTTCGACAATCTGGGTATTTTGTCGCTTCCTCCGCAACTACAGCAGACCAACGATTCCGACCCAGGTGTAAATACGCCCAATTTCTTGGCGTCGGGTGGACTTCCAGCGACACCGGTTACGATTACGCCTACTACGGCTCGAGCAAACACGAGCGGATATATTCCCAACCAACAATTGCCAAAGGTACTGAACTGGAGCTTCGGTTTTCAGCATGTTTTTGCTCGTGATTATACGTTTGAAGCGCGCTACTTGGGAACTCACGGTACTAACCTTCCAGTACAGGAAAGGATTAACGTGCAGGCTCCTGTCACCGCCTCTAACACTCTTCCCACCTACATCAATACTCCTACGCAAGCACAGTTGGATTCCTTGCCATTGACGTTGGGTGCGCTTCGATCAGCCTCCCATTTTATCCCGGGCTATCTCAATGCCGGGTTTATGACTAACATAACCTCGTATAAACCAATCGGTAGTTCGATTTACCACGGCCTAGCGGTCAACTTGAACCGGCGTTTTACCTCCGGTTTGCAGGGGATCGCAAGCTACACTTGGAGCCATAACATCGACAACTCAACCGCTGAGGTCTTCAGCACGGTTACCACCCCGCGAAGGCCGCAGGAGTTCCAAAACTTGCAAGCGGAACGTTCGAGTTCAGCTCTGGATCATCGTCAGCGTGCCAGTTTGGCGATTGTGTACGATTTTCAAGTCTTTAGGAACCGCAACTGGTTTATGAAAAATCTTGTGGCTAATTGGGAGTTCGCTCCAATTTATACATTCCAAACAGGCACTCTGGCTACCGTGCAGAGTCAGCAAGATTCCAATCTAAATCAGGATTCGTTCACCGATCGCGCAGTCTTGAATCCATCCGGCATCGAGGGAGTAGGTACGGGTGTAACCGCGCTAAAAAATAGCGCTGGCCAAACAGTGGCGTATCAGGCCATCAATCCAAACGCACAATATATACAAGCCGGAATCGGAGTTTACCCAAACGCTGGACGCAATACGCTGCAACTAAGGCCAATCGACAATCTCGATTTTACGGTTGTAAAGCGCTTTAGTTTCTCAGATCGATATAAATTGGAGTTCCAGGGTCAATTCTCGAATACTCTGAATCATCCCCAATACACGGGAGGCTACATCAATGATGTCCGGCCTCTCGGCTTCACGGGAAATACAGTTCGGAGCTTCTTGAATCCGGCGAATAGCACGTTCAACCAACCTGACCAGGCTTTCTCCAGCAATCCCAGAGTGATTACGGTCGTCGCCAAGTTTACGTTCTAACCGACCCCAAACAAAAAGGAGCTAGCCGTCTCTCGGTCGGCTAGCTCCACACGAAGCGCGGACTCGGAGGTGAGGCCCGCGCTTTTGTTTTTACGATTCCCTCTGTTTGACGATGGTGCAGAATCTCGGGCACGGCGAATCTTCGTTTCCTTGATACCATCAAACGAAGGAGAACTTCCTATGGTCGCCACTTCTACCGTTGCCGAAGAAATCCTTGCGTTGAAAACTGAACGGCGCGCCGTTATTCTCGCCCATCACTATCAGGAAGCAGAGATCCAGGAGTTAGCCGATTCGGTAGGTGACAGCTTGGAGCTCGCCCGCATCGCCCAAAAGTTTGACGGTGATGTCATAGCCTTCTGTGGCGTGCGCTTCATGGCGGAAACGGCTAAAGTTCTTAACCCAAAACGAATTGTCGTCGTTCCCGACGCCAACGCGGGCTGTAGCTTGGTGGATAGTTGTCCAGTGGAAGGTGTGCGGTCCTTTAAGAAGCGTCATCCCGATCACGTGATTGTCAGCTATATCAATACATCGGTTGAAGTGAAGGCGGAAAGCGACATCCTGTGCACCTCGCGTAATGCGGTAAACATCGTCAACTCCATTCCTCCCGAACAGCCGATTCTTTTCCTGCCGGATATCAATCTCGGCAACTACGTAAAGAAGCAGACTGGCCGCGAAAACATGAAGATCTGGCAGGGCGCGTGCATTGTTCACGCCACGTTCCCTAGCCGCCGGGTAGTCGCCGCCCGGGCAGAGCACCCATTCGCATTGGTCGCAGCCCATCCCGAATGCCCACCCGACGTTCTCCGCATGGCTGATTTTATCGGCTCTACTTCGGCCATCATCGATTGGTGCACAAAGCAATCCGCGGACGAATTTATTGTGATGACCGAGAGCGGCGTGCGTTACTCGTTGGAAAAGCTTTCTCCCCATAAGAAGTTTTACTTCGTAGCCAACGAAAACTGCAACTGCAGCGAGTGTCCCTATATGAGGATGAACACTCTTGAGAAGCTATTGAACTGCTTGGACACGCTTCAGCCGCGTATCGAGCTATCGGCCGATATCATCGAAAAAGCCAAACTGCCACTGGAACGTATGTTGGCGGTGAAATAATTTAGCCTGTGAGTCAGCTAGTCCAACTCGCGCCGCCGAGCTTCGCTCCTCCGCTTGATTCCGGCCCGTTGATAGACACTTTTGGACGGACGCATTCGGACCTGCGCATCAGCGTCACCGATCGCTGCAACATTCGCTGCTTTTACTGCATGCCGGAGCAGGGCGGCGAATTTGCCCCGGTATCCTCCTTGTTGAGTTTCGAAGAGATTCTTCGATTCGTTTCTGTTGCTGTCCAGTTGGGTGTGCGAAAAATTCGTCTCACCGGCGGCGAACCGTTGCTCCGGCCGAAAATCGCCGATCTAATCGCCTCGCTCACCGCGTTCGACAAAATTCAGGATCTTGCTCTGACGACGAATGCTGTCCTACTCAGTAAAAACGCTAAGGCACTCTATGACGCAGGATTGCGCCGGTTGAATATCCACTTAGACACTTTGGATCGTGACCGCTTCCGTCAGATTACCCGCCGCGACGACCTGCCGCGCGTGCTGGACGGCATTGAAGCGGCATGGCAGGCCGGGTTCCGACGAATTAAGCTGAATGCAGTTGCTATCAAGAATTTAACTGAACCCGATCTTCTTCCATTAGTCCAATTTGCCCGCGATCGGAATATCGAGGTGCGATTTATCGAATTTATGCCCCTCGATAGCGAGAATTTGTGGTCGCTGCAAAATGTCCTGACGGCGGACGATATGATCGCCAAGCTGTCCGAAGCCTTCGGTTCGTTGACCCCGGTGCCCGATGCCGATCCCCGCGCACCGGCGACCGAGTACCGGTTTGCCGACGGTCAGCGCGTAGGATTCATCGCCTCGGTCACCCGCCCTTTTTGCCTGAACTGTAACCGACTTCGCTTGACCGCCGACGGTAAGCTTCGTAACTGTCTATTTGCCCGTGAGGAGACCAGCATCAAGCATCTACTAGGACGGCCCGACTACAAAGCGGCTCTATCCGATGCCATTCGGGCAAACGTATGGCAGAAGTGGGAGGGGCATGACATTCACCAGGCCTCCTTTGTTTCGCCGCAACGCCCGATGTACTCCATCGGCGGCTAACCGGCGTAAGCATAGATCATCGCCAGCAACCCCACCAGGCTCATCAGAAATAAGCTGTGTTTGATCGTAAACCGAAACAGCCGGGGTTCATCCTTGATGCTGAGACCTGCCGCCGCGGCCGCTACGGAGATGCTTTGCAGGCTAATCATCTTACCCATCACGCCGCCCGCCGTATTCACCGACGCCATCAGCACTGGATCCAAGGCCAGCTTCTTGGCCGCAATCTGCTGCATATTGCCGAATAGAGCGTTCGATGAGGTGTCGCTTCCGGTGAGAAATACTCCCAGCCAGCCTAGGACAGCCGCGAAGAATGGGTAAAGCTTTCCGGTGACGGCAAACGCTAACCCCAGCGTCGCGGTCGCGCCCGAGTAGTTCATCACGAAGGCCAGCGCCAGCACGGCGACGATACTGACGAACGGAGACCATAGTTGCCGAGCTGAATCCAGCGCGATGGTGAACATCTGCCGTACACCGACGCCGAGAAAAACTGCCGCAACGATTCCGGCACATGCGCAGGCTGTCCCGGATTCAGCAAATATCCGCATCCGATACAAGGCTGCGTAGGGCGTGACGTGCGCGACCACGGGTGGTGCTTGCTGAATGAAGCGATGTAAACCGGGCCACGGAATCGTCAGTGAAGCGAAGTCCAGAACGGTCTTCACACGGGGCAAGCTCCACAGCAACACAAAGCCGATCAGAAAGAGATAAGGCGACCAGGCCTTCAATACCTCCGTCCAACGATACCGCGATATAACAGGTCGACTGCCTTTGTCCGCCTCTTGGCCGTCTTGGCTCTTTTCGGGCGATCTCTGCATGAGCAGCAATCCAACCAGCGCGAGAATTGCGGTGAGAGAACTGATGATGTCCGTCAAATACGGTCCCACGAAATAGGAGACCAAAAACTGAACGACGGCGTAGGTGCCGCCGCAGACCAGCGCCGCCGGCCAGACACGCCGTAAGCCTCCCCTTCCACTCAGCACAAGGACTAAGTAAGCCGGGATGAAGAAGGAAATGGGAGCGCACAGACGGCCAGTATCCTGACTCAACCGGCCGATAGGCAGCCCGGTGGTGGCCGCCAACGTCACTAGCGGGATCCCGATGGACCCGAACGCAACGGGAGCCGTGTTCGCGAGTAGACAAATCCCCGCTGCGGTGAAGGCCGGAAATCCCAACCCGGCCAGAATCGTAGCCGCGACCGCGACCGGAGTTCCAAATCCTGCCGCGCCCTCCAGAAAAGCGCCGAAGGCGAAAGCAATCAGCAAAGCTTGTAAATTGCGGTCGGAAGTGAGCTGCCCAATGGACTCCTTAATGATCTCGAACTTGCCGGTGGCGACCGTTACCCGATATAGAAAAATAGCCCAATACACAATCCAGAAGATAGGAAAGATGCCGAATGCAGCGCCATAGAGTGCAGAGTCCAGCGCCAGCATCACCGGCATCCGGTACACCAGGATCGCTAGCAAAAATGCTGCGGCTAACCCGGCCAGCGAAGCTTTCCACGTCGCTACTCGCCTGACCCCGACCGAGTAGAGGAGCACGGCAACCGGAGCAATCGCAGCGCCGCAAGACCATAAAAGGCTGCCCGCAACCGGCGTGTAGTCCTGTTGCCACCAGCTTTGTTGCAACATGGGGAGGCTTTGTCCTAATCCACCCGGCTAGGAGGAAATGGGCCCGGCACCCTCGGCCGGTTCGCAATCGTAGAAGGCCGGGACAATGTTGTAGCGTTCCTTATACGCTTCGGATAATTCCTTCTGAAACTCTACGACGGCTTCCGGCGCAACTAAATTCACCGTGCATCCGCCGAAACCACCGCCGGTCATGCGCGAACCATACACGCCCGGCATTTCGATGGCTGCATCGACTAAGAAATCGATCTCCTCGCAACTAATTTCATAGTCATACTGCATGCTTCGATGCGAGGCAATGAACAGCCGCCCCATCTCCGCCAGATCATGTTCGCCGGCTGCCGCGCTTAAGTCCAAGACGCGCTGGCTATCGGAGACGATGTGGCGCGCGCGCCGTCGCGCTAATTGGGGAATGCTGTCCTGCACTTTTTCGAAGAAGGAGAGCGAGACGTCCCGGAGACTTTCTATGGCAGGATCGATCTCCTTCAGTGCGGCAACTGCTTCCCGGCACTCCGCAACCCTTTCGCGGTACGCGGATGTACCCAGCTCATGCTTCACCATCGAATTGACCGCGATGATCTTTACGTCCTGAGGCAAAGCGACATATTCGTGAGTAGTGCTGCGGCAGTCGATGCGAATCGCAGCGTCTTTCTTCCCGAACACGGACGCATACTGGTCCATGATGCCGCAAGGCATGCCGACAAACTCGACTTCCGCGCGCTGCCCCAGTCTGGCGATGTCCACCTGCGGCATGGTCTGGTTGCCCAGCAAGGCGTAAGCGGTCGCTATCTCCAAGGCCGCCGAGGAGCTAAGTCCCGAACCGCCGGGAACTTCGGTTACGATATACAGATCGGCGCTTGGAATCTCGATGCCGGCAGCTTGCAGTTGCTGCGCGACGCCGGCGACATAGTCGCTCCATTTGCCGAGCCGTCTCGCCGACGCAACAGCGGAAACGTCGATGACGAACTCTTCCCCGACCTCCTGCGAGTAGATCCGCAGTTTGCCCATTTTGTTGGGGGCGATGGCAATATAACAGGCCATCTCCAACGCAATCGGAAAAACGTAGCCGAGATTGTAGTCGGTATGTTCGCCGATCAGATTCACCCTTCCCGGCGCGCGGTAAAGCTCCGGGGTGGCATCGCTCTTGAAGTGAGCTTGAAAGCTCTTTATGATTTCTTCCGGCGCGCGAGCCAAAGTAAAATTCCTCCAAAGATCAGCAACATCAAGCCGCACCATAAGTTCACGTTGACCTCAGCAGCCATCGGCGCGCGGGCGGCAGGATTGACCAATGAATAGACCAGCAGGATCAGGCCTAAAATTGAAAACAAAAAACCGGTCGGAACTCGTAAATCATCCATTGCTTGATTACCAGAAAATCACGTTCATCACCACCAGCAGGCTCAAAACGATCACAGCCAAGGGGCCGGGCCGCTGATACCAGGCAACATTCAGTTGGGGTGGCGTATCCGTGTGGCCGTACACAAGGTTCGTCAGTTCGGCGGCGGTTTTGGGGTTCGTTACCAGACTGATGGCAATCGTGACCACGAAACACACCGTCCAGCCGATGATCGCAATCCAGAAGTTCTGCGCCATCGAAGAAGGGAACTGATGCATCGGCGCGATCCAGCCGCCTTTCCCCTCTGCCACCGTGAGTCCCAAGGTGAGGCCGGCAGCCGTCAATCCACTGAGATATCCCCAAAATGCGCCATGTCCGGTAGTGCGCTTCCAGAACATTCCTAACAAGAAGGTGGCAAACAGCGGTCCGTTTACAAATCCAAATACCAACTGCAGGAAGTCCATGATGTTGTTGAAGGCAGTGGCTAAATAGGCCGTGGCAATGGATAATAAAACTCCCACCACCGTTGTGACGCGTCCCACCCAAAGATAGTGGGAATCAGGAGCATCGCGCTTGAAATAGCTCTGATAAAGGTCGTAAGTAAAAACCGTGTTGAACGCGGTGACGTTTCCCGCCATGCCTGACATAAAAGATGCCATCAGCGCCGTCAACCCGATCCCAAGCATGCCGGCCGGATAAAACTGCGTCATCAGGGTTGTTAGGACCTGGTCATAATCATAGCCGCCGCCTGCTTTCAGCGGGAGCGTGTAGCCGCTGGACATGCTCATCAAGGCCACCGCCGCAATTCCGGGAAAAATCACCACGAACGGCATAAAGAGTTTCGGGAATGCGGCCACCAAAGGCGTCTGTCGCGCGCCCTCGAACGTTTCGGCGGCCATGGCGCGCTGAATGACCAGGAAATTCGTACACCAGTATCCAAACGAAAGCACAAACCCCAGTCCCGCGATCATGGAGAACGCCTCCACGCCCATCGGATTCTCAGTCGAACTACCCAGGTATTTCCAGGTATGAGTCATCACCGGCTGTAAATGAGAGGTAATCCCTTTCCAACCACCGGCCCGCTCCACGGCCAGTATTGAAAGCGGGGCGAATCCAAGCACGATGAGAAAGAATTGAACTACTTCGTTATAAATTGCGCTGGTAAGACCGCCCAGCAGCGTGTAAGCAAGAACAATTGCCGCTGAAAGCAGCACGGAATTGGTGAAACTCCAGCCCAGCACCAATTGAAACAGCAAGCCGAGCGCGTACATGCTGATGCCCGACGAAAATATCGTCATGATGGCAAATGTAATCGCGTTCAGCCCGCGCGTTTTTTCATCGAAGCGCAGTTTCAGGTACTCCGGTACGCTGCGAGCCTTACTGCCGTAATAAAACGGCATCATGAACAGACCGACAAACACCATCGCCGGCACCGCGCCCAGCCAGTAAAACTGGACCGTCATCAGGCCGTACTTTGCGCCCGACGCGCACATCCCGATCATTTCCTGCGCCCCAAGGTTGGCAGCGATAAAGGCCAGACTGGTAATCCAGACCGGAACGGAACGGCCCGACGTCAGGAAGTCCTCGCTCGTAGAGATTCTCCGCTTGGCGAGCCAGCCGATCCCCAACACAAAGGCGAAATAAATCGCAAGAATAACGTAGTCGATAGGTGAAATAGTCAAGCCGCTGAATACCCGTCCCGGGGCAATTGTATCCTAAACGTCAGAAAGTACTTGCCTAGGTCCTTCATCGGCTTCGCGGACAAAAACTTTAGCCTTTTTCTGGCTAGGGAACGAATCGGATCAATAGTACATCTAAGTAAGTAGAGGTTAAGAAAAATTATGAAATGCGGATGGCAAACGACGGCCAAGGTGCTGACGGGATTGTTCATGGTTGGTTTTTGTGCTAAGCCGCAGGCCACCATCTCCGCCCGGCCGGGGGTAGTGAACTACGTCGAGGGGCACGTGTTTGTGGATGGCCGCGAAATCAAGGCTAACAAGTTGAAGAGTGTGGCTTTATACTCCAACCAAACGCTTTCTACCGACGTTGGCAGGGCGGAAATGCTGCTGACGCCGGGAGTTTTCCTCCGTCTCGGCCATAACTCGGCCGTCCGCATGATTTCACCTTCGCTCCTCAACACACAGTTTGAGGTGACGAAAGGCGAGGCGATGATCGAAGCCGCCGACATCGTCAAAGACAGCAGTATTCAGGCGGTGGAGCACGGCACTTTGGTGACCATTGAAAAAACCGGTCTCTATCGGATTACGGCCGAGAATCCGCCGATGGTTTCCGTGTTTGACGGCAAAGCGCTTGTTCAGACTGGAACGGAAAAGCAGCAAGTGAAAAAAGGCCGGGAAATGGTCTTGGCGGCCAACGCGAAACCTGCGAAATTCGACCGAAAAGACAAAGATGAACTTTATTCGTGGAGCAATATCCGTTCCGAATACGCCGCTCGGGCTAGCTTTGCCTCGGCGCGAACTGCCGCAGCAGCCGGGAATGTCTACGGCGGTTCGGGACTTGGCTTCAGGCGAGGATTCAGCCCCGGTTGGTACTACAACAATCCATTAAATTCTTGGGCTTGGCTGCCGGGCGACGGTTATGCATTTAGTCCCTTTGGCTATGGCTTCTTCTCGCCCGGCTACGTGGGTTACGCGCCGCTGATTCTTGGTGGTGGCGGCTACCCGGGTTGGAGCGGATATCGCTATGGCGGCCACTGGCGGGGTACGCCAATGAATAATGGGCAGGGACAGAATAGTGCAGCAGGGATGATGCATGGAGGCCAAGAATCGATGTCTGGCAGGAGTATGCCCACTAATGGCGGTGGTGTTCGCATGGGCGGTGGTGGCGGCGTTCCCATGGGCGGCGGCGGACACTCCATGGGCATGGGTGGCGGCGGTCATATGGGTGGTGGCGGTTTGCCTTCCGGAGCGGGTGCTACGCACGGTGGGCCGCACGGTAAGTGATGTACTATCTCCTTAAAACCGAGCCTGATGCCTATTCCTTTGCCGACCTGCAGCGCGATAAAGAAACGATTTGGGACGGCGTGACCAATGCTGCCGCGGTAAAGCATCTGCGCGAAATGAAGGTGGACGACGAACTCATCATTTATCACACCGGCGCCGAGCGACAGGCCGTCGGCTCGGCGACGGTGACCGACGTCAGTGTGGATGACCCCAAAAATCCACGTATCACGATCAAAGCCGAAGCCGTGCTCTCGAAGCCGCGTACTTTGGCCGACATCAAAGAACACGCGCAATTTGCCGATTCCCCGCTCGTGCGTCAAGGCCGACTGTCGGTCGTTCCACTGACAAAAGGGCAGTATGAATGGTTGACAAAATAGCGATTGGCTATAGTTGAGTGTTTACCCGTTGTGAACGTCATCGTCTCCGGTAATCGCCGGGTGGCGGCAAAGCGGTCCCCAAAAGCCGCTCGGCCGGTTGCCGCTCCCAAAAAATCCCGAGTCTCGTATTTGCCTAAGCCCGCCGTCATCAAAGCGGTTGGCGTTCCGGTCAGTTTAGTGGCGTTGCTGCTCGGCATCTCCGCTGCTTATGTAGTAGTACAGATTCACGCCCAGTACACATTCAGCCTTCAATCACCGATGGTTTTGCACTGGCGGTCGCCGCTTGTGATCGCCCACCGCACACAGTCTTCAAACGCTGTGATCGCCCGAGGAGATCGAAACGGCCATCCATTAACGCCCTACCAGCAGTACACCTGCGCGAAGTTCGGCCCGGACTGCCGGTTGGCGCTAGCCATTCAACGCGCGGAGAACCCGAACGGACAATGTGAGGTTTATCACCACAATTCGGACGGCACGCTGGATTGGGGCTATTTTCAAATCAATACCGTCCACCTGAAACAGCCCGGCGTCAACCTGCGTGACTTGCTCGATTGTAAAGCTAACATCGACTTTGCTTATCGGCTGTTTCGCGAACACCAGGATTTTCGTTCTTGGAGTACATACAATTCTGGCGCTTATAGAAAATATCTGATCGAGTAGTTCCGGTTTCCGAGACCATCGAAGTTGCCTGCCGCTGTTTTTGGACCGGCGCACTAAAGTAGTAAGAAAGCAGTCTGAATTGGAAGAAGGACGCCGCGCATACCATTGACGCTCATCGAACTACTTGAATCCCTGGAAGCGGCAGTTGCAGCCCGCCAAAGCGACCCCGACGCGCCGGTTGCTGCTCCCTCTCTTGTACGCCGTGCAGGGATATCTAGCGAGGTAAACTATACATTTCCGAACGAGACGGCGGAGGAGCATCTTTCTCCCAGCCTTCTCGCCGGCCACATGGAGCGGGCCGGCCTGACGAATGCGGAGTTTTCATCCATCTTTGGTGTTCCGCCCGGGGTTTTGCAGGATTGGCTGAAAGGAACTTCCGCCGTCCCTTCTTGGGTCGTGCCTGCAATTCAAATGTTATATCTGCTGAGCCCGGCGGTGCGCCAGAGATTGCTTGTCGGGGCAAAGTCTCCGCAGGAGACAAAAAAGACGGCATCTTCACCGAAGCAAATAAGATCGCACCCGTTTTCCCATATCGAGGACTTTTAACTGAATGACTGAACCACAACCGATTGTCGAAAAGCCGCGCCTCATTCTGACGCATGGAGAAAAGGGCGGTGTGGGAAAGACCACCGTGGCGCGAGTGATTGCCGATTTCTTGAAAAGCCGCAGAACCACGTTTCGTGCCTTCGATGCCGAAGGTGAAACCGGTCAGCTTCTTCGTTTTTATCCCGCCGATACCGCCGCAGTCGATGTCTCCAACGCGGCTAACGTCGCGCCTATCCTCGACTATCTGATGGATGAGATCGGTAAACGCCTGGCGTTGGTGGACCTGGGGGCGCGTTCGGGAGAAGACCTGCGCAACTGGCTTTACCGTGGAGGAGCTTTGGAAGAAGCGGCCGACCGGCGTCTCGGAATTACCATTACGTATGTGCTGGGCGGAGCAATCGATAGCGTCGGCCATCTGAAGGAGTGTTTCGCCGCGCTCGGTCCTAACGTGAATTACATCATCGTCAAAAACCTGGGTGTGGCATCGAAATTCGAAGTCTACGACGGCTCCAAAATAAGAACCGAACTGCTGCGTGCGGGAGCTTGCGAAATCACCTTTCCGCCGCTGGACCAAACGGTTTACCAGTCGGTGGACAAGGCGAGCATCTCCTTCTCCGACTTTGCCGAAAATCAGGGCGGGGAATTCAGTTACACCCAGCGCCGTTACTGCCGCACTTGGTTGCGCGATTGCTATGCGGCTCTAGCGGAAGCAGCGCAGTTTTTACGGTAAATCCATCAAATGTCGCGTACACACCGAAAGCCCATGTTCGTGGTCGAACTGTCGGGCGAGTTCGCCGTTCGGGCGGCGACGCGGTAACGATTGCAGTACGACTTGTGGCAGAGATACGAACCGCCTTTAATGATCTTGGCGGCTCCGCTCTGTGGACCGGTAGGGTTCACCCGCGGAGCGCGAAGATGATGAGTGGGATGAAACCAATCGGCGCACCATTCCCAGACGTTGCCGGTAGCCGTGTAGAGGCCGTAGGCGTTGGGAGGAAACGCATCCACCGGCGCGGGCGCCGCATAGCCATCCTCCGCCGTGTCGACAAGCGGGAATTCGCCCTGCCAGATATTACACAGATGCTTACCGTCCGGCATTAATTCATCGCCCCACGGATAGAGCTTTTGCTCCAGGCCGCCCCGGGCCGCGAGTTCCCACTCCGCCTCGGTCGGTAAGCGTTTCCCTGCCCAATCCGCGAATGCCGTGGCATCGTTCCAAGACACGTGAACAACGGGATGATACGGTCGTTCATCGATGCTTGCATCTGGGCCTTCCGGATGCCTCCAGTCCGCGCCGCGCATCTTAAACCACCACTCGGCACCCGGCACAGTGTCTACCGTTAGACGGGCGCGGAGGTCGGGACGAATGTGGTTTTGAAACACAAATGACCAGCCGAATTCTTCCGCTTCCGTCTTATATTGGGTCTTTTGTACGAATTCGCCGAACTTCTGATTGGTCACCGGATAAAGGTCGATGTAGAACGGATCGACTGTCACCTTTCTCACCGGTCCTTCGCCATCTGCAGGAAACCCTTCCTTTGTATCGGTGCCCATCAGGAATGGATCGCCGAGCCGTACCATGTTTTCCGTCGAGCCCTTGTTAATGATGAGCCGGTCGGCCGAAACTCCGGAGGAAGACTTTAAAGCGACGGTCTTCTCTGTGCGCGGCACACAACAGCGGCGAACATTGCTACTCATGCAAATGAACTCTCTTCGATTCTCTCTCTTTCGGCAAAGTTTTAGCAATTGCTTGTAATCGATTACATTACCTGTGATATGGTAGAAGGCGTTTTGAAACAGTCGAGTTGGAGGACTATGAGAAGACCTTTCTTTTTTGCGCTTCTGCTTTCCACGTGCGGAATGCTCGCCCACGGACAAAAGGCTTGCCGGAACTACTTGGCAGATCAGCACAGCGGCCAGTCCGGTTTCTACCTGGACTTCGAAGATAAGCCCGGCACCGGGGATTCGCAGTGCCGCTTAGACAATCTGTCTTTAATCTTCGGTGTCGGCAATGGGACTCGTTATGTTTATCTAAGCCAACGCGGCGGTTGGGAGCTCGATAAGGAGTACGTCGCTATCGGCGCCGCGGCGAACGGCGTTTCCACTCTGACGTTGAACGGCACTGCTATCGGCAGCGCGGCCGCGGAGCTCGCTCCCGTAGGCGGACTGGTATATGGCGGCACCATTCCCAGTTTCGCGAACAACACAGCCGAATATGTTGTGGTCTTGGAGGATGTTCGACTAAAGACCGATACAGAAAAATCTCTCGATCTTTCTTTTACGAAGGAAGCATCACGACCACTGCCGCTTTATAACTTCGACCCTAGCGGACCTCGCCAGGCAGACTGGAATTTGGCCGCGGACGAAGCGTTAACTGTAACGGTTCGCTTTCGTCTAATCGCCACGCCGCCGCTGGCCCAATTTGCGCCGTACGTGGATCGCTACGGACAGAGCTATTACGGTCACTGGCCCGGTAAGTTTGAAACAGACAACCAGTTCGCACAGGCGGCCGCGAAAGAACAAGGATTGATACGGCGATGGGGTCCGGTACAACAGTTCGATATCTACGGGGGTTATTTGAATAGCGGTTGGCAGGAGCCCGCCACTGGTTTCTTCCGGGTAACGCAGAAGAACGGCTTCTGGTGGCTGATTTCACCGCTGGGCAATCCATGTTTTTATACGTCGTTCGATTCCGCGCCGGGTCCTACCCTGAACGTGACGCCGGTCACGGGGCGCGAGAACCTGTTTGCCGAACTGCCGCCCCGCGACGGCGAGTTGGCGGAGGCTTGGAGAACCGGGGTGAACGGGGATCCGGATGTCACCTACTTTGTGTTTAGCACCGCCAATCTGATCCGGAAGTACGGATCGGACTGGCGGAACCGCCTCAACGAGATCACTAAACAACGCGCTCAGGCTTGGGGTTTTTCGGGAGTAGGAAAATTTTCCGATCCCATCGGTCTGTCTTACATCCCTAGACTAAGCCGCAAATCGCTTTCCAATACCGCCGGCGCCAAACACCCGGACACGTTTGATCCACAAGTACAAGAAGCGTTTCGAAGTCAGCTCGTATCACAAATGTCGGGCCGCGCCGATGATCCCTTTATCGTTGGCTGGTCACTCGGAAACGAAGCGGAAGAACTGATCGCGGGAACCGAAATCACCGGTGTCTTCTCGAAAGCCAACGCGCAAACTCCCATCAAGAAAGCGCTGGTCGACTACGCGTACCAGCAACTTTATGGCGGGAACCTGTCGCGTCTGGCTACTGCCTGGCAAATCGCGGCTTCTTCCATCGGAGATGTTTATGCATCCCATACCGCAGTCCTGCCCGCGGCCGATTTAGAATCCCTGCGGCAATACTATGCCGCAAGCTACTACAAATTCATTTACACAACCATCAAACAAATCGATCCGCAGCACCTTTATCTTGGATTTTTCATTCAAATTGGCGGCTTCACTACGCTTGCCGATTGGACGCTGCTCGGCGAGAACTGCGACGTGATCGGCTATGACCGCTACGCCTACGGCCTCACTGACGATCGCGTAAACGAGTGGTTGCGGGCCACGAATAAAGCGGCCCTGCTGGGAGAGTTTTCCTTCTCTCCCACCTACCATATGCAGCGTGGATTCGGAGCTGCCCCGAACGCTCCCAGCGAAGACGAAACCATGGAAGGCGTGCTTTATGGACAAGTGCTGCGCGAGGCGGCCACCAATCCCTACATTGTGGGCGCGGGTTGGTTTGCCTATCGCGATCAGGCGATTACCGGGCGCGGCCCGGGTTCGGGTCCGGACTTAACCTACGGCGAGCATACCGCGCGGGGACTGATCGACGTATCAGACACGCCGAAGTGGGCGTTCATCGATCTTGTGCGCCGCGAAAACCTCGCTGTTGCGCCGAACCGTCTGGCGAACACATTGCGATAGAGGGGAAAACTCAGCTTCCGTCGTCGAAAACCAGTTAGCTTTTCGACATGCCGGTGTGGTTGGCTTCGGAAGCAACACTCCCCGGTGGACAGCCGTCGGCCATCTCCACAACCTTTGCCGCTTGGCCTAGTTCATTACCAAGCAACGTGATGCGCGTGGAGTTCGCGCCGGAGACACGTGCGTAGGCGTCGACGCCCCGGGGCGCAACCGATCCGTGAATAAAAGCCCCCTGAACGTTTCGTAAATCTAGAAAAGCCGCCGTACTTTTCGCCGCGCTACCCCCTCCGATGCGATCCATCGTGAGTTCTTGCACGTCATCGCATGTCAACATTGGGCGCGGATCTTCGGTGTTCGAATGCACCCGCAGGCCGCTCATCGCAATGTCTTTGACATGACGAATGTACAAGCCATAGGAAGGCAAACGGCCGAACATACGCGCGGCTGGATAATGCTCCGGCAGCTCAGGAATCTCGCGGTTTGTCCACTCCGCTTTGCCTTGCTCCACCGTTTCCAGATGAACGTTATTGAGAGTGATCCTTTCCGCGGGATAGCCCGGAAGTCCCGTAATGGATGAAGTGAGAATCGCGCCGACGGCGTGAACATCGGAGATCACCACATTTCGAAGCTGCCCCGGTGTCTTCACCTGTTGACCCGAGCCGCGATTGCCCAGGCGGATAAACAAAGGTGTCCTGATGTTTTGCAGGCGGACGTTGGACACCAGCACGCCATCCACCCAGCCGCCATCCACCATTTCGACGGCAATGCCTGAGACCATCCGTTCTTTCAATGGAACATCGTTATTGAAGATCACCGAATTGGAAAAAGTGATGTTCTCGAACCCGCCCCGCGTTCCCGTCCCGATCTTGAAGCCGTTACAGCAACCCGAAAGCACGCAGTTCGTGACCACGATGTTTTTGGTGACGCGCAAAGGTCCGTAGGGATTGCCGCTCTTCAGACAGATATTGTCGTCGCCGGTGTTGATATCGCAATCGGAGATGAAGACGTTTTGCGAGCAAGTAGGGTCGATCCCGTCGGTGTTGATGCCGTAAATGGGATTGCGAATTTTGACCCGCTGAATGAACACCGAATCGCAGGCGATCGGCCGCAGCGTCCAGCCCGGCGAGTTTTGCAGCGTAACGTTTTCAATGTGTACGTTGCGGCACTCGACCATCTCTACCATCGGCGACGGACGCGGCAAAGCCTTCCAATATAGTGTGGCAACGTCCCGCCATTCTTCTTCCGGCGGAACGTCATGCTTGGGATTACGCACCCAATAACTTTTCCCCTGGCCGTCGATGGTCCCGCCGCCGGTAATCGCAACGTTCTCCGCGCCGCGTGCGAACACCAGATGTTTATCGTTGGCGTCCGAACCCGGCTCCGGCCCCGCATGAGACGGATAGTCTTTAATATCGGTGCTTCCCAGAAGAGTCGCGCCAGCCTCTATATGAAACGTCACGTCGGTCTTCAGCTCGATACCGCCGCTGAGGTAAGTGCCCGGAGGCAGGTAAACCACCCCGCCTCCGGCTTTGAATGCGCTGTCGATCGCCTTCTGGATCGAAGCAGTATCTTTGGTCTTCCCATCGCCCGTCGCGCCGAACCGGCGAACATCGAAAACCTGACTCGAAGGCGCGCTTGCCGGTCTGGACAGGCCGGGCAGGGACAACGCCGCTATGCCCGCTGTGAAAAGTGTTCGTCTTTGCATGACAGAGTCGAACCGGTCGGAGACTTAGAACTGAATCCTGGCCGCAAGCTGTATATTGCGCTCCGTCACGTTTGTGGAGCTGGTCACTATCCCGAACGTGTTGCTGCCCAGTGTTGTGTTGGCGCGGCCGTACTGCGGGGTGTTCGAAACATTGAAGGCATCCCCGCGAATCTGCAGCTTCAGCCGCTCCGTAAGATTGAAATACTTCATCAAGCTGATGTCGGCTGAGTCGAGCGGTCCGGTGCGTTCGTTGGAGACCCATCGGGGAGCGGTGCCGATTGTGTAGTCGGCAGGCGCGCTCACTGCATCCGCGTTAAACCAGCGGTCCGGCGTCTGCGGTCCCGCGGCCAAGTCCGGAAGACTGGTGATGTTCGGACGCGCCACGGCGAACCCGTAGCGCCCCAGTGTATTCGGAGCCCTGAACTGCAGCGGCAGCCCGCTTCCAAACCGAATTGCCGTGGAAACTTGCCAGCCTCCGGCGAGCGCATCCACCACACGACTGGAGTTGGAAAGAAACGTCCGTCCCCGGCCGAACGGCAGCTCGTACGAAACGCTTGCCGTGAAGTACTGCGGAAGATCGTGTCCGCTAATCGATCTCTCATTGGAAAGATCATAAACATTCCGCTGCGCCTCGCTGATCTCGTACGCTTGCGTCTCCGAAGAATTGTCGATCGCCTTCGAGAATTGATAAGTCAACAGGGCCTGCAATCCGTTGTTAAATCGATGATTGAACTTCACCAGCAGCGCGTTAAAGCTCGAAGAGGCGCCGGGAGTCCGGTTGCTGATCGTCACGGCGTTAAACTCCGGGTACGGCCGAAGCAAAAGATTGTAGGGAATTGTCTTTCCGGATAGCGGTCCAGTGCCGATCAGATTGTAAAACGGATTCGCCACCTGTGTATTCAGCGCACTGCCCAGCGGCAGGTATTGCGGATCCAATTGATTGAAATTACGCGCATACCCAAAGAAGAGTTTTCTTCCCAGCGTTCCGGAGTAGCCCACCTCCAGCACGGTAGCCGGGCCAAATTGGTATTGAAAATTTGCGCTATACGTCTGCACGTAGGGCGTCGGATGCGAACGCTGATACGCAGTGATGCTTTGCCCTTCTAAAGTAGAAAGTCCAAGCGAACTGCCTGTCGGAGGAGTGAGGCCGTCCGGATACGGGTTGCTAATCAGGTCTTGCGGAATGATGCCGTTACCTCCTACCGAAGACACCCAGGCGCTACTGGAGGAGAAACCGTCGGACGGTGTAGCCGCCTCCCAAGCCGGCGAATAAAAGATACCGTAACCGGAGCGGAACACAAGGTTGTTTGTAATTTTGTACGCCAAGCCGACCCTCGGCGCCCAGTTCTTCCAGTCGGTGTCCCACAGTCCACGGTTGTCGCTGTTCACAAACTGCAAGCCTCCCTTCAGGTTCAGTCCCGTTGCTTGCGAGAGAGGATTGGTGGCGTCGACAGCAAAATAGTTGAAACGGTTGTAGCGCTCCGTTGCCGGCAACTGCACCTCGTAGCGCAAACCGTAATCGAGTGTCAATTTCTTTGTCGCGCGCCATGTGTCCTGAACGTACCAGGAAAAATATTTAGTGGTCACCGCGAGACGCGCATTATTCGGCGCGCTACCGGAAGCTCCTGTTCCCAGTAGCAGCGAAGCTACGGCATTCCCGGTTTTTGTGCTATCGGTGGCCGCGATGTTTCCCGATGTCATCCCGCGCGTAAAACCGAAGTTTGCCGAAGTGACGTCCGTGGAGTTCACCTGTTGAATCTCGGCCTGGAACCCGAAGCGCAGACTATGATTGCCGAGCTGCTTCGAATTGTTTATCTGCAGGTTATCGGTGGTCCGTGGATCGTTCAGATAACGTGAATTCGAAATCTGCGCATAGTTTGTCAAGGAGAATTGGGGAATATTCTGCGTGGCAACCTGACTGGCAAATGAAGCCGGCAAGCCCACCAGCGTCGGGCTCAGCCCTTGGCTCTGCGGTATCTGCGCCTCCCGCCAGCGTCCCGTGCCGATCAGAATATTCGTCACCCAGGTGGGACTGGGAACAAAGGTATTGCCGATAACCACCTGATGCCGCGGATTCGCTCCGTTGTAATTGCTATCGATGTTGTTGCCGAGAAGCGCGGGCGCAATGCTGTCCTCCCAGGCTTTGGTTACTCGAACAAATCCCGAATAATGTTCATTGGGCGCCCAATCCACGCGAACATCGAACTTGTGGTTGATGTCGATGCTCTTGCCGCCGGCCGCATAGTTCAGCGCGTGCGTCACCGGATCGCCGGGCCGGTTCGGCATGGGATAGAGATTGGCAACCTTCAACCCCACCGGGTCCAGCAAAGACGCCGGAATCCGGTTGCCTGCAAAGGGAGTGCGGATATAATTTTTTCTCGCCGCGTCCAGCCGCGTAGTAAACGGATTGTAGATCTGTTGCAGCGTGCCGTTCGGATTGTAGGACTGTGAAAAATCGCCCTGCCGCTCCAACGCCGTCGGCACGGTGTCCAGCAAAGTGGCCGGCAGCGAATCGCGGAGTCCCTCGTAGTCCCCAAAAAAGTACACGTGCTTTTTTCGCGAAACGGGACCACCCAGCAAAGCGCCGAATTGATGGCGTTGGAAACTCTGTCGATCTATTCCCGCACGGTTGTTGTCCCATGTATTCGCATCCAGAACACTATTGCGCAGGTACTCGTACACGCCGCCGTGGAACCGGTCGCTTCCACTCTTGGTCACCATGCTCACTACTCCGCCGTCGGTCCTTCCGTACTGCGTGTCATACGAGTTGCGGGTGACCTGGACCTCCGAAACCGCTTCGATGGAAGGAGTTGCCAGGACGCCGCCCCAATCGGCCGCTGTTGACGGCACGCCGTCGATAATAACGGCTGTCGACGAGTCCCGTCCTCCGTTCAAGGAAAACCGGCCTTGGTTCTGCTCGTTGACGCCCTGTGAGATGCCGGTGCGCACAGCCACCACGCCCGCTGTCTGAAAAACGAGCACCAGCGGATTGCGCACACTGGTAGGAGCGCTCACCACCGCTCGGGATCCCAGCGTCACCGAGTCGGCCGCCGATTGCGTATCCAGCAACTGCCCGGTGGATTTCACTTCCACCGTCTGGTTGTTGCTGCCCAGGGCAAGCGGAACATTGAACTCGCCCGCTTGGCCCGCGGTCAGCATCAACTGCGGCTGCAGAAAACGTTTGAACCCCGGGGCGTCCACCGTCACTTCGTACGATCCCGGCTTCAATTGCGAGAACGTATAGCGTCCGGCGGCGGCGGTGGTGGTTTGGCGCTCGTCGTTCGTGCTGGTCTCGCGAACGCGCACTTCGGCACCCGCAACGGAAGCCCCGCTCGGGTCCGTGACCAGGCCCGTCAGCCCGGCGGCGAAGGTCTGCGCCGATACGGGCTCGGAGATGAGGAGCGCAACCGCTCCTAGTAGGCATATCAGCGCCAGCAGGCGTCTGGTTGTCGATTGTGAATGAGAATGCATATAAAAAACCTCGTTAGGCTATTTCATTGAAGATGGCTTGTTGAAGACTTGAGTGGAACGAATTCTGCCTGACCTCAGCTATCCCGTGCGGATTGGATCCACACGAGGAGCGAACGATCAGCCGCGTCTGAAGCACAATATGTTTTCGCGGACGTTGCGGGTTCTGAATGCGGTCGAGAAGCAGGTGGGCCGCCGTCTGTCCCAATTCCCGAATTGGCTGCGCGACGGTGGTGAGGGGGGGGCGCAGTGAGATCGCCCACGGCATATCGTCGAAGCCCACCAGCGCAACGTCTTCGGGAATGCGAAGATTTTTCTCGTGAATCGCCTGCAAGGCGCCGAGTGTCATCAGATTGCTCGCCACAAAAACCGCTGTCGGGCGGTCCAGCTTCGCCAGCAGGGTCCGCATGGCATGGTAGCCGCCAGCCTGACGAAAATCTCCGTAAGCAATCAGTTCGTCACTCGTCTCGATTCCCGCTTCCCGCAGGCCGGTCACATAGCCGCGATAGCGCCCGGAGGCGGTATTCACCGATTGTGGTCCATTGATTAGGGCGATACGCCGATGACCAAGACTGATCAAATGCGATATAGCGGACTTCGCACCCATTTCGTTATCGACCATGACTTGATCCACTCGCGGATTATCGATTTCACGCGATACGGCCACTCCCGGTAGCCCGGATCGAAACAACTCATCGTAAGCGCTTCCCGGCGCACGGCTAGCGGAAAAAAGCACCCCGGCCACACCGTCGGCTTGCATCTGGGAAAGATAGATTCGCTCCTGCTTCGGACTCTCGTTGTAGTCGGCGAGGAGGAGAGAATAGCCGGCCGGCTGTAACGCCTGCTCAATGCCCCGCACCAGGCTTGTATAGAAAGGATTTTCGATATCCGGAATCAGTACTGCAATCGAGTTGTTGAACCCGGTTCGTAGGTGGCGCGCGGCCCGGTTCGGGCGATACTTTAAAGCATCGGCCGCGCGCACGACCTTATTTCTCAATTCATCGCCCACCCTAGCTTGCCCCGACAGTACACGCGACACCGTGGCCGTGGAAACGCCCGCCTTGGCGGCAACTTCTTTTATCGTCGTCGCCGTCGAACTTTTTGCAGATGTGCGCTGCCGCATAACAGGACTTCGCTCCAGTGTTCTTGAAATGACAACTTGACTAACGAACAGTTGACAACACCATACCAGCTTTGATACTGCTTGTAAACGATTACTTTCGTTTTCTCGTACTGCTTGTTTTCCACGTGATGCTATCCGGTAAAATTGCAATTGTGACGGGCGCCGGACGCGGTATCGGCCGGGCTATTGCACTGCGCTTCTCCCGTGAAGGGGCGTCGGTAGTTGCTGCCGACCTGGATGCCGTCGGAGCGAACCTGGTCGCCGATGAAATTGTCCGGGCAGGCGGCCAAGCCCTGGCCGTTACCGCTGACGTGAGCGATCCACAGCAAGTGGAAGAGATGATCCAATGCGCGCTCGGCTTTGCCGGACGTGTGGACTTGCTTGTAAATAACGCCGGGATCGGACTGACGCGCCTGTTTCTCAACACCACGTTGAGCGAGTGGGAGCAAGTGCTGCGGATCAATCTCACCGGCGTCTTTCTCTGCTCCCAGTCTGCCGCTCGTGTGATGAAGACACAGGGCAGCGGAAAGATTATCAACATCGCTTCTTTATCGGGACAAAGAGGCGGTACCGGACGCGCGGCGTACGGTGCGTCCAAAGCAGGAGTAACCGCCCTCACCAAGGTAATGGCGGTGGAGCTTGCGCCGTTTGGTATCCAAGTCAATGAAATTGCGCCCGGCCCGGTCGATACCGAAATGACGGAGGTGACCCATGACGAGGCTACTCGGAAGGCCTATCACGCCTTGATTCCTATGCGGCGGTATGCTGCTTGCGAAGAAATCGCCGCCGCTGCGGTTTTCCTCGCGTCGAGCGAAGCTGCTTTTATCCATGGCCATACGTTGAACGTCGACGGCGGATTCCAGGCAGCGGGCCTCCTCTTCCATCGCGAGGAATAGGCATTGAAAAACCGCAACACAGTTCTGCTCCTGCTGGTCGTATTCTCCGCGATTACTTATTTGGACCGCATCTGTATCGCGGTCGCGGGTCCCCGAATGCAACAAGACCTCGGGATCTCTCCGTCAGCATGGGGATGGGTTTTGGGCATCTTCCTTATCCCTTATGGCGCGCTGGAAATTCCCATGGGGGCGCTGGGCGACCGCATCGGCCAGCGAAAAGTGCTGACGAGAATCGTGCTTTGCTGGTCCTTGTTTACCGGACTGACCGGCCTCGCTGCTAGCCTCCCGCTGCTCCTCCTCACCCGTTTTCTTTTTGGGGCGGGCGAAGCAGGTGCTTATCCGAATGCTTCTGGAAGCATCGCCCGTTGGTTTCCACAGGAGGAGCGAGGCAAAGCACAAGGCTTGGTGTGGGCGGCCAGCAGACTGGGTGGCGCGCTTGCACCGTTGATGATCATCCCCGCACAGCAGGCATTTGGTTGGCGTCTCCCCTTCGGCTTGCTGGCTGTTCTGGGCTGCGTCTGGGCGCTTGTGTGGCACCGTTGGTATCGCGACAGACCAGCCCTACTAAGCAGCAAGATTGGGGCGACCGCCTTGCCTCCGGCTGCCGCGCCGCACTCACCGATACCGTGGAAAGCGTTAGCGAAAAGTCGCCAGATTTGGCGATTGGCAGCCATGTACTGGTTCTATGTGTGGGGCTCCGTTTTTTATCTTTCATGGTTCCATACGTACTTAGTAAAAGGGAGGGGCTTCTCTGAAGCCGGATTAGCGCGATACGCCGCGCTCCCGTTCCTAGCGGGCATGTTGGGGAATATCGCCGGCGGTTTTATCAGCGACTGGCTCACCCGGCAGTACGGTCCGCGCGTCGGAAGAACCTACTTCGGGGCTCTGTGCCTCACGTTGTCTTCGTTCCTGTTGGCGGGCACGGCCTTAACAAAAGGAAAAACTGTCGGTGTCGTACTGCTGACGGCGGGGTTCGGCTCCATGGACTGCATGTTGCCGGCAGCTTGGGCGTTATGCCTGGATATTGGTCAAAGTTTTGCGGGCGCCGTGACGGGGGCGATGAATTCGGCCGGGCAGTTTGGCGGATTCCTTTGCTCGATTGTGTTCGGATACTTTGTCGAGTGGACGGGGAGCTATAACCTGCCATTACTGCTGATCGCCGCGATGGTATTCATCGGCGCGCTACTGTTTCTTACCATCGATCCGCAGGTGAGGATCGCTTTCGAAAGGAAGGTGGCCGTATGAGGTTGGGCATCAGCAGTTGGGCCTTTCCCTGGAGCATCGGTGCTAGCGGCATGCAGGCCGAGCAGCTGCTCGGATGGGCGCACAACGCCGGGCTTGGGCTGGTGCAGATCGCCGACAATCTTCCGCTTCGTGGATACGCCTCAAGCAAACTGAAAGCATTACGCGATGAAGCGGATCGAGTGGGTATCTCCTTCGAACTGGGCATGCGTGGAATGGATCTCCCCGAGCTGTCGGCGCACATCGAAATAGCTAAACTCATGGATGCTAAGTTGATCCGCACCCTGCTTCCCGGCAGGCAAGAACATGCCTGCGCTGCTGTTATCGCGCAATTGAAAAAAATCGTTCCTTTATTCGAGCAAGCGGAAATCGTGCTCGCTATTGAGAACTACGAGCAACAATCGTCCGAGTGCCTCGCCCGCATCGTGAAGGGCATTGATAGCCCGTTCCTCCGAATCTGTTTAGACACAACGAACTCGGTTGGCGCGTTGGAGATGCCCCACAACACCGTCGAGATATTGGCGCCATTCACCTCCTGCCTGCACATCAAAGACTTTGGAATAGAGCGCATTCCCGATAAGTTGGGCTTCCTCATCACCGGCCGGCCCGCCGGTCAAGGACGGCTCGACATTCCGTTGCTTCTCGATCGGGTGCTTGCTAAAAATCCTAAGGTCAGCGTAGTCCTGGAGCAGTGGCCGCCTTTCGAGGACAGTTTAGAAGCAACGGAGCAAAAAGAACACGAGTGGGCCACGGAAGGTATTCGATATTTACGAGGCATCTGTTCATGAGTGCCGGAGATCGAAAGTTACTGGTTCGTAGTTGTCTCGCGGTCGCGATGATCTTTTTCGTGGCTCCGAAGCTTGAGGCCGTGACGGAGTGGCCCACCGCTACGCCGGAATCGGAAGGGTTCAATATAGGGAAGCTCGATCGGTTCCGATCGACGCTTCGGGGGAACAACACGCGCGCGCTCCTCATTGCCCGCCACGGGAAACTCGTCTTCGAGTGGTATGCGCCCGGCTACGGGAAAGAGAGGCCGCTGGGAACCGCGTCCCTTGCCAAAGCGCTGGTGGGAGGCGATGCGCTGATGATCGCGCTCGATGAAGGCCGCCTGCACATAGACGATCTAGCGTCTAAATATATTCCCGCCTGGAAGAACGATCCGCTCAAGAAGACCATCACCATCCGCCAACTTGCAACGCACTCCTCCGGCCTGGACGACGCCGAGGCGCCCGGCTACACGCATGAGAATCTGCCGGGCTGGAAAGGCGCGTTCTGGAAACGGAAGCCGGATCCCATCTCCATCGCGATTCACGACACGCCGGTTGTGTTCGAACCCGGTACGCGCATGGGCTACAGCAATCCGGGAATGGCCGCGCTCGGCTATGCCATCACCGCCAGTCTGCGCGGAACCGAAACGCCCGACATATTGACAGCCTTGAGGCAGCGCCTTTGCGAGCCGCTCGGCATATCGGACGACGAATGGCGCATCGGCTACGGAGAACGCTACAAGGTCGATGGACTGAACGTCTACGCCACCTGGGGCGGAGCAAAGTTCACTCCCCGCGCCACCGCGCACATCGGGCAGATGATGCTGCAACGCGGCCGCTGGAACGGTAAGCAGCTTTTTCCCGAACAACTCGTCCGTGAAATGACCGCCTATGCCGGAACCGCCCTGCCCAACCGCGGTAAAGAAGCCTTCAGCATGGCTTCGGGACTTGGCTGGTGGACTAACTATGACGGCATCCTGAAAGCCGTTCCCAAAGATGCTTTCGCCGGAGCGGGTGCCGGACAGGAAGTCCTTCTGGTAGTTCCCAGTCTCGACCTTGTTCTGGTCCGCTACGGTCAATACTTGGGCCCGCAGGGGGAAGACCGTTTCTGGCAGGATATGGAGACGTTCTTGTTCGAACCGGTAATGGAGGCCCTGCGCTCCGGAACCGGCGAAGCCGCCTATGCGCCTAGCCCGGTGATCGACAATGTGCGGTTTGCTCCAAAGCAAGCCATCGTTCGCAGGGCCGTTGACAGTGACAACTGGCCCCTGACATGGGGTGACGACAATGCCATCTATACGTCGTATGGCGACGGCTTTGGGTTCAAGCCGTTTGTGGATCGTAAGCTCAGCATGGGAACGGCAAAAGTCACAGGCATGCCGCCCCAATTCTCCGCGGTGAATCTTCGGTCATCTTCCATCGAGCGTACCGGCGATGGACGGAAAGGTCCCAAGGCAAGCGGCATCCTGATGGTGAACGGTGTCCTCTACCTGTGGGTCCGCAATACCGGCAATGCACAGCTTGCGTGGTCCGGCGATCACGGAAAAACTTGGACTTGGGGCTTCAAGTTCGAAGAAAGTTTCGGCTCTCCGGCGTTTCTAAACTTTGGCAAAAACTACGCCGGCGCGCGCGACCGATATGTGTACGTGTATTCGCAGGACGGGCCCAGCGCCTACCACGCGGACGACCGCATCGTGCTCGCGCGCGTGCCGAAGAACCAAATTCGGGACCGGGACGCCTACCGGTATTTTGTTCGCCTCCGCTCCGACGGAAACCCGGTCTGGTCGAAATCCCTAAGCGAGCGCGGCGGCGCCTTTTCCTTCCCCGGTCATTGCCAACGCACCGATGCCGTTTACGATCCTGCGATAAAACGCTATCTCCTGGCCGTCGCTTACAGTCATGGCGGAGGCTGGGGCCTCTACGATGCGCCTGAACCATGGGGACCCTGGACCACCGTGTTTCACACCCTCGATTGGGACCTGGGCGGCACCCATGGCTACCGCTTTACCACCAAATGGCTTTCTCCCGACGGCTTGTCGGGCTGGATGGTCTTCTCGGGAGTCAAGCTTCGGGACATCACCTACGACGCTTTTTGCGTTCGTCATTTTACGTTTCATTTGAGAAAGGCAGAATCACATTCATGAATAGACGCAACGTTCTATTGGGCGCCGTCGCCGGTGCACTGGGAAATGCTGTTCGCGGACAGTCCGCGCCCGCGCAGCCTCCGCCCGGAGGAAAGCGGCGCAACATTGTTTTTATCCTCACCGACGATCATCGCTACGATGCTTTCAGCTTCATGGAGACGCAGCCCTTTTTGGAAACGCCCAACATGGACCGGCTAGCGGCGGAAGGAGCCAACTGCGCGAACACCTTCGTCACCACCTCGCTCTGCTCGCCCAGCCGAGCTTCCATTCTTACCGGAAAATATGCCTTTCAGCACCGCATCGTGGATAACAACACTCCCATCCCCGAAGGCACCGTCTTCTTTCCGCAATTTCTGCAAAAGGCCGGTTATCAGACAGCCTTCATCGGCAAATGGCACATGGGCGCGGTCGGCGATTCACCCCAGCCCGGCTTCGACCGTTGGGTCAGCTTCAAGGGCCAGGGCAGTTACCTGCCGGACAAGAACGGCCTGAACGTCGATGGAAAGAAAGTGCCTCAGAAAGGCTACATCACCGACGAACTCACCGACTACGCCGTCGATTGGATCAATCAACAACCGGCCGATCGGCCTTACTTTCTCTACCTTTCGCACAAGGCCGTCCATTCCCATTTCGTGCCTGCCGAACGGCACAAGGGGCGTTTTGCCAATGGAAAATTTCACATGCCGGAGAGCGCCGCCAAAGAAGGCGATCTGGTGAAGCACCGTCCCATGTGGACGAAGAATCAACGGAATAGTTGGCACGGTATCGAGTTCCCTTATCATGACAGCCATCTCTCCATCGGCGACTACTACAAGCGCTATGCGGAAACGCTGCTGGCGGTCGATGAATCGCTGGGCCGCATCATGGACCTGCTCAAAAAACGAGGTGAGCTCGATTCCACAATGATTGTCTATGCGGGCGATAACGGATTCTGTTTCGGCGAACATGGATTAATCGATAAGCGGCAGGCCTATGAGGCGTCGATGCGCATTCCATTGCTGATCCGCTGCCCCGAACTGATTCCCAAAGGCACCACTGTTTCGGAAACCGTCGCCAACATCGACTTTATGCCGATGTTTCTCGAAGCGGCCGGCGCGCCGATACCCAAGGGCCTGGAGGGACAAAGCTTTCTGCCGCTGCTCCAGCGCAAGCCGCTATCGTGGCGCAAAGACCTGCTGTACACCTACTATTGGGAACGCAATTATCCGCAAACGCCCACTATTCACGCCATCCGCACCGACCGCTATAAGTACATTCATTATTACGGCCACTGGGATATCGACGAACTCTACGATTTCCAAACCGATCCGCATGAATTGAACAACCTGATCTATAGTTCGCAGCACCAGGAAATTATCGACGATCTGAAGGACCGTATGTTCACGCAACTGGAGCAAAAAGGCGGAATGTTTATCCCCCTCTATCGCGACCGCGGACCGCAAAGCATTTTGCGCGATCCCGACCGCTCCCACGCCGCGGATTTTCCGCCTGAAATGTACCACAAGCCCAAGTTTCCCGGGAGCGCGCTATGAGCATGGCTCCTTTAATTACCAGACGGAATTGTCTGGCTGCGCTCACCGGCTCGGCTCTGGCCGCATCGACGCTGCGCGGCGCCGCGCGCGCCGAAAAAAAGCCCAACATCCTTCTGATCTTGAGCGACGATCAGGGCTATGGAGATATGTCGCTCCACGGCAATCCTTTTCTTCCCACGCCGAATATGGACGCCTTCGCGCGGCAGAGCGTCGAATGCACACGCTTCTACGTGTCCCCCGTTTGCGCTCCCACCCGGTCCAGCCTGCTCACCGGCCGCTATCATCTGCGCACCTCTGTTCACGACGTCACCGCCGGTCTGGAAACCATGCGCACCGACGAAACCACCATCGCCGAGGCACTTCGTCCTGCCGGCTACCGTACCGGTCTGATTGGGAAGTGGCACCTCGGCACGCACTATCCTTACGTTCCGCACGGGCAGGGCTTCGATGAGTTTATCGGTTTCCGCACCGGGCATTGGATCAACTATTGGGACAGCCATCTGGAACACAATGGACACCCCATCCAGGTGAACGGCTTTATCTCCGACTTCTTCACCGAACAGGGCAAGCGCTTCATCGACAATGCCGGCGACGATCCGTTTTTTCTCTATATGGCCTACAATCTTCCGCACACGCCCGCGGAGGCTCCGGACAGCTACTTCGAAAAAATGAAGGGCAAGCCGATCACACCATATGATCGCGCCATCTACAGCATGGTCAGCAAGCTCGATGACAACGTTGGTCAACTGCTGGCCCATCTCGAAAAAAGAAATCTAACTGAAAATACAATCGTTATTTTTCTCAGCGACAATGGGCCGAACGGCGACCGCTTCAACGACGGCTTTCGCGGTAAGAAAGGAACTGTTTACGAGGGCGGCATTCGCGTGCCGTTCTTTATCCGCTGGCCGGGAAAATTGCAGCCCGGCAAAAAAGTGGACGCCATGGCCGCTCACATCGATCTCTATCCCACCTTGCTCTCCATGTGCGGCGTTACCGCTCCGCCGCACAGCCATCCTGTCGACGGCATCGATGTTGCACCCGTGCTGAACGGCTCCGTCAAATCGCTTCCCAATCGCTTGTTCTTCACCATCAATGGCAAGGGACATCCGTCGCTCCATCAAAATCATGCGGTCCGGGACCATCGCTACTGCCTCGTCAACCAGCGCGAACTGTACGACCTCCTAGCCGGTCCCGATCAACGGCACGACATCGCCGCCCAGCATCCCGAAATCGTGCAGCGCATGGCAGCCTCTTGTGTCGATTGGTTCGCGGATGTCACCTCCGGTCTTGCCTACAATCCGTTTCCCATACCGCTCGGCTATGCGGCCGAAGATCCGGTTGCCTTGCCCGCCCCGGAAGCGCATCTCAGCAAAGGTCTCCGTTTCTCGGACGGCCACGGGTACGCACACAGCTTCGTGGTCAATTGGACCGGTGCCGAGGAAGAAGTCCGCTGGCAGCTTGACGTCGTGCGCGGGGGCAAATTCCACATCACCGCCCACTACCTCTGCCCGGAATCCGATCTGGGCTCCGTCGTGCAAGTCACCGCTGGGAACAAATCGGTAAAAGGCAAAATCGAGAAAGCTACATCCATGCAGCCGATTCTTGAAAGGGACCTTTATCCACGGCTCGAAGATCACGAAATGCACTGGACCGATCTCCCCCTTGGTGAAATGACTCTTCCCGAAGGAAACATGGAGATGGCCGTACGCGCCCTCAGCAAGACTACCGGAATGGTTATGGAGCTGAAAGGACTGACGATTAAGCGAGTGTGAAGATCAGCGTCTTATGTTGGTGAGATGACAAGAGAGTCGCCTCTCGTTCTCACGCTGAAACTGGACGATCAATCATTCGCCCACTTCGAGGCCTTACGCCAAGCCTACTTTCCTCCACATCTTAATCGAGTACCGGCTCATATCTCCCTTTTTCATCATCTTCCCGGAAGCGAAATCGAGAGCATTACCACGGAGTTGACAGAGGTCTCGCAAAATACGGCTCCTTTTTCCATGCGAGTCACAGGCCTTCGTTTTCTTGGCCGTGGCGTGGCTTATCTCTTGAAATCCGAGCCGGCAGCATCGTTTCACTCTCGGCTTGCTCATGCATGGGTGAATTGGCTTACACCACAGGACCGGCAGCGGTTTTCTCCTCATATCACCATTCAGAACAAGTCCGATGCGGAAGATGCTCGCTTGCTTTATCAACAGTTACAAGCCTCGTTTGCTCCCTCCGACGTAGTCGTAACGGGCTGCGATCTTTGGCATTATCTAGGCGGTCCTTGGGAATTATCAAACACCTTTAATTTCTCCCCCACAAAAAACATCACCCATCAAACCCCCTGATGCATTATGATAAACACAGGAGCAACTCATGCGCACCACGCTAGAACTCGATAACGACGTAATTGACAAAGCGAAGGACTTGGCCAAAGTACAAGGAACCACCATGGGACAGGTGATCTCCGACCTTTTGCGGCTCGCGTTGCATCTTCAAAACACCCAGCCCGCTGTGCGGAACGGAGTTCCTCTTTTCGTTCCCAATGCGGGGGTTCCAAGACCCGATCTTCAGCTTGTGAATGCGCTGCGCGACGACCAATGAGCGTTTCGCTGCTGGATGTAAATGTATTAGTGGCGCTATTCGATCCGGCTCACGTCCACCACGGCCCGGCTCATCGCTGGTTTGCGAGAAATAGAGAACGCGGATGGGCCACCTGCCCTCTTACACAGAATGGCTGCATTCGCGTTCTCAGTAACCCGTCTTATGTATCCGTGACTGCTTCTCCCGCCGAGGTCACTACTCGACTCCAGACTTTTTCCTCCGATTCTTATCACGAGTTTTGGCCCGATTCTGTTTCTCTCCTGGAGGAGGCGTTTTTTCAGCGACATGCCGTCATTGGTCATCGGATGATTACTGATGTTTATCTACTAGGGCTTGCTGTCCGTCGCCATGCCAAACTTGTTACGTTCGATAATGCTATTCCATTACGGTCGGTGGTGGGAGCTGTTCCCCGGCACCTCGACCTGCTGACATAAGCAAAGCCATGGATATAAAGGGTTGGAATGACCGCTACTTAGCTGGAGCTTACGACATACAAAAGGAAATTGCCTCGCCTACTCCGCTGCTAGCCGAAACTGCCACCGGCCTAAAACCAGGTAAAGTTCTAGACCTGGCATGCGGAACTGGCCGGAATGCACTTTGGCTTGCGGCACGGGGCTGGCAGGTCACCGCTGTAGATGGATCGTTCGTTGCAATCGATAAATTACGAAACGAAGCCACTGCCCAGTCGCTTTCCCTAGATACACAAGTGGCCGATCTGCAGGCTTATGAATTCACTATCAAAGAATCGGAATACCATCTGATTACAATTGCTTATTACCTGCAGCGTAATCTTTTTGAGCCTGCGAAGTGCGGTGTTGTTCCGGGCGGGATCGTCTTAGCAATCGTCCATATCTCCGAGCCGGGCGAACCGCCCAAAGAAACTCGTCTGGAACGCGGCGAATTGATCGCCTACCTTAGAGGTTGGGAAATACTGCACCACTATGAGGGCGCTTCGCGAGATCCCCAACACCGGCGCGCTGTGGCCGAGATCGTCGCTCGCCGTCCGGGTTCTCCGTCAGTTGAGTAGCTGGGTTCGTTTCGTAAAAAGCGGTTTTGTGAGCCGATGGATCGGGGAGTTCGTTTCGTAAATTCCATGGCCGACGCTGAAACCAAAGCATTTGTGCCAAACTGAAGGTTCGTGCTTTCCGATTCTCTTGTCCAACTAGAAAGTGCTCGTCCGATTGCTTCACCCCGTTTGCCGGAGTGGCTACGGAAGAGCCAAACGCACTTCGAGTCGGTTCAACTTCTCAAGACCGATCTTCGACAGCGCCGGCTCCATACCGTTTGCGAGTCCGCTCGCTGCCCCAACATTCACGAATGCTTCCATCGGGGAGCGGCCACGTTCATGATTTTGGGCAATCTCTGCACCCGTGGCTGCGGATTTTGCTCCGTGCCGAAGGGTTCGGCCGCGAAGCGGGAATTTACGCTTGACTCGGAAGAACCCTGGCAGGTAGCAGACATGGCTGCGCAGATGAAGCTGCGTTACGTGGTCATCACCTCGGTTAATCGCGACGATCTGCCGGACGGAGGCTCGCACCACTTTGCTGAAACCGTCCGCCAAGTACGCCTGGCGCTTCCTGAAGCCCGTGTGGAGGTGTTGACGCCCGACTTCGACGGCAACTTGGGTGCGGTGGCCCGAGTTTTGGACGCCGGTCCGCATGTGTTCAATCACAATATGGAGACGGTCAGCCGCCTTTACCGGCGCGTCCGTCCGCAGGCGAATTACCGCCAATCGCTGCAGGTTCTTCAGTTTGCCAAAAAATACCGTCCCGAGGCGCTCACCAAATCGGGCTTAATGGCCGGTTTGGGAGAATCTTCCGAAGAAGTGAAAGAGCTTCTTCGCGACATTCTGACGGCCGACGTCGACGTCGCCACCATCGGCCAATACCTGCAGCCTACCCGGCGCAACTTGCGTGTTGCCGAATTTGTCACTCCTGCCCAGTTCGACGCTTATCGCGACTACGGCCTCTTTATTGGCTTCAAGATGGTTTTTAGTGGTCCATTTGTACGTAGTTCTTACATGGCCGATCAGGTAAACGATCAAGCTAACGCCCAGGCGCATGCCTAGGATCCTCCTCCACACAGCCCTCGCCCTCCTTTCCGCCTTCCTGCTGTTATTCCTCTTTCCCGGTTTCGACCTGCGCCTGTTGGCCCCGGTGGCCCTTACCCCGTTGCTCTTTGTATTGGCGCGGACGCCTCGCGTCTGGCACCGCTTTCTTTTTGGATGGTTGGCGGGCATCGTGTTCTGGTTCGGATTGTGTAAATGGATTCAGTTTGTTTTGGAGGACCACGGTGGAATGGGCCGGTGGGGCGGCTGGGGAGCCTTCTTTCTTTTCTGCCTCTTGAAAGGACTTTTTCTTGCCGGGTTCAGCATACTGGCCGGACCCCTGCTGAACCGCGCCTATGCCTTGCCGGCGGTGGCGGCTCTTTGGACCGGATTGGAAAGATTGCACGGTACGCTTGGCTTTGCTTGGCTGCAACTCGGTAACGCCGGAATCGATATGTCGGTCCCACTTTGTTTAGCTCCTTTCGTCGGTGTCTACGGACTTTCCTTTGTTTTTTGCATGCTTGCCGTTGGAATAACATTTCTGCTGCTCCGCCGTCCGCGAATCTACCTTGCCCCGCTGCTTGTTCTCCCGCTGCTTTGGCTTTTACCGGCGATCCCCGAAGGAATACCCGCCACGGACCGGGCGTTGCTAATACAGCCGAACATCGATACAGAAACGGAATGGACCGAAGATCGCGAACGGCAAACCGAAACGCGGCTCGGCTTTCTGTCGTTAGCCCTTCCTGCCCCGCTGGTAATTTGGCCGGAGTTGCCGGCGCCGCTTTATTACTACAACAATCCCGAATTTCAGGTGGAAGCTAAACGTATTGCGATGCGCCATGGCTACTTTTTGTTCGGAACTGTTGCGTATACAGCCAGCGGCGCACCGCTCAATTCCGCCTTATTACTAGGTCCAAACGGCAACGAAATCGGCCACTACAACAAGATTTATCTCGTGCCGTTTGGAGAGTTCGTTCCCCCGTTTTTTTCTTTCGTCAATCGGATTTCCCAGGAAGCCGGCGATTTCGCTCCCGGTCACGAAATCAAAGTTTTGCCCGCCGCCCATCACCGGCTCGGCGTGTTCATTTGCTATGAGTCCGCTTTTCCCCACTTGGTGCGACGCTTTGCGAAAGCGGGCGCCGATGTGTTGGTGAACATCTCCAACGACGGTTATTTCGGCCATACTTATGCTCGCCGGCAGCATCTTTTGCTGGTTCGCATGCGCGCTGTAGAGAATCGCCGTTTTATCATCCGCGATACGAATGACGGCCTCACTGCCGTGATCGATCCCTCCGGACGCCTCATCAAAGAACTGCCGCCCTACCAGCAACTTGCTGCGCCCGTTCGTTACGGCATTGTGGAAAGCACAACTTTTTATACGCGTCACGGAGATTGGTTTGCCTGGAGCTGCCTTATCATCGGTGTAGGTTTGTCGACCTTCGCCTATGTCCAACAAAAACAAAGTAGAACGCCCGCTAGGATTTAATACCAGAGCTCTTCACGCCGGTTACGACCCCGATCCAGCTACCCACGCGCGAGCCGTTCCGATTTATCAAACCACATCTTTCACCTTCGAAGACACCGAACACGCCGCGCGCTTATTCGGCTTGGAAGAGTTTGGCAACATCTATACGCGCATTATGAACCCGACCACGGCGGTTCTCGAGGAGCGTATAGCGTCTTTGGAGAACGGCGCGGCGGGGTTGGCACTTTCCAGCGGACAAGCCGCGCAGTTTCTCGCTTTGACCAGCATCGCTGCTCCAGGCGACCACGTTGTTTCCGCCAGCACTTTATATGGCGGAACCTTTACACAGTTCGACATCAGCTTGCGGCGGCTTGGATATGATTTCACGTTTGTGGAGCCGGACGATCCCGACAATTTCCGCAAAGCAATTACGTCCAAGACGAAGCTGCTGTATGCCGAAACAATCAGTAACCCGCGCTCTAACGTTCTTGACATCGCTGCTGTCGCAAAAATAGCCCATGAACACGGACTACCGCTCATCATCGACAATACATTCGCCACACCTTATGTGACGCGCCCAATCGATCACGGCGCCGATATCGTCCTGCATTCGTTAACAAAATTTATAGGTGGTCATGGTACCTCCATCGGAGGCATTATCATTGATAGCGGCAACTTTCCTTGGAATAACGGCAACTTCAAACAATTTACAGAGCCGGCTGCCGCTTACCATGGCATGAAGTTCTGGGAGACCTTTGGAAAAATCAGTTTCATTATCAAAGCTCGCGTAGAAGGGTTGCGTGATTTCGGGCCTTGCCTAAGCCCGTTTAACTCCTTTTTGTTTTTACAAGGAGTGGAGACGCTCGGCATGCGCATGGAACGTCATCTGCAAAATGCGCTGGCCATTGCACAGTACTTGGAAAAGCATGATTCCGTCGATTGGGTACAGTATGCTTCGCTGCCGTCGAGCAAGTATAACTCCCTCGCGCAGACCTATGCTCCCAAAGGGGCTGGAGCTGTCTTTTCATTTGGTGTAAAAGGCGGATACGAAGCCGGAAAGAAGTTCATCAACAAATTGAAAATCTTTTCTCACCTTGCCAACGTCGGAGATGCACGAAGCTTGGTAATCCATCCGGCTTCTACTACTCACCAGCAGTTAGGGCTGGCGGAACAAAAAGCGGCCGGTGTCAGCCCTGAACTGATAAGGCTGTCGATCGGACTAGAAGACGCAGAGGACTTGATCTGGGATCTCGATCAGGCGCTTACTTAACATCGACCCAGGCCTTTTTGCCGTCGCTTTCCCCCACTTTTTCGAGAAGCACCATGCCACGAAGGCCATCCTCAAAGGTGGGATATTCGACGGGGATAGAAGGATCGGCCACGCGAGCGTAGAAACGCTTGAACAGCTGCTTATGGGAGTCGTCGTAACCTTCGCTATGGCCGCCGGGCAGATCGGCGTAGCCAGCCGCGCCTGGGAGAAATAACGAAGCGTCCTTGATAATAAGTTGGTTCGGCTCGTTCCGGTGTCCGATCCACAGCTTGTCCGGCTCTTCTTGGTTCCAAGCAATCCCTGCCTTGGTGCCGAAAATTTCCATGACGAAATTATTTTTGCGGCCGGCCGACATCTGGCTGACGGTGAATACACCGCGCGCGCGTTCGCCAAGGTGGAGCATCACGACGCCGAAATCATCGCCGCTCATCGGCACTACCTCGTATTCCCCTTCCGCAGGCTTTTTCGCTGAAAACGTCTCGACCGGGCCTTTGGGTTGTTTGCGTGTTTGGTGAAAGGTAGCCAGATCGGCGCATACCGCGGTGATCGGCAGACCGGTGAGATGCTGCACAGCATCCATCCAATGCGAACCGATGTCTCCCATGGCGCGCAGCTTGCCGTTTTCATCGGCGTTCAGCCTCCAGTTCCAGTCGGTTTCGTAAAGCAGCCAGTCTTGCGAATATGTTCCTTGCGCAATCAGGATTTCGCCAAGCTCACCCGCCGCAATCATCTGGCGAATCTGCTGCACGATGGGGTAATAGCGCAGATTATGCTGTACCGCATTGACGACATTCTTTTTCCTGGCGGCCTCCAACAACTGTCGCCCTTCGTCCACTGTCATTGCCAAAGGCTTCTCGCAAAGCACGGCCTTTCCGGCATCGATGGCCGCCAGCGACATTGGGAAATGTTGGACATTCGGCGTGCAAATATGCACCGCATCGATCTCTTTCTTGCTCAGTACATCGGCTAAATCAGCCGTGGCGAAAGGGATGCTCATTGTCTCGGCGAATTTCCGGGCCCGTTCCGGGCGGCTTCCGACAACGGCGGCCACCTCCACATTTCCCAGGCGGCGCACATTCTCGGTATGCACCTTTCCCATAAATCCTGTTCCGACAATGGCCGTTTTAATTTGCTTCATTCTTTCCACTCACTCCTCGGATAACGTAAACACGCCTTCAATAATACTTTCGGCTTAGACCGCCAAAAAGTTTACAGCTACATTACTCATTGTTCATAAAATTTTTGAGAATCGCCGCGAATATTCCACTAAAATGACACTGTATATCATGACAGAACGGCTGGCGCTTGGTAGGCTGATGACAATGAAGGTCATTCATGTTGGTCCGCATTCACTGGAGTAACCCCCAAAAGAATTACGCCGCGCGTTTGCAGGAGATAGCGCTGGGGATCTCTTCTTTGTTAATTCCGTCGGCATTGATTGCATTTACTTTAGCAATCTGGAGCATTGCCGCGAATCTGCGCTGGACCACCGATTTCATCATCGGCAATGGAGTCTTTTCTCATTGGCAGAGTTGGTTTGTGACCGCCGCCATTTCTGTCTTGTTCGCCAAACTGCTGAATCGATATGGAACACGTCTGAAAGAGTCCGGTTATCGAGACACAAAGTCTATCTACCGTTTTCCATAGGGGGTTCTACCGCATATGGAATTGTAATTGAATTCAAATGCGAAAGCCGACGATTTTCGGCACAACAAGAGCTACTGTCACGAGCTTTGCAAGCCAAAAGTCCAAGCGGAAACTTTTGGAAATTTACGTGCATCAGGAATATAGAGCAGGGGTTCATCAATACTATGCGGGAATCTCGAACAGTGGCATTTCTTGTTTCTTCACGAACAGAACTGTTTCGCGGTTGGTCGGTTAACGCGTTGCATGCAACGGCGCAAGGTCTTTCACAAGCGGGAATTTGGGCAGCGGATACTGCTCAACACTTCGGCGCCGTCGTTTCGGCTTTGATGGGACCGGCGGTTTTTTCCGCATATGCCTTTACCGCCTGGAGTCTGGCGGCCAATCTCGGTTGGACCGATTCATTTCTATTCACGTCGGGTCCCTTATCGAATTGGTTTGTTTGGCTAGGCATCGCCGTACTGACCAATGCCGCGTCGGGGATTTTACGCAAGCGCACCCAGTCCGAAGAATAAGAAGAATGAGGGTGCTCCGATTCTTTTGTTATAGTCAGGGGGAAGAAAGTATATCCCATGTCTTTTAGTTCGCGTTCCTACGTGAATCGATATACTCCGTCCAATCGCTTTCCGGTGGGATTGAAATGGCTACTGATCGTCAATGTTGCCATATTTGTTATATCCATTCTTTCCGACCGCATTGCCGCTCCATTTCTTGACAATTTTGCTCTCGTTCCTTCGCAAGTAGTGCAGACCTTCGCTATTTGGCAGGTAGTGACCTACATGTTTTTGCATGCCGGGTTCAGCCACATTTTGTGGAACATGCTCGCGCTTTGGCTATTCGGCGCCCAGATTGAACGACTTTGGGGTACTGCTCGATTTCTCCGTTTCTACTTCACTTGCGGAGTATGCGCCGCGCTAACGGTCATCGTTTGCGCCTACATCTTTGGAGGAACCAATATTAGAACGATTGGCGCCTCTGGCGCTATTTATGGAATCCTTGTGGCTTATGGTCTGATGTTCCCAGATCAAACAATCTTGTTCAGTTTCCTGATCCCGATTAAATCGAAGTACTTTGTGATGATCATTGGAGGCATTGTATTTCTGCAGTCCTACATGGTCACCTTCGGGGGCAGCCGCGGTACCGGTGTTGCCGTAGTGGCGCATCTGGGCGGCTTGGTGGCAGGATATCTTCTGCTGCGGGGCAAACATTTGCGTACGCAGGTGGTCTATCCCATTAGCGCCAATTACAAAGATTGGAAGCTCCGGCGCGCGAAAAAGAAGTTCGAAGTCTATCTTCGGAAGAACGACTCCGATCGTAACCGGCGCGTACACTAATGTTTACTTGCCTTCGTCAGAAAAGAAGGTAAGTTTGCTTTTGCGAAGGATATGACAGCCATGAAGTCCTGTTTTGCACGACTACGTCTTCTTTGTTCTTTTTGTCTACTGTTAAGTTTCTTTCCTCTACTTGTCTGGGCGCAGGATGGGCCGCAGTCCTCCGGTGGGGATTCGGTCTCAAGACCTAGACGCAAGCCGCCTTCCGACACACTGCCGTCGGACGAGCAGACCGAATCGCAGCCTACCCAGAATAACGAGTCGGTTTCACCTCCTAATCAGAGTCCCGATACGCCTCCGCCGGATCGGCAAAAGATTCCGTCAGAGTACAAACGGCAAAAGGAAGCAGCCCCGAATTCGCCTACTTTCAGCGCAAACGCGACCACCGTTTCGGTAGACGTTGCCGTGTTGGACAACAAGGGCCGGTTTATTCCTAAAATTCCACAGGGCAATTTTCGTGTTTTAGAGGACGGTGTTCCCCAGCAAATCAGCGGTTTCGGTCAAAGCGAAGCACCGATGACGATTTGTATGCTGATCGAGTTCAACGGGCTCTTCCAATCGTTCTGGAGCTACGGATGGCAGGAGACGCTGCAAGCATCGTATGGATTTCTGGATACTTTAAAGCCTGACGATAATGTTGCTGTAGTTGCTTTCGATCTGCATCCGACAATCCTCTCCGATTTTTCACCGGATAAAAACAAGGCGCAAGAAGCGATGTCCCGGCTGCGAATTCCGGGCTTCAGTGAATCGAATTTGTTCGATGCGCTGACGGATATGGCGGATCGCATGTCCGGCATAGAAGGCCGTAAGGCGATCGTCGTGTTAGCCAGCGGACTCGACACATTCAGCAAATTAACATACGACAAGACTAGAAAGATGTTGCAAGAATCGGGAGTTCCTATTTACACCATCAGCATTTTGCAAGTAGCGCGGTTAATGGCTGAATCGCGCGGCATGGGTCCGATTCAACAGCTAGACTTTCTTCAAGCCGATAACGAGATGCGAACGTTTGCGCGGGAGACCGGTGGACAGGCGTTTTTCCCGCGTTTTTTGGGAGAATATCCCTCTGTATTCAGGGAAATCGAAGACGCGCTTCGCAATCAGTACTCGTTTTCTTATCACCCTACGAACGTGGCTCGCGACGGGAAATACCGACGCATCAAAGTGGAGCTAGTAAATCCGGCAACGAACGAGCCGTTGAAAATTGTCAATCAAAAGAACAAGCCGGTAAAGTATTCGGTCATTGCGAAAGCCGGTTATAACGCTCCCAAAGCAGTGGAATAGGCAAAGCTCGGCGAGCCTCGTTTGGATGTCAAGAGCTCGATCTCTCGCTGTTTGATGTGGATACGGATGGATTGACACAACCGGCGGACATTTGTTACTTTCGCATGGTCCGAATGCGAATCGCTCCTTCTTACCGAGCCCAAAGCCCCGCCCTTATTCTTCTCGTCGATGATAATCAGGATGGTATCGTCGCGCGTCGTTCCGTGCTTGAGGAACTCGGATATAATGTCGTCCCGGCCTGTTCAGGCCTAGATGCGCTCCTGCATGTTGAGCAGCAGAGTTTCGATTTAATAATTACGGATTATAAAATGATGCCGATGGATGGATTGGAGCTGATTTCCAATCTAAGACAACGTGATTTTCGAAAGCCCATTATTCTGCTGAGTGGCTTTGCCGATAGCCTTGGACTGCGCGAAGAAACAACCGGCGCAAATGCGGTTATTCAAAAAAGCGCTAATGAGATTCTGCAGCTTGTCCGGTCTACCAAGCGCTTGTTGAAAACTCCCAAAAAGCCGATGGCATCACAGCGGTCTACAAAAACGGTAGAGCGCACAGGATTCGGTCCCTAGGCCGCTGGAAGTTTTCCGATTCAATCGCCATCTATATTGAAGATAGTGAATTTCGGCAAATCGTTAGCGGCGCTTCTTTGTTGCGCCGCTTGCCTTCAGGCTTATTCTTCCCATCAGGAAAAGTTGATCGGACGCCGCTCCGGTTCTTCTGCTTCAACAAGCGCAAGAAACGGCGCGACCAAGAACAAAGGGGGAAGTAATGCGTTTCTGTTGCGATCTCTAACGCTTCATGATCGTATTGCACAGTTGATCGTTGTGCGGGCTTACGGCGACTATCCACGAACGCAGGATCCCGAGTACGAGAAGTTAACCCGATGGATTCGGGACGATCATGTCGGCGGTTTCATCGTCGCCAATCGCGTGGAAAATGGGAGTGTTATCAACGCGCAGCCATTTCAAATGGTGGCTTTCGTGAATCATTTGCAGCGAGTGGCAAAGACACCCTTACTAGTGGCGTCGGATTTCGAACACGGCGCTTCCATGCGCGTAGCGGGCACGGCCAAGTTTCCCTATTCGATGGCGTTCGGCGCTGCCCATGATTTGAGCGCAGTGCGCGCTTTAGGAGCAAGCACCGCCCAAGAAGCACACACGTTGGGAGTGAGTTGGATATTTGCTCCGGATGCGGATGTGAATAACAACCCGGACAACCCGATTATCAATGTGCGTTCCTACGGGGAAGATCCGCAGACGGTCGCTCGCGCGGTTTCGGCCTTCATCGAAGGGGCGCATTCCGATCCTCGACATTACGTTTTGGTCACGGCGAAACACTTTCCGGGGCACGGCGACACAGCCGAAGACAGCCACATGCAAATGGCGAAGCTGGATCAACCGAAAGAACGCATCGAAACCGTGGAGCTAACGCCATTTCGCGCCGCGATTCGCAGCGGGGTAGACGCCATCATGACGGCCCACATGTCCGTGCCTGCCCTGGAGCCACTAGGCATTCCGTCGACTGTTTCCCACAATGTATTAACAGGCGTCCTGCGGAACGAGCTTGGTTTTAAGGGCCTTGTCGTCACAGATGCGATGGACATGCAGGGGATTGCTGCCTTGTACTCGCAAGGCGAGGCCGCGCTGCGCGCCATCGAAGCCGGAGCCGATGTTTTGCTGATGCCGTCTGATCCGGAAGCTTGTATTCGTGCCTTGATGGCCGCTGTCCGAAGTGGACGTATCTCGCGGCAGCGTATCGATGTAAGCGCAGGAAAGATCATGGCGGCGAAGCAGCGCGTGGGGCTATTCCGAAGTCGCTACATCGGCTTCGATCAGATTACAGACGGTCTGGCCGATCCTGCTCTCCGTAAGCTCGCGCAGAGCGTTGCCGATCGCGCCGTTACGCTGGTAAAGGACGACAGGCATCTCTTTCCGATCCCAACGGCCGATGGGTCGTGCCTGGTTGTGATGAGTGAAGGGCTTTTTTCCCAGCGTGGACAGGCCATGGTTCGGCACCTGCAGGGGCGCATTCCACAAATCAGAGTGTACGTTGTTCATCCGTCCACGCCTACCGATGAGCTGACAGCCATTGCAACCGGCACCGGTCAGTGTCAACAGATCTACGTCGCCGCCTTCGTAACCGTGGCGGCCTACCGTGGCAGCGTGGGTCTGGAGGGTGGACTGGATGCGTTTATGAACGCCCTGATCCATGGGCCAGTTCCCGTGGCGCTTGTCTCGCTTGGGAATCCCTATCTGCTCAGGACATTTCCCGGCGTTGCGGCTTATGTTGCGACATTTAGTACAACGAGCACGTCCGAAGAGGCTGCCGCAAAAGCCATGTTAGGAGAGATGCCGATTACCGGAAAGCTGCCCGTCTCCATTCCAGGATTGGCGAAGATAGGTGACGGCATCACTTTACCGCCAAAGACAGTCAGGCTGACGGCAACCCGGCGTTAGCGGCAAAGTGGCAGGCGCAAGAAGCGATTGTCCGCCGGGAAACGACAAATCGTCTTGTTAGATAAGAAATGAAACAGCGGGTAGCGATCAGGCGCTGTAGGTCGCCTAGTAAGCTATCCCGGTCGTAACGTTAGCGCTATAGAACAGTCTCATAATGATGAGACAGGGGATGCTGACGATGACAGACGAGCAGCGGAGGGAGTTGACCGGTTGGGCGCAATCACGCACATTGCCGGCAGGTGAAGTGTTCCGAGCGCGACTGATTCTTGCGTTGGCTAAGGGCCATAGTTACCGGCAGATTGTGTTGACACTGCGGACGACAGCGCCCACGATCTCGCGGTGGAAGCAGCGCTTCGAGCAAGCCGGCATGGAGGGTCTCGAGGCGCGGCACAAAGGTAGTCCACCGCGTGTTGCCGACGCGGCTTTGCAAGCTCGCGTTGCGCGTCAAACGCAGCGCAAGCCGACCGACGGTTCCCCCCCATTGGTCGTGCCGCAAGATGGCCACGGCACTGGGACTGAGCAAGTCGACCGTCCAGCGGGTGTGGACGCAGTTGCGCTTGAAGCCGCACCGGCTCGAGCGCTATATGGCATCCAACGATCCTCAGTTTGAGGAGAAAGCGGCAGATATCATCGGCCTCTATCTTCGTCCGCCGCAGCATGCGGCCGTGTTTTGTGTAGATGAGAAGACGGCCATACAGGCTTTGGATCGGCTCGATCCGGTCTTGCCGTTGTCGCCGGGGCGCGCCGAGCGGCATGGCTTCGAGTATTACCGTCACGGCACGTTGTCGTTGTATGCGGCATTGGACGTGAAGACTGGTCAAGTACAGGGGATGACAGCGGGTCGTCACACCAGCAAGGAGTTTGTGGCGTTTCTGGAAGGATTGGTGTCGCGCAGTCGTTGGGCGAAGCAGATCCACGTAGTGCTCGACAACCTGTCAGCGCATAAGACCAAGGACGTCGAGCGCTTCTTAGGGGCGCACCCACAAGTACGCTTTCACTTTACGCCGACTTACTCCTCCTGGCTGAACCAGGTCGAGCGGTGGTTCGCTAAAATTCAACGCGACGTCATCAGGCGTGGCGTCTTCACCTCGATTGCCGATCTGGGCAACAAGCTCCGCCGCTACATCCGCGCCTACTCAAAATCAGCCAAGCCTTTTCGCTGGACCTATACCGATCCCCGGCGCCGCATTGTTGCTAACAAAATCGCCGGGACAGCTTACTAGTACCGTTGTACGATTACTTCGCGGAATCCGGTGTGGCGTAAAGAGTCACGGGTGGCGGACAGATCGCTGGTGTCGCGAACGGGGCCGATCAGTACCCGGTAAAGCTTGGTTCCCGGTTTAGCGATTGCGTGAGCGCGAAATCCTTTTTTGTGCAGAACTTCCGCGACTGCCTCTGCTTCTTCCTGGCCCACCGCAGCTACCTGCAAGAACATCTGACCGGCTTTCGGCGTAAAGTTTGCATCGCTTGCGGTCGGAGTCGGCGCAGTGTTCGCCAGGGCAGTTTTTTGCTTCGACTCATTACTTACCCTGACACTTGAAGAAGAAGCCCTCTTCGATTCTCGGTTCGTCGTCGACCCCAGCGAGCGCTTTGGTGCTTCCGGCGGGCTTGCTAACGATTGAGCATCTTCATTCGAAGAGGATTCCGCGCCCACTGAGTGTGTTTCTCCTCCGACCGCACCATTCATGGCAGGAGATACAACCGGCTCGGGACGCACCGCGGCGGTCGCTATACCCATCTTTTTACCCGATGCGAATCCATACATGTATCCACCGGTAAACGCAATTCCAAGCAGCACGGCCGCTACAAAAAAAATCCCAAGAAGCTGTTTATTACCTAACAGAATCTCCGTCTCGTTTTCGCTTTCCTTCAACATCTCTTCTTAAGAGTGTACTGAAATCTGGTCGCTCTCACATAGGGAAAGCGAGCAAAGCGCTATGCCTGGTTTCGATGGCGTCTATTCGGTCTTTCCTAGTAGTCACGGTACTCTTACATATAGGTCGAGTGCGGCGGCCCAAGTGGGACGTGATCCTCGATCAAAAACTAAGTATGCGGTTTTCGTTTTGGTCAGTTATTGCAGCCGTGACTGTTTGTGCATTGGCTGGTGAAGGGTTCGTCGTCCGTCTGGCGGCAAATCCCCGGGTGCACGCTGCGCAGTCGGCGGGAGGAAATACATCGGGAATGATCAATGCTCTTCCCGGCATGCCGCCTGTTTTAGATCCAAACAATGTATATTCGGCGGACGGTCCGGGAATGATCGGCAAAGTTGCGTCCGATTACCCATCGCGCGTGTATGTGCCGAATTCAAAAGGCGACACGGTGGACATCATTGATCCGCAGACCTATAAGATCATCGGCCACTTTGCGCTTCCGAAAGATCCGAAGCATCCCAAGCACCCTCTGGAACCGCAGCATATCGTGCCGTCCTGGGATTTGAAGAAGCTATGGGTGGCGCAAGATCTTGGCGATCAACTGACGATGATCGATCCGGCAACGGGCAAAGAAGGGGAGACCGTTCACGTCGATGATCCTTACAACATGTACTACACGCCGGACGGGAAATATGCCATCGTGATGGCGGAACGCGAAAAGCGGATCGATTTTCGCGACGCACAAACGATGAAGGTGGTGAACAGAGTACCGGTGGATTGCGCTGGTGTGAACCATGCGGATTTCTCCATCGACGGACGATACATGATTGCGACATGCGAATTTTCCAGCGAGCTGATCAAGGTGGATACGGTCAAGCAGAAGGTGTTGGGGCACCTTAAATTGACACCCAAAGGCATGCCGCAAGACTGTCGGCTTTCGCCGGATGGCAAGGTCTTCTATGTGGCGAACATGGATGCTGGAGGTGTTCACGTCATCGACGGCAACAGCTTTAAGCAGATCGATTTTATCGAGACGGGCCGCGGTGCGCACGGCCTTTATTTCAGTCGGGATGCGCGATATATGTATGTTTCGGACCGCGGCCCGAGTAATATCGCAAAGCGGTTGCCCGGAGACGGCTCGGTAGCGCTCATCGATATGAAAACAAGACAGGTTGTGACGAAGTGGCCTATTCCCGGCGGTGGCAGCCCGGACATGGGAAACGTTTCGGCTGACGGCAAGACGCTATGGCTTTCCGGCCGATACGATGCGGAAGTCTATGCTTTCGATACGACAACCGGCAAATTGCGGGCGCGCATTAAAGTCGGCCGAGGACCGCACGGATTGTGCGTATATCCTCAGCCTGGCCGTTATTCGTTAGGCCACACCGGGAATATGCGGTAGGGAGCCGGAGCTTTCGTGAACACGCTTCCTGAACCTTGGCTGCGTGGACCGTTAAAGGACGTTCCATTGCATATAATGCCTGTCCTTTTTAGCTTTCAGCAGGTACGCGAGGACTTGCGAACACACGCCAGCGAGCTCGGCGCGGAAGAGGTCTGGCGGAGCGTGGGACAACTTCCGGCGCTTGGTTTTCATCTGCGCCATATTGCGGGCAGTGTCGATCGCTTAGTTACCTATTTGTCGGGCAAGCAGCTCGACGAGGAACAATTGCTCTTTTTGAAAGAAGAGTCGACTCCTGGAGCCGGTGTAAGCGATCTCCTGCAAGCTATTCACAGAAGTCTCGACCATGCCGAGGCGGTCTTAAACGACATCGACGCGCGGACGATGTATGAGGCGAGATCGGTAGGGCGGCGGAAACTACCGACCACGGTGATCGGTCTTCTTTTCCATCTAGCCGAGCATACACAGCGCCACCTGGGGCAAGCCATCACAACGGCAAAGCTGGTGAAGGAAGCGCGCGAACCGGGTGTCCGGCTGAAGAAGTTTCCGGGTTGATTACGTTAGCCATCGAGACGACCACATGTCCGAATTCATTCGATTGTTAGTCCGCAATCGGAACTATCGTTACACTTGGGCGGGCCAGATTGTCAGCGAAGTGGGCGACAACTTCAACAATGTTGCTGTTCTTAGTCTGGCGATGGCGAAAACACATAGTGGAGGCGTGATTGCCGCTATCATGCTTTCGCGGGCCATACCGGCTGTGCTCGCGGGTCCATTGGCGGGGATCTCTCTCGATCGTTTCGATCGGCAACGCCTGATGATCGGCAGCGATCTGATCCGGGGCGTGGTGGCATTGGGGTTTATTTTTGCCATCGGGTATAAGCAGAACTGGCTGCTCTACTTGCTAAGTGCGCTGCTGATGGTGGCTTCGCCATTTTTTACCAGCGGACGTTCCGCCATTCTTCCCGCCATTGCGACGGAAGATGAGCTACACACGGCAAACTCCCTTACGCAAACCACCGGATGGCTGACGCTTGCCGTCGGCGCATTTCTAGGCGGAACCGCGGTTGCTAAGTTCGGCTATCCACTGGCTTTCATCTTTAATTCGCTTTCGTTTTTTGTCTCGGCTTTTTGCATACGGCAGCTTCGCGCCTCCCGTGGGCATTTTCGTGCGGAACACCGCAGCTTGAACGAGACCAAAGTGGCCCGGCCTTGGCATGAATACAGGGAAGGCCTGGCTTACATGATGAAGACGCCGTTGATTTTAGGGATTGCCCTGATTGCAGTGGGGTGGGCCAGCGGCGGTGGGGCGGCGCAGGTATTATTCACCCTGTTCAGCGAGGTCGTTTTTCATAAAGGCGCAGTCGGGCTGGGACAACTGTGGGGAATTGCCGGACTAGGCCTTTTAGCCGGAGGAATCGTCGGCAATTGGCTAGGCAAGTTCATCGGATTCGAACGATATAAACAGACTATCTTTTGCTGCTATCTTCTCCACGGCGGCGCGTATATCGTCTTCAGCCAAATGGGCCGCTGGGGTTGGGCGCTCTTTTTTATGGGATTGTCCAGAGGGGCTGTCGCCATCAGTTCGGTTTTGAATTGGTCCAATCTACTGCGGCATGTCGAAGATCGCTATCGAGGCCGTGTCTTTTCCACGATCGAAACGATGAACTGGTCGACGATGATGCTTTCGATGCTGGCGGCCGGCGTTGCTTCCACGCATGTCAGTATTCGCTTGATTGGCGCCGCATCCGGAATTCTTAGCTCCTGCACGGCCATCTTTTGGGGTTGGGCAAATTGGACAGGTAGACTACCGGAACCTGTACCGACCGAAGATGACGTGGCGATCGAAATACACGGAGACCCGACTACATGAGCCACCTAAAGAATGCTCATGTACTTCACCGTAATCGTCCCATTCTTAATGTCGCCGGTGACAACTACCTTCAAGTCGTCACGATTAGGCGTGCCTTTGATGAGCGCTAGAGCTTTTTTATTTCCAGTCTCATCGAACGTATAATATCTTTTGTCTTCGGTAACCAGGGCATAGTTGGAGCGAACATAGTGACGCCGCAGGGAGCAATCGGGCCGCTGTTGCAGCGTTGCCTGACGCCCATTCTTCACGATGTCTTGAACACAGCTTCGGTCGACGATCAGTCCCTGTATTTCCTCGGCCGAAGCCACCGCTCCGAGACTCACCACCAGACTTAAGGCCGTCAAAATTTTTCGCATCCGATTCTCCTTTAGCCGAGCCGCCAGAGAAAACACATCATCGTTCTGGTCAGCGTGAATTCGTTTGATGCGGGAAAGTAGGAGAGTGCTTCGTCCCAAAGTAAGAAGAACAATTTCAAGGGAAACCAATGCCGTACAGACAAGGCTAGTATAGAAATAATTAGGAACTTTACTATTAAGGTAGAATCGAAGGAAAGTGTTAGCTGATCGCAGAGAAGCCTTCTACGAGGAGCGTTTGAGAATCTCAGCGCAGTTCCATCATGGCTTTGACAAGCCATCCTCGGAGATCGCTCTTTATCTGTTGTATACCTGCGATGTGCTGCAGCAGTTAGTCTCACGATATATGGCTGAGGCTGGACTTTCGAAATCGACTTTTAACATTTTGGCTATTCTGCGCCACGGACCGGAAGCAGGTATGCAGCTTCACGATTTGGGAGAGTTGTTACTTGTTTCCCGTGCGAACATTACGGGACTGATCGATCACTTAGAGGAGAAGGCTTTGGTAAGGCGGGTTGTCGATACTCAGGACCGGCGGGCTCGATTAGCAAGGATTACAGAGAAGGGCCGGAGGGTGTTCGATGAATTTTTGCCGGCACATTCCAGAAATCTAAAGACTCTTTTGCAAGGCTTAACGAGCGAAGATAAAACAGCGCTTGTAAATTTATTGAGATCGGTTCGAATAAGCTTGGCGGCAAACGTCGAGGCGATTGCGCCCACGGGTGTAAATGGTCGTCAAGCATTCTGAGGAACTACGGGGAAGATTATGGCGGAAACCGAGCAGCAGGAACAAAAGCAGGATCAAGATCAAGATCAGCAAGAAGAGAAGGGCCAGGACGGCCAGAATAACGGCAAGAAAGAAGATGAAAATGGCAATGAAGAAAAGAAGCAGGATCCACGCCGCAAACGCCGTATTCGATTTATTGTCATTGCCGTTATCGTCGTAGCAATCATCGCCGCAATTCCTATTTACGCTTACTACTCTGTCCGTGAATCGACAGATGATGCTCAAATCGATGGACACGTTATTCCGATTAGCTCACGTATTTCGGGGCGGATCATATCGGTACTGGTGGGCGATAACCAGCGGGTAAAGGTGGGAGAATCGCTGGTGCAGCTCGATCCGGCCGATTATCAAGTTGCCGTTGAACAATCAGAAGCGCAACTGGCAAATGGAAGAGCATCAGCTACCCAATCCGAGGCAAATCTTCCGATAACAAACATCAATACGCGCACCAACGTGAACCTCGGCAGTACGCAAATTAGTCAGTCGCAAGCCGCGCTTGAATCGTCAAGGCAGTCCTTGAATTCAGCCGCCGCGCGTTTGAACTCTTCCAAAGCACAGTTAACGCAGAGCGAGGCAAATTCCTTGAGAGCGCAGAAAGATTTAGCGCGTTATAAGGATCTGGTCGACAAAGATGAAATTTCCAAGCAGGACTACGATTCCGCGCTGGCGACGGCGGATGCGAATGCGGCCCAAGTAGAGTCAGCCAAGGCGCAGGTGATTGCGTCGCAACACGCGTTGGAACAGGCGATGGCGCAGGTAAATCAATCTAAAGCGCAACTGGAAACTTCGGTAGTGCAAGCGCGGCAGTACCGGCAAGTCATGCCAAGACAAATTGCCGTGACTGAAGCTCAATATAAACAAGCCGAAGCACAGATAAAGCAGTATCAGTCCAGTTTAGATCAAGCCAAATTGAACCTCAGCTACACGATCATTAAAGCTCCTGTCGGAGGAGTGATAAGCCGCAAAACAGCGGAGCCTGGGATGCAGGTTTCAGCCGGCCAGCAGCTTGCGTCATTGGTCGCGCTGGATAATATTTGGGTAACCGCGAATTTCAAGGAGACTCAGCTTAAGCAGATGCATGTGGGGCAAGCAGTGGATATCGAAGTCGATACATTTGGCGGCCGTACCTACAAGGGACATGTCGATAGTATTGCAGGAGCATCGGGTGCTAAGTTCAGTTTGCTGCCGCCACAGAACGCCACCGGTAACTACGTGAAAGTTGTGCAGCGAGTTCCTGTCAAGATTGTGCTGGATCCTGGTCAGAATCAGGACCAGCAGCTGCGCCCGGGGATGTCGGTCATTCCTACAGTGTTGCTGAACACAATGGATAAGAACTACTGAGGACGAGACTGCCCAGTCCACTTATCACCATGTTAAGAAAATATGGTTTTGCTGTAGGTCTTGCTTTGGTTGGGCCCTTCATTGCGCAAGGAGCGGCTTCCCCCGACGTTTTCCAAACGTCCGCCGGACCGGTGACGATCACGCCTATCCATCACGCCAGTTTAGTGCTGGAGGCAGGCGGAAAATGGATCTACGTAGACCCGACGCCGAAAGGTTACTTTGCCAATCGCCCGAAGGCCGATCTTATTTTGATTACCGATATTCATGGCGATCACATGGATCCCGAGACGGTAAAACTACTGGAGCAAAGCGACACGAAAATCATTGCGCCGGTCTCCGTGGCAAGAACTATCACGAATGCCGAACGATTGGCGAACGGCGGTGAGACTACTTGGGACGGCTGGAAGATCGAGGCCCTGCCGATGTATAACATGGTGCGCGGTCCAGCGCCGGGCCGGTCGTTCCATCCCAAAGGACGAGGCAATGGCTACGTGCTCACCTATGGCGGCAAGCGTTTTTACATTGCCGGGGACACGGAAGGTACGCCCGAGATGCGCGCCCTCAAGAGCATCGATGTAGCTTTTGTGCCAATGAATCTACCGTTTACGATGACTCCCGAGGAGGCAGCCGATGCGGTGAAGGAGTTTCATCCCAAGGTGGTGTATCCATATCATTACCGCAACGGAGACCGGACGTATGCCGATGTTCAAAAGTTTAAGTCCGAGCTGGCGGGGACGGGAATCGACGTGCGGCTCCGGGATTGGTATGGAAACCCGTAGACTTTTGCGGCTGCCCTTCGCTTGCTAAACTGAAGCTGATTCCTTTATTACATGGCCATTCAGACGCTTTTCGGTTCGGTTCCCACCGAGCCCGATCTTCTTGATCGGTTGAAGGCCGGCATTCAAAAAACACGCTCCGGCCTGGTCGATCGGATTGAGGATGTTCTTTCCGGCAAGAAGCAGATCGACGCCGATCTTTTAGAAGAACTGGAGTATACGCTGATCACCGCCGATCTCGGCGTCCGTACCGTCCAGGAGATTCTGGAGCGCATCCGGCAACGCATGGACCGTAAGATTTCCGGCGATGCTTCGGAAATACGCGGGCTGATCCGCGAACATCTGCTTGAGATTCTCAGTGCCTCCGAAACACCGGTGCGTGTGATTCGAAACCCGCCCGCGGTGGTGATGCTGGTAGGCATCAATGGGGCTGGGAAGACTACCACTATCGGCAAGCTCGCCAGCCGTTTCCTGGGCGAGGGCCGCAAAGTGTTATTGTGCGCTGCCGACACCTTTCGCGCCGCGGCCATTGAACAGCTCGATGTTTGGGCAAAGCGGGCCGGTGTAAAAATGATCAGCCAAAAGACCGGAGCGGACCCAAGCGCAGTGGTCTTCGATGCCCTACAAGCAGCCAAGGCGGCTGCTGTGGATTACGTAATCGTCGACACTGCCGGCAGGCTTCATACCAAAGAAAATCTGATGGCGGAGTTGGAAAAGATGCGGCGCACCGCGCAGCGTGTAATTCCTGGCTCTCCGCATGAAGTTTGGCTGGTGATGGATGCGACTACTGGTCAAAACGGATTGGAGCAAGCGCGCAAATTCACGGAGTCCTCGGGAGTGACCGGCGTCGTGCTCACCAAGCTGGATGGCACAGCCAAGGGCGGAGTTGTCGTTGCGATTGCCCGCGAATTGAATCTGCCTATTCGCTTTGTCGGCGTCGGCGAAAAAATCGGCGATCTGCTGCCCTTTGAGCCGGAGCAGTTTGTCGAGTCACTATTTGGTTAACGGAGGATATCGAGCCACTTCTTCTATGACCAACGACTACATGCAACAGGCTTTGGATTTGGCCGCGCAAGGACAAGGCCGCACAAGTCCGAATCCGGCCGTGGGGGCGGTGGTGGTCAAAGAAGACGTGGTTGTCGGGCGGGGCTTTCATACCTGGGCCGGTCTCGATCATGCCGAAGTGATCGCGTTGCGTGAAGCAGGTGAAACGGCGCGGGGAGCAACGCTTTTCGTCACACTGGAACCTTGCTCTCATCGCGGACGAACAGGACCTTGCGCAGACTTGGTTATTGAAGCAGGCATCAGGCGGGTGATTGCTCCACTAACGGACCCGAATCCTGAGGTCGGCGGCAAGGGATTCCAAAAGCTTCGCGAGGCGGGAGTAGAAGTAGTCATTGACGAGAGCCATACGGCGGCAGCAACACGCTTGAACGAAGCGTTCGCGCATTTTATGCAAACGGGACGTCCGCTGGTGACCATCAAGGCGGCGCTGACACTGGATGGCAAGATCGCCGCTCCGCAGGATAATTACGGGTGGATTACCAGCGAAGTGGCGCGCGCCGACGTGCAAAGGGTACGTCATCTTTCCGACGCCATATTGACGGGTTTGGGAACCGTTCTTGAAGATGATTGCCTTTTGACGGATCGCTCCGGCTGCGAGCGTAGCAGACCGCTTCTGCGCATCGTGCTCGATTCTCAGTTGCGTATTCCGCTTCGGTCCAAGATGGTCACAAGTGTTCAGGACGATCTTCTGATTGTCGGCACGTCGGCGGCTCCGGCTGAGCGTAGACATGCGTTAGAAGCCGCCGGTGTTCAGGTCTTGATCGCCGACGGAGCAGGAGGCCGTACCGATCCAAACAAAGTCATCCGGCACCTTGCCGAAAAACGTTATCTCTCGCTGATGGTGGAGGCCGGCAGCAAGGTGAATTGGGCGATGCTCGACACGCAGATTGCTGATAAGATATTGTTCTACTACGCCCCAAAGTTTCTGGGCGGCTTGCAAAGTCTTCCCGTGGCAGGAGGAATCGGACGGATGCGTCGGGCCGATGCTATTTTAGTGGAACGTCTGACGGTGCATTCGGTTTGGAAAGATGAATTTGCCGTGGAAGCGTACCTGACGAAGAATTAGCTATGTTTACGGGAATTGTGGAAGAGTTGGGGTCTGTCATTGTGCTTGAACCGCAACCCACCGGAGCTCGCTTAACGGTGAAGTGCTCCACCGTGCTGAGCGATGCAGTTTTAGGATCGAGTATTGCGGTGAACGGAACCTGTGTCACGGCGGTCGATCTCAGTCAGGATCAATTTTCGGCCGATCTGGCCCCGGAAACTCTCAGGCGCACAAATCTGGGTGACTTGTTTCCTGACTCTCTTGTCAATCTGGAACGTCCCTTGAAAGCGAACAGCCGTTTAGACGGGCACTTTGTTCTTGGCCACATCGACGGCACGGCACGGATAGAATCCTTTGAGTTGTTGGGCGGTGGAAATTGGTGGTTGCGCTTGCGCGTTCCGCAAGCGCTGACGCGCTACATTGTCAGCAAAGGCTCGCTTGGCGTGGATGGCATGAGCCTTACGGTGGCGGAGTTGGAAGAGGACGTTGTCAGCTTCACCATCATTCCTCATACCTACGAGCAGACAAACCTTCGGGGCTATCGTCCTGGTTCCCGCGTCAATATCGAAGCGGACATACTGGCGAAGCATCTGGAGAAGTTAATTCCCAAGCCGACAACTTAATCCGCTCCCGCTGAGAGTGGTTTTACAGCTTTGCCGAAGCCAATTTTTTTCTTCGCAAAAATGCATTCCCAACCAGAATCTGTAGTACTAACAATCCTGCGCACATAGCAAATACCTGCCGTACGCCGGTCAGTTCAGCCAACAACCCGGAAAGCAACAGGCCAAGTAATTGAGAGGCGAGGATGATCGACATCATCGTGCTGGAAACACGACCCATCAACTCCATGGGCGTTTCTTGTTGTATCAACGTCTGCGCCGGTATGATAATCGCGGCAACCGCGAATCCGATGATGAACGCGCCCCCCAGCGCCACGGCGAGGAGCGGTGCCGCTGCCAGGGAGAGAACGCCAACGGCAATGCCCCCAAGCCCTCCGAAGACTAATTTGTTATTCGAAAAGCGGCGGGCGGCTTTGTTGATTGCGTTCGATCCTACCAAGATTCCGATGCCGATCATTCCGCTCACCACGCCGAACGTCTGGGCGTTTGCATGGAGGTTCTCGCGCACATAGATAGCGATAAGCGGCCCAAAGCACCCGAGTGTGAACATGCCGGACGCCATCGCCAAGACAACAAAGGAAATCGCCGGATGACCGAAAATAAAGCGCGACCCTTCCCACATCTCGTGCCAAATTCTTCTCATCTGGCCGGCAGGCGCTTTGCCGGTGGGAGGCACTGCGTTTTCCGATCTTCGGATCGTGACCGAAAGTATGAGACTCGCCGAAAGCAAGAAGCTGATCGAGTCCACAACATAACAGAAATTCGCGCCGAAAAATCCGACGAGGATGCCGGCGAGCGCTGGGCCGACTACCCGCATGATGTAAAAAGCCTGCTGCATTAAGGCGTTGGCCGAAAGAAGTCCTTCGCGTGGAACATGGCTTCTGATGGTGACTGTTTGGGCCGGAGCAAAAAAGGTGGAGACGATACTTACCCCCATGAGGATGGCATCGATCTGCCATAACGTTTGTGCCTTTAGGAGAAGAAGAATGAGCAGCGCCCGAAGTAAGTCACTCGACACCAGCGTCCGTTTTAAAGGCCATCGGTCGACGAACACTCCCGCGATGGGCCCCAGCAGCGCCATAGGCAGCAGGTACCAGATCTGAACGCCGGTAATTTGGTCTGCCGTCCCTTGCATACGGAACGACACGATGCTGATGACGGCGAACAAGGCAAGGAAATCGCCGAAAATGCTTACGATCTGGGCATACCAGATCCGCCGCATCGTTTTGATGCGCAGCACATCTCGGAAGCTGAATGAAGCGATAGGTGCGGCGCTCATCTACCCCGGTGAAAGGGACTTACTACTCCTTTAACTCGCTTCGTATCTCCGCGGCTGCCTGTCTGGCTTCCATCACCGCGCCGGTCGGAAAGCTGATTGCCCCTACCTTGGCGTGTCCACCGCCGCCGTAGCGTTCGCAGATCGTCGCCAAATTGTGGCGCAGCGGCTCCCGGACCCAGGGATTGGAGCCCACCGATATCTTTGTACGGAAACTCGAAGTCGATACCGAAACCGTGTAGGCGGAGTCAGGGAACAGATAGTAAGGAATGAACTTGTTGTAGCCCTCGATTCCATAGTTCACCAGATCGAAATAAATCACGCCACGATCACACGAACTTTCGTTGCGGATCACATTGATGGTCCGCAAGTGATTCTGATGAAGGGTCTCATACGTGGACTTGACTTCCGGGTCGGTCAGAATTTCCGCAAGCCGCTGGTGCTGCATTGCACGAATGATCTTCTGCACCAACTTCGAGCCTTTGCTTCCTTCGATCACCAATGTCAATTGCATGGCCGGAGCATTCATCTCGACAGCCGACTGTGCGCTGTCATAGAGAGCTCCATCGACAATATCGGCCCACGTCACTAACTCGTCTAGATCGGGAGCTTCGAATCCAAAGCGCTGTTTGACGACGGTGGAGATAAACTTCGTACAGGAACGATAGCTTGGGTCCAGAAACTTTCGTCCCGATGTGTCATGACGGAAATGCTCGGCATCTTCCGGCGTTAAGAATGCGCTCTGGTGATGATCGAACCACCATGTCACCTTCGGATTGGCCGAGTACTTAAAGTCGACGATCGCATTGGCATCGCCATCGAAAAGACTATCGGCAAACAGTTGATCGGCCCGGTGCGCCATGCCCGTGTAGTCGAACTCGGCACCCGGATAAAATTTATTCTCTAAAAACCTAGTCATGTAGGCCGCCGAAGCCGACCCATCGAAACAGTGGTCATGATAGAGGACTCGCACCTTCATTGAAAGTAGTTGTTCTCCGAAAACCTTTTAGGATGACTGATGAACTTCCGAAATGCAAGCGATAGGCGATAATTGTTTTGGGGAATCCGTTTCCCGGTGCATTTGCTCCACCTCGGAACGTTATTATGGGGCGGGAGAATTGCGCTGTTTGAGCCAACAAAGTTATTGTAAGATTTACCCTGTTATTTCGCTGACGACAAACCATGCTCAAAACTAAAGAAGAACGCCAAACTGACCTCAACCCACAGGAAACGTCGGAATGGCTCGAAGCTCTAGAGCAGGTGGTGGATGAAGCTGGGCCTGACCGGGCCACTTATCTTCTGGAACAGCTTCTGGACCGCGCTGCCAATTTCGGCGTTTCTGCCCCGCAGAAGGTGAATACGCCCTATCTGAACACAATACCGGCGCATGAAGAGTCGCCGTATCCTGGCGACCGCGCCTTGGAACGCCGCATTAAGAGCATCATCCGATGGAACGCGGCGGCCATGGTGGTGCGGGCGAATAAATACGATCCCAATATCGGCGGTCATATCTCCACTTACGCGTCTTTGGCGACGATCACGGAAGTGGGTTTCAATCATTTTTTTCGCGGCGGCTACGATGGCCAACCGGGCGATTTGGTTTATTTTCAGGGTCACGCGTCACCAGGCGCCTACTCACGAGCTTTTTTGGAAGGCCGCTTATCGGAGCAGCACCTGCTGAATTTTCGGCACGAACTGCGGGACACTCCCGGACTTTCTTCTTACCCTCATCCTTGGCTGATGCCTGATTTTTGGCAATTTCCAACCGTTTCGATGGGAATCGGGCCGATCAATGCCATTTACCAAGCCCGTTTCTTGCGTTATATGGAAAATCGAAATCTGATTCCAAAAACGGATCGCAAGGTGTACGCGTTCTTAGGGGACGGAGAGACGGATGAGCCGGAGTCGCTGGGTGCATTGCGTATTGCTTCCGCAGAAAAGCTCGATAACTTAATTTTTATCGTGAACTGTAACCTCCAACGTTTGGATGGACCCGTTCGAGGAAACTCCAGCGTGATTCAGGAGCTGGAAGGTGTCTTTCGGGGTGCCGGTTGGAATGTAATCAAAGTATTATGGGGCAGCGATTACGACGAGTTGTTCAATCGCGATACCAGTGGCCTCCTGTTGAAGCGCATGGAAGAATGCGTCGATGGCGAGTACCAGAACTTCAAAGCTCGTGGCGGCGCTTATGTGCGGAAGGAGTTTTTCGGAAAATATCCTGAGCTCCTGAAGCTGGTGGAAGATAAATCCGATGAAGAGCTCGGCCGCCTGCGCCGTGGTGGGCATGACCCGGTAAAGGTTTACAACGCGTTTAAGCGCGCGAATGAAACCAAAGGTATGCCGACGGTGATTCTTGCGAAAACCATCAAAGGCTACGGATTGGGAGAAGCCGGAGAGGGGAAGAACATCACTCATCAGCAGAAAAAGCTGAATGAGGACGAGCTTTTCTACTTATCGGGACGTTTCGATCTCAATCTGCCGAAAGAAATGATTCAATCTGTTTCATTTCTGAAGCCTGAGGAAGATAGTCCGGAAATCAAGTATTTACAGGGCCGGCGGCAGACTCTGGGCGGCTATCTGCCCGCGCGTTCGCCTAAAAAGATCGAGTTGCAAGCGCCGTCTCTCGATCTGTTTAAAGAATCGTTGGCCGGTTCGCGCGGACGTGAGGCGTCCACCACTACTGCCTTTGTTGCCATTCTCAAGGCTCTGCTGAAGACGCCCGAGCTTGGCAAATACGTCGTGCCGATTATTCCCGATGAAGCGCGTACCTTCGGTATGGAATCCATGTTCCGAGAACGCGGCATCTACGCCAGCAACGGGCAGCTTTACAAGCCAGTAGATAGCGACGTGTTGATGTACTACAAAGAGTCTAAGGATGGGCAGATTCTAGAAGAAGGTATAACCGAAGCAGGTGGGCTTGGGTCGTTCACCGCGGCTGGCACCGCTTATGCGAATCTCGGCGTGCCGATGATCCCGTTTTTCATCTACTATTCAATGTTCGGATTCCAGCGCGTCGGGGACATGATTTGGGCCTTTGCCGATTCACGAGGAAAGGGCTTTCTCATGGGAGGCACTGCCGGCCGGACCACTCTTCTGGGTGAAGGTTTGCAGCATGACGACGGGCACAGCCACGTACTGTCGAGTGTTGTGCCGACCTGTATCAGCTATGATCCGGCATATGCCTATGAGATCGCCGTCATCATTCAAGACGGCATCCGCCGGATGTACCAGAATAATGAGGATCGCTTTTACTATCTGACGGTTTGTAACGAAAACTATGTGCAACCGCCGATGCCTGAGGGCGAGAACATCCGCGAGGGCATTCTGCGTGGCCTCTATTTATACAAGGCGTCGGAAACCGGCAAGAGCGATGTCACACTGTTCGGCAGCGGCCCCATTTTAAACGAAGCTCTGAAAGCGCAGCATCTTCTTGCAGAAAAGTACGGCGTCGGCGCGGATGTCTGGAGCGTCACCAGCTATAACGAACTGCGTCGCGACGCGCTTACGGTAGAGCGATGGAATCGTTTGCATCCGAACGAATCCGAGCGTAAGCCTTATCTGCTGCAGGCGCTCGGCCAGATCGATATGCCGATTATCGGGGCAACCGATTACATGAAGTCTGTGGTCGATCAGATTGCTCCTTGGCTGCCCGGCCGTCTTACTTCGCTCGGCACGGATGGCTTCAGCCGAAGCGATAATCGCGAACATCTGCGTCATCACTTTGAAAACGATGCTGCGAGTATAGCGGCGGCAGCGCTGTCGCGATTAGCTCGTTGGGGCCGGTACGATGTGCCACGCGCCCAAGCCGCGATTACCGAATTGGGGCTTGAACCGGAACGGTTAGACCCCGCCTACGCCTAACCTTCCCTGAACTTTGAGACCCTGACAACTCTCAGGGGCTCGGGATTACTATCGGAATCGCCACACATACGAAGCGGCCCATTATCAAAACTTACAATCTAATTAACCCTAAACAGTTGCGTGTGCTGCTTGTGTGTTTACATTCTCCTCGGCAATCCGCGTCAGCTTTGCATCTCCACCTTTGCTGTCTTCAAGGTTCTGCTTCAGGAGTTGCGCGGCCTCCGATTGATTCACCAGTTCTGCATAGTGACCGAGAGAGCCATATACGGCTACTCGATAGTGTTGCATTTGATTCGCGGCTACAACTAACGCTGCGTCACGCACTGCCGAAGGATCAGTGTGCGAAATCATTTCCTCTACTTCGTTGATCATCGCCTTTGCAACATGATTTTCATTCGTTTGCACCTGCTCGCCCACTTTTTCAAAAACTTGCTGTATGCGTTGCGCGTATTCGCTGCCCTTCGTAACGCTTTGCTGGAAAACCTGCTTTACTTCCGGATTGGAGGATGCGTCCGCCATCTTTTTTGCTTCTTCGGAAGCCTTGTTTTCAAAGTCCAACGCATATGTTAATCCGGCAATCATCAGATCGTTTACCGACTGCATTTTTTGGTTCATTGTTTTATACCTAATTACGAAATCCAGGCCAGCACTATTGTTTAGGGACAATTCGCTACCCAAGTAATAGACCCGTTTCCAAGGAGGGCAGGTTTAAAACTCAGCTCTAGTAGTTTCACTCGGAAGAAGCTTAAGCGATGATTCTACGCACATTTGCTGGACCTGCAATTTCTGTTATTCTTCGGTGAATTTTCAGAATGAGAGAGCAAACTGCAACCATGTGGCTGTGAAGGAACAGCCAAGCTGGTCGGCATCCGCAACTATGAAGATTTTCTACTGTTAAGCTAAGTAAACTTAGTGGCAAAGCTCGTCGGTGTGAGTTTTCGCACAATTCATAGGCATAGCGTTTCGATTAGCACCGTAGCAATGGGGATTGTTATGGATGGCGATATAAGGGGGATTAGGAGAAGTGTGTGGAATTTTGGGGTTTACTCACTTCGGTAGGAAGTCGGCTACCGCTGTGATACAGCAGGGCATCGAAAGCCTGTGGCATCGGGGGCCGGATCAGCAGGCGTTTTTTGAGGCAACAGACGTGACGTTGGCTGCCGTACGTCTCAGGATCATCGATCTCCATGGCGGCAATCAGCCAATGAGCACCGAAAATGGAGAGTACACGATTGCCTTCAATGGCGAGATTTACAACTGTGCCCAAATTCGACGGGAGCTGGAGCAATGCGGGCACCAATTTCATTCCAATTGCGACACCGAAGTAGTGTTGCGGGCTTTTGCTGCCTGGGATATCGATTGTTTTAAAAAGCTGCGAGGGATGTTTGCTGCCGCTTTTTGGCAACGATCGGCAAAACGTCTGGTTCTAGTGAGAGATCGGGTAGGAATCAAGCCGCTTTATTACACAGTTCGGAATGGAGACATCTATTTCGGATCCGAACTCAAGGCAATTCTTGTTCACCCCCAGATTCCGCGTCAACTTTGCCGCCGAGGGCTCGGCTATTTTCTCTCCTTAAATTATGTTCCCGGCCCATACACGCTTGTGGAGGGGATTCAAAAGGTTGCTCCAGGGAGTTGGCTGGAGTGTACCGAAGGGAAGATAGAAACAGGATCGTATTGGAGCAATGTATTTCAACCAGTTAACAACATCGATCTTCCCGCTGCCTCCGAGGAGTTAGACTGTTTGCTGCGAAACTCGGTAAAGGAGCATCTTATCTCGGATGTTCCACTTGGAGTGTGGGCCAGTGGCGGCTTGGACTCCTCTACTCTTCTTCACTATGCGGCACAGGAATCGGCAAATCGGCTGGATACATTCTCTATCTCTTTTTCCAAACGAAAGTGCGACGAGAGCGGGTATTTCCGCTTACTTAAAGATCGCTATAACACCCGGCATCACGAATTCGACATCAATGATGATCTTGACCTGGAGAGCGCAATCCACGATATCAGCTTCTACTCCGACGAGCCTAGCGCCGATGCCGGAGCTCTTCCTGTTTGGTTCCTTTCCAAACTGACCTCGCGTTATGCGACTGTCGCTCTAAGCGGTGATGGAGCAGACGAGATTTTTGGAGGTTATCAAACTTATCTTGCCGACATCTCGGCGCAAAGAGTTCGGCATCTGCCGGCCGCGCTGTTGCGGTGGGCCGGCCGGGCCGCCAGCACTCTATCCGTTTCCGACGAGAAAATCGGATGGGAGTACAAAATTAAACGATTCCTCGCCGGAACGTTGCTTCCCAGCGATGAAGCGCACTTTTACTGGAATGGTACTTTCAGTCGGGATGAGCAGAGGCAGCTTGGATTTGATGGGCCGCGAGAGTCTGTGGAAGCTCTTTGTGACGCTCTGCCTGGTTTGCCGGTATGCTCAAAAAACGCTCAACGCTATCTTTACGTCGATCAGCATTATTATTTGCCGGACGACATCCTTTATAAGTGTGACCGCATGAGCATGGCTCATTCACTGGAGGTAAGACCGCCCTTTCTGGATCATCGTATTGTCGAATTTGCCGCTAAACTGCCTCCTGCCCTGAAGATTGGTGGGGGTTCCACGAAGCGAGTCTTACGTCACCTCATGCGGGATAAGCTGCCCGTCGAAATAGTAAGACGTCGAAAGGAAGGTTTGGATATACCAGCGCATGAATGGCTGCGTGGGCCGCTTCTGCCTCTCTTGAGAGAAGTGTTGAGTCCGGCCGCTATTCGAGAAGCCGGCATATGCAGTCCTAGCTCAATAGCTAACTTGCTGGAGCAGCATGTCTCACGCAGAGCAAATTGGGGCTATCATCTGTGGGGCTTGATGACTTTGCATTTGTGGATTCGCCGCTGGGGTATTCAAACCGGAGAGGTAGTGGAAGATAGCCCATGCGTCGCTATGGCTTCGGCGGCTGGTTAGTCATTCTCGCCGCGCTGATTGTGTTTGCCGGATGCGCGGTTAGTCCACCATCCCTGATGGACGACGTGGATGCAGTACAAGCGCAAATCGCGCGAAATATGCTGGATTCAGGCGACTGGGTAACCGCCAAGTTGGATGGAATCAAATACCTGGAAAAAGCGCCGCTCTGGTATTGGCTGATGGCGGTCTGTTTTAAGCTGTTTGGGACCTACGATGTAGCGGCCCGCATTCCCGTTGTGCTCTCCGCTGTGCTGCTTTGTTGGGTGGTGTATCGCATCGGGTCATGGGCCTTCTCCCGCGAAGCAGGCGTCTACGCGGGTATCGTTCTCGCCACCTGTGTCGGATTGTTTTTGTTCACCAGAATTCTTATTCCCGACGTTTGCTTAACGCTTTTTATCTCCCTGTCGCTTTGGGGCTTTTTGAGGGCCATCGAACCGGAGGAGCGAAATTCTCGGCTCTGGGCAGCGGTTTATGCCTTGGGTATCGCCGTTGGTCTACTTTTAAAGGGTCTTATCGCGATGGTGTTTCCGATTGGGATCGCCTTCTTTTATCTTCTTATCACCCGCCAACTTTGGCACTCTTTTGTTTGGAAGCGCTTGCATCTGTGGCAGGGCCTTTTCATTGTTTTAGCAATTGGCGCTCCGTGGCATATTATTGCTACGCTTCGGAATCCGCCCTATTTCGTTTTCACCTTGCATAGCGGTCCAGGGCAATACAAGGGATTTCTTTGGTTCTATTTCATCAATGAACATTTGCTGCGGTTTCTAAATCTCCGCTATCCACGCGATTACAACACGGTTCCGCGCCTCTGGTTCTGGCTGTTTCACTTGTTATGGCTTTTTCCGTGGAGCATCTTCTTGCCGTCCACTTTTCGATTGCACTACGGAACAGCGGACCGGAGCAGCCGTTTAGCTCTGCTGGCATTGATTTGGATCGGCTTTGTTCTGACGTTCTTTACTTTTTCTACCACGCAAGAGTACTATTCAATGCCCTGCTATCCGGCGTTCGCCCTGCTGCTTGGTTCTGCGATGGCAAAAGAATCCCTCTGGAATGGGTGGAGCCTGCGTTTGGCTGCCTTGATTTCTGCGGTTGCCTGCTTCATTACCGCCGGGCTGCTTTATTCAGTGCGAAGTTTGCCCACTCCTGGTGATATATCGAATGCTCTTACACAGCACCCGTCCGAGTATACGCTTTCGCTAGGCCATATGGGTGATTTAACGCTGGCGTCTTTCGCCTACCTGCGCTGGCCTTTGGGTTTGGCCGCCATAGCTTTTGCCATTGGGGCTGCCGGCGCATTTCTGCTACGCGGCCGGGCAGCGTACTTCAGCCTCGCGGCGATGATGTTTGTGTTCCTGCATGCGGCAAGATTGGCGATGGTGACGTTTAACCCCTACCTGTCATCGCGTCCGCTGGCCAATGCGCTACTTGCCTTACCCGACGGTCGTCTCATTCTCGACGATCAATACTATACGTTTTCTTCGGTTGTCTTCTATACAAATAAGAACGTGCTGCTGCTCAATGGGCGTGTCAACAACCTGGAGTACGGCTCAAATGCTCCGGATGCTCCTCACGTTTTCATCACCGACAATGACCTGGCGCATCTCTGGGCGGGGAAGGAGCGCGTCTATCTTGTGGCGGAAGAACCAGCGGTAAAGCGAATACGAGAAGTTCTTTCGCACCAACATTTGTTTGTTGCCGCGGAGAGCGGTGGCAAATATCTGTTTACGAACCAACTTCTCGATAGAGGACGCTTGCGGCAAACAGCAAATCTATCAACATTGTCAACGGACGAGTCCCGCGGGTCCCCAATCTTCCGGGCTGCTTTGCCTTGATCGGCCAAAAGGCGGACCCAATTCTTCGATCTGGAAGTTCGCCGAGTGTCCGTTAACAGCAACCAAAGAGTAACCAAAAAACCAACCATCCTTGTATGCTTTGTCTCCCCGAAGGTGTCCGCCGGAACTTGCCATCGAAAGATAGTCGATCCCGTCGAGCCGGAAACGAAGCATTTGATGGATATGTCCCGCAACGATGTAGTTCACGCCGTATTGTTTTGCGATCCGATGAAGAGGAAAGTTCGGATTCGCCAAAACCACGTGTAAAATCCACGATGGCCGATGCGAAAAGACAAATTTAAGCGGCTGATTTTTATGGGCCTGCAAATCCTGCTCGAGAAACGCTAGTTCCTCCACAGGTAAACTGTCGCTGCGGCTGTTATCAAGTACCGTAAAGTGAGCTTTGCCGTAATCGAAGCTGTAATGAAGCGGATGTTTTGCGAACTTCTGAAACGTAGCCGCAGAAGATGTCGACCAAACATCATGATTTCCCGGAACCAGAAATAAAGGACAAGGACGATAGCGCGCAATGAGCTGCATGATCTTTCGCCATTCCGTATTTGCCGTTAAATCGTTGCCGCCTTCGATGGTGTCGCCTACATTGATGACGAAATCAGGATGATGCGCGGAGATCGCGCTCCAGGTTTTCTCATAGACTCCGGGAACGGCTTCCCCGGTGCGGTCGCCGAGAATAGCAAACTGAAACTGATTCCCCATGCTGGCGTAGACCGTCAGAGTGCCCACCATCAGCAGAAGAGCGACAGGATATTTCCACATGTAACTGTAGTGTCAAACAAACGAACTTCTTCGGGTACTTTTCCCTCTATTCAGTCGCACGGAAATTAGGCTCCTTTAGAACTTCAAACAAGTTGTTGTAGCTGTCGGTCCAAGGCTGCTTCCCACGGCGGGAGGGAATCGCCACTATCTTCGCTTTTGCGGCGGAACTCAACTCAACGGTGTTTTTGGGAGTGACCAGAACCCAATCCGCGGCGGCAATCGAAGCATCGTCGTTCTTTTTGTTCCGGATCAGGGTGGCAGTGCATTGCGCCTCGTCCGCTAGTTGGCGCACGATGGGCGCCAGTTCAAGATACCGGTTCGATACGTGAAACGCCAAAATACCATCGGCGGAGGATAGATGTTTCCGATACATGGAAAAAGCCTCTCGCGTTAACAGGTGGACGGGAATGGCATCGCCGGAGAATGCGTCGATCGCTATCACGTCGAAGCGCGCGGAGGAATCGCGCTCCAATGACAAACGCGCATCGCCTTCCACAATTTCGATCCGCGCCTTCGTTTCACGCAAATAAAAAAACAGCGATTCCGCAACATCGACCACTTGGTGGTTTATTTCATAAAACCGGTAGGTATCACCTGCTTTCCCGTATGCCGCCAGCGTGCCGACTCCCAATCCGATGATGCCGATACGTTTTGGCCCTTGCGCTTGAAAATGCTCGAAAAGCGAATTGTCGAGAAGCATGCCGACACCGGAATCGGGTCCGTAATACGTGGTCGGCTGGAACCGGCGCGGCGGCAACAAAAACTCCGCGCCGTGCTCAATGGTCCCGTGATACAGACTTCTTGTCTCATTCTCGCCGGCATGGGGCGATTGCAGAACACGTAGCGAGCCGTAGAAGCTGCGGTTCATGTAGATAGCGTGCGCTCCGAAGTTCCTCCTGTAGGCGAAAAATAAAACGATCATGCAGCAGGTAATCGCAATCCAAACGGATCGAACAGGCCAGGTACCGGTAGGCCAAGTAAGCGCCAGCGCAAGCGCGGCAAGGATGAACAATGTAAATGGCAGTTCGTAAATGCCGTTGAATATTCTGGGTGCTACGATCCCCACGAAGAATGCTCCGACTGCTCCACCCAAAGACATGAATAAATAGAAGGCAGTAAGTTCTTCCGCGGGAGGACGAAGGCGATATAGTTCGCCATGACAAAACAGGCAGCCGACAAACAGTCCAAAAAGAAAAACGGTCAGGCTGATTTCGATGTTTCTGATGGAACGAATATCGTAGATGGCGTAAGCAAGAAGAAAGATCGCCAAAGCCAAAAAGCGCATCCACACTCCGCGATTGTAGAACCGCTCCATACTAAACGCCAAGATAAACGTGAGTAGATAGACAGCCAGGGGCAGAATCCAAAGCAGGGGCACGGCCGCGATATTTTCCGAGATGTGATTGGTCACTGCCAGCAGCAGCATGGAGCCGCATGCCGCCAGTGCGAACCAATACCATTGGGTGGAGATGTTCAAATCACCACGTACCGCTCTATACTTCTCCGGTATGAGTTGGCCATGCGCGACCGACCAGGCACAAAATCCGCATAATAAAGCAAACGCGGCGTAGCCGACAGACCACCCCAGGCTTTGCACAGGAACGTCGAACGCCGGCTCGATGAGAAACGGATAAGCCAGCAAGGCGGCAAGCGAAGCAAAATTCGACAGCGCGAAAAGCCGGTAGGGAGTTCGATAACCGCCGCGCCCAAGCCAGTCCTGCAATAGAGGACTGGTGGCGGAAAGCAGGATAAACGGAAGTGCAAGAACCGCCGTCAGCATCTCCAGAATGAACCAGGTCGGATTATCGGATGCAACTGGTTTCCAACGCGCGCTTGGCCCGATGGGAAGCAACAGCAGAGACACCGTAAGAAGGGACACGTGTATAAGTGCTTGTACTTGCACGCGGAAGAATCTTGTCAGAACGCGGGAATATAAGTAGCCGAGTAATAGAGCCGTTTGATAGAACACCAGACAGATCGACCAAACGGCCGCCGATCCACCAAACCACGGAACTGTTTTCTTTGCGATTAAAGGCTCGACGAGGAAAATGAGGAAGGCACTAAAGAAAATAGTGATTGCCGAACAGAGCGTAATAATAGTAAGCTGCCGGGACGAGTTCTGCAAAAACTAGCTTCGCTGCTTATCGATGGGCCGTCAAGATGAAAGTTGGGAGAAAGGAAAAGCGCGGCAAACCCGAACTTTCCCCCTTTTCTTGCCATTCTGCTGCAGGTGAAGAGCTAAGCAGCTTTTGCTACCAATCCGTGAGGATCCAAGACGAACTTCTTAGCAGCGCCTTTATCGAAATCCTCATATCCTTGGGGCGCATCTTGTAGCCCAATCACGGTAGCGTTCACGATTGTCGCAATCGGCAAGCGGTCGTGAAGAATGGCTTGCATCAACTGTCGGTTATATCGCAGCACCGGCGTCTGGCCTGTGTAGAAGGCATGAGATTTTGCCCAGCCAAGCCCAAGGCGCATGCGCAAATTGCCTTGTTGTGCGTTTTCATCTTTCGATCCCGGATCCTCTGTCACATAAAGTCCCGGAATGCCAATTGCTCCCCCAGCGCGGGTAATGGTCATCAACGAATTCAACACCGTTGCCGGTGCTTCGGTTCCGTGCTGATCGCCGTGGCCCTTCGCCTCAAACCCAACCGCATCGATGGAGGCATCCACATCGGGTGCACCTACTATTTGTTCGATCATCTCCGACAGCTTGTCGCTCTTACTCAAATCAATCGGCTCAAACCCTACTGTCTTGGCGTGTTTCAACCGCTCTCCGTTCATGTCGCCAATCATGACCACGGCCGCGCCCAAAATCCGCGCCGAAGCAGCCGCCGCCAGTCCAACCGGACCCGCTCCCGCGACATAGACGATAGAACCCACCCCAACGCCGGCGGTAACTGCACCATGAAAGCCGGTAGGCAAGATGTCGGAAAGCATCGTGAGATCGCGAATCTTTGACAGCGCCTGATCCTTATCGGGGAAGGCAAGCAAATTGAAGTCGGCGTACGGCACCATGACGTACTCAGCCTGGCCGCCTACCCAGCCACCCATATCGACGTATCCATAGGCACCTCCAGCGCGATCCTGGTTTACATTTTGGCAGATGCCGGTTTTCTGCTCGCGGCAATTACGGCAGCGTCCACAAGCGACATTGAAAGGAACGGTTACTAGATCGCCGATCGCGAGATACTCAACGTCTTTTCCTTTTTCAATCACCTCTCCTGTAATTTCATGCCCCAGCACAAGTCCTTTCGGGGCTGTCGTGCGTCCACGAACCATGTGTTGATCCGAGCCGCAGATATTAGTGGCGACTATTTTTAAAATAACGCCATGCTCGATCTGTTTACCCTCCGGATTTTCCATCTTTGGGTAGTCAATCGATTGGACTTCGACCCTACCAGGTCCGAGAAATACAACGCCGTGATTTGCGGCCATATAATAAGCTCTCCTTCCGAATTCATCAGAGTGGATGAGGTCCAGAGTATTGTTGTTACCGACGAAGGAAGGTCTCCAAAGTTCCATTGCAGGCAGCGTCGAGTTATATAGTTGAATTCAATAAACCACATGGGATGCAAAATTCTTCTTTTGGCTTCGGTTGCCGTGGCAGTGTTCGCGCAGTCTCCGAACGCCGATGACTTGCTCTGGCAAAAATCCGTGCAAAAGTTCGATGGACAGCGCAACGCGCTGATCGCGCAAGTCGATGAAGAGGCGCAAGCCGGTCCGTTTCAGCCGAACTGGGAATCCTTAAAAAAATATCAGGTGCCGGAGTGGTATCTAGATGCCAAATTCGGCATTTTCATCCACTGGGGCGTCTACTCCGTTCCCGCGTTCGGCAACGAATGGTATCCGCGCAACATGTATCTGCAAGGAAGCAAGGACTACCAGCATCAGATTGCCGCCCATGGACCCGAAAACAAGTTCGGCTATAAAGACTTCATCCCTAAATTTACCGCCGCCAAATTCGATCCGTCGGCATGGGCAGAACTCTTTCGCCGATCCGGTGCAAAGTATGTTGTTCCTGTCGCGGAACATCACGACGGATTCGCTATGTACGACTCCGGCTTGTCTGACTGGACCGCCGCCAAGATGGGTCCGAAGCAGGATGTCGTCGCCGAGCTAGGAGCATCCGTGCGCGCGGCCGGCCTGCATCTCGGGCTATCCAGCCATCGCATCGAGCATTATTTTTTCATGAACGGTGGACGCGAGTTCGATTCTGACGTGCGCGATCCGCGCTACGCTGCTTTTTATGGGCCCGCCCATGCCGGAGTGACCGATAAGAACGGCCAAAAGTTTTTTGCCCATCCGGATAAAGCATACCTGGATGATTGGCTGGCTCGTGCCACCGAAATCGTGACAAAATATCGCCCCGAAATTGTTTGGTTTGACTGGTGGATCAATACAAAAGAGGTAGAGCCTTATTTAAAACGCTTTGCGGCTTTCTACTATAACGATGCTGCCAAGTACGGCTACACTGCGGCGATTAATTACAAATACAAGGCCTATCCCGAAGGAGCGGCCGTGTTGGATATCGAACGTGGGCAGCTCGATACGATTCGCCCGGAGTTCTGGCAAACCGACACCTCCATCAGCGTCAAATCATGGGGCTACATCGAGGGAGATACATTTCGGTCCCCCGAATCACTGATCGGCGAATTGGTCGATGTGGTGAGCAAAAACGGCTCTCTTCTCTTGAATGTCGGACCGAAACCGGACGGTACCATTCCCGAGCAGGCACAGCATATTCTTCTCGACATGGGTCGTTGGCTGTCCGTTAACGGCGAAGCGATTTATGCCACACGGCCGTGGAAGGTTTATGGCGAAGGACCTACGAAAGTAACCAGCGGCGCATTTCACGACGCGGCCACCAAGCCTTACTCAAGCGAGGATATCCGTTTCACGACAAAGGGCGGTACTCTATATGCAACTGCGCTTGCCTGGCCGGACGATGGCCGTTTGACGATCAAATCATTAGCGCGAGGATCGACTAGCGGTGCTTTCGATATCGCCACGGTTCGTTTACTAGGTTCGCCTTTGGAATTGAAATGGATGCGCGACAACGAAGGGCTGCACATTCAGCTACCGGCGCAAAAAACCGGTGAATATGCTTACGTGCTGAAGATTTCGCCGGCTTCCCATTAGCTTGCAATCGACAGATCAAAGACGGTAAACGCGCGCAGCCGTGCCCCCCAGAATGGCGCCCTGCTCCGAAGCGCTCAAAGCTGCTATCTGCTTGCGGACAACCGAAAACCATCTCCGATATGTGGTGGCGGTTAAACAGACCGGCCAATCGGATCCGAATAGAAGCCGCTGGGGACCGAACGCCTTCAACACAACGTCGAAATAAGGGACTAAATCTTCGTCGCGCCAGGCGTCGTGATCTGCCTCGGTCACCATCCCAGAGATTTTGCAGCAGACATTTGGAAACTCAGCCAGCCTGTTTAAATTTTCGCGCCATGGTGAAAGCGCACCGTCGCGAATCCGAGGCTTTGCCATATGATCCAACACAAAAATCTGGTTCGGATGGCGTTTCACAAACTCGATGACATGTGGAAGATGACGCTCGAAGACAAGAATGTCGTAAGCCAAATCGAACTCTTTTAGTTGACTCACGCCAAGGTTGAAGTCATCACGAAGCACATACCGCTCATCGGGTTCGTCTTGTAGAACATGCCGGACCGCCTTAAGTTTTTCGTTCTTACTTAGCGGCTCAAGAATGTCTCGCAACCGAGGGTCCAGCAGGGGGCACCATCCAACTACGCCACGAATAAATTCATTGCGGGAAGCGAGATCCAGAAGCCAATGCGTCTCCTTCATCGTCTGCCTTGCTTGGACGGTAACCACTCCATCGATACCGCAGCCCTCCGTAGCGGCCTGAAGGTCCGCTGGAAGAAAATCACGACGAAGGATTGGCATCGTGTCATCTATCCAGGCGTACTCTTCCGCTGTGTAATGCCAAAAATGTTGATGAGCGTCGATCGTAAGCATGGTCTTGGCTTGCGCTAAGCCGATTGCAGAATCACATTCGCGTACTGGATCGTGTCCCCGGTGCGAATCAGGCCGATTGCTTTCGGAACTCGCATTTTGAACTCGGCATGCGGCTCATAGATAATGGTGCTCTCGCAAAGTAACTCTTGCAATTTCTGCTGAACGGCCGAAGAATTATGCGATCGAAACTCCTCCGCCATAAAGGCGTGTCCAACTGAAAAATTGGGAAGCAGCGCGCGCAATACATCGGCTACACAGGGAAGATCGTCAACTAGCGAGATGTCCACCGTCTCGATTTCGGGCCAGAACGGAAAGCCGCGATCGGCTATCACCAGGGTGTTCGTGTGGCGCACGCGGCTAATCAGCGAATTGATAGCCGGATTCAAAACGCCTTTTCTTAACATGCTTCGTTACCGGTGCTTACCTGCCAATGCTTAACAACAAACATCCACCAGAATCTTGCTGAACTTCGCCGGGTTGTCACTCCACTGTGCAAGTGATTCCCCTGCTTCGTCCAACGGCACGACTTTACTGATTGTTTGTTGGACGGGAAAACGGCCCGCTTGCAACATCCCGATTACCGCGTAAAAATCATCGGGTGTCGCATTGCGGGAGCCTAGAATGTCCAGCTCTTTCTGTACGAATAGGCGCGTCTCGTAACAAACGGCTTCTTTGGCATAGCCGATATAAACCACTCTGCCGGCAAAACACACTTCCTCCACAGCGGCGCGAAACGTTTCGGGCAGGCCGATCGCTTCGATGACAACGTCGGGACCGCGGCCTTCTGACAACTCCAGCAATCGCTCATGCAGACCCTCGCGCTGCGAGTGAATGGCAAAGTCAGCACCGGCGGCTTGGGCCAGACGTAGCTTTGCTTCGTCGACATCGATGGCGATGACGGTGGCACCGCGCTGGGCCGCGCCGGAGATAGCGCCCAACCCGACGCCGCCACAACCAAAAACGCCTACGATGTCGCTGTTGGTCACTCTACCCCGGGCGGCGGCATGGAAACCTACCGTTAGCGGTTCCACCAGCGCAAGCTGTTCAACCGTGAGGCCATCTCCCTTACAGATTTTTTCAGCACGAACGGCAATGAACTCGGCTAACGCCCCATCCCGCTGCACGCCGAATGTCTCGTTGAATTGGCAGGCATTGAAGCGACTTTGGCGGCAGGCGGCGCATTGGCCGCAGCTTGTGTATGGCAATACAGTGACATTGCTGCCCAGAAGAGAATCGGCGTTTGCAGCGCTCGAGGCATCCTCCACGGTCGCGGCAATCTCATGCCCAAGAATACGCGGATACGAAACCAGCGGATTCTTACCGCGAAACGTATTCAAGTCTGATCCGCACATACCCACCATGCGGACACGTAATAGAACTTCGCCGGTCTGCGGTGTGGGTGCCGGAACATCCACCAACCGAACCTTGCCTGGACCTTCAACCTGTAATGCTCTCATAACCGGTCGGTCGATCAGAACGGCACGTCGTCATCCGAAATACCCATCCCGCCATAAGAATCGCCTTCATGCCCGGCATCTTCGCCGCCCTGTTTTCCAGCGCCCCGCGCCGGACTGCCACCGCTTCCTCGCGATGCGTAAGAGCTTCCGCCACCGCCACCCTCAAAGTCGCCGCCGCCCTCACCCCGGCCACCCAACAGAATGACGTCGTCCGCGATGACATCCGTTGTATAAACCTTCTTACCATCCTTGTCGTCGTAACTTCGTGTTTGCAGACGCCCTTCGACGTAGACCTGCTTCCCCTTGGTCAAATAGTTGGCCAGCTTCTCCTGCCTCCAAACCGAGACGTTCGTCCAATTGGTCTCCTCTTTCCAATCGTTGGTCTGCTGATCTTTCCATCGGCGTGTGGTCGCCACCGAAAACCGGGTGACGGATGCTCCGGAGGGCGTAAACTTCGTCTCGGCATCGCGGCCTAAATTCCCAACCAAAATTACTTTATTAACGCTGCGGGAAGCCATAATCAATCGAAATGTAGCACATGCGTCCACCACCCCTCGCCGAAACCGGCTGTATCGTCACCGCTTCTCCCCACCCCGCCCATATTTCATAAAGTACTAGGATCATTACATGTTTGAAATTAGCCCATTAACAGATCATAATGAGGTCATCGGATTCACTGCTTATCTGTGAATTGCTGAACGACAGTAACTTGGGGGATTATGGCATCGCGATCTTTTCAGTTGTGTCCGCCGCGGCAAACCACCGCCTCGGACCTGCCGTTGTTGCAAAAACATCGGAACAGGTCTGGAATCGCGCTTGTTCTTGCAATGCTATTTTGCCTTGCGCCTACTGCCGTCCCGCAGTCGCTTATCAAACCTCATACCGCAGGTCAGCCGCTGACCCTGAATCCTTCGGACATGGAAATTCTCGAGTCCAATGATATCCGCCACGATCTTCCCTGTTCCGTCACTCCTTCGAAGCCCGAGCTTGGCTTCGATCTTCGTTTTCATGCCGGCTACACCCTCGCCATTCCATTAAAGGAACTGGACGGCGGGGAAAACGTCCTTACGGTCTTGTTCCGTGTTTATCCCGAGAACGATAAATCTCATCCCGCCTATTTTGTTCAGCATATTCGCGTTCCTTCCGTCGACGAAGATTCGAAGGGGGATGCTTCCTTACAAGGCATCATCGATCTTGGCGAAGGTCAGTATCATGTCGATTGGCTGGTTCGCGACCGCTTGGAGCGCAGTTGCTCTTCATCGTGGGAGTACGATGCAGCGCTCCCGCAAAAGGATAGGCAAATGACGCTTTTCATCGGCCCGCGTCAGATTCGGGAAACCGTTCAGCCATTTGCAACCGACAGCGGCAACGGCTCCGATTTGCTCTCCACCCATGCAAACGCCGGGATGCAGGCAACCGCATCCAACGCGGACGGCAATCTTTCCGTAAAGCTGTTGGTGAACTTTGCTCCGCAAAAACAAGACTCGGCCGCGCTGCGGCGCATCGATACCGATGCTTTGATTACCATTCTAAAAACGATTCGACGTGACCCTCATGTCGGCCAAATCTCTTTGGTCGCTTTCAATATGGAAGAAGGACGTATCCTTTATGAGCAGGAAACTTCCGGGCCAATCGATTTTTCCGCCCTTGGACATTCACTCGAGACAATGAAGCTGGGCACCGTCAGTGTGCAGCATCTCGACCAGAAAAGCACCGAGGCCGAATTCCTGGAAGACCTGATCAAAAAGGAGATCGTCACGGTACCTCATACGGACGCCTTTATTTTTGCCGGTCCAAAGACGATGCTGAACGCCGATGTACCCCCGGAGGAGTTGCGGCGCATCGCTACTGTTGAGTCTCCTGTGTTCTACATGAACTACAATCTCGATCCCCGGGCTGTTCCTTGGAAAGATTCCATCGGTCATGCGGTGCAGGCTTTTAAAGGGACGGAGTACACTATCTCGCGGCCTCGGGATCTGTGGTTCTCCACTTCGGATATGCTGGACCAAATCCTACGCTCGAAGCAGCAACACGCTCTTTCCAGAACGTTGGATATGGGCGGTTCGCGATAAAAGTAGCTCCCGAGAATATTTGCTACGCACTTCGGCTATTCAGGTTAAGCTAGAGAAAGTTCAGGGTGAGGTGAGGTTATGAAATTCCGAGTGCTTGGCTCGAAGCAGGTCGTGCCTAGCCTATCGATTTTGTGTCTGCTTTCAGCGGTCCCTTCCGGTTTTTTGTTTGCCCAAAAGCCGGATTTGGACAATTTCAAGAACAATCTGGCGCCCTATGTCCGTTCGCCGGAACATGCCGTCGACAAAATGCTGCAAATGGCTGACTTAAAGCCGGGCGAAACTCTGTACGATCTCGGCTGCGGCGATGGCCGCATTCTCATTACAGCCGCAAAGCGCTACGATGTCCGCGCCGTGGGCGTGGAAATTTCCGGGCGCCTTGCAAAAATCGCGGCGGAAAACGTCAAAAAGGCTGGGCTGCAGCAGCGGGTCAAGGTCATTCATGGCAATTTCATGCAAACCGACTTGAGTTCCGCTAGCGTGGTCACTCTATATCTGGCCACCACCGCTAACGAGAGTCTGCGGCCTAACCTGGAACGATATCTGCGCCCCAATACGCGAGTTATCTCTTACGATTACCCCATTCCCGGATGGAAAACCATCAATTCCGTGGAAACGCAAAGTCGCAGCGGCGCCACCCACACCATCTACTTATATAAGGTTCCTAACTCCATCCAAAAATAGTTAGAAATAGATTACATTGCCTCCTGTTTTCGATCTTTTGGGAATCGGCCTCAATGCGACCGATACTCTGTTGTTACTGCGGAAATTTCCGCCCTATGCCGGTAAAGTGCCATTCGCGGAGGAGCGCTTAAGTCCCGGCGGTCAAATCGCCACCGCGGTGGTTACCTGTGCCAAACTAGGTCTTCTTACAAAATATGTCGGCACCATCGGCGACGATCATCGCGGCCAGGTGCAAGCTGCCAGTTTGGACGGCACCGGCGTCAATACAAGCAGCCTCATTGTTCGTGAAAACTGCGCCAATCAAACCGCTTACATCCTCATCGATCAGAGTACCGGCGAGCGCACCGTTCTATGGCAGCGCCCCGAGTGCTTGCGACTTACTCCTTCCGATATCCAGCGCGAAGATATCGCCAACTCTCGTCTTCTCCACATCGATGGCTTCGATATGGAAGCGGCTGAGTATGCGGCCGACATCGCTCGCCAATCCGGTGTTCCTGTTTCGCTGGACGTCGATACGGTCTACCCTGGCTTTGAGGCCGTCCTCGAGAAAGTCGACTACCTCGTGGCTAGTTCTTCGTGGCCAGGTCAGTGGACGGGCGAGTCCGACCCGTTTGCTGCATTGCAAATGCTGCAGCGCGAATACCGGTTTCCCGTTGCAGCCATGACTCTAGGCGACCGTGGCGCGCTTGCGCTGCGAAACGGCCAATGGACCTACGAACCCGCCTTCGATGTCGGTTGCCTGGACACGACCGGAGCCGGCGATGCTTTCCACGGCGCGTTTTGCTACGCCATGCTGAACAATATGCCCATGGATGCCGCCCTTCGTTTCTCGAACGCCGCTGCGGCTATCAATTGCACCGCCATCGGCGCTCGAGGGCATCTTCCCACACTCGGCGAAGTGAACGCCTTGATCGATTCTGCCTGTGCTGGAAAAATCTCCCTTCGTAATGATCTACAGATTTCGCAGCGTCTTGCCGATAAGGAGTTTGAGACGGCTCAATGATTCCTCTTCGCGCACTACTTTTTCGTAAGAATACGCCTGCAATGACTCTGGCCATCATTGCATTAAATGTTCTGTGTTTCTTCTATGAGATATCTCTGCCGCATTACCTGCAGAACCAGTTCATCTATCAATACGCGCTAGTTCCGGACCAGCTTCATCTCACCGCGCTGATCACCTCCATGTTTCTGCACGGAGGATGGCTGCACATCATCGGCAATATGTGGTTTCTGTGGGTTTTCGGCTCGCATGTCGAGGAGCTGATGGGTCCCGCAAAATTTGGGGTTTTCTACCTGGCCTGCGGGGTTGTTTCCGCCATCGTCCAGCTCATGATGACCTTTGGCAGCCCCGTTCCTACCCTCGGCGCCAGTGGAGCCATCGCAGGCGTGATGGGAGGCTTCTTGTTGCTCTATCCCCGCGCGCGTGTTGTCACCCTGGTGTTTATTATCATCTTCATCACCACCATTGAGCTTCCTGCCGCGGTGATGTTAGTTTATTGGTTTGCCATTCAACTATTTAGCGGGCTGACTTCCTTTGGCAGTATTACCAGCACTGGAGGAGGCGTGGCTTGGTTTGCTCACGTAGGCGGTTTTCTCGGCGGACTTCTGCTTCTGCGCCTTTTTCAAACCAAGCGTCCGCGATACTCGTATTGACCCATTCATGCACGATCCGAACGAGCCATTTGAAAATCTAGATCCGCTCGATGTTCTGGCAATTGCCGCTCATCCCGATGACGTAGAGCAAACCTGCGGTGGCGCTTTAATCCGTATGGCCGAGCAAGGCTACCGCACCGGCGTGCTCGATCTAACCGCCGGCGATATGGGAAGCCGCGGAACGCCCGATCTCCGCATCCGAGAGGCAAAGGACGCTGCCCAACATCTGCTGCTTTCCTGGCGTGAAAATTTGCGTTGGCCCGATGCCCGCCTGGAAAACACCATCACTGCCCGTATGACCCTCGCCGGCGTCATTCGGCATATCCGTCCCCGCGTTGTCATTCTTCCCTATTGGACTGGTCGTCATCCCGACCACTATCGCGCGTCGGAGATCGGCTACGAAGCTTGTTTTCTCGCCGGACTAGCTCGCCTGGAGGAAGAAACAGCTCCTCATCGCCCCTTCAAAATTCTTTACTCTTCTCTTTACGCCAACGTCACGCCCTCCTTCGTGGTAGACATTTCGCGTCAATTCGATCGCCGCATGGCCGCGCTTCTCAGCTACACCTCGCAATACGGCGATTCAGAAACCGCCTCCGAACTCTTCCCCTCTCATAAAGAAGTGGAAGCAAGGCTCGGTGCCGTCGCCCGTTTCTACGGCAATCTCATCGGTGTGAAATATGGCGAGCCGTTTGTTGTCAAAGAAACCTTGCAAGTAGACGATATTGTCGGCATGCCCGTGCGCAGTATCTAGCTTACGCTTCCGAGTTCCATCAATCCACCCGTAATGCTTCAATCGGATCGACGGCCGCTGCCCGCAATGCCGGAAAAAACGAAGCGGCACAGGCCAGCAATAGTACTCCAAAGACCGCTAGAAAATAGATGAGCGGGTCAAACGGACTCACCTGAAATAAAAAGCTGCTCAGCAACCTCGAGACACCGATGGCTCCCAAGACCCCGATCGCACAACCGAGTAATCCTAACCGCAGCCCTCCACTTAACACTAGTTTCATTACTTGAAAAGCTTGTGCGCCCAACGCTACTCTGATTCCCATCTCATGTGTCCTTTGCGCCACCGAAAACGCGATTACGGCATAGATGCCCAGCGCCGCCAACCCAACTGCTACTGAAGCAAACAGGGAAACAACGCCTGTATTGAAACGCCGGGGAGCTTCGGTTTTGCTGACGGCCTGTTCCATCGTTTGCATATTGGTAACAGGAAGTCGGCTATCCATCGATTGCACCGCTCTCCGGATACCGCCCTCTGCATATTGCGGATCGTACTGGGTCCGCACCGCAATTCGCATGGTCGATCCGTGGAGCCCCATCTTGTTGGCGATGGAACCGAATTCAGCGCCATACTGAACCAGCGGCTCATACGCCTGTGCCATGTTCTGCGTATCCAACGCTCCCTGCTTCGTATCGGCCACTTCGCCCACCACAGTCATCCAGGGCCGCTTATAATTAGCCTCCTCCGACCCCCAACGCACCCTCTTGCCAACGGGATTCTGCCCCGGCCAATAGCGCTCCGCCAATGTCCGATTCACTACAATCACGGGTATTGAATCTGCAGTGTCTTTGTCGTTGAGATATCGTCCGCGCAGCAACGGGATCTGCATCGTCTGAAGAAAATTTCCCACCACGTAAGCATTGGCTTCAGTCGCAACAGGCTCTCCTCTCCGTCGTCGATAACTCTCCACGTTAAAAGCACGTATAGAATCCGGCTCCATAATTGGTAATGAATTCGACAATCCGACTGCTTTCACCCCAGGTAGTCGTTGAATCCGCCGCAAAACCTCCTCGTGAGAATAGTTAATTTGTCCCTGATTTTGATAATCCACATACTGCAGCGTGTATGAACCTGTTATCAAGTGGTCCGGCTGAAACCCGGGATCTATGTTCCGCATATTTTCAAAACTTCTGACCAGCAACCCAGCCGAGGTCAATAACACGATTGCTGCCGCAATCTCGCCGACCACCAGTAGCGAACGCAGTTGCACATGCCCCACACTTTGCCCGCTACCCACACCGTGCTGCAAAACTCGGGTCACTGTCGTACGCAGCGCCGAGATCGCCGGAGCCAGCCCGCAAATAAAACCTGTAACCAGCGCCAGCACCATTGCGAACTCCGCGACTTTCCAGTTCAGCCTGATTTCTTGAACACGCGGCAGAGTATCCGGGAGCAACTTCGTCCATAACGATAGAAACAAGGCCGCCAGCAGCACTCCGATTACGGCTCCACCACAGCTCAGGAGCAAGCTCTCAATTATTGGCTGCCGTACAACTGCGCTGGGAGGCGCGCCCAGTGCAACAAGGATAGCCACTTCTCTCTGCCTTCTCACCGCCCGAATTAGCAATAGCCCTGCTACATTCGCGCAGGCCACCAATAGCACCACCGTTACCGCCCCGAACAAAACATCAATCAACGGCCTCGCTTGCTGTACGGTCTCTTCTTTCAAACCGATCAATACAGCCGAAATTTTTACATTCATCTTGGCTGGATACTCCGCCTGAATGTTTTTGGCCACTCGATTTGCGTCCGTCTCCGCTTGACCGCGTGTTACGCTACTTCTTAGTCGTGCTACTAAACCGTAACGCCAGTTGTCGCCAGCGTCGGCCTTTTCACCTTTCGTAAAACTCATCGGAATCCAAATCTGCGTCTCACTTAAGCTACTCGTCGTCAGTGGAAATTCAAAACTATGCGGCATCACACCGATTACCACATATGTTTTGCGATCAAGCATTAAATGCTGTCCCAGAACTTCTGGATTTCCTTGGAAACGGCTCTTCCAAAGTTGATAGCTCAGTATGGCTACCGATTGGCTGGTATCGTCCTCCCGTCGCGTAAAAAACCTTCCTAATATCGGCTTCACTCCGAGAGTGGGAAGCACGCTTGCTGTCATGCGCATGGCATGTAATTGCACCGGCTCGCCACGTCCGGAAAACTCCATTTGTGTTCCAACAAATCCGCCTGCGCTTTCGAAACTATGGGTGTCGTTGATAAACCGCAGCACATCGGGCGCCGGCAAATTAGCCGCTTGGCTTCCCAGTAAACTGACGTTTTCTTTGACCAGCACCAGTCGTGAAGGATCACGAAACGGAAGCGGTCTCAATAACACCGCTTCTACTACCGAAAAGATCAACGTACTGGCGCCAATGGCCAATGCCAGAGTAAAGACACAGGTCAAGAAAAATCTCGGCTGCTTTCGAAACTGCCGGAGAGAGTGAAGGAACTCACGGATAAGCGTCTGGATCATGCCTATCAATAATGCACGAATATAGCCATTGCAAGTGCCATAGAAAACAAGCCACTTAGCAACACATCGACCATCTAAGTTGTCCGTCTATGGGACTACATCGTCCGTTTCCGAACACTAGCTTCTAAACGGATTTATATCGCTTTGCCAAAAGCCCGGTTGCCGCAGCTAAATCGATATCCGCGATAAGCAATCCTTCCTTCCCGTACGGCTGATAGCTCAATAGGCTGCCATCGGGCCGTGCTATCGCCGACGTCGTAGGCGATCCCGCGCTTGCACAGTTCACTGTCGCAAAATAACAAGTGTTCTCAGCGGCGCGGCACAACACTGTTTTCTCATGGAATGAGTTCGCAGGATCTGCGAAACTCGTCGGAATATAGCTGCCCGGCTCGGCTTCATGAACATGAGGGTGAAACACGATGTGTGCGCCTCGTTGAGCAGCCCAGCGAACGGTTTCCGGATAGCGCCAACCCTCATGGCAAATCGCAATGCCAAATGTCAGCGGACCGGCTTGGAACACCTGCCTCTCACAGCCGGGCGAGTAGACATTATCCTCGGACGGATCAAGTTGGACTTTATCTTGGAATCCAGCGATTGTTCCATCTCGATTGATGACCAGTGCTGTGATTAACAAAGAGCAATTGACTATGCATTCCGTGCCCAGGATCACCGCGACATTCGCCTTCGCCGCCGCCGCTGCAACGGTCGACCACGCGTTTTCAAGAAACGCTGGATCAGGAGGAGGCACCGATTTCCCCACCCTATACCCGGGAACGAAACATTCCGGAAAACAGATCAGGCCGACTCCTTCGTTGGACGCTTGAGCAATAGCCTGTTCGGTCAAACGGATTGATTCGTCGGGCGTTGCCGGAATTCGAATGTTGGCAAGTGCGATTCGAAACGTATTCACCTTTATGCTTGACTAGGATTCTTACATAGACTGGTAAGAGCATGCCCAAGCTACGGATCGTCCCAGCGACGGAACAGGATCTTCCGGTGATATTCGATCTGATTCGCGCACTCGCGGAGTATGAACAACTTGCTCATTTCGTCACGGCAACCGAAGAAAAATTGCGCGAGACACTCCTCGGTAGCAGACCCGCAGCCGAGGTACTGTTGACCTATTACGATGGGGAATGCGCGGGCCTCGCCGTGTTCCTTCCCACTTATTCCACGTTTTTAGCTCAGCCCGGGCTCTATTTGGAAGACTTATATATAAAGCCTCATCTGCGCAGCCAGGGAATCGGATTTGCGCTGTTAAAATACCTAGCGAGACTTGCAACGGAACGCGGTTGTGGCCGGTTGGAATGGGGAGTGCTCAACTGGAATCAACGCGCTATCGATTTCTATGAAAAACTAGGCGCGGTGCCAATGAACGAATGGACAAAATACCGGCTGGTAGGGAAGGCTCTTGAAACTCTGGCACATTCGGAAGACCTGTAATTGCATCTGCTCGCCAAATAAGGAGATTGCTCGTTTTTAACAACCGAAAATTCTAGCTATCATCAACTGCATGGCCACCATTCACATGACGGAAGCCGAGTTGGTCAAGAATATTACCGCCGTACTCGCAAAGGTCCGCGAAGGAACAGAAGTTTTTATCGAACAGGACCACCGGACCGTCGCTGTACTTAAGCCGACACAACCGAGTGGACGTCCAATTTTGGACATCCTCGCCGACGCTAAGCAGCGAAATTCTACGGTGACTCTTGATGACGACTTTGGCAATGATCTAGAAGAAATCATTGCCAATCACCAGCAGCCATGCAATCCTCCCAATTGGGATTAGTGCTGGACTCCAGTGTGGTCATCACCGCTGAGCGTAAGAAGCAGCCCGTCGCAAATTTTATCGAGGATGTTTTCCGCACATACGGTCCTACAAATCTTTCCCTCTCCCCAGTGACTGTCGCTGAACTTGTGCATGGGATCTATCGCTCAAAAAATTTGGTAATTTCTGAGCGTCGTCGTAAATATATCGAGGAACTGATCAGGCTTGTGCCCGTTCATCCAATCACAACTCAGGCCGCGTGGCTTGCCGGTCAAATCGAGGGTGAACAAGCCGCCAAAGGAAATATCGTTCCTTTCAGCGACCTGCTTATCGCGATAACCGCAATCGAACAAGATTATGGCGTTTTGACCAACAATCTGCGCCATTTTCAAAAGATACCCGGCCTTGTCGTGCTCTCACTCCCGGCTTGACTTTGCAACGTGCGGTCATCATCGACTAAATCCCTGACCGGTCACGATCTCGCAAACCACATACCTTCTGCGATAAACCTGGCCGCCCCTTATAATCAACCCATGAGCGCTCGCCGCACCTCTTCTCCGCGCATTACTCGCCGTCGCTGGACCGCGCTGCTCGGAATCACGCCATTGCTTGCGTCATCCCTCCGCGCCCAAAACACTTCCAAGAAGCCGCCACAAGGCGTACCTGCTCCGGCTCCAGTGCAAGCGACTCCCGAAGCAAAGCTCCAAAAAGCTTATGACGATGTGCATCAGGTCAGCATTCGCCTTTCCAAAATAGAAGTGCCGATAAACATCGAACCGGCCTTCGCCTTCAAGCCGTAACGCTTCATGGGAAATCCGAAAAACAAGCTCGACCACGCGCGTGTCCCATTCGCGACGATCACCGAACTCAACGCCGCCCTGCAAGCTCGCGAGATCTCTTCCCATGATCTGGCCAGGATTTTCGGCAAACGTTTGGATAAGATCGGGCCGCAATACAACGCCCTCGCTCTCTCGCTCACCAAGAAGTCTCACGGTGCGGCGAAGGACGCCGACTACGATCTAAAGCGCGAACGCTTCCGCAGTCCCTTGCAAGGTATTCCCTATGGCGTCAAAGATTTGCTCAGCGTTGCCGGACATCCCACCACGTGGGGTGCTAAACCCTATGAAGATCAAGTCTTCGACTACGACGCAACGGTAGTGAAGCGTCTCAACTCCAAGGGTGGCGTGCTCCTTGGCAAACTCGCCATGGTTGAATTAGCGGGAGGCGGCGGTTATAGCTCGGCCTCGGCATCGCTGCAAGGCCCAGGCCTCAATCCTTGGGATAAATCCCGCTGGTCCGGCGGTTCCTCCAGCGGCTCCGGCATTGCAGTCGCCGCCGGCCTGCTTCCCTACGCGCTCGGCTCGGAAACATCCGGTTCCATTCTCACTCCCGCCTGCTTCTGCGGCGTGAGCGGTTTGCGGCCCACTTACGGTCTGGTCAGCCGTGCCGGAGCCATGGCGCTCTCCTGGACGCTCGACAAGATCGGCGTCCTGGCCCGCTGCGCCAACGATTGCGGCTTGGTTCTGCATGAAATCGCGGGAGGCGATGACGACGATCCGGGTTCCGCGCATAAAAGCTTCTATTTCACGCCCCAGTACTACCGCCGTTTCAACGAAATGAAGATCGGTTACGCCGAGATCGACTTCGCGGAATGGCCCGATGAACCGTTGCGTCCTGCCTTCGCCAACGCGCTCGCCGTCGTGAAGTCTTTCTGTCCGCAGATGGTCGAAACCAAAATACCCGACTTCCCTTACGGTCCGGTGATCGGAGCCATTATCGATTCCGAAGGTGCCTCTGCTTTTGAATTCCTCATTCGTACCGGCAAAGTCGATCAATTGGCTGACCAATCGCAGATCGATGGCTTGAAAGCCTCGCTTACTTACACCGCGCTCGACTATCTCAAAGCCATGCGCATCCGTTCGCAGATTCGTAATGCGTTCGCTCAACTCTTCGCCGGGCTCGACTTATTAGTGGCTCCGACACGCTTCAGTCTGCCCGACCGTTCCGACCAGCCGTTTGACGAAACTCCACCGAAACGCCCTGAGCAAAAAGGTGTTGGTGCGGGTTTGGTGCCCGCCACCAATCTGGCGGGTCTGCCTGCCCTTAGCATTCCCTGTGGCTTTGTCAATGGACTACCGATCGGCTTGCAAATCGTTGGCCCACCGTTCTCGGAAAATCGCATTATTGCCTTCGGACGCGAGTTTCAAAATCGAACGAACTTTCACCAACAGCATCCACCCGATTTAATCAGCCTGTAACCAACGGTGTGTAACCTCTTAGGAAGGATTTACCCGCCGATGATGCTGAATTTTGCTACCCGGAGACTTCTCCCGCTCTTAACTATCGACATCCTCTTATCTGTACTTGCGATAGCGCAACAGCAACCTTCGAAGATACCTGTCCACGCGCCTTTTGCGCAGGCGTTGGTTCTGAAAACGAAAGCGGCGCATCCTGAAATCCACAAGCTTGGTATACACGCTGTGCCCCCGGGAGAGACAGATAGCGCCATTATCGCGAATAACATCCCGGCCAAAATCGGAAAACGATCATCCGCAAAGGACTTACAGCATCTGGCGACGGGACAACCGTGGGTGACGAAAATCAGCAAGGAAGGAATTTACGATCTGCTTCTTCCGCTTGCCGATCAGTCAGGATCGCAAGTTGGATTTACGGTGATGGAGATTCCTCTAAACCGGGCAGCCGATGAACAAAATGCTGTGCAGAAAGCAGTGGCCGTTCGCGACGAAATCAGGAGCAAATTCAAAATAAGCAAGCGCTATTTGAGTAATTGTCGTTCATGCAAGTGAGATCTTGCCTCTCTTCGTAAAAAATCCCGCCCAGGGATCCTTTTTCACTTTCTTCAGCCGCTCCATAACCGCGGTTGCCGTAAATCCACGAGGATCAACCTCGGAAGACAACTCCGTCCAGCTTAGCGGCGTCGCCACCGGAATCCCTGCTCGTGCTCTTGTCGAATAAGGACTCACGGCGGTAGCAGAGCGTTCATTGCGCAGGTAATCGATAAAAATCTTTCCCTTGCGGGCCTTCTTACTCATCACCGCCACAAAGTGGTCCGGCTGCTCCTCTGCGAAGTGCGCGGCAAACCGATGCGCAAACCCTTTGACAGTCTCCCAATCCTGACCTCCGTCTAACGGAGCCACCACATGCAGGCCCTTGCCGCCGGTCGTCTTCACAAAACTTGAAAGCTTCTGTTTTTTCAGCCGATCCCGCACAACAAAAGCGGTCTCCACTACGGTGGCCCAGGAAACCTCCTCGTCGGGATCGAGATCGAAAGTTAAACGGTCAGGATGATCGATATGATCGTTCGGTGCGCCCCAGGGATGAAGCTCCAACGCCCCAAACTGCACCAGCGCCAGCAATCCCCTTAGGTCATTGATCGAAAGAAACGTTTCTTCTTCCCCTTTCACCGTCAAATGAACTGGCTGGACATCCGACGGTATGCCCGCTGGAAGATGGCGCTGGTAAAAGCAGGCAGAACCGGCACCCTCCGGACAACGCACAAAGCTCAGCGGACGGTCTTTCAGATGGGGCAAGATCCAGTCGGCAACAGCGGCGTAGTAGTCGGCCAACCCTCCTTTGGTTAGCCCGGATTCTTCGTCCACCACCCGATCCGGATGGCTGATGCGCACGCCTTGTACCTCCGCCTCGGCTCGCTGTTTTGCTGGAGCGGCAGGAACAGTCGCAGCGGCGGCTGGCTGCTCCAATACAACGTCCTTCGCTAACTTATCCTCGCGCAGACCTTTGAATGATCCATGGCGTATGCTTCCCTCCGAGGTGAATCCTGTGTAGGCAATTTCCGCTACTAACTCCGCTTTTACCCAGGTAACGCCTCTCATTGCCTCGCGCGGAAGGCGTCCCGCAAAGGGGGAAGTCTTGTTGACCAGTTCATTCAGCCTGCGCCGCAGGTCGCGAGAGATCGCCTCACTGAAGCCGGTGCCCACCCGTCCTACATACACCAGCTTGTCGTCCTGGTAATAGCCGACCGAAAGTGAACCGATCCCTCCACGTCCAGTGCTGGGAGGAACAAACCCGCCAATGACAAACTCCTGCCCACGACCGCATTTGATCTTTAACCAATCGCCGCTCCGGCCCGATTTGTACGGTGAACTGGCACGCTTCGAAATAATACCCTCCAAGCCCGCCTTGCAGCCTTCGTTGAGAAAAACCGCGCCGGCACCCTCCACATGGTCGGTGTAAAGAATGCGTCCGCGTTTTTGAAATGGCTCTAGAATCGAGCGCAGACGCTGCTTGCGAACGGTGAGCGGTTTCGCACGCAAGTCTTCGCCGTCAAAAAACAACAGATCGAAGGCCATGAAAAACATCTCCGCGTTTCCATCGCCAGCCAAGCGCGCCTGCAAAGCCGAAAAGTCGCTGGTGCCGTCGGGCTTCAGCACCACGACCTCTCCATCGATCACGGCATCCTGCGCCATTGCTGTTAGCGCCTCGCGGATCTCCGGAAAACGTTTGGTCCAGTCCAGACCGCGCCGGGTGAACAAAGTAGGCTTACCATCCGCCACGCGGACCAGCAGACGGTAGCCGTCCAACTTCATCTCATGCAGCCACTCGGGGCCGATAGGCGGAGTTTCTGCCGGGGTAGCAAGTTCCGGCTCGATGAAATCCAATACGGCCGTCTTGCTTTTTGACTTCCGTCCTACTTCCTTAGCTTGGGCCCGTTCTTCCGGCTTCCCAGACTGCCACACCTTGTTTGCGTCAGCTTCAATTTGTTCCAAGGTCCGGCCGCTCAACACGCTTTCATCGTCGTTCTCCGGCAAGCTGGGCCCATCCAGTCGCGCGATTGCGTCCTTTTCTTTGATCAGTAACCAGTTAGGGTTCCGATCCTTCGGCCGGGGAGGCATGCGAACCAGCGTCCAATGTCCCGTCAGTTTCTGCCCATGCAGCTCGAACTTGATGGCGCCTTTTTTGAAAGCCGCATGCGGCTCCTCCAACGGCGTCCAGGTGCCGCGGTCCCAAAGCATCACCGTGCCGCCTCCATATTGACCCTTGGGAATGATGCCTTCGAATCCGCCATACGCTAGTGGATGATCTTCCACCTCGACTGCCAGCCGCCGCTCCCGTGGAACAAAACTTGGACCTTTGGCCACCGCCCAGCTTTTCAATACACCATCCAGCTCTAGACGAAAATCATAGTGCAGGTGGGTGGCGTCATGCTTTTGAATGCAGAAGCTGAGCTGGTCCGCCTTTTCTGCCGTATCTTCGCTGCCGGAGGGTTCTTTCGTAATTACGAAATCGCGCTTGGCGCGATACTTGGTCAGCAACTCCTGCGCGCCTTTTTTCGACTCGGACGGCATTACCCGGCCTTGCGGCTTTTTGTTGCTTCTTTTTTCCCGGGCCTTTTTGCCGCAGGCCGCGAAGCCGCAGCTTCTGTTTTACCGGATGCCGCCGCCACGCTTTTCTTCAGAGCGTCCATGAAGTTGATCACGTTACTGGCCGGTGCTTGCTCCGTCTCTGGAACATCCTCGCCGTCGATGCGGGCCTCGATCAGCTTCTTTACGGCTTCGGTGAAGGTATCGTGGAATTTTTCGGGATCGAACTTCGCCGTCTTGCGCTTGATCAACTCCTTCGCAAGCTCTAGTTGATCGTCATCCACCACCACTTTGCCGATATCCTCGAAATACGGCGCCGCTTTCCGCACCTCTTCGCCGTAGCGCAATGTTTCGAGCATCATCCCGCGACCGCAGGGGCGGATCGCCGCTAGATGTTCTTTTCCGGTAAAGGCAAGCTGTCCCAGACCGATTTTGCCTTCGCGGCAGAGGGCCTCGCGCACCACGGCAAACGCTTCGTTTGCCGCATTGTTCTCCGGAACTAAATAGTACGGTTTGTCAAAATAGACCGGATCGATTTCATTAGCCGCCACAAACTGAACCATGTCCAGCGTGTGTTTCTGCGGCTTGCGTATCTGCTCCAATTCTTCCGACTCAAACGTGACGTACTTGCCGCGTTTGTACTCGTAGCCTTTGACGATATCGTCTCGCTCCACCGGACCAACGTCCGGTACCGTCAACTGATATTTGATTCTTTTGCCACTTGGCTTGTGAATCTGATGAAACTCAATCTCCCGCGCTGACTCCGACGCAGGATAGAGACGGATCGGGAACGACACCAGCGAGATTCTCAACTGGCCTGACCAGGTAGGACGTGCCGCCATATTCGTGCCTTCTGAGTATACACAGAAAAGGGGCGATGCCGCTGTAAGTACCGTCCTATTCCCGCGTCTGATCTGTCACTTTAACTACAAAATAGGAGAACACAGTACCATTGGAAACTAGAAGCTGGTGGGGTACGTTGGCCGCAATATGAACTACATCGCCCGTGCCGAGGTGCTGGCGCTCCCCGCCGCTTATGGCAGTGCCCCGGATTTCACCCGGCTTCTGCGTGTGCGGGCTGACGACTTTGCCTCCACTTACCAAGGTCGCCTCGCCGCTCACCACAAAGTAAACGTCAGCTTCGTGCTCGTGAACCTCCGCCGAGCCATCGCTACTTCTCTCGGCAAGAAGGGTGTAGTTCTTTTGGTATTGCTTCAAATCACGGCTCGCAAACTTGCTCTTCTTAGCCGCTAGTTGCTCGGTGATCTGACGCAGTTCTTTTGCCGGATATACATCCACCCCCGGTGTTGCGGCAAAAATACGAAACGAACCCAACAAGCAGAAAACAACGAATTTCATGGCTTTTACTCTCCGAAACGAATATTTGAGGAACAAACCCATACCGGTTCGTTTCGTAAAAACCGGCTAAGTAGTGGGCCCTGTAGGATTTGAACCTACGACCAAGGGATTATGAGTCCCCTGCTCTGACCGCTGAGCTAAGGGCCCGCAACTCTGACGATGGTAGCACCAACCTTCCTAGAACAAGTGGCCCATCTTCTCCTGTTTTGTCTTCATGTACGCCCGCGTGGTCTCCAAAGGTGGAGCAATAATCGGAGCCCGCTCTACTACTTTGATCCCCGCCGCCTCTAGAGCAGCCATTTTTTCGGGATTGTTAGATAGCAGTCGTACTTCAGTGACATTGAAATAGCGGACAATCGCGGCCGGCAAAGCATAATCCCGCAAATCGGGTTTGAACCCTAGCTTCACGTTAGCTTCGACAGTATCGAACCCATTGTCCTGCAGCTCATACGCCCGGAGTTTATTGAGTAACCCAATCCCGCGCCCCTCCTGATGCTCATAGATCAACAACCCCCGTCCCTCTGCCACAATCTGATCGAGCGCAAGTTCCAACTGCGACCGGCAGTCGCATCGCAAGCTGTGGAAAACGTCGCCAGTCAGGCATTGGGAATGAATACGAACCAGCGGAGCCGTTTCGGTGTCTGTCACATCGCCCAGTTTCAGCACCATGGCCTCCTCCACGCCCGCCGGGCGAACTCCCTCAAAGCCATAAATACGAAACGAACCAAAACGGCTGGGAAAATCAGCTTCCGCGACCTTACGCAACTCTAGTTCCGCCAATTCACTCCAATCCGGTGCCAACCTTCTATCATAAAAGCCGAAGCCCATCCTATTCATGCTCCAGGAACAGCAACTCGCCGCCCTGCTCATCAAGATAGCCGTCTCTGCTTCAATCGCCAGTATTTTGATGCGCTTTGCCCGATTTCAGCGAGTGGTTTTTCGCGACGAACGCACCGTGCGCGAACGTCTCCAACTTGCCCTGGTCTTTTCCTTGATCTTCGGCGCTAGCGCCGAGGTGCGCATCCTCAGCCATCACCAGTATGAGGCCATCGATCTCGCCATGGAAGGCAGCATTATCGCCGGCATGCTGGGCGGTTACGTCAGCGGGCTTCTTACCGGTCTTGCGGTCTGTCTTCCCGACGTTGCTACGGGCGACTTCATGTCGATGCCTTTGTATGCGGCCACCGGCATCCTCGGCGGCCTCATGCACGATTTGGCTCCCGTGAAAGAGGACGTCTGGTATTTCTCACCGTTTGTCGACCTCAACCTTTACCGGTTGTTTCGTCAGATTCTACGTATCAATCCGCAAGCTATCCAGCGCCGCGTGTTGGAACTGGCGGCATTCAACGTCGTCTGCAATGCGATCGCGATCGTCGCGGAATTCCTGCGCTGCGGTATTCACCTTTTGTTTACCGGCCGTGGGGGAACGTTCTTCCTTTTCAACCGCACACCGTCCATTACTCTCCTAGGCTTCGTCGCGCTGGCAGCCACAACATTGTTCGCTGTCTCGCTCCCCATCCGCATCTGGAGCAGCTTTCGTGTCGAGCGGCAGCTCGAATCACAACGCGCCCGGCTGACCGAGGCTCGTCTAGCGGCGCTCACCAATCAGATCAATCCACATTTCCTTTTCAACACGCTCAACTCTGTTTCCACGCTGATCCGCATCGACCCCGATCGCGCACGCGGCATGGTCTACCAGCTTTCCAAAATACTTCGCCGACTATTGCGTAAAACGGAAAACTTGTCACCCCTGCGCGAGGAACTCTCCTTCATCGACGACTATCTGGCCATTGAAATGGTGCGCTTCGGCGATAAGCTTCGTTTCCACAAAGAGATCGACGAAAGAACTTTGGATTGGCTGATTCCCAGCATGATTCTGCAGCCCATTATTGAGAATTCCATCAAGCATGGGCTCGCCAGCAAGATAGAGGGCGGCATGGTCCGATTAAAAACGTGGCTGAATGACACGCACCTGTTTATCTCCATCGAAGATGACGGCGTCGGCATACCGGAAGCGAAGCTAGGGACACTGCTGCAGCAAGGAATCGGAGTAAACAATGTGAACGAGCGATTGCGCGTCTTATTTGGCCGTGGCTACCGGCTATCTGTCGATAGCAATCTGGGGCAGGGCACACAGACCATCATCGAAATACCCGCGCATCAAGCGGAAAACTTGGACGCTTTGATGCCGGTCAACACGCCGCGCATATAGGAGAAACTGCGCTGCATGCCGGGCATGGGATTGTCTGCGTTGATCTCATATTCCAAATTAACGCAGCCGTCGTATTTCATTTTGATGAGCTGGAGAAATAGCTGTCCGAACGGTATTCTTCCCTCGCCCACCGCCACCTGACTTTCTTTTTCGCTGAGATTACTGAGATCTTTCGCGTGCATGTCGAGCAGGCGTGGACCAACTTCGGCTAAGGTGTCGATCAGATTGACTCCGGCGCGTTCCGTATGTCCGATGTCGACACAACACCCGATACGCGGATCCATGTCCTTCACCATCTTTAGAACGCTTTGCGGGGTAGGGAAGTACTTGTCCTCCGGCCCGTGATTGTGAACAGCGATCTTGATGTCATACTCCTTGACGAATTTTTCTAGTTTGGGCAGAGTTTCTGTCGTCGGCCCCGCCACAATTAAGGGGACGCCGAGTTTTTTCGCGTACTCGAACTTGCCCCGGATATCCGCTTCATCAGGGCTTTTGAAGTAGATCGTTCCCACCCCAGTCAAGACAATACCGGCGTTTTTAAACTCTTGTTTAGCTGCTTCGATTTCCGCCGGCGTGCTGTCCATCTTCAGGTGGGCGTCCTTGATATTCAGATAAGGCGTACCCAATTGTTTCGTCATCTGAATCGCCTGGGCGCGTGTAAATTTACGAAACGAATAAGACGCTACGCCAAGCTTGAAATCCGCGCCTCCGAGTTTGTACTCCTGAGCATGGATCGCGCTCGTCGCGGACCATGCGAAAGCAGCCGCTCCCGGGACTACCCCTAACCAAGTTCGCCTACTTAAGTGTTGCTCCGACATAGATCAAATCGCCTCCAGTTCCTCTTCTAGCTGTTGTTTCTCGTACAACTCGGCGTAATAGCCGCCGCGAGCCTGCAGAGCGCTATGCGTTCCCATCTCCACGATTGTTCCGTGACTCAAGACAACAATGCGATGGGCATTCTTCACGGTGGAAACGCGGTGAGAGATGAGAATGGTGGTGCGATTTTGCATGACGTCAGCCAAGCCGCTCAATATTTTTTCTTCCGTTACTGTATCAACACTTGCCAGCGCATCGTCGAGAATCAGAATGCTGGGGTTTCTTAGAACAGCTCTGGCGATGGCCGCGCGCTGTTTTTGACCGCCCGATAGAGTAAGGCCGCGTTCGCCGATGATCGTATCGAGACCATCGGGAAATGTCTCGATGTCGGACGCAAGCCCCGCAACCTCGGCCGCCCGATAAATCTCTTCCGTTGTCGCGTCCGGCACACCCCAGGCGATGTTTTCCGCCAAGGTGGCGCTGAATAAGAATGTTTCCTGCGGAACGAACCCGATCTCCTGCCGCAGTGCCTCGGGATCGAATTGCTTCAAATTCTTGTTTCCGATCGAAACCGACCCGCCGGTTGGATCGAGCAGCCGGGGAATCAAGCTCACCAACGTCGTTTTGCCGCTTCCGGTGTGTCCCACGATGGCCACTGTTTCGCCCGCGCGAATGGTAAGGTCGATACCTGCTAAAGCATCGCGCCCGCTGAAGCTCATCACGACATGGCGAAAGGAAATGTCCTCCGATAAGTCGCGGACCGGCACGACTCCCGAGGACGGCAGAGCAATGCCTGGACGCTCATGCAGAATTTGGTTGATGCGGTTGAGCGAAGCCGTGCCGCGCTGCATCAAGTTCACCACCCAGCCCAAGGCGATCATCGGCCAGATCAGCATACCCATGTAGGTATTGAACATAACAAAGCTGCCCAGGCTGATTTTGCCTTGCATCAATTGGCGTCCGCCCGCCCAGAGCACCAACAGAAACGTGATGCCGATCAGCGCCTGCAGCATGGGCATGAATAGCCCTTGGATGCGAGCCAAGCCGATATTTTCCCGCATGTAGTCCTTGTTGAGCCGCGCGAACTGCTCCACCTCGGCATCCTCCTGGGCATAAGCGCGTATCACGCGAACACCGGAGAGATTTTCCTGGACGCGGCTGCTGATATCGGAGAACATCCGCTGAATACGCTCAAAGCGAGTATGAATACGGCGGCCAAAAAGCACGACCGCTACCGACACGATAGGGGCGGGAATCAGCGAAATCAACGTCAGTTTCACGTCTGTATTCAGCATGATCGCTACCGCTAAGATAAGCGTCATCAAAGTTTCGGTGCAGTACATGACGCCGGGGCCAAGCATCATACGAACCGCATTCAGATCGTTGGTGCTGCGCGCCATGATATCGCCGGTACGGAAGCGGGCGTAGAAATCCTGCGACAGCTCGACGAGATGGCCGAAAAGATCGTTACGGAGATCGTACTCGATATCGCGTGAGATTCCGATGAGGACGACCCGCATCCAGTACTGAAAAACACCTTTCACCAGCGACACCCCGATCAAAAGGGCCGCAAGCTGCATGACGACCTTCAATTGAAAACCGCGAGTAAGCGAATCGACGCCATTCCTGATAATCAAGGGGAGCAATGCGCCCAGAAGATCTTTCATCAGCAGCGCGCCCATTCCCAGCGTCAGCCCGAGTTTGTAACGGCCCAAATAAGGCCAGAGTGTAGAGAGGGATTTCAGCATCAGGCTCCGAGCCAAGTGGCAATGCGCTTCACAGTCTCATAGAAAACAGTTTTCAAGCCACCGCGCGTTTTCCACCAGCTATCGGCGCTGAAATAGTTATCCGGCGCTGGAATCACCACTACCCACAGCCAGGGATTCTGTGCGCGCATCAGGTAGGCGGCCCTTCCGGTATGATAATTGCTCGTCACAAGTAGGATTTTACGAATTCCTTGCGTTTTGAGATAGTGCCCGATGAAGGCCGTCTCAGCCCGCGTAGAATTGCATTCATTCGTAAGTGGGTGAAACAAAGCGGCGGGATAGCCCTTCGTCTCGGCGTAATGAATCGTGATATCGCTTTCATGTTCTCCCAAGATAGGAGGGCCGCTGACGATAACGAAAGGCGCATAACCGGTGGTGGCCAATTGAGCCCCCTTGGTGATGCGCGTTCCGTAGTCGTCACCTCCTAATACCACCACGGCATCTGCTTTTTGCGCGCCGTCATTTTCAATAAACGAGTTGCCGATGGCCGTGAGAATAGGTCTTCGAAAAACCCATCCCAGTAGTAGTAGGAAAATGATTAGTAAGCAAAAGGCGAGACACCCCCGACCTCTGGATCTTCTCATCGGCGATAGGCAAGTCTGGGGAGAGACGTCCTGTCAATCCTCGTCGGGAGTTTTCGACTCCGTCTTACGCGAGTCGAGGCGTCCCACCGTCTTCAGCTTTTGATACATCCGCACGATTTCGTCTTCGTCTTCTTTACTCAGCATTTTAGCCGGTTGGTCGCCGGCCCCATTGTCGCCGTGCAGAGCGGTCATGCTAGTCCAAGTACAATAATCGCGGTACGCCACACCATCGAAAGAGGCCAAATAGGAGCGCTTTTTCAACTGGCGCAGCAAGCGGTCGATTCGTTCCGGCTCACCAGGAAAGATCAGCAGCTTTTTTCGGGAGTTGGTGAGTCTGAGACTAAGAACCAAGGGGGAAATAAAGCGGCTGCTGTTGATCTGGCGCAGTTCCTGCCAGGCAATGGCTCGACTACCGATATTTAACTGTGTTTCACCGACGTAAATAGTAGGCCGGGCACCGAGCCAAAACAGCGCCGCGCCGGTCGCTGCGCACAAAGATCCAGGTATAAAGGCAAGCGGGGCCCGAAAACCGCAAAGGATGCAGACGAGAGAACCTGCCAGGGCGACCCAACCGGCCCGTACATACAAACGGGATGGTTGAAAGATTTCGACGCACGGCTCCATATACACAGGCTACTCTCCGCCCATCGAGCCGTCAATGATCGTTTGCGCCGGGACATGAGAAATGCTAAAAAAATCGGGATCGACGGATTAAAGAGCCTGCACCTGCTTGCGCATGGTTAACTGAATGCCCTTGCGGATGTAGCCGATTCCGCTGAGTGCAGTAAAGAGGGTGGTCAGGAGAAGGGCCGTGATTTCCAGCCAGAGGAAAACCCGGACAGGAAAGGTGGCCAGGAGGAGTACTAAAAGAACGAAAACGATTTGAAAAAAGGTACTTACCTTGCCGATGATGGAGGGTGAGAAACGCTGGACTTTGCGAAATATACGAAGCAAGATGGCTCCGGCGACAATGACGACATCCCGGCCGATGACGAGCCAGAGTAGCCAGAGAGGAATTAGCCGGATGTATGCGAGCGCTAGGAATAGGGTGACTAATAGCGCTTTGTCGGCGAGAGGATCGAAGATGATGCCTGTTTTGCCGGACACACCAAGCTTGCGTGCGGCGTACCCGTCCAGCCAGTCGGTCGCGCCGGCGAATACGACGAGATAGAGGGCTTCCGGAAAACGGTGGTACCGAAGCAAGCCCGCCAGAAGAGGCGACAGGGCAAGGCGAAGTCCCGTGATGAGGTTTGGTAGGTGCCGGATCACATTTCTCGGTTAACAATCACTGGTGATCAATGAGCTGGAGCTTGGCCGCGGTCCAGCTCGGCGAACGCTGGGGCCAATGAAAGTTGCCATCCCATTCGATCCTCCGGCTCAATCACAAAGATGTTGGGGATGCTCAATACGGGACTGGTTGGGTACCGGGCCGCAACTGGGATATGCATCGTAATGATATCGGGAACGGGCTGGAACTCCGGCGTCAGCTTTGCAGGAGCCGCTACTTTGGCCATGTGGCCATTATAGTTCCGCGTTGCGGTTTTATTGATTGTTCGACTCCGGTGTCGAAACGGGTTTCCGTTGCAAGATGGTGATGGCGTAGCGTGGGGTTGACCCCGGCGGTCAGCGAATTAAATCGGCTGATAGGGGTACACAAACCAGCGAGGATACAAGGAAGCGATCATGCCGCGTGCTCCGCCGGCGAAAACATCGCTGGGAAGTCATAACAAAAAGGTTCGTATTGAAGTTATTAGCGATCAATAGAGAGAGCTTTCGCCCTCGGGCCGTGTTTTCCAACGACGGTGAATCCACATCCATTGGTCGGGATGGCGGCGAATGGCAGACTCGAAAACGGCGTGGATCTGTTGTGTATCTTCCTGTAAATCTCCACTGAGTTCCACTCTCGGAAGAAAATGGATGACATACCGTTTTTTGTTTTCATCCCACAAGGCAAAACCGGGAATTACCGGCGCTCCCGAATGATAGGCCAACTTCACAAACGCCGAGCTCGCGCAGGCCAGCTTGCCGAAGAAGTCCACAAAGACTCCCTCTGCCGGTGTCGTATTTTGATCGATTAAAATACCGACTGCTTCATTCGCGCGAAGAGCTTTGATCACGGAACGTGCGGCATCTTTTTTGTAGATAAGATGATTTCCCGAAAGCGCGCGCCGGTGTTCGATCAATCGGTCGACCAGCGGATTATCCAGCAGACGCACCATGACGTGCATCGGCTCGGTTATCAGGGCATGCGCGAAGGCGCTGAGTTCCCAATTCCCTAGATGCGCCGTGGCGATCAGGACGCCTCGCCCTAAAGCTTTCGCCGCCCGATAGTTCTCCAGCCCATCGTAGGAGATCCATCGCCCGATGTTCTCCGCGTTCAATGACGGGAAACGAGCTATCGCCACCAGTAGACGACCGATGCCGCGAAAGACGCCATTAACGATTTCATTGCGTTCCGTTTCCGTGCGCTCCGGAAAAGCAAAGGATAGATTTCGATGAGCCACCCGCCGCAGCTTGGGTAAGGCCACATCCAGCAGATGTGCCGCGAGGGTACCGGCGCGATAGGCGGTATTGAGCGGCAATACACGCAGGGTTGTCAACAGCGTTTTTGCGGCGGCGTACTCGAGGCGAACTTGCAGCCGGTTCTTCGGTTGGGCCAACCTCGAAGTTTAATCAATCCAGCCGCCGCCCATCACCAGATCGTCGTCATAGAAGACAGCGGCCTGACCCGGCGTCACTGCTCGCTGCGGCTCTTCGAAACGCACTTCGATGCGACGATCGTCTCCAACGGGCAATAAAGTAGCTGCGGCCGCCGCATGCCGGTTTCTGATTTTCACCTGCGCTTGCACCGGAACTCCAGAAGGCGCAATCGACTTATGTTAGTTGCCGCTCGGTTTCACTGGGTCCGACCCCGACATGTCTCGGAAGGCTATATTCCAGCATCCTCGCCCCTAGTCTCTGGGGACAGGATACCGATGCCGCCACTCGTTTTGTACAGAGTCCGGAGGGCATTCTGGGTGTGACCATCTTTTTCGAGATTGGTCCATATGGTGAACCAAGCAGTTATTCGTCCACAGGAACAGGAGCAATGATAGGTGTTGGAACAACGTCTCTAAACAGATGGAGAAATAACGACTCGGTAGTAAACGTCAACAGTCATGGCGAACAGAGCAAAGGTGGTGTCGTCGCCGTGATCAAGGAGAGCGACGCTTGGCATCACGAGACATATCACGGCGAGGGCACACTCTTGGAGGGCCAAAGAAACAGATTTTATAGTATTCTGAACGGCGATCCTCAATCGCTTGATTGTGGAGGATTGATAAACTCCTGGTACATCGCGCAGAACGTAATCAGCGTTTACTACGGCACTAGTCACCCGCCAGCGCGAGGCGTCGGCGTAAATCCCGGCACCGCACCCCAAGCTCTGTATTACGGTAGTGCCTCCTCAATCGAAAATGTCGATTTGCCCGGAGTCAGCAACGTTAACAAACAATATGCTCAGTTAACGGCCTTGTGGGATGTGCCCAAATTTCCAAGCGGTCAATACGTAGAGTATTTTTTCTCACTAGCAAATGCCATGCCTAGGTCGGGTTTTGGACCGTTCATATAAAAGCGAGACTTCATTGGAAAGTGTAATTATGAATCTGAATAAATTCACATTTCTTGCGCGAGCCGTTATCGTTTTAATGGCTAGCATTACGGTGCTTTGGGGGCAACAATCGCAGAAAAACTCCGCCGCTCTTCCTGAGAAAGTGGCGTCAGTCCTTTCACACCCGTTAAGGCAAGCCAAAGTTGCTAATTGCGCAGATACCGCACAAGCACTTCCTTGGCGAAACGGAACCACGATCAGCTATTCCTCAATTGGACTAAAACTCACCGGAATGGATGCACTCGGAAGGAGTTGGACAACGGTGGTGCCTGCTAGCAACATCATGACATGCGAGATTTGGAGCGCAAAGCTTGGCAATCAAACTCGAGACGACCTGGAAATTATAAACTATAGCTCCGATGCAGGAGGATACAATACTGAGTTAACAATACTGTTTTTTGATTCCGAAGGACGCCCCGTTCCGTGGCAGGCAAGAGGGCATTTTGAATCATCAGAGAAAGGCATTGTTCAGATTGCGCTGGACCAGCGTGGCGATGCAATGATTGTGGTCCCAACCAGAACCGGAGATCGGTGGGGCGGCTATGCCTATATCAACAATCTTTATAAAATTACCGATTCAGGCGTGACTAAAGAGACTGATAATGCGCAGGGCTCGTGGCCGGTCATTACCGGGAATGTGCGTGTTCTAAGTAAGCGAGAACTTACGGACATGCGGGCGGTGAACTTGAAGCTATCCGCGGAATCTTCAGTCCAATCAGGACCGAGAATCGTAAAGATTACTAGGGCCAGGCTTCCGTCGAAAACACCAACAGAACAACCCTCGACTTCGGCACCTACAAACATGCTGAATGCTCGTGTATCGATTCCGGACGTTGAGGCAGAATCTCAGGAAACCAAGCTAATTCTGTCTGATGGCACCAGTATGTTACTGCCTCGTATTCTTGTTGTCGATAACGCCAACGGAAATCGTGATATCTTTTTCGATCAAAACGTTCCAGACGGCGTAGAACAGCTAAAAGGAAGTCCTTTTACCGTCAGAGCCACGGGTGTAGGTTGTGAGGAAGAGGATTGCCATCCTTTTATTCTTTGGGGCACGAAAACTTAATGGCCCCGTCCTATTGTTCGATGCAAACGGGCCGATTCATGGTAATCGGTCCGTTCCGTTTTTGCTGGGATATCATCCGATAGAAACTGGGGATAAGGTCACGGCGCGCCCGCTGGCGGGACAGCACCATGGGGACGCGAAAGGGCCTCGTGATTGGAATGCCGAAGAAAATTGAGCGGGATAATAACTAACGACACACTTCTTGACACCATGCCTCGCCAGCGCTTCGAACAGAAAAAACTGAGTTGGAGTGACTAGCTATCTAATAGAGAGGCTGTTCGCCCTCGGGCCGTGTTTTCCAACGACGGTGAATCCACATCCATTGGTCGGGATGGCGGCGAATGGCAGATTCGAAAACAGCTTGAATTCGCTGTGTATCTTCTTGTAAATCTCCGCTGAGTTCGATTCTAGGACGAAAATGGATGACATACCGTTTTTGGCTTTCGTCCCACAAGGCAAAACCGGGAATGACCGGCGCTCCCGAATGGTAGGCGAGCTTTACAAAGGCCGAGCTGGCGCATGCCGGCTTGCCGAAGAAGTCCACAAATACTCCCTCTGCCGGCGTTGTATTTTGATCGATTAAAATGCCGACCGCCTCGTTCGCGCGAAGAGCTTTGATCACGGACCGTGCGGCATCTTTTTTGTAGATAAGACGATTTCCCGAAAGCGCGCGCCGGTGTTCCACTAATTGGTCGACTAGCGGGTTATCGAGCGGACGCACCATGACGTGCATCGGCTCAGTTATTAATGCATGCGCGAAGGCGCTGAGTTCCCAATTACCCAGATGCGCTGTGGCAATCAGAACACCTTGCCCTAAAGCTTTCGCCGCCCGATAGTTTTCCAGCCCGTCGTAGGAGATCCATTGCCCGATGTTTTCCGTGTTGAATGATGGGAAACGAGCTATCGCCACCAATAGACGACCGATGCCGCGAAAGACGCCATTAACGATTTCATTGCGTTCCGTTTCCGTGCGCTCCGGAAAAGCAAAGGATAGATTTCGATGAGCCACCCGCCGCAGCTTGGGTAAGGCCACATCCAGCAGATGTGCCGCGAGGGTACCGGCGCGATAAGCGGTATCGAGCGGCAATACGCGCAGGGTGGTCAGCAGTGTTTTTGCGGCGGCATACTCGAGGCGAACTTGCAGCCGATTCTTCGGTTGGGCCAACCTCGAAGTTTAATCGATCCAGCCGCCGCCCAGCACCAGATCGCCGTCATAGAAGACAGCGGCCTGGCCCGGCGTCACTGCTCGCTGCGGCTCTTCGAAGCGTACTTCGATGCGACGATCGTCTCCAACGGGCAATAAAGTGGCCGGGGCCGCCGCATGCCGATTTCTGATTTTTACCTGCGCCCGGACCGGAGCTGCGGGAGGTGCAATCGACAACCAATTCACATCGCGCGTAGTTAAGGAAGCCCGCAGCAGTTCGGGATTACGCCCGACTACTACTCGCTGTGTTGCCGGCTCGGTCGCAATCACATACAGCGGCTCACCGACAGCGACACGCAATCCTCTTCGCTGACCGACGGTGAAGTGATGAGTGCCGCCATGTTCGCCCAATACCTTCCCCTCGCGATCGACGATCTCGCCCCTTGTCTGCGCGGAATCGATTCCCTGCTCCCTGAAATAAGAGTCGATGAACGCCGCATAGTCACCATTGGGAACGAAACAGATTTCCTGACTATCGTTCTTCTCCGCTACCGGCAGCCCAAGTTCCCTAGCGAGCGCACGCACCTGCGGCTTTACCATGCCTCCCAAAGGAAACAGCGTCCGCTCTAACTGGGGCTGCATCAGGCCGAATAAAAAGTACGTTTGGTCCTTGCCCTTGTCGACGCTTGTCCGCATTTGATAACGCTGGGTTCGCTCGTCGAAACTCAGCCGCGCATAATGTCCCGTCGCAATCTTTTCGGCACCCACGCCGTCAGCCATTTCCAGAAATTGATCGAATTTGATGAAGTTGTTGCACAACGTACACGGGATGGGGGTCCGTCCTTCCAGATAATCCTGCACAAACGGCTTCACGACGTGCTGCTCAAAACGCTCTTCGAAATTTACGACGTAATAAGGGATATCCAACATCGAAGCGACATAACGCGCGTCGTAGACATCATCGAGCGAACAACAACGGCCCACCGCGCCGCCTTCCGGCGTCAACTCCGGCAGACGACGCTGGTTCCAAAGCTGCATCGTCAATCCGGCAATACGATAACCATCCCGCCGCAGCATTCCTGCCACCACGGAGCTATCGACGCCGCCCGACATCGCCACCGCGATATCCAAAGCGGCATGCTTCTCATTTGTCATTGACGGAGTGATTTCAGACGCCAACAAGAGTGTGTTCCTTTTTCGCGCTGCGGCGCAGTTGCTGAACCGAGGCAATCACCGCGTTCGCCAGAGCATCGATTTCAGCACCGGTATTGTAGCGGCCAAACGAAAAACGCACCGATGAACGCGCCTCGTCAGCGGTACGGCCCATGGCAATCAGCACGTGTGAAGGCTCGACCGAACCACTGCTGCAGGCGGAGCCGCTTGAAACAGCCATCCCCTTCATATCGAGCGCAATCACCAGCGATTCGCCCGACACACCGCGAAATAAAAAGTTGCTTGTATTTGGCAATCTGCTAGTTGGATGACCATTCACCTCTGCGTCGTCGCAAGATTCCAGCACCTTGCTTTCGAAGGCGTCCCGCAACGTATGGACGGCGCTTAGCGGAGATTTTCGGGCAAGATCCACCGCCGCGGAAAAGGCAATGGCCGCCGGGACGTTTTCCGTTCCCGCCCTTCGTTCCCGTTCATGCCGCCCTCCAAACTGAATACTCTTCAGCGGAGTTCCTTTGCGCACATATAAAACACCGATACCTTTCGGCGCAAAAATCTTGTGCCCGCTGACGGAGTACAGATCGACGCCAAGCTGCGCTACATCGACGTTGATTTTCCCGAAAGCCTGTACGCCATCTGCATGCAAGAAGATCTGCTGCCCGGTTTTACGAATTTCCGAAATGATGGATGCAATGGCGGCGAGCGGCTGAATCACACCGGTTTCATTATTGGCATGCATCACCGAAACCAGCACCGTCTCCGGTCGAATCTCCCGGCGAACTGCTTCGGGGTCGACCATACCATCCGCGCCGACACTGCAATAGGAAACAGCGATGCCTTCCCGCTCCAACTGCCGGCAACACTCGGAAACAGCAGCGTGCTCCACTGTTGTTGTCACTATGTGCTTGTTTTCGCCGGGCAAAGCTCGCACCAGACCCAAAATCGCCAGATTATTCGACTCCGTGCCACCGCTGGTGAAGACGACTTCATGAGGCATGGCCTTTAACGAAGACGCTATTGTGCGGCGCGCCACTTCTAGGCGCTGCCGCGCGAGTTGACCGGCCCGATGAACACTGGACGCGTTGCCGTAAACCTCTGTCAGAGCAGCCACGTAAGCTTCCCTCACTTCAGGTGCAAGAAAGGTGGTGGCGTTGTGATCGAAATACAGATTCGGCATCGAAATTCTAAAAGTAGGAAGTAGAAAATGCCTAGAAGCGCGGTGGACAAAATGAGGCAACCCGTCCATAGATTGCATCACTTCAGTACTATTTTAACAATATATGGCTTTCGAAGACGTCCTGCAGGAATTCGCCGCCAAGTTCACCACCGAAGCTCCTGCAACACCATCGCCAAGCACCCATCCGGTGATCACGCTGACCACCGACTTCGGCCTTTCCGACCATTATGTCGGCACGATGAAAGGTGTTTTGCTGAGCCGGTGCCCACAGGCGCAGATCATCGACATCGCGCACGAAATTCGCCCGTTTTCGATCTTGTCCGGAGCGTACGCAATCAGCCAAGCGGCATCGTATTTCCCAACCGGCACCGTGCATGTAGTTGTCGTCGATCCCGGCGTCGGCACGCCGCGCAAGCCGCTGTTGGTAGAAGCCGCCGATCAGTTTTTTATTGCTCCCGATAACGGCGTACTCAGCCTGATTCTTCATAGTGACCCTCGTGCCATCGTCTGGGAAATCTCGAATGACGCGTTAATGCTTCCTGGGCCTTCGTCCACCTTCCATGGGCGTGATATTTTCGCTCCGGTGGCCGCCGCGATTGCCGGCGGCACGGCAAAGCCCGATGACGTCGGCCCCGTTGTCGCTCAGCCTATTCTGCACGCCGACTTGTTCCCGCGCCAGTCAGCGCCCGATCTCTGGCGCGGCATCGTCTTAAGTATCGATCGCTTTGGAAACATCATCACGAATCTCCGAGCCGCCGATTTTTCTGATCTTCCCTCGCAAACATTCTCATTACGGTTATCGGAGTTTGAGATTACGCAGTGGGTTCCCACCTTTGGCCACGCCACTACCGGCCTTTGTTTTGCCTATTTCGGAAGCTCCGGTTTTGTGGAGCTCGGCATGAACCAGCAAAGCGCGGCGGAACTCTTAAGAACGAAAGAGGGCGACCCTGTGGAGCTGCAAAGTTGAGCGGTATTTTTTGTGCCCGCCTTGCGACCAGTAGCCTCCATGCGATCATCCTTTCGGCTGCCGTCGTAAGAGCCACCAATAAGCGCAAAGCTGAAGGTCACATGCCTGTCGGCGATCGTAATCGTATCGATGGATAGCGCCGTCACGCCTTGTTCCAAAACGGACATGCTTCCTTCGAAGGTGTTACTGGAATCGGAAGCGATATCGAGGCAGCGCTATGCGGAAAGAGCACCCATCCGCACGAATCCCAACTTGTGGCGGAAGCGCCGAAGAAAAAATCTTCCCAATTTTGTGGTCAGGACGAAGACACCGATCCCGAGCGCAAACGCCACTGGGACAATCCACCAGCCGAGCAGCTCGCGCGAAGCGTCCGGGCTAGGAAAAACAATCCCGAACGCAAACAACGATGGTCCAAGCCATACACCGACCTGCTCCGGGAAAAAGGGCTTCAGGCCGGCGCATGCCAGAAATGAAAGGGCCGTGGCGTAGCCGGTGAACAGAAACAACAGTGCAAGAAATCCCTCGATGCCCGCCAACGCCCACGCGAACGTTGCCCGGATCAGCACGGTAGGACTCGCTCCCGCCGTGGCACGGTTCAAAAGTCCTTCCATCCGGTAGGTCTCCGCAAGTGACTCGGGGCTGCCAAGTGCATCCAGTGTTTGAATAATCGCCTGCTCATCCGGCAAAGCTGACTCTTCCCTCCGCTCCGCGATGTGACAGCGAATATCGGAAACGATCTCGCTTCGCTCCGCTTTCGACGCTCCTCGTAATGCCGACCGGAAGCGGAGCAGATATTGCTCCACCCGGTCTCGCGCGTCACTTTGTCCGTGCATGTTTCACCTCTTTCGTCATCGCGCTTTCCAGCAAGTGATCGATCTGTCCGGAAAACTCTTTCCAGACATTTGCCATTGCAGCTGTTTTGTGGCGGCCCTCTTCAGTTAACGTGTAGTACTTACGCGGGTGGCCGCTTCCTGCGTCATGCCATTCGGAGCTCACTGAACCGTCGATGCGCAGGCGATTCAGAATGGCGTATAGCGTTCCTTCCGCCACGGCAACGCCATCGGCTTTCAACGCACGCAAAATATCGAGGCCATAAAGGGGCTCGCGCCAAAGCGCAGCAAGAATCGCCAGCTCCAAACATCCTTTTCTTAACTGCGCTCCCCAGCTCTCGGTTTCTGGTATTGGCGGCGTGCTGGATCGGTTTATTGCCATGCGTAAAACTATTTAATGCTAAGTATGTAGCATAATATAATTCCTGTCAACGGATTTTTTCTTCTTGCAAGGCTTACTCCGAATCACAGATGGCAGGAAGTCTCTGTCCGCGGGCGATAAACGCGTTCCATCCAGTAGAAACTCACCAGTAGAAACCCACCAGTGGAGACCCAAGTGATACATGCCTGAATTACCCGAAGTAGAAGCCGTAGTCCGCAGCTTGCGCGAAGACGGAATCGAAGGCGCATCTATAGCTTCGGCCATGGTGCATCGCCCCTCATCTGTCAAACCACAGCTTCCCGACAGTTTCACCGCCGCCTGCCTAAACCGCACGATTGACTCGGTGGAGCGTCGCGCCAAGAACATCCTGCTCCATCTTTCAGATGAGAAAGCGATACGCGTCCATCTCCGCATGACGGGCGATCTCCGCATGGGGACCAGTGATGAGGCTCCCGCTTTTGTGCGTATCGAATGGCACTTTTCCGATGGACGCGTGCTGCGCTTTACCGATCCGCGCACCTTGGGTCGGGTCCATGTCTATAAAGAAGCGGAACTACAGGAAAAGTTGGCATCGGTGGGAGTGGAACCTTTATCCAAAACATTTACGGCGAAGAAACTGGCGGCACTAACACAGAAATCACGCTTGCCGGCGAAGCTGTTTTTGATGGATCAAACCAAAGTGGCCGGCCTGGGCAATATCTACGCTGCGGAGGCGCTGTTCCGGGCTGGTATTTCTCCGGCTACACCCATGAACGCCATTGACCCGGACCGGATTGCCCGCCTGCATGCGGCCATCCGTCAGGTATTGCGCGGCGCGGTACAATCTGTCTACAAAGCGTACCGGAGTCCGCAAGGCTATCGAAACCATCGTGACGACTTCAATCGTATGGTGTATGGGCGGCTCGGAAAGCCTTGTCAGGTCTGCGGAAACGAAATTAGCCGAGTCCGGCAAGGGGGCCGCTCAACCTACTTTTGCGGCCATTGCCAACGATAGATTGCCGAAAACACAGGTCGGCTGGACACAACGCCAGGCAGAAGATACACTTTGCTCAACGCCCATTGCCGGCCTTTAAAGTTCCCGTCGAGGAGAGAAACACATGCCTCTTGCAGAAGCAACCGTCACCACCCGAACCGCCGAAGTCCGTAAAAAGCTTCAGGAAAGCATCGTCGTTGCCGATGGCGCGATGGGCACCATGCTCTACGGCAAAGGTGTGTTCATCAATCGATGCTTTGATGAGCTGAATTTATCCGCTCCGCAGATGGTGAAGGAAATTCATCAGGAGTACGTCAAAGCGGGTGCCGAAATCTTGGAAACCAACACGTTCGGCGGAAATCGTGTCCGGCTGACAGCCTTTGGATTTGGCGAAAAGCTGAAGGCAATCAACGAAGCAGGTGTGCGGCTGGCGCGGGAAGCCGCCGGTGAAAAGGCGTTTGTCGCGGGAGCGATGGGTCCTTTGGGGACAGCGATCGAACCGCTCGGCCCGATGTCGTTTGCCGAAGCGCGCGCGGTCTTCCGGGAACAAGCCGAAGCGCTGGTCCATGCCGGAGCCGATTTGCTGATGCTGGAGACGTTTTACGAACTTGACGAGCTGCGAGAGGCGATCTTCGCGGCGCGGGAGGCTGGCGGCGCTGAAATGGTCATCGTGGCGCAAGTGACGGTGGACGATGACGGAAATCTGCGCGACGGAACCAGTACCGCTACGTTTACGAAGAGTCTCGATGAATGGCCGGTCGATGTCATTGGAGTGAACTGCTCGGCCGGTCCGAAGGTGATCTTGGAGACGGTGGAAAAGATGACGCACCACACGGGAAAGCCGTTGAGCGCCATGCCCAATGCCGGTTTGCCTACGCGTGTTGAGGGCCGGAATATGTATCTTGCCTCGCCCGAATATGTGGCCCAGTATTCGCGGCGATTCTTACAAGCAGGAGTCCGCCTGATCGGTGGCTGCTGCGGTACCACGCCGGAGCACATCAAACTCATCCATAGCGAAGCGCGCTCACTGCAGCCGGTGAAGCGTCCGAAGAGCAGCGTTACCAGCGTCGTTATTGATGAAAGCAAGCCGGAGGTAAAGCGACTTCCCAATTTGCCGATTGCGCAAAAGTCACGCCTGGGGGAAAAATTAGCGGCGGGCAAGTTTGTCTCGTTTGTGGAGATTCTTCCTCCGCGGGGCATCGATGCGTCGAAGGAAATCACTGGAGCTCGCTTCTGCAGGGACAATGGAATCGATTGCATTAACGTGCCGGACGGCCCTCGCGCTAGTGCCCGCCTGAGTGCTCAGGTCACCTGCCAACTGATCCAAAGCCAAGCCGAAATAGAGGCTGTTCTTCATTTCTGCTGCCGCGACCGCAATATTCTGAGCATTCAATCCGAGCTGCTGGGTGCACACACCACCGGTATTCGTAATCTGATCTGCATTACCGGCGATCCGCCGCGCATGGGCACCTATCCCGATGCCAGCGCCGTCTTCGATGTCGATGCCATCGGCCTTACCAACATCGTCCATGGCCTGAATCAAGGGCTCGACATCGGCGGCAATCCTATCGGGTCGCAGACCGCATTGCTTACCGGCGTGGGCGCCAATCCTGGAGCCCTGAACATGGAGGAAGAGTTGCGCCGCTTCGCCTGGAAGGTAGAAGCCGGGGCGGAGTACGTGGTGACGCAGCCTGTTTTCGATCTCGACCTGCTCGAACGCTTTCTCCAAAAAACCGAGCAGTACAAGCTTCCTATCATCGCCGGTATCTGGCCGCTCACAAGCTTTCGTAACGCCGAGTTCATGGTGAACGAGCTGCGAGTTCCTGTTCCCGAACGTTATATGGATCGCATGCGCCAGGCTGACACCGCCGAAAAAGCCCGTGGCGAAGGGATTCAAATCGCTCAAGAAATGGTCAGCCGTGTTCGCTCCTTGGTGCAGGGCGTACAACTTAGCGCGCCGTTCGGCCGTTATGAAATGGCGATCGAGGTTGCCGAAGCGATCGGCGAACGCTAAACTGACGGAATACCCGGCGCACCCGCGCCATTGTGGAAACGCTTTTTCTCGTGGCAACCGACCTTATACCAATCGACATTAATCAACCTGACGCATCGGCCATCGACCGTGCCGTAGATGAGATTGCACGGGGCCGCGTAGTGGGTGTGCCGACCGACGCTCTTTACACGCTGGTGGCCGACCCATTGAATTTGCACGCGGTAGCCAGAGTATTTGAGGCAAAAGGACGCGAAACAGTGCGCTCCCTTCCCGTCGCCGTTTCCGACACCATGATGGCCGAAGATCTGGCGGCGGAGCTCAATGGCCGCTTCTATATTCTGGCGCGTCATTTCTGGCCCGGTCCGCTGACGATGATCGTTCCGTCGGCTTCGAAAATTCCTTTGAAAGTCACCGGCAACACGGGACGCCTTGCCATGCGTCATACCAGCTCGAAAGTGTTGAACGCCCTTGTCGAAAAAACGGGCCATGCCCTGATTGCAACCAGCGCGAATATGTCCGGGCAGCCGACGATTTCCAGCGGTATCGAACTGTTTGCGACGATGGATGGACGTTTGGATTTAGTGCTCGACGGCGGTACATGTAACGGCCCGGGCGCCACCACTATTGACATTACCGAACCTTTATGGCGCGTTATCAAGGAAGGGGCGATCTCGGAACGAGACATCGCCGAACGCCTTCGCGGAAGCTGACACGCGGAATTCTGCGCTCTTTTCTGTTTGGTTTCTTCTTTTCTTCGCCTAAAATCGTCGGAAATCTGGTATTCTGACGGTGAAGTGTTCCCCGCGGGAGAGTCTTTCTGGGTCCCCTAAAAATTGATCCGATAGTCAATGTCATGGAGTCCGCCTCGAATGAAGTACTGGTGTGCAAGCTCCGGTATCCGCAAGGTGCCATGGAGAAGCCTGAAGGTGCTCGGAGGATTCCCCCCTGCTATTTTAGGGGTCAATGACGGGGATCGGGATAAAACGCTCTTGCGGCGAGCACTTCACCCCTCCTTTTCCGGATGAACATCCTTTTTATCGGCGACATCTTCGCCTCAGTTGGACGGAGAATCGTAGCCGAGCATCTCAGTAAGCTCATCAGTGAATTTAAGATCGATCTAGCGATTGCCAACGCGGAAAACAGCGCGGGTGGATTCGGAATCACGCCGCAAATTGCGGAGGAGCTATTCACGCTTGGCTTGGATGTTTTGACGGGCGGAAATCACAGCTTCGATAAGCGCGAAGTTTATGACTACATGAACCGAACTGTACGTCTTCTGCGGCCTGCGAATTATCCGCCGGGGTTGCCGGGGCATGGCCTTTATACAAGCGTTACTAAGAGCGGCATTCCGTATGCTGTTATGAATCTGCAAGGGCGTGTTTACATGGCGCACATCGACTGCCCGTTTCGCAAAGCGGACGAACTTTTAGGCGCGCTTGATCCTGCTGTGAAAATACGGTTTGTGGACTTCCATGCCGAAGTCACTAGCGAGAAAGTGGCCATGGGGTGGCATTTGGATGGCCGGGCTACGGCGATGGTAGGGACGCATACGCATATTCCTACTGCCGACGCGCGCGTTCTTCCCGGCGGCCTCGCCTATCAAACCGATGCGGGCATGACAGGGCCCTACGATTCGGTCATTGGCGTTGAAAAGAGCGGTATCCTAAGCCGTTTTATCACGGGACTCTCGACGCGCATGGAAGCCGCGAAAGACGGTGTCGAGTTGCATGGTGTTGTGATCAATGCCGATGAAACTACCGGCAAGGCCACAGCAATTCAGCGCGTGCGGTGTATCCGGTAAGGACACCGGGTGAAGGGCAGGTCGGAAATGGAGAAACGCGCCGTGCTGCATATCACAGATGGTGAATCGGTGGCAGGCACGCTGGAAGAGTCAACGGTCGCAGGTGACGTGAAAGTCTATAGCGATCTGTTGTACGAGGGACCCGCGCCGATCGGCCTCGCTCCTGTGCAGTGGCGGGATGTTCGGGCGCAGTTCCTTTTCGATCAGAGTAACTTGACACTTGGAGAAGGCAGGAGCTATTTAGGCACATTCGAGAATTCACTCGACGCGATTTCTAAGTACGACGAAACGGTTCTATGGCTCGATCATCGACTATCTGATCAAGAGTCGTGAAAGGAATAGTGTTTGCCCCCTGCCCGCTCGTCAGGGCCGATCGTATCAGTCGGTCCGGGCATGGTATTGATTTTGGTGATTTCTCCATCTCGATAAATGAGTTTGGTGAAAGCGTTCTCGACAGCAAGAAAGATCACATTGGTATGAACGGAATTGACCGGTGGCTAGGAGGCGTTCGTTTACATGGAGCCGATTCTATGTGGCGTTGGGATCGTGAGCGCTCACGACTTGTTCGAAGCTCGTGAAAATGGTCGCCCTGCATGGCTGCCGATTATGGGCGTACGTCAATAAAACCTACTGCCGCTTTTTTACCAGCCAGCCACTACCGCACTCCGACTAAGCGCGTTATAACTGCGGCACGAGTCTAAAATGTCGATCCCGCGCAACTAACAATAGGATGTACTTCAGCCACCTTGCCGAGGCCTTATCACTCTGGAATAGATCAGTGAGACGGCTGTCTTTAACTCCGACGAAATTTCCGCAACTTGTCTGCCGAATTACATCTGCTTGCTTCCCATGTAGTTGGGATAAAGATTAGGTGGCAGGGCAGTGGAATGACATTGCCATCCTCCAACCCAAACGCGCCTTCCATCTTAGACGCTGACTTCCATCAATAACTCTTCGCCTTCGCCGACACGCACGGGTTGAGAAAACCGGAACACCACTCCGTGCGCGCTGGGCTCCAACGTGTGCTGCAACATTGCGCCCTTATAGCTCACTCGAGAGGCTCCTGGATCACTCTTCCACTCGCAGCTTTGAAGCTCCAGCGCACCGGAGTGAACCGTCAATCGAAGCTGTAACGGTTTGCTCTCCGTTCGCGTAAACACGCCCCAGCCGGTCGCGTTCGACCAGAAACAACGGAACTCCCGCAACGAAGACCTGGGCAGCAAAGCCACATGCTGCCGGGCGCCGTCATACCGGAACCCGCTCATCGCCAGCACACCGCTCCAGGCGGCCATGGCCCTTGCGTAATGATGCCCGCACTCTGCTTCGTCCCATGGATTTCGCCGCTCGCCGTCGTACCGCATCCGTATGTTTTCCATGCACTGCAGCCCCTCGGAAGTCATGCCCGCGTAAAGCATGTGCGTCGCCGCCGTGTATTCGAATCCAGTCATCACTTCCGCGAAGTACGGGAATGGAATACGCGGGCGCGGAGCCGTTGCATAATCACAAATGACCAGCGCCGATTCATCGTTCAACGCAAAGGTCCTTTGCACCGAGTCATGATTGAACAGCGCCGGCTTGCCATTGTACTTATAGATGGATTGCAGCGTTTGCAAAATATGCTTCGGTTGTGTCAGTGGTCCTAAGCCGCAAACCTCCGCTAAATACTGCCCGACAAGCTGGTCGACCAGACATCCTTTGCCCACCTGATACTCGGGATGCTCTGGATTATCCGCGCCCATGTCGCTTCGCAGCTCCGGCGCAATTTGATCGTTACGATAGCCTCTTACCTTTTGCACATAGAACTGTCCGTTGAAAAGATGGGCATCTATCCAACGGCTTCCATCGTCGAACAAGCGCCGGCACTCGCGCGAAAAATCGGCATCGCCCACCACCACCGCCATCTCCTGGCATGCCCGCAATGCCGCTAAATAATAAATGCCGCACTGCGGGTTCGGCCCGTAAAACTCCACATCGTAGGTGTTGTGCTGAACGCCTTCCATCACGCCGTCGCGATTGGCGTCCCAGCCGCCAGGCACCCAGGCAAAATTCATTGCTTTCTTGATGCGAGGCCAGAATTCTCGAAGCCACTGCCGATCTCCCGACAGGGTCCAATCCAAATAGGCGTGGACAATCTGGCCCATCTGTCCATCAGCGGCCGCGAAACCGCTTCGCTCTTTTCCATCCGGCAGAAGCTGTCGAAAATGCATTGCGCCTGCATCGTCCAGAGAATAGCCAAAGGATGCTTTGCGTAACGAGCGTGCCAAGGAGGGGAAAAGGTGCGCTGTGGCCGTTTCATAGTTCCACACGTGCGTGCAGTTTCCAAAGCAGCACCCTGACTTGTCGTTGATACCTTCAAAACCGTGAAATTCCCCATCTGCAGTACGAAAACAAGTGGGCGTTGCCAAAGTGGACAAGTTGGCCGAAGCCGCCTCGCGCACCACTGCCGGCAATGTACTTTCACGCAGCGAATCGGCAAATAACCGGGTCTTCTTTTCCAGCTTCTCCAGGTTCGCAGCGGCATACTGAGCAGCATCCCAGGCATCGGCGAAACGATTCGCATACCAGTTGCCGATAACGGTCTCCTCCTCGCCCCGGGGCGCCTTCCATCCACTGCGCGCCGGCGTGCGATTCGGGAAGTGCCAGGCGAGCAGGAACGGGAACTCCGCAGTGGCTCCGGCAGGAATCTCGCGCGTCAAACACAACGCTCCTACCGGACTCGTTTTCGCGGACGCGGGACCTACCTTTCCGTCGGCGGAAAAGTCATCCCAAAACAACAAGGGAGAGTTCCACCAGCGCCCTTTGGGCCAACCTTCCAGATAGCTCACCTTCCCGCTGCCGTGATTCATCAGGCCAAGAACAAAGCTGCCGTGAAACAAATCGTTCGAGGAAAGTTGGGGATTGGTCATCACAAGCCCCGCAATGCCTTTGCCCTCACGAAACTCGTTCTTTCGTTGGTCGACCTGTTCCGTCGCAGCACCGGTCGGTTTCTTGGGCCCATGAACAGGGTTATCGATGGACCAAGCCACCGCAACGCGAACCGCGCGCGCTCCCTGATTGCTGACGCGGTATTTCAAAACAGCGACGGGCAGTCCGGAGTCATCCGGCTGATGCGGAATAAAGGGCGTGAATGCTTCTAATGAGACCTGCACCGGAAGCGCCTGATCCAGGAACTCGATCCGCGCAAATGGATATTCTCCCGTAAAACGGGCAGCCTCCAATCGCGGCAACCCCGGCGCGTTCTGTGACCCCAGGCCGTCTTGCCCCTCGTAAGGCGGTTGATAGCGCGCTTCCAACACTCGCGCTACTGCCGGGCCTCCATCCTGCTGGCACCAGATAGAAGGCAAGGCGTACGCAAGATTATTTCCCTTATCTGCTCTGTTGAAGATTTCCCAGTCACAGAGCTGCCCACGTCCACCAAGACTCACACTGCCCGCACCCACTCCGCCTAATGGGAATGCCAACATCTTGAGATGCCGTCCGGTAAAAACGCGTGGATAGGCCACCCCGCCGCTACCGGTCTCCACCTCACCGTACTCGTTCGAACGGGAAACGGTCTTTGCGGGGTTCGGCGGAGCGGGCGGGAAAGCGACCGTTCCTGCCACCGCTCCGGCTGCTTTTTCTAAAAACGAACGCCGGGAATTCTTGTCCTCGCTCACTTCCTCAGCATAGTATTTTCATTAGGACCTCAGATAGCATGCAATGATGAGCTTTCCCCTTCGATTTGTTTCCCTGACTATCTTGCTGACGGCGATCTCTTTGGCAGGATGGAGCCAAGGTGCCGGCGGTCACTGGCAGCAGACGCTGCACGAGCGGCTACCGCTCTACGGTCATCGCAACTGGATTGTCATTGCCGACTCCGCTTATCCGGCGCAGACCAGCGGCGGCATCGAGACGATTGTCTCCGGCGCGGATCAGCTTGAGGTTGTGCAACAAGTGCTGGCAAGCATCGCCGCCTCCAGGCATGTGCGGCCCATCGTCCACATCGACAAAGAACTGCAGTCAGTGAATGAAAACGACGCTCCGGGAGTTTCGTCCTACCGCAAGCAACTCGGGTCCTTGTTGAAAGGCCATGATTGGCAACCTATGCTGCACGACGAAATTATCTCGAAGCTCAATCAGGTGAGCAAAGACTTCCGTGTGTTGATCATCAAGACCAATATGACGATTCCCTACACATCCGTCTTTCTGGAATTAAGAGCTTCCTACTGGAGCGACGACGATGAGCGTAAGCTGCGCCAGGTTATGGCGGATCAAAGGAAATGATCCACGCCTATCTTCCGCCCCGCAAAGAAGGCAGAGCGCGTTAGCCTAGCCCCACTTCAGGATGAACCCACGGCGCGCGATAATCACGGCGAAGCAGTTTCGTTGCGGCAGGATTGTTCGTTATTTCCCGCGTTTTTGGATCATAGGTGAGCACCTGCCCGGTCTCCATCGCCAGATTCGCGATGATACTACTCGCCGTGGAAATATGTCCTTGCTCAATGTCCGCGATAGGACGGCTGCGGTTTTCGATCGCCGCCAGGAAGTTCAGCATATGCCGCCGCGTTGCAGGAGCGGCATTCAACTCAATGTCTTTTTCCACTAAATCTTCGGGATACTGCTTTCGCTCGTACAAGCAATCGAAGTGGATTCGCTTTGCGTTCTTGTCGTAAGGAATGAAATCAGCGCGCATCGTGCTTGCTTTCAGCAGACCCTTTTCACCATGCAGAAACAATGCCCATGGATAGTCCGGATCGTCCGGCTCGCCCCAGGTGCGGTGCTGCCACACGGCATTGAACTCGTCGTATTCAAAGGTCGCCATCTGCGTATCGGTAATGTTCGACTTGCCATCTTTTTGCACGTAGATGCCGCCGGCTGACGTGATCCTTTTCGGCCAGCCCACGCCCGTCATCCATCGCGCCGTATCGAACATGTGTACGCACATATCGCCCAGCAAGCCGTTGCCATACTCCATGAATGTCCGCCACCAACGCAAATGCGGCAATCCGTCGTACGGACGCAAAGGCGCGGGCCCACTCCACAGGTCATAGTCGAGCCGCGCCGGTACCGGCTGCACGGGAGGATTTCCATTCGCTCGCATATGAAAGTAGCAGCACATCTCCACATGCCCTATCTTCCCCAGCAGCCCCGCGTCCACTATTTGTTTTTTTGCGTCCACCAAATGCGGCGTACTCTTCCGCTGCGTACCCACCTGCACGACGCGGTTCAACCTGCGCGCTGCGGCCAGAATCGCTTCCCCCTCCATTACATCGCGGCTGACCGGCTTCTGTAAATATAAGTCCGCCCCGGCCTCCATCGCCGCGATTGCCGGAAGCGCATGCCAATGATCCGGCGTGCCCACCAACACGATGTCAAGATCCTTCTCCCGCAACATCTCCCGATAATCCGAATAGGTGCGCGGCGCTTTTCCCGACTTTTGCCGTTGCTTGGCAATCTCCACCGCCTCGGCCAGCATCACCTTGTCGGGATCGCACAGAGAGACCACTTCCACTGGCGCCACCTGAATCAATCGCCACAGATCGCTTTTGCCGTACCAGCCGGTACCGATTAGCCCAACCCGCTTCGGTTTTCCATTGACGATGTCGAGTCCGGACGCGCCTAATGTCGATACCGCCAATCCTGCCGAAGCAGACTGCAAGAACCGCCGCCGGTTCACGTTGAAGCGTGGCGCGCCCGGAGCGGCTTCGTTGTCGTGTGAAGGAATATTGCTGGTCATACGGAATTTTTTCTGAATTCTACCTGCGCGGTTAGTTTACACCCAAGCCCGACCGGCTAATTACCCGATAGCTGAGTCAGGCAAGAGCGTACCTGGCGCTGCGGCCTCCTTGCGGGCTGCGAAGGACGATTCTGCGCTCCATCGCCGCAAATCACAGCCAGCAACCGTCACTTCAACGGATCGTGGCCCCAATTCATCAAGGAATACCGCCACCGCGTCTCGCTTACGTCCCCCTCGGGCTTCTGTGCCATATGGCGATGAACATAACTCACAATTCGGCGCATTTCGTGAACATCATCAGCGGTGTATTGTGTCTGCGTTTTATGCAGTAGCTGCACGATGTTGCGCCCGGATTCATGGCCGGTCGATTCCGCGTTCTCCCGCGTTTTCTGGCCTACAGATTTGGAATCTTCTGTTTTCAGCCAGTCTTGCAACTCTTTCGCTGTCATGTTCACCGCTTCGCGAAACTCTTTGATGTGCTTTCTATCTTCATCGCTTAATTGCTCGGATGCCATGCTTAATTGGATTAGCTTTGCGCATCCGCGCCGTATTTAAACAGCTAATAGCGCCAGCTCGTCAGGTCCGCTCCGCTCGGCGCTGTTTTCTGAATGCGCTCGATAATTTGCGGCAGGTACATCTGGTTATAGTGCAGGCGTGAGTACCAGTTCGGCTTCGTCGGATCGCCATTCCAACAATGCTCCGCGCGCGGGCCATAACGCACCTCGCCCTCGTAGGGGACGCCATGTCTCGGCGTGCCGGTCTTCTTTAGAAAATCCTCCATCAGGTACACCGCATCGTTCAAAAAATAGGTATCATCCGACCCGACGTAAATATGTAGCTTGCCTTGCAACTTCGGCCCCAGCGTTTTCCAATCGCGCTGTAGTATGGCATCTAAGTCATAGTGCTCCCGCCAATACGCAGCCGTACCGTGGTCGATCACGCCGGTTTGTTTATCGAAGATCGGCTTCGGATAGCCATCCTCCCCGGTCGGAGAGTACACCGCCTGCCAGATATCGAACTGTTCACCGGATCGGCCATGATCGCCCAGTGCCGCTTCATACGCGACGTTCTCACGCATGGAGATGAGCATATGGCCCAGGTAGTCGCGCATCGCCGGTTGTTCCACTTTTTTATTCGCACCGACGATATAAAACAAATTGTCCCGATCATATAAATCGGCCGTCATGTAGGCACGAAAGTCGACTGGATCGGGGCAGGCCACAAACGCTCCGTTGTAGTGCTCGGGATAAAACATCTGCGCCGCCAGCGACTCCCAGCCGCCAGTCGAGCCACCGTAAACAAACCGCGCCCAGCCCTGGCCGATGCCGCGAAACTTCTGCTCTATGGCCGGAACCAGTTCGGTCTCAATGGCGTCCCCATAGGGTCCCAAATTCGTTGAGTTCACCGCGTACGAATCGTCATAGAACGGGTTGGCATGCTGCAACTTCACAATCAATACGCGCGGCGTACCGGGAGCAATCCACGTCTTGTAATTCTTATACGCCTCCTCCTCTTGTATACGGTTGTAGCCTGCCAAATGAAAGCGTTCGGAGTAATCCGGCTTCAGGCTCGGGTCCGGCGGTGTCTCGCGAAAATCATTGAAGCTGGAAACAAAGTGGTCATGAAAAATGATCAACGGATAACGCGCCTGCTGGTGCGCATCAAAGCCTTCCGGCACCAAAACGATCGCGGAAAGATACACCGGCGCGCCCCAGAATTTCGTCAGCAACTTCGATTGAATCCGCAGATGACGAATGTACTTTGTATCGGGCTCCGGCTGAATCGGCGGGATGATCTCATCGAGCGAAATGTTGACCGGTGCGGTCGAAGAGCCCACGTGAACCTTCCGCGGCTTCGACAGCAGATTACCCGGGGCGATGTTCCAGTGCTGACCTTCGCCGCGGTCCGGCGCCAGCTTCACGGTTTTGCCGTCCGCGCGGTGAAACGTCCGATAAATATTTAAAACCGCCTGCACCATGTAGTCTCCCGGCGGTATGTCTTTCAAACTGGCTCTTGGATAACCGGTTGCGTTGTCCCCGATGGTCAGCGCCTCGCCGGCCTTCCATCCGTCCACCGTCACGCCGAAAACCATTTGCGATTTGGGCGTATCATTAATTTGCATACGCGGCTCCTCGCTTGGATCATTCGACAAAAGCAGCAGCACGCGGCCATCCAGCGGTTGATCGGAGCGAGTCGCGGGAAAGCTGACCGTAAAGGTTTGAGCAAAGCCCGCGCCGGCCAAAAGAAAGAACAAACAGGAGAAAAGGCGCATATTGGAGTATAGATTCTTCGGTCTCCCGCTTGCGGCGAATGCGCTTAACTTCGATAGCTGTAATAGTCTGCGATCTGCTCCCCAACACGTCCGATGGCATCCTCTAGATTTGCCCCGATACCAAAATGGTTAGCGGTAAAGACGCTCACCACGATATTGCGCTTGGCGCTCTCAAAAATGCCCACGTCGTTGCCGATGTACGGTAAAAAGTCTCCTGTCTTATGCGGAATCACAAAGTTATTCACATACTTCGGCAGCCGAGTCCGGTAAACCTGTCCTCGCATAATACTCAGCATCTGTTCGCTTGCCTGTTTGCTCACTGCCTGGCCCGTTTTGATGCGCTCCAAAAGCCTGCCGATATCCTTGGGCGACGACAACCCAAAGGGATGCTCCCCTTTACGGTAAAACTCTTCCGCGCTTGGAGCCGCCCGCAACGCATCGAACCACGCCTTCGCCGGACCAGTTGCACGAGTCTGCGTCAGCCCGTAATCCTTCGCCAGCGCATTCACGGCATCAATGCCGCCCACCTGCTGGAACATCAGGTCCGTGGCCGTATTGTCACTCACAATAATCATCAGTGTTAACAGGTCGTGCATGGTCAGCGGCACCCCTGCCTCCAACGAGCGAATGATGCCGGTTCCCGGCCGCTTATCTTCGTTCCGCAAGGTCACCTTGTCGGTTAACTTAAACTTGCCGGCCTCGATCTGGCGGAACGCCTCCACCATCAGCGGAATCTTGATTACGCTCATCGTGTCCATCTGATCGTCCGCATGAATCGCAATCTCTTCGCCCGTTTGGAGGCACTTTATGTAGATGCCCCACTTGGCATTTACCGATCTGGTGATGCGCTGAATATTTTCTCGCAAGGCATCCAGCGGAGCCGGCGCGGCAACCCGCCCTTGAGCCTTCATCAGAACCGGCAACGTACAACCCGACATCGCCAAAGAAAGAAATGTGCGTCTACGCATCGAACTTATTCGCTCCCCGTCGGCATCAACATCAATCGCTCTTCAGCCGCAGCCTCAACCGCTTTCCTCGAGTACGGCATGGGGTGATAACGACCATCCGCCCAGCCATTCACCAAATCGCCGTAGTGCCGATCTCCTGGATTCCCCGATTCCCCTGGCGCGTTTGTCGTCACCGAACGGTCCCAATCGCCAACGTCAATCACCTCACGGTATGTCGCTCCATGTGTCTGCGAATAATTCGGTCCCCCGGTGGCATTCACCGTGTAGGCATCGCCGGGCCGGGAATGCGGCGGCAGGTTCAGGCTGTCCACTCCTAACGGATGCCGGAAATATGCTTTATGCACCTTGCCCCATGTCCATTCTGTTTGATCCGGCCCCAGCAGGCCCCGAATCTCCGTCAGACTCGCATTCAATGTCTCGTCAAGCATTGCCTCGCGATGTGGGCTAGCTTTTAACTCCTGCAATAGAATCTCCGGATCCAACCGCACCGATGCAATCCCTTTGGGAAGCAGCGCGCGATGCAGATGCTCTATCCAAACTTCATAAATCAGCGCCGCCCGGGAGTTCATGCGCACGTTGCAGTCCCAACGAAGCATCTCGGAACGTACGGCTGCTCCCGCGCTCTCCCTTGCCGGATGCCAATCCTTCAGCATCGCCACAAACCCGCGAGCCGGCAACGACACCGTATCTTGCTGCATATGCGCGAAATCTCCCACATCGAACTTTTGTCCCGTCGTCAGCATCTCCACAATGCGGTGATATCGCGTTGGCGACGCCCATGCATAGTTCAGCTCGTGCGGATATCCGGGCGGAAGAATATTGTGATTTGCCGTTGCGATGAAGTGCCGGGCCGGGTTGTAGGCGGTCGGGTTTTCTGTCGTCGGCAAGTATCCTGACCACTCATAATCGCCCGAATCTCCCGGCACCGGAAACAGTCCTCGCCATTCTTTACGAAGTGGCGCCTGTCCCGCTGCGATCCATCCGATGTTGCCTTGCCGGTCGGCATACACCAAGTTTTCTGATGGGATCTTATAATTACTAACGTCGGAGCGAAACTCCGCCCAGTTCTTCGCACGAGCCAGCCGCAACGCCGCTAAATAACCAGCGCCTCCCGCCTCCGTGCCCACCCAGCGCAGCGCATACGCCCGGTGCCGCCCGTCATCCTCATAGATCACCGGACCATGTACTGTGTACTTTAGCTCTACTTCACGCCGGGTCTCATTTTTCACATTGATCGGCTGACGCTCCCCTTCGAACTTTTTCCAATCGCCCTGATACAGGTACTCCGTCGCGTCTGCCGGATTGATCTTCTCCACATACAAATCCTGCTGATCGATTCCGACGATGGTGAACCCCCAGGCAACATTCTCGTTGTGCCCGAGCGCGATGCCCGGCAGTGCGGGCTCTCCTGCACCAATCACGTCCCATCCGGGCGCGACCAGATGAACGGTCTTTCGCAGCGACGGCAGCTCAATGCCACGATGCGGATCGTTCGCCAGCATCGGCTTGCCTGTGCGCGTCATCGTTCCGTCCACCACCCAGTTGTTGCTGCCCTGCTCGCCGGGAAAGTGAATAGCGCCGATCGCGGCAACGTAGTCCTTTACAATCGCCGGCGTGATATCGGCCACATTCAGCCCTTTCGGTAGAATCAGCGGAACATGCGGGTCCGGTGGAAACAACCGGGCATCTTCCGCCAGCCCGAGCCTCTTCACGTCCAGCGTCCGATGCACCTCCGCCAGCATGTTTCCCGTCATCAGCAATCCTGCCACTCGCGCCGTCACGTCCTCCGGAGCCCAAAGTCCCGGATCGAAGCCCGCCATTCGAAACTCCGTTGGACGCCGTCCATGAAGCGACCGAATGTATGCATTGATGCCGCTGGTGAACGCCGTCGCAATCGCCTTTGCATCGGGCGAATAGCTCTGCCATTCGCGATCCCAATTGCCGCGATAGCGAACTAAGCGGGCAATACGATCCCGGTCGACATACTTTGGCCCGAGCACCTCCGCCAGCTTACCTGTACCGATGCGCCGCCATAGATCGAGCTGAAATAGTCGGTCCCGCGCCGTGATATAACCTTGGGCAAAGAACAAATCGTCTGCGTTTTTTGCGTAAATATGTGGAACGCCCCACCGGTCCTGTATGACCTCGACCGAACTCCTAAGACCGGCAACTTGAAGTTGCTTAGACGCAGGAACCGGCTGAGAAACAAGCAACAGCATTGCAACACACAGGCTTGACATTTCTCCAAGGATAGTAGATGGATGCGATGCCACAGGCAGCTACTATCGGCGCCCGAGCGGAACTAGCACTTCTGCTCTCCATGCAGCTAAGATTCAACATTTTATTTCGATGTTCCCGCTGACACACTTTTGGCAAAACAGATTCCATTCCGGATGGAAACACTCACCATAACCTTTATCAATCGCCCATGACGACGCCAGGATGAGAAGCTCTCCGTGCCACCTGCCTTCCGTCCAGTCCCAAAACCGCCACTATTGAATCCTGTAACTTGATCGGCAGGGTCAATTGCCCTTCATAGCTGATGCAAGATCCACTTGGGCCTTCCAGCACTCCGATCCTTGCTTCAAAAGCCAAAGCTAATTGCTGCGGAGTGCCTTCCACGGAAACAGTGCGGGCGGCCGCATTCTCCGCGGTTACGCATAACCCGTATAGTTCAACGAACTCACGAACAGATCGTAAATCTTCCTCGCCGGCGCTGAGCTGATCCAGCACTTCATCACGCGACATCGATTGAAGCTGACCCATCGCTAAATCGCTCTTCCGCCGAAGGTGAAGCGTCACGGACAGCTTCTCATCGTTCGGCGCCGAAGACCAGCGTGCATCGTCCCCATGCTTAATTTCACTTCCAGGAACAACAACAAGCTGGCCGTGCATTTTATCCCGCGGTCTGGCCGGCAGATGCCCTTTTGGAGCCTGACGATAACGCGTTCAGAATCGCTACGCCATCCGGCGTTCCCAGCCCTGTGCAGGCGTCCCATCCGGCTTGCGCTTGATAGTAGCGAAGACCACCGCTGTCGTTATTGCCCTGCGTAATATCGTGAAACGCGCTCGCAATCGGATACAACAGCGGATTGATAAAGCCGACGGGCTTACCAAGCTTCTGATTGATAAGCGCAACCAAGGCCGCCCACAGGGGAGCCACCGCGCTGGTGCCGCCCACGACCTCATCCTTCCCATCGACACGAACCTTGTAGCCGGTCGCCGGGTCGGCATCGCCGGAAACATCGGGCAAACCGCGTCCCACAAAGTTGGTGGCTGGCTGCTTGGGCACGCCCGCGGAACTTTGATAAGTAGGCAAAGCAAAAAACTTACTCACGCCCCCGCCGGTCGCCCCTCGATTCGTTGCCGAATTGTTCCACACCACCTCGGAGCTGATCTTATTTCCCGATCCTTTCAGCGTCGTTCCTCCACAAGCCAATGCAAAGGGGCTGGATGCGGGGAAATCCACGTGAAGTGTCTTATCGGGTTGTCCATCGTCGGAACCGTTATCGCCGCAAGCCACTGTGACCGTCACGCCCAGTGCCCCGGCATCTTGGAAAGCCTGATCCATCGCTTGTCGAGCTTGTTCGGTCCAGGAATCTTCCGAGGCGCCCCAACTGATGGAGACCACCGAAGGCTTCCGCGCCGTATCGTGAACAGCATTCGTCACGGCATCGACAAAGCCCTGGTCGGTATTAGGAGCAAAGTACACCGCGATGTTCGCGCCTGGCGCAATAGCACCAGCAACTTCGATGTCCAGCAATACTTCCCCATCGGCATTGGATCCGGTAGTGTTCTGCCCGCCGTCCACGGATATAGCAGCCACCTTTGGCTGTTTTATACCCAAGTTGCTGAAGTATGTCTGTAAATCAGAAGGCGCGAAGCCGCCTCCAAGCTCGATCAAGGCAATCGTCTGGCCGGTACCGTCCAAATTAGTCGGGAAGTTGTAAAGCGCTGCCACTTGCGGCGGAGTAAACGCGCCGTCGGCAGCTGCCGATTGCGCCACCCGAAAGTGTGGTTGCGCAATTGGCCGGTTGTCTAATCCTAGAATCGCCAGTACGCAGCCGCTCAAATCTTCAGGGATCTTGATCGGTCCTGTCCGGCCCCGGAACGTTTTGCCATCGATTTCATAAGCGTTCAACGTCACGTCGAACGCCTTTTCCATCGCCGCCACAGTTCCCGCTAGGCATACCATCGACTTCTGAGCACTGCTCTCGGCCACCGTCAGCTGATGTCGGTCGGCAAATTGTTGCATCATCGCTAAGTCAGCCGGGTCAGCGCCATGCCGCTCTGTAAATTCATGATGCGATAAGAACGACTGGTCTCCACTACCAGAGTTTGTTCCCCTAGCTTCGTCTTTACGTTTCAGCAACACCGTAATTGTGATCTGCTCATCTGGAGGAACAGCGCCGGTTTCCCGCGCGCCGGCTGGAAGGTTCCTGTCGCTCCCAGCCAAATTTACTCGTCTTTCAAAAGCCATTGTGTTGTGCCTTCCCCTTTCGGTAGCATATCTAACGTGTTCGCCTTTTCTACGCCTCTTGAGAAAACGAACACTTCCTATTGGTGTACGAAACGGGTTCGGAAGTTACCTCCGGATATGTCAACCTTAGATTGTGAAAAACAGGCGGCAGTATATGACCTTTTTACGATGAACCAGGCAATCGAAATTCATCAACTTCGAAGACACCATGAATTCGCGGATGCAGTGCGGCTGCAGAGGGAAATCTGGGGTTTTCAAGATGTCGAGCTGCTTCCCTTGCGCTTATTTGTCGTCGCCGACAAAATCGGCGGACAAGTATTGGGGGCGTTCGACGGCGGTCGTATGGTGGCGTTTTGTCTCTGCATTCCCGGCCTCAAGCCCCGGGGTGAATCCTACCTTCATAGCCACATGCTAGGCGTGCTGCCGGAATACAGAAACACCGGCTTGGGGCAGCAGATGAAATGGAAGCAGCGGGAATATGCCTTGGCGCAAGGCATCGACCTTATCGAGTGGACCTTCGATCCGCTGGAGATCAGAAACGCCTACTTCAATGTCGAGCGCCTCGGCGCAATCATGCGACGCTACGTGCCGAATCAATACGGCGCTACTACCAGTCACCTTCACGGCGGCCTTCCCACGGATCGCCTCATTGCCGAGTGGTGGATACGCTCGTCTCGCGTACAAGCGCGTTGCAAGGGAGTTCCCCTCGAACTAACGGCCGTGCAAGCTCGTATTTCCCTGCCATCCGATATCGGCCGATTGCGTGAAGATGACGGCGCTCGTGCCCGGGAAATACAAGAAGAAGCCGGAAAGCAGTTCGAACAGCATTTCGCGGCTCGTCTAGCCGTGATCGGCTTTCAAACAAACGAAGATGCGGGAATATACCTTTTAGGCCCATGGGAATCACAATAGATCGCGTGGTACTGCGGCACATCCGCATGCCGCTGGTTCATTTTTTCGAAACGAGCTTCAGCCGCACTTACGAACGCGACATTATCCTGGTCGAAGTTCTTGCCGATGGCGTCTCCGGCTGGGGCGAAGTCACCGCGGGCGAGCATCCGTTTTATAACGAAGAGTGGACCGGCTCCATCTGGCCATTGCTGATCGACTACGTCGCTCCGCGCCTTCTTCACCATGAACTTACCTCCGCTGACGATGCTGGCCCGCGGACGGCGCATATTCGCGGGCACAACATGGCGCGAGGTGGCGTAGAGGCAGCAATATGGGATCTGCAAGCGCGCCTTCGAAACGAACCGTTGTGGAAAACTATCGGCGGCGGCGCGCGGCAGGAAATTGACTGCGGGGTTTCCATTGGCATTCAGGACTCGGTGGATCGACTGCTCCAAAAAATCGAGACCGAGCTAGCGGCAGGCTATCAACGAATTAAATTGAAGATCAAACCTGGTTGGGATGTGGACGTCATTCGCCAGGTGCGCGGAAGCTTCCCTACCATTCCACTCATGGCCGATGCCAACTCCGCTTACACGCTGCAGGATATCGATCATCTAAAACAGCTTGACGAATTCCATTTGACGATGATTGAGCAGCCACTGGCGCATGACGACATCATCGACCATGCCGTTTTGCAGGCCAAGTTGCGGACGCCGGTCTGCCTGGACGAATGCATTCGTTCTTCCCATCACGCGGAACAGGCCATTCGCCTGCAAGCGGGCCGTATCGTCAACATCAAGCTGGGCCGTGTAGGTGGCTTCGCTGAAGCTAAGCGCGTCCATGATCTTTGCCAGGAAGCCCACATCCCGGTCTGGTGTGGCGGCATGCTGGAATCCGGTGTCGGCCGGGGTCACAATATCGCGCTTTCCACGTTGCCCAATTTTGTGCTGCCCGGCGATGTGTCGGCCAGCAGGCGTTACTGGCATCGCGACATCACCTTTCCAGCGGTAGACATTACGCCAAGGGGAACCATTGTCGTCAGCGATGCTCCCGGCTTTGGATATCAAGTGGATAAGGATTTCTTGGAAAGCCTACTAGTACGGTGTGAAGTGCTGAATTGAACCGGTACCTGCTTATTCCCCTCGGACTATTTTTAATTTTGTGTTAAAACCGTTATTCTTTATTAGGAATTATGCTGAAGCAGGGGATTTTCAGAGAATACGATATTCGCGGCATTGCTGATGGGGAATTATTGGACGATGACGTGGAGTGTCTGGGCCGGGCGCTCGGCAGCTATCTCACTCGTCATAGCGGCAGCACGATCGCCTTGGGACGTGATTGCCGGCTGAGCGGTGAGCGTCTTCACGACGCCTTATTGAAAGGCCTGATGGCCGCTGGATGTCACGTGCTCGATGTGGGCATCGTACCTACTCCCGTTCTTTATTATTCGGCTGTTCATTTCAAAACAAGTGGCGCGATCATGATTACCGGTAGTCATAATCCATCCGAATACAACGGGTTTAAATCCGTTTGCGGAACGGGCTCCTTACACGGCCAGTCCATTCAAGATATCTACAAAATGATTCAAAGCGGCGATTTCAACGCAGGTGTGGGCTCTGTGGAAGAAGTGGACGCCGTCACGCCCTATGTCGACGAAATCGCCGAGCAGTTCCATTTCGATCGCAAGGTGAAGGTCATCGTTGACGCCGGTAACGGCACCGCTGGTCCCACCATGCGCCGGCTGCTGCAAAAGCTGAATGTAGAGGCGGTGGAGATGTTCTTTGAGATGGATGGCCGCTTTCCCAATCATCATCCCGATCCCACCGTGTTGGACAATCTTCATCCCCTGATGGAAGCAGTGCGGACCCAGGGAGCCGACCTCGGCATCGCGTTCGACGGCGATTCCGACCGTATCGGCGCGGTGGACGAACATGGCAGCGTCATTTACGGCGATATGCTGCTGCTCATCTTCGGGCGCGAGATTCTGACCCGTAAACCCGGTGCTACGTTCATCGGCGAGGTGAAATGTTCGCAGGTGATGTATGACAAGCTGACCGAGCTGGGCGGCAAGCCCATCATGTATAAGACCGGCCACTCACTTATCAAAACCAAGATGAAACAGGAACATGCGGAACTTGCCGGCGAGATGTCCGGCCATATGTTCTTTGCCGATCGTTATTACGGCTACGACGATGCTCTTTATGCGGCCTGCCGTCTGTTGGAGATTGTTTCCGATTCCGGGCAGCCCCTTTCCCATCAACTGGATGGTATTCCCAAGCTGGTTTCTACTCCTGAGTTGCGCATCGATTGCCCGGATGAGGCAAAGTTCAAGGTCGTCTCTCATGTCGCGCAAAATTTTCGTCAGCATCGTGAAATCGTGGATGTTGACGGAGTGCGTGTTCCTTTCGAATCGGGCTGGGGCCTTGTGCGCGCCTCCAACACGCAACCGGTCCTGGTGATGCGCTTCGAAGCCACCAGTGAGGACCTGTTGAAACGTTATCAGGATGAAATGGAAAACGCTGTCGAGAGGGCCAAACAGGAGCTATTTACGTCTTAGCAAATTCTCTGCTACTTAATTCGTATTGCTGCTTACGCAATTTTGGCAGCTCTCTGTTCGGGAAACGGAATCGTTCGGGTTATGGTCATACTAGCTGAAAGAGGTACAACCATGAAACTTCAAACAGTAGAGGACCTATTTTTGCAGGGCTTGCAATATACCCTCGACGCTGAGAAACAGTTGACCGAAGCGCTTCCAAAGATGGCCGAAGCGAGTTCCACGCCGGAACTGAAAAAGGCCTTCGAAAACCACCTGTCTGAAACAAAAAAACAAGTGAGTCGCCTGGAGGAGATATTTCGGAAGCTCGGCAAAGAGCCGGAAACAAAGCCGAATGCCGTCGTCAAGCAGATGCGGCAAGAAGCGGACGGGATGATCGCCGAGACAGATCGGTCACCTGTTCGGGACTCCGCCTTGATTGTGGCGGGAAACCAAATAGAGCATTTCGAAATGGCATCCTATGGTTGTCTCGTAAATTACGCCGAGCTGCTCGCGAAATACGACCTTGCGTCTATGTTAAGAACGACATTGCAGGAAGAAAAAGAAGCCGACGCAAAGCTGACGGAGGTAGCGGAGCGATACGTCAACGTGCAGGCGATGCATCGGAGTGCCGCTGCCGTAGGCGTGCATTAATCTAATTACGCGGCCCGAAGTTTTCCGTCCGTCCCGCAAGCGGTTTCACCGTCGAGCCGCCACATACTCCCACGCCCGTAGTGAGCAAAGAAGTTAGTAAGTTGAATAACACGGCGTAGATCACTTGTTCGGTAACTGGCTGCCGTCCTGCCATGCGGTACGTGCTGGGAAGTTCTTTTGTCACCTGTACGCGCACCGCATTAGGCAAAAGTCGGCCTTGGCGTTCCCTCTGGTTCGCAAGGGAAAGCGGCGTTTGTAAAACGCTTCCCGTCTTTCCATCAACATAAAACTGGCAACGCGAAAACCAGCCCAGGTTTCCCGGGTCAGCCGCGTCGAACAGCAAAAGAGGCGCTTGGCGGTCCACTGCCGTTAATTCGATGGAAACAACTCGCGCTTGGTCATCGATCTTGAACTCGAACCCTGCTTGGCGCGCAATGTTGCCCAGGAGTTCGGAATCCAACTCCAGCAGAAGATATTTATGAGGGCCAGCCTCCAGAACTTGCATCGCAAAAGATCATTCTACCCGTGCGTGCCGGCGGCAAATCGCCCATGTAGTTTTTTGGCGTGTTTGCAGTAGATTTGATGATCACCCTCACTGAACTGCACCAGCTTAACCGTGCCTACAGGGCCGGTATGGTGTCGAAGCCAGCTTGTTACTGTTTCTGTTGCGATTGCCGCGGCTTCTTCCAAAGGGTAGCCATAGACGCCGGTGCTGATGGAAGGAAAGCTGATTGTCTTCACGTCTCGCTCTGCGGCCAGATCGAGCGCGGTCGAGTAGCAGGACGCCAGCAACTCGGCTTCACGATTCCCGCCGCCGCGATAGACCGGACCCACTGCATGGAAAACGAATTTCGCCGACAGTCTTCCGGCTGTCGTCACGACGGCATTTCCCGTGGCGCAACGCCCAATCTTCGATCGAATCTCGTCCAATTCGCTCATGATTTCCGGACCGCCCGCCGTGTGAATTGCGCCGTCCACGCCGCCGCCTCCCGCCAACTGCGCGTTCGCCGCATTCACAATCGCGTCCACCGCGATCTGTGTGATGTCGCCCTTCAAAAGTTGCAACTGCGCAAGTCCTACCTGAATGACAAAATCGGATGACATAAGTAATTATTTAGTAAACCGCAGCGTAGCTTCCAGTGATGCTATACGCATGAATGGAGAGCGTCCAGCAATAAATCCACGTTTTCGCAAGTCGCCAAAGGCCCCATCGTGCCGATACGGAGAATTTTCCCCGTCAGTTCGCCCAGCCCGCCTGCGATCTCAATATCGTGCTCGCCCAACAACCGCTGCCGTAAACGCGCCTCATCTACGCCCGCCGGAGAAATCACGGTGGTCACATGCCAAACCCGATGCGCCGCCTCCTTTACAAATGGCGTAAATCCGAGCTTTTCCAATCCGGCAATGAGTTGTTCGCCCGCCCGGCGATGACGTTCCCAACGGTTTGCAAGCCCTTCTTCTTCGATCGCTGCTAACCCCTGATGCAAAGCATAGTAGAGCGGCGGAGACGGCGTGTGGTGATAGGCATACGGCGGCTCAAAGTACCTCGCCATCAAACGCAGGTCTAGATACCAGGTAGAAGGCTCTTCCCGCCGTTGTTGAAGATGCTCCCAAGCCCTTGGAGAAACCGTCACCGTCGACAAACCTGCCGGACAGCTCAGCCCTTTTTGCGAGCAGGAAAAGGCAACGTCGATACCGATCGAATCGATCTCTGCCGGCATCGCGCCTACGGTGGTGACGCAGTCGCCGATCACCAGTGCACCCGTTTCGCGAGCGGCGGCCACAATCGCGTTTCCCGACTGGTAGGTGCCGGTCGATGTCTCGCTCTGCACAAACGCCACTACCCGCGGCCGCTCGCGCTGGATAAATCCCCGCGCCTCCTCCTCCGTAAAGACTTCGCCCCACTTTTTGTCTAGGCGAACAACCATCGCGCCCTGCCGCTCACCCATCGCAACAATGCGGTTGGAAAAATGGCCATTGGCAAACACAGCGAACTTTGTTCCGGGCCAAACAAAATTGGCGACGGCGGCCTCCATGGCTCCAGTACCGCTACCGGGAACAACAAGCGTCATCTTGTTGGTTGTCCCAAACACGGCGCGCAGGCCTGACTGTACCTCGCTCATTACCTGCAGAAAAAAGGGATCGCGAATGCCCGTGACCGGCTGGCTCATCGCCTCGTACGCTCTCGGTTCCACCACCGAAGGGCCAGGTCCGAATAAAAGCCGTTTGGGGGCCGCAATCCGTGTTGCGCTAGCAATAGCCATATTCCCAAAATATCAATTACCTCCACATAAGCCGACGGAATGCTATAGTTTTGCCGATGAGTAGTAACACTGTTCTGGTGACGGGCTCCTGTGGGTTGATCGGTTCGGAGGTCTCGGTCTTCTTTGCAAAACAAGGGTTTCAAGTCAACGGAATCGATAGCAATCATCGCTCTGTGTTCTTCGGTCCGGAGGGTGACACAAGCTGGGTTCTAGGCCGCCTCCAACGTGAGATAGCCAATTACCGGCACCATGCAATCGATATTCGCGACCGCGAGAAAGTGCTTGCGCTGATGGATGAGCTGCGGCCAAATTTGATCATTCACACCGCTGCGCAACCTTCCCACGACCGAGCCGCCGCGATTCCGTTCCTGGACTTCGAGGTGAACGCTCTGGGAACGCTGCATCTGCTGGAAGCTGTTCGCCAGTCTTGTCCCGAATCGCCTTTCATTCATATGTCGACGAACAAGGTATACGGCGACCGGCCGAACACGATTCCTCTGCAAGAGTTGGAAAGCCGCTGGGATTACGCGGACACCGGCTTCGAGCACGGCATCGATGAAGACTTCTCCATCGACCAAAGCAAGCACTCCCTGTTCGGCGCTTCCAAAGTTGCTTCCGATGTTATGGTGCAAGAGTACGGGCGCTACTTCAACATTCCCACTTGTTGTTTGCGAGGAGGCTGTCTCACCGGGCCGAATCATTCCGGCGTCGAGTTGCACGGATTTCTCAGCTACCTCATAAAATGCAGCGTAGAAGGACGCGAGTATAAAGTTTACGGTTACAAAGGCAAGCAGGTCCGCGACAACATTCATTCCGAAGATGTCGCGCGATTTATGTATGCGTTTTGGCGCAATCCGCGTATTGCGGAGGTTTACAATCTGGGCGGCGGCAAGGATAACTCCTGCTCCATTTTGGAAGCATTCGAAAAGGCTAAGCAAGTTACCGGAAACGCAATGAAGTGGCGCTACATCGATGAGAACCGCGCCGGAGACCACATCTGCTATTACAGCGATTTGCGTAAGATGAAGACGCATTATCCCGACTGGGACATTACGGTTCCACTGGACGCGATTTTTGAGCAAATTGCCGCTAGTTGGCAGCTTCGACTTACTTCTCATCACACCGCGCTAGCGCGATAGCAGACCTGACGCTCTGACGGAAGTTCTACTGAAACGCTTCGTATATATAAAATGACCTAAGCACCTGCTCGGGGGAAAGGATGACGGGGAAGCAATCGCGCCATAATAATCAGGCTCGCAGGGATTTGACGAGTCGCACAAAATGCGCGGTGCCTCTTGCTACTAAATAGTGACAGCAGAACTGCCCTTGAAGGCTGGCGTCATCGTGACGCTTTGCCGCCATAACAGACATATTCAGGATGCGCTTTCCAGCCTCTTGAATCAAACAAGACCGGTCGACGAGATATTGATTGTCGACAGCAGCACCGATAGCGCACCGGCGGACTTGGCTTCGAGTAGCCACAACATCCGTTATCTCCGCCACGAGGCTGTGAATGCAGCAGCCGCGCGAAACCTAGGGATACGGGAAACGACTTCGGACTGCCTGCTGTTTCTCGATCCGAATGATCTGCTCCTGCCCAACGGGGTGGAAACAGCGATTCGTTACTTTGAAGATCATCCCGAAACCGACATTGCGCTTTTCGATTTCAAATGGACGGACGATGCAGCTCATTCTGTATGGCCTTCCGGGCGCAATCAGCATGTGCCGAACGACCCGCTTCTTCACCTTCTTTCGGGGGATTGCGTGTTTGCGCCCTCAAGCACCTTTTATCGTCGGCGCGCCTTTCCGGAGGTCGGTGACTTTCTTTCCAGCGTCGCTGCTGCATGCGACCGCGATTTCTTGTTAAGGGCGGCGCAAAGTCTTTCCGTCGTTGTGGAAGATGCCATCATCGCCAAGTGCCGTCCGCTACAAGAAAGTCCCAAAAATGTTTTGAACGCCACGCGGAAAGCCCTGCGGCAAGTCGATCTCGATGGACGTCCGCCGCAGTACAGGAATATGCGGCGGCAGGGTATCGCCCGCGCGGAGGCGGCCTATGGAGGGTTCCTCTGGAGAAAAATCCGCGGCCATGTGCGTCAGCGCAAGCTAGGCGCGGCGATGCTGACAGACACCTGGAAGGTTGCCACCGCCTACCCCCATCTTGTTGCCGCCGAGCTCGGGCAGTTTGTGCGGCATCGAGTAGGCAATAAATTCTATCCTCTGGCAACAGCCAATCAAAAACAGGTCCGTCATTTGCGCGCCCTCGCCCGTTTGCAACTGAAAGGCGCTCAAAGTGTCAGCACACAATTTGGTTACGATCGCGGTCAACCGCTCGACCGCTACTACATCGAACGTTTTCTTAGCGATCATTCGCCTTCCATCTGCGGTCGCGTACTGGAGATCAAAAACAGTCACTACACCAAGCGGTTCGGCGGCGACCGCGTCTCTCAATCCGACGTCCTGCATCCGGACGCCGCTTGGCCGGAGGCGACTCTCCACGGTAACCTGACCGATCCTTCCGCCTTCGAAGCCAATCAATTCGACTGCGTAATTCTCACCCAGACATTGCACCTGATCTACAATATGCGTGCGGTGCTGAAAACCGTAGAGAAAATATTGAAGCCGGGAGGAATCCTTCTTGCCACCGCGCCTTGCATCTCCAAAATTTACCAGTTGAACGAGCCTCCTCATCTGAAGCTCGATCAGGACTCCTGGCGTATGACCAAATGGTCCTTCGGTAAAGTTCTTAGTGAATTCTTTCCGGAGGAACAAGTGCATGTAAGCGCTGCGGGTAATCTTGTGGTGAACGCCGCCTTTCTGTATGGCTTGGCCGCGGAGGATCTGCCCTCCGCAATTCTTCATCAGTCGGATTCCGACAATGAAATGATTCTTCTGGCGACGGCGGTCAAGCAATCCTAGACACCACGCCGAATCCGGATATGTCCAAAACCTTGAAGCAGTTCGTAAGTCGCGGATTGCAGCGCATCTCGTCCCGAACGGTAGTTCTCCTTTATCATCGAGTCACTAAGCTAGACCACGATCCCTGGGGGATAGCGGTGCAGCCGAAGAACTTCGCCGAGCAGCTTCAGGTAGTGCGCGAAATAGGCGCCGTTGCTCTGCGTGACACAGAGCCCGGCTCCTTGCGTCCCTTCTCACCTGCGTGTTCCGTCGCTGTGACCTTCGATGACGGCTATGCCGATAATTATCGGCAAGCACTTCCTTTGCTGGAAAAGTTTGAGGTTCCCGCCACTATCTTTGTCGCAACTGGTTATACCGGTAAAGCCGTTCCCTTCTGGTGGGATGATTTACAGGCCCTTTTACTCGGCTCAAAGTTGAAGCATCACGCCGAAGTATCGATTAGCGGTCAACCCGTTACGCTCTATCCGGCGCAGGATGAGCATCCCATCGACGCTCTAAAGCGCCTTCATCCTCTAATTCAACAAATGGATGCCGCCGAACGAAACGAAGCGCTTGCCATGCTTCGTGAAACGGTTCGCTTCGACCAGGCGCATCGCTCTGCTGACTTTGCGATGAACGAAGAAGAGCTAGAAAAAACAGCCGCTAGCCCGTTCATAGAAGTCGGAGCGCACACCGTTACCCATCCCAAGCTGTCCGCGCTTCCGCTGCAGCGCCAACAGGAAGAAATCGAAGAAAGCAAGACGTATTTAGAGGACGCCCTCGGAAAAAAAATTACCAGCTTTGCGTATCCATTCGGGAGCGCTGTTCACTTCACCGAAGCAACCGAAAAAATTGTAATAGCCGCTGGTTTTCATAGAACCTGTACCACTGAACCGGTTGTTTTCCAGGAACGGCATACCTCGTTTCGCATCCCGCGTTTGTACGTTCCCGATGTCGACGGGGAAAGGTTCTCACGCTGGCTGGGAAGTTATCTGGGGTTCCGTCAGAAAGCGGACAATAGAGCACGTTAGTGCTCCGGAGACCGGTAAGGAGTCTCCTCGGTCACGGCGGAAAACAGGGTCAATGCAGTCGTGCGCTGGACGGTTCGCCGTGCGGCTTTTCAAAGGCTGGTATCCCGGACTTGCCGGGGGGGAAATCTTGGACAAAAGCAAGATGGCCGCAACGGGAGCGCGCCCCCTTGCAGGTAGGCGCTCCTTGCCGTCTAAATTGGAAGGGTTAGCCGTACTACGGGACGTGTATTTGACCACCTAAGACCGGTTTGGTGCGACTGCCATCACGCCGTTCGGCGGTGCTGACGACCTTGGTGACCAAACCTCTTCCATCGTCCGGCAAAGTATGGCTCCGCATTTTCAACGCGATACAGGCTCGAAATCCGCTGGTCAGAAACTATAGACTTTGGTCAGTGTCAGTTTACCTGGAATGCCACATCACATGCACAATCGGAAGTTTCAGGTTTCTATTAAGACGTGATAGACCGAGCGAAATGGCGGTGGGTTTACCAAATTGAAGGGGACTTGTCGGTCCGTATCTGGCGTACAGTTTCCGAGCGGCCGACGGCTCGGACGGAGTACGTAAGGCCGGGACTGACGGTCGTATTTATCGTGGAACCAGTGTAGTTCGGCTTTGCGTGCGTACGTTCACCGTAAGTCTGGACACCATAAGTTGTCGCGCCCCTGTTCCCGACATCTGTGCAGACAAGGGGCTCGATACTAAAACTGGATTCGTATGCGTGAGCGAACAGTCTCGAACTACCGTACCGGAATTTGCCGCCTTTCTGCGATACCTTCGCCGGACCTCGAGGTGCAATATGAGGTGCAATATTAAGAGAATGAGTATTCCGTCGGGCATTTGTTACGCGCTTCGCAGTCTTCGCAGGGATTGGAGATTCGCTGCTCTCTTTATCTTCACCCTCGCCCTCGGTCTCGCCGGCGTCAATACGATGTTTAGCGTACTGAATACCATAATGTTGCGCCCGCTGCCGTTTAAGCATGCGGATCGCCTCGTGACCGTCACCGAAACTGTACCCTTCATGGGAAGTGGTCCTCATATCTGCACGCTTGACGAGTTCCAGCGCTGGCAGAAATCCGGTCTGCTCGATTACGCCGCGGCGATCAACACGATGGATTTAATTCTCACCGGCAGGGATCGCGCTGAGCTCCTGTCTGGTGCTAAAGTTACCCCGGACTTCTTTCGTGTCTTCGGAATCTCACCACTGCTGGGCCGAGGTTTCCGTCAGGAAGACGCGATCCCCGGGCACGAACAGGTGATTGTTCTTAGCCATGAATTGTGGGCGCGCCGGTTTGGAAGTGATCCTGCCATCATCGGCAAAAACATTCAGTTCAGTGGCGCAACCATGACAGTAATCGGCGTGGCGCGACCCCGCTTCGATTTCCCTCGCTTGGCCGACGTGGGCGCCGTGATGCGTTTCGCTCCCGAACAAACCGAATTCTGGACGCCGTTGGTCATAACCCAAAAGATGATTGACCAGAACAACTACAGCTACTATGTCCTCGGGCGCTTGCACGCGGGCATCCTTCCATCCAGCGCAGCGGCCGAGTTCAAGGTTTCGGCAATTCAAAGTCTCCACTACATTGTCGAGAAGAATCCGCAGTATCGCGAACCCCTCGAACATCTTGCAAAAGTAATCTCTATCCAGGTCGCGCCTTTAAGCGAAAGCATGGCGTGGGGAGTTCGCAATGTACTTTGGATGCTGCTGGCGGCTGTCGCGCTGCTGTTGCTCTTGGTGCTGTTCAATCTGGGCAACCTGCTAGTAACGCGGAATGCGAATCGTCTAGGCGAGTATGCAATCCGGCAAGCGCTTGGCGGAAGCCGCTGGCAGCTGTTCCGCCAGGCATTGACAGAACAAGGCATTCTCATCGCCCTTGCCGCTGCCCTCAGCTTAGTTCTCAGCGGCTGGGCTATTGAAGTGCTCCGCAAAGTCGGCGCTGCCCGCGTACCCCGGCTCTATGAACTTTCGCTTGACGCGCACACCGTACTCGTGTTGGTCGGCTTGGCTCTGGCGACCGCGTTGACTTTCGGAGTCCTGCCGCTTGTCGTTCTTCCCAATTCAACTGGCTGGTTTCGAAGCGAGAGTCGCTCTTCAACCGGCGATCGCCGCTCCCAACGGCTTCGCGCCACGCTTATTGCAGCGGAGATTGCGGTTTCCATGGTGCTGCTGGTAACCGCTGGTTTACTCGCCGCCAGTTTCTTAAACGTGATGAATGTCGACCCTGGATTCGATTCAAAGAACCTGCTGACGTTCAGCGTTTCGTTTAGCCCGAAACTTTACGCCGACCGGCCGAAAATGCTGACTATCCAACGCGAGCTCCTCGATCGCGTCCGCGCGCTTCCTGGGGTCGAATCGGCCAGTATTGTGAACGTTCTTCCACTTACCGGCGATTACGGAATTCACGGCATCGGGCCAGTGGGAAAACCGCTCAACAGAGACGCGGGAGCGGAAGCCCGTCTTATCGATCCACGATATTTCGGAACGATGCACATCCCGCTGATTGCTGGCCGTGTGCTTCGCGAGGACGATTCCGGAAAGGTTGCCGTGATCAACCAGAAAATGGCACATCTGCTGTGGCCAGGAGAGAGCCCGATTGGCCACGAATTCGCTGATAACGGCGGACCGCCGATCCAAGTCATCGGAGTTGTAGGCAATGTGCATAGTGGGGCGCTCGAAACGCAGCCGATGATGCAATATTATTCATCATTCGTTGCATTCCCTGGTTACGCGAACAGCTTCGCCGTCCGCGCAAAGACCGATCCGCTGAGCCTTCTTCCCACGGTCGAAAGAACGATCTGGGGCCTCGATCCCGACCTAGCCGTGAGCGGTGCCAAAACGATGGAACACATAATTCAATCCGCGACCCTAGAACGCCGCTTCGAAACCGATCTGCTGCTTGGATTCGCGATGGCCGCTGTCTTCCTTTCTGCCCTCGGTCTCTTCGGAGTGGCGTCGCTTTCGGTCACCCGGCATTCGCGCGAGCTCGGCATACGCATGGCGCTCGGCGCAACACCAGCCGATGTGCTCTGGCTCGAAATAAGTCGCAATGTCATGATCGTCGTTGCCGGGTTAGCATTTGGGCTGCTTCTGTCGTTCGCGGCGCATCGTACACTTACTGCGCTGCTATTTGGTGTTTCCGCGCTAGACCCCAGCGTTTACGCCGCAGCTGCTGCTGTCCTGACCATTTCCGCCATAACCGCTGTGCTCATTCCCGCTTTGCGCGCGGCGCGCATGGACCCCGCCATCGTTTTGCGAGACGAGTAGTGCCGAACATGCATTGTGACAGATGCTTACAGAAGCTGAAACTAGCTTCCTGATGTTCCTGAGTCACGGGCAATCCGAACAGAACAGCCGCATAGGTAATAAAAAACGCGCTAGGGTTTGGAAATCCGCTCGCGTACTTTCACGGTAACCGCGGAATTGATAAAAAGGAGCTCGCTTTCTTGATTAATCTTTCGCGGACAGCGTTGGTGGCCGAAATTTATTCGGCTGCCCAGCAAAGTATGGCTCCGCACTTTTGACACGATATAGGCTCGAAATCCGCTGGTCAGAAACTATAGCCTTTTGTCAGCGTCAGTTTGCCTGGAATGCTACATCACATGCACAATCGGAAGTTTCAGTTTCCATTAAGACGTGATAGACCGAGTGAAATGGCATTGGGTTTACCGAACCGAAGCCGAATTAGCGGGATTAACCGGACGAGTTCCCCGTGGCCAACCAAAGGAGCTGGATTCGCGCTACCGCTTCTCTCGAGATCTGCAACGCGCTTCAATCGCCAACCCAGATCTATGTAAGAGTTCAAAAGGAAACTTAGAAAGCGGACAGTAGAGCGCGCTAAGGATCTGTCAAGGTCCTGGCCGAGCTGGTCAACGCTCAGTTCCGTAAACCCCTTGCTGCTCCATTCTCCGTTTTCCGACATGATCGTCATCGGCGCAATTAAGCAGACTTAGACGACGTGTACACCATATCGATCGTGTGGCGAACATAAGCGAGATTTTGCCGCAGATCGGCCTTGAGTTGGTTCGGTCGGCTATCGGTCTCCAGATTAATCCAACCGGACCAATCGATATCCCGCAGCGCCTTTACCACCGGTTGGAACTGAATAGACCCTTTACCTAGCAAATGTGGATTGTCCTTGAAGTGGATCTGGCAAATACGCGTCTTGCCTAGCCAGCGTATTTCTTTGACAATGTCGAATCCTGCTTTCGTCGAATTGCCCACATCATAATAAACAAGCACGTTCTTGGAACCGGCTTTGTCCAGAATACGCGCGTTATCTTCCGCCGAGATGGTGTTCTCGATTCCCAGAATTACACCAGCCTTTTCAGCTTCCGGTGCAAGCTCATGCAGAGCATCGGCCACATGGTTCATCTCGGCTGTGCTCGTTATCTTCCAACGCCCGAAGAAAGGAACAAGAAGAACCTGCGTTTTCAAATCCCGGGTAAGGCGAATGGCATCGGATACCCACCTCATTGCCAGCGGATCGCTTTTCAATCCGTTGTCGTGCAATCGATCCACGCAAGTTCCATCGATTGTGATGCCATACTGCCGCGACAAGCTCAAATAGCGGGCAATCAACTCGGGCCGGTCCAGCGGCATCTTGCCACTGGCCACATCGCGCCCAAAGGAAATCTGAACGCCTTGGAAGCCCAGTTCTGCCGCTCTCGAAATCGCTTCAGTCTCAGCGGTCAACTTTAAGTTCCAATCGGTCACCCCGATGCGCAGTGGAATGCTTTGCCCGAAAGACGAAAAGTCGGCTAACGTCAATCCAGCGGCAGCGCCCAGAAAATTGCGCCGCGATACTCGTAATTCATGCATTGGCTTTCACTCCAAAAATCCGTTCGGCATACTGGCGGCTTACCGTCAAATCTTCCTGCAAGGAGCGTGTGATCAACGTCGCCGGCCGGTAAGCTAACTCCACCACAATCAGCGGCGCTAACTTCTCCCGCCTCAGGTACTGAGCGATTTTCCGGTAATCGATGTCGCTATCCTCCAAATCTTCCAGCCAAATCTTATCCTTTGCGCTCCGTACATGGATCTCCTGCAATCTGTTCCCCACTTCCTGCAAAAAAGGAACGGGCTTGAAGCCGCCTTCGTATGCCCAATCCACGTCCACGCAAATGTGAACATATGTAGCGTCCGTATCGCGCAAAATATGACGCCACTCGCGTGCGTTCTCCACCAACTGCGGCGTATGGTGGTGCACTCGCAACTGAAACCCGTGCTTTGCCAAAGTTTGGCCCATACGGTTCAACGAGTCGGATTGCACTCGCAATTCCTCATCGGTTTTCGCAGCGTTGCCGGGTTTAGGATCTGGATTCGTGACGATGGCCTTGCAACCGAATGGGGTGCAAAGATGGCCTGCCTCCAAAGCCGCAGCGATGGTCTGCTCCGCGCCCGCCTTGTTATGAAGAGGTCCGCCCACGTACAGCGAAGGCATCATGAGCTTCTCCGAACGAACTAAATCGAACACATGATCGCGCATATCCGGCTTCAAAAATGCCGGGCTGAGTTCGATATTTGTGAACCCGGCCGCGCGGGCCATTGGTATTACCTGACCCACCACATCTTGAAGAGGCTTTTTGACTCGTTCGGCATATTGCTGGAAGATATATCCTTCCACGGCCAGTGACGACTGCTGTGACTTTGCAGCACACAGACTCGCGACAGTTGCTGTTAGAAGAAGCTTGCGCCGGGTCATCCCAGGGATTATCTCACCTCTTGCCGATTGACTATCTTGCGCTTGCTAACACTGGTGAAATCGAGGAAAGGCGGGAAAATGGTGGGCTCGAATAGACTCGAACTATCGACCTCCTGCGTGTCAAGCAGGCGCTCTAACCAACTGAGCTACGAGCCCTCTGATGTCAACGCCATATTAACACGAGGGAAGTCGCTCGGAATACACAAAATCGGCTCCTAAAAACTGCGCTAAACAAACAACGATTCTATGGCCAATTCAAACTCCGGCAGCAGATTGCTCATGATTTTACCGCCGCGATCCAATGACCTACTGGTCTCTCCGGAGTGTATTTCCGCGCTTGCCTGGAGCGGAAAAATCTGCCACACCTCGCTAGTGCCTTTTCGTAAATAATTGCGAACTTTGGCATGGCTTTCCGACGCGCGTTCGGAGGGCGAGATGACCTCGATCGCAATATCCGGCGCGCCGGATATCGGGATTCGATCTACATCGACGCGGTCGGCATTGTCCCCTAAAATTACACATACGTCGGGTCTCACTCGGTCGTCTGCCGAAAGGGCAAACTCCACATCGGGAACCACAAGTGCTTTTTGCTCTGCAAGGTGCTCCCGAAGAGCAATCAAAATGCGCGAAACAATCTCTTGATGACGTAATGTAGCGCTAGGCATTTCCACCAACTCCCCATTTACCAGCTCCCAACGACGTCCCTCCTCATACGGAAGCGCATCAAATTCCAGCCCGGTCATCGTGTGCGTGGTGGTCGCCATAGAAAATTCCTTCACCCCATTATTACCCGGCCAACGTCGCCTTACAAGTTCTGCTCTTGCTACTCTAACCAGTACTGCCTTGCATGCCGTCACTCCCCCGGTCCCTTCCGCGCGTTTGCGTAGCCTTGGGGCTTCCTACTCCCGCTGAACTGAGCCGCGCCGCCGAAAAAGAATACAAGGACGGCAATACATTCCTGGAATTCCGGCTCGACTATCTGTCCGATCCGTTCGCCGGCATCGAAGTGATCCAGCATCTATTAGCGAGTTATCCCGACGCTTTGGTCCTGGCCACCTGCCGTCTTCAACAGAACAAAGGCTGTTTCCAAGCATCGGTCGAACAGCAGTTAGCGGTTCTAAACGACGCGGCAAAGCACGGAGCTATGGCAGTCGACATAGAAATAGAAACGGCTGAGTGCACGCCGTCGGCAGTAGCCGCTCTACGCGAGCATGCTCCTGTCGTACTCTCCTATCACAATTTCGAAACTACCCCCGCGCTCGATCCCATCCTGCGCCGACTGCAACGTATTCCAGCCGATGCTTACAAGATCACGACCAACGCTCGCAAGCCCGGTGACAATCTTCGTCTCATGGAATTTGCGAAGGAGCATCGCGATGTTCCGCTCGTCGCGTTCGGCATGTCCGATACCGGCGTTCCCACTCGTGTTCTCGCGCCTTCGCTTGGGTGCCTTTACACCTATGCCTCGCCGGCGGAATCGCAAGGCACGGCCGCCGGTCAAGTCTCCGCCCGCGCCATGCGCTCTTTATTTCGTTCCGACAAGCTGACAAAACAAACTCGCGTCTACGGTGTCGTCGCCGATCCGGTTGCTCATTCGAAATCACCTGCCCTTCATAATCGCGCCTTTCACGCCCGCCGCATCGATGCTGTGTATCTGCCCTTCTTAGTCACTCCTACGCAACTCGGCGACTGGATGAAAATGGCAGCGGCGCTACCGGTCGCCGGCTTTAGCGTCACCATCCCGCATAAGCAACGCATCCTTCGTTACCTCGATATCGTCGAGCCCCTTGCAAAACGTATCGGTGCCGTGAACACCGTCTGGCGCAAGGGAGGAAAATGGCGGGGAACAAACACCGATACACAAGGCGTCATTAAACCGCTGCTGCGGCATCTTCGTCTTGCGCACGCTTCCATTCTGATCGCCGGCTACGGCGGGGCGGCCCGTGCCGCCGCGTTTGCTCTTGCCGATGCGGGGACAAAGATCACCATCACCGGGCGCAATCTAAAAGGCGCGCAGGCCCTTGCACAAGCTGTGAAAGCGGAAGCCGTTTCGCTTTCCGACTTGCAAGGCAAACACTTCGATGTGCTCCTCCACGCGACCCCTGTCGGTATGCACCCGTCTGTCGATGAGTCTCTTTTCAATGAGAAAATACCGGCCTCGCTTGTTTTCGACATGGTTTACAACCCCTACGAAACGCTTCTTCTACAGCAAGCCAAGGCGCAAGGCTGCACCGTGGTTCACGGCGCGGAGATGCTCCTGGAACAAGCTGTCGCGCAATTTGAAATCTGGACCGGCGAATCGGCTCCTCATGCGGTGATGCAGACCGCACTGGAACAAAGCATCGCATAATCACCCCACTAACATTGCATTTATGCCACGTCATGGCATAATTACAAGGTAAACCATGATTCTCCGGGCCGCAAAACCCAAACTGCTTCAGCTACTGCAGCGCTTTCCCGCCGTAGCCCTCTTGGGTCCCCGTCAAGTCGGTAAAACGACTCTCGCCTTTTCGTTAGAAGAAGAGCTCGGCCCCAAAGCCATCTATCTTGATCTGGAACTACCCTCCGACCGTGCAAAGTTGACCAGCCCTGAGCTGTACTTCTCGCAATACGAAGATCGCTTTGTCATCCTGGACGAAATACATCGACTTCCCGGTATCTTCCAAACTCTACGCGGTCTGATTGATCGCCGCCGCCGCCTTGGTAAGAGGAATAACCAATTTCTTCTTTTGGGCTCTGCCTCCGTCGACCTGCTCCAGCAGTCCTCGGAAACACTCGCCGGCCGCATCGCCTATCTGGAGTTGACTCCTTTTACCGATCTTGAAGTCTCTTCCACCGGTCCCAATGCCGAAGACACGTTGTGGGTCAGAGGCGGCTTCCCGGACAGCTTTCTCGCCGGTGACGACGAAGAAAGCTTCGAATGGCGTACCGCATTTATTCAAACTTATCTAGAGAGGGATGTGCCCGCGCTTGGTCCCCGCGTTCCCGCCGAAACACTGCGCCGATTTTGGCAAATGCTGGCCAATAGTCAGGCGCAGATGTTGAATGCTGCCCAACTTGCCGCCGGACTGGGTGTCAGCGGACACACCATTTCGCGCTATCTGGATATTCTTGTCGATCTCTTGCTGGTTCGTCGACTGCAACCCTGGTCCGCCAACGTCAATAAGCGTTTGGTACGGTCCCCGAAAGTTTATGTGCGAGACAGCGGGCTTGTTCATGCGCTATTAAACATCCGCACAAAAGAAGAGTTGCTGGGACATCCCATCGTTGGGCCAAGCTGGGAAGGAATGCTGATAGAAAATATCCTCGGCAGCGTGTCTGCCCCGGTTCGCTCCTGGTTCTATCGCACGGCTGTAGGCGCTGAGATCGACCTGGTTCTTGAAATCAACTCGAAAACTCTTTGGGCCATTGAAATAAAGCGTTCGGTAAGCAATCCCGCCCCCAGCAAAGGCTTTCACATCGGTTGTGCCGACATAAAGGCCTCTCGGCAGATTGTTCTTTATCCCGGAACGGAAGTTTACAAGATCGATTCGAAAACCGAAGTAATGCCGTTAAAGCATCTCTTGACAAACGAACTGAAGTTGAACGTTAGTCGCGAAAAAGCGCGTGATACAGCAGCTCGGCCGTAACTTCGATAGAGGCTTTCAAATGACTGGGACCGAACCGGACAGCATCTTCCAGCAAACTCCAAAAGTAACGGTCCATCAGTCTTGCCAGAACAGGCAAGTTTATATTTCTGCGTGCACCGGGCATGGTGAGCAGAATCTGAAATACCGCTGTTACTCGCTTGGTTGTCCACTGGCGTATTTTTCTGTCTTTGGCCGCTATCTCTGCATCGATGATGCTGGCCTCCTGCCAAGCCCTGTACGCTCCCAAATAATGCAAGTCGGCGGAAAAGGCCGTCATCAGAAACATTCTCAGACCTGCTCTGATGTCGGTGATTCCTTTCGGCTGAAGATCCAGTAAACTGAGCTGCTCCAGCAATTGGTCCATCAGAACTAGCAGCAGCTGCTGCTTCGAACGGAAAAACTGATAAAAGCTTCCGACTGCAACCGATGCTTTCCCTGCGATATCATCTACGGAAGTTTGCTCATAACCACGTTCGCCAAATAACACCAGTCCCGCCGTCAGCAGTTGTTCACGTTTCTCCTGGCTCCGTCTTTGCCGAGGCTCGCCGGGAAAATCCTGACCCGCTAAAAGCCGCGGGCGAGGAAGATTAGGCCTCATCTCCAATACGCATTTGTTTCCTGTTTATTACAGTTCCAAGAAGAGCGCCGCTACAGCAAATCAAAAGCCATCCTCCAAAAACACCACCTGCCGCCACCGCGATGTTGGGAAACAACGAAGGAAAAAACGCACTGGAAAACGGATCCAGCAACAATGTCGGCGTCAAAAGAAAAATAGCAGCTTGTGTCCACTGGTGGGAAGGTACCCTGAACGCCCGGCAAATCCGGCGAACTAAGAACGCCATGGAAATAAAGCTAATAGCGAAAAGCAACAACGTATGGACTGCTTGATTGGGAATAAAAAGATACTGGCCGAAGAAGCGAATCGCTATCGTCCCGGCGAGCCAGAGCGAAAAACCGGTCAACAGCATCCGAGTCATCATAATATGAACCTGAGTTCAGGTTCCCATTTTCGATTGTAAATGTCAACAAGGCTATAAACCAGTCGGCATCTGCCATCCACCAAATTCCCGTTCCAACAATCCGCATATCTCCAGCGCAAGATAGTCTTGCCCCTGCCCAGTGACGACTTGAACATTCACCGGCAGTTCTTCAGCCGTCCCGCAACGCACCACTGCCGCCGGAGTGCCCGCTAAATTCCACGCCATGGTGTAGCTAAAGCCTTCGAAATTCCCGGGCTTTACCGTCTCTCCATGCGGTAGTGCCGCTCGCGTATAAACAGGGCAGAGAATCGCGTCGTAACGCTTAAAGAATCCGACGATCTCCCGCCGGTAACGATCCCAATCGGCAAAGCGCTTTGCGTATTCCTCGGAGGACTTCGCGCGCAACGGCCGCAAACGCTCAAGCCAGGCATTCAACAGCGGATGCGGCTCGGCTGTACCATTCTCTTGCAGATATCCACTAATCCCATCCCCACCATCCGCGCCGAGCACCCCCATCTCTAGCTCATAAGCCTGCTCCACGCACGGCGGACGGCATTCCTCCACCGTCATTCCAAATCGCGAAAGAAACCCAGCACAGCGCTGAACAATCTGTTTCACCTCGTTTGTGCATTGCGCAAAGCCGTTATCGACATACACAGCAACGCGGCATTCCGCTAACTTTTTCGAGTCCCCCGCTGCCGAACCGTCCACCGACAATAACTCCAAAGCCAGACGTAGATCATCAATATAACGCGCCATCGGACCGATTGACCAAAGTTCATCGAACACTCCGTTCGGCGGAGGCACATGGCCCACTTGCGACAATCGTCCGCTAGTCGGCTTGATGCTGGCGATCCCGCAAAAGTGCGCAGGAACCCGAACACTCCCCGCCGCATCGCTACCCAAGCCCAACGGCGATCCACAGGCCGCAATCAAAGCCGCTTCCCCGCCGCTGCTGCCACCGGGCGTCCGCGTCAAATCATAGGGATTGTTGGCGCGGCCATAAATGGCGTTGTCGCTTTCATAAGCAAAAAGAAGATCGGGCAAATTCGTCTTCGCAATCGGAATTGCGCCGGCAGCCCGCAACCGCCGCACTAGCTCCGCATCGTGCACCGCCGGTGAACAAGCCTTTCGTCCCAACGTTCCCGCCGTGCAGCGCGTCCCCTTTACATCCATTGCATCTTTAATGGAAACCGGAACCCCGTGTAGCGCCCCTACCTGATCGCCCGCCGCCATTTGCCGGTCAGCCTGCGCCGCACTCTCCAGTGCCGAATCGGCAAGCAGCTCCACCACCGCGTTTAACGAAGAATCGATTTCGCGTATACGATGGAGATGCGCCGAAACCAAATCCACCGAAGATATCTCGCGATTTCGAATCATCGCGGCCATCGCCGACGCGCTTTGCTTCAACACGAACTCAATCTAGCATCCCCTTGGCGGCATCTATCTACCTGGATACTCGTTATTGTTCGGATAAAATAAGGCCGTACTCCGCTAATGAAGATTTGGAACGTACTCGTCCCCGTCGCCGTCGTGTGCGCGGCTGTGTTTGCCGCCGACTCCACCACTCCATCCGCTGATCAGCTATGGGAACACCGCAATCTCGGTAAAGCTTTTTACGAGAACCCCGATACCCACCGCGAGGCCGTCGAGCAGCTTCACCAAGCACTAGAGCTCGCCCCGAACTCTGTTGGCGAACGTATCAATTACGGGCTGGCAATGCTGCGAAATGGCCAAACCGATGCCGGAGTCAAGGAGCTGATGCAAGCTCAAAAACAGGACCCCACTATCCCGCACACCTGGTTCAATCTCGCCATTGTCTACAAACATAATGGAGACTACGCACACTCGATAGAACAACTGAATGGAATGGTCCGCCTCGTTCCTGACGAGCCTATAGCCTACTACAACTTAGGTGCCGACTATCGAGCTCTCGGGCAGAATGAAAAGGCTCTTGCCGAGTTCAAAAAAGCCGAAAAGCTGGATGGAAATCTCGCCGGACCGCACTTTCAGCTCTTCACGCTAGAGCAGCGTATGGGCGACAAAGAATCCGCACTGCGCGAACGCAAAGCCTTCGAAGAGGCCAAAGCCCGCAATGCTGGAGCAGCCGTCCCCGAAGACATGAACTGGAGCTTCTACGCGGAACTATACGATCCGCCCGAGCCAAGGCCCACCGCCGCCACCGAGGCAACCGAGTATAAAGACCACGTCATCGGGAACGATTGGGACGCAGCGAAAACGGGAATGGAAACCGTCGATACCGAAGGCGCCGGCCATCCCGATCTGCTAGTCTGGTCGCCCAAAAAGGTAGTGCTGTTGAAGCACGGAACCGACCCTTCCTCTACCTCCGGCTTGGAGCAGCTTCAAGATACCCGCAGCATCGCCGCCGGCGACTTCGATAACGATGGATTGCCCGACCTTTGCATCCTAACCGGCAGTGGAGCGATGATCTTCCATAACAATCACGGAAAGTTCGCGAAACTAGCCGACCTCCCCAATACGGCAGGCATGAATAAAGCGGTGTGGATCGATTACGATCACGATAACGATCTCGACCTCATTCTGCTAGGTCCTAAGCCGCTGCTGCTGCGCAACGATGGCGACGGAAAATTCGAAGACAAAACAGCTTCGTTTCCCTTTGCGAAAGGAACGGCCATCGACGGCGCAATCATCGCGCTGCGGGGCGATACTTCGGCCAGAGATTTACTAGTCACCTATGAAGACCATGCCGCCATCCTGTACCGCGATAAGCTGAACGAGGTTTTTGAAAAGCTGGATGTTTCCGCACTACCGGCCGGCTCCAGGGCTCTTGACGTGCAAGATTTCAATCACGATGGCTTGCTGGATACGGTGGCCTACGCTCCTCAAATCAGGTCCGCACAAAATAACGGAACGAAATTTGTCTCGGTGGAAAAGGCGCAAGTGGCTAAATCACCCATCCACGCTGACTTCAATGGCGACCACCGTGAGGATTATGTCCGAGTCGCCCCCGACGGGTCCCTGCATCTTTTTGAAAATGCTTCTGCATCGCAACACTGGATGACGGTGCAAATCGACGGTATAAAAAACCTGAAGGAGGCAATGGGCGCAACGGTGGAAATGAAGTCCGGCGCATATTACGGCAAAAAGGTTTACGTTGGCATCCCTGTTGCCTTTGCTACTGACGGCCGCGCCGATGCCGACACCATCCGCATCACCTGGCCAAACGGATTGATCCAGAACGAGACACACAAGAAGAGCGGCGAAGCCGTGAAGATCACCGAAGCACAGCGCCTGTCCGGCTCCTGCCCCATGGTGTTTTCTTGGAACGGTCGCGAGTTTCAGTTCATCTCCGACGTACTGGGCGTTGCTCCCCTCGGCGCCAGCTCCGGCGACGGGACCTACTTTCCCGTCGATCACGATGAATACATCCGTGTCCCCGGCTCCGCGCTGCAACAGGATCACGGCCGCTATCAGGTGCGGATCACCGAAGAACTACATGAGGTCTCTTATATCGATAAAACGCAGTTGTTGGCTTTAGACCATCCTGCTGATGAGGACATCTACACCAACGACAAATTTAAGTCGCCGCCCTACCCTGAATTTCGCCTTTTCGGCGACTCCCATAAAGTCTATCCATCGAAGGCCGTTGACGATCACGGCAACGATGTCACCACTCGCATATTGAAGACGGATCGCACCTACCCCGATTCTTTCTTGCACGATGCCACCGGCGTAGCCGCTAAACATACCCTCGATCTCGATTTCGGAAAAGCCGCGCCGGACGGGCACGCGGTTTTAATTCTCAATGGCTGGATCGACTGGGCCGATGGCAGCGCCTTTCTTTCCGCGGCACAAAGCGGCAAGGGCGGTCTTGTTTTTCCTTATCTTCAGGTGAAAGACAAAGCGGGCAAATGGCAGACAGTCATACAGGACATGGGCGTTCCTTCTGGAGGCCCAAAAACCATTGCCGTCGACCTCACCAATAAATTTCTATCCGCCTCGCGCGAAGTCCGCATCGTCACCAACATGAGCGTCTTCTGGGACGAAGCCTTCCTGCTCGAAAATACGCGAGCTCCCAACGTCCATCTCACGCGCCTCAATGCGGAAAACGCCGGCATCCACTTCCGCGGTTTTTCAAAGACCATCATCGATCCTAAGCACGCACAGCCGGAGCATTTCGTCTACGCCGATGTTATGCCTATCTCGACCTGGAATCCTGTAGAAGGACATTACACAAGATACGGCGATGTCCAAAGCCTGCTCAATCAGGTCGACGATCGCATGGTGGTGATGGGTTCCGGCGACGAGATACGTCTGAGCTTTGCCGCCTCCCAGCTTCCTCCCTTACCAAAAGGCTGGAGCCGCGACTACCTGCTGCTTGTTGATGGCTGGTCGAAGGATGCCGATGCTAACACCGCCTTCAGCGACAGCGTACAGCCGCTCCCTTTCCACGGCATGACCCAGTATCCGTACAAGAAAGGCGATCACTTTCCGCAGGATCCGGCGCACGTTCAATATATTCGCAACTATCTCACACGCCCTGCATTACGTCTCATTCGACCCTTAGTACCTACCGCCGCGCGGCAAAGAGGACGAGCAACACAGACGACAGACGGCCAGTAGCACTCCGGCTTTTCACGCCAGACGACTCCGCTTTGTCTTGCCGCGTACCGTTTCATTCCCCCGGTCCGTGTACCCTCTTGTTAGGAGTTGATTCACTGCGCCTAGTTTCTAACTGATGCACGTAGCTACAAATATCTTTGTCGTTGGGCTGCTGATTTTCGTGGCGCACGCCTTCACCGGGATTTTTAGCCGCACCCGCGTACCCGACGTTCTTCTTCTTACCATCATCGGCATTCTGTTCGGCCCCGTCTTCGGCATTGCCAAGCAGGAAAGCTTCGGCGCCATTGGTCCTGTCTTTGCCACCATCACCTTGATCATTCTCCTGTTCGAAGCCGGATTGACACTCGATCTCGACGTACTGCGCGGTGCCATCAAGGCCACCCTCGCTCTCACCATTACCAACTTTGTGCTGACCATGGCTGTGGTCGGTGCCGCCGCGCACTTCCTCACCGGCATGAATTTCCCACTCACCTTTATGCTAGGTGCCATCGTTGGCTCCACTTCGCCGGCGGTTATCCTTCCTCTCACCAAACGCCTCGCCATGGAACAATCTTCAAAAACCATCCTGTTTTTGGAATCAGCCTTAAGCGACGTGCTCAGCATCGTCATCGCCATCGGCTTCATGAATAGTTTTCGCCTGGGGAGCGTCAACGTCGGCCTGATGTTCGGTCAAACCGTTGCCACTATTGTCCTACCAGGCTTTGTAGGCGCTCTCGGCGCATTTCTATGGTCGGCGCTGCTTCGCCGCATCCGTGGCCTGGAAAACTCCATGTTCATCACGCCCGCCTTTGTCTTCGTGCTTTTCGGCATCATCGAAACGCTGGGCTTTAGCGGCTATGTCGCTGCCGTCGTCTTCGGAGCCGTGCTCGGAAACATGGAAACGTTCCACCGCATCCCCTGGATGCATCGCTTTCTGCCGCCGGAACCCATCACCCTGAATGAAACCGAGCGCGTGTTTCTCGCCGAAGTCGTCTTCCTTCTAAAAACATTTTTCTTCGTTTACGTGGGAGTCTCCATGCGGTTTACCGATACTCGCCTGGTCTTGATCGGATTGGCGCTCACGCTGCTCATTTTCCTCATCCGAATCCCCGCCGCTTGGATCGGGCTTGATCGTCACACGCCCACGCGCGATGCCGCGTTGATCTCCATCATGAGCCCGAAAGGCCTGGCCGCCGTTGTCCTGGCCTCCATTCCGCGCGAACAAAAGCTCCCCGACGCCGAGATGCTCCGCGACGTCACCTATGCCGTCGTCTTTCTCAGCATCGTGCTTACTTCCGTTCTCAGTTTTTTGGTGGAGTATCCGCCACTTTCGCAAATCTATTCCTATCCGTTTCGCAAATTTGGACGACCTGCATCGGTCGACACTACGCCCGACGGTATGCTGCAATAGCCTGCTATGCGGTTAAAAATGTAGCGCCTAGCGGCAATAATTGCCAGCCAAGCAGTTCGCGAAAGGAGGCTTCGCCTATATGGAGTGCCAGTAACCGATCGAACATCTCCGGTCGCCGTCGAAGGCTCGCAAATGCCCGTCGCCGTAGTTCCTTATGTCGCGCCAACAGAAGCATTGACGCCGCCATCATGCCCGGCCTTTGCCGCATCTCCCGGTGCGCCAACTCATATCGGAACAAGTCTCGCGCCTTGCAAGCGTCTGCTAAAGCAATGGCCTGCTGAAACGAAAGACTCATCCCCTCGCCCGTAATCGCGTCCACCGAACCCGATGCATCGCCGATCAGCGCCACATTGCGCCGGAACACATTTCGCAACACCCGCGATCCCGTAACGGACCCCATCTCTCTGGAACAACTATCGGCAGATTCCAACCTCTGACGCAAGCTGGGAAACTCGTGGAGTGCTGCATTCAGCCGCAGCTTGGCATCGCTGGAGATCATCGCAACCCCCACCTCATCGTCCGCTATCGGAGTCACATAGACCTGGCAGTGTTTTCCCCAATATAGTTGCACGTAGCTTGACCAGGGCGCTATTCGATAGTGCCGCCGAAACCCGAACCGTCGTTGTTCGTAGCGCACCGTCGCAAGGCCCGCATCCCGTCTCACCCGTGAGTTCTGTCCGTCCGCGCCGATTACCGTGGTCGCGACTACGGGCTGCCCATCGACGATCAACCGATCACCCTCTAAGCCAAGCCCTCGCGCACCCCACTGCAGCCTAACTCCAACTTCTTCGGCGCGCTTCACTAGATATTGGTGTAACACGGTTCGCCGCAATCCACGCGCCGTGTCGTTGGAGAAATTGCCCGTTACGGCATATGACCCGTCGATAAATTCCACGCCTTTCAACGGGTAGCCTGCGTCTGCTGGAATTGTAACTCCCAGATTTCGTAGGGCGGCGATTGCGTCGGGCATCAATCCCTCGCCGCATGCCTTATCTATCGGCGGAACCGCGCTGTCGGCTACAGTCACCGCCAGTCCTCGTAGCCTTAAAGCAATGGCCGCCGCCAACCCCGCCGGTCCACCACCCACAATACAAACTTGTTCAGCGTCTGCAGCGAGAGCCATACCTCAGCTTATCTTCTTTAACTCTTCCTGATAGAGATGATTCTTAGGAAAGTGCATCGCTAACTCGCACAATAGCTCGCGCGCCCTTTTCTTATCTCCGTCACGCAGCGCGGCTATCGCCAGCAACAATTTTGCATAAGGCTTCAAATAGTGCCCCTTCTCCGCAACAATTCTGATATTTTTTAACCCCTCTTGCTTATCGGTCTGCGCGCCGGTCATTCGCAATAGCCAACGCACCGGAGCAGGCTTCAAGCTCAGCAGATAATTTTGGATACCGGCCGCAATGTTTGCGTCGTAACAATCCGGATGCTCTTGCAGCAATTGTTGCGCCAGCGCCGTGCTCAACTTTATCTGACTTAGTGCCGCCAAATTCTGTTTTTCGATGAGCCCTTTATAGTCGGACTCCAATCCTAGCCGGAGCACCTTCGCCAGCAATGCATCCTTGTCCTTTGGTGATTTGGCAAGCATCGCGTCCGCCAGCCGTAAAGCCCGGTCAAGATCTTGTTGAAATTTTGCCTGCACCGCCGGATCGGGATTCGCTTTCTTCTGACTTAAGTAGGCGCTATTATCGACAAAAAACTGCGATTGCAAAATTTGCAGCCGATCGAACTCGGAAAATAAATAAGCCGCGGCATCCGAAACAGGCCCCATGGCGTCCTCCGGATGTCGTTTCTCCCACTCACGAAAACGCTGATGGGCCGTTACGAACTCAAGGTTATACATTTCGAAGTAACCTTGCTCCAGCAAACTATTGCTATCGGCCTGGAGTGTCAGTGGAGAAAAGGCCGCAAACGCGATGGCTGCAAAAATCATCTTGTGCTACTCAATAGTCGCCTATCTTGCGCCGAAAATCACGAAAACGAAATGGAAATTGATTTGCTTTCGATCGTCGCGGATTCCGTTCGCAAGCTGTCTCTATTTCTCGCCGGCCATCGCCTGCGCTTGTTGCAAATGTTCCTGCAAATGGGGAAGCGTTGCCGCCGCATACGCTTTCAGCTGCGAGTTAAATCCGCCGTTGGCTTCCCGCCGATAAGCATCCACCGCCTTCGCATGTTGGTCTGCTGCCGCCTTGCTGAACCGCCGATCGAAAGCTTCCCCCTTCAAGTTCGCTAGCGGGCTGACAACCTGCTGATGCGCATCATCCAGAGTATTGGGAGCAATTGCCCCGACCTTCTTCGCCACCGCCCGCAGCTTCCGCAGATCCTGCGTGTGCTCCCTTACCATGGTGCGCCCAAGCTGCTTTACCTCTTTACTGGAGCTTTGCCTCTCCGCCATGCGTCCAAGGCGTACCGCCGTCAAATTCGTCTCGCCTGCGAATTCGACAAAGTCTTTATCGTTTGCGCTCGTGTTATCTCCTTGCGCCATTGCCGTGGAGCATCCCATCGCTCCGTAAAGCAGCCCGATAAGAAGGAGGTGTCTTGCCATGCGTAGCTTCAGAATAACTCGTATGGCTTTTCTGTTGTTGAAGATAGGAAGGATCGCCAACTCGGTGCGCAACGCCTGCTGCGCGGAACTACTTGACAGGCTTTTCCGAAGGTGCTACTTTTACAGCAAGATGCTAAGGGACCAGCACAAGCTCAGTCGGCGCGAGCGTCAAATCATGGATGTTCTCTATCGACTGGGCCGCGCCACCGCCGCTGAAGTGCATGCCGGTATTCCCGACCCTCCGGGCTACTCCGCCGTCAGAGCCATGCTGCGCGTTCTGGAAGAGAAAAAGCACATCCGCCACGAAGAAAAAGATCTCCGCTACGTCTTCATTCCCCTCGTGCCGCGCGACAAAGCAAGACGATCCGCCGTGCGCCACTTGCTCGATACCTTCTTCGATGGTTCGCCCGAGCAGGCTGTCGCCACTTTGCTGGATGTTTCGGCGCGCGATCTCTCGGCCGAAGAGTTCGATCGTCTGACGGTGCTGGTGGAAAAAGCGAAACAGGAGGGGCGCTGATGTTTTGGGCAGGCTGTAGTTTATTGGTCCGCTCCGGACTCCTCTTCATCGCGGCAGAGCTATTACGGCGATTCTCGCCTCGCCTCGCTGCCAAGGACCGCCACCGAACCGTAGCCGTTGCCTTCGCGCTGTTATTTATATGGCCCTTGCTGGCCGCTATCTTGCCGGAGGTTTCCATCCCCATCTCTTTTCACCAGCCCGTCGATGGCATTGTCACTGTCCGCCAGACAATTCTTCTGCTGCAAACCACCCTGCCCCGGCCATCCGGCATGAGTTGGCCCATAACACTTTGGCTCGCCGGAGCGTTAATTGCGCTGCTCCCGGTAGGCATCGGCTACGCGCGCATACGCCGGCTGATTCGGCGCGCAACGGTCCTCCAAGATACGCAATGGAGCGCCCTCCTGAAGCAGGAGTGTTCGCGGCTTCGCCTCAGTAGGGAGCCCATGCTGTTCATTTCTTCTGCCCCGGTGATGCCCTTTACCTTCGGCCTCTGGCGTTCTTTTATTTTGCTCCCCTCCGATTGCCGTCATTGGAAACCTGCGCGCCGGCAATCTGTTCTCCTGCACGAACTCGCGCATATTCAACGGCGCGATCTTCCATGGCAATGGCTGGCGAATGTCGCCTCTGCCCTTTGGTGGTTCCAGCCGTTATGTTGGTTCAGTCGCTCCAGCCTGCGCCGCGAAAGTGAGCGGGCCTGTGATGCGCTGGTTCTCCAATCAGGCGTCCTCCCCTCCGACTATGCGCGTGAACTATTGGAGATCGCGCAAGCTTTTCCCAAAGCGCAACGCTGGTCTTCGGCTTCCATCGCCGTGGTCCGCCGGGGCGAGTTGGAAGGCCGTCTGTATGCCATCCTCGATGCGGCTGTTCCACTTCCATCCCCATCATCGGACACTGCCGCGGCAAAGCCGATGTCCGCGCATGCTCTTCCATCCTTCACAGCCATTGCCGCGCTCACCGCGATCACGGTAGCTGCCTCTGCGGTTACCGTCATTCCACAACAGTTTTCTTCACCAGGAGGTGACCATATGAAACGTACACTACTATCCGGTCTGCTGGCTTCGGCAGGCTTATCCGCCGCCACGATCGGCGGCTCTGTTTCCGACTCCAACGGAGCCGCAATCTCCAACGCCCAAGCGTCTCTCTATAACCCGGAGACCTCGGCCAAACAGGAATCCACTACCACCGCCGGAGGAAAATTCACCTTCGACAACCTTGCCGCCGGTCCTTACCAGCTGCGGATTGAGAAGCCCGGCTTTGCCTCTTTATACCGCGAGTTCAACGTCCAGCAGCACTCCAGCATGGACCGGGGCTTGGTCTTACAGCCTGCTGCCTCCAACCAAGTCGCAAATACGAATGCAACTCCAGTGGCAAGGGAAGCGCAGGCGTCCAACCCCAAAACGGTGCGGATCGCCGGTGAGGTAGCGGAGGAAAAGCTGGTTCGCAAGGTACAACCCGTTTACCCGGCGTCGGCCAAGTCGGAACATATTCAGGGAGCGGTAGAACTGAACGTCACCATCGCAAAAGACGGCACTCCGGAAGATCTTCAAGTCGTCTCCTCGCCGAGTGACGACTTGACGGAATCCGCCTTGGACGCCGTCCGCCAATGGCGCTATCGCCCTACGCTGCTCAACGGCGAACCGGTACAGATTGTCACCGACGTCATCGTGAACTACACGTTGTCGAAATAAGCACAAACACTGGTTGCGATCACAAGTCACGGTGTAATCGAGGGCGCAAACTGCCTCAAGTCTTTCCGAAGAAAAACGGTCGCTTGCGGGTTGTCATTGTAACGATCGCACTCCCCATAACCGCGTTTCTCGTAGAGGCGAAGGGCAGCCTCCAGATCATCCTTGCTGTCTAAATAAATCCATGAACAGCCGGCCAAGCGAGCATGTATTTCCAACGCATCGAGCAGCGCATCCGCAATGCCTAGTCGTCGAAAAGACGATCGAACGTAGAGGCGCTTGCATTCGGCTGCTCCTCCCATAGACGGAAGCGATCGTAGAACAACACACCCCACGGCAACCTGTTCCACATAGGCGATCCAGAAACCACCTGCTGCGTCGGAGAGAAAACCCCGAACCTCCTCCAGCGAGTCCCTCTTGATGACGCCGACAGCGTCGTAGTATTCGTTCAATAATGCCTCAGCATCGGATAACTGGGCGAGCGAAGCACGCGAGATGATCATGACGTTCTCCTCAGCCTACTGAGACGCCTCCCCCATTGCGCATGCCCCGCGCGAGAAAAGTCATAATGCAAACCAAGCCGAACACAGCTAAAATAATCGCGAGAGTGGGATCTATACATGAAAAAGCCTGTCCCGGCGGAATCTGCCTCCACCTTAATCGATGAGAAGATCGAGGCCCTTGGCGACTGGCGCGGGAAGACGCTAGCGAAAGTGCGCACAATCATTCACGAGGCAGACCCGGAGATCGTCGAAGAGTGGAAGTGGCGGGGAACTCCCGTCTTTTCCCACGGCGGCATCATCTGCACGGGAGAGACCTACAAGAGCGTCGTCAAGTTGACATTTCCCAAAGGAGCTGCCTTGCAGGACCCTGCAGGTTTATTCAACTCCAGCCTCGAAGGGAATGTTAGGCGCGCCATCGACATTCATGAAGGGGACCAGCTCGATGAGGCGGCTTTAAAGAATCTCATCCTCGCAGCCGTAGCGCTCAATCTAAGACCCCATCAGAAACCCCAATCCCCCTAATTAGGGACGGACTGGAGTGAACCCCAAAACTGGAACAGGGAAAATAGGGACACTTTTCATGCAAAGGAAAGGAGTCCGCTATTGGGAAAGAACAGAAATTTCAGTGTTGCGTTCCGGATCGCGGTGGCGCGGCGGATCGTGGCGGGCGAGAGTGTAACCGCGCTGCATCACGAGTACGACATCAAACGCAGCATGTTATACCGCTGGCGCGATGCTCTGGTAGAAGGCGGGGAGGCGGGTTTGAGCCGCGCCGTCGGTCGACCGCCGGGAACAAGCCACAAGTTGCGGCAGGCAGCGGAGGCGGTCGGCCTCGGCGACCCTCCCAACACGTTGCCGGAGGCTGCGGCGAAGCGCATTAGCGAACTGGAGCGGGCCGTCGGCAAGCAGGCGCTCTATATCGATTTTTTAACCAGAGCCTTCAAGCGGGTAAAGGAAGCACGTCGGAGCAAAGACAGCTGTGGCGTGTCAGCATCTACCGGGAGATCCGGGCCATGATGCAGCGGGAAGGCTTTTCGATTGCCGAGGCGTGCCGGATCGCGCAGGTTGGCCGCACCGGATTCTATCGCGAGTTCCTCGACCAGGCGCCGCGTGAAGCCGATGTGCTGGTGCGCGACGCCATTCACAAGGTGGCGCTGGAGAACCGGTTGTACGGGTACCGCCGCGTTACCGCCGCGTTAGCCCACGCGGGCTGGGCGGTGAATCATAAGCGCGTGGTGCGCCTGATGCGGGAGGACAACCTGCTGGCCCTGCGCAAGCGCCCATTCGTGTTCACCACCGATTCGCGCCACACCTATCGGGTGTACCCGAATGCGGCGGCAGAGATGCAGGTCACGCACCTCAACCAGTTATGGGTGGCCGACATCACCTACATTCGGCTGCGTGAAACGTTTGTCTATCTGGCGGTCATTCTCGATGCGCATTCACGCCGGGTGGTGGGCTGGAACCTGGACCATCGTCTGCACACCGAGCTGCCGCTCGGGGCTCTCGAACGCGCTCTGGCCGAGCGGGTCATCGAGCCCGGTATCGTGCATCATTCCGACCGCGGCAGTCAGTATTGCTCGGACGAGTACGTGCGGAGATTGCAGGATCTGAGGTTTGTGCTCAGCATGAGCCGCCCGGGCAATCCTTACGACAATGCCAAAGCCGAGAGCTTCATGAAAACGCTGAAGGCCGAGGAAGTCTATTTACAGCAATACCGGGATGCCGAGCAGGCGCGCGCCTCCCTCGGCCTCTTCATCGACGCGGTCTACAACCGGAAACGGCTGCATTCGGCTCTGGGCTACCACAGTCCGTGCGCCTTTGAAGCCGCGGCTGCCAGGGAGTTTGCGGGATGAGTTTTCTAAGGCATAGAAAATCTATCGTCCGATTCCTGGAGGACGGAGCGGCGCGGCCACTCCGCCCGTCTCATCGGCTCGATGAGTTTCCACCCGGTTATTCCTTGGCGAGTTGCACTCCTGCCTGGCTCGCCTCCGCTTCGCCGGGTGAAGTCAATATGAACCATTTCCCGTTTGTATGCTACTCTTCAGCAGCGAACGGTAACGTGTCTCTTTTTATCCTGTCTCATGCCAGGGGTTCACTCCAGACGCACATTAAATCCTACCCCTTATTCCCTCTAGGGCTACTCCATACAGAGCTCCCTCAGCTAGTTCCCCAGATCATTCCATCGCTCATCGTTGAGAACCGCAGCATGCCGGTCACAGATCTTAAAAAAGAATTTTCTACCTCGTTTCTCAGCAACTTACATCGCTTTTTTATTTCGCGGAGTTCGTTTTAGCCACTTGAGATGCTATGTTCTCGCTGCAAGGAGAGATACACATGACCGCCCGTCAACAGCGTCGCCACGAAGAACATAAAGCCCGCAAAGACGCCTATAAAGCGCAAAAACAGGCTCAGAAACAAGCCGAACAGGAAACTGGAAAAATGGCCGAACTTCCCGCCGCCTCGCGCTCCATGCCGGAGCCTCCCGTCATGTCTGCCCTCTCCCACAGTCGGACGGAGATCAATCGCGCCAACGCTCAACACTCGACCGGCCCAAAAACCTCGGTTGGCAAAACGACCTCCAGCAAAAACGCCATCCGCCACGGCTTGGCCAGCGACCGCTTCGCCCTTCTGGAATGGGAACGCTTCGAGGATTTCGAGGAACTCCTCGCCAATCTCCGCGCCGAGCACCGTCCCGCCACCCAGACCGAAGCCCTCCTGGTCGAGAAGATGGCCCAGCACTTCTGGCTCTCCCAACGCGCTCTCCGCCTTCAGGACCTGTGTTTCCATCCCGACACCCCCATGTGCGATCAACCCCAGGAAATGGCTCTCTATCTCCGCTATGGGGCCACCCACGACCGCGCCTTCCATCACTGCCTCACCCAACTGCAAAAGCTCCGCGCCGAACAAAGAAAAGTAGAAAATGGGTTCATTTCGCAAAAGCGCCAACAAGCCGCTGAGACCCGCAATCAGGAGCTTCACCAGGTGAAACTCCGCGCAATAGCAGCGCCTAAAAAGCCTCAAAAATTGGAATTGAAAACGTACGCGCCGGCCGTAGGCAGCGAACCGAATCCGCAAGTGGCTCACATTGCCGGAAAATGCTACGTAGCAGAAGCCGCAACGGCCGCCTAATTGTTAATTGATAACGGGAAATATCTGAAATAAAGCCAAACTGCGCTATTCTTGCACAGCCATCTGCTGATCGTTGTCACGCCAGGCGCTGATCTTGAGGCGTCGGCACACCCAGCACAAGTCATCCGGGCTCTGCGGTCCAGCCAACGGCGTCGATTCCGTTCCGCACACCGCGCATCGTTTCGGCAAGGCCGGTTTTGGACTTTCCACCGACTTTTTTGCCATCTCCAAAATCTGGGGAGCAATTACTGGTTCGGGGACCGGTTTCTTTTTCATGGCTGTCTTCACTATAAAACATATCGGCCAAAAACGCGCCCGTAACCGTCCCAGGAATAAGATGAGGAAATGACCGATATGGTACGGCTCCGGCTTGGTAAACAATGTGGCTACCGCCAATGAACGCATCACAACCCACTATCGAAAAACCGGGGACGGTCATCGCGCCGGGCAGCTTGTCGTCGATGCAACGGTCATTCTCGACCCATGTCGACTGTCGCCAAGCGCTTTTCAACAACCCGGTGGCTTCGTTTCGTAATTGCCCGTATCGCTCATCTGCTGCAACAAAAAACAATCGAATATGACAGATTTAGCTTTCTTGTTCCCCGGTCAGGGTTCACAATACGCCGGGATGGGCAAACTTCTCGCCCAACACTTCGCCGAAGCGCGCCAAGTTTTCGACCACGCTGATGAAGCCCTTGGGTCTCCCATCTCCCAGCTCTGTTTTGACGGACCGGAAGACGAGCTCAAGAAAACCGAGAATACCCAGCCCGCCATCCTCACCGTTTCGGTGGCTGCCTTCCGTGTCCTCCAGAAGCACGGCATTGAGCCCGCCTTTGTCGCCGGCCATAGTCTCGGCGAATACTCCGCCCTTGTCGCTACCGGTGCGCTTGATTTCGAAGACGCGGTTACGGTAGTCCGTAACCGGGGAAAGTACATGCAGGAGGCCGTTCCGCCCGGCGTCGGCGCCATGGCCGCCCTCCTCAAGCTGCCCGAGGGTAAGCTTCCCCAAATTCTCGAAGAGTCGGCGCAAGGCGAAGTTGTCAGCGCCGCCAACCTCAATTCGCCCGATCAGATCGTCATCTCCGGCCACACCGGCGCCGTTGGCCGTGCCATGGAAGCCGCCAAAGCCGCTGGTGCCAAGCGCGCGGTTCTTCTGCCCGTCAGCGCTCCTTTCCATTGCTCCCTCATGCGTCCCGCCCAGGAACGCTTACAAAAGGATTTGGATGCAATCACCTTTCGGGATCTGCCCATTCCGCTAGTTAACAATTGGCAGGCCCGCAAAATCACCAAAGCCGAGGATGCCCTCAAGGGCCTCTATCAGCAAATTCCCAACTCCGTTCTCTGGACCGATTCCATCCGCGAACTAGCCCGCAATGGTGTCAAGCGTTTTATCGAAGTCGGCCCTGGTGCCGTGCTCAACGGACTCTGCCGCAATATCGATCCATCGCTGCAGGGCTTCAAGTTCGGTGAGCCCTCGGATCTGGAGAATATTACAAATGCGTTTGCTTAGTCTCGCCCTCTCCTTCGCTTGTCTGGCTGGCCTCACCGCCTGCCGTCGCCAGGCCACCTCCGAAGCAAAGGTCCGCCAGTTTTCAGAGGACTTCGTCCACAACAGTCTCGCCTTTGCGCCCATTCAGGCCACCGCCGTTGGCTATCACCGTCACGCCGGAACGAATCTCGATGAGCTGCTGAACGACTACTCCGAGAGCGGCCTCGCCCGTGCCAACACTTTCTACGATCATTCCCTCGGCGACGTCGCCCACCTCACCGATTCGCGCCTTCCCGCCGAGTCCCAGGCCGATCTTGAGATGATCCGCCAGCAATGCGAGCGCCGGCTCTTCCAACTCAACAAACTCCAGGCGTCCCGCCACAACCCCGCCATGTATGTCGAAAACATCGGCAACGCCCTTTACACTCCGTTCATCATCGGCTATGCTCCCGAAGCAGAGCGCTTTGCCGACATTACCGCGCGTCTCCAGAAAATCCCCGCTTTCCTGACCACTGCCCAGCACAATCTGGAGGATTCCCCCCTGCTCTGGAACCAGGTGGCCCAACAGGAAAACGAAGGCAATATTACTCTGATCTATAAAACAATCCGTGACAAGGTGCCCGCCGACGGCAAAGCTCGGTTCAACACCGCCGCTACCTCCGCCATCGCCGCGCTTCGATCGTTCAACACCTTCCTCAAGGAAGATCTCAGCCATCGCCAGAGCGGATGGCGTCTCGGCCCGGCCAATTACGCCGCTAAATTCCGCCTCACCTTTGCCGGTGGCACAACGCCGGAACAACTTCTGTCCGATGCCGAAAGCAAACTGAAGGCGATTCGCCAAGACATGCACCGGCGGGCCAAAGCGCTTTACGGAAAATATTATCCTGGCCAATCTGTTCCCCCTGATGAAAACGTTGTGGTTTCGCAAGTGCTCGCAAAAATCGCGGAGCAGCACGCCGCGCCGGCCGATTACCTGGACGCCGCCAGAGCCGACCTCGCCGAAGCAACAGCATTCATCGAAGCTCACCACCTGCTGTCTTTGCCCGGAAAGAGCACCTTGCAGGTCATTCCCACGCCTGTATTCATGCGCGGTCTCTACGGCGTCGGCGGGTTCTCTCCCGCTCCGGCCCTCCAACCGAGTCTCGGCTCGTTCTACTGGATCACTCCCTTCACTCCCCAGATGGCGCCGGAGCGCATCGAATCTAAGCTGCGCGAGTACAACCGTTACGGCCTGCAACTCCTCACGGTGCATGAGGCCATGCCCGGCCACTACGTCCAATTTGAATACGCCGACCGGGTACAGCCGGAGTCCCGCCGTGTCCTTCGCGCTGTCTTCTCCGATACGCCCTATGTGGAAGGTTGGGCCGTCCACGCTACGGAGATGATGATCGACGCCGGTTACCAACAATCTCCGGAAATGCAATTAACTTGGGAAAAGCATTTGCTTCGCGTCGTTTCTAACTCCATTCTTGACATAAAACTGCAAACGCAAGACATGACCGACCGGCAAGCGCTCGACTTGATGGAAAATCAAACCTTCCAGGAAAAAGAGGAAGCCGAATTGAAGCTGCGGCGTGCCAAGCTTTCTTCCTGTCAATTGCCTACCTACTTTGTCGGCTGGCGCGCTTGGGATCGCCTGCAGGAGGAAGTCCAGCGGACAGCAGGCTCCGGCTTTCGCTTGAATCGGTTCAATGAGGAAGCCTTGAACGAAGGTGCCGTTCCCATGCCTCTGCTCAGACGAATGATGCTCTCGCGGAATGGGAAGACGGCTTCGGCCACCAAATAGTATGCCGAAACGATCCCGCGCTATTGAGAGCACAAGGAGTTTTTTTGTACTACCTTGCTTGACAGGGATGTATCCCTTCGGCAGACTTAAGTTTCCAAACGGGATGAAGAGGATTTTGTGGAGTGAGTAAGAAGAACAACCGTAAAATATCGTTTGCTCTGGCGTTGCTGTTCGGGGGCACTTGTTCCGTCTGGGCGCAAGGACCCGTCGACCTTCCACCCAATACGTTGACGCAAGGAGATATTTCCGGCAGTCCCCTCAACATTCTGTCGGCCTTCTCGGAAGGTAAAAGCTACCTGGACTTTAACGGCTTCGTAAATGGCGTTGTCGATTCCAGCGCGCCCGTCTTCCAGAGCGGCGTCTATCTTGGAAACACGTCCAATACCGGTTTCGGCTATGAAGCCGGCGGCGGCGTCAGCGCCTCGCGCGTTTTTTCCACCGGACAGTTTCTTCTGGGCTATACGGGTGCTTTCCGTGACTATACGACTGCCCTTTATCCTTCGGGCACCAATCAGAATATAAACGTCTATCTCACGAAGTTGCTTTCCCGCCAATGGTCTCTCCGCGTCGGGGGCAATGCGGGCATCTTCCTCAACGGCGGTAGCGCCTATCAGTTGAATAACTCGGTAAACGGCCTCAATCTCGGACAAGGACCGGTTCTCAATCCATTTAGCCAGACCACAAAGTATGTCGGCAGTTCCATCAGCCTCAGCTATCAACAAAGCCTCCGCTGGAGCTACACTATCGGTGGCGATTTCTTTCTTAGCCGCTATACCGGCAACGGTTCGTTCGGTTCCACCGGTGGCGACGGTACCGGCTCGGTAACCTACCGCCTTACCGCCGTTACCTCGCTCAGCGGCAGCTACTCGCACAGCTACTACGGCTACCAGAATGCCGCCGGCAGTTCCGCGGTGGATAGCGTCTTTGGCACGCTTTCTCACGATTTTCGTCGCGCTCACTGGAAAGTGGGTGTATCCGGTGGTGTTTCCCGCGCCAATTCGTCCGGCGCGTTCTTCATTCCTGGCTTTCTTCCCGCCGCTGCGAATCAACAGCTCATCGGTGTAGTCACACAAGGCGCCTACAATACCGTTTCCGTCTTCCCGTCCTTTCAAGGCTCGGCCACTAGAACTTGGCGACGGACCTCGCTGAATTTATCGGGAGGACAAGCAGTCAGCTCCGGAAACGGGATTTATCTCACCTCCCGCAACCTGTTCTTCAGCGGTGGATACAATATCTCGTCCCGTCGCTCCGGCCTGTCGTTTACCGGCATCTATTCGCAACTCAATAGCGTCACTAATTCCATTTCCAGCTCATACGGAAGCTCCGGGGCAAACGTCTCCTATACCTATAAACTTGCGCGACACTTCGGCGTCAACGGTGCTTATAATCTTACGTATTACAGCAACATCGGGAATTTCGGCGGCCGCATCAGCAACCGTCTTTCGTTCGGCGTTACTTTCTTCAGCTCTAACGTGCCGCTCAGCTACTTTTAAGCTACTGAACCCCGCCGCTGGCGATCAGCATCTCTTGTAATCGCTCGGCGAAGTTGTCGCCCAGTTCCGTCTCCAGTCGGCGTGCCCTCACCGGCAACGCCGAGTCGATCTCGTGAACCAATCTAAGCAGGCTCTTGATGTTCGATTGTGTCAGCCGCGTACTTCCCTCGATTTCGGGCTGCGGCAGAAAATTGATGTCCACCCCGAACTCGATTCGCAGGTCTTCCTGGTCTTCCATCTCGAGATCGGTTCCGTTATCGAATTGCAGGCCGAAGCACGATAAAGCCGCGCGAGTAGGTGCTAGGTTCCAGTCGTCGGCGAACTGCCAAAGGTCCCACCAGGTCTCCACTTGGTAGGCCACGTCATCGCCCTTGTAATCGTTCAGAATTTGGAATATGTCCTCTATGTTGACCGGGCCATTCACAGGTTTTTCCAACAAAGGAGGTTCCGTGGAATCAACGGCATGGATGGAAACAACAGATTGCGGCTGCTCGCGCTGTGAGAAAGGAAAGAGCCGCAACAGCGTTTGAAAATGTCGCTGCCGATTGGAGCGTGCGTGCCGGTCCAGCCAAATAGACAGGTAAAGTTGATCTGTCACAATTTCATTATCGTTTGCGATATTTGAGAGTAGAAAAGCAATGATTACCGACCTGGTGCAAATTAAGCGCTTTGGAGAAAAACAGCGCGAAGAAAACCGGCGGTTTCGCGCATGGATGAAACGGCATAACTTCGTGGAGCGGCGGTTCAAAACCATCGCCCAAAATGTCGAGGACTCCATCGATTGCACTGCCTGCGCCAACTGTTGCCGCGTCGCCACCACGCAGGTCACCGAACGGGATGCCGGGCACTTATCCCGCTTCTTAGGGATGAAACTGGATGAGTTTTGGGAAACCTATACCGAGGAGACCGAAGAAGGCCGCATACTAAAACGCAACGAAAACGGCTGCGTTTTTCTCGATGGAAATCTGTGCTCGGTCTACGACGCCCGTCCCCAAACCTGCGAATTGTTTCCTCATCTGACCAAAGGAAACGGCTCACTATTGAGCCGTATGTGGCACATGTCCGACCGGGCTGTTTATTGCCCCATCGTGTTCAATACGCTGGAACAGTTCAAGGGGGAAACCGGATTCAAAAAATGAATATCGCGACGGTGTTGCTGCTGGCCGCGCTGTTTATCGCGGTCGGTGCATCCGCTTATCTGTTTGGCGAGGCCAGGCGTTGGCGTCAGACCGCCGCTGAGGAGCGGGAAGAAGGCGAACTCCGGCGTGACGAGCTGGAAGAAGCAAAGCGCGACGCTATTCGCGGAGAAGCGGAAACCGCCAAGCATCGCGAGATTGCCGCCGTGCAGTTGCGCATGCTGACCGATACGCAGCGGCAGCTGGAATCAAGGTTTCGGGAGATGGCCGCCGAAACGCTGCAAAACAACAGTCAGCACTTTCTGGACCGCAGCCGCGAACAGCTTCAGCATCTGGTGGAGCCCGTTGGGCAAAGCCTGCTGCGCTTCGAAAAGCAGGTGGGGGAGATCGAGAAGCTGCGTATCGGGGCCTATGCCGACCTCACCGCCCAGGTGCAAAGCCTCACCAGCTTGCAGGAGCGCGTCCGCCAGTCGACGGATCAATTGAAAACGGCGCTGCGCTCGCCCAGTCAGCGCGGCCGTTGGGGCGAGATGCAGCTTCGCCGCGTCGTCGAATTGGCCGGGATGCTGGAGTACTGCGATTTCTCCGAACAGGAAACACTGTTCGGCGAGACCAGGCAACGGCCCGACCTGATCGTTCGTTTGCCCAATCAATGCCGCATTGTCATTGATGCCAAGGTGTCGCTGGAAGCCTATCTGCGCGGCATCGAAGCGCAAGAAGACAGCGAGCGGGTGAAGCACTTCAGCGATCATGCCCGCCAGATACGGACGCATGTGAAATCGTTAGGAGACAAAGCCTATTGGCAGCGCTTGAACGATTCGCCCGATTTTGTGGTTGCTTTTTTGCCGCTGGAATCGTTGTTCAGCGCGGCCTTGGAGCACGACCCGATGCTCCTCGACTTCGGCGTGGAACATCGCGTCATCTTGGCCACCCCGGTGACGTTAATCACCCTGCTGCTGGTCGTGGCCCATGGCTGGCGGCAGCAGACAATTGCCGAAGGCATCGAAAAGATACGCGATTCCGGCTCTGAACTTTATGGCCGCGTTCTGAAGATGAGCGAGCATTTCGAAAAGCTGGGCGACGCCATCGAGAAAACAGTAACGGCCTACAACGCCACGGTCGGCTCATTGGAAAAAAATGTTTTGACATCGGCCCGTAAGCTGCGGGATTTGCGTCCTGTTCATGCCGCTCAAGTGGAAGAACCGAAGGAGGTCGAACCGACCCCGCGCCGTCTCGATCCCTCTAAATGGCGTATGCTCGAAACCGCCGAACTCCAAAGGAGGATTTCTACCGATTGAGGTGCTCGGTAATCGTCACCGGCGTACTGAGTTGAAAGGTTAACTGTGTCTCGGCTTCAATCACTGCCGGCTTTCCGCGGGTGATCAGGACTCCGCCCGCTCCGGCAGCACCGCCTGCACCCGCACCGATCGCCGCGCCTTTTCCTCCGCCTGCAATGGCTCCGATGATGGCGCCTAATGCCGAGCCGCCCACAACTTCAGCCGTATCCCGCTTCTTGCTGGTTTGCCCCTTCACTTCGGTAGTGTTCGTTTGAATCCGTACTTGCTGTCCGTCGGTCGTATTGACGGAGGTCAGCTCCAAAGCGAGTTCTGACAAGCCTTTGACGCGCCCTGCTTTTTCGGAGGTCACAATCCGTCCCATGACTTGGGAGCCTCTGTCGGCAATCACGAAACCGTTCCGAACGATCGGCGCTTGCAATGTACCCCGGAAGGTATCGCCCTCGTAATTGTGTTCGGTGGAAAGCCTCTGGTCCAACCGTACCGAAAGGTTGGTGCCGGGTTGCAGCGTCACCGTTCTGGGCTGTACGGGCGGCGGTGGAGGAGGCACGGCCATCGGCTGCGGCTCCGGGGTGCGCTGAAATGCCGGGATCGGTATAGGTGCGGCAGGCGCATTTTGAGCCACTTGCACCGGCGAGGGCGGGGCAGTCTCCTTCTTCGGGGTAGCCCTTTCGATCTTGTGTCTCTTCGGCTCTAGGACCGTTTTCGACACTGGTTTGTACTCCGGCTTCGCTTCCACTGCCGCCGCCGGAGCAAGAGTCGGTGCAGCAGCCGGTGCAGCAGCAACTGGAACAGCTGTCAAAGTCGTCGATGGCGGGCTGGATTTCGTATAAAGCAAAGCCCCTCCCAAAGCAACTACCAGCCCGGCGAGAAAGGCAATCGCTACTTTCAGTCTGTTTACGGAATTCATAAAACCTCCTATTTGTAAAAACGTGGGCGGTCCACTCCGCGTTTCTCGGCCGATCAGTTGTGGACTGGTTAAAATAAAGTCATTCGATTGAGTACCAGCTATAGCTTCGATTTTCCAAGTTCCTACCAGGTGGGCCCGATCCGTGTCTCGCCGGCGACCGTTCTCGCTCCGATGGCCGGAGTCACCGATACCGTTTTCCGCCGTTTGATTCGGAACCAGGGCGGCTGCGGGTTGCTGATGACGGAATTCACCAGCTCGCACGGAGTCGTCAGCACCCGGAAAGCCAAGAAGCCGAACCGGAACTTTCGCTATCTCTACTTCGAGGCAGAAGAGCGTCCCATCGCCTGTCAGTTATTTGGTTCGGACCCGGACGTGATGGCCGAGGCTGCCAAAGTCTGCCAGGATCGCGGCTTCGACATCGTCGATATCAACTTTGGCTGCCCGGTAAACAAGGTGGTGAAGTGCAACGGCGGCTCCGGTCTGCTGCGCGACCTGCCGCTGGTGCAAGAAATTCTGGAAAAAGTTCGTGCGGCCATCTCTATCCCGCTGACGTGCAAGTTTCGCGCCGGCTGGAACGACCAGGAATTAGTGGCCGTGAAGATGGCAAAGCTGGCCGAAGATTCCGGGCTTGCCGCCGTGGCGCTGCATCCGCGTACCCGCGAGCAGGGCTACAGCGGACATGCCGACTGGACGCGCATTGCCGAAGTGAAGGCAGCCGTCAAGATTCCGGTCATCGGCAATGGCGATATCCTCACGCCGGAAGACGCCTTGCGCATGCATCGCGAGACCGGCTGCGATGCCGTGATGATTGGACGTACCGCTTCGTCGAATCCGTGGATCTTCCGTCAAATCGACCGATACCTGCATACCGGAACTTATGTCATACCTCCCGACCGCGCCCGCTACGACATGATGAAGCAATACTACGTGATGTTGCAGGAGCACGGAGAATCCGATGCGGTCGGCAAAATGAAGCAATTCGCCACCTATTTCACCCACGGTGTTCGTAACGGCTCGAAGCTGCGAACGGAGATCTATCGCGCCCGCGAAGTTCGACAGATTTTGGAGATCGTGGACTGCTTCTTTACCGAGCAGCTCGGACAACTTCCCGCCCTGGAGTGCGCTGAAGTCGCTTGAAACAAGTCCGGTTGATTACCGACGGGGCCTGTAAAGGCAATCCCGGCCGCGGAGGATGGGCTTTTATCCTTCGTTACGGCGAACATAAACGCGAGATGTTCGGTTCGGAGCCCGAGACGACGAATAACCGCATGGAACTCACCGCCGCCATCGAGGGCCTGAAGCGGCTGAAGGAGGAGTGCGAGGTCGAGATCGTTACCGATTCTGAATACGTAAAAAATGGCATGATGAAGTGGATTGCAGGCTGGAAACGGAACGGCTGGAAGCGTGCCGATAAGCAACCGGTTCAAAATAAAGATCTGTGGATAGAGCTGGATAAGCTAGTCGGTTCTCATCGCACGCAATGGACTTGGACGAAAGGCCATGCCTCCCACGAAGACAATAATCGTTGCGACGAACTGGCTAGCCGTGCTGCGGAAGAACAGATTGCCAGTCAAAAGATAGCGAAAAAGCCGGCCTGATGAGCAGTCGGCGCATCTGCCTGTTCGGAGGAACGTTCGACCCCATCCATAACGCCCATCTGCGGATTGCGCTGGAGGCAGTCAGGAAATTCGAACTCAGTCGCTTATTGTTTGTTCCCGCCGGCAATCCTCCTCACAAAGAGGGAACCGGCGTGACCCCGTATGAAGACCGCTTTCGAATGGTGGAGATTGCCTGCAAACCATACCCTTCATTCACCGTCTCGCGATTGGAAGAAGGAAAAAAGCATAGCTACACGGTGGAGACACTGTCTCGTTTTCGCGAAACGATGGAGATAGATGACAGGCTCTTCTTTTTGATCGGTTCCGATGCATTCGACGAATTGTCTTCGTGGCATCAATACCGCCGAGTAATACAACTTACCGAATTTATCGTTGCCGAGCGGCCCACCCATCACTACCGGATAGCTGAAAATGCGGTCGTGCATCGCTTGGACGGATTGGCGCTCCCCGTTTCGAGTTCGGGGATTCGGGAAAGGCTTGCGAGCGGTAACCCCACGCCGGAACTGCCCCGCAAAGTCCGAACATACATTGAAAATCACGGACTTTACGGGGCTCATCCAGCCAACGTTACTGTTGAACGGTGACGCAAAAACGGTCGAAAGCATCCGTCAGCATTTTGGCAATCTGCGGTGCCTGGCTGCTTTCGATCTGAAAGCGATGCAAGGCAAAAACCGGCTTGCCGTCCTGAAAAAGCGCCAGGGAAGGCGACGACGGAGGAATTTGTGGAAGTAATTCACGAACGCGCGCTACTGCCTCTAAATCCGCGCCGGCAAAAACGGTAGCCGCGGAGTCCGGCCGATTCGCATGTTGCAGTGCCATCCCAATCGCAGGCCGCGCTTTCCCTGCCGCGCAACCGCAAACCGAGTTCACAATCATCAGCACGGTGCCGCTTCCCGGCGCAAGCGCCTTATCTACCTCTTCAGGTGTCCTTGTTTCTTTCACTCCGAAATCGGTAAGATCTTGCCGCATCGGCGTTATAAGTTGTTCTGGATATCGCAAGTTAGCTCCTTAATTACTAGTTTATCGATGAGTTACGAACGCCCGTTCTGTACTTTGGGCATCGCCAAGTATCCAACGATGGTATTCTTGGAAACCGAATTGACGACGATCTCCTCCGGCTGTTTCGCTTTCGACGTATAGAACTGAATCGGTTCATTGACCGTACGGTCTTTCTTCTCCACCGTTTTATCGTCTGCGATGACGCTGAGGGTAAAGCGATTGCGCTTGGTATTGACACTCTTGAGCTGCACCATAATGTCGCCTACACGCTGCGGCTCTTTCGATTTATGAATCGTAAACTCAGCATAGTTACGCTCCCCAAGCTGTCTCAGCGCATCCAGTTCTTTGCCGTTGGTCGCAATCAGACTGGTGTGACCTTGCACATCGCCGGAAACTCGTCGCAGGCTCGCGATCGTTTGATCGAGCTGCGATCGGTTATTCTGCACGTCGGTCGATACATTCGCGAGCTTCGTCGTGGCGGTGTCCGCAGTCTGCTTGACTGCTTGGATTGCCTGCTGCTGCTGTACTTGCGCTTGCGTCACCTGATTTTGCAGACTGGCCACCCGGTTTTCAGCGTCGATCTTGGCTTGGCCCACTTCTCTTGAAGCCGCTCGGCGTTGCGAACGTAATTGCGACTGCAAAGCATCCACCGTCTTGCGCGAGTTTTGGACGGCAGCCGACGAATCGATACGCATTTTTTCCATCGACCCGTTCACGTCCGCGGTCAGTTTCGCCATCTCGTTGCGGCTGTCGGTTTTTACTTGCCGCACTTGGGTAAATAGATAGATGTTGGAAAGGGCGAGAAGCACAATAACAACAATCAGCAGCGGTGTTTTCCAGTTCGGCCCGGCGGGCGATGGAATGATGTAGGTTGGCTGCTGTGGCGAGGTACTCATGGGGTTTTTCCTTTTAAATTATGCGCGCTAGCGTTCAGTCCAGCGCCGATGTTCTGATGGCTGAAAAGACGTATCTAATACATATTATGTTTCAGCCGCGTCAGGAAGTGTTGACGATAATAAGGATTGTTTACCGAACGTCTGATCGAACCGGAACTGATGGACCATGCGCCGCCCGAGGTGGCGCGTCGAAACTTAGCTGATCTGACCCGAATCAACCGCCGATTCGGTGGCCATTCCGTCATAAAGCAGATGCTGGGCCGGGTAGTTCCCAAAAACCAACCGTTTACGCTTCTGGACATCGGAGCAGCTTCCGGCGACACGGCGGAGGTCCTACAGCCTCTCTATCCGCAAGCGGTAATCACCAGCTTGGATTACAACGTCGTAAATCTTAGTGCCGCACCGGCGCCAAAGCTTTTAGGAGATGCGTTTTCCTTGCCTTTCCGTGAGGGGAGCTTCGACTACGTGTTATGTTCCTTATTCCTCCATCACTTCACCGATGACCAGGTGATTGGATTGCTGAAAAGCTTCTATGCGGTGGCGCGCCAGGCACTGTTCGTCTGCGATCTCGAACGAAGCATCTTCCCGTACTATTTCCTGCCGCTGACAAAGCCGATCTGTCGGTGGGATCGGCTTACGGTGCATGATGGAATGATTTCCGTGAGAGCAGCATTCCGGAAGCGCGAACTACGCGATCTAGCAGAAAAGGCAGGAATTCAGGATGCGCGGGTAAAAGCATATCGGCCGGCATTCCGGCTCTCACTTTTTGCGAAAAAGTGAGAGCTGCCGCAGCCACGGTTTTCGTATTGAAAAATAAGGGCGGATGGACACCCGGAGGAAGATGCCCATCCACTATGCACAGGATGCAACTTGCAAAGAAGTGCATCCTCTAAAAGACGGCCTGAACAGGTCATCTTAAATCGCTGAACTTCAACTCGTGCAATTTTTAGGTTCTATTCATTTAGACGCCGGAAACCCACGAGTCGGCTTTACAAATTGTTAATGTATCATTACTTTTTTGCGATGTACATCACCTTTGCGCAAATTCGACCAATAGAGAACTTAATAAAGATAAAACAGACTCAGCCGGGGAAGTTCCGCTCGCTCCAGTAAGGCAGAATCGACGTAACGCCGCTCCAACATAAAAATCTGCTCGGCGGTCATTTTCCCGCGATAGGGCGTCAGCTCGGCATCCAGCGACTGTCTTATCGCAAGGAGTCCTTCACTGCTGTGCACCGCTCTTGCAACGGCCACCATTTTGTCTTCCAACGCGGTGAGATGTTGCTCTAATGCTTGGATGTTCCGCGCATGGGATTCCCCCTGCGCAACCAGTGCTTGGAGCGAATCCGCTATTTCAAGAAAGGCTGGGTCCGATTTTTTGCGCAGCGCATCGATTGCCTTCCCCAGATGGGCGCTGATTTCGGAGGCCGCAAACAGCCCCTCGTGCTTACCGTCGCCAGACAAGCTTCTGGACGGCATTCGTTCGGCTGCTTCCATGACGGCCTGGGTACAGTAGGCGAGAGAGTTCACCGCGCGCGTTTTTCGCTTTCGGCTACGCCATTTTTCGAACGCGTCGTCGATGCCCTGCAACACCGCTTCCAGCGGAACACCGGCCGCTTTCCAATTTTCGACCAGGGCCCAATCGAGAGGGGAAAGCAGGAAAAGACTGGTCCCGCGGGCACGCTGAAAATGTTCTTCGATCTCGGTGAAGTAGTTGAAGTAGTTACTAGGCCAGTCTTCCAGATTCGGCTCCGACGGCGTGTTCTGTTCACTCACCGATTTGCACCGCCAGTTGCCGGACGGACACCGCCTGCAGTGATTCGCTGTATGCGGCCGTTATCCAAGCGCACCAAAAGAAAACCGTTTTCATCCAGTCCGGCGGTCACTCCTTCCATCGAGTTTTCTTCGATCAAAACGCGGCGATGCATGACGTAGCTCGATGCGGCAGTAAAGGCGCGGAGAATGCCGGCCGCACCGTGCTCGACCAGTATCGAACAGTATCGGTCGAGTGCCGCTAGAAGCTGTACGAGAATCGTTTCGCGCGACTGCGTGCGACCGCTTTCGATAAACAACGAGGTAGCGGGCGTGCGAAGGCCGTCGGGAAAAAAGGACTGATTGACATTGATGCCGATGCCCGCGAGGATGCAGCCGTCGACGAACTGCGCAAGAATACCAGCTGCTTTACGCTCCTGAATCAGGACGTCGTTCGGCCAGCGTAGATCGCAGATGAGATCGGTGGAGCGAGTAATTGCGTCCGCGGTACCCAGGCCAAGCAGTAAAGAGGCGATGGGAATATTCTGCGGGGAAACAGGCAGACGAAGAAGGATAGTGGAATAAATGCCGGTTTCCACTGGCGACTGCCAAGAGCGGCCCAGCCGTCCGATACCGGCTGTTTGCTCATCGGAAACAACAACCGTTCCGTGCGGCGCGTTTTGCGCGGCCAAGCGAGCAGCCTCGGTCATTGTGGAGTCGATGCTCGCGAAATAGTGCAGTCGATTGTGCGGCCGCAGGCGCTGAATGGCTTCGATATCGAGCGGCATCTAGGAACTGTCGACATCCAGACGGAAGCTGATATCGACGGCAGTAGCAGAGTGCGTCATTGCGCCACAGGAGATGTAGTCCGGACCTGCCTCGGCGTAATCGCGAATCGTATCGATATCGATGTTGCCCGATAGCTCCACGGAGGCGCGTCCGTCTATAAAGAAAATCCAATCGGCCGCCTCGGCAGGAGTAAGATTGTCCAGCAGCAAGCTCTTTGCGCCGCAATCGAGAGCCTCCTCCAGCTCGGCGCGAGTGCGGACTTCGATTTCGACAGGACCGTCGTAGTGCTTACACTTTTCGAGCGCCTGACGAACTCCTCCCGCCGCGGTGATGTGATTGTTTTTAATCAGGACAGCATCGAAGAGCCCTTTGCGATGGTTGGTTGCTCCTCCTGCCGCCGCCGCCATCTTTTCGAGTTGCCGCAGGCCGGGTGTTGTTTTGCGAGTATCCAACGCACGTGTTTTGGTCCCGGCAACCGCATCGGCATACCGCCGCGCCAGTGTTGCTACGCCGCTGAGGCGCTGCAGAAAGTTAAGCGCCACCCGTTCGCACTCCAACAGCGTTCGGGCAGAACCTTGCACGGTCGCAAGAGTGTCGCCGGGCTTTGCTGACGAGCCACTCTGCGTGAGTAGTTGAACCTGAGCCGCGCCGCCGCGAAGTTCATATACCAGAGGAAGCAACTCGATGCCCGCTATCACCAGATCCTGCTTGGCAAGAAAGCGGCCATGCGCTCCCAGCGTTTCTGCCACGGTAAGTGCCGAGGTGATGTCGCCCGAGCCGATGTCTTCGGCCAGAGCACGTTCGACCGCCGCGCGAACATCGGGATGCGAAACATCGAAAGCCATCTACCGCAGCCCTTCCAGCAGCTTGACCGATTTCACCAATTGTGTCTCGTATTCAGCCAGCTTCCCACGCATTCCCGAAACCACGTGAGCCGGAGCTTTGCCGAGAAAGACCGGGTCGGCAAGCTGGCGATGGTGCTTCTCGATGCCGCGGCGCAGATCGGCAATTTCCTTCTCGATACGCGCGCGGGCTTCGCCATAGCCGGCTCCGTTTTGGCTGACCACGGACTCGGCATGTATATGAAGATCGAAGCTGGGGGTAGAGCGCAAAAACCCTTTGGCTGTTGCGGAGCTGTTGTCGTTCGTCTCCAGATTCAACTTAGCGAGAGCGGCAATCACCTGTAAATCTTCCGCTTGGAAGGACGAGCCGTGCAGATGAAGAGTGGCGTCGAGAGTCGCTTTCGGATCAAGCTTATTATCGGCGCGAAGTTCGCGCGCGGCCGTGACGATCTGTTGGAAGATGGGAAAGGTGGTCTCTTGCTTTTCGATGAGAATAGACTGCGGATAGTGTGCCAGAGAGATGGAAGCGGGCTTCTTCTCCACGCTCGTCATCAGCCGCTGCCATAACTCTTCGGTGATAAACGGCAGGAATGGATGCAACAGCCGCAGCATGGCCTCGTAAACAGTAAGCGCCGCCACCCAGTGTTCATCGAGACCCGAGCCTTCCCGGAAGCGATGTTTCTTTACTTCCAGATACCAGTCGCAGAATTCTTTCCAAACAAAATCCCACAACGTTTGCGTGGCTTCGTGATACCGATGCAATTGCAATGCATTGTTGACTGTTTGCACGGCCGATTGGAGCCGCGAAAAAATCCAGACATCTTCGATATGTCGCGCGTCGAATTCCGCCGAAGGAGGAAACGAAGAGACCTGCGACCGCTCCATGTTTTGAAACAATAAACGTGAAGCATTCCAAAGCTTGTTCGCGAAGGCGCGAGCGGAATCCAGCCGTTCATCTTTCAGCGCGATATCGGCTCCGGGAGCAGCCGATATCAGCAGCGCCACGCGGCAGGCATCCGTGCCGTAGCGATCCATAATTTGCAATGGATCGACTGCATTGCCCTTCGTTTTCGACATCTTCTGCCGTTCCGCGTCACGGATCAACCCGTGCAGATGTACTTCGCCAAACGGTACTTCGCCGGTCATTTCCAGGCCGAGCATGATCATGCGCGAAACCCAGAAGAAGAGAATGTCGAAGCCGGTGACGAGCAGGGAAGTGGGGTAGAACGTCTTGAAATCCTGGGTCTGGTCCGGCCACCCCAGCGTTGAAAAAGGCCAAAGGCCGGAGCTGAACCAGGTATCGAGTACGTCCGAATCCTGCTGCAGCTCCGTTGAACGACAATTCGGACAGATTGCGGGTGTTTCACGCGCCACCGTGATCTGATGGCAATGGCCGCAGTGCCAAGCAGGGATGCGATGACCCCACCAGAGTTGGCGGGAGATGCACCAGTCGCGAATGTTTTCCATCCACTGGAAAAAGAGGACCTCGCGATCGTCAGGTACAAAGCGAATACGACCCGTTTTCACCGCCGCCATGGCATTGTCGGCCAGCGAGCGCATGCGGATGAACCATTGTGTGGACACAAGCGGCTCGATCACCGTCTTGCAACGGTCGCATTTGCTGAGATTGACAGCGTAGTCCTCGGTCTTCGCGAGTGCCCCGGATTCTTCGAGAGCGGCAACAATGCGTTTCCGCGCCTCAAAGCGGTCCAAACCCGCATATAGGCCGGCATTAGCGGTCATGCGGGCATCCTCGCCGATTACTTTGACCGCGGGCAAGTGATGGCGTTGGCCGGTTTGAAAATCATTGGCATCGTGAGCAGGCGTAATTTTCAGTACGCCGGTGCCGAAGGCAGGATCGACGGCGGTATCCGCAATCACCGGGATCTCGCGATGGGCTAACGGCAGCAAGACTTTTTTACCATGAAGATGCTGATAACGCTTGTCGGTAGGATGAACAGCAACCGCCGTATCGCCATGCATTGTTTCAGGGCGCGTCGTAGCGACGGTGAGGCTCTCGTTGCTGCCGCCAACGGGGTAGCGAATGTGCCAGAGATGGCCGTTCACCGCCTCATGCGTGGTTTCCACGTCGGAGATGGCGGTTTGACAGCGCGGACACCAGTTCACCATATACTCGCCGCGATAGATGAGGTCTTTTTCCCAGAGGCGGACAAATGCTTCCCGCACAGCGCGAGTCAGGCCTGCATCCATGGTGAAGCGTTCGCGCGACCAATCTACGCTTGCGCCTTCCCGGCGTATCTGAGTGTTGATGCGGCCACCGTATTCTTCCTTCCACTGCCAAACGCGGCGCTCGAACTCTTCACGTCCAAGTTTTTGGCGGCTTAGGCCTTCGGTCGCCAATTGACGTTCGACAACCATTTGGGTCGCAATGCCGGCATGATCGGTACCAGGAAGCCAGAGTGTGGCTTCGCCTTTCATGCGATGCCAACGAACGGCGACATCCATAACGGTGTGTTCAAGCAAGTGCCCGATGTGGAGCGAACCGGTGACGTTTGGGGGCGGGATAACAAGCGAAAAAACACGCTCATTTGCGATCTGAGCGGGATCGACATGGTAGATGCCGGACTCGATCCACCATTGCGCCCAATGCGGTTCGAAGTGCTGCGGATCATAGGTTTTCTCTAGCGCAAGCGGTGTCTGGCCGGCCGCCGGGCGCAACTCACTACTAGATGCCATGGGAAATTTCAGCGTAACATTTCGGAGCTGCTGGGAAGGAAAACCCCGCAGGCAAGAGGGGCCACTTTTCACGGGTTTGACACGACCCGAGACGCCATGTGTTTTAATGGTGTTGGCCCACCTTGCAAGACCGGAAAATCCGCGACTCCTGCGATGTGGAGTCAATTGCTCCTCGGTAGCTCAACGGTAGAGCATTCGGCTGTTAACCGAAGGGTTGTAGGTTCGAATCCTACCCGGGGAGCCAAGCTTCATTTCAAAACTTAGACATCTCCTTCATCCGCTGCTGACTTTCGCTTTTTCGATGCGTAGTGGGATTTTTGGTGGGTGTTGAGGGTCCGTCTGTAGCGTTTTCATTTTTCTTAGTTCACTCTAGCGGGATCGTGAAGGTCCAACGATGGAAACAATTTACGGTAGAAGCCCCGGTCACGCGAAATCAGACGTGTCGCTTGTTTTTGGGCGTGCGCTCCAATTAGAAAGTCCGCCAAGATCCTAGTTCGCTTTCCTCCTTGTTGCCGATAAGTACGCCATGCACGGCTTGCGTGGAAATGCGCTTCGCGTGTCAAAGCTTGCGTACGAATTTCGTTATTTTGGAGGAATGCATCGACATCCCGCTGCTTTTCGAAATGAATACAAAGTTCCGCGTATACAATGTCGCTAATCACGAGAGAGCCGAAAACAGCCGCGTCCTGCAGCGCATCGGCTGATGCTCCGTAGAACTGTTCATTCGGCACCAGGATATCTAGCAGGATATTGGTATCGACCGCAGTGATCATCGACCACGTACACCGTCGATGAAGTTATCGACTGAGGAGTAACCCAATTTTCTGAACGCGTCTCCGCAATGGCCCTTCCATCTTGCAAGATTGAGTTTCCGAGGCGCCTTCTTGAGAACGATAGAGCCACTAATGACGCGGAACTCCACTTCTGTTTCTGGCCCTAAATCAAATTGCTCACGAATATTCTTTGGGATCGTCACCTGACCACGTTCGCCAATTTTCATACTCTTGAGTATGGATTCATATTCATACTTAGTCAAGGACCCGATCTTCGACGGTGTAACCGGTACCGGTATGGCCTACGACTATCCTAATCGGCGCGAGTACGCGAGAGGACAGAAATTGCCGGGAGAGCCCGGTGTGACATGCTCCAAAACGTGATTGTCGAGAAGGTGTCCGCTAGAACAAATTGTGTCATGTCGTTAGCCGCTCCAGGCCCGAGTAACGGCACTGTACGGATCTATGCGATCAATGACAGCCACAGCTGACACAAGAAAGTGACGCTCTGCTAGTGGAGTGGTTAATTCGGGAACGCTTTTATAAACAATCTCTATATTTATTATTTGTTAGGAATGCACGACATTTCCCTGCACCTTTGCAGAGTTCACCGCGAACAAAAAAGCACTCAAGAAAAGAGCGAAACAAAAGAAAAGGATGGAAGCCGTCGAACACGTCCTCCATCCTGAACTGCTTTTCAAGAAAAATTTAACTTGCAAGGCAGAGGATGTCACACCCGCGACATCCTCCAACGACGATTATCGACGAGCAGCCTGCGAACGGTTGCCGGTCATTTTATCCCAGCCATAACGGACCGAATCCTTCATGTTTTCCCAAGTGCTGTCAGGGTTACGCCTTTGATAGTCAGATTTTAACTCCGACTCCACATCGTCATAGGATCGTCCCTTGTAACGGGGATCATTCGCCATCTCTGAGCCATAGCGATACGAGGGTTCATAAGTATCGTACGATCCGCCGGAAGAACCATAGCGGGTTTTGAAATCGTTACGGAAATCTGTATCGTAGTCGGCTCCGCTTCCAGCACGGGCCTGGCCACCAGGCACCTGCTCGACGTTCACTTCGGTGTGCCGAACCGAATCATGAATCTCCTCTTGATGTTGCGTGGTTTCCTTGCCGACACGAACTTCTTCCACGACGCGGGCGGTTTTCCCGACCACAGCTTCTTCCGCGTACTCCTGCACCTCGATGGTGTTGCCTTTGGTGTTGCGGAAATCGGCTTCGGTAGCCTCTCGATTGACCGGACGCCGGTCGACGCTTACATGTTCTTCCGAAAGGTTGATGCTTTCTTCAACGGGCCGCTCCACAACACGGGAGTAGACGCGAACACCACCGCGAAGTACATTTCGCTTACCGATCTGCATCTCTTCTTCAACAACAGGAATGGTGTCACCGCCTGTCGCATTTTCCGTCTTCGTGTTCCGGGCTGTTCCGCCAACGTTGCTTCTCGACGCAGCGGCTGCGGCAGGCACTTCAGAAGAGGACGCCGCTGTCGTATCGCCATGTACATCGATGGGCGAATGGCGCTCCAGAACATCGGCAATTTGGTCGTGCTGATCCTCACGTGCATGAACGCTCAACATTACATTGCCTTGGCCAACTGCGTTCTCATAACGGCTACGGTCGTCTTCCTCTTCGCCTCCGAACAGTGATTTAAACCATCCGCCGACGCCACCCTCATGGTTTGGCATCGGAGTACCCGGCTCATCTGTAGTCCGACTGGTTGTTCCGAAACCACTCCCGGAAGCGGCGCCGCGGCTCGCTTCGATAAACATGTTCTCTCTACTTACGCCAATTGATTGCAGGTCCTTCGCCGCGGCTTGCGCGGCGGAAGCATCCGGAAAAACAGCGATAACGGTTGTCTGCTGTGATGATGTCATTTTTGCTCCTATTTTGATTACTTTGGGAAAGTCTTTGAACGATATTTAACAAGTCGCCTTAAGCCAAGAATGTAAAGAGCGCTTCAAAAATATCCAGGTTCGTATTCGCGGCAGTAATCGACCTTTCGATTCCAACAATCGCCGCGCTCGATTAGTGGGACTGCGTAGGCTATGAAGCGTTATACTGGCAAAATTACTAGTAATGGCTATCGTTAATAAACCCGGGCAACTTCGGGCCTAGTTTCTCGCCAAATAGTAATGAACTGTGGGCGTCACAACCAGGGAAAGAATCATAGAAGCAAGAATGCCACCAATCACGGCAATTGCAAGAGGCTGCAGCATTTGTGAGCCCGCGCCTAGTGCAAGTGAGAGCGGAATCATGCCGGCGATGGTGGCGAGCGCGGTCATCAGGATAGGGCGGAGCCGTCGTTGGCCCGCTTGCATAAGCGCTTCGCGAGGAGACAGGCCGTCGGCGCGAAAACGCTTATCCGCGTCGAGTAGCAGTATCCCGTTCTTGGCGACAATGCCGATCACCATAATGAGGCCCATGAACGACGAGATGTTGAAGGTCGTTTTCGTAATCAACAACGCGAGAAACACGCCGGAGGTGGACAGTAGCGCCGACGCGAGAACGGCGGTAGGTGCCGCAAAATCTCCGAACTCGATGAGCAGCACAATAAACACCAACAAAATGGCTAGGACGAGAACTGAAACAAGGTCGCGGAAGGAGCGCTGCTGTTCCTGGTAGAGTCCGCCGTATTCGATGCGAATGCTGGCGGGGAGATGGAGAGCGGCGACTACTTTTTGGACTTGCGCTATGCCCGTTCCGAGACTTACCCCTTCCAGGCGTCCTATGACGGCGACATCGCGTTGTAGGTTTTCGCGGCGGATCTCTATCTGTCCGGGATCGTTTCGCACAGTGGCGAGAGTACCTAAAGTAGCTACCTTGCCGGTAGAACTGGTGAGTAGCGTATTGCGAATGGCATCGATAGACATACGTGTTGCCGGCGGAAAGGTGATTCGAATGGTGTAAGCGCGACCGTTTACCACGACGGGTACGGCCGCGGGTTCGCCCTGGAAGATGGCGCTGGCGTCCAATTCGACCTCTTGCGGCGTAAAGCCGGCGCGCGCGGCGACGGTTTGATCGATGTCGAAGGTGATGGACGGGCCGCTAATGGTGTTTTCGATACCGTCCTTTACGTCTTTTACCGCCGGGATGGTTTTAATCGCGTCAGCTACTTGCGGGGCCCACTTGGAAAGAAGAGTGACGTCCTCGGAGAACAGCTTGATTTCGATAGGATCGGGCGAGCTGGACAAGTCTCCGATCATGTCCTGCAGAATTTGAATAAAATCCGTATCGAGCTGCGGAAATTGATCGTTTACCTTTCCGCGCACATCGGCGATGACCTCCTCCACGCTCCGGCTGCGATGCGGCCTCAGCTTAACGGAAATGTCGCCGGAGTTGGCTTCCGTGACCGCCGCTAAGCCAAGCTGAAGGCCGGTGCGGCGCGATGTGTTTTCCACTTCAGGAACCGAATGAAGAATCTTATCTACCGAGTTAATCACGCGATTGGTATCTTCCAGCGAGGAACCGGCGGGCATGATGTAGTCGAGAATGAAGCCTCCTTCGTCCATGGCGGGCAGCAGATCGCTTCCCAGGGCGTTATAGCAGAAATAAGAGACTACAACGAGGACTGCCGAAAAGAGAACCAACAAGGAGGGCCGCCCCAGCACCAAGGTCATCGTACGCTGATAAAGCTGATGGAGCCGGCGGAGAATGCCGCCGTTGGTAGGGGATTCGGACACTTTGCCGTGGGCCGCAGGGTCGGCATCGTGAGGGTGTGATCGTAATAGCCGGTAACTCAAGGCAGGAGTCCAAGTCAGCGCGAGAGCGAGCGATGTCAGCAGAGCCACGCCAACGGTGACCGCCAGCGCCCGGAAAAACGTGCCGGTAACTCCGGTGATGGTGGCAAGCGGGAGAAACACAACGATGGGCGTGATGGTAGAGCCGAGCAAAGGAACGCGAATTTCGGCCAGCGCACTACGGACAGACTCGGCGCGGCTTTGGCCTGCCGTTCGATGCGAGACGATATTTTCAACCACAACAATTGCATCGTCGATTACTAATCCGACCGCAGCGGCAAGGCCGCCGAGGGTCATGAGGTCGAAGCTTTCTCCGAGTACGCGCAAGACAATGAAAGTGATGGCGATTGTTGCCGGGATGACCAGTCCGGCAACAAGAGAGCTGCCCCAATCGCGTAAAAACAAGACCAGAATGACCGCTGCTAAAAAAAGGCCGATTAAGATCGCATCGCGAACGCTGCTGATGGAAGCAACAACAAGTTCGGACTGATCGTAGAACGGCTGTATCACTGTTCCGTGCGGGAGCGTTTTACTCAGGTGGGAGATGAATTGATGCACTTCATTTGCCACCGCCACGGTGTTGCCGGTGGGTTGCCGGTAAATGTTTAACAAAACAGCCGGCTTTTCGTTCGCGGTGACGATCGTGTAAACGGGCTTCACCGAAGGGCTCACGGAGGCGATATCGCCGATTTTCACCGGCGTGCCGCCTTGTGTCGTCTTCACGGCGATGCCTCCGATTTGCGCGGGTGTTTGTACCTGGCCGCTAACAAGTCCCAAGACAAGCTCGTGGTTATGCGCGATCAGGCCCGGTGAATCGATCAGATTGCTGCGTGCGATCGCGTCGAGCAGGTTGGGAACGGTAATCTGCGTCTCCACCAGCTTCTCCGGGTCGGGCTGAATCTGATATTCCGGTATTTGCCCGCCCTGTACGTCGACAGTGGAGACGCCGATGAGACGATTGATTTGCGGCTTAATGTTGTAGGTCGCCATCTCCCAAAGCCTGGTTTGCGGCAACGCATTCGATTGCAGGCTGTACCCCAGGATGGGGAACGCGGCAAAAGTGAGGCGGTTTGCCGTAAGGCGGACGGTAGGAGGAAGCTCGGTTTGGACGCGCGAGACGGCGGCATTCACATATTGAAGAGTTCGGAACATGTCCACGTTCCAATTAAAAAAAAGATCGATTTCGGCTGAACCGCGACTAGTAATGGAACGTACCTGATCGAGACCAGGAACGGAATTAATGGCCTCTTCGATAGGACGTGTAATGACCACCTGCATCTGATCGATGGGCATGACGCCGTTATCGACGCCGATCACAATGCGGGGAAAGTCTGTAGAGGGAAATACCGAGATCGGGATCTGGGTAGCTAGATACCCTCCCATGCCTACTAAAGTAACGACGATGAAGATGATCGCCTTACCATAGCGCGCTGTCCAATGCTCGCTCTGTTGTTGCTGCGCTGGGGTGGAGGAGTATGAGACAGCATCATTCATTGGCAGACCCATTTCCCGGCGCACTGTCGCTGCCCTTCCCGGACGCGGGCTTCGCCTCGATCTTGGCTTTATCGTCGAGGCCGAGCCCTCCTTCGACGATCACCTCCTCGCCCGCCTTCACTCCGTTCAGGATTTGAACATCATTATCGTGACGAACTCCCACCTTGACCGGACGAGCATGGGCAAGCCCGTCTTTTCCGGCCACCATCACCTTGTCTCCACCTTGCCCTGTCGATAGGAGCGCGGTATCGGGCACGATGACCGCGTTCTTGATCTGTTCCGCGTCGACAGCGATTTGCGCAGTAATGCCGGGCTTCAGTATTTCATCGGGGTTATCCGCCTGGACCCAGACCTCCACCGTGGTGGTACTGGTGTCGACGGTCGGGCTGACGACAATCACCTTGCCATGCAACTCTGCGCCAGGGCCGGTAATCGTCGCGGGCCTGCCGACCCGAATGCTGGCCGCCTCATGCACGGGAACATTAGCGCGCGCAACCACTTTCGAAATGTCGACGACAGAAACGATGGCGGAGCCGCTGCTGGCCATCTCGCCCACATACAAGGGGCGGTTTGCGACCAGGCCGCTGATCGGGCTACGAATCTCGCTGTAGGATACCTGTGCTTCCGCGCTGCGATAATGTGCTTTTGCCGCGTCGAGCTGTGCCTGCGCGCTTTTCAATTGCTGCGGCTTGCCGACGCTTTGGAAGGAATTCAGATAATGCTGCGCGGTATCGTACTGGCTCTTTGCCTGGGCCAAAGCAACCTTGCTATCGTCTACCAACTTGCGCGCCAAGGCGCCTTCGCGAAGCAATCCTTGGCGGCTTTGGTAAACCTTCTGGGCCGCGTCTAGGTTTTCTTCCGCGGCAGTGGCGTCGTTCTTGGCTTTCGTCAGGTTATCGGAAACGGTCGCCCCTGATGTGGTTTGGTAAGCAGCCTGGGCTTGCTCGTATAGTCCCTTGCTTTCTTGCGAGGCCGCAATCAAATCGCGGTTTTCCAAAGTAGCGACAACCTGGCCCGCATGAACATGATCGCCGCGATTGACAAAGAACTTCTGCACTGGCGCGCTGATTTTCGGAACAATGGTGGCTTGGTTCATGGGATAAAGAACCGCCTCGGCCGTAATGGTGTTCGTGATCGATTCGACTGTAGCGGCGGCGACGGTGACCGGCGTGGCGGGCGGTTCTTCGGCGGCTGTTTGCTTGTCTCCGGAGCAGGCCGCGAGGAGTAAACAACTGGACAACACAACCCAGACCGTGGTTTTCGACATACCCTAGTAATTCCCCGTCAAATTCTGAAGACTGGCCAGTGCCAGGCGATAACGTAATAGCCCGTCACTGTAAGCGTTGCGGGCCAGCGTAGCCGTCGTTTGCGCGTCCACCACCTCCAGCGCGGTGGCTTCACCGCTCTTGTAACGAAGGAGCGTCAGGCGCAGACTCTCCGCGGAAAGATCGTTGGAAAGACGCAGCGTATCTATTTGCGAGAGTGCCGTTTGCGCTTCTTTGTAAAATCCGGCTAAGCTGGCCTGCAACTGTTTATTCGATAACGTGAGATCCAGTTTGGCCTGCTGCTCGCGCAAAGATGCTTGTTTCACCCGGCTGCGAATGGCCCCCCACGTCCAGATCGGAATGGTCAACGTGGCGGCGGCGGAATACCCCAGATTTTTTCGGTTCTCGACTAGAAAATTCGGGAAAACAGCGCGTCCTGTCGCTTGAATGTTCCTCGAATGAATCGCGTATTGATTGGCATCGATACCATAGAAAAAATCCAGCGCGAGCGAAGGCAGAAAAGCATATTTGGCGACATTGACTCCCAGCCTCGTTTGCGTGACCGTCTGGCGCGCCGCCTCCAGCGTAGGATTCGTCGCCGTCACCTGCGAGGAGGCCTCCTCAAGAGGCGGAAGTGCCGACACTTTATTTAAATCGTCGACAATGTCATAGCCTAATTGAACGCCGGGAAAAATCAGAATCGACAGCGTGATTTTGCCCTTATCGACATTGAGCGACGCGTCCTGCACGTCACGCTGCCGTTGTACCACCTGAATCTGCGCCTTGATGGTATCGGCATGGGCCACTTCTCCGGCACGTTCCTGTTCTTGCGTAATCCGGAAAAAGTTTTCCGCCTCGTGCAGGCTTGCTTGCACGTTCACAAGCCGCCGCTTTGCCGAAGCAATGGCGTAATAATCCTGAATCACCGTGAGATCCAGCCCCCGCGCGGCGATGCTTGTTCGTGCTCTTGCAATTGCCACGCCCGCCGCCGCGGCTCGTATCTGGCCACGGCGTACCAGAGAAAGCACCTCTTCGTGTAGTACTGCCTGCTGATTGTAAATATGCACACCGTCGTTGGCCACGAAAACTCCCGAAGGAGTGCCGTTGCCTTGTGTGTAGACGAATTGATTCAGCGCGCTAAGCGAAGGAAGACTAGCGGCGACGGCTTGCCGCCGGTCTTCCCGGGCCAAAAGAGTGGCGATGTTCGCATACTGAATTTGAATTCCATAAGTATGGGAGCGTGCTAACGCTTCCTTCAATGTGAAAACCGGATTCGGGGATGCAAGCGCGCCTGGTTGATTGACTTGCGCGGTCGCCAGCCATGCGGTGAGTAGGAAAACAGCGGCTGATCTAAGGATGGCGTTTTTCACACTTCTGGGTGTCCGGAAATCTCCAGCTTCATCCATTAAAACAACCGAACCTTAAAAAATACTTAAGCCTTCGCTATTCGTCGCGTCCGTGTACCTGGGCCGGAGGAGCCGTCGCTTCTACGGCCTTGAAATGTTGCGTGATTTTGTAGCTGTGCTTGGAACCTTTGGGAACCACCCAGGAATCGCCCGCTTTCAAATGAATCGTCTGCCCCTCCAGGCTCAGATCGGCCGCGCCTTCCAGGACGTAGCCCACCACCTCATAGTCTCTGGTTGTTTCTTGCTGGTCTTTTCCCGATTGCGGTGCCTCGTCCCAAAGCCGCATGGAAAGAGACTTGCCGGAGGCAAGATATTTTTGACCAAGTTGACCGCTTGGAGAGTTGTCGGAATCTACTTTTGTGACTGTTGTGTCGCCCATATACTGCCTAGATGCGAAATCGGGCGACTGCTGAACAGGATTTTCTTGTTCTTAATACACTTGGATGGGATCAATAACTTAAACGAACAATGGCGAAGACATTGGTGGCAATCACGGGCGCATCGAGTGGCATCGGCGCTGCTTACGCAAGAAGGCTGGCATCGGGACATGATCTGCTCCTGATCGCGCGGCGCAAAGATCGTTTGGAAGCGCTAAAGGAGGAGCTCTCGCGCGATTACGGCACCCACGTAGAAGTGTTGCAGGCAGATCTTTCGACCGAACAAGACACTGCGAGCGTGGCGGAGCGGCTGGAAAACGAGAGTCGTTTATCCCTTCTGATTAATAACGCCGGATTCGGCACCAAAGGGCGTTTTTGGGAAGCCAATTTGAAGGGTCAGGAAGAAATGCATCGATTGCATGTTCTGGCGACGGTGCGATTGACTCACGCCGCGCTGCGCAACATGGTCCCGAGGGACATCGGCGGAATTATCAACGTGGCCTCGGTGGCGGCCTTCGTGCGAAGTTCAGGAACAACCAGCTACTCGGCGACCAAAAGCTGGATGACCGCCTTTACCGAGGGACTTTACTTGGAGCTGCGGGGCATCGAATCGAACGTGGCGGTGCAGGCGTTATGCCCAGGATTTACTCATTCCGAATTTCATGAAGCCATCGGCGTTACCCGCGAGCGGATGATGCCCAACTCCGCGTTTTGGATGACAGCGGAAAGCGTAGTGGAAGCATCGCTGGAGGGGCTAAAACGGCGTAAGTTATTTGTAGTTCCCGGATGGCGGTACCGGGTATTAACAACTATCATTAGCAAGCTGCCCACTCGGGCGCGTCTTGCCTTCGAGGCTGCGGGAGAGCGGTTCAGGCAGCAGCAACAGAAAAAATTACCAGCCAAGCAGTCGGCTCAAATCGACGGGCAGTAGCGTCGCAATCGGCTACTGCCACACACCGCACAGGTAAGTGGTAATCTCCACAAGTTGGTTCGTCGCGCCAAAGCAATCGCCGGTGATTCCGCCGATTCGATAGCGGTAGTATGCGGCGCTTCCAACAATCACCAGCAGAGAAAGAAGCAATGGAGCAAAAAACGCGAGCTTCAGAAGAAAAGCGCAGAAAACCACGGTGATCCCTGTTCCGATAAATAGCGACGACCGAGAGACTTTTTTTGCGATGGAGATGCCTTTGCTGTTGGAGCTGCGTGCCGGTGGAAGCAGAAAGCTTAACGGAAGCGTGGACCAACGGCAGAGGATATGCGCACCGGCGAGATAGGGCCACAAGTGTTTGGAGCTCAAGCTGGTTAAGAGTGTAAAACGGAGCAACAGCGAGAGAACCAAAGCGAGCGCGCCATAGCTGCCGATGCGGCTATCGCGCATGATGTCGAGCACGCGCTCCCGTGTCCAAGCTCCTCCAAAGCCATCCGCCGCGTCGGCCAGACCATCTTCGTGAAAGCCTCCGGTGAGCAGCACCAACCAACACAGCAGCCATGCGCACTGCGCGGGAACACTAACGTGACCGGTAAGCGGCCAATAAAGCGCATACGCCAGGGCGGCCACCACGAAGCCCACGAAAGGGAAAAACTTTGCTGCCCGCGCCAAAGTCTGCTCATCATAACCATGCTTCGGCACTGGCAGGCGCGTCAAAAAAGCAAAGGAAGCGAGAAGATCGTCCCGGAACTTCATTGTCCAATCGCTCCGCTGACCCTCGCGGACTGGAACGTCGCCATCTCGTTGTAAAGTCTGACCGCTGCATCGATGATATTGAAAGCAAGCACTGCGCCTGTGCCCTCGCCCAGACGCATTCGCAGTTGAAGCAGTGGTTGCAGACCGAGGAGCTCCAATAGCAGCCCATGCCCTATCTCCCGCGAAAGATGTCCGGCGAACAGATAATCACGAGCCGCCGGTTCTATCAGGCAAGCGATCGCGGCCGCCGCGGTAGAGATAAAGCCGTCGATCACGACCGCCATCCGGAGCCGCGCGGCGGCGAGTATGAATCCGCAGATAGCCGCAATCTCCAGCCCGCCCACACACCGTAAAATGTCGAGAGCCTCCTGCCGTTCCTGTCGATAGTCGGGAAAATGCAGTGCAAGCGCCGCTTGCACGATCTGCTGTTTGCGGACGAACGTCGACCCTGTAACGCCGGTCCCGCCGCCGGTAACTTGCTCGGCCGTTCGGCCGGTAAGCGCGGCCGTGATTACGCTGGCGGCGGTGGTATTACCGATGCCCATTTCTCCTACTGCAACCATCTGTCTGCCGCACGAATGGGCTGCTTCTGCCAGTTCTTTTCCTACCTGCAGCGCCGCCGCGGTCTCGTCGAAAGACATAGCCGGCTCTCGCACAAAATTTTTCGTTCCACGACCGATCTTTCGCGCGAGCAATCCGGCGTGATGGAGATCGCCATTGACGCCTACATCGACGATGCTGATCTCTGCTTGGGCCGCGGAAGCAAGAACGTTGATCGCCGCGCCGCCATCGAGGAAGTTCATCACCATCTGCTGTGTCACCGCGCTGGGATAAGCGCTCACGCCTTCTTCGGTGACACCATGGTCCGCGGCAAAAACAAAAATGGCTTTTCTATCGACGCACGGCGATGGACTTTGCTGAATGGCAACAACCCGCGCCGCAATCTCTTCCAGAGTGCCTAGGCTTCCGATCGGTTTGGTCAACGAATCGAGATGGGAACGCGCATGGCGCAGCCACTTTTCTTCTATCGGCTCGATGCCGTGAAGATTTTCGGAGGATCGCAGTGGTTTGGTCGAGTCTTGACGCATGTCGAAAACAATCACTTCACTCGCATGGGAATGCCGAACACGGTCCAGTGGACCTCGTCCGCCGCCGCCGCAACCAATTGGTTCAAGCGCCCGGCCGCATCGCGAAACTGCCGACCGAGTTCGGTGTCCGGAACGACCCCGCAGCCCACCTCGTTCGTCACCAGGATCAGGTTTGTTCTAGCTTGACGCGCGGAACTCACCAACTCTTCGAAACGCTGCTCCAGATCACCCACCTGAGCAAGCAGTAGATTGCTCACCCAGAACGTGAGGCAATCTATCACAATCACGTCGAACTCGTCCTGGCGTTTAGTCATGGCGCTTGCCGGATCGAGCGCTTCTTCAATGGTTGTAAATTGGGCCGGGCGGTCTTGCTTATGTCTTGCGATCCGTTGGTGCATCTCCTCGTCATGAGCTTCGGCAGTGGCGATGAATCCTAAACGACTACCCATTTCGCGGGCCCGCACCAACGCATAGGTGCTCTTTCCGCTTCTGCTGCCGCCTCCAATCAAGACAATTGACATTTCACTTCCTAGCCGCGAGTGTGAGTTTCCCTGGTATACAGCATCCAGATGAAAAAGGGTCCCCCAAGAAGCGCCGTCACCACTCCCACCGGGATCTCTGTGGGCGCAAGCACCACGCGCGACAACAAATCGCAGAGCGCAAGAAAAGCGCCTCCCAACAGGAAGGAGCAGGGAATCAGCACGCGATGGTCCGCGCCCAATCGGAGACGTAAAGCGTGCGGGACGATCAAACCCACAAAACCGATCGGGCCAGTGTAGGCGGCGACAGTTCCGGCAATAATAGAGCCGAAGACAAACCCGGCGATCAAAAATTTGCCTGCGGAGATGCCCCGCGCATTGGCCCAGTCCTCGCCAATGGCCAGCAGGTTCCAACCACGCGCAAACCACCAGGTAGCAAGGCACGTGGGAATTAAAATGACCGTCATCTCCAACAGAACGCTATATTTTGGAGCATCCAGAGCGCCTAACAGCCAACGAGTGATGGTGGTGGATTGCGTAAAAGAGGAGATGCTTTGCAGGAATATGATCACCGCGCCGACAATGCTGTTAATCGTGATCCCGGCAAGCAATAAGCTGGTGGAGGACATCCCTCGCCGCGAGGCGATCTGCGCGATCGCCAGCAAAACGAGACCTGCTCCCATCAGTGCCAGTGCGGTCACACCGGAAAACCCGGCTATCGTGTCCAACCCCAACCAGATGGCGATCACCGCGCCGAGCGAAGCGCCACTGGATACCCCGAGAGTGCTAGGCGTCGCTAAGGAGTCGCGCAGTAATGCTTGAAACAGAACGCCGGCCAAAGCCAGTGAGCCGCCTGCTAAACCCGCCAGCAATGCACGAGGGAGGCGGAGGACAAAAAAGACTTCGTGATCCACGCTGCGCGTATCGAAGACTTTGTCCATGTGCAGGGCGGAGGAACCGAGCAATGCGGCGAAGGCAATGGAAGCAATAAAGATGACGGTGCAAACGAGGAGCTGCGCTCCTAACTTCCTCACTGTCAAGTTTGGTGAGGTCGAAGGCTTTGTTTCTGTTTTGCCATCCGCGGAGACAACCTCCAGCAACTCTGCATCCGACATCGCGTGTTTAGAAACCATAGCGCATCCAAATGCCTCCGCCGTCAGTACGATGCAATTCCGTATCTACGTGAAAAATACTTTTCATGCTCTCGGTTGTGATGACCTTCTGGGGCGCGCCATCGGCGACAATTCGACCTTCATCGAGTAAGATCAGCCGATCCGCATAAGCCGCTGCCAGATTCAAGTCGTGCGTGATTACCAAAACTAGAATGCCTTCGTTGCTTAGTTTTGTCAGAAGCTTATAAAGCTGTATCTGGTGCGTTAAATCGAGAAAGCTGCTTGGCTCATCCAGCAACAACACTTCGGGCTCTTGCGCAAGAGCAGCGGCTAAGATAACGCGCTGCTGTTCTCCTCCGCTGAGCGTGGAAAACTTTCGACCCTTCAAATACAACGAATCGGTTTTTTCCAGAGCCTGGTAAGCAGCCGACAGATCGTCGGGTGATTCGAACCAACCTTGCGCATGGGGTGTGCGCCCCATCAGCACCACCTCTTCCACGCTGAATGGAAACGTCACGGGATGACTCTGCATAACAACCGTGACTTTGCGCGATAACTCCCGGCGCGACCACGAACGAATCTCTCTTCCCAAATAAAAACAAGACCCCGCAAACTGCTGTCGAAGTCCGCTTAGAACCGAAAGGAGCGTCGATTTTCCTGCCCCGTTCGGTCCGGCGACAGCAACCAGCGATTGAGAATTGAGGTGCAAGGTAGGAACCTCAAGAATCGTGTTGCGCTGCAGCGTGACGTTCACATCGCGAAGCTCGTAAGTGCTCATAAGGCAGCCTCCGGATGCAGCAGATGCGCGAGATACTGTACGGCCTCCACCAGGCGGGGACTCGGGATCTGAAACAGCTCGGCGGGAACCGCGTATATATGGTGATTTTGAACAGCTTGCAAATGGGACTCCTGGGACCACAGACGAAGCATTTGTTCTTTCTTGGCCGGCTCCGGGCCAACCATCTCCACAATGACGTCGGGATTACGCCGGAGAATCTCTTCTAATGAGATCTGCGGGTAGAGTGCCTTGGCATCGTCGAAAACATTCTCCGCGCCTGCCATGTGCAACATTTCTGTGAAGTACGTCTGTTTACCGGCAACAAAAAACCCCGCCAGCTTTCCCGGCGAATGACCTATGACGAACACGGCCTTTAGCTTTGGTAAGCGCGCGGTCTTTGCCCGCACTGCGGCAAAGCTATGCTCGATGGATCGATTGATCTTGTATCCGGCCTCCGGCTCGCCTGCTGCTTTTGCAATGGCGATGTCGGAAGCAAGTACGTCCGCAATGGTGTCGTGGGCCACCACTACGGAGCGGATATGCAAACGTGTCAACTGCTCTTGTAAATGATTGGGGATCTTCTCGACGACCACTAAATCCGGACGCAACGCGACAATTGCTTCCACGTCAGGATTCAACAGTCGTCCAATGCGCGCCTTTTTGTCGGCCTCCGGCGGATAGTGGCAATAGTTCGTGACTCCGACGACTTCATCGCCGAGGCCCAACGCAAATAATGTTTCCGTGATGCTGGGTGCGGTGGACACAATCCGTGCGGCCTTTGTAGCACCCGCAAGCGGAAGAACAAGACTGAGTACTACGGCAACGGCTAGTGAACAGAATCGTCCCATTGAAATTCCCTCCAGCCGCCCAACAGAATCCGATTTTCTTCACGTGTGCGAACCGCCACACGAACCGACTCACCATGCACGCCCGGCCATCCGGCGCAATTCCGAATTAAAATATTTCTTTCCAGCAAATAGTCGCTTAGGAAAGCCGCTGGGTAGCGCAACTGCAGATAAATAAAGTTAGCGTGGCTACGATGGGCAGTGACATCCTGCAGAGTCCTAAGTCGATGGAACAACCAGTCGCGCTCCCCCTCAACAAAAATCTTCGAATTGATGGCGTGCTCGTCATCATTCAGTGCCGCCACAGCAGCAGCGGATGCCAGCACATTTACCTGCCACGGTTCGCGTACTTCTTGCCACGGGCGAACAAGGTCTCGCGAGGCGACAAGCGCTCCGATACGCAATCCGGGCAGCGCGTAGAACTTCGTCAAAGAACGCAAGATGATCAGGTTCGGGCGCTGTTCAATTAAACGGATCAGCGATGGTTGACCGGAGAACTCGATAAACGACTCGTCAATGAGGACGGGGTTGCTGGTACCCATGAGCCACTCGGTTAGATCAGCTACATCATGCATTCGCCCGGTAGGGTTTTCCGGGCGAGTGATAACAAGCAGGCCCGATGTCGGCCAAGTGTTCACGTCGTCGCCCTCGACAAGCCCTGCATCGGCAAAGGCGCGATGAAACTCCGAGAAAACAGGAACATGCAAGCAAGCGACAGTCCCCCGAAAAACTCGCGCCAGAAAATAGATGAGGTCCGTCGCCCCGTTGCCAAGTAAAATCTGACTTGGATCGACACTCCACTTTTTGGCCAAAATTACCTTCAGCTCCAAAGGCTCCTTTTCTGGATAGTGCACGATTCGGTTCAACGCACCAACAATGGCGGCATGGACACCAGGAGCCGGACCCAATGGATTGATGTTCGCGCTGAAGTCCGTCAACGAGCGCCAATCGACATGGAGCCGCCGGGCAACTTCAAAGATATTGCCCCCATGTGCGATCGTCATCTTTTCACCTTGCAAACAATGGCAATGCTGACGAAAGCGCACGCATACAGCAAACGTCGTGCGCGGCTAAATAGAGCGATCTTTAAAGGCCGGCGCGGATCACCCAGGTAAGGCTTGCGACTGGGAACGCCTTGATAGAAATTCAATCCGCCCAACTGAATACCGAGCGCACCGGCCATCGCCGCTTCCGGGTAACCCGCATTCGGACTCGGCTGATGTCGCGCATCGCGCATCGTAATCGCTATCGAACGCCAAATGTTTCCTCCTGCCAGTGGGGCGCAGAGCCAGATCAGCAGAGCCGTGATTCGCGCTGGAACGACGTTTGCCAGATCATCTAACCGCGCCGATGCCCAGCCAAACTCGCGATAGCGGGCATTGCGATAACCGACCATGCTATCGAGCGTATTAATCGTTTTATAGGCAGCCATACCCACCGGTCCGGCGATTGCGAGAAAGAATAGAGGCGCAATGATGCCGTCACTCAGGTTCTCCGCCATCGTTTCAATAGTGGCGCGCAGGATTTCCTGCTCATCCAGACTTCCCGTATCGCGCCCCACAATGTATGACAATCGCCTTCGTGCTTCGTCCCGATCGCCATCCTTCAACGCCGCAATCACATTCGCCGATTCCCCGTCTAAGCTGCGAATGGCAAGTAAACTATAAATCCAAAACACAGCCAGCCCGGGAAGTGTGGCCAGCACAATCACCGAAGCAAACGACACAACACTACAAGCGAATAAAATTCCTGCCAAACGTGGCGGAAGGTTTGCGCCGCGCCATAGTGTTTCCGATCGTTGTACGATCCATCCCAAGCCGCGCACCGGATGAGGAAACCAATGTGGATCGCCAAGAATCAAATCCCAGGTCGCGCCGGCAATCACTGTTGAAGCACTCAAGCGCATAGGTAAAGTTCTTCGAATTTCTTTTTATCCACATGCAAGTCGAACCACTGGGCAAGACTGTCGTAGTCGTCCCGACGACCCATCACGTCACATACATCCGCGCCGAATACCTCTTCCGCCAAAGCAGCATCTTCGAACGCGCCATGCAAATACGTCCCCATGCAGCCTCCCAAAACCATGCCGTCCATCGTTCCGTCCGCTAAAGTCGCGAAAGCATCGGCTTTGGAAAGGCATGTTGTCTCGCCCATGTGAATCTCATACGCCGAAAATCGCGTTCCTCCTAAGCTGACGGCTTCAACGCGCCTGGTGATTTTTTGGCTTGTCAAGCGCGTACGACATGGCAGTAATCTCAGTCCCTCAACCTCCGTACGCGAAGATTCAACCCCGAGTGGATCCTCAATGCTTTCCCCGAGCATTTGATACCCACCGCAGATCCCGATAATCGACGCTCCACGCCGATGCTGCGCCTTTATCCAATCCGCTAAGGCGGTGTTTTGCAGCCAAACTAAATCGTTGATCGTGTTCTTCGTGCCCGGCAAAATCACCGTATGGAACCGCTGATTCACCGGTCTGCTAACCCATTTCACGCCGGAAAGAAAACGGAAGTCCGTCGTGTTGGAGACATGAGGCAGCCGTATCACGGCAATCTTCGCAGTACCGCCACCGGCTGCCGGACCTTCTCCCAAACCGACACTGTCTTCCGCGTCAAGCGAAATAGACGGATCGAAAGGAAAGACTCCTAAGCAATTAGTGCCCGTACGCTGTTCAAGAATTGTCACGCCATCTTTAAACAATGCCGGATCGCCACGAAACCGATTGACGACAAAGCTTCGCACCAAAGCCCGCTCTTCTGGTTGGAGCAGCGCAAAGGTACCCACTATCGAAGCAAACACGCCGCCTCGGTCGATATCGGCCACAAGCAGCACTGGAGCACCGATTCTGGTTGCCAACCCGAGATTCACCAAGTCGCGATGCTTTAAGTTCAATTCGGTGATGCTGCCCGCCCCTTCGACGACTACAAAGTCGAAGCGGCTTGCCAAGCGTCGATAGGCCTCCAGCACACAGCAAAGCAAATGGTCGAACTGCTCATAGTAGCTGTCGGCATCCAGCGTTTTCCAGACCTTCCCGTTCACAACTACTTGGCTCCGACGATCTGAAACGGGCTTCAGAAGAATCGGATTCATATCGGTCATCGGTTGGAGGCCGCAGGCTTGCGCTTGCGCCACTTGCGCACGGCCAATCTCACCGCCATCGGCGCAAGGATACGAGTTGTTCGACATGTTTTGCGCCTTGAATGGAGCCACGCGTATCTTCTTGTCGCGTAGCCACCGACAAATCGCGGTGGCGGTCCAGCTTTTGCCGACATGAGAAGCCGTACCCGCCACCATCAGAGAATGCGCCTTCTCCATGCTCGTCAAAACCAGAACTGTAAGCCGCCTCGCGCCACAATCCCCGGCGTTAAGAATCCTTGCTCATAAAGAGTTTGGTTATTCAGGTTTTCGATTCGTGAGTAGATCCGAACCCGCTCTTTATCACTGATGGGTACCGTATAACCAATCGACAAATTTGCCTGCCGTGGTCCGGTAAAAATATTCGGAGGCACGCCATAAAACGCATACAAATAGTGGCTAGTAATCAACGCATCGAATGAGGTGTCCCAACGCTTGCCGAACTGTTTTGCAATCTCAAAACTGAAACTCTGAGGCAGAATCACGGGAGTCCGCAAATCCCCGTTACGGTAGCGCGAAACGCGGTCTCTGGAGTTGGTATACGTATAAGCGCCCCGAACAATAACGCCGTGGGGAAGCTTGCTTTCAGCGGAAATCTCCACGCCCCGGGCCAAGCCGCCCCGCGTATTGTAATAACCACCGGCGCTCCTGCCGAATGGATCGGTAAGGGGATTCACAATAGCTCCCGATCCATCGAATCCAATCGTCTGCTGCAATCGCGTATAGAAGTAGGTGGCACTCACCCGCAGCTTGTCGGAGGCAAAGTATTGATCGATGCCGCCATCCACGGAGATCGCACGCTCCGGAGCAAGCCTCGGGTCGCCGTAAGCGGTAAACTCATTGCCATAGAAGTACGTCCCAAAGCGTTCGTAAAGTGAAGGCGCGCGGTATGCATTGCCGACATGCGTCCGAATCTTAGTATTCGAGGAACGTAAGAAGTATGCTGCGGAGGCATCGCCTGTCCAAGCGTTCGGCGGCGAAATTGCCGTAGCGGATGCATACACCGGAAGCCTTCCGGAAAAAGTAGGATCGTCTAAGTGGAAGCCTTGCCACCTCCCCGAAAGAGAGATCTGTAAACGATCGGCAAACAGCTTTACTTGATCTTGCACGAAAGCTGTATGACTAGTCTGCTGAACAGCGGTTTGCGATGTGAGCAATGGAGATTGACCTGTGAAGGATCCGTTATCGAAACGCTCCCGTTCGAATTCATAACCGCCGGAAACTACTTGACTGTGCGTGGGCGTCCAGTTCGCGCTCGCTTTCGCCGTATCGATGCGGCCATTGTACGCGCTCAGCGTCCTATCGGTCGGCTGATAGCCCAACCCCGCCGGCCCGTCGACGTAATTACGATCGCTAAGCAATGCTTGATAGTTCAGCCGATAGGAAAAGGAGGGCGCAACGCTGTGCTCCCAATACACCATGGTCGATGTAAATTGAACGGCACGAAAGTTATCCGGATCGTCGACATTTGGAATGAACGTCGCTCTGCCGTTCAAGTAAGGGCTGAAGTTCAACGCGGCTGGTATTTGGCTCGCCGGGAGTGGGACCGCATTGACCGGAGCGCCTGTCGGAGATAAGTTCGCCCCGGGCGCGCCCATCGGAATAGCGTTCAGTTGGCCGAAGACGTCGGATCCTAGGGATCGAGCGCCTACGCGTATCTTAGGGCTGAGCGCATATTCCAACGATCCCAAGCCACCCGTATTCCGGTAGCGATCGTCTCCGTCCACTCCTTCGGTCACGTTCCAATGGCCAAAACCTGCGGAATAGTTCAGTCGCTGCTGTAATGCGCTGCCGGCGATATGACCGAGCCCGTAAAACTGACCCAACATTCCGCCTTGCAGGTCGATGTCCCCGTGAAAGGGCCCACCGCCTTCATCGGTGACCATGTTGATCACTCCCCCGATAGCGTTGGTTCCGTAGAGCGATGCCCCCGCGCCTTGCAGAACCTCCACTCGGCTGGTATCGGTGAACCAAAGATCCGTCAGAAAGGAGGAAGCATCCCCTTGCGTAGCGGAAACATCACGAAACCGCATGCCGTCAATGAGAACCGACGTATCATAGCTCCGCAATCCGCGAATCTGAATAGTGGAAAAACTGCCCGGACCGCCCAGTTGATTCACTCGAAATCCAGGCACCTCCTTCAACGCATCCACAAGCGAATTTTGTCCGCGCTTTTCCGCTGCAAACGCATCGATGGACGTCACCTGCTTTGCCGTTTCACTAGGGGTTTGCGGCAACCCTGCCGCCGTCACCGTCACCTGTTGCGAAGTAGACGCCACCGATAACACCAGTTCGGGAAGCGCTGTTGTTTCTGCCGTAATGGACACGCTATGGGGCTTCGCTAAGTTAAGCGAAGAAGCGCGAGCTTGCAGTAAAAAGCGCCCGGGCGGAATCAGCGCGAAACAATACTGGCCGCGATCGTTGCTCCGCGTGTTGAACTGCACGCTGCTGTCCCGCGAATAAAGGTTTACTGAAGCACCAGCCACAGGTTGTGTGGAGGTATCCACTGTTTGGCCGCAAACCTTGTCGGCTGCCGCACTATGTAGTGAGTTCGCCAGGGACAATGCCGCCAGCGTGATAGTAGAAAATTTCAAAAACACGTTTGCTCCTTGCGCGCAAAGTTGATCCACGCAGCGCTATCGCCGGAGCAAAGACAATATCAGCGGTAAGGGGAACGTTCGAAAATAGACGAAAGCGAACCACAACCTCTCCCACGAAGGCGCACTCTTGGTACGGCACCGTATCGGCGCCGGCTGCGGCAGGTCTTCGGACTTTCAGGCGCTTCAACCTAAGGCTGTTTTTCTACTCGCTCCTGCTTCCCAGCGGATAAACGCCAGTGCATTTTCTAGGGAGCTTTCGTTCCTGATTACCGCTGCGGGGCAGTTCCGGATTCGCACCGGATTCCCTTTTCAACATCCCGCGAAGGATGTACCATTCAGCACTTGAAAGGCTAGCACATCGTGCAAACGTATTGTGAGTCGGCTAAGCTCGCGCGGCAATGCTTTTCGGAATTAACTCCACTTTGATCCAACCCGCCTGCCGCTTGTCAAAGCTCTTATAAGCCTCAATAGCATCGGTCACCGGTTCTTTTTGCGTAAGAATGGAGCTCGGTTTTACTGTCCCGCTTCGCACCATGTTGACTAACTTCGGAATGTATTTCCGGTGATTGCAATTGCCCATGTTGATGGTGAGATTTTTGTTCATCGCCATACCGATAGGAAATGTCTTGACCGTCATGGGATACACGCCGATGATGGAGAGCGTTCCTGCTTTGGCCAACGACTTCACCGCCCACTCCAACACTTGTGACGGAGCATCGCCGGGCACCCAGTTGCCGTTCTTCGGATTCGTTTCTTTGGCGATTTCGGAAGCTTCTTTCTTGTACTCGCTTGCTTTGCTTTTTGCTTCCTTCGCCGCCGGACCCGCATGCGGCATCTGCGCGTCGACACCCACGCAGTCGATCGCCCTGTCAACGCCCGCTCCGCCGGTAAGCTGCGGAATCACCTGGGTCGGGTCCTCCTCTTGAAAATTGATGACCTCTGCCCCCAGCGCACGCGCCATTTCTAAACGGGATGGATGTTGATCGATCGCCAGTACGCGTCCGGCATCCATCAACAGAGCACTCAGAATCGCGAACTGGCCCACCGGACCGCATCCCCAAACCGCAACCGTATCGCCCGGCTTGATACCGGCAATATCGGCCCCGAAATAGGCGGTCGGAAAGATGTCGGAGATCAGAATCGCCTCGTCGTCTTCTACTTCCCTCGGCAACTTAGTTAACCCGACATTGGCGAACGGAATGCGTGCGTACTCGGCTTGCAGGCCGTCAAAGGGACCCGTTTCTTTTGGTCCTCCAAAGAAAGCCGTCCCCGCGGTTTTGCCGTTGGGATTTGCATTGTCGCATTGCGCATAGTAACCGGCCCGGCAATACGAACAATATCCGCAGCCTATCGTCGAAGCAACTACCACGCGATCGCCGATGCGCAGATTACGAGCTCCCTTTCCCACTTCTTCCACAATGCCGACAGCCTCATGGCCGAGAATGGTCCCAGGCTTCATCCCGCTCATCGTTCCCCGCACCATATGCAGATCCGTTCCACAAATTGCGCTGGAAGTTATACGGATAATCGCGTCCGTATCCGCCTGGAGTGTTGGTTCTTTGACATCGTCAAGACGAATATCTCCGACGTCATGAAATACAACTGCCTTCATTCAATAGTTCCTCTTGTGGTTCGACGCCAAACTGCGGGAAACGCGATGATCGTGAAACTACCGGTGCTTGTTTTCAGGGTTGTTAGCTCCCTGATGAGAGACACTTGTCACGCCTTGCCCGTCTTTATCGTCTTACATGGAAATGTCAAATACCAGTCATGAACTTACAACGGTTCTAAACGATTTAATCGCTACCTGCAACGACAGTTGGGAAGGCTTTGGAAAGGCTGCCAAGAGCGTCCACAATGATGAGTTCAGAAGCCATCTCACGGACATCTCGCTACAGCGTGCCGGATTTGCGCGACGCCTGTCGGATGAAGTTCGCAAGGCGAATGGCAAACCGGCGCAAGCAGGCCACGGCGGCGGGATCCTGCATCAAGGATGGGTCGATCTGGAAACCGGTGTTCGCGCAAAGGACGATGGCTCCATTCGGATTCTATGTATCCAGGGAGAAGAGTCGACGCTCAAGCATTACGAACGAGCCGTGGAACAAAACCTGCCCGATGACGTCCGGCTGATCGTGGAGCGTCAATTTAACGAAGTGCAAGCCACCGTAAAAGAACTCGGGAAAGGCTACGAGTCCGCGCAACGTCTCAAGTAGAAAGCGCGCGCAAAACGCCCCCGGGGAAGAGCAAACCGTGCTAAATGTTTATTTGCTCTTCTTTCGACGGATGGTCGCCTGGCTGATAATAGAACGCCGTGCACTCGTTGGCCAAGACGCCGCCGACGATTTCGACATCCTCGCGAAACGCATCATGAATCAGATCGGAAGCATCGATGTGCTTTGCATCGAAATACATGGCGTGTACGTCCTTCCGCGCTGCTCCGTAAACAATGCGCGTAATCTTTCCCCAGATGCAGGCAACAGTGCACATGCTGCACGGCTGCAAAGTGCAATAAAGAGTACATCCTCGAAAGTCAACGGTTTTAAGCTTCTGTCCCAGCTTACGAAGCGTGACAATTTCCGCATGGGCGGTGGGATCGAAACTACGCTCCACCTCGTTACAGCCTTGGGCTAGAACGGACTGATCTCGAACAATGATGCATCCTACTTCCCCGGCTCCCGCCGTCCGGTCCCCGATCCGCGCCTGCTCTATCGCAAGACGCATGAAACGCTCATCGAACTGTGCCTGACGCATCAAGCTCATGCCGCTTCGCGTCCAATACCGACACTTGGATCGACCTCAATATCGTCCATGCCAATGTCGGGAACTGCGCTTTCTGCCTTCATCGACTTCTTCATCGCAAAAACATAAGATGGCAGTGCGATGTGCGCCGCCACACGATTTTGCTGTTGCTGTTGAAAGTACGTGCCCAGTTTTAATGTGAAGTCACCCGATAGCTACTCGGATGACTTCACAACATTTTCGGTGAGGACTTCGAAATTCAAATCACTATCCGTTTTGCGCGTGCTGGTGCTTCGCTTGCCGCTGCTCCCGCATTTGCTCCAGCTTTGCCTTCTGCTCGTCGGTCAAAATCGCATTGATCTTATTGGTGCCGTCTTCCCGTATTGCACGCATACGAGCGCGCTTGTCCTGCGCCTGCAGCGAACTATCTTGCATGGTATCTTGCACCTGCTGCTGCTGCTCCACAAGAATCGGCTTAATTTGGCTCTTTTGCGCGTCGGTAAGATTAAGACGCTTCCCCATTTGCTGTAATTGCTTATCCGGGTCCATTCCATGCCGGGCCCATCCTCCATGCTTTTGCTGGCTGCTGGACTGGTCCTGCGGCATAGGCGCCGCGCATAAGCCAACGCCTAAAAGCATTGCGAAGGTCAATGCACAAGATTGTATTTTCACGATCATTCTCCTGGAGATGCTTTATCCATCTCTATGTCGTAAGACGTATGCGTTGGCCCCAAAGGTTAGTACTTGTACTGTTAAGTTTCGTTTAGAGGCACATCTTCCCACACAGGTGAACTCAGCCCATCGTCCGTCCGCACGATTTGTAAATCTCCGCCATCAACCGCATATCCCGCAGCCCCTCTTCTCCATTCGTCTTCGGCTCTTTATTTCCAGTGATGCAATCGGCAAAGTAGTCGGCTTCCAATACAAATTGATACGGGTCTTTCTCTGTATTTTGGTCGTCGATTGCCGGCTGCCCGTTGATGTTCGCCATCAGGTGCAACCCTTGGTAGCCGAAGGCGGGCTCCATGTGCAACACCCCTTTAGAGCCGTGCACTTTCACGAAACCCTCCATCTTCGCGCCATACGTAGTGCTGCAACTTGCCACCACACCCGACGGAAACCTCATCGTCCAGGAAACGTTTTCTTCCACTTCGGTAAACCGGCCATCGTGATCCACAACCGAGCAGTATCCTTCCAGATGTTGAGGCTCCTCGCCCGTTAGGTAACGGCACGCATTCAGCGAATAGATACCCACGTCCGGTAACGGACCGCCCCCGGCCATTTTCTTATTCAGCCGCCACTCACCTAATTTCTCTTTAAAGCCGTTCGCGCTTTCGATAGCTTGAATTGTGCCCAGCGCGCCTTCTTTGATCATTTTGATCGCCCGCAGATTGGTCGGCTCATACTGGCAGCGATAGGCGATCATTAGCTTTTTATCGGCCGCTTTGCATGCCGCAATCATCGCCTCACTGTCTTTCACGGTCGTTGCCATCGGCTTTTCGCAAAGCACGTGCTTGCCGGCCTTTGCGGCGCGAATCGTATATTCCGCATGCATGTTGTTCGGCAGCGCAATATACATTGCGTCGATGTCCGGGTTCTTCGCAATCTCGTCGTAGTTCTTGTAATCGTAAATACTTTTAGCGGGAACGTTGTACTCCGCCGCCATCTTCTCGGCTTTCTCGCGATGGCCGCTGACCAGCGCCGTTACCCGCGCCTTCTGCGACATCTTTAGCGCGGGCATAAAATGATCCATCGAGATACGCCCTAAACCAACAATGCAGTATCCGATTTTCTTCTGCTGCGCTTGGCCCTGCGCCCGCGAATTTGGCGCAAGCGCGGCTAACGTTGTGCCCATCCCGGCAATACGTCCAAAGTCCCGACGAGTAAAGTTCATAGAAAGCCTTTCGTAAAATAAGATAGGATCGACGGTGGCTTGTGACAGCCATAATCGATCCTATCTTGTTTCTTAGGCTCGAAAACCCGTGTGACTTAGAAATTCAGCCGGAGACTGACCTGCGCCCTCCGGGCATTTGTCCCATCGGGAAACCCAGCCGATGCGGTCGGTGTGCCTAAACCCTTGGCAGGCGAAATGTTCAACCCATTCGCCGTGTAGCCTCGGTTGACCAGGCTCGTGTAGGTAATGGTGTTGGTTAAATTGAACACTTCGAATTGAAGAGTAGCTTCAAAGCGTTCGGCAATCGGCAGTCTCTTCGCTAGGCGCACATCGACACGGTATGTATTGGGAAGCCGCAGTGTATTATTTCCCAGGAAAGGAACTTGATTCGTGCCGTCGAATCCATTCACCGTATTCGTAAACGCCAAGTTGGAAGGCAGGCCTAGGCTTGCGATTTGCGCACTCGATAAACTTCTTGAAACGTTGATCGTCTCCGTCAGAGGCTGGCCGGTGGCAACGGTGGTAATCGACGAAAGCTGCCAATTGTTGATCAGCAATCGCGAGAACGCATCGTTGCGTTTTGTGAAAGTAGGCGAGTAGACCCAGTTGATTACCAAACGTTGCCGCTGATCCGTACTCGCGTCACCCTTGACTCCCTGATAGTCTCCATTGAAAAGCGTGTTGGGAGTGTCCGTGCCGAGAAAAAGGTTGGCGCCGGCGCCTCCTAGGTTCGTGTCGATGGCATGGGACCAGGTATAAGCTAAGCTGCCCTGGAAGCCATTCGCAAAACGTCGCTGCACTTGAAGCGCAAGAGCGTTGTAGTAACTGTTGCCCCCATTTTCTGCCTGCGTGACCTGGTTGAATCGTTTGTCGACACGATTCGCCAGCAGATAGACCGGCGTGGTGAAAGTCCCGGTCCTAGCTCCTGCGTTGTCCAGCACGTTGTAGGTGATCGAATTCGTAGGCACACCGACGTTTAAGTCGCGGACGGTGAACATCTGTGCTCCGCGGCTCCAAAGATAGCTGAGGGTAGCGCTTGTATTACTGCCGAATGCTCTTTGCACGGCAAAGTCTGCTTGCTCACTGTATGGCGTGCGTAGATCGGGTGCCGCAAAGCCTAGTGCGGCGCCGCCGCCTCCTCCCACCGTCGGAGGGGCCGCTAAAACATTTGGAAATACCGGAGATGCCGCAGCCTGGCCTGATACGTTCGTTTGCAGTGAAAAAGACTGCTGATAAAGGTTGTTGTTGGTGAACAAAGAATTCAGCATTGCGCCTGGATAGCGCGCATAATAGATTCCGTATCCGGACCGAATGACCGTCTTGTTGTTGTCCAAGGTCCAGGCGAACCCAATACGAGGCGCAAAATTCAAATTATCCACCGGAATTCGCCCGGTTTGCGGATAAATGGGATTGGTCAAAGGCGGCTGCTGAAGAAATGTGTGTTCATAGCGGAGTCCATAGTACAGCGTCAGGCTGGGGACTATCCGATACTGATCTTGCGCGTAAAAATCTAAATTCTGGGTACCGACATCTACTGTCCGTCTCCCAAATGCTTGCGAATAAGATCTGAAATTCTTTTGCCCGGTAAGATTTCCCGAATAATCAAGGGCGAAGTCGGTCGCATTGGCATAGCTATAGCTTCCATTTCCGTTGTATAGCTGATCGGTGAAATCCTCGGTATGAAGATAATCCACTCCGAATTTCAAGCTGTGCTTGCCGACCGTGTAAGAAAAATTATCAGCGCCTTCATAACGATTTTCGCTGGGCTGGATGCGGGGAAGATAGCTAGCACCTCCGATGGATTGGCCGTTAACCGATACGCTTAACGGACCGAATACCGGATCGAGCAGTGCATTGTTGAGGGAGTCCGATTGGCGATCTTTAAACCAACCGAATCGCGCTTCATTCACCATGCTGCCGTTCGGAACAAACGTCCAATTCGCGCGGCCATAGCGCACGTTCACGTCATCGATTCCGTTGCTGGTCAGAGCACCACCACTGGTCACCACCGCTCCTGTTTGGATACCGTTCGGTGAATTGAAATGCTGATAGTTCAGGTCGAAGCTAAATGAGTTCTTGTCGTCGGGCCGCCAGTCGATCTTACCTAATGCGGTCTGCTGGTCTCCGTTGCGAGGGATTGTTCCATAAAACCTGTTCAGGGTTCCGTTAATCGCGGCACACTGCTGTGGCGTTGCCGGTGCTCCGCAACCGACCCACGTTCTGGTGTTGCTGTTCACCGCCGATGGGTTGATGATGCTGGATACCAGCGGAAAATTTCGAATCTGCTCCTCTGTATTTAAGAAGTAAAACAGTTTGTCTTTTATGATCGGTCCGCTGATGTTACCGCCAAACTGGTGACGGTACTCGGAAGGATTGATCGTGGAAAACGGATCTCTTGCATTCAGTGTGCGATTGCGAAAGAACCAAAAACCCGTGCCATGAAGGTTATTGGTTCCGCTGCGGGTGATCGTGTTGACCACACCACCGATGGCGCGGCCATACTCGGCCGAATACGCATCGGAAAGTACCTGGAATTCCTGGACGGCGTCTTGCGAGATCTGCGAAGGAATGCGCGTACGGCCTGCATTCTCGTTATAGAAGTTATCGGTGGTATCGTTCCCGTCCGTCAAAAACGCGTTGCCGCCGGGAATACCGCGAAAACTGAGTAGTCCGAATGTTCCGTCGTTGGAAACGCCCGGAGTCAACAAAACAAACTGATCTACCCGTCGTCCATTAATCGGCAGATTATCGATTTGCTTCTGGTCGATGACGTCCGAAACGGCAAACTTCACTTCCGTCAAAGGCGTGGTGTTTTTCACTTCCACCTGTGTTGTGGAAGACTTCACCCGCAGCTTTGCGGGCAGGTTAACGTTCTGTCCGACCTGAATTGTGATGTCGCGATTGTCGAACTCCTCAAATCCAGGAGCGGTCACCGTCACCTCATATCCGGATTGCGGTACCAGCGACGGCGCATTAAATACTCCACTGCCGGTAGTGGTCAACTCGCGCCGAATACCGAGGCTTTGGTTTTTTACGATGACATCGGCGCCCGCAACCACCGCTCCGCTAGGATCGGTCACCACTCCCGTTAAACCACCGACGCCGGCTGAAGTCTGGCCGAAAACAGCTGAACTGTAAGAAGATAGCAGCAAACAACTAACAAAGAAAAATATACGTCTCATAGAAAGAAAAGATCCCGTATGCCCAAGGTACTAACCCTTCGTTTCGATTGAGTTTCTAATCGATCACAAGTGCATGAACTGCGATGAGAAAAAGTACTGATTACTAAGCAGGGCTTTATTAGCGTTTAAAAGTTTTTAGAACTTCTGGGATCGCAAAGCCCAAATTCGAAAACGTAGCCGCCGAGGTGAGTAACGACCAGAACGAAAACGCTCTGAATTTCGTCCACTGCTCCACGCTCAGCTTTCCCGCCATCGATGCGTCGACCATCAGTTTTGCGAGCATCGCGAGGGGAATCCACCGGGCCGTCTTCCACCGGTCTTGCGGTCCCATGCCAGCCAGACAAGCCGTGACCGAATAGCTCGCCATGCCTAACAGCGCATCCGGCGTTGCCCCGATTGCATACGCCTGATTCGACCCATTCACCTTCTCCGCGTCATAGCGCGGCAGTACCGGTTGCGGTAGGCGTTTGCAAATACCCACCTGATAAAGCGCAATTCCTCCCAGCACCACCGTCGAGAAAATCGAAAGACCCGCAATCGTACGCCGGTTTCGGATGTACGGGCCGCGTCCCTGCCGCAGATCTTCTTTGATTTGCCGCGCGGAGTAATTTACTTCTGTTTCCATAGGAATGCGCCTAAACCGACAATCCCCGCTGCTGCCAGGCTTGTGGGCAGCCGATGCAAGTTGACCCAACTCTGCAAGCTGAACGATTTGGCCTTATCGCTGAAGATACCCCGGGCGGCGAACTCTCCCGGCACCGGCTCAAACAAATTATCCGGGCGATCCTGAGAAACGGATTGCGCCGTTTGTTGCGCTTTATACCCCGTCTCGCCTAGATACCAGTCGGCAAAGCCGGGCGCAACATCCTGTCCGTATACCGCCTTCAACGTCGGCATACCGACAAAAACTTCTCGCCGCTTGTGATGCGCCGCCCAATAAATGGCGCGCGCCGGCACCTCAGGCTCATAGATCGGCGGCACCGGCTGCGGGTGTCGCGGCAAACGCGTCCGGCACCAGCTAAATTGCGGCGTGTTTACAGCCGGAAGATCCACCACCGAAAGGTGCACCTTGCTCTTACGATGGATCAGCTCCGATCGTAAGGAGTCGGTGAATCCGATAATCCCGTGCTTTGCTCCACAATACGCCGCTTGGTAGGGAATGGACCGATACGCCAACGCCGAGCCGACCTGAACAATCGTTCCCTTATCGGCCGGAATCATATGTTTCAGCGCCGCCATCGTGCCATGAACGCATCCAAGGTAGGTGACCTCCGTTGCGCGCTTAAACTCTTCCGGCGTTGTATCGGTCACTGGAGCAAAAATTGTAGCCATCGCGTCGTTTACCCAAACGTCGATCTTGCCGAACTCGCGCTTCACCTTTTCGGCGGCTTCTTCCACGTCCGCTGCGTTCGCAACATCCACCGGCAACATCATCGCCCTGCCGCCGTATTCTTCCACTTCGCGCTTCGTTGCTTCCAGCCGGTCTTTCCCGCGAGCAATCAATCCGATCCATGCCTTGCGTTTCGCAAATTCACGAACCACCGCCCGCCCTACCCCGGCAGTCGCTCCTGTAATAACTACGACTTCCGGCTTATCGTTACTCATTTATCGTCTCCACCTTGAAGGATGCTTACAAGCATGAAGCGTTACTAACAGATAAACGGCGGCGGCCTTGAAACTCTCGGCGCGTGTAGACTGCTCCCGTCAGTTTTCGATCGGTCCTAGGCAGCCTTTTTTCTTGATCGCTTCAAGGGAGCAATCAACGCAAGCACAAGCCGCTCGAAAATAAATGCATTGCGGCTGCTCCGCCACGTATCCGCCATCTGGCAGAGCGCGCCGGAAGAATACGTCTCCAGCACCGTCGGGTGAATATAATACTTTCGACAAGTCGCCGGTTTGTTGCCCAGCTTGCACGAAACGTCCTTCACCACCTCCACTAATGTGGCCTTCAACTCTTTCGCCGTTTCCGAGTTCCCCTTTTTCAAAAGATAAGTTGCCGCCAGGCAAGTCCCGCCCCAAGTGCGAAAATCCTTCGCCGTGAAGTCCCCGCCGCTGATCTCCCGCAGGTATTCATTCACGTTCCCCGATTCGATATGCGCCGGTTTGCCCTCTTCATCGATGTATTGAAACAGCGCACTTCCCGGAATGCATTTGCACCGGCGTAAAATTCGCGCCAGCTTGGCGTCATGCACCTGGATTTCGTGGTTCTGCCCGCTTTTACCGCGAAACTTGAACTTCAGCATCTCCCCCAAAATCTCGACATGCTTATTGCGAAACGTGGTAAGTCCATACGACCCGTTGTCCTCGGCATACTCCGCGTTGCCGATGCGGATGTAGGTTGTATCCAAGAGCTTCACGACGGCGGCCAGCACCTTTTGCTTTGGTAAACCTTCCGCTTTCAAATCACGATTCACCGCCCGGCGGATCTTGGGAAGTAGCTTGCCGAACTCCTGCATCCGGTCGAACTTCACCAGATCACGCACCTTTCGGTACTCCGGATGATACCGATACTGTTTGCGGCCGCGTACATCCCACCCGATCGCCTGTATATGGGCATGTGGGTCGGGGCTGACCCATACCGATAAATAGGCCGGCGGAATCACCAACGAGTGAATGCGCTCGATTGTCTCTTTATCCCGGATCACTTTGTCGCTTTCGTCCAGGTAAAAAAATCCTTTTCCCGCACGCCGTCTGCGAATGCCTTTGCCTTTGGGAATTGCATAGTGAAGACCGGCTTTTCTAGCTGACTGCTTCTCGTCGGGAATAGGAGAGGTTACGGGAATAATGGTTGGCGACCCCATCGGATTTCAAGACCACCTTTCGGGATAGTCCTTAGATGCCGAATCGCGTCACAAGATGTCACGACCGAACGATTCTATCGGAGATAATCCGGCTCGGAAGCTCACCCGAGCCTCAATCGTCGGCAAACATCGGCTTCAATTTCTTGTATGTTTCGGCCAAATCCTCCGGCATCACGCGCACCTGTCCCACGGTGGACATGAAGTTGGCATCTCCCATCCAGCGAGGCAAAACGTGCAGATGAATATGCTGCTCGATGCCTGCTCCCGCGGCTTCTCCTAGATTCATTCCTAGGTTTAAACCATGGGGCCGATAGACTTCCTCCAAAATTTGCTCTGCCAGGCGTGCCATGTTCATCATCTCCGCCGTCACTTGGCGATGAACCTGCAGCAGCCTCGAAACATGTTCGTAAGGCGCAATCATCAGATGCCCCGTGGTGTAAGGATACCGATTGAGGATAACGAAACAATAATCGGCGCGGTGGACGATCAAGCTCTCTTCGTCTGCCGTACTGTTAACAGCCGCGCAAAAAATGCACTGGCTCCCACCGTGCTTTTCCCGGATGTACGTGGAACGCCAAGGAGTCCACAGATGAGTCATCGTTCTCCTCCGACATCTGTCAACGACACAGCAACTGCCATCGTATCGAAGAATCGATCATCGTCTAAAAAATGCTACGAGCCGCATGTTGGAAGACTTCGCTACGAACAAGACGTGAAGAAAACCTTTTGGTGTCTCAGGACGACGGAAAATTTCCATCACCTACCGGCTCCAAGCTTTCCTCGCCGTTCTCCGCGGCCACCTGCGTCGAAGAGGTTCGAGCCGACTGGTTCACCGTATCCCGAAGCTCTTTGCTGGGCTTAAAGTAAGGAATCCGCTTCGAAGGTACTTCCACCCGCGATCCCGTTTTTGGATTACGCCCCACCCGTGACTGCCGTTGCCGCGTCCGAAAGCTGCCAAATCCGCGAATCTCGATCTTATCGCCCTTCTGCAGGCTGCCGACAATGCTTTCGAATATCGTTTCGACAATTTCTTCGGAATCTTTGCGGGTCAATTCCACGCTTCTCGAAACTTCCTCGATTAACTCAGCTTTGGTCATGCTTGCTCGTCCCTTGACTGTGGCGTCTCTTCGGATCTGTACTGGTTCAAAACGTCCCCCACCGTAGACGTCACAGCGAGCGCTTGCCGCTGATAATCTTCCAATCGACTGCGTTCTTCCTCTTCGGCTATCGCTCGCAGGCTCAAGCCGATCCGCTTCTGGGCCTCGTTGATCTTGATTATTTTGAAATCGAACTCTTCTCCCACCGGCAGCGGCGTCACTTCCTCCACCCCGGAGGCGCGGCGCCGGCTCAGGTCACTCGGAATCTCCGAACGGTGGCACAGACCCTCTACTCCCGCTACCAATTCGACAAAAACGCCAAACTGCGCGGCACGGCAGACACGCCCCCGCACCGCGTCGCCCGCTTGATGGGTGCGGAAAAACGTCTCCCACGCATCCGGCTGAAGCTGCTTCATCCCCAGCGACAGCCGCCGGTTCGCGGCATCGATATTCAGGATCACCGCTTGCACAATCTGTCCCTTCTTCACCAGCTCGGATGGATGTTTGAGGCGCGCCGTCCAGGACATGTCGGAAATGTGAACCAGCCCGTCCACGCCTTCTTCAATTTCGATAAACGCACCGAACTCAGCTAATTTTCGGACTCGCCCTTCCACCACTGACCCGATGCTGTACCGCTCGGAAACCGTCGTCCAGGGATCGGCCTCCAACTGCTTGATGCCCAGCGAAATTCGGCGTTCTTTCGGCTTCACCTCCAGCACCACCGCTTCCACTTCGTCTCCCGGCCGTACCACCTTTGCCGGATGCTTCATCCTGCGGCTCCAGGTCATCTCGGAGATATGAATCAGTCCCTCCACGCCCGGCTCTAGTTCAACGAAAGCTCCATAATCGGTAACGCTGACCACCCTCCCGATGACGTGCTCTTGTATCGGATAACGCTCATCGATCGTGGTCCAAGGGTCGGGGTACATCTGCTTCAAACCAAGCGAAATCCGCTCTTTCGCCCGGTCGAACTTCAGGACTTTGGCCGTTACTTCACTGCCCACCTGAATCACCGCTGAAGGATGAATAACATTGCCATACGACAAATCGCTCACGTGCAGTAATCCATCGATGCCACCCAAGTCGACAAACGCCCCGTACTCGGTGAGATTCTTCACCGTGCCTGTCACCTCGGCGCCTTCGAAAATGTGATCCAACACCTGCGTCTTTCGGTTCTCGAACTGCTGTTCGATCAAAACACGGCGCGAAACCACCGCATTCCCGCGCTGCCGGTTCACCTTGATAATCCGAACTTCCAACTCCCTGCCCAGGTACCCATCCAAGTTATGAACCGGACGAACCTCGATTTGGGAACTCGGCAAAAATGCCGTAATTCCTATATCGATTTCCAATCCGCCTTTCGTTCTCCCTATGATGCGACCCGTCAAAGGCGTTTGGGTAGCCGCTGCCTGCTCCACCCGCTCCCATACTTGACGACGATGCGCCTTCTCATAGGAAAGCGAATGATAGCCGTCGATCAATCGGCCTTCCGGCTCCATCATCACTTCGATTGTGTCCCCGGGTTTCACCGAAGGCTGGCCGTCGAGAACCGCGAACTGATCGATCGGCACCAGCCCCTCCAACTTCCGCCCGATATCCACAATCACGTCCTTCGCGGATACACTCAGAACATGACCCTGCAGAATCTCGGTTCTGCCCGAAGCATTGGAGTTGGAATAGTCCTCCAGCAACGCCCGGTAGTCATCGCTATCGGGGGCGCCAGGCGTTTCTACGTACTCGTCAGATGGACTGGCCATGAATTTTTATCGACCCCCGCATACCATGCAAATCAACTGCAAACAGCGCCGGGAGATGATCCGTCAATGCGGAAGAATGCCAAATCTTGCAACGCGCCGCGCTGTAAGATGCCAAACTATTGAAAGCGCAAGCATTTCAGCACTATAGCCGAGGCCTGAAAAGTTGTCAACAGTCATTTGCTCCCGCGCTTTTATAAAACAAACCTATAAGAATAGCTAGCGGTGTACGGAGCACCATTTGGAGCCCTAATCCGAATCCCCCACCAAATCGTAATACAATTGAAGAGGGCTTTCTCAGCCTTCTTGGAGATTTTTATGATTGAAGGACTACTTCAACCCAGTCATTTACTGATTATCCTGGCGGTTGCGCTTTTTGTCTTTGGACCGAAAAAGCTCCCCGAACTCGGACAAGGCCTCGGGAAAGGGATCCGCTCGTTCCGCGACACCATGCGCGGTGCCACCGGAGAACCAGAAAAAACAGAAACTCCGGTAGCGGAGTCGGAAACCGTTAAGTAAAATATTTCTCCGCGAGAAAAAAAGTTTTTCGTTACCTTCTCTCCCTCTAAGCTCATCGTAGTTGTAGATGAGCTTCTGCCCTCGTTCGTTTTCCTGATCGGATTCGTTTTTATCCTCCTCAATCAGCAAATATTGCCGTCCGGTGTAAGATTTGCGTCACCTGGGAAAAGTTCATAGCTGTAAGTACGCTTAACTATTTTGCCTTGCAAATGCTTCATTTAAAAGGCTTAATATATTTTAGTGTGGATTTGAGCCTCTCGGAAATCTCCCTTTTTCCGCGCCGTTGTAGGTTGGCACTGAAACTGCCTTAACGGATATGCCGTTAGTGGTAAGCAGTCGGATAAATCCCAAACCGACTAGTACTATCGGCATTCGGCAAAACAATCTCCAAAGCAGGGATTGAAAGCCACCAGAGGATTTACAAAGTTTTTTAGGAGCGGTGAACCAAAATAAATGACAAACGAAGATTACGGCAAAGCATATCAAAAGGGGTTTAATCTGACAGTACGTTTTCTTGTGTCGCGAGGCTTATCTTACGATGCCGCGCTCGACACGGCGCAAGCGGCATGGGCAAAGGGTTGGGAGCGTCGCGAGCAGTTGCGTGATCCCAATTTGGTACTCACCTGGACAAACAGCATTGCGCTAAATATTCACAGAACATTTCTTCGACGCGAGCCCCAGACGCAGACCTTGCCGGAACTACAGGCGCCTCCCCGGATGAATGTGGCGGCGATCGATGTGAAACGCATCTTAACCGAATGCAAACCCAACGATCGAGTGGTGTTGGAAGGCCACTATATTAAAGGTTTCAAGGTCCAGGAGATTGCCCGGCAGCATGGATGGTCGGAAACAGCAGTCAGAATTCGCCTTCTCCGGGCTCGTCGTAGCGTCGAACGGAAGTTAAATCGCCCGAAACATGCGCGCCTTCGCAATTTGGCTGAAAGAACAAAGAAAGCTCTTGCCGGCGCCTTGAACGCTCCTCCCGCGATGGAAGCGAAAGTAGCATAGTAATAGACATCTACAAAACATGAAAAAAGCGGCCCGTGGTCCCACGCTGGCCGCTTTTTATCGTGTATACAGCGGATTGTGGTACAACAACACCCGGCTGCCCGACCGATCTAAACTCAATCGGATCTGTCGTAGTCCTAGTGCCTTCGCAATTGCGGCATGCTTTTCAGGCGGAGCAAAAAATGTCAAAAATCCGCCGCCGCCCGCTCCTAGTAATTTCCCGCCCACCGCCCCGGCTCCTTTCGCGGCTGCATACCAGTCATCGATAGTGGAGCTGCTTACTCCTGGATGCACTTCCCGCTTCAACTTCCAGCCTTCATCCAATATTTCGCCTAAGCCGGCAACGTTGCCGCTGTCCAATTCCGTCCGCAACTGGTAAGCCAGGGAAGTCATTCGCTTCAGTAGCTCCTGGGTGGCGGTATTCGATTCCGCTTGCTGGCTCTGTTCGCCTAGAATGGACGACGCCTGGCGCGTTTTCCCCGTGTAAAATGTGATCAGCGACGATTGAAGCTGGTGCAGCTTTTCCCCCGAACAAAGAATCGGCTCCACCAGTACCGTATCGTCCGGCTCGAAGCGATAAAAATTCAAACCACCATGGGCGGCGGCATACTGATCCTGCTTTCCGATCGGCTCTTTGCAAAGCTCGATCTCCACCGTGCAGCTTTCTTCGGCAAGCTGACCGGGTGAAACATATCGCGATTCATAAGCATGCAACGCCAGCAGCAATCCAACGGTAAACGAACTGGAAGAACCGAGGCCCGTACCGCGCGATGGAATATCGGCAATTGAGGTAATTTCCAGCCCGCCGGGGATGTTCAGCTTCTGCAGCGTCGCGCGAACAATCGGATGCTCGATTTGATCGACGGTCTCCACCTCTTCCGTCCGCGAGTAGCTCACTCGAATCCAGTCGTCGAACTTCTTATTGACGTTCACATAGATGTACTTGTCAACTGCGCTGGAAACAACGGCTCCGCCAAATTGGCGATAGAACGAAGGAATATCGCTCCCTCCTCCGGCAAAGCTCATGCGCAGCGGTGTTTGCGTGATAATCATGCCTGTGAATTTGTCTGATCTAAAATAAAACGCACCGCATCGAGTACGTTTGCGACGACAGCGTCCGGCCGGCAATCTTGCGGCTCCATGCGCCCGGTCTGCACCAGCACGGAGCGAATGCCAAACCGGGAAGCCGCTTCGATGTCGCCATCACGGTCGCCGATCATCCAAGACTGTCCGAGATCGATATTCATGTCTCTCGCCGCCTGCTCCAAAAGACCCGTCGCGGGTTTCCGGCATTGGCAGGCAATCTTCAGCTCCGGTCGCTCCCCGGGAAAGCCTCTATGGGGATGATGCGGGCAGAAATAAATGCCGTCAAGGTAAGCATGCGATTCTCCCAGTATCCACTCCAGTTTGTTATGAATCAGCTTCAATCCATCCTCCGTGCATTCTCCTCGCGCAATGACAGGTTGATTCGTGACCACCACCGCTAACCGGCCCGATTCGTTAATAGCGCGAACCGCCTCTGCCGCGCCCGGCAACAACTGCATCTGCTCGGGAGAATGTAGCCAACCCGTATCGTCGTTCAACGTGCCGTCTCGATCTAAAAAAATCGCCGGTGTGGGTGTCTCCAGCGATCCGCTCTGGATCCGCCCGGATCGATAATGCTCTATTACTCGATCTAACCGCGTCGATGTCCCTGCGTCCTTAATGTACTCTCGGCTGACATACCCACGTAAACGCGCCCCTTGCTGCAGCAGGGCAGGGAACACATGCTTCCCGAAATCCAGCGGGTAAGCGTGCGCCTCCCGTCCGGCGTGCCAGGCCGCCAACGATTCTTTTTCCATCACATAAAGCGCGGCATTCACCAGGTTCGCGAAATAGCGATCGGGCGGATGAGGATAAGGATGCAACGCAATCACTTCGCCATTCGCATTTACTTCCACCAAATCCGAGTCTTGTGGATGATCGTTCGGATGCAAAAACAAAGTGGCGCTTGTCTGCGGAACATGCGCTTCGGCGAATCGACGTAAATCCACGTTCAGCATCGTATCGCCGTACATCACGATGAACCTGTCCTGCAGCTTATCGAATGCATCCAGCACCGCCCCGGCGGTTCCCAGCGGCTGCGGCTCCAAATGATACCGAATGCGAACACCCCACCGCGAGCCATCGCCAAAATAACTTTCGATATGTTGGGCCCCGTATCCGGTCAGCAGCAGGACATCAATAATACCGTGTTCCCGCGCAAGATTCATTTGATGTTCAAGCAGTGGTTTGCCACCGATGGCAACCATCGGTTTTGGAAGGTCACCGATACGCTCCTTCAGTCGTGTGCCCTTCCCCCCGGCAATAACGACAAGCTGCATGGATATTTACTGCACGCGCCGGGCGAGGAATTCTCGATAAATTTCCGCCACCGCCTGTTCCACCGCCTGCACCGAATTCAGTTTGGGACGCCAGCCAAGTCTCGACAGCTTCTCAATCGAGTAACGGAAACGAGGCACGTCGCCCACCCACCCCCGATTACCGCCGGTAAAACGAATCGGCGTCGACGGAGCGGCTTCATGCAAAACAGTCTCCGCGATCTGCCGCACGGTCGCCCCTTCGTCCGGAGGCCCGACGTTAAACCAGTTCAGCGGCTCGTTTGCCTCGGTGCAAATCACCATCATTGCTTCGATCAACTCTGAAACATGAAGATAAGGCTTCTGTTGCGTGCCGTCGCCTAATACTTCCAGGTCCGGTGGATCGGCATTCAACTTTGTCAAAAGATCGAAAATGATGCCGTGCGTTGCCCGCGATCCGATCACATTGGGAAATCGAAAAATCCACGCGCGCTCCAAATAACTCTCCACCGCGGCGCTGATCAGTGCTTCGGACGCAAGCTTCATCGCGCCGTAATTCGAGATGGGAAAAAGCGGCCCGATGTCCTCCGTCAGAACAGCGTCGTGCACTCCATAGACCGCCGAAGTAGAGGCAAACGCAAGCCTCCCGATCTTACGTTCGCGCATGAAAAGCAACGTGTTGAACGTAGTCTGAAACGTATCGCGCAAATCCACATGCGGATCGGCCACGCCCGCCCCGATATCGGAGTTGGCCACTAAGTGCCAAACCATCCCGATATCGAAATCCGATAGGAGCCGTGTCAACGTGGCTAGCTCGGTGAGGTCGCTCTCGAAAAATTGAAAAGCCGGATGCTGCAGCGCATCCCCCAAATTGGCGCGCGTGCCGCGCGACAAGTTATCGATCCCCACCACCGTTTCGCCTTGCGCCAGCAAACGGTCTACTAGATGACTGCCGATAAATCCCGCCGCACCGGTGACTAGAACCGACTGCCCTGGTTTTACTTCAGGCATGAATGCGAAGCCCGCTTAAAGAAGCTCGGTCGCGCTGAAGAAAAACGGAATTTCTTGCGCAGCCGTCTCCGTAGCGTCTGAACCGTGAACACAGTTCCGTTCGATATTCTCAGCAAACAGCTTGCGAATCGTGCCGTCGGCCGCATTGGCCGGGTTGGTCGCGCCCATCACTTCACGCCACTTGGCAATCGCATCCTCGCGCTCCAGCACCAACGCCACCACCGGTCCTTCCGTCATAAACGTGACCAGACCCGCAAAAAACGGGCGCTCTTTATGCACCGCGTAGAATGCCTCCGCCTCCCGTTTCGAAATGCGAATTTTCTTCATCCCGACAACGCGGAACCCGTTATCTCCAATGATGTTGAGGATGTCGCCGACATGGCCGGTCTCCACTCCATCCGGCTTAATCATCCCAAAAGTACGTTCAAGAGCCATTACTTAAAAACTATCCTCATCGTTTATGCGCCTAATTCTTTGAACTCAACGCCTGTTGCATCTTCTCGCCCATCACCGCCGGTGACGGACAAACGATAATCCCGGCTTCGGACATCGCGGCCAGCTTATCTTCGGCCTTTCCCGACCCGCCCGAAATAATCGCGCCCGCATGACCCATCCGTCTTCCCGGCGGCGCAGTCTGCCCGGCAATAAATCCCACCACCGGCTTCTTCACATTGCGTTTTATGTAAGCAGCTGCCGTCTCCTCCGCGTCCCCGCCGATCTCCCCAATCATGATGATCGCGTGCGTATCCGGATCTTCGTTGAAAAGCTTGATAGCGTCGGTGTGCGTCGTGCCGATAATCGGATCGCCACCGATCCCAATACAGGTAGACTGGCCGATTCCCAGCCGGGTCAACTGCCCGACTGCCTCATATGTCAGTGTTCCGGAGCGCGAAACGATCCCCACATGTCCCGGCTTATGAATATGCCCGGGCATAATCCCGATCTTGCACTTGCCGGGAGTAATCACGCCGGGGCAATTCGGCCCCACCAGCCGCGTCTTCGGTTTTGTTTTCAGGTAACTCCAAACCCGCTCCATGTCCGCCACCGGAATGCCTTCGGTAATACAAACAACCAACGGAAGCCCGGCATCGGCCGCCTCCATAATGGCGTCCGCCGCAAACGGAGGAGGCACAAAAATCACGGACGCGTTTGCCCCCGTTTCCTTCACCGCCTCTTCCACCGTGTTGAACACCGGACGGTCTAGATGCGTTTGCCCGCCTTTGCCCGGTGTCGTGCCGCCGACAACATTCGTCCCGTAGTCGATCGCCTGTTGGGCATGGAACGTGCCTTCTCGCCCGGTGAAGCCCTGAAATAGAAGTTTGGTTTTTTCGTCTACAAGTACGCTCATTGTGCTAGCCCCACCACCTTCTCGGCAGCATCCTTCATGCCGTCGGCGACGGTGAAGTTCAGGCCCGATTCCCTCAAAAGCTTTTGCCCGAGTTCCACGTTGGTGCCCTCCATCCGAACAACCACCGGGATCGTAAATTCAAGTTCGCGCGCGGCGGCAATCACGCCGCTCGCCAGCGTATCGCAGCGCAGAATGCCGCCAAAAATATTGATCAGCACCGCCTTCACGCTCTTATCGGAAAGAAGAATACGGAACGCGTTTTTCACCTGTTCGGCACTCGCGCCGCCGCCGACATCCAGGAAGTTTGCCGGCTGGCCTCCCGCATATTTGATGATGTCCATCGTCGCCATGGCCAATCCCGCGCCGTTCACCATGCAGGCGATATTGCCGTCCAGCTTGATATAGTTCAGTCCGAAGCGCGACGCCTCCACCTCCAGCGGATCCTCTTCCTTCAAATCGCGAAGCTCCAATAAATCTCTATGGCGGTACAACGCATTGTCGTCAAGGTTGATCTTTGCGTCCAACGCATACACCTTGCCGTCTTTGGTCAGAATGAACGGGTTGATCTCGGCCAGCGAACCATCGATCGCGAGGTACGCTTTCGCCAACGCCATCATTGCAAGCGCGGCTGTGTTCACGTTAGCAGCGGGAATCCCCATTCCGAAAGCCAGCTTGCGCGCCTGATACGGTTGCAGGCCAAGCCCCGGCAATAGCGGCTCCTTTAAAATCAGCTCAGGCGTCTTCGCGGCAACTTCCTCGATCTCCATGCCGCCTTCCTTCGAAGCCATAAAGATCGACTCACCCTGCGCACGGTCCAGCACGATACCCAGATAAAGCTCGCGTTCAATCGGAAGAGTTTCCTCTATCAGTAGGCGCTCTACATGACGGCCCTCCGGCCCGGTCTGATGCGTCACCAGCGTCATGCCCAGCATTTTCTTGGCAAATTCGGCTGCTTCGGCGGCATTCTTCGCTATCTTGACGCCGCCGCCCTTCCCTCGCCCACCGGCGTGAATCTGGGCTTTCACCACCACGCTGCCGCCTAACTTTTTGGCAGCGGCTTCCGCCTCTTCTACCGTGTACGCCACCTCGCCGCGCGGTACGGGCACGTCGTATCTCGCAAGGATCGCCTTGGCTTGGTACTCATGAATCTTCATAGATTGGGCATGGCGCTAAACGCAAAAACGACCACGTTTAGGCCAACCGTTAGTGTATCTCGGCCAAGAAACATCAAGCCGCTTTGTGAAAAAACACGCGCCGGACCAAGTCGGTGGTGAACCCGTACACCATGTGCGCCGATAAGGCATTCATATGTGAAGAAAGAGGAGATTTGGTAGGCGATCCGGACAATCCCAAGGCAGGCACCGCAAACTCATCCGCCAACAACCAAACCGCTCCACCATAAAGCATCCCGCGCCCCGCGCTCGAAATCGGCATCGCCGTCGCCGAGACACCATAAACCGCCCCGATCAACGCGCCAATCGCATAATCGACGGCCGGCCCGGCTTGTTGTTTCTCGGACTCCGTCAAATCGCGATCGAACACATTCTCCGAAACAGCTTCGGCTGCTTTCACGGTAGCCGGCTCGCTACTGCTCCCGCCATCGGACTGTTTCTGTGAAACCCTACTCGACAGCGATTGGAACTGGCCCATGGCAAAGGTGCCCACCAATCCGCTGATCGCGCCCGCCGCCACGCTTGCCAAAATATTTTTCATGTTCGCCATTCGATTCGTATGATTCAAGCTTATGGGAACGGATCTCAGAAAAGGTAAAAGGTTGAATGAAACGTATGACAACAAAAACTGAAAAGCGAAGGCGAATTCTGCGCGGCCTAGCCGCCGTCCTCTATATCGGCGCGGGCTCACTGCATTTTGCCATGACCAAGACGTTCACAAAAATCGTGCCGCCTTACATACCTGAGCCCGAGTTAGCCGTCTATCTCAGCGGCCTGGCCGAAATCGCCGGCGGCGTTGGCTTGCTCATTCCGCCCGTGCGCCGCGCCGCCGGATGGGGTTTAGCCGCGCTGATGGTTGCGGTTCTTCCGGCCAACGTATACATGGCCACCGACAACATTCAAGTAACCGGCAAGCCGTTCCCGCAATGGATGCTCTGGGCCAGGCTGCCCGGACAAGCGCTTTTAATCTGGTGGGTCCTCTACTGCAGAAAAACCCCGCGTTCGGATGACCAGACACGCCGGACGAATGGGTGATAAATTCAGTGGCAATCGCGTTCGGCTTGCGCAAACTCTTGCAAATACATTCGCAAATGGTCCCGCACACGGCGAAAGATCACCACTCGTTCTGCATCCGATCCGACAAACGCAGGTGGCGGGTCCTCAAAGGCCTGATGTAGCTGCCTACGTGCATCCCAGAAAACCGGACAGCTCTCTTTTGCGTTGTCGCAGACCGTAATGACATAGTCGAACTTCTGGCCCTCGAACTCCCTCAGATGCTTAGATCGATGTCTACTGATATCCATGCCCAACTCGCGCATCGCCGCGATTGCTTCCGGTCGCACCGAGCTGGGTTCCGTCCCAGCACTCTCGACTTCGAACTGTTCACCCGCATCGTGACGTAGCAGTCCTTCGGCCATCTGGCTCCGGGCCGAGTTCCCGGTGCACAGAATCAAAACTCGTTTCTTCATCTTCGCTTCTGCTGACTCGTTCACCATCTAACACCCCGTACTTGGCCGCCCGCCACTCAAGCAACCCTCCGCGTCGGAAACCAATGACGAGTACGGTTACAAGCCGCGCAAACAGAGAGCATGACCGGTACTTCCACCAGCACCCCCACCACCGTAGCCAGTGCCGCACCCGACTGCGGCCCGAACAGCGTAATTGCCGTTGCCACCGCCAGCTCGAAAAAATTAGACGCTCCAATCAGCGCTCCCGGCGCCGCCACGGCATGGTCCACCTTCAGCCACTTCATCAGGCTATAGGTGATCCCGGCGTTGAAGTAGACCTGCAGGATAATCGGCACCGCAATCAGCAGCACATGCAAAAGACGGCTGGTGATATTGTCGGCCTGGAACGCAAAAATAAACACCAGCGTGGCGAGAAGCGCGACAATCGTGACCGGAGCAAATCTCGGCAACAACACTCCCTCAAACCAAGCCCCGCCGCGCATCCGTACCAGCCAACTCCGCAACACGATACCGGCAATCAGCGGAACGACGATAAACACCACCACGGACATCAAAAGGACCGCTAGCGGCACCGTCAGCGATGATGCGCCATGCACCAGAAATTGCACAATCGGCACAAATAAGACCAGCATGATCAGGTCATTTACCGAGACCTGCACCAGCGTGTAAGCCGGATCGCCTCCGGTAAGGTGACTCCACACAAACACCATCGCCGTGCAGGGAGCTGCCGCTAAGATAATGCACCCGGCGATATACTGATCCGCTTCGGTGGTCGTAAGGAACGCCGCGAAAATTACCCGGAAGAATACCCATGCCAGAAGTGCCATCGAAAACGGCTTGATGATCCAGTTAACCAAGAGCGTAACGATCAACCCCGCCGGCCGATCGCCTACGCTTTTTATCGATGCGAAATCCACCTTCATCATCATCGGCGTAATCATCAGCCAAATGAGCACGGCAATGGGAACGTTGATTTGACTCCCCTTGCCGAACTCCAAGCCACGCATCCCGGCCGTGAAGCCCGGCAGGAACTTGCCGATGAAAACGCCCGCGATCATGCAAAGCGCCACCCACAAAGATAAGTAGCGTTCGAAAACACCCAGACTGCCCGCGGTCTGCGCCACGGGTTTAGTGATTATGCTTGCCATAGTTCTCGTTAGGAGCAGCAGCCCGGCGCACAGCAATTGTTCGGCTTACTGGCCCGAACAAACGCACCCATAAACTTACCGGCCACCACCGGAGCAATCGCGTCCACATCCACGCCCTGCCCTGTTAAAAATTGCCGCGCCTCCTCGATTTCATAAACCCGCGTCGGTTCGATGTCGATGTCGTGAAATCCAGCCGCCGTCAACTTCTCGGTATACTCGGAATCCTGCATCGCCCCGGCCACGCAGCCTACCCACAGCTCCACGTTACGGCGAATATCGGCTGGTACCTCGCCGCGCACCACCACGTCCGACACCGCCAACCGCCCACCCGGTTTCAAAATTCGAAAGGCCTCGCGCAGCACCTGGTCCTTGTCTCCCGAAAGATTGATCACGCAATTGGAAATAATCACATCCACGCTGCCATCGGGAAGCGGAATATGCTCGATCTCTCCTTTCAGAAACTCGACATTCTCCATCCCCGCCTTACGCTGGTTCTCCCGCGCCAGAAGGAGCATGTCATCCGTCATGTCCAAACCGTAAGCCTTGCCCGTCGGCCCCACTCGCCGCGCCGATAACAGCACGTCGATCCCACCGCCCGACCCTAAATCCAGAACCGTCTCCCCCGGTTTCAACTCCGCCAACGCCGTCGGATTCCCGCACCCGAGCGACGCCTTCAAAGCCTCCTCCGGTATCTGGCCCGCTTCGCTCTCGTTATAAAGATTGGAGGTGATCGGATCGCAGCTCCCGTCCAACAGCGCCGAACCACCGCAGCACACATTACTCCCGCCGCCGGCTACTCGCCTCGCCGCCTCGCCATACTTCTCCCGAACGATTTCCTTCAGTTCCATCGCAAACATTCCTTTCCTTTAACGACTCCCGCAAATCTCCACCACCGCCCGAGGCTCAATCGCCTTATTGCGCGTACAGCACTCGGCATACAGAAACCCAAGCAGCTCCTGCAACACCCCCGTATTCGCCGAGTACCACAAAAACGTGCTTTCCCGGCGTACTTCCACCAAGTCCTCGCTCTTCAGCTTTTCCAAATGATGCGAGAGTGTGGAAGCCGGAATATCCAACTCCGCGCCAATGTCTCCGGCAATCATTCCTTGCGGATGCGCCGCCAACAGCACCCGCATCACCCGCAGCCGAGCCTCCGCCCCCATCGCCGAAAACATATCCGCATACCGCGCCACATCCGGCTCATTCTTGGCTTTCACTCTCGCCATGTTTCTATATTTCTATAATTATAGAAATATAGAAGGAACGCAAGTTTGTTGTATCTGATACCCTGCGCAAAGGACATGTCGGTCGAAACTAAAATTGCCGAACTCCAAACGAAGGGCTTCTGTGTCCTCAAAGCACATTTTTCAAAAACAACTCTCCACGCTTGTGAGAACGCCTTTCGACCGATTTGGCTGGACTACCTAGCGCGGAACCGCGACAACTCCAACCGAGGCCCTCATCGTCACTTTCTGGTAATGCCGTTCCAGCCTCCCTGCTTTGCGCCGGAATTCTTCTTTGATGCCGACGTCCTCCGCATCGTGCAGGGTGTGATGGATAGCAGGATCGTAGCCGATCAATGGAGCTGCGACATTCCCGTCAAGGGCTCCGAATATCAGTCGATGCACGTCGATTATCAGCGTCCCTTATTTCCCGAAACGCCTGACCTGTTGCTGCCCACCTATATGCTCGTCGTCAGCTTCGGCCTCCTCGATATTACATCCGCGCACGGACCGATCGAGATTGCGCCCGGCACTCACCGCATGCCTCGAAACGAAGCCATGCACTCCGTGGAAGCTGGCCAAATGGAAGTGAAATCAGTGCCCATGCAGCTAGACGACGTATTGATTCGTCATCCATGGGCCTTGCATCGGGGCACCCCGAATCTCACCGACACCCCACGGACTCTCTGCACCAACCAACCCCAGCTTAGTATGGGCCTGCTCTCATCCGCCGCTATGCTAAATCAGCAAATGAAGGAAGGCCCAACGATAGACCACGATAATGTTGTCATCGCGTCCCAATCGTTCTAGCGATTGCGACTATCCCTTCACAACAATCGCTGACCAAAAGCGCGCCGCCGCCAAACCAGCATCCCTAGCATCGCGAACAGTCCGCACCCGAGCAGGCCAGGCGCGCTAGGCTCTGGCGTCAACGCCACGCCGCCACTGACATAGTTCAACGTAGTATCGGAGGTAGCGACCGCAACGCCATACGTAATAGGTCCGTTGCCTGTCATAGTGAAGTCGCCGTTGCTCCAGAAATTCGCCACTCTGCCTCCGCCGATGTCGAACAGCAATCCATAAATATCCAGGAATCCGCCATGCACCTGGTAGTCGGTGGCGGTCGGCGGCGAGCCGCCCGGATAGAAAAGATTGTCATAGTTTAAAGATCTGCCGCCCGGCGTAGGCAGGCCGGTCGCTACCAGGAACCTGCTGAAATCGTTCGGCGCCAGCAAGTTGGTCGGTTCTGGCGCGGCGCGCCTGAGTGGCTCCAGCGAAAGGATCGGCGTGTTGACAATGCTAAGGCCATTATTCGAGTCGGAGAAGCTGCCGCTGATGCCGCTGACCTCGAAAGCCTGTGGGTACTTCCCGTCCGTGGTTGCGCCATACGTCAACTCGACCGTGCCACTTACCCCGGTGCCTACGAAGCTGAAGTCGAATGTGCTGGCATTTGCCTGCGAAGAAAGCGACGCCGCGAAGAGTAGCGCCGCTGGGACTACGAGTTTCTTTCTCGTCATACTAAAAAGCTCCCCTTTTGCAAAGATCTCCGGTCTTGAACAAGTAACGACTCTATTCCTTCGCAGCCGGACTCATCGACGACCAGAGTACCCGCATTCGACAACCCGGCCGCGAGACATAAAATCTCGTTGAAAACTCGGTGACTGTCATAGCGCCGAAACACTTACTATTGATTTCAGAAAACTTTTCGGCGCGTTTGGACTGTCCCTACGCGTTTTGCAACAAGCCTTAAAGGATTATAGACACTCGAAGAAGCAATAGTAAACGAATGCAGCTAATTCACGCACCGCGCCCACGAAGCTGATGACCCGAAACTGATACCAAAGCTATAAGAAACGATCCAGAATCAGCGAGCGCCCTCAATCGGTACTCCAATCCGCGACATCAATTCGCGGGCGAGCACTTCGAACTCCTTACCGGTCGCCAGCGCAGCAGTAAAATGAGATCCGAGTGCCCCATCTCCGGGCTTCAGATGGAAGATTGACTTGCGCGCCTCCTGAGCCATTGGCATCAAGCTTTGAAAGTTCTTTAGTTGAGCAATTTGTCGTCCATTCGTCTCATGCGACAAGCTAGCCGAGTTTCCCAGCACCGCCTCGGCGTACTCGCCTGGGATACGCCTCATCCATTTACCGTAAGCTTGCACTGGGCGATCGAGTCGAACTGTGTGCGGAAGTACTACATATCCGATCGGCGACATATTTCCTCCCGGTAACTCAAGCGACCGTTCCGGATTACGCTCAAGACGGCTCTTCCAATCCGATCGCCATTTTCGAATAGAAGGTCTCAGATTCCGCAAACCCTGTAGCGAAAACAAATCCGGCGCTAACGGAACAACAATAAAGTCAGCGGCAATAAGGCTGCTCTGTTAATCGCGTCGAGATTGGGACCAGTATCCATTAAAACGACTTGTGCGCCTTCCCGATAAGCGGAGTTCTGCAAAATGCGCCAGAATGCAGAAGTGACACGAAAAGCACGTTCTTGCCCCTCGAGGCAATTCGGCCATTGTGCTGACAATTCCTCCTCGAACGAGGATAGTGCGACATCTCCAGGTATCAGCGCCAGCCGGGAGGCAATGTGACAAACGGCAGCATCACGCATGTCCCCGGTTCCCTTTATCAGCGGCTTCAGGCTGCCGAAAACCGTCTTAGGCGCTGTGGGCGGATCGGGCCAGATCTCTTCTAGCTGATCTTCATTGAGAAACGCTCCTGTCAGATTCGCCTGGGGGTCAAGATCGGCGGCCAAAACGTTTACCCCTAAGTCCGCAAGCTTCCAAGCAAAGTGATAGACGAGGGTCGTCTTATCGGCCCGCCACCCTTACGCATACGTTGTCATCTAAGCCCCCGAAAACGTGGCGCCATCACCAACGCTCCCAGGCCCAACAGCATCAGCCCACTCGAAACCGGCTCCGGCGCGGGAAACAGATCCAACCCCGGCACGTTCTGCGGAGTCACCGCCGCATCGCCGATCGCGTTCCCCGAAGCATCCAGCACCGTGTAGCCTGTCAGGTTTAGATTGGAGTCGGCATCAACCGATAAATCCCGTCCGAGAAGCACTCCCTCAAAACCGTCAGAATTCAGATATGTCTCCGCGCCGAAGGGAAGAGCAGTCCCGAACTGAATCGGCGAACTGACGTCGAACGTCTCTGAAAAGCAGAGCCCATAAGTTGCACATCCCGGAGGTGGATTCAGGTGGGGTGTGGTGTGCCCGAAATTCGTAAAATCCGGAACAACGCCGGTCTTTGTCGATCCCTGCACGAACGAAAAACTGCCGACTCCGGTTCTCCCCGTCACATCCTTCGCATCGGCACTATCCGATATAGCGTAATGAGCCACCAGAGTGCCGGACCCGGTACCCCCCGTAACAACCACGTTGTCGCTAAACGAGGTCACGAAATAACCCGACGAGGCTGCTTCATGAAGCTGCCCGTTCAGTGTTCCGAAAGCGGCAGAAGCCTGGGCGAAGCCCTCCCCGGAGAACAATATAGCGGGCGCGTTGAAGTTGGTTTCACAACCTGCCGAGGTAGTCCCTGATTGCTGGCATTGGAACGTTCCGGTAGGCGCAGGGCTCTGATTAGGACCGCCGGGAGGAAAGCTGCTGTTGTTCACATAAACACTCGTGCCAAACAGCGGAACCAGCCCACCAACGGTAAAAAACAAAACACACGGAAGAAGAAGACCACGAACTTGCATGGATAGAGTATGCTCCTTATGCCAACCGTCTACAATGGCAAACTACGCTGCCGGACCATTCGTGAAATGAATTTAACGTAGGCGAAATTACGACCTCCTATTCCGTCGAAGACGCGGCGCGGCTACCAACGCTCCCAACCCCATCAGTATCAGCGCGCTTGTCCCTGGCTCCGGCGTGAAATCCAATGCGTATCCGGGCACATTCTGGGGCGTCACCGATGCATCGCTGATCACATTGCCGGAAGCGTCAAGCACCGTATAGCCGTCTAGCTTAATACTGGCGGAACCAGTGACATCGCCGTTGGGCGGGAGCAGCGTCCCACTAGGCGTCCCCACATAATTTCCGCGCCGAACGGAAGCGCAACCCCAAACTGTATCGGCAAGTGACATCATAGGACTCCGAAAAACAGAATCCCACAATCTCGCATCCCGGCGGCAGGTTTGAAAAATAGGTGAAAAATAGGGACACTTTTCATTCAAAGGAAAGGAGTCCGAAGTTGGGCAAGAACAGAAGTTTCAGCACTGCGTTCCGAATGGGGGTGGCGCGGCGCATGATGGCGGGCGAGAGCGTGACCGCGCTGCATCACGAGTACGACATCAAACGCAGCATGTTATACCGCTGGCGCGATGCTCTGGCAGCAGGCGGGGAAGCGGGTTTGAGCCGCGCCGTCGGTCGACCGCCGGGAACAAGCCACAAGTTGCGGCAGGCAGCGGAGGCGGTCGGCCTCGGCGACCCTCCCAACACGTTGCCGGAGGCCGCGGCGAAGCGCATCGCCGAACTGGAGCGGGCCGTCGGCAAGCAGGCGCTCTATATCGATTTTTTAACCAGAGCCTTCAAGCGGGTAAAGGAAGCACGTCGGAGCAAAGACAGCTGTGGCGTGTCAGCATCTACCGGGAGATCCGGGCCATGATGCAGCGGGAAGGCTTTTCGATTGCCGAGGCGTGCCGGATCGCGCAGGTTGGCCGCACCGGATTCTATCGCGAGTTCCTCGACCAGGCGCCGCGTGAAGCCGATGTGCTGGTGCGCGACGCCATTCACAAGGTGGCGCTGGAGAACCGGTTGTACGGGTACCGCCGCGTTACCGCCGCGTTAGCCCACGCGGGCTGGGCGGTGAATCATAAGCGCGTGGTGCGCCTGATGCGGGAGGACAACCTGCTGGCCCTGCGCAAGCGCCCATTCGTGTTCACCACCGATTCGCGCCACACCTATCGGGTGTACCCGAATGCGGCGGCAGAGATGCAGGTCACGCACCTCAACCAGTTATGGGTGGCCGACATCACCTACATTCGGCTGCGTGAAACGTTTGTCTATCTGGCGGTCATTCTCGATGCGCATTCACGCCGGGTGGTGGGCTGGAACCTGGACCATCGTCTGCACACCGAGCTGCCGCTCGGGGCTCTCGAACGCGCTCTGGCCGAGCGGGTCATCGAGCCCGGTATCGTGCATCATTCCGACCGCGGCAGTCAGTATTGCTCGGACGAGTACGTGCGGAGATTGCAGGATCTGAGGTTTGTGCTCAGCATGAGCCGCCCGGGCAATCCTTACGACAATGCCAAAGCCGAGAGCTTCATGAAAACGCTGAAGGCCGAGGAAGTCTATTTACAGCAATACCGGGATGCCGAGCAGGCGCGCGCCTCCCTCGGCCTCTTCATCGACGCGGTCTACAACCGGAAACGGCTGCATTCGGCTCTGGGCTACCACAGTCCGTGCGCCTTTGAAGCCGCGGCTGCCAGGGAGTTTGCGGGATGAGTTTTCTAAGGCATAGAAAATCTATCGTCCGATTCCTGGAGGACGGAGCGGCGCGGCCACTCCGCCCGTCTCATCGGCTCGATGAGTTTCCACCCGGTTATTCCTTGGCGAGTTGCACTCCTGCCTGGCTCGCCTCCGCTTCGCCGGGTGAAGTCAATATGAACCATTTCCCGTTTGTATGCTACTCTTCAGCAGCGAACGGTAACGTGTCTCTTTTTATCCTGTCTCATGCCAGGGGTTCACTCCAGACGCACATTTAATCTGAATAGCTACCACCTATGGCATACGATTATCTGCCTACGATCTTCTTGCGCACCTTGAATCAATAACCGGGTATGGCGGCTTCCCCCCGCAAACGGAACATTCCCGCCCCTCTCTTTCGGCTGTGGCAGATCGCCCGCCGCCCAGTGAACTTCTCTCGCTGGATTCGAAGCCTGCCCGAGGCGCTCGCCCGTAAGGTGGGAAAGAGCGGACTCATCGAGACCTACTGTCCCGTCGCCTGCCCAACCGCCGAGTTATTCAGCACGAATGACAGAAACTGGTCAGCACTCGTTGTAGGAAGACAATCGACCGCCCAAAGAAACGGCCCTAATGTGCCCCAAACGCCGCGATCGCCAACAACGTAAAAGCGTCGGCGCGCTCGCGTAAGCGCCACGTTCAAAATATTGGGTTTGGCACACGCCCATTCCGCCGAACCCGCATGCTGCGCATCGGCGCCCAGAACCATCACAACGGTGTCCTCCTCTTTTCCCTGAAACGTATGAACAGTTCCCACCCGTTCTTTGCACCATTTTTTGAGCTCTTGCTTCGGCGGTGGATCGATACCCCGATTCTTATCCACCCAACTCATGCTCATGATTGTTTTCGTCATCTCCGACTTGATCGCTTTGAAGGGAGAAATCAGGTAAATACCGGGCAGTTTCCCCTCTCGTCGATAAAGCGCAATAATCAGCTCGGCAACAAAGTCGGTTTGCTCAACCACTTCCTGTCGCTTGCGTACGTTACCCTTAATGTCGATCCAGGCGCTCTCATGGGCGATAGGGGGTTTGTCCGGCTCAATGCGGCTGCGTAGTCCGAAAACCATCTTTCCTTGGTACGCAATCGAGTTCGACCAGCTAAACATGGGATCGATGCAGCGGCGGTGCACCCGCAGGGGGCTTCCAACCCAAAGTCGATCATTACTCTCGCTCCCCCGAAGCACCCCGAGCCTATTCGCCCTATCGGCAAGCGCTTGAACAGAGGTTTTGTGCGGTGAATAGCTACCGCCGGCGGTGTACGGTGAGAGTTCGGCCACCGCCGAGATGAACCGGCTGGGTAGCGTGAACACGGGCTCGATCTGTAGCGGATCTCCAATCACGACAGCTCGCTTTGCGCGCCAGATTGCACCCACCGCCGCCTGCGGAACAGCCTGTCCTGCTTCGTCAATGAAGAGCCACCCGAGTGACGCCGACTCAAGATTACCGAATTGGTTGTGGAACGAAGCAAACGTGGTGGACACCACAGGTACCATCAAAAATAAACTCTGCCAGATCGGAAGCGCGTCGGACGAATCTTCCAGCCGGCGCCCGGAGAGCAAATCGGCCATCGCAAGAATGTTCGGTCGGAAGCCCGCCTTTGGCCTGCCGACAGACGCAAGCCAAGCTTCATGAAGAGACAGCGCAGCCGCAAAAAGTTCCGAGCGCTTTTGGGCTAGCTGCTCATCGCGCCACAGCCCCCATATCTGCCATTGTTCCGTCTGTAAGTCCTCAAGTCTGTCCGGAAGGTGCAGGAAGCCAAACTCAGCTTTTGCGGCCTTGAAACGCTCGTCAGCCTCTCGTTTTTCGGATTCTGCCCGCTTCATCTCTTCCTGCGCTTGTCGAAGCCGGTCGGCAGCGGCAATGTTCTTCGGCCGGACTTCCCTATCGACTTTTTCCTTCATTCCGCCGATCTGCCTCCTCACTTCAAGCTGCGCGGAGGCATTCTTGCTTACCTGAGCTCGATGAAGCTTCGCGGCTTGTGTTCGTAGCAGCCTCGCCCACCGTAACGGACGGCTTCGATCGAGTAGTCTCTCTTCCTCTGTGAGGTCGCGTAACGATTCTTCCAGCCGCTCGATAGATGCTGCATGAGCCTGCATCTCGCCTTCCCATTTCGAGCTCTCCTCGCTGCAACGATCAAAGCGCTGGCGAGCTGCCGAAATTCGACACTCATCGGCGGCGTCAAGCTGGTGAGCAAGGAGATCGGCCAGAGGCTTCAGTCGCAGACATGCCTCCTCCGTCTCTTTGTCTTTCTGAAGGAATGAACGTTTTGCCGACGCAAAATCCGGTCCTGCATATCGATCGATCCACTCCCTCACGTTTTGGGGGCGATCTGCAAATTGCCAAGTCGGTTTTCGATTCTTTGCCACCTCCATGTAGCAGAATCGCTCCTTGAAGTTCCTCCGGTTTTTGGAGTTGCCCAGCGCACAGGAGATAAGCCCCCAAGGAACATCCTCCTGACGTAGCTTCTTAAATGTCCCATCGTCCTTCTGTGCGGCAATCTTGTAAGACACGGGTTTTAGATAGGCGCTCTCCTGCCAATCGGGACCGAGCTTCCCCGCCTTAGGCAAGTCGCCCGAGATATTCTCGACAGCAGCATTGTTGGACGAAGCGACCACCATCTCGAACCCGGTGAGTGCCGGCTTCAGCACCGCAATTGTTCTTTCCTTGCCTCCCTTGAACGCAACACGCAATCTCTCCGGCAGAAAAGCACTCGATGGCTTGCTCAAGCCGGCCAGAACTCGCGCGCGCTTCACAATCGAATCCGCGAACACGTCTTGCAGCAGTGTCGTCTTGCCCGTGCCTGGAGGTCCGTTGATGGAAAATAGCCGGGGAACGTTGGCTGAACCTTCGGTTAGTACGTTAATCGCAAACTGCTGCATCAACGACATGGAGCGTCCGGCATCCGACAACCAACGGCCCCGATTCAACCGAGTCGGGTGCAATGTTTCGAGCAGAATTCTCAAGCCGGAAGCGCTTTCGAGATCGGTACGATCCTCGACCGGCAGCGGTGATAAAAAAGCTTTTAGACCGCTATTGATCTCACCGGAACGAATCGACTTGATTACCTTCTCAATGTCCTGCATGTAAAAGCTGTTCAGAATTGCGATCTCGCTGTCGCTCGCTTCCTGCCTAGCTTCGCCTGCCTCAATATCGTCGGCGTCCTTCCCGGCCTCAGTTTGCTTTTTCTTTTTTTCAGTCACCGCAACCTGAATGCCGATGAGACCGGTGTTTGGTATCGAGAAACCCGCCCAATCCTGGAGACTCCGATGAAGTTCCAAGATGTCGCCGATGGTGAGCGCAGCCGAAGATTCACCAAACCTTTCCGTGGCGCGAGCCTTCCGAGTAGCATGGAAATTTAGCAATACATCCGCCAAATTCTCCCTTGCAATCGCCAATCCGTTCGATGACAGGCTCGCCAAACCGCCCCTCTCGAGTTGGCCAAGTGCCCAGGGAAGAGTTGACACGTAAGACACTGGACCAGACCTTGCGGATTCCAGAACGAGTTGACCCGTTCGATCTGCGGTTAGCCGAACAAAACAGGTCCGGCCTTCGAGTTCCGTGCGCTCAAACTCTCCGTCATCGTCGAAGCTGCCTGCCGATCCTAAAACTCGGTCACACACCCTTGTAATTTCCGACTTGTCGAATACACCCAGGTAGAGATTAAACTTTTTAATCTCTTCGTCCTCTTCAACAGCAGCCTGCCAAAGCTCTGCCGAACCACCGTCGAGATCTCACCGGTGGAGAAAGCGAACTTTGTGTTCATCTTGCTCCGCGATTCGCTGGTCCAGATCGAAGGGAATAAAAAATTCTATTTTATGCCAGAAGTTCAGTATCGACTCGAACCGTTCTCGTTCCTCGGCGGAAATCGCTTCCATCGCAGATGCGGGCTGCTTGGTCTTTGCCTTACTATCCTTGGCACTGCGCATAACAGCAGGATATACGTACTTCAGCTCACGCAACTTAGATTCCGAAAGGCTTCGGGCATTGAGCGGCGCCATTGATGATTGCGATGCTCCGGTGTGGTTGGGCTGTTCTCCATCCCGAAAAAATTGGAAAGGCGGTCTATACCGGTAACATGGCTGAATCGTTGAACATGACGCCCCGCAACGTGAGTAAGAAGCGCCCTTCGTTGCCGAAGGACAAATAAATGCTCAACTGTTCCCGATTCGAGGAAATCGATTCCCGCTTTCCAGGCCTGCTTGCGTCGATTGTAAATGCTTATGAAATTCAGATCGCAGCAAGGAAAGCGCAGTCCAAGAAGAAAAAGCACATAGATAAAAAAGGTGAACTCAAGAATAGAAGCTAGATGAATAGATTCGGAAGCTTTCTAGGCGTATCCATTTCGCTTAGCTGCTTATAAAGAGCCTTCGCCTGCGCTAGGCGAATCGGATCAGCTTTCTCAGGCTTCCTCCTCGCAGTAGCATTCCAAGGATTTTCCTCTCCCTCGCAAGCAAGAAATGCTGCGGTGGCAGCAAGTTCCAACGCCACTGGATCCGATTGACTGGCCTGTTTAATAAGCGCGAGTCTCACAGGTGGAGGATCATGCATCGGATCAGGTTCAGCCGTGAAAACAGAATACTGCCCACCCCATGTCGTTGCTCTTTCTTCTTCTCCGATAGCTCGTAGCAGGGCGGCATTTGAAACGGCACTGGCCAGGCGCTCGCTGTAAGGACCGTAATGACGATATTCAAAATGAAAATCGGCCCCTAAGCCAACCAACTCAAGAAGATATGCGATCTTCTGCAACCTAGTACGCCCGACGATCTTCCCCCCTGCATCTCGAATGATGTTTGCAGCCTCTCTAATTTCGGCAGTCTCGTCAATTCGCATGTAACTTTGCAACCTTCTTAACAATATCTTTCATCAGTTTTGTAATCTGCGTGTCCTCTCGAGCCGCATACACACGTAAAACTTCGAATGGATCAATGGCGTTGACTACCGGCGACAACTTGGCAACATCAGTCCACGAGGAATCACCAATTCTAATCAAGATTTGGTTTAGCGGGCCCTTTGATTCTTGAGACTTTCTATAGGGCACTCGTTCAGTTTGGTCAATCAAGAGCCGTGGCTTTTCATTGTTTATATCTTCTGAAAATTCCTTAAGCCGCGCTAAGGCTGCGAAACAAGCAGAATCCAATTGTTCCTTATCTGCCGGACCATCCATTTCTTCCGACAATCTTTCCCGCAGATCGAAACACTTGAAGAGTTTCCGATCCCGGAGGCGTTTTGCGAACTCAGATATCGTCTCGTCGGGAGCAAGAGTCATCATCGAAAGAGCGCCCCAAACAACTGTGTCATCAAGGCTAAGAATAGTCTCAATATCGTCGGGTGCTTGTGCAAAACGAATTAGCGGATGCTTGTCGCTCAGGCCTGTCATAGCTGCCGAACCATCTCGAGTAAGCAAGACCACCCTGCTCAATATCTCGGAAAACAACTTCTCTGCGCCTCTGGTAGTTTTATGCAGGTACACCGTGGGATATAGCTGAAATAGTCCCAATATGTAGCTTTCAGCGGCGAACATCGCTTTCGGCCCCAGAACAAATGTTTGAAGTGTTCCGACCGCCTCCTCGTCAGCGCCATATGCAACCTCACCGATTTCAATGTTGGAGAGGAGCCAGTCGAAATCGATGCTGCCGTGTTGAGTTCCCGCCATCAGACGGTCACGACGCATGTAGTCGAGACGATCGGCATCGAACTGGCTTGAGACGATTGCGCCATAGATATTAGATGGACCAGCGCTAGCAATAAGGTCCTCGACATCTGTGTCCAAACCGCTGCCAAGGGACTTTAGTACCGTACTTATCTCCGCGTGTCGGATTAAAGCTTCACTGAGTGTCTCATGTTTCGCCAAACGTAATCCATGGCGCCGCCCGATATCTTCAAAAGCATGGCTGAATGGACCATGTCCGACATCGTGTAGTAGTGCGGCCGTGAGAGCAACTTGTGCTTTCGATTCTTGAAATTGAGTTGAGCCTAATTGGTCGCGGACCAAATCGACCAGCAGACGAGCCGTGTGGAAAACTCCTATACTATGAGCAAAACGCGAGTGGGTTGCGCCAGGGTACACCAGTTCGGAAAAACCCAACTGCTTGATTCGTCGTAGCCTCTGGAATGGCCTAGTTTGTAGAACCCGCCACATCGCATCTTCGAATTCGTTGGCGCGGAACTCGATCAAGTTGTGTAGTGGATCTCTGACAACTTGACGTTTGTAGGGCATAGGCCTGGAAAATTGGCGCGAAGAAACTGATTACCTATACTACAAAATCGATGCCTAATGTTTTATGCTCAGCGTTAGGCAATAGACCCGATCTTTCCACGCTGCCCTTTCTCATCCTTCAGCGGATTCAAAGGGGGCGATTAGTGTTTAAGGCTGTCAACCTAACTTAAGAAGCTGGCCATTGATCCTTGTATGTAGCTTCTGAAGGACGCGCTATCACGTGAGTCCGCCAACGTTAACGAAACCGCCCTTCTGTCTCGTTGTGTCCCCCATCGTCAACAATTCGGAAGTGACAACCCATAAACAGCCGCTTCCCTGAGATGCTCTGCAGCGAACTTCAGCTTGGAATACGTCGAAGCGGAGCGGTGTTCTGTCCCCTGTTTACCAAGCCTCATTCCTCCGGCTGCGGCTCCTCCCCCTTCTTCTCCAACCACGCGCACATCTCCGCAAACGGAACATCCCCGCCGCGCTCCTTCGGCGTCGGCAGATTGCCCACCCCGGTCGGCCCGGCATGCCCGCCCGGAGTTGCTTCCTCCCGCTCGATGATCTCCTGCCAAGTTGCAAACGTCATCCGCTGCAACCCGCACCCGCCGCGCTCGGTGACCACGCACAACGGACACCAAGCGCCCGCCTGCGTCTTCTCGCAAGTCTCCTGCTGGTGCAGATTCGTCCACGCATACTCCGGCGGCACGCCATTCGGAAAATAGAGCCGCCGACAAACCATCTCGGGCTCCGGCTCCCCCTCATCCATCTTGTCGGCGATGATATCGAGCATCTCCTCATTGCTCGGCACGTACAACGTCGTCGTCACCCCATCGACCACCCGCACCTCCACCCACTGCTCGGCCACCCCGAACGCATTCTTCTTCTTTTTCCCCGTGCTCTTCGCTGCGTTGCTGGCGGTCGCCTGCCGTTTCTGTTCCGCCACCGCCTGTGCCGCCTGCCGCGCCTCCCGCTCTACTTGCCGCCGGGCCTCCTTCGCCTCTTCCCGCGCCTGCTTGGCTTCCCGCTCTAACCGCCGCTCCTCCCGCCGCGCGTCCCGCTCTGCCTGCTGTGCCTGTTCGCGCGCCGCCTGCAGCCGCAGCTTTTCTTCCTGCCACTTCGCCTGCTCCAGCTTCTGCAGAAACTGCACCTCGATCCGCTGCGCCCGCTGCTGCTCCGCCTCGGCCCGCCCGCACTCGGCCAAGCGGCTCTTGCGCCGCGCCTCGATTGCCCCCAGCGCCCGATGGAATGTCCGCTCTGCCGTCGTCCGATACCGCCCCAGCCGCTCGCGCCGCTTCCACTCCTCCTCGCTCCACTGGTCGGGCGATGCCGCCCCCGCCCACCCCAGCTCCGCCGCATCGCTCTGCTTCTGCACCCGCAGATACAACCAATGCGCCTGCGCCGTCTGCACCACCAGCTCATAGGCGGTCGCCGCCTGCGGCTGGTAATCGTGCAGCCAGTCGGCCAGCAGCATCTCGTACTCCTCCCGCTTCTCCCCCGGCAGCAGCAGCGTTCGCGACGTACAGCCATGCGTCCGCGCATTCTGGCTCGAGCGCTCCTTCCCCTCTGGCGTCCGCGGCCCGGTCGACTGGCCGGGCGGGGTGGATGGCTTCTTGTCCGAAGGCGGCTCCACGGGCGGCGCAGCGGATGACAGCAGAATATGGCTGAACAGCGGCTCCTGGGAATCGTCTTTGGTGGGCATCTCACGCGCCAGTCTGCCAAATCGCCCGTTCCCCCAACCCCAAAAATCGAGCGTAAGTCTAACAAAAGAAAGAACCGGATTTATTTTCGACTTCTGTGATGACGGCCTCCCGTCCTCAACTTTTCCCTCATCCACAATCTCCCAGGTTCCTGTTGGCCGCACCGCAGGTGCTTTCGCAAAAAGCCTACTTTTCCTTGCTTCACCCCGGGTACTTCGTTTTGTAAAATCCCGGGTTTGTATCGGTTCACAGCGCCTGTCCTTTGCAAAAAAGCGACTTTTTTCCCCTAGCTACACCACATTCCCCTAAATAAATCCCTAAAACTGCCGATGAGGATAGTGGGACCGGCTTTATCATGAAAAGTCGCCGCTGGAATCGTATGTCACCCAAAAAACTGGCCGCTCTCTGTGTAGCCCCGTTGTCACTCGGCTTAGCTGCACTCGCCTTATGCCTCGCCACAGAGGCCGCTACCGCCCCCTCGCCCACCCTCGTCGGCATCCTGCAATCCGAGCTGAACCGCGAATTCGCCGCTCTCAAAGCGAAAGCCGACCCCGCGCCCTATTACATGGCCTACGAAGTCACCGACCAAGAAACCGACCTCGCCGCCGCCACACTGGGGGCGCTCACCCAGCGCCAGAACCACCATGCGCGGGTCGTGGACACCACCGTCCGCGTCGGCTCGCCTCAATTCGACAACTACCACCCGTTCAAAGGCAGCACCGGCCGCTTCACAGTACCCACCCTGCTCAGCCTCGGCGACAATCCCGACCAGATCCGCCAAACACTCTGGTCCGAGTCCGGCCGCGTCTACAAGCTCGCCGCCCAGCGCCTCCTGCAGCTCAAAACCGATCAGCAGCTCCTGGTGGAAGCAAAAGACGCCGCCCCCGATTTCTCTTCCGAAACGCCGCAGACCTACTCGCAACTTCCCGAAACCTACCGCTACGACATGGACGAGTGGTCCCGGAAACTGAGAAACTGGTCCGCCGGATTCTCCAAACACCCCGGCATTCTCGAGTCCACTGTGAACTTTCAAGCCCGCCATGAAATTCGCACCTTCGTCAACACCGAGGGCACAGCCGTCCAACGCGGCGATAACCTGTTCCGCCTGGAAATTGCCGCCTCCACCCTCGCCGCCGACGGTATGCCGCTCCAGCTCTTCTCCACCATGGAAGCCGCCGACCCGGCGCACCTGCCCGCTCCCAAACTCGTCCAGGCGAGCGTAGAAAAGGTCGCCGGTCAAATGGACGCTCTCCTGAAAGCCCCGCCCGCCGAGCCCATCCTCTGCCCCGCCATCCTCTCCGGCCGTGCCGCCGCCGTCTTCTTTCACGAAATCTTCGGCCACCGCATCGAAGGCCACCGCCAGAAGGACGAGGCCGAAGGCCAAACCTTCACCAAGATGATCGGGCAATCGGTTCTGCCCAGCTTCATCAGCGTTTCCTTCGATCCCACTCGCCGCAGTTACGACGGCCACCAGCTCATCGGCTATTACGAATACGACGATGAAGGCGTCAAAGCCCGTCCCGTCGATGTCGTCGACAAAGGCGTCCTGAAAACCTTCCTGCTTTCCCGCTCTCCGGTAGGCGAATTCCAGCACTCGAACGGCCACGGCCGCCGCCAGCCCGGCTATGAAGTCGAATCCCGCCAATCGAACCTCATCGTCGAGTCCTCCAAACAAGTCTCCAATGCCGAACTCCGCAACCAGTTGATCGCTGAAGTGAAGCGCCAAGGCAAACCGTATGGCCTCTACTTCGAAGAAGTCTCCAGCGGCTACACCACCACCCGCCGCCAAGGACTGCAAGCCTTCACCGTGGTCCCGTTGATCGTCTATCGCGTGTACGCCGACGGCCGCCCCGACGAACTCATCCGTGGCGTCGATATTGTCGGCACGCCGCTCTCCAGCTTTCAAAGGATCCTTGCCACCTCGAACCATGCCGAAATCTTCAACGGCTACTGCGGCGCCGAATCGGGCAGCGTTCCCGTCTCGGCGGTCTCTCCCGCCATCCTTGTCTCGGAAATCGAAATCCAGAAGAAGCAAAACTCACAACAACGGCAGCCTTTGCTGCCCCGCCCGGAGGTGAACTAGATGCCAAGTAAAACTAGACTGATGTCGATTGCCGCCGCGCTCTGCGCTGTTATGCCCAGCTTGCTTTCGGCCGCGGAACTGCCGCCCGCCGTACGTGACGACGTACAACTACGCGCCATGCTCGACGAGCTTGCCCGCTCCAAAACTCTCCAGCTAAGCAACCTCGATAAGCCGTACTTCATCGGCTACACCAGCAACGATGCCGAAGAAGCCGCCATCACCGGCAGTCTTGGCGGTATCGTCTCGTCGGCCCGGACGCGAGTTCGTGTCCCCGTCATTCAAGTGCGCGTCGGCAACTACTCCTTCGACAACACTAATTCGGTGTTTACCGCGCCCGTCCACTTTGGACCGTTGCCGCTGGACAACAATTACGGAGCGATCCGTACCGCGCTATGGCTCGACACCGACGGCACCTATAAAGTCTCCACTGAACAAATCGCCCGCAAACGAAACACCTTGCGCGAACTCGCTACCCCCGAGAATACTCCCGATTTTGCGCCCGTAAAGCCCGCTACAATCGTCCAACCCGTTCCATCGCTTCAGTTCGACGATAAACAGTGGGAAGCAGTCATCCGCAACGTATCGGCGCGCTTCGCCGCCCACCCCGCCGTGGTTTCTTCCAACGTGCGTGTTCGCGCCATCTCGTCCACATTGCGCTTGGTGACCAGTGAAGGAACCGTTGTTCGTGTTCCGCAAGAATTAAGCTCCGTTGACATCGTTGCGGCCGGTATCGCCCCGGATAATAGTCGCGTCTGGAACCATCGCCTGATTACCGTTGTTCATCCATCGGAACTCCCCAAAGAAGAAGATCTCCGCAAAGAAGCCGATGCAGTCGCTTCGGAAACAGACGCTCTCGTCAAAGCGCCTGCCGCCGAAGACTACAGCGGTCCCGTCTTATTCGAAGGCGAAGCCGCGCCCGGCTTAGTCGCGCAACTACTCACCGACGCCACTCGTCTAGCGCGGAAGCCGGTCACGCCGACCGAATTCCAAAGCCGCGTGCAGACCATCGACGGCGTCTGGTCCTCCCGCGTCGGTTCCAAAGTAACGCCCGAGTGGCTGACCATCGTCGATGATCCCAGCCAGAAAACCTTCGGTGGGAAAACGCTCGCCGGACAATACGATGTGGACGAAGAAGGCGTTCCGGCCCAGCGCGTTACTCTGGTGGACAAAGGAGTATTCAAAGGTTTTCTTCTCACTCGCCAACCCGTCCGCAATTGGAACGCGTCCAACGGCCACGCGCGTCTGCCCGGTCCATGGGGAGCTAATCTACCGGTATTCGGCAACCTGTTCATTCAGGCCGGCCAGACTGTTCCGGAGTCTCAAATGAAAGCAAAGCTGATCGACAGAGTGAAATCCGCCGGCCTGAAATATGGCCTGCTCATCCGTCGTATGGATTTTCCCTCGACCGCCGGCTTGGAAGACTTGCAAGAAATGGTCGCACAGCTACAGAAAAGCGGCAGCACTCGTTCCGTTACCGCGCCGCTGCTCGCCTATCGTGTGTACCCCGATGGTCGCGAAGAACTCGTCCGTGGTTTGCGATTTAAAGAGTTCAGCGCGAAGGATCTGCGCGACGTGGATGCTGCCTCCGACCACCCTTACGTTTTGAATTACGTGAACAACGGCGGAACATTCGATTGGGCGAACGCAACCTCCGACGCCACTACCTCGTCGGTTATCTGTCCCTCGCTGTTATTCGATAGTGTCGATCTGGCCCACGCCGAAGGGCAGGGGAATAAGCCGCCCATCGTTCCCGCGCCCTTGTTAGTGGCTCGGCATTAGCGCCGGCATTCGTTATTAGATGAGAATTCTCAGTCGTGCGATCTTCCGTGAAGTTCTAGTTGGCGCAAGTCTCGGAACGCTCCTGTTCATCTTTGTCCTCTTTCTACGCACGATCGAAAAACTCTCGGTAGTCTTAGTGCGCACCTCGGCCCCGCCCACCATCGTCGCGGAACTCTTTCTGTACGCGCTGCCCTCCACCATTCCGTTTGCTTTACCGCTCGGCGTGCTCGTCGGCATTTTACTAGGATTGAGCCGCATGTCGGCCGATAGCGAAATCACCGCCATTCGTGCATCAGGCATCTCCAGTAGTTCTGTCGCCCGCCCCGTTCTGCTCTTTGCTCTTCTGTCGCTCATCGTCACCGCGCTCTCTTCGCTGTGGCTCACTCCGCTTTCTCTTCACCTGGAATCCGATATCGCCCGCAATCTGGCGGCCGCCCAGCTGACCGGCAACATCGAATCCCGTATCTTCGATGAGGAATTTCCCAACACCATCCTTTATGTCGGCGACGTTTTCACGCTCGGCAAACAGGTCGTCTGGAATAAGGTATTCATGGCGGATGTCACGCCACTGGACGAACTGAAACAACAGGGAAAAGATCGCGGCGAAGGTCCGCGTATCCTTGTCGCGCAACAAACGATTCCGCACCCAGACCCGGCGCACAACCGCATCATCCTGGACATGCAAAATGTCCGTAGTAACTACCGCGACAAAGATGGCAAAGTGATTACCGAAGCAGCTCCCGTACAGATCGAATCGTTACAGGCGCAAAAGCCCACCGATCTGCAAGTAAACAAGCCCGCGCAAGAGATGGACACCGTCTCGCTCTGGAATCACGTTTATCAGACACCTAATCTTTCTCGCGCCGACTACACCGAATCCGCCATCGAACTCCAACAGCGGTTTGCCCTGCCGTTTGCTTGCGTCTTACTCGCCTTAGTCGGTATTCCACTCGGCATCTCCTCCCGCAAAGGCGGCAAATCCTCCGCTTTCGTATTTACCGTCGTCCTCGCCTTCTTGTACTATCTCGGCTTTATCACCCTGATCGGTTTGGCGAAGAAGGGCAGTCTTCCGGTCCCCATCGCGGTGTGGATGCCCAATGCCGTATTCGCCGTTGCAGGGGCTTTCATGCTCGCTCGTTTGGAAAGACCAGGCGACCGCGATCTGGTCGGCTGGCTGCGTGCCTATTTTCTTCGTGTTCTACGAAAATTCAAATCCTTTCAGCCCGTCCGTGGAAAAGCCCGCATCCGATCCGTGCGCCGCTTCTCTTTTCGGCCGATGCTAATTGACGCTTACGTCCTGAATGGATTTATCTTCTACTTCAGCGTTCTGTTGGTCGCCCTCGTGCTTCTGATCGAGGTGTTTACTTTTTTCGAACTCCTGGGCGACATGGTCAAAAACGATATCCCGATGTCCACGATGCTCGATTACTTGTGGCATCTCGCTCCCAAGCTTTTCTACGATCTCACTCCTATCGGAACGCTGGTCGCCTCTCTCATCTGTTTCGGCATTCTCGCCAAATACAACGAAGTCACCGCATTCAAAGCCGGAGGAGTCAGCGTCCATCGTCTCGCTGTTCCCGTCTTAGTCGCAAGCTTTGCCGTCAGTCTCCTGCTCTTCGGCTTCGATCAATCGTATATCCCTGAAGCAAATCGCCGCCAGGAGATGCTCCGCGCCGAAATAAAGAAAAAACCGGTCCAAACCTATCTCCGACGTGACCGCAAGTGGGTGTACGGTGAGCAATCGCGAATCTACAATTACCAATTCCTGGACCCTAACCAAAACCTGATGTCGAAGGTGAATGTCTACGAACTCGATCCTAAGACATTTCAGATTACTCATCAAATCTCGGCCGAGACCGCCCGCTGGATTCCAGCGAAAAAGACTTGGCTCTTCGAAAAAGGCATGAGTCACGATAGCCATGGCAGCACCGATCATTACAAGAACTTCTACAACTCCGAAGCCATCTTCCCCGAACTAAACGAACCGCCGACCTGGTTTGTCAAAGAGGTGAAAGAGTACAAGGAGATGAATTTCGAGGAACTGGGCAACTACATCAGCGAGGCAAAAGCCAGCGGCGTCGACACCACCCCGCTGCAGGTGCAATATTACAAGAAATTCGCTGTTCCCCTATTTGCCTTCATCATGGCTCTTCTGAGTGTTCCGTTCGCCTTTATTGCAGGCAGTCGCGGAGCAATGACCGGTGTCGGCATCAGCTTTGGAATTGCGATTGCTTATTGGACAATTGGAACGGTATTTGAACAGATCGGTGATCTTAATCAACTGCCGGCGGCAATGGCGGCGTGGTCGCCCGACATTATCTTTGCGTTAGCGGGCTTTTACTTTATGGCGAGGATGAAAACCTGAGAATGGTGCGCCCGGAGTGATTCGAACACCCGGCCTTCTGGTTCGTAGCCAGACGCTCTATCCAGCTGAGCTACGGGCGCAACATTCGCTAGTATAGCAATGCTCGCGGCCCGACTTTCGCGCCTAACTACTCGGTTTTTTGTGTCGATTCGTCCAGGCTGAGATGCACCACCAGATTGCGTCCGCCCGCTTTCGCTTTGTACAGCGCTTCATCGGCGACACGCACAAAAAGAGCGGGATTTCCAGCATGACCGTCAAGAACAGTGACGCCGAAGCTCGCCGTGACGAGTAGTTCGGTCCCCTCGATCTTCATGGATTCGTTATGGAGCATGCTACGAATTCGCTCTGCTTGTTGCGTTGCCTGTACCATGTCGGAGTTCGGCAATACAATTAAGAACTCCTCTCCGCCGTATCGCCCCACTTGATCGTAGCTTCGGATATTGTTTCGGAGACGCGCTGCTGTCTCCCGCAGCACCGAGTCGCCGGCGAAGTGCCCGTAGGTATCGTTGATTTTCTTGAAATGATCGATATCCAACAAAATAATGCCGACCGTGCAGCTATCGCGATGACACCGATCGAACTCATGCTGCAATACTTCGTCGATCGCGGCGCGATTCGGAAGCATCGTCAGCAGATCTTTGTTGGCGCGCTCACGGAGTTCTTCCCTCGCCAACAGCAAATCCATTTGCAGATCGATGATCCGCTTGCCCGCGCGTAGCCGGACCATAAGCTCGTGCTCGTCCCATGGTTTTACGACGTAATCGTCTGCTCCTGCTTCCATGCCCTCCACGATCTCATCTTTAGTGTGCTTGGACGTCAGCAGCAGTAAATAGGTATATGGTTCCCGGTGCGTCTCCCGAATACGACGGCACACGTCGGGACCCGTTAATTCAGGCCCAGACTTGACTGGCATTACCCAATCGAGGATTGCCATCGGCGGAGGATTGTCTGAAGCCAATATATCCCAGGCTTTAATGCCACTTTCGACCGCTATTACTTCGTATCCCCAGCGCAGCAGCGCGGCCTTCAGTAAAGTTCTAGACGGGGCGCTATCATCGGCTACTAATACTTTCATGTTTCGCGCGGACTTCCTGTCGCTACATCACTCATCGGCAGTTCTTGCTCGAAACATTAGCCCAATTGCAATATTCTTCTGAGTACAGGCATCTTCCTGCGCTGTTTTCATTGACTCCTATCATTTTTTGAATACCCGATCCCTACTGTTGATAGTAGGTCGGATTACAATTCCATCTCAGATTATCAAGAATATAGCGGAGAACACCAGTCGAAAGCAGGCAGAATTACTCGTAGCGTAGCGCTTCGGTAGGGTTTAGCCGCGAAGCTCTTTGAGCAGGCAGCAGTCCGAATCCTACGCCGACCGCAAAGGAGACGCCAAAGGCCACAATCACGGACCACGGTGATATTGTAATGGTCACACGATCGGTGAAGTACCGAACGCTGAGCGGGATCATTAATCCCAGGACAATGCCAATCGCGCCACCGATTACGCTGATCAGCACCGACTCCACCAGAAACTGCATTAACACTTCGTAACGAGATGCGCCGACAGCCATGCGCAGCCCGATCTCCCGGGTACGCTCCGTTACCGTAACCAGCATAATATTCATAATGCCGATACCGGAGATCAGTAACGCCAACGTAGAAACGATCACGAGTACAACGCTCAGCACCGTTGCGATCTGATCGGCAGTACTCAGAATGGCGGAGAGATTATTCACGTCATACTTAGCGCCCGCGCGGTGGCGGGACCGCAAAACGTTCTTCACTTCTTCGGTGATTCCCGGCACATCGGGAGCGTACCGGGCTTGCAGGTAAACCGGATCCACACGATCGTACTGCATGAAGTTACGCATTACGGAGATCGGTATGAGAATGGTGTCGTCATTAATCTCGTTGATGCCGAAGGTGCTGGTCTTTTCCCGAAAACTGCCTACCACCGTGAAATCAAGCTGATCGACTCGTATGTGTTGATCTAAAGCGGCATCCTGGCTTCCAAAGATCTTCGTCGCCAGCTTATCGGTGAGCAAAGCCACATGTTCGCGCAGCGAGATGTCGCTGGGGTCGAAAAGCCGGCCGGACACACGAACGATATTGCGGACCTCGGCATAATCGGCGTCCACCCCATCGAACGTGACACCGTGCACTTGCCCATTGATAACAATTTGGCTGCTGCGCTGCATCACTCCAGTAGCCGCCACGATGCGAGCGCCAAGATCATCGCGCAAGGCGGTCAGATCGTTCAAGCTGATGAAATCGGCTTGTACTTGCGCTGAATTTTGACCACCGCTATCGTAAGTCGCATAGATCAGATTGGAACCGATCCCTCGAATTTGATCTAGAATGAGATCCTTGCTGGCCAGCGAAATAGTGACTACCAGAATGACAGAGGCATTGCCAATAATCAGTCCAAGAGCGGTAAGGAAGGTGCGAAGCCGATTTGCTTGCAGTGCATGAAGGCTGAAACGGACCGCTTCGGAGAAATTCATGTCAGGACAACGATCAGCGCCCTAAGCGCCGCTTGTCTCTTTCAACAACTTTGCTGCCTGATACTTGGGCGGGTCGTCCACAGTGATGTCGGCTTGCAGGTATCTTTGCAGTAAGTTTTTCGCTTCGTCCAGGTTCCGTTTTCCGTGAATCAACGTATCGGCGCGCGCAAACCAAACTTGCGGCGCGTCTGGCGCTAACTGCTTTGCTTGCAGAAAGATTTGGTCACTTTCTTGCGCTCGCCCTTGCATTGCCAAAAATTTCGCCAGATCGATGAGCCGCCCCACCTGTTGAGGAGCAGAGGCTGCCGCTTGACGCAGGTGCTGCTCAGCCAGTTGAAATCGATGGTCTTTTTTATCGAGCTGTGCCTTGGCAAAGTATCCTTCGGCTGGATCGACTAATGCGATCTTCTGTGCTACCAGCGACGCTTTGTCGGATCCGCCGCCCAGGAAACCAGGTGCCTCCAAGTAGTAGTCGAACAAATCGCTAAGAGCTTCGTTGTTTTTTCCGTTCAGTTCCACCGATCGCTCAAATGCCTGCCTTGCCTTCGACGCATAGCCGGGCGCGGAAAATGGATTACTGGTTTCTGCTCGTTTGCCGTAAGCCCTACCCAACCAATCCACGTATTCACTATTCTTTGGATCACCAGCGATCGCGTCCTGGAAAGAACCGGCAGCCTTCTTGAAGTCGCCCATCATGTAATAATCACGACCGCGTAGAAAGTTTGCCGGTGGATCGTTTCTGTTTTTTCCGACCAGCGCCAGCGAGCCTTCGTAATCGGTTCGTTTATACAGTTCCTCCGCGCGACTTAGTGTCTGCGCGAATAGTAAAGAAGCCTGCGTCAGTAATGTAATAACGCCTACGGCCACAATTCGAAATTTACCCCGTACCATCTATAACCCCATTATCGAAAGAGTAATACAAAAGATTTCCCTTTTCAATTAGTTAGGATGCGAACCAATTGGAGGAGGTTGCGGAGCCTCAGGTTACGCAACGAAAAGCTTGTATCTATTCGAGTGGAGATTGTCTTCGCCGGGCTGCCAAATCCAATTCGACGATTTGTTGATTATAGCTGTAGTATCCTGGGGCTGAAATTAGTGCGGGCGAAGGCTCGTGACTGCGTAAAGATTAGGAGATTTTTAATTATATGTTCGCCAAGCTGCGGCGCTCCCTTCTCCTAGGCGGTATTGCTTCCCTTGTGGTCTGTTCCGCATGGGCTCAAGTAACCACCCTAGAAGGCGACGTAAAGGATGGAAACAGCCAGCCCGTAAAGGGCGCGGTGATTGACTTGCATCGCACCGATATCAAGGGCAACTATCACGTTAAATCTAACAAAAAAGGACACTGGTTTTACACAGGCCTTCCTCTAGGAACTTACGATATTACCTGTTCGGTCGACGGCCAGGTTATGGATAAGGTGACGGGAGTGAAGTCACAATTTGGCGACACTCCGCCGGTCAATTTCAATACCGCGAGAATGCAACAAGCGCAGGCTGCTGCTCAGCAGTCAGCTCAAACCGGTCAACCGACAGCAGAGCAAGAGCGCGGCATGAGTAAAGAGCAAAAAGAAAAGCTCGCTTCTCAAATGAAGGAGCGCTCCGAGGCAATTAAGAAAAACAAAGCCCTAAACGACGCCTTTACATCCGGCATTGATGCCTTGAAAGCAAAGAACTATCAAGTAGCAGCGGATTCGCTGACCAAAGCGAGCGAAATGGACGCCTCGCAAACGGCTGTGTGGCAGAATTTGGGAGAAGCTTACGTCGGTTTAGCAAGCACCCAGACAGGGGATCAGAAAAATGCTTCCTACGACAAGGCTGCCGCGGCTTATAAGAAATCGTTGGAACTGAAGCCGGACGACGCCGGCACATATAACCAGCTTGGCAATCTTTATGGGGCTCAGAAGAAGTTTCCTGAGGCGACAGAGGCATTGAGCAAAGCGGCTCAACTGGACCCGACAATGTCCGCCAAGGCGAATTTCAATATCGGTGCGATGCTTGTCAACAACGGAAAGGCCGCTGAGGCATCTGAATACTTCAAAAAGGCGGTAGCAGCCGATCCTAGCTATGCCGAGGCCGACTATCAGCTTGGCAGTACGCTGATGATGAAGGGAACAGTGGATCCAAAAACCGGTCAGCAATCGTATCCGCCAGATACCGCACCGGCACTTCAGAAGTATCTTCAGCTGCAGCCAAATGGCGCACATGCGCAAGAAGCGCAAGCAATGTTGCAAGCACTAGGCGAAAAAGTTCAAACTAATATACATAATCCGGCGGTTCCATCCGGTAAGAAAAAGAAGTAGCGTTTGGAATTGCTTTCGTCTACTGGGGATAGCGTTGAACTGTCCCCAGTAAAATAGTATTTAGTTTGTCTTTATGTTACGCGCGATTGTTGAGCTGCTTCTTACCATTGCTGTTATTACTGTTGCGCGCGCCGTGATTATAGGACTGATGAGAGGCATCTCAAGTTCCGCTTCTGCTTCGGGCAATTCCCAATCGAGAGGGCAGTCTCCCAAAACTCCTGAAGCCGGCGTACTTCACAAGGATCCGGTTTGCGGAACATTTGTTTCTGAATCTACTCGCTTCCAGCGCAGGATCGGGCAGCAAGATTTCTTCTATTGTTCAGACGACTGTCGGGTCAAGCATGTGCTAGCTGCACAATGAAAAGCTGTTCGGCCTCATAATCACGGCAATCACTCCCGCGCGGGGATTGCCTGCATCGTTAATTCCCAAATGCCGCTTAGCGGCCTACCAGCTTTGCGTGAAATTCCGGATACCGCTCCCCTTCGAGCTTTCCGATTCTCCTTGTTAAAGCGGGGAAGGGGGGCCTAGCGCGTCTCGGCGCTTAGCTTCCGGGAGAAAAAGTCGGCCGTTGCTTTGTATGCCGTCACCCAACTTCTTTCCAGTAAGAAATCGTGTATTTCGTTTGGAAAAATGAGCTGCTCGAAGGGAACATGCTGTTTCCGGAGCGCTTCGGCCAGCCGTATCGTCTCGGTGAAGGGAACATTCCGGTCGTCGTCGCCTTGAATCAGCAGTACCGGTGACTTCCATGTACTCACATACGCCAAGGGTGACGATTCGTAGGCGATCTTCGCGGCATCCTGCTGCATTCGGACATCATAGGCCGGGACAAAGTTAGGAATTTCTAAATTCCAGTCGTGAACACCATGGAAATCGACGCCGGCGGCAAATAAATCGGAGGCTTTAGCCAGCGCTAAAGCGGTTAAATAGCCTCCATAAGAGCCGCCCCACACGCCGATGCGGTTCGGATCTACGTCCGTGCGTGATTTCATGTACAGCCCGGCACCCACCACGTCGTTATATTCACTCGCCCCGGTCGCGCCGTAGTGCAACGCTTCACGGAAACTGAGGCCGTACCCAATCCCGCTCCGATAGTTCACCGACAAGACGATGTAGCCTTGACTGGCTAAGTACTGATTCATTGAATAAGCGTTTGAATAGTAGCCCATGTAGTGATACCCGAGCAGCATTTGCCGTCGTGATCCACCGTGAAAAAAAATAAGCGCCGGATGGCGCTTCCCACTCTTTGCGTTAGGCGGTAAGAAGACTTGTCCATGGATGGCCAGTCCATCCGCCGCGGTAATCATCACTGGTTGCGGCTGCACCAATGCTGACGCAGGAAACTCCGAAGGAATTGTTTGCGGAGCCAATGGTTTCGTCTCGTTTTTCTCGTTTCTTGCCATGGCGTGAGCTGTTTCGTTATAGCTGGAGGCGAGATACACAATCGCGGAATGGTCCGCAACCGGCGTAGGAGCCCATTCGATGCCCTTGCCCCGGGTGATTTCTCGTGATCCGCTGTCCGTCAGCATCCAAAGATGTCTTCGGTCGATGTCGCCGATGTTCGTCGAATAATAAATCGCTTTTCGATCCGCAGCCTGTCCGACATGCTCCACAACGCCTTGACCGGGCGTGAGCTCCCTTGCCTTCCCGCCTGTCGTTGAAATGCTGTAAAGATGATTCCAGCCCGTCTTCTCCCAGGGGAATACCAGATGGTTGTCTCCTGTCCATAGAATCTGGTGATCACCAACAACTGCATGAAAGACGCTACCCGCGCCTTCATCGGCCTGAAACACTTCTTGACCTTTGCCGTCCTTTGCATCGGCGATGCGTACAGACCATGGCTGTCCTTCCCGCACCGGGCCAAAGTCGAATGCCCGGCTGGAAGCGGGAATCCGGATGAAAGCGATTTGCGTGCTGTCGGGTGACCACACCGGGCTCGAGTCTTTATCAACGCTCGGATCGAGGTAGCGTAGGCTTTTGGTCGCCGCGGTATACACACCGATGAAGCTGTGTTCCTTCCGTTCGATAGTAAAGGCGAGCATGCTGCCGTCGGGTGACCATTGGAGGTCGGTAGCTGAATCCTTCTGCGTCAGCAGATTCGTTGCGTTTTTGCCATCTGCGGTCATGGTGAAGATTTGTCCGTTTCGCAGAAATGCTAGCGACCGATCATCGGGGCAGACGGCGGGGGCGTGACCTTCGGTTAATTTTTTAGCAGTTGATCCATCGAGCGTCACCATCCAGACGGACTGGCCTGGCTTCTCGGGCAGTGCTGCTGGGTTGGGATTGTCACGTCCCGTTTCGAAATCTCCGCCCCGGGCGAAATAGAGAGTTTTCCCATCGGGAGCCCAGGCTAGTTCCGCAATCTCCTGCCCGTCGTCCTCGTTGAAATTTGTCAGCCGGCGGCCTTTCCAGACGGGCGCTTCGGCGACCCATATATTTCGCCGTCCCGCCTCATTTATTAGCCAAGCCACTGTTGCGCCTTGAGGAGCGGCGATAGGGGATGAGGCAAACGGCGAACTCATCACCTGGTCGATGGAGAACGAGGGCGATGCGGCTTCTGCCATAGCAATCATGAACAGGCAAATGGGGAAGAGAGGAAGAGAAAAACGAGTGAGAGATCTTTGCATGGGAGTGTGAAAGTTAGTCTAACAACAGAAAGGGCCCGGCTGGGAAGCCGGGCCCTTTCTGTTTGGTGGTGCTAGGTAGAGCGGGTGGTTAGCGGGGGCAGCCGAGGGCTTTGACCTGCTGCTCGGGGAGCGGCTGGAGGTTTTTGACCGCCGGTGGGTTGGCCGAGCTGTTGCTGGGGACCAGGTAGACCTCGACGCGGCGGTTCTTGTCCGCCTCGCTGACGGTATTGCCGCGGCGTTCCTTTTCGGCCGGGAGATTGGAGGTGCCGCAGAGTCCCGGACGCGGTTCGGAGGTCTGGTCGGTGGCAACCCAATCGACCTTGATGCGGGAGGGATCGACCTTGCCGCAGGTGCCGGTACCGCCGCTCAGGACAGCGGCGGCGTTGAGGACGCGCTGTTCGTCGAGCGAGGTGGGCGCACCGCGCCGGCGGCCACGGGTGCGTGTGGGAGCCGCGTTGGTGCGTTCGTCGCTGTCGCGATGACCGACCAGGACGATGGTGTAATCGCCGTTGGCCACGCGCGGGGCGGCTTCGTCGATCAGGACGCGCTTGCCGCAGTTATTGACCCGGGCGTTGTTCTTGGCAAAGATCACGTCGTCGAGTCGGACGAACTGGGGTGGGCACTTGACCGGAATATCGACGGTCTTAGAGGCCGTCTGGCCGGTTTCGCTGGTGACGGTAACCGTGGCGGTGACGGTTTTGGTCTGGCCTTGCGCGCCGCCCTCGAAGTTCAGGGTAGAGGCGTCGAAGGTGGCATTGGCGCTGGAGTCGTTGCTGACGCTGCCCTCGCTGACAGTCCACTTGTAGGTGAGATTGCCGCCGCAGGCCGAGGCGTCCGCTTGCGCCGCTAAGGTGGCGGTATGGGTGCCGGTAGTGTCGGCCGCGCAGGTCAGCTCGGTCGGGGTCGCGGTGACGCTAGAGATGGTGGGCGTGTTTTCGCTCACGGTGACGGTCGCGGTCGCGGTGACCGGCGCCGGAGGCGGCGGTGTGGGCGGCTGGATCCAGCAGCGTTCGGGGAACTTCTTGGGTTTCTCCATCGGCGGCGGGGGCGGAGTGGTGTCGGTGACGGTCACCTGCACGTTAAAGGTACCCGCGTTGTTGGGGGTAAAGGTGAAGTCCGCGCCGGTGGCGTCGGCCGGTTGGCCGTTCAGCGTCCAGGCATACTTCAAGCTGTGGCCGGCCGGTCCGGTGGCGGTGGAGTGCAAGGTGACCGGCTTGCCCTGGCAGATGGTCGCGCCTTCGGCCCCGGTGACGGCACCGGCATTGAGCGGCGCGGGGGGCGGCGGCACGGGCGGCATCGGCGGGCACTTGCCCTGGCCGAGATAGAACACGACACCGGCAGTGGCTTGCAGGCCGTTCAGATGGTCGCCGCGCGGAATGTAAAGGCCTCCGGTGGGATAGTTGGGCAGGTTGAAGGTGGGATTGCGCGAAAAGAAGCCGCGCGCGTCGAAGCGCAACCCGAAGTGATCGCTCAAGTGGAACTTGACGCCGCCGCCGTAGTTCAGGGCGACCTGCAGGTTGTCATTCAAATTGCCCGAGCCATAGGTGGCGTTCACGCTAGGGGTGCGCGCGATGTTCTTGGCATCGCCGGTGGGATAAAAGTTCATCGCCCCTACGCCGACGGTCAAGTACGGCTGCACGCGCGAGCCGCGCGGGGTGAGATTGAAGATCGGGTTCAACATGATGTTGTGAATCCGATTGCCGAAATCGTAGCTCGGCAAGCCGGGCCGGATGGGGGTGACCAGGCGCACGTTGTTCACGGCATAGTCATAGGCCAGCTCGATACCGACGTAGCGGCTGGCGTTCCAGGCCACGCGGCCACCGGCCACGCCGCCGGTGATCAGCTTGGTGTCCAAGCCGCGGTTCACCTGTCCGAACAAGCTGATGCCGCCGAACGGGTTCAGCTCCACAATGTCGGGCAACTGATCGCCGGTGGCATTGCTGCTAGCCATGTTCTTTCGGCCCTGAGCCGGAGTCATGCCCGGCTGTGTTTCGCCCGTGCTCTGCGTCTCGCTGGTGCCGGGCGTGGCTTGGGTGTCGGCATTGGGCGGGGTCATCTGGCCGTTGGCACCGGCCGGTGGCGTCGCCTCCTGATTCGGGTTGCCCGTTGCCGGGGCCGTGTTCTGATTCGGGCTGGCACCCGGGGTGGGCTCCTGCCCATAGACGGCCATGCCAAGGCATAACCCCATCCCCACTACCACCCTTCCTATCGGCTTAATCCTGTGCCGAGTCTTCATCCTTCTCCTCCAAACGAGAGTTCTTAAGCAACATCGCTTATTGATGCTAGCGCAATAAGTTCCATTACGCCTGAAAAAGAACGTAACGAATAGCTCTAATAGCCTTATCGACTGCTTTTTAAAGAAATTATAGTAGAAAAAAGCATAAAGTTCTAAAAATGTTTGTTTCCTAAGGTCTTTTAACAACAGAAAGGGCCCGGCTGGGAAGCCGGGCCCTTTCTGTTTGGTGGTGCTAGGTAGAGCGGGTGGTTAGCGGGGGCAGCCGAGGGCTTTGACCTGCTGCTCGGGGAGCGGCTGGAGGTTTTTGACCGCCGGTGGGTTGGCCGAGCTGTTGCTGGGGACCAGGTAGACCTCGACGCGGCGGTTCTTGTCCGCCTCGCTGACGGTATTGCCGCGGCGTTCCTTTTCGGCCGGGAGATTGGAGGTGCCGCAGAGTCCCGGACGCGGTTCGGAGGTCTGGTCGGTGGCAACCCAATCGACCTTGATGCGGGAGGGATCGACCTTGCCGCAGGTGCCGGTACCGCCGCTCAGGACAGCGGCGGCGTTGAGGACGCGCTGTTCGTCGAGCGAGGTGGGCGCACCGCGCCGGCGGCCACGGGTGCGTGTGGGAGCCGCGTTGGTGCGTTCGTCGCTGTCGCGATGACCGACCAGGACGATGGTGTAATCGCCGTTGGCCACGCGCGGGGCGGCTTCGTCGATCAGGACGCGCTTGCCGCAGTTATTGACCCGGGCGTTGTTCTTGGCAAAGATCACGTCGTCGAGTCGGACGAACTGGGGTGGGCACTTGACCGGAATATCGACGGTCTTAGAGGCCGTCTGGCCGGTTTCGCTGGTGACGGTAACCGTGGCGGTGACGGTTTTGGTCTGGCCTTGCGCGCCGCCCTCGAAGTTCAGGGTAGAGGCGTCGAAGGTGGCATTGGCGCTGGAGTCGTTGCTGACGCTGCCCTCGCTGACAGTCCACTTGTAGGTGAGATTGCCGCCGCAGGCCGAGGCGTCCGCTTGCGCCGCTAAGGTAGCGGTATGGGTGCCGGTAGTGTCGGCCGCGCAGGTCAGCTCGGTCGGGGTCGCGGTGACGCTAGAGATGGTGGGCGTGTTTTCGCTCACGGTGACGGTCGCGGTCGCGGTGACCGGCGCCGGAGGCGGCGGTGTGGGCGGCTGGATCCAGCAGCGTTCGGGGAACTTCTTGGGTTTCTCCATCGGCGGCGGGGGGGGAGTGGTGTCGGTGACGGTCACCTGCACGTTAAAGGTACCCGCGTTGTTGGGGGTAAAGGTGAAGTCCGCGCCGGTGGCGTCGGCCGGTTGGCCGTTCAGCGTCCAGGCATACTTCAAGCTGTGGCCGGCCGGTCCGGTGGCGGTGGAGTGCAAGGTGACCGGCTTGCCCTGGCAGATGGTCGCGCCTTCGGCCCCGGTGACGGCACCGGCATTGAGCGGCGCGGGGGGCGGCGGCACGGGCGGCATCGGCGGGCACTTGCCCTGGCCGAGATAGAACACGACACCGGCAGTGGCTTGCAGGCCGTTCAGATGGTCGCCGCGCGGAATGTAAAGGCCTCCGGTGGGATAGTTGGGCAGGTTGAAGGTGGGATTGCGCGAAAAGAAGCCGCGCGCGTCGAAGCGCAACCCGAAGTGATCGCTCAAGTGGAACTTGACGCCGCCGCCGTAGTTCAGGGCGACTTGCAGGTTGTCATTCAAATTGCCCGAGCCATAGGTGGCGTTCACGCTAGGGGTGCGCGCGATGTTCTTGGCATCGCCGGTGGGATAAAAGTTCATCGCCCCTACGCCGACGGTCAAGTACGGCTGCACGCGCGAGCCGCGCGGGGTGAGATTGAAGATCGGGTTCAACATGATGTTGTGAATCCGATTGCCGAAATCGTAGCTCGGCAAGCCGGGCCGGATGGGGGTGACCAGGCGTACGTTGTTCACCGCATAGTCATAGGCCAGCTCGATACCGACGTAGCGGCTGGCGTTCCAGGCCACGCGGCCACCGGCCACGCCGCCGGTGATCAGCTTGGTGTCCAAGCCGCGGTTCACCTGTCCGAACAAGCTGATGCCGCCGAACGGGTTCAGCTCCACAATGTCGGGCAACTGATCGCCGGTGGCATTGCTGCTAGCCATGTTCTTTCGGCCCTGAGCCGGAGTCATGCCCGGCTGTGTTTCGCCCGTGCTCTGCGTCTCGCTGGTGCCGGGCGTGGCTTGGGTGTCGGCATTGGGCGGGGTCATCTGGCCGTTGGCACCGGCCGGTGGCGTCGCCTCCTGATTCGGGTTGCCCGTTGCCGGGGCCGTGTTCTGATTCGGGCTGGCACCCGGGGTGGGCTCCTGCCCATAGACGGCCATGCCAAGGCATAACCCCATCCCCACTACCACCCTTCCTATCGGCTTAATCCTGTGCCGAGTCTTCATCCTTCTCCTCCCTGAAACTGACGGTAACTAACTTCAACTCCTGATGTTAGCGGAAATGACCCTAATTACGAAAGAGAATTCCTAAGTCATTTGTGACGGCATAAAGCCGGTTCAAGTCCTGATGAGGCATCCATAAGCTTCGGATTTGCAGCGCCGGCATGGAGGTAGGAATCTCCGTCCAGGACGTCCCGGCATCGGTAGATTGAAAAAGTTGGCCGTACTCGACCGCATAGGCCATGGAAGCGTCATTGGGGTTGTAAGTCACTGAATTAAAAGTAGAAGACGGCAGTCCGGCCTTTACTTGCGACCATTGAGCTCCGCCATCGGAAGAGCTAAATAACCCGGATGTTGTGGCTGCTAACAAGGGGGCTTTTTCGTCGCCGGGAATGGCGATGTCGTTGATTTCCGATGCTGGTTTTGGGAACATTAATTGTTCCCAATGTTCGCCGAAATCTTTTGATATATACAAGCCGGCAGTAGACCGAACAATTAAAAACCCCGTATTATTTGGGGCTGAGTAAAGCGCCGAAGCTCCTGTTGAGGCGGGGAGTTCGACCAGCTTCCACTGTGTGCCCATGTCTTCGCTTCGCAGCAGTCCGAGGTTGGTTGCGGCGAATAGAAGTCTTTTGGACCCGTTATTAACGGTGTATAGCCCGGCGATATCGGAAGGGGAAATCTCGCGGGTGACGACTCTTGGCTTCGCGGGCCTGCTTGTTCGCGCACGGGCCGTGGTCCTTCCGCGCGAGGTCCGCGACCTTGACGGTGAAGCGGTGTGAGTGACGGGCTTGGGTTGCTCCACAATCACCTGCCGAATAGCCATCGGCTTCCAGCTTGCCCCCGAGTCAGCCGATCGATACATTTGATGTGGGCTGGCGGCCAGCAAAATGTGTGGATCGGTTTGCGTCCCCACGATCGCTCTTAGATGGACGCCATCCAAACCTCGTGCATTCTGCAGCGGCTGCCAAGAATTGCCTTGATCGCCACTGACATAGACACCGGTGGTATTGCCCACGCCCGTTTCGATGGCAACCAGCTTATTGCCTGAAACGGTAACTGCGCTGATCCGCCGATCGACAAATCCATTGTTAATCGGCTGAATTGTCTCGCCGCTGTTGTCGCTTTTGCCGACTCCGGCATACTCCATCGCCATGTAGATTTGTTTGGGTTGCGAAGGGTCGAAGACCATGGAATTTACCTGGTTGGTGTTCAAGGGCTTCCAGGTTTTTCCGGTATTGGTGGTTTTAAACAGGCCGAGAGTGGTGCCGGCGTAGATAGTGTCCTGCGCCAGCGGATCTTGCCGTACGACGTGAGTGCGCCGGTATCCGTTGGGGATGCCCATCAGCTTGTGCCAAATATCGCCACGATCCGGGCTGGAGTAAATACCGCTGCAGGCGCTGGCAAAAATATCGGAGGGCTTGCTGGGATCGATGTAGATGGAAAAAACGTCGGAGTCGTCGATCATGCCTTTGTGGATGGAGGACCAGGTTTTGCCTCCGTCGGTGGTTCGCCACGGCAGGTGAGCTGTGCCGGCGTAAATGGTGTTGGGATCCTTGTTGTCGATCGCCACGGCAGTGATGCCCCGCATTTCGAAATTATCGGGATCGGAGATGCGGGTCCAGGTCTTGCCCGAGTCATCGCTGAGCATGACGCCGCGTAGGGTTCCCGCCACGAATCGCTTTGCGTTGCTTGCGGAAGCCGCCAAGGCACGTACTCCGGCGTCGACATTTTTGTTCTGGGTCCAAGTTTTGCCGCCGTCGGAGCTTTCGAACAAGCCTGGCCTGTCGGAGGCGATGATGCCGGCCAAATAGTGGTGCGAATCGTTGGGATCGACCAGCAGGGATGTGATCTCGCCGAAGTTTCTCTTCGGAAAATCGAGCAAATCCCATTTGGCCCCCGCATCCGTACTTTGAAAGAGCAAAGAATTTCTTCCCCCGGCTAACACGGTCTTGGGATTTTCCGGATCAAGGGCGACCGCCGTCGCCGTGCCGCCGAACGGACCGGCGATGTTCCAGTCGTTTGCCGGGATAGACGAAGCCCAACCAGCTCCGGCAATTGCGGTTAATCCTGTTCCCACCGCAAAAGACAATAAATAGCGTCGAATCATTTTTCTGAACTTCTGATTTTTATGCAGACTTCACTATTGTTAAACGAAACGTCCTGCGATCTCGCTTGTTGATAATATTTTGTTGAGGAAAGCTCAAGAATTGAGATTATAGAAGTCAGAGGTGCGGGTAAGGCTCATCGCTGCGCATTCGAGTATGAACATCGATAACGAGAAACCGATCACACGGGGCGAACTGGCCCAGATGCTCGACAGTCAGGCCGAGCGAGTTACGCGGCAGGTGACGCAGCAGATCATCCAACAGTTTGTGCAGCAACTCAAAGAGTATATAGACGAACGAACGCACGATGCTGAGACGCGGCTGTTGCGCGGTTTCGCCGATTACAGTGACTCGGCCGGCATACATTCCGCAAGCTGGAAGCCGATGTGATTAATGTTGATGCTTCCACATCGCAGCGCTTAGGGATACTCGAAAAACAGAGGACTGATTTCAAAATGCGTCTGATCGCGCTGGACGGCGCAGCATGATAGCGCTTAATTTTGTTTGGCTGCTTTTAGATTGCTGCTGTTTTCCCCACAGCATTTTCTAATTGAAGAATGAGCCTGAGGCGGGGAGCGGAGTTCGGCGCTTCGGGCCTCCTTGTTTTTGTGTTTGATCGATCGATTGAGTACATCACCGCTCGTCGCGGCTGCGGGAATATGGGAATCGCGCAGGGATTTCCAAAGCCTGTGGGCGCGGAGGGAACCCTGGTGTTGGTTTTTCTCGGCGTCCACAGGCTGTCATTTCCTCAGCTGTCTTCATGCGCTGCGTTTCTGCCGCAGTGCGGCGAAGAGCTTATGCTTGGCTGCCTGCATGAGACAGGCGGCTTCGGTATCGCTGCGCGTATTGGCGACACGCCGCAAGCCTTCGGCAGCGACTCCAGCCTTCAGACAGCGCCTGAACTCTGGCGCCTCTTGCAGCAGTTCCCAAGGCGTTGCATAACGGCGATACACCCGGCGTTGTTTGCCCTTCCGGTCGGCCGTCGTTTCCGGCACGCCACAAGGCCGATGGAAATTCAAATAGGGATTGAAATGCTCACGGTAGAAGGTCATGAGCGCGTCGGCGTTGCTGGAATCGATATAGCCGTATCCGATGTGCTTGCGGATCACTGCGCCATTCTTGGCCTCCACCAAGCCGTTGTCGTTGGAATGCCGCGGGCGCGATTTGGTCTGTTCGGCCAGCAACTTGTTCAGCAGTTGGGCGACCGTGCGATTGATGAACTCACTGCCGTTGTCGGAATGGAAGCCCCGGATCCGGAACGGGAACTGCGCCAACATCGCTTCCAGCACCGGCAGCAGCCATTTTTCTCCAATCTGCGGCGTAGCTCCCCCTATCTGCCATTGCGTCACTTCATCCACCGCGTCGATGTGGTACACGCCTTTGATCCCGTCGCAATCGCCTTGATGCACCGTGTCCACACGCAGATAGCCGGGCCGGCCCTGCGGATCGGGCCGCCGCCGCTCTCCGATGGCCACCGGCACCGGTCGTGTCTTCTGGTAACGCACCCGTTTCTCGCGATAAGCGCGACTTTTGCGCAGATTGTAAATGTGCGCCACCGAGATTCCCGCCAGACGCTCGAAACGCGGGTCGCCATACTGCTCAAACTCGCGCTGCAGGATCTGCCGCGTCGCCGGACCGCTCAATGTTTCGTGCGCTTCATCCACTTCTGCCAGCAACCTAATGTCAGCCGCCGTGTAGCGCTGCGCGAAGCGGTTGCGCCGATAACCGCGTTCCTTCACCGTGCCTTCCCGGAGGTATCCCGCGATCAGCCGCGTCGCCTGCGATCGGCTCAGTCCTGTCATCTTCCGCAGGTACTGCCGCAGCAGCCCTTTGCTTTCCTTGCTCTGCTTCCAGTACTCCTGCTCGCACAACATCCGGCTGATCCAGGTGTAGACCTCTGCCCGATTCGCAGCCTCAAAGCGTACTTCATCCGTTGCCTCCAGAAGGGCCCGGATCTGCTCCAGCCCAATCGCTCTCCATTCCTCACGCTGACGTTCAATCCTCAGCATCCGAAACCTCGCCCTCCCTTCAGGCTCATCCTGCATTAGAAACAAACTCCGCCTTCAGGCTCATCCTGCATTGGACAAGACTCCCGTTTGCATACATCCGCGGGCTCGGCTATCCTAAAGGTTGTAATTTCCTAGGGATATTTAGAATAGAAGTTTAATGGCAAATACAGTTTCCTCATTGAAGCGCGTGCGGATGACAGAGCACAAGACCGCTATCAATCGCGTTCGTCGCACGCGGCTGCGTCATCAGATTCGCGCGATGCGCCGCTTTTTGGATCATAAGGATGCGGAGAATGCATCCAAAGCAATTCCTGCTACCTTTTCGCTGGTCGACCGCGCTGCTAAATGGGGCATCATCAAAAAGAACACGGCTGCCCGCTACAAAAGCCGCTTGACTTTGCGCTTGCGTAAGCTGGTCGCTGCTTAACTACGGCTCAGATTGTTAGACTGGCTTGCATAGATGCCAAGCCTGCGATTTCGATCACTGGCGCTCCTTGCGCTCTTCCTTCCTAGTTTTTGTTGGGCCGCCAAGGCTCTTGTTGAAGCCAGGCATGGCATGGTGGTGGCCCAAGAACCGATTGCTGCCGACGTCGGGCTTTCCGTATTGAAGCAAGGTGGAAATGCGGTGGACGCCGCTGTCGCGGTGGGATTGGCGCTGGCGGTGACTCATCCCTCGGCGGGGAATATCGGCGGAGGGGGCTTCATGCTGATTCGCCAAGCCGATGGACATACCGATTTTCTGGATTTTCGAGAAGCGGCTCCCGGTAAGGCAAGCCGGGATATGTACATCGGGCCGAACGGAGAGCCCACTCATGACAGCATCTCAGGCTGGCGAGCGTCGGGTGTTCCTGGTTCTGTTGCCGGATTTGCATTAGCGCAAAAAGAATTTGGGACAAATTCTTGGGCAACGCTTGTTGCTCCTGCTATCAGGTTGGCGCGCGATGGATTTGTCGTTAGTTCCGCATTGGCGGAGTCGCTGAACAACAAGGAAAATACTCGTCTACGTGACGATTCCACATCCCAACGCATTTTTCTCCGCGATGGAAAGCATTATGAGCCTGGCCAGACAATCAAGCAGGCCGAACTGGGTGCTACGCTGCAGCGCGTTGCTAAGAATGGGGCGGCAGAGTTCTATCAGGGAGAGACGGCGCGCAAGTTTGCAGCGGCCGAGGCGACACATGGCGGGCTGATTACATTGGAGGACTTGAGGAGCTACAAAGTAATCGAGCGTAAGCCGCTCGAAGGAAATTATAAGGGCTATCACATCATCACTGCTCCGCCGCCCAGTGCCGGAGGAATCGGTTTACTGCAGATGATGGACATGCTAAGGCGGACCGATTACGAGTCGGCGGGCGCGGATGCCCCGAAGGCGATCCACTACGAAGCGGAGGTAATGCGGCGATTTTACGCCGACCGCAGCGAATATCTGGGTGATCCTGCGTTCTATAACGTCCCGGTGAAGGCGCTGCTCAACCCCGCGTACATTGCGCGTCGCGTTCGGACGATCAGTCCGTTGCACGCGACCCCGAGCGATCTGATTGGCCCTGGATTGCCGAAAGCGGTTGAGGCAAGTATTCGGTGGCACGAGAGTAACCAGACGACCCATTACAACGTGGTGGACGGAAAAGGCAACGCCGTGGCCGTGACCTATACGCTGAACGGGTCTTTCGGCAATGGCATTACTGTTCCCGGCCTGGGATTTCTGCTGAATAACGAGATGGACGACTTTGTCGCCAAGCCGGGTTCACCGAATATGTTCGGGATGGTAGGCGGCGATGCAAATTCCATCGAGCCCGGTAAGCGCCCTGTCTCATCGATGACACCGACCATCATTACGAAGGACGACAAGTTGTTTATGGCGGTGGGCGCACCCGGCGGTTCGCGGATCACTACCGGCGTCATGCAGGTGATTCTCGATGTTCTCGATTTCGGAATGAATCCGCAGACGGCGGTCGATCTGCCGCGTTTTCATGAACAGTGGAAGCCTGGATATTTGTACTTGGAACATGGATTCCCGGCGAAAACACGCGAAGCGCTTAAAGCGATGGGTTATGACCTGAAAGATACAGAGGGTGTGGCGCGAGTGGAGGCGATCGTGAATAGAGATGGAACGCTCCAGGGAGGGACAGAATCGCGTCTTCATGGCAAGGTTGCTGGATACTAGAAGATTCATGCAGCACGTACTGTCTACGCATCTCTTTGTCCGTCACCGGCTGACTAGTATCTGGTTGGAGAGAGTGTGGAACGCTGGTTTCCCAGCCGTCGAAATCTTCTGCGCGCGTCAGCACCTGGACTATTGTGACAAAGCGCAGATCGCTGAGCTAGGCCATTGGTTTCGCGATTCGGAGTTGAAGATGCATGCGCTGCATGCGCCGATGTATACCGACGATTGCTGGGGGCGCTCCGGCCCGCAATCGGTGATCGACATCACCGAGACGGTGAAAGCAAAGCGCATCGCGATGGTGGATGAGGTTAAGCGGGCGTTGGAGATTGCAGACACGATTCCGTTCCGGTACTGCATTCAACACTTGGGCGTCAGCGGCCAGAGTTTTGATGAGAAACGCTTAGATGCCGCATTTACTTCTTTGGATGAGTTGAAGGTTTTTGCGGGCCAGCGGGGCGTGGAGTTGCTGTTAGAAAATACGCCCAACGAGATGTCATCGGGCGAACGCTTAAATTACTTTCTGGGCATGACCCATTTGAATCTCAACTACTGCTTCGATGTGGGCCATGCTCACATGAGCAACGGAGTAGCCGCCGAGTTCGAGACGATGAAGGAACGTATTCGCTCGACACACATTCACGATAACGATGGCGAGCAGGACCTGCATTTATTTCCGCCGGCCGGCAGCATCGATTGGACGAAAGCAATGCGCTTACTTACTTCGCGGCCTGAACAGTTTCCGCTGGTATTAGAGCTTCGCGAGCCGGCCGGAATGGAACATCCCATTGAGGAAGCAAGGCGTACCGCAAGCGAACTAGTAAACAATTTATGAGCAGTGATTCTTCAACGGCGGTGAGCGCGCCTGCCGAAGTGCGTATCAGCGAGGTGGGTGAACACACCGGAGAGCTGGTGCGGATTCAGGGATGGCTTTATAACCTGCGGAAGTCCGGAAAGATTGTCTTTCCGATTGTGCGCGATGGTAGTGGCTCCATTCAGTGCGTGGCCGTTAAAGCCAATTTGCCGGAAGCTTTGTTTGAAAGCTTAAAAGGTTTGACCCAAGAAAGTTCTCTGCGCGTCACGGGAACTGTGCGCGCCGAGGTCCGCGCGGCCGGCGGATATGAACTGGATGTGACGGATGCAGAGGTGATCCAGCGGGTTAGTGAAGACGCGCCCTACCCGATTACTCCCAAGGAACACGGCGTGGACTTCTTGATGGACCATCGCCATCTATGGCTGCGCAGCCGTCGTCAGCATGCGGCCATTCGGGTTCGTCATGAAGTAATTAAGGCGATTCGCGATTATTTCGATGGCCATGGGTTTACGTTGGTCGACACGCCGATTTTTACTCCGGCGGCTTGCGAGGGCACCTCGACTTTATTTGAGGTCGATTACTTCGAGGATGAGAAAGTTTATCTGACGCAATCGGGCCAGCTTTACAACGAAGCCAACATCATGGCGTTTGGCAAAGTTTACTGCTTTGGGCCAACCTTTCGGGCGGAGAAGTCGAAGACGCGCCGGCACCTTACCGAGTTTTGGATGGTGGAGCCGGAGATGGCCTATGCGGATTTGGGAGAAGTGAAGCGCGTGGCCGAAGAGCTGATCGTTTATACGGTGGGCCGCGTCCTTGAGAACCGGCAAGAAGAGTTGAAGGTGCTGGAACGCGATCAGTCGAAGCTGGAAGCGGTGAAGTCTCCCTTTCGGCGTATGAGCTATGACGATGCCGTGGAAGTATTGAAAGGGAAGGGAAGCGAGATCGAGTGGGGCGGCGATTTCGGAAACACCGACGAAACTCTGCTGACGCAGGACTACAATGGCCCGGTGATTGTGGATCGCTACCCGACGGAGATCAAGGCGTTTTACTTTCAGCCCGATGAGCAGCGTCCTGAAGTAGCGCTGGGCGTGGATATCATTGCGCCGGAGGGCTATGGCGAAATTGTTGGCGGCGGGCAACGCATCCACGATTTGGCTCTGCTGGAGAAACGGTTAGTCGACCACAATCTGCCGCGCGAGGCATTTGAATGGTACTTGGACCTGCGCCGTTTCGGCAGTGTTCCACATGGCGGATTCGGCATGGGCGTGGAGCGCTTTGTGGCATGGATGTGCGGATTGGAACATGTGCGCGAGACGATACCTTATCCGCGGATGCTGTATCGTACCAGGCCGTAGATTCCGCAGCAAAGCATGAGTATCGGTCTCGATTTTGGCACGACCAACAGTTCTCTTGCGGTTGCAACACCTGATGGGGATGTTAAGCTGGCGCGTTTTCCATACAGCGGTGGGGTCACAGAGTCGTTTCGGTCGCTTCTTTATCTGGAACGACTAAAACAAGCGGGCCGGATCACGTTGAAGTCGTGGAGTGGGCCGGCGGGTATCGACCATTATTTGCAGGCCGACGACAAGGGTCGTTTGATTCAGTCGCTGAAATCGTTCCTTACTAGCCGCAGTTTGCAAACAACGGAGATCTTCGGACGCCGCGTGCAGTTGGAGGATCTGATTGCAAATATCTTGCGCGATATCCGGACGCAAGCGGAACAGCAGTTTAGGTTTCCCGTAGTCAACGTGGTGGTCGGCCGTCCGGTGCGCTTTGTGGGCGCTGAGACGCCCGAGGACGATGAATACGCGGTAGGACGTTTAGCGAAATCATTGCAAATGGCTGGTTTTGAGAATGTGAGTTTTGAGTATGAGCCTGTGGGGGCTGCTTATCATTACGAGTCGTCATTGGATCACGATGAGCTGATTTTGATCGGCGACTTCGGTGGCGGCACGAGTGATTTTTCATTGTTGCGGGTGGGCCCGAGCATTCGCCGGCGGGACCGCACGCCAGATGATTTGCTTGGCAATGAAGGTGTAGGTTTAGCGGGCGATGCTTTCGATGCGAAAATCATCCGGCGTTTAGTTTCGCCTGCGCTTGGAGCAGGATCATCGCTTCGTTCGGGTAATAAGCTGCTACCGGTGCCCGGTTGGGTTTACCTCAAGCTGGAACGCTGGCATCATCTTTCGTTCCTGCGCTCGCAAGATACTTTGAATATGCTGAAGAGCGTCAGAGCGCAAGCCGAGGAGCCCGACAGGATTGATGCGCTGCTTTACCTGGTACAGCACGATCTTGGGTTTCAATTGCATCGGGCGGTGCAGCATGTGAAGACCACTCTTTCGCATGCGGAGCGAAGCGTGTTTCGTTTCTCCGACGGGGATTTGGAGTTGGAAGCAGAGGTGCGCCGCGAAGAGTTCGAAGGGTGGATTGCCGAGGAGCTTGCAGCCATCGAGCAATCGGTGGATTCGCTGCTTTCAAAGGCTGGTGCACATGCGAAAGACGTCGATATGGTCTTTCTTACCGGCGGATCGTCGTTTGTGCCGGCTGTACGCCGAATCTTTGAGACACGCTTTGGCGCGGAGCGTATTCGAACCGGCGATGAATTTACTTCGGTGGCGCGGGGGCTGGCGTTGAAGACGAGGAGTTAAGTTTGCTTTGTAAATGGGCGAGTGCCTGTTGTACCGCGATTTCTTCCGACGCGCGGGTGCGCCGCTCCACAAACTCCAACTTTCCTTCGGCCAACTTTTTTCCAATTGTGATGCGGTAGGGGATACCGATAAGATCGGCGTCTTTGAATTTAACTCCAGGTCGTTCATCACGATCGTCTAGGAGAACGTCGATTTTTGCATTGCGACACTCGCGATAGAGGGTATCGGCGGCATCTCTTTGCTTAGCATCGGCGTAGTTCACCGGCGTTATGACAACGGTGAATGGAGCAATCGGAACGGGAAGCGAGATGCCGTCCTTGTCGTGAAAGAGCTCGATAGCGCAGGTCAGCATGCGCTCAATCCCGATGCCGTAAGACCCCATGATGGGCGTGACTTCTTTGCCGTCTTCGCCTAAGACACGAAGGCCCATCGCGCTGGAGTATTTATAGCCAAGTTTGAAGATATGCCCGAGCTCGATGGCTTTTACGACGCTGAGATCACTGCCGCATTGGGCACAGGCGTCGCCCTCGTTTACTTGCCGCAGGTCGAAAAACTCCGGTGTGAAATCTTCACCCGGCGTGACATTTTTCAAGTGATAATCGTCTTTGTTTGCGCCGGCGATCATGTTGCGTCGGCCTTGCAGCGCTAGGTCGCCAAGCACGCGCATGTTCTTAATACCTATTGGCCCCAGAGAACCGGCATTCGCTCCAAACCATTGCTGTATCTCGTGGGCTAGGGCAGGCCTTATGTCGACTGCTTTGAGAACGGAGAGCAATTTTGTTTCGCTCAACTGATGATCTCCGCGTAGCATGACGAGCACAGGCTTTTCGTCGGCCACCATCACCAGACTTTTCATTTGCGACGTTTCCGGCAGGTTCGTAAATCGCGATACTTCGGCGATGGTCTTGAAGCCTGGCGTGTGAAATTCTTCCGGTTCGTGAGCGCCCTCGGGATCCGCGATGGCAGGAGGATTAAGCCGCGAGGTGGCCTTTTCCAGATTGGCGGAATAGCCGCAGTTCTTGCAGTGGACGACAAAGTCTTCGCCGGCATCGGAAGCTACCATGAACTCCTGTGATTGACTGCCACCCATGGCGCCCGAATCGGCATCGACCACCATGTACTCCAGCCCGCAACGATCAAAGATTTTGCAGTAGGCGTCATGGTGCTTTCCATAAGCTACGTCTAGCCCATCGGCGTCGAGGTCGAAGGTGTAGGAGTCCTTCATGATGAACTGGCGTACACGCAAAAGCCCGGACTTGGGGCGAGGCTCATCACGAAACTTCGTTTGAATCTGGTACCAGATTTGAGGAAGCTGTTTATAGCTACGTAACTCGCCGCGAGCGATGGTGGTCATTACCTCTTCGTGGGTCATGCCGAGACAGAGATCACGGCCGAACCGGTCTTTCAAGCGGAACAGGTTATCACCCATGACGTCCCAGCGCCCCGATTCCTGCCACACTTCGGCCGGGTTCAGCGCGGGCAGCAGCATCTCTTGGCCGCCGATGGCATTCATCTCTTCGCGCACGATTTCCTCGATTTTTAGTAAAGAGCGCTGCGCTAAGAGGAGATAGCTGTAAATACCTGCGGAAAGTTGCCGGATATAGCCGGCGCGGAGAAGAAGTTGATGGCTGATCACTTCGGCTTCTGTGGGCGTTTCCCGCAAGGTGGGGATGAAAAGTTTACTCCAAAGCATGAGAACGTTATTGTTCATTATGCCTTGCGATGGAAAGCTTCCGATATGCTGTGGGGCCGCAGCAGCTTGTTTATTCCAGGGAGTTAAGGAGCTTGGACAGCATTCCTGGCTTTTCTAGTTCGCAATGAATTTTCAAGATGCGACGATTTGCCTTCGATTGCTGGATTAAGTATTCGTCGCTGGTTTGAATGACGTCGATCAATCCGAGCTCCTTCGCATCGACAGCAAGCCAATAGTTACCGTCGGCTACTTTGTCGATATCGAGATGCGGACGTCGCTGTTTGATCAAATTTTTAAATGCAATGTGGATGGCCTGGAGACGTTCGATTTCGATGGCCTCCTTTTCCGGGGTGGGTTCCGAGAAGGGAGTGAGCGTACGTTTGTTTTCGCCGGCGGTGAGCTCCAGATAGCGTACACCGAGTTTGTTCATCAGCCCAACGATATTTGGCATGCCGGCAACGACGCCGATGGACCCGATGTAGGCGAAGGGAGAGGCGATGATCTTGTCCGCCACAGCAGCGCACATATAGCCCCCCGAAGCCGCTACTTCATCCACGCAGATGGTGAGCGGCACTCCGGCATCATGCACGCGCAGCAGTTGAGAAGCCGCATGGCCGTAGCCATTGACAGTGCCGCCGGGAGAATCGATGCGAACCACCACTTCGTCTTTCGAGGAGGCGGCTTGCACGATGATGTCGATCTCCTTGCGGAGCGTTTCCACTTCGCGGGCTCGGAGGCTGGGCTGAAAGTCGATGACGAAGACCGTGCTTTCGTATGCTTTCTCGTTCTTATCATCTTTGTTCTTCTCTTTGGCGAGTTTTTTACGTTCTTTTTCCGGTAACTGGCTCCGTTGAACGGCGCGAACACGGGCGGAGAGCTGCCGGTCGAGATGCTCGATCTGCAGCTCTGTTTCAGTATGTTTTTTGCCGCCGGGTTTCGTTCTGAGCAGACGGAAAATCGCGAGTATGGCAGCAGTGAGGACGGCCAGGGTGACGAGGATGACTAGAACCAGCAGAATTGTTTCTAAGATGGCTAGGGTGGTTTGCATTAGGTAGTGGAACTCTTTTTTAGATGATTCTCAGCGCAAGATATCGCATTGAAATGGTGTACCGCTCGATGACGGATAATAGTACTAGATGACGACCAGCGACCAGCAGCGTATGGCGATGCCCCTCGCCGAGAAAGATCCGGAGATTTTTGAGGCTATCCAGAAAGAAGCGGAGCGACAGGATACTCGGCTGGAGTTGATCGCTAGCGAAAATTTTACTTCCGAGGCAGTGCTGCAAGCGGCCGGCAGCGTGTTTACTAACAAGTACGCGGAAGGATATCCGGGCAAACGTTACTATGGCGGTTGTGAGTTTGCGGATCAGGTGGAGAACTTGGCTCGTGATCGCGCTAAGCAGTTATTTCAGGCGGAATATGCGAATGTTCAGCCGCATTCGGGGTCGCAGGCCAATGAAGCGGCTTATGCGGCGGTGTTGCAGCCGGGCGACACGATCCTAGGCATGAATCTTTCCCATGGCGGCCATTTAACGCATGGTCATCCGCTCAATTTTTCGGGAAGACTTTACAAAGTCGCGGCTTACGGCGTTCGCCAGAGCGACGAGCTGATCGACTACGACGAAGTAGCCAGACTGGCGGAAGAGCACAAACCAAAGATGATCATTGCGGGGGCGAGTTCCTATTCGCGTGTGATCGATTTTGCGCGTTTCCGGAGGATTGCCGATGCGGTGGGAGCGGTTTTTCTCGTCGATATGGCGCACTATTCGGGCTTGATTGCCGCCGGTGTCTATCCGAACCCTTGCGAGCATGCCGATATTGTGACTTCCACCACGCACAAGACGCTCCGTGGACCACGCGCGGGGCTGATTCTGGCTAAAGAAAGGTTCGGCGCGGCCATCGATAAGGCTGTTTTCCCCGGTGCGCAAGGGGGGCCGCTAATGCACGTCATCGCGGCAAAGGCGGTTTGTTTTAAAGAGGCGCTGGCCAGCGACTTTCATGATTACCAAATGCGGGTGGTGGCTAATGCGCGTGCTCTGGCCGCAACGCTACAAGAGGAAGGTTTCCGTGTGATAAGCGGGGGCACCGATTCTCATATGTTGATGATCGACGTGTTTGCCAAGGGCGTAAAGGGGAAGGAAGCGGAGAAGGCGCTGGACGAGGCTTACATCACGTCCAATAAAAATGCGATTCCGTTCGATACCAATCCGCCGCTGAATCCCAGTGGCATTCGGCTTGGAAGTCCGGCGGTGACCACGCGAGGTTTCCGCGAAGGCGAGATGGGACAAGTGGGCAGGCTCATCGCCCAGGTCATCGGAAATCCCAAGTCCGAAAGCGTTATCGCTGAAGTGCGCCGATACGTTGGCGCTCTAACAGAGAAATTCCCCCTCTATCAATGGCGTCAGCAGCTTGCCGCTGTAGGTCGATAGTGTTCATGTTTTGCGGACCGCTGCTAAGCCTTGGTGTAACTGTTCTTGCCGGCTGTCCGGATCGAAGACTCTGACGGCATAAGTACCTTCGCGCCGAACCGGAGCACGGAATTCGTTTCCTTTAATGCGCAGGGTGTAAAGCCAATCTCCGCTCTTCTCTTCGTGGACTTCGACGCAGAAGTCGCGACGGTTTTGTAGCCGCACGGCGGGTAGCATCCATTGGCAGCTTGACCATCCATTGTCGAGTTGCTGGATATGCACCGGCCAGCCGTGTGCCGGGCCAGCCGCTGGATTCGTCGGGCTTTCGCGGCGCGGCCAGAGCGACATAGTTATTGCACGCGTATCGCGGTGAAGTTCGATGATGCCGATTCCTGGCGAGCGGTCCATGAGCGGATTCGGCTCGGGTGCGACCTGCTGCGGGTTAAAAAACGCGTGCACAGTCATCTTGTTGCCGAACCCGTCTACGTATTCGCCGGAAGAGCGTGGAAAAGCGGGCAAGGGATTTTTTCCGGAATGGGGCGGGAACCATCGGCGCGGCCAGTAATTCGATAGCGCCGGGCTACAGAAGGCAAACACCGCGTCATTAAAGTCCTGCACACCGTACTGCATGGTACTGCCCAGGTGCTGATCACCGCAAACGTGAAGAGCAGCGCAACGTCGAAAAGCTTCTATGGCGAGATTGCGTCCGGTTTGCGGCCATGCGTTGGAATCGTGATCGGCGGTGAGCACTTCGCCTTCGGAATACTGGCCCGGTTTCAAAATCGGAAGATCGGGTTCCACGTCATCGTTATTTGCGGGCGGCGGGAGAGTGGCTAAATTAGCGAGTAGAGTTTGTGTCAGGGCAATCTTCATCCAAACGCCGCCTTGCCAATTGCGTGCCCATTGGTCGAGGAATTTCAACTGACGAGAACCGAATAGCTCGGCATCGGGCACGTCTCCGTCGCTTGCGGCATTGTACTCGGGATTCTGCGCCCAGCCATTTACGATTTGCGCTTTCGGTAACAGGATTTTGGGAGCTGACTTCCACTTCCGGTCCTCCAGAATAGCGAAACTGACGCCGCCATAGACCAGGTCCGTGTAGTAGACGCCGATACCTTGTTCGACAGGCGTAGCGTCAAATGGATCGGGCAAATGACTGGTCTGGCAGCGCTGCACGGTATTCACCCAGGTAGCGGGTTCCACGTAGCCGCCGCTATCCTGTCCAGGCTTTCCCGTCCCCTCAGCGTGGCGTCCGGCCGCTCCCCAGATATTGCCTTGATACATGTCGTGATCATCGGTCTGGCATATGGTGGGGGTGCTGCGCATGACGTCGCGGAATGCCCAGCCGAACAAATACCATTTGCGAAGAAAATCGAGAACCGCTGGTTCCACCGGTGAGCGTTGAATGCCGTAACTTCCGGAGCGCTCGTAGATTTGATCACCTTGAAAAGCGACCAGGTCCGGTTGGAAGTGCTGGATCGACGCGAGCAGATCCGTATGGGGAAAGCCGAAGTCATTTAGGCAGGACAAGGCTGCTACGACGATTTTAGGCTTCGCAACGGGGTCCTTTTTGATAGTGCCTTCGAAGGTGTAGTCGCGATCTAGTCGATGGACCACCCGGTAGTCGACATCGTTGGCCGCGTCCCAAGAGGTGATCCGGAAAGTGACGTTCCGGGCGAGGCGATCGATCGCGGCGGAACCAACGGGCACCCATTTTCCTTGGCGGTGTACTTCTAATCTTACGGGCTCGGCGTCATTGCCCATGGGAGCCATTTGAGCGCTTAGTTTCAGAACGCCTCGGCTGAAGGTGTACATGGTCCAAAGGATGGGGCCGAAAGCGCGATCGGGGTGGGCGGCTGTTTTCGGGCCTGACACCTGCCAGTTCTTGAACCAAAAGCGCCAATTGCCGCCATACTCCCGCAGGGGAACGACCGGCCCGCTGTCCGTCGGATGGATGGGCGGTTGTTTGCCTGTCCCAACGGGGCCGGAACTGCAGACCAGGGCAAGCCCTCCCTGCAGATCCGCAGGCATGATTTTTTCACGTGAAATCTGCGCCAACGGTTTTCCTGTGGGATCGAGCGCCGATAGCCGCAGGCGGTAACCTTCAGGTAGTGAGCGGGCTTCCAATCGCAATTGAACGCCCGATAGAATACTCGTGGGAAAACCGGCAATCCGCGATCCCGAAGAGCTCTTCTCTCCGATGAACAAACCGCCGTTTGCATCGATGCCCGCGTTCATCCCGCTGCCGTAAATGGCGTTCGAGCGGTAGTCGTTTTGTTCGCTGTCGATCCCGAGGCGGAAACCGACAAAGCCCTCGTTCAACGCTTTACTTTCTTTTTCCAGCGGACCGAGGATAACCGACATGGAGAAGTCTGCCGGCGCGTTGCTCAGCTCTTTGGTGAGCAGGTAAATGTTGCGGTCGAAACCGGATGTGACGCACTCCATCCTGCCGTTTTGCAACCGCCAGTCTTGGAGCGCGTTGCTCCAGTAATCCGGGCCAAGCCAAGGTCTCCCACTGCCGGCGGCATTGTCACTATCCGGGGCCGCATCGGCCGTCCATCCACTTAACAGAGTGGGCGCGGCGACAAGAAGCTTACAAGTGGTCCGGCGATTTACTTTCATGTGCTTTCCAGCAATCGCCGAGTTTATCAGGAATGTCCCAGGATCTTATGCGGCGTATATGGCTCTTCCAACCGCTCGATTTCTTCTTTCGACAGTTTAATTTCGAGGGCAGCAACGGCATCGTTTAGGTGGTGCGGCTTGCTGGTGCCGATGATGGGCGCGGTTACGTAGTTCTTAGATAACACCCAGGCGAGCGCAATCTTCATGTTGGAAACGCCGCGTGCGTTGGCGACTTCGCTTAATTTGTCAGCGACGGCAAAATCGGCGTCTTGATAGTACATCTTCTGGGCATACTCGTCCGATTTTGCGCGGGTGGTTTCTCCGCCTTCCTTGCCGCGATTACCCGCCAAAAACCCGCGAGCTAAAGGCGACCATGGAATGACGGCAATGCCTTGATCTTGACAGAGCGGCATCATCTCGCGCTCTTCTTCGCGATAGATCAGGTTGTAGTGATTTTGCATGGACACGAAAGGCGTCCATCCGTTTAGCGTTGCGGTGTAGAGGGCCTTTGAAAACTGCCAAGCGAACATGGAGGATGCGCCGATGTAGCGCGCTTTGCCCGCCTTCACGACATCGTGGAGCGCTTCCATCGTTTCTTCGATAGGCGTAGTGTAGTCCCAGCGATGGGTCTGATAAAGATCGACGTAGTCTGTTCCCAAACGCTTCAGGCTGGCATCGACCTCCGTCATCACCGCCTTGCGGGATAAGCCGCGTCCGTTGGGATCTTCGCGCATGGGATTGAAGAGTTTCGTCGCGATGACCACCTCGTCGCGTTTGGCGTAGTCTCGCAGCGCGCGGCCGACAATTTCTTCGCTGACCCCTAATGAGTAAACGTTGGCGGTGTCGAAGAAGTTGATACCTGCCTCAATGGCTGCCTTGATCGAGGGACGGCTTTCTTCTTCCTCCAGCACCCAGTCGCGCCATTGTTTGGAGCCATAGGTCATGCAACCTAGGCAGAGGCGCGAGACTTTTAGGCCGGTTTTTCCGAAATTTACGTATTCCATATCGTTATGAGAAGTCTTTAGGTTTGTCCTACCCAATCGGTGTCAGCTATCTGTTCCCAACGATTTTTGATCATCTGAAACTCCTCCCGGCTCAACGGACCCGCCTCCAGGAGCCGCGCGTTAGCCGACCAGCGATCCGGCTGAGTAGTTCCTACGATGGCGGTCCCTACGCCAGGTACGGCGAGAGTAAAACGCAAGGCAATCGAGATGGAGCGCGAAAGGTCTTCGTCTAAAAACTCGTAACGCAGACTCTGTAGACGTTTCCAGTATTCGTGATGGTAGGAGTCCTTTGGCTTGGAGCCGGTTTTCCACGCGGCATTGGCAATAGGGCGTTTAGCAATGATGCCCATCTCTTTTTCCTGGGCCAATGGCAAGGTCGTTTGAAGAGAATCTTGGTCGGCGATGTTCACCGATATTTGTAGTGTGTCGAACTTGCCGGACTGAACGGCATAAAGCGCATCTTGGCCGTCGCCGCTATAGCCGATGAACTTCGTTTTTCCCGCATCGCGCGCACGCTCTAGAACGCGGATGACATCGCCCTTTTCGAGGAGAGCTTTCGAGCAGCTGTGAAGCTGAACCAAGTCCATCGCATCGGTTCGCAAGCGATGCAAACTCCGGTCAATTTGCTGCTCCAACATCTTTGGATTCCAATCGGGGAGATCGAATCCAGAGGCGTGGCCGCACTTTGTGAACAGAAAAAACTCGTTGCGGCGGTTACCAATGGCACGACCGATTAGTTCTTCGCTGTTTCGATAACACTCGGCGGTGTCGATCACATTCAGGCCTGCATCGAGCGCTTTGTCCAATAGCTGCTTTGCTTTTTCAAACTCAACGCCCTGGTAGCCAATCTCCGCACCTCCGAATCCGAGCACGGAGACTTCCATACCTGTTTTGCCGAGCCTAAGTTTTTCTATTTGTGACACTGATTTGGATGCAACAGGGGCAAGAAGTTTAAAAACAGTAGGAATTTGGCTGGGAGGCAGGGACTCGAACCCCGATAGGCAGATCCAGAATCTGCAGTCCTACCATTGGACGACCTCCCAGTGAGGCGCAATCGGCAGTATAGCAACCGAAGTGATCACCCGCAATTAGTGATTCAACGCAGGTGGGCGGATAGCAACACTGCGATGCGGAAGGGCATGGCTTGCGATGAAATGCTTCGTTGCAACGACGAATCGCTGTCTATGCCAAACATCCGCCTGGGCAGCAGTGATGAAGAAGCTTCCAATCAGCCCAGTGCCGGCGACCGCAATTGCGCTTAAATATATGGATCGAAAACGGCGATTCATTGCAATAGTAAGACGGCCAGCGCCCCTTCAGAGTTGCAAAAAGCTGATAGTAGACACAGGTTCGGGTACAGTGGCGTTATGCCTAACAAACAGGAAGCAGTAACGCTGGCGATCGATGTGGGCGGGACGGGCGTAAAAATGATGTTGCTGGACGAAAGTGGGAAGCCGCTGACCGAGCGAGTGCGAACCGAGACCCCGAATCCGGCGACTCCCGGGAAAGTGTTAAAAGTCATCGATTCTTTAGTGGCGAAACTGGGTGATTTCGATCGTGTGTCTGTTGGTTTTCCTGGCGTAGTAAGGCATGGGGCCACATTAACGGCTCACAATCTCAGCTCTAAATGGATTGGGTTCGATCTGCAAAAGACCCTCAAGAAGCGATGGGAAAAGCCGGTTCGCGTTGCTAACGACGCAGCGGTGCAGGGCTATGCGGCTATTAATGGCGAAGGAGTAGAGCTGATCATCACCTTAGGTACGGGCTTCGGCTCAGCACTTTTTATCGACGGGCACTTAGTACCGGGGCTAGAGTTGGCACATCATCCTTGGCACAAATCAAAGACGTATGAGGATGATCTAGGCAAAGCAGCGTTGAAAAAACATGGGTTAAAGCATTGGAACAAAAAATTGGAGAAAGCAATACAACAGATTGAAGCGCTTTTTAATTTCGACCACCTTTATATTGGAGGCGGTAATGCGGAGAAGATCGATTTTCCGCTTCCACGGCATGTCACGCGAGTACCGAACGAGGACGGATTGCTGGGCGGCGCGGCGCTTTGGCGGTTAGAGACTCGGACGATTACGCCAAACCCATAGCAGCGAACTAGCGAATCAGAAAGGGCCATTGCGGTACTGGATGGAAGTGATAGTGGAAGATCATTATCGCCACGAAGGCCGCCGCTAAAACGACGAGTCCGAGTAGCGATAGAATCACCAAGCGCCAGGGGAACTTCTTGCCTTCGCGCTTAATGACAAGCAGGTAGCTGGCAAATACGCCGACGAAGAACAGAACTACCATTGGCACCGCGAAGATCATCATGTTGAAGATATCGGGCGTCGGAGTCACGACGGCTGCCAGCACCACGATGCCGAGGATCGCGTATCGGGAGTTTTTGAAGATAAAGCGGGGAGAGGCCAGGCGCAGCAGCGTTAAGAAGAAGATAACGACGGGCATCTCGAACACCAACGCCACGCCGAGAATGACATTGACGAAGAGGTCGAAATATTCGTTGATGGAAACGACAGGCGTGACATGCTCGCCGACACCGATGCCGAGCAAAAACTCCAGACCGTAACGAAACGCCACGAAATAAGCAAAGCAGCCTCCGCCGATAAACAGCCCGGCGGTGCAAAGGATGAAGGGGATGGCCCAACGCTTCTCTCGTTTATAGAGGCCGGGTGAAATAAACGCCCAGACCTGATACAAAATCCAGGGCGATCCAATAAAAACCGAGACCAGGAGAGGGAGCTTAAACCAGATGATGGAGAAGCTCTCCATCGGCGTAATTTGAGCCAGGTTGGGAGGTTTTATGCCTAAATGGGTGAGCGCTTCGACGGCTGGAGCGCTCACAAACGCCCACAGCTGATTGGTGAATGTGAAGCTAACGAGAAACGCGACCACCACGCCAATCAGCGCGTGCAGGAGGCGGGTACGCAGCTCCTCCAAATGCCCCATGAACGACATGCGGAGCATGCCTCTTTCTTCGTCGTCTCCCTCATCGTCTTCTTCATCGGACGGGGGGGCGGGAGGCGGTGGAGGCGGCGTAGCGGGACTGCGCTGCATCAGCGGCGCTGCAACAACTGAAGATTCCGGCGGTCTTTCTTGTGTTGCGTTGTCGTCCGCTGTGGTAGTAAAGGTTTCTGAATGAATAGCGGGTACGTCCGGCTCCGAGGGATAGCCGTATGGATCGGAAGAACTACCGTAGACGGAACTTGTTTTTACCGGATTCTCGTTGGACCGCAAATAATGAGGTTGCGGCGGAGTGGGCACAATCTCACTACCTGAGGCGTCTCGCTCTTCGAAATCGTCCGGCATCAGTACTCAGTAGTTAAGCGCGGTGGCTTTCTTCCACGCCGGCGGACGAAAAATTATCCGTTTGGCTCGTTTTTGGATGGATGGTCTCTTCCTTTTCGATTGCCGGATCGGAACCATTCAGGTGAGCTTCGGAATGGTCAGGTGTTTGCGCAACAGTGCCCTCCGGCAGTGCCGCGGGCGAGTTGGACACCGTTTCCGGCTCCGGATTGTACGATCCGTACTCGTCATGCGGATAGGGATAGGTGACAGGAGAGCCGATGGAGCGGTTGTATTCGGGCGTTTTGTCCAATTGAACTTCCTTCTCCAAATCACTCAAGTGAGTTTCAAATGTCGATTTCAGCTCGTTCGAGGCGCGACGAAATTCGGTAATCGCCTTGCCCAGCGTACGACCCAACTCCGGCAACTTTTTTGGGCCGAACAGGAGCAGTGCGATCACAAAGATTGCCACCATTTCCGGTACGCCGATCGGTCCCATTCATTCTCCTTTAACTAAGACTTCATGATAGCCCAGCAGCGCGTTCGGCAAATGCTTCGAATCCCTGACGGTACAAAGAAAAGGAATGTGCCTTCGCCTCGTGGTCATGTGCCTGCTTTTTACCTTGTCTTTATTTTCGCAGGCTCCCGCTTTGATAGTTCCTGACGCGGCGCAAGCTTCTCCAGACTTTAACGCAAAACTGGCGACCGATGCTTGGCTTCAAACAACATCGCCGGCGAACCGGGCCGCATCCGATGCATATTTCGAAGGCGGGTATTGGCTCATCCTCTGGGACTTTCTTTATGGTGCGGCGCTTTTTCTGTTGTTGCTGGAATGCCGGCTTTCTGCTCGCATGCGAAATCTGGCGGCGCACTTCACTGGCCATTCTTGGCTTCAATCTTTCTGGTACTCGGCTGTTTTTATCGGGTTGGTGGCGATGTCGACGTTGCCGCTGACGCTTTATCAGAGTTTTTTCCGTGAGCGGGCTTACGGTCTGCTGAGCCAGAACTTTGCTTCCTGGTTTTGGGATCAGCTCATCGGGTTTGCTTTAACGCTGGTTGTAGCGAGCGCCCTCCTTACGACGCTGATGGCGCTTGTTCGGCGGTTTCCCCGTACTTGGCCGGCGTGGGCAACGGGTATAACAGCTATCTTCATCGCCATCTCCGCGTTAGTGACGCCGGTGTATATCTCACCTTTATTCAATACCTATACGCCGCTTCCGAAATCCCGCTTAACTGCTGCTATTTTGAGCTTGGCCCGCGCCAATGGCGTTCCGGCGGCGCACGTTTATGTGATGGACGAGTCTCGTCAAAGTAAGCGCATCAGCGCTAATGTAAGCGGGTTTTGGGGGACGGAGCGCATCACCTTGAACGATAACCTGCTCCGGCGCTGTTCGCCGGAAGGCGTTTTGTCCACCATGGGCCATGAGGTAGGGCACTATGTTCTGCATCACATACCCAAGGGAATTTTTTTCTTTTCCGTTGTGGCGGCTATTCTATTTGCTGCTCTGCAGCGGATTGCCGGTTGGGCGCTGCGATGGCGCGGAAAGCATTGGCAGATCAAATCGATTACCGATGTAGCCGTTCTACCTTTGGCAGCGTTGATTCTTTCGACGCTGCTGTTCCTGCTTACTCCGCTTTTGAATACGTATACGCGCACGGAGGAATATGAAGCCGATATCTATGGACTGAATGCCGCGCGTCAGCCCGATGGCGAGGCGCAAGTCGATCTGCTTCTAGGAGAGTACCGCAAACTCGATCCTACGCCGCTGGAGGAGTTTATCTTTTTCGACCATCCCAGCGGGAGAACGCGCATTTACGCCGCCATGCTTTGGAAAGCGGAAAATCTTTGTTTATTCGATAGGGCTTTACCATGCGATACTTCCACTAAACAATGGCTCCCTCATGAGGGAAAACATCCTCCTTTTTAAGCAGAGGTGATGATTCGTATGCCATTACCGTAAACCAGAATTGACTTCCTTTCCCAGGCTCGCTGACCACGCCGATGGTTCCGCCCATGAGGTGCACTAGCTGTTTGCAAATCGCCAAGCCGAGTCCGGTGCCGTCATATTTACGGCTATTTGAGACATCGGCTTGGGTGAATCTTTCGAATAAACTGGGTTGGATTTCATTAGGAATCCCGATGCCGCTATCGGTCACCTGATAACGAAGCCGCCAATGACTTGGCGCGAGGCGTTCGCAGGAAACGCAAACTTCGATTTCTCCCTGCTCAGTAAACTTGACTGCATTGCTCAGCAGATTGATCAAAATTTGACATATTTTCCTCCGGTCGCCGACTATCGAAGCAGGAAGGTGTGCGGGCACGTTCACCTTCAGAGCAAGTGCTTTCATGTTTCGCTTGCGCCGAGACGCAAGATGTACACTCTTTCACCAAATCTTTCGGATCGAAGCCGGTGATCTCGAGCTCTGCTTTGCCGGCTTCCAGCTTAGAAAAATCGAGCACGTCATTAATCAGCGCCAGCAAAGATTGTCCCGCCAAGAGAATGATCTCGACGCACTCCGACTGCTCCGGCGTCAGGTCCATGTCTTTTAGAATGCTGCTCATGCCGATGACGCCATTTAACGGTGTACGAAGTTCATGGCTCATGTTGGCGAGAAAGGCGCTTTTGGCTTCCGTTGCTGCCTCGGCTTTTTCTTTGGCCTCGATCATGGCTTGTTCGCTCTTTTTACGATCAGTGACGTCGAGGTGAACTCCAATTTTCCTCCAGGTTCCACGAACTGGATCGCGCAAAGTTTTACCTTTACTCAGCAGCCATCGGATGCTTCCGTCGGGTCGTTTGAAGCGGACCTCGATAGCGGCATATTCTTCTTTGGGCCCATCCGACGTCACCCTGAGTAAACTCCGGTCGTCGGGGTGCACCATGGAAAGAAATTCCTCGTAGGTGACGTCGTTTCTTGCCGAATCGAAGCCGCACAAAGCAAGTTCTTGAGGTGAGTATCGAATGTATTTGTCGGATTTGATCTCCCAAACGCCGATCTGCGCCGCTTCTTGTGCAAATTTCAACCATTCTTCGTTTTGCTGGAATTGGTTTTGGATGAGTGCCAGCTGGGCGCTTGCCTTGCGCCGCCGCCGTTCTATGACTTGGGTCGAGACGAAAAAAGCCGCGGCACCGATTAGAAAGATGATGACGTGCAGTTCGGCCCAGCGAAGCGAGTCCGATATTCTTTTGGATCTTTCTATGGCCTGGGTGCTTAAGCGCTGCTTTATCTGGCTAACAGCGGCAAACGCGGATTCGTACAGGATCGAACCTTTCAATTCTGCAAGCGCTAACGCTTCGCCCGTTCGACCTTGCCGTGTCAGGGTGATTTCTTCATCGCGGACGAGCTGGTAATCGACCCAACGCCGGTGGAAAACATGTAGTGGCTGTTTAAGATTGCCGTTTAGGTCTAGTACTTGGATTTTATTGATTAATGCGATGACTCGTACGTCTGAGGAGCGTACCGCCTTCGCGTCGCTAAGCCGATTGTGAAGGCTCGACGCTGTTAAGAAGTAGAGGAATCGGCGTCGGCTTTCTTGTGTCTCGTATTCCAAGTCGCCCGTCGCGGAAATAGCTTGAAAATCGATGGTTGCGAGTGCCTTTGCTTCAGCCTGACCCTGGCGCAGGCCGGAAAAAGTATTGACGGTGAGCCAGATTGTCAGTCCGGCGACGGCGGTGAACAGAGAGATTTTGAAGACGTTCAACAGACCCAAGATATTCCTTTCTATTCAGTAGAAAACGTCGGAAGAATGCATCTACATAAGGCTACTATGTATAGTACTTACTGCAAAATATATCTTAATAGTTAACAAAAAAACTAAAAACTATCTCTTTTGGAATAAGGAATTCACCTTAGCTTCTATTCCCCTCGAACCTTATGCCGGATAAGGCAGTTCTAAAATCCTTAGTTCTTGTTGAAGCCCTAAATCGCTGGCATTGTGGAAGAGCGCCGAACGTGATCGAAGAAATTCGAAAGTGCAAACGGGGCAAATTAGAGGAGGAATATTTAAATGCGTTTAGGGAAATTATCATTAATGGGCTTACTGACGGTAGGCTCGCTTTTATCGACGGGCTCTGCTTTCGCCGCCAGCGTAGAAGGCATGGCCAACTTCGCTGGAGTGGTGACGGTGACCAAAGACACCATTCAGTTTAGACAAGACATTCAGCCATTGAATGGTGCAATGAACACTGGTTCGTTCGCAAACCTTGGTGGTGGAACGATCAACTATGACCTGACTGGTGGACCGAAGTACGGAGCGGTCGACTATAAGAACTTCATGACGTTCCAAGTGGGCGGAATTTTCGATCCGAAAATCAATTTCGATTTGACTTACATTGAGAAGGGAAATGTGGGAGATGATTCTCCGTTTACCTTTACCCAAGCGGGCAAGAATGTTCTGGTTGGGTTGTCGTTCGATGGTGTTTCTTATTACCAGAACTCGCCGGACATGACTTCCGTCACTTCCGGTGTTTACTCCACCCAAATCATTCTCGACAATACAACGATTGCGGACGTAATTGCCAGTGTCAACGCGGGCAATGCGATTGACAGGCAGAGCTATTCCGCCACTTTCACCGCCTCTCCGACACCCGAGCCTGCGTCTTGGTTGTTGATGAGCGCTGGCCTCCTCGGCGCAGGCTTCATCGCCCGCCGCAAGGCTCAGGCCGCGAAGATGAACGCCTAATCCTGTAGGTTTCGTCTCGCGGGGGACGGGGCAGGTTGCCTGGATTTCGCCAGGTCGCCTGCCCCTGACCTTTTGTGCTCTCCGTCACTGCTAGGTAGCGGGTTTCGAATGGTAAGAATCGCTGGAATTTCCGCTCCCGCTTCACGTGCTATTGTTTGGGCGAAGAGGAGCAAATATGGCAAGCGCGGCTTTTTCGAGACGAGACGCATTTCGCTGGGCGGGCAATCTCGCCATGGCCTCCACCTTTCTTCCCATAGGCAGCAAGTATCGCGTATGGGCGCATCCGGTCGATTCCCACAAGTTAGCCACGCGTCCTTTGGGCAGTACCGGACGGGAGGTCACTACTTTCGGGCTCGCCGGCGGTAATAAGGTGATGTGGACGCAACCCGGTGATGAAGCGGTTGCCATTGTGGTGAAGGCTGTTCGCAGCGGCATGACCTATCTGGAGACCGCCAACAATTACCAGGAGAGCCAACTGAACTATGGGTGTGCCTTTCGCGTCCTTAACTTGATTCCTGGACAGCCCGGATACGATTCCGCTCTGAGAGCCCGCCTATTCTTGGCGACGAAAACGAGCCTGCGGACCTCCGTCGCGCGAGGCGATGCGAAACCCATCGGCAAATCCGCCAGTCATCTGGCGACCGCGCCGGAGGATGTGAAACGCTCCTTGACGCAGTTCTTTGGTGACGGTAAAGGATATATTCCGGAAGGCGCCTATCTCGATTTAGTACAGATACATTCTCTTACCCATGAATCGGAAGTAGATGCTGTGTTTGAAGGAATGAATAACCCCTCCGATCGAGCACTGCCGCGTATCGGTGTCTTAGCGGGACTCATCGATATGCGCGATGGAACTAATTTCACCGGCGTGAATCCGGAACAGAAAAAGTGGATTCGCCACATTGGCATCACCGGTCACGAGAACCCGACCGTTCACATGTATGCCATGCGGCGCGATACTGCCAACAATATTCAAACGCTGCTGGTGGCTGTCAATCCCAACGATCCACACTATTTCTGCCATCAAACAAATTCCCTCCCCGTTGCCGCCGCCAAGAACATGGGCATTATCGGGATGAAAGTCTTCGCGGACGGCGTGATGTACGGCTTGCCTAGAAAATTCGCGTCGCAGCCGGGCCAGAGCGTACCCACGGTAGGGCAGCCGGGCAAGGTTCCCTATCAGGAGTTTCTTCATTACACGTTGTCAGCCCCGGGAGTAAGCACCTGCATCACCGGTATTGGACTGATCGACAAGAGCAACGATCCGGAGAAGGACCAGTTGGTGGCCAATCTTTCTGCTTGCCAAGTAGTAGAGCCGCTTTCCAGGCAACGCCGTAAGCAGATCGAAGAACAGACCGCTTCGCTTCATGGCACTCAAACCAATTTTTTCCAGCGCCCCTCCAGCGGTTTGCTGGCTCCTTCGAACGTAAGCGTGGAGAGGTTAGAAGATAAGGGTCCTGTCAAGGTGCTTTGGAACACCGCCTATGCCGGTGCGAATCCGATCGTTCGCTATGAGGTCTATCGGCGCGAAGAAAAAATTGCGAGTGTTCCTTTTCAACCGCAGACCAGCGAAGCGCCTTTTTCGATTACCGATGAGGCCGCGCCTGCTTCTTCAATGGGCGGCAGCTGGTATCGCGTTCGCACCATCGATTCAGCGGGACAATCTGTGGACTCGCTTTCGACTAAACCGGTTTGACTGCACTCCCGGGCGCCATTGGCATAGAATATCCATGCCATGCTGAAGCGCTTTTCTTTCGCTGTCGTTTTACGGCGTTTCTTATTCTTCTTTCGCCAGGAACAACTTGCTCGGGATTGGAGAGAAGAGATGGACCTTTACGTAGAGAGGCGCGCTGAGCAGGAAACGGCAAGGTCAGTCGGCCGAGATCGGACAAACGCCGGCCCCGGGCCGGTTTGGCAATCGGACCGCGTTGGAAGAAAAGGTGTGCGAAGCATGGATTACGATTGTGTCTCATGCGCTTCGCTGGACTGTTGGGGGCATCGCCGTCGGGATATTCGGAACCGTGATTTCCGCTCGTTTTCTCGGCAGCTTCCTTTTCGAAGTTTCGCCTGAAGACTCTATTCTATTTGCTGCTGCGGCACTCTTCTTGCTAGTTACCGCGATAATGGCGACGCTGCTACCTGCGTTAAAAGCTTCCCGCATCGATCCTGTTGTTGTTTTGCGGGAAGAATGAAATTCTTGCCGTAAGCAAAGAAACAATGAAATTCGCGTTCCCCGAAAGGGGCGATCACAACCTGGATTGCTCTTAGATTCAAAGACTTACGGGAAACTGTTTGGAGCGCCGTGCTATTGTAATCTCATTCGAAGCCGACGAGTCTAACGTGTGACGCTCGTTGTGCCCTATTTAAAGCTCGTCGACTTCGTGTCTATCTAATCAGAAATTAAAAAGGCTATGCACTCGCTTTGAAAGCAGTAGGAGGTTGCGAAGTTCTCTCCGAAGATTTTGCGATAATCTCGGACTCTTCTTTGGCCCGCGCATCGGCGTAAACTCGGGTAAACTCCGCACCAAAAAAGAATATTTGCGCTGAGTAGTAGACCCAGACAATCACGGCCACTACCGATCCTGCTGCCCCGTAAGCGGAGCCAAAGCTTGCTTTGCCTAAGTATAAACTCAACAAAAACTTGCCGATAGTGAATAAAACGGCCGTACCCAACGCTCCTACAAAGACATCTCGCCAGGGAACCCGGATGGCTGGAACACACTTGAAGATGAGCGCAAATAAAAGTGTAATTACAACCAATGAAAGAAGAATATTGATGAGCTCGAGAAGGGCGGGCGGAAGCGGCACCACTGAGTTAAAAAACCCCGCGAGAAACGCTAATACCGTACTCAAAATAAGCGAAACCATCAATAAAAATCCAACCGAAAGTACCATTCCGAAGGAGAAGAGGCGCTGAACAATAATGCCTTGCCAGCCTGAGGGGACTTTGGATTTTGCGTCCCAAATTGTATTTAATGCATCCCGTAATTCCGCGAAAACGCCGGAGGCGCCGAACAATACCGTAATAAACGCGATTGTCGTTGCGAAAAAACCAGAGGATTGATGGTGCACATTCTTCAATAAATTGCGGACCAGTTCTGCTCCCCGGCCTCCCACAATCTCATTCGCCTCACGGATCAAATATCCTTGCGCTGCGTCCTTGCTCACCACAACCGCGACTACTGCAGTGATAAATATCAGCAAAGGCGCTATCGAAAGCAAGGTGTAAAATGCCACTGCGGCACTCAATCGAGTTGCCTGATGATCATTCCACCTGTTAAACGTCTCTTCGAGGAGCGCAAACCATTTCTTCCAAAACATGAATCAAAGCCCTCGCCTTTCTTATTAAAGCGCAAAAGCCCAGACGGAGGTAGCGAGGCCGGAGAAAATCTCTTCCGGCCTTTCCTAGTCAAGCTTCTTCATCCTCCTTGTCTTCTAGATCGTCATCAAGGTCCTCGTCGTCGAGATCATCCTCGTCTTCGTCGTCGAGGTCTTCATCGTCAAGATCTTCGTCGTCCAAGTCCTCGTCATCCAAATCGTCGGTATCGTCGACTTCGTCATCGTCCTGCAGACGATACGCGTCGGCCGTCCACTGGAGATCGTCGATTTCTATAAATGTGTGCGGGGAGTTCATAGTTACGGCTCCTTGGGTCATTACAGACTCTGAGATGCAGTTACCATGCTAATCTGTACTGAAATTTGTTCGCTAAGAAATCTTACCTGGAATTTATGTAAAGCATGACGATTAGAGACGACATCTTTATCGAGATTGCCACTTCCACCGGCACCATGAGGACTCATATGTTTTGTCCTGCCTCCGAAGGGAAGTATCCTGGCGTCATTTTGTTTTCGGAGATTTTCCAGGTGACTGGCCCTATTCGCCGCACTGCCGCCATGATTGCCGGACAAGGTTATTTGGTGGCGGTGCCGGAGGTTTATCACGAGCTCGAACCGCCGGGCACTGTTTTGCCTTACGATCAGTCGGGATCGGACCGGGGAAATGCCGACAAATACGAAAAACAGTTATCGTCCTATGACAACGACACGCGCGCTGTGCTGGATTATTTGAAGGGGCGTGATGACTGTAGCGGTCGTTTAGGGGTTGTCGGCATCTGTCTTGGTGGACACCTGGCGTTCCGCGCGGCGACGAACCCGGATGTTCTCGCAACAGTTTGCTTTTATGCCACAGACGTTCATTCGGGAAGCCTCGGAAAGGGCAAGAACGATGATTCGCTGGCTCGTGCAGCGGAGATTAAAGGCGAATTACTGCATATTTGGGGTCGGCAGGATCCACACGTTCCGCTGGAAGGCAGGAATCGCATCAAGGCTCGGTTGGAGGAAGTGAATGCAAACTTCACTTGGCATGAGGTAAACGGCGCCCATGCTTTCATGCGTGATGAAGGATACCGTTACGATCCGGCTCTGGCTTATGAGTGCTACGGCCTGATGTTCCAGCTCCTTCACCGGCGTCTAGCGCTCCAATTGGCCTCTACTGCATCTTAAGTGTGGTGGAGACTGACGAATCGCCCCAGGCGAAAGTCGCTTGGGCTACATTACCTGCTTCTTTAGTCAGCGTAATTTTGAATTCTTCCACCGGCGAGTCGAGATGCTTCGTTTTCAAATCGAAGCGACCTAAATCCTCGGATTGCTCGTATTTAAAGGCGCCCCATTGATTGGCCACTTTATTGACAATCATCGTCCAATGATCGGCATTGGGAATAGCGAACAAAGAATAGCTGCCGGGCGGAAGCTCTAAAGCGCCATTGATGACAGTGTTGGAATTAACCGTGATCTTCGTCGCCTCGTCCGCGCCTAGACGCCATACTTTTCCGTACGGGTTCTCTTCGCCCAACATTTTACGTCCTTTTAAGGAAGGGCGGCCGTAAGTGATCGAGATTTTCTTTCCATCGAGATCGATGGAGGTGGTCTCGTGAGGGCTTTTACGATTAGGTTCCTGCGCTTTTGCTAAAGAGGCGGCAAGGCATATGGCTGCGGCTTGCCGAAAGGTCTCGCGACGAGTAGGAAGATTTTGCTGGGACATGAACTAAGAATACTTCGGTTTCGTATGAGAAACATCCCATAAGTGAACATGCGAATTCTTCTTTACAGCGGAAAGGGCGGTGTCGGTAAGACCAGCGTCGCCGCGGCGACCGCCATTCACTTGGCCAGCTTGGGAAAAAGGACGCTGGCGATGAGCGTCGATCCCGCGCACAGTTTGGCCGATTCGTTCGATTTGGAAGGCGATTTGTTTCACGGTCGTACTTCCGATCCGTTACAGATCGCCGATCGGCTGTTTATACAAGAAGTGAATATCAATCAAGAGATCAAACGTTACTGGGGAGCAATCTCGGCCTACATCACTTCCATTTTGCGTACGACTGGCTTGAACGGCGTTGAGGCCGATGAGATGGCGATTTTTCCCGGCATGGAGGAGCTCAGCGCCATGATGTACGTAAACCAGTACCGGAAGGGGAGCGACTTCGACACGATTGTTCTCGACTGTGCCCCGACGGCGGAATCGTTGCGTTTTGTCAGCTTGCCCACCACGCTCGATTGGTACATGAAGCATGTCTTCGGTTTTGAGCGCAGCATGCTGAAGGCAGTCCGCCCACTGGCTAACCGTTTTTCGCCGATCGAGTTGCCTCCTGATAGTTATTTTCAGAATGTGGCCGATCTATTCCAGAAGATCGAGGGAATCGACCTCGTGTTGGAGGATGCGGCCATCACCAGCGTGCGGCTGGTGACGAATCCAGAAAAGATGGTGCTTCGCGAAACCCAGCGCGCCTTTGTTTATTTTTCACTGAATGGACTGACGGTGGACAATATCATTGTCAATCGCGTCATCCCGCCGGAGGTGCAGGATGAGTTTTTTGTGAGTTGGCGTGAGTCTCAACAAAAGACGCTGGCGGAGATCGATCGGTATTTCGCTCCTGTGCCGACGCGCAGAGTGCCGCTTTTCCGCAATGAGGTCCTTGGCTATGAGCGCCTGCAGGAGCTTTCGCGCCATCTTTATGCGCCGGATGAGGATCCGTCGGTTATTGTCCGCAGCAGTGCGCCATACTCCTTTGTACGTGGGAAAAATGGTCATGAAGTGCGTCTGGACCTACCGTTCACCGAGAAACGAGAAGTCGGCTTGTTTAAGAAGAACGATGAGTTGATTGTGGAAGTAGGGACGATCCGGCGTCATGTCGGACTACCCACGACGATGGCGTCCCTTGTTCCGGCGAAGGCCCGGTTTGAGGGGCGTATGCTGATAGTGGAGATGAAGGAAGCGGTCGCATGAACGAAACAACTTCTGAGAAAGAAAACATAAGACGGCAGGCGGATTGTCTTAGCGACGCCATCCGAAAGGGCCTGGAAGATGTAGTGGAGACGCTTGTTCCTCCTGAAGCCGCCCGCAATCATTTCAAAGAGGCCCGTATAGAGTTCCTTCGTGGTCTTCGCGCAGTGATCGATCACCGTATCGATCGTGTTTCGCGCACGAAAACCACTGGCGGAACGCGAATCGTCGTCGAATAAGCTTTGTCTTCCGCGATCTTAGGCCGCCCACTCAGCCGTGTCGAGGGGCCATCGAAGGGCGCTAGGAAGGCAATGGGTTTCCGATTAAGAAAGTCCGTCTCGAGCTGGGCGACTCCGCTGGCCAAGAACGGACGCGATTCAGTTTCGAATCAGTCGGGGCTGTTTTCGTAGAAGTAAAAATTCGACCCGTTCCATCACATTGGATCACTCGCCTCACAGTCGCTTGCAACGCAGGATCGTTGCTGAGTTATGCGTTGGTGCGCAGCCAAATCTGTTGTCTGTCTTACCTTTGGTGTCGGCATAAGTGTGTTAAAGAATACTGTTTAACATCCTCGAAATGCCACGCTTGTGAACGGTCATCTTGCCGAATACGAAATTATTACATGCCTGGATATTTCCTAGTATAAGTTGTTTGCATTAGTAAGACTTGCCCTTATATTATCGCCTCGGTTGGACAGGGGATAGGCGAGCTAGGAAGCATCGGCACGTGTGTGGCGCTGCGGCAAACACGGTATTTCATACCCCTGGCAAGCACATCCCGCAAGTTCCTATGACATTCGAAAAACTACTCTGAGGATTAGCTGAGGATTAAGCTTCGGATTACCGGCGGAACTTAGTCTAGAAGGCGTAAGAAAGGCGAATACAACGACTTACAAGAAAAACCTTGTAAATTTTCCTTGCAATCTTCCACTACCCATGCGAGTATCGAGCAAGTGGATTAAAAGGGCCGAAAGTGGTTGGAAGTGGCAGATGAAAACGGTCAGTCCGGCGCGTCGACGCTAGTAGAAGCTCCTAGAGGGTTTTTAAGTGCCCGCGTGGATGAAAAAGGCCGGCTGAAACTTCCGAGTGTAATCACAGAGTACTTAAGTGCGCTGGGAGATGGAAAGGTGTTTGTCACGACGCTAAATGCCTCTACAGCAAGAATTTATCCCATTTCGGTTTGGCGGCAGACCGAAACGATGTTGGAGGAAGCGGGCGAAGACGCCGACATCCGAGAAGACATTTCATTTGTAGCTTATCACTATGGCGCCGACTCCGAAATCGATGCGCAGGGACGGGTGCTGGTTCCCACTGATCTTCGGCGAGCATTGAAGCTTGAAAATGAACAGGTTTATCTACGTTGTTTTAAGCAGCGTATCGATGTGATTGGCCGCGATGTGTATGAGCAGCGGTTGGCGAAAGCGACCGACGGATTGGGTGAAAAGCTCCAAAGTTTAGAAAAGAAGGGTCTGCGTTAAACGGCCATGTATGCAAGCCCCCCCGATAGGAACACGGCACTATCCGGTAATGCAGAGGGAGTCGCTGGAGCATTTGGGAATACGGCCGGATGGCATCTATGTGGACATGACGGCCGGGCTCGGCGGACATACCAAGGCCATTGCGCAGCGGCTGAGCAGCGGGTTTGTAATTGGGTGCGATCGAGATGGGGAGTCGCTGGAAATGGCTCGCGCAAATATGGCCGGATATGAAGAGCGAACACGGTTTTTCAACGGAGTTTTTTCGCAGTTACCAGAGGCGCTGGAAAAAAATGGCGTCACATTTGTCGACGGAGTGTTAGCGGACTTGGGCGTCAGCCGTTATCAATTGAGTAGCCCCGAGCGCGGTTTTTCTTTCATGGCCGATGGACCGCTGGACATGCGGATGGATCGACGGACGGAACTTACCGCGGCGGATTTCGTCAACGAACTGCCTGAAAAGGCGCTTGCCGATCTGATTTATCAGCTCGGCGAGGAGAGGAGGTCGAGAAGAATTTCCAGAGCAATCGTTCGTGCGCGGCCGATTCTGACAACGGGTCGTTTGGCGGAAGTTATTGGAAGTGCGGTACCGCGAATGGGGAAGATTCATCCGGCGACGCAGACCTTTATGGCGCTGCGATTAAAGGTGAATGGCGAGTTTGAGGAATTAGAGAAGCTGCTCCAATTGGCTCCGGAGCGAATTAAGCCCGGTGGACGCTTCGTTGTTCTAACGTTTATGTCCACGGAGGACCGGATGGTGAAACGGGCCTTTCAAGAGCTGTCCCGGGAGAAGCGGGCAGTCATTCTGACGAAGCATATCGTCAGGCCGGCGGAGGAAGAGATTTTCGAGAACGCGGCATCGCGCAGCGCCAAGCTGCGTGCGGTGGAGATAGCACGGCAACAACCGGTGCAGTGAAGTTTTTGCGGACGTTGTTCGCGCTTTGTTGAGAATTCTAGAAGGAACGGGAAGAGAATGGCCTCATTTGCAACATTTGTCAATCGCTTTGTGGGAGTTGGGGAACTGGCTGATATGCGGCCGGCAGTTTGGACGCGGGCAGAGGGGTGCCGCTTGCGTCCGATTGCAAATGAGGACGTGTACTTTTTTGTGAAGCGCATTGATAACAGTGCTGTAGTGCGCGCGGCGAATCCAGCAGCGCGCCGGGCGCGGAGCCGTACGGTGGTGACGGGTCTTGCGGCGGCCATGCTGGTGATTGTAGGTCTTGTTCCAACGGCTTACAACACGATGGCTGGATTCAATCTGCAAAGTCTTCGCCAGGAGCAGGTAAAGTTGAAGCAAGAGGCCGCCGTACTGGATATGGAGCAGGCTCAGTTGCTGAGTCCGACACGCCTGGAGAAGCTTGCGAAGTCTTTAAAAATGGCGGAGCCCGTGCCGCAACAAATCCAATTTCTAGATGGAAAAACTAAAATCGAGGCACGGAACAGGCTGCCGCTGAACGTGGAGGTTGCTTCGCGTTAGCTCACGCCACTTCTCGCGTTGTTTAGTAGATGGCAATGAAAAGACCGCCATTAGCTCCGCTCGCAAAATCGACCGAACGACTTTTGATTATGGGGCTCATCCTGAGTGGATGGGCCTTTATTGTTGTGATGCGGCTGCTTCAGTTGCAGGTGTTCGGTCACGATCGCTATGTGAGATTGGGAGACTTCCAGCAAGAACGGTTGGAGCCTATCGAGGCCCCGCGAGGCGCGATTATGGATCGCGACGGCAATTATCTTGCGATCAGTTGCGCATCGCAAGTAGCTGTTGTCAATCCGCTAAGAATACCAAACAAGGACTTGGCCGCGGCCATTTTGGCCCGCATCCTGAATGTAGACGCGGATACGCTACAAAACGATTTAGACTCGGCGGCGGCGTCCCGGCACCACCGCGGGTACTTCGTGGTCGATCGCAATATCACGCCCAAACAGGCGGAAACGCTTCGGGCGCTGAAGCTGGACTGGTTGGAGATTCGCAGAGGCAGCATTCGCACTTATCCCAACGGGCAGCTTGCAGCACACGTCATCGGCGATGTGAATAGCGAAGGAAAAGGATCTGCCGGCGTGGAATTGAAGCTCGATAAGGAGCTACGCGGAACGCCTGGCACGATGCTGGTGAAGATGGATGTCCATCAGCGCCCCTATGCTTCGCAGATAGAGAAGTCCGCCATTATGGGGAAAACGATGGGATTGACTATCGACAGCCAACTGCAGCATGTAGCGGAGCAGTCGTTAAGATCAGCAGTAGTTGACAATCACGCCGCACACGGCAGCGTCGTGGCGATAGATCCGGAAACGGGCGAAATTCTGGCTCTGGCGAATTATCCAACCTACGATCTCAGTAAGAAACTGCACGTTGGTGAGAAACCACATGGACGCGAAGATCTTGCGGTGGTTGCGCCATACGAGCCAGGGTCTGTCTTTAAAGTAATCACCTTGGCTGCGGCACTGGAAACGACCAGGCTAAAGCCAAGTACGATTATTCCCTGCGCCGGCGGAGTGATGAAAATTTTCGGACGCACGGTACACGATGCGGAAAACCATGGTGATTTATCCATGGCGGACGTTCTTGCCATGTCGAGCAATGTCGGTGCGATCCGCATCGGCATGGAGGTAGGATCACAAAATTTGTATGATTACGTTCGCAGATTCGGTATCGGCAGTAGAACTGGAATCGAGCTGCCCGCCGAAGCCCCCGGCATGCTCCGGCGCTTGAGCCGATGGCAACCTACTTCGTTGCCCTCCGTTGCTTTTGGGCACGAAGTGAGCGTTACCACCGTTCAGCTTGCGCGCATGGGTAGCGTCATTGCGAATGGTGGATATCTGGTTCATCCCCATATCGTGGCTTGGGAGCAGGCTCCAGGAGAACCGAAGCAGTACTCAACATTTGAAAGGCCAGTCAGAGTTTTAAGACCAGATACGGTAGAGACGATGCGGGACATGATGGAGCGAGTAGTGACCTCTCCGCACGGTACAGGTCATCATCTCCATCTGGTGGGCTACAGTTTAGCTGGAAAAACGGGCACTGCGCAGATATTCGACTTCGCGCATCACGTCTATACGCACAAGTACAATGCCTCCTTCATGGGGTTTGCTCCGGTAAATAATCCGTCGGTGCTAGTGGTGGTCACTGTTTCGGGTACCACGGGCACTGCGGGATTTGGATCGACCGCCTCCGGCCCTGCCTTCGATGCTGTTACGACGGAAGCTCTACGTTTACGTGGGGTGCGCCGCGATGTTCCCGAAGAAATCGAGGAGCTAGAGCAGAAAGAGCTTGCAGAAAAAGAAAAGCTGAAGAGCAAGGATAGGAAGGGGCAAAGCTCGCGGGACGAGGATACGGTGGCCGCGCTAGCTACGCCGTTGACTCCCGAAGAAGCAAGAACGGCAGTGGGGGACAGAGAGGAGAGCGGTCATATAAATCAAAATCTCGCTGGACCGACTGTGCCCAACTTTGTTGGGAAGACAGTGCAAAGCGTCGTGGAAGAAGCCACGCGAGACGGTGTAGAAGTCGATATGCTGGGGCAGGGTATGGCCCGGGCGCAAAATCCGCCCGCAGGCGTATTGATGAATCCCGGCGAACACATACTGGTGCGATTTGCGCGTTAATGCCGCGGTAATACATGGAAAAGCAATGGAATTGAAGCGCGTATTGGAGGGGATCACAGTATTCGGTAGCTTGCCGGCAAACGCTGCAAATACCGAGGTGCGAGGTTTGGCCTACGACAGCCGGAAGATAGAACCCGGATATTTGTTTTTTGCCTTTTCCGGAGCGAAAGTGGATGGCACGCAATATGCCGGTGCAGCTCTGGGGAAAGGCGCTGTAGCGATAGTAAGCGACCGTCCTAGTCCCGGCGAGTTTTCCGGAATCTGGTTGCAGGTGCCTCACGGCCGTCATGCGCTCGCTATCGCTGCTAAGAACTTCTATGAAAAACCCGACCGGCGTGTGGCGCTGACGGCGGTGACAGGAACGAACGGGAAGACGACATCGACGTCATTGATCGACTCGATTTTACGGAGCTCGGGACGAACCACTGCTTTGGTGGGCACCATTGAGTATCGTCTTGGAGGCCGGGTATTGCCGGCCGTAAATACCACCCCTGAATCGCTGGACCTATTTCGTCTCTTTCACGAGTTGGAGCAGATGGGCGGAACGCACGCCACGCTGGAAGCTTCTTCGCATGCGCTCGATTTGGGACGAATCTATGCAATGGACGTGCACACGGCCGGTTTCACCAATTTCACGCGCGACCACCTGGATTATCACGGCACGATGGAAGCGTATTCCGATGCAAAACGACTTCTATTTACTCCGCGGAGTGGGCCTCCCCCGCGCTTTGCGGTGTTGAATGCAGACGATGAATGGAGTTCTAATCTGGTTCTTTCGCCGGAGACGAAAATTGTTTGGTACTCCATGCGCCCACCGTCTTCCCGCGCGGAAAAAGTACGTCAAGGGGAAACCTCCATTTTTGCGGAAGATATACAAGCTTCGTTCAATGGCCTACGTTTTACGGCCGTGGCTGACGGCAGACGGTTTGTTGTGGAATCGCCCTTGGTGGGGTACATCAATGTGCACAACATCTTGCTTGCGTGCGCCACTGCACTTACCTACGGACTGAGTGAAACAGAAATACAGGAGGGAATACAAAAGATGCAGACAGTATCGGGACGATTCGAACGGGTGGAGGAAGGACAGCCGTTCATGGTGGTAGTGGATTACGCGCACACCGACGATGCCTTACGAAATGTGATCTCTGTTGCGCGAGGTCTGAAGGCCAGGCGTGTGATTACGCTATTCGGTTGTGGAGGTGACCGCGATCGCACCAAACGGCCCCTGATGGGAATGGCTGCGGCGCAGGGTAGCGATTATGTCGTGTTGACCTCGGATAATCCGCGCAGCGAAGATCCTCTGGCGATCATGAACGATGCGATGGTTGGTCTAAGACGTTTCGACACGCCGCACGCAGCAGAGCCGGATCGCGAACGAGCAATAAAAAAAGCTATTGAGACAGCGGCACCCGGCGATGTCGTGATCCTTGCGGGCAAAGGTCACGAAACATACCAGATTTTGCGGGATGGGCCGGTTCCTTTCGATGATCGAGAAGTAGCGCGTCGCGTGCTTCGTTCATTTGGATATGTGCGTGGTAAAGATAAGAAAACAACCTCTGCCGGCAAAGTGATACAAGGAAGCGCGTAAGCTTTTCGATGGAGTTTCCGCTTTCCGAGGTGTATGCGGCGCTGGAGATAAGCGTCCCCGCTGCCTCCGTCGATGCCAGAATCACGGGATGGAGCATCGATTCCAGAACTGTTCGTGAAGGTGATTTGTTTTTTGCCATTGCGGGTGAGCATTTCGACGGCCACCAATTTGTCGAAACGGCTTTCCAACGCGGGGCAGTAGGGGCGGTTGTCAGCCAGGATGTCGCGGCGGGAATGCGTCCATTGTTGAAAGTCCGAGACACGGTCAAGGCGTTGCAAGGTGTAGCACAATGGGGCCGGCGCCGATGGGGGCATCGGATTGTGGCGGTGACGGGCAGCGCGGGCAAAACTACTACGAAAGATATCGTCGCGGCTGTGTTGCAAGCTCGGTGGGTTGTTGGAAAAACCGAGGGCAACTTCAATAATCACATCGGAGTGCCGCTCTCGTTGCTGCGTGTACCGGAAAATGCCGAGGTGGGAGTGCTGGAACTGGGGATGAATCATGCTGGGGAGATTCGCGCTCTGACAGCTATCGCTGAACCGCAAGTCGGAGTAGTGACAAACGTGGGATATGCGCACATTGAGGCATTCGAAAGCATCGACGAGGTTGCGCTGGCTAAGCGCGAGCTGATTGATGCACTGCCTGCCGACGGTGTTGCGGTGCTCAATGCCGACGACCAGCGTGTGTCTGCCTTTCGCGATGCGCATAGCGGAAGCACGTTGACTTACGGTCTTTCAGAACGCGCCGATGTGCGCGCCACCGATGTGACAATGAGCACCGAAGGAAGCGCCTTTCGGACGAGCGATGTGCAGTTCCGTACCGCGCTGACGGGCCGCCACAGCATCCAGAATATTCTGGCCGGGTTGGCGGTAGCAAAGATTTTCAATATCGATTTCGAAGAACTTGTGCCGGTGATAGCGGCAATCGCTCCCGGCAAAATGCGCGGCGAAAAAAGTAAACGCAATGGCATCACAGTTCTGAATGATAGTTACAACTCCAATCCCGAAGCGGCGCGTGCAATGGTGGCCGTGCTTAGCCGGGAGCCGGCTAAGCGCAGAGTCGCGGTGCTGGGGGAAATGCTTGAGCTTGGTTACTGGGCGGAGAGCCTGCATCGCGATCTAGGGAAGTATGTCGCCGAGGCAGGAATCGACGTTCTAGTTGGGGTACGCGGCATGAGCCGGCCAATGGTTGAAGAAGCCAAAAACGCCGGTCTTTCTCATGCCGCGTTTTTTTTCGACCAGCCGGAAGAAGCCGGTGCATTTTTGCGCGACTATGTTCGTCGGGGCGACGCCGTTTTGTTTAAAGGCTCGCGCGGAACACATGTGGAAAGGGCGCTTGCTGTGATGGAAGACAAGAACTAAGAATGCTGTATTGGCTGTTGTTTCAAGTTCTACACAATTACATACCGTTTTTTCGCGTGTTCGGATACATTACGACGCGCGTTACTCTAGCCAGTCTCACTGCCTTGTTTTTGGCGTTAGCGCTGGGTCCCTGGATGATACGAAAACTCCGCGAAATGAGCTTTGGGCAGCACATCCGCGAAGATGGTCCGCAATCGCATCAGAAGAAAGCCGGAACGCCGACGATGGGCGGGCTGCTCATTATCGTGTCCATTGTCGTGCCGACTTTGCTTTGGGCGAATCTGGATAATCGCTATGTATGGATCGCGCTTTTCGGCTTGGTTAGCTTCGGCGCGATTGGCTTCATTGACGACTATGCGAAAATTCGCAAAAAGAAAAATCTTGGTCTTTCGGCTCGTCAAAAACTTTGGGCGCAGATTCTGTGCGCGATGATGATCGGCTTTCTGCTTTTGCTGCTGCATGAGAGTCAGGCTTATTCCACCACGATTAACATTCCTTTTTTTAAGCAATATAAGCCGGATTTGTTGGTCGAACCCTTAACGGGACATTTTTGGACGTATCCCATGGCTTTCATCCCATTTTATGGTTTTATTGTGCTGGTGATGGTCGGTTCGTCGAATGCGGTCAACTTGACGGACGGACTGGATGGCCTGGCTGCCGGCCTGATGATTATTGCTTCGGGCGCGATGACAGCTCTTACCTATCTTTCAAGCCACGCAAGTTTTTCACAATACCTGGATCTGGCTCGGCTGCCGAATTCGCAGGAGTTAACGGTTTTATGCGCCTCCATGGTAGGCGCGACGCTTGGCTTTCTCTGGTATAACTGCCATCCGGCACAAGTGTTCATGGGCGATACGGGTTCCATGGCTCTGGGTGGCGGTCTTGCTATTCTCGCGGTGTTAATCAAGCAGGAAGTTCTGCTCATTTTCATCGGAGGCATCTTTGTAATCGAAGCTTTATCGGTGATTCTGCAAGTAGGTAGTTTTAAACTACGCGGCGGCAAGCGCATCTTTAAGATGGCGCCCATTCACCATCACTTTGAAGCGCTCGGTTGGCCGGAGTCAAAGGTGATCGTGCGGTTCTGGATTGCGGGTTTAGTCATGGCGTTATTTGCGCTGACGACGTTGAAGTTGAGATAAAAGGATACAAGTTGGATCTGCAAGGCAAGGAGGTGATGGTGGTCGGCACGAAGCGCTCAGGCCTAGCAGCAGCAGCGTTGCTCTCGAAACACGGCGCTTCTGTTCGCGCCATGGATGCGCAACCGCCTTCGCCAGAGGAACAAGCTTCCTTCAGTGCCATCGGAGTGGGTATTGTTCCGCAGCGGCCGGAGTTTCTGCAGGTGGATTTGGTGGTGCTGTCTCCCGGTGTGCCTTACGACCTGCCGATGTTGGTTGAGGCGCGAGAAAATGGGCTGCAGGTCATCGGCGAGGTGCAGTTGGCTTCCTGGTATCTCAGAGGTCCGGTAATTGGCATTACTGGTTCAAATGGCAAAACGACCATCACTGCCTTGACAGGTCACTTGCTGAAAGAGTGTGGTATTCCCTGTCAGGTAGGCGGGAACATCGGTAATGCCGTCACCTCCATGATCGACTCATCCAGCGATCACACGTGGAATGTACTGGAATTGTCCAGCTTCCAGCTTGAGGCGATTGACCACTTTCGGGCGCGGATCGCGGCATGTTCGAATGTTACGCCCGATCATTTGGACCGCCATCATACTTTCGAAAATTATGCCTCTGCAAAGCGGCGACTCTTTGAGACGCAGCAGTTTGGCGATGCTGCGGTGCTGAATTATGACGATTTGACTTGCCGTGAATTTGCGGAACGCACAAAGGCGACTGTGCATTGGTTTAGTTCGTCGCAGCGTTTGCCGGAGGGCCTGTGGATGATGCGCGATCAGATTTTCTATAACGATGAGCCGTTCATGAAGCGATCGCAAATCAACCTGCTCGGATTGCATAATGTAGAGAATGTCATGGCAGCTGTGCTCATCACGCATTTAGCAGGCGCAAACTGGGATGCGATTCCGTCGGCTGTTTCCTCCTTCCCGGGCGTGGAGCATCGCATTGAGTTCGTCCGGGAAATGAATGGCGTGAAATATTACAACGATTCAAAAGCGACCAACGTAGACGCAACATTGAAAGCTGTCGACGCATTTCAAGGCAGGTTATGGATCATCTTAGGCGGAAAGGATAAAGGCAGCAGCTACGAGCCGCTAAAGCCCGCCTTGCAGACAAAAGCGAAGGCGGGATTGCTGATCGGGACCGCCGCTCCTCTGATAAAGAGTGCGCTGGGTTCAGCATTGCCATTGGTCGACTGCGGAACTTTGCCGGAAGCGGTCAGCTATGCATGCCGGCACGCGAAGGCAGGAGACACAGTACTGTTGGCTCCGGCTTGCTCGAGTTTTGACCAATTCCAAAACTACGAAGAACGGGGCCGCGCATTCAAAGATTTAGTAGGAAGTTTGTCTTAGGGAGAACATGGCGCAACGGCTGAAAACAGATTGGATTCTTTTTCTCACTATTTTGGCAATGGTGTGCTTCGGCCTGGTGATGGTTTACAGCTCATCGTCCATGATGGCGCAACTAAAGTATCACGTATCGAGCACCCATTTCTTCTTGCGCCAATTGTTTTGGGCGATTTTCTCGTTTGGCCTTTTGCTCTACTGCACCAAACGCGATTACCGAAGGTGGAACGATCCTCGGATTGCTTTCGCCGGATTGGGTATGGTGCTGCTTCTTTTAACGCTGGTTTACCTAACCGATTCGGGAAGTCATCGCTGGTTGAAGGCGGGGCCATTTTCCCTGCAACCATCGGAATTAGCCAAGCCCGCTCTAGCGCTGTTTCTCGCGTTTTTTCTTTCGCGGCGGCTACACACGATCAACGACAAACACACCTTGCGGCCTGTCGTCGCGCTGATCAGCGTTCTTGCCTTTGCGGTAGCTATTGCCGATTTGGGAACGGCGGTTGTGCTGGTGGCAACGGCAGTGCTTGTGGTCTATGTGGCTGGCCTCGATTTGCGCTACTTGGTGATCGGGGGAGTTATGGCTGGATTGCTCGGGCTGGGCTTCATTGCGATGAAGCCTTACCGGTTGGCCCGCGCGCTCGACTTCATCGATAATAACCATACACTGCTGGCGAAAATCGATCCAAACGGCAACGTCTTGAAGTACGCGAAAAAAACGGCGTCAACCAGTGACCCCGGATATCAACAGCGGCAAGCAAAAATCGCGGTGGGCTCCGGTGGGGTGACGGGCGCGGGATTGATGGAGAGCAAACAAAAATTGCTATACCTGCCGGAGGCTCACACCGATTTTATTTATGGGGTGGTCGGCGAAGAAACCGGGTTTTTTGGTTCCGCGCTGTTGATTATAGGATTCCTGGTTGTTCTTTGGCGAGGCATGCGCACCTACATGAATGCCGCGGACGACTTCGGTCGCTATCTGGCTTTGAGCGTCACCGTCTGCGTTGTGGTGCAGGCGTTGATCAACATCAGCGTTGTTTTGGATCTGCTGCCGAACAAGGGAATCCCGCTGCCGTTCATCAGCTATGGTGGGAGTTCTCTGCTCAGTACCTTGTTGCTGATGGGAATGCTGTTAAGCGTCAGCGAACATGCGGGATAGCGTCAGCGAAGATGCGGGATAGTGTTGCAGCGTAGATTCCTCATGACCGGCGGTGGGACGGGTGGACATGTGTTTCCGGCGTTGGCGGTAGCACGTGTTCTTCGCGATCGCGGGCATCGCCTTCTGTTCATCGGGACACAGGAAGGCATGGAGTCGCGGCTGGTGCCCGAAGATGGTTTCGAAATCGCATTTGTACGCAGCGGAGCCCTGAATCGTGTAGGGCTGCGTAAGCAGATGCGAACTGCCTTGCAATTACCGGGAGGAGTGGCGGCAGCTTGGCAAATGTTGAAGCGTTTTCAGCCGCATGCTGTGTTCAGCACGGGAGGCTTTGTGGCAGGACCGGTGTGTCTAGCCGCTATCTTTTCTAATGTGCCGCTGATCGTGTTGGAACCCAATGCGGTACCGGGATTTACAAATCGACGAGTCGCACGTCGAGTGCGTAAGGCGTTGCTTACCTTTCCATCGACGGCGGCCTGGTTTCCGCCGGCCCGAAGCGAGGTGATCGGTTACCCGGTGCGGCCGGAGTTCTTTTCTTTGCGGTCCGTGCGTCAGGAAGTGTTCACAGTTTTGATTACCGGAGGAAGCCGCGGTGCGCGTAGCCTGAATAGAGCATCGCTTGAAAGCTGGCCATTGTTCAAAGACATGAAGACTCCTATCCGCATTGTTCATCAGGCAGGAGCGGCCGAGCACGAATTGTTGTCGCGAGAGTTCGCGGGTGCCGGGGTAAACGGCGAAGTGCTGCCCTTTGTCCGAAATATGGCTGAGGCGTTTGCCCGCGCAGATTTAGTAGTGGGACGCGCGGGAGCGGGAAGCGTCAGCGAGATTGCGGCGGCAGGTGCAGCGTCGCTCTTAGTGCCGTTGCCCTTTGCCGCCGATGATCATCAACGGCGCAATGCCGAAACTTTCGTGCAGGCTGGAGCAGCCAGAATGGTGCTGGACGGCGAACTAAGCGGCCGGCGTCTTTTTGAAGAAATCGAAACGCTGCGGCTGGATAGAAATCAATTGGAGCTGATGCGGCAACAGGTAAAGCAATTTGCGAAACCGGGAGCAGCCGAGCGCGCAGCTTCCGTTCTTGAAGAGACAGCGGCGGGCACACATCATCGTTGATAGGATACAGTAAACTCGGAACAATACCGGCTACAAATGTTTTTTAAGCCTCAACATGTGCACTTCGTAGGAATTGGGGGCATCGGCATGAGCGGAATTGCCGAAGTTCTTCTCAGCTTAGGCTACGAGGTGTCGGGTTCCGATGTAAAACTCAGCCCAATTACAGATCGTTTGGGGAAATTAGGCGCGACAATCCTGCTGGGTCATGAAGCAGCGAACGTTGAACATGCCAAAGCACTGGTGGTGACTTCGGCGTTGGAAGCCACGAATCCAGAAGTGCTGGAAGCTCGGCGTTTGCAGATTCCAGTCATCCCGCGCGGTGAGTTACTGGCTGAGCTGATGCGTCTTAAGTTCGGCATAGCCATTGCGGGAAGCCACGGAAAAACGACAACTACATCCATGGTGGCGTCCATTTTGAACGCAGGTAGTCTCGATCCCACCGTTGTTGTAGGCGGGCGCGTGGCGGCCATGGGCGGTTCGAATGCGAGGGTCGGCAAGAGTTCCATTTTAGTGGTGGAATCGGATGAGAGTGACGGATCGTTTCTGAAACTTGCTCCCATCGTCGCGGTGGTAACAAACATCGATCGCGAGCACCTGGATCACTATCCCTCTCTGGAAGATATTCAGAAAGCGTTTACCGATTTCGTCAATAAAGTTCCGTTTTACGGCGCGGCGGTGCTGTGCATGGAAGATGAGAACGTACAGCAGATTTTCCCTCAAATTCGGCGCCGCACTATTACTTACGGCCGCTCGGCGCAAGTGGATCTGGAGATTCAAAATACCGAACTCGCCGCCGATGGAAGCATGTTCTCCGTGCGGCGGCGCAACGACGATCTAGGGCAGTTTCAATTGAACGTTCCGGGAATGCATAACGTGCTGAACGCCACGGCGGCAATCGGAGTCGGCTTGGAAATGGATGTTCCCGTCTCTCACATCAAAGAGGGTTTACGATCATTTACCGGCGTAGACCGGCGATTCTCGGTACGAGGCGTGGAGCGGGGCATTACGGTGGTGGACGATTACGGTCATCATCCGACGGAAGTAAAAGCCACGCTGGCGGCCGCCAAACTTTCACCCTATCGCCAGATTCACGTTTTATTTCAGCCGCATCGATTTTCTAGAACTAAGCACTTATTGGAGGAGTTCGGCACGGCCTTTCATCAGGCGGACAGTCTTTATCTGCTCGACATCTATGCCGCCTCGGAGCAGCGCATTCCAGGCGTCTCGGCCGATGCATTAATCAAAAAAATCCGCTCCTACGGCCATCGGTTTGCCCACTATGCGGGAAGCATGGACGACGGGATTGAGGCGATAGCGGAGAATGCGCAATCGGGAGATTTAATTATTACTCTTGGCGCGGGAAATGTTTCGCAAGCTGCGGAAAAAATTCTAGAAAAATTGCGGGAGTTACCCAGTGCCGCGACGGCCTGATATCGCTGGGCAAACTGGCCGTAGCGCGCGCGAAGTGGCTGGCGCGTCGCCGGGGATAATGGCGCAGTTCGGCTGGAACGAGATTCCCTGGGGCCGGTTTCTTCTCTGGTCCGCGCTCGGAGTATTGGCTATGGTCGCCGTGCTGTTTGCATGGCACCAAATCGAAGAATTTTTGATTAAAGACAGCCGCTTTCGAGTCGCCGAAGCGGATGACTTTGCCGGAAAAAGTCCAAATTTGAAAGTAGAAGGAGTGCATTATGCGTCGTCTTCCCAAATCCGTCACATATTCGCCGATGATTTCGGCCGCAGCTTATTCCTTGCGCCGATACAAACGAGGCGCGAACAGCTTTTACAGATCGACTGGGTGGAAGCGGCTACCGTATCGAAGATTTGGCCGGACACGATAAAAGTGTGGGTGCATGAGCGTACGCCGGTGGCATTTGTTCATTTGCCGGCGAATCGTAAAGATGGTGTGTCGCAGTTTGCTCTGATCGACAAGGACGGCTATATTTTGCGGCCTCGGGTGGCTGCCAAATTTACGCTTCCCGTGCTGACCGGTATTCGGGAGAGTGAGCCGTTAGACAAGCGGCGGATTCGCGTGCGGCGCGCGTTGGGAATGCTGAAGGAGATAGGATCTTTGGCGGACGGGATTACTGAAGTGAACGTGGCCGATCCCTACAATTTGATTGCTGCGCAACATATCGAGGATGGAGTGGTGAACTTGATGCTTGGAGATGAAGACTATGCCGCGCGGATCAGAAATTTTTTGGCAAATTACAAGCAGATAAAGGCGAAGCGGCCGGATGTCGCAACGCTCGATTTGCGAGTGGATGGCATGATTACGGCAGTAGGGAGCGAGGGGAATGGCAAGTAAGATCAAGCTGGCAACTGGACTAGATTTGGGCAGCGCGAGTACGCGTGTGGTGATCTGCGCGGTGGAGGAGGAGAGCCTGCGCTTTCTCGGCTACGGCGAAGCTCCGGTAAATGCCTGGAGTAAATCGCGGGTCACCGATCAGCGCGCCTTGGCCGACAGTATACGGTTTGCGGTGCACGAGGCCGAGTCGCGAGCGCAAGTTTCAGCCGATTCAGCCGTAATTGGCCTAGGCGGTTCGGTGGCGGGAGTCAATAGCCGTGGACTCTATGAGTTCGGTCGGCGGCGCGAGATTGAGCCCGACGACCTGCGCTATGCGGTGGAGTTAGGAGCGCGCGTGCGCCTGGAAGAGGACCGGCAGGTGCTGCAGATCTGTCCCCAGGACTTTACACTGGACGGACGCGCCGGTTACCGCAACCCGAAAGGCATCTCCTGTGCAAGGCTAGAAGCTAACATCCATGTAGTCACAGCTTCGGTGCAGGAACATCAGGCTACGGTTTCAGCGGTTCACCAGGCACACATGGCGGTGGAGGAGTCTATCTTTGAGGGCGTGGCGGCGGCTTACGCGGCAGTTGTACCCGCGGACAGAGCACGGGGCGTGGTGGTGATCGACATCGGCGCGCATTCGACCCATCTGGCGGTCTACGACGGCGATGCACTGTTGCTGGCGACATCGTTTCCGGTCGCGGGAGATCATTTCACGCGAGACGTTTCCTGGTTGTTGAAGGTGAACTATGAAGACGCCGAAAGCCTGAAGCGCCAGTATGGTTGTGCAATGACAGGGTTGGTTTCCGACCATAGTCTCATTGAGATCCCGTCGCCTGAAGGTAGAGCCTCACGGGAAGCTCCACGGCGTCAACTCAACGAAATATTGGAGGCACGCGCGGAAGAGATTTTCGAACGGGCTTATGCTGAAGTTTTACGCGTGGGCATGGAGCAATCGTTACTGGAAGGCGGCGTTCTGACTGGAGGCGGAGCCATGCTGACAGGAATGTGCGATATTGCGGAGCGGGTGATGAACTGCCAGGTACGTAACGGATTGCCGACCGGGATCGACAAATGGCCCGAGGAACTGGATACGCCGGTGTGGACCACTGCGGCCGGCTTGGCGATGTACTCCGGACGCTTAAAGCTGAAACGCGACTGGAAGAAGGCCCCGAGCGGATTGGCAGGACTTGTGTCCAGATAGATGAAGCAATCTCTTGCTGTGCGCGAATCTTTGGTGTAAAACTGTTGCCACTTACAAGGGTAGGCAACGTAAAGGACGAGATGACTGACGATTTGAAATTCCTGATTGAAGACGATGTGCAAATTGGCACGCGAATCAAAGTAGTGGGTGTGGGCGGAGGCGGTGGGAACGCCGTGGCCCGCATGTTGGAAGAAGGTTTGGCCGGTGTCGATTTTTATACGCTGAACACCGATAAGCAGGCGCTTAATGCCTCCCCGGTTTCGAACAAGCTTGCCATCGGCAAAAAACTGACCAATGGCCTGGGAGCCGGATCGGATCCAGCGATAGGGCGTCAAGCGGCGTTGGAAGACACCGAGCACATCATCGAAATATTGGAAGGCTCCGATATGGTGTTCGTGACGGCCGGGCTGGGCGGTGGAACTGGTACCGGGGCTGCTCCCGTCGTAGCATCGCTTGCCAAAGAGTTGAATGCTTTAACGGTCGCGGTAGTTACGAAGCCATTTGCCTTTGAAGGCCCCAGGCGCATGCGGCAAGCAGAGCGTGGAATGGCCGAATTGGCGGGTAGTTGCGACACGGTGATTAGCATCCCGAACGAAAAGCTGTTAGGCCTGGCTCCCAAGGGAACCAGCTTCTTTGAATCATTTAAATTGGCCGACGATGTTCTGCGTCAAGCGGTGCAGGGAATTTCCGACATCATCACGACGCCCGGCCTCATCAATCGGGATTTTTCGGATATTCGCACCATCATGCTAGGTATGGGTTACGCTATGATGGGCACCGCCATCGCGTCCGGTGAAAATGCACCGGTCGAAGCTGCTCGGCGAGCAATCAACAGCCCATTGATGGAAGAAGGCGGCGTCCTAGGTGCGCGTGGCGTTCTGATCAATATCACTGGCTCGAGCCAGCTTGGCATCCATGATGTGAATGAGGCCTGTAACTTGATCCGTGATGCAACAAATAATGACGATGTGCAAATCAATTTCGGTGTGGTATTGGACGAGAGCATGGGCTCGAACGTGAAGATCACGGTGATTGCTACCGGATTCCAACGAGATTCTTTGCCGGAGATCGAGCGGCGGGGTCCGAATTTCCCCTTTACCGCAGCGAATCTTCCGGCAGGAGAACAGACCAACGCCTCCCCTGAACAAGCCGAAGGCCGAGGCGATGATCAGGAGCCGACGAATGATTATGACGTACCCGCAATCTTACGTAAGCCGAAGCGTACGGTGCAGTAATTTTGTCATTCTCCCACTACCTGTAGAACAACCCTGCGCTGATGGGGGCGCGCGCGATGCTCAAATACGTACAGGCCCTGCCAAGTTCCTAAGGCGAGTTTGTTCAAGATAAAAGGAATAGAAATACTGGTGTGCGTCAAGGTAGAGCGAATGTGCGAGGTCATATCGTCTGCCCCTTCGGCGGTATGCCGATAATTTCCTGTGTCTTCTGGTACCAGGCGTTCAAAATAATCCCGCATGTCGAGCATGACGTCGGGGTCGGCATTTTCTTGAATCACAAGCGAACAAGAGGTGTGCTGGATAAATGCGGTGAGCAGCCCGTTCGCTACATTCTGCTTGCTGAGCCACTGTTCCACCTCCTTTGTGAATGGGTACAGTCCTTTGCCGTGTGTTGACATGGTGATGGTTGTATTTGGAAATTTCAAGGAAGGTCGCTTTGAGGAAGACTTAGATCTACTCGGGTGATGCTGCCAGGCGCTGGATGAATGGCAAAATACTTCTAACGCAAATTTTATGACTAATTGCGCCTGCCTTCTTCTAGTGGGCATCTCACTCAAATGGCGGTACAGACGCTTTTCTATCTGACGCCGTCTATAACTTCCTAAGGGAGAACCAAAGATTTGTCTCGTCATGCCGTCGTGGTCGGCGCCGGTCCTGGAGGTCTTACCGCCGCCGCGCTTCTAGCAAAGGCCGGTGTTCGCGTTACTGTGTTGGAACGTTTGCCTCACGTGGGTGGGCGGACTTCCACTTTTAGTTCGCATGGATTTCGCTTCGATCACGGGCCCACTTTTTTTCACTATCCGCAAGTACTCGAAAGTATCCTGAATGGCTTAGGCTACGATCTTTGGCGCGAGCTTCGCCTGGTGCAACTCGATCCGCACTACCGCCTGGTGTTCGGTAACAACGGTGGAGAGATGCTGTCCACGCCGAATGTGGAGCACATGGAAAAGGAAATCGCCCGTGTTTGTCCGAAGGATGCTGTTCGGCTTCGGCAGTTCTTAACTGATAATCGCCACAAATTAGAGAAGTTCAAGCCGTTTCTTGAAATGTCTTTCGATAGCTGGCGGAGTACTGTTCAGCCAAAACTGATGCAGTTGCTTCCGGTGCTGAAGCCATGGCGTTCTCTCGATTCCGAACTGGGCCGGTACTTTTCCGACCAGCGCGTGCGCTTGGCGTTTTCCTTTCAATCGAAATACTTGGGGATGTCTCCCTTTGAGTGTCCTAGCTTATTCACTATTCTTGCCTTTCTGGAATACGAATATGGGGTCTACCATCCCATTGGCGGCTGCGGCGCCGTCACCACCGCGTTAGCCAGAATCGCGCAGCAGTTAGGTGCGGAGATTCGGTTGGGTGAGCCGGTAAAGCAGATCCTTTTCGACGGACGTAAGGCGATCGGTATACAAACAGACCAAGACGAGTATCGAACCGACGCGGTGGTCATCAATGCGGATTTTGCTCGCGCCATGCACCGCATGGTACCGGACGATTTACGACGTCGTTGGACAGATCGCAAGCTGGAACAGAAAAAGATGTCCTGTTCCGCATTCATGATGTACCTTGGCATTCGTGGTACCTATGATCGCGTTTCGCATCACACGATTTACGTGGCTAATGACTACCAGCGAAACATGAACGAGATCGGACATGAGCATACCCTTTCGGAAGACCCATCCTTCTATATGCAAAATGCGGGCGTGACGGACGGAACACTTGCGCCTGAGGGCATGAGTACTTTGTACGTATTGGTACCTGTAACGCATCGCAGTCCGCATGTTTCCTGGGAGCAGGAGAAGCAACGCTACCGTAATTTGGTGCTGAAAAAGCTACAGGATGTCGGGATAGAAGATGTGGAATCGCGAATTGTCTACGAACGGATTCTTACGCCCGATGATTGGGACACTGGCTTTGAATTGCATAAAGGCTCCGTATTTGGATTAGCGCATAGCTGGTCACAGATGCTTCACTTGCGGCCTCGCAATCGCTTTGAGGAGCTTGAATCTGTATACTTGGTCGGCGGTAGCACGCATCCTGGAAGCGGCCTGCCGGTCATTTTCGAGTCTGCGCGGATAAGTGCCCGTCTGCTTCTAAATGATCTGGGCGTACCCGTTCCCTGGAATCAAGAACTAACCGCCGCTGCTGCTGTTAGCGTAGCTTAACAAGCGAAGGCCTGCTGATGTTGAAAGCCGAAACGACATTGCCAGAGCAGTTCGAGCCATTTGCCTTCTCGAATTTGCCTGCTACGGAAGATCTCCTTCGGCAAGTTCGCCAAGGCCAGCGGCAATGGGCAGATGTTTCTCTTCGCCGACGTTTAGGGTGTGTGAGGAAACTGCGGGACCTACTTGCACGCGATGCAAAGCAGTTAACGGGTGCTTTTTCTCCTCAACTGCGGCGCTCTCCTGCCGACAGTCTAACGGCGGAGGTGATCCCGTTGGCGGAGGCCGCTCGGTTTTTGGAGCAGAATGCGGACGAAGTACTCCGTACGCGGCGGCTTCCCTCGAAAAATCAGCCGCTTTGGTTGAAGAAAGTCGACATCGAATTACGACGCGAACCCATTGGCGTTGTGCTGGTAATTGGGCCGTCGAATTATCCGCTCTTCTTGCCGGGTGTGCAAACGCTACAGGCTTTGGCAGCGGGGAACGCCGTGCTGTTGAAGCCCGGGAGAGATGGACAAACAGTGGCGTTGGCCTTGCGCCATCTTGCGACGGAAGCGGGAATTCCGGAAAATGCATTTCTTGTTCTCGAAGAAAGCATTGAAACGGCGCGAGCTGTTTTGAGAGCGGGCGTCGACAAGGTGGTGATGACTGGGTCGGCAACCGCCGGAGCCTCCGTACTGAAAGATGCCGCGGAACAAATCACTCCCGCGGTAATGGAGTTGTCCGGCTGTGATGCAGTGTTTATTCGCAGCGATGCCGACATCCCTAAAGCTGTTGAAGCCATCGTGTTTGGGTTAACTCTCAATGGAAGCGCAACTTGTATTGCACCCAGACGAGTCTTCGTCGATAAACGCATAGCGGAACATTTCGAGCGTATGCTGACCGAAGCCGTGCAACATCTTCCGGCCGTACGAGTCAGCGTATCCGCGGCTTCGTTGGCCGAGCAGTTGATTCGCGATGCCTTATCGCTAGGCGCAAGGCTGGCCTTTGATCGCCCAGCTCTAGTCTCCGAATCATTCCGACCGGTCGTCATCTTAGACGTACTCTCCGAGATGGCCGTCGTGCAGAGCGACCTTTTCGCGCCGGTGTTGTCGATTATTCGGGTAAACAATGATAAAGAGGCGATTGATGCCGCAAGTATTTGCCCCTATGCTTTAGGAGCAACGGTTTTCGGCGAGGAAAGGGCCGCCAAGAAATTTGCCGAGTGCGTGCCTGCTTCTGTTGTCGTCGTGAATGACATGATCATGCCGACAGCCGATCCGCGTCTTCCATTTGGCGGTACGCGGCGAAGTGGTTTTGGAAAAACAAGAGGAGCCGAGGGTCTCTTGGAGATGACCAATGTAAAAGCGATTGTCGTCCAACGCGGGAAGCGACTGCGGCACATGGAGCCAACCCATCCCCACGCAGAGGATCTATTTCTGTCGTTCTTGGCCGCGACGCACCGGCGCAAGCTGACCGATCGCCTTCGCGGGTGGCGTTCGCTTGGAAATGTTTTGAGAAGGAATTAAGGAAGAATATATGAGTCTGAACGAAGGACAAACGATCGGTGTAATCGGATCGGGGCTCGGCGGCTTAAGTGCGGCTTGCGTATTGGCTGCTCGGGGCTACCAGGTCACGGTTTTTGAGAAAAATGAATGGATCGGTGGCAAAGCCGCCGTGCTGCAAGAAGATGGCTTCCGTTTTGATATGGGGCCAACGATCTTAATTTGTCCGTCGGTATTGGCAAAAGTCTTCTCGGAAGCCGGTAGGGATATCGGAAATTATTTGGATCTGGTAAAGCTGGAGCCACAATGGCGCTGCTTCTTCGAAGACAACACGTCTCTGGATCTTCTGGGCGATGGAGCGGCGATGAAGCAGGAATTGGACCGCTACTCGCCAGGCGCGAGTGCGGGCTATCAAAAGTTTTCGGCCACCTCCGAAGAACTGCATGGCATCTCCGATCGCTTCTTTTTTTGGCGCTCCATCGGTTCGATGCGAGATACTTTCCAAACGGGCTCGGCTTTGAATCTCTCGCTGCTGCGCGACGTCAGCCGAATGCGCCTCGGCCATACTGTAGCAGGCACCATACGGCGCGACGTCAAGGACAAGCGCGTGGCCCAAATGTTGGACCATATCGTGCAGTATGTAGGCTCATCACCGGAACGAACGCCTGCTATTCTTTGCGCCATCGCGCACATGCAAACCAGCGAGGGCGTCTGGTATCCAAAGGGCGGCACTCGCGCCATTCCCAATGCATTGCATAAATTGGCTTCCGAGCTGGGCGTACAATTCCGAGTGAATGCGCCGATACGTCGTGTGAACGTTGAAGGGAAAGCAGTACGTGGCGTCGAGTTGGAGAGCGGGGAAAATGTCCCGCTAGCAGCCGTTGTCTCCAATGCAGATGCGGTGCGTACTCATCGTGAACTGTTGGGCGGAGAAGCCGCCAAGCGATTCGATGAGCGCCGCGGTTATGAGCCGGCCTGTTCGGGAGTCGTCATGTACCTGGGCTTGGATCGCCAGTATGAACAACTTCAGCATCATAACTTCGTGTTCTCCCGCGATGCGAAGGAGGAGTTTCATGCCATCTACGATAAGGGTGAGCTTGCGCCGGATCCTACTTGCTATCTGTGCGCGCCGTCACGTACTGAAGCCGCGGTCGCTCCGGAGGGCGGAGAAGCACTGTACGTTCTTGTCCACACCCCATACATACGCCCCGGACAGGATTGGAAAGAAATGTATCCTCGCTATCGCGAAGTAATCTTGGACAAGCTGCGCAGGACTGCCGGGCTCCAGGATTTGGAGTCTCATATCAAGGTAGAGCGATATCTGACGCCGCAAGACATCCATGAGCGGTATGGCGTTTTAAACGGAGCGATTTACGGCATTACCAGCCACGGACGTTTGAACGGCGGTTTCAAGCCGGCCAATCATAGCCCCGATGTGAAAGGGCTTTATCTTGCCGGCGGAGCCGCTCATCCAGGCCCCGGAATGCCCATGGTGATGATGTCGGGATGGATTGCTGCGGATAAGTTGGATCAGGATCGGGTGGTTGAGCCGAGCCGCGCTTACACTGCTGCCGCGGTATGAGCGTGGAGCAGGCATTCCCAGTTCGAGCGCCTCGGGAGCTGATCACGCTGCCTCGTATAGCTACCGGTCGACTGCGGTGGTTTATCGCCTATATCGATTTCTTTTTCCGTCGTAATTTCCATGCTGTACATCTTCTTCGCCCGCAATCGTTAGAATCTTTGGCCGGTTGGCCTCTTTTGGTCTGTCTTAGTCATCCCTCGTGGTGGGATCCGCTGTTTGCACTCTACCTGAGCCAGCGGTTCTTTGGCAAAAGACAAAATTATGGACCGATTGCCGCGGAAGGGTTGGCAAAATATAAATTCTTTGAAAGACTTGGATTTTTTGGGATAGATCCTGCCACTACGGCCGGATCGGCGCGCTTCATTCGGGTTGGGCAGTCTGTACTCAGCCGTTCGGACTGTGCCTTTTGGGTGACGGCGCAAGGCCAATTTACGGATGCCCGTTGCCGGCCTACTTATTTTGAACCGGGCGTTGGATATTTAGCCCATCGATTGACTCGTTTTGCTATGCTGCCCCTTGCGTTGGAATACACCTTTTGGAACGAACGCTACCCCGAGGCATTTATTTGTTTCGGCGAGCCGCTTTTAGTCGAATCGGGACGAGAAAGACCTGCGGCCGAGTGGACACAAGTATTTTCAAGACGGCTTGAGCAGACTCAAGATGAGTTAGCACGGCAGGTGATGCAGAGGCAAGCAGGCAGTTTTGAGCAGCTATTGCAAGGCCGTGCAGGTGTCGGAGGCGTCTATGATTTTTGGCGTGCGCTGAAGGCTAAGATGAACGGCAAAAAGTTTCGGCAAGAACATGGGAGCTATTGACTTGAGATGATCGTTCTTGGATGGGTAGCCCTAGCACTTGCGGCATTACCGCTTTTTCTATTCCTATGCAATCTTTTCATCTACCGGCGCCCAAAGTTTGCCTTGCGTGCGGACCGCTTTCCGGTCTCCGTATTGATTCCTGCCCGTAATGAAGAACTTTCCATTGCGGCAGCCCTCAATTCGGTATTGGCAAGTCGCCATCTCGACTTAGAGTTGATCGTGCTGGACGATCATTCACAGGATCATACGGGCGACATTGTTCGCGAAATCGCCTCTCGCGACGGGCGCTTACGGCTGGCAATTGCTCCGCCGCTACCGGTGGGCTGGTGCGGCAAACAATTCGCCTGCTTTACGCTAGCCAGCCTTGCTACTAAGCCGATCCTTTGCTTTCTGGACGCCGACGTCCGTGTTACGCCCGACGGACTCGCGCAGATGATTTGCTTCTTAAAAGCAAGCAACTCGTCGTTAGTAAGCGGAATCCCCAAACAAGAAACAATGAGCTGGGCCGAACAGCTTTTATTGCCGTTAATCCACTTCATTCTACTCGGGTATTTGCCGATGTGGGCTATGCGGCAATCGCGCCATCCTGCCTTTGCTGCTGGTTGCGGACAGTTATTTCTAACCGAGTATGAAGCTTATATGCAGACTGGAGGGCATAGCAAAATACAGGGTTCCAGGCACGACGGCGTCACTCTTCCCAAAGCTTACCGGCAAGCGGGCTACAAAACCGATCTGTGCGATGCCTCGGCGGTCGCAACATGCCGCATGTATCGGAACGCGGCGGAAGTGTTTCAGGGGCTGCTGAAAAACGCCACCGAGGGCATTGCTTCCGCGGGTCGGATCATAGTGTTTTCCATATTACTTTTCGGAGGTGAGGTTCTTCCTTTACTTCTTCTCTGCTACGAGTTGCAGGCTCGCGGTTCTTTCCGGGCGTTAAGCTTGGCGGCTGTCGCCTCCAGCTTCGCGTACGGTCTTCGGCTCCTTTTAGCGATTCGCTTTGCTCAGCCTTTGTTGGCAGTTTTGTTCCATCCCCTCTCCATACTGTCGTTCCTGGCTTTGCAATGGTACGCACTGTTCAGGCAATTTGCAGGTCTGCCTTCCACGTGGAAAGATAGGACCTATCAGGCGACTTAGTTGTCTAACCACCAATGACGGCGAAGAACGCGATAAATGTCGGCGATATTGCTCCCGATTTTTTTCTTCCAGCAACGAACGGACGAACTGTGCACCTGTATGAAAGGCTAGGGCACTCGGCTGTTGTGCTCTTTTTTTACTTGAAAGCATTCACTCCCGTTTGTACCGCTGAAGTTTGTAGCTTTCGTGAAAAATTAAACCAGTTTGAGATGTTCGATGCCGAAGTATACGGTGTTAGCTCGGATTCTCTATCGAATGCCGAACGCTTTGCCAAACAGAATCGCCTGTCTTTTCCTTTGCTGTCCGACGCTGACGGAAAAGTTCGCCGAATGTACCAGGTTCCGAAAGTGCTTGGGTTGATACCGGGACGTTCGACTTACGTCATCGATCGAAATAGAACGGTAGCGAAAGTAGTGCATTCTCAACTGAGCGCGCAAGCGCATATTGAGGAGAGCTTACGATCCCTCGCGGAAGGCCGATCTGAGTGAGATGCAACCGTATGTCTTCGGTAATTATGTTGGTTGTCCTTGCGTTGTGTATAACTATTCCTTCCGCAGCCAACAACACTGGATGGGAGCAACAGTTCGAGCAAGCAAAAAACTTGTACTACCAAGGTACTTATGGAAGCAAGACCGCCGCCGACGAAAGCGAAAAGTTATTCTTGGATCTTTATAAAAAGGCACCGGACGATCCTCGCGTAAAGGCTTATTACGGGAGTGAGCGTTTGTTAGAAGCTGCCCATACATGGGCTTTGTGGAAAAAATACTCTCTTTCTAAACAGGGTATGCAGTTGTTGGACACTGCGGTGGCAAAGGCTCCAGACAACCTGGAGGTACGGTTTGTTCGTGCCGTCACCACGTATAACTTACCCGGCTTTTTTGGAAGACGCGAACAGGCGCTCCAGGATTTTGCCTATCTTTCCACCCGTGTCGCCGATGCAGCCGATAAAGGCCGCTTGGATGCGACTATCGCTGCGTCGGCACTGCTTTTTTATGGTCGTATCTGCAAAGAGCAGTCGAACACATCGCAAGCGTCGGAGGCGTGGAAACGTGCCGAGCGCATCGCGCCTCAAAGCAAGGCGGGGCGGGATTCGGCCAGCGAGTTGCAGAAGCTCCGCGGCTAGGCAGCCGCTTCACGCGTGATCTGCCCGTCGACCATGCGCCAAATTCCCCGCTTGTTTTCATTGTGCAACTCAATCGGTAGGAATTCTTCAGGAAAGTTCTGATAGCAGACCGGGCGTAGAAATCGCAGGATAGCAGCCGTTCCCACCGAAGTGAACTTCGCATCGGCTGTTGCAGGATAAGGGCCGCCATGATGCATGGCGTGACTGACTTCCACGCCCGTAGGAAATCCGTTGAATAACACCCGACCGGCCTTTGTTTCCAAGATCGCCAATAGATCGCGAAACTCTTCCAAGTCCTCGGGAGTGCCGAATACGCTGGCTGTCAAAGTGCCATGCCACTCGGTTGCAATCCGCAGCAACTCGTCCCTTGATTGCCAGCGAACCAGGACTGCGCTTGGACCGAACAACTCTGCGGCCAGCTCTTTTTGCCGCAGCCATGTTTGCGCATCTGTATGGAATAGCACCGGAAGGGCTTGTGTCTTCGATTCATCCGCCGTTGCCGACGAAGTAGTTGTTTGGATACCTTTCGTTTTCGCCCGTTTGTCGACGTTTTTGGAATACCCTTGCAAGATGCCTGGATAGAGCATGGTGCCGGCGGGTCCATTAGTAAACAGCTCACCTAGAGTCTGTCCTAGCGCTTGAAATGCTTCGCCTTCCTGTCCAATCACCACCCCCGGCGACGTGCAGAATTGTCCCACGCCAAGATTGATGGAGCCGAATAAGCCTTGCGCAAAGCTTCCCGGCGAAGACTTCAATGCACCAGGCAGTACAAAGACCGGATTGTTGCTGCCCATTTCAACAAAGGCGGGTATGGGGTCAGGACGCTGTGCCGCGGCGTCGAAGATTGCTCGACCGGCGCGCTCGGAACCGGTAAACGCTACCGCCTTAGCCAATGGATGCCGAACCAATTGCAAGCTGACAGCCGGGTCGGCGGCATGCAACATGGAAAAGGTGCCCGGGGGTAAGCCCGCCTTCTCCACTCCCCGTGCGATTGCTCCCGCGATTAGTTCCGACGTACCGGGATGTGCCGGATGAGCTTTCACTACCACCGGATTTTTCGCCGCCAAAGCAGACGCGGTATCGCCTCCGGCTACGGAAAAAGCGAGCGGAAAATTACTGGCACCGAACACAATAACCGGGCCTACAGGGATCAGCATGCGCCGAAGGTCGGGTCGCGGCAGTGGTTTGCGGTCCGGTAAAGCAGTGTCGATACGCGCATCGACAAATGACCCTTCACGAACAACAGAAGCAAACAGGCGAAGTTGCCCAACAGTGCGGGCCCGCTCCCCTGTCAGGCGTTCTTTTGGCAGCCCGGACTCAGTTGCGGCCGTGTCGATCAGTTCTTCGCCGAGCTCTTCGATTTCGGTCGCAATCCCCTCAAGCAAACCGGCAATCGTTTCTGAACTACTCTCGCGAAGCGGCCTGCAAGCCTCACCGGCAAGCTGCATTGCTTCCTGAATCTCGCTAGCCGTTGCTTCGAAGTACGGAATGGGAAGTGATTCTCCCTTCTTCGGGTCAAAGGAAAAAATTTGTTTGTTTCCCAGCGAAGACTGTCGGCCCGCTATCAAATTTTTTCCGTGCTTTTCCATGTCCTCATTCCTTCACTGCGATCATTGCTATTAGCCTACGCGATTCACTAGAGTTCCGATGCCCGCAATGGAGATCCGAATTTCGTCGTTCGCCTGGAGCTTAAAGGAGCTGGGTGGCACGATGCCGGTGCCCGTCAAAAGAAAGGCGCCATGGCGAAAGGTGTTGTGGCGATAAAGATACTCCACCAGCGAGGCTGGATCTCGTTTCATTTCCGCCAGCGTCGTGGCCCCGGAAAACTCAGGCCGATCGTCTCGCATCACCTCCATTGCGATTTCAGTCGACGATGGTAGTCGCTCGTTTACCACAAGAATACATGGCCCCAACGCGCAGCTTCGGTCGTAGACTTTTGCTTGCGGAAGATACAACGGATTCTCGCCTTCGATATCGCGAGAGCTCATATCGTTCCCGATTGTGTAGCCCACAACTTTCCCATTCGGCGTCACCAGCAGCGTCAGCTCCGGTTCGGGAACTGACCACTGCGCATCTTCGCGTATCGCTACCTTCCCGTTAGGACCAACGACGCGATGCGGGGTCGATTTGAAAAACAATTCCGGCCGTTTCGCTTCGTACACGCGATCGTAAAAATCCGCTCCTCCTTCTTTGCCTGACTCTTCCATCCGGGCATCGCGGCTCCGATAATACGTCACTCCCGCCGCCCACACCTCTTGGCTCCCAATAGGCGCTAATACATCTTCTAAAGAAATCCGATGGATCGGCTGCAGGTCGGCCATTAAGCTTGCTAGACGATCATAGAGATCGTCACCGGTGATTAAGGAGTCCCAGGCATCGCAGGTCCAGGAAGCTGTCTGCATTGCACAGAGGCGTTCGCCTTCTTCGATGAGATAGCCTTTTTGTGTTCGATAAAGCTTCATGCAGCGATCAGCCTACCGATAGCGGGGATAGTTTTCATTTCTTTACCACTCTATCGAGTTCGCCCGCGCGGGAGATGTTTCCTCAAAGACTGGGCTGCTCTCCCTTTACACTAAACGCACCGTCAACGCAGATATTCGCTCCGTTGATCAGCGAAGCCTGCTCCGAGGCCAGAAACGCCGCTACATTGACGACTTCTTCAATGGTGCCGACACGGCCCCGTGGCTGTATGGCATCGAACTTCTCGCGCGTCAGCGCTGGATTCGGCTGTTTTGCGGCAAACTCATGCAGCATTGGAGAGTCGATGGTACCGGGAGAAATCGCGTTTACTCGGATGCCCTCGCGGGCATGATCGATGGCCATCGCGCGCGCCATGGCAATGAGCGCGCCTTTCGTTCCCGAGTAAGCAGCTAAGCCAGGAAACCCGTTGACACCAGTGATGGACGAAATCAAAATAATCGCGCCGCTTCCGGCACGGCGCATCGGCGGTATCACCTCACGGCAGGTAAGATAGGCGCCCTTGACATTGATGGCGTAAACCCGATCCCAGTCCTCCTCCGCTGTTCGGTCAATCGACCCGGCGGGCATCACCCCGGCCGTATGCACCAACACGTTTGGAGGCCCGAATGCCTCCGTCAACTCCCGCACCGCGCGGCGTACCGTCTCGCCATTGCTCACATCTCCTGGGAGCGCTAACGCTTGTTGGCCGGCATTCTTCAGAAAATCCGTCGTTTGATAGCACGCTGCGTGGTCCCGGTCCAGAATGCCGACGGAAGCACCTTCCTTGGCGAAATGAAGAACAATCCCCCGGCCGATTCCGTTTGCGCCACCGGTCACAAGAGCCACCTTACCCGTCAGTTGGTTCATCGTTGGATTCGATCCTTTGCTGCTTTCGAGAAAGATCGTTACACCACTCAAGCGATCCGCATCGTCAAACCGCCGTCAATCGTCATGTTTTCGCCGGTAATGAATTCGTTCTCCACCACCGTGGTGATGAGTTTCGCAACATCCACCGGTTGCCCTTCCCGATGCAGCGGAATGCGATTCTCAATATTGTTCTTTGCTTGTGCTTCGGTCAAAATCACCTGAAATGGCGTTCGAATCACACCGGGCGATATGCAGTTGACGCGAATATTGAAATCGCCCAGCTCGCGGGCCAGGGCACGCGCAAATTGCGGAAGCGCCCCTTTTGCCACGCCATAGGCCAACGATCCCAAACATCCGCGCAAGCCCGCCGTGGACGAGATGAGAATGATCGAGCCTTCTTTTCGCTCTTTCATTCCCGGCACCACCGACCGGGCCAGATGGAAGATTGCGTGAACGTGCACGTCGAAAGCCTGCATCCATCTTTCCGGAGTGACCTCTAACAGCGATCCTTGTACAGCACCTCCGGCCGAATGTACAAGAACATCGATGCGGCCGAACTGTTTCTCCGCTTCCGCCACCGCCCGTTCGCAATCGGCAGGCACGCCCACATCGCCACCAACAAACGTAACCTGCCGATCATAAGCCTGCGCAGTCCGCGAGAGTTCCTTTAATTCCGACTCTTTCTTCGTGCGCGCGACGACCACCACGTGCGCACCCTTCTCGAGGAAATCTTTGCTCACCGCTGCGCCAATGCCGCTGGTGCCTCCGGTCACGAGGCAAACTTTGTTATTCAATTCCATTTTTCTTTTGCTCTCTTCAGTTCGATTCCTTTAAATGTACCGGTGTCAGGCTAGGGGCCAGTAGCTGAATCATCAGTAAAGCTACCAAATAAGCGGAACCCGCAAACAGAAACAGGTAGAAATAGCTTTCTGTCGCCTGTAGGATCAATCCCGCGCAGAAGGCGATCAGCATGCCTCCCAAAGCTCCGCCGGTGCCGCCGATACCGGTCACCGATCCCGCTGCTTGTTGCGGAAACAGATCGGGAACCAAGGCAAACAAATTAGCAGACCATCCCTGATGTCCGGCTGTCGCCAAAGCAATCACCGCCACTACTCCCCATAGGCTGGAAATGTGCGGTATAAAAAGTACCGGCACCGCGCAGCAGGCGCACACCAGAAGACTTGTTTTGCGAGCGCTATTTGCGCTCCAATTGCGTTTGAGAAGAAACCCCGAAAGCCCGCCTCCCGCGATGCTGCCGAAGTCTGCGGCAAGGTACACTGCTGCCAGGGGCAGCCCAATTTTCGATAGAGGAACGTCCCTGATCTGAGTGAGAAATTTCGGCAGCCAAAACAAATAAAACCACCACACCGGATCGGTCAAAAACTTTCCCAAGATGAAGGCCCAGGTTTGACGCTGCCTGAGTAAGGGTAGGAACCCCACCTGCACCGGCGGAGAAATCGGGTCGCTTTGAATGTACTCCAGCTCGCGGGAAGAAAGCTTGGGATGCTCGGCGGGTTTCCGGTATATTTTCAACCAAAACATCAGCCAAATCAAGTCAGCGAAGCCCGTTGCCAAGAATGCCGATTGCCATCCTAAGTGAATCGCAAGCCAAGGTATGGTGAGCGGCGCGACCAATGCGCCGATGTTCGATCCGGAGTTGAAAATTCCAATGGCCAGCGCACGCTCTTTCCTGGGAAACCACTCCGCCACGGTCTTGATGGCCGCCGGAAAGTTTCCCGCCTCTCCAATACCCAATGCAAATCTCGCCAAGCCGAAGCCGAACGCGCTGCGGGCAAGACTGTGCGCCATGGCCGCGCTGCTCCATATCAAAACGGCGATGGAATATCCCTTGCGCGTGCCGATGCGGTCCATCACGCGCCCCGAGATCAAGAGCGACATCGCGTAGGCCGCTTGGAACGCCGTGACGATGTAGCCGTACTGCGCTTCGTTCCAACCGAGCTTCGTCTGCAATTCCGGCGCAAGAATACCGAGCACTTGCCTGTCGATATAGTTCACCGTTGTCGCAAAAAACAGTAACGCGCAGATCTTCCAGCGATAGCGTCCAATATGCCGCGCGACAGCGGTCAACGGCGCAGCGACGGGGGTTGCCCGTAAAGGGGGATTTTTCATGCACCTGCCTTTTTAGCGAATCCTCACTAGTCTATCCGCACGCGCCGGTCTTCGCGGCATGCCTCGTAAATCGCCAGTACCGCCCGCAAGGCGCGATAGCCCTCTTCTCCATTCACCAGCGGCTCGCGCCCGGTACGTATCGCCTCGGCAAAATCCAGAAACTGACGTTCGAACGAGCCGATATCGATGGCCATCGGATCGCTTGCCCCCGAGGCTGCCTCCTTCGCAAGCGGAGCTGGCTCGGCGCTGTTCGCTTCGCTGTCATCCTGCACATCCCAGGCAGTCAGGCAATCGCCCGTGATCACCGCTGTTCCTTTTGTCCCATGCAATTCGATGCGTTCGCTGTAGCCGGGCCAAAACGACGTAGATGCCTGAATCACCCCGGTTGCCTTTGACCGGTACCAGAGCAAGGCGTTGACGATGTCTTCCGACTCGATGGCATGAGTAGCGCCGAGCTGCCAGCAGGCGCTCACCGCCTCCAGTGGACCGGCGAGGAAAATAAGCAAATCGATCTGATGGATCGCTTGATTGATGAGCGCTCCGCCGCCCTCGCCTTTCCAGCTTCCCTTCACAGGGCGCGCGTAATATTCTTCGCTGCGAAACCACTTTACGTACGCATCGGCCTGCAACAGTCGTCCCAAGCGGCCCGCCAGTAAAGCCCGTTGCAAGAAGAGGACGGGTTCGTCGAAACGGTGCTGGCTGACAACGCCGAGCTCGATGCCTGCTTTCCGCGCCGTCTCCACCATCGTTCGCGCGGTCTGGAGATCGAGCGCCATCGGCTTTTGGACTTGCACATGGCGTCCGATCTCCGCGCAGATGGCGAGCGGTTCTAAGCGGAAATTCGGAAAGCTGCAGACATCGATAAAATCCAGACCTGGATAGCGGCATAAAGCCTCAACGCTGTCGACATGCTCGGCATTCCAACGGTCGGCAAATTCGCGACCGCGTTGGGCGCCGCGATTATGGCAGGCGATCAGTTGGAATCCGATACTCTTGTAAGCTTGTGCGTGTTTCTCCGCAATCGCGCCCGTTCCCACTATGCCCACTCTCATTGCCTACACAGTATGTCAGAAATACGGTTTCAACGAAGAAGGAAGCCGGCGGTCGCACGGAGGCGTGTTCCGGCCTAGGTTTGGAAATCAGGTTAGAAAAAAATGAGTAACGAACTTCTCCTAGGTAAATACTCGCTCGGCGTAGGCGACCGCTTCGCCCATCAGGCCGAGGCACAGTTGCGCGCCTGCCTGATGGTAGCCGAGCGCGGCGTGGACGTGATCCCCGTTTGGAATAAGTCCAATCGGGAGCACTCCATTATCGGTTCGGAGCCGGCGCAGACGCGCTCTGCTGCCGATGCTGCCGTCAAAAATCTAGGCTGGACCAAGCCGTATTATGTCGACGCCGACCATATCGACTTCGAAACGGTCGATCGATTCCTGCCACCTTGCGATTTTTTTACGGTCGATGTCGCCGAATCCATCGGTCGACCGGCCGATGCAATGGCCGTCGACAAATTCGTCCATCGTCATCCCGAACTGGCCGGAAATCTTTCCCTTCCCGGCTTGAATGCTCCCTTACCTTTTACCGAAGAGCTCGTGAAGGCTCTTGCCGGAAAGTATCTTGTCGCCGTCAAAGAAGCAGGCCGCATCTATCGAAAAATTGAAAAGGGAAAGGGAGCCGGAACATTTATTACGGAAGTATCGATGGATGAGACCGACCGTCCGCAAACTCCGTTGGAACTGCTCATCATCCTAGCCGCGATTGCCGATGAACACATACCGATACAGACCATTGCCCCGAAGTTTACCGGACGGTTCAACAAGGGAGTCGATTACCAGGGGGATATCGAACAGTTCCGGAAGGAATTTTCAGACGATGTCGCCATCCTCGCCTTTGCGGCACAGCAATATGGTCTTCCCCGTAATTTGAAGCTAAGCGTACATTCCGGCAGTGATAAGTTCTCCCTCTACGAGCCCATCCGACAGGTCCTTCAACGAACCGGTGCCGGAGTGCATCTGAAAACGGCTGGCACCACCTGGCTGGAGGAACTGATCGGCTTAGCCGAAGGCGGGGAGGCGGGATTGGCTTTGGCCAAAGAGATCTACGCCAGTGCCTACGCCCAACGGGAGGAGCTTTGCGTGCCATACGCCTCCGTCATCGACATCGATCCCGCACGACTGCCAAAGCCGGACGATGTAAGCCAATGGACGGTCACGCAGTTCGTCTCGGCCCTCCGGCATGATCCGGCGAACCCACAGTTCAACAGCAGCCTCCGCCAACTGCTGCACGTCGGCTTCAAAATAGCCGCCAAAATGGGTGATCGCTATGAAGACCTGCTTTCTCAATTTGAGTCGTCGATCGCCAGGAATGTGAGCGAGAACCTTTTCCGGAGGCATCTGCAGCCTCTTTTTATAGGATGATCGACATGCGTCTTCTCCCCTTCCTTGCTTTTCTCGCTTTCTCCGCGTTGGCCCTCGGTCAGCGGAAAACAGGCAATCCGTTGGAGCACCTGCCTCCTCAAGTAGAGTTGTTGACGCACTTCGGCGAACGGGCCGATATCTCGCCGGACAACCTACGGATTGCGTTCATGGACAAAAGCTTCGGCGATGCGTTTGTCATCGATCTCAAGAGCCGCGTCATCCGCTGTCTTACCTGCAATGTGCCGGGGGCCGCCTTTCTACGCGTGATGCATCTTTCCTCGGGAGATTACATTCTGATCGGCCCCAAATCGTTCTCGGACATTCACGAGAGCCGGAGGAACGATAACCAGCTTTGGTTCTTAAGCAAGAAGCCGGGAAACAAGCCCACGTCACTGCATCAGAAAATGTCGGAAGGAGCGGCGATCTCGAAGCAGTCTTTGCAAATATCTTTCTCGGTGACCCATGCGCAAGACCCGTCCCTGGCGCCGGAACAATCGCAGTTGTTCGTTGCAAACGTCGATCTATCGGATGGTTCCGCGCGTCTCACTGACAAAAAACTGATCTACGAGAGCCATTCGGAGGACTGTGTGATCGAAGCGCAGGACTTCTACGACCACGACCACAAAGAAACCTTCACTTGCTATGAACCTCACGGACTCGCCTCCGTGATGAGCATCGATCTTTCTACCGGCCGCGCCAAAAATATGTCGAAAGCGCCTGGAACGTACAACGAGTGCGAGGGAATCTATCCCGGCGGACAATACACCAACGTCGAAGCAGATCGCCAAGTCGAGCAGCTCGGGGGCAAGCATGGCGGCGGCAATATCGATATCTGGAAACTGCGTCTGGATGGAACCGGCGAAAATTTCACCCGGCTCACTCATTTCAATGACTATGCGGGATTCAAAGCCTCTAACCCCGTGGTGGCCACCGACGGCCGGTTCATGGCCTTTCAAGTAGCCCACCCGAACGATCAGGCCGGTGTGGGCTACGGCATTCTGCTGTATCGGTTTCGTTAAGCCTTGCGCTTGCTCAGCTGTTATTCCACCGTCACGCTCTTCGCGAGATTACGCGGCTGGTCCACATCGCATCCGCGCCGTACCGCGATATGATATGCCAGAAGCTGCAACGGGATCATCTCCAGCAGCGGCAGCAGCAGCTCTCGCGTGGAGGGAATCGTGATCACGTGGCTAGCCATCTTGGCCACCTCGTCGTCGCCCTCGCACGCAATCGCCACCACGATGCCGCTGCGGGCCTTCACTTCCTGGATATTCGAAAGCGTTTTTTCGTAGTGAACCTGGCTCTCCTCCGATTGGGGATCGCGCGTCGCCAGCACCACCACCGGTAAATTTTCGTCGATCAACGCGTTCGGACCATGCTTCATCTCGCCCGCCGGATACCCTTCGGCATGAATGTAGGAGATCTCCTTCAGCTTCAAGGCCCCTTCGAGCGCGATCGGAAAATGGATGCCGCGTCCCAGATACAGAAAGTCGCTGGCCTTCGAGAGCGCCTGCGCAAGCTCTTCATAGATCGCTACGTCCGATAAAATCTGCTCCAGCTTGCCGGGAAGCTGCGCCATTTCCTGCACCAGCGTGCAAGAAGCTTCCGAACTCAAAGTGCCGCGAACCTGCCCCAAATGCATCCCGAGAATCAGTAGTGCGGTGATCTGCGAGGTAAAGGCCTTCGTCGATGCAACGCCGATCTCCGGACCCGCGTGTGTCAGCAAGGTGCCATTTGCCTCGCGCGTGATCATGGAGCCGACCACGTTGCAAATGGCGAGCGTTTTGGAGCCCTTCTGTGTCGCTTCCCGCAGGGCCGCCAATGTATCGGCCGTTTCGCCCGATTGCGAGATCACCACCGTCAGCGTCTTCGGCGGAATAATGGGATCGCGATAACGGAACTCACTCCCATAATCCACTTCCACCGGGATACGCGCTAACCGCTCGATAATGATCTTTCCCGCCAGCCCTGCGTGCCAGCTTGTGCCGCAAGCGACGATTTTGACCTGCTGAAACTCGCGAAAGTCGGCTTCGGAGATGGTCACTTCGTCCAGAAAAACCCGCCCGCTCTCCAGTCCTAAACGTCCCAGCATGGTGTCTTTAATCGCGCGCGGCTGCTCGAAGATCTCCTTCAGCATGAAGTGTTTATAGCCGCCCTTTTCCGCCATGACGGGATCCCACATGATGTGCGATACCGGCCGGCGAACCGTGCGTCCGTCGAAATCGGTCAGTTGAACACCATTCGGCGTCAGAATTGCCACGTCGCCATCGTTCAGAAAGAACATGTCGCGCGTGTGGCTCAGGATCGCCGGTACATCGGAGGCAACAAAAAACTCGTTTTGTCCTAGCCCAATCACCACCGGAGGACCGGAACGCGCCGCCACGATCTTTTGCGGATCCTGACTGGAAATGACGCTAATGGCAAACACACCGGTGATCTGTTTCACCGCCGTCCGCACCGCCTCTTCCAGATTGCCGTCGAAATACTTTTCCACCAAGTGCGCCACGATCTCCGTATCGGTCTCGGTGACGAACGTGTGACCTTCCGCCGTTAATTGCTTGCGCAGCGTCAAATAGTTCTCGACGATGCCATTGTGCACCACCACGATTTGGCCGGTACAGTCGCGATGCGGATGCGCATTCTCCTCCGTCGGCCGGCCATGGGTGGCCCAGCGCGTGTGTCCAATGCCATAGGACCCCGACAGTGGACAGAGGCGAATGGCTTCTTCCAGATTGCGCAGTTTCCCCGGCGCGCGCCGGACTTCCAAGCCGTTCCCATTCGACAGCACCGCCACGCCCGCCGAATCGTAACCGCGATATTCCAGACGGCGCAGGCCATCCACAATGACCGGTACTGCGTCCTGGCTGCCGATGTATCCAACTATTCCGCACATAATATATACCCCTAGTGGCCGATGAGTCTATTTAGTCTAAGACTTCTACGCGGTAATCTTCAATTACCGGGTTCGATAGTACGTCGCGCGCTATCTCGTCCAACGACCGTTCGGCCTGTTCGCGGGACACCCCTTCGGCAAGCCCGATTTCGAAGAATTTGCCTTGCCGCACCGTCGCAATCTCGGGATGGCCTAAGCCCGCCAGGGCAGAGCGGATCGTCTGCCCTTGCGGGTCCAACACCGTCGCCTTCATCGAAACATAAACACGCGCTTTCATGATTCCTCATTGTAGAAGGCAAACCGACAAAACATTCCCGAACAAATTGTTTCCCTCCTTTGGTATAAACGGAATAGGAACACTCGAAGGGCGGCAAATCCCATCGTCAAAATCTGTATTCTCGCCAGTAGCAGCGCCGGCAATTCAGCGTTTATCGCTACGTCTCGAACCCGTATCTTGATCGACGCGGGCTTGAGTCGTCGCGAAATCGCCAAACGTCTGGCCGCCATCGGTGAGGACGTGGATGCCTTGGATGCCATCCTGGTGACCCATGAGCATAGCGATCACACCTGTGGCTTAGCGGCTCTCGCCAACGGTTCGCGGTCGTCCGCCAAAAAAGCTTCGCCGCGCCGCATTCCCGTGTATCTCACCAACGGTACCGCCAACTACATCGATTGGGGCCTGTCCGAACCTGCCGTCGAACGCTTCCAAGCCGGCTGTTCCTTATGTATCGGCGACTTCGATGTGTCCAGCTTCACCATCCCCCACGATGCGGCCGATCCTGTCGGCTACACGCTCACTGCCGGGGGTGTCAAGATCGGCTTTGCGACCGATCTTGGCTACATCACCGATTCGCTCCGTATGCATCTACGCGATACCGATCTGCTGGTGCTGGAGTCGAATCACGATATCGAGATGCTCCGCGTAGGGCCATACCCCTGGTCGGTCAAACAACGGGTCATGAGCCGCCGCGGCCATCTTTCTAACGAGATTGCCGCCGATTTCATTCAGCGCGATCTCGACGGACGTGTTTCCACCCTGGTTCTCGGGCATATCTCGGAGCACAATAATCACCCGGAGTTAGTGCGGAATCTCGCTTACAAAGCGCTGAACGGGCGCACCTTATTCACTAAGCTGGTGGTCGCCGAGCCGGGAGTCCAAACCGAAGTCTTCTCCTACTGAACTTCTGTTCCTCCTCTTCTCCCTTTTACAATTAACGGTCTAGCACAATGGTGGGAGGATGATTGCGCGATACACGCGTCCGGAAATGGGCGCTATTTGGAGCGACCGGCATAAATACGATTGCTGGGTGCAAGTGGAATTGGCTGCTTCGACGGCCTTGGCCGAATTAGGCGAGGTGCCCCCGGAAGCGGCGGAGTCTCTTCGGCAACACGCCGGCTTCGATCTGCAACGTATCGGGGAAATCGAGCGCGAAGTTCGGCACGATGTCATCGCCTTTACGACCGCTGTCTCGGAAATGATGAGAGCACGCGGGGCGGGGGAGTCCTCGCGTTGGCTCCACTACGGACTCACCTCCAACGACGTCGTCGACACCGCCCAAGCCTTACAGATCCGGGATTCTTCACAACTGATCGCCGCCGGGTTGCATGGCCTCTCCGACGCCTTGCGCAAACTCGCCTTCGAGCAGAAACATACCATCCAGATCGGCCGCACTCACGGCATCCACGCCGAACCGATCACGTTCGGCCTGAAAGCCGCCCTCTGGTGGGATGAATTGCAGCGGCATACCGGACGCTTCGCGGCGGCTGCCGAAGAAATGCGCGTTGGCAAAATCTCCGGTGCCGTGGGGACCTTTGCTCATATCGGACCCGAAGCCGAGGAGAAAATCTGTGGAAAGTTAGGGCTGCGCCCGGCGCCGGTCAGCTCGCAGGTCCTCTCGCGCGATCTGCACGCCCACTACATTGCCACCCTGGCGGGTATCGCCTCCAGCCTCGACAAAATCGCCCTGGAAATTCGCCACCTCCAACGCACGGAGGTGCGCGAAGCCGAGGAGCCCTTTGCCGCAGGACAAAAAGGATCGTCCGCCATGCCACACAAGCGCAACCCGATTGTCTGCGAGCAGATTTGCGGGTTAGCGCGCGTCGTCCGGGCCAATGCCCAAGCCGCATTCGAGAATGTCGCCTTGTGGCACGAGCGCGATATCTCCCATTCCTCGGTCGAGCGTGTCATTCTCCCCGACTCCACCATCTTGATCGATTACCTGCTGGCAAAAACCACCTGGTTGATTTCCGGACTGCGGGTGAACGCCGAGCGTATGCGCCGCAATGTCGATGGAACCCAAGGCCTCATCTTTTCCGGTCAGCTCCTGCTCGATCTTGCCGCCGCCGGTATGCTGCGCGAGGAAGCCTATCGTCTTGTGCAACAGCAGGCCATGGAATCGTGGGAATCGGAAAGCGACTTCCGCACTGCCATAGAAACGAACCCAACCATCGCAAAGTATGTTACCCCCGAGCAGCTCCATGAAGTTTTCTCACTGGACCGACAACTGCGTCACGTCGATCGAATTTTCGACCGCGTGTTCCAGACGGAAGCTCGTTAAACGAATCGTTCTCGTCCGATACGCTCGATGGCTGCTTCATAGCCATCCAAATTATCTTTAAAAAAGTGGTCCCCCGCCTCCACCCAATGCAACTGTTTGGGCTCCGGCACCGACCGATAGAATTCGGTGAACTCCTCGCGCGGTCCGTAGGCGTCATTGGTGCTCTGCACAAAATATTTCGGCGCCGCCACTTGATACACGTATTCGCGGTTCGGATACTTCGTCGGAAAACCTACGGGAATCACCCGCCCTACGGCCGGTTCGGAACGCGTCAACTGTAAGGCCACTCTCGACCCAAACGAAAATCCGCCGACCGCAACGGGCAGCTCGGGATATCGGTCGCGGAGCTCATGCAACACAACGCGAGCATCGTCTGTCTCCCCTACGCCATGGTCGTACGTTCCCTCGCTAAGATTTACCCCGCGATAATTGAACCGCAGCACCACGCAACCGGAATGGCGCAGCCCGCGTGCCAACCGGTACACCACCTTATTGTGCATCGTGCCGCCATGAAGGGGATGAGGATGACACACCAGCGCAGCCTCTACCGGGGCGGTGTCTTCGGGCTCCTCCAACAGCGATTCCAAACGACCTGTCGGGCCGGGGATAAAGAAAGTCTCCATTCGCCGGGCCATTAGTTGGTCCGGTAATTGGTGAACTGCATGTCGATCCCGAAATCCTGGCCGCGTAGAAGCGTAATCACCTGCTGCAGGATATCCCGATCCTTGCCGCTCACCCGCACTAAGTCACCCTGAATAGTTGTCTGCACCTTCAACTTACTATCCTTAATGACTTTCACCATCTCCTTTGCTTTTTCTGTCGCGATCCCTTGCTGCAAAGTGATTTCCTGCTTCACGCTTCCCCCGGACGCCTGGATCAAGGAGCTATATTCCAATCCCTTCAGCGGCACGTTGCGCTTCACCAGCTTCTGTCCCAGAATTTCCGCGACCGCCTTCAATTTATATTCATCGGAACTGGCCAACTGGATTTTATGTTCCTTTTCATTCAGTTCCACCGATGATTTACTGTCCTTTAAGTCGTAGCGTGTCTGGATCTCCTTGGAGGTCTGCTGTACAGCGTTCAATACTTCATTCAGGTCGATCTTGGACGTGATGTCGAAAGTGTTATCGGGCATGCCTTTTCTATAGTAGGACGAGCCAGGACCACTCTGCTTTCGCTCCAAACTTTTGCGGACAATCGCCCTACTTGCCTTGCGACAGCACCAGCAGAACCCGCTCCGTTAGCTCATCGATCAAGGCCGGCATGGCGCTATCCAGCGCTAACGTCACCGCCGCGCGAATGGTGTATCGGTCGGAGCCACCCGGCGCCGCCGTCTCGCCATCTCCTTTCGCTGCGGCGCTTTTCTCCAGCAACTGCTGAACCGCTCCCAACAGCGCCGATGCCTCGAACGGCTTGCGTAGAATAACGTCGGCACCTGCGTTTTTCGCGTCTTGCTCCTGAAACTCGTCCGCCGGGGCTGCCGCGAAGATGATAGAAACATGGCGATGCTCCGGCTGCGATTTGAGAAAGCGCGCTAGATCGAAAGCGTTCTTTACCGGCAGATAGACATCGCAAATCAGCAGGTCGGGCTTCACGTCCGGTAAACGGCGCATCGCGATCGCCCCGTCGGTGACGCTCACTACCTCGTTTCCTTGGCCGCTCAGTATCTGTTCCGCTAGCCGGAGCGCTTGTGGGCTGTCGTCAGCCAGCAAAATACGGCTCATCGGGACTGCGGCGGGTTCGGTACTGTATTGGCCGGTGTCGGACTGGTCGGAACGGCGGGAGTATTCGGCGCACTTGTCACATCGGGCACCGTTGGCCCTTGGGGCGTGTTCGAGGCAGGCTGGGGATTGTAAGCTGCCGGCGCCGAAGACTCGTCCTGGCCCTTGCGCGAGTGTTTTCTGTTCTTCTTGGCCATCTGCGCCTGCTTCTTGGCCTGTTTCACCCGCATTCGCTTCAAATCTTCATCGCGATTGGTGGGCAAAGGCTGTTGGCTCGCTTTACTGGCCTCGGTGGCTCGTGCGGGCGTTGGCGTTTTGCTTCGCGCATCGGTATTCGTGTCAAGTGCTCCGCTGGCTCCCTGTGACGCTGTTACATCTGTGGTACCCGTCCCCGCGCCGCCGCTGCCCGCTACTTCCGTATCTACACTGTTGTTTACCACTGGAATACTGGCGGGAAGTGTCCTCTTAGGATCGACCATCGTGGGTGCGCCCACTTTTGCGGCGTGCGTCACATCGGGTGATCCGCGCATCCATTCGGTCGAGCGGAACATCATCCCCGGCCGTTGATAGTTCTCCTGCTCGTATTTCGCTCGCCGCAAAGCAGCTTGATCCACTGGAGGTGCAGGCACCTCCATATCTTTTAAATCCTGCTTTGCCGCCGGTACCCGCTCGCTTAGCGGATAGTCGCTCACAATCCTGCCATACATTTCGGCTGCCTTCGGACGGAAACGCGGCCCCATCTTGCCGTAGGATTCCCCCGCCTCATACAGCGCCTGGTCTGCTTTGCTGAACAACGGATACTGGTCCACCATGGCATTCAACCGGTTCGCCGCCGCGGGATTTGCGCCGCGCTGGAAATAAAAGTCACCCACCACAAACTCATGTTCGGCCAGGCTCTCTTGAATGTTTCGCAGCCGCTGGGTCGCCTGCGGAGCGAACTTACTATTAGGAAATTGCACCAGCAACTGTCGGCACTCGTCTTCGGCACGAATGCTCTGCGTCCAGTCCCGGTCGCTTTTCGCCATCTGCCGGTAGTGAATTTGGCAAACCCGGCTCTGCGCCTCGGCCGCCTCCTCCATATTGGGATAAAAAAGGATGAAGTCCTTGTACTCGGCTTCCGCTTGCCCCATTCCGGCCGGGCCGCCCTCGCGAAACCAACTGTCGGCGATGGCCAACTTTGCTTTTGCCAAATATTCGCTCGACTCGTAGGTGTTCATCAACGTATTCAACGAGATGCGAGCCACCTCATACCGCCCGTGCTCGATATCGTGCATCGCCTGATCGAAGAGGATCTTATCCGGCTGCTGCGTATTTTTTGTAATGGGCGTATCGTACTTCTTGTGCATGCAGGAGGCAAGCAACCCGACCGAACAAACGGACAACATCATCCGCTTTGATACATAACTGCGCAAAAACATAGAAGATTAAACCTTGAGTGAGACGGCTTCGCTCGCCGCGCGTTTCATTTTACTGGCTGCTTCCGCCGCATCGGCGGCGCCGAATACAGACGAGCCTGCTACCACCCAGTCCACTCCCGCAGCCGCGATTTCCGCAATATTTTCCATGCCCGCCCCGCCGTCGATCTCGATGGCAAAACGAAGTCCCCGCTCCATACGCCACTGTTGTAGTCGACGAACCTTGTTTAAGGAATTTGGAATGAACTTTTGACCGCCATATCCTGGGTTGACGCTCATCACCAGAACGTAGTCCACGAAGTCGAGCACGTTCTCCAGCACCATCACCGGCGTGGCCGGATTGATCACGACGCCTGCTTTGGCGCCCTGGTCCTGAATCATGTGCAGCGTACGATCCAGGTTCTTGCAAACCTCATAGTGCACACTGACGCAATCGGCTCCTGCTTTGATGAACACAGGAGCGTAAGTGTCCGGATCCTCGATCATCAGGTGATGATCCAACTGCAGGTCGGTGACCTTCCGAATCGACTCGGTGATCGGCGTGCCCATGGTGAAGTTCGGCACAAAGTGACCGTCCATGATGTCGATGTGGATCATGCGCACCCCGGCTTGCTCCACCTTTTTGATCTCTTCCCCTAATTTCGTGAAATCCGCCGCGAAAATCGATGGGATAATTTCTACCAAAATACTACTCACTCCGCCGAGCCCCGAAAGACCCGCCTGCCCTTACCGTCAAAGTTTTGGAACTACGATATTATCATGCGGGAAGACAAAGCGACCGCGTAAAAACCGTCTCCGGGATCGCGTCCCGGTAGCCGTCGCAAACTGTCCACCTGCCGCCAGCGATGGTCTTTTTCCAAGACCCTCTCGACGACCGACTCATTCTCTTCTGGTTCCAGCGAGCAGGTTGCATACAAAAGCCGTCCTCCCGCTGCTAGGTGACGGAGTGCTTCGGAAAGAATCTTCACTTGCTTTTGCTGAAATCGCTGTAGGTCTGTTTCTTTCAAGCGCCACTTGATCTCCGGGTTCCGAGCCAGCGTGCCTGTCCCGGAGCACGGCGCATCGATAAATATCCGGTCGAATTGGCGGGTAAACGGCAGCGGCTGGGTTGCATCCAAAACAACTCGGCTGCAAACAAGCGGCATTTGACGCAGTCTGTTCTCGCTGCTGTCGCAGGCAATCGCCATTGCCAGCGGCGTCTCTAACGCCTGCATCGTCTTATTACCGGGTGCCGCGCAAAGGTCTAAATAGGTTTGTCCAGGTCGCAGGTCCAACAGCGGGAGAACGGCTTGCGAACCGATGTCCTGCAGCCGCATACCCGGCATAAGCGGCGAATGCAGCACCCAACAGCCCTCCACCTGCGTCGGAGATACTTCTGCTTCCATGGGCAAAGTAGAACCGGGGCGTATCCGAAGGTATCGCTCCGGTTCCACCAGGGCCGCTCGCGCCATTGCTGCTGCTTCCGCTGCCCCAAAATGGTTCTGCCACCGTTGCAGCAGCCACGCGGGACAAGAAACGTCCGTCGGTAAATCCGGCCATCGGATTGGATTTCGATTTACCTTACGCAGCACCGCGTTTGCAAACCCTCCTGCCGATTTCCGAACGCGCTTCACCAGCTCCACCGTCTCATTCACGGCGGCATGCGCCGGCACCCGGTCCAGGTAGCGTAGCTGAAACAAGGCCATTCGCAAAGCGATTAGCACGGGAATCTCGACTTGGCTCGCCGCTCGCCTTGAATAAACAGTGACTAGGTAGTCCAGTTGCGCCTGAAAACGTAGGCATCCGAAGACGATCTGCGACGCCAACCCCGCGTCTCGCGACTCCAGTTTCGCCGTGATGGCCAGCAGGGTATCGGACGCGTACGCTCCTTCCTGCACTGCCGTCAGCGCCTCGAAAGCGGAAAGTCTAGCTGCTGAAATTTGGTTGAACAAAATCGCAGTCACAAGCATCTCAAAGAAGTGCTTGTGGTTGCTAGTCAACGGATTACGCAGCTTTTTGGTATTTCTTTGGGTTCTCTCTTTGTGTTAGCATATCGAGTAGCCTTAGGGAAAGCCGTTCCTGCGAGGCCCGCCTCGTACTTCCCCCCACGGAGCATAAAACATTAAATAATGAGCTTTACCGTTTTTCTCGGAAATCTCCCTGTCTGGGTGACTGCCGACGATATCAAATCGTGGCTTTCCTCAGAAAACCTTGTCGCCGACGCGATAAAGGTAATTCGCAACCCCGAAACCCAAGAATCGAAGGGCTTTGCCTTTATCGAGTCGCCAAACCAGGAGGAAATGAACTCCATTATCCGTCGATTCGATCGGGCTCCGCTTGAAGATCGTTTGCTACGGGCGAATCCAGCGCAGCCGCCCAAATCTGGTAAGGGCCCAGTGAAAACTGCGCCTGCCTTCGACCGTACAAGACGCCCTGCCATTGCCGGCCCCAATCTCCAGCCTCGCAAGGGGGTGAACGTTCGCCGATCCAACAGCACGTCACCTAACCGGCAGAGTGCTTTTGCCGAAGAGCTCGCCAAGGCTTTATAAGTCTCGGCGAGTTCACCATTTTTCCCCTTTCCTATCGGTTGTCTCTTCCGCATTCCTACAGACTTTCGGTTTTTTTCAAACAGTTCTTTCGAAACTCTTTTTCTTCCCACGTTAAATTGTCGGCACGCTAACTCTCTAAGAAATTGTTTTTTCTTTATCTCGTCTAAAACGGTACATTGAGTGCTGGAAGAAGGCAGATTATTGGATCGGTTCACCTGGGAAGTTTTGTTCATCCGTATTTTGTTTGTCCTTGCGATCGGTGGGATCGCCGCCACGACGCGCCCGTTTGGACTTGCTACTCTTTTCGCGCTTGCAGGCGGGATGACGATTGGCGCACTTCTTTGTCTCGTCGAACTGAGAATTGAACGGGCCAATCTGCGTCGAGTACTGGGCGGTACGCTGGGGGCCGCGGTGGGAGCCGTATTATCTCTCCTCCTGATCTACGTTTTGAACGATCACTCTTTTCTGGGAGAGCACTGGGCGCAATTCTTGCGACTCGGCTTGCCGGTTGCCGGAAGCTACATCGGCCTGTTGTTCGGCGTTGCCAAGTCGGATGCGCTCAATCTGCAAGCAATGGGTTTGCTCGGCTACGAAGACCCGAACGCATCGTCGGACAAACTTCTCGATACCAGCGTCTTAATCGACGGTCGTATCGCGGATATCGCCGAAGCGGGATTCCTCGATGGAATATTGATCATCCCTCAATTTGTCCTGCATGAACTGCAAGCCGTGGCCGATTCCGCCGACTCGGCCAGACGAAATCGAGGGCGTCGTGGGCTCGACGTCGTTCAACGGCTGCAAAAAACGGCGCATGTCCATGTGCAACTGATCGATCAAGAATTCCCCGCCGTGCGAGAAGTCGATTTAAAGTTGATTGAGCTGGCAAAGCTACGCCCGTCGAAGATTGTGACGAATGACTTCAACTTAAACAAACTCGCGCAGGTGCAGGGTGTCGCTGTCCTGAATATCAATGAGCTTGCCAACGCCTTACGGCCTGTCGTCCTGCCCGGCGAGGCCATGCGCGTTTTCATCATCAAGGAAGGCAAGGAGTATAACCAGGGAATCGCCTATCTGGAGGATGGAACCATGGTCGTCGTCGACAATGCTCGCCGCTCCATTTCCAAAACGGTCGACATCACCGTCACTAGCGTTTTGCAAACCACCGCCGGTAAGATGATCTTCGGCAAATACGATGAGCGCATGCAGGGTGCGCCTGATTCCCATCGAGCCGGTCTAGGGGGCAATCTTTCGGCAGCTGCGGGTACGAACTAGAAGCCGCGCCGTCTCAGGATAGGCTACCCTCGTATGATGTAAGTGCAAGGGGGGCTAGGAAAAGCTGCTCCGGCAGCGCCGCCTCCTCACATCATGAAAGTTTCTGTTATCATACCCGCCGCCGGATTGGGAACGCGCATGGGTCGGGGCGCGCCGGAAAAAGAGGGGATCAGCCGCAAACAGTTTATGCTGCTGAACGGCTCGCCCATTCTCGTCCACACCATTCGTAAATTCGTGAGTTCGCCGTTGGTCTCCGAGATCGTGGTCGCTCTCCGCGAGGACAATCTCTCCTGGGCCAATGAATTATTTCAAAAGGAAGGCTTCGCCAAGACAGTGCGCGCGGTGGAAGGCGGGGAATCGCGCCAGCAGTCGGTCGAAAATGCGCTGGGAACTATCGGCGACGACATCGACCTGGTCGCCGTACACGACGCCGTGCGCCCTTTTATCGAAATCGAGGTGATCGAAAAGGTCATTCAGGAGGCCAATGAGTCCGGCGCCGCGATCGTCGGTATCGTCCCCGTCGACACCGTCAAACAGGTTCATCGCAACAAAGTACGTGCCACGCTGCCCAGAGATCGCCTGATTTTGACTCAAACGCCGCAAGTCTTCAAACTCGATCTCCTTCGTCAAGCCTTCGCACGGGCTCGTCAAGACCTCTTTATCGGGACCGATGAGTCCTCATTAGTCGAGCGGTTGGAAAAAGTCGAGGTGGCGGTGGTGCCGGGCACCGACCGAAACATTAAAATCACAAAACCGACCGATATGGAGCTGGCCCGCCTGTATCTTGTCTTGGAAAGCGGCGGGTTGAACGCCTTTTAAATGTCGGTGGAAGATCGTCCTTCGTTCCGTATCGGCCAAGGCTGGGATACTCACCGAATCGAGTCAGGCAGGCCTCTGATCCTCGGTGGAGTTCCTATTCCTTGTGATTTCGGGCTTGCCGGTCACTCCGATGCAGACGTGCTCTTTCACGCCGTCACCGATGCTGTTCTCGGCGCGCTCGGTCTCGGTGACATCGGTATGCACTTTCCCGATTCGGATCCCGCTTGGCAAGGTGCCGACAGTCTCCAATTTCTTCAGCACGCGCTCAGTCTCGTTTCCCATCGCCGCTTCGAACTCGTCAATATCGATTCCACGATTGTTCTCGAACGGCCTAAGCTTAAGGACTTTCGCTCCGCCATTCGCGAAAGTTTGGCTCAGGCGACGAATTTACCCGCGGAACTAGTCAGCGTGAAGTTCAAAACAGCCGAAAAGGTAGGTCCGGTCGGGGAAGGCCGTTCCTGTGAGGCGCAAGCCGTGGTACTGCTGCGGATGAGAAATTGATTGTTGTCTTCGCACTTTTAAATGTGTCCCTGTCTCTGCTACCCTCCAGTAAAGGCAAATAAAAAGGCCATTAAACCGCAAAACACGAAGGAGATTTTTTGCCGAAATCAGCTTTAATTACCGGAATCACTGGGCAGGACGGATCGTATCTTAGCGAATTGCTGCTTTCCAAAGGATACGTCGTGCATGGCCTACTCAGGCGAAGTTCCAGCTTCAATACGCTGCGGATCGATCATCTTTACGCCGATCCTCATGAAGCAGGCCGCCGTCTTATCCTTCATTACGGAGATCTTTCCGATTCCACCGGTCTGCGGCGCGTGCTCGAAGTATCTAAGCCGGACGAGATTTACAATCTTGGGGCCCAATCGCATGTGAAAGTTTCCTTTGAGAATCCGGAATACACGGCGGATGCTGTGGCAGTAGGCGTGCTGCGTCTCCTGGATTGTGTGCGCGATCATGTGCAGCATACGGGCCGCGAAATTCGCGTCTACCAGGCCGGGTCCTCCGAAATGTTCGGTGCCGCCAATCCGCCCCAAAGCGAGACGACGGCTTTCTATCCCAGAAGCCCCTACGCCGTCTCCAAAGTGGCCGCTCATTGGTACGCCATCAACTACCGCGAAGCTTACAATCTCTTCATTACCAACGGCATCCTCTTCAATCATGAATCGCCCCGCCGCGGAGAAACCTTCGTTACCCGCAAAATCACTCGTGCGCTGGGCCGCATCAAAGCTGGGCTGCAGGAGAAGCTCTATCTCGGCAATCTCGATGCCAAGCGCGACTGGGGTTTTGCCGGCGACTACGTAGAAGCAATGTGGAGGATGTTGCAGCACTCCGAGCCGAACGATTTTGTCGTCGCTACCGGCAACGCATACTCCGTTCGTGAATTTCTGGAAGAATCCTTCGCCCATGCTGGGCTCGATTGGCAGAAATATGTCGAAGTCGACCCTGCTTATTTTCGTCCCACCGAGGTCGATTACCTGCTCGGCGATTCCTCCAAAGCCCGGAAAGCGCTGAACTGGGAGCCACAAACCAGCTTCCGGCAATTGGTGAGAATGATGGTGGACAGCGATTTGGCGCTCGCCGAAGAAGAGCGTCTCGTGTACGACAAGAAATACGCGGGATCTCTCCGCTAGTTAGCCATCCATGCAGAAAACAAGCCGCATTTTCGTCGCGGGACACGGCGGACTAGTTGGATCCGCCCTGGTTCGGCGCTTACAAACCCAAGGATTTCACAACCTCCTGCTTCGCACCCGTAAAGAGCTGGATCTCACCTCGCGGCAGGCGGTGGAAGCATTTTTCTCAGCCGAAAAGCCGGAATACGTTTTCCTCGCTGCGGCGAAGGTCGGCGGGATTCTGGCAAATGCCACCTACCCGGCTGACTTTATTCGGGATAATCTAATTATTCAATTGAATGTCATCGATGCGGCTTGGCGTGGAGGCACCGAAAAACTAGCGTTCTTGGGCTCATCCTGTATCTATCCTAAATTTGCGCCGCAACCGATGCGCGAAGAGTATCTCCTCACCGGCGAGTTGGAACCCACCAACGAGTGGTACGCCATCGCAAAGATAGCGGGCATCAAAACCTGTCAGGCTTATCGCGCCCAGTATGGTTTTAATGCCATTTCCTTGATGCCCACGAACTTATATGGGCCGGGCGACAACTTCGATCTGAAGAACTCTCACGTTCTGCCCGCGCTTATTCGCAAGTTCCATGAAGCCAAGCAGGAAAAGCATTCCGAAGTTATCGTATGGGGAACGGGAACACCTCGTCGTGAGTTCCTTCACGTCGATGATTTGGCCGCCGCTTGTGTGTTCTTGATGGAGCACTACAATCAGGGGGAAATCGTCAATGTGGGAACGGGGGAGGATGTTACTATCGCGGAACTGGCCGACTCGGTAGCCAGAACTGTCGGCTTTGACGGTCGCATTACTTTCGATCCATTGAAGCCGGACGGCACGCCCCGCAAGCTGCTGGACGTCAGTCGCCTACACAAACTTGGTTGGCATCACCAAATGCCTTTACAAGACGGTATCCGGTCCACTTACAAATGGTTCTTGGAAAACGTGGAGTCCGCCCGTCTGGTCACTACCTAAGTGCAGACGAGATATGGCTTCTGCAATCTGGTGACACAACCACGATTGAGGGCGTCACAATCGATCAGAAAGTCGTGGATTTCGATCCATCGAAGTCGGATAGCACGCCTCGCAAAGTGCTGGACGTCGGTCGTCTCTACAAGCTCGGCTGATATCATGCGATACCGCTGCACAAGGGCATTCCGTCCACGTATCGGGTTCTTGGAAAACGTCGAGTCTGCCCGCTTGGTCACCACCTAGTCTAATGAAACGTAGGTGAACTGCCGAACTTTTGTTAATCGTTTCCGCGCATAAGAAAGTCATTGCAAGAACTGTCCTTGTGCGCTATCGACAGCAGAAGTTTTTAAACAAGCTCTTGAGTTGACATTCGACTAAATCAAAGACCTTCTTAACGATGAGCCCGCACTTCTCCACGTGGCAAATTACAGGAATATCACCAAAGTACTAGTAGTGCCAAGTGGCTAAAATTTCTCTTGCTTTTTTCTTTAATTGACTTAAATTAGACAGTGTGCGGCTGGAAAGGAAAACTTGATGGCATTTAAGTTAATTACTGCCGTAGGACTTTTTTTATATATTTCGTCCCTCGCTTACACGCAGACAAATTCCTATCTCAATTCGATGGCGCGAAAAGCCAAGCAAGAGGGTAAAACACAACTAACTATTTTTATGTCGACAGCGGGTGCACTGCAACCGTACGTTCCGACCTTTGAAGATGCAAAGAATTCTTTTAGCTTGGCCATCGTAAAAATCGAAGGGCACAAGTCTTTTGTGCAAAATGCGGAAAATATCTATACAATACACAAGCTTAAAGTGATAAATCTCTTATCGAGAAGGCCTGCAACCCCCACTTCGGTTTCTCTGGACGACTTTCATATCGACGACGTGCCCCCTCTAAGTGCAGACGAGATATGGCTCCTGCAAGCGGGTGGCACAGCTACGATTGAGGGCGTCACAATCGATCAGAAAGCCGTGGAACTTCCAAATCTCGAAGCCGGGAAACGTTTTCTAGTCTTCCTTGATATATCAAGTGCGGGAAAACTAGCAACTGCTCCATTGCTACAAAACGGCTGGTTTGAAGTAATGCCAAATGGAACTCTTCGAAGTTTTGGCAATCCCAGGCATGCTGTCGTGGATAACGTAAACACTCTGCCGCATAAGACTCTAAGTGATTTTGTACAAAATAACAATTTCAAACTACACCCAATCAGCAAAGGCGATCTAAGATAATTTCTGCAATCAAGAATTGGCGAGGGATCAGAGTCAAATGATAACGCGACATTTAATCCTGTTATTCGCTTTAACTACATTGTTGGCTGGAACTGGCATTGCGCAAGATACTTCTTTTTGTCCTCCATGCTCAAATAGCCAACCTGCTCTTCAAGGACATGGCGCTGCTTCGGATGGCAGACGAACAATAAATATAGCTATTGATGCAAATTGGGGTGATCCGCTTTCACGTAGTGGTGTTCAGATTAGACAAGTTGTTAATAAAGCCATTGAGGATTGGAATAACTCCATAGATTCCAGCGGAAATTTCACTTATTATCATCTTACCGTCGGCGACCCTGCTGACATCATTGTGAGGAGTAGCCCTTCTCCGCCGTTTAGCAGCTGCGGTTATAACCACGTTTACGATGCAAACCATCCATATCCGCATATCATTGATATAAAGGATCTAATCGTTTTAAATTCGGTGCCGGATGCTGCGGCTGTATTAGAGCACGAATTTGGTCATAGCCTCGGTCTAGCCAATGCCGCTTCCGATTATTGTTATGCGGGATCCTCTATCATGCAGGGCGCTAATTCAAATACGAACTGCATAACATTTACAAAAACAGTCCAAGCAAGCGATGTTGCAAAATCTAATCAAAACTGTACTGCGCAAGCCTCTTGTAATACACAGACAAACACGCCGGCTTCTGCCGGGTTCCCTTGTCCGCAGGATAACAACTGCGGCGCAGAAGGGTTTTCTGCGCCATATAAAAATCCTGACAACTGTGGCTACTCTGACAACAACGGGTGTTCACAGGGGTATGTCCTTACCAATGACACGTCGAACGGACAAAATTGTTGCCAACCTTGGACAAGTCCTATTATTTTTGACTTAACCGGCGACGGTTATTTTTTAACTGACTCAAAACATGGTGTAATGTTCGACTTATTTGGTACCGGCGATAAATGGTTGACGTCTTGGACCGAATCAGGTCGGCAGCTCGCTTTCCTTGTGTTAGATCGTGATGGTGACGGGATCATTAACAGCGGTAAAGAGCTGTTCGGTAATTATACCTCGCAGCCAAAATCATCGGATGCGAATGGCTTCCTTGCACTTCAGGAATTCGATAAACCAGAAAACGGCGGAAATGGGGACGGCAAAATTGACGCCTCTGATTTGGTCTTTAAACAGTTGCAACTGTGGATAGACGAAAACCACGATGGCATTTCCGAAAGTTCGGAATTGCTGAGTCTCTCTGATTGGGTTGTCTCAATCAGTCTTTCTTACGAGAAGTCCGGCTGGTTTGATGCGTATGGAAACAACTTTGCATATCGCTCAAAAGTCACTTTTAAGCCGATTATGCCTGCACCACCGAACGAGCGTTGGAGTTATGACGTCTTTTTGGTTCCCATCACTTTTTAAGGTCAGTATGAACAATTTTTGGCGAGTATGGGTAGTGACGATTGTACTGGTATGGTTTTCTCCATTTGTTTATGGAGCTGATAAGGCTTGTGTGGAAATAAATACAGCCAAGCTTAATCAAATCAGTACCTTTCTACAAAAACAATATGGTTTGGGAGGGGAAAAGCCATTCGTGACCGTTGATCAGCTTAGTCCGAACTCCTGTTTTGCCAAACTCAGGATAGAAAGTCAGGCGTTTCGGCAAAGCTCTCAATTTGAGTTGTTTTTATCTCCAGATCGAATGTATCTGACTCGTGATGTTCTGGATTTGCGAGAAGATCCTGATTTGCAAAAAAGACGGAAAGAACAGGCGTTTTTTATTCGAGCTAAGTCGAATAGAAAACCTGTATTTGGAAGTCCATCTGCTCCCGTCTCTGTTGTAATTTTTTCTGATTTTCAGTGTCCTTACTGCAAAGATACAGCCGAAGCGGTCAGGAGGGTATTCATGCAAAATAAAGCGTCCGACGTTTCGATTGTCTTCAGGTTCTTTCCTCTACCTATGCACTCCTGGGCAAGAAAAGCAGCGGAGTACGCTGCATGTGCTCAACTTCAAAGCAACGAAGGCTTTTGGGAAGTACATGACGCTCTATTTGAATATCAGTCTGCGATATCTAACAACAACCTTGAAAGCACGATAGCTCGTAATGCATCTGCCTTGAAGTTTCCGTTGTTGCGCAGCTGCGTTGCCGAAGGGCGGACCAAAGAGATGGTAAATCGCGATATACATTTAGGAGAAGAGCTGAATGTGCAGGGCACACCCAGTATTTTCATCAACCACATTCGCGTGCAGGGGCGAGCCGATGATGACCGCATTCGTACTATACTCGCTCAAGTTAGATCACAGATCAAGTCTTTCACAGCAGTTGAGGCATACCCAACGGTTCAGTCAAATTAGCAGGACTGCGCACCGACTGCATGCTCTAATCCAACCCTGTCAAGCTTACTTGGTACCGCCCCTCGACCCTATAGTCGGATTCGCCTAAGTGCCACTTGGCTCCCAGGCTTTCTTCCCCCAATAACTCTATGTCTTTTTTGTTACGTCGCTAACACAGCAGAATTAGTAGATATTTAGCGAGACGGAACCCCCGCCGTATATTCTTCGTAGCTGCCCAGGAAGTCGTGGATGGTGTTCTCCTCGAAGTGCCAAATCCGGCTTGCTGTTTCCGAAACCAGATCTTCGTCGTGCGTCACCAGCAAAACCGTTCCCTCGAACTTCTGCAGAGCGCTATTCAACGCGCTGATCGACTCTAAATCCAAATGGTTTGTCGGCTCGTCGAACACCAGGACATTAGGCTTTTGCAGCATCAACTTACAGAACATCAGCCGCGCTGCTTCTCCGCCGGAAAGTGCGTCGGTCGGCTTCGCTCCTTCCTCTCCGCGGAAAAGCATTTGCCCTAACAAACCGCGGATCTCTTCTTTGGCCGCCTGCGGATCCCATTCGTGTAACCACTCTTCCGCAGTCGTTCCATTGCGAATACTTCCCCGATGGTCCTGCGCGAAGTAACCCACCTGTGCCTCGTGCCCCCAAGTCACGATTCCCGAATCCAACCCCACCTCACCATCGTCCACGCCCGGCGCATTTGCCAGCAGCGCCTTGATTAAAGTCGTCTTACCGACCCCGTTCCGGCCCATCAGCGCCACCTTTTCACCACGCTGTAAAGAACCGGCAAACCTCTTGATCACTTCGAGATCGCCGTAGCCCTTACAGACATCCTTGAACTCCAGCGCCGTCCGCCCTGAAGGACGTTTCATCTCAAACCGGATAAATGGACGCTGTATGTTAGACCGCGCCAGATCCGTCGTCTGCAGCCGCTCCACTTCTCTCTTTCGTGATGTCACCTGGCTTGCCCGCGTACCGGCCGCGAATCGCGCGATAAATTCATTCAACTGCGAGATCTTTTTCTCGCGCTGCGCGTTTTCCGACTCGATGCGCGACCGCACTTGCGTCTTCTGCAGCACCATGTCGTCATACCCGCCGGAATACGTAATGATCGTCTGGTAGTCGATATCCGCGATGTTTGTGCAAACACCATTCAAGAAATGTCGGTCGTGCGAGATCACCACCAGCGATCCATCGTAATGCTGAAGGAAGTTCTGCAGCCAATGGATGGATTCCAAATCGAGATAGTTCGTCGGCTCGTCGAGCAGCAGCGCCTCTGGATGTCCAAAAAGCGCCTGCGCCAGCAAAACTCGCACCTTCTGGCCGCCCTGCAACTCACCCATCTGTCGTCCATGCAGCGGCTCGGGGATATCCAGACCGTCCAGCAGCACCGCTGCGTCGCTTTCCGCCGTGTAGCCGTCTTCCTCGGCCACCACGCCTTCCAACTCACCCAGCCGCATCCCATCCTCATCGGTCAAATCGGCCTTCGCGTAAAGCGCTTCCCGTTCCTCCAGCGCCCTCCATAACGGCAAATTACCCATGATCACCGTATCGATTACGCGATACTGATCGAAGGCAAACTGGTCCTGCCGCAAAATGCCCAGCTTCTTCGGGCGGACAACCGACCCTTTCTGCGGATCCAATTCGCTGGAGAGCAGCTTCATAAAGGTGGATTTGCCGGCTCCGTTCGGACCCGTCAATCCGTAACGGCGGCTTGGTAGAAAACTAGTCGAGACATCCTCGAACAGAATTTTTCCGCCATATTGCATACTGACGTTGCTAACAGAAATCATGTTGAATTTTCGAAGGGGAACCTTTATTTTAGCCGATCGGAGCTGGATTTGCTAATTGGCTCCTTCACGGGCACAGACTTCGTATGGGTCCCGAGCTCTGTGGCATATTCCCTCGTGAACACGGCGCCGAACAGGAAAATTTGCGCGGAATAATAGACCCAAACCACCAGCGCCACGATCGAGCCCGCTGCCCCGTATGCCGATCCCACCGCAGCCGTGCTCAGATACCACGCCAACAAGAATTTACCGGCGGTGAACAGAACAGCCGTTGCGAATGCACCCACGGCCACATCCCGCCAGGCAATCCGAACGTCCGGCACATACTTGAAAATCAGGGCGAATAACGCGCCAATGGCCGCAGTGGACAGCAGAAGATTCGCCAGCTCCAAAATCACTGGATGAATCGGCACCATGCCGGAAAAGAACTGTTCGATGACCGCCATTGCCGCGCTCAATAGCAGCGAAACCAGAAGCAGAACTCCAATTGCCAACACCATGCCGAAGGAAGTCAGCCTCTGCCAAACAAGGCTTTTCCAAGCCGACGACGGCGCGGGCTTCACATCCCAAATCGTATTCAGCGACGCTCGCAACTCCGAAAACGCACCCGACGCGCCGAATAACAACGTCACAATCGCAATAATAGTCGCTACGATGCCGGTGCTGGGGTGCCGCGTATTGTGAATCAGCTGTTGTAGCGTGTCCGCTCCTTTGCTGCCCACTAGTGCCCTCGCCTCATCCAGAAGGCGGTGCTCCGCCGTCGCCTGTCCCAAAACCAGTCCGCAAATAGCAACAATGATAATCATCAGTGGTGCCACTGAAAGCAGCGTATAATAGGCTAGCGCGGCCCCAAGCCGAGGAGCGTCATGATCGTTCCATCGGGAAAACGCCGAAGTCACTATTTGTAGTCCCTGTCGTGCCGTCATTTGTTTTATCGGTTCTTTATCCTTTTCTGCTTTTGCCTCGGGAAAGAGGTAACTTGCTTCCAATAGCCCGCGTCCGTCGGTTACACTCCGCTCGGCTGTGCTCCGGACCCGCTGTGGTTCCCCATCTCATCGGGTCTTCCGCCAAATTTCACCGGGAAGGCTCGTCGGGTACCCCGGTACGTTTCGCGAGTCTCCTTTTGGACGCTGGCGATAATGCAAACTAAGCTGGTTTCGGCCTAAGTAAACACCATCTTTATAGCGATCATGACTTTACCTTTGCACGCCCCCCGGCGACTCCCTATATTGATCATTCTATTGTTCGTGGGAATCGGCTTGGCGCCCGGCCAGAATTTCGCCGGAAAAATCGTTCGGTCGGTCAGTTACGATCCGCCGGACCAACCCATCGACCCGCGGGACCTTAAGCGCATGCTGCTGGTGCAAGTCGGTCGCCCTCTCGAAATGCACCAACTAGCGGGCACGATCGACCGCTTGTTTTCCAGCGGACTCTACTCGAACATCGAGGTGGACGCCGAACCGAGCGCCGATGGTGTTCGCCTGCGTTTCATCACCGAAAGCCGCCGTTTCATCGGCCATGTCACCGCTGAGGGACAAATCTCCGATCCGCCAAGCCGCAGTGTCTTGATCAGCGATGCCCAATTGAGCTTAGGAACGCCCTTCGATCAAGAAGCCCTGCAGACCGCCCGCAAGAACATGGAGCAGATTATGCAGGATAACGGGCTCTACGAGTCCCATGTCGGCGTCGCCACCATCGAAGACCCCCAAACCCATCAAATGACCGTCCGCTTCGCAGTGGTTTCCGGGAAGCGCGCTCGTTACGACACCCCGATCATCAAAGGCGATACAAAGGAGCTTTCCGACAAAACCATTCTCCGTGCCACCGGCTGGCGTGTTCCTCTCATCCACTGGTGGCGGCAAGTCACCGAAGCTACCACCGATAAGGGCCGAGCCGGCATTCAAAAAAAGTACGCCAAAAAAGATCGCCTGACTGCCACCATCGATATCCCCAAAGAGGATTACAATCCCCGCACCAACAAAATGACCCCCACCCTCGACATCGATGCCGGGCCTAAAATCGACATCCGGGCGTTGGAGGCAAAAGTCCCGAAAAGTAAGCTGCGTAGCTTTGTGCCCGTCTATCAGGAAGGCTCGGTCGATAACGACCTTCTTACGGAGGGCGCGGTCAATCTTCGCGATTACTTTCAAAACAAAGGCTATCCCGACGTGGATGTGACCTTCAAACGCGAGCCCATGCAAGGTGATCGCCAGGTCATCAACTACTTCATCGCCACTGGCCCTCGCCGTAAATTAGTGAACATCGACGTGACCGGCAGCAATTACTTCACGTCGGAGACGATTCATGAGCGTATGTTCCTGCAGACGAAATCCATACTGCTCCGTTATGGTCGCTATAGCGAAACTTTCCGCAAAAAAGATGAAGAATCCATCCAAAATCTCTACGCTTCCAACGGCTTCCGCGATGCCAAAGTAACCTCCGCCGTCCAAACTAGCTACAAAGGCAAACCGAGCGATCTTTCGGTGCGCTTCCACATCGATGAAGGTCCCCAGTGGAAGGTCGCTGACCTTAAAGTGGTCGGTGATTCCCGGCTGGACATCAGCAGCATCAAATATCGGCTGAGCTCGGTGGCCGGCCAGCCTTACACTGATCCGTATGTCGCTGCCGACCGCAATCGCATTCTGCAGTACTACTACGACAACGGCTTTGCCTCGGCCGCGTTTACCGTTTCCACCACGCCGAGTCCCGACCCTGCAACCGTCGACATCGTGTACCACATTACGGAGGGTCCTCGCGAATACATCCGCAACGTCATCATTTCCGGCCTGAACCGTACCCATGCTTCACTGGTGCAACAAAGAATCCATCTACCCGACGGCGAGCCGTTGTCGCTGAGCAAAATCAATAACGAAGCGCGCCGCCTGACCAATCTGGGAATCTTTACCACCGTGAACACCGCGATCAAAAACGCCGACGGAACTACGCGCTACAAAACCATCCTGTTCGATTTTGATGAGGCGGCCCGGTACACCTTCAACGTCGGCTTCGGTGCCGATCTCGGCAGCATCGGCGGCACCACCCAGGACTTGAACCGGGCAGGCGGCCAAACCGGTATCTACCCGCGTGTTGCCTTCGACGTCAGTCGTTTGAATTTTCTGGGCATCGGCCAAACCGTCTCTCTGCAAGCCCGCTACTCCAGCCTTCAGCAGCGGGAAAACATAAACTACGTCGTGCCTCGGTTTCTTGGTTCGCAAGAACGCACCGTCACCTTCTCCGCACTGTATGACACCACGCGTGACGTCACCACTTTTTCTTCACGCCGGCTGGAGGGGTCCGTGCAAACCTCGCAACGCTTCACACGCGCCTCCACTCTGCTCTTGCGCTTTGCCTATCGCCGGGTAAGCACCAATGACGTCGTCATACCTTCTCTACTGGTTCCGCAGCTCCTGCAGCCCGTCAGGATCGGTATTCTCACCGCCAGCTACATTCAAGATCATCGCGATAACCCCGCCGACGCCCATCGCGGTTTTTGGAACACCATCGATACCGGAGTAGCCGGCAGCTTCTTTGGCTCACAAAGAAGCTTCACCCGCATTCTTGCGCGAAATGCCACCTATACGCCCATCGGCAGAAATCTCGTCTTTGCCCGCCAAACCCAGCTCGGAGCCATTGTCCCCTTCAGTCTAGCCCCCGGCTTGACCGCTGCCGATGCCGTCCCTCTCCCTGAGCGCTTTTATGGCGGCGGCGCAGCCTCCCTTCGTGGCTTCGGTTACAACCAGGCCGGTCCCCGCGACACCGGCGTGCCTATCGGACCCGGAACAACGCAAGCTTCTCCTGCCACCGGCTTTCCCATCGGCGGCAATGGACTCTTCTTCAATACCGTCGAACTTCGCTTCCCGCTCCTCGGGCAAAACATCTCCGGCGTTGTCTTTGAAGATATGGGGAACATTTACGACACCTTCTCCGACATCTCGCTTCGTTATCATCAGCGGAATAATCGTGACTTCACTTACGCTGTCCAGGCGCCGGGTTTCGGCATCCGCTACAAAACGCCGCTCGGCCCCATACGCGTCGATTTTGCCTATGCCTTGAATCCCACCCGCTATAACGGATACAGCGGCACCATCAACGACCTGCTGCAATGCTCTCCCGATCAAATCGGTCGAACTCCTTCATGCACCAGTGCGCCACAGCGCCTCGGGCACTTTCAATTCTTCTTCTCCATTGGGCAGGCATTCTAATGCAATTTCGGCTCGCTACCGTTTTTTTCCTGAGCAGCTTCATTGCTTCGCCCGTCATTATTGATCGCATTGCCATCGCCGTGAACCAACAGATGATCAAGCAAAGCGATATCCTCCGCGATGTTCGTGTTACCGACTTTCTAAACAACAACGCTTTGAATCTGGGAACTGCGGCCAAAAAGCAAGCCGCCGGTCGGCTCATCGATCAGGCTTTTATCCGCCATGAGATCGAACTGGGCGACTATCCCACCGCCACTTTTCAGGAAGCGGACGCGCAACTGGCTCGTTTGGAAAAAGAAAAGTTCAAAACAGATGCCGCGTTTCGGCAAACTGTCCACAGCTACGGCTTAACGGTGCCCGATCTCCGCTATACCTTCCGTTGGCAGCTCACCGTGTTGCGTTTTATCGACGTCCGTTTTCGGCCCGCCGCCGTCGTTACCGACCTTGAAATCGAGCAATACTACAAGGCTCATCTGCCGGCGCTTCGCCGAGCCCATCCCACGGAGTACTCTCTCGACGATCTCCGCGCCGAAATCCACGACACCTTGGCCAGCGAAAAAGTCAATCAACAGTTCTTTGCGTGGCTCGATGAGCAGCGCAAGAGCGCCAAAATCCAATACCTTGAGGCTAACCTTCGATGAGCAAACGACGAAAAAAGATACTCATCACCATTGCGGCTTCTTTAGCAGGCCTCCTGCTGTTGCTGGTCGTCACCGCGGTGGTCGTTCTGCAAAGCGCGTGGTTCGCGAATTTTGTTCGCGAAAAGGTGATCTCCGTGGCGGAAGACTCCACCGGCGGCACGGTCGACATTGGCTCGGTGCAATTCGATTTAAGCCGGCTCACTCTTCGCATTCGTAACTTCGTCCTGCATGGCAAGGAACCCAAAACCGCCGCTCCCCTGCTACGCGCCGATCTGCTGGAAGTGCGCGTCAAGCTCTTCTCGGGGCTTTATCATGCCGTCGATCTCCGCTATCTCGGCATCGAAAAACCGCAGGCCAACGTCATCGTTTTTCCTGACGGAACCACCAACATTCCGCAACCAAAAGTTGTTAAGAAATCCCCGCCGAGCAGTACATCTCCCCTGCAAACCGTCGTCGACCTTGCCGTCGGCCAATTCGAACTCAAAAACGGCCTGGTCCGGTTCGCGCAGCGAAAAACTGCCTTCGATGCTCGCGGCCAAAATCTCCAGCTGGAGCTTCTCTACAATACGTTGAATCCGGGGTACAAGGGCAGCTTGAAAGTCGATCCTCTTGTCCTGACCTCCGGGAGCCGCCCGCCCTTGGACGTGCATATCAACTTGCCCGTCACCATCGAGAAAGATGCCTTACATCTAACCGATGGCCGAATCAATACAAACCAGTCGAATATCTCCCTCACCGCCTCGCTCAGTCATCTCGCCGAGCCGAATATCTCCGCCCGCCTTCGCGCGAACGTTTCGCTGCCGGAGCTGCAGCGCAGTCTCGATATTCCCATCGATGCCTCCGCGCCCAACACACCGAACACACTGCATGCCGATTTTGCCCTCAACACGCAAAACAACAATATCTCGTTGCAAACCGCTCACCTCGATTTCGGGCAAACCACCTTCGACGCCTCCGGCCCTTTGCGCGACGCCTCCGGCAGCGGTAAAGCTCAATTCAATGCCCACCTGGCGCTCGCCCAGCTTACCCGCCTTCTGAAAGTGACTTCTCCCGAAACCAGCGGCGCCGTGAATATCGAAGGCTCCGCGCGTCTGAATCAAAAATCGGACTACTTCATCGACGGAACCCTGAACACCAGTGGGCTCAACCTCCAGAGCGGCGCCACGCATATCTCCAACGTCAGTCTTCACACCCCTTTTCATGCCGATCCCTACCTGATCAGCCTCGACGGTCTCCGCCTGCAGGCATTCGGCGGAACTCTCGCCTCCAAAATATTTATCGAGAACATGCAGCGCCTCAGCGTCGAAGGACACCTGGAAAATTTTGCTTTGGGCACTCTTGCCCAAACCTTCGCAGGCAATCGCGTTGGCTACGACGGTACCGTTTCCGGCACGATCAATGCCCGCGGGGACCTCAAGGCCAAAGGTGCCACCGGGTATACCGCCACCGCGCGCCTGAACATCGCCCCGAGTGGCCGCCCAGGCATTCCGCTGAAGGGCCGCCTCGCGGCCGACTATGCCGGAGCCAGCGGAACCGTCTCGCTGAACCGCTCCTATATCGCCTTTCCCCATTCACGCCTCGATCTCATCGGTTCTCTTAACAAACGCATCGACATCGACTTTCTCTCCCATAACCTGCACGATCTGTTGCCCGCCGTGGCGCTCGCCTCGCCCGGCAAACCGATGACGGAGTTACCCGTCACCCTGCAAAATGGAGTTGCCTCGCTGCGCGCCCAAATTACCGGCGACCTTTCCGCACCCCACGTCGACAGTCATCTGGCGCTGGATCGCTTCGCCGTCGAAGGCCGCTCCTTCAAGCACTTCGGCCTTGATCTGGCAGCCTCTCCTTCCGGTGCTGCCATCCAAAATGGTGTGCTCACCCGCAAAACTCTTCGCACCGATTTCAACGCCTCCCTCGGTCTTCGTAAATGGAGCCCGGTTCCTCGCTCGGCGCTCACCGCCAATCTCACTCTGCGCAACGGGAATGTCGCCGATCTCGTCAGCCTCGCCGGTGCTTCGGTTCCTGCTACCGGCGACATCGCTGCCGATGTCCGTATCGACGGTACCTATGGCAATCCGCTCGGTTCTCTTGCCCTGCAGGTCTCCGACGGCAGCGTTTATAATGAGCCCTTCGATCACCTCGTCACCAAGGTTAATCTGGCCGACCGCCTCGTGACCCTCTCTACTTTACAGATCGCGAAAGGTCCCGCCCGTGTCGATGTAAATGGAACATTCGCTCATCCGCGTGATTCATTTACCGTCGGTCATGCCCAGCTTCACATCGGAACCTCCAATCTGCGGTTAGCTAACTTCCAAACTCTGCAAAAGGACAATGCCGGTGTCGCCGGTCTCATTCAACTGACGGCGGATGCCGCTGCCGATCTTCGTCAAGTGAATAAGCAGTCCGAAGTAAAAATCGATAACGTCAACGCCGATCTCTCCGCTTCCGGCCTGCGCGTGCACAATCAAGATGCGGGGCAATTGACCGCCTCAGCCCGCACCGTCAACGGCAACGTGAATTACAAAGTCGCCTCCGACTTCGCCGGTTCGAACATCGATGTAAACGGACGGACCGCCCTTGCCGGCGACTATGCCACCGTAGCCGAAGCCCACATCGCGAACCTTTCGATCAAAAAGACGTTGCAGATCGCCGGGCAGAGCACCATCCCGGCAAGCGGAATTTTCTCCGCCAACGCCGATGTGAAAGGAACGTTGAATGCTCCCCTTGCCAATCTCGATTTCGCCCTCCGTAACGCAAACATCTACAGCGAGCCGATCGACCGTTTTCAGGGCGCGGTACGCTACACCAGTACCGCCGTCGACATTCCGTCCTTGGAGCTATCTGTTCCTGCCGGTCGCGTCTCGTTATCCGGTATGTTCGATCATCCGGCCGGCAACTTCAATGCGGGGACAATGGTTCTCCACCTGGATAGCAACGATATTCAATTGAAAAAGATCGAACACATCCAGCAGGCCCGCCCCGGCACCAGCGGCATCTTACATCTCGCCGCCGATCTTTCGGCGCGGTTGCGCCAAGTCAATAAAAAACCCGAGTTGCGCTTTTCTAAGCTGAACGCCGACCTCGACGCCAACTCCTTACGTACGAACGACCGCGATCTCGGGCAGCTACATTTCGCCGCCAACACCATCGGCCAAGCCCTTCACTTCAAGCTCGATTCGAACATCGCTCAATCGCAAATTCATGGCTCCGGTGTCACTCAGCTCACGGGAGATTATCCCGTTGCCGCGCAGCTCTCGTTCGCCAACATCCGCTACGACAATATTGCCCCGTTCGTCTCCACCGATCCCGAGATTCGTCCCAGCTTCGATGCCCTGGTGGAAGGGAATGCCTCGGTGAAAGGTCCTATCCTGAACTCTGACAGTCTCGTTGCTCAGCTCCGTCTGACTCAACTGGAGGCGAGGACGGCGCAAACCAACTCTCCTACCGGTGGCGCTCCTGCTCGCGCATTTACTTTCCAGAACAAAGGCCCCATCATTGTTCGCCTCGACCACTCGGTTCTGCAGATTGCCCAGCTTCACATGGAAGGGCGGGACACCTCCTTGAATGCTTCGGGAACCGTCAACCTCAAAAATTCTAAAGCTCCGCTGCACTTGGACCTCGACGCGAACGCCGATCTTGGCGTTCTGCAAGCCATCGATCGCGACTTCTATTCTTCCGGTAAATTTTCGCTAAACACCAGCATTCGCGGTGATTTCAACCAACCCCTTGTCAATGGCCGTATCGAGCTCAAGAACGCGAATGTTAACTACGCCAGTGTTCCTAACGGCCTGTCCAACGGTAACGGCGTCATTCTGCTCAATGGCACCAGCGCTACCATTCAAAACCTTACCGGCGAATCGGGCGGCGGCAGAATCGCTGTGACCGGATTTGCCGGTCTTACCGGCCAGGCTGTTGCCTATAACCTGCACGCTACGGCGAATAAGGTCCGTGTTCGTACCTCTGGTGTCAGCATCGTTTCCAATGCCTTAATTAACCTTACGGGGAACACGAATCACTCTCTGGCAACCGGCCGTGTCTCCATCCAGCGCATCGCCTATGCCTCCACCGCCGATACCGGCTCCATCCTGAGCAATGCTTCCGTGCCCGCCCCGGCGCCCAGCACACCCTCCGGCGTGGTGGCGGGTATGCGCCTGGATGTTCAAATTGTCACTGCCCCCGATCTTCGCGTAGTCTCCGAATTCACCCAGCGCCTGCAGGTGGAGGCCAACCTCGCCGTTCGTGGCACCGCCGCCAGCCCCGGCATTATCGGCCGAGTGTCCATCACCGATGGCCGGCTTGTCTTCTTCGGTAATCGATATACCGTGAACCAGGGCGTCATCGACTTCTTCGATCCAAATGCCATCAAGCCCATCCTGAACGTTTCGCTGCAAACCAACGCGCAGGGAGTGAATGTCACTCTCGGCGTTGTGGGTCCGGTCGATAATCTGAAACTCTCCTATCGCTCCGACCCGCCTCTTACTTTTGAACAGATCGTCCGTCTTCTGGCCACCAACACCACCCCGAACGATCCTTCGATTGCCGCCCGGCAACCCGCCCCACAGCAACAATCCGCCGCGCAAATGGGTGAATCCGCCGTTCTTGGTCAAGCCGTCGCCAATCCCTTGGCCAGCCGCGTCCAGCGTGTCTTCGGCCTCAGCCAATTCAAAGTCGATCCCTCCTTCAGCGGTAACGGTGGTGTCCCCACCGCGAAAGTTACCTTGCAGCAGCAAATTGCCAATAACGTCACGTTTACTTACGTTACCGACGTCTCGCGACCAAATGCGCAAATCGTGCGTGTCGAATGGTCACTGACGCCTAAGTTCTCTGCCGTCGGCTTACGCGATTACAACGGCGTCGTCAGCCTTGAATTCTTCTATAACTTCAAAGTGCGCTAAACCTGCTGTCGTCTCGCCGTCCCCTGCGGAAAGGGAATGACATCGCACCCGCTAAGATAACCAGACGATGCGCAAGCTTCGTCTTCTGCCCTTAGTAGCCGCCACGTTCTTCATGGTTTCCGGAGGTCCTTACGGCCTGGAAGATGCCATCGGTCATGCGGGATACGGCCCTACGCTGCTGCTGCTATTGCTGGTGCCGCTGTTCTGGAGCTTACCCACCGCGCTGATGGTCGGTGAACTCGCCGGTGCCATGCCCCAGGAGGGCGGCTTCTATGTGTGGGTCACTCGCGCCCTTGGTCCTTTCTGGGGCTTTCAAGAAGCTTGGCTCTCGCTGGCTGCCAGTCTGTTCGACATGGCGCTCTATCCCGTGTTGGCCGTTACCTATCTAGCCCAGCTTTCGCCGGTCCTCACGGCGGGACACCGTGGACTCTTTTTGTCTCTCCTCATCATCGTCTTCGGTGCCGTCTGGAATCTAAAAGGAGCATCGGCCGTCGGACAAAGCTCCATCTGGTTCTCCGTCCTTCTCGTGCTTCCATTCCTTGTGGTAATTGCCCTCGGCGTGTTCCATGCTTTCGCTCCTCGGCTCGGCCATGGCAGCCTGCAACCACTCGGAACTGGCGGCTTGGAAACGGCGGTGCTCGTCATCTTGTGGAATTACATGGGTTGGGACAACGCCTCCACCATTGCGCGTGAGGTGGAGCAGCCGCAACGTATCTACACGCGCGCCATGCTGCTTGCTGTTTCGCTGGTTGCGGGCTTCTACATCGCTGCGGTCGCGGCTGCCGCCTTCGGTGGCGTACCGGCCTCGCGCTTCGTTACCGGTGACTGGGTGAATGTCGCGCGTCTGCTCGCCGGCGATGGAACCTTTTCTCAAATACTTGGGATTGCGCTCGTCATCACGGGAGCGCTCACCGGCATCGCTATGTTCAACGCGCTGACACTCTCCTATGCCCGTATCCCGGCGGCGCTGGCCACCGATGGTTTCCTGCCGCGGCTCTTCGCCCGTCACAGTAAAAAAGGAGTTCCCTACGTCTCGGTGATCTTATGCTGCTTCGCTTGGGCGTCTCTTAGCGGCTGGAGCTTTGAGGGGCTTCTAAAGCTCGATCTCTTGCTCTATGGCCTCAGTCTCGCGCTGGAGTTTGCTGCATTGATCGCTCTGCGCATACACCAGCCCGACCTTCCCCGTCCCTATCGAATCCCGGGCCCTTTCCCGACGGTCATCGCCATCAGCGCCTGCCCCTTGGCAATTATCGGCTGGGTACTATTCAATGCCCGCCATGAATTTATCGTTCTCGGGTCAAGACAAATGCCGCTTTTCCTACTTGTTGCAATGATCGTGGCGAGTGGTGTATTTACTTATGGAGCCGTCCGTTTTTGGCGCGGTGCTCTACCACGTTCTTCCTGAATCAGCCCCTTGTTTTCTCCGTTTGGAACTATGGTTTCGCCCGATCAGTACTACCTTGAATGCAGTAGCTACTCTATGATATGGTGGGGAGGGTCCGAAGGAGGGTGTTGGTGATTAACGAAATCCGATATCGCCAGCGACTTTCGGAGCGTCAACCCTGCTCCTGTAAGTAGGTAGCTAACGCACAAGGGCGCTAAGCGGCTTTTTCCTCTGCTTGTACTCTGTTTGACCAACTTAGTTCCCCATAGCTCATTCTTTCAAAATGTCAAATACTATCGGCGTCATCGGTGCTGGTCCGGCGGGCCTGAGTGCGGGACTGGTTCTCAGTCGCGCAAATAAGAGTGTTATCATACTCGAGTCCGATCCTCGGCATCTTGGCGGTATCGCTCGTACGGTTACGTATAAAGGGTTTCGTTTCGATATCGGCGGTCATCGTTTTTTTTCGAAGTCACAAGAAATAGAAGATTTGTGGACGGAACTGCTGCCGGACGATATGCTCGTCCGCCCCAGGTCCTCCCGCATCTACTATCGCGGTAAATTCTTTTCCTACCCTCTGAAAGCAACCGAAGCGCTGTCCAAGCTGGGCGTTTGGGAATCGACCCTCTGTGTAGCTTCTTATTGGCGAGCAAAAATCCTGCCTCATCCAGCCCCACGGTCCTTTGAAGACTGGGTGTCCAATCAATTTGGAAAACGCTTATTCCGCATTTTCTTTAAAACCTATACCGAAAAAGTCTGGGGCATGGATTGCAAAGAAATCTCTTCCGATTGGGCGGCGCAGCGTATTAACAGCCTCTCGCTAGGGTCGGCCATCAAGAATGCTCTTACTCCTCGGCGGAAATCGAAGAATCAACCGGCTGCGAAGACGCTGATCAATACCTTTCGCTATCCGCGGCAAGGCCCCGGCATGTTGTGGGAAAAGTGCGGGGAAGAGATTCGGCAACAAGGCGGAATCGTCCGGCAGGGTACCTCTGTTGTGAAGTGCAAATTCCGCGAGGCGGAAAAGAATTGGAGCATTACCTCGCGAAGGAAAGACGGCAGTACGGAAACCACAACTGCCGACCACTTGATCTCATCCGCGCCTATTCGCGAACTCGTTTCCATGCTGGAGCCGCGACTAAGCGAATCTGCCGTAAATGCCGCCAACAAATTACGCTACCGTGATTTCCTAACTGTCGCGCTCATTCTCAAAGATCGCAAAGTCTTCTCCGATAATTGGATTTACATACACGACCCCAAGGTCAAGGTAGGGCGAATCCAGAACTTTAAATCATGGTCTCCCGAGATGATTCCGGATGAAAAACTATGTTGCTATGGTTTGGAGTACTTCTGCTTTGAAGGCGACGGCTTGTGGAATAGCAGCGACTCCTCGCTGATCGATCTAGCGACCCGCGAGTTGGAACAGGTGGGACTCGCTAAACCAGCCGACGTAGTCGACGGCACAGTGGTTCGACAGAGCAAAGCCTATCCGGTGTACGACGACGAGTACCAGGCCAATGTGGACATCGTTCGCTCCGAATTGGAATATCGCTTTCCCTCTCTTCATCTGGTGGGACGTAACGGCATGCATCGCTACAACAATCAAGATCATGCCATGATGACAGGCATTTTAACTGCAAAGAACATCTTGCTGGGAAAACGCTTCTACGACGTGTGGCAAGTGAATGAAGACGCCGAATACTGCGAAAGTATGCCGGCGGATAAAGAAAGATCGGCCTCCGGATTACGCGCTGTTCCAGCTAAAGTAAGATAATCGCCGGGTAAGGATGAGGAATCTCTACTGGCGAAATCAGCTTGTTGTTGCGTCTGCTCTACTGCTGGCGCTGCTGCTTGTCTTCCCGTTTTCTCGGATCGGCTTTGACGACGAATGGTCGTTTGCCCGCACCGCCTTCGATCTCGCCAGAACCGGACACTTTGTCTATCACGGGTGGACCGCTACCCCGGTGGGAGTCCAGGCTCTCTGGGGCGCGCTCTGGATCAAGCTGTTCGGCTTCTCCTATACTGTGCTCCACCTCTGCGTGGTGCCGTTTTCTATCGGCTGCGGTTTTTTAACGTACGACGTAGCACTTCGCTTCGGCGCAACGGCGCCATGGGCCCGGCTTGCTGCCATCACATTAGTCTTATCGCCCTTGTTCCTGCCCTTAGCTGGAACGTTTATGACGGACGTGCCCGGGGCGTTCTTCGTCATCCTTAGTCAATGGGCCTCGCTACGCGCACTGACCTCTGAAAAGCAGTCCCATATCTATCGTTGGCTGCTGCTGGCCGGTTTGTCTTGCTTAGTCGGTGCGACCATTCGTCAAAGCGACTTAATTATCGCCGTGCCGGTGGTGCTCTATGCCTGCTGGAGAAAACTAGGTTGGCGTACTCTCCTTGGCGGAAGTCTTGTCTTACTCACCTTGTCCGGATTGATCCTCTGGTGGTTCAAAACACAACCTTTTGCCGTGCGCGACGACCTGGCCCTGAGCCTGGAAAAAGCAATACGACATCCCGGTGTTCGTATCGTCGTATTTCTAATGCTCCTCGCGCAGTTGGCCTTGTATGCGCTTCCCTGCGGACTCGCTTTACTCACCTCCGGATGGTGGCGGCGCGCGATTATTTGGATCGCGCCGGCCTCTTTTATCTTGATCTTGCTCGCTCTTCATCATGGGCGAATCGTGCTGCTGGCCCCTTGGACCGACGATTGGAGCGGGGAGATTCACGCCGGCAACCTGGTGACCTCTCGCGGTATCCTCATGCCGGACGATGGCAACCGCCCAATTCTTCTTCCTCCGATACTGCGCCTTGGCTTTTCGTTAATAACGTTAGCCTTTGTCTCCGCGTTAGCATTCAGTGAGAAACGATTTCCGAGAAAGTCGATGACGGCCGCCCGAGCCGATCACCTTTACTGGTTTCTGCTGCCCTGCCTTTTTTATTTAGCGGTTCTCTGCCTCCGTTATGGGTTGGGTGGTCCTTTTGATCGGTATCTCATCCCTGCCTTGCCTGTCTTTCTAGCGTTTGTCGTTACCCGGCCGGAACTACAGAATGGAGCTCGCGCCGTTGTGCCCGCTTGGTGCATCATTACGCTGTTTACACTTTTCGGAGGAGCAGGAGCCCACGATTATTTCGCCCAGCTTCGAACTCGCGATCGCGCGGTAGCTCGACTGATTGCAGCCGGCGTCCCGCGCACCAGTATCATGGCCGGGATCGAATACGATAGCTGGACGGAGTTCGACCTGTCCGGCCACTTAGCGAATCGTCCGGTTTCCAACGCCACAAAATCCGTGCAAGAAGCTCGACCCTACTTAGCTCCCGGAATCCCGCTGCCGGACGAGGCTCGCCTGGTTCCGGACTTGGCTCCGAGATTTTTTATCACTCTCTCTCGCTGGCAAGGTATGCGGCCGTCCACTCGCTTCCCCCCCATCGAATGCCCTACGCTGCTTCCGCCGTTTCGACAAACGGTATTTACGATGGTGCCTGCCCAGGCTCGGCAACCTATCACAAAACCTCTCTTATAGGAACTCTTCATATGAAAATTCTCATCACGGGCGGAGCTGGTTTTATCGGCTCTCATCTCGCCGGACAAATACTGCGGGCTGGCCATGAAGTTGAGATCGTCGATAACCTCAGCGACTTCTATCCTCGTGAAAAGAAAATCGACAATCTTCGCGAAGTCAGAAAACAAGGCGCTGTTCGCTTTCATGAAAGCGATATCTGCGAGGAAGACAAAATGGACGCCATCGTTCGCCGCTTCCAGCCGGATGCGGTCATTCACTTGGCTGCCGAAGCCGGGTTGCGGCGCTCTCTTGAACAGCCCTTGCGCTACGAACACGTGAACGTCTACGGAACGCTCAGTTTGCTGGAAAGCTGCCGTAAGTTCGACGTACGACGCTTCATTTTTGCTTCTTCCAGCTCCGTTTACGGGTCCACCACCAACATTCCGTTCCGCGAAGACGACGAAGCGCTTTACCCGCTCTCGCCCTACGCCGCAAGTAAGCTATCCGCCGAAAAGATGTGTTACGTTTACGCTCGTCTTTACGAGATGCAGATCACCTGTCTGCGTCTCTTCACCGTCTACGGCCCGCGCCAACGACCGGACCTCGCCATTCGCAAATTCATCGAGCAAATCGACTTGGGCAACCCGATTGTTATGTTCGGTGACGGCACCTCGGGCCGCGACTACACCTATGTCGGCGATATTGTGGACGGCTTCATAAAAACACTCGATTACCAAGGCCAATTCGACGTCATCAATCTGGGAAACTCGCACCCGGTCTCGTTGAATCAAATGATCGCAGCCGTGGAATCCGCTCTCGGCAAGAAAGCAATCGTCCAGCCGAAGCCGTGGAACTTGAGCGAAGCACCCATCACTTTCGCTTCTATCGAAAAAGCCCATCGTCTACTCGGCTATGAACCGAAGATGGACTTTGCCGACGGCATCCGTCAAACCGTGGACTGGTTTCACGCAGCGGCGCCGACGCCGGAAGCTGTCGCCGCGATTCGGTAAGTGCAAGTGCTCGTTCCAATTTACAAAATGCGAGCATTTCCTGCATTTCGCGACCGCAAATCGCTAGGAAACTTCGGCGAGAAATCCTGCCAAACGTTGCGCGCGGCATTTCCAGGAATATCGTTGCGCCACTTCACGCGCTGCCGTCGCCAGCCGCAAAGCAAACGGCCGGTTCTCCAGAAGATAACGAATCGCTTGGGCCAACGCTTGGGGGTTATTCGGCGGAACCAAAAGCGCGTCCTTTCCATCTGTAGCGATCTCCCGGATCGAAGGTACGTTCGACGCAACCATCGGCACTCCCCAAGCCATCATGTCCAACAGCTTCAGCGGACTGGTAAACCGTTCCGATACCGCGCTTTCTCCGGCAGTAAGTGGGCAAACCCCCACCCTCGCGCGCGCATACAAACTCTTCATCTTTCCCGGCTCCACAAACCCCATCAAATTGACCTGCGACTGCACATCGTGCAGTTCTGCCTGCCTCCGCAACTCCGTGAGTTCCTCCGCTGATCCGCCCGCAACGTGCGCACGATATTCCCGAAGATGCGGCATCGCCTGGATCAGGTCCATCACGCCCTTCCGTCGTTCCAGTTTGCCCGCATAAAAAATTGGAAGATCACGGTCCTCATCCTGCACCCGCAACTCGTTGGGAACCGATGTCCCACTTGGCAAAAGCAAGCAGGAAGAAGGAAGCCGGTACAGTTCCGACAGCGCGTCTTTCACGGCAGGTGTAAGGCAAATTAATGCGCTGGCTTCTTCGATCGCACTCTTCTCCAGGCGCCGTACCCGATGAAGCGACAAGTTCAAATGCCCCTCGGTACTCGCAATGTTCGATTCTTCCGGTCTTCCCGCACAAGGCCGATGGGCTTCGTACACCCACCGCTCATTGGATCGTAACCCCAATCGGCGAAGATGCCGGTAAAACAAAATACCGGACTCTCCCCGTGAGATCAAATAATGTGGTTCATCGCCCGGCTGTCGCAATCGCCCGATCGCAGCACGTGGCCAAAACCGATAACCCGGCGTCCCGTGCAAGGAATGCAGCGTCAGCTTCTCATGCGGCAGAAGGTCATACCGGCTTAAGCATTCCTCCGGCGTTGCGTGCAGCCTTCTAACATACAGATGGGTAGGGACGCCCTCTTCGGCCAGCGCACGGCAAGTATTCAGAATCTGTATCGCGGCCGCGTAACGAGTAGGCAGGGGCATGTCATACACATAGGAAATCCTCACCCCGTCGCTCGCTAGCTTTTATTCGGGACGGAAGAGCTGCGCGCTTTCCAATGTGAACCCGCCACTCGCGTCAGATGGCGCATGCTGCCGATGATAAATGAAACTCCGTTGTAAAAGTGGTACAGCAAATGGAAGGGAATGCTCGCTAAAGCATACAAATATCCAAGACGGCCTGCTAAAAAGACATAAAAATGGCTGTTGAGGATCATCAATGCCAGCAGCGCAAGAAAAGCCGTAAAGATAATCGGGTGGTGTGGAAAATAAAATACTACCGATGCCGCAAACAGAACTGCGTAAATAGCCCATAGTAAGCCGGCGATTCTCTTCCACCTGTGCCTGGCCATGGAGTACCGATGTCGCGCTAGGAGCAGCAAGAACGCCGCGCAAAGCGGAGGAATTACCCATAGTTTGTCGGCGGTGTACGCCATCGCGGTCGTGCCGATTCCGATCACAGCTAAGGCTATCCAAGCCTTACGGCTGGTGCGCTTTGCTAACTCTACCCAATAGGCACAAAGAACAAGTAATAAAAGTACTAGCAACGGCAGCAAAAAGTCTGCTCCGTACCAGGCGGCACCCAACGCGCTGATCGCGACCAGCAAAAACGCCATCGCCGTGCTTACCCGGTTACTCAACTGCAAATTTAAATCGTTCGGCATGTGCGAATCACGTAGAATCAGCTCCGTCCACGGAATCGCACGGTCGAATATATCGGTCTTCACCAAATTCCAAAGCGTCCAAGTCTTCAGGTGTTTACAAAGAATAGTGCGGTCTAGAATCATCTCGCAACCCGACTGTCGCAACCGGTAGCCGAGCTCTATGTCCTCAATCGCCGGACGCTTGTACGACTCGTGAAACCCGCCGTGTTCCAGAAACGTCGACCGCCGAATCGCACCACAACCGCTCCAAAACGTCGTTGCTTCCCGTTTTGCCTCTTGATGCGTATAGCAGTGCATCAGATTCCGATACCGCGACAAGAACTCGGGACAAGCTGGATCGGAGTCATAGGATCCAATCACCGCCTCCACCGACGAGCTCTCATCGAAGGCCCGCAGCATGCCCTCCACCGTTTCCGGGTGCACGCAAACGTCTGCGTCTAGGAAAAATACCAACGTCCCTGAAGCCTTCTGCGTACCCAAGTTGCGGGCGCGAGCCGGTCCACCGCGAACTCCGGTCCGTATCAACTTCGCTCCGTACTGCAGCGCAACTTGCGGTGTGTTGTCGCTCGATCCGTCGTCCACCACAATGCATTCGCGTGCTTGAATGGTTGATGCTTCCACTGCCTCCAAACACTTCGCCAGATGTCCCGCGCAGTTACAAGCAGGAATCACGATGGAAATGGAATGGGGCACGGTCGAATCTGCTTTCTGACTACGTCGAGTCTAGGAGCGAGGCCATAACGCGAACCATCTATAACCACCGCTTCCTCTATCCTATTTGCAATCGAGAATTCCTTCAACTAAAATTTGTGTTGGATATCGAATACCGATATGAATTGCTTTTCAGTTTTACAAGATAGGCCGCGCAAGATTGATTGACGTCGGCGTGATCGGATGCGGACGCATTGCGCAATTAGCGCACTTGGGAGTCCTCTCCCGTCTGCCGCAGGTGCGAGTGACCGCCATCGCCGATACCGACGCTACGAAGCGTGAAGTGGCCGCCGAAACCGCTCCTCACGCCAAGGCCTATGCCGATTACCGCGCCCTTCTCCACCAATCGAACGTACAGGCGGTAGTGATCTGTCTTCCCCCCGCCTTTCACGCGCGATGCGCCATCGAAGCATTCGTAGCCGGCAAGCATGTCTATCTCGAAAAGCCGATTGCGCTCAATTTGAACGAAGCAACGGAAGTACTAGAGGTTTGGCAAAACAGCGGCAAGGTCGGCATGATGGGTTTCAACTTCCGTTACAACGAACTCTATCGCGAGATGCGTGAACAAATTGCCAAAGAGGCAATCGGCGAGTTGGTCGCGGCGCGCTCTGTCTTCTCCGCCGCAGCCCGCGCCCTTCCCCAGTGGAAGCGTTCGCGTGAAAGCGGAGGCGGTGCTCTGTTGGATCTCGGCTCTCATCACGTCGATATTGCCCGGTTTCTGTTCAACCAGGAAATCGTCGCCGCTCGCGCAACCACCCGTTCGCAACGATGCCAACAAGACACGGCCATGCTCGAAATGCGCACCGCTTCGGGCTTGATCGTCTCCAGCTTTCTCTCCATGAGCGCCATCGAGGAACATCGGTTCGACGTATATGGTTTCCGTGGCAAAGTAAGCCTCCACCGTCTAGCCCGCGGTACGCAAGTCACGCGACCCTCCATGCCTTACGACCGCATTCACCGTATCTGGCGAAGTGTCGCCGACTTGCATCCGGCAAACCTCCTGCGCGGTCCCGGTGAGCCATCGTTTGCCGCCGCCCTCCGTGCCTTTGTTCAAGCCGCTAAAACAGGACAGCAGCCCCACCCCGACCTGCTCGACGGCTATCGAAGTCTCGCCGTCCTCGACGCCGCGGAACAATCGTTTCATTCCGGCGATTTTGTCGATGTTCCCGAAGCACTTCCTCTCGCCGGAACTCGGCAATGAAGGTCCTGCTCATTCATGATTACGGCACCCCCACCGGCGGCGCCGAACTCCAGATGCTTACCCTTCGCCGGCAGCTTCGAGAGCGCGGTCACAACGCGCGTCTATTCTCCAGCACCATCAGCCTCGTTCCCGGTAGCTTCGAAGCGGATTACGGCTGCCAAGGCGCCACTGGCCGCAAGCAAGCTCTGGTCCAAACAATCAACCTCTCGGCCCGTAGGGAACTGCGTCGCGCATTATCCGATTTTCAACCGGATGTCGTTCACGTCCGCATGTTCCTATGGCAGCTCTCTCCCGCCATCCTTCCCTTGCTTAAAAACTATCCTTGCCTGTTTCACGTCGCCACTTACAAGTGCGTCTGTCCCACTGGGTTCAAACTACTGCCCAATCAATCGCAGTGCCACTATCCCGCCGGCGCGGCATGTCTGAAAAACCATTGCGTGACGCCGCAAACCTGGGTCTTGTCCATGATTCAACTACGTCTCTTCCGCCATTGGCGTCGGGTATTCGGAGCAACCGTTGCCTTAAGTAATCACATGCGCCGGGTGCTGGAAGAAAACAATGTCGGCCCCGTCGAAGTCATTCACAACGGAGTCCCGGAGCGTGCTTCGCGACCGCCACTACCCGACGAACCCGTTGTCGCCTACGCGGGCCGTTTATCGCGCGAAAAAGGTGTAGACATTCTACTCCGTGCGTTTGCGATCGTTCGATCGCATGTCCCATCCGTGCGCCTCCTCATCGCGGGCAGCGGTCCCGATCGCGAACGCCTGCAAGCACTGGCGGTCTCTCTTGGAGTCGAATCCGCCGTCACCTGGCTCGGCCATCTCCCTCGCGAAACAATGGAACGCGAGTTCGAGCGGGTATGGGTACAAGCTGCTCCTTCGCTTTGGAACGAAGCATTCGGCAACGTAGCCACCGAAGCCTCCATGCGCGGTACGGCCGTCGTCTGCACGGCCACAGGCGGTCTTGCGGAAATCGTAGAGGACGGCATCACCGGCTTTCAAGTCCCGCCCGGTAATCACCAGCTGCTTGCTACCGCCCTCGGAAGCATCTTGAGCAATAAACAACTGGCTGAAAGAATGGGAATGGCCGGACGGCAGCGCGCCCTAACCGAATTCAGTGAAAACAAAAGTGTGTCCAAGCTGCTCCAACTCTATGAGCGCCTCATCGACGCTAAACCATCTCGCGCTCTCGCCGGCAGACAAACACAAACCGCATGACCATTCCCCAATCTCTACAACCCACCGGCACCGCAGCCGATCTCTCCGTCATCGTCGTCACCGCCGGCATGTTTCGAAATATCCGGCGTACCGTTTCCTGTCTAAGAAAACAAACAATTGCCCACCAGCTTGAGTTGATCCTCGTCGGCCCCACGGAGCAATCCATGGCGGACGCTTCCTGGGAGGAGCTCAGCGGCTTCGCTGCCGTACAAACGATCACCACCGCTATGGCCGCGCAGAACGTCGATAAAGCAGCCGCCCTCGCCGTACCTCACGCCACAGGAGAGTTCGTCGCCCTCATAGAAGACCACGCTTACCCCTACCCAAACTGGGCCGAAATCAATCTGGATATTCACCGCGGCGGAGAATGGGCTGCCGTCGCCCCGCTCATGGTCAATGCCAATCCAAAAAGAATGTTCAGTTGGACCAATCTCCTGATCGCCTATGGCCCATGGTCGGAGCCTGCGTACGAAGGCGAACGTGACGCCATCCCGGGACACAACCTATGCTATCGGCGAAACGTACTCCAGCAATACGGTGAACGCTTGACCGAAAAACTAGGCCGCAACGGAGGCTTGCTGGAGGACCTGCAGGAACAAGGTGGCCGCTTCTACCAAAGCAATGCGCGTCTGGCGCATGCCAATCCATCCCGGCTTGCGCCGACAATAAAACTGCGATTCAATGCCGGACGCTTATACGGCTGGACTCGCGCGCAGGCCAATGATTGGACTCCTCTGCACCGCTTCCTTTACATCGTCGGAGGACCGCTCATCCCCTTCATCCGCTACCGGCGTTTAAAGTCAGAATTGTTCGCCCGCGGCAAACGTTCTCATCTTGTCCCGCGCATCTGGCCCGCTCTCTTCTTCGGCTTGGTTCTCGACGCGCTCGGGCAAATGGCGGGATACGCGTTAGGTCCGGGCAAGTCCATTGATGTCCTCGCGAACTTTGAAATGGACCGTATGCAGCACCTCACCTTCCTCGATAGAAAGCTGCTCCACGCAGAAAGTCCGCAAGCCGCATGAATGAACCTTTTATCTCCGTTATCGTCCCCACCTACAATCGGCCGGAGCGTATTCGCCAATGCCTGCAATCGCTGTCGCAGCTTCAATACCCAAGCGATCGATTCGAGGTGATCGTCGTCGACGACGGTAGTCCACAACCGGTCGATACCCAGTTCGCCGAGCACCTCGGTCCGCCAAATACCCATTTCGTTCGTCAGAACCGCCGTGGCCCCGCTCACGCCCGCAACACAGGCTTAGCGCTTGCTTGTGGCTCGTTAATCGCCTTCACCGACGACGACTGCAGACCCCATCCCCAATGGCTCGCCTCCCTGGCCACCGGCCATCGACAACACCCCGATGCTGCCTTCGCCGGACCGGTCCGCAATGCTTTCCCCAATAGCATTCCATCGGAAACTAGCCAGATACTTGTGGATTACTGCTGCCGTTACTTCAATCATCTAAACGACGGTGTCTTTTACACCAGCAACAATCTCGCGTTTCCAACAGCACAACTTCGGCTGCTCGATGGTTTCGACACCACCTTTCCTCTTGCTGCCGGAGAAGATCGCGAGCTCTGTGCCCGCTGGGCGCAACACGGGTTTCAACTCGTATATCTCCCGCAAGCCGCCATCGAACACTACCATCTTTTGACCTTTCGAAAATTCCTCCGCCAGCATTTTAATTACGGGCGAGGCGCCTATCACTTTCACATTGCCCGGGCAGAAAAGGCGGGTCAAGCGGTCCGCCTGGAGCCACTGAAATTCTACGCCGGTATGCTGCGCTCGGCCTTCCGAAAACCGTTCGGGCGTTCGCTTGCCATTTGCTGTTTGCTGGGACTCTCCCAAGCGATGACTGCCGCCGGCTATTTCTTTGAGCGCATCAAAACTCGGATAAGAAGCCACTCGGAAAGAACTACAAAGTCGGTCGCCAACGGCTGCCCTCCGGAAGTGCGTGACGCAGCACATCGATCATCTCCCATAAGGTCCTCCGCCCTCCCGGCAAAAGCAGCCACGTCAGCAAATAGCAGCTCAAAAAAATGAGGCTATGCAAAGCGATTGCCACTAACCTTTCGCCGAACTCCAATCGATGCCGCGCGAAAAGCAAAGCCGCCGCCGCTATCGATGAAGCCATCGCAGGGCGAGAGAAAATCGCAAAAAAATCACGCATTGCAAACGGCGAATCTTTCAAACAAAAAGCAATGGCCGGGATGAACAGCACCCAATTCCCTAATGCGAAAGCCGCCGCCACACCGTTCGCGCCGAAGTTCGAGCCCAGGACGATAGCGACAATCATGATCCCGGTCGAAACGACGCCCCACCGCAACTGCCTGTCGGCCTGCTTCTGTGAAATGTAGATCCACTTCGTCACCATCGTTGCCGCCGCCGCAATCGCTCCAAAAGCAAGCCAGCGAAAAAGGGGGATGGCGCCCTCCCACTTCCGCCCCAGCAGCAGAAGCACGACTCTATCCGCGTCGATAGCAAGAAACGCCAGCGCGGGAATGGACACTGCAAATACAGGCATCAAACAAGCCCTGCAAACACGTATATAAGCAGCAGGTTCGAAACGCGCTCTGCTCAATGCGGCGATCGCCGGCGACATCAATGGCGTGTAGATCTGCTGTATAGGAAACAACGACCATCGATTCGCCGCGCTATAAAGACCTAATGCGTAAGCGCCCGATCGATACCCCACCACCACCCGATCAATATTTCTGCCGATGTGCGCAATCACTCGCGAAAAGGTCAAATCGCGGCTGAACGCCAACATCTCTCGAATTTGGGAATTCGCCGCGGCAGCTTTACGCGGCGAACAAGGCTTCCATCGCGAAACACCGATCAGAATCGAGCTGCGAATGCTCTGCCATAAAATATACTGCACCGCCAACGTCCAATACCCCGCGCCTTTCCAAGCCAAATAAGCCGCTACTGCCGTGGCAGCAACGTAAGAACAGAATTCCGCTATCGCAATCGCGCTAAACCGCAGTTGACGGGTCAGCAGCGCCTCATGTTGATTGATCAAGCCCGCCGCGAAAACGCCGATACTCATCACGGCGGTCAATGCAACCAAACGGCTGTCTTCGTAAAACCAAGCCAGCACCGGAGCCATCGCGATCATCACCGCTACCACCCCGAAGTTCAACTTCAAGTTGATCCAAAATAAACAACTAGCCCGCACTTCGTCGATCGCTTTCGATTGCAAAGTAGCCATCGGAAAACCGAAATCGCGAAAGCTGCTGATAAACGCGGTCAACGATGTCGTCATTGCGATTACCCCGAAGTCGCCCGGTCCCAGCAAACGCGCCAGTATCATCGTGGACGCAATCGTCACCGCCACCATGCTCGCCTGCCCCACCACCGTCACCATCGCCGAACGGACGAACGCACCCCTCGTGGCGCCCTTCGGAGGCTCGGCAAACTGTGGATTTGGATTGGACGTAACAGTATTCATCTAACGGGTCTTACAATCGAATCGTACCTTTGCTGCTGCATGCCGCCAAAACTTGCACTGATCGAAGTTCTTCGTAACGAAGAAGACCTGATTGCGGCCAATCTTGCCTACCATCATCGCTTGGGAGTGTCGCGTGCATTCTTATTCCTCGACCGTTGCAACGACCGCACCGCCGAAATCGCCGCGCAGTACTCTTGGGCCAAAATCATTCACCGCGACCGCGACCCCGCCGACCACTTTATGTCCCGCCATCAAGTGAAATGTATGGATGCAGGCCTTGCCTTGGCCCGTGAAGAGGGGTTCGACTGGCTCCTCCACCTCGATGCCGATGAGTTTGCTTCCGCTGACAATGAGTCGAACTTTGCCGCCTGGCGAGGATGCGTATTCGGAACAAAAAAAGACCGAGTGGATGCCGCGCATCTTACTCGCATGTTGGAAAAGGTTCCGGATCATATCGAAATGGTAGTTCTCCGGCCCCGCGAAGCAATCCCCACTCCACTGGCGCATGCCGATCCTCCCTGGTCTCTTCCCTATTTTTTGACTCGCGGGTACTGGCCGCGTGTTCTCATGAATCCCATCACTGGAAACCTTCAGAAATTGACTAGGCCCATCGGTCACGTGCTAGGCAAAAGCATCGTCCGAACATCCGCCCGTGTGCAAGCCCTCAGCGCCCATCGTTGGACGCGCCGACAGGAAATAACTCATCTCGAACGGCTACCTGTCAAAACGCGATATGGTGGCTTTCACTACCATTTTGCCGTCACTGGCTTTCAGCAATGGTACGACAAGCATCGGAAGTTCTCCGAATATCCCGCCGTTTGGGAGAAAGGAACTGCCGTCGACTTCCCCAAGCAAGCATGGAAAGAAGCCGCTTCGCAGATGAGCCTCGCCGATGCCCAAGCCTATTTTCAAAGGTATGTACTCACCGATCCGCGGCGCCTACGACTTGGGATGCTCACCGGCAAAGTGATACACGATTGTTTTGTCGACGAGATGTTAACGCCGGAGTTCAGCAAGCTCCACCAAGCCACAGCCTGACACGAATATGTCGAACGTCCGCTTGCTTATAATTAACCTCTTATTGGTCGGGATTTTGGCAGGTTCGCTGACCGATATGCTGTGGGATCGTGAGCACTGGCCATTTTCTTCTTACCCCATGTACAGTCGCCTGGAGCTGAAAAACGAAACCACCAAGGTGATGCTCTATGGCGTTCCACGGAACTCTGCCGATGTTCCCTTTCCCCTCCAATCCACTGCCTTCATACAGCCTTTCGATAGGACTCGTTTGAACACCGCGTTGGCTCGCCTCGCCCGCTCTTCGCAACCGGACAAAAACCTCCGTGCCGCTGCGGAAGATGTCTGGGAACGATATCGACGCTCGCGGAGCGAAGGCCGCCACGCAGGCCCGCCGCTTCGGGAAGTGAGGGTCTACCAAGTTCATTGGCGTTTGCGCCCCGATGCTTCCAACGTGAACACGCCAGACGACAAGCAGTTGCTTCTCACGATCGATAGACCAGAGTCGGAGCCATGAAACATCTATGGAACCGTTGGTGTATCTATTTCTTCAGCAGCAGTGATCCCTTCGATCTCGCTATCGCCCGCATTCTCTTCTTCGGCGGTATCGCCCTGCTGTATGTCCCCGCCGATTTCCGCCTTTGGGCAACCGTCTCTCATGTTTTCTGGATGCCGGTCTCGCTGCTTGCCATCCCTGGTATCGGAATTCTGCCTGCCGCAACGATCGGCATCCTCCAGGTCATCTGGAAAATCTCCCTCGTCTTCACCTGCATTGGACTCCTCACCCCGATCAGCGCCGCCATTGCCGCCATCGTCGGCGTTTACCTACTCGGCCTCCAGAATTCAATGGGCAAAACTGATCATTTCGATGCGATCGTTGTGTTTATCTGCCTTGTTTTTGCTGTTGCTAAACCCACGCCCGTGTGGTCCGTTGATGGATCGTGGCGCGCTCGCCATCGTCCATCATCGCCCCCTCCCGCATCGGGTGAGTACACGTGGCCCATCAAATCCGTTTGGCTTCTGATGGCTCTCATTTTTTTCGCCTCCGGCTTTTCAAAGCTTCGGCACTCCGGGTTTAGTTGGGTCACGTCGCAGAACATGGCCATCATGCTCGTGAAACAACATTACTGGGCCTCACCCGTCAATCCTACTTTGAACGCAGGCTTGTGGATCGCCTCCCAGCCTTGGCTTTATCACTCGCTGGCGGCGGCCACGCTCGCCTTGGAGCTCTGCTATCCTTTAGCTCTTCTCAGCCCTTTTATCCGCTGGATTGTAGTGCCTTCCATGATGCTGACCCAGATCGGAATCTTCCTTGTCATGGGTCCCTCCTTTCCTCAATTCCTTTTGGCCAACGCCTTCTGGGTACCTTGGAATAGGCTTAGAAAGAAAATTTTGCGGCCTTGGAAAATCTAGCGATATAGTTTGAAGCATGTCAAAGCTCTTTGTAGCATTCTTGGCCTTATCGATTACAGGAATAAACCTGCTTGGGGATGACCAGAACAACATCCTTCAATCACCCGACAGCCGGCTGGCAATTCAATTCAAAATCATTAGCGATGGAAATGCAAAAGCCGGTTCCGGCCAGCTTGTCTATTCGGTGACCTTCCACGGCAAACCGCTCATCGACGCCTCAAAGCTTAGCTTGACCCTACAAAGCGAACGCCCGCTCGGTTCGAACCTCCGCATCGTAAACGTCACGCCTTCCAGCATCGATCAAACCTATCGTCTCGTCACCGGAAAGGCGAGCGTCGTTCAAGATCACTACAATACGCTGCGGCTCGAATTGACCGAAGACAGCGGCCTCCAACGAAAGCTCGTCATCGAGGCCAGAGCCTATAACGACGCCATCGCATTCCGTTATGTCGTTCCTGAGCAAAGACCCTTGCGCGACTTTCGCCTGGTAAACGAATCGACCGAGTTCCGCATCAGCGCCGACGCCACCACCTATGCCTTGGAGCTTCCCAATTTCCGCTCCATGTACGAAAGCGAATTCATCAAGCTGCCGATCAGTGCCTTCGCTAATCAAGGCGGCGTTGCCAGTAAATTTCTACTCGGCCTGCCCCTGCTCATGGAAGTGCCCGGCGTAGGCTGGCTGGCGATTACAGAAGCGAATCTGCGCGACTACAGTTCCATGTATCTCGTGAATCAATCGGGCGGTTGGAGTAGCCATGGCTTTGTCAGCCAACTCGCTCCCAACGACGATCATCCTGAGCTCTCCGTCGAAGGCGCCTTACCCCATCACTCCGCTTGGCGCGTTCTGCTCATCGGCGATGAGCCCGGTCGATTTATCGAATCGAATGTGATCACCAGCCTCAATCCCGATTCTGAAGTCAAAGATACCTCCTGGATTCACGCCGGCCGTTCCTCGTGGGATTGGTGGAACGGCAGCATCGGTCCGGACGGTAGGTCCGCCTACACAACGGAAACGATGAAATACTACGTCGACTTCGCCGCCAAACAAGGCTTAGAATACATGCTGGTCGATGCCGGTTGGTACGCAAAAAATGACATCACGAAGATGAACGGACGCGTCGATGTCCCTGCATTAGTGCAATATGCAAAATCGAAAAACGTAAAGGTCTGGATATGGATTCCCTACACGCTGGCGGACGCTCAAATGGGCGAGGCATTCCCCTTATACGCCAAGTGGGGAGTCGCGGGCCTGAAAATCGATTTCATCGAACGCGACGATCAAAAAGGAATCGACTTCTACTACCGCGCCGCGCGTTTAGCCGCTGACCATCGGCTCCTTCTCGATTTCCACGGCGCAACCAAGCCCACCGGCCTGGAGCGCACCTTCCCCAACGTGTTCGGTTATGAAGCCGTTCTAGGTATGGAACAGTCGAAGGGAGGCCAGCGCGATAATCCCGACAATCAGCTCATGCTGCCATTCACCCGCATGTTGGCCGGCCGCATGGACTACACACCGGGCGGCTTCGACAATGTCACAAAGGAGGCCTTTGTTCCACGCAGTCTACATCCCATGGTAATGGGCACTCGCTGTCATCAACTTGCCATGTACGCCGTCTTCGAATCACCTTTTCAAATGGTCTCCGATACACCGAAAGCTTATGAAGATCAGCCCACGTTCCAATTCATAAAAGACACCCCGGCCACCTGGGATGAAACAACGGTGCTTGCCGGCGAGCCAGGTCAGTTCGTCACGGTGGCCAGACGCAAAGGTGCCCAATGGTTTATGGGAAGCATGACCAACTGGAACGCCCGCGAGCTGACCATTCCTTTAGCATTTCTAGGTAAAGGAAAATATCTCGCCGAAATCTATGAAGACGCCGACGATGCTGATCGACATCCGAAGAACGCCCGCGTCTTGAAAAAAACTGTCGATTCAAAAACGGTGCTTCACATCCAAATGGCCCCCGCCGGAGGCTACGCCGTGCGCTTCGTACCCATCGGTAAATAAATATCGGCAAAGATGAGGTAGAGGCGAGCGTAATTGCCGATCAATTGCTCCACATGACCGAAAATCTATCTCGCCCCCAAGCTCTCCAGCGTGTCATCGACTTTTATCTAAGCGAAGAATACATGCGGAATCCCCAGCATGGTTGTGCTTTGGCTGCGCTCGGTGCAGAACTCGCCCGATATCCGAAGCGTAGCCGTGCTCACATCGCCCGCGCACTCGATCGATGTAGAATCCGATTGCAGTCACTCCTTCCTGGTGCAACAGCCACGGAGCATAAAGTTGCCTTCAATGTGCTGTTTCCTTCCATGGCTGGCTGTTTAATTGCGGCTCGTACCGAAGTTGATCCGGAGCGGAAAAAGAAATTCTCTCGGAAGCACGCCGCTTCTTTGTAAAGCAATTCTGTACCGGGCGTATCGATGGCGAAAAGGAACCATCATGAATCGAACAACGCGTTTCCAGCAGCAATATGGGCCGTGGGCATTGGCGACCGGTGCCTCCGATGGAATTGGCCGGGCATTTGCCTCCGAAGCTGCTCGGTTACACCTCAATGTGGCGTTAGTGGCGCGTCGCGAAGAACGGCTCGTGATCTTGGCGAAGCAGATCGAGGCCGCTTACGGCGTCTCAACAGCAATCATTCCCTGCGATCTTTCTACTCAGCCCGGCCGAGATGCACTGATGAAAGCGATTGACAATATCGATGTGGGTCTATTGATCGCGTGCGCCGGAATTGGAACCTCGGGACCGCTTCTGCATGCTGATCTTAAACAAGAACATTTGATGTGGGAGCTGAACTGTTTGAGCGGCATGACAAAACATCAGAAACTGCAAACCAACAACTTAGCGTCTACCGAAAGATAGTGCCTGCTTAACACCGTGCGTGGACCATTTTCAAGAAAGCGCCGTTTCATGGAAAATCTAACTAAACTGGACGACCAAACCGAACGGCTGTTCGCTGATCTGGAGGGCTGGTCACCGGAAAGACTCCAATTTCGTCCTGCTCGCGAGTCGTGGTCGATTCTGGAGATACTTGATCACCTCATCTTGACGGAGCGTGCGGTGCTGGTGACCATGCGGCGCAACTTAGCGTCCAATAACAAGGTCAGACTTTACGACCGCTATCGCAGTGCGTTTGTTCTTGCAATCATGTTCTTGCCGACTCGGCTACAGGTGTCCGGTTCCGTGAAGTCTCTTCTACCTTCCCGTAACAAAGACGATCTACGCGTACTCCGTAGCGAGTGGGCGGACGATCGCAAGGGGCTGACGGCTTTCCTGGAAGGCCTTTCGAGCGCTGATCGGAAGAAGGGCGTCTTTCGGCATCCCGTCGGCGGCTGGACAACACCCGACGGTGCATTGTTTTTTCTCCGCTCACATTTACACCATCACGGTTATCAGATCGCTAAAATTCGAAAGGCATCGAAACGAATCTAAGCAACAATCGCCCGAGCTTCTCGAGGAACATTAACTCGAACTATTACTGAGCATGCGTCTGATACTTTCATAAGATAATCAGATAGCGTGATTTGCCGAGAGCTGCAACAGAGTTCTTCTTTTCGCTAGGCTTTGGTGCATTCTCGTCTTTGTCCGGCAAAAGGTCAGTCTTGGCGAACACTCGCAACGTTATGCGATGAGGAGTTAACACGACATGAACTTAAAAAACACAACGGCAGCGTTTGCCGTTCTGGCCGGGGCTCTCGTAATCGCCCCTAAATTGTCATATGCGCAGGTTTACAACATGACCTGGGATGACGAATTCAATGGTGCTTACGGTTCTCCAAACACAAATAACTGGGTCATGGAAACCGGCAACAACAACGGCTGGGGGAACAATGAGCTGGAGAATTACTGTTCCTATGGCAGCAATACTTACCCCTGCAACTCCAGCAACCCGAACGCCTTTCAGGATGGAAATGGGAACCTGGTTATTAAAGCCTTTCCGGTGGGCGGGACTTACACTTCGGCTCGATTGCGTTCGTATCCAAATGTTTCCACGCAGTACGGCTTGATTGAAGCTCGTATGCAAGTACCTCATGGAGACGGACTCTGGCCGGCGTTCTGGATGCTAGGCAACTCCATTATGACGGGCACTAGTTGGCCGGCATGTGGCGAAATCGACATCATGGAGCATGTTCCGCAAATGGGTAACAGCACGATTGAATCCAGTCTGCACGGAGCGAACGGGTTCGATACCGGCAACCTGACGGGTGTATCCACGCCCATTCATAACGCGTTTCACATCTACGGCGTGAACTGGTATCCCCAAACAATAAAGTTTTTTGTGGACGACTACACGCATCCTTTCGCCACGCTGACCCCGAACAGCAGTGGCGGCGCCTGGGAATTCGATAACGGCAACTTCTTCCTCCTGCTGAATCTTGCGGTGGGCGGAAATTGGCCGAATCCAGGGCCTACTAGCAGCACACCTTGGCCGGCGAGCCTTATCGTGGATTACACCCGCATTCGCAAATGGCAACCCGGCGCGGGTTCTATCAATCCGGGTGCTTGGTATCAGGTGATCAACCAGAACAGCGGATCCTGCGTTGACAATATAAGCTGGAGCACAGCAAATGGCGCCGCGGTCCAGCAATGGGGGTGCGGCAACGACCAGTTTAACCAGGAGTGGCAGTTTTTACCCACCGATAGTGGCTACTACAGAATCGTGAACAGGACTTCCGGTCTAGTGTGGAACGATCCAGGAAATTCCACTGCTTGGGGAACCGGCATTCAGCAAACGTCTTACGGCGGCAGCACCAGTGAGCAGTGGATACCGCAGCAAGTTGGAGGCAGCTTCCAATTCGTAAACCGCTACAGCGGACTTTGTCTCGATACGCCTGGTTCATCTACCCAAAACGGCGCTCGATTGCAGCAGTACACCTGCAACTCGACAGGCGCGCAGATGTTCCAGTTGGTGCAAGAACCGTAGGACACTCCCGGGGAGAAACGCGCCACTTCCGGCGTTCCTCCCCTTCCTGAAAACGAAGAGTGGGTTGCCATGCAAAATAAACTGCCGCCGTTTCTGTTGGCGGTTTTCTGCGTGGGTGTGGCGATGCTCCCACCGGGAGCAGCAGCGGAGAGCAAAGGGGAGTCTCGACAGATGGAGGCCACCGCAAAAATTGCCTCGGCATTAGTGCAACAGGCAGCGCGCGCCGTGCAGACAATCGATAATTTCGAAGTAACCCACCAGGTGGACATCACCAGCATCACCCTACGATATAAAGAAACCACTCACTCTTACGTGAAGACCTGGATCGATAGACCCAAACATATTCGGGCGGAAAGCCAACATCAAGGACAAAACATCGAGATAGTTTCCACAGGCAAACTAACATGGTTCTACAACGGTGCCACCCAAAAATACTGGAAGCAGTCTGGGTCGGCGCCGGCAACGCTGTTTGCCAATGCATTCCCTGGCCTGGCGCGCCAACTCAGCGATGCCAATCTACCCAGCGCGATGATGGCGGCCAAAATCGATGCTACGGAACCCATTCAAATCAAAGGTCGGAGCTTCCCCTGCGATGTCGTCGAAGTGAGCGTGAAGTCAAGTGCTTCGAAGGGAGCGCTCAAAGATAATTTTATTCGTCTCTGGATCTCGCGCGAATATAAAGTCCCTTTGAAAGTGGAAGCAACCTTCCTAGGCCCGGATGGCGCAGCGAAAGAATATTCGGACTACGTCACCGACTTTCAACCGGACCTCAAGATTGCCGAATCCCTCTGGGAGTTTCATCCGCCCGAAGGAGCAAGTCTCCGGTCGACTACATCCGAAGTACCTCGCCGATAAGATTCCTAAACTCCTGTTTTATCGTTAAGTATGCCTCGTTATGCCGCGATCGATATCGGCAGCAATTCAGTGCGGATGATGGCCGCGGAAGTAAATGGCGCAGCCACGCAAGTGCTCGCGCAGGATCGTGAAGTCACCCGCCTTGGCGAGAGTGTCTTCCGCGACGGCCTCATCAGCAAAGCAGCCATCGATTTTCTTTGCGCCACTCTGGCCCGCATGTCTGCCGCCTATAGCCGGCTCGACATCTCCGGTGTGCGCGCAGTGGCTACCAGCGCCGTCCGCGACGCCAGCAACCAGGAAGAATTTCTTCAGCGCGCCAATAAAGCCCTCGGCGCCAACGTCGAAATCATCTCCGGTCCCGAAGAAGCGCGGCTTATCCATCTAGGTGTCCACGCACACTGGCCCAGGCCGCAAGAACGCACTCTCATCATTGATGTCGGTGGGGGCAGCGGTGAACTGATCGTCACCCAGGGCGGCGAACTAATCGACGCTGTCTCGAAGTCTCTCGGCGCAGTTCGCCTCACCGAAGTCTTCCTCGAAAACGATCCTCCACAGCCCGAAGAACTGCATCGCCTCCATCGCTATATCGACGAAAAACTCCTCGACTTCTACAAGCAGCACAGAGGAGAAAAATTCGACCGCGTTATCGCCACATCCGCCACCGCCGCCGCTATTGTCTGCGGCGTCAATCAAGTGCCTCGCGCCAAACGCGAAACCGCCGACCGTCTTCGCGCCAGCACTGCCCAAATCAGCGATCTATACGAAAAACTGTCCAGTACTAGCGTGAACGGCCGCCGCAAGATCGTCGGCATCGGTCCGCGCCGCGCCGAAATCGTTGTTGCCGGTAGTGCTGTTTTTCTCCGCGCCTTGGAACTCTTCGGCCACCGCTCCTTGTACTACTGCAATGCCGGTGTGCGAGATGGAATCATCGCCGATCTAGCCGCTCAAAACGTAGGACGTCAGCTCACCCAACTCTCTAAAGAGCAGCGTGCCGTCGCGGAAGGAATGGCCACGCGATACAACGTCGCCTTGAAGCATGTCGAGGCCGTTGCCCGTCTATCCCATCGCCTATTTGCGCTGTTGCAGCCTCTCCATCAACTACCCCCGTCCGCGGGCAAAATATTGGAAGCCGCTGCTTACCTGCACGACATTGGGCACTACGTCAGCGGAACCGCTCACCACAAGCACTCTGCTTATCTGGTGGAGAATTCCGACATGCCCGGATTCGCCAATAAGGAACGCCTGGCTATCGCCGCTCTCTGCCGCTTCCATCGCAAGTCGATGCCCCAGGCAAGGCACTCGCATTATCAAGTGCTTGACCAGGAAACCCGGCGTATCCTGATGTATTTAATCCCGCTGCTGAGAATTGCCGACGCCCTCGATCGCGGCCACGAACAAAAGGTGCAGAACATCGATAGCATCCAGGAGAACGGATCCATCACCGTGCTGCTGCAAACCGACAATGACTCCGGCCTGGAACTCTGGGCCGCCGGTGAAGTGTCGAGAATCTTCCAACAGGTCTACGGAAAGCCTCTGCGTATAGAACCGGCCAAAGCTCTCCAAGCCGCAAACGGCAAAAGATAAGCGTCCCGCTCGCCTAGTGGACTAATTTCGGTCGATCATCTCGGTATGGTAAACCGGTTCAGCAAGAACTGTGCTCATAACAGACAACTGTTCTTCCCCTTAGCACTATCGTTTGTCGGGCGGGCTAAGAATCCGGCTAGTGTTTATCGTATGCCCTAGCCGGTGCGGAAAGACGGGGGCTGGAACTTATTGAAGAACTAGGATCTTCAGCCTTATCCGTTAGCAGAACTACCCCCACGCCTGCTAAACGGATTAGTACCCTTAGAACTAAAATTACCGATAATTCCCGAAAATTCCGCTTGAACTCCCGAGAATTCCGGGATCAATTGGAATTCGTCCAGCCGAGAATGGCTGGAAGTTCTACCGGTACCTTCCGTTTTACGCGAGTAGCGCGCCGCGCAGGCGCGCCATGCGGTTCTGTCCTTTTTCGATCGATAGCACTGGTTTTCCCGCCCGAGGAGGGGCGGTCTCGATGCGGCATTTCTTGTTGCGTGTCACAGCCGGCGTGTGCCTGTTGGCCGGCCCCGGTTGGTCCGGTCCTCATGTGGCGTCCGGCCCCATTTATCCCACTTTGCTCTGCGTGGTGCCGATAGTCGGAGCCGGGACCCTGGCCGATCCAAAACGTCCGCTGTTTGCCCCGGTCGCAGGGCAAGCTCCGGCAGACGGGGCGCTCGCGCCGCCGAAAAAGAGCGAAGGATTCCTGGACGCGCCGCGGATTGTCGCCTTCCGCAGCACGCCCACCGACGACGGCCAGTTTGCCATCGTGGCCTTTGTCGCCCGCGACCGCGCCGCGTTCCAGCCTATTCTTGGCAATAAATCGGTTCTCCAGACATTCGATCTCAGCGCCACCAAGCTCGACAACGTGCGGAAGCAGGTGGGAAAGCTCAAAAAGAACTTCGACCTCGCTTCTTTCATAGGAGGCGCGCTGTGAGAAAACTGTTGGTCCTCCTCGCCGCCTTGCTCCCCACCGCCAGCTGGGCGAACTACGGCTACTTTGCCAATAATCCGCTGACCAGCGCTAACGACTCCGCGCCCGTCTGGTATCTCAATGGCGCGACCGCCAACAGCTCCTCGGGTCTGACCGTCACCACCGATGCCGGCGGCTCCTATATCTTCAAAAACGCCGCGCCGGACGGTACCAATCAGTACGAGGTCGCGGCCACGCTGCACCTGCCCGCCTCGGGCGGCAGCTACGTCCTCTATCTTGAAGCCACGCCCAATGCGGTGCTCGGCTCCACCAGCACGGGCTCGTTCTACGCCTTTGCCATTCAAAACCCGAGCTTCGCCAACGGCGGCTGCACCGCCACGGCCACGCTCTACAAAGTCATCAACGGGTCCGTGTCGCAGATGGGCGCGACCGCCGTTCCCTGTTCGGACGGCGTGATCTATCATGCCGTGCTGGGAAGTGACGCGAAGCTGCGCTTCTGGGTAAACAATGTCGAATACCTGAACTGGTCCGATAGCGCCCCACTCTCCGGAACCGGCGGCGTGGGCGGCTACAGAATGCCGTCCGGTAACTCCATTTCGCTGGTGCAGATCGGCCCTTGCGATCGCGTGGCCCCCTCACCGGTCGACGCAGCCTCCGTGCAGACCTACCCGCTCGCCAACCGGCTCGATCTTCGCGCCGCCGGGTCCGCCGACGACGCCAACGGCGTCGGTGTCGATGGCTACACTTGGTTCCGCGACGGCGCGGCGGTCGCTACCACGCAAACACCCGTCTGGAGCGACGTCGGCGTCACCGGCGGCGCCAGCCACAGCTATGGCGTCCAAGCCTACGACCATCACGGCAACGTCTCCGCCGTCACGAATTTCACCGTCGCGATTCCTGCCGCCGCCACCCTCGACGCCCGGCAAGTCGGCGTTCGGCCCACCGGCTCCTATTGGGGCGGCATGGGCGAGCAGATCGACACCCGCTCCGGCAACCTGAACTTCTCCGTGCCGCTGATCCAAGCGATGAGCCGTGGCTGGTCGGTCCCTGTCGGCCTCACCTACAACTCGCAAAATTGGCGGCTCGATGCGGCCGGCACTCCCTGGCAGCTCGGAGCCGATGTCGGCTTCGGCTTCGGCTGGCAACTGCAGATCGGCTCGCTCACGCCGTTCTACAGCGACTACTTCACCGTGCAGTTCTACCAATACAGCGATGCCGGTGGAGCCACCTATCGCCTCGATCAAAACAATAACGGCCTTTGGACCGCCAAGGAAAGCGTTTACGTGACCTACGACGCGAACGCGCAGCGGCTCTACTTCGACAACGGCTCGTTCTGGGTCCTGGGCTGCACCTCCGCCGGCACCGAAGGCGACGCCGGCACCATGTATCCTACCCTCATGCAGGACTCGAACGGCAACCGCATCACCGTGCGGTACGCTGCCGGCAAAGGGGTCACCTGGCTCGACTCCAGCGCCCGTCTGCTCAGCATCCAGGATGTGCGCCCCGCGACGAATCCCACCTCCGCTCCCACCTTCTCCTTCAGCTACAACAACGATGCCACGCCGCACCTCACCGGTATCGCCAACGCCATCAATAGCCAGGACTCGTTTGCTTTTACCTATACCGCCCCGGCGGCGCTCGCGTCGCCTTTCGGCGGCACGGGCTCGTTCGACCAGGCGTCCTTTCTTCGATCCACCACCAACAATGCGACGAATCTCACCACCGACTTCACCTACGATGCCGCTAACAACGGCGAACTGGATCGGGTGACGTTTCCGCTCGGCGGCTATCTTCGCTGGCAGTACGGCAACGCGGCCTATGCGCAAACCACCGTGCGGGAGGTCGTCAATCGCTACGTGCTCTGGGATGCCGCCATCGGTGAGCGGAGCTATGTCTTCTCGGCGACCCCGGGCAGCGGCAACTTTTTCCCCGCCGGCCGGCAAGTGGTCGATAGCCAGGCAGGGGCGGCCAAGCAATGGCAGTTCGGGCAAACGCAGGACGCCGCCTATGGCCTCATGACGAGCTACGCGGAAGGCGCCTCCGGCCAAAACGCCCTGCGCTCCACTGCTTACACCTGGGCGCAGGACACCGCCGGCAACCCCTACCTTGCACGCCTGCAAGGGACCACCGACCCGGGGCAATCCTACGCCGTCACCAAGCAAGTCGATCAGTCCGTCGATGCTTACGGCAATGTCACCGAAACCAAGCTGTACGATTACGCGGACCTCGCGCACCCCGCCAAGACCTACCGCACCACGTATCTGACCAACGCGAACGGAACCGACTACACAGCCATGTACATCCGCAACCGCGTGGCCTCGGTCACGGTGACGGATCGCAATAACGTGACTACGACGTTAAAACAAAACACCTACGACCAATACCCGAACAGCATCGCCGCCACCAGCACCATTCAGCAGCACGATACGCAAGACTATGGCCCCGGCTACTTTGCCCGCGGCAATGTCTACGACCAGTCGGTGCCCGGCCGCAGTTGGCACAGCAACTACGATCAAACCGGTACGCCCTTGTGGACCGGCAACGACATCAACCCCAACCTGTACGTCAGCCAGTCCACCTCGGCTGCGACCAACTACACCGCGCCCGATCTGGTCACCACCGCGAACTCGCTCAACACGCACTTCGGCTGGACCTCGTCGCTGCACATGAACAGCAAAACCGGAGCCAACCAGGAGAGCACGGCCGTACAGTACGACACCTCCGACCGGCCGCAAACCGTGTCCTCTCCCTACGGCGCGAACACGGTCTATCAATACAGCGTGAACGCGCCGCAGATCACCGCCACCACCAACGCCCGGTTTGTGAAGACCTCCCTCGACGGCTTGGGCCGTGTCGCGAAAATCGAGCGCGGCGACAATGTGGGAACCACCTCGGTCACCGAAACCGTCTATGATGCCTGCGGCTGCAATCCCATCGGCAAGGTCTACCGAAAGAGCATGCCGCATGCACCCGGCGCGGCGGCGGTCTGGACCCAATCCACCTACGACTCCCTCGGCCGCGCGCTCAGCGTGACCCAGCCCGATGGTCACTCCGCCACCACCTACGCGTACGCCGGAAATACCGTCACCATCACCGACCCCTCCGGTAAATGGAAGAAGATGACGCGCGATGCCTTCGGGGAACTCGCGCGGGTGGACGAACCGAGCCCACGCCCCACCGTCGAACCCAACCACGTCACTCTCTATACCTATGACGTCTTCGGCCATCTAACGCAGGCACGCATGGATCGCACCGTCAATGGGCAGCTCCGAACGCAGACCCGCACCTGGAACTACGATTCCCAGACGCTGCGCTTGCTCAGCAAAACCAGCCCCGAAGCGGGTACGTATAACGCCGATAACACACTGGCGACCGTCACCGACGCCAAAGCCCAGCGCAAAGTCTACTCTTACGATAACTATGGCCGGGTGATCCAGATTGCCCACGGGACAGTAGGTAACGGCACGTTCTCCGAAGACGCCACCCAGCGTGTCACCTATACCTACGACGGAACCAACGGCGGTTACTCGTCCGCCACCAATGGTCGCGTCTCGCAGATCGCCTACGCCGGTCCGCATGGCGTCCGCTACGTCGAGCAGTACAGCTATCAAAACGCCGGTGGCGTCGTCAAGAAACGAGTCGAGCTCAGCGGCTCGGTCTTCGGCTCCCAAGCCATCGACATGGACGCCGGCTACACCTACGACAACGAGGGCCGGGTCACCTCGATCGCCTACCCCTTTGCGCAAGTCAATAGCGACCAGACCACCGCCGCCGGACCGGTCTATCATTACACCTACGACGCGATGGGCCGCCTCAACCACATGAACGACGATGCCGCTAACATCACCTGGGTCGACAACGTGACCTACGGTCCGGCCGACGAAATGCTCCAAATGCAAGCCTACGGCTTTACCGAGACCCACGTTTACAATGCCAACCTGCAACTGACCGAGCTCGCCTCTGGCGCGACTGTGCACTACCGGTACAACTATGCGGCAACCGGGAACAATGGGCAGATCCAATCGCAAACCGACGTGGTGAGCGGCGAGACGATTAGCTACCAGTACGACTCCTTGCAGCGCCTGGTGCAGGCCAGCGGCCAAGGCGATCCCAGCGGCGCTTGGTCGCAAGCGTATACCTACGACGGCTTCGGCAACCTGACGCAGAAAACCGGAAGCAACGCCCCGGCCCTCTCGGTCGCGGTCGACCCCGCCACCAACCGGCTAGCCACCAACGCCGCTTATGACAACAACGGCAACATGACCGGCTATGCCGGCGACGTCTACAGCTACGATCTGCAGAACCGCATGATCCAAGCCCACCCGGCCAGCGGCGGCACCGTGCTGTACGGCTACGACACCACCAACCACCGCGTCTACAAAGGCTCGGTCAACGGCGGCGCCTACACCGCCGAAGAAATCTACTTCTACGGCGTCGACGGCCACAAATACGGCACCTGGCAGATCAACCCGTCGAGCGGCGTGCTTCTCAAGGCCAGCGTGACCAAGCAATTGTTCGGCTCCCGTCCGGTCTCCCCCGAGGACCGCCTCGGCTCCCAAGGCAAATACTACCCCTACGGCGAAGAGCGCACCAACGTGAACCCGCCCAATCCGCCCAACGATCAAGAAAAATTCGCCACCTACACCCGCGATAGCGCGACCGGCTTGGACTACGCCAACCAGCGCTACTACGACAACCTTATCGGACGCTTCACCAAACCCGATCCCTTCGGCGGCAGCGCCCATTTAGCTAACCCGCAAAGCTGGAATCGTTATGCCTACGTGAATGACGATCCGACAAATGGTTTTGATCCTAACGGTTTGGATTCCATTACAGAGACGGGTCCAGCCTCGCTAAATAGTGGTGCCGGTGCTGTGTTTGATCCGACACCTCAAGTTGCTAACGTTTACGGAACGACAACTGGTCCGATTGATTCCGCCGTATATGATCTCGCGGCTTTCAATGCTAGTGCTATCGGTGGAAGCGATATAGCTGGCAGCGGTGGACCCTTCCTGCCAATAAGTCCATTACAGGGAGATTGTAACTTACCTCCTACTCCGTCGAAATTTGTCCCAGCCGATCAGGTTCAATTAGAGGTGGACAATACGCGGCTCTTCATACTCGGTACCCACGTGATACCTACCGCGAATTCAGCAATGATGGGAGAGGCTGAATTAGCTGGATTCTTATTGGCTCAGTTCAAACCAGGTGGCGATTGGGACTTAAAACATAACTTTGACCGACTAACTGATCCGATCAATTATGAACGAGCCAAAAACCTGGGCAACTTTGCATTTGGAGCGGTCGCTCAATCGCTAGGTCTTAACTACTATGCAACGCAGAATGTTGCTGGCATTGTCCAGATTTTCATTCGTTCAACCGGCGGTGATGGGGGAGAAGGTTTTCCTATATTTCAATATCCTTATGGCGACCAACAAGCTGATGCACAATTCATCCAAAAAGGTCATAGGTATGAAATTCTAAGACAGTCCGGCGAGTGTCCCGAATGAACCCAAAAAATAAGGAGCTGTTGCTTTCACGATGAAATCGCACATATTAAGCTTTACATATTGGCGCGGTGACCATGTGGTTAGAAAATTGACTCAATTTTCGCCGCGACATTGTCCTACTGTTACGACGATGGTGTGTCTTGGATTGATCTTAACCAATACAGCATGTTCAACTCACACTTCCGATGAAAAATTAGAGATATTGCTTAAAGCAAAACAATCAGAATTTTGCCAATTGATGCAAATGTTACAATTTGATTCGCTTAATTATCTTAGTTTGACTGAAATCGGAAAAGAATCGCAGCTCATTAATTTAAAGCAGAATCCAGGAGGTTATGAACGAATAATAAATAAGGAGCGCTGGAGTCAATATCAAGATATCTTGAAAGATCTTCGCGTGCAGGGAGGTGTAATAGTTAGTAATCACTATAACTACATCTACTTCAAAATTGATAGCGAATCGATTTGGAACGGAGATTCTAGCAAAGGTCTAGTTCACACATTCCATAAAGTCGGACCCATATTAGAAAACTTAGACCGGCGCCCGCTGCCTTACAGTCGCACCCACACATACTTTAAAGCTATTAAACCTAATTGGTATTCGTGTCTTTCTTTTGGCTAACTTTTTTATCTCTCGATGAACACAAGCAATAAAGTTCTTAGGAGATAAGTAGACTATTTAGGCGAGGATACTCTGACTGTTTATAACTAATGGAAAACGAACCATGCCTATGAATCTGCTGTTTACCTGGGTAGCTGTAGCCTAGTCGTTTTAGTCAGGTGTCACAACAAAGTATGTACCAATCGCTAGACTCTAAATGCAATGTACTGATCGAGCCAAAACATCGTAAGCGTTCTTCAAAGGAACGGCAGGCGCAAGGTGATTTCGCCGCCAAGGACAGGAACCTGAGGTGCTCCTTGAGAACCAACGCTCAGTCACAAAGGCAGAAAACATCGGAACACATAGCGAAGCGGGTCAGCCCCTCAAAACAAATTAAAAAAACACAATCGATTGCTCAAAAAAGTTTTCCTCTATCTTGGCTGCCTGTTTATCTGGTGGTACTTATCCTCACTGGCTCTTACTTTCAACTAAGTCACTTGGCTTACATATTGGTTGCTAGCGTTGGCCTGGATCTCGGATATCCTGTCATCTACAGGCAGAAGCTCAAGAGCCGGCAAATGCAGTTATGCGATTGGGCGGTTCTATCGATTGTTCTCCTGGAACTGCTATCCTTTTTCGTTTCCACCTATCAAGCCAACAGCTTTGCTCCCTTATTACGAATCGCGCTCGGAGCGCTGTTCTACTTCCTTATTCGTCTCAGTATTCGTGAAACGAAGCAAATCGTTGTTGTTGCTGCCGCCATCGGGCTTCTCGGAGCCTATCTGTCCTGGCACGGTCTTCTGCAATTCGACTCGCGTTTCAAGGAATTCCGGGCCGTCGGGTTCACAGACATCGTTGCTTTACGCGCCACATTGATCGCGCCTCCGGTGCCCTATGTGCTGGGCGAGTGGCTCACCATCGTGCTTCTCACGCTTCCTTTCTCATTCGGCGTCACCGTGTATAGCTGGCTCACGGGTCGGCGCTTATTGGCTCTTCTCGGCGGAATGTTCACGATGCTTGTTACAGGCATATTGTTTGCCTCCTGCTCACGCGCCGTTTTCGCGAGTGTCCTTGCCTTCTTCGGGTTTTCTATGATCATGACCACCATCTATCGAATGGTGACGTGGAAGCAAGCTGCTCTTGGCTTCGCCCTCATCGCGGCATTCTTACTCTGTCTCCTCGCAATTGAGAATCGGTTGTATCCCGGAATGGCTGCTGCCTATTATGGCGGTAGTGCATCGCAAGCTCGCAGCGCGGAAGGCCGTCTTTCGATCTGGGAACGAAGCCTTACGGTGTTCAAAGTTCATCCCGTGCTGGGAGTGGGGGCTGGGAATTTGCCTTTGTTCCTGAGTTCTACAAGCAAGGAAACCGACACCACCGGGTTCGCCAGTCGGGCGTTCAGTCTTCCGGTGCAGATATTGGCGGAAAACGGTTTACTTGGCCTATCGTCGTACGCGTTCTTGTTGATTTGTGTTTTGTTCCGCTTTCACCGGAACATGAAAATCGTGGAAAGGCGTATACCCGATAGGATTCTTTACGCTAGCCTTGCCGCTGGACTTCTCGCCGCCCTGATCCGGGATCTCACTTATTCTTCCCTGTTGGAGCACACGGTGACGGTGTTGTTGATCTCGACCACGTTTGGCTTATTGGTCAACGGTGAAAACACATGCGAAACGTAAGTCTTGCAACGATAGTTCTTTTTCTTGTAGTTGTGACAGCGGTTTTGAGTCTTCGTGCCGGCGATCATAAGCAGGCGGAAGCTTTACTCGGGACCTTCTATGCGCAGATGCTTTCGTCGCAGTTTGGGGCAGCCCGGGAAAGCATCGATCAAGCTATCCGCCTATGGCCGGAAAATACTCAGCTTTACTCTTGGCGGGCTTACTGCAAAAGCCAAAGCCTTCCCTCGCAATGTCCTTTTTGCGTTGGTCCCGGGCTTTCCCGGATGGAGGCCGAGATAGCTAACACTGCTATACAGGACTACCGGACTGCGCTCCAGATCAATCCTCGCGATGCCGTGGCTCATCACAATTTGGCCTGGCTCAATCATCTTTTGCGCCAGGAAGGAGCGGCCCGTAGCGAGTTCGAGAAGGCCATCGTGCTCGATCCGAACAATGCCGTCTTCCACCTGAGTTTAGGAATGCTGCATGACGAGACGGGTTTGCAGGAACCAGCACGCGCCGAGTACCGAACTGCCATTCAACTTTCTCCCGAGATTGTAAATTCTCCTTTTTGGAAGCGGTATGCCGCTCGCTTGCCGGAAAAGGCACGTTCGGTGCTGCGGAATGCTATCGCCGGGTTGGAAACCGAATTGAAGGGAAGCAACGATCCCATCCTGAAAGCTCGTTTAGGCAAGCTTTATTTGTGTTCGCAAAACATTGGCCGGGCATTCGATCTGCTTCGGCAAGCGGCAGCGAGCCTCCCGAACCTTCCCCTTGTCTGGTACAACTGGGGCGAGATTTATGCGGCTGAGGGGAATTCTGGGGACGCATTAGCCTGTTTCCAACGTGCCCGGATGCTGAATGGAAGACTAACTGGCCCGCAACTCCGAATCGGTGAACTACTCAGAAATCGCCGTCCGCAAGCAGCATTGCCGTATTTCCGTTCTGCGGCGAATGACTGGGAGCGGATGGTTCCGGTTACGGCCCTGCATAATCAGCGCTTGTACGGCGGCACAGTGCAGCTTATTGATGACCTGCTGCCGACTAGTTTGGTTTGGTTTAGTTCACCTTGTGAAAGCCACGCGATTTACAACGGTCTGGCAGAGCTCTCCGGGGACGAACGTTACCGCGGACGCGGAAGCGTCTGCGAAGAAATGCCGGACCCGCACCGATGTTTACGGACGGCGCATAAATCCGGCACTTAGGGGCCCAAAGCATACCGCTAGTCCCGCTCGCTCGCTAATCGCTCGCCCGACCGACATAACCAGCCACGAGAAACAAAAAGAAAAGAAGACCAAAGGTAAAACCCAATATTCTCCAAAGCGCCATCAGGTGCGTATGTGGCCAGGCAATCGCTAAAATTCCCGAGATCACGGCCAGTACAAGAAAGATAATCGCCAGGGTAAAACGCTTCCGTTTTCCGCCCACGACACTGGACCCCTTCGAATTGGATTGACTAACGTCGCCGTTGCTCATTGATTCTGTTCCGATTGCTATTCGATGTCCACTTCCTCATCTCTGTTACACGGGAACTATTACCGTAAGGGGGTGCGCGATAATTACGGCGATGTCCTGGCTTCGTCAATTCACCGGTCGTCTCGGCAAGCCTGGCGTTGCTTTTCTGGTGTTACTCCTGGTCGGCGTCCTGTTCTACTTTACCGGATCGCAAGTACTACTAATTCTCGATATTCTCGCTCTTTTTCCTCTGACTGCCTGGTTAACATTCCGTCTCCTGCGCTCCGCCATGCGCAACTCGCTGTGGAGTCTCCGCAACCGTCTTCTCTTTGTTTATGGATTGATCGGCGTATTGCCCATTGCATTGCTTCTTTTACTGGTCGGAATCGGAGCCTGGGCGTTTCTCAACGAACTAGCCCTTTATTTGGCCACCACCGAACTCGATCACCGTATAGACGCCGTGCGCTTCGTGCAGGAAAGACTCCGTTCCACACCTCCGGACGTGCGTCGTGCCGCGGCGCTCGGTATTGCCTCGAGTTTTCAGGGTTTCGTTCCCGGCCTAACCTTTGAGCTCAATGATTCCTCGGGATTCCATCGTTATCCCGCGAAAAATCAAGTGCCCAGTATTCCCGCCACTTGGCCCAATCGGAACGGCATCCTGTATCACGGCGGCGCTTTCTTTGAAATTTCTCATTTCCATGACGCTGCGGGAAGCGTTACCGCCATTGCTCCGCTCTCGAAGGAAACCGTCTCCAACCTCATACGCAATCTTGGCGTCATCGCCCTTTTCGAAGGCTTCGAACACAAGGATAACGGTTCTAAAAACTCAGATCCGGAGTTCCCAATTACTCGAGCCAACGGTCGTATCCCGCCCCCTGTGAGTCGCTTCGACATTCCTCTAAAATGGTTCGCTACTCGCTCTCATTACGATCTGGACAACCCTGATAAGCCGCACCCTGCAGTATTACTTGTGCAGACCCGGCCCTCCGCTGTCATTCGAGCCTTTTTCTCCGCTAAAGAAGTGGGCCGCGGCATTCTGATGAATGCGTTTATCGTCCTAGGCTTTCTTTTTCTGTTCGTCGAGGCGGTTGCTGTCCTGCTCGGTATCGCTTTGGCCCGTCGCGTCACAAGCTCCGTCCATCAGCTCTACAAAGGCACTCAGAGCGTCATTCAGGGCGATTTCCGCAACCGCATTCCCGTTCGTACCCGCGATCAACTCGGCGATCTCAGCGCCTCCTTTAACCACATGACCGCAAATCTCGAACGGCTGTTTGTTGTCGAAAAAGAAAAAGAGCGCATGCAGACCGAACTGGAAATCGCGCGCGAAGTGCAATCCCAGCTTTACCCGAAAGAAGCGCCTCCGGCTTGTGGATTGCATCTGACGGTATGTTGCGACCCTGCCCGCATGGTCTCCGGCGATTACTATGACTACCAAGTCTTGGGCGACCATCGGCTGGCTTTCGCGATCGGTGACGTAGCCGGAAAAGGCATCTCCGCAGCTCTCTTGATGGCCACTTTGCAGGCAGCTCTCCGCGCTCAACTCCATGGCCACCAGCCCCGCCATCAAAATGAATGCAGCTTCCTTCCCGAACTCGACTGCTCCGCTTTAGTCACGCAATTGAACCGTCAAATCTACGCGACAACTGCACCGGAAAAGTACGCTACCTTCTTCTTTGCGCTCTGGGACGAGAAAAACTGTACTTTGACCTACACCAACGCAGGACATCTCTCGCCGCTTCTGGTGCGTAAAGAAGAGGTCATCCCGCTCGATTCCAACGGCATTGTCGTCGGTGTGATTCCCTCGGCGCAATACGATGAAAGTTGTCTCGTCATGCAGCCCGGCGACTTGCTGGTTTGCTACACCGACGGCATCACTGAGCCGGAAAATGCCTATGGAGAAATGTTCGGAGAAGAACGCCTGATCGATCTCGTCAAAAAACATGCCCAGGAGGATGACCGCGCCATCGTGCGTATCATCACCGAAGCGGTGCGCTCCTGGACCGGAACGCCGGAACTATTCGACGACATGACGCTGCTGCTGGCCCGCCAGGTGGTGCATGCATGAAAATTCTAACCGCTGCCGAAATGCGCGAGGTGGACCGCCTCACCATCGAGCGTGGTATCCCCGGCCTGATCCTGATGGAAAACGCGGGCAGCCGAGTCGTCGATTTCCTTCGCGAAACATTCGCCCCTCTATCCGAGCAGCGCGTTACCGTGGTTTGCGGAAAAGGAAACAATGGAGGCGACGGTTTCGCTATCGCCCGCCAACTCCACACTCGCCATCTCTGCCGCGAGCTGACCGTTGTTGAGCTTTTCGATCCGTCGGAACTAAAGGGCGACGCCTTGGCAAACCGGCAAATGCTCGATGCTTGCGGCTGTCCTGTGACTCGTGGATTGCGGAACGAACCCAATTGCGCCACCGTCGTCATCGATGCGGTTCTCGGTACCGGATTGACGGGTGCCGCTCAATCTCCGGCGCTCGATGCCATCCGATTGATCAACGAATGTTTTCCATTGGCGGCGAAAGTGTCCGTCGATATTCCCTCCGGCTTACCTTCCGACGAAACGAACCCAACCGGGGAATTCGTTCGTGCCGACTACACCGTTACCTTCACCGCTGCGAAACGAAGCCAAGCTCTTTCGCCCATCTATGAACATATGGGCCGGCTCACCGTCTTCGCTATCGGTACTCCCCACGAACTTTGCGAAACGAACCCAGACTTCCAACTGAACCTGACCACCTCCGCCGATATTCGCCGTTTGTTCATCCCAAGGGTCCGTAACTCCAACAAAGGACTATACGGGCACGTCCTTGTGGTGGGGGGTTCGTTTGGTAAAAGCGGCGCTCCCACCATGAGCGGCCTCGGTTCGTATCGCAGCGGAGCCGGTTTGGTCACCGTTGCTGTTCCTAAAAGCGCGCTGACGGCGGTCGCCGTAGTCCGCCCTGAACTGATGACCGTACCCTTGGAGGAAACCGCATCGGGCCGGGTTCGTTTCGCGGAAACGGACCGTCTGCTGAAATTGCTAGAGAAGATGACCGTCCTCGCGCTCGGTCCGGGCCTCGGTACCGACGACGAGACGGTTCGTTTAGTAAAACGCCTCTACGCCGAAGCCGACGTCCCCGCCGTCATCGACGCCGACGGACTCAACGCTTTAGCGGGCGATCTCGGCAAAACATACAAAACGCGCATACTGACGCCGCACCCCGGCGAAATGTCCCGGCTCACCGGCAAGTCCACCAAGGATGTGCAAGCCGACCGTGTCGAGGTCGCCCAGAAGCTTGCCAGCGAAAGCGGGGCCACTATCGTCTTAAAGGGCGACCGGACCGTGATCGCCTTTCCCGACGGCGAAACCTGGGTCGATCCCACCGGTTCTCCGGCCATGGCCACCGGCGGCACAGGCGATGTTCTCACCGGCATGATCGCGGGATTGATTGCTCAACATCCGAACGATTGGCGCCAAGCCGTCGTCGCCGCTGTCTGGCTGCACGGGCGCTCCGGAGAGTTAGCCGGCAAACACTGGGGAGAACAGTCCATGCTGGCCACCGACCTGCTCGAGTATCTGCCGGCGGCAATGAACGAGGTTCGTCCTGCAATTTGAGACCCGCTCCGGCGAAGAAACACGCGATGTGGGACGCCGTTTAGCGGAAACCCTGCCGATGCAAGGAGTGGTTTTGTTGATCGGCCAACTGGGAGCTGGAAAAACTACCTTGAGCCAGGGAATCGTGGAAGGCCGAGGAGCAGCCGGCGCCGACGATGTTTCCAGCCCCACGTACACGCTCATCCATGAATACGGCGAGCCGGTCAGTGTCTATCACGTCGATCTTTACCGCCTGGATACGCTGGAGGAGGTCCGCCGTCTAGGCTTGGAGGAGCTGTTCGACCAACCAGCGCTGACCCTCATCGAGTGGGGCGAGCGTTTTCCGGAGCTGATGCCGGAAGATCGTGTCGAAATCCGGCTGACTCATGAAGGCGAAGATTTTCGCAAAATCGTTCTCAGCAGAAAGGCGTAGATAAATGCCGTTTCCCTCAGCTTCTCGTAGCGGTCCGACGCACCGCCGTGTCCCGCGTTCATGCTGGTCTTCAGCAAAAGCAAGTTGCTGTCCGTCTTCAGAGCGCGTAATTTCGCGGTCCACTTTGCCGGCTCCCAGTACGACACGCGAGGATCGTTGAGTCCCGTCATCACCAGAATGTTGGGGTAATCTTTGCGCTGCACATTATCGTAAGGCGAATACGATTTGATGTAGTCGTAGTAAGGCTGCTCATTCGCGTTGCCCCACTCCTCGTATTCGCCGATCGTCAACGGCAACGTAGGATCCAGATCGGTCGTCAGCACGTCCACAAAAGGCACCTGAGCCACCACCGATTGAAAAAGATCGGGCCGCATGTTGGTCGCGACGCCCATCAGCAATCCACCCGCACTTCCGCCTTGAATCCCTAGCTGTTGCGCGGTTGTATAGCCTCGGTCCACTAAGGATTGGGCAACATCGATGAAATCGGTGAACGTGTTTTTCTTCTTGAGAATCTTGCCGTCGTCGTACCAGCCGCGTCCCAAGTCCGAACCACCACGTATATGCGCAATGGCGTAGGTGAAACCCCGGTCCAGCAGAGTCACTCGTTGCGAATGAAACGTCGGGTCGATATTGATCCCGTAAGAACCATACCCATACAAAAGCATCGGAGCCGCGCTGCTCTTCTCGCGATCTTTGCGATACACCAGCGAGACGGGAATCTTTACGCCGTCCATTGCCGGCACAAAGATACGCTCTGTTTCGTATTGTTGTGGGTCATAGCCTCCCAACACTGGCTGCTGCTTCTTCAACTCGCGAGTTTGGGTTGCCATGTTGTAGTCGTACACCGAAGAAGGCGTAACCAGTGAGGAGTAGTGGAAGCGCAGAACATCGGTGTCATAAACCGCATTGACTCCCGGATGAACGGAGTACGCCGCCTCATCGAAGCTTACGTAATGACGCTCGCCGGTTTCCAGCTTCTGAATGAGAACGCTCGATAACCCATCCCGACGCTCAAACGCCGTTAAATAATGCTTGAAGACTTTGACATCTTCCAGAAAGACTCCGGGGCGTGGGGGAAGAATTTCCTCCTCGTTTATCGTGTTGGCATCCGACACCGGCACGCTCACCAAGCGGAAATCGATTGCGCCATCGTTCGTGTGTATGAAAAATCTGTCCTCATGCGCCTCGACATCGTACAGTACGTTTTGGCGTCTTGGCCAAATCACCTGAAAATCATCAATGGGCTTGTCAGCCCGAATGAAGCGGACCTCGGAAGTGATTTTGCTTTCGCTTTCGATCAAAATGAAAGCATCATCTCTGGTTTTTGCCAGAGACAGCTCAAAACGCTCATCGGTCTCTTCGAACACCAATCGATCTTCTTGCGATCCAAGCTGGTGCCGCCAGATGCGATAGGGGCGCTTGGCGGAATCTAAAGTGACATAGAAAAATGTTCGGTTGTCGTTGGCCCAGGCGAACGAATAATAAGTATTCGGAATCTCGTCATCGAACAGCTTGTTCGTGAGCAGATCTTTCACCCGAACCGTGTACGTTTCATTGCCGTCGGTATTGAAGGAGTAAGCGAGCAGGTTTTCGTCTTGACTCACCGCGAGATTACCTAAAGAGAAGTAGGTTTGTCCTGCCGCCAATTGGTTTTGATCCAGGATCACCTCTTCGACTTCGTCCAACGCTTTCTTGCGGCAGAAGATGGGATATGACAATCCCTGTTCCGTGCGCGAGTAATAAAGATGATTTCCGCGCCGGTAAGGAACGTCGGCATCGCTTTCCTGAATCCGGCCGAGCATCTCCGCATACAAGCGGCTTTGCAGTTCGCTTGTATCGGCCATTTCCTCTTCGGTGTAGTGATTCTCTTCTCCGAGATACCGCAAAACATCCGGATCGTTTTCCTTATCGCGAAGCCAGAAATACTCGTCGACGCGTATATCGCCCAAAGTCGATAGTTGTTTGGGTTGCTTTTTAGCTAACGGAGGAGTCGCCACGAAGCATTAGGCTCCGGGAAATGCTTTTTTGTGTTCATTCGGGCTTCTATGCTCTTCCGTCACACCCATGTCGGAGTCCGCTACTGCTTCGGCGTCATCTTTTCCGAATGCGCCGTCTACATGCTCGGCGCGACGGCCAGTGCTGTAGTCAGGGCGTGAAGCAGCAAGTTTCATAGAGCTGGAATGTTTGCCGGACTTGCCGGAAACCTGCAGCTCGTCGATTGCTTCATCGGCGGAAACATCCATCTCGTCATCTTGCGCAGGATGGTTGTGGCGGGCCGATTCATCGGAATCTGGAAAGTTGGTTTTCTCTGCCATAAATAGTTCTTGCTAGAAGAGACCCCAACCGGCTCCATTCCGTTACTTTGTCTTGCGAATGAAAAGAAACCGACCACCTCGGGCGACTGTCTGTTTAGTGTATGGAAACAATGAAGGGTGAAGTCGCGAGTTTCGCCCACTTGAAAGATTTGAAGTCGATTCTGCCTTCGCAAGGCCCTTGCATCAGTGTTTATGTCCGCCTGAGCACGCTGCCGAATCATCAAGGGACAAATGCTAATTTGTTGACCTGGAAAGATTGCCTGCGCAGCTTGGAAACGAGCATAGAGAAGCACGGCGCGGAAGCCCGCGAGCTATTGCAGTCGATTACCGATTGGGAAAGCTTATTTGCGGGATCGCGACCAGAGGGAAAATCGATTGCCGTCTTCCGTTCACCCGATGTTTATCGGGTTGCATTTCTCGACGAAGAAGTGAAAAGCCGTGCGGTGATCGGCCCGCATTTTTACGTGCGCCCTTTGCTTCGTGAACTCACCAAAGCGAAAACGTTTTATCTCTTGGCGCTCAGCCAAAAGAATGTTCGGCTGCTGTGTTGTACGGCAACTCATTCGGAAGAGGTAAAGCTATCGGTGCGGGGCGTGGCGACCAACTTTGAAGAATATATGAACCCCGTTAAGCCGGATCACGGGCAATCGAGTGATGCCGCGGTCGGGCCGTCGTCCGGGAGTTCCAAGGGTGTGGTTGCGAGTACAAGTACCGAGAAGGAGGACCGCGACAAATATCTTTCGCATTTCTACAAGCAAATCGATCGGGCAGTAAACGATGTGTTGCGGGGTAAGACCGAGCCGCTCGTTTTGGCCGGAGTCGATTACGAATTATCTCTTTACCGCGACGTCAATGCATATCCTCATCTATCGGAGGAAGCTGTGCATGGAGCACCCAATGGATTGAAAGCCGGCGAGATGCATGCCCGCGCGTTTGAGGCGATCGCCCGCGACTATGAAAAGGAGGTCGATGACGCTTTAGCGATCTATGACCACAAGGTGGGCGCCGGTGCCTCCAATCGTTTGAAGGAAATCATGCCAGCGGTACTCGACGGGCGTGTCATGACGCTGCTTGTGTCCGACTCGCTGGGACAAAACGGATCGTTCAATGAATCGACTTATGAAATGAAGGGCAGGGAATCCGGTTCGCCGGAGGATGAAGATCTGGTAAACGATGCCGTCGTGCAGGCCATTCTGCATGCTGGGCAGGTGTTTGTGGCTCCGAATACAAAAATGCCGAACGGCGCGCCCCTAGCCGCTATCTATCGGTTCTAAAAAAGCTATATACTACGAGTGCCGCCTTGTCGCGGCGCCATTTCTCCACGAGTGAGATCCATATGCGCTTCGTTTTGCCGTTTGCTTTACTGGCCGGGCTTTCCGTTCTACGCGTCGCTGCCGGGCCATCTGCCTCTCCAACGTCCGTCACCGTGCTCTTTGATTTTGATCAGGTGCATTCTCAGGCTTCGTTCGAAGCAATGAAGACGGAGCTGCGGAATTTGATGGGCGATACAGGAGTAGCTGTGGAACCGCAACTGAAAAGCGAGCTTCGGGATCATGCGGTATTCCCAAGGTTAGTGCTTTTCAAAATGAAAGGTGCTTGCACCATGAACGCGTTGCCGATCGGGGCGCTCTCCGACGAGCGCGGCCCGTTGGCGATGACGTACACCAGCAACGGGCAGCTTCTTCCTTTCGGTGAGGTGGAGTGTGATCGGGTACGCGAATCGCTGCAGCGAACCCTGGGGAGGGGCAATCCGGAGGCAAAGCAATTGGCCTATGGAACTGCCCTAGGTCGAGTCGTGGCGCACGAGATGTATCACATGATCGCCGGGTCAAAGCTCCACACAAAAACCGGTCTTACGAAAGAAAGCCTTTCGTCGCAAGAGCTGCTGGCTCGTCGCTCATTTTTTTCGCGCGAAGCCGATACGGCGGTGCGCCATGGCCGTTCCCATCAACACTAGAAAACCTGCCATTATCAAGCTGCTTGCCGCCGGTTCGGGGGCATAGGCTGCTTCCACGTCGTTATAAGCGAGATCGGCTACCAAAGCATGGGCGGCGGTAGTCGGGTGCAATCCATCCCAGAAAACATAGTTGTTTGGATTCACATTCGCCTGTCCCTGCGCTGGGTCAGTGGTATTTGTAAATCCGTAGGCGGCAGGATTGGAAAGAATGTCGCCGAACAAGCCATAGGCGTCAACAGGAATGATGTTTATTCCGTACTGCGCTTTCAGTTGCGTGATCGCCTCCACCGCAGCCAAATTATAGGCAACCGCTTCCGCGCCTAGAATATTGCTGACCACCGGGCCTAAAGTCGTGACGTCCGGTATTTGTCCCACCTGAGGTACGTTCACCCAGAGGAAGTTTTTGGCTCCCCCTGCCGCTAGAGTCGCGATATTGGCCGAGATATTGGAAACGGCCGTGAGTGGGTTGTTTCCTCGTAACAGATCGTTGGATCCAGCCCAAAAAACGTAAAGCGAATTAGGCGAAGCGCTGGAAGTGGCAGAATAAAACGCGACTTGCTGATCCACGTAAGGAGCTTCCGCGGATCTTCCATCAAAGGCCGCGTTTGTGCCGGTTTGCGCGGATCCGACTGCGTAGTTCGATCCACCTGCTAAGAAAGGGGTGGGACTGGGCAGGTTCAGTTTTGCAGCGAATTGATCGATCCATAAGCCTGTGGGTGCACTGGTGGAGGGGAATGTACTAGGCCCGTCTGTAAATCTGCCATTTTGGTAATCAGGTGCAGCACCAACCGCTCCGCCGGTCCCGATATAAGCGTTACCGGTATCGGAGAGACTGTCGCCAAATACAACTAAGCGATCGATGGGCAACGCCAGTAGATTCGCAACAGGGAGCAGGAGAGCAACAAAGGAGACAATTGAAAATTTAGCGCGCATACGAGTGTGTCGGTCATCATCGTACAACAACTGCATCCTCGTTTTCGGTAAACCCCATGGAAAAGGTACTATTCGGGTGATACGCGTAGGACTGGGCGCCTCTGCTGGCTGGGCTGGCTTGGATCACTCGGCGCTGTAGATCGCCATTGTACAAAGGGCTGAGGGGCGAGCCGCCAATTAATAATTTAAGAAACAAGCGCGGCAAGAAAGCGCCTCCCGGTCATATTCTCTTCCGTTTGGCCTCAGGTGCGATGCAGGAAGGAAACAAAGTCTTTCGCCTCGCGCGTAAGGCCTTCCAGATGGCCTTGCTGCTGTCCGCTTGCATCCGTGATGACGTAGTAGGGCAGTGCAACGGTCGCGAAGTGGTCCTGTTCCAGTTTCTGATTCCGTTGTGAAGCAGCATCTGTGCCGTCGGTGTAGAGCTCAAGCAAAACATATCGATTCAGAGCTTCGGCGACTTCCGGTTTGGAGAGGATGTTTGCCTTCATCCAATGGCAATTGGTGCAAGCATAACCGCTGAACGCAATCAGCACAGGTTTGTTTTCTTGCTTAGCTTGGGCGAGTGCAGCCTGGTAATCGTCTTTGAGCCAACGTGAGGTTTTGCCAATGGGTCTCATGTTGGCGTTGGCTGTTACGTCTTCGTTGATTGGAAGATAAGCTTCCCACCACCCGAGATTGGCTCCCCATAGTCCCGGTAAAAGGCTGATACCGACCGCTAGCACCGCCGTGCCTGTCAGCGCCCGTCCCACGCTCATCTTGTATTCTGCTTCGTCATTGCTCAAGCGCACTTGTCCTAGCAGGTAAAGCGAAAGAACCAGAAGCAAGGCAAACCAAATGGCCAAAATACGTTCACGGGTGAACAGGCCCCAATGCATGACGCTATCGGCGCTGCCTAGATATTTGAAGGCAAAGGCAAGAACGATAAAACCGAAGACAATTTTCGTCTGTTCCAGCCAAGGACCACTGCGCGGGAGTTTTTTAAGGTAGGCGGGAAACGACGCCAATAGGAAGAAGGGCGATGCTAAGCCGAAAGAAAAGGCAACCGTTCCCAGTGCCGGCGTCCAGCCGCCCGTTTGTGCGGAAGAGGCCAATAAGGTTCCCAAAAACGGCCCAACGCAGGAGAAGGAGGCCAGACAGAACGTCAAGCCCAACAGCAATGTTGGGATCACTCCACTCTTCCTGGCAGCGCCGTCGGCGCTGGTGATCCAAGAGGACGGAAGCGTAAGGTTGAAAGCGCCGATGAGGCTCAGCCCCATCAGCAGGAACACGATCGCGATGAACCCGTTGACCCAAGGATTACTCGCCAATTGAATTACACTGAACGGTCCAGCCAGCGTCGTAACCCCAAGGCCAAGAAGGGAAAAGATCATCACGATGCCAAGGCAAAACAGGGCGGCCTTCGCAAGAGTGGAACGGCGACCGGTCTTCTCTCCGCCAAGGAGGAACGTGACGGTCAAAGGAATCGTCGGAAAAACGCAAGGCGTAAAGAGCGCAAGAATTCCAAAGCCGAAGGCAATGCCAAGAAAGCGCAAGTCCAAAGGAGTTCGCGAGGAGCCCATCTCGGCCGCCGAGATTGATCCCGAGCTACTCACCAGACGGTAGCCTTCCGGAGGCCTAGCCGAAAGCGCGCTGCCTGATTTCAACATAAGCGTCGCGCTCACCACGCGAGTAACCGGGGGCAAACAGATTTCGCTGCTACAAGCTTGATAACGCACCTGTACGGTGGGTGTAAAGTTTCCACTCCCGGCGGTCTTGCGGAGTGTTGCTAGAAGCGGGAAACTCACGCTGTTTTCAAAAGTCTCGACCGGTATTCCGAAAGTAGGATCGACATGGCGCTTTGGCGTCGGCTGGTACAGTCGGAAGCCTCCGACCGCGGGGTTCGGGCGGAGCTCCGCGGTGGTTCGAATAGGCCCACCGGGCGGAGTGGTGAACGAGTAAAGGTGGTAGCCTTTTTCGATTTGTGCCCGCAATTGAAGAAGCACGGTGGAACCAGGTGTCGCCGCCGGCGAGCCGGATGCCAGCGTCCACCGAATGGGATTCAGTTTGCTTGCGCCGGCTTGGCTAAATGCAAGGGCTGAAAGTACAACAAGCTTGAGCAGTGTAGACGTGCGTAGCATAGGAGCTCCTTTCCATGTCCTTCGCTAGAAACGATTACAACTTCGCCTGTGTGGCGCCGATGATCTTTTGCGATTTGTCGGCCTGCAGGAAAGCCACTAGACGAAAACCGTCCGATGCACCACTACCAGAGGGGATTCGAACCATGAAGTCCTTGGAAAAAGCGGTTCCGCCAGGGATCGAGCCGGCGGGAACCAGCGCTTTCACGACGGCGACGTGCGTTAGCACACGCCCGCCATTTTCGCCATTCTGCACATTCGAGCGCACTTTGTTTTCGGCCAAAGCAATAAAGAGCTTCGCCGGGCCATCTTGCGTGGGCAGGTCGGCTGCCGAGGCATGAAAGCGCAGCTCGCTGCCGGAGCGAATGATGTTCGACAGTGTAATTTTCACCTTTCGGCTTTGTACGGCTTTGGCGACATTACTCTTTGCCTCGACAGCATTACTGCCAACCGATTCGCTTTCTCCGTCCACTATCAATTGCGGCGTGTAAACGCCATCCAATCCGAAATGTTCAGCGTAGTGTCGTTGACGCTGGCTAAATTGCTTCGACGAATTAGGATCGGTCCAACCGGAGCCGTTCCAGTAATCGACGTGTTCACTCAAGACAATGAGGTCGGCGTTGGGAAATGGCTGCTTCGCGTCAAGCGTCTCTAGTAGTCGGTCCGCAGGAGGACAACTGGAGCAGCCTTCGGAGGTGAATAGCTCCAGCAATACCGGCGTACGGGCGCCAGTGTTCTCCACGCTTTTCTTCAACGGAGCAGCATTGGCGGTCATCAGTCCGGCAAGGACTCCAGATAGTATCCAGGATTTAGTCGTCATCGTTCTCATTCCGAAGTGCTTTGCACCTCTGCACACCAGTTCGCATGGTGACCAGGAAAGTCACGCAAGCAGTTGACGAATCTTTTCGCCCGTGAACGCGAGCAGTAAACCGGCGAGCGCGCCAAACAACGGAAAGCCGAAATGCCAGACCAGAATGTGCCACATATCCAGATTCGGGCAGTGCATTTCAAGTGCGCTGGTGCTGACCAGTCCGGCTAGCATGCCGGCGGCGGCCGCCGTTCGTTTGGGTGATAAAGCAGTTCCACACCGGAGAAGCCAGGCAAAGAGCAACGCGGCGGGCAGAGCATATGGTACTCCCGCCACGACGCATGCCTTTCCGGCCAGAAGAAAGTGTGCTTCGCTGCGAATCTGAAAAATGCAGGCGACTATCAGAAGTAGCAGTGCAAATAGGCCAAATGAAAGCGAGCCTGATCGCAGGAAGGTCTTACTGCCGGGGATGATTTGCCGGGATAGCGAAAAAGCTAACAAGGCGGCTGTGGCGGCTAAGGAGGTGAAGATGGTGATCTTCTGGAAAGGCATCAAAACATCCCATCCATAGCTTTTCAAGAAAAGTGTGCTGAGCGCGGTGAAAACTACAAACAGGAAGAAGAAGGCAACTGCGATCACCGTTGGAGGGAGTATCGGTCGCACGGGACGCAAGTCCTCTAAGATTTTTGACTTCACAGAATTGATTCGTTCTGTGCTTGGAACAGGGGTATCGTAAGTAGCATCGAGCATCTCGACTAACTTGATTTCGTTCTCATAAACTTCCGGCAAGGGTTTGGGAGAACGATTCGCTTCGTTGTTTCCCGAATGACTGGCCGCGTGTTTGATCTTCGGGTAATGCATCTGTAGCTTGCTTTCTATTTCTTGTCGGAACTCTGATTTTGAAGGGCAGCCCGCAGGGTGGCATAAGCGCGACTGGCCTTTTGCTTGATCGCTCCGACGGTTGAGGCGGTCACCGTGGCGGCTTCTTCCAGACTCAAGCCGTTCACCTTTAGCAGAGTCAGTACTTCACGCTGGCTCTCCGGCAGCCAGCTCATCAAAGTCTCAAAATCCGGTATTCGGGGAGGGTGCTTCGGACTAGGCGTCGGGCGTTCCGGTAAGACCTCCACCGCGCTCTCGTTTTTTGAGATGCGCCGACGTTTCCGGTAGCCGTCGATGCGGACATGCCGGGCAATGGTAAAAATCCAGGGAAGAACCGGCGCTCCGGTTCGGTAAGTATGCCTCGCCCTATGAATCTGTAACCACGCCTCTTGCAGCAAGTCCTCAGCTTCCGACCGAGTGGACTCCTGCATGATGAAGAAACGCAAAAGACTCGGACTGAGCTTCTCAATCAACTGTGTTGTCGCCACGCGGTCCGCCGCCTGATAGCGTGCCATCAGCTTTTCAAGAGTTGGCTCTTCTATGGGCGGTTCCACTCTGCTCAACCTGATCTATTACTATAACCGCGCCTCCCATTTATCCTTTCGCGTCAGCGGTCCGATTAGTCACGCAGGGGTCCGGCTTCGCCATCTTTGGCTGCGGAAAATTTCGGCTCGGCCGTGACTTGTGGTGTGGCTGCGGCGAAAGGATGGAACGAAGGAGCAACGCATCATATGAAATTCAATGCAACGCCACGCCTGTTCAGCTTAGCTTTAGCGCTTAGCGCAGGCTTTTTTCTGCAAAGTTCGGCTTCCGCGCAAGCCGCATCGAACGCATCGGGGGCCATGGACAAGCCGGCTAGCGAAGTAGTCAACAAACAGGCGGACGGGACTGCTGTAAAGGGCTACGATGTTGTCTCGTATTTCCAAGACAAAAAGGCCGTCAAAGGAAAACCAGAGTTCTCATATCAATATCAGGGAGCGACCTACGATTTCGCTTCCGCCGAGCATCGTGACACTTTTAAACAGAACCCTGAAGCCTACAAGCCGCAATACGGAGGTTATTGTGCTTTTGGAACGTCAAAGGGCCACAAAGCCGATATCGATCCAAACTCATGGGCTATTGTCGACGGCAAGCTGTATCTGAACTCCAGCAAAGGTGCGCAGAAGGCATTCGATAAAGACCAACAAGGATCCATTAAGGAAGCCAATGCCAACTGGCAGCACTTAAAGTAGCGTCTGCTACCGGCCTCTTTACAATTCGAAGTGAAACCGTTCCTGAAGCTTTCATCAGGGACGGTTGTCCATTGATTTCATACTAAGTGAAACTGCTAGGGCGTCTTGATCCTCTTACATTTGATAGACCCAAAAGGGAAGGCAAAGAAAAGCGCACATGGCAGTTAGGAATTCAGTAGTCTACGGGATTTACTCTCATCGAAGTCAAGCAGAGGCAGGTGTTGCCCGGATGATCGCGGCAGGTTTCCGGAAAGAAGATGTTTCGGTGCTTCTCCAGGAGAATGCAGGAACAAAGGATTTTGCGCATAGGAAGGAAAGCAAGGCTCCGGAAGGCGCCACGGCCGGATTTGTGGTGGGAGGCGCGATCGGCGCCCTATGCGGTTTGCTGCTGGGGTCGGGAACTGTGCCGATCCACGGACTGAATCACCTGATTGGCGCGGGTGCGGTGATCGCCGCGCTCGCAGGATTTGGCGCGGGGGCTATCCTTGGCGGAATCATTGGGGCTTTAGTGGGCTTGGGCACTCCTGAATACGAGGCGAAACGATATGAAGGGCACGTAAAGAAGGGGGGTATATTGGCGTCCGTGCACTGCGATAACCGCGAGTGGGTTTCGAAGGCGAAAAGCGTTTTGAAGCAGACGGGAGCAGACGACATTGCCGTTTCCACGGAGGCGAAGGCGGATTTTGCTTCCAGTGACCGGCCCTATTCCACGGCTGAGCCGACGAACCGCAGAGTCACCTTGGGAAGCTTAGCCAACAGCGCGCCCCCATCCGCTCGTGTACCGGAACGCGCAACGGAAAATGTTCCGGTTCGTGTTGCCCCATCCGCTCCGGCGGCACAATCCTTGACTCCCACTCCTGTGCGGGTAGTCAATTCATCGGGGGATCTTGGAGATGACGTAGATTTCCGGCGGCATTTCGAAAGCAGCTCCGGTATCGCAGGTCAGGATTACAGCACCTACGCGCCGGCTTATCGCTATGGGGCCGAAGCGGGGACGGATAGTAAATATGGACGGCGATCTTTCGAGGACATCGAGCCGGAGCTTCGCGCCGAATATATGAGACGCAATCCGGGGCGGACATGGGAGCAAGCGAAAGAGATGGTCCGCTATGGCTGGTCAAAGACATCGAACAGCGATGCCAAAATCAGCGGCACACGATAGTCTAGGGCAGGGCAAAGGCTAGATAGCTGCCGCCAGAAGGCGCTTTCGATTTACCTCCGCCGCAAGCAATCACAACATATTGCCTGCCGTTGAGCTCATAGACGGCCGGCGTGGCGTTTCCCGCCGCCGGTAGCGGGGCTTCCCAGAGCTTTTGACCTGTTTGTTTGTCGAAGGCGTAGATTTTCGGATCGTAGCTGGTGGCGGCGATAAAAAGCAGCCCACCGGCTGTCACAACGGAGCCGCCGTAATTCTCGCTTCCTGTATCTTTTAGACCTGCGGCGGCGAGCTCCGGATAATCGCCGAAGGGCTCCTGCCAGGCAAAACGGCCTGTATTCAAGTTAATGGCGGTGAGAGTTCCCCAGGGCGGCTGCACAGCGGGATAACCGTCTGGGTCAAGAAACTTGTTATATCCATCAATTGCAAACCGCTGATGAATGCGGGGATCTTCTTCGGAGACGGCCGTTTGGATGTTTTTGCCATCGTGGACGAAACGCGCAATGGCCTCGATATTTGCCGCGAGAAGTCGAGCAAACGAAGGCATGCGACCTCCGCCTTGCCGAATCATTGTTTCTACTTGCGGTTCGCTCAGACGGGCGGATATGTCGGCGAGCGAGGGAAACTCAGGCGGCGATCCTCTCAAATCGGGTCGATGGCAGCTAGAGCATTCCTTCAAATAAAGGCTGTGTCCATCGTTTGCCTTCGCCGTGGAAGAACGGTCCACCAGACGCAAAATCCAGGCCATTTCGTTCGAATTGACATACAGCAGGCCGGTTTGCGGATCGAACGAGGGGCCACCCCACTCTCCGCCTCCATCGAAACCCGGAAAGATGATCGTGCCTTCACGGCTGGGCGGCACAAACTGCCCGTTGCTGCGGAGCTTGCGAAATTGTTGGACTACTGCCGCGTGTGCCTCCGGCGTACGGTTGGTCAGCATGTCTTCGGTCAACGCTTGCCTGGCGAAGGGAGGCGGTTTGGTGGGTAACGGCTGTGTTTCGGCCGTGCGTTCACCCGGCACATCGCTGGATGGGTAATGACGGTAGGCGATAGGAAAGAGTGGCTTGCCGTTCGCTCTGTCAAATAGGAAAACGTAGCCCGATTTTGTGATCTGGGCAATGGCATCCACACGACGTCCGTTGCGAAGCACCGTCACCAGAGCGGGAGGCGCAGGCAGATCGCGATCCCAAAGGTCGTGACGAACGGTTTGGAAGTGCCAGATGCGCTTACCTGTGGTCGCGTCCAGAGCCAGCAAGGAGTTTGCAAATAAGTCGTCGCCCAGGCGATTCGATCCGTAGAAATCAAAGGTGGCGGAACCTGTGGGCACAAAAAGTACACCGCGATCGACGTCAAGGCTCATCCCGCCCCAGCTATTTGCCCCGCCGATATATTTCCAGGCGTCCTTCGGCCAAGTGTCGTAGCCCGGTTCGCCGGGATGAGGAATGGTGTGAAACGCCCAACAAAGCTTTCCCGTGCGCGCATTGTAGGCGCGGATATCTCCCGGCAAGGCCGGTAAAGTTTCGCTGATGCCGGTACTGACAATCAGGAAATCTTTATAGAGAACCGGAGGGCTGGTGGCAGTGATAAAGAGCTGGCTGTGATCGCGCCCGAGATTCTGGCTGAGGTCGATGCGGCCATTGTCGCCGAACTCCGCTACGGGCTTGCCGTCGCTTGCGTTTAGCGCATAGAGATATTGGCGCGAGGCAAAGAAGATGCGTTTGTCACGCTGTTTGCCGCCGCTGGTTGAGGCGTCCCAATAGGCAACACCGCGATTCCGCATTTTCGCGATCACCGGATTGTTTGTATTGGGATCGAAGCTCCAGCGTGGTTTGCCGGTCGCCGCATCCAAGGCAACAACGCGCAGCTTGGGGGTGGTAGCAAACAGAGTGCCGTCGACAACGATGGGATTGCACTCTATTTCGGAGCCGTGAAATTCGTCGTGCGAATCGAAGCGCCAGGCGACTTGAAGACGCGCGACATTCCCTCGATTGATCTGGGTGAGAGAGGAGTAATGAATGTTGTCTGGAGCTCCTCCGTACATCGGCCATCCCGTGCGGTCCACAGCGGGAGAAGCGGCCGCAAGCAGCGGCAGGAGGATGAGCAGAATTTGTCTCAGCAAACTCGCATCGTACCAGAAAGAGTCTCAGTTGGTGTTGTTGAGCTTTAGGCGATCCAGCAAAAGAAATAGTGGAATGGCGACGGCTGAGTTCAGCGCGCCGTGAACAAATGTTTCTTGGGGATCGAACGGGACGATTTGTCCCAGCAAGGCACGTCGCATGATCCAGTAAAAAAAAGCGTGAAAAAAATAGAAAAAGAAGGAGAGGACCAGGCGGATGATGACGTTATCGACATTGAACCGCAGGCTCACCGACGCGGCGAAGTATCCAACGAGCGTTTTGGTGATTCCATACATGCCGATGGGCAGATTAGCGGGCGAAAGCGAGTCTTCAGCTAAGCCGACGAATGCTCCGAAGAAAAGCGAGGCAATCTGGCTGTGCTTCATCAACCCGAAGTAAATCGTCAACAGGAGCGGTAGTTCCAGCCATTCGGTATGGGGAATTAAGCGCGGCAGATAGAACTTGCCGACAACCGCCACCAGCGTCAGAAGCACCAAGGCGACAACCTGAAACCGGCTGAACCAATTTTGTTGGACTGGTCGCTTCAGGAGAAGATCGCTGGTCTCGTTCATTGCTGCGGCGGAGCCGCCTTATGGCGGGGAGCACCGAGAGGCAGAACCGGAGTAGGTTGCGGAGCCTTGTTGGGGATGGCTGCAGGCGAGGTCTTCGTGCCGGGACGTGCGCCCAGCACGGTAGAATTTTCTGCTGCGGTTTTTCCAGGCGCAGGAGCTGCGGTCGACCCTGTTTCTTTCGACGCGGACTTTTTCAATTCGTCCGCCGATGGCTGCTCGTTCTCTGGTTTGACATTGAAATTAGGCAGATTCGAGCCATAACCACCATAGACGTGGCCTTGTTCTTTGCCGATATCGCTGTATTTGCGCATGATCTGCTCGGCTTGGGTTGCTCCTTTGGGCGACTGCGGGTCCTTGGCTTTTTCGTCCGGTGGTGGAGCGGGTAGCATGGCCACGTTGGTCTGCTCGACGGGCGGCGTGTCGGGAATCTGCCGATGAACGCCGGTTTGCACCACTAAAACTTCGTCCACGCCGCCGGGGGCGCCGCTGAGGTTCAGTCGGACATCTTTCATGCCTTGGCCGGGCTGTGCGGAAACCACTTCGCCAACGGGAAATCCTCGGGGGAAGACGCGGTCCTCGCCGGAGGTATAGAACCACTCGCCGACGCCGATTTTATCCTCATTTTCGATCTGCTCCACTACGCACTGTCCCGAACCGCAATCCAGTACACCGTGGACATGTCCTTTCTGCGATTCGACGCCTACCTTGAAGGTGGGATCGGTCACCAAAAGAACTTGGGATACTAGAGGATAAGCCGCCGAAACTTTGCCTACAATACCTTCGGCAGTCACCACGGGCATTCCCGTGGCGATACCGCCGGTGGTTCCACGATCGATGAAAACGGCTTTTGCGGTGACGACCGTGCTGTTGCCGATCACGCGAGCAGCGATTGTTTTCGAAGGAATTTCCTTCTGAAAAGCAGTTAACGCCTGGGCATTGACGGCCGTGGAAAGCTGATTACGAAAGTAAATGTTAGCCATGCGGAGTTGATCGTTATCGGCGTGAAGCTTGCGATTCTGTTCCCGCACGTCGAGAAGAATAAAGTAATCTTCCAGGAAGCCGATGGTATTACGCCGCACGGCCTCGACAATTCCGGCCATCGGCGTCACGGCGGTGACGGCCCAGATACGGATGAGACGTTCATTGCCGTTCGTTCTTACTTGGTACGCCAGGTAGATGAGTTGGACAACCACCACCACCAACAGGACAGTCAGGTTCCTGTATCGGCTCAGCAATGCTTCCATGCTTACTTCCTACTGTAAAGGGAACGGGGTAATGCTGCCAAGCGTTCCGGGGCGAGACAGGATCATTATTCGATGGCGATGCGGCGTAGAAGCTTGAAATCGGTGAGCATTTTGCCGGTGCCGAGCACGACAGAAGCCAGCGGATCCTCGGCGATGGACACGGGCAGGCCGGTTTCCTCGCGAATGCGGGTGTCGAGATTTTTGATCAAGGCTCCGCCGCCGGTGAGCACGATGCCGTGATCGCTGATGTCGGCGCTCAGTTCCGGGGGAGTTCTTTCGAGGGCGACGCGGATGGCGTTCATGATGGTGGAAATCCCTTCGGAAAGCGCCTCGCGAATCTCGCTGTCATCGATACAAATGGTTTTGGGAACGCCTTCCAGGAGGTTACGGCCTTTGACTTCCATCGTGAGCGGGCGTTCCAACGGATAAGCGGAGCCGATATTGATCTTGATGGCCTCGGCGGTTCGTTCGCCGATCAGCAGGTTGTATTTGCGCTTCAAATAGGACATGATGGAGTCGTCCATTTCATTGCCGGCGACGCGGACCGAGCGCGAATAAACAATGCCGGAGAGCGAAATTACGGCGACATCGGTGGTTCCGCCGCCGATATCGACCACCATATTGCCGGAAGGTTCGGTAATGGGAAGACCGGCTCCGATGGCGGCGACCATGGCCTGCTCCACCAGATGCACTTCGCTGGCTTTGGCGCGATAGGCGGAATCGACGACGGCGCGCTTTTCCACTTGGGTGATTTCGCTGGGAACGCCGATCACGATACGGGGATGAACGAGCATTTTACGACCGTGCGCCTTGAGAATAAAGTAGTTCAACATGCGCTCGGTTACCTTGAAATCGGCGATGACGCCGTCCTTCATGGGGCGAATGGCGACGATGTTGCCGGGAGTGCGGCCCAGCATTTCCTTTGCCTCGCGTCCGACCGCCTCCACTTCGCCGGTATTTTTGTTGATGGCCACGATGGAAGGCTCGTTGACAACGATGCCTTTGTTTTTCGCATAGACGAGCGTGTTGGCCGTCCCTAGATCGATGGCAAGATCGGACGAAATCAGGCTGAAGATGGACCGAAAATTCATGAAAGTAACAGAGGTACTAAGTGAGGCTCCTCAGAGCGTAGCATAGGAAAGGGCTTGTTTTATAAGGATTGTCTGGTGAGGTTACTATCTTCGAAGTGGCTGGTTTTGCATGATTGAGTCGATAACGCGGCGACGATGGCTGGCCATGAGTGGCATCGCGGCCGCAGCCTCCTGTACTCGCAAAAAAACGAGCGGGTATCCAGGCCACGCATTGATTGCGACGGCAGGCGAGAATAGCTTGGCGGCGGTGGACTTGCTGTCGTTCGAGCTTTGGAAGACGATCGAGCTGGGTGCTTCGCCGACGGCAGTGATTTCGGCGACGGAGGGCAACCGGAATTATGTGTTGACGCCGGCGACGGGAAGCGTCCACCTATTAGACGGCGAATTGCGCGGCAGAGCAACCCGGCGTTTGGCGGACCACGTCTCCCAAATAAGATTGACGCCGGATGGAAAGGGTCTTCTGGCGATTGCGAACTCGGATCGGGGCCAACTGGTGGAAGTGGATGCTCAGAAACTGGCCGTTTCGAGGCGATTTGCGATCGAAGCCGAGCCAACGGCCTTGGATGTTTCTACAAACGGGTATGCGGCCGTTGCGACGGGGAAGGCTGGGACGGTGGAGTTGGTGCATTTACCCAGCGGTCGGCGGTTACGGACGCAGATGACGGGTGATGTGGGGGCGGTCCGTTTCCGTTCCGATGGGCAGATGCTATTGGTGGCTAACCGGCAGGACCGTACGCTGACAGCGCTGACCGTGCCGGCGCTGCAGGTGATTGCCGAACTTCCGTTGGCGATGGTGCCGGAAAACCTCTGTTTCGACAGTTACGGCGGCCAGTTGTTTGTGACGGGAGCCGAAATGGACGGGGTGGCGATTGTGTTTCCGTATCAGACGCTGGAAGTGGACCAGACGGTGCTGGCGGGGCGGACGCCGGGGGTGATGGCGTGCTCGGACGCGCCTCCTTATCTATTTGTGGCGAGCCGGGACGCCTCCGATGTTTCGGTTTTGAGTGTAGAGACGCGGATGACGGTGGGCGTGGTCGGGGTGGGGCAGAAGCCGGGATTTGTGGCGATTACGCCGGATAGCCAGTATGCTTTGGTGCTGAACGAGGCATCGGGCGATGTGGCGGTGATTCACATCCCAGGGATCCAGGGTCATAAGCTCAGGCCAGGAGTGGTGCAGTCCACCAGAATCGGGCCGTTGTTTGCGATGATTCCGGTGGGCAGCCGGCCGGTGAGCGCGGCGATCGTTACTTCACGAGCTTAAGACCAAGCGGCTTGGATCACGGCAAGCGCGGCGACGGCGGCGGTCTCGGCGCGTAATATCGTTTGTCCCAGAGAAACGGGACGCCAACCGGCATTCTTTGTGGTCGCGCGTTCTTCTTCGGTCCATCCGCCCTCCGGCCCTACTAACAAAGCAACATGATCGCTCGGGGAGCGTTCCCCTGGCAGCTGCTTCAGCATAGGCAGGGCGGCGCTGTCCTCATCGAGAAGGAGTTTGCAGGTGGACTCCATTTCGACGGCTTTTGCGAAACGAACGATGGGGTGAATCAGCGGGAGATGGACACGGCGCGATTGCTGGCTGGCTTCGAGGGCGATCCGCTCCCAGCGGTGGCGGCGCTTCCCGGATGCCTGGGCGAGGCCACGTTCGGTACGGGTGGCTTCGCAGGGTTGGATGGTGGTGACGCCAAGCTCGGTGGCTTTCTCGACGAGCCACTCAAAGTGGTCGAACTTGAAGAGGGCGGCGACGAGGGTGACGGCGACCGAGGGCGGGGGAGGGGGAAGTGCTTCCTTGATTTCGAAGGAGACGAGCGACTTGCGGGCGACGGTGATCTCGGCCAGGTAGAGGTTCTGGTTGTCGGAGAGTTCGTAAAGCTGGCCCGCTTCGGCGCGGAGGACGCGGACGAGATGCTCGGCGTCGGGGCCGGTGAGTTCGGCGGTGCCGCGGCGGATTTCGGGGACAAAGAAGCGGCGTCGGGCCATACGCTGTCATTTTACGAAACGAACTTTGGGCGGGAATGCTTTTGGTTGCAAGGGGTTAGGGGCGGAGGGGGGAGAAATGCGGAACGAAGCCATGGAGTTAGGGTGGCTGGGTTCGTTCCTTCATTTTCGATAAACTGGCTCACGATGACTTTTTGGGCTCACTCAGATCGCGATGGATTGCCGCCTGGCACTCCGGGCGCGAAATGGCAAATGCTTCGCGAACACTTAACAAATGTCAGTTATCTAGCAGAAGAGCTAGCAAGGCATGCCGCTCCGGATTACGTTCATTTTCAGGAGCTGGCGAGGTGGAGTGGCTTGCTGCATGACTATGGGAAGTACACCGATTGTTTTCAGGAACGGATTACCACTGGAAAAGGCAAGTGCCCGCATGCCATTCATGGGGCGGCGATGGCCTTTGGCGGTTCTAAGAGTGATCCGCTGGGGCTACAGGCTCCACATATAGGGCTCGCAATTGCCGGACACCACGCAGGAATGCCGGATTTTGACTGCTTTCGGGATCGTGCCAATCAAAGCAGGAAGGAAGCCGTCGAGCTTCTTAGTCGAGCGAGTAGAGATTTGCCGGCAATCGGAAATCTTCTTCAGGCTGGCGCGCGGGAGTTGGAGAAGGTCGGCGGAAGATTCGACCTGTTCACGCGCATGTTGTTTAGCTGCCTGGTAGATGCCGATCGGCTAGACACGGCGGGGCGTTCGAGTATGCAAGCACCTCTACAAGGCGCCGAACGCCTTCATATTTTGCTAGAGCATATTGCCCAGCTTACGGGCGGTAGTGAGAACGTAAAGCAGGCACGACGCGAAGTTTTGGAGGACTGTCTAACGGCAGCGGAGTTCCCACAGCAGCTTTTGTCACTTTCGGTGCCGACCGGCGGTGGGAAAACTCTGTCGGCAATGGCATTCGCTTTGAGGCGGGCAGCGATGAACCCTGAGCAGTACCGCCGAATAATCGTAGTAATTCCGTATTTATCGATCATTGAGCAGAACGCTGAAGTATACGCGAAAATCTTTGGAAACGAAGCCATCTTGGAGCATCATTCGGGGTCATTTGCTCCGTTAGCAGAGCGGGATTCAAAGCATTTTGCTCCGAAGCAGGAGGGAGAGGACCTTTATCAACAAGGGGGGCAGCGTCCGGAAACAGAAAACTGGGATGCACCTTTTGTTGTGACCACCAGCGTACGGTTTTTTGAGAGCCTATTTTCGAATCATCCTTCCGACTTGCGGCGTGTCCATAATATCGCCCGGTCGATTGTGATCCTCGACGAAGTGCAGGTCCTACCAAGACCATTATTGGGATTGCTGTTGGGCATGATGGATGAGCTCTCGAAAGATTGGGGCTGCACGTTCGTCATGTCGACGGCGACAAAACCAGGATTCCAGAAAGCAGCTGAAGCGGAACGGAAGGATTGCAGATGGGAAACAGGAACGGTTCGGGAGATCGTACGTGCGCCTGCCACGTTGCACAGCCGACTGCGCCGGGTCACTATCGATTGGCGTATCCGGGAGACAGTGGACTGGCCGGAAGTCGCTGACTGGATGCTTGGCGAGAAACAAGCTTTGTGCGTGGTGAATATACGGGATCATGCTATACAGCTTTTTGACAAATTGAAAGGAGCAGGGAAGGACGACGGCGCGTTATTTCATCTTTCGACGCGCATGTGCCCGGCCCATCGGCTCGATGTCCTTGCGGAAATCCGGAAACGGCTCAAGGGAAACGAACCTTGCCTTGTTGTGTCGACGCAATTAATCGAGGCAGGAGTAGATGTAGATTTCCCGGTCGCTTTTCGTGCCTTGGGTCCGCTGGACTCGATTGTACAAGTAGCGGGGCGGGCAGACCGGGAAGGTTTGTTGACCGATTCCCTGGGAAAGCCAGGCGGAAGACTCGTTGTATTTAAACCTGTAGATCACCGAATGCCTCCCAATGAATACGAACATGCCGCAGGGATAACGGAAGCGTTGGCCGCCGGTCGCTCAATCCAACCCGACGACCTGGAAGCCATGGCGAATTTTTTCGAACGCTATTACGGCGAGGCCGATTTGGGAACGAGTCTGCTGGAATTGCGAAACAGATTTAAATTCGCGTCCTTGGCCGATCAATTCGAGATGATCAGTTCGCGGACCCAGGATGTGTTTGTGCCTTATGGCGAGGGCAGGATTTTTATCGATGAGCTATACGCAATCGGACAACTGACTGGTGAATTGCGGAGGAAGTTACAACGGTATCGGATCGGTTTACAGCCCTGGGAATTTAAAGAAGCGCAACGAGCGGGCGTTTGCGAACTACGTCCCGCAAGTAACGTTTGGATTGCGGGAGATACGCTTTACGATTTGCAAAAAGGTTTGAGATTTTTCCAAGAAGTCTCACACCTTATCGTCTGATTTTTCGTATTTGTTTTGTTACTACTAGTGAGGCTCATGCAGAATACTTCTATTCAAATAAAAATCTCGGGGGAGTTTGCTTGTTTTACCCGGCCGGAGGCTAAGGTGGAACGGGCGTCGTACCCAATGCCTACTCCATCGGCGGCGCGGAATATTTTGGACGCAATTTGCTGGAAGCCGGAGATGCGGTGGGTGGTCACCAGCATTAAGCTGCTGAAGCCAGTGAAATATGCCTCCGTCCGGCGCAACGAGGTGCAAAGCAAGCTGTCGCCGGCTGCGGTGAAACGATGGATGGCCGATTCGTCGACATTCCTGCCCCAGATAGCCGGGGCAGGAATGGATACGGACGCCACGCCTCGGAACACGCTGTTGCTGCGAGATGTGGCGTATGTGATTGAGGCGTATCCGCTGGTTTACAGCGCGGATGGGGAGAACTCGCCCCAGAAATATGCCGCCATGCTGATGCGGCGGGCGGAAAAGGGGCAGTGTTATCAGCAGCCTTCGCTTGGCTGTCGCGAGTTTGCGGCGCGGTTCGAACCGGTGACAGGTGAGGAGACTCCAGAGCCGGTGTCGGAAGATTTGGGACGGATGCTGTATGACATCGTGTTTCGTCCGGAAGGGAACCGGCCTGTCTTTTTCCCGGCAAAACTGGAAAACGGCGTGATGGATACGCGGCCTGAGGTAGTGTTGCGGGAAAAAGATATACGGGAGGAGGTGCTGCGATGCTCGTACAAGCGTTAGCGGATTACGCGGACACTTATCTATCAGATCAGTTGAGCGACGAGGCGTTTGAAGAAAAGCCTGTTCCGTACCTCATTGAGCTGGATGGAGAGGGAACGTTCCTGAACATCACGCATAACAATGTTTCAGCCGTAAGGGGAAAGAAGACGGTAGCGGTGCCGAGCCCGCTGCTGATTCCGAAGTCGGCAGTGGCGCGAACTAGTCCCTCCAAGTCGTACCCGCTACTTGCTGCCGATTCCATCCAGTACGTACTCGGAACTGGCCCATGGACAAAGGATGGAGACGAGGTAAAAGAACTTCGTCATCACAATTATTTTATTGAACTACTAAATGGCGCTGCTAGCCAGACCAACGATGAAGCGTTACTTGCCGCAGTTCGTTTCTATGATCGTGAGGAGGAAGTCTTACGTGCTAGTGAGGCCTTGAGTAAAGCTAGTCCGGGTGCAATCGTAGCGTTATCGGTAAATGGTCCGTTGGTGAAACGGGCCGAAGTACGTGAATTTTGGCGAAATCACTTTCGCAAAGCCGCCAGAGGACGTGTGGCGAAAGGCGATGAGATGGAGTGTTTGATCTCTGGCCGTACAGGACCGATCGCACGAACGCACGACAAAATCAAGGGACTTGGAAATTTGGGTGGACGCCCGGAAGTTTCTTTGATGTCGTTCGATAAGAAGGCGTTCCGGTCTTACGGATGGGAACAGAATGCCAACAGCCCAGTAGCGCCGGACCGTGCCATGGCCTATGTGTTGGGTTTGAACGATCTGCTGCGCCGCGACGGAGGACACCGGCGGGATATTGCGGGCGTAGGATTTCTGTTCTGGACCAAGGAGAAGACCGAGCTCGATCCCATGTTGAGCATCGATCAGCCGGAGGCGTCGCAAGTGGCTCGACTGCTGCAATTCGAGCAAGTTGAACTCGATCCCAATATGTTTTACATGATCGGGGTGGCCGGGAACGGCGGGCGCATGTTGATCCGCTACTGGGTGGCGGAATCGCTGACGGAAGTAAAAGGGAACCTGAAGGAGTGGTTTTCCGGGCTGCTCGTAGCGGATGCGTATTCAGGCAAGCGTTCGGAGTACCCGAGCCTTTGGCAGTTGAGGCGGGCGATTCATCGGGAGCCGGAGGATGTACCGGCGGATCGCGTGGTGGCGTTGATCAGACGAGCGATCGAGGGACGGAAACAGCCGCTGGGATATCGCATGCTGTCGGCAGCGTTAGCGCGTTTGCGCGTTAGTTCGGAAAAGCGTTTGGATACAGCGCGGATGGGATTGATTCGACTTTGTATTAACGATCAGATTGGAGTGCGAAATGAAGGAGAGAGTCTTATGACGGAAAGTCTCGACCCACAGCAGCGACACAAGGCGTATTTGTGCGGTCGATTGCTGGCGGTCTATGAATCACTGCAGTATGCGGCGAGTAAGGAAGTGAACCAGACGGTAACGGACCGTTATTATACGCTTGCGTCGACCTATCCGACGCTGGCTTTTCCGAAGCTGGAGGACTTAGGCAATAAGCATTTGCGTAAGTTGCGGCGGGAAAATCCGGGCGCGAAATGGCGGATCGACCAGGAGCTAGGAACGCTGCATGGCGAGATCGAGGAGGCGTCAGGCTTTCGCTTTCCCGAGGCGCTCGATTTGGATGGGCAAGGGCGGTTCGCGCTCGGGTATCACCATCAACGGGCGCACCAGATGGCGCAGATACAAGCCCGTAAGAACCAGGCCGTTGTTGCCGGATCCGAAGCAAATTTAGAAGACGAAAAAGAGGAGAACTAACCGATGAGCATTGTAGAGAACCGCTACGATTTTGTGTATTACTTCGACTGCCAGGACGGAAATCCGAATGGCGATCCCGATTCGGATAACAGTCCGCGATTCGATCCGGAGACCTTTCAAGGTTTAGTATCGGATGTTTGCATCAAGCGAAAGATCCGCGATTGGGTGTACCAGAAGCAGCAACAGGGAGAGGGGGCGCGGACGGGGTACGAGATTTTTGTACAGTCGGGTAGCACGCTGGAAAGCAAGCAGAAGCGTCCGTTTGAGGACTTAAAAGGAGAGATTGCGCCGGCGGGCAAATACACAAAAAAGGACGATATCGAGAAGGCGCGGAAGTGGATGTGCAAAAACTTTTTCGACGTGCGCGCGTTCGGCGCGGTGATGAGCACGACCAATTTCAACTGCGGACAGGTCCGTGGGCCGGTGCAGGTGACCTTCTCACGTTCGTTGGATCGCGTGTTTACGACAGAACATACGATTTCGAGACAGGCATTTACGGGCGAGAAGGACATTAAGCCGGGCAGCACAGGGACATTCGGGCGGAAACACACGGTGGCCTATGGACTTTACCGGATGCATGGGTTTATCAATCCGGTGTTCGCGGCGCAGACCGGCTTTTCGGAGGATGATTTGAGACTGCTTTGGTCGGCGCTGGACAACATGTTCAGTACCGATCGTTCGGCAGCTAGGGGACTGATGGCTCCGCGAGAATTGTTCGTCTTTAAGCACGCATCGAAGCTGGGAGAAGCGCCGGCACATAAGCTGTTCGACTTAGTGACAGCAAAACTGAAAGACGGAGTGGTTAGTCCGCGAAAATACACGGACTACGAAGCACCGGCGGTGGACGTTTCGAAGTTGCCGACAGGGGTGGAATTATTGACACCATTTGCAGTGGAGATGGCAGCATAGCGGGATAGGACGAATGGACACCAGCGCCACGACGACATATAGCGAGGACGATTTGCTGCCGTTATCGGGGCTGCAGCACATGGCTTTTTGCGAACGCCGCTGGGCGCTGGTGCAAATAGAAAGAGTCTGGGAGGACAACCGGTTCACGGCGGAAGGCGCGGCGCTGCATGAGCGGGCGCACTCCGGTGAGATGGAGACCAGGCCGGGTGTATTGATCCGGCGTACAATGCCGATTCATTGTTTCCGGTTGGGTTTGTCCGGGCAGGCGGATATTGTGGAGTTTCAGCCAATGAGTAAAGACGAGGGCGGAGTGAAACTGGAAGGACGCCGCGGGTTGTGGCGGCCGTTTCCGGTGGAGTACAAGCGAAGCCGTGACAAGGCAGGAAACATGGCATACCGGATCCAGCTTTGCGCGCAGGCGTTGTGCCTGGAAGAAATGTTTTCGACGGAGATTTCGGACGGAGCGATCTATGACGGCAGTACACGGCGTCGTCAGGCAGTGGTTTTCGATGGCCCGTTGCGGGGAATGGTGGAAGAGCTTGCGCGGCGGATGCATGAACTATTCGAGAGTGGAAAGACTCCGGCGGCTGTGTTGAAGAAGGCATGTAGCAGTTGTTCTTTAGTGGAGCGATGTCAACCGAAGACAATGTCCCGTGTCATGCCGGTAGCGGTGTATCTTCAGCGAGCAATGGTGGAGTAACAAGAGTTCATGAAGGCGCTGCTGAATACTCTTTACGTGACTACGCAAGGCTCACGGCTAGGGCAGGATGGGGAAACCGTTGCGATCCGAGTGGAAGACGAGACAAAGCTGCGGGTGCCGATACATACGCTTTCGGGGATCGTGTGTTTTGGACAGGTGAGTTGCAGTCCCTTTCTGATGGGGATGTGCGCGGAAAAGGGGGTGGCGCTGTCGTTTTTGACGGAGAATGGGCGTTTTCTAGCCAAGGTGCAAGGGCCGGTTTCGGGAAATGTTCTACTGAGACGGCAACAGTATCGGTTGACAGACAGCGCACCAGCTTCAGCGTTGATTGCGAAGGCAGTTGTATTGGCGAAGGTGGCTAACTGCCGGACGGCGCTGCTGCGGGCATCTCGCGAACGGAGTGAATCGAAAGAGCGTGTAGTTTTGGATGCCGCGGTCTTGCGATTGAAGCGTATTTTAGAGGAAGTTGGGGCGGCAAATTCCGTCGATGAGATTCGGGGCCATGAAGGGGATGCGGCGCGTACGTATTTCGGTGTTTTCGATCATTTAATCCTGGCAGAGAAAGAGCATTTCTTTTTTCGTGGACGTAGCCGGCGACCACCGCTGGATAACATAAACGCGCTGTTGTCGTTTTTCTACACGTTACTGACACACGATGTGGCAAGTGCGCTAGAGACGGTGGGACTTGATCCGGCGGTAGGATATTTGCATCGAGAAAGGCCAGGGCGTCCTTCTCTGGCGCTGGATTTGGTGGAGGAGTTGCGACCGGTGTTGGCGGATCGGCTCGCGCTGACACTGGTAAATCGGCAACAGGTGACGTCAGATGGTTTCCGGCGACTAGAAAATGGGGCGGTGATGATGGATGAGGAGACTCGCAAGGAGATTTTGGTGGCTTGGCAGAAGCGCAAGCAAGACGAGATTGTTCATCCCTATTTAGAGGAACGGGTGCCGCTTGGGTTGGTTCCATATGTACAGGCGACTTTGTTGGCGAGGTACTTGCGGGGAGATCTGGACGGTTATCCTTCTTTTCTTTGGAAGTGAGATGCGTGACGCCGTATGATGCTGGTGCTGGTGGCATATGACGTGAGTACCGAGTCAGCAGCAGGAAAACGGCGATTGCGGCGCGTGGCGCGAGTTTTGTGAGAACTATGGGCAGCGAGTACAAAATTCGGTGTTCGAGTGCTGGGTAGATGCAGCAAAGTGGGTGAAGCTGCGAACGGAGTTGGTGGCGTTGGTCGAAGCAGATTTGGACAGTTTGCGGTTCTATTTTTTAGGGGACAACTGGAAGGGACGGATCGAACATGTAGGCGCTCGTCCCAGTTACGAGCCGGATGGACCCTTGATTTTGTAGGCCGGTTTTGATTTTGCCACGGGACGTTTTGGATGGTGCGCGGACCCGAAGTGAACATCAATTTCCTGGAACAATCGCGATACTGATAAATGATCTAGTTAGTTGAGGTTGCTGGAAATAAACGTTCTGGAACCAAGAAAACGGATCTATAGACTTGATGATCCGCGAAATGCAGATCGTTGAGGCTTGTGTCTGAACAAGTTAGGACACGGGCAGTCGCGCCCCGCGTGGGCGCGTGGATTGAAACGATCTAATCCCGAAGGTGTACGATACTCAGCGCGGTCGCGCCCCGCGTGGGCGCGTGGATTGAAACATCTCTATCCTTGTTCCTCCATCGACCTGCGTATAGTCGCGCCCCGCGTGGGCGCGTGGATTGAAACTAAGATTTCGAGCATGTACGAAAAAGGCTCGATGGGTCGCGCCCCGCGTGGGCGCGTGGATTGAAACTCCGGCTCTTTCTCCCGATAGCCGATCTCCTTACGTCGCGCCCCGCGTGGGCGCGTGGATTGAAACCTAAACACATGGTCTGGAAAGCGATCACGTACTGGGTCGCGCCCCGCGTGGGCGCGTGGATTGAAACATCCCCAATTGAACCGTCGGCGACGGTCCACAGATGTCGCGCCCCGCGTGGGCGCGTGGATTGAAACTAAATGGCAGACGAGCAGAAGAGATTATCGCGCGTCGCGCCCCGCGTGGGCGCGTGGATTGAAACATTAACGGCAGACGGACAAAGCAAAGTTTTATTTGTCGCGCCCCGCGTGGGCGCGTGGATTGAAACATCATAACCGAGTCGTTGCCGCCGCGCAAGACCGGTCGCGCCCCGCGTGGGCGCGTGGATTGAAACGCCCTTGACCAGATCGACTAAATGCCCCTGCTGAGTCGCGCCCCGCGTGGGCGCGTGGATTGAAACTTCGAATTGTGGGACTTTATTGTTAGGCCATACGTCGCGCCCCGCGTGGGCGCGTGGATTGAAACCCGATGCTGCTAGGCAATGCAATTGTGGCCAAAAGTCGCGCCCCACGTGGGCGCGTGGATTGAAACTTGTTTTCCGAGTTGGGACCGTTATTCTTCCACGTCGCGCCCCGCGTGGGCGCGTGTATTGCCCGGCCCATGCTCTAGGCGTGCAGAGGCGTTATGGAATTCATCGGGGGAACTCGGGCAGGCGCGGGTACGAGTCGCAGTGGCGGCAGGCGGGCCGCGACGGACGTTTGTCACATCAAGAAGCTGCGAAATTGTCCGGAGCTGCGTTTAGAGCCTCGCCATTGTCGAGGACTTTGTCATGGCTGCCACTCGAAGCGGACCCTCGCGGGAGAATGAACTCACTATTTCGTTTTACAGCCGTGGCCGCGCCGAGCCGCAGTCTTGGTGATCTTGGCTCCGCAACCTAGCGGGCAGTCGACTAGCTGCGGTGGGCGTCCCGCACCTTCACGGAAGCCACCCAAAGGAGAAGTACGCCGGGCCGCATTGCGGCGCCCGATCTCGCTGTAGAGCAGCTCATCGGGAATCGAGGCAATATCCCAATTCGGCTTGTACTCCATCTCAGTGATTCCCGTGAAGAAGCCCTGCGACCGATAAATCTTCGTCTATGGCTTCCCAGTGGATTCCTTGGCCGCGACCAATCAGCTCGTATCCGGCCCGCTGCGCAGGCGTAGCGTCAAACAGCCGGGGGAACCAGGCCAGCGGGACGGAAATTGTGCGCCCATCGGTCAAATCGACAATCATGGTGTGCTGATCGAAGCGGACGTCGAGAGCCAACGCGGCGGGCGCAGAATCGAAATTAACGGGTGAAGAACTCATTCCATTTCTCCAGCAAAAGCGTTTCATTTGCCCGAACCAGGGAGAACAGTTCAGTCAGATCCGAGTTCCGAAAACCATCGTTATAGGCCAGCCGAACCGGATTCAACCAAAACTTCGCCGCGCAGTCTTGGTGCGCGACGTGAATGTGCGCCGGTTCGCGACTCTCGTTGGAGTAGAAGAAGAACCGGTATCCATCGACCCGCGATACCACAGGCACAACTCTATTATATCTAACTGTTTGATTAAAGCAAGTGAAAGCAGAAGGATTTTCTTATAGCAAAACAAACCAAAGAACAACGCGAAGCGGCCAAGGCACTCCTTGTCCAGCGCATAATCCCGCAACTCGGCAGATTCGGGGCCTCTCTAATTGCTACG